>NZ_RBXG01000001.1:0-3836450 GCF_003634845.1 Paraburkholderia sp. RAU2J
CAAGCTTACCCGGCGCTCTCACGCCGTGCGCCGCGCCGTCTGCGCATGGTTTGCGTGTCCGATCCACGTGCGTCATCGCACACCGGGTCCGCGCATTTGGTCCGTGTTCCGTCACCTGCGTTTCATCTGACTCTTGCCTATGTCCGCTACGCGACCCGCCTCCGCCCGTCAGCGCCGCCCGATGCGTCCGCTGCCCGTCATCATCTTCATGAGCCGCTGGCTGCAGGTGCCGCTCTACCTGGGCCTGATCATCGCGCAAGCTGTCTACGTGGTGCTGTTCCTCAAGGAAGTCTGGCATCTGGTCACGGCATCGATGACGCTCGACGAAACCAACATCATGCTGGTCGTGCTCGGCCTGATCGATGTGGTGATGATCTCGAACCTGCTGATCATGGTGATCATCGGCGGGTATGAAACCTTCGTCTCGCGCCTGGGCGTCGAGGGTCATCCGGACGAACCGGAATGGCTCGACCACGTGAACGCCGGCGTGCTCAAAGTCAAATTGTCGATGGCGCTGATCAGCATCTCGTCGATCCATCTGCTGAAGACCTTCATCAGCCCCGACCAGAACACGACTCACACGATCATGTGGCAGGTCATCATCCACGTGGCGTTCCTCGTGTCCGCGCTGGTGATGGCGCTGGTCGACCGCCTCACCACGCATACGCATCCCAAGCATTTCGAAGAGCCCGCGGTGCTGCATGCCGTGGGTTCCGCAAAAGGTTCCACTCCCCTGAAGGCGCACGACTGACCGCACCGCGCTGCGATCGGAAAACAAGCGCCGTTGTCCCCACTGAGCCAAGCCATGACCGTCATCAAACAGGAAGATCTGATTCAGAGCATTGCTGATTCGCTTCAGTACATCAGCTATTACCACCCGCTCGACTACATCCAGGCCTTGGGCCGCGCTTACGAGCTCGAACAGAGTCCGGCGGCGAAAGACGCCATCGCGCAGATTCTCACCAACAGCCGTATGTGCGCGGAAGGCAAGCGCCCGATCTGTCAGGACACCGGTATCGTCACGGTGTTCGTGAAGGTCGGCATGGACGTGCGTTGGGACGGCGCGACGATGGGCGTCACCGACATGATCAACGAAGGCGTGCGCCGTGGTTATCTGAACCCGGACAACGTGCTGCGCGCGTCGATCGTGAGTCCGCCCGAAGGCGCACGCAAGAACACGAAGGACAACACGCCGGCCGTGATCCACTACGAGATCGTGCCGGGCAACACCGTCGACGTGCAGGTCGCGGCCAAGGGCGGCGGTTCGGAAAACAAGTCGAAGTTCGCGATGCTCAATCCGTCGGATTCGATCGTCGACTGGATTCTCAAGACCGTGCCGACCATGGGCGCGGGCTGGTGCCCGCCGGGCATGCTCGGCATCGGCATCGGCGGTACGGCTGAAAAAGCGATGGTGATGGCCAAGGAATCGCTGATGGACCCGATCGACATTCAGGACGTGATCGCACGCGGCCCGAAGGACTGGATCGAAGAGCTGCGCGTGGAACTGCATGAGAAGGTCAATGCGCTCGGTATCGGTGCACAGGGACTTGGTGGCCTCGCCACCGTGCTCGATGTGAAGATCATGGCCGCGCCGACGCACGCCGCGTCCAAGCCGATCGCGATCATCCCGAACTGCGCCGCCACGCGACACGCACACTTCACGCTCGACGGCTCCGGCGTCGCGAAGCTCGAAGCGCCGTCGCTCGACGCATGGCCGAAAGTGCAGTGGGAACCGAACACGGAAACCAGTAAGCGTGTCGACCTGAATACGCTGACGCCGGAAGAAGTTGCCGGTTGGACGCCGGGCCAAACGCTGCTGCTGTCAGGCAAGATGTTGACGGGCCGCGATGCCGCGCACAAGCGCATCGCCGACATGCTGGCGAAGGGCGAAAAGCTGCCGGTCGATTTCACGAACCGCGTGATCTACTACGTCGGCCCGGTCGATCCGGTGCGCGACGAAGCAGTCGGCCCGGCAGGCCCGACCACGGCCACGCGCATGGACAAGTTCACCGAAACGATGCTCTCGCAAACGGGCCTCATTTCGATGATCGGCAAGGCCGAGCGCGGACCGGTTGCGATCGAGGCGATCAAGAAGCACAAGGCCGCGTATCTGATGGCCGTGGGCGGCGCGGCGTATCTCGTGTCGAAAGCGATTCGCAGCGCAAAGGTGCTTGCGTTCGAAGACCTGGGTATGGAAGCGATCTACGAGTTCGACGTGCAGGACATGCCGGTGACGGTCGCAGTCGATTCGAACGGCACATCGGTCCATCAGACCGGGCCGAAGGAATGGCAGGCGAAGATCGGCAAGATTCCGGTTGCGACGGTTTGATCGAGACCAGGATCAATTGACAAAACCAGAAACCGGGGCCTCGTGTCTCGGTTTTTTTTTACAACCCGATGAGAACAATAAGCAACACGCGAAAAACCTTCAAAATCAAGCGTAAAACTGAATTTTGGCCTTGGCTTTTCGGGCGTCGGCGTTTATCGTTCTGGGAAATTGAACCCCATTAAGGACACATCATGCAAGGCGATAAGAAGGTCATCGAATATCTCAACGCTCAATTGAAAAACGAGCTGACCGCCATCAACCAGTACTTCCTGCATGCACGCATGTATCGTCACTGGGGTCTGGAAAAACTCGGCAAGCACGAATACGACGAGTCGATCGGTGAGATGAAGCACGCCGACTGGCTCATCGAACGCATTTTCATGCTCGACGGTCTGCCGAATCTGCAGGATCTCCATAAGCTGCTGATCGGTGAGGAAACCAAAGAAATCCTCGAATGCGATCTGAAGCTCGAACAGATTTCGCAGAGCACCTGCAAGGAAGCAATCGTGTATTGCGAATCCGTCCGCGATTTCATCTCGCGCGAAATCTTCACGAAGATTCTCGACGACACGGAAGAACACATCGACTGGCTCGAAACCCAACTCGATCTGATCGACAAGGTCGGCATCCAGAACTACCAGCAAAGCGCAATGGGCACGGTCGAATCCTGATCGACCCGCGCTGAAAACAGCCCGCGCGACTCAGGGCCAGCTCATGAGCCAAGTCACTTGTCCCGGCATTCGCCATGACCGGGTCCGCGCGGGCGATATACTTGCGCACCTTCCCGTTTTTCCGACCATCCCTTGACCGTCGCGCCATGCGCGCGCTCTTCGCCTATGCCTGCACAATCGCCGTCCCCGACTGTCCCGACATTTACCTCGGGCGCTGCTTCGAGCGCGCCGGTCGGCATTTTCGATTCGGGCCTCGGCGGTTTGTCGGTGTTGAGGGCGGTTCGGGCGCAACTGCCTGACGAAGCCATCCTGTATGTCGCCGATTCGTTCTACGCGCCGTATGGCGAGCGCGACGACGACTTCATCGCCGACCGCACGCTCGCGATCGGCGAATGGCTGGTCAAGCAAGGTGCGAAAGCGCTGGTGGTCGCCTGCAACACGGCGACCGCGCAATCCATCGCCCTGGTGCGCGAAAAACTGCCCATTCCACTAGTGGGCGTCGAACCCGGCATCAAGCCGGCTGCGCTGCAGTCCAGAACCCGCGTCGCCGGCGTGCTCGCCACCCAGGTAACCTTGCGCAGCGTCCGCTTTCAGGGACTGCTCGAGCGCTATGCCGCCGACTGCCGTTTCCTGTGCCAACCGGGCCATGGACTCGTGCAGGCAGTCGAGCGCTGCGACGTCGGCTCGGCCGAGTTGCGCACGCTGCTGCGCGGCTATCTTCAGCCGATGCTCGATGCCGGCGCCGACACCCTGGTGCTCGGCTGCACCCATTACCCGTTTCTGGATGCGGCGATTCGTGACATCGTTGGCGATCGGCTCACGCTGATCGACACGAGCGTCGCCATCGCGCGTCAACTGGCACGCGTGCTGGACCAACACGGTCTGCGCGCCGCCACGGAAAAGGCAGGCGCCGCGCTGCCCCGTTTTTATTCGACCGGCGACGGCACGCATCAGCAGCAGCTCGCGGCCACCCTCCTGCATATCGACGCAGCGGTTGAACAGGTGCAGATTCCTTCGCGCCGTACGGCGGCGCCGGACTCCCAAGCCGCGTGAAAACCGCATGGCCAGTGCGTTATGACGTCCACCCGAGGCGTTACTGCACACGTTTCGGGCATTTTTTGGGCCCTATCCGCCGATAGTCGTCCACCGTCAACCCATAGATGAAACCCTTCTAAGAGTCTGGTTTTGTTACAAAAAATCAGGCAGGGCTCTTGCCAAACGGCCCAAACAAAATGATAATAATTCGCATTAACGTTAGCTATGACGTCCTGCCATGATTGTCTGTGTCTGCAAATCCGTTTCTGACCGCACCATCCGTTCCTCGATCGCGGATGGCGTCGACTCGTTCGACGAGCTTCAGTTCGAGCTGGGCGTCGCTTCCTGCTGCGGCAAATGCGAAGCGTCCGTGCGCGACGTCATGCTGCAAAGCGGCGTGTGCGCCAGCCGCTGCGGCGTCGGCACCGAGCTTCATCCGCAGGCTGTCCCGCTGACATTTTACGAACGCAAAGCCGCCTGAAGGCTGCTTTCGGGCGCGGCGCGAACCGTTGCCCAAGGAACGCCCGGCATCCCGCCGTTTCAGGCGCCGTTTCAAGCGCTGCATCACGCGTTATCCCCACTGCCGTCAGCAAGCCAGTATCCGTATTCGTACCAGCCAGCTACCCGCTCACCCATCAAAAGGAGTTCGAGGTGGAATTGCTGATTGGTTTCGTGACTACTTTATTTATTTCGCTGCTGATCTTCCGAATATGACGATGTCTTGTCTGACGTGTTGCTCCCACAGCGCGCTGCCGCGCTAACATGCAGGTCTTGCCTACTGTCCCAGCCGGCGCGAAGCCGGCTTCGTCCGCTCGTATGAACTCCCGTGCGTTGACTGCGACCGCCGTCGTGGCGGTGATCCACGTTAGCTTGCTTGCTGTGATCATGACGCTGCGTCACGAGCCCGTGCAGCCCACGCTCGAATCGCACGTGATGACCGCGCAGTTGTTGCCGCCCGCGCCGCTCGCCGCGCCGGTCGCGATGGAATCCGTCGCGCCGCCACCGCCGAAGCCGGCGCCACCGGTTCGTACGAAGCCCAAGGTGCAGCCGAAGCCGACTCCGACGCCCAAACCGACGCCGACGCCCTTGCCTCAGGCAGCCGCACCGTCCCCGACGCCTGTCGCGGCGCCCGATCCGACGCCGCCCGCGCCCGCCGCACCGGCGACGCCTCCGGCTGAGGCCGCACCGGCAATCGGCCGTCAGACGATGGAAATCAGCGCGCCCAAGAACGTCTCGCACCTCGACTGCAGCATCGCCAAACCGGAGTACCCGACGCTCTCGAAGCGGCGCGGCGAAACCGGCACCGCGTATGTGAAGTTCGTGGTCGGCCTGACGGGCAGGCTCGAAAACATCGAGTTGAAGAAGAGCAGCGGCTTCAGCCGTCTCGACGATGCTGCGCTCGCCGCCGTGCGCGCGAGCGCCTGCAAACCGTATCTTGAGAACGGTCAGCCGATTCGAGCCGCGTACACCCAGCCTTACGACTTCAATCTGAACGATTGAAGCAGATTTTAAAAAAGGAATTGCAATGCAAAACTACGGTTTGGCGCACGTGTGGGCGCAAGGGGATTTCGTGACGCGCGGCATCGCGCTCGCGCTGCTGATCATGTCGGTGATGTCGTGGAGCGTGATCGTCATCAAAGGCTGGAATGTGATGCGCCTGAATCGCCTCACGAAGAATGCCGAACAAGCCTTCTGGCATTCGGACGATCTCGCCGACGGCGTGAAGAAACTCGGCGCCGGTTCGTCGACACCGCAGGACAACCCGTTCCTCGCGCTGGCGCTGTCGGGCCAGGAAGCGGCCGATCACCATCATCAAACGCAGCCGCATCTGCACGATCGCATGGACGTGTCGGACTGGGTCACGCGTTGCCTCAAGGACACGATGGATGAAAGCGTCGCGCGCATGCAGAGCGGTCTCGCGATTCTCGCGTCGATCGGCAGCACGGCGCCGTTCGTCGGTCTGTTCGGCACCGTGTGGGGCATCTACCACGCGCTGCTGGCTATCGGTGCGAGCGGCCAGTCGTCGATCGACCAGGTCGCCGGCCCGGTCGGCGAAGCGCTGATCATGACCGCGTTCGGCCTGTTCGTCGCGATTCCCGCTGTGCTCGGCTACAACGCACTGACGCGCGCCAACAAGGCCATCGTCGCCAAACTGAGCCGCTTTGCGCATGGCTTGCACGCGTTCTTCGTGACGGGCGCACGCCTGTCGTCGTCCAAGCGCGGCGATGGCCTGCGTCTCGCGACCCGCGCGAACTGATCGACGAGGCACTCCCATGGCAATGAGCCCCTTCGCCGGCGACGATGACGACGGCCTGATGAACGAGATCAACATGACGCCGCTCGTCGACGTGATGTTGGTTCTCCTGATCGTCTTCATGGTGACGATTCCGGTGATTCGTCACGCGGTCAAAATCGATCTGCCGCATGCAAGCAGTCAGAAAGAAGATACCAAGCCCGCGCAGGTGACGGTCGCGATCGACGCGCACGGCAACGTCCTGTGGAACGACCAGAAGGTCGACGAAGCAGCCTTGAGCGCGAAGATTGCAGAGGCCGCGCAGGCAAGCCCGCAACCGGAACTGCATCTGGACGCGGACCGCAAGGTCCCGTACGAGAAAGTGGCACAGGTGATGTCGGCGGCTCAGTCCGGCGGCCTCACGAAGATCGGTTTCGTCACGCAGCCCAAAGCCAGATAAACCTGGTAAGTAACGCTGCCCTGAAACCCGCGGCGCGTTACGCGGCAACTGCAAAAAAACGCGCAAAAGCCCCTGAAACAGGGGCCAAAAAGTAAAAGGCCCTCATCGTCAGATGAAGGCCTTTTTTTGTGCGCACTCGGCGCCTTCGGGCGGCGGGCTCATTTGCCGTCGGTCGCAGATTGACGGCTTCCTGGGTCACCGCATGCGACAGCCGTGATCGACACGGACAGCGCGCTCAGCCCTATCAGGCTCGCTATGATAGCGGCCATGAGTTTCCGCATAAGAGACTCCTTAGCGAAGGGATTTCACTATAGGCCTGCGAGCGCGCGCATTCAAGCAAACGGCCATTGAAAGTACTCATGACAGCCCACGCTTAAATGCTAAAAGCGATATCGCAACGCCCTACGACACGACCGCGAGCGATGCCTGCGCCGTGGCCGTCTCTTCGCGTACAGGACACTCGCCCATGATGTGCTTGCCGTCGTCCGGGTCGAGCATTTCGACCAGATAATCGACGAATGCGCGCACGGCCGGCACCATCCCCTGGCGTGACACGAATACGGCGTACAACTGCGGCGTCGGAAAGGTCCAGCCCGGCATCACTGGCGACAACTGCCCCGCGCGCAATGCTGCGCCATACATCATCTCCGGCAGCGCGGCGATGCCGACGCCGGCGAGTGCTGCTTCACGAATCGTCATCAGATCGGCGGTCACGAGACGCGGCTCATGTTCGTGCGCGTGACGCGTGCCGTCGGGCGAGATCAGGTTGTAGACGTGGCGGCCGTCGCCGGTCGGCACGTCTAGCGTTTCGAAGCGGTTCAGTTCGGTGGGCGTGAGCGGCGGCGCATTCTGCTGCAGCAGACTCGGTGCACCGACCAGCATCTGCTGGGTGCGCCACAGTGGCCGCACCACGATGTTGGCGTTTTCCGGCGGATCGGAACGCACACGCAGCGCGACGTCGATCGAGTCCTCGAACAGGTCGACCACGCGGTTCGTCACCCGCATCACCACTTTCACTTCGGGATAGCGGTGCATGAATTCCGGCAGGATCGTCGACAGGATCGTCTGCGAGACCGTGACCGGCACGCTGACACGCACGGTGCCGCGCGGCGACGAGCGCAGTTGCTGTACGACGTTGACCGCCGCCGCCGCCTCGCTCAGCATCGCCTGACAGTGCTGATAAAACAGGTGACCGGCCTCGGTCAGCGCGAGCTTGCGGGTGGAACGCTGCAGCAGGCGTACCCCCAACGACGCTTCGAGTTCCGTCAAACGGCGCGACAGGCGCGACTTCGAGATCCCCAGCACCCGCTCGGCGGCGGAAAAACCGCCATGTTCGACGACCTGCGAAAAGTACATCAGGTCATTCAGGTTGTGTGAATCGATCTTCATCTCATCGTTCCAGTAATAGAACAATCCATTGTGCGATGGTGGCTGGCACCTCTGAAAACGGTCCCTATAATAGCCCCATGTTTCAAAAATGACGCTATTCCCCATTTTTAGAGGTGATATTGATGAGCACGACACGCACGATCGAACGCACGTTTCCCGCCGTTCGCACGACCGAGGGCGGCGGCTTTATCGTCCACCGCCCGTTTCCCACTCGCTTGCTGATGGACTTCGATCCGTTCCTGCTGCTCGATGAAATGGGTCCGATCGACTACGCGCCGGGCGAGGCCAAAGGCGCACCCGATCATCCGCACCGCGGCTTCGAAACGGTCACTTACGTGCTGGAGGGGCAGTTCGGCCACAAGGATTCGGCGGGACATTCGGGCACGTTGCATGCCGGCGACGTGCAATGGATGACCGCCGGCGCGGGCGTCGTGCACAGCGAGATGCCGGACCCGTCGTTCGTGCGCACGGGCGGCCGCGTGCACGGCCTGCAGCTGTGGGTGAATCTGCCGCGTCGCGACAAGATGATCGCGCCGCGCTACCAGGAAATACCGTCGGCGAGCATTCCGGTCGCGACGTCCGCGGACGGCAAGGTGCGCGTCAAGGTGATCGCCGGTGAAGCGCTCGGCATGAAGGCCGCAATCGAAACTCGCACGCCGATCCTGTATCAGCATTTCTCTCTGCAGCCCGGCGCGACGATCCGGCAACCGGTGCCAGCCGATTATCGCGTGTTCGCGTATGGCTTGTCCGGCAAGGGCTTCTATGGCGAGGGTGAAGCACGCCAGTTGATCGACGCCCAGCAGATGGTCGTGTTCCAGAACGATGGCGACACGGTCACGCTGAGCGCCGGCGAAGAGCCGCTTGAAGTGCTGCTGCTGGGTGGCGTCCCGCTGAAGGAGCCGGTGGTGCGCTATGGCCCGTTCGTCATGAATACCGAGGACGAGATCCGCCAGGCCGTCATCGACTATCAGGCCGGACGCATGGGCGAGATCACGCACTGAGTGGGCGGCGGCGGCGGCCCGCAGCGATCACGTGGCGGCCATAGCTTGCCGCCGCCCTAGCGATGAGTGCTGCCACCAGCAACACGAGCGCGGCGCGGAAAGCCTCCCGCGCGGCCCCGCGCCGGTTGCATCCGCCCCGCACACACCTCATCCCAAGGCGCGAAGGCGGGCAATTTCGGTCACAATAGCGTCTCATGCTGCGCGCCACGGCGCTTCATCGAATGAGGCTCGGCGCGCGGCGATTTTCCGTCCTGTTCAGGAGCCGCACGCATGGCAGAGCCTACCGTCACCGCCCATATCGGTTCGACGAATTTCCAGGTCATTTTCGACGACGGCAAGCACACGTGGCTCGCCGACGAACCCGAGTCGCTCGGCGGCGGCGATCGCGGGCCGACGCCCGTTTCGCTACTGCTATCGAGCCTCGGCGCCTGCACGTCGATCACGCTGAAGATGTACGCTCAGCGCAAGGAGTGGCCGCTGACGGATGTGCGCGTGACCCTGTCGCTCGAAACCGGCGACGCGGGCACGGCCATCGACCGTAAGATCGTGCTCGAAGGCGATCTGTCCGAGGAGCAGCGGGAACGGCTCTTGCAAATCGCCAATGCGTGCCCAGTCCACAAAATCCTTACGCATTCGATCACGATCCGCTCGGGGCTCGCCGTCGCGTAACGCGGTGGTGGTCCGAAAGGCACCCCGCACTGACAGGGCAGCATGCAATCTGACGCAACGCAGCGCTTTCATAGGAAGCTGTCGACTTGAATTTCGAACACCTTATCCAGATCAACGATCCGTTGAATCCCTTTGTCGACTCGATGACCCGCGAGCAGTTGTGGGAGGGGCTCGTGCTGCGCGCCGAGCAGCCGCAACTATTCGTGATTGGGCTCGACAGCTGTACGATTCTGTCGCGCGAAGGGAATGTCCTCGAACGGGAATTGCATTACGGCCAGGCCACCGTGCGCGATCGCGTCACGCTGCAGGCGAGCCAGAGCGTGCGCTACGACATCCTGCCGACTAAAGACTACGTAGGCGGCTCGCTGACGATGACCATCGAACAGCCGGACGAACTGCAACTGTTCCTGCGTTTCGAGTACGCGACCACGCTGCCCGTCTCCACCGACCAGGACGCCGTGCAGACGCAGGAAATCGTGAAATCGGCGTATCGGGAGAACGACATCGATACCGTACGGCTGATCCGTCAGTATGTGCAGACCAAGCAGGAGCCCGGTTCGCTGCATTGAATTGCGCGCGGGCGCCTGCCCGGGCCGCCGCCGCGCTTGTCTTGCGAGCCGCCCGCTGAAGGCGGCCTCTCGCCCCTTTTCTCTGCTCGTTCACGTGGCTATCAAAACGAAAATCCGATGAATTTCTCTCGCTTGTAAATAGGAATAGTTATCATTTAGAATAAATCCATCGAATCGACGAACAAGCCAAAACGAATGAACGATCTCAACCGCCCTTCCACGCTCAGCCTGCGCCGCCCGGCGGCCGCGCTGACCAGCCGCCCGAAATCGTCGACGGCGAGCACTTGCGCCGCCAAGCCTGCTGCGGAGCGTGCAAACGGCTCGAGCGAGACATCGGAACGGGTCGTGCGCAGCGACGCATTGCTGCAGGGACATAGTCACATCAGCATCGTGCATAACGGCGAAACCTACCAGCTGCGTGCCACGCGCTTAGGCAAGCTGATCCTGACCAAGTAGGAACGAAACAGAGGTAAGTACCGGGTATTGTGGGGACCACCTCCTCGAGAGGTGTTGGGCATTAGCCAGCCACGACGGCTTGCACGTGAGAACTAGACCCCTTCGTGCAGACACCAAGCCAGCCGTCGCAGCCAGCCAGGCCGCTTTTTTGGTTCTCGCCCAGCGCGGATGCACGAAAACGCCGTGTGTCGCTCAGCAGAAAATGAAAAAGCCGTGGGATGAATGTCATCCCACGGCTTTTTGTTCGTGCCGCGGCGGCGGTGTTCCTGCAACCGCGGCCTTGCGGCAGCCCGGAACCCGACGTTGTTCCAGCCTACTTCGAAGCCCAGCCCCAGAACATCAGCCACCACGCGCTATCGACCACGGCCAGCGCCGCGACGAACCACAGCATCGCGAGGCCGCGCTGCACGAAGCGCTCGCTATAGCGGCGCGTGACGAGCCAGGCAAGCCATGCGCTCCACAGATTGGCGATCGCCAGAATCGTGATGCGCAGATCCGACGCCCACCACAGCGACACATGCTCCGCGCGCAGCAGCGACAGCGTGGTAGCCGACAGCCCAAGAAACACGCCCGCGCCGGCGATCGGAATCAGCGCCTGCGTCAGATGATGCAGACGCACCGCGCTGAAGCGTCCGAGCATGCGCGTCGCGCCCGTTAGCAACAGCAGCAGCGCGGTGCCGTACACCAGCGCCGTCGCAAGGATGTAACCGATCACCATCGTGCCGTCGAGCCACGAAAACACGTCGTTCTGCTCGGGGTAATGCGTGAACAGGAACCACGGCGCGTTGGTGTCGAGCGGCCAGGTGATGTCGTGATCGATCAGCCACGTCGCGAAGAACATCTTCAGGTCGATGAACCAGCGCGAGGCGGTCCAGTGGAATGCGCC
Organism: Paraburkholderia sp. RAU2J; assembly: GCF_003634845.1. Taxonomy (NCBI): domain Bacteria; kingdom Pseudomonadati; phylum Pseudomonadota; class Betaproteobacteria; order Burkholderiales; family Burkholderiaceae; genus Paraburkholderia; species Paraburkholderia sp. RAU2J. Next base: position 11,699 of record NZ_RBXG01000001.1, read on the forward strand.
GATCGCGATGCCGAGCAGGCCGTACAGGATCAACGCGGTGTCCCACGGGTTCGCCTGCTTGTCGCCGAGTTGCACGACTTCCGACGACGGCGCGCGCCACGTCAGCGCAATCGCGTCACGGTGTCCGCTGCACCGGCCGCACATATGACAGTCCGACGCGCCCTTCATATTGCGCAACGGCACGAGCGGTGCGCAATTGATCGGAATCACGCGATGGCCATGCTCGCCGTTCTTGTAAGAACGGCGCCACGCGTCTTCGTCGACCTTGTAGTGGAACGGCGCGAGGCGCGCCAGAAGGGAGAAAACCCCGTTGACGGGGCACAGATACTTGCACCAGACACGCTTCTCCCGCCCGTATAGCAAGCCGATGATGATCGCCGCGAAGGTCGAGCCGCCGAGCACCAGCAGCACGGCCTTCGGATACTGGTACACGCTCACCATCTGACCGTAGATGGTCGTGATGCCGAACGCGACGAATGGCCAGCCGCCCCAGCGCATCCAGCGCGGAATGGCCCAGCCGCGGCCGAACTTGCTGGCGAATTCGGCGAGCGCGCCTTCCGGACAGAGCACGCCGCACCAGACCCGGCCGAGCATCACCATCGACAGCAACACGAACGGCCACCAGATGCCCCAGAACACGAACTGCGCGGCAAGCGTCAGGTTGTTCCAGAGATGCGCAGTGTCGTCCGGCAGCGGCATCACCGCCGGCACGATGATCAGGAACGCGTAGAGCGCCACCACGATCCACTGAATGCCGCGGATGACTGCGCCGTGACGCTGCATCCATTGTCCCGCCGCCGCGAGGCGCCCGGGGCGGGTCATGACGGTGCTCATGCCGCGCGTCCCGCTGTCCGCTGCACCGGCTTGCGATTCGCCCGGCGCAGCAGCAGATAGACGACCGCCCAGTACACCGCGTACGCCAGCAGATTCATCAGCGCCGGATGAGCGCGATAGCCAGTCAGCGTCGAAACCAGCGAACCGAAGGTGCTCGAGTCGTCGAGGATCGCCGAGGAATTCCACATCTGGTTGACGAGCGTCGGCAGGATTTCCTTGTCGATCAGCTTGTCGACACCGGTCTGGAACAGACCGGCGCCAAGGAACAGCAGCATGATTTCGGTGACGCGGAAAAAGAGCCGCCACGAGAAGATCTTGCCGCCCAGCTGCAGCAGGTAGAACGTGAGGAACGCGAGACCGAGGCCGATCACGACCGCGAGCATCTGGCTGCCGTCCACGTGGCCCGACTGGCCGAAGCCGAGGCCGTACAGGAAGATCACCGTTTCGCTGCCTTCACGCGCGATCGCCAGTGCGACCAGCAACGCGACACCCCACCAGTTCGAATCGCGCTGACTCTTTTGCAGCGACTGTTCCATGTCGCGCTTCAAGGTCCGGCCGTGCTGCTTCATCCACAGCACCATCTGCACGATCAGCACGCAGGCGACCAGCACCATCGCGGTCTGAAAATAATCCTGCGCGTCACCCGAGAGCACTTCGGTGAAGCCCACCAGCGCCGCGCCGAGGGCGACCGCCGCGATCACACCGGCCGCGACGCCACCCCACAGGTACGGCAAGCCGCGGCGCGCATCGTCGTCGCCGTTTTTCAACCACGCGTACAGGATGCCGACGACCAGCAAGGCCTCGACGCTTTCCCGCCATACGATGAACAGAATCTGCCCCATCCAAGCTCTCCCTTCGTTCCTTCTACCGCTCACTGCCTGAAAAAGAATGCGGCGCCCCGTAGTCGCGCGCCTGCATTCCAGGCCATTACTTCGCGACGATCACACCCTGCGCCTGCTGGTGGAAATCGTCGAAAAACTTGTATTCGCCCGGCTCCAGCGGAGCAATCACGACGAACGAATCCGCGCCCGGCGCCAACACCTTCTCTTTACGCAACTGCACGCTTTCGAATTCGGCAGCGCCTTTGCCGGTGTTGCGCACTTCGATCTTGATGCGCTGCCCCGCCGGCACTTCGATGCGCGCCGGGGTGAGCTTGCCGTCGTTCATTTCCAGCTTGAAGGTCGGCAGGTCGGCTGCGTGGGCCGCGCCCGCGAGCAACGCCGTAGCGGCGAGCAGCGCGATCTTTCGGTCGATTCTCATTAGCCTTTCCAGAAATCGCGGCGCGCCGACGTCGATCATCGGCGCCCCGTCTGTGCTGCATTCACTCATTCGCCCAATCGTCGCCGCCCGGCCATGCGCTCGAGCGGGGCCTGACGGCGTGACCGGCGGGCAATCCACCACGATCGGCGGATCAGTAACCGCCCTTCTTGCCGATACCGGCGAAGGTGAAGTCATAGTCGAGCGTGAACGGCTTGAACCACGGGCCCACGCCGGTTTCCTTGTCGACGTGGCGGCCGAAAGCCATGTGGCCAGTCTGCATCGGCGGTTCGACGATCAGCTTCAGGTGATACTTGCCCGGGCCTTGCAGCTTGACGTTGTCGCCGTAGTGCGGGCCGTCGTTGGCGACCATCGCCATCAGGTCGCCCTTCTGCGTCTGATTCGAACCGGCTTTCGTCAGCTCGTAGCGAATTTGCAGATACGGCATCCAGTCGCCTTCGGCGAAACCGGTCGGATTGTTCTTGACGGCGTGGACATCCGCTTCGAGGTGGATGTCCGAATCCGACGCCTTGCGCATCATGCCTTCCGGTTCCATGGTGATTGGCTGCAGGTACACCGCGCCGATTTCCATGCCACCCTGAATCTGTTGCTTGCCGATCGGGTATTCCGCAGCCGTCGCCGACAAAGCCGCCACTGCGGCGACCGCGGCTGCGCCGCCGCGCACAAATGAACAAATCCGCATTGAAACTCCTTGTTTTTATCAGACTGGAATCGAATCCATTGGAACAGCGCGTCGGCGAGCCTGATGCGATGGCCCTCGCCTTTCGGCAGGCGATCGACCGGCCAGTGCAATCGCCTACAAAAACATTAAATGCGAACCATTCTCAATATTGGGCGAGTTTATCATTGATCGCCAGGGAGAACAAATATCGACGTTCGCAAAGCCTTGTCGCAAAAGGGCCTTAAGGCTGCTTTAAGAAAGCGCGTAGCGGGGAACGGCGCAGTGAGCTGGGAGGGGTGGGTCGCTGCAACTTGACAGGGCGCGACAGGTTGCCGCGCCCTAAGGTGGAAAGAGGCCTTATTCGACGCCCGAGACGTGATCGCCGACATTCGCGCCGAACACACGCTGGCGCAACAGCGCCAACTGGTCGCGAGTCTGCGCGGCCTTTTCGAACTCGAGGTTCTTGGCGTGCTCCATCATCTGTTTTTCGAGACGCTTCAGTTCCTTGGCGAGTTGCTTCTCGGACATGTCCTCGAATTTCGCGCGCGTTTGCTGCTCCTTCAGTTCGGCGCGCGCGTCGTCGACGTTGTACACACCGTCGATGATGTCGCGAATACGCTTGACCACCCCGCGCGGCGTAATGCCGTTCGCGAGGTTGAAGGCAATCTGCTTGGCGCGCCGCCGCTCGGTTTCGTCGATCGCGCGGCGCATCGAGTCCGTCACCTTGTCCGCGTACAGGATCGCCTTGCCGTTCACATTGCGCGCTGCCCGGCCGATGGTCTGGATCAGCGAGCGCTCGGCGCGCAGAAAACCTTCCTTGTCAGCGTCGAGAATCGCGACGAGCGACACCTCCGGAATATCCAGCCCTTCGCGCAGCAGGTTGATCCCGACCAGCACGTCGAAGGTGCCCAGCCGCAGATCGCGAATGATCTCGACCCGCTCCACCGTGTCGATGTCACTATGCAGATAGCGCACCTTGACGCCGTGGTCGGCCAGAAACTCGGTCAACTGCTCGGCCATCCGCTTGGTCAGCACCGTGACCAGCACCCGGTCGCCCACCTTGACGCGCTCGTTGATCTCGCCGAGCACGTCGTCGACCTGGCTGCGCGCCGGACGCACCTCGATTTCCGGATCGACGAGGCCGGTCGGACGCACCAGCTGCTCGGCGACCTGTCCGGCCGTTTTCTTCTCGTAATCCGCCGGCGTGGCCGACACGAACACGACCTGGCGCATCTTGCGCTCGAACTCGTTGAACTTGAGCGGCCGGTTATCCAGCGCCGAGGGCAGGCGGAAACCGTAGTCGACCAGATTTTCCTTGCGCGCCCGGTCGCCGTTGTACATGCCGTTCAACTGCCCGATCAGCACGTGCGACTCGTCGAGCATCATGATGGCGTCCGGCGGCAGGTAATCGACCAGGGTTGGCGGCGGCTCGCCCGGTGCGGCGCCGGAAAAGTGCCGCGAGTAGTTCTCGATGCCCTTGCAGAAACCCAGTTCCTGCAACATTTCCAGATCGAAGCGGGTGCGCTGTTCGAGCCGCTGCGCTTCGACGAGCTTGCCGTCGCTATAGAAGAATTCGAGCCGCTCGCGCAATTCGCTCTTGATCGTTTCGACCGCACGCACGACAGTGTCGCGCGGCGTCACATAGTGCGACGACGGATACACGGTGAAGCGAGGAATCTTCTGCCGCACGCGGCCGGTGAGCGGATCGAACAGTTGCAGCGTTTCGATTTCGTCGTCGAACAATTCGATGCGCACCGCCATTTCGGCATGTTCGGCCGGGAAGATATCGATCGTGTCGCCGCGCACGCGGAACGAGCCGCGCTGGAAATCGGCTTCGTTGCGGTTGTACTGCATCGCGATCAGCCGCGCGATGATGTCGCGCTGGCCGAGCTTGTCGCCCGTGCGCAGCGTCAGAATCATCTTGTGATATTCGGACGGATTGCCGATACCGTAAATGGCCGACACCGTGCCGACGATCACCACGTCGCGCCGCTCCATCAGGCTCTTGGTAGCCGACAGCCGCATCTGCTCGATGTGCTCGTTGATCGAGGAGTCTTTCTCGATGAACAGGTCGCGCTGCGGCACGTACGCTTCGGGCTGGTAGTAGTCGTAGTACGAGACGAAGTACTCGACCGCATTGCGCGGAAAGAACTCGCGGAACTCCGAGTAAAGCTGCGCGGCGAGCGTCTTGTTCGGCGCAAACACGATCGCCGGGCGGCCGAGCCGCGCGATCGTGTTGGCCATCGTGAAGGTTTTGCCGGAGCCGGTCACGCCGAGCAGCGTCTGGAACGCGAGGCCGTCCTCGACGCCTTCGACGAGCGTGTCGATCGCCGTGGGCTGGTCGCCGGCGGGCGGGTACGGCTGGTAGAGCTGAAACGGCGAGCCCTCGAACGTGACGAATTTGGATTCGTCGAGCGTATCTTCGGCTTCAGTCAGATGTTGTTCGGACATGGGGACGGCACCGGGCCTTGGGCAAAGGACCATTCTAACGGGTTGCGGGAAACGCGGATCGAGCGGGTCTGCGTAGGGTTCGGAACGCCGCGGGCGGGTTTGCGGGCGTTCGGCGGTACCTTCGGCGGTACCTCATGTGACGATCCTCCACCTGAAAGATTCGTCGCCTTCCAGTCACATGTGGGCGGCTATGAAGAGGGTTCGCGCCGTGAGCGGATGGCCGCCTAGCGGCCCTCGCCGGGCGGCACTCCGGCAGATCCGTTGATGTCACATGGCGCCGGAGTGCCTGTTTTTCAAGCAAATAATTCCCTCCCGCCAGCCTGGTCGCCCGAAAAACGCGCGCGGATTCGTTACAATGCGAAGTTGCGCTCGCTTGCCGCTGTCCGCCGCCTGTTCGCGTTTTGCATCAGACGCCTCAGGTCGGGCCGTTCGCGCTCAGAGCCGCCCTCTTTTCACTACTGCTGCCCACCCATCATGTCTCTGTTCTCCGCCGTCGAACTTGCTCCCCGCGACCCGATTCTGGGCCTGAACGAAGCCTTCAACGCCGATACGCGTGCCACCAAGGTCAACCTTGGCGTGGGCGTGTACTTCAACGAAGAAGGCAAGATTCCGCTGCTGCGCGCCGTGCGCGAGGCCGAAAAAGCCCGCGTCGACGCGGCGCTGCCGCGCGGCTACCTGCCGATCGAAGGCATCGCGGCTTACGATGCGGCCGTGCAGAAGCTGCTGCTCGGCAACGACTCGTCGCTGATCGCGGCGGGCCGCGTCGTCACGGCGCAGGCACTGGGCGGCACGGGCGCGCTGAAGATCGGCGCGGACTTCCTGAAGCGCGTGAACCCTGCAGCCAAGGTCGCAATCAGCGATCCGAGCTGGGAAAACCACCGTGCGCTGTTCGAAGGCGCAGGCTTCGAAGTCATGTCGTATCCGTACTATGACGCGCACACGCATGGCGTGAACTTCGAGGGCATGCTGAGCGCGCTGAACAGCTATGCCGCGGGCACCGTCGTCGTGCTGCACGCCTGCTGCCACAACCCGACCGGCGTCGACCTCACCGTCGATCAATGGAAGCAGGTGGTCGAAGTCGTGAAGGCGCGCAATCTGGTGCCGTTCCTCGACATCGCCTACCAGGGTTTCGGCGACAACATCGAAGCGGACGCCTCAGCGGTGCGTCTGTTCGCGGCCTCGGAACTGAACGTGTTCGTGTCGTCGTCGTTCTCGAAGTCGTTCTCGCTGTACGGCGAGCGTATCGGCGCGCTGTCGATCATCACGGCAAGCAAGGAAGAGTCAGCACGCGTGCTGTCGCAACTGAAGCGCGTGATCCGCACGAACTACTCGAACCCGCCGACGCACGGCGGCTCGGTGGTCGCGGCAGTGCTCGCCTCGCCCGAACTGCGCGCCACGTGGGAAACGGAACTGGCAGAAATGCGCGACCGTATTCGCGCGATGCGCAACGGTCTGGTCGAACGCCTGAAGGCAAGCGGCGTGGATCGCGACTTCAGCTTCGTGAACGCACAGCGCGGCATGTTCTCGTACTCGGGTCTGACGGCGCCGCAAGTGGACCGTCTGCGCGAAGAGTTCGGCATCTACGCGGTGAGCACGGGCCGCATCTGCGTGGCTGCGCTGAACACGCGCAACCTCGACGCGGTGGCCAACGCGATTGCTCATGTGTTGAAGTAAAGTAAGCCGAAGCGCGCGTCCTGGTCGCGCGCACTGCTGGAACTGCTGAGAGAAACGGCGCCCTTTCTGAAAGGGCGCCGTTTTTTATTGCCTGAACGTTTCGTTGTAGTCCTGTCAACGCGAATCACGATGGATATCGTGCGTGACGAAACCCGCGTCGTTATCCGGCATGTCGAGCCAGTCGGGATGCTCGAGCGAATGGCGAATGTCGTCCAGACCGCTTTGCCAGTGCTCGCGCATGGTCGAGAGGCCGAACTGGAAGTCCTTGTAGTGCCCCTCGTATTCCTTGTGCCGGTAGATGAGATGGATCACGTTGTAGCGCTTCGAGCACGCGAGCTCTTCGGCCAGCTTGCACCACGGGTCGTCACGCTGCCCGGACGGCACGCGCTCCAGCACCTCGCGCAGCACGTGCCGGAAACGCTGCGAGCGCTGCAGCATGTCGGTCACGAGACGCGTACGGCTCGAATACTGGATGTCTTTCATGCGCCCCTGAACATCCGTGAGGTTATCCGGCACCGGTCCGATCGCGCTCCACAGATCGACCTGGAACGCGAGCGTGTCGCGACGCGGCGTGGTCTGGATCACTTCGTAGAGCGGCGTATTCGACATCAGGCCGCCGTCCCAGTAAAACTGGCCGTCGATTTCGACCGCCGCGAAGCCCGGCGGCAATGCGCCTGACGCCATGAAATGCTCGGGCCGCAGTGTGGTGTGCGTGTTGTCGAAGTACGCGAAGTTGCCCGTGCCGCAATTGACCGCGCCCACCGACACGCGCATTTCGCGCGAATTGATCCGGTCGAAATCGCAGAGCGCCTCGAGTGTCGCCTTCAACGGTGCGGTATCGTAGTAGCTGGCCGTTTGCGGCGGCCCGGACACCGTGGGCAACGGCGGCGGAAACCGCGGCACGAAAAAGCCCTTTTGCCCTTCGACGAGCGCGCCTAGCGCCTGGGTCGCCGTAAAGGCCTTGCGCACCGCCTCGCTCGAATTGAAGAGCGCACGCTCGATGAAAGCCGGCAATGGCGGCCCGAACGCCGGTTGGCAGATGGTTTCCCAGAACTGCAACAGCCGCTCGACCCGCTTCTCCCGCGGATTGCCGGCAATGATGGCCGTATTCAACGCGCCAATCGAAATGCCCGCCAGCCAGTTGGGTTCGATGCCGGCCTCGTCAAGCCCCTGAAAGACACCTGCCTGATACGCGCCCAACGCGCCACCGCCCTGCAGCATCAGCGCGACGGTTTCGTAGTTGGGCAAATGGATGCGTCGGTCGGGGTGGGCTGCGGCGGCCGAACCGGCGCCGTCGCCCTCCCCGTCGCCGGGCGCACCCACGCGCGCCCGCTTGAGATTGCGTTGCGCCATGGGCGCCTCCTTATTGCATATACCAGCCGTGGCTCACAATAAAGGACTGGCCGGTCAGCGCCGCCGTCGGGAAGGTGGACAGGAACAGCACTGTCTGCGCGACGTCTTCCACCGTGGTGAAGATGCCGTCGACCGTGCCGCCCAGCATCACGCGCTTGACGACTTCTTCCTCGCTGATGCCGAGTTCCTTGGACTGCTCGGGAATCTGCTTGTCGACGAGCGGCGTGCGCACGAAACCCGGACACACCACGTGCGAGCGCACATTGTGCTTCGCGCCTTCCTTGGCCAGCACGCGCGCGAGCCCCAGCAGCGCATGCTTGGCTGTCACATAGGCGGATTTCAGCGGCGACGCTTCATGCGAGTGGACCGACCCCATGTAGATCACGATGCCGCCGCGATCGTCCTTGTACATGTGTTTGAGCGCGGCCTTCGTGGTAAGGAAGGCGCCGTCCACGTGAATCGCCTGCATCTTCTTCCAGTCCGAGAACGAATAGTTTTCGATCGGATTGACGATCTGAATGCCGGCGTTGGAAATGAGAATGTCGATCGAGCCGAGTTCCGCCGCGATCTTGTCGATGCCCTGATTGACGGCCTCCTCGCTCGTGACGTCCATCGCCACGCCGACTGCCTTACCACCGCCTTTCGTGATTTCTTCCGCGACGGCGTTTGCGCCATCCTGGTTCAGGTCGGCGATCGCGACGGCCGCGCCCGCCGCGGAAAGAGTCAGCGCGATCTGCTTGCCGATGCCGCTTGCCGCGCCAGTAACCACGGCGACCTTGCCGTTCAGATTCGTGTTCAGAGACGACATCCAGAACCTCCATGCAGTTGATGAGCAATGAGACCACAAGCCGCAAGCGGCGTGCAGTCAGCCGAACGACATAGGCCGTTCGGCCGAATGCTGCATTGCGGCCAATGCTGCTATTGTGCATGAACCTGTGAACTCCATAGGTAAAACGCACATCGCGCTGTATCTCTTTAAACTGGATGTTTTCGGCGCAGTTCTGGCAGCATCACCCACGAGGAGGCATGCATGAATTATCGACGTCTGGGCCGCTCCGGCCTGCAAGTCAGCGAGCTGTCCATTGGCTCATGGGTCACTTACGGCAACCAGGTGGATCATCGCGCGGCGCGCGAATCGCTGGCGGCCGCGCGCGACGCGGGAGTCAACTTCTTCGATAATGCCGAGGTCTACGCGGGCGGCCAATCCGAGGAAATCATGGGCCAGGCGCTCAAGGAACTGGCATGGCCGCGCGTGAGCTATGTGGTGTCCACGAAATTCTTCTGGGGGCTCACGGAAGCACCGAACCAGTACCACACGCTGAACCGTAAATATCTGCTGAACGCGGTCGACGCGTCGCTCAAGCGTCTGCAACTCGACTATGTGGATCTGGTGTTCTGCCATCGCCCCGATCCGAACACGCCCATCGAGGAAACCGTCTGGGCGATGAGCGACATGATCACGCGCGGCAAGGCGCTGTACTGGGGCACCTCCGAATGGAGCGCCGACGAGATCCGCGCCGCTTACGAGATCGCGGAGCGGCACCATTTGCACAAGCCGGTCATGGAGCAGCCGCAGTACAACCTGTTCCACCGCAAACGCGTCGAGCAGGAGTACAAGCGGCTTTACGAGGATATCGGCCTCGGACTGACCACCTGGAGCCCGCTCGCGTCCGGCCTGCTCACCGGCAAGTACCGCGACGGCGTCCCGCCGGATAGCCGCGCGCAGCTGCAAGGCTACGACTGGCTGCGCAAACAGGTCACCGACGCGGGCAAGAACTCCGTGGTCGGCAAACTCGGCGCGGTGGCCGACGAGTTGGACTGCACGATCGGGCAACTCGCGATTGCCTGGATTCTGAAGAATCCGAACGTCAGCACGGTAATCACGGGCGCGTCGCGGGTCGAACAGATCGGCGAGAACATGAAGTCCGCCGAGGTGGCCGCGCGAATCACGCCGGAACTCAGGCAGCGGATCGAGGAAATCGTCGGCGACGCCTACGACTGAACGGATTCTCGCCGAAGCGCGTGACGTGGCCCGGCGGCAGCGGGGCCATGCCACGCGGAACTTACCCGGCCCGCAGCGCGGCGTCGCGTACAATACGCGACCGCCCTGCACACCGGCGCCGTTTGCCCGCTGTGCCGCCGCATTGCACCCCGCACCGCCGAATCCGCCCTCGACCGGCATGCCCTCTTTCAGCGTTTCCTCATCATGCTCAGCTACCGCCACGCCTTTCATGCAGGCAATCACGCCGACGTTCTGAAACATGCCGTCGTGTTGCAGCTATTGCGCTACCTCGGCCAGAAGGACAAAGCCTACTGGTATATCGACACGCATGCGGGCGCCGGTGTCTATTCGCTGAAGGAAGGCTACGCGACCAAGACCGGCGAATTCCAGACCGGCATCGCCAGGCTGTGGGAGCGCAACGATCTGCCGCCGCTCTTCGCCGACTACGTCGAAGAAGTCAGCGCGCTCAATCCTGATGGGCAGTTGCGCTTCTATCCGGGCTCGCCGTATATCGCGTGGCGGCAGTTGCGCGAACAGGACCGCATGCGTCTGTTCGAACTGCACACCACCGAGATCGACGTGCTGCGCCACAATTTCCGGGATGCGGGCCGCCGGGCGATGCTCTACGCGGGCGACGGCTTCGACGGCATTCTCGCGTTGCTGCCGCCGGCGCCGCGCCGCGCGCTGGTGCTGCTCGATCCGTCGTACGAGGACAAGCGCGACTACACGCGCACGCTGCGCTGTGTCGAAGAGAGCCTGAAGCGCTTTCCGACCGGCACCTATGCGCTCTGGTATCCGCAGGTAAGGCGCCCGGAATCGCAGCGCTTTCCCGATCAGTTGAAGAAGCTGCAGGAGCGCAACTGGCTCCACGTCAGCCTGACGGTCAGCAATCCGCCCGAGGACGGCTTTGGACTTTTCGGCAGCGGCATGTTCATTCTGAACCCGCCGTATACGCTGGCGAAAATGCTGAAGGACCAGATGCCCTGGCTCGTCGAGGCGCTCGGCGAGGACAAGGCTGCCGGGTTCAAGGTCGAGTATCGCGGCGATTGAGGTTTGTCGCGCACGGCCTCCGGGCAACCGGCACGCGCATCCCGATTCGCACTTACTTCAATTGTGCCGCTGCCCTACGCGCGAAGTCGTTCGTATAGGTAGCGCTCAGATCGATCTTCTTCGGATCCAGCCGGTCATCGAACGACGCCAGCGCGCGCAGCGAGGTCGCCGGGCCGTCGGCCGGCATCAAGCCATCCGGCGAATACGCGTCGCGCACGTTGTGAAAGGCTTCGACATATAGCGCCGGGTCGTTGAGCAGATAAGCCGGCGGCACCATCTTCAGCAGATCGGCGTCGCTCGCGGTCTGCAACCAGTGGTTTGCTCGCACGATCGCGTTGGTGAGCGCCTGGGTCGTCTTCGGATTCTTCTGGATGAAACTCTCCGATGCATAGAGCGTGGCCGCGGGCATCGTCCCGCCGAACACCTCTTGCGTACCCTTCACGGTGCGCGTATCGACCAGCACCTTGATCGCCCCGCTGCGCGTCAGCTTGGTCATCATCGGATCGACGTTCGAGAGCGCATCGATCTGGCCGCCGCTGACCGCCGCCAGCACCGTGGCGCCGCTGCCCACTCCGATCGCTGAAATGTCGCTGCGTTTCACGCCGGCTTTGCGCAACGCCACGGTCAGCACGAGATCCGTCGATGAACCCGGCGCGCTCACGCCGACTTTCGCGCCCTTGAAGTCCGCCAGCGACTTGAGCTGATTAGCCTTCGACTTCACCACCGCGACGACGATCTGCGGGGCGCGGCCCATCAGCACGAATGCCCGGTAGTGCTGTCCCTTGGCCTGCATGAACAGCGTGTGCTCGAACGCCCCCGCGCCCACGTCGGCGCTGCCGCCCACCACTGCCTCCAGAGCTTTCGATCCACCCGCAAAATCCTCGAGCGTGACATCGAGGCCTTCGTCCTTGAAGTACCCCAACTGACGTGCGGCAAGCACCGGCAGATAGTAAAGGCCGGGTAAACCGCCGACGGCCATCGTCAGCGCGGGCATTTCAGGCGTGTCTTTGGCGAACGCGACGCCCGGCGGCACGGCAAGCGCGAGCAACGTCACGCAGGCGCTCGCGCCACGGCGAAGCCAGTGAGTGGTCATTTGATGTCTCCTCGTTCTGTTGCGTTCAAAGCAGGGTCGCTGCGCGATACACATCGCCAGGGCCGCGGCCAGACACTGCGAAACGATTGTCGTCGGACCGTGTGGCGCACGCCATGCGCCCAAACCCCAATGCCGCGCCGCACGCCAATCGCCGCGCATGCGCACCCCGGCGAGCCTGCTACGCGTGGATGCGCGAGAGCCCGGCAAAGCGTTTACCGGGCGTGAAAACATCAACGGGATGAGACGCAAGCGCAGGAAGAAAACGCGCCGAAGACGCCTATTGCGGACGCGGCACCGGACGAGGCAGCGGCGGCCGCGAGCCGCCGCCCGCAGGCAATTGAATATACGGCGCGACGATGATCGGTGTGGACGGATCCGGCGGCGCCAATTCGGCCGGCGTGGCCATTGGCTGCGCGCCAACGATCGGCTGCCACGATGCCGGTCCGGTGCGCATCACCGTGCCGCTCTGCCCGTCGTTGATGCCGCCCTGCGAGTCGAGGATGACGGGCCTGCGCGCGCTGTCCGGCGTGGCGAATGCGTTCGACACGGCGCAAATCGTCGTCAGCAAAGCCGCGGCGGCGACGGACAGGATGGACTGAAGCGAGCGGAGAGAAGACATGGGCGGACCGGTTTGGTTTGGGAATGCCGGATTGCGCGGAGCACGCTTTACCTTACCTCGGTGGCAGTCGTGAAGCTAGTTGTTATTCGCCACGCATAGTGCGCAAACGCCTGCCGCGAGGAAATTCTCAGGCCCAGATGTGACAAAGCCCCGAATCGACGGGGCTCAACGTTGTGCTGCAATCGCCGCGCAATGTGCGCCGGCGGGTCCAACTCGAAGCGGATGAAACTTACAGCGAATAGCCGCTGGTTTCGAGCGAACGGATACGCTGTTCGAGCTGAACGATGTCCGACGATGATGCCAGGTAGGCTTCGCGACGGTTGCGTTCGGCGGTTTCAAACCAGGTGCTCAGCTTTTCAAGAATGTATGCAAACATGATGTTCTCCAAGGATCAGATTGAATCCCCGGTGAAGTTTGACATCAGGGATTTCCCGTAAAAGGGTTAACCCGAATTATAGCCGGATGGTGCAACCGCGCTAGTGAAATGCCCGCATGACGTGCATTCCGTTTTGGAATGGTGCACGCTTGCGGTGCAGCTAAACTGTTGATTTAGTTCGATTCAGCGCGAATTTCGAATTAGATTGGATGCCGCCCCACATTTTAAAGCACCAGCGTAGTGCAAGTGGCCTCCGGTTGCGACAATTTTGCGTCCCGGGTTGCACCGCTTGCATCAACTGCCTTAGATCGGGTGACATCCTTTCCCCGACACCAGATCGGTGTCGGCAAGGCGTTCGATGATGGGACAGTCGGGCCGTTCGTCGCCGTGGCAATGGTCGGCGAGATGCGCGAGGGTGTCTCTCATATCGGTGAGTTCGGCGATCCGGCGGTCGAGTTCCGCGACGTGCTCCAGCGCGATCTGCTTCACTTCGGCGCTGGCGCGCGAGCGATCGTGCCACAGCGCCAGCAGCCGGCGAATGTCTTCAACCAGAAAGCCGAGGCGCCGCGCCTGGCGGATGAAGCGCAGCGAATGAACTTCCTGCGGACCATATACGCGATAACCGGCGCTCGTGCGCGACTTCGCCGTCAACAAGCCCACGCTTTCGTAATAGCGAATCATCTTCGCCGTGACGCCCGACGTGCGGGCGGCTTCACCGATATTCATGACCGTTTTCTCCAAGGTATGAGTCGATCGTACACCTTCCCATAATGGGAAGGTCCAGCCACTCGAGTACGAATCGGCAGGCATAATCCAGTTACTCCTATTTGATTTTTCCCGAGGCAATCCCGATGACAATCGAATTCAAGGTAGAAGGCATGAGCTGCCAGCACTGCGTCACGGCGGTCACGAACGCCATTCGTGCACACGATGCAGCCGCGCAGGTTCAGGTGGATCTGGCGTCCGGCCGCGTGGTGGTCGACTCGGCGCAACCGGTCGACGCGATGAAGGCCGCCATCGACGAAGCCGGCTACACGGTCACCGCCGTCTCGACCGTGACGGCAACCGGCGGCGCAGCCCGCTAGGCGGATTCACATCATGTTCAAAGTTGCCGTTATTGGCGCCTCCGGGCTGGTTGGCCGCGCGCTCGTCGACGAACTGGCGCAGCAAGCCGGCTGGCAGGTCGTTGCCACGGCGTTCAGCCGGCCGGCTCCGAATACCGTCGCACTGGATATTCGCGACGCACAGGCGGTCGAGCAGTTCGTCGAGCACGAAGCCCCGGACGCGCTCGTGATAGCCGCGGCCGAGCGCCGGCCGGATGTGTGCGAGCACAATCCGGCGCTCGCGCGCGCGCTGAATGTCGATGCGGTGCGCACGCTGGCCGCGGCGGCGCACCGGCGCGGCGCGTGGACCCTGTCGATCTCCACCGACTACGTGTTCGACGGCACCCATCCGCCCTATCGGCACGACTCCGCGCCCGCGCCGCTCAACGCGTACGGATGGAGCAAGCTCGAAGGCGAGCGCGCGCTGACCGAGACCACCGACCTCGGCTGCGTGCTGCGTTTGCCGCTGCTGTATGGCCCGATCGTCAGCTGGGCGGAATCGGCGGTGACGAGTCTCGTGCCGGCGATTGCCGCATCGGCGGCATCGGACGACAAGCCCGCCATGATGGACGCGTGGGCGATCCGCTATCCCACCTTCACGCCGGACGTCGCGTACGTGATCCGGCAAATGCTCGAACGATATGCGCACGGCGCAGCGATCAATGGCATCGTGCAATGGTCGGGCGACGAACCGATGACCAAGTATGAGATCGCCGTGCGCCTCGCCGAAGCATTGCGGCTCGATGCGCACCTGACGCCGCAATCCACCCCGACCGATGCGACGCCTCGTCCGCATAATTGCCATCTGGCGTCGGACCGCCTGGAGGCGCTCGGGATCGGCCGCCGCACCCCGTTCGATACGGCGATTCGGCATGTGCTGGCCGCGTTTCCTTGGCGCGGCGAGGCACTCGTCTGATATCGGGTCAACACGCAAGTCAGGATGCGGGCGGATATGGGCGCCCTGACCACGGCCCTCAATGAAAATCGCGGCTCGTCGTGGCCAGCTCGCCAAGCCACTCGCTGTAATCCTCCAGACGATGGGCGACGAGATGGACCACTTCTCCGCGGTTGTTCTTTTTCGCCTGTCCGGTGCGGTTGGCGCTCATCACATTGCCATCACTGCCCACGTTGGCGGCATTGGCCCCGCCCGTGAGGACGCCGTCGTCGCGTTGCAAGACGCCGTAGACCGCCAGCAGCGATGAGCCCAGCAACGCCTTGCGCTGCTTTTCCACCAGCGACGGCCAGACGATCACGTTGATCGAACCGGTCTCGTCTTCGAGAGAAACGAACACCGTGCCGTTTGCCGTGCCCGGCCGCTGCCGCACGGTGACGATGCCGCACGCTCGCGCCAGCGTGCCGTGCCGGCATGCGGCAAGTTCGGCCGCCGTGCGAAAGCGCTGCTGCGCGAGGCGCGCACGCAGCAGCGCGAGCGGATGACGATTGAGCGTGAGTCCGAGGCTCCCGTAATCGTCGACGATCTCGCGGCTTTCCGTTGCGCGCGGCAACGCCAGCGGCGCTTCGGCGATCGGCGCATCGCGCAGCAGCTTCGGTACCGTGTGCTGCGCGGTCACGGCCCACCACGCTTCGCGCCGATGGCCCGCGATACTGACGAGCGCATTGGCCGCCGCCAGCGCTTCGAGATCGCGCCGCGTCAAGGCCGCGCGCCGCGCCAGATCGTCGACGTCGGTAAACGGCGCGTCGTGGCGGGCGGCCATGATGCGCTCGGCGGCCCCTTGCGCGAGTCCCTTGATCAGCTGCATGCCGATGCGCACCGCCGGGCCGCGCGCGCCATATGTGTTCGACGGTTGAAACACGCGAGCGGTCAAGCGCTTTGCCGCGCGCCGGATCGTCCGGCTCACCGTCAGGCGCCGCAAAGACAGATCGCGCAACTGCTGCCCGGACAGTACGGCGTACTGACGATGCAAGCAGGTCTCGTCCGGGGAAATCCGCCGCCCTTGCTCATCGGGCCGCTCGAAGGTCGACTCCCAGTCGCTCAGCGTCACGTCGGGCGGCAATACCTTGACGCCGTGGCGCTTCGCATCCTGCACGAGTTGCGACGGCGAATAAAATCCCAACGGCTGGCTGTTCAGCAAACCGGCCAGGAAAGCAGCCGGCTCATAGCGCTTCAACCACGCGCTGAGATAGACGAGCAACGCGAAGCTCGCCGCATGACTCTCCGGAAAACCATACTCGCCGAAACCTTCGATCTGGTTGCAGATGCGCTCGATAAATTCCTGCTCGTAGCCGCGCTTGAGCATGCGGTCGCTCAAATCCTTCTGATACTTCGCGAGGTTGCCGCTGCGCCGCCATGCGGCCATCGCGCGCCGCAACTGATCGGCCTGCTCACCGGTGTATTCCGCCGCAACCATCGCCAGGTGCATGACCTGTTCCTGGAAAATCGGCACGCCGAGCGTGCGTTCGAGCACGGGCCGCAACTCGTCCTTCGCGTAGTCGATCGGTTCGAGGCCCTGCTTGCGACGCAGATAAGGATGCACCATGCCGCCCTGAATCGGCCCCGGCCGCACGATCGCCACTTCGATCACGAGATCGTAGTACTTGTCCGGTTTCAGGCGCGGCAGCATGCTTTGCTGAGCGCGCGATTCGATCTGGAACACGCCGATCGTGTCGGCATGGCCGCACATCTCGTAGACGGCGCGATCCTCGCGCGGAATATCTTGCACCCTGAATGTCGGAAAGCCGCGTCTTAACGCGACGAATTCCAGCGCGCGCCGAATCGCCGACAACATGCCGAGCGCGAGCACGTCGACTTTCAGCAGCTTGAGCGCATCGATATCGTCCTTGTCCCATTCGATCACGCTGCGGTCTTTCATCGTCGCGTTTTCGATCGGCACGAGCCGCGACAGCTTGTCTTTCGCGATCACGAAGCCGCCGACATGTTGCGACAGGTGACGCGGAAAACTGCGCAACTCCTGAGTCAGTTGAATCAGACGCTGCGTGATGTGCGAGTGGGCGTCGAAGCCCGCTTCGGCCAGATATCGGGCGACCGCATCCGGACCGTCCCACCATTGCTGCGACTTGCTGATCCGCTCGATCAACGACACCTCGAGACCCAGCGCCTTGCCGACGTCCTTCAATGCGCTGCGCGCGTGATACGTGATCAGCGATGCCGTCAGCGCGGCCCGATGACGTCCGTATTTCGTGTAGATATATTGAATCACCTCTTCGCGGCGCTGATGCTCGAAGTCGACGTCGATATCGGGCGGCTCCTTGCGGGCGCGCGAGATGAATCGCTCGATCAGCATGTTCATCCGCACCGGATCGATCTCGGTCACATGCAGGCAGTAGCAGACGATCGAGTTCGCCGCCGACCCTCGCCCCTGGCATAGGATGTTTCGGGAGCGGGCAAAACTCACGATATCGTGCACCGTCAGAAAATACTTCTCGTATTTCAGATCGGCGATCAATGCCAGCTCGGTCTCGATCTGCTGGATGCGCTTCAGGTCCATGCCGCCCGGCCAGCGCTCCATTGCACCGGCCATTACCAGCTTGCGCAGATGGCTCGACGGCAACTCGCCGGCGGGAACCAGTTCCTGAGGGTACTCGTAGGCGAGATCGTCGAGCGAAAAATGGCATAGCGCGGCGATATGCAGCGTTTCTTCGAGCGTATCGCGCGGATACAGTTTGCCGAGCCGCTGGCGCGTGCGCATGTGCCGCTCCGCATTCGCCTCGAGCGCGTGGCCGCAGGCCGAGAGCGGTTTGACGAGGCCGATGGCGGTCATCGTGTCCTGGAGCGGCTTGCGCGAGCGGGTATGCATCAGCACGCCACCTGCCGCGACCAGTGGCAAGCCGCTCGCCTTTGAAATCATTCGCAACGCGTCGATCTGAAGGTCGTCGCTGCCGGTTTGCCACAGTTCGAGTGCGATCCACGCGCGATCAGCCGCGAACGATGCGAGCCAGTGCGCGCAACGCAGTGTGTGCGACAGCGTCGCCCTCCGCTGCGGCACGAGTATCAGCACGCAATCGGGCAGACCCTTCAGATGCGTCAGATGAGGCAACGAATCGGTGAAGTCGGAAGGACCGAGGCGGTAGCTGCCTTTGTCCGCGCGCGAGCGCGCCAACGTGATCAGTTCGGACAGGTTGCCGTAACCGTTGCGGTCGATGGCTAGTGCGACCAGCGTACAGAAAGGCTCGCCGGTATCGTCGCTCAGGTTGAGTTCGCTGCCGATGATCAGGTGGGGAATGGGTTTTAATGGCTCGTTTTCTGGGGGTTTCTCTGGCGAGGCCGAGGCCGTTGCCGCGTCGTCTGAAGGTGCTTCCGCTTGCGCCGCCCGGGCCTTCTCCTCACGCTCCGTCTGCTGGCGCTCCCGTTCCTGTCTGATTTCCCTCAGCCTCGTGTGGGCACGCACGACGCCCGCGAGCGAGCATTCGTCGGTGATAGCGAGTGCGCTGTAGCCGCGCGACATGGCCTGCTCGACGAGTTCCTGCGGATGCGAGGCGCCACGCAGGAAGGAGAAATTGGTCAGGCAGTGCAACTCTGCATACGCCGGCAAGTGGGCCGCGGAGGCCTGCTGCGCAAGGCAGGATGGCTGGAGCTCGGAAGGGGTCATGATGCTCAGCCGAACAAACCCTGCAAATACCACTCGCCCTTGATCCGCTCGCGATACACCCAGAACATCTGGCCACGATCGTCGGCCGCGACGTAGTAATCACGCTCGACGATATTGCCGTCCCACCACCCCGCTTCAATCCTCTCGGTACGTGTGAGCATTGTCAGCGGCCGGCGATAGATCGGCCGCTGGTCGCGCATCATCAGGCGTAGCGGCTTGTCGAGCATCCAGAGCGGACGAGGCTGCGCAGGCAACGCGCTATCGGGCAGATCGAGCGATGACTGAGCGTCGTCTGGTTGGCCCATGGATGAAAGCGCGATTTCAGGATGCTTCGATTCGGATGTGCCTGGGGTTGCCTGGGTTGCTTGCCCCGACGCTTCACCGTCTGCGCGCCCCGCCTCTCCGGCAGCGTGCCGCAACTCATCGGTTAGCCAGGTCTTATCCGCTTTGACTTTTGTCCGTCCCTTCACGGGCGAGCGCTTCTTGCGTGAAAACGCCTGCGCCTCGTACGCATCGACGCGCATTGCCCGCTCAGGGCGATGGTCGTCCTGCACCGACATCTGCAACACGTTCTCCGGTCCCAACCTCGCGCTCAAGCGCTCGAGCAGACGCGCAATCGAATCGCCATCCGATTCGGGCATGGGGAATAACGTGTCCGACTTCCCGGCATATTCGCCGATCTGATCAGCGACCAGCTTCAACTCGATGACGGGCGCCACCAGAACGGTCTGATTCAATTTTTCCCGCAACAGCCAGATCAGATGCTCGGCATCGCGCGACGGAATCGCCCACGCGACCTTCAGACTCGATGTCTTCGGGGCATGACGGGAGGCCAATTCATGCTCGAGCAGCAACGTGTAACCGCTGAGCGCCGCATGATGCGCGCTCAACCAGCCGGCCAATTGCACGATCAGTCGACGCGCGGCGAATAACAACGCATCGGCGTTATCGACTCGCGACGGCAACTCCAGTTGTGCATGAAACGACGCCGGCGCACGAAACGCTTCACGCGGGTCGGCGCGCGTGCCGTACGCCTGCGCGAGCAGGTCTAAAATCCCGCTGCCGAAACGCCGCACGACGCCCGAGCGCGGCAAACGACGCAAATCGGCCAGCGTCGCGCAGCCGACGTGCGCGAACGCATCGCGATGCGCCGGCGCCACCGGCAGCAGCGACACGGACAAACCATCGAGCACATGCGCGAGCGACGTCTCCTTGATCACATGCCAGCGACGCCCCTGCCGGGCGCAACGTGCCTGCGCCAATAGCCACGCGCCCCACGCGGTCGGCGCACAGGCGATGCGCGCCGTATAGCCGAACTCCTTCACCGTGGCCAGCACGCGCGACAACAACGTGCGCAAGCCGCCGAACAACCTCAAGCCGGAACCGACTTCCAGCAACAGCGTGTGCGCGTCGGCGAGCGATACTTTCGGCGTGTAGGTCAGCAACGCAAGTGCCATGGCTTCGAATGCCTGAGTTTCGCGGGTAGCGTCGACGGCCAGCAGCTTGAGTCCTGGCGCCAGCGCCAATGCGTACGAGCGCGAATGGCCCGCATGCACCCCGGCACGCAATGCATCCAGGTCCGGCATCAGAACGTGCGCGTGATCGGCCAATGCATAACAGCGGCGCTCGGCGACACCTGCCGCGGCTTGCGGCTGGCTTGCCTCGCCGTCGCACGGTTCACACCGATTCGGTTTCGCGGGAAAACCATCCGGAAGCGGCGCGAGAGGCTTCACCGCTTCCAGCGACAAGAGTGGCAATGTGACTGCGATCCATAACATATTTGACCTCTGCTCCTTGAGGGCGGCCGATTCCTTTTTCCGGCAACAAGGCGCTTTGTAAAGGCAGAACGAGACGGAGAGGTTCGGCTAGCGGAGGTCCGCGACGCTTGAAGATATCGATCGACAGGCCAATCTCCTGCAGCCATTGGCGACGGTTGATCGTCTGCGCATTGGCCGGCAGGAGCGGCGCGCAGATCATTCGCAATGGCGCGGGTGAAGATTGCGCGGCCGCCTCGACAGGCCGGACCAAAAATGCCAGCGATGTGGACTCCTGAGCCGCCACTTGCAGGCGCCGGACCTTATCGGCACGCGCATTCGGCAGCCACACCAGAACCGCGCCGATGCCGTCCTGCTTCAATGCCTGAGTGGCGGCCCACAGCGCCTGATCTTCATTCGAGCGTACCCATAAGACGCGCCCGACATCGATACCCCAAGCCCTCAATGCCCCGGCACACGGCTGATAGGGAGGCGACACGAACAGGACATGCCGTTCGGTCTGCATCGTAAGCTGGCGAAGTGAATGGGCCAGCAAGCGTATTTCTCCTACACCACAATGCTCGATCAGTAATTCCGTCAGCCCCCCTGCCGACCAGCCTTGTCCCGGCAACAACCGATCCAGGGTGGCATAGCCGCTGGAAATCACGCGCGAGGCCGATTCGGCAAGCTCGTTGCCCTGCCACACCTGACGCCGCAATTGCGACGACAGCGTGGTCGTCGCAAGCTGAATCGCTGCTGCCATAGACACGCTCTTTGAATAGGGAATGCTCCGCCCTGCCCGGCATTGAGCAAGGCATAAGGCAATCGACGCTACTGTATATTTATACAGTATTTTGAGATGAATGTTAAGGCGCGCCGTAGAGGGCGATGTCGGCAGAAGCTGCCCTACGGTGCGAGAGGAGCAGGCGGCCGATCATCCCGCATTGTGGGATGATCGGCCGGGACTGCACGCCGGGCTTATGGTAGAGCGGCGTATCACGTGGCCAACGAGAGGTAAGAACTGCGAACACTGATGCAGGCGCCGGTACCCGCCCATGTCATCGACGAGGGTATCCCGATCACAGAGCTGCTCGCCTCCGGCAATGTCACACGTCGGCCTACGCCAAAACGGAAACTATTCTGGACGCAGCGAACTTGACGCACTTTTGTGCATCAACGAACGATAAAAATTGCGATCCTGTTCTTCCATTGGAAAGTCTTCCAAACTGAACGAGGTGTGGAGGTCGGGGGCCTTCAAATAACCTCGCTTGGTCACCGTGTTGTGCGGCCCCATCAAAGCAAGGTGTACATTTTTAATGTCAGGGTGCTGAAGAATACGATCCTGGCAAATAAATGCAGGCTCCTCACCGAAACGTGCGTGCTCGTCGTAACGTCGCGAATCGAGCACATGCGCCTTGTAGCAAAGGACCGCGTTGCAGCTCATATGCTCACGCACTGCCGGTACGAACAACACGCGTTGTCCACGTGGTTCGAAATACCAGTCCGCTCCTGAGCCCGCAAAACAGGCTTCATTCTGCAATAGCAAGGTAGCCATGTCATAAAGGTAGTCCGGGCCGTACCAGTCATCGTCATCCATGCTACAGATGATATCCGCACCCCACTCTTTTGCCGAATCGTTGAGCCAATTGCGTTTGGCACCCAACGGTTGGACGTTACTCACCCATGAATAACTTACGTCTCTATCACCTGTACAAAAGTATTCGTGGCGGCTGGCTTCATCACTATCATCAAGTACAAACCAGCGCAGCGCTCGAAACGGATTTCTCTGCGCATGAAAATACCGGATTGTCTGCCCGATAAGTAACTCGCGATTTCGTGTTGGCGTCACCACCGCGACCCGAAGCGTATCGATCGAGGCGTCCAGGTGATGGTAGAGCATCATATTTCTCCCCACAGCTTTTCGAATTTCCAGGGTACGTCGACTCAAATGTGAAAAAGGCGATGCGCGCGAACGCTGCATCGCCTTGATTTTCCAGACTATGGACAGTCGTCAGGGCTCTCGCCCATCCGACTGTCCGCGCCTGGCGTCAGTGCACCTGGATGCCGTGCTGGATCAGCAGGTCAGCCACGGTGTTCGAGCCCATGGAGGTATTGTGATACACGTCGTAGGCGACATTGTTCACCGTCGTCGTGCCAGTAACCTGCCATTGCGCCGAACCCGTACCAGTACCTTCAGCCAGCGTCACCGACGAGCTGCTATCGCCGCTGATCGTCATGTGCACCGTCGAGCTGAGCGAATCGGGCATGTTCAATACGTCCGTGAGCTTCAGGCTGAGCGCATTGCCACCCGTACCTTGCCCGGAGTTACCCAGGTCGAAGTTCTCGATACCCTTGACCCGCGTACCGTAGTCGGCCAGGTTAAGCGACAGACCGGACGCCTCGAACTTCATCGTATCGATGCCGAGACCGCCATCGACACGGGTGAAGTTGGTGCCGACGATACCGATCGTGTCGTTACCTGCTCCGCCCATGGCCACGTCGTGCTGGACATTCAGCGCGGTCGTGCCTGTCGTGTCGGTGCCGATGCCGTGAATCACATCGTTACCCTGGCCGCCGCTGATGATGTCCACGCCGTTCACGATCGCGGCCGCATTCGGACTAGTGTTACCTGCGTACAGTTCGTCGTCGCCTACCGTGAAGCTTTGCGTCAGCTTGGCAATCGAGCCGGTATAGACGTTGTACGCACCGCCATTCACTGCGCCGGTATCGCTTTCCCAAATCCCGTAGGCATAGTCGGAAATACCGTCACCGTTCCAGTCACCACCTGCCACGCCCGTACCTGCAAAGTCGTTCGCGTTCGCTCCCGTGTATTTGACCGCCTGACCGCTCGCGACCAGGGCGTCGATATCGGTGTTCGCCAGAAAGCCTGCCCCACCAGCCTCACCGTACACGAGATACACGGCTCCGCTGTTCGTCGCCCCGGGACTATCCGCGCCCGGTGCGCCAATCAGGAAGTCGTCAATACCGTCGCCGTTGACGTCGCCAGCCGAGGCGATGCTAAAGCCCATCTGGTTGTTGGTCGTCGTGGTATTGCTGCTGCTATAGAGAATGAAACCATTCGAGCCATCCAGCTGGCTCAGGTCCACATTCGACCAGGTATCGCCGTCAGCCTTGCCATAGATCACGTACACACGACCCGGGGCGTTATATCCAGCGCCAGCCCCGTTCCAACCGGGCGAACCGATCGCAAAGTCTTCAATACCATCGCCGTTAATGTCGCCAACACTGTTCATCGTCTGCGACTGGCCATACCACGCGTCGCCATACCATCCAGCTGCGCCGCCCGAACGGGTAGACCCGCCCAACCATTCGCCAACCTGGGTACCGGTGAGCTGGATGCCTTGCGAAGGCGTCAGGTTCTTCAAATCGAAGTCGGTCCCGAGGCCATTTGCGCTACCGAACATCAGCCAGACCTGCCCGGAGTTCGTACCGCCCGTCGCCGGATCGGCAAGCGGTTGACTAACGATGTAGTCGTTGTAACCATCGCCGTTGACGTCGCCGATCACGGCCACCACCGATCCCAGGTCCGAATCGGCATAGCCCGGTGCTGTGCTGTTCACGATCGTCTGGTTGGTTATCTCCGCACCCTTGCCATTGCTGTTGGGGCCGGTGGCCAAATACAGACCATCGGTGTACGCAACCAGGTTGCTCCAACTCGACGAGCCCGGATCTCCAGCATGACCGTACAGGACGTAATAGTTGCCGTTGCCCAGGCCGTCGAGCGAGCCGATGATCACATCGCTGTAACCGTCGCCATTAATGTCGCCGCCGGACATGGCGTTGCCGAACCATCCGCCGTCGTTGCCGTTTTTGATGAAAAAGCCGTCGGGTGACCCGTTCGTCTCAAACGAAGCAAGATCGATGGTAGCCGTCGAATCGCCTCCACGTCCAAATACGATATAGACGCGGTCGTTAAGCGTATTTGCGAGGCCAATGTCATCGTATCCGTCGCCATTGATATCGCCGAGATTCACGACGGTATAGCCCTGGTCGCCCTGATCATAGGTCGTTCCCCCATTGGCTGACGTAAGGATAATATGCATTCCCTGGTCTGCGGTGAGATTGTCGATCGACGACAGGCTCGGCACGCCGTTCGAACTGCCGTACAGCACGTAAATGTCCGAGCTCCAGGTCGCGTGAGTACCGATTTGCAAATGTGGCGCCGAGACAATGAAGTCCTCGTAGCCGTCACCGTTGACATCGCCCGCTGACGATACAGCATAACCGAGGCCGTCATTGGACTGCAAAGTGGCCGAGGTAGAAGGCGTACCAACTGTATCGATCACCAATGCGGCATTCGCATTGTTATCCAGCAAACCGACGGCCGACATATTGCCCGACGCATCGACCAGTACGGCCTTCATGTTGTACGTGCCGTCGAACATGGACGGCAGTGTCACGTTGAAGGTACCCGTGGTGCCGTTCATCGTGAGCGCAACGTCGGTCGCATAGGCAACGTCGCCCGTATCAAACACACCGTCGTTGTTCTTGTCGTCAAACAACATGACGGTGATCTTCCCTGCGGCCGCCTGCGTCGCATCCGTAGCCGACAACCCCGTCACCGTACCGGTAAAGGTCGGTGTAACAACACTCGTAATGTTGTCGGTAGAACTCACACCGTTGTCGCTCGCTGTGATCAGGTCGATCGAGAACGTCTGGAAAGTCGGCGGCGTCGTGTCCGCGTAGTCCACGTCCGTCGGCTGGCTGGAATTGCCTGCCGCATCGGTCGCGACCGCTTCCACCGTGCCGCTCGTCTGCGGCACATCCGTCGACACACTGTAATTGCCCGAGCCATCGGCCACGGTCGTGCCCGTGCTGCCGTCCGGATACGTCACCGTCACGGTCGAGCCAGCTTCGGCCGTGCCCGACACCGTCAGGCCACCATCCGCGTTCGGCGTGAGATTCACCAGCGGCGCGTCAGGCGCCGTGGTGTCCGCGTAGTTCACGTCCGTCGGCGCGCTTGCGTTGCCTGCCGGATCGGTCGCGACCGCTTCCACCGTGCCGCTCGTCTGCGGCACATCCGTCGACACACTGTAATTGCCCGAGCCATCGGCCACGGTCGTGCCCGTGCTGCCGTCCGGATAGGTCACCGTCACGGTCGAGCCAGCTTCGGCCGTGCCCGACACCGTCAGGCCACCATCCGCGTTCGGCGCGACATTCACCACCGGCGCCTGCGGCGCGGTCGTGTCCGTGTAGGCCACGTCCGTCGGCGCGCTTGCGTTGCCTGCCGGATCGGTCGCGACCGCTTCCACCGTGCCGCTCGTTTGCGGCACATCCGTCGACACACTGTAATTGCCCGAGCCATCGGCCACGGTCGAGCCCGTGCTGCCGTCCGGGTAGGTCACCGTCACCGTCGAGCCAGCTTCGGCCGTGCCCGACACCGTCGGGCCACCCTCCGCGTTCGGCGTGAGATTCACCAGCGGCGCGTCAGGCGCAGTGGTGTCCGCGTAGTTCACGTCCGTCGGCGCGCTTGCGTTGCCTGCCGGATCGGTCGCGACCGCCTCCACCGTGCCGCTCGTCTGCGGCACATCCGTCGACACCGAATAGTTGCCCGAGCCGTCCGCCACGGTCGAGCCCGTGCTGCCATCCGGGTAGGTCACCGTCACCGTCGAGCCCGGCTCGGCCGTGCCACCCACCGTCAGGCCACCATCGGCGTTCGGCGTCACGTTCACCACCGGCGCCTGCGGCGCGGTCGTGTCCGTGTAGGCCACGTCCGTCGGCGCGCTTGCGTTGCCTGCCGGATCGGTCGCGACCGCTTCCACCGTGCCGCTCGTCTGCGGCACATCCGTCGACACCGAATAATTGCCCGAGGCGTCCGCCACGGTCGAGCCCGTGCTGCCGTCCGGGTAGGTCACCGTCACCGTCGAGCCAGCTTCCGCCGTGCCCGACACCGTCAGGCCACCCTCCGCGTTCGGCGTGAGATTCACCAGCGGCGCGTCAGGCGCAGTGGTGTCCGCGTAGTTCACGTCCGTCGGCGCGCTTGCGTTGCCTGCCGGATCGGTCGCGACCGCCTCCACCGTGCCGCTGGTCTGCGGCACATCCGTCGACACACTGTAATTGCCCGAGCCGTCGGCCACGGTCGTGCCCGTGCTGCCATCCGGATACGTCACCGTCACCGTCGAGCCCGGCTCGGCCGTGCCACCCACCGTCAGGCCACCGTCCGCGTTCGGCGTCACGTTCACCACCGGCGCCTGCGGCGCGGTCGTGTCCGTGTAGGCCACGTCCGTCGGCGCACTTTCATTGCCCGAGCGGTCCGTTGCCACGGCTTCCACCGTGCCGCTCGTCTGCGGAACGTCCGTCGACACCGAGTAATTGCCCGAGCCATCGGCCACGGTCGTGCCCGTGCTGCCGTCCGGATAGGTCACCGTCACGGTCGAGCCAGCTTCGGCCGTGCCCGACACCGTCAGGCCACCGTCCGCGTTCGGCGCGACATTCACCACCGGCGCCTGCGGCGGCGTCGTATCACCATAATCGACATCGGTCGGTGCGCTGGTATTGCCCGCCTTGTCGGTGGCCACCGCTTCCACCGTGCCTTCCGTCTGCGGCACATCCGTCGACACCGAGTAGTTGCCCGAGGCGTCCGCCACGGTCGAACCCGTGCTGCCGTCCGGGTAGGTCACCGTCACCGTCGAGCCAGCTTCGGCCGTGCCCGACACCGTCAGGCCACCCTCCGCGTTCGGCGTGAGATTCACCAGCGGCGCGTCAGGCGCCGTGGTGTCCGCGTAGTTCACGTCCGTCGGCGCGCTTGCGTTGCCTGCCGGATCGGTCGCGACCGCCTCCACCGTGCCGCTCGTCTGCGGCACATCCGTCGACACCGAGTAGTTGCCCGAAGCGTCCGCCACGGTCGAGCCCGTGCTGCCGTCCGGATAGGTCACCGTCACGGTCGAGCCCGGCTCGGCCGTGCCACCCACCGTCAGGCCACCATCGGCGTTCGGCGTCACATTGACCACCGGCGCCTGCGGCGCGGTCGTGTCCGTGTAATTCACATCGGTCGGCGCGCTGGTATTGCCCGCGGCGTCCTTTGCCACGGCTTCCACCGTGCCACTCGTCTGCGGTACGTCCGTCGACACCGAGTAGTTGCCCGAGCCATCGGCCACGGTCGAGCCCGTGCTGCCGTCCGGATACGTCACCGTCACGGTCGAGCCCGGCTCGGCCGTGCCACCCACCGTCAGGCCACCATCGGCGTTCGGCGTCACGTTCACCACCGGCGCCTGCGGCGCGGTCGTGTCCGTGTAGTTCACGTCCGTCGGCGCGCTTGCGTTGCCTGCCGGATCGGTCGCGACCGCTTCCACCGTGCCGCTCGTCTGCGGCACATCCGTCGACACCGAATAGTTGCCCGAGCCGTCCGCCACGGTCGAGACCGTGCTGCCGTCCGGGTAGGTCACCGTCACCGTCGAGCCCGGCTCGGCCGTGCCACCCACCGTCAGGCCACCATCGGCGTTCGGCGTCACGTTCACCACCGGCGCCTGCGGCGCGGTCGTGTCCGTGTAGGCCACGTCCGTCGGCGCACTTTCATTGCCCGAGCGGTCCGTTGCCACGGCTTCCACCGTGCCGCTCGTCTGCGGAACGTCCGTCGACACCGAGTAATTGCCCGAGCCATCGGCCACGGTCGTGCCCGTGCTGCCGTCCGGATAGGTCACCGTCACGGTCGAGCCAGCTTCGGCCGTGCCCGACACCGTCAGGCCACCGTCCGCGTTCGGCGCGACATTCACCACCGGCGCCTGCGGCGGCGTCGTATCACCATAATCGACATCGGTCGGTGCGCTGGTATTGCCCGCCTTGTCGGTGGCCACCGCTTCCACCGTGCCTTCCGTCTGCGGCACATCCGTCGACACCGAGTAGTTGCCCGAGGCGTCCGCCACGGTCGAACCCGTGCTGCCGTCCGGGTAGGTCACCGTCACCGTCGAGCCAGCTTCGGCCGTGCCCGACACCGTCAGGCCACCCTCCGCGTTCGGCGTGAGATTCACCAGCGGCGCGTCAGGCGCCGTGGTGTCCGCGTAGTTCACGTCCGTCGGCGCGCTTGCGTTGCCTGCCGGATCGGTCGCGACCGCCTCCACCGTGCCGCTCGTCTGCGGCACATCCGTCGACACCGAGTAGTTGCCCGAAGCGTCCGCCACGGTCGAGCCCGTGCTGCCGTCCGGATAGGTCACCGTCACGGTCGAGCCCGGCTCGGCCGTGCCACCCACCGTCAGGCCACCATCGGCGTTCGGCGTCACATTGACCACCGGCGCCTGCGGCGCGGTCGTGTCCGTGTAATTCACATCGGTCGGCGCGCTGGTATTGCCCGCGGCGTCCTTTGCCACGGCTTCCACCGTGCCACTCGTCTGCGGTACGTCCGTCGACACCGAGTAGTTGCCCGAGCCATCGGCCACGGTCGAGCCCGTGCTGCCGTCCGGATACGTCACCGTCACGGTCGAGCCCGGCTCGGCCGTGCCACCCACCGTCAGGCCACCATCGGCGTTCGGCGTCACGTTCACCACCGGCGCCTGCGGCGCGGTCGTGTCCGTGTAGTTCACGTCCGTCGGCGCGCTTGCGTTGCCTGCCGGATCGGTCGCGACCGCTTCCACCGTGCCGCTCGTCTGCGGCACATCCGTCGACACCGAATAGTTGCCCGAGCCGTCCGCCACGGTCGAGACCGTGCTGCCGTCCGGGTAGGTCACCGTCACCGTCGAGCCCGGCTCGGCCGTGCCACCCACCGTCAGGCCACCATCGGCGTTCGGCGTCACGTTCACCACCGGCGCCTGCGGCGCGGTCGTGTCCGTGTAGGCCACGTCCGTCGGCGCACTTTCATTGCCCGAGCGGTCCGTTGCCACGGCTTCCACCGTGCCGCTCGTCTGCGGCACATCCGTCGATACACTGTAATTGCCCGAGCCATCGGCCACGGTCGTGCCCGTGCTGCCGTCCGGATACGTCACCGTCACGGTCGAGCCAGCTTCGGCCGTGCCCGACACCGTCAGGCCACCGTCCGCGTTCGGCGCGACATTCACCACCGGCGCCTGCGGCGGCGTCGTATCACCATAATCGACATCGGTCGGTGCGCTGGTATTGCCCGCCTTGTCGGTGGCCACCGCTTCCACCGTGCCTTCCGTCTGCGGCACGTCCGTCGACACCGAGTAGTTGCCCGAGGCGTCCGCCACGGTCGAACCCGTGCTGCCGTCCGGATAGGTCACCGTCACCGTCGAGCCAGCTTCCGCCGTGCCCGACACCGTCAGGCCACCATCGGCGTTCGGCGTGAGATTCACCAGCGGCGCGTCAGGCGCCGTGGTGTCCGCGTAGTTCACGTCCGTCGGCGCGCTTGCGTTGCCTGCCGGATCGGTCGCGACCGCCTCCACCGTGCCGCTCGTCTGCGGCACATCCGTCGACACCGAATAGTTGCCCGAGCCGTCCGCCACGGTCGAGCCCGTGCTGCCATCCGGATAGGTCACCGTCACCGTCGAGCCCGGCTCGGCCGTACCACCCACCGTCAGGCCACCGTCCGCGTTCGGCGTCACGTTCACCACCGGCGCCTGCGGCGCGGTCGTGTCCGTGTAGTTCACATCGGTCGGCGCGCTTGCGTTGCCTGCCGGATCGGTCGCGACCGCCTCCACCGTGCCGCTCGTCTGCGGCACGTCCGTCGACACACTGTAATTGCCCGAGCCATCGGCCACGGTCGTGCCCGTGCTGCCGTCCGGATACGTCACCGTCACGGTCGAGCCCGGCTCGGCCGTGCCACCCACCGTCAGGCCACCATCGGCGTTCGGCGTCACATTGACCACCGGCGCCTGCGGCGCGGTCGTGTCCGTGTAGGCCACGTCCGTCGGCGCACTTTCATTGCCCGAGCGGTCCGTTGCCACGGCTTCCACCGTGCCGCTCGTCTGCGGCACATCCGTCGACACCGAATAGTTGCCCGAGCCGTCCGCCACGGTCGAGACCGTGCTGCCGTCCGGGTAGGTCACCGTCACCGTCGAGCCCGGCTCGGCCGTACCACCCACCGTCAGGCCACCGTCCGCGTTCGGCGTCACGTTCACCACCGGCGCCTGCGGCGCGGTCGTGTCCGTGTAGGCCACGTCCGTCGGCGCGCTTGCGTTGCCTGCCGGATCGGTCGCGACCGCTTCCACCGTGCCGCTGGTCTGCGGCACATCCGTCGACACACTGTAATTGCCCGAGCCATCGGCCACGGTCGTGCCCGTGCTGCCGTCCGGATAGGTCACCGTCACGGTCGAGCCCGGCTCGGCCGTGCCACCCACCGTCACGCCACCATCGGCGTTCGGCGTCACGTTCACCACCGGCGCCTGCGGCGCGGTCGTGTCCGTGTAGTTCACATCGGTCGGCGCGCTTGCGTTGCCTGCCGGATCGGTCGCGACCGCTTCCACCGTGCCGCTCGTCTGCGGCACATCCGTCGACACCGAGTAGTTGCCCGAGGCGTCCGCCACGGTCGAACCCGTGCTGCCGTCCGGATAGGTCACCGTCACCGTCGAGCCAGCTTCCGCCGTGCCCGACACCGTCAGGCCACCCTCCGCGTTCGGCGTGAGATTCACCAGCGGCGCGTCAGGCGCCGTGGTGTCCGCGTAGTTCACGTCCGTCGGCGCGCTTGCGTTGCCTGCCGGATCGGTCGCGACCGCCTCCACCGTGCCGCTGGTCTGCGGCACATCCGTCGACACACTGTAATTGCCCGAGCCATCGGCCACGGTCGTGCCCGTGCTGCCGTCCGGATACGTCACCGTCACGGTCGAGCCCGGCTCGGCCGTACCACCCACCGTCAGGCCACCATCGGCGTTCGGCGTCACGTTCACCACCGGCGCCTGCGGCGCGGTCGTGTCCGTGTAGTTCACATCGGTCGGCGCACTTTCATTGCCCGAGCGGTCCGTTGCCACAGCTTCCACCGTGCCGCTCGTCTGCGGCACGTCCGTCGACACACTGTAATTGCCCGAGCCATCGGCCACGGTCGTGCCCGTGCTGCCGTCCGGATACGTCACCGTCACGGTCGAGCCCGGCTCGGCCGTGCCACCCACCGTCAGGCCACCATCGGCGTTCGGCGTCACATTGACCACCGGCGCCTGCGGCGCGGTCGTGTCCGTGTAGGCCACGTCCGTCGGCGCACTTTCATTGCCCGAGCGGTCCGTTGCCACGGCTTCCACCGTGCCGCTCGTCTGCGGCACATCCGTCGACACCGAATAGTTGCCCGAGCCGTCCGCCACGGTCGAGACCGTGCTGCCGTCCGGGTAGGTCACCGTCACCGTCGAGCCCGGCTCGGCCGTACCACCCACCGTCAGGCCACCGTCCGCGTTCGGCGCGACATTCACCACCGGCGCCTGCGGCGGCGTCGTATCACCATAATCGACATCGGTCGGTGCGCTGGTATTGCCCGCCTTGTCGGTGGCCACCGCTTCCACCGTGCCTTCCGTCTGTGGCACATCCGTCGACACCGAGTAGTTGCCCGAGGCGTCCGCCACGGTCGAACCCGTGCTGCCGTCCGGGTAGGTCACCGTCACCGTCGAGCCAGCTTCCGCCGTGCCCGACACCGTCAGGCCACCGTCCGCGTTCGGCGTCACGTTCACCACCGGCGCCTGCGGCGCGGTCGTGTCCGCGTAGTTCACGTCCGTCGGCGCGCTTGCGTTGCCTGCCGGATCGGTCGCGACCGCCTCCACCGTGCCGCTCGTCTGCGGCACATCCGTCGACACACTGTAATTGCCCGAGCCATCGGCCACGGTCGTGCCCGTGCTGCCATCCGGATAGGTCACCGTCACGGTCGAGCCCGGCTCGGCCGTGCCACCCACCGTCAGGCCACCCTCCGCGTTCGGCGTCACGTTCACCACCGGCGCCTGCGGCGCGGTCGTGTCCGTGTAGTTCACATCGGTCGGCGCGCTTGCGTTGCCTGCCGGATCGGTCGCGACCGCTTCCACCGTGCCGCTCGTCTGCGGCACGTCCGTCGATACCGAGTAATTGCCCGAGCCATCGGCCACGGCCGTGCCCGTGCTGCCGTCCGGGTAGGTCACCGTCACGGTCGAGCCCGGCTCGGCCGTGCCCCCCACCGTCAGGCCACCATCGGCGTTCGGCGTCACGTTCACCACCGGCGCCTGCGGCGCGGTCGTGTCCGTGTAGGCCACGTCCGTCGGCGCACTTTCATTGCCCGAGCGGTCCGTTGCCACGGCTTCCACCGTGCCGCTGGTCTGCGGCACATCCGTCGACACCGAGTAATTGCCCGAGCCATCGGCCACGGCCGTGCCCGTGCTGCCGTCCGGATACGTCACCGTCACGGTCGAGCCAGCTTCGGCCGTGCCCGACACCGTCAGGCCACCGTCCGCGTTCGGCGCGACATTCACCACCGGCGCCTGCGGCGGCGTCGTATCACCATAATCGACATCGGTCGGTGCGCTGGTATTGCCCGCCTTGTCGGTGGCCACCGCTTCCACCGTGCCTTCCGTCTGTGGCACATCCGTCGTCACCGAGTAGTGACCCGATGCATCGGCCACGGTCGTGCCCGTGCTGCCGTCCGGGTAGGTCACCGTCACCGTCGAGCCAGCTTCGGCCGTGCCCGACACCGTCAGGCCACCCTCCGCGTTCGGCGTGAGATTCACCAGCGGCGCGTCAGGCGCCGTGGTGTCCGCGTAGTTCACGTCCGTCGGCGCGCTTGCGTTGCCTGCCGGATCGGTCGCGACCGCTTCCACCGTGCCGCTGGTCTGCGGCACATCCGTCGACACACTGTAATTGCCCGAGCCATCGGCCACGGTCGTGCCCGTGCTGCCGTCCGGATAGGTCACCGTCACGGTCGAGCCCGGCTCGGCCGTGCCACCCACCGTCACGCCACCATCGGCGTTCGGCGTCACGTTCACCACCGGCGCCTGCGGCGCGGTCGTGTCCGTGTAGTTCACATCGGTCGGCGCGCTTGCGTTGCCTGCCGGATCGGTCGCGACCGCTTCCACCGTGCCGCTCGTCTGCGGCACATCCGTCGACACACTGTAATTGCCCGAGCCATCGGCCACGGCCGAGCCCGTGCTGCCATCCGGATAGGTCACCGTCACCGTCGAGCCCGGCTCGGCCGTGCCACCCACCGTCACGCCACCATCGGCGTTCGGCGTCACATTGACCACCGGCGCCTGCGGCGCGGTCGTGTCCGTGTAGTTCACGTCCGTCGGATCACTCGCGTTGCCCGCCGGATCGGTGGCGACCACTTCCACCGTGCCGCTCGTCTGCGGCACGTCTGTCGACACCGAATAGTTACCCGAGCCGTCCGCCACGGTCGAGACCGTGCTGCCGTCCGGATACGTCACCGTCACGGTCGAGCCCGGCTCGGCTGTGCCCCCAACCGTCAGGCCACCGTCCGCGTTCGGCGTCACATTCACCACCGGCGCCTGCGGCGGGTTCGTGTCCGTGTAGTTCACGTCCGTCGGATCACTCGCGTTGCCCGCCGGATCGGTTGCGACCACTTCCACCGTGCCGCTCGTCTGCGGCTCGTCCGTCGACACCGAGTAGTTGCCCGAACCGTCCGCCACGGTCGAGACCGTGCTGCCGTCCGGATAGGTCACCGTCACGGTCGAGCCCGGCTCGGCCGTACCGCCCACCGTCAGGCCACCATCGGCGTTCGGCGTCACGTTCACCACCGGCGCCTGCGGCGGGTTCGTGTCCGTGTAGTTCACATCCGTCGGACCACTCACATGGCCCGCCGGATCGGTCGCGACCGCCTCCACCGTGCCGCTCGACTGCGGCACGTCCGTCGACACCGAGTAGTTGCCCGAGGCATCCGCCACTGCATTCGACTTGCTGCCATCAGGCCAAGTGACCGTCACCGTATGACCAGGTATTGCATGACCCGTGGCCACAAGTGAACCGTCGTGCCCCTGTGTGAGCGACATCGTCGGCGAATCTACCTTGGTGCTTGCCGGCTTGTCTGAATCACCACCACTACTGGCAGCGAGGCCAATCGCCCCACCCGCAATACCCAGACCACCCAGAATCATCGCCAACGCGCCCAGACCCGAATCGTCGTGAAGCAACAGCGGCTCTACCGTGTCGATCGACGAGAATACGCCCTCAGGATGCGCTGCACCCAACGACGATTCGTCGAGCAGCCACAGACCATCGTCACTCTGCAGCACGAGGTCACTATGAACATTTCCAACAGTATTAAAAAACCCGTGAATTACGATCACTTCGCCAGACACGGTGTTGATGACGAGAGCATCCCCGCTGCGCGCAATTGACTTGATCTCGACGCGCCGCAATGGCAGTTCGACTACCGACGGAGAAACCAGCTTGACATCGGACGTAGTCAGATACGTTTGCGCATGTGACTTTTTGTCAACAATGGTGATATTTTCAGACATGTTCCACACCTTCCTAAAGGTAACAGGGCACCAACAACGCAGATCTACCGGCTATCGGCATAAGATTTGAGGCACTACCGGCGATTCTGCACGGACCACTGCCACACTTAAATCGCAATTCTTCTAAAAGTGCCTTCCCACACTCCGCCTCATCCGAGAATTCGCTCCGCTTGCCAATAAGACACGACGGACGTCGATTGAACGATAAGGGTTCACGCCCTAATCGGTCACTGCACGTAACGCGATAGAACTCATTGGGCGTGAACTTGCGCAACCGCCCGACGATGTCGTTAGGCTGTGGCCATCGCGACCTGTCGGGCCGGCTCGACCGAACCGACCGACGTCGGCATGAATTACCTTCTCTTCCTGAGTCATAATGGACTCCTTACTATTACGGTAGGACACCACCGCTACGGTGACGTCCTCTTCATCACTCTCCGCCAGCACGATAAATCAACCACTGACGGGCAGATTTAGTCTGATTCACTGAAGAGAATCTCTGCTTCCGAACCCGACTGAATTCAGCTCAGTCGCATCGTGCGACATCACCACAAACTTTCGGAGATATTCTCGGCCAAAATGCCAGCCTCCCAGGCCAGAGCCTATCTCTCACGAAGGGCCTCGCGCGCCCGATTCAACGGCTTTATGAGGTACTCCAGCACCGTCTTGCTTCCTGTACGTATGTCTACAGTAGCCACCATGCCAGGCACGATGGGAAATATCTTTCCCTTCCGGTTCACCAGGTGGTCGGCGTCGGTCCGTATATAGACCCGGTAGTAATAGACGTCGCGCTTCACCTCGTCCTGAATCGTATCCGGCGAAATGACGGTCACCTTCCCGCGCAAACCACCGTAGATTGAATAGTCGTACGCCGTTATCTTGACCATTGCCTCCTGGCCGGGATGAATGAATGCCACATCACGTGGAGAAATCCGCGCCTCGACAAGAAGCTTCTCATCCATTGGAACAATCGTCATGAGTTCACCCCCAGGAGCGACAACACCGCCATGAGTGGTCACCGCGATATTCTTGACCACTCCCCTGACAGGCGATTTGAACGTTAAATGCGTAAGACTATCCTCTCTGCCTCGAGTAACGGATCGCTGCGCATCGACCTCGGCGTTCGCCCTTGCCAATTCCTCACGGGCCTTAACGTAGTAGTCGTTGCGCGCATCGTTTTGCTTGCCTTCCAGATCCGCAATCTGACGCTTCAATCGAAGTACCTCTACATCACTAGCAGCCCCTTTAGTAACAAGAGGCAGAGTCATATCAAGCTCACGCCTGATCAGATCTATCGACCGGCTCAAATCCGACAGCGTTGAATTCAAAGCCTTTTGCCGCGATTGGAACAATGAAGTTTCGCTGAGCACCAGATCCTTATCCAGCGCAACATCAGGCGGGAAAACGAGGGCCGTTCCGTTGACCTCGGCTGTGAGTCGCGCAGCGGTTGCCGCGGCTGCCCGTAGCTTCGACGCACTCTCTTCGACCGTCGCCTCGTAGCGCGTACGATCGAGTTGAGCAATGACTTGTCCCGCCTGTACGATATCTCCCTCTCTAACGTGCAACTCCACCAGTATTCCACCCTCCTGCGATTGGATGACCTGCTCCTTCGAGCTCGGAATGACCTTCCCGACACCACTCGAGACTTCGTCCAACCTGAAGATCGCCGCCCACCCAAGAAAGACAACGACCATCAGAGCAATGATCCACGTAATACGGCTTTCCCGCGGCGGAGTTGATGAAATTGGCGTTCTGCTAAAAAACGTTTTCGAATCGCTCTTTACAGATCCTTCGAGCAATTTCTCTGGTCCGGCGACTCCCCCTCTTCGACCAGAACCCGCCTTTTCGGCAGCACCAAGATCAATGTCATCTAATTTCATCGAGATAGCGCTCCAATAACTTGGTCTTTGGAACCGTCCATCACTACGCGACCACCATCGAGCACAATGATTCTGTCGACCAGTTCCAAAACCGGCATCCGATGAGTTGCAATCACGAGCGTTCGAGATCCAAGCCAACTTTTCATCGATTGAATAACATGGCGCTCACTACCTTCGTCAAAGCTGGAGGTTGGCTCATCCAGTAAAACGATTTGCGAGTCGCACAACAGCGTCCGCGCAAGTAGAAGTGATTGACGCTGGCCACCAGAAAGACTCGCCCCACCTTCAAGAATAAGCTCATCGAGTCCCTTGGGACGAGACTGAACAAACGGCAACACGCCCACCATCTGCATTGCAGCCGCGACCATTTCATCCGAGGCCATTGGCGCTCCAAGTTTTAAATTCTCACGTATGGTTCCGTAAAAGAGTTGCGCTCGTTGGCCAAGCAATGCCATATCACGACGCACATCCGCAGGATCAATAAGCCTGAGTTGCGTACCATCCAGAATGACGTCCCCTTCCTGTGGTGACCGAAGGCCAGCGAGCACTTGAAGGAGAGTCGACTTACCCGCACCCATGCGCCCCAGCAAGGCAATCTTCTCTCCTGCGCGAATTTCCAGGCGCGGCACCGTGAGGGTCGGAGCACGATCGTCCTTTCCATACTTGAAACTCACTCGATCGAGGGTGTAGTTCCCAGCAATGGACGGGCGATGAACAAGGCGCTCATGCGTCGCTTGATCCACCGGCCGCTCCATCAGTTCATCCAGCCCCTTACGCGCCACCTTTGCCTGCTGCCAACGCGCGAAGACACCAGAAAGTTGAGCAAGAGGAGAGATCATTCGCGACGACAACAGAGAGGCCCCAACGAGAGTGCCTGTCGTCATATCGCCTTTCATAACCATGAAACTGCCGATCAGCAGCATGACGGCATAGACAATACTCTGAACCTCCTGCGTCCAGGTCATTAGCAAATTGACGATGGATCTCTGCTTCATACTCACCGAAGCGGAGACCGCGTTCACTTCATTCCATTGACTTTGGAATTTTTCCTCCGCGCGGAGCAGCTTTATATCTTCAATTCCCTGGACCGTCTCCACCAACATTGCATTTCGCAATGCAGATTCACGCGTCCCCTCATTGGAGAGTCTGGCTAACGGACGCTGAACGAGCAGACCGGGTATAACCAGCAGTGGAACTGCAGCCAGCGTGACAAACACCAACTGTCCCGCCACTAACCACATAACCACCAGGAACAGAAAAAAGAAAGGAAGATCGGCTGCTGCGCCGACGGTCGTAGAGGTCATCAACTCGCGTACCTGCTCCAGTTCACGTAGTTGGGCAATGAAGGAACCCGTGGAACGTGGCCGAGCTTCGTTACGGATACGCAAGGCGTGCCCGAACACAACATCCGTGATCTTCAGATCTGCTCGCTTACCCGTCAAATCCGAGATGCGCGCGCGCGCCAGGCGCAAGACAAACTCAAATGCAATAGCCAACAAAACGCCACTGAAAAGCACCCATAGAGTTGCTTCCGATTGAGCCGGAATCACACGGTCGTACACCTGCGTCGAAAATAAGACACCGGCGAGCGCGAGGAGATTGGCAACTAGCGACGCGACCATTACGTCAACATACCGCGGCCACTCCTTGAGAGCGATTCCCCAAAACCAGCTCTTCTGGTACGGTTTCACATAATCATCTACGCGAATATCCGGCGCCGACTGCAAAGGTCGCAGAATAGCAACGCGCCGCACCTTTTCATTCAATGCGTCGATATGCAAAATTGTGCGAACGCCTCCTTCGCCACTGACAGTCGACGTCACTCGCCCACTACCGTCGATCGACGTCATAACGCATACCATGCCGTCGTTCAGCTCAACCACGGCGGGAAGATTCCACGCATCCAGTTTGGCTTGCTCCGTTGGCAAGAACCTGAGCGAGAGGCCGACTCGTCTAGCCATTCCAACGAGTAGATTTTCTTCTGCGGCTCCCTCCTGCCACACCAAGCCTATCCGAACAGTCTCTTCGGAAACACCCAGTCGATAGTGACTTGCCACAACCAGCATGGCGTCGAGCCATCGCTGCTGTAATAGACGAGTGTCCATCATCGATTCCCCTCCAAACCTGGTGCAGCATCCGCGCAGATACCATAGAATTCGTTTCCAGCGCCCGTCGCAGCTACGTAATCAACCACGCCAATCCAGTAATCGTGCTGAACCTGCGTTTCATCCGAGGCGGCCTGAAAAAACTCTTCCTCGGTACTGAGCAAATCGAGAATGGACCGCGAACCAAGCTTGTATTGCTCCTGGTAGAGATCGCGCGCGCTTTCCAGACTTGCCTTTCTCGCAGCAAGATCAGTTACCCGATTCTTCGCTCCAAGCGCTTGTTCGCGAGAATCGAGCGCCGCGTCCATACTGTCTAACTGAGCTCGCTCTATGCGTGAACGCGCGGCATCAAGCGCATAATTGGCCGCGTTAACTTGCGCGTTTAGCGCACCGCCCTGGAAAGCATTCCATGTCAGCGTAACCATTAGGGTATGGTTCGAACCATTACGTGCGAAGGTGGTGGGATTTATACCCGTCAGGTTTTTGTTTAGCGTGTAATCAAGGGAAACCGTCGGCAATCGATCTGCGCGTGCCGCGTCAAGCTGCTTCTGGGAGATTTCTGCCTCCGCCTGGGCAACCATGACGTCGGGCATCAAATTCGTATCCGGATCGACACTCAATGACTTTCCGGACGCCTGTTCCAAGGAGAGGGGAGCGACCTGTGCCGAAAGCTCGCTACCAATTAGCGTATGCAAATGCTGTCGAGCACGCTGGCTTTGTGCGCGCATTTCTCCCAAGCTGGCTCGCGCACCATGAAGCCGCGCACCAGCCTGGATTGGATCCGAACGCGTGCTAACGCCGGCACTCGCACGTAACTCTGCCATCTCGTACACTCGCTCCATTGCGCTAACCTGATCCTCCGCGATGCGGACAAGCGCTTGATAGCGACTTACGTTGACATATGCTTCGGCCGTCTGTCTTTCAACCGATTGAATCTCCCTCAAGACTTCCGCACGTTGGCGCTTCACAGTTGCACTAGCTTGACCAACCGCGCTCTTGACTTTATTGAAGTCATAGATCATCTGGGTAATCTCAACCGATGTGGTGCTTGCCCTACCCGTAGGAGAGCTATTCCCGCCACCCAAACCCGTCGTCACCTTGGGGAAGTAACCTGCACGCGCTACATCGATGCCGACGCCTGCCTGCGAGAGCTGGGAGATCGCGTCGGCAATAGATGGATAATGATTTAGCGCTAGTCGAACCGATTGATTAAGCCCTAGTGCTGCCCCGTCTGCCGACTGCCCTGTCGAACCGGACTGAGTATCAACACCCGTCAATTCAGGTCTTGATGCGTCTGGCTGCAGCTTGTTGCTTTGCATATCCGGAATAGACGAAGATGCTGGACTCGATGCTCCCCGGGAAGAACTCGGCTCGGCTTGCGCTGCATAAGTGCCTGCTGCAGCAGATATCAATGTCAAGCACAACACCGTGGAGCGCAGCAATGTACCGAAATGCCCACCGGTCATATCGGAATGCCCTTCTGTGCACGGGTTGCCGTTATTCATTACATCACCTCGTTCAATTTTTTCCGCCATACCTGTTTTTTCTTTTTTTTCGGATGCACAAAAAATCAACGCTCTAACCACTTCCACGCCCCCTTAAACACGAGGAAACAAACGAACGGCGGCTGCATATTACTTTTTCCATTTTCAATGACATACAACATCCGACGTACGTAGATTTTCCGGTATCCAGTCGCCTGTCACACTTTTCTTTCGAATGCTTCGAGGCGGCAGCGATATCTGGCGTGTGTATTCGTAGACCGAATTAAATGTCTCACAGCTACGCCGGTAAAAATGTCAACTTTAGAAAAGTTGGATCGCCGCATAGCTAAAAACCATGGGAGACGAGGATTCACAGCTGTCCAATTGAACACGGCGGCACTCGTTGAGCCGCTCCGGATCTTGTGGAGGTGTAATCGTCGAGTTGTGTCGGACGGGCTGATGGGTCTCTCAATTACCGCCGCGTATAGCACTGTAGAAACCGCCTATATCCATACATGGACTCTCGCCTATGAGCAAGATCGGTTTGCATTTTGAGGGTCACGACTGCGTCCGTACATTCGGCTTCTGATGTGCTTGCTGCTGCACGAGCCATCATGGAAATTTGCGCGCTTGCTCCTCATCGGCCTTCTGGCTTCGTACTGCAGCCGCCGGATATATCAGGATCTGCAAGCGCCGGTCCGACCGGTTCGCCATGCTTGCTGCTTCTTGCGCAATCGCGAAAGAAATAAAGCAATACTCAATATCTGTTGCCTGTTACGCAACTCGGAAGCAGCCGTTACCTGTCAATATTGCCCAGGCAATGCGCGCCGTCTTGTTCGCCAGGGCGATCGCAGCAATGCTCACGTGGCGGCGTTGCATCACAGCCTTGATCCAGCGACTGTGCCGATCGTCGCGACGGTTCACGAAGTGCATGACCGCGCGGGCGCCCTGTACAAGCAGGGTTCTCAGATAGGTGTCGCCGCGTTTTGTGATACCGCCTAACCTGGTTTTGCCTCCGCTGGATTTTTGCCTCGGCGTCAGCCCCAGCCAGGCCGCAAACTGCCGGCCGTTCCTGAACTGGGACGGATCACCGACACTGCTGACGAGCGCGGTCGCGATCACTGGCCCGATTCCTGGAACGGTAGCGAGCCGTTGGCAAGCTTCGTTGCTCTTGAAGATCTCCGCTATCTCGGCAGCAAGTTCGTCGAGCCATTGCTGCAGTGCCTTCAG
Organism: Paraburkholderia sp. RAU2J; assembly: GCF_003634845.1. Classification (NCBI taxonomy): domain Bacteria; kingdom Pseudomonadati; phylum Pseudomonadota; class Betaproteobacteria; order Burkholderiales; family Burkholderiaceae; genus Paraburkholderia; species Paraburkholderia sp. RAU2J. The sequence goes on from NZ_RBXG01000001.1 coordinate 53,538, forward strand.
TTGCTCGAGGTACATCGAGCCAAGCCGTCTGAGCAATGCGGTAATGCGGGCATCGGGATTGTTGACGAGCTCAACCACTCCCTTTCTCAATTGCGGAAGCCCGACCGCGAAGATCACCCCCTCTTCAGCAAACATGCTCCGGATCTGATTCGATTTCGCTGTCCGCTCCTGGATGAGCCGTTGGCGCATGCGATGAACCGACTGCAGCGACTGCTGTTCAGCGCTCTTGATCGCAACGAAGTGAATGCCTGAGCGCGTCACTGCCGCGCAAATCGCCGCCGCGTCATTCGCGTCGTTCTTGCCACCGAGCAGAAACGGCTTCACATATTGTGTCGGCAGCAGGCGGACCGTGTGTCCCAACGCGGTTAGCTCACGGGCCCAGAAATGGGAGCCGTGACAGGCCTCGATACCAACCAGACTGGATTCCAGTTTTGCGAAGAACTTCAACACCTCAGCTCGGCGAAGTTTCCGCTGCACAACGGTCTTGCCATGGCGATCGACGCCATGAACCTGAAACACGTTCTTTGCGATATCCAGACCAATGGTAAGTGCAGGCATTGACGTTCTCCCGGGAATTGGTGAGGTAAGTGTCGCCCCGAAGGGGGCGGGAGTCCATGCCATCAGCCTGAAGCTGGCGTCAACTTGTCGGTGCCTTCTTGCCGTCCATTGCTTTTCCTCGCCGATTCAGGACTACTCCATATTGGACTTTTTTATAAAGCATTCTGCCCATATAACACTTATCAATCTATTTGCCTATTGACGAACAACCGCTCTCTCTACATTCGCGCGTAGCATTCCACACGCACGGTAAATTCTTTTGCGGTTTTGTAGGCGATTTGTGCTGAGGCTGGGCCACCTTTCAGGTCGGCAGAGGCACTGACGCCATTACGCGACAGAAATTGGCGCGCAACATCCGGCTTGATCGCGTAATACTGCTGATTGACTGGTTCGCCTGCACCTAACGTCAAGTCGTTGACTCCCGCAACGTTCCCGGATGGATCTAGTAGCGGGCCGCCGCTATTGCCAGGGTTAAACACCGCTGAGTGTTGTAAAAGAAATCTCTTTCCATCGAGTCCGGACATGGATGCAATCACGCCTTGCTGAATAACCAGCGGCGCTTGTTGCCCAACTCCTGATGAATATCCCAAGGAATAGACGGTCTCGCCAACTTCTGATTCCGGAGCGAACGATGCGGAAAATCCACGCCAACTATTCACCTTCAATACGGCAAGATCAACTTTGGTATCGGACGCAACATAGGCCGCGTCGAATGTTCGCTCACCGTTCCATACGGCAAATCGATTGCATCCAGCTACGACATGATGGGTTGTCAGAAGCGCACCGCCGTCCGATACAAAAAATCCGCTTCCGATACCAACCAGCTTTTCCTTCGGCGTATTTGATTGACTCGCCATGTATTGAGCCGCATCGTGGCCCGCATAAGAGATCACTCGCTCACCGAGAGAAGTTGACCCGTTCCCGATACTCGTACCGCTTGGAGAGTCAATTGAATTGAAGCGAACTTCGACATTTCTACCGTCTCCACACGTCGCTCGGGCATAACCTGATACTGGCGAGCTATACATCCATTGCCCGCGACAGATCACACCGGTCGAGGTTTTGAGCGTCAACATTCCGCTGCTTGCGTCGTCCGAGATCCCAGAGAAGAAGATCTTCGGCTCGGCGATATAGCCAACAACCGGCACTGTCGCAGCAACTGCAGAGCTGGACCACAGCGCTATGGACGATACGAGCACCACCAACCAACGACTCATCTTGCCCCTCCACAAGAATTCGCACGATGCGGCAGAACAACCCATAAGTATCATGGGGGCAAAGCTTCGATTGTCGATAATTGTCAAATTTCAATGCTCTCACGACGGTTCCGATGTGATGGACGACTCCCGCTTCTGAGGCTAGAAGCTTGCAAAGCCCGAACACACCGGTGAATCGGTCGCCCCGCAGATCGCGCGGCGTTACGTAAAGAGCGATAAGACCGATGCGGCAGAGGCCGAAGCAGTCTGCGAGGCGATACGGTGCCCGAACGTGCGCTTTGTACCGCTCAAGACTCAGACTCAACAGGCAATGCTGCCGCTGCACCACGCACGCGCCGGACTGATCCGCAGCTTGGCCGCGTCCAGTACGACGACAGGCTGCGTTGCAGCACACGACGTTGATCAAGCCGGCTTGCGCCGAACCCCATCAGGCAAAACCCGACATCGGCGCCGCGCTAACGCGAGTTCGTCGAAGCCCATTTTTTTTGCCGCGCGCTCATCCCCACACGCGGCGATTTTCCATAAGATTCGACTGTGGAATCTCTCTTGAACATGGAGCGTAGTGCGCAATGGAATTCGATACGAAAGTCGCGATCATCGTGCTAGACGATCTCGCCGTGTGGCAAAAACTCAATGTGACCGCGTTTCTCGCCACCGGCATCGCGGGCGCCGCGCCCGAGGCGCTCGGCGAGCCGTACGAGGACGCGGCCGGCCTCCGGCATGCGCGGCTGCTCGGCCAGCCGATGATGGTCTATCAGGCGGACAACGCAGGTTTGCTGCGCGCGTTTCGCCAGGGCATCGAACGCGAGTTGACGCGCGCCGTGTATGTGCGCGCGATGTTCTCAACCGGACATGACGAAGCGAACCGCGAGGCGTTTCGCGCCGAGCCCGCCGACGCGCCTGATCTCGTCGGAATCGCGGTGCGGGGGCCGAAGAAGGCGGTCGACAAGGCGGTCAAGGGTCTTGCGCTGCATGCGTGAGCGGCATGCTTCAGTCACCGCGCTACAGGTTCGGGCTCGGCCCGCGCTCCAGATACGTGGTCAGCGCAATGTAGCTGCGCGTGCCGGTGAAGCCTTCTATCGCGTGAATGCGCGCGAGCAGTTGTTCGAGCGATTGAGTGTCGCGCGTACGTACTTTCAGCAGCATCGCGCTCTCGCCCGTCACCGTATGAATCTCCTCGACGTCCGATAGCTCTTCCAGCGCGAGCAGTTGCCGCGTGACGGCCCAGCTCGTCGTATCCACGTGCACGAACGCGAGCAACGGGCGGTTCAGTTTCGCGGCGTCGAGTGCGGCGACAGTGGCCTTGATCACGCCTTCGCGCTTCAGACGCCGGGCGCGTTCGTGAACCGCGGGCGCAGACAAAAACAGCAGCTTGCCGAGGTCCGCGTAAGTGCGCGTGGCGTCTTCGGCGAGCAGCGCGAGCAGCTTGCGGTCGGTATCGTCGAGTGCGGCGGCGGACGGTTCTGGGGCGGACGTTCTTGATGTTCTGGCGGTTCGGGTGGAGGGTCGGTGTGCGTTCGTGGTCATCGGGTTTCAGGTTTTTGCAGTAGGGTCGTCCGCTTGCGGCGCGAGTCCTGCACGCAGCGCCTTGCGGATGACCTTGCCGGTTGCGGTCAACGGCAGGCTGTCGACGAAGCGGATTTCGCGTGGATATTCATGCGCGGCGAGGCGCGTCTTGACGTGCTGCTGAATCTCGCGCACGAGCGCTGCATCGCCGACGAAACCCGGCTTCAGCACCACGAACGCCATCACGATCTCGGTACGCTCGCGATCCGGTGCGCCGATCACGGCCGCCATCGACACCGCAGGATGACGCAGCAGCGAATCTTCGATCGACGCCGGGCCGATCCGGTAACCGGCGCTCGTAATCACGTCGTCGCCACGGCCCACGAAACGGATGAAGCCATCCTCGTCGCGCGTGCCGAGGTCGCCGGCTCGTAATCACGTCGTCGCCACGGCCCACGAAACGGATGAAGCCATCCTCGTCGCGCGTGCCGAGGTCGCCGGTCAGCAGAAACCTGCCACGGAATTTCTCGTGCGTCGCCGCTTCGTTGCGCCAGTAGCCGAGGAACATCACCGGATCGGGCGCGGCCACCGCGATATCGCCGATTGCGCCCGGCGGCAGTTCGTCGCCGTTCGCATCGACGATCGCGACGTGATGCCCCGGCACCGCGCGGCCGATCGCGCCGAAGCGCGGCTCGAACAGCGCCGCGCACGACGACACCACGACGTTGCATTCGGTCTGCCCATAGAACTCGTTGATCGTCACGCCGAGCGCCGCGCGGCCCCAGCCGATCAACTCCTCGCCGAGCGATTCGCCGCCGCTCGCCACCGAGCGCAATGCGAGATGCCAGCGTTCCGGATGCGCGACGCCCCGCATCATCTTCAGCGCGGTCGGGGGCAGGAACGTATGCGAGACCGCGTGGCGCGCCATCAGATCGAATGCGGCCTTGCCGTCGAATTTCGCAAAGCGGCGCGCGAGCACCGCGACGCCGTGATGCCACGACGGCAGCAGCACGTCGAACAGGCCGCCGATCCATGCCCAGTCCGCCGGCGTCCACATTAGCGTGGCGTGCGCGGGAAAGCCCTGCTGCGACATCTCGACGCCGGGCAGATGACCCAGCAACACGCGATGCCCATGCAACGCGCCCTTAGGTTTGCCGGTCGTACCCGACGTGTAGATGATGACCGCGGGGTCGTCTGCGCCGGTGTCGACCGGCGTGAAGTCTGCGGATGCATGCGTTAGCGCCTGCCAGAACGCACGCACGGGCGCGGACGGGTTCGCGCGATCCTGTTCGATATCGACGCTGAAGACGTTGCGCAGCTCGGGCAATGCGGCGCGAATCTCGTCGACTTTCTGCACGCCCGCGTGATCGGTGATCAGCGCCACCGCGCCGCTGTCGCCGAGACGATGTTCGATCGCGTCGACGCCGAAGAGCGCGAACAGCGGCACGGCCACCATGCCCGCCTTGTACGCAGCGAGATGCGCGATGGCCGTCTCGATCGATTGCGACAGGAAGATGCCGACGCGGTCGCCGCGTTGCGCGCCGCTTGCCTGCAATGCGTTCGCGAAGCGGTCGGACAAGGTCTTCAATTCGTCGAACGTGTAGCGCGTGGCGTGGCCGTCGGCGTCTTCGACGATCAGCGCGAGACGGCCCGAGCCGTCGGCCCATTTATCGCAGACGTCGACGCCGATGTTGTAGCGCGGCGCAATACGCCACGCGAAATTCGCCTTCAGCGAATCGTAGGTCTGGCCTTCGAGGTTCATCGTGTCTCCTTCGTGTCGCCTTCGTGTCGCCATCGACTGGCGGCCGGTTTGCGTGGCGTGCCGCCTATGCGTGCGGCTCGACCTGGTCCTGCAAACCCGTCGGCGGCTCATAGCGCGGAAAACCGTTGTATTCGATCGTACGCTCGGCTTGCGCTAACGGCCAGGAATGACGCGCGTTCGGCACGCCGCCGTCGACGCGAATCACCGTACCGTTGATGAACGCCGACGCTTCCGAGAGCAGAAACACGGCTGCGCTGGCGAGTTCGGATTCGGTGCCGAAGCGTTGCAGCGGCACCTTGTGTTTCAGCGTGCGCAATAGCGCCTGGTAATCCTCATGGTAGCTGTCCATACCGGCCGAGGCGATCCAGCCTGGCGCAACGGCATTGACTCGCACGCCCGCGTGGCCCCACTCGCAGGCGGCGGTTTCCGTGAAATTCCATACACCCGCCCGAGCCGCGCCCGAGTGGCCCATGCCAGGCATGCCGCCCCAGATGTCGGCGAGCATGTTCACGATCGCGCCGCCGTGATGCTGCATCCATTGGGTATAGCACTCGCGCGACATCAGAAAGGTGCCGTGCAAATTGTTGCGCACGACCGCGTCCCAGCCATTCAACGAAATCTTTTCCAGCGGAGCCGGAAATTGACCGCCGGCGCAATTGAACAGACCGTCGATGTGGCCCAACTCCGCGATGATCGAGGCGATCGTTTCGCGGACCTGCGGTTCGTGGCGGATGTCGCATGCGTAGATGCTGTGACCACCGGCGACGGCTGGATGGTCCGCCGCCAACTCGGCCAGCACGGCCTTCAGTTTGTCTTCGCCGCGGCCGATCAGCGCCAGCCTCGCTCCCAACGACGCGAGTTCGTGCGCCGTGCAACGGCCCAGCCCACTGCCGGCACCGGTGACGACGATCACCTGGCCGGCGAACAGGCCTTCCCGAAAGACGGAACGGTAGCCATTCAATGAGGATGGCGGCGATGAGGTGCGCTGCGAAGCTGTAGGCATGCGAGCTGTCTCCGTTACTTGCTGCCGCTCTTGAAGGTTTTGAGTTTAGCTCAAGTTACGACGAAGAACAGTTGAACGCGTAAATTTTTCAGGCGATTTCGCGCTAATCTTTACCGAAAAAATATATTGAGCTAGACTCAACTAACCTGCCAATGCTACTCCTGACCATTTCATTGCCGCAATGAACACGTCCTCCGTCTCCCGTCGCGTGCCCGTGCAGGCACGCTCCGAGCAGCGCCTCAAGACGATTCTCGAAGCAGCCCGGCTCGTGTTTTCCGAAGTCGGCTATGCCGGCGCCACCATGACGGAAATCGCGCGGCGCGTGGGGGTATCCGAAGCGACAATCTTCACTTACTTCGCAAGCAAGCGCGATCTGTGCGTTCGCGTACTCGGCAACTGGTACGACGAGATCATCGCCCAAGTGGAAAATGAATTGCCCTTGATTGCCGGCACGCGCAGCAAGTTCGCGTACCTCGTGCGTACGCATCTCTATCGCCTGACCGTCGACGGAACCGGACTGTGTGCGCTGATTCTTTCCGAAGGGCGCGAGAAAGACGACAAGTTCGGCGACGTGATCGTCGAGTTGCAGCGCCGTTATACCGCGCCGATGATGGGCGTGCTCGCCGAAGGCGTGGCGAATGGCGACATCCGCGCCGACATGTCGCTCGGGCTCCTGCGCTCCGCCATCTACGGTCCGATGGAGCACGTGCTGTGGGATGCCGTGCGCAAGGAGAGAGCCGTCGATATCGAAGCGACCGCTGCTTCGCTGGCCGAGCTGCTGTGGCAGGGACTGGTGCCGCCGGATGCGCGGCGCGGCGCGCTACAGCAACTACGCAGTGATATCGTCGGAGCGGTCAGGCGATTCGAGGCGGCGGTGTCGAAGTAGCGCTACACGAGGCCGCCCGCGTGATGCGCAACAGCGCAGGCCAAAGGCGCGTCCTTCGAATGCGCAGTTTGGCGCGCGCAGCGCAAGAATTGACCGCCCTCCCTGTCCCTCTACGCCCCGAACTACACACGGGCGATCACGCAACCACGCCCCGCCCCGTCCCACGCGCCTGCTGCAAAACAAATTCGATAAAAGTCGCGGCAGCGCGCGTGTGATGCCGGTTCGGCATATAGAGCATGTACATGTGCGTGCCGAAGATGCTCAGGCGCCATTCGTCGAGCGCGGTCACCACGTCGCCGCGTTTCAGATCGTCCTGCACCACGTAGTCGGGCACGAGTCCCACGCCCAGACCCGCGAGCACTGCCTGCCGCAGGAACAGAAAGTTTTCGGAGATGATCGCCGGCTCCAGCAGCACCTCGTGCCGCTCGTCGCGCAGATAAGCGGCGACGCGCAATTGTCTGCCGACCACGGCCGCCGTGATGAGCGGCGCAGTGCGCAGATCGTCCAGTTTCGCGGGCATGCCGTGCGTTTGCGCAAATACCGGCGACGCGCACGCGACATAGCTCACCGGCCCCATGTCGCGCGCGACCAGATTTTGCGGCGGCTCCGACATGACCCGCACCGCGATATCGACTTCGTCGCGCATCAGGTCCTCGACGCGGTTCTCGAACATCACGTCCAGCACGATGCCCGGATAGAGCCGCTTGAACGCGATCAGCCAGTCGGACATCACGAGCTGACCGTAGCCGCTCGGCACGCTAAGCCGCACACGCCCCTGCAGGCTCTGCCCGAGTGTTGCGACCGACTCGCGCGCGGCGAGCAGCGCGTTCTGGATCGTGCGGCCATGTTCGTATAGCTGTAGCCCGATTTCGGTCGGCTCGACCCGGCGCGTGGTGCGTCTGACCAGTTGCAGCCCGATCGAGCGCTCCAGTTGATTCAGGTGATAACTCACGTTCGCGCGGCTCATTTTGAGCCGGCGCGCGGCTTCGCTCAGGTTGCCGGCATCGAGAATCTCCACCAGCAAGGTCAGGGAGTTGACGTCCATGGCGGCGCCTTTGTCAAAATAATTTTGACAGTCTGTCAACCCGGCATGTGATTGTCAATGAACCTTGATCACTCCACAATCGGGACAATTCGCCAGACCCGGCGCGCTTCAAATGCCTCGGTAACCGTCAGGAGACGACATCATGACCCTCGACCCTTCGGCCGACGCCGCCCTTGTCACGCGCGAATTGCGCGGCAAGGTGCTGCTCGTCACCATCGACCACGCGCCGGTCAACGCGCTGTCTGCCGACGTGCGGCGCGGCCTGCTCGCCGCGATCGAAGCCGCCGACACCGACGAGTCCATTGAAGCCGTGTTGATTGTCGGCGCGGGGCGCAACTTTATCGCCGGTGCGGATATTCGCGAGTTCGGCAAACCGCCAGTGCCGCCGTCGCTGCCGGATGTGTGCAACCGCATCGAAGCGTGCACGAAGCCGGTCGTCGCCGCGATTCATGGCGCGGCGCTCGGCGGCGGCCTCGAAGTGGCGCTCGCCGCGCACTACCGGATCGCGGTGGACGGCGCGAAACTCGGCCTGCCCGAAGTGCAGCTCGGTCTGCTGCCGGGCGCGGGCGGCACGCAGCGCACACCGCGCCTGATCGGCGCAGCCGCCGCGCTCGATCTCATCCTCAGCGGCCGGCATGCCGGCGCGAAGGAGGCGCTCGCAATGGGACTCGTCGACCGGGTCGGCCGCAGCGGCGACATCCTCGCCGAAGGGCTCGCGTACACGCACGAACTGCTGGCCGCACACGCGCCGGTGCGCCGCACGCGCGACGCCGCCGCACTCGCCGATCGCGCCGCGAGCCTCGCCGCCGTTGCCACGGCGCGCGCGGAAACCGCGAAAAAGTCGCGCGGCCTGTTCTCGCCGCTGAAGATCGTCGAGGCCGTCGAGGCCGCGATCGAACAGCCTTTCGACGGCGGACTGCGGCTCGAACGCAAACTGTTCCTGCAATGTCTCGACAGCCCGCAGCGCGCCGGCCTCATTCATGCGTTCTTTGCCGAGCGCGAAGTGCTGAAGGCGCCCGAGACGCGTGACGCGAAACCGCGCGCCCTCGATGCGATCGGCGTGGTCGGCGGCGGCACGATGGGCGCGGGTATCGCGGTCGCGGTGCTCGACGCCGGTCTGCCGGTGACGATGATCGAACGCGACGACGCGTCGCTCGCACGCGGTCGTGCGCACATCGAAAAAGTCTACGACGGCCTGATCGCCAAGGGCCGTCTGAGCACGGAGAAGAAGGCGCAGATCATGACGCGCTGGAGCGGCAGCACGTCATATGACGCGCTCGCCGGCGCCGACCTCGTCATCGAAGCCGTGTTCGAGGACCTCGCGGTGAAACAAGCCGTGTTTGCCGAACTCGATCGCGTGTGCAAAGCGGGCGCGGTGCTCGCGACCAACACGTCGTATCTCGACATCGACGCGCTCGCGGCCAGCATCTCGCGTCCCGCGGACGTCATCGGCCTGCACTTCTTTTCGCCCGCCAACATCATGAAGCTGCTGGAAGTGGTGGTGCCGAAGCACGTCAGCGCCGACGTGGTCGCCACGGCGTTCGAGCTGGCGAAGAAGCTGCGCAAGACGCCGGTGCGCGCGGGCGTGTGCGACGGCTTCATTGGCAACCGCGTGCTCGCCGTGTATCGCAGCGCCGCCGACGCGATGATGGAAGACGGCGCGTCGCCGTATCAGATCGACGCCGCGGTGCGTGCGTTCGGCTTTCCGATGGGCCCGTTTCAGGTGGTCGACCTCGCAGGCGGCGACATCGGCTGGGCCACGCGCAAGCGGCGCGCGGCCACCCGCAACCCCGCCGCGCGCTACGTGCAGATCGCCGACCGCCTGTGCGAGCGCGGCTGGTTCGGTCAGAAAACCGGGCGTGGCTTTTATCTGTACCCCGAAGGATCGCGCAGCGGCACGCCCGACCCGGAAGTCGAAGCAATCATCGACGCTGAACGCGTGCGCGCCGGCATCACACCGCGCACCTTCACCGACGAGGAAATCGTGCGCCGCTACATGGCCGCGATGATCAACGAAGGCGCCAACGTCGTACACGAACGCATCGCGCTGCGCCCTTTGGATGTCGACGTGACCTTCCTGTACGGCTACGGTTTTCCGCGCTATCGCGGTGGTCCGATGAAATACGCGGACATGGTCGGCCTGCCGAAGATTCTTGCCGACATCCGCGAGTTCGCTAACGAAGACCCGCTGTTCTGGCGAGCATCGCCGCTTCTGATCGACCTCGTGGAACGCGGCGCCGATTTCGCGAGCCTGAATCAGTCGGCCTGAGCCGACCTGTCATCCGACGCAGGCGGGCCGGTGCCATACTCGTCGCACCGGCCCGCTCACTCTCTACGGAACAACCCGCCATGGACCTGAACTTCACCCCTGAAGAAGAAGCCTTCCGCGCCGACGTGCTGGCCTTCCTGCGCGACCGTCTTCCGCAACGCCTCGCCGACAAGGTGCACGGCGGGCGCCGCCTCACGCGCGACGACATGGCCGAATGGCACGCGATCCTGCATGCGCAAGGCTGGCTGGCCAATCATTGGCCGAAGGAGTACGGCGGCCCCGGCTGGAACGCAGTGCAGAAGTTCATCTTCGAAAACGAATGCGCGCTGGCCGGCGCGCCGCGCGTGGTGCCGTTCGGCGTCAACATGCTCGGACCGGTGCTGATCCGATACGGCAGCGAAACGCAGAAGCAATACTGGCTGCCGCGCATTCTCGATGGCTCCGACTGGTGGTGCCAGGGCTACTCGGAGCCGGGCGCGGGCTCGGATCTCGCGTCGGTGAAGACCACGGCGGTACGCGGCTCGGATGCGCAAGGCGAGCACTACATCGTCAATGGCCAGAAGACGTGGACCACGCTCGGCCATTACGCGAACATGATCTTCTGCCTCGTGCGCACCGCAATCGACGTGCGCAAACAGGAAGGCATCAGCTTCCTGCTGATCGACATGAACACGCCAGGCGTCGAAGTGCGCCCGATCATCACGCTCGACGGCGAGCACGAAGTCAACGAAGTGTTTTTCACCGACGTGCGCGTGCCGGTTGCAAACCTCGTCGGTGAAGAGAACAAGGGCTGGACTTACGCGAAGTATCTGCTCACCTATGAGCGCACGAATATCGCGGGCGTCGGCTTCTCGGTGGCCGCGTTCAACCGGCTGCGCACGATCGCCGCGACGCAGCTGCGCAACGGCAAGCCGCTGGCGCAAGATCCCGCGTTCGCAGCGCGCATGGCGCGCGTCGAGATCGATCTGGAGAACATGAAGACCACCAACCTGCGCGTAATCGCGGCGGTGGCGGGCGGCGGCGTGCCCGGCGCCGAGAGTTCGATGCTGAAGATTAGAGGCACCGAGATCCGTCAGGAAATCGCGTCGCTCACGCGTCGCGCGATGGGCGCGTACGCGCAGCCGTTCGTCGAGGAAGCGCTGCACGATGGGTTCGACGGCGTGTCGGTCGGCCCCGACGAAGCGGCGAGCGCCGCTTCGCTTTACTTCAACAATCGCAAGCTGTCGATCTTCGGCGGTTCGAATGAAATCCAGAAGAACATCATTTCCAAAATGATCCTGGGACTGTAGGAGGCGCACGTCATGAACTTCCAGCACACCGAAGACCGCCGCATGCTGGCGGATACGTTGAACCGCTTCGTCAGCGAACAATACGGCTTCGAGACGCGCGACCGGATCGCGTGCTCGGCGCAAGGTTTCAGCACGGAACTGTGGGGCCGTTTTGCGGAACTCGGCATGATCGGCGCGCTGTTCGATGAAGCGAACGGCGGTTACGGCGGCGGCGGCTTCGACATCGCCGTCGTGTTCGAGAGCCTCGGCCGGGGCCTCGTGGTCGAGCCGTTTCTCGATACGCTGATCGTCGGCCGGGCCGTCGCGAAGAGCGGCAACGATGCGCAGAAAGCCTTGCTCGGCGAGTTGATCGACGGCTCGCGGATCGTCGCGCTGGCGCACGGCGAACCGGATTCTCACTACGAGTTGGCCCGTGTGACGACGCGCGCGCAGCGCGGCGGCAATGGCCACGGCGCCTGGCAATTGAGCGGCGCGAAAGCCGTCGTGCAGCATGGCGAGCACGCTTCCGTATTTCTCGTATCAGCTCGCACGAGCGCTGCCGACGAGGCGGAAGACGGCATCGCGCTGTTTCTCGTGCCTCGCGACGCGGCGGGCGTCAGCGTGCGCGGCTATCGCAAGATCGACGGCGGGCGCGCGGCCGAAGTCACGTTCGACAACGTCACGCTCGGCGACGACGCGGTCCTCGGCGTAGCAGGTGAAGGCTTCGCGACGCTCGAATACGCGATCGGCTGCGGCGTGCTCGCGTTGTGCTCGGAAGCGGTCGGCGCGATGGATGTCGCGAAGGACCACACGCTCGACTACCTGCGCACTCGCAAGCAGTTCGGCGTGCCGATCGGCAGCTTCCAGGCGTTGCAGCATCGGATGGCCGATCTGTTGCTCGAAATTGAACAGGCGCGCTCGGCGGTGATCAATGCTGCTGCCGCGCTTGAGGGCGAGCGCTGGGTGCGAGAGCGTGCGCTATCGGCCGCGAAGTACAGCATTGGCAGGATCGGCGTGCTAGTCGCCGAGGAATGCATTCAGCTTCATGGCGGCATCGGTATGACGTGGGAACTGCCGCTCGCTCACTATGCGAAGCGCCTTGTGATGATCGATCATCAGCTTGGGGATGAGGATCATCATCTTGAACGGTTTGTGGCGCTGGGGGCGGGGTGAGGTCGTGTTCGTGTTAGGGATGCGTGAGGGGCGGCTTTTTTTCTAACGACGCATACGAAAAAGGCCTCACAAGCAGTGCTTGTGAGGCCTTGATTTCTTTGGTCGGGGCGAGAGGATTTGAACCTCCGACCACCTGCACCGGCAATGTCAACTTGGAGGCCGCGCTGGGTAGAATGGGGGATGAAGAAGAACCCCTCGCCGTATCACGGCTTCCGTTTTCCAGCCGCAGTTATCAGTTGCGCGGTACGCTGGTACCACCGTTTCAACCTGAGCCTGCGCGACATCGAGGAATTGCTGCTCGAGCGCGGCGTCGTGGTCAGCTACGAGTCGGTGCGCAACTGGTGCGACCGGTTCGGCGCGATGTTTGCCTACCGGGTGAAAGCGGTCCGGCCGCGGCCGGGCACGACGTGGCATCTCGATGAGCTGTTCGTCAAACTGCGCGGTAAGCCGTACGTGCTGTGGCGTGCAGTGGATCAGCACGGCGTCGAACTGGACGTGCTGCTGCAAAAGCGCCGTGACAAGACTGCGGCAAGGCGCTTCTTCAGAAAGATGCTGCGCTCGCACCCGGTGCCCCGAAAGATTGTCACCGACCAGCTGCGCAGCTATCCGGCGGCAAAGGCCGAGTTGCCGCAGCTGGCCGATGTGAAGCACGTCTTCGTGAAGGCCTCGGCCCGGGTCAATAACCGCGCGGAGAACAGCCACCAGCCGACGCGCCGGCGTGAGCGTCAGATGCAGGGTTTCCGTGACCCGCGGCGCACGCAGCGCTTTCTGTCGAACTTCGGCCCGATCCGTCAGCACTTCGCGCTGCCCCGGCACAGGATGAGTGCGGGTGACCATCGCTCACAACTGCGGGCACGCCTGGCCAGCTGGTTCCAGTGGACCGCCGCTGACCCGACTGACATCGCTCGCTAATCAACAGGAATCCTACTCATACTGCATTGGTACATGCCCCCGTCGTCAACTTGACAATGCCCGCCCGCCTCCTGAGAGGCATGGATCGGACCGCCCGCAACCAGCTAAGGCTTCAGCATGCCGTCGAGGGCTTGTCTGTTGCGGCCATTTCCTACTATGTTCTGTCGCTGTCCGGAGTCGCACTCAGGTCCGTCCATGCTGCGCACTTCATCGCAGATCCTGATCTCATCGAGGGCCTGCTGATCCTGCCCGTCATCCTGACGGTGATGAGTATCATGCGGCGCACGAGACGATCCCGAAGCAACCAGGCCTGTGCAACCGAACCGGAACCGGTGCAATAATAAGGATTGCGTCTGCGGAAACGTCGCTTCAAATCCTGCTATAAAGATAAGTGACGACATTACTTCGCTGCTAAACGAAGTAATATCGTCAACTCCGAGGCTCCCGCCCTTCCTCGCGGGCATTGGCGAGTGACAAGATTACTTCGCTCTACGCAGCCGCGCCCGTGCTCGCGCCGAAGTAGCCGAACGAGAGGCGTGACGTCTGCTTCGCCGCGATCCAGGCCGTTGCTTGCGCGAGACGCACTGCCAGCAGCTCGATGTCGAAGCGGGCAGCGCGACCGGTGTCTTCCTGCTCGGAGAGCAAGTCCATCAGCAGCGTTCCGCTGCTGGCCCGATTGAGTTCGGTGGCCACGTACTGGTTTCGAGGGCTGAACCGTGAACTGCCGCTGCCGTGCGCGAGCAGAACCAGTGACTGAGCGTCCTGTGGCAGCGCGAGCGTGCCCATCAGGGAGGCGTCCTCCACCGGAATGGTGACTTCCTGCATTTGGAGCCGAGGTTCCATGACATCCTCAAGCCGGGTACGACATTATTCCGACCCGATACGCGACGCGCTCGCCGTCGTCCTCGCGGGCGCGCTGATGCTGAGCAAGACACTAGATTGCCCGGCAGGCTTCCGCGCATCTCCGGCACGCATCGCTGCATGTGCCGCAGTGCTCGGGTGCGTGCCGCGCACATTCATCGGCGCACTCGTCGCAGATCCGTGCGCAGAGTTCGCAAAACTCGGGTGCGAAATGGCTTTGTCGAGCCAAGGCCGCAGATGTGAGGCGGCATAGCGAAGCGCAATCGGCGTTGAGGCGAATACATTTGGCCATGTTCACCCTGCCCGGTTCATCGAGGCAGGCGGATGCGCAGCGATCGCAGGCAGCGGCACAAGCATCGCAGGCTTCAATAGACGGCTGATAGATTTCGGGGTTCATCGACGAAGCTCCAGACTTGAATAGAGTTGTTCGGCGTCCGCCGCGTGCTCACCTCCAAGGCAAGGCGCAAGGTGTTGCGATAACTTCAAGGCCGACCAGCGCGGCTTTCATAGCAGCGTAGTCGCTCGTGTCGGTGCCGTAAAGCGAAGCTGCGAGCCGGATTCCTCGCGAATAGCTTCGTTAAACGTTTCGAGTTTGATTCGCTGTACCGGTTCGCCGCGGTTCCGGAAGAGATTCTTCGAGACAAGGCGACAACAGAGGCACTAATCTCGAAGGTTGACGCTATCCGCGATGGCCGCTCGGAGATCGACATCCGTCTCAACCGAAGCGTCCCAGTGCGGCCAACCTTGGCCTTGGACCAACGGCGATAGCAAATGAGTGAACGACCGCAACGTTGCCGCCTGCTCCGGTGGAGCGGCGGCCGTTCTATCCTTGAAAGCTGCCGCTCAGTCTGCGCCTGCTCGAGGGGTGGCTCAGGATCGCGAAAAGACCTTCAGTGGCCCTGCAAAGAGTCATTCACGCGCGTCCCGCGACGGCGCAAATCTATTCTTTACCCGCCCCCTCATCCAGATCACTCTTAAACTCGACCTTCCGATGCGACCCGTCGCAAAACGGCTTGTTATTCGAGTGCCCGCAACGGCAGAGCCAGACCTCATCTTTCTCGACTTGAATCTGCCTGCCCCCTTGCGTCGTGATCGTGAAATCACCTTTGATGTGATACGGACCGTTATTTCTCGGGGTGATGATTGCCGTTGCCATATCCACCTCCTACGAATCGACTGACCGTCGCAAGCCAATCAGAGCCTAACCCTTCACGCAAACCACCTGACGCAGCGTATGAACCACCGCGACCAAGCTCCGCTGCGCGGCCATCACGGCGTCGATGTCCTTATAGGCCATCGGAATTTCATCGACGACCCCCGCATCCTTTCGGCATTCGACGTGCGCCGTCGCCCTGATTTGATCTTGGACCGTGAAGCGCCGTTTGGCGTCCTTCCGGCTCATCGCGCGCCCGGCGCCGTGACTGCATGAGCAGAAGCTCTCTTCATTGCCGAGACCGCGCACGATGAAGCTCTTCGCGCCCATCGAACCCGGAATGATGCCGAGCTCGCCCACTCGTGCCGACACCGCCCCTTTACGCGTGACGAACACGTCGGCGCCGAAGTGCCGCTCCTTCTGCACGTAATTGTGGTGGCAGTTCACCGCGTGCTCGTCGATGGTGAAGGGTTTGCCAATAGTCATGCGCACCGCACCGATCACGGCACTCATCATGACCTCACGGTTGCGGCGCGCGTACTCCTGCGCCCAGCCGACCGCCTCAACATAGTCGTCGAAGTGCCGGCTACCTTCCTTGAAGTACGCGAGGTCTTTGTCCGGAAGATTCGCAAGGTGTTGACGCATGTCGGCCCGAGCCAGCTCGATGAACAGGCTCCCGATCGCATTGCCCACACCGCGCGATCCGCTGTGCAGCATGAACCAGACGTCGTCCTCCTCGTCGAGGCATACCTCGATGAAGTGATTGCCGGTGCCGAGCGTGCCGACGTGCGTGTGGTTGTTCGTGCGCGCGAGGGAAGGATACTTGCCGACGATGCGCTGAAAACCGGGCGCCAGCAGTTTCCAGGCCTCGTCGACGGCCGGCGGCGGACGCGACCATGCGCCCGGGTCGCGTCGCCCTTGCGCGCTGCCGTGCGGCACGGCGCGCTCGATCGCGCCGCGTACGCCCGAAAGCGAATGGGGCAGGTCCGCGGCCGTCAGCGTCGTGCGAACTGCCATCATTCCGCAGCCGATATCCACGCCTACCGCCGCCGGGATGATCGCTCCTTGTGTCGGAATCACGCTGCCGATCGTCGACCCCTTGCCCACGTGCACGTCCGGCATGACGGCAAGGTGCCTGAACACGAACGGCATGCGGGCCGTGTTTCTCAGTTGCCGGCGAGCCGCCTCCTCAATCGCGACGCCCTGCGCCCACATCTTCACGGCCTTGCCGCTTGACACTTCCATCAGTTGATAATCGACAAGGCTCATGTCTCTGTCCCTTCGTCAGCTTCGCTCATCGGCACGGGTGTCAGTGCGCGGCGTATGACCTTAGCGTGAGCCGGTTTTTCCGTTTCGACAACCGGCCCATTACGGGCGTCTTTATCAAGCCGGGTCAATTATTCACCTCCAGCGACCTGTGCCATCGGATCCGAACGAGTTGTCTTGCCGGCCGAAAAGGCCAGTTCATGTCGCTCAGCGCGGGATGTCGGATGACCGCTGTTCCCGAGTAAGCTGCCGTTGCGGTGACGGACCTTCGAACGACGGCAGTGGGTCGTCAGCGTCTATTCGATTTTTCTGAGATCGGTCATTTAAGTTCGGCGAACCATTTGTGTGGCTCGAAAGGCCGGATCAGCCGATCAGCCGGCCGACGAACCAGCCGCCAGCGCCCGGTGCCGTCCGGCCGCCATCGCGGCCGGAACTTCATGACATTCGGCGACATAGTTTCCGCATGGTCTTTAGCGGGGTAGCCCACTACATTAGCTTCACCCGACGCGATTCTGCGTTTTCCCGCAGGCGACGCGTCCCATCAACCCGTTATCCGCCCATCATGTTCACCACTGGAAAAATCGCGCTTTGTGTAACTCTGTTCGTCGTTAGCGTCTCGCTGATCGAGGCGTGCGTGCTCACCCGCACACAGCGCGATAGCGCCACGCCCTTCGACTGGCATGAAGTGTGGATATCGCTGGCCGATCTGGCCGGCCGCAAGCTGTTCGCGCTGCTGCCGCTTTCGCTTGCTACGCCCATTTTTGCGCTCGCCTGGGATCACCGGATCTTTACCGTCACGCTCAACAGCGCGCTGATGGCGTTCCTGCTCTTTATCGGCCAGGAGTTCTGCTACTACTGGTACCACCGCGCGTCGCACCGCATCCGTTTTTTCTGGGCGACGCATGCGGTTCACCACTCGCCGAACCAGCTGACGCTATCATCGGCTTACCGGCTCGGCCTGACCGGCAAGCTAACCGGCTCGGCAATGTTTTTTGTGCCTCTCGTCTGGCTTGGCGTGCGTCCGGAAATCGTGCTGGCGACGCTGAGTTTCAATTTGCTTTATCAGTTCTGGCTGCATAACACGTGGACGCCGAAACTCGGCTGGCTCGAATACGTGTTCAATACGCCATCCGCGCATCGCGTGCACCACGCATCGAACGTCGATTATCTTGATGCGAACTATGGTGGTGTACTCGTCGTATTCGACCGCTTGTTCGGCACGTATGTCGAAGAACGCGCTGATGAGCCGTGCCGCTACGGTCTCACGACACCGACGCGCTCTCACAATCCGCTCGTCGTCGAGTTCGAGCACTGGGTCAGCCTCGCCCGTGATATCGCATCGGCGGGCAGCGTGTGGACTGCGATCAGCTTCGTGATCCTGCCGCCGGGCTGGCGCGCGGACGGTTCCGGCGAAACAACCGAAGCGTTGCGTCAGCGGAATCCGGCCGCACGTCGTACGGTTCCAGTCGGTACGCCGGGACGGTGAACGGATTTCGTACCGGTCGAGTGCAAAGGTCGAACACCAAACGGACGCCTACGGGTCGAGGCTGTGTGAAAACGCATGCTGAACGCGGCGTTCTGAAAAACCGACCCTTCAGATCGCGCCGTATCGGCTTGGCAGCAACTTGGGAAGGGTAAAGCGACACCCGAAAACCGAGTACTTTTGCGTTTTCACACAGCCTCGGCCGTTCACTGCCTCATGCGCCAGGGTGCGCAGCCTTGACCTAGCAATGCTTATGTCTTTCCACCAAAAAACGAACTAGTCGTGGCAAATGCAAAGCTCGAATTCGTG
Source organism: Paraburkholderia sp. RAU2J (assembly GCF_003634845.1). Lineage (NCBI taxonomy): Bacteria > Pseudomonadati > Pseudomonadota > Betaproteobacteria > Burkholderiales > Burkholderiaceae > Paraburkholderia > Paraburkholderia sp. RAU2J. The sequence continues at coordinate 72,209 of NZ_RBXG01000001.1, forward strand.
GCCGTCGGGACTCGCCAGTACCATGCTCTTCATTGTTTCGTTATTTAAGCCATCAAGGACAACTGTTGCACCGTGAGCCTTTGCACGGTTCAGAAACGTATGCAATTCAGATACATCGAATTCGAACACGGGCACGCATCCGCTACCGGCGAACTCGTCGCCAAAATCATTCAACAATAACGCGAAGCGGACTTCGCCTAGAGAAAACTCCGTCCACCTTTCCGACTTACGACTCGGCGAGCAATCTAATACGGTTTCCCAGAACGCAGTGGCCCGCTCCATGTCCTTCACTTTCAAATACGTGGTTCTGATTCGCATAGATGCCCTCAGACAGGTTCAAAAGCCGGCAGATTATTAGACACTTAAAACTGGCGAGACAAACGATTGTCCACGATCTACGTCATATCGTCGAGTGGCCGAAACTGGCTGCTAGGCAGCACTGGCCTGAATGAGACGCAGCCCCCATCCCGTCTTTAACGTGCCGTCTTCGCGTCGCATGGGCGCAAACGCCGACAATAGTTCGCTCTTGAACTGCGCGCGCGCTGTTTCGGACATCCTGTCGGCATCGTAAGTGTCCAGCATGTCCAACCATAATTGCTCCGGCGTAGGCGTCCAGTCAATCTCGATGTCTTCAAACACGACGTTGACGAAACCATGCTGGAGCAGTTCGCTCCAACCGGCTTCGCTGCGTGTGCGCGCATCACCGAGTGGCAAGTGTGTCAGATTCGCCTTCGCAATTGGTCTGAATATGTCTAAAAAGACTTCACCGACTTCCCCAGTCAGAAAGGCCCGCCCGACGACAGTGGAAAAACTACCGCCTTTACGCAATACCCGGTGAATTTCACGGATTACTTGCTCTATGTCGTCCATCAACATCAGAGCCATGTGGGACAGCACGTAGTCCACCGAACCGGTATTGAGCGACAGCTCTTGTGCACGCTCATTTATCAACCGTACATCCTGCGGCAATACCGCCCGGGCCGCACTCAACTCACCATCGCTCATGTCGATGCCGATCAACTTCGTTCCTGCGTCGCCCCTGTCGTTCAGAATTTGCAGCAGTGGCCCATCACCACATGCCAAATCGAGCACAGTGCGCGACATCTCACCATTCGGCACCCGCTCTGCCAGCGCGTGATAGGAAGATGGGTATTCTGCCAGCGTAGATCGCGCAGGATGATTGCCATAGGCCCGGCGCGTCGCTCCTGCCCGACGCAGGTGAAAATCTTTCAAATAGATTTCTGCATGGGATGCCATTCTTGCGTTACCCAATTGTTCAATTCTTGGTTGTACGTCTGGACTTCGGATCGTCCTATTCGACGGGAATTGTCAGCGAAATAGATCACAATGTCGAATGCTTTATCCTGGCCGAGGCTGTGTGAAAACGCAAAAGTACTCGGTTTTCGGGTGTCGCTTTACCCTTCCCAAGTTGCTGCCAAGCCGATACGGCGCGATCTGAAGGGTCGGTTTTTCAGAACGCCGCGTTCAGCATGCGTTTTCACACAGCCTCGGTCGGCTCCTGCGGATCAGAATCGGTCAAAGCGGGCGGCCGCCCCGAAAAAGACATATTGTGTTTGTGTGCGCGCTGCAGCGGTCTCATTTTTGGTTTTAACGTTGCAAACCGGTGTGTGCGTAAGTCCTTGAATGTTGACCAGAAAGCGGTTCTTCAACCGGAGTGCGACCCGGCATGAAAATGATATTTGCTGCTTTGCACAAATGCGCCCTACTATTCACCAACGGATGCGCAGCACGCATGCGCTCGGGCGGCAGCATGGTGGAGACCTCTGCGGCCGCTTCCGATCGTCAATGGCGAGCTATGCAGGCGGTATGCGCGAAGAAGCTTCGAACCATTTTCGTCGATCAACCGGGAGGTGGACATGCTGACTTTGGCCGAATTGCAAAGCACGCTGCAAATCGAGTACGAACTGCAGCTCGAAGCGATGGACGAGCAGACATTGCGTGGGCTGCTCGCGGATCCGATTGCACTCAACGCACTGGTGCCGGCTTTTCTGAGCTTTGCGGAGGGGCGCCGGATAGCGGAAGCAACACTTGTACAACTGCTCGCTCGCAAGCCGTCGAACGCCGAACGGGGCATTCCGCATGATGCCGAGCCCATTTGGGCGCAGTGGCTCAAACCATTCTGGATGCTGCCGCTCTTCGGTGCACGCAAGGGCGAGTAAAGGCGCTCGGCCGACGCGATCAACACCGAATGGAATTGCGCTGGACCACGCATACCGATATCGCGACCGCCCAAGCGGCAGAGGCCTGGCCAGGAAGCGTCATTCGCCCGTCGCGTCGCTCGGACGTTCAGACGTCGGGTCCGCCCAGTAAACAGTCATTCGACTGGCGAAGGCGAATGTTGCTTCGTCGGCCATAGCCGACGTGGGACCGGGGTTCGGTTCTGCGTCAGCTAGGGGCATTGCCGTCAGCGGCGGCGTTGAGCAGTCCGACGGCAGCTTCCGCGACCGGTGCCCTCGCACTTTCGACCCATTCGGCATCTCTTTTATCAATCGTATCGGTCGTCCCGGTCGTTTCAGAGAGCGAGTTGGCTTATCGCGACACAGCCGCCAAGTTAACTACCCTGATAGATATCGCACGACAGGCCGACCACGCACGGTTGACCGTCTCGGGCTTTGCCGTAACCATCTCGTCCGCCAGGTTGGGCTCCATGGTCCCACGGACTGTCGCCGTCCGTCGGCATCGCCCGCTGCGATGAATTTATTGCTTGCTGGCTGGAGGAGTGGCTAGTGGCGTCTAACGGTTGCATTTCCTGAGAGTAGGCAGCGCCGGCCGCGGTGAGCAGGAATAGCACGATGGTTACAGCCGAGGGTTTCACTTTCATTTCTTCACCTTTCGTCATCAATGGATTGCGTTAGCGACGCCGAACTCGCGGCCGGGGAAGGAATTCCAGAAATGCGCGGCCCAGACGTCGTTTTAAGTGAGCGTTCCCGCGAAGGTTGAATTGACGCGAAGAAGAGTTGGCCGTGGCCCGCACCACGCTGACGTCCTGCCAGCTGCAACTGGCGCGGCGATTTCGAACTCAAGCTTCGCGACCGCCCAAATGCTCGTTATGACGCCCCTTCCACTTGCTCCTGAAGCGCCGTCGGGCCTCTCGCGTGTCGTGGCGCCTCCCCTCTCAGGAGGCGCCACCTGAAAGAGTGACAGCGAACTCGGTAAGCCGGACCACTTTCCAGTCATGGCTCGCGCGCCGTCAGATCGGTGTTAGCTCCCTCCAAAAAAAACGTTGCATTGTGGATCCATCCGGCACGGTCTGGCATGTTTTGCACCGGCTTGTACCCCTGTGTCGGGCGTACCGCCGTATGCTTCCATCCCCGCACTTGGGTCAGAGGGTTGTGTTGCGGCGTTTTCTTGCGGGGCGGGTTGTGAGGCTTGCGGTGTGCCTTGCGAATGCGCAACACCGGCCATGACAAACAGCACGACGGCGGATGCGACTATCAGTGGTGATTTCATGCTGGTTCCTTTGTATACGTTGAGTTTTCCATTCATGCGATTCGTTATTTGCGTGCCCCGAACTCGAAGTCCACGCGCATCGAGCGTGTCGCGCACGAGCCGCAACACCGGTGGTGATCGATTGATAAAGTTTCGTGAGGGGGCTCGTTGGAGTTAAAGCAATCAGCCTGTTCACTTCATGTCGACCTGCAGCAGTCGTCGCACGAGCCAAGGCCGGTTCAGCTCTTCACGACGACCAACCGCTCTGGGTACACTCGGTGAATGCACCCTCTGCGCTGCTGTCATACTCATTCTTGGTCAGGCGAAACGCCGTCGCAACGCACATGCGTAGGCGGTCGACAGCAATCGTCGGCGAAAGATGTATGCACTGTTATCGTCCGATCCCGGTGACATGTCGGATACTCGTCTCCCGACGCCGCGCTCGTTCCTGAAGTGGTCAGGCGCTGGGCGAGCGCGCGTCACCTAGCTGATACATTTGTGGCTGCTAGTAGGGATAGCGACCTGTTATTTTGCTTTTTATCGCGCTGCGGCCACGCACGAGGCGTTGTGCATCGTGCTGTCAAGCAAGTCTTCCACTCCAGAAAGCACGCTGCCTGAAGTCAGTCGGTTGGTTGTCCCCCAGCAGCCGGTAGTCTTCGGTCAAGCGCCGGATCCGTGACCGGCGGGACGCCGAGCTTGATCCCGCTATTCGCCAGCATGACGATGAGTTCCGTACGGCGCCGGAGATTGAAATGCGCAAGCAGATGACTGATGTATTTCCGTACCGTAATGTCCTCGAGGCCCATTCTCAGGGCAATGGCCTTGGACGGAAGTCCGCGCACCAGCCACGCCAACGTTTCGAACTCTCTCGGTGTGAGTCCCAGCTCGGATGCATTGCTCGTTTCCGATTTAACGCGCGGCTCACGATCCTCAGGTCCATTTGCCGGAGTCTCATCAGTGTCCATCTCACGACTGAGGCTGGCGATGCTGGAGGCTGGTAGGAATACGCCCCCCGCAAGCACCGCGCTTATCGCCGCACGAAGCGCTTCAGGCGGCGACGATTTGGGCACGTATCCCATGGCGCGAAGTTGGATGCATCGACTGATGGTTTCCACTCGCTCATCGGCCGATAGCACGATCACCGGTAAGGACGGTCGCGATTCCTTCAATTCGGCAAGCGCGTTGCAACCGTTGCCATCGGGCAGGTCGAGATCGAGAAAAACGATGTTCAGGAGGTCACAAAGCGCATGATTCAAACCCTGCGACAACGTGCTCGCGTGCAGCAACTCGATGTTCGGAAAGAGTTCCGTCAGTAGAAGCGCCAATCCGGCTCTGAACAGCTCATGGTCGTCGACGATCAGTACGCGCATTCCATCGTCTCCCGGAATCGTATTCGAGCCAGGCTGCGATTACACATCGGAGGAGGGTTCAATCGACAGTGATCGTCCGATGTCCCAGGTCAGATAGTACACACTAGCGGTGGATCTACATGGCGCCGCCTGAAAAGTGGCGGTTTTCATCCACCATTAGACGAATCGAGCGTATCAAGGGGACCACCGGGCCTTGCATGGGCCAATACATCAGTCATCTGTTCGCATACTTCAAGTTGCGGCGCCGCGCAGCACTCACCGTGATGCTGGCAGAGAAGGGCGTTACGCTCGGGACGCTTTCAGTCACTGATCGTTCGCGAGATCGAGATTCACCTTCCGTCGAGCGGTCACGAACCGGCTAATCTCGGCCAGCAGGTCTTTCGGGGCGGAGGACTTGCACAATAGCCCGAACGGTTCGGGAAAGTCGCGAAGGATGTGATCGGACAGCAGCTCGCCGGTGATAAATGCGACGGGAATCACGCCGGCCCACGCGAAATGACGCCTGAGCCGATCAGCAACCTCCTTGCCGGTTACTCCTTCGCGCAGACGAATATCGGCGACGATGAGATCGGGAATGCGGCTGTCATCGGCAAGGACGGCTTCGAATCCAGCCATCGACTCGGCGGCGTGCACGAGCGCGCCCGCGCTCGAGAAAAGACGCCTCAGGCCTTCGAGCACGGTAGGTTCATCGTCGCACAGGAGCATGAACGTGTCAGCGAGATCGGGCATGCAGACGTCGCCATCCTGAGCATTTTCGCCGACTGTCGGGGCGGATGCCGAAACCGTCGCGTAAAGCGAAAATCGGGATCCGCGCCCTTCCACGGACGCGAGACTCATGCCATGTCCCGGCAGGATATGGATCGCACGCTGCACGATCGACAGCCCCAGTCCCAGCCCTTTCGAACGGTCGCGCCCCGGATTGTTGATCTGATAGTACTCGGAGAAGATCGCGTCGCGATGTGCGGGCGCAATGCCGATGCCGGTATCCCATACATCGATGCGCAGCCGTTCATTCAGTTGCACCCAGCCAAGCACAACGCCACCCGATGATGTGTTCTTGATGGCGTTCGATACAAGATTCGATACAGCCCGCTTGAAGAGCGACCGGTCGGTCGCGATAGACGGGGGGTAGCCTCGCCGTCCCGCGATCCTTAGATCGATGCCACGCAATCGGGCCGTCTCCCGGTACTGCTCGAAGACCTCGGTCAATAGGCCGTGGGTGTCGACCGGTACGACATGGGGAACATATGAGCCCAGCTCGCTGTAGTCCTGAATGTCCTTGAACATGTCGAGGATGTCGGACGCGGTCTCCTCGACGACATCGAGCTCGCGATCCACGGCGTATCCGTCCCTGATCCTCGTCCGGGCGCTTCGGATGAAAAGGTTGATTGCGGCCAGAGGCTGCTGGATGTCGTGATACGCCGATGAAAAGAATCGCTCTTTCTCCCTGACGAGCTCTTGCATGCGTCGGTTCTGCTCGTTGACCACGCGCGAAGCCGCTTCGACGCGCGCCTTGGCCGCGCGCAAGGTGCGCCGGTACATGAATTCGCGCCTCGCGGCACGTTCCAGCGGGATACTGACGAGCAAACCGACGATATACATCATCGGCACCATCGTGGCGTGCGCGATCACCGACTCCATGCGCGCACCGACGCTCTGGCCATCGGGCTTGAGATAGAGCATCACCAGATAACTGACGACGCATAGGCCGACCAGCCACGCCGCCGTAATCACTCGAAGCCGGAAGGCCATGAATATCATGAAAAGGGCAAACGTGAGGATCGGATAGGCCTCCCGCCAGGCCAGGTCGCCCGGATAGATCTGTACCATTCTCAGGACCGCGAACCAGCAACTGAGCGTCCAGACACTGAGCAGCCCGACGCTCCAGCGCTCGTCGAGTGCGTGTCGGCTCCACAACAGAACGGGCACCGTCATGCCGATCGTCCCGGCGATTCTCAGGACACAGAGTTCTTTGTGGTGCAAGTGGGCGGGATCGAGTATGTCTAATCGCCCGAGGTCGTGGACGGAAAACACGACCCACAGCACGGTGAAGATTGTGATGGCGAGCCTGCGCTGTCCGAAGAAGCGCCGCGCATAGTCCATCCGGAACGCGCGTTCCTGCGCCGCCGATCTGAACCTGCGCACCGTGAGGCCTGACGATCTCATGACGACGCTCGATCAGGAAATTTGCCGCCCGCGGATAGGACAGCGTGCAATCCAAACAGAGTAGCAGGCGCCCACCCAGAGTCATACACACAAATGTAGCGGTCTCGATACGCTTGCGGCCAGGGACACCTACGTCTTTCCAGACCCGGTTCCGGCCCTGCCTACGTGGACGGCGACAGCGTCCGGGTCGAGCGGCAATCGATATATGACGGCGCCGGTAAGCAAGAATTGCGCTTTCTTCGTAACTGGCTATCGCCTCGGTACGCCCTCTTCTTCCGGACTTTCATTCGCATTATTTTTGTTCTTGAGGCGGTTCGGGCGTTTGCCTCGCCTCATCGCAACCGGACGTTACGGCAAGGCTCGTTAAGGAGATTCTCGTGAAAACAGTGCTCAATACCACAAGCGTCAGCAATCTGCCACATTGCTGACGTAGAGCCCAGCCGCTCCAGGTGGCAGCAATGCCGACGAGCTGCGGTGGGACCCGCAAGATTGAGCGGCCGTTGCACCTCGCAAACGGCCATCAGGGGCGTGTCGAGCCGACAGGCAGTTGTGGGTCGAGCTGAGACAGTTGACCGGGTGCCACCGACCCGCTGGCCTAGCCGAGTTCGCCGCCTTGCTCGAACTCCACGATGCGCCGGCCAATCTCCCGGTAGGTCGCCGTCATCAACGCGTTGACGCTGCGGGCTGCGGCCGCGCGCGTGGACTCCACTACGTCGGCGATTTCACGCTGCAGGCCCGCGTAGATGGCCGGTGCGATGTCGGTCTTCGTCACCGTGCGTTCACCGCGTCTTTGAACGCCTTGCCGGCAGTGAACTTCACCGTCTTTGCCGCGGCAACCTGGATTTCAGCGCCCGTCGACAGATTGCGGCCGGTGCGTGCCGCACGCTGTCCCGTCGGGAACGAGCCGAAACCGACCAGTTGCACGGTGTCGCCAGCGGTCACCGCGCGCGTGATGGCGCCTGGCCTGCATCGATGACTTCGCCGGTGGCGGCCCTGGTGTCGCCGGTGCGGGCTGCGACCGCGTCAATCAGTTCCTGTTTATTCATGTTCGATCGGTTGTTGTTGGCCAGACCCGCAACATACGGCAACGGGCGGTCCGAACGCAAACGCGCACGCACGTGCCCAAGGTAGCGCCCGCCCCCTCCGTTTTCCCGGCCAGCGCGGGCTGCCGGAGCGTGACAGACGGAAAATCGTCCAGCGGCCAGCAGCGCTGTCGCGGCACTGCGGTAAAAGTCGGTGTGTGCGGCTCCGTCATTGCGAAACGGTCTCGACGTTGGAGGGGCGGACCAGGCGAACACGACGGTTAGTTGCGTCATCCGGTATTAAATGAACCGGTAAGGCGAGTTTTTGCAGCAGCGAGGACACTGGAACGTTGAGGCTTTCCTCCTGCAGTCCGTCGTGACATCGCTAACCGCATCGGGCGCCCTGGCGATGCGGCGGCACGTAATGGCGCCGGGCAAATCGTTTGCGCCTTTGCGCCGGAGGTCCTATGAGGTCACACGCGGATCTGCCATCGGGACGGCAGGAATTCGCCCTTATGAGAGCGTCGAACGCACATGTCAGGGTCGAATCGATACTCGAACCTCCAGATTTCAGTCTGCGTAACGAGCGAAGCCGAATGTGGTCGGTCGAGGAGGATGCCATGTGGAACCGATCGGCGATGATGACAAGATCACCGTTCGGCAGACCAGGCTGCCCCTGGTAGCGCCCCCGTTTGCCGAGTAGGACAAGCAGCGCTAAACCCGGGTCATCAACGCGCCCATGCTCGTGGCAGCCTCTTCGCATCCTTCCCGGTTTCGGCTGCGCAAGGCGGCAGGAGGCGGCAGCAAGAAGGAACAGGTAGAGTACCCGACGCGCCGGCGCATCACCTAAACTGTAAGCATGGTTGCTACTCGACAGGAGGCCGCCATGGCGGAATCAATTTCGGGAATCATGCTGGGAGTGATCGTTCTGATCATGGCTGCCATCCTCGTGACGGAGCACTACCGACGTGAACATCACAGGAGCCGGCAACTCCGCTGGCTGGACACCCATCCGATGCGGGACTGGTTGCACCGCAGGCCTTGAAGCACAGCCAGACACCTGCCTTGTTGACTGTCCACCCATTGCGGGCAATTCCGGCAGCGCAAGCGACAGGGGCCAGCCGTTTGCGCTCCACTCCGGACGAGCTATGCTCCGGGACTTTGCCAGCGTCGGCATGACCCGGCCCGTCCCGGGTAACGCTAGTTTCCCGGGCCCGAGCATGGTGCGGCGGCACCACCGCACAGGCCGCGTAGTACCGACACAGGTCACCATCAAGTGGCTCGTCCGTCTCCAGTCGGTAATCGATAAAGAGTTCGCCGCCAGCCGTAATGTCCCGGATCGCGTGGTTGAACACGCGCCCCGCCTCCTCAACCGCCTCGCAGTTCGCCGAGCAGCAGTGATTCAGCCAGCGCGCGCTGTTGCCCCCGCGGCTGCCGTCGATCACCGCGACCGACTATGAAACGCTGATGGATTGGGCCCAGCGCGGCCTTCTGGAATGCGCGCATCTCACGGTTACTAAAGCCGGTCAGGATGCGCTCGACCGCGCCGACGATACCGGAGTGGTTAAGGCGGGAGAGACGACGTGAGCTCAGTTGTCCGGAACCTGTTCGCGATTGCTTCACGAACCCGCTCTTCGGCGTCTCTGAACGCTCTCTGGGGATCTCCGAAGGCATCCCCCCGCTCGATTTGATACGTGACGAAGTTTTTATACACAGGCTCGCCGTCCAGCCTCGTGATCATTGCGCGGGCGTAATAGCAGCCGTTTGGATCAGGAGCTCCGGGTCGGTATTCGCGTTCAGCGTCAATGACAATCTTATACGGCGGGACTTCAACCTCTTTATGCAAGGTAGTCATGTCCGTCTCCATCGCGAGTTACGAGGAATCGTAGCATGAAGGAGCGCCCCATTCTTCTCAGCCGCGCGACGATGCGCGCCCTGTCTCAACAACCAGCACAGGAGGGGTGATGTTCGACTTCTGCTCGGCTTCTTTAAGACACTATGACTTTCCGTGAGGTAGAGGCTGGCCCCCCCCGAAGAGCGCGGTGAGCCAGAACATCGACGGATGAAACAGCGCGAGCCCGGACAACGCGAGCAGCACGAAACTGATCGTGGTGATTCAGTGGTTCGTGCGCTCGTTAGCGGAATAACGCAGGATCCGGTTCGCGTCTGCCGTATTCTGGTCAGCTTTCATCGGAACTCTCCTTCGAGCGGTGCGCTTCGTCACGGGCGGCCGTTTCATCTTCTTCCGTGACTTCGTTCGGGCCGACGCGCGTGTAATGGAAGAACCCGGCAAGCGCCGCCAGCGCCATCGCACCCAATGCAAACGGCTTCGCCGCGCCCTTCCAGATGCCCACCAACGGACTGATGTGCGGATCGTCCGGCAGGCCGTGATACAGCGACGGCTGGTCGGCGTGATGCAGCACGTACATCACATGCGTGCCGCCGACGCCGGGCGGATCGTACAATCCGGCATGCTCGAAGCCGCGTTCCTTCAGGTCCTCGATGCGTTCCGCCGCGTGCTGCTTCATGTCTTCCTTGGTGCCGAACACGATCGCACCGGTCGGGCATGTCTTCGCGCACGCCGGCTCCTGGCCCACCGCGACACGATCGGAACACAGCGTGCATTTATACACACGATGATCCCGCTTCGAAATGCGCGGAATGTTGAACGGACAGCCGGTGATGCAATAGCCACAGCCAATACAGTTTTCCTGATGGAAATCGACGATGCCGTTCGTGTACTGGACGATCGCACCCGGCGAAGGACACGCCTTCAGGCAGCCGGGATCCTCGCAATGCATGCAGCCGTCCTTGCGGATCAGCCATTCGAGGTTGCCATCCGGGTTCTCGTATTCGGCGAAACGCATCAGCGTCCACGAGTGCTCCGACAGGTCGGGCGGGTTGTCATAGACGCCAACGTTCGTGCCGATTTCGTCGCGCAGGTCGTTCCACTCCATGCATGCCGTCTGACATGCCTTGCAGCCGATGCACTTCGTGACGTCGATTAGCTTCGCGACGCTGCCCGTAGCCGGCTCGCGCACTGTCGGCGGCTGCACCGTGGTGGCCGACACGCGCCTGATATCGAGCGATTGCAGTGCCATCGTGTTCACCTTTCGCGTATTCAGGTTTTCTCGACTTTCACGAGGAAAGACTTGAATTCCGGCGTCTGCGTATTGCCGTCGCCAACCACTGGCGTGAGCGTATTGATCAGATAGCCCGGCTTCGCGAGTCCCTTGAAGCCCCAATGCAACGGAATGCCGACGGTCTGCACCTTCTTCCCGTCAATCATCAGAGGTTTGATGCGTTTGGTGACCACGGCAACCGCAACGATGTGTCCGCGATTAGACGACACCTTCACGCGGTCGCCCGCCACCACACCGACCTCCTTCGCGAGATCCTCGCCGATCTCGACGAACTGCTCCGGCTGGATGATCGCGTTCAGCCGCACGTGCTTGGTCCAGTAGTGAAAATGCTCGGTGAGCCGATAGCTCGTCGCCGTGTGCGGGAAGTCCGCCGCCTTGCCGAACGCCGCGCGATCGTTCGGGAACACACGGGCGGCCGGGTTGCTCGTTGCCTGGGCATTTTGGGGATGCAGCGGGTTGTAGCCGAGCGGCGTCTCGAACGGCTCGTAGTGCTCAGGGAACGGACCTTCGGCCATGGCGTCACGCGCAAAAAAGCGCGCGACGCCTTCCGGGTTCATGATGAACGGCCCCATGCCGGTTTCGGGCGGCTCGTCCGCCTTGTAGTCCGGCACGTCGGCGCCGCTCCACGTCTTGCCGTTCCAGGCGATCAGCTTGCGCGTCGGATCGAACGGCTTGCCGCTGACGTCGCACGATGCGCGGTTGTACAGGATGCGCCGGTTCGCCGGCCACGCCCACGCCCAGCCAAGCGTCTGGCCGATGCCCGTCGGGTCTGCATTGTCCCGTCGCGCCATCAGGTTGCCAGCCTGCGTCCATGCTCCGCAGAAGATCCAGCAGCCGCTCGCCGTGCTGCCGTCGTCCTTCAGTTGCGCGAAGCCCGCGAGCTGCTCGCCCCTCTTCACGAGCACCTTGGTCGCGTCCTTCGGGTCCGTCAGGTCTGCCAAAGCCTTGCCGCTGAATTCCATCGCCATTTCTTCCGGCGTCGGTGCCGACGGAGCCGCATAGGGCCAGCTGAGATTGACCACCGGGTCCGGGAATTTGCCGCCCTGATCCTGGTACAGCCTGCGGATCCGCACAAACAGGCTCCCCATGATCTCCAGATCCGTCTTCGCCTCGCCCGGCGGCTCGGCACCCCGCCAGTGCCATTGCAGCACGCGCCCGGAGTTGACGAGCGAGCCGTTCTCTTCGGCAAAGCAGCTTGTCGGCAGCCGGAACACTTCGGTCTGGATCTTCAACGCATCAACGTCGTTGAACTCGCCATGGTTCTTCCAGAACTCCGACGTCTCGGTCGCGAGCGGGTCCATGATGACGAGCCACTTCAGCTTCGAAAACGCGACGCTCATCTTCGCCTTGTTCGGCGCAGCGGCAAGCGGGTTGAAGCCCTGAGCGATGTAGCCGTTCATCTTGCCCTGAGACATCAGTTCGAACACCTGCAACATGTCGTACGGCTTGTCGAGCTTGGGCAGATAGTCGAAACCCCAGTTGTTCTCGGCGGTCGCCGCTTCGCCCCACCACGCTTTCATCAGACTAACGAAGAAGCCCCGATAGTTTTTCCAGTAGCTCAACTGGTTCGGCCGCAACGGCTGCGCTGCGCGCTTTGCGACGTAGGCGTCGTAATCCTGCTCGGCTTGCAACGGCAGCGTCATGTAGCCCGGCAGCAGGTTCGACAGCAGGCCGAGATCGGTCAGCCCCTGGATGTTCGAGTGGCCGCGCAACGCGTTCATGCCGCCGCCCGCAATGCCGATATTACCCAGCAGCAGCTGTACCATCGCGCCCGTGCGGATCATCTGCGAACCGACCGAGTGCTGGGTCCAGCCAAGCGCATACATGATGGTAGCGGCGCGCGTCGGCGACGCGGTCGAGGCGAGCATTCCGCACACCTTCAGGAACTTGTCCTTAGGTGTACCGCAGGTCTTCTCGACCATCTCCGGCGTGTAGCGCGAGTAGTGCTGCTTCAGCAGGTTGTAGACGCAACGAGGGTGTTGCAGCGTCGTGTCGACCTTCACGAAGCCGTCGTCGCCCAACTCGTAGTCCCACGTCGATTTGTCCGGATAGCCGTGCTTCCCGGCGTCGTAGCCGGAAAAGATGCCGTCGTTGAACGCGAAATCCTCGCGCACGATGAACGGCAGGTCCGTGTAGTTCTTCACATACTCGTGCTGGATCTTGTCGTTCGTCAGCAGGTAATTGATGATCCCGCCGAGGAACACGATGTCGGTGCCGGTGCGAATCGGCGCGTAGTAGTCAGCGACAGATGCTGTACGCGTAAAGCGCGGATCGACCACGATCAGGCGCGCCTTGCGGTGTGCCTTCGCTTCGGTGACCCATTTGAAACCGCATGGGTGCGCCTCGGCAGAATTGCCGCCCATCGCCAGAATGACGTCCGCGTTCTTGATGTCGACCCAGTGGTTCGTCATCGCTCCACGGCCAAACGTCGGGGCAAGACCTGCCACCGTCGGGCCGTGTCAGACACGCGCCTGGTTGTCGAATGCAAGCATCCCCAGACTGCGGACCACCTTGTGCGTCAGGTATCCTGATTCGTTGCTGCTTGCCGATGCGGCCAGCATGCCCGTCGTGAGCCACCGGTTGACCTTCTTGCCATCGTCCGTCGTTTCGACGAAGTTGGCATCGCGGTCTTCCTTCATCAGCCTGGCGATGCGGTTGAACGCGTCATCCCACGAGATGCGCTGCCACCGGTCGGAACCAGGCGCACGGTATTCCGGGTGCTGGAGACGGCTTGGACTGTGAATGAAATCGATCAGGCTCGCGCCCTTCGGACACAGCGTGCCACGATTAACCGGGTGGTCGGGGTCGCCTTCGATATGGATGATGCTGGCTTTGGCGTTCTTCGCGCCATCGCCAAGGCTGTACATCAGGACCCCGCAACCGACTGAACAATACGGACACGTATTGCGGGTTTCAGTGGTACGCGCCAGCTTGTACTGCCGCACCTCCGCGAGCGCTGGTTCCGGCGAGAAGCCCATCAGGGCGATACTCGATCCGGCCAGCGATGTGGCGGTGAGTTTCAGGAACTGGCGCCTCGTCAAGTTGACCATGGTAGCGGCCCTCGAACGTGGACGTTGCACCAATTACCAGTATAGATAGCGACTTTAGAAATTTCCGTCGGGGCGGCAGCGGATAAACCCTCACGTGGCACGGCAGACGCGACGGCGACGGAGGAGTGTTCGCTCGCTGAGGATGCCGAAGCGGTTCGCCAGTGCGTGGACAACAGCACGGCCGCGTGACTCGATCCGGTCTGTACGGCAATGCCCGTGGCGGTCATTCGTCGGCTGTCGTGCAGCGCCGGATCGGCGCCGCACGCAAGCCATCTGGCAGTTCGCGTGAGGCTGAGCAAGCGCGAATGTCACCTTCGTCGCGATCGGCGAGGCGATGCACGCACGCTCATTGCCGATAAGGTCCCATTGGGTCGGCGGGCCGACCACGAGGCCACGGTACTCCGGCGCCCGTTCGCCGGCCGAGTGCTATCTGAAACAGCATTCTCATGGGCCAGCAGAGATCAGATCCCGTTCAACGGGTGGTAATCGCCACCTACGAAGCTAAAATTGTTAGTAGGACCATTGAAATTGGCAGACTGCAGGCGCGTCGCATCAGGCGCGCGGAGATCGGCCTCAAATCGCAATGAGCACGAAGGCACGTTTTCCGGTCCAACTGCGGCGCGCGCGTCGCAGTTGGCGCAAGTTTGCGCTTGAAGTGACGGCACGCGCCATGGGAGCGGCATCGACGCTTTCCCGCGCGATCGTCTGGAACGGCACGCCCGCCAGTACAAGAGCTGACGTGCCTGAGCTACCGCGCCGGCCGGTCCCACCGCCTCGCGAGCGCGGCACCTGTCGTGCATTTGCACTCGCCGTAGCGATGCACGTAGTGCTGGCAGCGTTCCTGTTCTCCGGCGCACACTGGCAGAAAAACACACCGGCCGGCACGACGGTAGCCGTGGCTGACCGGTCAACGTTGGCTCCATCAAGGTTGCCTGTGCCTTCCGTGACGGAGGAGCCCATGCGATCCGCGGCCCGCGACGAAAATGCTCATATCAATGTCGCGTCGCAGTCGGAAATGCACCGGTATCGGCAAACGGTGCGTCAGGCCCAACCGGCCAAACGGCCACGACAAGCGCCTGCTGTCCGAACCCTGGTGGCGAAGGCGGGAGAAAAAGCCGCGCAGAAGGCAGACAGTTCGCCCGATAGACAACACGAGGAACGCCTCGCCGCATTGCTGGCATTGGCAGCGGACGTATCGTCGGGTAACGACCTGAAGCCTGACACCGTCGCAACGGCGTCGCCGGGTTACGCAGACCGGGTCAGACGGCGGGTACGCCCGAACGTCGTGGCGCCGACTGACATCAATGGAAACCTGTCGTCGGTCATTGCCGTGAGATGCGCCCCCGATGGGTCGCTTTTGAGCGCCACAATGCAGCGCTCGAGCGGCAACCTCGAATGGGACATCGCCGCGTTGAGCGCGGTGGAGAAATCCAACCCGATGCCGCGGGATGTTAACGGCAGCACACCGTCGAGCTTTCTGATCACATTTCGGCCGAAAGGCTGATTCCGATTCGTCAGATCACGGTTGAACGGCTTGTGGGCGTCGTCCAGGGCGATACACCGGCCGCAGCTATGGGCGACCCTGTTTCTGAGCTTTTTCTTAAACGGGTCGTGTTCCGTGATTTCTGTAGGGAATACGGTGGTAGGAAGCACCCGAGGTATGACCGGGATTCATTGTTACCTGCAGATGCAGGTAATCACGAATCCCGGGCAAGCCTCAAGGTCACGCAACGGTGCGAGCGACTGGCGAGGCGGCTGGCCGACGGCAAGGTCGTGAGCATCATCATCGACAGCACGGGGATGAGTTTCGGCCCGGCCAGTGAATGGTACGAGCAGAAGTACGCCAAAGAGGCGGCGAAAACGCCGTAGCGCAAGATGCACCTGTCGATCGACGCTGACATTGACGTTCATGCGATCGTCATTACTGGCACGGACGTTTCGGATATCGAAGGGATGGACCGGGTGCTGCCGGCCGATATCCCGGCTGACCGCGTGATTGCCGACGGTGCTTACTACAGCATCGAGCGAGGCGAAGCGCTGTCGCGCTCAGGCGTGCTCCCCGTTATTCCCCCCTTCTCACGCGGTGGAGCATGGTGAAGAAAAGACTCAGTGGCACGACGAGGTCGTGGGCTACATCAGGGAAAAAGGCATTTATGCGTTCCACAAGAAATATGGCTATGGGCAGCGCTCGCTGGTCGAAACGCAGATCTCCCGGATCAAGCGATGCATCGGCCCGACCTTGCTGACACGAAAAATCGGGTCGCAGGAACGCGAGGGCGTGATCATCGCGAACATCCTTAACCGGTGGAACTCGTTTGGCAGGCCCGTTTCCTTCAAAAATGGATAGTTGCGTCCGTAGTATGGAAACTCGGACCCTTCCGAACAAAGCCAAGCTGCTGGAGGCTCTCACCAAAACGGTAAGTAGCCGGTTGTTCCCTTCCGCAGTGGGAACACGTCGTCGTGAGCGCTACCGGGGGAGAGGCAAACGCTAAACGGACAGGCACAACGCAGTCAGATCTGGCGCGCCTGGTGGCGATAAGCGGGTTACTCAGCGACGCCGGCAAGGTGCTCGATGTTGTCCTCAATCCGTCCTCGCGCCTCTGCCTCGGCATCAGCGCCCGTTCTTGCGATCAGCGGGAAAACGAGTCCGTTGCCTTTGAACTCGTGATTGAAATGCACCCACGACTCGTAAGCAAACACACCGGATTCCGAGTGGGCGACGTTAAGCACCACGTCGTAGGTACGCCGCAGACCCTGTTGACGTGTGTATTGAAATTTGTACACCTCCGAATGAAGCATGACAACCTCCGTGTTACTTTCGAGGAATCCGAGCATGACGGCCTACGACAACGCGGTCGACCCGAACTGCGCGCAAGACCCTAGGCACAGCCCGACGAAAAGGCGGTGCACGGCGATACCGCTACATCGCGTCGATCCGGCGCTCCGCGTCGAAAAACGAGCCTCTTCGATCGCCTGCTCCTGACTTCTCGCAGGCGTCTCGTGGTTTCTCCAGTACACGGGGGGCTTGCTCATCGTATATGCCCAGTCCCACGTCCCGTCCTTCTGTTCGGTCACGTACACGCTGTAGTTGACTGCCTTGAACGTGAAATTGTGGCTAGCCATGAAGGCCTCATTCTGGGGTTTCGAGAAATCGTAGGACGCTTACAAAGCGGAGTTCGCGTCGCACCATTCGACCGCCCATCGTTCGGCAGCTTCAATTGCACGCGCGTCGGAAGGATAGTCGCCAAGGTCGCCCGAATACTTCACCTCGAGCTTTTCATGACCCACCGAGGCGCGTCGATAGATCTTCGCGCGGGCGTAGTAGTGGCCACCTTCATCCAGCGGCGACGCGTCGATGTGAAACTGCTTATAGTCGAACTGCATCACCGCCTCCGAAAGGGTTCCTTACTCGTCGTCTCGCTGGACAATCTGCGGACGGCCTTCCGCCTCATCGCCGACGTTCACCAACTTGTTCCGGTAGTCGCAGCCTGGACAAATGAAAAAAAGCCCGTCCTCATCGATTTTGGGCTCGACCTCGCCGGGGGCAAACTGCGCATTGCAGTTTCGACAGGTCCACACGTCTGCCTCCGTCTGATATTGGTGAAATCCTAGCATGAGCGCCATCATCAGCGAATGCGGCAGCTACCGCTATATCCTGACGCGCGCGGCAGAGTCGATGTGTCCGATGAAGACCGCCGCAGTTTTCGTGATGCTCAACCCGAGCACTGCGGATGAAGAGCAGGACGATCCCACAATTCGCCGGTGCCGCGGTTTCGCGCGCCTATGGGATTGCAACGGCATCTCGGTAGCTAACCTTTACGCTCTTCGCTCGACGGACCCGGCAGGACTCTGGGTGCATCCGGATCCAGTCGGTCCAGACAACGACGCGCACCTTTGCCAGATCGCTTCAATCGAAACTCGCAACCAGTTGTCGGCATTGGGCGAATCTCATGCGAGGTCCAATAGTCGTTCGGCGCTTTGAGTGTTATAACAGATCTCTTCTGTTAGACCGGTGGGTCTTTCTTGACGTCGGAAGTTGCGCAGAGCTCGCAGCGACGATGTCTGACACGTGGCAAGCGCTACACCCCGGCACTCACGGGTGTCGAGGTTTTTCGTTGTGAAGCGATGCGCTCGTGCATTCCGGAATCAAGGCCATTGCATCGTTAATGCGACGGTTAATGCGACGCGCGCGGGTAGCCACTTCCATGGGTTGTGTCGCGCTAAGGATGCGGGAGTAAAATTCAGGCGGACATTGTCCTGAAGTGAAGCGTGATATGAAGAATGCGACTGCGAGAAAAGTCCTGCCTGCCGGCGTAGCGAATGTACTCAAACGCCTGCACTATCCGCTGGACGTGATCCTGCTGTGGGTGCGGTGGTATGTGGCCTACTCGCTGAGCTTGCGAAATCTCGAGGAAATGATGGCCGAACGGGGTTTCGAGGTCGACCATTCGAGCGTGCATCGCTGGGTGATCAAACTCGTACCGTTGTTCGAGACGGCCTTTCGCAAGCACAACCGTCCGGTCGGCAAGAGTTGGAGGATGGATGAGACCTACGTCAAGGTGGGCGGCCAGTGGAAGTACTTGTATCGCGCGGTGGACAAGGCCGGTAATACGGTGGATTTCCTGTTGCGGGCGCATCGCGACAAAGCTGCCGCGCGCTGTTACTTCGAGAAAGCCATCGATCGGAACGGGACGCCCGAGACCGTGACCATGGATAAAAGCGGGGCGAATCTGGCCGCCCTCCAGGCCATCAACGCCGAGCGGGAAACGCCCATCAAGGTCCGGCAGGTCAAATATCTGAACAACATCGTCGAGCAGGATCATCGGGCGATCAAACGACGAACCAGGCCCATGATGGGCTTCAAGGATTTCCGGTGTGCCCGCATCATCCTGTCAGGCATTGAGACGATGCATATGATCAGGAAAGGCCAGATGAAGAACAGCGGCGTCCCCCGAACCGCCGCCGATCAGTTCTATTCGTTGGTGGCGTAAGGACTCCTTGTCATTGCGGAACTTTCTTGCCTTGCCAATCTTATCGCGACACAACCCCGCTGAGCGGGGGCGTTTTCCCTTGAATGCATCGAGATCTGGGCCTGACGCAGCCTTGCTGTCGATCGTCGACTGTGAGTCATCGGATATGCCGAGCTTGCGATCACGATAAAGGCGCAAAACTTTAGGCATGCCATTCTTATCCATGACGAACGGCTGGGCGCTCTTCTCAAAGCCATGTCTTCACGGTGGCACGTCGGTTCGGCTTGCAACCGACAAGATCGGTCAGTTCTTGGGCAGTCAGGTGGCCGCTCATGCCGGATTGCCTTTCCGCTAGGCATCGATTGGCACATCGAACTGCGTTTTGCAGCTCGGGCATTTAACTGGTTCGAATTTGTCTTGAGCCGGCAACGCCGCGAGCGGCTGCTCCTTGCCGGCCAAGTAGCAGACTGGGCACGGAAAGGCCTCGTGCGACTTCAGTCTGTGCCACCGATCAACGAAGCGGTCGACATCATGCGCGGACGCGCCGATCGCCTCGAGATGATCAAGCAGCACGTGAAATAGAGCGGGATTCTGCATTATGGCCTCCGAAGCTATTCCGGATCAATGTCGAATGTCGTGTGGATTCAGGCGTCCGCATCGCGCGCGGCTTCCCGCGTTTCAACCTCCCGCGCAAGTTCCTCTTCGGTCTGATGCTGCTCGGCCGACTCCGGATCATCCCCTATGCGAGATCACATGTTCGGAAACGGCGACAGATCGGCTTCGAGTTCTTCGTCGTCTCACTCTACCAGCACATCCGGTTACCGTGACAATGCCGTCGCTCGCCATACCGGCCTTCAGCTGGAGCAGCGCGTGGTGCCTTGTCACGGATATTGGCTGCGTGCCAAACCCTCGTCATGGTGACTATACTGAAGGAGGTCGCTTGATCCACGCGCGCCTCGTTCAGGCGATCGGCGCAGGATGTCAACGCGAATATGTCTGGCCGCGGGGAGAAACGTATGTTCAAGCATCTGCTGGTGCCGACCGATGGTTCCGCCCTCTCCGAAGCCGCCATTCAAATGACGGTGACGCTCGCCATGGAAAGTGGCGCCAAAGTTACGGGCCTCCATGTCATCCCGGAATTTCATGTCCTCGCGTATGGCACCGAGATGATCGCGGACACCGAGGAGCGAGTCGTCCAGGCCACCCGACAGCATGCGGATGACTACCTCGCGGTCATCGCAAAAGCGGCTGCGCAAGCAGGTGTCGAGTGCGATACGGTTGCTACGAACCGCGCCCACCCGTACGAGGCGATTATCAGCGTTGCAGCACAACGAAATTGTGATCTCATCGTCATGGCGTCTCACGGACGAAGCGGTATGCGCGCGTTGTTACTCGGCAGCGAGACCCAGAAGGTCCTGACGCACAGTCAGATCCCGGTCCTCGTCGTCCGGCAGTCGACGCAAACCGGCCCATCCGGCACCCCAGCAACCGCATCAAGGCCTTCTCCTCCCTAGACGTCAATCGTCGGTCGTTCACAGATTCACTTGCCGCACGGCGACGCGCAGCGCTTGCGTGGCCACGTCGCGCTGGTCGTAGGCAAGCGCCAATCGCTGACCGCACGGCTGCGCGCGGTCCGGCCCCTGCTCGATGGAACCGCGTTCGGATGGACCGAGCGGGCCGACCGCGTAGCGCTCACCTGTCCATGGGGAAACCGTTACGACTGCCTCGATCCGGATGCGTATCAGGCGGATGCTCCGTGGTCGGGCATCGATCTCGGCATCGCTTATGTGCAACTTGATGTGCCGGTCGGCTGCGCCGGGTCGATTGCCGCTTTTTACCGCGACGTGTTCAATGCGTCCGTCGAGATCCGCCACTGCAACGGTTCGCAGCAGGCGCTAATCGCGGTCGGGACGCATCAGCGACTTGTCTGTGCAGAAACGCTCGCGCCAAACCCGGAATACGATGGGCATCACATTCAGCTCTATGTCGCCAACTTCTCGGAACCCTGCACACGGCTCGCTGGGCGCGGGCTGACCTATGGCGAGGAACCTCATCAATATCGCTTTGCCGACATCATCGATCCCGTGAGCGGCGCGCTGTGCTTCAGGCTTGAACATGAGATACGTAGTCTGCGGCATCCGCTCTATGCACGGCCTCTGGCGAAGCGGAATCCCGATCAAAGTAACCGGAACTACCGCACGGGCGACGATGTGCGCAGAGGCGTGTTCTAGTCGGCCTGCGCAATTTTGTCGATGCGACCAGCAACGCGGGCGTCGCCTACGGCGAGCCGGAACCGGGAGCGTCGCAAGGCTCCGCGCGGTCTGCATTCAGCCATTCCCAACGATCGTATCAAGAAGATGTCGCCCCGCGCGGTACCCGGCATCGCGTGCCTCGTCTTCGCTATGAAATGTCTCCACGAATTCCTGGAACCGCTTGCTCTGGCCGGCAATGTGTGCGTTTGCACCGTGGCGGCAAACGTACCCAATGAAGTGGTAGAGCGTGCCGGGCGCCGGTGGGCCATATGCAAGGACCGGAAGTACCCAGATTTCGAAGCCTTCGTGTTCGATCTTGTCCCACATGGCAGCCTCCCTGCCGGTTTTCGTTTTCCGGAGATCGTAGCATGCAATGCCTGACGATCTTGACCTCGCAGGCGAGCGCGAGGCATTCGGCATTTAAGGGAGTATCCCCATTTAAATGCCGGGGCGACGCGTGAGGCAAGCGAGTAGCGAGGACCGGCGCACGACGTTGACAATGCAACATGCGTCGCCATCAATCCCACAGCAGCCCCTCCATCGGAATCGCCCGGCGTTCGCCCCGCGATCAGGTCGGCCGTGATGCGAGCCGATCCGTGGGACATGGTCCAGCCGATATGACCGTGACCGGTATTCAGATAGAGATTGCGATACTTCTTGCGGCCAAAAAACGTAGAGCGAAGTAAAGTTGTCACCGAAAGCGAAGTAAATTTGTCAACACGGAATGTTCGTATTAACTAACAATCTCTGGACGCGATTCATTGAAAGCTGCCCGACAACTTCCTCTTGCGGCCTGCCCGCCGCAATCTTCACGTCAAAGGTTGAACCTGCCTGCCATGCGATTGTGGAAGTGCCGAGCGATGGCAATACGATGTTCCTTGCGCATCGCCGATGTTTTCGCGAATGCTGGAGGAGATCGGCTCGAGTAAAGGCCACCGCATTGCGCACAGCGATACGGCGAGCCGGCAAGACTTGCGTTGAGCAGGTAGGGTGTCTCCTACCCGCAATGCTGGCATCGCGTCTCGAGCTTCTGCCCGTGAGCGGGACAGCGGCCCTCACTGGACATCTGATACGTCACGCTATGATGACCAAACGATGTGCATTGCCTGCAATGCCTGAAAACCGGGTGATATCGTCCCCGCTGCCCGGCGTCGAGCAGTGACGCGTGTAAGACCTTGCCGGGCAGTGGCAGCATGCGCCTCAGACGCCTCGTATCGACGGCATCCCGCAGCGGCTCAACGCCTTCGTACGGGTCGACGTCAGCACCCATCAGCCGGACAAGCGCATGCCCTGGCAGTCCGTTCGCACGTGCGAGCTTCCACAAGATCGAGACGATTGATTCGCCAGGCAGGAGCCACCTTGCATCAAATATGTAGCCCAGTGCTGGAGTCAGTCGTCGCTCATCCAGGCTAAGGATCGGAAAACGCGGAGCAATGAGCAAGGGCGCCTCCCTACGCGTGAACAAGCACACGACCGGTTGCATGGCGCGACTGGACATAGCCGGAGCGTCGCACGGCATGAGCCCATAACGATGGACCAGGGCAATACCCCGGAGCGTCGCGGAGTTCGCTATCCTTGAGTACGACTTCGACAGCCCTTGCGAAAGATTCCATCGGGATCTCGAGCCGTCCAGGGAGCGTCGCCTTGTGATGTGCGGCCTCGAAGGCGTTCCACAGCGTGAGCGCATCGCTCACAAGTCGATAACCAACATCAAACGCCTGCGGCACGTAGAATCTCGTGAAACTCCATTGCGTGCCCTCGGGATAGGCGGTCTGATCATACCCGTTCAGACATGTAGCGATGTCTCCGGCATTGCGGATGCCATGGAAGGAGAGTTCTTCGACCATCAGGCGCGCGACGATCTGAGTCTTGCCAGCGATCTGCAGGGCGCTCTTTTGCGCAAGCATGGTCCCGCGTGCACATCTCCCCGCGCGGGAGGAGATGTGTCTAGCGCGCCGCGATCCCTTGTGCCCCCGGCGGTACGCCGGTGACTGAGCCAAGTGGCTCGAGTGTGCCGTCTGGCATCACGCGAAAGCCACTTACAGCGCCGTTACCTTCCCGAACGTAGAGGAATTTGCTGTGACGGCTGAGCGCCATGTCAAGGGGAGCGCTGAGCGTGCCCGCAGTCGGATTAAGCAAGCGTACTGTACCGTCCGCCGCAATCCGCAGACTGCTGATCGAGCCGCTACCGGCATTGGCTGTGTAGGCAAAACGTCCATCGCCCGTGGTGACAAGCCAGCAAGGGGCGCTCTGGCCCAAGGGAATTGCTGCACTGATCGAAGTCAGATGTTTGCTGTCCTCGACCTCATATGAGGAAACCGAACCAGACCCGGCCTCGGAGACGATCGCATAACCCCGGGTCGTGATGGAAAAGCCAAACGGCGTGACGCCGATTGACCTATGGCGCGTTGGAGTCGACGCGTAGCCGGTGAAGCCGACATAATACGTGTCAATGAATTGTGTGCCCTTTTCGGTCACCAGCAGTTCGTTGCCTTCCGGCGCAAACTTCACTTGCGCGGGCTGGGCGGAGTTTCCGCCGGCAAGTGGTCGCTGTGAACCCGGTAACGGAACGAGACGCTTGCCAAACGCGTCGACGATAAAGCCACTGATGTTCGGTGTGCCGCCGGCATTGAGCACATACGCGATGGGCCCCTTGACTGTCACGCTGACGGGCATCTGACCGCCCGATGGTTTTTTGTCGAGCAGCGTCAGTTTGCTGCCGTCGACCGCGAACAGCGAAACCTCATTGCTGCCGGCATTCACGGCGAACAGAAAGCCCCCTTGCAACGTCAGCGAACCCTGCGAGCCTAGCGGATCGGTTCCTGTCCCTGCTCCTAGGCCGCCGGTTGAGTACGTGGCTTCGTAGGTGAGTATTCCGTTGGCAGCCCGCGAATAGACAAGAACCGAGTTCCCGGACGGCGACGGCTGGTTTGACAGAACGTAAACCGCTCCTGGCGGATCGACCTCCGAGTCGGCTTGCGCAATGCTGATCGAAGCGAATCCTAACGCCGTCGCGAAAGCGATGGCTTGCAAAATAAACGTTAAACGGCGCGTGACAACTGACATGGCGTACTCCTTGCATGGGCGACGAGCGAACGGGTGACGTCGGATGGACGAGTGGGCGGAGCAGGTAGCTGTACGTTGTGTCCTTGATAGGTTGGGCTACAGGCGGACCTGCAAGTGTCATCGGCACCTGTAAATTGATACACCGTCGGCACTGAGGAATTGATACACCTCGACGAAGGGATAATGGCCGCTTTGAGCGGCGATGATCTCGTACGAGGGATACATGCAGATCAGGATATTGCACAAGCAGGGCAAGAGCCTGCGTGCCATTGCTTGTGAGGTTGGCTGCTCCGTCAACACGGTGAGGAAATATCTGGCGACGCAGGACGCGCCGATGTTTCGGCCCGCAGCGACTGCGCGCGATTCGATACTGAAACCGTTCGAAGCCTATCTTCGGGAACGGATCGCGTCAGCGGCACCGGACTGGATTCCAGCGACAGTTCTGTGGCGCGAGATCCAATCGCAGGGATTCAATGGCGGCGAGAGAATCGTGCGCAAGTTCGTTGCGACATTGCGGCCTCTACCGGCGCCCGATCCTTTGGTGCGATTCGAGACTGCCGCGGGCGATCAGATGCAGGTCGACTGGGTCGAGTTCCGCCGGCGCAAAGGAGCGAATCTGTTCGCATTCGTGGCCACTCTCGGCTATAGCCGCGCGACTTACGTCGAATTCGTTTCCGACATGCGACTCGATACTTTGCTCAGGTGTCACGTCAACTGTTTTAACTGGTTCGGCGGTGTGCCGCGCCGTGCGCTGTACGACAATATGAAGACCGTTGTCATCGAGCGGGATGCTTATGGTCCGAAGCAGCACCGTTTCCAGCCGGGGTTTCTCGACTTCGCCCGGCACTACGGGTTTCAGCCCCAGCTTTGTCGGCCTTATCGCGCGAAGACCAAAGGCAAGGTCGAACGGATGAACGGATATTTGCGCCGCAGTTTCTACGTTCCGCTGGCCGCCCAGTTCAAGGCGGCCAACGTCGAACTGGACGTGACGACCGCCAACACTGAAGTCTGGCGTTGGCTACGCGAAGTTGCGCATGTCCGGATACATGGAACGACCCGCTTGAAGCCAGGCGAGCAGTTGCTTGTTGAGCAGAAGGCCTTGCAGAGCGTACCGCCACCGTATCCGTCGCTGTTGCCAGCAACGACACCGGCGAGCGGACAGGAGTTGCGCGAGCGATTCCACGACTGGCTATCTCCGCTACAGCACCCGCTGTCCGTGTACGACCAGCTGATTCGGGTTGCCGCATGAACATCGCACACGAACGAGTGGCGCAGCTATGCGCCCAGCTGAAGCTCACGACCATCGCGGACGCGTTGCCGCACCTGGCGCAAAAGGCGATCGCCGATGAGGTAAACCTGACAGAGTTTCTCGAATCGGTACTTAAGGCCGAGCACACGGCGCGGCTCGTCAGGCAGCGCGCGACGTTTGCACGCCTGGCAGGCTTCCCGACGATCAAGACCCTCGACGGTTTCGACTTCGCAGCAGCCAGCGGTGTGCCCAGATCGCAGGTTCAGGAGCTGGCGAGTCTGACGTTTCTGGAGCGAAACGAGAACGTCGTATTACTCGGACCGAGTGGCACAGGCAAAACGCACATTGCAATGGCGCTTGGTTATGCAGCAACGCAAGCTGGAATCAAGGTGCGCTTCATTACGGCAGCAGACCTGCTGATGATACTGACCACGGCACATCGGCAGAATCAGCTGGGCGACGCCCTCAAACGGTTCATCAACCCGTACCGGCTGTTGATCATCGATGAGATCGGGTACCTGCCGATGAGCCGTGAACAGGCCAACCTGTTCTTCCAGGTGATCGCCAAACGATACGAGCGCGGCAGTCTGATCGTGACCAGCAACCTTCCATTCGGGCAGTGGGACCAGACGTTCGCCGATGACGCAACGCTCACTGCTGCCATGCTCGACCGGCTATTGCATCACGCTCACGTCGTGGCGATCCAGGGCGAGAGCTATCGACTACGCGACAAGCGGCGCGCCGGACTGGTTATGAAGAGATCGACTACGACAAAGGAGAACGCCGCCAACGGAATGCGGTCGGCACCGCAATAACACTACAACCCGGTGTATCAAATCTGAAGTGCCGATGCCGACAGAAACTGTATCAATTCCTGAGTGCCGTTGACACAAGAGCGCTACCCAGTTCGCGAGCTGTTTCATTACCTCACCCCTTGTCGCGTTTACTACACAGTGGTTAAGGATGCGGTCGAACAGGAACATCGGGCAGGGTGGATTGGTCGGGAACGCGTCGCCCCCCCGGAAATGATGCTAACGCTGCGATCCACTGACGGGTCTCTGCGGGAAAAGACGGGTGGCGACTATTCGGCGTCGTACATCTCCGTTCGGCTTGACTGCGGCTCTCGCGGGCCTGACTCAAGGGCGGTCTTCGTTGGACGTACAGCCGTTCGCCGCCCCCTCGTTTGTATTTGTATATAGTCCATCTGGGCCTCTTGACCATGAACATTTTTTGACGGTGCTCCCGATGCCGTTGAATCCGGGCAAAAGGTATGACTGATCCGCCAGTGCTGCCAATGGACTACCTTCGGCCTCGACTTGAAAAGCCTTTCGGGGCGAACAGATCGACGACGGAGAAGGAAAATTGCCGGCGAGCGCGGCGAAAGGGGAAGTCTTAGGGACACGAGCGGTGGACCATTAGAACGCCATCACCCGCTGAGCAAAGCTCTTAGGTCGGCCGTTGTCTAACTGATGCAGTGGAGTGAGACGCCCCGTCCGTTACGATGGGCTCCAGCAGAGCAGCAAGGGGACATTCGTCAACGTGGATTGAGTGGCTCTAAGGGGGCGCGTGCGGCCGATCGCCGTCAGGCAGGGGCCGGTCAAGCGCATCCGCCCTTATGCTCCGAAGTAGTCGAGTTCGGGCGTCTCGCGCTGAAGATCTGCCACCGACAGTGTTATGCGCTCGCCAGTTGCAGAAGCTGCTCCATATTGCTGGACGGCCCTTAGAATTCGGCGTTTGTTCAGCTCGAACGCGAGTCGCACCTGGTGTGCAGTCTCATTGCGAGCACCAAGCTCTTCGCAAACGACTTCAAATGGCAGCGCGAAGGCGCGGTACCCCCAGCCGAACCCAAAGGCGGAAAACCACACCGCCGAGTCGGCGCAATGAATGGGGGCGGTAATGACCGTGCGTGGCTGATCCATCGCTTTCACCTGCGTCGACGATAGGGTGACATCAAAGTGTTGCACAACGACCTTACAAACGGGGTGCTGTCGACGCGAGCTCACCACTCCGCCGAGACGATTGTCTCGTAGCCGAGGGTGTGATTTTGCGAATTGGGACTGCCCCGGACGGATGGTGTCCTGCGGGTCCCCAACAGGCAAGACCCGGCCAACTCCGGACGTTCGACACGTTGCTGTGAATCGTTGACACCGCGCTCGATCCAGCGAGTCGACGGCCCCCATATTTAGCGACCTCGAATAGCATGTCGGAGTTCATTTCGCAAGACCGGAGGTGGTCGCGATGCAAACCATCGGCATTTCTGCTGTCGCAACGGATTACTTGCGTTTCCCCAAAATGCACGTCCACTATGTAGTGGTCAAGTTATTTCGGACAGGCTGATAGGTTCTTTTACTGTCGGTTTTGCCTCGTAGGCAACGGGCGACAGATAGCCCAAAGTCGAATGCAAGCGTACTGCGTTGTAAAAACCGACGATGTACTGGTTGATGTCGCGCCGTGCTTCATCGTGGTTGGCGTACTGACGCTGCCACACGCGCTCCATTTTCAGGTTCAGGAAGAACCGCTCCATTACCGAATTGTCCCAGCAATTTCCTTTGCGGCTCATACTGCAAACCACGTGATGCTGCTTGAGCAAGGCCTGGTATTCATCGCTCGCGTACTGGCTGCCCCGGTCCGAATGCAGGAGCAGGCCTGACGCTGGCCGACGCTGCTGCAGCGCCATGGTCAGTGCCGAAATGACCAGTGCGGCCGGCATGGTCGGCGCCATGGACCAGCCGACCACCTTGCGTGAGTACAGGTCCAGTACGACCGCCAGATACAGCCAGCCTTGCGCCGTGCGGATATACGTGATGTCCGAAACCCACGCGCGGTTGGGCTCGGCGACCTCAAATTTCCGGTCGAGCACGTTCTCCGCGACAGGTAGCGTATGCCTGCTGTCGGTCGTCGAGACGAACTTGCGCTTCCAGCTCGTGCGCAGGCCCGCTTCGCGCATCAGCGTCCGCACCCGGTAGCGACCAATATGCAGCCCATGCTCCCGCAGCGCATGCATCACACGGCGGCTGCCATAGCTCGCGCCACTGGCGACGAATGCTGCCTTGACGTGGGTCCGCTCCTGCAGACTCTTTGCACTCGGCTTAGCGCGCTGGTGCGCATAGTAGCCAGAGCGACTCACCTCCAACACCCGGCAGGCGTGACTGACCGATACGGCCTCCTGTTGCAAGTGAGTTACCACGCGGTAACTCACTTCAGTTCCCGGGCAAAGAAGGCCGACGCTTTTTTTAGCAGCGCATTGTCCTCGCGCAATTGCCGGTTCTCCGCTTCAAGTTGCCGGATGCGCTGCTGTTCCGCCGTCAACGGCTTGCCCTCGCCGGGGCCGCCCGCACGCTCTGCGTCGTACTGGGCCACCCAGCGCCGCACGGCTGTCTCAACAAGGTCCATCGACCGGCAGACTTCGCTGACCGATAACCCCTGGTCCCGTACCATCCGTACCACTTCCAGCTTGAAGCTGGTGTCAAATTGTCGGCGCCTTCTTGTCATCCTGCTCTTTTTCCTCGTCGATTCCGGATTGTCCCCCTATCGACCTGTCCGAGGAAATTAGACCACTACACTATGCGGCGTGAGCGGTTTGTGGTCTTGCATCTTTGCGCAGCAACAGGTTGCCAAGTCGTGTTGCATGCGTCGGTGTTGCATATGCATAGCGCCTTCGTATTGACCGTTTAACGTGGCGGGCAAGAGCGGGCGTTTACGGCATATCGACGTCCGTCATGAGTCGAACTGTTGTGCCTCACCCGAACACGCGCATGGTCATGATCCTTGCGCATGAGCGAATTCGGCGTCGTATGCTTGCAGCGACCGCGTATCCTCCCATCCAGTTTCGCAGATCGCTTGAAGTGAGCACAGTGGCTGAGAGAGCCTGTCTCTGGAATATTCCTTGCATCGTAATAATACGCTCGGGCACTCCCGCTCAACGGCGACTGTCGTGGGTAGTTCTGTTGGATTAGCGCATTCCGATGTCTTGCGGGTTCCGCTTCTCATGTTAAAAGTCGCCCCCATTCAAAATCGACCCGGTCAGGTCTCATCGGAACCACACCAGCACCTGGTGTAAAGGTTAGCTCGCCAAAGTACACATTGTTGTTGGGGGCGTACAGGTCGACGCGAACATAATTGAAGTCTTCGGAAAGGACAGCCGCCGTTTCAAGTATCAATTCGAGATTCTCCGGAGGCGGAGGTGGCGTCGCACTGCGAGCGTAGGGGCCGATCCCAACGTCAAGATGATTCCATTGGGCATCGTACACGTCGCCACGTGTGTTGTTACCGAAGCGGTCCGAGATCACAACGATAAACATCATCGGTCGCCCGGGCCTGCCCCCGAAGCAGTGCACCTTGTAATCGGCAGGGATCTGGCCACGTTCGTCGAGAAGAAGATCCTCGAAGAAAATGCGCGGCTGGATTTGACGGTAATGGCGTTCCCGCGCGTTTTTATAGAAGTCGGTAGACATCCACTGACTGGCAAGAAGCTGCAAATTCTCAAAAGTTCGTTGCGATTTATCCCGAACGACTTCGACAAAACTACTTCCGTGATTCGCCTTCATGACAAAGGAGTTGGGCAGCGTATCGAAGACCTCTCGCGTGAAGACGGTGGGTGCCGAAATAAGAGGGACCAGATGTTTCTCGCCCACCTTGGCCCTGACATAGTCCCGCACGGCAAGCTTGTCGGCCAGCGCGCCGTATCGCGGATCCGGCCGCAAGCTGCGTTGCAAGATCTTCTCGTTGAATGTTGTCGGGCGGAATAGTTTCGGGAAGCGGCCAATTTGCTTCCGATGCAGCAGGCTGAGGAAAATCGCATCGGGAAGCAGCTGTTTTCCATGGTCCTTCAACCATCGAACAACCGCGTCGGGTGAACGGGGCATAGTGCGTCTCACAACAATGACCTGACATTATTGGGCCATCAGGTACGTTCGACAGATGATCTGATTTCATATCTCCGGGACTCATCTGCCCGGTGCGGCGTGGCTTTCGTGGAACATCTATTGCTTCGAGAAGCGGCCCGAAAGAAGGACCTGGCCATCTTTGAAGCGCCGCGGACAGTCATGCTATCCGGCGGCCGCGCACCGTACGCGTTTCGCGATCGAGAATGCAAAACAACTGCATGTTGCACCGAAGCATAGCCGTTAAAGGTTCGATAAAGGCCTATGGCACAAAATGAAGATATATCGGCACATTCAGCCGTGTATCTGGGCTACTCCTGGAGAAACGACGAGCGTTCTTTTGAGGCAAATGGTTGAAGTTGTCAGGGTGTCATTAATCGAAGCACGCGTCCGATGAGAAATCTTCCCTGACTTCGTCGTTCTTGAATGAACGGCCGCTGTGAAGAAGCACGACCGTCCGCAACGGGTCGACTACGGAAGTTCGACCGGGGCCTAGATCGTAGCAATCGGCTTTCGACGACGAAACACATGCTGTCTTCGCAGAGGCACATGCGAACATCGAACTGCGTCGTCCACGACATCGAGAATTGTCTATGGGGGAATTCGGGCCCTGCGAGAAAGCGCTGTCAGCTCCACGAAAGACCGGCGTAACCGAGCCAACCCGCATTATCAGGTCGGCGTTTTCGTTCCATAACCGACAGGTGAACGATGAGGATGCCTGTCGCGCCCGGGTGGTCACTACCTGAGATACGCTGTTACCAGTTTATAACGTACAACATGGAATCCTGACATAAGCTCAATGGAAAGTGTGAGGCGGATTTCGCCGCGCGAATGACGAGGGATCATGTCATGAACCCGCTCGATGCAACGTTGCGCGCGAGCAGCGCCATTGCAGTGCTTGCGTTGTCCGGCGCGCTGTCTGGCTGTTACTACGTACCGTACGGTTACTATCCAGGCTACGGGTATTACCCGGGCTATCCCGCTATCTATTCCACTGCCGATCCGAATGGCTATCCCGCCGTGCCGACGGCGGCCATGCAGCATGGCGTGCCCGTCGCGCCCGGGGACCCGTCGCAGCAGGCTCAGGCGCCAGAGGAATTCAACTTGCCTGACGGCACGTCGCCCGGCGGGCCGCCGTCCACGTACGATTTCGCCCCCGCGCCCGCTTATGGCGCGCCGGCGTACTATCCAATCGCCTATCCACCGGCCTACCCTTACGCGTATCCATACCCCTACTACGGATACTGGCCGGGCTACTACTGGTGGCCGTCCGTGTCGTTCGCCTTCTGGGGCGGGTGTTGCGGCGGCTACAGCCACTACCACTATGGCCATCACACCTACTGGGCCGCCCACGGCTACTCGGGCCATGGGTACTATGGACACGGCTACTACAGCCGCGCCTACTCGGGAAATGGGCAGGGTGGATGGAGCGGCAGTCACACCAGCTGGGGAGGTGGCGGCTACGGCAGCAGCGCTTCGGGCGCCAGTCACGCCAATTATGGCGGTGGCGGCTGGGGCGGCGGCCATTACTGGAGTGGTGGCGGCCACGGCCGATCGCATTGAACCGGGCAAGCGGCGCACCGCGCGACGGGTATCACGCGCGGCGAATAGCCGGAGCTGGGTAGGGAGCGGTACGCGGTTCGCATCGAAGCCGTCGCGGGCAAACGGGAGCAACGGGCAGCGGCACGACCGACGCAGCGGCAGTTCCGCTACCGCAGATGCCGACGGACAAATCATCCAACGCGCCCGGTTCGCAATAGCGCCTTTTCCTCAGATCATGCCTGGCACTGGGCCTAGCGGTGGATCGCGGGCTCGTGCCCTCAGCCGGGAGATGATGTGTCGTTCGCCGCTGCGACCGGCGGTGCCGGACAATCAGCGACATTTGGAACTGCCGTTCCCGGCGCCTATCGAGTGAAAAAATCCAGTTTCTGGAGGGCGCCCCGATATGAGCGGAAGGCGAAAAGCTGAGATTTTCCGTGACCGCTGACTGAAGATAAACTGGGCATCCGGAGTGTCGATCACTCGCAAACGGCGTGCACGG
This sequence comes from Paraburkholderia sp. RAU2J, assembly GCF_003634845.1. NCBI lineage: Bacteria > Pseudomonadati > Pseudomonadota > Betaproteobacteria > Burkholderiales > Burkholderiaceae > Paraburkholderia > Paraburkholderia sp. RAU2J. The sequence continues at coordinate 104,871 of NZ_RBXG01000001.1, forward strand.
ACCCAAGGTCGATGGTACGCATTCCGGCCCGCATTGCCGGGCGGCTTGGACTCTTGCGCAGCAACTTGAGCCAAAACGCATCGGGCAGCACGCGGCCAGAGACGGCCTTTCGATGCCGCGTGCGAGCGTCCGGTCATCTCCGGATACTGTTGAAAAAGTCGCCGACCGTCTCTGTCGCGAGGTTTTCAGGGGTCTTCTTACCCTTAGCGGGAACGCGCGAGCGGCTTGTAGGCCGATCTGAGAGGTCGATTTTCGCGCAGGAGAACTGAGAAAACCACGCGGCGACTTTTTCAACAGTATCCTCCGAAATACCGACGCTGAAATCGCGTGCGAAAGGCCAATGTACTGGCACGGTTTCACGTGCGGAGCAAAGTGGCTCGCCACGCTTTAGCCGCGATCGTCGACGCCGCCCCCGCGCTCGCGAAGAGCAGCCTCTGCATCAATCAGCTCTGCCTTGAGCTTATCGTGCCAACGCCACAGCACCCCCTCCATAATCGATCGCTCATCATTCGGAGCCGTGTCTATAAGCTCGCCAGTAGCGATAATCAGAGAGTAACTTGTGCATTGCATCGGCTCTATAAGTCCCTCATTGGACGGTCCAGCCAGTAAGGTTTCTTGACTAGACATCGACAATGCGAGCTTGAACCCGATGCTGTCGACACCCGAATGGACGTTCTTGCTGGCAAAGCCATACTGAGGTCGGAGATAACTCAGATCGACAAACTTTTCGATGTCTTTGAACGTTACTCTCTTCTGCTTGAGCACGTCGGCCGCCCATCCGTACTCGCTTGCGAACTGCTGACCGTACTTGGTGAGCATCGAGTCGCGTTCGCTCTGAAATTGTGCAAGCTTTGCCTGTTCAAACCGCTCAAAACCAAGCACGGCTTGGTGTTCGTTGTATTCGGTGGCAGCCTTTAAACGGATGATTGCCTGAAAGTCCACAAAGCGCGAGGAAAGTGCGTCGTCACGCCTACTTAGAAACGCCAGAATCACGGTCGTTTCATGAAGCGATCTCCAGCGCGCCATTGCTCCATCTGCATACCCGCCTTTTAGCAAGCAAGAAACCTCGTTCGCGATCTGGACGGCGCGAGTATGGAGCCGGATCGTAATATTTCGTCGCGACGAACGTGGGTATTTCCCTGAAGTTCTATATTCGGCGTTGATCTCGCTTCCGATCTCCATGCACATTGCGATCAGGGAGTCCAACCGAGTTAGCGGAGCACGCCAAGTCTCAAATAACCTCTTATTAAATCCAGCTAGCTCGGAATGAATGTCTTCAACAGACTCGCGTTGTTTGCTATCTAAATTCTGAGCAAGCTCACTCGAAAACTTGTCGACCATCTCGTCGGCGTTTTCGACAAGCCATCGGTCGATGTTGGCACCCGCAAGCGCCTTCCTTTCCTCCGGATTGTCGTCCAAATATCCAGCAATCATTTCCCGAAAGTTTTTCATAGTTAGTATTTCATTGCGCTATCGGATCGTCTCCAGCGTCAGTGCATACTTGTTCGTCATGCGCTTCGCTCGGCGCACTCTCAGGTCCGGGCCAAATGGGCTATCAGATCAAGCGTACGGGGTTCGTCGCACTGGCATCCGAGAACCACGCTGGAGGGCGACAATGATTGCGTCCGGTGTAGCGACATTCATCTTGGCCGGTAGTGAGGAGTCGGAGGCGGCGTAGCCGCCGCAGACGACGAGCTGCCGGCGGCGCCGGGTCGGCGAGGTCTAGGATGGCTGACTGAATCTAAAAAGAGGCGGTCAGCCCATGTCTGGAACCCGCATCACCGACCAACAGGTCCGCCTCTACATGAACCAGCGCAAACTTCATCCACAGAAGGTCGCCGCAGCGAAGTCGGGCATGAGCGAGCGCACGGCGCGCCGCGTCGAACGTGAAGCCGGGCTTCCGTCGCAGCAGCCCCGGCGCTACTGGCGCTCGCGTCCTGATCCATTTGCCGACGTATGGGAAGCCGAAGTCGTCCCATTGCTGCACAGTGCCCCAAAGCTGAAGGCGATCACGCTGCTGCGCAAATTGCAGGAAGACCATCCCGAGCGCTTTCCCGACAGCATGCGTCGCACGTTTGAGCGGCATGTCAGCCAGTGGCGCGCGCTCGAAGGGCCGAACCGGGAAGTGTTCTTCCCTCAAACGTATCAGCCAGGCGCGCGAGGCCTGTCGGACTTCACCCACATGGACAAGCTGTGCGTGACGATTGGCGGCGTTCCGTTTAACCACCTGCTGTATCACTTTGTGCTGGCGTTCTCGCGCTGGGAATACGCCAGTGTGGTCGATGGCGGAGAGAGCTTCCAGGCGCTCGCGACGGGATTGCAGAACGCGCTGTGGCAGGCCGGCGGGTGCCCGCGCGAACACCGCTCCGACAGTCTGTCGGCGGCCTTCAGGAACCTGCAGGAAGAGGAAGACTTCACAGCTCGCTATGCGGCGCTACTCGAGCACTACGGGATGCAAGGCACGCGCAACAATCGTGGCATGGGTCATGAGAATGGCAGTGTCGAATCCTCGCATCGCTATCTGAAGGATCAGATCGATCAGGCCCTGGAGCTGCGAGGTCACCGCGACTTCGCGGACCGGGGCGCGTACGACGAGTTCGTGCGCGGGGTGGTGATGCGCCGCAACCGGCGTAATGCTGCAGCGTTCCAGATCGAGCGCGAACACCTGCTGGATCTACCTGAGCACCGTACCACCGACTTCGACGAAGAAGAGGCGCGCGTGACACGCTGCGGCACGTTCACCGTGCGTTGCGTCCTGTACAGCGCTCCGTCGCGGCTGATCGGTCATCGCCTGAAGGTACGCCTCTACAGTGACCGGCTCGATTGCTATCTGTCCGGCGCGCTCGTGCACAGCACGGCGAGAGCCACACACACGAGCAAACGGCGCGGTCGCGGCATCGACTACCGGCACTTCATCGATTCGCTCAAACGCAAGCCGCAGGCCTTCCGGGGCCTCGCGTTCCGTGACGATCTGTTTCCGCGTGAAGCCTACCGTCGGACCTGGGAGCGACTGGAGCAGGCGCTGACGCCGCGCAGCGCATGCAAGACCATGGTCGGCCTGCTTGAGCTGGCAGGAAACCACGGCGTCGAGGCGCAACTCGCCGAGAGGCTCGATGCATTGCTCGAACTCGGTGAACTACCCGATCTGAGGGCGCTGTTCGATGAGTTGGCGCCGCGCCAGGCCGAGTGTCCGATGGTTGTCGTCGAGATGCCGTCTGCCGCGCTTTATGACACGTTGCTCGATGAGGAGCTGCTCGCATGAACGCCGCCTACGATGCTGGCCGTATCGCGCTGATGCTCAACGAATTGCGGCTGCCCACGATCAGCCGGTTGTGGCCGGACTTCGCTGAACGCTCGGACAAGGAAAGCTGGCAGGCGTCGCGCTTACTCGGCGCATTGCTCGAACATGAACTCGCCGAGCGGGCCAAACGGAGAATCGAGCGTCATCGAACCGAGTCACATCTGGATCCGACCAAGACGCTCGCCACCTTCGACTTCGGCGTTGTGCCGATGGTCTCGAAGGCGCATGTGATGGCGCTGGCCACCGGCGATTCGTGGCTTGAGAAAGGCGCCACGATCCTCCTGTTTGGTCCACCCGGCGGCGGAAAAAGTCACTTGGGGTCCGCCATCGGCCATGCGTTAATCGACGCCGGCTATCGCGTCTTGTTCACGCGCACCGGCGAAATCGTGCAGAAGCTCCAGGTCGCGCGCCAGAGTCTGCAACTGCCTTCGGCGCTCGCGAAGCTTGACCGCTTCGACCTGATCATCCTCGATGATCTGTCGTATGTGAGGAAAGACCAGGCCGAAACCAGCGTGCTGTTCGAGCTGATCGCCGAGAGGTATGAGCGGAAAAGTCTTCTGATAACAGCCAACCAGCCGTTCTCAGGCTGGAATGACGTCTTCCCGGACCCCGGCATGACAGTGGCGGCCATTGACCGGCTTGTGCATCACTCGACGATCTTCGAACTGAATGTTGAAAGCTATCGACGCCGCAAAGCCAGCGACAAACAGAAGGAGCGGCGCCGTCAATTACCCGCTGACAATCCGAACGGAGCGACAACCATGTCCAATTGACAGCGACAAACATCTCGACCGACCGGCCAAGATGTTTGTCGGTAAACCGGACTTCCTGCTTGACGCTGTCCACCACGCCAACTAGCGCGCCCTGCGCTAGCTGTAGCATTGAATCGCGAGTCTCCAACATGATGGGGCGAGGCCTTTGCCTTTCCTCCGCAACCATCCTGTACTCGCGTTCGTACGCCCAAACTTCGGACTTCGTGAAGATTGGCACGAGGTTAGCGTTGTCAGCTTCTTCGTACAGCCGGTACGGCGGATACGTCTCGCGGTAGTGGACTCGATACGCCCATTGAATCTGCTGGTGCCGCGCATCGAATTCCAGCGCGATGCCCTTGTGACTGTCCCCGTAGTGCGCCCACATCAGTGGGTGATCGGCCTCGGGCAGCAGGCAGTACACTCGGTATATGTCGGCAATGGCCTGTACGTGACCCGTGTGGATCAGGTCCACGTACGCTGCTAGCTGTTGCGGGTTGGCCCGAAGCGCGTCCACTTCATCCGGTGGTATGGGCGCCGTTTGTGCCAGCCATTGCAGGTGCTGCTCGCGCTCATGCGGGTCGTCCAAAAGGCTAAGGTCGAACCACGGCTTGCAGTCCCACGGATCATTGAAGTCCGATGGCTTGGACATGCGAATGGCTCGCTCCCGCAGCGTCCGCTCAAGCTGCTCGGCGGTCCGGTCGTTGAACGATTGGTAGTGATACAGCGATTGAATGCCGTCTTGGGCGGCGCTGAACAGGTCCATGTGCCCTCGGTTAGTAACGTCGCGCCATGATCGTACATCGCCGCCCATCGGCAGCACAGCATCGGCACCGATTGACTGGGCAGGGCTGCCGGCTGTCCCACAACCTGCGTGCGTGCGGTTCGACAATCAGAGCTTTGTCGAACGGGCGTGAGCGGAAATCAAATTTTCTCGCCCCGGGCAGATGTATTAAGGCGTATCCGGTTAGCAACTGCTAACTGCTCTCTTTTTTCAGTCTCCATTCCCCACCGGCAGCCGGCGCGATCAAATGCCGTGCACCACGCGCTGTCGGAAATCTGTAGATGTCCGGTCACTCGGACCAATCCCCCGAGTGACTGCCATGGGTCGTCTACGGTCTCTGAACGGTGTTAAGGCAGAGCGTTCCTGTTGCGATAACTGCGTCCACCGAAATCGTGTGATATTTTGAATCTCTTGATTCTGGCCAATTCCTCAACGAGGCCCTCGTTATTCCGTTTTTGTTCTATTTTCCCGCGTAGTTGCACCAGGTTTCGACAATACGCCGGACGGATGTGCAAATCCCCTTGCGGGTGCCACGGCGCGTCCGATACTGAAAGTACTTTGCGGGTGCCCGCTACGGAAATTAGTGGCAAAGTCATCGGCAAGGTGAACGGACTACGCAATGGAGGCTGACTATGAACCAGTCAAGTTCCGCTCAAGGGCGGGAAAAAATATCCTACGAGGTGTCAGGCGAAAATTCGAAGTACACGCTGCTTCACCTCCTGGACGTTGAAGACATACCGGGGCATTCGCTCGCGCTGTATGAACTGCATCGCACCTTTCCCAAGGGCGCGCTGATGTTTGCTGGCGTAAGCGTCACGGAGCAATGGCTGCGCGGCACCGTGGACACCGTCGACGGCAACGGCACCGTCATCGGCTATGGGTTTTACAACCTGGAAGACGGCGACAAGATTTTCGGCAAGTTTGACGGCATCTCACAGTCTGCAACGGGCCAGTCCCCCGACGTCCGCACCGTCATGGGAAGCACAGTGCTCACCGGCGGCACGGGGAAGATGCGAGGCATTTGCGGCATCCTTCACTTCGTGACCAACACGGACGTCTCACAGAACCTAAATGAGAGTAAATGCGAGGGCGAGTACTGGATGGAAAAAGGGTAAATCGGGCCTTACGGAGGTGGGCGGCCTCGCGGCCGCTGCCGTCGGTGCGGAGAAGGGTCACCTCCGCTCCGGACCCTACAGTCGAGGGGGCTAACCGGAATGCGTCAAGGGGTAACTCCGTCATAATGCCGTTCCCGATTGGAGAGCCGCGCAGCCATCGCGCCGTGCTATAGGGCCCACCCCTCCAGCACTAACCCAACGTCCACGTCCTGTGACGCGTGCGCCAGAATGCGAGAGAGCGCAGTTCCAGTGGCACACGACGGCCATCAACAGACATCTGGCCGGCCGACCAGAACTGTCGACAATCACGCACAGCGCCCTCGCGGCGTTCGACGACCGGGTGAACGCCCTCGGATTTTCGCACTTGAGATTTCGGTTCATACGCCGTTAACACGCCGTATGGGACTCAATATTTCTGACAAAAAAATCGGCAAGCGCAAGCAGAAAAGACGCGCTTGGATCCTCGTGTTCTGTTTTTTGATCCCTTGGCTGCTTGCCATTAAGGACGGATTCGATCTGATACTCCTACCCGCTTCGAAGACGGCCTTATCCGCCGCCTATCTGCTAGGGCTAGCATACTACTCTGCGCTTTCACAATTAACGCTCAGCGTTCTGCCTGCTTTCAGAGAGCAATGGGCGCACAAAGGTAGAGGAGTTGGATCCCTCATTGCCGTATCGGCTCTGTTTGCCGTCGTCCCAATGTGGACTTTCCCAACGGCAATCACGGAAGTCTTGGGTACACCTGAGACTGCTGAGGTTATGGTGTATGGAAAAAGTTCAGGACAGCATCAACGTCATACTTGCCGCTATTCCCTCACTGTTTTCCCTTTAAATGGGAACCTGACAAGTATTTGCGTCTCCGAAGCTGAATGGATGAAATCGTCCTCCGGGACATTGCTAGTTATCCGGGGGAAGCGATCGCCGTTCGGATACGTTGTTTCTGAAGCTCGCCCGCGAGGTTAAAGGTTCGTGGCGCATGACGTGCTCCATTGACACATAAGGAGTTCGTGCCATTTCGGCCGCAGACGCTTGACTTGCTTGCAATCTACGTTTGGCAGTCTAAAAGCTCGTCTGTAGTTTCATGTCGAAACGCGGCTCAATTTTTCAAATCTGCGGTCGATATTCATGTAGTCGAAAATAAAAAACTGACATTCAATGAGATATATAACCAAACTTAAGATAGCCCTGTTGTTACTAATGCTGTTCGCGAGCGCATTCATTGGCCATGCCATCCTGAACACAGCGCCAAAGTTTGGTCGGAGCATTCAGAAAACCTATGCGATCACTGCGGCAGCAGAGGTTATTTATCTTGCCCTCTTCATTTGGCGAGCGCGAATACTTTTGGCCAGACTGCAAGGAATCAGGAGCGCCGCAAGTTCGAACAGCACCAACGCGTCCTTGTGAACTGAGCCGGGGAAAAGCAGTAGCGAGACTTCGTTCTGGTCTTCCCCGACGGGACTCTCGACCCGGCACGTCACGGTCGCACTGAGGATTTATCGACGATTGTTGGCGAAGTCGGCGAGCAGCGGTACTTGGACGGTCGGCTTTCGGGAAGTATCAAGGGCCGCAACGGGTCGCAAGTACGCATTCGGTTGGAGTGGCAGCAGACGCTCGCCGCCGCCGAAGTGCGAATGTCGGCAAAGCGACTCGTAGCTGCCTGACAGATGCGATACCTGAATGTCGGGAATGGCCGGATACTGTTGAAAAAGTCGCTGACCGTCTCTGTCGCGAGGTTTTCAGGGGTCTTCTTACCCTTAGCGGGAACGCGCGAGCGGTTTGTAGGCCGATCTGAGAGGTCGATTTTCGCGCAGGAGAACTGAGAAAACCACGCGGCGACTTTTTCAACAGTATCGCCGAGAAACTGCCGTTCGCTAAGTCTGCGGGCGGCGCAGCGTGGTCCCCAACCCTGCCGTCGCGCTCGACTACGACCCGCCTCTTTGGGCTTTCACCCTTGCCGCCTGTCGCAGCCTCGGTCCCAACCGCACAGATATGGCAGTGTCGTGCAAGGCCGCTCCCGTCGTGTCGATGTCGATGTGTGTGAAAAATTGATCATCTTAATTGTGTAACATATACAGGAACACGAACTATATTGACAGCCCAATCAACTATGCCATGACGTCGGCAGGGGCTCGGCCGAATGGTAATCTGCCAAGGCTTGCCAATACGTCGATTACGGGATCGGGGAATTGTCCGTTCCCATCAAAAACCCTCTCAGCTGCCGTTCCGCTTCGAATACTTCGTGAAGAGGAGCCCTTGCGAGCTGGGCGTCATACAGCGTCAGCAGCGCTTCAAAGTCGCTGATTACCTCAGACGCGAGCCGCCACTCTCCCGTCTCATGAGCGTGCGCCAGGGTGTTCTCGACCGCGTATTCGGCGATCTTGAACTGCTCCACCGGTTGGTTGCCATAACAGCGCGCTGCAGATACCAGCTCAGATACACCGCGCGCATAAGTTCATTGACCAGATGGCTGTTGCCATGTCCGTCGCGGCATGCGACCAGCGCAAGATGACAGGACAGCGACCGTTCACTGGCGGAGGCGCGATCCATCGGCAATAGAAGTGCTTTCGTCAGCGGCCTGCGGGCTCGGCCGGGGGATCTGTTTCGCTTGGAAGACATTCTTTCGACATTGCGACGCCGGGAAGCGATTGATTATAGCGAAGCCTTATCAGAGATACGGCCGCGACGAAAACCAAGGGTCGAGTTCGACCCACAAGCGACTGCCAGTTTTCTCGATAGCAGACGTTCGCCGACGATCAGTTACTCATCGCCTTCGGGCTAAAACGAGCCCTCTATTGCGCACACGAATGTCTCGTCGGAGATGCGTTGCTTGCCGCAACTTCCCCGAGGGGCTGTGTTCCAGTTGGACCTCATGAGCGCTTCGGCCCCTTCTGCCTAAAAGGGCATCTTATCTTTTGATTATCAATGTGCTGAAGCACTGGCGCAGGTCTATAACAGTATTGCGGCCCGAAAACGACGTGTTGCCTGCTCTCCGGCCCCGACGCCGGCAATTCAACCTTGGAGGTTTAACGAATACAGCCGGCGGCCTCAAATCTGAAGTGCAACACCGTTTCGGATGAATTCATGCTTTGTCTGTTCGAGTCTCGATTAGCTGAGTATAGGAGGTAAACATGGAGTTCGAGTACCGCGGCTGCGCCTAGCTGAAGAGAAGCGTCGGTTCCAACCGGTGTTTGAGGGACGCGGGAACCTTCCCGCAATCATCTCCACGTACATGGACCAGAAGGCGTCGACCTACGCTGCATCGTACCGAGAGGAGTGGAAACGCCGCGGTGAGGGTGTACGCAGTTATTTTCGCGACTGGAACATTGAACGTATCGACGCTGCGGCTGTTGAGGATTTCCTGCTCAACAACTGGCCCGACAAATTGCCAACCCAACGGGCAATGAAGGCGTGGCTCTCTACTTTTTTCAGTTGGGCGGTGCGAAAGAAATTTGCCACCATCAACCCAACGCGTGAGGTCAAGGTCAAAAAACCGAAAAAGCGCAACGTCTATATTCGTGACGACCACTTCATGGCCATCCGCGAGTGGATAGTCAAGTATTGCTTCACGCTGTACGAAGGTACACCCCAGGAGCGCAAGGTAGCCGGCAGCGTGCCCACCGGCCCGATGATGCAATGCATGATCGACCTGTGCTATCTGACCTGCCAGCGTTCCACGGACATTCGCACGCTGACCTGGGGGCAGATCGACAATGAGGCCGGCGTGATCCACTTTCTTCCGTCGAAGACGAAAGACTCGCGAGCGGCGAGGCGGTCGACTGGCCATTGACGCCCGACATCAATGCCGTGCTTGGTCGTGCGAAGCTTCTCGCACCTGCATTTGGCCAGAAGTATGTGATCCGGGACAGGCGTGGCAACCCCAAGACAGATCAGGCATGCCGTGACGCCTGGGAAGGGGCAATGGCACGGGCCGGCCTCGCAGACAAGCCCTATACGATCAAGGATATCCGGGCAAAGGCAATGACGGATGCCAAACGGGCGGGCTATGATCTGGACGCGCTGCAGGTGGCCGGCGCGCACACCGACCGCTCGACGACTCAGGGGTATATCAAGTCGCGGGAGGTGCCGGTGTCGACCGTTGTACTGCACCTTCCGCAGGGTGACGCGGCCTGAATATTAGAAATTTCTAATATTCCTTCTGCTTTGCCCAAATTTCAGGCACCAAAGAAAAAGCCGCAGCGCCTTACGGCGTGCGGCTTTGATCTTGGTCGGGGCGAGAGGATTTGAACCTCTACCACCTGCACCCCATAAAGTTATTTCTTCATTCCCCTACGTTCGCTACAATCCCACGAAGTAGCGCAAAATCCATGCGCAGCAAGGCTCTCAGCAAATACAGCGTCCCGTGAAGTTCCGGCCCGTTCCCTATCTGCCAGAGTTTATGTTGGGGTCAACGTTGGGGTCAAAATTGGCGAAACTCACAGTTAATGAATTAAAGGCGCTCAAACCGGGCCACGTTGGCACGACGGTTCGAGATGACGGCGGACTATGGGGAAAGGTGCGTGGCGCGCGCGACAGCGTTTCCGTAACCTTTTGGTATCGCTACAGGTGGGAGGGCAAAACCCGTGATACGGCATGCGGCACATGGCCCGCTACCGGACTTCCTACGATCCGGGCAGCGCGCGACGCGGCACGCGATCTGGTGGCACAAGGGATCGACCCGAACGAACAGCGCCGCACAGATCGGATCGAGCGGCAAGTCAATGAGGCGACGCGCACTGCCGAACTGGAAGAGAAGCTCGCGCGACTGACGGTGCAGCAACTATTTGATCGGTGGATGAAGCTCGAACTGGCGAACCGGAAAGATAAGGGCGCTGAAACGAAACGCGGGTTCGAGAAAGACGTGTTGTCCGCGCTCGGCGCAAGGCATGCCGACAGCATCACCCGCGCCGATGTAATGGCAGTGCTCGACGGCGTGAAGGAGCGCGGCGCAAACCGTCTGGCGAACCGGCTTCTGTCCGAATTGCGGCAAATGTTCGGCTTTGCCCTTGTCCGCGATATCGTCACGAACGATCCGACGCACCGCATTGCGAAGCGTGATGTCGGAGGCAAGGACACCGAGCGCGACCGTGTATTCAGCGAGGCGGAGATTCGCGCTCTCCCCTCTGCTCTTGCTGCGGCAAACCTGCTCAAATCAACCGTGCATGCTGTCTGGTTGATGCTGTCAACCGGCGCACGGATCGGCGAAGCGACACGCGCCCGCCGTACCGACTTTGATCTCGACGCCGGTACGTGGACTATCCCCAAAGAGCATGCGAAGAATCAACGCGAGCATGTGATTTATCTGTCTGACTTTGCGAGGCGGCACGTCGAAGCGTTGCTCGCGCTGTCTGACGACGAGGTATGGGTCATGCCGGCTCGGCGCGGCAAGGGTTCCGTCTGTTCCAAGAGCATGACAAAGCAAATCGAGGATCGGCAACTCGCCCATTACAAACGCCAGGCGCACACAAACCGGACGGCGCATGCGCACGCGCTGGAACTGACGGGCGGCAAGTGGACGCCGCATGATTTGCGCCGCACTGCCGGCACATTAATGGGCGAGCTAGGCGTCGATAGCGACGTGATTATCAAATGTCTAAATCAGACCGAAGAGCACAAGGTAAAGCGCGTCTATCAACGTCAGGTACGGCTCAACGATCAGATTGATGCGTGGCGGCGACTCGGCGAGCGACTCGACCTATTAACACGCGCCGATGCCGCCAATGTGGCGACGCTGCCTGCGCGGAAGACTGCGTGAGGGGAAAGAAATGAATGATGAGCGCCGCAAAACTATCGACGATCTTGATGAATGGGACAGAGATTCGACCGAGACTGACAGGTTGATCGAAGCCCTCGGTGCGGCTGAGGACTCTGCAGTCGCCTATTTGTTCTCCCGCTCAAAGTGGACATTCGACGAGGCTGCAAGAATTCTTAGCGGGCAAATGCCGGAGAACGTATTCAACGATCACAGCGAGGCGTCGCGACTGCTGCACGAATCGCTCGCGGCGGATCGAGAAACGTGGGAGGGACCGGACGAAGGGTGTGTGCGAGAAAAACTGGAGCGCGGCGGAGAAACCCCTGCCCGCTCGCCTAAGGAATGGATGGAGATAGCGCACAAAAACGATTGGAAAATTCCGTGGATCGACCGCGCGTATGTACAAGGCCATCCTGCCGTGTGTGCACCGCTCTACGGCTCAAAGGTGGCCGTCGCAATGACTACCCGTGAGAGAAATGCGAACTTGAACCTCATTGCGTCCCTTGTGGAACTGATGCTGGAAACGAAAACACCATCTGGAAAAGGTCACTCGGTCTTCCTCACTCAAAGCGATTTGGTCGAGAAACTCGTCGATTACTTCCGCGAGCGCGATGGCATCAGCAGACGCACATTGGAGACCAAATTCGCAGAAGCGCGACGATACGCGAAGTCGCAAATCGGATAACTCACCGCAATTGCGGTGACCGGGTCGCCCGGCCTCGACAGAATGCTTAGACCTGTTCAACAACGTCTCAAAGGAGACCATGACATGTCTAAGCAAGCCTTCTTTCCTTCCGCACCGCGCATTCTGCGCCTGCCTGCGGTCCTCGACCGAACAGGCCTCGCCCGCTCCAGCGTCTATCGCATGATGACCGAAGGAACCTTCCCTAAGGCAGTGCCTATCGGCGCTCGTGCGGTGGGTTGGTCCGAAGCTGCTATCGACGCGTGGATCGACACGCGCATTGGCGGCAATTTCACCTCTGATCTGTAACGGGGGCCGAAATGGACATGGATACGAGCGGTGCGACGCTAACTGACGAAGCAAAAGCATTTCTAATGGAAGACTTCGCAGCGCGCGCCTGCGTGACTTTCCCTGCGGGGTTCGACATTGAGCGCATATGCACGTCGATCAGTGCCGTGCTGAAGGCGCGCGGCATCACCAATCACCACATAGACCTCGCCGAGTTCGCGCGTGCATGCACTAAGGCACGCAAAGGGGCCGGCAATGGCTACTAGACTTTGGAGACAACTTACGGACGAAGCAAAAGCCCAGCGGATCGAAGAGTTCGCGGCCTGTTCCGTTCGCTCATTTGGCGGCAATCTCAACATCGGACGCGCGGCGCATACGGTCAGCGAAGTGCTGAGGCGCGAGGGGTTCATTAACTACTCAGTCGGTTTCGGCGCATTCCGCCGTGCTGTCATCAAGGCGCAGAGAGGCGGCTGATATGCGTATTTACGATTCGGATAATCGTCTGGTCAGTCAGACGCCATCAAGCTCAAAGCAGGCCATCCGGGCGCGAGAGAGACGCGCGGCGGCAGCAGCGGAGAAAGCGCAACAGCGTAACGCCGTATTGCCCGATCCGGTGTTTTTGTTAGAAGCGGAAGTCGCGGCAATGTTAGGGCTCCATCCAAAGACACTGGCGAAGATGCGGTGGCGCGGCGAGGCACTTATCCCGTTCGTTCGAGTGGGACATCGCGGCATCCGCTATCGGAGTATCGACGTTAGGCACTACATCAAATCAATCGTTGCGGGGAGATCACAGACATGAGCCGCGCGGATCAAAAAAGAAAGCCCGCCGAGCAGGACGCAGGACGGGCCAAAGACGGATTACTCAACAGAAGCCGAGGGCACGATAGCACATTGCTAGACGCCGCCGTCGAAGCTGCGGCTGAAGGGTTGTTTGTTTTCCCGGTTCATCCGAAGGGGAAAACTCCCCTCATTGAGCAATGGCAGCACAAAGCGACGCGCGATACGCAGACGATTTGCGAATGGTGGAAGCTGTATCCCGCTGCAAACATCGGATGCCACGCCGGCAAGTCCGGGCTTGCCGTTATCGACGTTGATCCGCGCAACGGTGGCAATGAAACCTTCGCGGAGTTGGAAGCGCTGCATGGTTCGATAGCGTCGGAGGTCGAGACGATGACCGGCGGCGGTGGCCGGCATCTGTTCTTCCTTGCGCCAGAAGGCGTGAAGTTGTCGAAGGCGCTCGGCAAAGGGGTTGATCTACAGAGCGGCAACAAGTACGTCATCCTGCCGCCTTCGGTTCATCCGACGACGGGCAAGCGGTACGAATGGGCGAAGGGCCGTGACGTGTCGAACCGATACGCGCTCGATGAACTGCCCGCATGGTGTTGCAGCAGGAAGGGAAAAGTGTCTGCCAACGCCCCTGCGCCGCTCGATGCAGATGATTGGGGCCTTGCTATTCGCGGCAGGTGGGACGGCTCGACTGAAGCGGTCGAGCGGGTCAAGGGAATGATGGCGGTCATCGCTGCCGACGAGCGTGACACGTGGATCAAGGTCGGGACAGCACTGCATCACTACTTCGAAGGCAGCGATGCGGGGCGAGAACTGTGGGACGACTGGTCTGAGGAATCGAGCAAGTTCGATGGGGACGATCAGGAGCGCACATGGCGCGGATTTAAGGCAGACGGCGCGATAACGCTTGGCACTGTGGTCCATTTGGCGAAGGAGCACGGATGGACTCAACCTGATCTGGAAGTTACTTCTAAAGCGGACGATGAAGATGAGAGCGAAGGGCCGGATACCGGGGGCGACATCTCGAACGGCATCGCATTCGCGGAAAAGTACCGCAATCAGTTTCTCCACTGCCGCGCGTCGAAGACATGGTATCGGTGGAGCGCCGTTCGATGGGAGCGCTGCGAAGCGGGGGAAGAATTCCGAGCCGGAAAGAAAATCGCGACTGCGCGTTATTCGGCAGCATTCCGGGCGTTGATGAAAGATCACGGCAATCCTGAAAAGAAGGCGAGGTTCCGGCAGGCGGGCACGGTTTATAACAGTGTGGGGAAGATCAGGGCAATGCTTGACGTTGCCTCCAACGAAATCGGAATGAGCGTGCCCGATCCGAGCGCCTTCGACTCAAACGCAATGCTGCTCGGCGCACCGAACGGGGTCATCGACCTGAGAACGGGCGGCTTGCTCGAAGCGAAGCCTGCAATGCTTGTCTCGCGACAGGTGGCCGTTCCTTACGACGCAAATGCCCCGACCCCGCCGGTATTCCTGAAGACGCTCAATGCGATTTTCGAGGGGGATCAGGAAATGATCGAGTACTTCCAGAGAGCGGGCGGATACCTGCTGACGGGCAGCGTCGCCCTCGAAAAACTGTTCTTCTTTTTCGGGCGTGGCGCGAACGGGAAAACGATGCTCGCCAACGTCATGCAGATATTGATGGGCGACTATGCAATAACCATTCAATCTGCGCTGCTGACGAAGGGCGGCAGTAGCAACGAGATCGAGCGGGGGATTGCTCGCCTGCCCGGTGTCCGGCTGGCGGTGGCTAACGAGGTAGGCACGAACGACGTGTGGGCGGATGCGCGCGTGAAGGAGTTGACCTCGAATGCGCCGATCAACGGACGCCCGATGTACGGCGAACAGTTCGAATTCAAGCCGACTCACAAAATGCTGATCTGCGGCAACTACAAACCGAGAACGAACGATCTGAGCGACGGGTGGCAGCGCCGTATGGAGCCGATCCCGTTTAACAGGAAGTTCGAAGAGCAGGAACGGGAATACGGCCTCGACGCGCGGCTCGTGCGCGAAGAGGGTTCCGCAATTCTGCGCTGGTTTGTCGAAGGCTGGCTGAAGCTTCAGCGTTCTATGGAGGCGAAGGAAAAGGATGCGCTCCGCACGCCGGGAATCGTCAGGCAGGCGAAGGCTGATTACCTGGAAGAAAACGACAACCTCGCGATATGGGTCGAGGAAGACTGTTCGACGGGTGGCGGCTTGTCATATCTAGTCACGCGGGCGCACGAGGCGTTTCACGCTTTTTTCGATAGGCCGATTGGCGCTCGGCTGGCTCGCGGCGCATTCACGGATCGGCTGGTAGCGATGGGCTTCGCGAAGGCGCGACGAAAGGAAGGAGTTGTCCATCTCGGCATCGGGCCGCGAGATTATACGAATTCCGATTCCGACGATTTATAGACGCGGTGTCTCGCGGTGTCCCGGAGTGTCTTATTTCGAGGGACTGGTGCTGTTAATGTAGAAATGACCTTTTTTCAAAGAGTGACATAGGAGAAAAAGGTAGAAAAAAAGTTATGAAAAAAAGGTCATTTCTACATTAACAGCACCGGACCTCGTTTTTTCGATGTTCGTTCGAGCATGGCCTGAGGTGGAGAGACCGGTTCATGCCGGATTGCCCTAAGGGCAGTGCCCGCTCGAAGGGCAAATTGACCAATGGTGCCAGGAAGGACGCCAGAAATTTTCCGACGGCGGGGCTCTCCGCCCTCCCGCGCGGCCTGCACCCCTCAGATGGGACCCGCCCTATCAACCGACATGCGGCAAGCCCGTACAAAGCGTTTTAAAGCCGCTACTGGCTAATGCCGCGCGTCGGCAATGCGTGTGAGCGGCAAGCGGTAGAAGTGAATCAGGAAATAACTTCCAAATTGAATGGAAGTACTTTTGCGGTGAATGCCGCTTTAACCGATGGCCGATAGGCCGACATAAGGAGAATCACAATGGGTAGCTCGACGGCAACCATTAGCGAACTTACGAAGGCGAATGAAGCGGTAGCAGATTTGTCGGAGAAAACTCACGCCGAGATTGCGAAACTCGGCAAACGCCGTGTGAAAGTGGCAGCGCCAGTGCGCAAGCTGCAATCGGACCTCGAACGTGTTCGCGCCGCAATCGGCAAGTCGGCGGGAATCGTTGAAGATATCGCGGCATTGAAGGCGCAGCGGCGCAAAGAGGCCGGCACTGCATTCGCTGAAGAGAGACCTGCCGACACGACTCGGCTCGACGCCGAGATCAGGAAGAAAGAGGCGGCGCTTGCCGTTGCCCGAACGGAAGACGAAGCGGCGCAAGCCGCACTGCCACTCATCAAACAGCGGCTAGAACAAGCCCGCATTGCCGCCGTGGCCGAGGCGGAACAGATTGATGCAGCGGTTGCGCGACTGCTCAAGACTGTGACGGAGAGCGAGAACCATCTGATTGATGAGGCGATTCGCTTCGTGTGCGAAAGGGCGCGACGGGCAGCGGCTTACGAAGATGCAGCGAGTCACTTCAGCGTCGAAGCTGAAGACGTGCGCGATTGGCCGACCAGCAACTATGCAGTATGGGCCGCGCTCGACAGCAATCGCTTTCGCCCGTTGCGCGGAGATGGTTTCGACGATCGCATCTTGCCTGACTGGAAAGCCGACCGGGACATGCTCATCAAAAAGATTGAAGCGGCGGGCGTGCCCAGCATTCCGCGCGGCATGAAAGCGAACCGGTGGCTTTCGAACGGTGCGCCGAACCCGGTTCCGTACTTGCCGACCGACATGCAATAACGCACGCAGGGGCGGCGCAACGCCGCCTCCCGTTCAATCATTTAAGGCGGGGATATGCCAGCAGGCATGCAATGTTGGGACGCGCAGGGGCGGCTCACGGTGGATTTCACGACACGCTTGCCGCGCGTGCTCGGATTCAGGAACCTCGACGGCAATCCGGGCAGTCTGTTCGATGCAAACCTGTCGCAAGGCGAGCCGTTCGTGATCTTTCAGCAAGCGGGCGTTTGGTATCACATATCCGGCGATACGTGCCTGCCGACATTCGCGATATCTGGCGACACTATTTCATGGTCATATAGCGGGCCGCAGACCAACGGCTATCACACCAACGTCAAAGGAACGCTGTTTTACGGCGTGTACTAGTCCCGCACGGCGGCATTGCGCCGCCTTCTCTTCACCGCCATCAAAAGCAGTTCAGTTCGCGGGCGGAATGACCCACTTCTTTCGTTCGTTGTCGAGCCGGCAGAGGAACCCTTCGATCCGCTGACGCGTATCGCGAAGTTGGCACACGGGCACAGAATCTTTGCACCAGTCCACTTGGTTCTTTGGTTTGTTTTTTTTGGGCCGGTATCGGAGCGGCTCTCCCCCGTCGTCCGTGGTCCACACCGCATGAACGTTGTCATTACGGAGCACGGCGAGAGACTGTGCCTGAGCAAGTAGCTCGCGGAAACGACCAGCCTGAAGCTCTGGAAGCTTCGCTCGGGCTATCGGCTCATAATGCTTGCAAAATTCGTCCAATCGCTTACCTTTCAGAATCTGGCTGCGCATGCCTAGGGTGAAACCTTCGGCGTCCAACGTCTTGCCGCATAGCATGAGTAAATATTCGACGCGGCCCCACGCAGCAACGAGCCTGCCGAGCTCGTCATGAAACCCGGCAGGGAAATCGTCTTTCACTTGGATAACCTTCATCGCGCACACCACCATCGCTACCGGAGCACTAATGCGTATGGTACGTCGCAGCACGTCATCTAGTGAAAGGAATGTGCAGACCGGCCGCAAGTCGTTCCGACGCCATTCGCCAATGTGCAGGAAAGCCAAAATAGTGAGACCGGGGTACGCGAAGAATCAACAAACTAACCGCCAATTCGGCGGCTGTTGGTGCGACCATGACGTGAATTCGTGAGACTGGCAGGATCTACGTCGAGAATTCGTGATACTGCGATACTTCAGCGACGGGGACTGGCTCAGTTCGGCCATCGACGGTCGGTCGACGTCTTCGCCAGAATCGTCGACAATCGTTAGCCACGGACGATTTAAATCGCTAACAGCATACGCCGCAGGCCTTCTATTTCCGTAGAAAACCGTTTCAACCAGCAAGGAATTAAGTCATGGTCTACCGGCTTTACAGAAGAGACCCAGTAGTCAAGGGGCAATGGTATTTAGCCCTTGAGTGCAAAGGTTGTCACGAACTCATATACGTCCTTGACGACACGTCCAAGGGCACGCGGCCAGTTAGAATCGCAGGCGACGGTGATCTCAGCGTTCCGTGCAAACGATGCATGCGCGATGATCTTTATTCACCAGGTGACTTGAAAATCGTACAAGCTGAGGAGTCCTTTCCTTCGACATATCCGGAAAGGGAAGCGGTCTCAAATTCGCCGAGAAAACCGCTTATTAAAGCGTACGCTAATGCAAAAGTCACTATGGGGGTCGGTTACATTGAGGACCGTCCGAAAGCGGCTGCGCTTGTAGGACGAATCATAACTTCTTGGGCAGACGTTGAAGTTCAGGTAACCCGCCTACTCGCAGAACTAATGGGAGCCAATATCCCTCAAGTTGCCGCCGTCTTCGGTTCATTGCGGAACAGCCGCACGCAGTCTGACGCCCTGAGCGCCGCTGCCGAGGTCGTTTTGAATGGGAACGACCTGCTATTGCTCCAGGCTTACATCGTTCGAAAGGCATCTCTTGAGAAAGAGCGAAATGATTTGGCTCATGGCTGTTTCGGTGTATCTGTGAGCATTCCGGATCATATTGTCTGGGTGTCGCAGTCGGACTTCCTCGCGTTTAATGCGGCCCATAAGGCGAATCAAAACAGATTTGATCTGCGGGAAAAACAGTTCGTTTATGAATTAGGGACGCTAGAGCGTATCGCAAAGGAAATAGCGGAATTTTATGATCAGCTGGGATTTTTAACTGGATATTTATCTGCGCGTCACAACGGGCCCGCGGGGGAAGCTTTTCGCGCTACTAGATACAATGAACTGTGTGATCAGCGTCACATCAAGGATGCATTTAAGACTGTGCGAACCAAAAACAAGAAGACTTGACCAGTGCTATTAGCTTGCTTCGCAATCGTCCTTTCAATTGGTCTGGGGAACGTTACGAAAGCGAGCCGCATGTGACCGCTTCTGGTGGCTCCGGGCGACTACAACGGGTCGGTCTCTGCCGACCGCGTCGGACAGCAGTCGGCCAGAAACGGGCATTCGACGCGCTGTTGAAGATTGCCGACAATTCGACAGGCCATAGCCGCTGAGCGTAAAAAAAAACGTCGATGGGATATTTTGATGCAAGCAGGCGGCGATGATATTTGCCGACCAGTTGCGGCTCGAAGGGAGCATCATCGAATTGGATGAAGGCGATGCGCAGCAGGTGTCCGACGACAATAGACAAAGAACAGAACCGTTCTGCCACGATTTGCAGTCGCCAGAAATAGCCCCAGGGCGGCGCGTCCGCACGCATCAACTAGCATCCGGCCCCTCAGCGTCGGTGTCATGGTGAAGAGTTATGTAGCGGACCGTCAAACCTCCATCACGCAAAATACGTAGTGCCGCCCGCTGAGAAGTCAACCATCTCTTTTCTCCTGCAAAGCCGCCCGAAAAGACTGCCCGTTTAATGCCTGACCACACGATTGCTCGGGCGCAATCACTACATGGAAAGCGTGTGCAGTAAATTGTTGCCTTTGACAAGTCGGCATGAGACGCTAGCGCTTCAAAAATCGCGGCCCGCTCAGCATGTTCAATCAAGAAGTAGCGATCCTCGTCTGAGACCGTTCTTCCTTCCTGAGTAAAGGTTGAGCGAATCGCGGGCGGAAGGACATTGGCAGATTGAGCAATAATCCCGTTTTCGCTGGCAATAACGGCACCGACAGCGGACTGCTGGAAGACTTTGCCTTTTGGATCGTCGGTATATTTGCGAACGCCGTACGCCTCTTCCAAGTAATGTCGGTCGGCCTCGGTTCGATTTGAGAATTTGGCGATTCTGGCTCTCACTGAAGGTTTAACAAAACATGCTATTAGACAAGAACGGAATCAAACAAGAAGGCATCGTTTCCAGCTCGTCCCCAAAAAGTGAACGCGAGACCACCTACGACGCGACTGTTGGCGAAATAATACTCAAAGGCGTAATACAGCCTGGCCAGAGCTTTATCTTGCAACCGCGCGGAGTTGTTTGGGTGATCTCCAAGGAAGAGTTTACCTTACCTCTTGATGTAACGGGACTTGCGACTCTTCGGACGACTTGGACGCATGACGGCGTGCTGGCACTGAACGTTGGTGTCATCGATCCAGGATGGAAGGGGCCGGTAGCAACCGCCCTTGTCAACTTGAGTGTGACGCCATTTCTGGTCAAGAAAGGCGACCCCTTCTTTCGCATCCTGTTTCACAAACACAATGCAGCGACGACAGCCCCGCGGAACCCTGCAACTCGCGCTGAATACGTCAATGGAATCTGCGAGAAATCGCTCAAGTTTTCAGAGACGTTCCTGAACATGAAGTCGCTCGTAGATGAAGTCGCCGACAAGGTCTTGGCGTTTCCGAAGTGGGCCAACATCATTGCGATTCTTGCGCTGACCGTCACCATTGCCGCAATCTTTGTTCCGATTTGTATACAGGTATGGACGGAACATCGAAGCGCGAACGAACGGATCACTAAGCTGGAAGCGGATGTCGATGGCCTAAAAAATGATAAACAATCCAAATCAGCTCCTCTGCAGGCGCCATCGACAGAGAAAGGCACGCAAAGACAACCGGCGACAACAAAGACCGAGAAAAACGGCTAGCAGCGAACGGATGGGAGAGCGTGCAGCTCTTCCCAATATGATGAGGAGCCAAGTGCCGCATACCTTCTGAAATGTTCCGACGGCGGCGCGTTCTGCTCTGGCAATCGCTCTCTACCACCTAGGGATAGCACCGGAACCAAAGACAAATCCATCTTGAATCCGCCTCGACATGCCTCAACCAACTGAGCGACCAAGGTTGATCGCTTACGATACGGATTGAACGACCGCTTTGAAGGAGAATGACTGTCTTCTTCGGGTCGATCGGTGCCACCCGCCCCGTTTCTACCAGCCGGGACATGGACCGCCAGTTTGGACCAATGCAACAACTCGCGCGATTGACTCCCGTCGGTCTCACTATTTCCGCATTTCCCGTCTCACGAGAGGCGACCGAGTCTCACGAATTCCGTTTCCCAACAAATGACTGAGGTAGAAGTGCCCTAGCTCTTCGCGCCGTTGGGGTCAATGTTGGGGTCAAACAGCAGAAATGAAAAATGGGCTACAAGCCGAAACTTGTAACCCATTGATTTCTTTGGTCGGGGCGAGAGGATTTGAACCTCCGACCACCTGCACCCCATGCAGGTACGCTACCAGGCTGCGCTACGCCCCGAACAGCACAAAATTATAACAGACACTTCATTCGATTAGAACCGCTTCGTACGAACAAAGCGAACTAGTGCTTCAACAAATCGATCACGTGCAGCAATTCCTTGCGCAACTGTTCGACGTCCACCGCAGCTGTCGCAACCGCGGACGCCTGCGCGGCGACTGCGCCCTCGTCTTCCCCAACCGATGCAGCCGGCTCACCATGCCCGTGACCGCCATGCGAATCGAGCCGATTGCGCGCGCCGTTGATCGTGAAGCCCTGCTCGTACAACAACTCACGAATCCGCCGGATCAACAGCACCTCATGATGCTGATAGTAGCGACGATTGCCGCGCCGCTTGACCGGCCTCAACTGCGTGAACTCCTGCTCCCAGTAACGCAACACATGCGGTTTCACGCCGCATAGTTCGCTGACCTCACCGATCGTGAAGTAGCGCTTCGCCGGAATCGGAGGCAAGACGACTTTTTCGATCGTCGCTGTCATCGTCAGTTAGCCGTCGTAGTGGTTGCGCAGGAGCGCGCGAGTCAATCAGCGCGCGAAGCTCGCTTCAGCGCCGTTTTCAACCAGCGCTTTCAGCTTTTGACTTGCATGAAACGTCACAACGCGACGCGCGGCGATCGGAATCGCCTCGCCGGTCTTCGGGTTTCTGCCGGGACGCTGGGGCTTGTCACGCAACTGAAAGTTGCCGAACCCCGACAGCTTCACGCTGTCGCCACTCTCCAGCGCATCGCGAATCACCTCGAAGAACGCTTCGACCATGTCTTTCGCTTCCCGCTTGTTGAGCCCGACATTGTCGAACAGCAACTCGGCAAGCTCTGCTTTGGTGAGCGTCGGCGTTTCAGTCGAAACGACGGCGGGTGATGTCGGAATATCGCGAATCATGGCGCTGCGTTGCGCCGTAAGAAGGGCTTCGAAATCACTCGAGTTCATTTCATTCATATCTATCAAATGGCGCGTCAAGCAAAAAACAAAGGATGCGGAAACAGCCATGCAATTGTTAAATGCGGGTTATCCGCGCAACCGTGCGCCATATACTCGAGCCAGACGTTCCACCAGAGTTTGAATGGCCAAATCGACCGTTTCATCCTGAAGGGTTCCGCCAGTATCTTGCAAGGTCACACGGAACGCAAGGCTTTTCTCGTGAGCGGCCAGACCACCGGAAGTGTTTGATTTTGGACGAAATTCATCGAAAAGCGCAACCTTCTGAACGCTCTTGCAAGCGGGTTCGGACTGGGCTTCCTGAAGCTCGTCGAGCAGCGCCTGGACCTCGATTTTCTGATCGACGACCACCGCGATATCGCGACGCACCGGCGGGAATTTAGATACTTCCGCGGGAGTCGGCAATACGCGCTGCATTAATGCTTCGGCTTCGATTTCAAACAGAATCGGCGCATGCGGCAAATCGTATTTCTGCATCCAGCGCGGATGCAATTCGCCGATCCAGCCCACTGCACGGCCATTTACTTCGACACGCGCGCTGCGTCCCGGATGCAAAGCCGGATGCTCCGCTTTCACGAAACGCGCCATCGCCGGCGCCACCAGCGCTTCAAGATCGCCCTTCATGTCGAAGTAGTCGACCGTGCGCGTCGGCGCGCCCCACTGCTCGTCAAGCGCGGGACCGTAAGCGAGCGCGCCGATCATCTTCGGCTGCGCGAAACCTTCGACCGTCAACTCGCCGGCCTTGATCGACGGATCGTGCAGGAACACGCGCCCGGCTTCGAACACGCGCACGCGATCCGCCGCTCGGCGATTCAGGTTTGTGCGCAGCACGTTGATGAGGCTGCCGAACAGCGTCGTGCGCATCACCGACAACTGGCTCGCGATTGGATTGAGCAGACGAACCGGCTTGTCGTTGCCAGCGAAGTCCTGCTCCCACTCGGCGTCGACGAAACTGAAGTTCACCGTCTCAGCGTAATCGCGCGCAGCGAGCGCGTGACGGATCACGTGGATCGAGCGTTGTGTTTCGTTGGTCGCGAGCATTTCGCTGGTCGCCACCGGGGGCCGTGCCGGAATCTTTTCGAAGCCGTAAATGCGCGCGACTTCTTCGATCAGGTCTTCTTCGATTTCGATATCGAAGCGGTACGACGGCGGCATCACCGCGAAGGTATCGCCATCGCGCTCGAACGAGAGGCCGAGGCGCGTGAAGATCTGCGCGATTTCTTCGGCACCGATCTGCACGCCGATGATGCGGTTCGCACGAGACACGCGCATTTTCACAGGTTCGCGCTTCGGCACGTTGACGATCTGATCGTCGACCGGACCGGCCTCACCGCCGCAGATGTCGAGGATCAGTTGCGTGATGCGCTCGATATGATCGACGGTCGTCGCATAGTCGACGCCACGCTCGAAACGATGGCCCGCATCGGTCGAGAAGTTGTATTTGCGTGAGCGGCCGCGAATGCTATCGGGCCACCAGAACGCGGCTTCGAGATAGATGTTGGTAGTGTCGAGCGTGACGGCCGTGCTGTCGCCGCCCATGATGCCCGCGAGACTTTCGATATGCTGCTCGTCGGCGATCACGCCGACGGTTTCATCGAGTTCGACGGTGTTGCCGTTCAGCAGTTTGAGCGCTTCGCCCTTGCGGCCCCAACGCACGTCCAGGCCGCCGTGGATCTTGTCGAGATCGAACACGTGCGACGGACGACCCAGTTCGAGCATCACATAGTTCGAGATGTCGACCAGCGCGGAGATGCTGCGCTGGCCCGACCGCTCGAGGCGCTCGACCATCCAGTGCGGCGACTTCGCGCGCGCGTTCACGCCGCGAATCACGCGACCGGAGAAACGGCCGCACAGATCGGGCGCGGAGATTTTGACCGGCAACGTTTCGTTGAGCTTGACGTCGGCCGGCTTGATGTCCAACGGGCGCAACGGCGCGCCGGTGATTGCCGACGTCTCGCGCGCCACGCCGAACACCGACAGGCAGTCCGCCTTGTTCGGCGTCAGCTTGATTTCGAACACGGTGTCGTCGAGGTTCAGCGTTTCGCGGATGTCCTGGCCGATCGGCGTCGCTTCCGGCAGGATCATCAGGCCGCTATGATCTTCCGAAAGCTTCAGCTCACGTGCGGAGCACAGCATGCCTTCGCTTTGCACGCCGCGCAGCTTCGAGAGCTTGATCGCGAACGGCGCGCCGCCCTCTTCGGCCGGCGGCAGTTGCGCGCCCACCAGCGCGACCGGCACCTTGATGCCCGGCGCCACGTTCGGCGCACCGCACACGATGTTCAGCGTCGCGCCGGTGCCGGCGTCGACCTGACACACGTTGAGCTTGTCCGCGTCCGGGTGTTTGACGACTTCCAGCACCTGGCCGACGACGATCTTCGAGGTCGGCGGTGCGGCCGGCCGCAGGTCTTCGACTTCGAGACCGGCCATCGTCAACGCGTGCGACAGTTCGTCGGTCGTCAGTTGCGGATCGACAAAGGTTCTCAGCCAGGATTCCGGGAATTGCATGGTTCTGTGTACGTTCTGATCAGGTTAGGTCCACGTCCGGCAGTGGCTGCGCGTGACTCGGGGTTCGTATCCGGTTCACTCGCAACGCCCTGCCGGGGACGCCGGCGGCATCACGAGGTGCGATACCGCGCTCTATGCTTGTCGCGTTCGTACGCGCCGGTTCAGGCGAATTGACGCAGGAAACGCAGGTCGTTTTCGAAGAACAGACGCAGGTCTTGCACGCCGTAACGCAACATCGTGAGCCGCTCGAGGCCGCTGCCGAAAGCAAAGCCGATGTAGCGCTCCGGGTCGAGGCCCATATTGCGGATCACCGTGGGGTGAACCTGGCCCGAGCCAGAAATTTCGAGCCACTTGCCGGCGTTCTTGCCCGTTTCGAACAGCATGTCGATTTCGGCCGATGGTTCGGTGAACGGAAAATACGACGGGCGGAAGCGCACGAGAATGTCGTCGCGCTCGAAAAATTTCTTCAGGAAGTCGGTGTAGACGCCCTTCAGGTCCGCGAAGCTAATGTTCTCGTCGATCCACAGGCCTTCGACCTGGTTGAACATCGGCGAATGCGTCGCGTCACTGTCCACGCGATAGGTACGGCCCGGCACGATGACCTTGATTGGCGGCGTGTTGGTGCGCGCGTAGCGCACCTGCATCGGGCTCGTGTGCGTGCGCAACAGCAACTGGCGGCCGTCGGCATCTTTGCCGTCGACGTAGAAGGTGTCCTGCATCGAACGCGCCGGATGGTTTTCCGGGCTGTTCAGCGAAGTGAAGTTGTACCAGTCGGTTTCGATCTCGGGGCCGTCGGCCACGTCGAATCCGATCGTACGGAAAATCTGTTCGACGCGCTCCCATGTGCGCATCACCGGGTGCAGGCTGCCTGCGCCGATGCCGCGGCCGGGCAGCGTGACGTCGATGGCTTCAGCGGCGAGGCGCTGATTCAGCAGCGCGTCGGCCAGCGCCTGACGGCGGGCCGTCAACGCGGCTTCCACTTGTTGCTTGACGAGGTTGATCCGTGCGCCTTCGGTCTTGCGCGTTTCGGGATCGAGTTTGCCAAGGCCCTTCAGCAGCTCGGTCAGCGCACCCGATTTGCCGAGAAAGCGCGCTTTCTCGTTCTCGAGGGTGGTGACGTCGGTGGCTTCTGCGAAGGCTTTTTGCGCGTCGGCGACAATCTGGTCCAGATCCATTGATCCCATCATTTCAACGTCAGTGTTCAATCGAAGCAAAACTGGTTCTACCAACAAAAACGGGGCTCGGTGAGGAGCCCCGTTTTTGCTGCAGCGTCACCGAGACTACCGGATATTCGCTGCAACGAACCACGCAGTGTTAATTGCCAGAAGCGCAATCAGGCTGCAACGGCGGCTTTCACCTGCTGAACGATCGCAGCAAAAGCAGCCTTGTCGAACACAGCCATGTCGGCCAGCACCTTGCGGTCGAGTTCGATCGAAGCCTTCTTCAGGCCGTTGATGAACACGCTGTACGTCATGTCGTGCTGACGCACCGCCGCGTTGATACGCGTGATCCACAATGCACGGAACACACGCTTCTTGTTGCGGCGATCGCGATAGGCGTACTGGCCTGCGCGCATGACCGCCTGCTTGGCGATGCGATAGACGTTATTGCGACGGCCGCGGTAACCCTTGGCCAGCTTGATGATCTTCTTGTGACGGGCCCGTGCGGTAACCCCACGTTTTACTCGAGGCATGTCTTGCTCCTATGAGTGTCGGTTAAGGGTTAAGCGAAC
Organism: Paraburkholderia sp. RAU2J; assembly: GCF_003634845.1. NCBI lineage: Bacteria > Pseudomonadati > Pseudomonadota > Betaproteobacteria > Burkholderiales > Burkholderiaceae > Paraburkholderia > Paraburkholderia sp. RAU2J. The sequence continues at coordinate 131,848 of NZ_RBXG01000001.1, forward strand.
GGCAGCATTGCGCGCACGGAGTTCAGATCGGAATCATGAACTGCCGTCGAACCGCGCAAATGGCGTTTGTTCTTGGTGGTCTTCTTGGTAAGAATGTGGCGCTTGAAGGCCTGACCGCGCTTGACGGTACCGCCCGGACGCACCACGAAGCGCTTTGCAGCGCTCTTCTTGGTCTTCATCTTCGGCATGACAACTCCATTATTAGATGGAGATGGGTGTGCGGTCGGCCAATTGGCCATAACCCGCCCTTCGAAACCCATTCCACTTGGTATGCAGACCGCCAACACCGCCGGCGGCCGCTTTTCAGGAATCGGCGCACACTTGCATGCACGCCGTTCCGAAACCTGCCGACACCGCGCCGGACACCCGGCGCAACATCGCTTCAAATCCCATTTCAAACTTTTAGCCACTAGAGCCCGCACCACTTGGCGCGCCGCCGCTCCAGCCGCTTACTTCTTTTTCTTCGGAGCAAGCACCATGATCATCTGGCGCCCTTCCATTTTCGGCATCTGCTCGACCTGACCGACTTCGTCCAGGTCCGTGCGCAGGCGTTCGAGCATGCGCATACCGATTTCCTGGTGAGCCATTTCGCGGCCACGGAAACGCAACGTGATTTTCGTCTTGTCGCCGTCATCGAGGAAGCGGATGAGGTTGCGCAGCTTGACGTTGTAGTCGCCGTCGTCGGTACCCGGGCGGAATTTGACTTCCTTCACCTGGACGACTTTCTGCTTGAGCTTGGCCTCGTGTTGTTTCTTCGCTTCCGAGTACTTGAACTTGCCGTAGTCCATCAAGCGACAAACCGGCGGGACCGCTTGCGGAGCGATTTCGACCAGATCGACGTCTTGCTGTTCCGACATGCGGAACGCATCAGCGAGCTTCACGATGCCGAGCGGTTCGTTCTCGACGCCGACCAGACGCACCTCAGGTGCCGTAATTTCACCGTTGATGCGGTGCGCAGACTTATCAGTAGCGATGTTACGTTTCCTCTAAAAATTAAAAAAACGAGCCGGGCTGCCAAGTGGCTCAGTTGAACGACTGCACGTCCTGACGCAGACGCTCAATGAAGGTATCGAGAGGCATCACGCCCAGATCGACACCACCACGGGCACGCACGGCTACCGTTTGGGCTTCACGCTCTTTGTCACCGACCACCAATAGGTACGGCACCTTTTCCAGCGTGTGCTCGCGTATTTTATAGCTAATCTTCTCGTTGCGCAAATCGGCCTCAACTCTAACCCCTTGTTTTTGCAACGATTGGGCGAGCGACTGCGCATATTCGGTCTGACTTTCCGCGATATTCATCACGACGACCTGCATCGGCGCGAGCCATGAAGGCATTGCACCAGCATGGTGCTCGATCAGAATCCCGAGAAAACGCTCCATCGATCCGACGATTGCCCGGTGCAGCATGATCGGGCGGCGGCGGCTGTTGTCCTCGGCGACGTATTCGGCGCCCAGGCGCTCCGGCAGCACCATGTCGAGCTGCAACGTGCCGCATTGCCACGAGCGGCCGAGCGCGTCCTTGATGTGGTACTCGACCTTCGGGCCGTAGAACGCACCCTCACCCTGCAGTTCTTCCCAGGTCACGCCGCAAGCCGTCAACGCCTCGCGCAGGCCCTGCTCCGCGCGATCCCACGTTTCGTCCGTGCCGGCTCGCGCGTCCGGGCGCAGAGACAGCTTGATCTCGACGTTGTCGAAGCCGAAATCTTTGTAGACGCTCATCGCCAGCGTATTGAAGGCGATCGATTCACTGATGAACTGGTCTTCCGTACAGAAAATGTGCGCGTCGTCCTGCACGAAGCCACGCACACGCATCAGGCCATGCAACGCGCCCGACGATTCATTGCGATGGCAGGAACCAAACTCCGCGTAGCGCAACGGCAGATCGCGATACGAGCGCAAACCGTGGTTGAACACCTGCACGTGACCCGGGCAGTTCATCGGCTTGATCGCGTAGTCGCGCTTTTCCGATTCCGTCGTGAACATATTTTCACGATAGTTCTGCCAGTGGCCCGACGCTTCCCACAGCGAGCGGTCCATGATCATCGGCGTCTTGATTTCAAGGTAGCCGGCGTCGTTCACGCGACGGCGCATGTACTGCTCGACCTGCTGCCACAGCGTCCAGCCACGCGGATGCCAGAACACCATGCCCGGCGACTCGTCCTGCATGTGAAACAGATCGAGCTGCTTTCCGAGCTTGCGGTGATCGCGCTTCTCCGCCTCTTCGAGCATGTGCAGATACGCTTCCTGGTCTTCCTTTTTGGTCCAGGCCGTACCGTAGATGCGCTGCAATTGTTCGTTCTTCGAATCGCCGCGCCAGTAGGCGCCAGCGACCTTCATCAGCTTGAAGACTTTCAGCTTGCCAGTGGACGGCACGTGCGGGCCGCGACACAGATCGGTGAAGCCGCCGTGCGAGTACAGCTTGATCTCGTCGGTCGGCGGAATCGATTCGATGATCTCAGCCTTGTACTTCTCGCCGATGCTCTTGAAGTAGTCCACCGCCTCGTCACGCGATACGACGCGGCGCGAGACCGGCTCGTCTTTCTTTGCGAGTTCCTGCATGCGCTTTTCGATCTTTTCGAGATCTTCCGGCGTGAAGGGACGGTTATACGCGAAGTCGTAGTAAAAGCCATTGTCGATGACCGGACCGATCGTGACCTGCGCTTCCGGATACAGATCCTTTACCGCATACGCGAGCAAGTGCGCCGCCGAGTGACGAATGATATCGAGACCGTCTGCGTCTTTTTCAGTGACGATGGCGAGCGCCACGTCGCGATCGATCAGCGCGGACGTATCGACCAGCTCACCGTCGATCTTGCCGCCGAGCGCAGCCTTAGCGAGGCCGGGGCCGATCGAAGCGGCCACTTCGGCGACGGTCACCGGATGCTCGTACTGTCGAACAGAACCGTCAGGCAGACGTATCGAAACCATTGCGTTCTCCGTGGTGCCGACCGGCGGCGGCACATACATCAAGGTCAAAAAACCAAAAAAAATGCGGCCCCGCTTTCGAGGGGCCGCATTCACATTTCCTGCAAACTACACCGGCGAAAGTGGTCCTCGACTAGCGTCGCTCCGAAGTGCTCTCGGTCAACGTTCGCGGTGTCATAACCGTATTCGCCTTTTGCGCCACAAGCGCTTGCTGCAGTTTGCGAAACCCCGGCAAAACCGGAATTTCTCTTTCGTTGGTAGGCTCGATTGGACTCGAACCAACGACCCCCACCATGTCAAGGTGGTGCTCTAACCAGCTGAGCTACGAGCCTGAAGAAACGAGATTATATGGAGCGCCACACCGCTTGGCAAGCACTTTTCTGCATCGACTTTAAATTTCTACTCGCTCGCGCGCGTCCTGCGAATGGATGCAGGCAGATGCGCGACAGAAGCTTCCGCGCGCCATCTCGCGCACGCGTCAGTTCTTGCGTGATGCGCGCACCACGCCCGTCACCTCGCCGAGCAGCGTGCAAGCGCGCTGGATCTGCGAGGCGCTCGACACTTCGACGGTAAATTGCATGAACGCGGCGTTGCGGCGCGTTTGCGTCTTCACGCCGATCACATTCATCTTTTCACGCGCGAACACTTCGGAAATATCGCGCAGCAAACCCTGTCGGTCCGTCGCTTCGATAGAGAGGTCGACGGGATACACGGACTGGCCGCGGCCGCTCATCACATCCGCCGACCACGCGGTCTGCAACACACGCTCCGGCGCGCGCTCGGCCATCCGCCGGAACGTCGGGCAGTCGCTGCGGTGAATCGACATGCCCTTGCCTCGCGTGACGAAACCGCAGATGCCGTCGGGCGGCGCCGGCCGGCAGCAGCGCGCAAGCTGCGTGAGCAACGCATCGACACCGACCACCAGCACGCCGGTGGACGCTCCGCGCGCGACACTCGCCCCGCTGCTGCGCTTCTCGAACTGCTCCGGCGCTTCCACCACGGGCTCCGGCGGCGGCGCATCGTGCAACGCCTGTTCGACGAGCCGCAGACTGAACTCCTCCTTGCCGACCACGGAGAACAGATCCTCGGTGGTCTTGAAGCCGAGCTTGGCGGCCAGCTGATCGAGATTGACCGATGTCTTGCCCTCGCGCTGCAAGGTCTTTTCGACCATCGCACGGCCGCTCGCGATGTGCTCCTGCACCTCGACTGCGTTGAACCACGCGCGCACCTTCTGCCGCGCGCGCGGACTGTGCAGATAGCCGAGTTGCGGGTTGAGCCAGTCGCGCGAAGGACCACCCTCTTTCACCGCGACGATCTCGACCGTCTGCCCGTTCTGCAACTGGGTATTGAGCGGCACCATCGCGCCATCGACGCGTGCGCCGCGGCAGCGATGCCCCAGCTCGCTATGCAGGTGATACGCGAAATCGACGGGCGTTGCGCCGTGCGGCAGCGGAATCACCCGCGCCTGCGGCGTCAGCACGTAGATATGGTCGTCGTCGAGCGTGGCCTGGCGCAGTTGCTCCCACGGCTGCGCCGCGCGCTGCTCGCCATGCTCGCCCTCCGTGACTTCGTGCTTCCACGCAAGCAGTTGCCGCAGCCACGCGATCTTCTCGTCATACTTCTCGTTGGCGGCAAACTGCCCGCCATAGCCACGCGCGCCGGCCTCCTTGTAGCGCCAGTGCGCGGCCACGCCGTACTCGGCGAACTGATGCATTTCCTGCGTGCGGATCTGCACTTCGAACGCGCGGCCGTCATCGCCAATCACCACCGTGTGCAGCGATTTGTAGCCGTTCGGCTTGGGCCGAGAGATGTAGTCGTCGAACTCTCTCGGCACCGGCTGCCACAGGTTGTGCACGATACCGAGCACGGTGTAGCAATCCTTGATGTCCGGCACGATCACGCGAAACGCGCGCACGTCGTAGAGTTCGGCGAAGTCGAGCTCCTTGCCGCGCATCTTGCGCCAGATGCTGTAGATGTGTTTCGGCCGGCCGCTGACTTCCGCGCGAATCTGCGCTGCGGCCAGTTCCTCCTGCAGGCGTTCGATCGCCTGCGCGACATAGCTCTCGCGCTCGACGCGCTTCTCGTCGAGCAGCTTCGCGATGCGCCTGTAGGTATCCGGCTCTTCGAAACGGAACGCGAGGTCCTCGAGTTCCCACTTCAGTTGCCAGATGCCCAGGCGGTTGGCGAGCGGCGCATAGATATCGAGCGTCTCGCGCGCCACGTCTGGTGAAGGCGTGACCTTCGCCGCCGCGTAATACCGCAGCGATTGCAAACGCGACGCCAGACGGATCAGCACCACGCGAATGTCCTGCGCAAACGCGAGCAGCATCTTGCGCAGCGCCTCGACCTGCACGCGACGCGCGGCCTGTGCATCGCGCCCGACTTCGGGTATCGCATTCTGCGCAGCGCGCAAGCTCACCGTGCCAAGGCGCAGCAGCTTGCGCACGTCACCGACCAGTTGCGCGACCTCTTCGCCGAATTTGTCGGTGATCACGCGCTCCGGGTCCTGCAGATGCGGCGTCAACGCAAACAGCGCCGCCGCCAGCACCGCCGGCGGATCGACATTGAGCTTGCGCATGATCGACGCCGTCCCCGCCGCGTGATCCGCCAGCGATTCCCCCGACGACAGCCGCACCTCGCCCGCATGCTCGCGCACGAACGCCATCGCTTCGTCGAAAGAAGGAATGGGGTGAGGCGTGCTCGTAACGATTTCGGTATTCATGGTGCGACGGCCCGCCGGGCCAGACGAAACAAGGGAATTTCAACAACGGTGTCCGCGCGAGGCCTAGCTGCGCTGCGCCGCGACCACGACGATTTCGACGAGGCACTTCGGGTTGGCGAGGTTGGCTTCGACGGTAGCGCGCGGCGGCGTGTCGCCTTGCGCGACCCACTCGTCCCACACCGCGTTCATGCCGGCGAAATGCACCATATCCGAGATGTAGATCTGCACCGACAGCAGATGCGATTTGTCGCTGTTCACTTCACCCAGCAGGCGGTCGATGTGCCCGAGCACTTCGCGCGTCTGCCCCGTGATGTCCTGATCCGCGTCTTCGGCGATCTGGCCTGCGAGGTACACGGTGCCGTTGTGCACGGCGGTTTCCGAGAGGCGCTTGCCGACGTGATGACGAATGACTGCCATGAAAAATCCTGAGATGGGTTGAAAGTTGATCAGAATGCACTCCGCATGGCGCCCATCAAAGACGCCACGCGTAACCGTCTATTATGACGCGTCGAGCGCGGGGCCGATAAAGAACCGTCTTGCGAGCTCGATCTGATCGGCCGCGAGAAAGGCGGGTGCATGCCCGACCCCGGCGATCTCCGCGCTCGACACGGCGCGTCCGGCCGTGACCATCTTCGCAACGGTTTCACGCGACAGCAGATCGGAATGCTCGCCGCGCACCACCAGCACCGGCCCCTGGAACGACGCGAGCGAATGCCAGAGCGCGGCCTCGCCGAGTTTCGTCGCTTCCTCGGTGGTCGCGGCAAACGGCTGGGCGATGCGCGGGTCGTACCGGAACAGCCACGCGCCTTCCTGTTCGCGCAGCAGCGGCGTGTTGATTTCACGCCATTCGTCCGGCGTGAGCGGGCCGAAAGTTTGCGCGAGCAAGGCGGCGTGCTCGATGCCCTGTTGCAGCGTCTCGAAGCGCGCGGGCTTGCCGAGGTAGTCGCCGATACGTTGCACAGCGCCCTGCTCCAGATGCGGGCCGACATCGTTCAGCAGCAGTTTGCGGATCGGCGTTTCCGGCAAACCGGCCAGCCCGAGCCCGATCAAGCCGCCCATCGACGTGCCGAACCAGTCGACCGTTTCGACATTCAGGCGCGCGATCAGCGTGACCATGTCGGCGACGTATTGCGGAATGCCATATAAGTTGGGGTTCGCGAGCCACGACGACAAGCCCCGCCCCACCACATCCGGACACACCACACGGTAGGTTCCGGCGAATTGCGCCGCGACGCGGTCGAAGTCGCGCCCGGAGCGCGTCAGGCCATGCACGCACAGCAGCACGCGCGGATTGTCCGGGTCGCCCCATTCGGTATAGGCGACGCGGTGCAAACCCGCGGCGCTCGCGCACTGCACGTAACGTTGGCGCGGCGCGGGCTGTCCGGCGGCGGAGGCGGAGGTCGATGCGGTCATCTGGGTTCCTTGCGAAAGCGCTGCGGATTGGGCTCGGGCACGGCAGGGACAGACAGGCGTTCAATCTTCAAACGATTGTAAACCGCTTTGCCGCGCGGCAAGGATCGGCCGGACGGCATAGGACGCGCGCGCCCGGCACAAGCGCGGCACAAAACAGAACGGGCGAGACTCGCGTCTCGCCCGTTCGGGAAACCGTGTGGTTGCCGCCTCGCCGCTCAACACTTCACGGCGCCCCTAACCGGCCTCAGCTCACCGCGCTCACGTCGAGCGGTGCGCCGGTCTTCGCCTTGATTTCGTCGACGCTCACGCCCGGCGCCAGTTCGGTCACCTTCAGACCGGCATCCGTCACCTCGATCACGCCGAGGTCGGTGATGATCTGATCGACGACGCCCACGCCGGTCAGCGGCAGCGTGCATTCGTCAAGAATCTTGTGCTGGTCGCCCTTCGCGACGTGCTCCATCAGCACCACCACGCGCTTGACGCCGGCGACCAGATCCATCGCGCCGCCCATGCCCTTGATCATCTTGCCCGGAATCATCCAGTTGGCCAGATCGCCCTTTTTGCTGATCTGCATCGCACCCAGAATCGCCAGGTTGATGTGGCCGCCGCGAATCATCGCGAATGAATCCGCCGACGAGAAAATCGACGAGCCCGGCAATGTCGTCACCGTCTGCTTGCCCGCGTTGATCAGATCGGCATCCACTTCTTCTTCGGTCGGCGACGGGCCGATGCCGAGCAGGCCGTTTTCCGACTGCAGCCACACTTCGACGCCCGCCGGCACGTGATTCGCCACCAGCGTCGGCAGACCGATGCCGAGGTTCACATAGAAACCGTCCTGCAATTCCTGCGCCGCGCGCGCGGCCATTTCGTCACGAGTCCATGCCATGATCAGTCTCCTTTCGCGCGGACGACGCGTTGTTCGATGCGTTTTTCCGGATGCGCATTCAGTACGATGCGCTGCACGAAGATGCCTGGCGTGTGGATCGCGTCCGGATCGAGTTCGCCCACTTCGACGATCTCTTCGACTTCCGCGACGGTGATCTTGCCGGCCATCGCGCACATCGGATTGAAGTTGCGCGCGGTGCGGCGGTAGATCAGATTGCCCGACTTGTCGGCCTTCCATGCCTTGACGAGCGCGACGTCGGCGGTCAGCGAATGTTCGAGCACGTAGTGGTTCTCGCCGAACTGGCGGGTTTCCTTGCCCTCGGCGATCAGCGTGCCGTAGCCGGTGTTGGTGAAGAACGCCGGAATGCCCGAGCCGCCCGCGCGCAGCTTCTCGGCGAGCGTGCCTTGCGGCGTGAATTCGAGCTCGAGTTCGCCGGCCAGATACTGGCGTTCGAACTCCTTGTTCTCGCCGACGTACGACGAAATCATCTTCTTGACCTGGCGTGTTTCGAGCAGCATACCGAGGCCGAACCCGTCGACACCCGCGTTGTTGCTGATGCAGGTGATGCCCTGCACGTTCGAATCGCGCAGCGCGCCGATCAATGCCTCGGGAATGCCGCACAGCCCGAAACCGCCGACGGCGAACGTCTGCCCGTCCTTGACGATGTCTTTCAGCGCCTCGGCGGCGCTTGGATAGACCTTGTTCATCAGTATGTCCCTTCCTTTTATGGAAATCCGCAGGCCGAAAAGCCGGTCTTCGGATTGTTGCGGCCGGTATGACGTTCCGCGGGTCGAACCCGACACGTCATTCTAGTCATCCCCGGCGGGCTGTGCGCCCAGGTTGCCCTGGACTTCACGCAATGCCCGCCGCGGACAGCCTGGCCGCGTTGTGATGTGCTCGAAAGAGTACGCTGCGCACGCCATACGGCACAATACGCAAAACTACATAAGTATTTGCCGCCAACCCATGCCCGCCCTGGATTACCGAACCGCGTTCCACCTCGCCCCGATCGGACTCGTGCTGTCGCGCGAACGGATTATCGAAGACTGCAATGACGAGCTCGCGTCGATTTTCGGCTGCACCCGCGAGTCGCTGCTGGGCCAGTCGTTCCAGGTGCTGTATCCCTCGGCGGATGAATTCGAGCGGATCGGCGCACGCATTCCGCCGATCATGACCGCGCAGGGCAGCTATGCGGACGACCGCATCATGAAGCGCGCCAACGGCGAATTGTTCTGGTGCCACGTGACGGGCCGCGCGCTGCAACGCGCCGACCCGCACGCGGCAGGCGTCTGGACCTTCGAGGATTTGAGCGCGACGCGGCGCGTGGCGGTGGAGCTGACGCCGCGCGAACGCGAAATCGCCGCGCAACTGGTGACGGGCAAGACCAGCAAGCAGATCGGCCGGGTGCTGGAGATCAGCCCCCGCACGGTGGACGTCTACCGGGCGCGGCTGATGCGCAAATACGATACGGGGAACGCAACCGAGCTTTTGCAGCGGCTGCTTGGGAATTGAAGGACGGGCGTGAAAATGTGCGACTGACTCATGTCTTCGCACTCGCGGGGAACCTGCGGCGCCCGGCAGCCGGTTAAAGCGTTGCAGGCGTGGATGGGCGGCACGAGCGGTAGCGTTCACCCACTCGGCCCATCAAGCCGCCTTGACCAGCGCGGCACGCTCGATGGTCGCGCGCAGCAGATCGGGCACCGGCACCGACTTGCCCGCCGCGTAATCGATCCAGACGCAACGCGCGGCGCCACGTGCATACACGGTGTGCGGGTCGTCGGCGCGCACCAGCTCGAAGCCGGTGTCGAAGCTGCTGCGCCCGGGCGTCGCCACCGACATCCGGCCGATCACGTCGCCAGGATAGTGCAGTTGCTTCAGAAACTCCATCGACGCATTGACGATCACCGGTCCCTCCCCACTACTATCGCCGCCGATGAACCCCAGTTGCTCGAACCAGGAAATCCGCACCTGCTCCATGTAGCGGAAATAGACCGTGTTGTTCACATGGCCGAACGCGTCCATGTCGCCCCAGCGGATCGGCATCGACATCTCGAAAACTGCGTGAAAATTACTCATCGTACTTCCGTTCTTCTGACTGCCTGACATGACTGAAACCCACTCGACGCATGGACGGACTGGCACGCGGCCAATCTGCCCATGCGCTGCACGATAGCGCGGGCTCCCCCGCAACAGGAACCCCCCCGCGCGTAAAACACTTTCTTCGAACCAGCGTCAATCCGGGCCCCTCATGCGAGCCCAAAGCCGTCGTCGGCGGCGATGATCGAGCCGTTGATGAACTGCGATTCGTCGGCTGCCAGCAACAGCAGCAGCCCGTCCAGATCGTCCGGCTTGCCGACGCGATGGCGCGGCAGCATCGACACCAGCTTCTGCCCCTGCTCCGTCGACCAGTGATGGTGGTTGATCTCAGTGTCGATATAACCGGGGCAGATCGCGTTGACGTTGATCCCGTGTTTGCCCCACTCCAGCGCCATCGCCTTCGTCATATGGACGACGGCCGCCTTGCTCATCGAATACAGGCCGATCTGCGGCAACACGCGCAGGCCCGCCATCGATGCAATATTGATGATCCGGTACGACGGCTTCTGCGCATTGTTGCCGCGCATGATCATGCGCTTGGCGACTTCCTGCGCGACGAAGAAGGCGCCGCGCGTGTTCGTATCGAACACATATTCGAAGTCGGCCGGCGTAACCTCGGTGAGCTTCTGCGTAGTCGACACGCCCGAGTTGTTGACGAGGATATCGATCGTGCCCGCCTCCGTCTCCGCGTGCGCCACCGCGGCCTTGATGCTCTGATAATCAGTCACGTCGAGCGAGACGACATGTGCCGCACCGCCCGACGCTTCGATCTCCGCGCGCAACTCCTTCAGCCGCTCGGTGCGCCGGCTTGCCAGCACGACCTTGGCGCCCGCCTGCGACAACACCTGAGCAAAGCGCTTTCCCAACCCGCTCGAAGCACCGGTAACCAGCGCGACCTTGCCTTCCAGATTGATCGAACGGCCCATTGACGTTCCTTGTTCGGTTGTAACGACAGATACGGTTGACAGGTACGGTAAGACCGTCGCTGCGGGTCGATACCGTAGCATACAAATAGAACGATCGTGCTAATCTATACTCCTCCGGTTGCAGTGCGGGGATCGATCGCCCACAATACCAACCCGAAAAAAGCATTCTAACGGTAAGAGGAGCATCGATGACCCCCGCAAGTCTCATTGAGCAGTACGGCCCCCGCGAGTCGATGGAATACGACGTGGTGATCGTCGGCGGCGGCCCGGCTGGCCTGTCCGCGGCGATCCGCCTGAAACAGCTGGCGGCTGAGAAAGGCGTCGAGCTGGGCGTGTGCGTACTGGAAAAGGGCTCGGAGATCGGGGCGCATATCCTGTCGGGCGCGGTGATGGACCCGCGCGCGATCACCGAACTGATGCCGGACTGGAAAGAAAAAGGCGCGCCGCTGACGGTGGACGTGACCGAAGACCGCTTCCTGTTCCTGACGGAAACCGGCTCGAAAAGCGTGCCGACCTGGGCGCTGCCGGACAACTTCAAGAATCACGGCAACTACGTGATCAGCCTCGCGAACGTGACGCGCTGGCTGGGTCAGCAGGCCGAGGCGCTCGGCGTCGAGATTTTTCCGGGCTTTCCGGCGGCCGAAGTGCTGTACAACGACGATGGCTCAGTGAAGGGCGTCGCGACCGGCAACCTCGGCATCGGCAAGGACGGCGAGCCGACCGAGAACTTCCAGCTCGGCATGGAGCTGCACGCGAAGTACACGCTGTTCTGCGAAGGCGCGCGCGGCCACCTCGGCCGTCAGCTGAACGACAAATTCAAGCTGCGCGAGGGCGTCGATCCGCAGGTTTACGGCATCGGCATCAAGGAACTGTGGGAAATCGATCCCGCGAAGCACAAGCCGGGTCTGGTCATGCACACGGCCGGCTGGCCGCTCGAAAACGACACCTACGGCGGCTCGTTCCTTTACCACATGGACAACAACCAGGTGGTGGTCGGCTTCGTGGTCGGCCTCGGCTATTCGAATCCGTATCTGTCGCCGTTCGAGGAATTCCAGCGCTACAAGACGCATCCGGCGATCCGCGCGGTGCTCGAAGGCGGCAAGCGCGTGTCGTACGGCGCGCGGGCGATTACCGCCGGCGGCCTGATGTCGCTGCCGAAGCTGGTGTTCCCCGGTGGCGCGCTGGTCGGTGACGACGCGGGCTTCCTGAACGCATCGCGGATCAAGGGCTCGCATGCGGCGATCAAGACCGGCATGCTGGCCGCCGACGCCGCGTTCGATGCCGTGCAGGCTGGGCGCACCAGCGACGAACTCACGGCCTATCCGGAGAGCTTCAAGACGTCGTGGCTGCATACCGAGCTGTACCGCGCGCGCAACTTCAAGCAGTGGATGAGCAAGGGCCTGTACCTCGGCACGCTGATGGTCGGCATCGAGCAGAAGCTGCTGGGTGGCAACGTGCCGTGGACGCTGCATCACCAGCATTCGGATCACGAGATGCTCAAGCCGGCTTCGCAGTGCACGCCGATCACGTATCCGAAGCCGGACGGCAAGCTGACGTTCGACCGTTTGTCTTCGGTGTTCATCTCGAACACGAATCACGAGGAGAACCAGCCGGCGCATCTGACGCTGAAAGATCCGTCGGTGCCGGTGAACGTGAACTGGCAGACCTATGCCGGGCCGGAGGCGCGCTATTGCCCGGCGGCGGTGTATGAGTTCGTCAAGAACGACGACGGCAGCGAGCGGCTCGTGATCAACGCGCAGAACTGCGTGCATTGCAAGACCTGCGACATCAAGGACCCGACGCAGAATATCGTATGGGTCACGCCGGAAGGTGGTGGCGGGCCGAACTACCCGAATATGTAAAGCGGCTTTGCTTGCCTTCGCGTGGCGCCTGCATCCTCGCCGGCGCCGCGCGAAGGCAAAAGTTTCAACGACGCTCGCGCGTCATCGCCTCAATCCTCTCCCGCACCTTCGCCACGACCGGCGCCCAGTCGCCGACGCGCGGCTGTCGAACCAGCTCGATCGAATCGTACCAGGCCGTATGCGGCGATGAATCGCCCCAGAACCATGCGCAGACGTGATCGATCATCAAACAGGTCGGCACGCCGAGCGCCCCTGCCAGATGCGCGGGTCCGCTGTCGATCGTCACGACCAGATCCAGATTCGCCAGCAACGCGGCGACATCGTCGAAGCCTGATTGGAAATGGCCGGTCATGTCGATCGCGGCGAGACCCTTGGCTCGCCACTGCGCGAGCGTTGCGCCCCGTCCCGGCGACAACGCGAAATAGCTCACGTTCGCCACGTTCAATAGCGGCTCGAGTTGCTCGACGGGCACCGAGCGCCGCATGTCGCGGATATGTTCGGGATTGCCGTTCCACGCCACCCCGACTTTGAGATTGCCGCGCGTGGCCGCAAGCTGTGCGTCGATCCGCTCGCGCCATGTCCGCACATGCGCAGGATCGGCCCTCAGGTACGGCGCGCCCCACCCCGCTGCGTCGGCAATGCCGAGCCGCAGCGGCAAGCTCATCAGGCCGCAGTGGAAATCAGGCCGGGTGTCGAGACTCGTTTCGAGCGGCAGATCGGCGGGCAGTGTCCGCTCGAACAGATGACGCAGCGGCCCATCATGACCGAAGACCACGCGCCCGCCTTCGCGCCGCGCCCGATCGGCCAGCAGCGGCAGAAAGCGCACCGCCCACAGGCAATCGCCATTGCCCTGCTCGCCATAGACCACCAGCGTTTTGCCGGCCAGCGATTCGCCCTGCCAATACGCGCTGATTGCCGCGAGCGCATGCTGCGCGTTGTTCATGTCATCGGCGAACGCGACGCGCGACTCGTAATGCGCCCAGCCATCGGCGAAACGGCCTGAGCGGATTTCGAGTTCCGACAGATCGAACAACGCATGCGCGTTGTTCGGCGACAGCGCCAGCACTTGCCTGAGCAATGCCTCGGCTTCGGCGAAACGCGCCTGCTCCTTGATGCACAGCGCGAGCTTGTGAAGCGCCACCGGATTGGTGGGCACGACGCGCACCGCTTCACGCAGCAAGCGCTCGGCAGTGGCGAAGTCGTCACGCTGTTGCACGGCGGTCGCACGCCACATGAGCGCGTTGGCGTCTTCGGGATGGTGCGAGAGCAGCAGTCCGGCCGCCGAGTCGAGCAGCACCCAGTCGCGCACGACGAAGGCCGTCTGCGCAAGCATGGGAAGCAATGTGGGTTCACTCGAAGGATCGAGCCGGTAGGCGCGCACCAGAGCGGCGAGCGCCTCATGCTGGCGGGCTTTGTCGCGGCCGGCGTGCTGCAGCAGCAGTTGGCCGAACGCGAAGCAGTCGCTCGCGGACGCATCCGGCGTGGCGGCACGCGCGCGCAGCGTGGCGAGTTGGCTATCCGCCAGGCCGGTGTTCGAATCGGTCATGGGGGATAACTGCCGCGCGCTCAGCGAGTCAAAAGACGTTCGACGCGCGCCGATTAAGGCGCGCTCGCCGCGATCTTCGGGGTGCTGACGGACACGTCGCCGCATTGCGCGCGATGGCGCAGTGCGTGGTCGATCAGCACCAGCGCGAGCATCGATTCGGCGATCGGCGTGGCGCGAATGCCGACACACGGGTCATGCCGCCCGAACGTTTCGACGACGGCCGGCTGGCCCGCCTTGTCGATCGAACGGCGCGGCGTGCGAATGCTTGACGTCGGCTTGATCGCGATCGACACCGTGATGTCCTGCCCGGTCGAAATCCCGCCGAGCACACCGCCCGCGTGATTGCCGACGAAACCCTCGGGCGTCAACTCGTCGCCGTGCACCGAACCGCGTTGCGCGACGCTCGCGAAGCCCGCGCCGATCTCGACGCCCTTCACCGCGTTGATGCCCATCATCGCGTGCGCGATGTCGGCGTCGAGGCGGTCGAACAGCGGCTCACCAAGTCCGACCGGCACACCGGAGGCCACGACGTTGATGCGTGCGCCGATCGAGTCGCCGTCCTTGCGCAGCGCGTCCATGTAGTCTTCGAGCTGCGGCACGATGTCAGCGTTCGGCACGAAGAACGGGTTCTCGCGCACCTGCGCCCAGTCGACGAACGGCACGTCGATCTCGCCGAGCGCGGCCATGTAACCACGAATCTCTGTGCCGAATTTCTCGCGCAGCCACTTCTTCGCGACCGCGCCCGCCGCCACCGTGGGCGCCGTCAGACGCGCCGACGAACGGCCGCCGCCGCGATAGTCGCGGATGCCGTACTTCTGCCAGTAGGTGTAGTCGGCATGACCGGGGCGAAACGTGTCGGCGATGTTGCCGTAGTCCTTGCTGCGCTGATCGGTATTGCGGATCAGCAGCGCGATCGGCGCGCCGGTGGTCTGGCCTTCGAACACGCCTGACAGGATCTCGACCTTGTCTTCTTCCTGGCGCTGCGTCACGTGCCGCGACGTGCCGGGCTTGCGGCGGTCGAGTTCGAGCTGGATGTCGGCTTCGTTGAGCGCCATGCCCGGAGGGCAGCCGTCGATCACGCAGCCGATAGCGGGGCCGTGCGATTCGCCGAAGGTCGTGACAGTGAAAAGCGTACCGAGCGTGTTGCCGGACATGGGCGTCGTCCAAAGAAATGCGGGGAAAACGCTATTATGCCAGCCCCATCGCATGTGGAACGGGTTGCGCGGCATGAATGGACGATTGGCCAGGGCCAACTCAGCCGCAAGCTTGCGACGATTCGCGCGGGGTGTCGGCAAACGCGATGTCGAGAGTAGGAGTTTTCGTTTTGACCGTAGGAAGCGTCATCAGGACGGCGGCGGAGGTGGCTTTCGCAGCAGCGTCGGCCACCATCGCTGCCCGCTACTTCCGCGCCCCACGCAACTCGCTGACGATCTGCTGCAACTTCTCCGGCGTCGCCTGCGCCGGATCGATCGGCTCGCCCACCGCGAGGCTCAACCGGCTCATCACGCCCTTGCGGATCGGCCGCGGCCAGTGCGCATCGTTGCCGCGAGAAAATACGCTGCCCCACAGGCCGCGCAGCGCCATCGGTATGACCGGCGCGGGCGTGCGCCCGACGATCTCCATCACGCCATGGCGAAACGGATTCATCTCGCCGGTTCGCGTGAGCTTGCCTTCCGGAAAGATGCAAACCAGTTCGCCCTCGGCGAGCGCCCGCGCGCAACGCTCATAGGCGCGCGCGAGCAGTTCCGGGTCCTGATGCGCCGGGGCGATCGGAATCGCTTTTGCGTGACGAAATACCCAGCCCGCGAACGGCGAGCTGAAAATCTGATGATCCATCACGAAACGGATCGGCCGCGGGCTCTCGGCCATGATGACGATCGCATCGACGAAGCTTACGTGGTTGCACACCAGCACCGCCGCGCCCTCGTCCGGAATCCGCTCGGCATGTACGAGGCGAATCCGGTAGAACGTATGCACCAGCATCCACGCGATGAAACGCAGCAGGAACTCCGGCACCAGCGAATAAATGTAGGTGGCGACGACGATGTTCAGCAGCGCGGTGACGAGGAAGATCGCCGGAATGCCGAAGCCGGCTGAGGTCAGGCCCATCGCCATCAACGCCGACACGATCATGAACAGCGAATTCAGGATATTGTTCGCGGCGATGATGCGCGCCCGATGGCTCGGCTGGCTGCGGCTCTGGATCAACGCATAGAGCGGCACACTGTAGAAGCCGCCGAACATCGCGAGCAGGAACAGATCGGCCAGCACGCGCCAATGCGCGAGTTGCCCGAGGAACTCGCCGACGCTCAGCAGGTGCCCAACGGGCGGCAGCGCGTGACTCGCGAAAAACAGATCGATCGCGAACACGCTCATGCCGATCGAGCCGAGCGGCACGAGACCGATTTCGATGCGCCGCTTCGAGAGTTTTTCGCACAGCAGCGAGCCGATGCCAATGCCGATCGAAAACGTGCCGAGCAGCACGGTCACGACGTCCGGATTGGCAGAGAGCACGTTCTTCGCGAAGCTGAAAAACGACGACAGAAACGTCGCGCCGACGAACCACAGCCAGGAAATGCCCAGCAGGCTCAGGAACACGGTGCGGTTTTCGCGCGCCAGCTTGAGGTTGCGCCACGTCTCGCTGAACGGATTCCAGTTGATGCGCAACTCGGGTTGCGGCGCGGCCGTAACCGGCACGAAGCCCGACACGATGCGCCCCGCGAGCGCGATCGCGATGCACGCGCCGGCCAGCACCAGCGCGCCATGTTCGGCGAGCCCCGCGCCCGCGCCGCCGACGATCGTGCCGAGCAGGATCGCGACGAAGGTGCCCATCTCGACCATGCCGTTGCCGCCGATCAGTTCCGTCTTCGACAGATGCTGCGGTAAATACGAGTACTTGACGGGCCCGAACACGGTCGAATGGACGCCCATCAGAAACGTGCACAGATACAGCAACGGCGCGCTATGCAGCCAGAACCCCGCGCCGCCGATCAGCATCACGACGATTTCGAAACTCTTGACGAGGCGCGTGAGCATGGCCTTGTCGTACTTGTCGGCGATCTGGCCGGAGGTAGCCGAGAACAGCACGAACGGCAGAATGAAAATGGCCGAGATCAGGAACGCCGCGGTGGCCGGGTCGACGCCGGAAAAGCGCGCCGCCTGATACGTGACGAGCGACGTGAAGCCGATCTTGAACACGTTGTCGTTCATCGCACCGAGGAACTGCGTCCAGAAAAACGGCGCGAAGCGGCGCTGCCTGAGCAGCCGGAACTGGGATTCATGCGCCTCGTGCGCACGGGAGCCGCGACGGGTGGCGGGTAACGGACGATCGCTCATGAAGTTCGGAGAACGGCCCAGAAGAGCAACAACGGAAGAAAGCGCGCAGAACGAAGCCGGGCGCAGGCGGCTCGTCACATCACGCGAAACACGGGACGGACTACGGTTCAACCGGGCGCACAGGCGCCCGCTTCTGGCGGCCCGCCCACGACACCGCCGGACACAAAAAAAGCGCACGCTTTCGCGCGCGCCTTTCCTGCCCCTTCACGCTCATACAATGCCCGAGCGCGACGGTCAGTCACCGCGCATCAACGCGTCGGCTGTTGTTCCTGCTGTTCTTCCGGCCAGTCGCGGATATACGCCTTGAGCATGCGGTTTTCGAAGCCCTGTTCTTCGACCACCGCCTTCGCCACGTCGTAAAACGAAATGACGCCCATCAGCGTGCGGCTTTCCATCACCGGCAAATAGCGCACGTGATGTTCGAGCATCATGCGGCGGACTTCATTGACGTCGGTCTCGGGTGTGCAGGTGAGCGGATGGTCGTCCATGACCTTGCGGATCGTCGAGGTGCCGACGCTGCCGCCGTTCTTGCTCAGCGTCAGGATGATCTCGCGAAACGTCAGCATGCCGACGAGATCGCCATATTCCATCACGACTAGCGAGCCGATATCGTGCTCGGCCATCGTATTGACCGCGTCGTGCAGCGTGGTATCCGGTGTGACCGTGAAAAGGGTGTTGCCTTTGACTTTGAGAATGTCGCTGACTCGCATGATCTGTCTCCGTGATACCCGCTAGCTGGCAATGCATGAATGATTTTCGATCCTAGCGGAAAGGCCCATAAAAGGAAAGCGGCCCGCCCACCAAGGCTTAGCGGGCGTTCGCCATCTCGAATCTGTGCCGCGCCATGCGCGCGCATCGGGAAAACCGCGCTTGATGCGGATCATGCCGGTGATAGGATGGCCGCCACTTTCCCCTTTCGCGAGGCCGCTCGTGGCCCCGCCGCCCACGATGTCCGCCACCCGTTTCGACACGCTTGCGCTGCATGCCGGCGCCGCCCCCGATCCCGCCACCGGCGCGCGCGCCACGCCGATTTACCAGACTACCTCGTTTTTCGTTCCGCGACTCGGACCACGCCGCGGCGCTCTTCAACATGGAACGCGCCGGCCACGTCTATTCGCGCATCTCCAACCCGACGGTGGCCGTGTTCGAGGAGCGCGTGGCCGCGCTCGAAAACGGCGCGGGCGCGATCGGCACGGCGAGCGGCCAGGCGGCCTTGCATCTGGCGATCGTCACGCTGATGGGCGCGGGCTCGCACATCGTCGCCTCCAGTGCGCTCTACGGCGGCTCGCACAACCTGCTGCACTACACGCTGCGGCGCTTCGGCATCGAGACAACCTTTGTCAAACCGGGCGACCTCGACGCATGGCGCGCCGCGCTGCGCCCGAATACGCGGCTGCTGTTCGGCGAGACGCTCGGCAACCCCGGGCTCGACGTGCTCGATGTCGCCGCCGTCGCGCAGATCGCGCATGAGCACCGCGTGCCGCTGCTGGTCGACTCGACGTTCACGACGCCGTATCTGCTCAAACCGTTCGAGCACGGCGCGGACTTCGTATATCACTCGGCCACCAAATTCCTCGGCGGCCACGGCACGACGATCGGCGGCGTGCTGGTGGACGGCGGCACGTTCGACTTCGACGCATCGGGGCGTTTTCCCGAATTCACCGAGCCGTACGAAGGCTTCCACGGCATGGTGTTCAGCGAGGAAAGCACGGTCGCGCCGTTCCTGCTGCGCGCGCGCCGCGAAGGTCTGCGCGACTTCGGCGCGTGCCTGCATCCGCAAGCCGCGTGGCAACTGCTGCAAGGCATCGAGACATTGCCATTGCGTATGGAACGGCACGTCGCCAATACGCGCCGCGTGGTCGAGTTCCTTGCCGCTCACGACGCGGTCGAAACGGTCGCCTATCCGGAACTGCCGACGCATCCCGACCATGCGCTCGCGCAGCGTCTGCTGCCGCGCGGCGCGGGCGCCGTATTCAGCTTCAATCTGCGTGGCGACCGCGCGGCCGGGCGCGGTTTCATCGAAGCGCTGTCGCTGTTCTCGCACCTCGCGAATGTCGGCGACGCGCGCTCGCTGGTGATTCATCCCGCATCGACCACCCACTTTCGTATGGATGCCGCCGCGCTTGCCGCCGCCGGCATTGCGGAAGGCACGATCCGCCTGTCGATCGGCCTCGAAGATCCCGACGATCTGATCGACGACCTCAAGCGCGCGTTGAAGGCCGCGCAGAAATCGGGCGGCGCTGCGATTGCTCGAAGCGGCGCGGCGGCTGCATCCGCCACAGACACCACATCCGCAAAAACCAGCTCCCCAGGCCTCTCCGATACCGCCGCAAAACCCCGCCCGGAGTCCGCATGATCGTCACCGTTCAAGGCCAACCCGCTTACGCCTACACCGGCGGCAAACCGTTCGACGCCCGCCTGCCGACCGCCGTGTTCATCCACGGCGCCGAGCACGACCACAGCGTGTGGGCGTTGCAAAGCCGCTACTTCGCGCACCACGGCTTCGGCGTGCTGGCGGTGGACCTGCCCGGCCACTGCCGCAGCAGCGGCCCCGCGCTCACCAGCGTGACGGCGATGGCCGGCTGGCTCGCCGCACTGCTCGACGCCGCCGGTGTGCAGCGCGCATTCGTGGCCGGCCACAGTATGGGCTCGCTGATCGCC
Source organism: Paraburkholderia sp. RAU2J (assembly GCF_003634845.1). Lineage (NCBI taxonomy): Bacteria > Pseudomonadati > Pseudomonadota > Betaproteobacteria > Burkholderiales > Burkholderiaceae > Paraburkholderia > Paraburkholderia sp. RAU2J. The sequence continues at coordinate 152,225 of NZ_RBXG01000001.1, forward strand.
CTCGACTTCGCCGGCCGCTATCCGCACCGCGCGACGCATCTCGCACTGCTCGCCACCGCGATGCCGATGGCTGTCTCCGACGGATTGCTCGACGCCGCGCTGCACCGCGAGCCCGACGCGATAAGCATGGTCAACCAATGGTCGCATTCGACGCTCGCGGCCAAGCCCTCCTGCCCCGGTCCGGGCTTCTGGCTGCACGGCATGAACCAGCGGCTGATGGAGCGCGTCTCGGCGAGCGGTGAAGCGCAGCTGTTCCATACCGACTTCACCGCGTGCAACGACTACGCGGACGGTCTCGCCCGCGCCGCCCAGGTGCGCTGCGCGACGCGCCTGATCGTCGGCCGACGCGATGCGATGACGCCGCCGCGCGCGGCCAAAGCGCTCGCCGACGCGCTTGCGCAAGCGGGTGCGTCGGTCGACACCGTCACGCTCGACGCGGGCCACGCGTTGATGACCGAACAACCCGACGCCACGCTCGACGCGCTGTTCAGCTTCGCTTCCAGGCCGCCTCTCGAAGCCCGCTAGCGGGTCGTGAGGCATCGCAAGAACCGGCAAGTGAGGTAGCACGATACGCGCGCTGGAACAGCCGCGCCATCGTCCGAATGGCCAGGTTGCGCGCGGGGCCCGATAGCCGCACAATGATTCAAGCCTGTCCTGTTGCGAGCGCGTGCGAAGCATGGCGGCACGCGGCGAAGCCACCGGGAGCGACGGGCATGACGGCGGCAAGCGTCCACATCGGAGGCCATCATGGCTCACACCGCGCATACCGATCACTTCGCGAGTTTCGCGGAGTTCTATCCGTACTATTTGAGCGAGCATCGCAACATGGTCTCGCGGCGGCTGCATTTCGTGGGATCGCTCGGCGTGATCGGCTGTCTGGCGATGGCGCTCGCCACAGGAGACTGGCTATGGCTGCCCGCAGCGGTCATTTGCGGCTACGGGTTTGCCTGGGTCGGGCATTTTTTCTTCGAAAAGAACCGGCCGGCCACCTTCCGTCATCCGCTCTATAGCCTGATGGGTGACTGGGTGATGTTCAAGGACATTTGCGTCGGCAGGATTTCGCTCTAGTTGTGCGGTGGGTTGGCTAATGTGATCGGCGCGTCACCGGCTATGCCCAGCGACTTTCTTTGCCAGCTTGCCTCGATCACTTCACCGCGATTTTCAGTGCGCCTGATAACGCCCTGATGCGAGCGCCGTCCAATTGCGGGCGGCTCGCCTTCGTCCCAGACCCCTCGCCGCCAGGCATCAATCGCCCTGCATCGTGTCAAGCCGCCTGGTGCGGCATGGACGGCGCGGCGCGCTCGCTCTCCCCGGCACGGGCCGCTTTGGCCGCCGCACGCGCGGCCAGCAACGCGGCAAGCGTCACCTTCAGCTTGTCGTTTTCGAGCGAGGCCAGCAGCGTCGCGCCATCCACCCGCGTGGACTCCAGATCGAGCTGATACGCGAGCTCCGCGCGGTCGATCACGAACATGTCGAACAGGCGCTCGACCGTGACCTGCGCCGGGTTCGCCAGCAGCAGGAAATGCGGACCGGCGTCGTCCTCCAGCCGCGCAATCCAGTCGATCTCCTCGAGCCGCTGCAGCAGATAGAGCGTGATGTCCATATCGCGGCGAAGCATCCGCGCAAGCTCGGGCACCGTGTAGCCGCGCCCGCCCGCGTCGCGTGCTTCCGAGAGCCGCGCGAGCAGTTCGAGCGAATCGAACAGATTGCTGCCGTCGAAGGTGGGCCGGTGAAACTGGCCGATGCGAATCGCCGGCAACGCGGACGCGATCATCGCGCCCGCGAGCGTGATGAACCAGCACAGGTACATCCACAAGAGGAACAGCGGCACGGCGGCGAACGCGCCGTACACCGCGGTGTAGGTCGGAATGCGCCGCACGTAATAGCCGAAACCGCGCTTGGCGAGCTCGAACGCGATCGCGGCGGTGACGCCGCCGATCACCGCGTCGCGCCATTCGACGCGGCAGTTCGGCAGATAGACGTAGAGAATCGTGAAGGCGAGCGCCGTCAGCGGCAGCGCGGCGCCCGCGAGCGCCCATTCGATGAGCGGCGTGATGCGCTGCGCCGCGCTGAAGGTCATCGACTGCGTGAACAGATACGAGGAGATCGACAGGCTCACGCCGATCAGAATGGGCCCCAGCGTGATGATCGCCCAGTAGACCAGAATGCGCTGCGCGATCGGCCGCGCCTTGCGCACCCGCCAGATCACGTTGAACGCGGATTCGACGGTCATCATGGTCATCACTGCCGTGAGAAACAGCAGGATCATGCCGATCGTGGTCAGCCCTTTCGCCTTCGCCGCGAACTGGTTCAGATACTTGAAAATCTGACTGTTCAGTTGCGCGGGCATCAGGTGGTCCGCGAGAAAAAGCTGCAGCGAATCCTGGAACGAACTGAAAATCGGAAACGCGGTGAACAACGCGAACGCGACCGTGGCGAGCGGCACGAGCGCCAGCATCGCCGTGAACGTGAGACTGCCGGCCACCTGCGGAATACGGTCTTCGCCGATGCGCTGCGCGGCAAACCGCGCGAGTCGTTTGAGCGTGTCGAGATCGAAACGCACCCTGGACAACAAACCCATCTCCTTGCTTCGTGAACCGGTGCTCGGGGAAGCGCGCGCGGCACCTGGCCGAACGGCTATGAGTGGCCTGCGGAGCGGACCGAGCCCCTATAATACCCGTTCACCGATGAGGCCTATGAAAGACATTCTCGTGCTTTATTACAGCCGTCACGGCGCCACGCGCGAGCTCGCGCTGGCGATCGCGCACGGCGTCGACAGCGTCTCCGGCATGCAGGCGCGCGTGCGCACCGTGCCGGCGGTTTCCACCGTCTGCGAGGCGACGCAGCCGGACATTCCCCCCGAAGGACCGCCCTACGTCGAACTGCGCGATCTCGAAGAATGCGCCGGCCTCGCGCTCGGCTCGCCCACCCGCTTCGGCAACATGGCCGCGGCCCTCAAATACTTTCTCGACGGCACCACGCCGCAGTGGCTGGCGGGCGCCCTGTCCGGCAAGCCGGCCTGCGTATTCACGTCCACCGGCAGTCTGCACGGCGGCCAGGAATCCACGCTGCTCAGCATGATGCTGCCGCTGCTTCACCACGGCATGCTGATCGTCGGCATCCCGTACACGGAGAGTGCGTTGAGCACCACGCAAACCGGCGGCACGCCGTATGGCGCGTCGCATTTTGCCCGCGCGGGCAGCGCCGCGCAAGGCATCTCCGCCGACGAGAAAACGCTCGCCATCGCACTCGGCGCGCGCGTCGCGCGCACGGCGGCGTCCATGAGCGAGAGGCCGTGAGCGGGCCGGAGGTGACGTCCGGGATGAAGCATAAGCCTGGGTCGAAACCGGCCGGCGCGGCGTCGGCAGCGGCCCACATAACCGACGACGCAATGGCGGCGTCCCTGCATTCCAGCGCGCTGCCCGTAGCGTCCAAACCCGCCGCCGCGCACGGCGCCATTGCCGCTTTGCTCGCGCTGATCGCGCTGGCCGTCGCGTGGGAGTGGTGGCTCGCGCCGTTGCGTCCCGGCGGCTCGGCGCTCGTGCTCAAGGCGTTGCCGCTGCTGTGCGCGCTGCCTGGCGTATGGCGGCGCCGGATTTATACGCTGCAGTGGGCGTCGATGCTGATCCTGCTGTATTTCGCCGAAGGCGTCGTACGGGGCTGGAGCGATCACGGGCTGAGCGCGCGCCTCGGCTGGTTACAAGCCGCGCTCGCGGTGATCTTTTTTGTTTGCGCGCTGACCTATGTCGCGCCGTTCAAGCGGGCGGCAAAGCGCGCTGCGAAGGAAGCAGCGAGGCGAGCCGCTGGCGATGCCCCTGAAAATCAGATAAGCGATCGTGATACCCCTGAAGCAGCGAGACAGTCGGCAACGTCGCCGGCAACAGGCCCAGCTGCGACACCGTCAGCCATACATCCAGCAACGCATGCCGCAGCACCTCAGGTAACCACCGCCGCGCCGCCCGATCCCGACAGCCACCCCAACCCGAGCCCCTGACGAAAAACCGGCAAGACAGAGACAAAAGCACCCGCTCCGTCCAATCTTTGCGCCGAACGCCGACCGACCATCATGACCCAGACCGCTTTCCTCACCGCCTGTTGCGACGCCATCGGCGCCGCGCATGTGCTGACCGATCCGCACGACACCGCCCCGTATCTCACCGACTGGCGCCGCCGCTACAGCGGCGTGGCCTGCGCGGTGCTCTGCCCGGCCACGCCCGCCGAAGTCACGGCGCTGGTCCGGCTCGCGGTCGAGCATCGCGTCGCGCTGGTGCCGCAAGGCGGCAACACTGGTCTGGCCGGCGGCGCCACGCCCGATGCGAGCGGCGCGCAGGCCGTCGTCAGCTTGCGGCGCCTGAACCGCGTACGCGACATCGATCCGCACAACAACACGATCACCGTCGAAGCCGGCGTCATCCTCGCCGACGTGCAGCGGCACGCCGACGCGGCCGGCCGTCTGTTCCCGTTGAGCCTCGCCGCGGAAGGCAGCTGCACGATCGGCGGCAATCTGGCGACCAACGCGGGCGGCACCGGCGTCCTGCGCTACGGCAACACGCGCGAGCTGTGCCTCGGTCTCGAAGTGGTGACGCCGCAGGGCGAACTGTGGGACGGCCTGCGCGGACTGCGCAAGGACAACACCGGCTACGATCTGCGCGATCTGTTCATCGGGGCAGAGGGTACGCTCGGCATCATCACGGCGGCCGTGCTCAAGCTGCACCCGCAGCCGGCCGCGCGGGTCACCGCGCTCGCCGCTCTCGCTTCGCCGCACGCGGCGCTCGACTTTCTGTCGCTCACGCAGCGCGTCGCCGGCCCGCTTCTGACCGGCTTCGAACTGATGTCGGATTTCTGCCTGCGGCTCGTGGGCCGGCACTTCGAACAGATGCGCTATCCGTTCGCCGAGCCGCACGCGCAAGTCGTGTTGCTGGAACTGTCGGACAGCGAAAGCGAGGAGCACGCACGCGCGCTGTTCGAGCGTCTGATGGAAACCGCGCTCGAAGAAGGTCTGGTGCAGGACGCGGTGGTCGCGGAAAACCTCGCGCAGTCGCGTGCGTTCTGGAATCTGCGCGAGCACATTCCGCTCGCCCAGGCCGAGGAAGGTCTGAACATCAAGCACGACATCGCGGTGCCGATTTCGCGCATCGGCCACTTCATCGAGACGACCGACGCGGCCGTCGCGCAGGCGGCGCCGGGCGCGCGCATGGTCACGTTCGGGCATCTCGGCGACGGCAATCTGCACTACAACGTGCAGGCGCCCGAGGGCGTCGACGCGAAGGCGTTTCTCAAACAGTATCAGAGCCCGATCAACCAGATCGTCTACGACAGCGTGCAGCGGCATCGCGGCAGCATCAGCGCGGAACACGGGCTCGGCCAGCTCAAGGTCGACGAGGCCGCGCATTACAAGCAGGACGTCGAAGTGCAAATGATGCGCGCCGTCAAACGTGCCTTCGATCCGCTGAACCTGATGAACCCGGGCAAGGTGCTACGCTAAGCTAACGTCCGAAGCCTCCGTGTTGCCATACGGGGGCCTTTGCAGGAGCCGTTGCCGTGAAGATTCGAGTGCTGTCCGATCTGCATCTGGAAAACGACGAGCCCGAGCTGATTCCGCATGCGCACGCGGATCTGATCGTGCTGGCCGGCGACATCCACAATCACGCGGCCGGTCCGCGCTGGGCGGCGCAGACCTTCGACGGCGCGACGCCCGTGGTCTACGTGCCCGGCAATCACGAGTACTACGACGGCGAGTTCGGCGCGCTGGAAAGCGCGCTCTACGACGCCGCCGCGCAGGTCGACAACGTCCACGTGCTGAACAACGCCGCGCTGGTCGACCACCAGGGCCGCTGGCGCGTGCTCGGCACGACTTTGTGGACCGATTTCGCGCTGTATGGTGCGGACCCCGACGCGCTCGCCGAAGCGATCGACGCGTCGAGCCGGGCCATGCTCGACTTCCGCGGATTGATCCAGATGAACTGGCCGCACGACACCCACGACGCCACCCGCGACTTCACGCCCGCCGACTCGCTCGCGCTGCACCGGCAGGCGCGCGCATGGCTCGAAGGCGAGCTGGCGAAACCGTTCGGCGGCAAGACGATCGTCGTCACGCATCACGCGCCGCATCGGCTGAGTCTCGCCGAGCGCTACGCGCAGGACCGGGTGTCGGCGGGTTTCGTCAATCATTTGCCGGAGCTGGTGCGCGCGCCCGTCACGTTGTGGATTCATGGACATACGCATACGTCGTTCGACTATGTTGTGGACGGCACGCGCGTCGTGTGTAATCCGCGCGGCTATTTCAACCGGCGCACGGGGCAGTGGGAAAACCCATTGTTCGCCTGGGATAAGGTCGTCGAGATCTAGCGTCGTGGCTTGGGGCTGGTCTGGGTAGCGCGGCTGGAGCGCAGGCATTACGCTGTGGGCGGAGGGTTGTGTGGTGGTGGCTGTCCCAAAAGCAAGCCAGCGAAGCCCCCCGCTTCACCGATCCACAGACAGCCACGCCAACTCGCGCCAACCCGCGCCAACCCGCCACGCAGATCGTTCTCGGAGGTCGCTCATGTGCGGTCGAATCAGCCAGTATCGCGATCCGCAGCGTTACGCCGAGCATCTCGGCCTGACCGATCCACTGATGCTTTTCGACGCCGCCGACCGCCGCCCAGGCTACAACCTGGCGCCCGGCACGCATCCGCTCGCGATCTATCCCGATCAAACGCTGCGCGCGATTCACTGGGGATATCGCCCGGCATGGGCGTGCGAACAGCATCTACCGCAGACGATCAACGCGCGCGCCGACACGGCGCCGACCGCGCGCTACTTCGAGCAATTGTGGAAGACCGGCCGCGTGCTGGTGCCGGCGGACGGCTGGTTCGAATGGCGCGTGGAAGCCATGCCCACCGGCATCAGCCCGGACGACCCGGCGCAAGCGAACGCAAAAACCCGGCAACCCTACTTCGTGCATCTGAAGAAAGACGAGCCGATGTATCTCGCTGCGTTGTCGAGCGTGCGCGGCGCCGAGCCGCAAACGGAAGGAATGGGATTCGTGATCGTGACGTCCAGCGCGGACGCGGGTTTGATCGACGTGCACGACCGCCGCCCGCTCGCCTTCGCGCCGGATGCCGCGCGCCGCTGGCTGGATCCGGCGTTACCGTCCGACGAACTCGAGCAACTGGCGCGTGCCGGCGGCTTGCCCGCCGCCCGCTTTCGCTGGCACCGTGTGAGTCACGAGGTGGACCGCACACTCAATGACGAGCCGGGGTTGATCGAAGCGCTGCAATGACAGCGCAGGCGCGTCTCGCAAGAAACGAGACGCGAAAAACAACAGGCGAAGAACGACGAGCGGTACTCAGAAAGAGCAGCCCGGCGGCCGCCGCCGCAGTGACGACAACGCGGCGCGCTCAAACGAAGCGTCGCGCGCAAGCTCAGCGGTCGCGCCGCTGCGCCCGCAGATCCGGGCGCTCGACCTTGATGGGAACCAGTTGCGGCTGCTGTTCGCGCAGGCGGCGCAGCAGATCGCGCGATGCGGCGATCCCGATCAATCCCAGCATGACGGCCACGCCGATCATCAGATGCGTATCCATGAATCCCTCGTCCTTCAGTTATTGCGACATGCCGAACGGCAGTGAACAGGCGCGTCCGGCTGAAGCGGCAGCGCGTGAACCACACGTTAGCAAATCGACCGCGAACCGGAAGTAAGGAAATGTTGCGACGCGGCACTTGTGTGTAACAGGTCGCCCTGCGGATTAGCCTGCCGCGTCGAGAATCACCGCCCCAAAGGGCGGCGCACAAGGGCTCAACGGGCGCAAACGCACGAAACGGCGCCGCGCCGCGTCAGGAACGCGCGAACTGGCGCAATTCCTCCTGATCCACCGCCAGGGTGGCCGGCAGTTCGTCGCGCAAAAATTCGACCCATGTGCGGATTTTGGCGTCCAGATACTGCCTGGACGGATAGAGCGCATACAGATTCATTTCCTGCGACGTGTATTCCGGCAGCAGCCACACGAGCTCGCCGCTGCGCAGACCACTGATCGCCGAATAGATCGGAATCAGCCCGATGCCCATGCCTTGGGACACCGCGACCGCCATCGCCTCGGCGACGTTCACCTGAAACGTGGTCGAGCCGAGCGTGACCGTTTCCTCGCCGTTCGGACCGTCGAAGGTCCAGCGGTCGGGCGGAAACACCGGCGTCACCATTTGCAGACAGGTATGGTGCGCGAGGTCCGCGGGCGTTTGCGGCACACCGCGCCGCGCCAGATAAGCCGGCGACGCACACGCAATGCTAAACGCGCTGCCCAGGCGCTGCGACACCAGCCCCGAATCCGGCAGACCGGTGGCGAGCGTCAGCGACACGTCGAAACCCTCGTCGAGCAGATCGGGCATGCGCTGCGCGAGCGTCAACTCGATGTGCACGTCCGGATAGCGCTCCTGATAGCGGCCGACGGCGGGCACGACGTAGTGCTGACCGAAGCTCGTCATCGCGTGAACCTTGAGTTTGCCCGACGGACGCGCATGCGCGTCGCTCGCCTCGGCTTCCGCCTGGTCCACGTATGCGAGGATCTGCTCGCAGCGCTGCAGATAGCGCTCGCCGGCCTCGGTCAGCGCGATGCGGCGCGTGGTCCGGTTCAGAAGGCGAGTGCGCAGATGGGCTTCCAGATCGGAAACCGCGCGCGACGCGTAGGCCGTGGTCGTATTCAGATGCTGCGCGGCACCCGTGAAGCTACCCGCTTCGACGACCCGGACAAATACGCGCATGTTTTGAAGCGTATCCATACCCATTCCCTGTCGACGGGAGTTAGCGCTTCAGCGCTTACTCCCGTCCCATGCAACCCGTTGCGGTCGACCGGAGTTAGCGCTTCAGCGCTTACTCCGATCCCATGCAACCCGTTACGGTCGACCGGCATTGGCGCTTTGGCGCTCATTCCGCTCCTCTGCAACCCGTTGCAATCGACCCAAAAATCAGCGCTTTATCGCCAACCCCGCTCCCCACAACCCAGTTGCGATTAATCGGAAGCGATTGTTACACGATTCGCAAAGGCGATTATCTCATATGCCGTAAAAATGCCTTGCACCTTTACCGGTTATTCCCCAATCAATCAAAAAATATAATGACGCACAAGCTTCTATAGTCAATTTTGGAGGAAATCGTGCAGTCTCCGGTACCGAAAAGGGTCTCCGCTGCCGCGGTTCTTACGATCCTATTAACAATCGCCGGCTGCGCCAGTACCGGAAGCATTACGCCGCAAAACCGTGGCATCGAGGCGTCGTCGCTCGACGCCGGCAACGCGATCCGCGCCGCCAACGCCGACGCCCAATGGCCGGCCGCCGACTGGTGGCGCGCCTATAACGATCCGCAACTGAACCGGTGGATCGAAGCCGCGCAGACGGGCAACCCGAGCCTCGCGGCCGCCCAGGCGCGCGTGCGCGAGGCGATGTCGATGGCGGGCGTCGCCCGCTCGGCCTTGTCGCCGCAGGTCAACGGCAGTCTGTCGATCCAGCGTCAGAAGTGGGCCGACAACGTGTACTACGGCCCGGGCCCGCTCGCGGGCGAGCAATCGTGGAACAACACCGGCACGCTCGGCCTGTCGTATCACCTCGACCTCTGGGGCAAGGACAAGAACGCCGCCGAACGCGCGCTCGACGCCGCCCACGCCAGCGCCGCGGACGCACGCGCCGCCCAGCTCGAACTGCAGGGCAACGTGGTGCGCACGTACATCGGGATGTCGCTGAACTACGCGCTGCTCGACATCGCCAAGGCCACCTTGCAGCAACAGCAGCAGATCGTGGACCTGGCGAACCGGCGCCTGAAAGGCGGTATCGGCACACAGCTCGAAGTGAGCCAGGCCGAAACGCCGATGCCGGAATACGAGCGCCAGATCGACGAAATCGAAGAGAAGATCGCACTCGGGCGCAATCAGCTCGCCGCGCTGGCCGGCAAGGGTCCGGGCGCGGGCGACGCGATCCAGCGTCCGACGCTGTCGCTCGCCGCGCCGGCCGGCTTGCCGAGCGCGTTGCCGGCGGACCTGATCGGTCACCGCCCGGACGTGGTCGCGGCGCGCTGGAGCGTCGCCGCGCAGGCGCGCGGCATCGACGTCGCCAAGGCCGACTTCTATCCAGACATCAACCTGCTGGCGTCGATCGGCGGCTATGCGGCAATGGGGCCGCTGTTCCAGTTCCTGAAGAATCCGTCGCATAGCTGGAGCGCGGGTCCGGCGTTGTCGCTGCCGATCTTCGACGGCGGCCGGCTGCGCTCGCAACTCGGCGCGGCGTCGGCGGGTTACGACGAGGCGGTGGAGCGCTATAACCAGTCGATCGTCGGCGCGCTGAAGGACATCTCCGATCAGGTGATCCGCATCCGTTCACTCGCCACCCAGTCCGACGATGCCGACCGCTCGGTCGCGGCGGCGCGCAAGAACTACGATCTGTCGCGAGAAGGTTACAGGCGCGGCCTGACCGATTACCTGAACGTGCTGATCGCGCAGAACCAGTTGCTGCGCGCGCAGGAAGGCGTCGCGAAAATCCAGGCGGAGCGCCTGGGCGCGCATGCGTCGCTCGTGACCGCATTGGGCGGTGGGCTCGACGAGCCCGCCAATGGTCCGACGGTGAGCGAGACGCTGCCGGCGCACGGCAAGGGTAAAGGCAACGCGTTGCCAGCAAACGGCGACGTCGCCGTGAACCCTGCCGACGTTGCCGCGTCGGCGAGTCTCCCGAGCCGGGCAGACAACGCGGCATCCACCGGCAGCGAGAACGCCAGCGGCAAGAGTAACGCCGCGACCGTCGCGCGCAAGCCCGCCGCCAAACCGGCAAACGGCTCGGCATCGGCAGGCACAGCCAGCCACGCGGCCGGCCGTACGCGCACCGGCGACGCCGCCGCACCCCGCACGAGCGCCACCACGGCAGCCGCGGCCACCGCCCCGCGCGCCATCGCCGCAACGCCGGCGACGGAGTGAGGAAGCCGGCCATGTCAGCGTCTCCCTCCTCCACCGCGCGCCCCACGTCGCTCGCCGCGTTATGCTCGGCCGTTGCCGAATGGGCGCGCACCGACGGCCTCACCTGGGTCTACATGTTCAAGGCGCTCGCCGCCTGCTTTCTCGCGCTCGGCATCGCGATGAAGCTCGACCTGCCGCAGCCGCGCACTGCGATGACCACCGTGTTCATCGTGATGCAGCCGCAAAGCGGCATGGTGTTCGCAAAGAGCTTCTACCGGATCTGCGGCACGCTCGTCGGCCTCGTCGTGATGCTCGCGCTGCTCGGCCTGTTCGCGCAGCAGCCGGAGATGTTCATCGTGTCGACGGCGATCTGGGTCGGCATCTGCACCGCGGGCGCGGCGCGCAACCGCAACTTCCGTTCGTACGGTTTCGTGCTGGCCGGCTACACCGCCGCGCTGATCGGCATCCCCGCTTCGCAGCATCCGGACGGCGCGTTTCTGAGCGCGCTCACGCGCGTCGCCGAAGTGGTGATCGGCATCATTAGTGCGGGCGCGGTGAGCGGCCTCGTGTTTCCGCAGTTCGCCGGCTTGCAGATGCGCAGCACCGTGCGCGCGCGTTTCTCGGCCTTCGTCGAATACGTGTGCGCGACGCTGGCCGGGCGCAACGACCGCGCGCAGATCGAAGCGACCAATGCGCGCTTCATCGCCGACATCGTCGGTTTCGAAGCGGCGCGCAGCGTGGCCGTGTTCGAAGGCCCCGATTCGCGGATGCGCGGCGGCCGTCTCGCGCGGCTGAACAGCGAGTTCATGACCGCATCGACGCGCTTTCACGCGCTGCATCAGTTGATGAACCGGCTGCGCGCGAGCGGCACGAGCGGCGCGCGCGACGCGATCGCCGCGCTCGACCCGTACTTCAAGGAAATCGCCCCGCTGCTCGCGAAGTCCGGCGAACCCGTGCTGAGCGCCGCCGACGCCGCGCATGCCGCCGCGCAGCTCGAAACCTACAAAGCCGAGTTGCCCAAGCGCGTGCGTGCGACGCGCGCCGAACTGCAAACGCATCCCGGCGCGCCGCTGCTCGACTTCGACACGGGCGCCGAGCTGCTGTACCGCTTCATCGACGATCTGCATGCGTACGCGGCCACCTACGCTTCACTGGCCGTCGACACGCATGCGCGCGAACGCTGGATCGACCGTTACGAACCGAAGACGAACGCGATCGCGGCGGGTGTCGCGGGCCTGCGCGCGACCATCGTGATGATCGTGCTCGGCACGTTCTGGATCGCGACCGCGTGGCCCAGCGGCTCGACGCTGACGCTCAACGCCGCGGCGGTGTGCGCGCTGGCATCGTCGTCGCCGAATCCGAAACGCACCGCGTTCCAGATGGCGGGCGGCACGGTGGTCGCCACGCTGATGGGCATGATCGCGGTGTTCGGCGTCTTTCCGCACATCGACGGCTTCGTGATGCTGTGCGCGGCGCTCACGCCGTTCCTGCTGCTCGGCGTGTTCATGACCACGCGGCCGCTGCTGGCCGGCTACGGCGTCGGCTACTGCATCTTCTTCTGTTTCCTGTCCGGGCCGGACAATCTGATGCACTACGATCCGAGCGCCTTCATGAACGACTCGATGGCGCTGATCCTGTCGATGCTGGTGTCGTCGATCGCGTTCGCGGTGTTGCTGCCGCCGTCCACGCCGTGGCTGCGCAACCGCCTGCTGGTGGACCTGCGCCGCCAGGTGGTGCTGGCGAGCGGCGCGGGTCTGCGTCGGGTGCGTTCGCGCTTCGAAAGCGGCGCGCGCGACCTGATGTTCCAGATCAACGCGCTCGCGCAAAACGAGCCCGAACTCAAACGCGACACCTTGCGCTGGCTGTTCTCCGTGCTCGAAGTGGGCAATGCGGTGATCGATTTGCGCCAGGAAGTCGCGGCGCTGCCCGCCGACGCCCGCTACGCGCAATCGACACCGTGGCGCATCTCATTGCAGACGATGCGCGACGCGTTGAGCGCGCTGTTCGAGCGGCCGCGCGAAGAACGCTTCGCGCACGCGCTCGCCAGCACCACCGATGCGATCGACAAGCTGCAGCAGATGCTGGCCGGCTTCTCGCCGCCGCGCGAGGAGCGGCATCGGCTGCAACGCATCCTGAGCCAACTGCATTTCATCCGTACCGCGCTGCTCGATCCGCAATCACCGCTCGAACCGTTGACGAGCGGACGCGCCGGCGCGCCAGAAGGAGTTCTTCATGCCTCGTGATATCGCCATCCTCGATGCCTACATGCCGGCCATCGTGCTGCTGTTCATCGCGGGCGCCGCGCTTACCTGGGTGCTGGATCGCGTGATCGCCTATACGGGCCTGTATCGCGTGGTGTGGCATCCGTCCTTGTTCCGGGCCAGCCTGCTCGTGTGTGTGTGCGGCGTGCTGGGTCTCGCCGTTTATCGTTGATCAGAGTCGAAACATGACCATCCGAAATATCTTTGGCTTCGTCGCGACAGCCATTATTTTTATCGTCGCGATCCTGATTGGACGCGTGTTGTGGGTGCATTACATGGATGAACCCTGGACCCGCGACGGGCGCGTGCGCGCCGAGATCGTCAACGTCGCGCCGGACGTTTCCGGCGCGGTCGTCGATCTGCCGGTGAAGGACAACCAGCTGGTGAAAAAGGGCGAGCTGCTGATGCAGATCGATCCGTCGCACTATCAGATCGCGGTCGAACAGGCGCAAGCCGCGGTCGCCGCGCGCAAGGCCGAACTGCAGATGAAGCGCGACGACGCGAAGCGCCGCGCCGACATGGACGCGCTGGTGGTGTCGAAGGAAAGCCGCGAAAACGCGACGCATACGGCGTCGGCCGCCGAGGCTTCGTATCAGCAGGCGCTTGCCGCGCTCGACGCCGCGAAGCTCAACCTGGAGCGCACGCGCGTGGTGTCGCCGGTCGATGGTTACGTGACCAACCTGAACGTGTTCCGCGGCGACTATGCGACCGCCGGCAACGCCAAGCTCGCGATCGTCGACAGCCACTCGTTTTGGGTCTATGGCTACTTTGAGGAAACCAAGCTGCCGCACGTGCGCATCGGCGACAAGGCCGAAGTCCGGCTGATGAGCGGCGGCACGCTGCAAGGCCACGTCGAAAGCATCTCGCGCGGCATCTACGATCGCGACAATCCGCAAAGCCGCGAACTGCTCGCGGACGTGAATCCGACTTTCAACTGGGTGCGCCTCGCGCAGCGCGTGCCGGTGCGTGTGAAGATCGATTCGGTGCCGAACGACGTGATGCTGGCCGCAGGCATCACCTGCACGATCGTCGTGAAGCCGGGCGACGCGAAGGCAAGTTGACGGCGGCGGGTGTCGCACGCTGCACGCGCTGCGAATAACCGTGCCGTTGAGCCAGCGTCTGTCCTGCACTCGCGCGGGGTAGACGCATTGCAACACCGTCAGCGCCACCCCATCCGCTTACAACCTGAATTTCCCCACCATCGCCTTCAGGCCGCGCGCCTGATCGTCCAGCGAGCGGGCCGCGGCCGTGGCCTGCTCCACCAGCGCGGCGTTCTGCTGCGTGCCCGAATCCATCTGCGTGACCGCGAGGTTGATCTCCTCGATGCCGGCGCTCTGCTCGGACGACGCCGCCGAGATCTCGCCCATGATGTCGGTCACGCGCTTCACCGCCTTGACCACTTCGTCCATCGTCTGCCCGGCGTCCTGAGCGAGCGTCGAACCGTTGCTCACGCGTTCGACCGACGCGTTGATCAAGCCTTTGATCTCCTTCGCGGCGGCGGCGCTGCGCTGCGCGAGGTTGCGCACCTCGGCCGCGACCACTGAAAACCCGCGGCCTTCTTCGCCCGCACGGGCCGCCTCGACCGCCGCGTTCAACGCGAGAATGTTGGTCTGAAACGCGATCCCCTCGATCACGCCGATGATGTCGCCGATACTGCGCGCGCTCTCGTTGATGTCGTTCATCGTCGCGACCACCCGGCTCACCACCGCGCCGCCCTTCTCCGCGATCTCCGACGCGTTGTTCGCGAGCGTGCTCGCCTGCTTCGCGTTGTCCGCGTTCTGGCGCACCGTCGAGGTCAACTGCTCCATGCTGCTCGCGGTGCGCTCGAGCGCCATCGCCTGCTGCTCGGTGCGTTGCGACAGATCCAGGTTGCCCATCGAGATTTCGCCCGACGCGGTCGCAATCGCATCCGCGCTCGACGCGATGTCGGAGACCGTCGTCGCGAGTCCGCTTTGCATGTCGTGCAGCGCGTACAGCATGCTCGATTTGTCCTTGCGGCCGAGCGCGATCCGGTTCGACAGATCGCCCGCCGCGATCCGGCTGGCGATTTCCTTCGCGTACGCCGGCTCGCCGCCGAGCTGGCCGGCCAAGCGCCGCACCACCCACTCGCTGATGCCGAACGCGAGCGCGATCAGCGCGAGCGTCATCACCGCGATCATCACGAACGACGAGTGGTAGATGAAACCCGACGCGTCGATGGTCGCCTTCGCGGCGGTGCCGCGCTGCGCGACGAGTTCGTCGACAAGTTTTTCGAGCTTGCCGGTTTCGACAAGCAGCGACACGTCCTGCGTGCCGACCTGCCAGTTCATCTGCGACAGATCGAGCGGCTGCGCTTTCACGAGCGTCACGAAATCGCGCAGATGGCCGCTCCATGTGGTGACGGCGGCGGCGAACGCCTTCTGCTGTCCGAGCGCCTTCGCGTCGGCGCTGTCGAGGTACTGCTGGAGCGTGGCGAGTTGCGCGTTCAGACCGGCGAGACCCTTGTCGATGTCGGTGCCGAGTTCGTCGCGCTCTTTCGCGGTGGTCGCGGTCAGCAGCATTTTTTGCGCGCGGCTTGCGCGCAGCATGTGGCCGCGCGCTTCTTCGGCTGCGCGGCTCGCGACGTGGCCCTGATCGTAGATGGATTGCGCGGACGCATTCAGGCGGCCGATCTGCGCCAGCGAAAACACGCCGATCAGCAGCGTGCCGATCAGCAGCACCGCGAACGCGACGCGCAGCGTCGCTTTCACCGACAAGCCGTTGACCTTCACGGCGCGTGAGCGGCTGCCCTGTTCACGCGACGGCGCCGTGCCTGCCGCCTGTCTTTGCGCCAAGAACCCCGCGCCCTGCTGCCCGCCTGGCGAAACTGCTTTCATATTCCCCGTCTCCACGTATCGTCCTACCGGAAAGGTCGGTTCCGGCATTGCTGCCTATCTCTCCGGGTTGACGGCAGCTATGTCTGCGATCTTTAGGCCGCTCGCGCCTGCCGACCGCGTGTCGCCCGGTCCTTGACGCGCCGCCTCGTAAGCTGCGCGCCCGCGACGGTTTTATACACGGCCAAAAATCGCCAGGCCGTATTTATCAGATGACTGAATCGCCACGGGCGTATGAGCGACACGCTCGGCCAGGGCAGACCGGTCGGCGCACGCTCATATGACCCCATGTCCGATTCGCGACAAAAGTTGTCCTTACAATTCACTCAAGCCACATTAAACTTCGACCAATGACTGAAAACACCGGCAATCGCGTCGAAATGCCGCAGCAGACAACCCTAGGAACACGCGATCCGCCGGACTCCCGCTGACGCCTTATTCGCCACTTTGTTCTCTCTCTCATCTAGCGTATGGAAACGAGCCTCGACAAAAGCGCCCTCGCCGGCGCGCCACCCGCAAGCGGCACCTCTGCCGCGTCCACGCAACCGGCCGCCAGGGTCCAGCGCACGGTCTATTCCGTGCTTGGCGCGATCAGCTTTTCGCACCTGCTCAACGACATGATCCAGTCGTTGATCCTCGCGATCTATCCCATGCTGAAAGACAACTTTTCGTTGTCGTTCGGGCAGATCGGGCTGATCACGCTGACCTACCAGATCACCGCGTCGCTGCTGCAACCACTCGTGGGCGCCTATACCGACAAGCATCCGAAGCCGTATTCGCTGCCCGTCGGCATGGGCTTCACGCTCGCGGGCCTGCTGCTGATGTCGGTCGCACCGAGCTTCGGCGTGCTGCTGGTCGCGGCGGCGCTGGTCGGCTGCGGGTCGTCGGTGTTCCATCCGGAATCGTCGCGGGTCGCGCGCATGGCCTCGGGCGGCCGCCACGGCCTCGCGCAGTCGCTGTTCCAGGTCGGCGGCAATGCGGGTTCGTCGCTCGGACCGCTGCTCGCCGCGCTGATCGTGATTCCGCATGGCCAGCGCAGCATCGCGTGGTTCTCGGCGGCGGCGCTCGTCGCGATCGTCGTGCTCACACAGATCGGCCGCTGGTACAAACAGCATCCGTCGGTCAGGAAGGCGCGTAGCACCGTCGCGCACGCGACGCTGTCGCGCAACCAAGTGATGCTCGCGATGGGCGTGCTGATCCTGCTGGTGTTCTCGAAGTACTTCTACCTCGCCAGCATCAACAGCTATTTCACGTTCTATCTGATCGACAGGTTCCATCTGTCGGTGCAGGCCGCGCAGATTCATCTGTTCGTGTTCCTCGCGGCGGTCGCGGCGGGCACCGTGATCGGCGGTCCGATCGGCGACAGGATCGGCCGCAAGTACGTGATCTGGGTGTCGATCCTCGGCGTCGCGCCGTTCACGCTGCTGCTGCCGTATGCGAACCTGTTCTGGACCGGCGTGCTGACGGTGATCATCGGCGTGGTGCTGGCGTCGGCGTTCTCGGCGATCCTCGTGTATGCGCAGGAGTTGATCCCTGGCAAGGTGGGGATGGTCGCGGGGATGTTCTTCGGTTTCGCGTTCGGCCTCGGCGGCATCGGCGCGGCGGTGCTCGGGCAACTGGCCGACGCCACCAGCATCGCGTTCGTCTACAAGGTCTGCTCGTTCCTGCCGCTGATCGGCGTGCTGACGATGCTGTTGCCGGATGTCGAGGGCAAGCGCGCGAAAGCCTGACGGGTTTGATCGGGCGTTGCATCAGGGGAAAGGCGCTGCGGCGCCTTTTTCTTTTGCCTGGACGGGTGCGCCGCTCATGGTGAACCCGCGTTGTCCGCCGCACTGCGCGTACTCTATGCTTGTGCGATGCTGCTGCGGTGCCTGCGTGATGCCTGCGGGATGCCTGTGTGATTGCCTGTGCCATTGCGCACCCTGCTGCCGCGCCGCGCAACACGGCCGTACGACCCGACCTCCGTTCACTGACACAGCAGAAGGATCGCCGCAGATGACCAGCTATCGCGACTTCCACCGCCGTTCGATCGAGCACCCCGAGGCTTTCTGGCGCGACGAGGCGCGGCGGATTCACTGGCATACGCCGTTCGACACGGTGCTGGACCGCTCGAATCCGCCGTTCGCGCGCTGGTTCGTCGGCGGTCGCACGAATCTCTGTCACAACGCGGTGGACCGGCATCTCGCCGAGCGCGCGCAGCAGAATGCGCTCGTGTACGTGTCGACCGAAACCGGCATCGAGCGGCACTACACGTACGCCGAGCTGCACGCGGAGATCAACCGCATGGCCGCCGTGATGCGCTCGCTCGGCGTCAAACGCGGCGACGTCGTGCTGCTCTATCTGCCGATGATCCCCGAAGCGCTGTTCGCGATGCTCGCATGCGCACGGCTCGGCGCGATTCACTCGGTGGTGTTCGGCGGCTTCGCGGCGCCCAACCTCGCGGCCCGCATCGACGACGCGAAGCCCGTGCTGATCGTCACCGCCGACGCCGGCGCGCGCGGCGGCAAAGTGATCGACTACGCGCCGCTGATCGACGAGGCGCTCGCACGCGCGATGCACCAGACGCCGCGCGTGCTGCTGATCGACCGGCAACTCGCGCCCGAACGCCTGAACGCCCGCTACCTGACCGCGTACGAGCCACTGCGCGAACAGTTCTTCGACGTGCACGTGCAGTGCGAGTGGCTCGAATCGAACGAGCCTTCCTATGTGCTGTACACGTCGGGCACGACCGGCAAACCGAAGGGCGTGCAACGCGACGTGGGCGGCTATGCGGTGGCGCTGGCGGCGTCGATGGAACACATCTTCCAGGGCAAGCCCGGCGACACGATGTTCACCGCGTCGGACGTGGGCTGGGTGGTCGGCCATAGCTACATCGTCTACGCGCCGCTGATCGCGGGCCTGACCACCGTGATGTACGAAGGCACGCCGATTCGCCCCGACGGCGGCATCTGGTGGCGCCTCGTCGAACAGCACAAAATCAATCTGATGTTCACCGCGCCCACCGCGTTGCGTGTGCTCAAGCGTCAGGACCCGGCGCTGCTGAAGCAAGCCGATCTGTCGAGCCTGCGCACGCTGTTCCTCGCCGGCGAGCCGCTCGACGAGCCGACCGCCGCGTGGATCGCCGACGCGCTCGGCAAGCCGGTGATCGATAACTACTGGCAAACCGAGACCGGCTGGCCGATGCTGGCGATTCCGCGCGGCGTCGAAGCGCTGCCGACCAAGCTCGGCTCGCCGGGCGTGCCGTCGGCCGGGTTCGATCTCACGCTGCGCAACGAACTGACCGGCGAGCCCTGCCCGCCCGGCGAAAAAGGCGTGCTCACGCTCGGCTATCCGCTGCCGCCGGGCTGCATGTCGACGGTATGGGGCGACGACAGCCGCTTCATCGGCACCTACTGGTCGAGCATTCCGAACCAGCAGGTCTATTCGACTTTCGACTGGGGCGTGCAGGACGAAGACGGCTACGTGACGATCCTCGGCCGCACCGACGACGTGATCAACGTCGCGGGACATCGGCTCGGCACGCGTGAGATCGAGGAAGCGCTGTCGAGTCACGCGGCTGTCGCGGAAGTCGCGGTGGTCGGCGTGACGGATGCACTGAAGGGTCAGGCGGCGATGGCTTTCGTGGTGCTGCGCGGCGCGCAGCCGTATGCGGATAGCAGCGAGCGCGCCCGCCTGGAAGCCGAGCTCACGGCGACGGTCGAGCGCCGGCTCGGCGCGATTGCGCGGCCGGCGCGCGTGGTGGTGGTGTCGATGCTGCCGAAGACGCGCTCGGGCAAACTGCTGCGGCGTGCGATCGCGGCGCTCGCCGAAGGGCGCGAGCCGGGCGATCTGCCGACTATCGAAGATCCGGCGGCATTACAGCAGGTGCGGGCGGCGTTGGACGGAAAAGCGTGACGTGAGCGGGCGCAGTGCGCCTGCCTGACCGCCCGCTTTCGAAGCTCAGAGCGCCGCGCCCCGCGTGTCGAGAAAGCGCGTCAGGATCGCGTTCGAATACACCCCCGCGATCTCCGTCAGAAACGATACGAACGATGCCGGCGCATGATCGTCGGCGGTATCGGAGATGGTGCGCACGACCGCGCACGGCACGCCGTACTCATGGCAAACCTGCGCGATCGCCGCGCCTTCCATCTCGACGGCGAGCGCATCCGGCAACGCGGCGCGCAGCGCCTCGACGCCCGCCACGCTGGCAACGAACTGATCGCCGCTGATGATCAGGCCGCGATGCACGCGCGGCTCGCGCGTGCCGAAGCGCGCCGCCGACGCCGCGCCCGCCTCCGCGACAAAGCGCTCGCAAGCCGCCGCAAGCTGGTCGGCCAAGGCGACGTCGGCGGCGAAACGCGACACGCCCAGCAAGGGCACCTCGAAGCGCGGAAACAGCGGCGAGGCATCGAGGTCGTGCTGCAACAGCGCATCGGCCACGACGATGTCGCCGACCCGCACCTCGGCGCCGACTCCACCCGCGACACCGGTGAATACAACCGCTTCGATATCGAACGCATGAATCAGCGCGCTGACCGTAGCGGCCGCCGCGACCTTGCCCACGCGCGCCAGCGTCACGACGCACGGCGCGCCGTGGACGGTGCCGAGGTGATAGTCGCGCTGACCGTGCGTGATCGTGCGCACGCCGGACTCGGCACGCATCGCTTCGATAAGGTCGCCGAGTTCCTGCGGCAACGCCGCCAGAATCCCGAGCGGACGATGCGAATGCGGCGCGCCGCCGTTGCCGTTACCCACGCCGGCGCTCATTCGACCGCCTGCAGTTTCGCGACCGCCAGCGCGAGCCACTTCTCGCCATGCCGCTTGAACTTGACTTGCGCCTTCGCGTCGGTGCCGCCGCCTTCGAGCGCGGTAATCGTGCCTTCGCCGAACTTGGTGTGGAATACCTGTTGCCCGACGCGAAAGCCCGTCTCGGCCGCGCGCTGCTCATTCGCGAAGGCCGGCAACGGCGCCGGCGTCGACGACGCGGGCCCCGTATAACCGGGCCGCGCAAACCAGTCGCGCCCATAACCCGCGTTATCCGAGCGGCCGCCCCAACGCGCGCCCGCCTCGACCTTCGGTGTGAGCCACTTGAGCGTTTCCTGCGGCAGTTCGTCGAAAAAGCGTGAGCGGATGTTGTAGCGCGTCTGGCCGTGGAGCATCCGGCTCTGCGCGAACGACAGATACAAACGCTCCTTCGCGCGCGTGATCGCCACGTACATCAGGCGCCGCTCTTCCTCCAGACCGTCCGATTCCATTGCGCTGTTCTCGTGCGGGAACAACCCCTCTTCGAGACCGGTGATGAACACCGCCGTGAATTCGAGCCCCTTGGCCGCGTGCACCGTCATCAGTTGCACCGCTTCCTGGCCGGCCTGCGCCTGGTTATCGCCCGCTTCGAGCGATGCGTGCGACAGGAACCCGGCGAGCGGCGTCATCGTGTCCGGGTTTTGCGCGGGGTCGGCGATGCCGGGTGCGTCCAGCACGACGGTATTCGGATCGTCGGTGGCGACCGCCAGTTCGGGCGCCGCGCTCGCGCCGGGGCGCAGCGGAATCGAGCGCGCCGGCGTGTCCATCCCGTAGCCCTCTTCGCTGACGAACGCGGCGGCCGCGTTGACCAGTTCCTGCAAGTTCTCCAGCCGGTCCTGGCCTTCGCGCTCGTTCTGATAGAAGTCCGCGAGGCCGCTTGCGCGGACCACGTATTCGACCGTTTCCGGCAGGCTCATGCGTTCCGTTTCCGCGCGCATCTTGCCGACCAGATTCGCGAAGGCCGCCAGACTCGACCCCGCCTTGCCCGCGACGTAGGGAATCGCCGCCGCCATCGAGCAGTTGTACAGACGCGCCGCGTCGGCCAGTTGTTCGATCGAGCGCGCGCCGATGCCGCGCGTCGGGAAATTGACGACACGCGCGAAGGCGGTGTCGTCGTTCGGATTGTCGATCAGACGCAGGTACGCGAGCGCATGCTTGACTTCCTGACGCTCGAAAAAGCGCAAGCCCCCATACACGCGATACGCGATGCCCGCATTGACGAGCGTATGTTCGATCGTGCGCGACTGCGCGTTGCTGCGGTAAAGAATCGCGATTTCGCTGCGCGACGTGCCCGTGCTGATCAGCGCCTTGATTTCCTCGACGATCCAGCCGGCTTCCTGCGAATCGGTCGCGGATTCGTAGACGCGCACCGGCTCGCCGTGGCCGGCGTCCGTGCGCAGATTCTTGCCGAGGCGCCGGGAGTTGTTGGCGATCAGCTGATTGGCGGCGTCGAGAATGTGGCCGTGCGAACGGTAATTCTGTTCGAGCTTGATCAGATGACGCACGCTGAACTCGTGTTCGAAGTCGCGCATATTGCCGACGTTCGCGCCGCGGAACGCATAGATCGACTGGTCGTCGTCGCCGACCGCGAAGATCGAGTTGGTCTGGCCCGCCAGCAGCTTGAGCCACGCGTATTGCAGCTTGTTGGTGTCCTGAAACTCGTCGACGAGGATGTGCCTGAAACGCGCCTGATAATGTGCGCGCAACGGCGGATTGTGCGCGAGCAGCTCGTAGCAGCGCAGCAGCAGCTCCGGAAAGTCGACCACGCCTTCGCGCTGGCATTGCTGATCGTAGGCTTCGTACAGCTCGACGAACTTGCGATTGAAGTTGTCGGTGGCGTCGACGTCTTTCGGCCTCAGGCCTTGTTCCTTCGCGTTGTTGATGAAGTACTGGAGGTTTTTCGCGGGGTACTTTTCGTCGTCGATGTTGAGGCCCTTCATCAGACGCTTGAGCGCGGACAACTGATCGGCGGTGTCGAGAATCTGGAAGGTGGCCGGCAGCCCCGCGTCGCGATGATGCGCGCGCAGCATGCGATTGCACAGGCCGTGGAAGGTGCCGATCCACATGCCGCGCGTGTCGATCGGCAGAAGCGCCGACAGACGCGACATCATTTCGCGGGCGGCTTTGTTGGTGAAGGTCACCGCGAGAATCGTGGCGGGCGACGCGAGACCGTGCTGGATGAGCCACGCGATACGCGTGATCAGAACGCGGGTTTTGCCACTGCCCGCACCGGCGAGAATCAGCGCGGGCTCGTTGGGAAGCGTGACGGCGGCGTGTTGTTCGGGGTTGAGATTGGCTAGCAGATCGGGCATTTTTTTGGAGGGGCGGCAGTTCGTGCGTCATTATATGCCCCGGCGGGGGTTGGGCTTTTTTGGGTTTGTTGTGGTTTTTTTGGTTGTGTTTCTGGGTTTTTAGCCTTTCCTTGAGGTCACGGTGGTCTATTAGCGTTGCCCCTGTGCGGGGCGGCACTTACTTTCTTTGCCGCCGCAAAGAAAGTAAGCAAAGAAAGCGGCTTCACACCGCTAATTCTTAAGTGGCTCCCCTGGCTTGGAGGGGGTAGTGGTGCATCTGGAATCAGTGCCCCCGCATATTCAGCCCCAGTGACAAGGCAGTCATTCTTCCAGCGACGCTTCGCGCGCTGACGCGGTCATTCTCAAAACCGCTGGCTCTTTCTCGCCTTGCCACCCCACACCAAACAAGCCCCATTTACGGCGCCTCGCCGAGGCGAAGCCGACGGCCCCCACCACGCATGAACAAACCGGGTGGTTCCCCTCGCAGACCCGTCCGCGACGCACGCAGTGCGGAGTGGGAGCGGATGACGGCATTGTCACTAGCTCGGAATGTGCGAATGCACCGATTCCAGATGCACCACTGCCCCCTCCAAGCCAGGGGACCCGCTTATGAGCTGGCGGTGTGAAGCCGCTTTCTTTGCTTACTTTCTTTGCGGCGGCAAAGAAAGTAAGTGCCGCCCCGCACAGGGGCAACGCTAATAGACCACCGTGACCTCAAGGAAAGGCCAACCAAGAAAAGGCGACCACCCCAAAAGCCCACCCCCACGCGCCGCGAGCAAAAATCCCCCACCGCCCTGCGCCGCTTATAATCGAGCATTCTTTGCATCCACCAGCCGATCGACACATGAGCGAGACCCCGAGCGACACCACCTCAACGCTTGCCAAAAGCTTCGAGCCCCACACCATCGAAGCCCACTGGGGCCCTGAATGGGAAAAGCGCGCTTACGCCGCGCCCTCCTTCGACAAAAACCGCAAGGATTTCTCGATCCAACTGCCGCCGCCGAACGTCACGGGCACCCTGCACATGGGCCATGCGTTCAACCAGACCATCATGGACGGCCTCACCCGCTATCACCGCATGCTCGGTGAAAACACGCTGTGGGTGCCGGGCACGGACCACGCGGGGATTGCCACGCAGATCGTCGTCGAGCGTCAACTGGACGCCACGGGTGTGTCGCGCCATGACCTCGGCCGCGAGAAATTCGTCGAACGCGTGTGGGAATGGAAGCAGCAGTCCGGCTCGACCATCACGAATCAGGTGCGCCGTCTGGGCGCGTCGATCGACTGGTCGCGCGAATACTTCACGATGGACGACAAGATGTCGGCCGCCGTGCGCGATGTGTTCGTGCGCCTCTATGAACAGGGCCTGATCTATCGCGGCAAGCGTCTCGTCAACTGGGACCCGGTGCTGCTCACCGCCGTGTCCGATCTCGAAGTGCTCAGCGAGGAAGAAAACGGCCACCTGTGGCACATCCAGTACCCGCTCACCGACGGCTCGGGCCATCTGACGGTCGCCACCACGCGTCCGGAAACCATGCTCGGCGACACCGCCGTGATGGTGCATCCGGAAGACGAACGCTACGCGCAGCTGATCGGCAAGACGGTCACGCTGCCGCTGTCGGGCCGCGAAGTGCCGATCATCGCCGACGACTACGTCGACCGCGAGTTCGGCACGGGCGTCGTGAAGGTCACGCCTGCGCACGACTTCAACGACTATCAGGTCGGCCTGCGCCACAAGCTGCCGATGATCGAGATCCTCACGCTCGACGCGAAGATCAACGACAACGCACCGGAAAAATACCGCGGCCTCGACCGATTCGACGCCCGCAAGCAGGTGGTCGCCGACCTCGAAGCGCTCGGCGCGCTCGAATCGGTCAAGCCGCACAAGCTGATGGTGCCGCGCGGCGACCGCACCGGCGTCGTGATCGAGCCGATGCTGACGGACCAGTGGTTCGTCGCGATGAGCAAGCCGGCGCCGGCAGGCACTTTCAATCCGGGCAAATCGATCGCCGAGACCGCGCTGGACGTGGTCCGCAGCGGCGAGATCAGGTTCGTGCCGGAAAACTGGAGCACCACGTACTACCAGTGGCTCGAAAACATCCAGGACTGGTGCATCTCGCGCCAGCTCTGGTGGGGTCATCAGATTCCGGCCTGGTACGGCGAAAACGGCGAAATCTTCGTCGCGAAGACCGAGGAAGGCGCCCGCGAAAAGGCCGCCGAGGCCGGCTACACGGGGCCGCTGAAGCGCGACGAAGACGTGCTCGACACGTGGTTCTCGTCGGCGCTGGTGCCGTTCTCGTCGCTCGGCTGGCCGAGCGACACGCGGGAGCTGCAGCACTTCATGCCGTCGTCGGTGCTGGTCACCGGCTTCGACATCATCTTCTTCTGGGTCGCGCGCATGGTCATGATGACCACGCACTTCACCGGCAAGGTGCCGTTCGACACGGTCTACGTGCACGGTCTCGTGCGCGACGCCGAAGGCCAGAAGATGTCGAAGAGCAAGGGCAATACGCTAGACCCGATCGATATCGTCGACGGTATCGACCTCGACGCGCTGGTCGCCAAGCGCACCACCGGCCTCATGAATCCGAAGCAGGCCGCGTCGATCGAAAAGAAAACCCGCAAGGAATTCCCCGACGGCATTCCGGCGTTCGGCACCGACGCGCTGCGCTTCACGATGGCGTCGATGGCCACGCTCGGGCGCAACGTCAACTTCGATCTGGCGCGCTGCGAAGGCTATCGCAACTTCTGCAATAAGCTGTGGAACGCCACGCGTTTCGTGCTGATGAACTGCGAAGGCCACGATTGCGGCTTCGGCAAGCCGGAACAATGCGGCGAATGCGGCCCTGAGGGCCACCTGAATTTCTCGTCGGCGGACCGCTGGATCGTCTCGCGCCTGCAACGTGTCGAAGCGGAAATTGCCAAGGGCTTTTCAGACTATCGTTTCGACAATGTGGCCAACGCCCTGTACAAGTTCGTATGGGACGAATACTGTGACTGGTATCTCGAACTCGCGAAAGTGCAGATCCAGACCGGTCAGCCGAATCAGCAGCGCGCCACTCGCCGCACGCTGCTGCGCGTACTCGAGACGGTGCTGCGCCTCGCGCATCCGGTGATTCCTTTCATCACCGAAGCGTTGTGGCAGAAAGTGGCGCCGTTGGCCGGACGTTATCCCGAGGGTGCAGCCGAGGGCGAAGCGTCCATCATGGTGCAGCCTTACCCCATCGCGGAGCTATCGAAGATCGACGAGGATGCCGAGCAATGGGCTGCCGAGCTGAAAGCGGTGATCGATGCGTGCCGGAATCTGCGCGGCGAAATGAATCTGTCGCCCGCGCTCAAGGTGCCGTTGCTCGCCACCGGCAACGCGGAGCGCCTGCGCACTTTTGCTCCGTATGCCCAGGCATTGGCGCGTTTGTCGGAAGTGCAGATCATCGCCGACGAGGCGGCGCTCGACGCTCAGGCGGATGGCGCGCCGATTGCTATCGTTGGCAATGATAAGCTCGTGCTGAAGGTGGAGATCGACGTTGCGGTCGAGCGCGAGCGTTTGTCGAAGGAGATTGCGCGGTTGAGCACCGAAGTCGGCAAATGCAATGCCAAATTGCAGAATGAAAGCTTCGTTGCGAAAGCGCCGCCGGCAGTCGTTGAGCAGGAGCAGAAAAGACTCACCGAATTCGAAGCCACCGTGGGCAAGCTGAAAGCCCAGTTGGCGCGCTTGCCGGTCTGATTAACGCTCCATGCCCGCCCCAGAGAGGGCGGGCATGGACTGATAGCTAACCAGAGGATGCAGGGTATTCACATGCTAAAAGTTACAAAAGCGGTCTTTCCGGTAGCAGGTCTCGGCACCCGCTTCCTGCCCGCCACGAAGGCGAGCCCGAAAGAAATGCTGCCGATCGTCGACAAGCCGCTGATTCAGTATGCGGTTGAAGAGGCAATGGCGGCAGGCATCACCGAAATGATCTTCGTCACGGGCCGCAGCAAGCGCGCGATCGAAGATCACTTCGACAAGTCCTACGAGATCGAAGCCGAACTGGAAGCGCGCGGCAAGGACAAACTGCTGGAGCTGGTGCGCAGCATCAAGCCGAGCCATGTCGACTGCTTCTACGTGCGTCAGGCGGAAGCGCTGGGCCTCGGCCATGCGGTGATGTGCGCGGAAAAGCTGGTGGGCGACAATCCGTTCGCCGTGATTCTCGCGGACGACCTGCTGTACGGCACGCCGCCCGTCATGACGCAGATGATCGAGGTGTTCGACCACTATCACAGCTCGGTGATCGGCGTCGAAGAAATCCCGCCGCAGGAAACCAAGTCGTACGGCATCGTCGACGGTAAGGAGTGGGAAGATTCGATCATCAAGATGTCGGGTATCGTCGAAAAGCCGGAGCCGGATGTGGCGCCGTCGAACCTCGGCGTGGTGGGGCGCTACGTGCTCAAGCCGCGTATCTTCGACCACCTTCGCTCGATCAAGCCGGGCGCGGGCGGTGAATTGCAGCTGACCGACGCGATCCAGTCGCTGCTCGCCGACGAACAGGTGCTCGCGTACAAGTACCACGGCACGCGTTTCGATTGCGGCAGCAAGCTCGGTTACCTGAAGGCGACGGTCGAGTTCGCGCTGCGTCACCCGGAAGTGGCCGCTGATTTCGCCGAATACCTGCGTACCCGTTCGCCGGTTCTGGAGGGTTGAACGGCGCTTGCGCGCGCGTCTTCCGGTTTCATCGAACTGAAATGAAAAAGGCGCTGTGTCCCGTATTCGCGGGCGCAGCGCCTTTTGCTTGAGGCGTGCGTGTTCGAGCGCCGTGAGCGCCGTGGCTTCCGTCGCCTAGCGCCGTTTCATCAGGAACGTGAACACCTTGTCTTGCGCCGAGCTTTCGACGATTTCATTGCCGGTTTGCTTGGCAAACGCGGCGAAATCGCGCTGCGAGCCCGGGTCGGTGGCCAGCACCTTGAGAATCTGGCCGCTTTCCATGTCGGCGAGCGCCTTCTTGGCGCGCAAAATGGGCAGCGGGCACGTCAGCCCGCGCGCATCGACTTCCTTGTGAATCTGAATTTGCATCGACGATGACCTTCGGGACGAGGCGTCGTGAACGACGCCGGACAGAGGGTCAAATTCTACAGCAGGCCGCGCGTCGCCGCCCGAGGTGACACCGGCGCGCCGATGGCCGTGCTATAGCGTCACCGCCTCGCCGCTTTCCAGCGACCGTCGCAACGCGATGCCGATGCGTGTCGCTTCCAGCGCGTCGGCCAGACTCGCTCCCGCCTGCGCGTGTGCCGCGGGCCCGCCCTGCACCGCCGCGACGAACGCGCGCGCCTCGTGCAGAAACGCTTCTTCGAAGCGATCGAAGAAGTTCGGCGTGCATTCGTTGCGAATCCCCGTCGCGTCGTATATCTCGACGCGATCCGCGCGCGGATTGTGACCGATCGCGAGCGCACCAGCCGTGCCGATTACTTCGCTGTGCGTGTCGTTGCCGTGCGCCTGAGTGCGCGACGCGTAGAACATCGCGAGCTTGCCGTCTTCGAACTCGCAGATCGCCACGCCGTTGTCGACGTCACCGAATTCACGCAGGCCATCGTGCAGCGCGACCGCGCCCGCCGCGAACACGCGTTTCGCGCGCGGCTTGCCGAGCAGCCAGCGGGCGACGTCGATATCGTGCACGGTGCAGTCGAGGAAGATCCCGCCCGAGGTTGCCGCGAAGCGCACGAAGAAGCCGTCGGTGTCGTTCCTGTCGGTGGTCTGCGAGCGCACGAGGAACGGTCGGCCGATCTGGCCCGCCGCGATTCTGTCGAACGCGTTCTGGTAGCTCGGATCGAAACGGCGCATGAAGCCGATGGTCGCCTGCAGATGCGGATGCCGCGCGGCTTCGGCGAGCACGCGCTCGCATTCGGCGAGATCGAGCGACAACGGTTTTTCGCAGAACACATGCTTGCCGGCGCGCAACGCGTCGATGATCTGCTGCGCGTGCAACGACGACGGCGTCACGAGCCACACCGCGTCCACGCCGGGATCGGCGAGCAGATCGGCGTAATCGGCGTAAAGACGCGGCTCGGGCAGCGTCTCGCGCGCCCACGCCCGCTCGTCTTCCAGCGGACTGCACGCGGCGGCGAGCGTCGCGCCCGGCACACGATATGCGAGATTCTCCGCGTGCCGCTTGCCGAGCCGCCCCAGCCCGACTACGCCGACATGAAGCCGCTGCGTGGCCGGCTTCATCACGAGGCCTCGCCGAGGGTGACCGCTCGGCCCTCGCGCCACGAGCGGGTCGCGGCGTCGGCGAGTTCGAGTGCTTTCAGGCCGTCGGCGACGGTCGTGCGCACCGGCTTGCCGTGCGTGACCGCGTCGAAGAAATGCGCGATTTCGAGGGCGTAGGCCGCGCGATAACGTTCGAGAAAAAACGCCTCGGGCACGTCGCTCGACACTTCGGTCTTCGAGTACGCGGTAACTTCGGTCGGCCGCACGTTGCCCGCCTGCAGCATGCCGGTACTGCCGAGCACTTCGAAACGCTGGTCGTAGCCGTACGCGGCGCGGCGCGCGGTGTTGATCTGGCAGAGGCGCCCGCGCTTCGTGCGGATCGTCACCGCGGTCGAATCGATGTCGCCCGCGGCGGCGATCGCCGGGTCGCTCAGACAACTGCCGGTGGCATGCAGCGTGTCGGCTTCATCGTCGAGAATCCAGCGGAAAATGTCGAAGTCGTGGATCAGCATGTCCTTGAAGATGCCACCCGAGTGTTTGATGTAGTCGACGGGCGGCGCGCCCGGATCGCGGCTCGTCACGACGAGCATTTCCGGCGTGCCGATCTCGCCCGCGTCGACGCGCGCTTTCAACGCGGAGAAGGTCGGATCGAAGCGGCGCTGAAAACCGATCATGCACACGATGCCCGCGCGCTCCACTGCGTCCGCGCAAACCCGCGCGCGCTCCAGCGTCAGGTCGACCGGCTTCTCGCAAAACACATGCTTTTTCTGCGCGGCCGATTGGACGATCAGGTCCGCATGCGTGTCCGTGCTCGAACAGATCACGGTCGCGCCCACTGCGGCGTCGCCCATGGCGCCGTCGATATCCGCGACCTGCGCGCCATGCTCGGCGGCGAGCGCCGCGGCGGCCTCGCGATTCACGTCGACCACGTACTTGAGGCGCACGCCCGGATGCCGCGCGAGATTGGCCGCATGAATCTTGCCGATGCGCCCCGCGCCGAATACCGCCACATCGATTCTGTTTGCCGCGTCAGTCATCGTATCCTCCAGTGTCTTTGGATTCTTCAACATTCAATTCGAGTTTGTACGCGAGCGCGATGAACAACGCCTGGCACAGACAGATCGTGCTGGTCAGCGAGCGGAACGCGAACGCGCTGCCCTCTTTCACATACAGTTGGGTGCTCGCGTAGCGCGACAGCGGTGATAGTTGGCTATCCGTAATAACCAGCGTCTTCGCCTGATGATGATGCGCGACGCGCAGGCAGTACTGCGTTTCCTTGCCATAGGGCGCAAAGCTGATGGCGATCACCACGTCGCCCTTCTTCACGCTGCGAATCTGTTCGCGGTACATGCCGCCGAAGCCGGACACCAGATGCACGCGCTTGGGCGTGTGCTGCAACGCGTAGACGATGTAGCTCGCCACCGGAAACGAGCGCCGCACGCCGACCACATAGATGTTGTCGGCCTGCTGGAGCATCTTCACCGCGGCGTCGAACTGCCTGTCGTCGAGTCCTGCTTCGAGTTCTTCGAGACCGCCGCGCGACGCCGCGATGAATTCGCGCGCCACCGCGCCGCCGGACAACGCGCCCGGCTTCTCGTCGATCAGCTTGCGAATGCGCTGCTGATAGCTCGGCGAGGACATGCCCTGCCCCGTGTAAGCCTGACGAAATACCGCCTGCAAATCGGAGAAGCCGGAAAAGCCGAAGCGCTGCGCAAACCGCACCACCGCCGACGGATGCACGCCGCAACTCGCGGCGATGTCGCTCGTGCGGTCCACCATCACGCTCGAGCGGTTCTGTTCGATATAGGTCGCGACGTTCTTCAACTGCCGCGGCAACGCCTCGTAGTTTTCCGCGATGCGCTGCATCAATTCGTCGACGCTCGGCAATTCCTCGGTGCTCTCTTGCGCCATGACTCTCTCTCAAGTGCTTTATTGCAGTGCGGCAGCCGCTTGCCAAGGCCGCCGCACGGCCTTCCGACGCTGCCGATTATAGGCAGGCTCGCTACCAAATGGAACGTATTTTCCATTTTTATTTGTCATGAAATTTTCATTGCAACGCCACGGAAGATGACCTACTCTTGGTCGTGAGCGATGGTGCTCGGTGGACCTGCACCGGCCAGTATGCGGATGGAAAGCCGCCCGCCAGACGCTCCCTCAATAACGACAGACCGAGAAAGGTGGAGACAATGAGACTTTGCAAGGGCAAGGCTACGCTCAGGGTTCTGGTGACGGCGTTGACGTTGGCGACGGGATTCGGCGCGGCCTCGGCCGCCCGCGCGGCGGACGCTCACTTCGTGCTGATCAGCCACGCACCGGATTCGGACTCGTGGTGGAACACCATCAAGAACGCGATCAAACAGGCCGACGAGGATTTCAACGTCGAGACCGACTACCGCAATCCGCCGAACGGCGACATCGCCGATATGGCGCGTCTGGTCGAGCAGGCCGCCGCGCGCAATTACGACGGCGTGATCGTCACCATCGCCGATTTCGACGTGCTGAAAAGCTCGATCGGCAAAGTGACCGCGAAAAAGATTCCGCTCGTCACGATCAACTCCGGCACCGAAGAGCAAAGCGCGCAGCTCGGCGCGATCATGCACGTGGGCCAACCCGAATACGTGGCCGGCAAAGCGGCCGGCGAAAAGGCCAAGGCCGCGGGCGTGAAGTCGTTCGTGTGCGTGAATCACCTCGCCACCAACACCGTGTCGTTCGACCGTTGCCGTGGTTTTGCCGAGGCGATCGGCGTCGACTACAGGACCTCGACGATCGACTCCGGCCAGGACCCGACCGAGATTCAATCGAAGGTCAGCGCGTTTTTGCGCAACCATCCGAACACCGGCGCGATCCTGACGCTCGGACCGACCCCGGCGTCGGCCACATTGAAAGCCGTTCAGCAGATGGGACTGGCCGGCAAGATCTACTTCGCCACCTTCGACTTCTCCGACGACATCGCGAAGGCCATCCAGAACGGCACGATCCAGTTCGCGATCGACCAGCAGCCGTACCTGCAGGGCTATATCCCGGTCGCCGTGCTGGCGATCGTGAAGAAGGAGCACACCACCGACCCCGTGAAGATCCGCCAGATTCTCGAAGCGAATCCGAAGTTCAAGGCGCGCCTCGCCACCTATGGCCTCGCGCCGTCGTATGGGCCGAAGAACATCCGCTCGGGTCCGGGCTTCATCACGAAGGAAAACCTCGACAAGGTCGTCAAATACGCAGGGCAGTATCGCTGATTTTTTCCCTAGCCAGTCACGCGCGAGGCGGGTCACGCTCGAGGTCGGAGCGGGCCGCCCGCCGCCCGCGCGCATTTCACCGGCTGTCGTCCTCTCAGTGCATCCCCGCCTGGCCAGAGACGCAACCGGGCACCAAGGAGACATCATGGGTGTAGCCGGCAAACACTTCCCACCGCACGTCAAGACCACTCCCGCCGCGCCGCGCGAGAACGCCGCACCGTCGGTGCCGGATGCGGATGAACGCGTGCGCAAGGAATCGAAGTTCGGTCACTTGCTGAATCGCCCGGAATTCGCCGCGATTTCCGGCGCAGTGCTGGTGTTTCTCGTATTCGCGCTGAGCGCCGGCAACTCCGGCATGTTCAATCTCGACGGCGTGATGAACTGGTCGCAGGTGTCGGCGTATTTGGGCATCCTGTCGGTGGGCGCGTGCCTGCTGATGATCGCCGGTGAATTCGATTTGTCGATCGGCTCGATGATCGGCTTCGCCGGCATGATGGTCGCGATTCCGTCAGTTTATTTTCATTGGCCGATTTCGCTCGCGATCCTGTTCGCGTTCGCCGGCTCGATGCTGCTCGGCGCGCTGAACGGCTATCTCGTGATGCGCACGCGCCTGCCGTCGTTCATCGTCACGCTCGCGTTCCTGTTCATCCTGCGTGGCCTCACGCTCGCGCTGTCGATCATGTTCGCCGACCGCACCATCGTCTCCGGCGTCGGCGATCTCGCGCAACAGGACTGGCTCGCGAACACGCTGTTTCACGGCGTCGCCCTTCACGGCCTGTTCCTGATGCTCGCGCATCACGGCATCGGCACCCTGCTCGACAACGGCCATGCGCTCGTGCCGGGCATTCCCAAAGTGATTCTGTGGTGGCTCGCGCTCGCCGCGATCTGCGCGTTCGTGCTCGCCAAAACGCGTGTCGGCAACTGGATTCTCGCCGTGGGCGGCGACGCGAACGCGGCGAAAAACGTCGGCGTGCCGGTGCGCCGCGTGAAGATTTCGCTGTTCGTGCTGACCGCGTTCTGCTCGTGCCTGTTCGCAGTGCTGCAAGTGTGCGACATCGGCTCGGCCGCCGCCGACCGTGGCTTGCAGAAGGAGTTCGAAGCGATCATCGCCGCGGTGATCGGCGGCACGCTGCTGACGGGCGGCTACGGTTCGGTGATCGGCGCATGTTTCGGCGCGCTGATCTTCGGCGTGGTGCAAATCGGCATCACGTACACGAACGTCAGTTCGGACTGGTTCCGCGTGTTCCTCGGCGTGATGCTGCTGATCGCCGTGCTGTTCAATCACTACGTGCGCCGTCGCGTCGCGCAGTCGTAACGAGGAGACGATCATGTCCGATACGAATACCGTGACCCCGCCGCAGGATGCCAACGACGCGCCCAGCGACGACGTGATCCTCGCGCTCGAAAACGTCAGCAAGTACTTCGGCAAGGTGATCGCGTTAAGCGGCGTGACCTTGCATCTGAAACGCGGCGAAGTGCACTGCCTGCTCGGCGACAACGGCGCGGGCAAATCGACGCTGATCAAGACCCTGGCCGGTGTGCATCAGCCCTCCTCCGGCCAGTATCTGGTGGACGGCCAGCCGGTGCTGTTCGAGTCGCCGAAAGATGCGCTCGATCTCGGCATTGCCACCGTCTATCAGGATCTCGCGCTGGTGCCGCTGCTCTCGGTGGCGCGCAATTTCTTCATGGGACGCGAGCCGCAAAAGAAACTGTTCGGCTTCCTGAAGGTGATGGACCTCGACACCAGCGCCGCGACCGCGCGCGACAAACTCGCGGAAATGGGCATCAACGTGCGCGACCCGCATCAGCCGATCGGCACGATGTCCGGCGGCGAGCGGCAATGCCTCGCGATTGCGCGGGCGATTCATTTTGGCGCGCGCGTGCTGATTCTCGACGAGCCGACCGCCGCGCTCGGCGTGAAGCAGAGCTTCAACGTGCTGAAGCTGATTCACAAGGCGCGCGCCAAAGGCATCTCGGTGATTTTCATCACGCACAACGTGCACCACGCGTATCCGATCGGCGATTCGTTCACGCTGCTCAATCGCGGCAGATCGCTCGGCACGTTCACCAAGGACACCATCAGCAAGGACCAGGTGCTCGACATGATGGCCGGGGGCGCCGAAATGCAGAAGATGATCGGCGAACTGGAAGGCGCGACGATCTGACCGATTCGCGCGTGTCGTGCGGTGCCTCGCTCGCCGGTGACACGCGCCCAGCTATTCAGGGATACTCATGGATCACTCCAGCACATCCAGCGGAACCACGCCGGCTTCGGCGGACAGCGGACGGTTCGCGCCGGAGCGCAGCCGCGACATCGTGTGCCTCGGCCGCCTCGCTGTCGATCTCTACGCCCAGCAGGTCGGCGCGCGGCTCGAAGACGTGTCGAGCTTCGCGAAGTATCTCGGCGGGTCGTCGGCGAATATTGCGTTCGGCTGCGCGCGGCTCGGGCTCGCCTCGGCGATGCTCGCGCGCGTCGGCAACGATCACATGGGGCGTTTTCTCACCGAAACGCTCGCCAAGGAAGGTTGCGACGTCAGCCACGTGCGGATCGACCACGAGCGCCTGACCGCGCTGGTGCTGCTCGGCCTCAAAGACCGCGACACGTTCCCGCTGATCTTCTACCGCGAGAACTGCGCGGACATGGCCGTCGACGAAGCCGATTTCGATGAAGTATTCATCGCGTCGTCGAAGGCGCTGCTGATTACCGGCACGCACTTCTCGACCGAACAGGTGAACCGCACGAGCCGCCGCGCGCTCGACTACGCGCGCCGCAATCAGGTGCGCACGGTGCTCGATATCGACTATCGGCCGGTGTTGTGGGGGCTTACGGACAAGGCGGACGGCGAGACCCGTTTCATCGCGAGCGAAGGCGTCTCCGCGCATTTGCAAAGCATGCTGCCGCTGTTCGATCTGGTGATCGGCACCGAGGAAGAGTTTCGCATCGCCGGCGGCAAAACCGAACTCGCCGACGCGCTCGCGGCGGTGCGCGCCGTCACGCCCGCGACGCTGGTGTTAAAGCGCGGGCCGCTCGGCTGCCAGATCATCGACGGCGCGGTGCCTGCTTCGCTCGACGCCACACCGCTTCACGGTGGCGTCGAAGTCGAAGTGCTGAACGTGCTCGGCGCGGGTGACGCGTTCGCGTCCGGCTTTCTTTCCGGATGGCTGCGCGATCAACCGCTCGAAGCCTGCGCGCGCGCGGCGAATGCGAGCGGCGCGCTGGTCGTGTCGCGACATGGCTGCGCACCAGCCATGCCGACGCCGGCCGAACTCGACTACTTCCTGCGCGAAGCGAAAGCCGATCCGCAACGGATGCGCCGCCCCGATCGCGACGCGACGCTCGCGCGTCTGCATCGCGTGTCGCCCGCTCGTAAGCCGTGGCGCGAAGTGCTCGGATTCGCGTTCGATCATCGCAACCAGTTCTTCGAACTCGCGCAGCAAACCGGCGCCGACGAAGCGTGTATCGCACGGCTGAAGGGGCTGTTCGTCGAAGCCGTCGCGCAGACCGAAAGCGCGTTGGGCTTGCAGGATCGCATCGGCGTACTGATCGACGACCGCTACGGTCAGGACGCGCTGAACGCCGCCACGGGCCGTGGCTGGTGGATCGGCCGCCCGGTCGAATTGCCCGGTTCGGTGCCGCTGGTGTTCGATCATGGCCGCTCGATCGGCACGTCGCTGATCGCGTGGCCGCAGGAACACGTCGTCAAATGTCTCGTGCAGTTCCATCCCGACGAGCCCATCGAACAGCGGCTCGAACAGGAAGCGCAACTGCGCGCGCTCTACGACGCGGCACAGGCGAGCGGCCATGAACTGCTGCTCGAAGTGATTCCGCCGAAGCACGCGCATCTGCCTCAGGCGCCGGACATCGTGTACCGCGCGTTGAAGCGGCTGTACAACATCGGCATCTATCCGGAGTGGTGGAAGCTCGAACCGATGGACGCCGCGCAATGGCAGGCCGTCGACGCGCTGATCGCCGAGCGTGATCCGTACTGCCGGGGCGTGGTGCTGCTGGGCTTGTCGGCGGGCGTCGAGCAGTTGAACGAGGGCTTTCGCGCGGCCGCCCGATCGGCCACGTGCCGAGGCTTCACGGTGGGCCGCACGATCTTCCACGAACCGAGCCATGCATGGCTCGCCGGCGAAATCGGCGACGACGAATTGATCGCGCGTGTGCGCCATACTTTCGAAACGCTGATCGCGTCATGGCGCGCGGCACGTGACGCGAGCGCGGGCACCGGCGGCAACCCACCGGCGGCAGGCGCATCGAATCACGTTCATCAGGAGCAGGCGGCATGAACCAGCGCGCAATGCACAATGAGCATCACGACGCGGCGTCCGCAAGCGCCGCCATGCCAGCGCGCACGTCCTCGAGCGGCACCGTCCGTCTGACGACGGCCCAGGCGCTCGTGCGCTATCTCGCCGCGCAGCGCGTGACGACCGAAGACGGCAACGGCACCGAGCCGCTGTTCGGCGGCGTGTTCGCGATCTTCGGCCACGGCAATGTCGCGGGCATGGGCGAGGCGCTCTACCAGCATCGCGAGGAACTGCCCACGCTGCGCGCCCACAACGAACAGGCGATGGCGCACAGCGCGATTGCCTATGCGAAGGCGCATTTCCGCCGCCGCATGATGGCGGTCACCACGTCGATCGGACCCGGTGCAACCAATCTGCTGACGGCGGCGGCGCTCGCGCACGTGAACCGTCTGCCGGTACTGTTGCTGCCGGGCGATATCTTCGTCTCGCGCGCACCCGACCCTGTGTTGCAGCAGGTCGAGGATTTCAACGACGGCGGCGTCTCCGCGAACGACGCCTTCAAACCGGTATCGCGTTACTTCGACCGCATCGTGCATCCGGCGCAATTGCTCAGCGCGCTGCCGCGTGCGCTGCGCGTACTGACCGACGCGGCGTTGTGCGGCCCCGTCACGCTCGCGTTGCCGCAAGACGTGCAGGCGCAAGCGTGGGATTTCCCGGCGGATTTCTTTGCTGCGCGCGTCGTGCGCTTTCATGCGCCGGCGCCGCGCGTCGACGAACTCGACGCCGCGTGTGCGCGCTTGCGGCACGCGAAACGTCCGTTGATCGTCGCGGGCGGCGGTGTGCTCTACAGCCGCGCGGCCGATGCGTTGCACCGCTTCGCGACCACGCACGGCATCCCGGTCGCGGAGACGCAGGCCGGTAAGAGTTCGCTCGCGTGGAACGATCCACTGAACGCGGGCGCGTTGGGCGTGACCGGCTCGCCGGCCGCGAACGCACTCGCGCATGATGCGGACTGCGTGCTCGCGATCGGCACCCGCTTGCAGGACTTCACCACCGGCTCGAACACGCTGTTCACGCAGGCCGACGTAATCGCCATCAATGCGAACGCGTTCGACGGCCTCAAGCATCGCGCGCTGGTGGTCGAAGCGGACGCGCGGCTCGCGCTCGACGCTATCGCCGAGGCGCTGCAAGGCTGGCATGCGGAGCGCACGTGGACCGCGCGCGCGCACAAGCTCGCGTCCGGCTGGCGCGATACAGTCGGCACGCTCACGCGTGCGCCGCAGCGCGACACCGTGCTGCCATACGAGGGCGATGTGATCGGCGCGGTGCAGCGTTCGAGTACACACTCCGCGACGCACGACATCGTGGTGTGCGCGGCCGGCACCCTGCCCGCCGAATTGCACAAACTGTGGCGCGCCGGCAAGCCGGGCGCGTACCACGTCGAGTATGGCTATTCGTGCATGGGCTACGAGATCGCCGGCGGCCTCGGCGTGAAACTCGCGCGGCCGGAGCGCGACGTGATCGTCATACTCGGCGACGGCAGCTATCTGATGATGAACAGCGAGATCGCGACCTCGGTGATGCTCGGCGCGAAACTGATTATCGTGGTGCTCGACAATCGCGGCTTCGGCTGCATCAACCGCTTGCAACAGGCATGCGGCGGCGCACCGTTCAACAATCTGCTCGAGAACTGCGTGCAAGGGCCGCTCGGCGCGCCATCCATCGACTTCGCCGCGCATGCGCGCTCGCTCGGCGCGCAGGCCGAACATGCCGCCAATATCGCCGAACTCGAAGCCGCGCTGCAACGCGCGCGCGCCGCGGATCGCACCTACGTGGTCAGCATCGACACCGACCCGGCCCGCACCACCGACGACGGCGGCTGGTGGTGGGAAGTCGCCGTGCCCGAAGTGTCGTCGCGCGACGCCGTGCGCGACGCACGCGCGCAATACGACGCACAGCTCGCCGCGCGCGCCGACCCGGCCGCCTCCGACGAACCCGCCGACCACGAATGAGGACACGCGCATGACTGCTTTCGAGGTACGCATCGGCATCAACCCGTTGTCGTGGATGAACGACGATCTGCCGTCGCTCGGCGGCGAGACGCCGCTCGACGTTGCGCTCACGGAAGGCCGCCGGATCGGCTATCAGGGTTTCGAACTCGGCAACAAGTTTCCGCGCGAGCCGCAGGCGCTGAAAACGCTGCTCGCGCAGTACGATCTCGCGCTGGTCTCCGGCTGGTACTCGGGACGCCTCGCGCGACGCAGCGTCGAAGAAGAAATCGCCGCGGTCGGCCCCCATCTCGAGCTGCTCGCGCAAAACGGCGCGACGGTGATGGTGTATGGCGAAGTCGCCGATTCGATTCAGGGCGCGCCGCAGCCGCTCTATCAACGGCCGCGCTTTTTCAGCGACGCGCAGTGGGCCGCATATGCGGCGCGCGTCGACGAATTCGCGCGTTATACGTTAAGCCGCGGCGTGCGGCTCGCGTACCATCATCATATGGGCGCGTATGTCGAGACGCCCGCCGACGTCGATCAACTGATGGCGCGCACCGGCGATGCCGTGGGCCTGCTGTTCGACGCCGGGCACATCACGTTTGCCGGCGGTGATCCGCTCGCGGTGCTCGACAAACATATCGCACGGGTGTGCCACGTGCACTGCAAGGACGTGCGCCCTGCCGTGATGAAGCTCGCGCGCAATCGCAACTGGAGTTTTCTCGACGCGGTGATTGCCGGCGCGTTCACAGTGCCAGGCGACGGTGCGGTGAATTTCGCGGCGATCATCGAGCGTCTGAAGCGGCACGGTTATTGCGGCTGGCTGGTGGTCGAGGCAGAACAGGACCCGGTGGTGGCGCCGTCGTTCGACTACGCGCAAAAGGGCTACCTGAGCTTGCGTGCGTTGGTCGATGCGCCGCTCGACACCGCAAACACAACGACGAAGGAGGCAGCATGAGCTTATTGGTCAAAGCACAGAGCGAAGGCCAGACGATCGCGCGAGTGACGCCGCAGTCCGCATGCTGGCGCTACGTGGGCTTCGCCGCGTATCGCCTGGAGACGAACGAAGTCGTGCACGTGCTCGAAGCGTCGCGCGAAGTGTGCATCGTCGTGCTCACCGGTGCGGTGGATATCGAAACCGCCGACGCCACGTGGAGCTCGCTCGGCTCACGCGACAGCGTGTTCGAAGACGCCGCGCCGTATGCGGTGTATCTGCCGCCCAACGTGCGCGCGACAGTACGCGCGTGCCGCGATGCGGAGATCGGCGTGGCGAGCGCGCCGGCCAAAGGCGAGTTTCCGGCTCGCCTGATCGAACCGGCCACCATGAAGCGCTCCACGCGCGGCAAAAGCCTGAATACGCGCTACGTCTGCGATATTCTTCCGCAGACCGAGCCCGCCGAGTCGCTCCTCGTGGTGGAAGTCAGAACACCGGGCGGCCACGCGTCGAGCTATCCGCCGCATAAGCACGACACCGACAACGTCCCTCAGGAAAGCTCGCTCGAAGAGACTTACTATCACCGGCTCGATCCGCCGCAAGGGTTCGCGTTCCAGCGCGTGTACACCGACATGCGCGACATCGACGAATCGATGGCGGTGGAGAATCACGACGTCGTGATGGTGCCGCGCGGCTATCACCCGGTGGTCGTGCCGTATGGCTACGACTCGTACTATCTGAACGTGATGGCCGGCGCGCAACGGGTCTGGCATTTTCGCAACGACCCCGCGCACGAGTGGATCATTAATAAGGAGGCTTGATCGTTTCGCCCGCATTGCGCGGGCGAAACATGCCCCCTACTTTCGCGCCGCCAGATCGACACTCGAGCCGCCCTAAGCCGCTGCAAAGCGTGCTCCGTTCAACCGACGCCCAGCCACTCCTGTATCACGTCGGCGCGCTTCAGAAACGACGTCATCTCGCCGTCGAACACGATCTCACCATGCCCCATCACGGCGACACGGCCAGCAATCTCCCGCGCGATCACGAGGCGCTGTTCGATCAGCAACATCGCGACGCCGCGTTCGCGCAGCATCCGCAGACAGTCTGCGACCTGCTCCACCACGAGACTCGCAAGACCCTCGCCGGGCTCGTCGATCACCAGCAAATCGGGATCGCCGAGCAGTGCCCGCGCGAGCGTCAACATCTGCTGCTCACCGCCCGATAGCGCACCGGCCCGCGTGCGTCTGCGTTCGGCGAGCACGGGGAACAGTGCGTAGGCATCGTCGAAAGTGAAGCGCGGTGTGCGGCCGCGAGCGCGCGGCGCGACCCCGAGTTGCAGATTCTCGTGGACGCTCAGCGCGGGAAACACGTCGCGATGCTCAGGCACATAGCCCAGCCCGAGGCGCGCTCGCTCGAAAGTGCGCAGACCGCCGAGCAAACGGCCCGCGAAACGCAGTTCGCCCTCGCTGCGCACGAGGCCCATGATCGCGCGCGCCAGCGTCGAGCGGCCGGAGCCGTTGCGCCCGACCAGCGCGAGCACTTCGCCTTGCCCGATGCGCAGCGTGACGCCATGCAAGGCCTGGCTCGCGCCATACCATGCGTTGAGTGCGCGAATGTCGAGCAGTGTGCTCATGCGTCTCCTCGCGAGTCGCGACGATTGACGGGTTTGGCGGCGGCCTTCTCGCCGGACGCTGTGCCGGAGCTTTTGCCAATCGGTTCGCGAGCCGGTTCGCTGGCCTTCCCACCGAATCCTTCACCCAGATACGCCGCGCGCACCGCCGCATCCGCGCGAATCGCCGCCGGCGTGCCGCTCGCGATGATGCGCCCTTGCACCAGCACGGAAATCCGGTCGGCGAGCGCGAACACCGCGTCCATGTCGTGCTCGACCATCAGCAGCGTGCGGCCTGCGGTGGCCTCGCGAATCAGTTCGATCGCGCGCGCCGCTTCCGCGCGGTTCATGCCGGCAGTCGGCTCGTCGAGCAGCAACGTATGCGCGCCGCCCGCGAGCGCGATACCGAGATCGAGCGCGCGCTGCTCGGCATAGCTGAGCGTGCCGGCCTGCACGTCGCGGCGCGCGCTCAGGCCGACCGCGTCGAGCACCTGGGCGGCGTGCGCATCGACCGTATGCGAACCGCTGAAACGCTGCCACCAGCGCAGACGGCCGCGCTCGGCCAGCATTGCCGCGCAGCGCAGGTTGTCGAACACGGTGAGGCGCGCGAACACACTGGTGCTCTGGAAGCTGCGCGCGAGCCCGCGCCGCGCAATCGCGGCCGGCGCGAGACGCGTGATCTCCGCGCCGAACAGATCGATGCGCCCGGCGTTCGGCCGCACGCCGCCGGCGATCAGATTGAAGAGCGTCGACTTGCCCGCGCCGTTAGGGCCGATCAGCGCATGACGCTCGCCGGGTTCAATCGCGAGATCGACGCCGCGCAGAATCTGCGTGGACCCGAAGCGCTTCTGGATGCCGTAAAGGGCGAGTGCGGGGATCATCGCGAAGCTCCGCGCGGTGACGTCGGGCCTGGGTGAACGGCGAGACCTGCTTGCGTGGGAAATCGGGTCATCGCGGATCTTCAGCCGTCTGCGCCGAGCCCGGCCGACCCACGAGTCGCGCTCGCGCGCGACTCGCATAACGCGTGGCAAGCGCACCCGACACGGCAAGCATGAAGACAATGACGCCGAGCCAAAGCGGCGACGCGGCCAGCGGCCACGGCGCACCGGCATCGCCGAAAGCCGCGCCGTCATCCCCGCCAAATTGCACCGCATACGCCCATTGCACCGCGAGCACGACGGCCGCACCCCACAACAACGCGCCAGCCGTACCCCACAGATAAACCGCGCGGCATTTGCGCCAGCCATGTATCGCGAGCCGCGCCGCATGCCGTTCGACGACACCCGCCAGCCCATCCGGCGACGCTACCACGACGACGACAAAGAAAAGCCCGAGATAGAACAACCACGCGCGCGTCACGCTCGCCACCACGACGCTGAAAAACGTCAGCACGACCGCACCCGCGACCGGCCCGAAAAACGCTGCCGTACCGCCGATCACCGTCGCAATTAGCACCGCCCCCGAGCGCATCATGCCGACGCTTTCCGTCGACACCAGTTCGATATTGATCAGCCCCAGCGTCCCCGCGATGCCCGCGAAAAACGCCGCCACCACCACTACGCCGTAACGAACGCGCCGCGGATAGCAACCGATCGCCGCGGCCCGCACCGGGTTGTCGCGCACCGCGTTCGCCAGCCGCATGAACGGCGTGCGCGACAGCGCGAACATCGCCGCACTGGCCAGCAGGCACCACAGCGCGATCAGCGCATAGGCTTCGCGCGCCGGGCCGAAACTCCACGCGCCCAGCGGTGTTCCGCTCGCACGATCGATCGCCACGCCCGCCTCGCCACCGAACCAGTCGGGCAGCGCCCACGCGGCCGCCACCACGAGTTCGCCGAGGCCGAGTGTGATCATTGCGAACGCGGTGCCCGAGCGCCGCGTCGCGATGAAGCCGAACAGCACGCCGCACAGCGCGCCGCCGAATCCGCCGATCAGCGGCAGCAGCGCGAGCGGCGCGCCGATCCGGTTGAACACCTGCGCGGCGGCGAGCGCGCCGAGCCCGGCATACGCGGCATGCCCGAACGACAGCAGCCCGGTTTCGCCGAGCAGCAGGTTGTACGAGAGCGCGAAGACGATCATCGCCGCGCTCTGCGCCAGATAGGCGAGCAGCCAGCTTTGCGGCCAGACGAACGGCGGCACCGCGAGGAACGCGACGAGCGCAAGCCACGGCGCGACGGTGCGCCACAGCGCGCGAACGGGTGGCACGGGCGCTGCCGCAGGCGCCGGCGCCCGGGACGGTTCGGCTGCCCCGCCGCGCTTACGCATGATCGCCGTGCCGGCCGAACAGCCCGCGCGGACGCAGCGCCAGCATCGCGACGAGCAGCAGATACGGAATCAGCGGCGCGAGCTGCGCGAGCGTCAGCGCGTCCCATTCGGCCGGGGCCGATGCACCGATGATCGACAGCACCTCGCCCAGCGACACAGTGCTCGCAACCGCCAGCGTCTGCACACAGCCGACCAGCAGCGAGGCCACGAGCGCGCCGCTCAAGGAGCCGAGCCCGCCGATCACGACCACCACGAAGACGATCGAACCGAGCGACTCCGCCATCGCCGGTTCGATCACGAAGAGCGGCGCGCCGATCACGCCGGCCAGCGCGGCGAGCGCCGTGCCGGCGGCGAACACGCCGGTGAATACGCGCGGGACGTTGTGCCCGAGCGCTTCGACGGCGCTCGCGTGAGTGAGCGCCGCGCGCACGATCAGCCCCGCCTTCGAGACGCGCGATACCGCGTACAGCACCGCCAGCATCGCCAGCGAGACCGCCATCATGAACGCCCGGTAGCGCGCGAACGCCGCGCCATAGAGGGTGAAGAGCGGGCCGTCGAGCGCGGGCGGCACCGTCGCGGAAAGCGGGTTGAGGCCCCAGCCGAGCTTGACCAGTTCGCCGAGCAGATACGCGGCGCCG
Source organism: Paraburkholderia sp. RAU2J (assembly GCF_003634845.1). Lineage (NCBI taxonomy): Bacteria > Pseudomonadati > Pseudomonadota > Betaproteobacteria > Burkholderiales > Burkholderiaceae > Paraburkholderia > Paraburkholderia sp. RAU2J. Next base: position 196,414 of record NZ_RBXG01000001.1, read on the forward strand.
AACGTCAGCAGCAGTTCGGGCAGATGGCCGTGCACGCGCACGCGTCGCAACAGCCAGCGCTCCAGCGCCGCGCCGACGAGCCCAACCACGAGCGGCGCGATCACGAGCGCGCTCCAGAACCCGGCGCGCGCCGCCACCGAGAAACCGATGTACGCACCGAGCATATAGAAGCTCGCATGCGCGAAGTTCAGCACGCCGAGCATGCTGAAGATCAGCGTCAGCCCGGCCGACAGCATGAACAGCAGCAGGCCGTAGCTGACGCCGTTGAGCAGATTGATGACGAAAGACTGCACGCGGCTATTCCGTCTGGTTCATCCGCGCGGCGGCGCAAAGCGGTTCGAGCGCCGCGCGCAGATCGGCGGGCAGCTTCACGGGACGCCGCGTGACGCGGTCCACGTAGACGTGCACGAAATGGCCTTGCGCGGCGGGCTGCGCGTCGCCTTCCCTGAAGAGCCCCACTTCGTAGCGCACGCTCGATGTGCCAAGGCGCGTCACCCGCAAGCCCGCCTCGACGCGCTCGGGAAACACCAGCGGCGCGAAGTAGCTGCAATGCGTTTCGACCACGAGCCCGATCGTCGCGCCATGTTCGAAGTCGAGCACGCCCGCGCGGATCAGATACTCGTTCACCACGGTGTCGAAGTAGCTGTAGTAGACGACGTTGTTCACGTGGCCGTAGACGTCGTTGTCCATCCAGCGGGTGGTGATCGGCAGGAAATGCGGGTACGCGGTGCGGGCAGCGGGAGCGGGTTTTTTCATTGGACGTGTGGCGTGGCCGTTATGCGGTTGGGTGATGGCGCCGACGCGGCTCGGGCGGCATGATGCGGCGGTCGGCGGCGGTGGCCTCGTGGATGACTGCATCATCCGCGTGGCCGGTTGCCGGCGGGTTCGCTGCGTGCCCGCGTCGGCGTGGATGGCGCCGCTTATTGCATTGCCTATTGCCCCGGCCTCTCGACGAACTCGAACGGCAAGCCACGCCGTCGCATCCATTCGCCGAGCGCCTGCCCGGTGCCCGCGCGCCATGGCCGCAATTTCGCCGGTTCGACCAGCCGGTATTCGAGCAACTCGGGCGACAGCGCGATGGTTCCATACGCCGTCACGTGATACGCGATGATCAGTTCGTTCTTGCGGATGAACTCGTAAACGCCGATCAGCTCGACCGTTTCCGTATGCAGCGAGGTCTCTTCGAACACCTCGCGGGCGATGCCCTGTTCCGGCGTCTCGCCGTTTTCGAGGAAGCCGGTGATCAGCGCGAACACGCCCTCGGCCCACGCGGCATTGCGCGCGAGCAGAATCTTGCCTTCGTATTCGACGATCGCCGCCACCACCGGCAGCGGATTGTCCCAGTGGACGTAGCCGCACGCGGTATCGGGACAGCTCTGACGGATGCGGCCGCCTTCGTGCGCGGGATCGGCGCGCTCGGCCAACGGGGTTGCGCAGCGAGGACAAAATCGGTATTCGGTCATGGCGTGAGGTGTCTCTTCTGGCTTGTGTCTGTTTTGTCTGGACGTGTCTGGCCGGGTCTTGTGCGCGGTGTCATGCACGGCCCCGGCCACTCACCGCGTCACTACCCGTTCACGCCGCGCACAGTTCGCGCACTTCGGCGGCGAAACGCTCGACCGTCTCCGGCTGCGTGTCCCACGCGCACATCAGCCGGCAACCGCCCGCGCCGATGAACTCGTAGAACTTCCAGCCGCGCGCGCGCATCGCCTTGGCGGCCTGCGCGGGCAGTTGCGCGAAGACCGCGTTCGATTCACGCTCGAACATGATGCTCACGCCCCGAATTTCCCGCAACCGCGTCTGCAGCAATTCCGCCATCGCATTCGCGTGGCGGCCATTGCGCAACCAGACGTCGTTGTCGAGCAGGCCGAGCCACGGCGCGGAGATGAAGCGCATCTTCGACGCCAGTTGGCCCGCCTGCTTCAGGCGGTAGGCGAAATCATCGGCGAGCGCGCGGTCGAAGAACACCACCGCCTCGCCGACCGGCAAACCGTTCTTGGTGCCGCCGAAACACAGCACGTCGACGCCCGCGCGCCACGTGAGCTCCGACGGATGTACGTCGAGCGCTGCGACCGCGTTGGCGAAACGCGCGCCGTCCATATGCACTTTCAGATGACGCCGTTTGGCGATGGCCGCGATCGCCCGCACTTCCTCGACGCTGTAGACGGTGCCGACTTCCGTCGATTGCGTGAGCGTGACGACCTTCGGCTTCGGGTAATGAATATCGGCGCGGCGCGTCACGACCGTCTCGATCGCATCCGGCGTGAGCTTGCCGCCGATGCCCGGCGCGGTCAGCAGCTTCGAGCCGCCCGAGAAGAACTCCGGACCGCCGCATTCGTCGGTTTCGATGTGCGCGAGTTCGTGACAGATCACCGAGTGATACGACTGACACAGTGACGCGAGCGCCAGCGAATTGGCCGCCGTGCCGTTGAACACGAAGAAAACTTCGCAATCGGTCTGAAACAGCTCACGCAGACGGTCGCAGACCTGGTTGGTCCAGGAGTCGTCGCCGTAAGCCGGCTCGTGACCGCTGTTGTTGGCGGCGATCAGCGCGTCGAGCGCTTCGGGACAGATGCCGGCGTAGTTGTCTGACGCGAAATGTTGCATGGGAGGCGGCGCGCCTGGCGACGGGCGCGGCAATGACGGAAAGCGGTCATTTTAGTGCGGCGGCGCGTTATTTGTTTCCCATTGCGCGTTGGGTCGGGCAACTCCGCGACCGCTCATTGCAACCGCAGTCCGGCATACGCGCCCGGCCTCGGCCACGCGGCACGCGCGCCACCACGACCAGACCCGCCGCGCCGAGCAGCAGCGCGCCCGCCGCCAGCCAGAGTGCCGGCGAGAACGATCCCGTGTGCCCGGCGATCGGCGCGGCAACCAGCGGGCCGACGATCTGACCGATACCGTAGGCCGCCGTCGCGTACCCCATCAGCCCGGCTGCGTCGTCGCCGCGCAGACGCCGCGCCTCGCGCATGGCGAACAGCGTGATCGCGGTGAACGGCAGGCCGATCAGGATGCTGCCCAGAGAAAAGCCACCCGCCGTCGGCCAGACGATCCCGAGTGCGATGCCGAAGGCTTGCAGCACATAACTGCCGGCGAGCAGCGTGCGGTTATCCCAGTGCGTCGGCAGACGCGCCGCCAGCAGCGCGCCGACCATCAGCGCCACGCCGAACATCGGCCAGAACAGGTCGGGCCACGACGATCCTGGCAGCGCGTGGCGCGCGATCACAGGCAGGAAAGTCGCGGTGATGATGTAGCCGAAACCGGGGACGCCGTAGAGCAGGATCAGCCAGAGGGCGTCGGCGCGGTGCGGGGCGGGGGTTAGGGGGGCTTGGTCGAGGTTTGGCCGGCTAGCGGTATGTCCGCTGGAGAGCGCTGCGTGGGCGGGATGGTTGGGGGTTCGCTCTCTCTCGGTGGATTCGCGGCTCACGGCTCGCAGGTCCGCTGCGGGTTGCCCAAACGCGCGCTCGTCCGCTGTGGATTGCCCAACGGCCCGTTCGTCCGCTGCGGGCTGAGCCACGGCGTGCTCGCCGGAAGCAGGGCTCGCGGTGAATCGGCTCGCGGCCCGCTCTCTCACGACTGAATGTCCGGCCACACGCTGCGCCGCATTCCCGCTGTCCGCCGGAACACCCTTGCGAGCCGCCGCCCACTTCCCACTGACGCCGGACGCAGCGCCAAAGACAGGCCAAACCACAATCGACAGAACCGCGCCGATCAGCCCAAAGCCGATCCACCCCGCCGCCGCGCCATAGCCGCCTGCGGCGCTCACCAGCAACCCGGTCCCGGCGATCCCGACCCCCGGTCCGGTATAAATCACCCCACTCCACGCCTGCGCGCCCAGTTCGGCGAGCCGCCGCAGGCCCCACTGCGACGCGAAGACGAACGTCCACGCGCTGACCGCGCCGGCGATAAAGCGCACCACCGCCCACACCCAGAACTGGCTTGTGACGCCCATCGCCAGCGTCAGCAGAACCGTCACGACGAGCCCTACGCGCACCATGCGCGCCGGTTCGACCCGCAACGCGGCGCAACTGACCGCGCCGATGAAATAACCCGCGTAATTGAACGACGCCAGCCAGCCGCCCTGCTGGATGTCGAGCTGCGGCTGACCGAGCGCGCCGCCATGCAGCATCAACGGCAGCAGCGGCGTGAACGCGAATCGCCCGATGCCAAGCGTGACGGCCAGCGTCACCATGCAGGCGAGCGCCGCACGGCGCGCCGCATGGGGCTCGGAAAAGCGATCGTAGGGACGGGAAGCGAGGTCGGTCATGATCGGGAGGCAGTGACGGTGAGGCGGGCCGGCGCAGCGGCCGGGTCGATTGGTCAAATGCATATTAGCTTGACCTTTCAATCACTAAAAGTGAATAATTACGATATAAACCATCGCCCGGAGAGAATCATGGATCTGGCCGCCTTGACCATTTTCCGCGCGGTCGTGCGGGAAAACGGCGTGACGCGCGCCGCTGCCAAGCTCAATCGCGTGCAATCGAACGTGACCACGCGGATCAAGCAGCTCGAGGAGCAGCTCGGCACCGACCTGTTCATCCGCGACGGCCGCCGGCTCGTCCTGACGCCGGCGGGCGAAACGCTGCTCCCCTACGCCGAGCGCCTGCTCGCGCTCGCCGACGAGGCGCGTCACGCGGTGCGCGAGGATCGGCCGAGCGGACGCTTGCGGTTGGGCACGATGGAGAGCGTCGCGGCGACGCGCCTGCCCGCCCTGCTCGCGCAATATCACCAGCAATGGCCCGCCGTCGCGCTGGAACTGGAGACCGGCACCACCGGCAAGCTGATCGAACGGGTGCGCGAGTTCGAAGTGGATGCGGCGCTCGTGGCGACACCGCTGGACCCGGCTTCGCTCGGCGATCTGTTCGAAACGGTGCCGGTGTTCAGGGAAGAGCTGGTGATGCTCACGCCGCGCGGACATCGGCCGATACACGAAGTGCGCGACGTCGCGCTATCGACGCTGATCGCGTTCGAGCGTGGCTGTGCGTACCGGGCTTATATCGAGAAGTGGTATCTGGAGCACGGCGTGAGGCCCGCGCGCGTGCTGGAACTCGGCTCGTATCACGCGATCGTCGCGTGCGTGGCAGCCGGTGCGGGCGTGGCGGTGGCGCCGCGCTCAGTGCTGGATCTGCAAACCGACACCAGCAATATCGCGGTTCACGAACTGCCCGATATCGGGATAATCGAGACGCTGCTCGTGTGGCGGCGCGGGCATTTTTCGTCCGCGCTCAATGCGCTGCGGCGCACGCTCGTGACGGCTGAGGAAGGAGGTGTGGCCGCGCCGATGGACGCAGTGGCCGGAACGGACACGACGCTTGCGACCGCCAAGGCAACGGCCGCGAATGTGGGCGCCGCCTGAGGGTGGCTAGCGGCACCGCAAAAAACGCCAAAGCCGAATCCGCATAAACGTCGGGAACCGACCGCAGGCCCGCCGCGTGCGAAACCGTGAATCGCGCCGCGTCAGCACATGCCCGGAGCGACGACGGCACGGAAAAAAACCTGGGCCACGCGACACGCCCAATTTCTGGCGCCCCGCGTGGCCCTTACGGTTCAATCAGACTCGAATCAGAGCTGGCCTTCGACCCAGGCCTTCACGCCAGCCAGCGCAGCAGGCAGATTCGCCGGCTCGGTACCGCCAGCCTGCGCCATGTCCGGCCGGCCGCCGCCCTTGCCGCCAACTTGCTGCGCGACGAAGTTGACCAGCTCACCCGCCTTCACCTTCTTGCTTGCATCGGCGGTCACACCGGCGATCAGGCTTACCTTGCCGCCTTCGACCGAAGCCAGCACGATCGCCGCGCTCTTGAGCTTGTCCTTGAGCTTGTCGACCGTCTCGCGCAGCGTCTTGACGTCCGCGCCGTCGAGCGTGGCCGCCAGCACCTGCACGCCGGCGACTTCGATCGCCTGACCGGCCAGTTCATCGCCCTGGCTCGACGCGAGCTTCGACTTCAACGCGCTCAGTTCCTTCTCCAGCGACCTCACCTGATCCTGCACCTGGCTGATCCGCTGCGTCAGTTCCGACGGCTGCGCCTTCAACACCGCCGCGGCCGCATTGATGCGCGCGTCGAGGTCCTGCACGTAGCGCACCGCGTTGTCGCCCGTAATCGCTTCCACGCGACGAATACCCGCCGCCACGCCGCCTTCCATCACGATCTTGAAGAGCCCGATGTCGCCGGTGCGATGCACGTGCGTGCCGCCGCACAACTCACGCGAGAAACCGAGGTCGAGCACGCGCACTTCGTCGCCGTACTTTTCGCCGAACAACGCCATCGCGCCGCCCTTCACCGCTTCGTCGTAAGGCATCAGACGCACGATGCCCGGCGCGTTCGCGAGCACTTCGGCGTTGACGATCTCTTCGACGCGGCGAATCTGCTCGTCCGTCATCGGCGCGTTGTGCGCGAAGTCGAAACGGGTCTTGTCGGCGTCGACGAGCGAGCCCTTCTGCTGCACGTGCGCACCGAGCACTTCGCGCAGCGCCTTGTGCATCAGGTGCGTGGCCGAGTGATTGCGCTCCGTGCGGGCGCGGCGCACCGCGTCGATTTCCGCCTTCACGACGTCGCCCACCTTCAGCGTGCCCTGTTCGAGCGTGCCGTGATGGCCGACCACGTCAGCCTGCACCTTCAACGTGTCCGCGACGGCAAAGCGCACGCTGGCGTTCGCGAGCAAGCCCTGGTCGCCGACCTGACCGCCCGACTCCGCGTAGAACGGCGTGTGATCGAGCACGACGACAGCCTGCTGGCCGTGCGCCACTTGCTGCACCGATGCGCCGTCCACGTACAGCGCGATCACTTTGGCGTCGTCGAAGACGATTTCTTCGTAGCCGTGGAACGTGGTCTTCGCGCCCGAATATTCGAGGCCTTGCGCCATCTTGAACTTGCCCGCCGCGCGCGCCTGTTCGCGCTGGCGCGCCATCGCTTCGTCGAAGGCCGGTTCGTCGACCGTCACTTCGCGCTCGCGGCATACGTCCGCGGTCAGATCCAGCGGGAAACCGTAGGTGTCGTGCAGTTTGAACGCGAGTTCGCCGTCGAGCGTCTTGCCGCCCTTCGCTTCGAGGGCGGCCAGCGCGGCGTCGAGAATCGACATGCCGTGCTCGATGGTTTCGAAGAAGCGTTCTTCTTCCTGACGCAGGACATCGGTAACGCGCTGCTCCGCTTCTTTCAGTTCCGGATAGGCTCCGCCCATCTGCGCGACGAGGTCCGCGACCATGCGATGGAAGAACGAACCCTTCTTGCCCAGCTTGTAGCCGTGGCGGATCGCGCGGCGCACGATCCGGCGCAGCACGTAGCCACGGCCTTCATTGCCCGGGATCACGCCGTCGACGATCAGGAACGAGCACGCGCGGATGTGATCGGCGATCACCTTCAGCGAGTTGTTGCTCAGGTCGCTCACGCCGGTTTCGCGGCCCGCCGCCTCGATGAGCGCCTGGAACAGGTCGATCTCATAGTTGCTGTGCACGTGCTGCAGCACCGCGGCGATCCGCTCCAGGCCCATGCCGGTGTCGACGCACTGCTTGGGCAGCGGCGTCATGTTGCCCTGCGCGTCGCGGTTGAACTGCATGAACACGAGATTCCAGATCTCGATGTAGCGGTCGCCGTCTTCTTCAGGCGATCCCGGGGGGCCGCCCCACACGTCCGGGCCATGGTCGTAGAAAATTTCCGAGCACGGACCGCACGGGCCGGTGTCGGCCATCTGCCAGAAGTTGTCCGACGCGTAGCGCGCGCCCTTGTTGTCGCCGATGCGGATGATGCGCTCGACCGGCACGCCCACTTCCTTCGCCCAGATGTCGTGCGCTTCGTCGTCTTCGTGATAGACGGTGACCCAGAGCTTTTCCTTCGGCAACTGGTAGACGCCCGTCAGCAATTCCCACGCGTAGTGGATCGCGTCGCGCTTGAAGTAGTCGCCGAACGAGAAGTTGCCGAGCATTTCGAAGAACGTATGGTGACGCGCGGTGTAGCCGACGTTTTCCAGATCGTTGTGCTTGCCGCCCGCGCGCACGCTGCGCTGCGCGGTGGTGGCACGCGAATACGGACGCGATTCCGCGCCGAGGAACACATCTTTGAACTGCACCATTCCCGAATTGGTGAAGAGCAGTGTCGGGTCGTTGCCGGGCACAAGGCTCGACGAGCGAACGATCGTATGGCCCTTCGATTCGAAGAACTTGAGGAATTTCTCGCGGATTTCGGCGGCTTTCATAGCGTGCGGGGGACGGTCCTGGCTGTTACCGGGCGGCATCGTGGGATGCGCCAACTGTTCGTTTCTTAAACGACTGATTATACGGGATCGGCGCGGCTGCGCGGCAGGCCGCCCGGCACAGTTAGCCGTTTGGCCAGGTTTGGCTGGGTAGCCGTGATATCGGCAGATGCGCGGGATACGCGCCGGGCCAGGTGCGGGCTATGTGCGAGCCACTGCGATTCGTCCTATGACGTTCGGCTGACTGCGCCGGCATGCGGGAATCGCTTAAGATTGCCCCCATCCGCGGCGCCTTGCGCGCCGCTTGCGCTACCTAGGAGACATTCAACAAGATGGGCGCTCTCAGTCATATCCGCGTGCTGGACCTCACTCGCGTGCTCGCCGGGCCCTGGTGCGCGCAGACGCTCGCCGATTTCGGCGCCGACGTCATCAAGATCGAACGTCCCGAAGTCGGCGACGACACTCGCCACTGGGGCCCTCCGTATCTCAAGACACCGGAAGGCGCGGACACGCGCGAGGCCGCGTACTACCTCGCGGCGAATCGCAACAAGCGCTCGGTTACGGTCGATATCGCATCGCCCGAAGGCCAGCGGATCATCCGCGAACTGGCCGCGCAAAGCGACGTGGTTCTCGAGAACTACAAGGTTGGCCAGTTGAAGAAGTACGGGCTCGACTACGCATCGCTCAAGGAAGTGAAGCCCGACCTGATCTACTGCTCGGTGACCGGCTTCGGACAGACGGGCCCCTATGCGCAGCGCGCCGGCTACGACTTCATCGTGCAGGGAATCGGCGGCTTCATGAGCATTACTGGCGAGCGCGACGGCCAGCCTGGCGGCGGCCCGCAAAAGGCCGGCGTCGCGATTGCCGACCTGATGACCGGCATGTATTCGACCATCGCCGTGCTCACCGCGCTCACGCACCGCGACCGCACGGGCGAAGGGCAGTACATCGACATGGCGCTGCTCGACGTGCAGGTCGCGATGCTCGCCAACATGAATTCGAACTACCTGGCGAGCGGCCAGCCGCCAGTGCGCTGGGGCAACGCGCATCCGAACATCGTGCCCTACCAGACCTTCCAGACGCGCGACGGCTGGATCATCGTCGCGGTCGGCAACGACGGGCAGTTCCGCAAGTTCGTCGAAGCGGGCGGCCGCCCCGAACTCGCCGACGACGAGCGTTTCGCGACCAACCCGGCGCGCGTGCGTCATCGCGACATCCTCGTGCCGATCCTCGCCGACATGGTTCGACTCCAGGGCAAGCAGCAATGGATCGCCGCGCTCGAGGCAGCCGGTGTGCCGTGTGGGCCGATCAACGATCTCGGCGAGGTGTTCGAGAACGAGCAGGTGGTGGCGCGCGGGATGCGAGTCGATCTGCCACATCCGTCGGGCGGCACGGTCAAGCTGGTGCGCAATCCGATCAACATGAGCGGCACACCGCCCGAAGCGCTGGCGCACCCGCCTATGCTCGGCGAGCACACCGCGAACATTCTGCGCGACGTGCTCGGCTATGACGACGCGAAAGTTGCGGAGCTGCGGGCGAAGTCCGTGATCTGAGTTGAGCGGCGTGGCGTGGCGGCAGAGGTCGGAGCGGTGAGGTGTTGGCGGTTTGATGGCTCGATCGTGCAGCGGGCGCCGCATCCCGCACCCTACAGCGATCACGCCCTCGCGTCGGCCCCGCTGGCGGCGCATGGCGGCGCACGCCGTCGCGCCAACACCCGGCTCAACGCCGCGCGACCACCGAGGCCAGCCAGCGTCGCCCCTCGTCCCAATCGCCGAGTCCGCTATCCGCGTTGATGTGGCCGCGCGCGCCGATATCGATCCAGCGGCTGCCCCACGCGTTCGCACACGTTTGCGAAAACGGCACGCCGCCATAGGGATCGTCGCTGCTCGCCACGACGATGGTCGCGAATGGCAAGCGCGTGAGCGGCACCGGCGCGAAGCCGCTGGCGTCCGGTGGAAAGTGAGGTTCAGAGGGATCGGGCACCGCGACCAGCAATGCGCCCGCCACCTTCGCAAGCTGCGCCGCGCTCGCGTAGTGCGACGCCCAGAAGGCTACCGCCAGGCAGCCGAGACTATGGGCGGCGAACGCCACCGGCGCATCGGCAGTGGCCACTGCGGCATCGAGCGTGCGGCACCACGCGTCGCGCACGGGATGGTCCCAATCCGGCATCTGCACGCGCGCGAACGCGGGGTCGAGTGCCTCCCAGCGGGTTTGCCAGTGGCCGACGCCAGAGCTCCGGTAACCCGGCAGCACGAGTATGTTCAGTTTCTGTTCGCTCATTGTGTTCCCCGCCTGTAGTTGTTTTTTGCCGTTTGCCGTTTGCCGTTTGCCGTTTGCCGTTTGCCGTTTGCCGTTTGCCGTTTGCCGTTTGCCGTTTGCCTCGTGCCGCGCCTGCTTATAACAACTACCCTAGCATCCGCTGCGTTGCGGACCCGCCTCCTACAGCACAGCCACCCGCAGCCGCTTGTTTCGACAACCCCGCCTCTAGGAACCCACCGCCATATCCCGCTCCCCCGCAACTTCCCGCGCCCGCGCCGGCCCCCCGCGTCACCGCATCACCGCATCACCCGCCCCACCCCCACGCCTCGCGGATCGGCCGCCGGCTCAGGCGTCGCGCCCTCGACGCGAATCATCTGCACATCGCCATTGAACGACTGTTCCTCCAGCGTGTAGCCCATCGCCTTCAACTGCTCGGCCAGCTCGCCGCTAACCGGATGGAACGGCTCGAAGTAGATCGTCTTCTGCGGCAGCAACTGGTGATGAAAGCGCATCGCGGCCAGCGCATCGGTCGGCGTCATGTTGAAGTCGTACAGGTTGGTCATCACCTGGAAAATCGACGTCAGAATCCGCGAGCCGCCAGGCGTGCCGATCACCAGCGCCACCCTGTCGTCCTTTAACAAGAGCGTCGGCGTCATCGAAGAAAGCGGGCGACGTCCAGGCGCTACCGTGTTGAGTTCGACGCCGCTCGTGTCGGCCGCGCTTCCGCTGCCGGGCCTGGTCACGAAGTCATCCATCGCATCGTTGAGCAGGAAGCCGCCGCCGTCCACCACCACGCCCGCACCGAAATCGCCGTTCAGCGTATAGGTGTTCGATACCGCGTTGCCCCACTTGTCGACCACCGAGAAATGCGTGGTTTGCGCCTTCTCCGGCATCGTGTCGCCGAGGCCGGGCTTCACCGGCGCCGCGCCCGGCGTTTCGTCGGGCTTGACTTCGTCGGCGCGCTGCGCAAGGTAAGCGTCGTCGATCAGCTTGTCGGTGGGCACCTTGTACGAGTCCGGATCGGCGAGGTATTGCTGCCGGTCGGCGAATACGCGGTCCTCGATCTGTGCGATCAGATGAATGTACGGCGCGCCATTCAGCTCGAGACCGTCGAACGCCTGCTTCAGATCGGCTCTCATCTTCAGCATCTGGATCAGCCCGATGCCGCCCGAGCTCGGCGGCGGCGCGGTGATCACGCGGTAGCCGTTCCAGTCGGCCGACAGCGGCTGGCGCCACACCGCCTTGTACTGCAGCAGGTCCTGCTTCGTGATCAGGCCGTGGCCGTACATCTGCTGGGCGATCAGGTCCGCGGTGCGGCCTTCGTAGAATTCGCGGCCGCCGTCCCCGGCGATCCGCGACAAGGTCTGCGCGAGTTCGGGCTGGCGGAACGTCGCGCCCGCCTTCAGGCTGGAAAAGTAGGCATCGAAATTGGTCCTGCCGGCGAAATTTTTCACAGCCGCATCGCGACGCTGCTGCAGCGACGGGTCGACCGTGAAACCGTCGGTCGCGCAGCGGATCGCGGGTGCGAGCACCTGCTTCCACTTCAGCTTGCCGAAACGCCGCTGCGCCTCCCACATGCCGTCGACGGTTCCCGGCACGCCCACCGCGCGATGACCGACCACGCTCATGCCGGGCACCAGGTTGCCTTTGTCGTCGACGTACATGCCTCGGGTCGCCTGTTGCGGCGCGCGCTCACGGTAATCGAGAAAATACGGCTTGCCGTCCATGAACACCGTCATGAACCCACCCCCACCGATGTTGCCCGCGTCCGGCCGGGTCACGGCCAGCGTGAAGGCGATCGCCACGGCGGCATCCACCGCGTTGCCGCCCGCGGCGAAGATCTGCTGCGCCGCGTCGGCGCTATAGCGATCCGGTACGGCCACCGCCGACGCATCGAGCACCGTTTTGGGCGGCGGCGTTTTCGCCAGCGCGGGGGCTGGCGAAAACGCGCCGCCGGATAACACGGCAAACAGGGCCGAAGCCATTACGATCCGGGAGCGGAAAAAAGAGAAGCGGCAAGCAGAAGCGAAAGGCGCGCGAAGCGCGCCGTGCGTCGGGAGAGACATCCGAGAACTCCGGCAACTAAGGGCGCCATGGTGCACGAACGGCGGCCATTCATGCAAGGCGACAACGGGCGGGGCGGTCTGTGCGGACGGCTGCGGCAGGGGCAGGCACTGCGCGCCGACGCACGGGCCGCACGGCCCAGGGAAATGGGGCGGCGGGTAAGGCGGGCCGCGGAGAACGGGCTTCGCGCCGCGTGAGGCGGCTGGCCGACCGCCGGTGCGCTCACGCAGTCATGGGCGGCACGCAGGCGACATGTGTCCGGCCAGCACGCGACCCCGATGCGCTCCGATGCACATCGAGGTGAATCAAAACGAATCCAGACCTTGCGTTCGCCGAACTCGACATGCGTTCAACGTGAACGCGACACGGATGCGACGGGAATACGGCCAACACCTCGCCGGCAGGTCTCATCACGGACCTCCGTGGCTTCGAAAGCCCCAGTAAAACTCAAAGGCAAGGAAGCCTGCAACACCCTCCGCCGCGCGTTGCGGACGACCCCGCGCCGCTGGCATCCTAAGTCGCTCGCGGGCGCGCGACCAAAGCGTTTTACCTCCTGTTACAGCGTCCCGGCGCCTCAAATTCACGCGAGAAGCGCTTAAACGTTGGCTGCGCGCCGCATTCGCCTGCCGTCGCCGGACTGCTCAGGTAGAATTGTCGGATAAGTGGGCGCACCGCGCGTCCCCGACAGACTTTCACCTTCTCGCATGAATACCGAACGCAACGACGCGCCAGCGGCATCCAATTTCATCCGCAACATCATTGACGACGACAACCGTACCGGCAAGTGGGGCCAGCGCGTCGAAACACGCTTTCCGCCCGAGCCGAACGGCTATCTGCACATCGGTCACGCAAAGAGCATCTGCCTGAACTTCGGCGTCGCGCGCAGCTACGGCGGCGTGTGCCATCTGCGCTTTGACGACACCAATCCGGAAAAGGAAAGCGTCGAATACGTCGACTCGATCATCGACTCGGTGCGCTGGCTCGGCTTCGAGTGGGAAAAAGACGGCAAGGAGCAGCTGTATTACGCGAGCGACTACTACGACAAACTATACGAATTCGCCGAGCTGCTGATCGAGCGCGGCAAGGCGTACGTGGACAGCCAGTCGGCCGAGGAAATGCGCGCGAACCGCGGCTCGGCCACGGAAGTCGGCACGCCGTCGCGCTTTCGCGAGCGCTCGGTGCAGGAGAACCTCGCCCTGTTCCGCCGCATGAAGGCCGGCGAGTTCAAGGAAGGCGAGCACGTGCTGCGCGCGAAGATCGACATGTCGTCGCCGAACTTCAACATGCGCGACCCGGTGATCTACCGCATCCGCTTCGCGCATCACTACCGTACCGGCGATAAATGGTGCGTGTACCCGATGTACGACTACACGCACTGCATCTCGGACGCGCTGGAAAACATCACGCATTCGCTGTGCACGCTCGAGTTCGAAGACCATCGGCCGCTCTACGACTGGATTCTGAACGAGCTCGCCGACGCGGGCATCTTCACGCGCCCGCTGCCGCAACAAATCGAGTTCTCGCGCCTGAACCTCACCTACGCGATCACCAGCAAGCGCAAGCTGCTGCAACTCGTGACCGAAGGCCACGTGGACGGCTGGGACGACCCGCGTTTGCCGACCATCGTCGGCCTGCGCCGGCGCGGCTTCACGCCTGAATCGATCCAGCTGTTCTGCGAGCGCATCGGCATCACCAAGGTCGATTCGTGGATCGACATGAGCGTGTTCGAAGGCGCGCTGCGCGACGATCTCGACGAGAAGGCGCCGCGTATCGCCGCGGTGCTCGATCCGCTCAGGCTGATCATCGACAACTTCCCCGAAGGCGTCACCGAGCCGTGCAGCGCGCCGGTCCACCCGCATCATCCGGAACAGGGCGTGCGCGAGTTTCCGATTTCGCGCGAACTGTGGATCGAGCGCGAGGATTTCAACGAAACGCCGCCGAAGGGCTACTTCCGCCTGTTCCCGGGCAACAAGGTGCGGCTGCGCTACGGCTACGTGATCGAATGCACGGGCGCGGACAAGGACGAGAACGGCAATGTCGTCGCGGTGCATTGCAACTACTTCCCGGACAGCAAGTCGGGCACCGAAGGCGCGAACACCTACAAGGTCAAGGGCAACATCCACTGGGTCAGCGCGGCCGCCGCATGCCCGGCCGAAGTGCGCATCTATGACCGGCTGTTCAAGGAGCCGCAACCGGATGCCGGCGGCCGCGACTTCCTCGAAGCGCTGAATCCGGATTCGAAGCGCGTGGTCAACGCCTACCTGGAGCCGGGCGCGCGCGACGCGCTGCCGGAGCAGCGCTATCAGTTCGAGCGCCACGGCTATTTCGTCGCCGACCGCGTCGATTCGAAGCCGGGCAAGCCCGTGTTCAATCGCATCGTCAGCCTGCGCGACAGCTGGGGCAAGCCGGCGTAAGCTGGAGCGCCCGCAGTTCTCCGCGCGTCTGAAGTTGCAGACGGCGTGCATCCCGCTTCACGGGTTGCACGCCGTTTCGTCGCATGATGGTCTATCGACAGTCACAGCGCGGCCTCATGGGCGCGCCGGTCCGGGAGGCCCGATGAAAGTTGCAGCCCGCCGCCGCGGGGCGAGTGCCGGAACAGGCACCGGGACGATAACGACGCCGGGCGCGGCTCACGACGCATGCCACGCACATCGCACGCGCGCCGTTCGTGCCGCGCGCACCGCCTACCCCGCACGTTTGGCGTATCGCATGCGTTGCGCGTTCGTGGCGCTGGTCACACTCGGCGCGGCCTCGCTCGCCGACCCCGCTCACGCGGACGAACTCACCGGCACGCTGAAAAAAATCCACGACGACGGCGTAATCGTGCTCGGCGTGCGTGAAGCGTCGATCCCGTTCTCGTATTTCGACGGCAAACAGACGGTCGGCTATTCGCAAACCATCGCGCTGCAGATCGTCGATGAAATCAGGAAAACGCTCGGCATGCCGCAGCTGAAGGTTCACGAGCTTACCGTGACCTCGTCGAACCGCACGCCGATGCTGCTGAACAACCAGATCGATCTGGAATGCGGTTCGACCACGCACACGGTGGAGCGCGAAAACGTGGCCGCGTTCTCGAACAGCTTCTTCCAGTACGCGGTGCGCATGATCACGCGCAAGAACAGCGGTATTACGGATTTTCCGGATCTGGCCGGCAAGACGGTCGTGACGACCGCGGGCACGTCCGACGAACGCCTGTTGCGCCGCCTGAATACCGACAAGCATCTGAACATGCGCATCACCAGCGCGCGCGATCATCTGGAAGCCTTTACCGCGGTCAAGGAGGGCCGGGCCGTGGCCTTCGTGATGGACGAGCCGATCGTGTACGGCTTCAAGTCGACCGATCCACGCCCCGACGACTTCATCGTGACCGGCACGCCGCTCGGCTACGAAGTCTACGCGTGCATGTTCCGCAAGGGCGACGAACCTTTCCGCACGCTCGTGAACCGGGTGATTTCGCGCTCGCAGACTTCCGGCGACGCGGAACGTCTGTACCGGCAGTGGTTCACCCAGCCGATTCCGCCGCACGGCATCAATCTGAATTTTCCGCTGTCGGACGCGAACCGCGCACTGTTCGCGCATCCGAACGACCACGCGCTGGATTGAGTGTGGCGCATCGGCGCCAGCGCGTTGGGGGGGCGAGCGGTGAATGGCCACCGTCTACGCCTCTATAACGACCGATGCAACTCCGCCAGCGAGAGCGTCGTCTGAAAGAGCCGCGTGAGACTGCGGCTCGCGTACTTCGGGATTTCATCGATCGCGGCCCAGCGGTACGCGTCCATCTCGGGAATCAGCGTGCCATCGGAGCGCCGCGGGAACAGCGAGGTGCACGTGCATGCGCTCAGATCGAGTTCGTCGGCGCTGGCGCGCGCGGCGAACAGATGCAGATCCTTGTCGCGCCGGTAGACGAACAGCCCCAGATCCTTCAGACGCCCGGGCGCGATCGCGATGCCGGTCTCCTCGACCATCTCGCGCAACGCCGTGACATGCGGCGCTTCACCCTCTTCGCCGTGCCCTTTCGGAATGTCCCAGTGCGACGTTTCTGTGGCGTGCGCAAGCAGCAACCGGCCATCCGGATCGAGCAGAACGATCCCGCAGGAAACGATCCGCGGGCTCATCGACGCTCCGCGCCGCCGCAGCGCGCGGCTTCGAGCGGCGCCGGCAGCAGGCCGGCGCGCGCCGTCATCACGGCCTGCATCCTCAGTTTTTCTTCTGCAATTGCCAGGCGCCGCCTTGCTTGCAGAACTGCGGGCGCAGATGCATCGATTGGCCCTTCGCGTTCAGTTCGACGGAGAGATTGCGGCAGGTACGCCCGCCATCGTGGGTGGTGTCGACGACGGCGATCGTTGCGTCGATCTTCACGCTGTTGCCGGTGCCTTCGTTGACCCAGTGGGCGCTTTCGCCGTCCTTCGTGTCGTTGAGCGCGGCGATGACGGCCTTCTTCACCGACGCCACGTCGCGCTGCTTCATGTAGGACATCGGCGTGTCGTTCAGAAAGCCGAGATTCGCCGCCTGCGCGCCGATTGCACTGCCGAGCAGCAGGCTCGCGCCGGTCAGGTGAAGCAGCACACGGGTTCGCATCGACATGAAAGATTCTCCTCGAAAGTGTTCCGAGCGGTCTCGAGCGCGCGGGCCGCGGCTCTTGATCTGGACCTCAAAAGCATAGCATGCCCCCTGGAACGGCCCGCGCGACGTGGGACGCTGTCAATTTTAGGACGAGCGCAAGCGTCTTATGAAACGCCTTCATAAGATTAGCGTTTCCCTTCCCACAGCCGTCAAGCTTCCGACAGCTCGTCATGAACTTCTTTCTTGCCCTGCAAATTTCGCCGCCACGCTCGCGCTGCCGTGCGTCGCGCTCGTGCCGGCCGCGATCGGCCACGATCCCGGATTGATGCAACGTATCGTACGGATGGACGTCGTGCCGGCCGCGCGCCGGCCCGCTCTGCCGATGCGCGTCGGCGTCGCCTGGGTGCGGGTGGCTTTCGCGCTGCTGATTGGCGCGTGCCATTACATCGTCGCCGGCTCGTTCGACTGAGCGCAGCCGGGTCGTCAACCGCAGGCAGGCCACGGAAACCCCAGGCCCGGCCGCCTCCTGCCGTCAGTTCGCGGCAGCGCCCGTGGTCGCCACATGGACCAGTGCGCCGGGTGCCTGGTACCCGTCGGTCAGCGTCTGCAGAAACGCCACCACGTCCTTGATTTCGGCTTCGTCGAATACCGGTTTGTCGCCCGGTTTGCGGTCGAACGGCGCGTCGGTGTTCAGATTGGTCCAGTAGCGCTGCGGCAGATCGTCGAACTTCTGCACCTTGCCCTTCGAGACCGGATAGAACTTTGCCGGGTTCGTATCGCGTTCGGCGTAAAAGCGCACCGCCTGCTCGAGCGAATGATAGATGCCGTTGTGGAAGAAGCTCTTCTTCAACGCGACGTTGCGTAGCGTCGGCGTGCGGAAAAGGCCGCAGAATTCGTCGCGTCCCTTCAGGTCGGTACGCTCCGGGCCGCACGCGCCAAGGTCGTAGAAGCGCGGATCGCGGTTCACCGGCAGCGCGCGGTTGCGCGGCACGCCGATCGCGATCAGACCGAAGTCGCTGAACTGCGGCGGCGCGCCGTCCCGGGTGCGCTGGCTGATGTGACAGCTCGCGCAATTGCCTTTCTGTTCGTCGTTGAAGAGTTGCAGACCGTGCAGTTCCGCTGGCGTCAGCTGCGCCTTGCCCGCCAGATACGCGTCGTACTTGCTGGTGTACGGATAGAAGACCTCGGGCGTTTGCTCGAACGTTTCGAGCGCCTGCAGCACGGCTTTGAAGGTAGCGTCGTCGTTGTCGAAAATATGCTCGCCGAAGGCCGCGCGGAACGCGTCGGCGTATGGCGCGGCTTTAACCGCCGCCGTGACCTTGGCCGGCGTGCTACCCATCTCGAACGACGACAGCAGCGGAATGCGCGCCTGTTCGCCACCGCGGTCAACCCGCCCGTCCCACGTGAGGCCGCCGGTGGGTCCGGCATCCACGCTTTCATCGCCTTCGTCGTCGGACTCGTGGTAGTGCTCGGCGAACGCCGGCACCGCTTGCAGATACTTCAGCGTCGGCGCGGCGCGCATGCCGGTGCGGTGCATGTCGCTGCCGCCCAGTTGCACCGACAACGCGTTAGCCGGCGCAAAGCCGTGCTCCGGACTATGGCACGACGCACAAGCGAGCTTGCCCGAACCGGAGAGCGACGCGTCGAAAAAGAGCTGCTTGCCGAGCGCCGTCATTTGCCGCACGGATTCGTAGACCTGCGCGCGCGACTGGCCGGCGTCATGGCCCGCGACCTTCACGGCGGAGGCCGCCTCGGGCGCGGCGGAGACGGACGCACTGACAGGGTTCGCCGCGGAAATTGCGCTTGCGCCAGCGGCGGCTTGCGCGCCGCCCTGCGCATTCGCTGCGGCGGCGGCATCCGCGTTAGCACCGCCCGCATCGCAAGCTGCCAGCATCACGGTCACCGTCATAGCGCTGAGCGCGACGAGCACCGCCTGCCGCACGCCCGCTCTCGCCTGCCCGGCGCTCCGCCGTTCTCCTCGCCGCATCATTGTTTCCCCAATCCCCGTGAGACCAAGCCGCATATGAACGATGTGAATGTGCGCTATCGAAGTCGGCGAGCATATTTCATTTTCATGTCTAATAAATGACGCCAAGCCGACGAACATTGATCGCAAAAGGCGTTTCGTAATTAATTACATCTCTCTGTCAAATTCCCTCGTCAAACTTTCCCCGGCGGTCGTTCGTGCAAGGAACGCGCGCGGCCCGTCCCCAACGCGAGAGAGAGAAATCATTCAAATGAACAAGAAACTGATCTGCGCGACGCCCGTCGCGATCGCAGCGGCACTGAGTCTGTACGCGTGCGGCGGCAGCGAAATCACCCAGCCTGACATCTCGTCGATCAAGACGGTCGTGGTGATCTACGCGGAAAACCGCAGCTTCGACAATCTGTACGGCAACTTCCCGGGCGCGAACGGTCTGCAGAACGTGAACGCGGCGAACTCCACCCAGGTGGACCGCGACGGCACGCCGCTCGCGACGCTGCCGCAGGTATGGAACGGCCTCACGCAAACCGGCGTGACGCCGGTGGTCACGCAGGCAATGACGGCCAATCTGCCGAACACCCCGTTCGCGATCGACGACCCGAAGGGTTTCAACACGCCGATCACCGCGACGACGCGCGACCTGTATCACCGCTTCTACGAGAACCAGATGCAGATCAACGGCGGCAAGAACGACAAGTTCGCCGCCTGGGCGGATTCGGGCGGCCTCGTGATGGGCCACTACTCGCTCAACGCCGACAAGCTGCCGCTCTGGAAGATCGCGCAGCAATACACGCTCGCCGACAACTTCTTCATGGGCGCATTCGGCGGCTCGTTCCTGAATCACCAGTGGCTCGTCTGCGCGTGCACGCCGATCTATCCGAACGCGGACAAGAGCCCGGCAGCCGCCTCGATCTCGGCGGTGGAAAGCGACGGCGTGACGCTTAAGGTCGCGTCGAACTCGCCGGCCTCGGCGCAAAGCGGTCCGCCAAAGTACGTGCTGTCGGGCAACCTGACGCCGGACTTCTACGCGATCAACACCATGCAGCCGCCGTATCAGCCGAGCGGCAACAAGGCGGCCTCCGGCGGCGACGCGAATCTCGCCGATCCGAGCCAGGCGACCACGCTGCCGCCGCAAACGCAGAAGCACATCGGCGATCTGCTGAACGACGCAAAGGTGTCGTGGGCCTGGTACGGCGGCGCATGGGGCGCGGCGACCGCGGCGGCGCAGAACGGCACGCCGAACGTGATCTACGGCGCGAACCTGACGGCACCGAACTTCCAGCCGCACCATCAGCCGTTCAACTACTTCGCCGACCTCGCCCCGGGCACCGCAAACCGCGCACAGCATCTGCTCGACGGTGGCATGGGTGGTTCCGAGTTCATCAAGGCAATCGATGCGGGTACGCTGCCGCAGGTATCGTTCTACAAGCCGCAGGGCAACCTGAACGAGCACCCGGGCTACACCGACGTCGCGAGCGGCGACCAGCACATCGCCGACGTGATCTCGCATCTGCAGAAGAGCCCGCAGTGGAACAACATGCTGGTGGTCGTGACCTACGACGAAAACGGCGGCTTCTGGGATCACGTCGCGCCGCCGAAGGCCGACCGCTGGGGCCCGGGCACGCGCATTCCGGCGCTGATCATCTCGCCGTACGCGAAGAAGGGCTACGTCGATCACACGCAGTACGACACGACGTCGATCCTGCGCTTCATCACGCATCGTTACTCGCTGCCGACGCTGCCGGGTATCGCGGCGCGCGACGCGGCGCTGACCAGCAACGGCGGCAAGCCGCTGGGCGATCTGACCGCCGCGTTGAATATCAGGCATTAAGGACGTGGCAGCCGGGCGCGGCGCGTTGGTTTCGGCCCGGCTATCCATGCCGGCCCTCGCGGGTCGGCAACAAGCAATCGACAAGCAACAGTCCGCCTGATGGCGAGACTTCGACGGGCAGCTTCGGCTGCCCTTTTTTTCGTCCTGCGCATGGCCGGCGCGGCCTGTCCGCTTCTCCACCGTCGAGGCGCGCGTCGGCCGCACGCGTTTTCGTGAGCGGCGTATGCTTCGACCCAAGGCGCGAGCGTTCCCTTCGACGCCGCCCGCCATCCTTCCTCACGCGCGGCAGCACTGCCCGCTCATCAGGAGTTCGACAAGATGACTGAAAGAACCATCAAGGTCCCCGGTCCCGCTCATCCCATCACGGTCGAGCCGGCGCGGGCGCGCGTGGTCGTGACCGTAGCCGGACGGGTGATCGCCGATACGCACAAGGCGCTGGTGCTGCGCGAAGCGGCGTATCCGCCGGTGTATTACGTGCCGCGCACCGATGCCGACATGACGTTGCTGGAGCGCACCGATCATTCGACTTACTGCCCGTATAAGGGCGACTGCGCGTACTACAGCGTACCGATCGGCGGCGAGCGGACGGTGAATGCGGTGTGGACGTATGAGGCGCCGTACGCGTCGGTGAAGGAGATCGCGCAGCATCTGGCGTTTTATCCCGACCGCGTCGATTCGATCGAGGTGCAGGCGGACAACTAGAAACTGCCTGCGTGGCGAAGCGGCCGATGTCCCGCTTCACGGTGCGCGTGAGGGCATGCGATCTCTTCACTGACGCTCACACCGGCCAGGAACCCGTCAACGCATTGGATACCACCAGCATCGGCGTAGGGAGTGTGGACTGAGAACGTGCGTGGAACGGCGCGCCGAACTGCTAGCTGCGATGAGCAACCGCGAAACGCAAACGAAGCGCGTTCAGTCAAGCCTGGATACGACAGCCCCACATCGCGCACGCGAAACGCGCTGCGCCGCGAACGGCGGCGCTGCGCATTGGAACCACACTTATCTGAAGTACGGCAGGAGGGACTCGAACCCCCCACCCTCGGCTTAGAAGGCCGATGCTCTATCCAGCTGAGCTACTGCCGTAATGGAGTGAGGCGATGCAACAACCGCGCACTACGTGCATCGCCCGCAATGAAAACCCGCGTACGGGAATGTTGGAACCTGGGCTCGCGCAAGCCACCGGTTCGTGCATACCGAAATTGTAACTGACCGGGCCGGCGACCGGAAACCCGGCGCCACGCGCTATGGACCGCTTCGATCCGGCGACCCTCGCCAAGGCATGTCAGGAAACTCATCCACACGCACGAATAAACGGGCCCGGCAACTTGAGCCGGGCCCGGATTATAACCGATCGCTCCCTGCGCGCGAGTACGCGAAGGCCATGCCGAACACCCTCAGGCCGGTTGCGGATGCAGCGCAAACCAGCCGAGGAACACGATCCCCGCGATCACGCAGTACACGCCGAACGAAGCCAGGCGTCCACGGCCTTCGAAATAGCGCATCAGAAAACGCACGCTGAGATACGCGGCGATCGCGGTCAGCACGCCACCCAGCAGCGCGTCCGCGAGTTGGCCCGGCGCATGGAACAGCTTCGGCAATTCCAGCACGCCGGCCGCGAAGATGATCGGCGTGCCGAGCAGGAACGAGAACTCCGCCGCCTTCTCCGCGGTCAGCCCGGCCGCATTGCCGGCGATCATCGTCAGGCCGCTGCGCGAG
This sequence comes from Paraburkholderia sp. RAU2J, assembly GCF_003634845.1. Lineage (NCBI taxonomy): Bacteria > Pseudomonadati > Pseudomonadota > Betaproteobacteria > Burkholderiales > Burkholderiaceae > Paraburkholderia > Paraburkholderia sp. RAU2J. Next base: position 219,018 of record NZ_RBXG01000001.1, read on the forward strand.
AAACCCGGAATTAGCGCGCCGATCTGCGCGAGGCCGACAAAGAACGCCTGGCGGAACGTGAGCTTTTCCGGCGGCTGATGCGCGCGCGAACGTTGCAGGCGATCCCCGAACCACAGCAGCACGCCGTTCACGATCAGCGCGATCGCGACGATTCGCAGGTCGTGAAAAATCCGCTCGAGGCGTTTTTCGAGCAGCAGCCCGACCAGCCCCGCCGGAATCGTGCCGATGATCAGCGCCCACATCATGTGCGCGTCGTCGTTACGACGTCCGCCGAACGAAGCGAAGAAGCCGCGCACCAGCGCGCACCAGCGCTTGCGGAAATACCACAGCAGGGCGAACGCGGTGCCGAGGTGCAGGGCGACGAGGAACGGCAGCAACTGCGGCGCATGCTTGTCGATATGCATGCCGAACAGGGCTGGCACGAGCAGCGTATGACCGAGGCTACTCACCGGGAACAGTTCGGTGACGCCCTGCAGCACGCTCAGAAAAATCAGAAACGACAGATTCACGCGGCGGTCCTTGTAAGGAAAATGTGAGGTAAATGCACGCCGCGAAAGGGAAATCGGGCGAGCAAAAGCGCACCGATTATGCCTGGCTGCAATGTCAGCGCCAAGCGTCAAGGTCACATTCGGGGAAATATTGATGCGCTGCGTCACAACTGGAAACCGTTGTTACGCCGCGGCAAAGAAACGGGCTGCCGGAAGCGGCCCTGGTTTGATCGCAGAGAGTGATGCCGGTAAGACGAGGCTTGAATCAGGTCCCGCGCGAAATCCGCCCTGACCCGGCGGCTACGCGCAAAAAAAAATGCCCTAGTCAGCGTTCGAGCTTGTGAAAGAAGTAGAAGGTGCTTGCCGCGAACATGCCGAACAAAGCCAAACCCATTGCCATTGCGAGATCCATAACGCCTCCTGAGCCGATCTCGCCCGGTAGCCGGAGTACCGGGCAGTCAGACGAATTATCGTGAGGGATCGCCTTTTTGCGACACCCGCAATTTCCCCAGAAGGGTTTCCCCGTAGCGCAAAGCAGCGCAAAATCCTTTTCTCGCGTAGCGCCGGACACCCGCTGCGCGGGCCGCAGCAAACCACGCCCGCCCGGCCTTTGCCACTTTCAACCCTCACTGACCAGCTAATCGACCATGCCGCTTTCCCCGCAACAGGACATTCTCGAGATCGCCCAGGACGCCTCCGTGCTCCGCTTTTCGCCGCAAGCCGGCGGTCGTCTGCTGTCGTGGACGATCGACGGTGAAGAGGTGATCCATTGGCCCGAGCACGCCGACTGGAGCCAGCCGGCGCGGATTCGCGGCGGCAACCCGCTGCTCTTTCCGTTTCTCGGGCGGCATCGCGTCAATGGCGAGATCGGCTTCTGGCGCGACGCCAGCGGCACCGTGCGCGAGTTGCCGATGCACGGCTTCGCCCGCGACCTGCCGTTCGAAGCGCACGCCGACGTACACGGCGCCGGTCTGCGCATGGTCCTGAACGACAGCGCAGCGACTCGCGGCGGCTATCCGTTCGGCTTCCGTTTCGAGGCGGCGTATAGCCTCGTCGATGCGCGCACGCTGGACGTCACGTTCACCACCACCAATACCGGCGACGCGCGCCTGCCCTACTACGCCGGCCATCACTTCTATTTCACGCTGCCGCACACACAGCGGGGTGAAACCACGATCGAGCTGCCGCGCACCGAGCGGCGCTACCAGCAGGCCGATGGCTCGATCAGCGCCGCCGAGCCGGGCGAAGCACGCTATACGCTTGACGAAGCGCGCATCCTCGACCGCTTCCATTGCCTCGCCGGTACGCCGGATCGGCCGGTGCGGCTCGTCGCGCCGGGCCTCGAACGGGTCGTCACGATCGATCTGCAACGGCCGGGCTCGGTGCCCTGGTACGCGGTCACGACATGGACCGAAGCCGCCGAGTCAGACTTCTACTGCGTCGAGCCCTGGCTCGGTCTGCCGGACGCGATCCACAACGGCATGGGATTGCGCTGGCTCGAGCCGGGACAAACCGAGACGGCGGCGCTGCGCATCAGCGTCGAAAAGACGGCTTGAGAGCGGGGGGCGGTTGAGGCTTTGGCAGCCGCTTTTGCAGCGGCTTTCCGCCCCGGCCTTGACGACGTTCTCACGAACTTCAGTCGCCGGTTTTCACGACCCGGACGGCCGCCCCGCGTCACATTCCGCGCCGCGTCGCGCACCTCACAGGTCCGCCCTGCCGCCCCGTTTCTGGATGCTGCAGTGCAAAACCGTTAGAATCGGACGCTTTGCATCTACCTGCCACGTGATCGGGATCGGCGCGCGGCAGCGCTTTGCGAGGTCCTATGCTGGGAACAACAACAATGATGAAACGACTCGCCTGCGCGTCGTTGCTGGCAGTGCTCGCCGCGTGCGGGTCGGCGCCGGTGGGGCCAGGCTTCTATCGGGTCGAACGGGGCGATACGCTGTCGAAGATCGCGCGCAGTAACCGGCAATCGGTGCAAAGCATCGTTCGCTGGAACAATCTGACCAATCCGGACAGCATCGAGGTCGGCCAGGTGCTGCGCGTCGCGCCGCCCGGCGGCACGGCATCGACGAGCGGTGCGGTGCGCAGCAGCGGCAATGGCAGCGCGTCGGCGGCGCCGCGCCCCGCACCGGCGGAAAGCGCGCCGGCGTCGACGATCTCGCTGGTGTGGCCGGCCGACGGCACGGTGATACGGCGCTTTAACGGCGCCAATTCGAAGGGCATCGACATCTCGGCGGCAGCGGGTACGCCCGTGGTCGCCGCGGCGTCCGGTACGGTGGTGTATGCGGGCAACGGCTTGCGCGGTTACGGCAATCTGCTGATCCTCAAACACGATTCTGAGTATCTGACCGCCTACGCGCACAACCGCGTGCTGCTCGTGAAGGAAGGCGAATCGGTCAAGCGCGGCCAGAAAATCGCCGAGATGGGCGACACCGATACCGACCGCGTGATGCTGCATTTCGAGCTGCGCTATCAGGGCCGGTCGATCGACCCGTCCCAAGCGTTGCCCCCGCGCTGAACGCATGCGAAGCGCCACGCGTCGTCAGCGTATCGGCCGGGTGCTTCGACGTTCGTGTGGGCCGCTGTTCCACACGCCTGTGCCGCGCCGGGCATGCGCCCTGTAATCGGAGCGCGGGAACCTGGCGTGCTATAAAGCGCTCAATCCAGAAAGACCCGGCCTCGCGCCGCGTCTTTCTCCGTTATCTGTAAGGAATCTGCAATGAAGAGCGCATTGGCGGCCGTCGCGACGGCCGCAGCGGTTGGTCTCGGCCTGTTGACGTTGGGCAGCCTCAGCGGCTGCTCCAGCACCACCACCATGACTTACCTGCCGAGCGGCGACACGGGCTTCGCGATCAACTGCAGCGGCAGCGACGCGAGCGCCAGCTGGGCGCAGTGCTACAAGCAGGCGGGCGAAGTCTGCGGCAACTACGGCTACGACGTCGTGTCGAAAGACGTCGACAACGGGGCGACCTCGGGCGGCTCGGTCGGCGGCATTTTCGGTGCGAATGTTAAAAACCGATCGATGGTGGTTCGCTGCAAGCAATAAAAGCGGCTGCGGCATACGCACTGTCGCGCCGCGCGAGTTAGCGGCCGCGCCAGCGTCCGGAGCGCGGATCGATGCGCGCGGCAAAGCGGAACAGCACGCTGAGCGCGATCGGCAAGACGCCGAGAAAAATGATCAACCAGGTCATGGCCGGCGCGATGAAAAGATAATCTTTCATGATCCATTGCACATATGAATCGGCCGTGACTCATGCGGCCAAAGGATGAAAAAAAGCCCGGCACGAGGCCGGGCTAACGGGGGTTCGGCGCATATCGGCAAAGGACCGGTTCACCATGCGCCAGAAGGAAATGTAACAACCCCCATTTACATGCGCAATCGATTAATTTCGCAGGCAATGTGACGCGGCGTACGGAATCCGCGCGCCGGGAATAAAAATTGTCGGGATTAAACCGGTTAAAACCGCCGCGCGCTTCGACGGCCGACATAATCGATGTGGCGAGTCGAAAACGCAAATGCCGCGGCGAACCGCACCAAACAAGGCTCTGGAAAAACTCGCGCCAATGGCCTGATGAAAGGCTTCTGGCCGATTTTAACTAACCGGTACAGCCTAAAACCGACGCTTAACGCTTTGCGTAGCTTGGTGCGCCAACGCACCAAAAAATGGATTAACCGATAATCAAGGTCCGGACTAACAACATTATTTGTTCACAAGAAAATTCGCGAACAGCGGAATAACGATAGTACTAAATCAGCCGATCAATTCGATCTCGAATCCAAACGACCTTCCGAGTTCGACATTCAAATGACAAATACCGGCGCAATCGTTTGGCTTGTCCGATTAACGAATCCGGCTGGCCAGAAACCGAAAGCAGAATTCACATCACTCGCAAACCGAGTTCGGTGACGAGCACCGCGGCCTGCTGATGCGAAATCGTCGCGCCTTTGAAAAGCGCGGCATCGACGAGCCGCACGCCACTGAGATCCGCCTCGCGCAGGTCCGCGCCGTCGAAACGAGCGCCCTTCAGATGCGCGTCCTTAAGGCTGCCGCCATCGAAAACCGCCTCGCGGAAATCGACTCCGGCGAGGTCGGCGTCGGAGAAATCGAGCTGCTGCAGCGTGGCCTTGCGAAACGACAGGCCGCGCAGATGCGCGCCCACGAGCAGGGTCTCGGCAAAGCTCAATCCCAACGCCGTGCAAGCCTCGAAATTCGCGCCGGTCAGCTTGCAGCCGCGAAACGACGCCGACGCGAGCTTCGCGCGCCGCCAGCTGGTGTTGTTCAGATCGCTCGACTCAAAGGTGGCGTCGACCAGATCGGCCGAGCCGAAATCCGCCTCACGCCCACGGCAACGGACCCAGCGGGTATGCGACAGCGCCGCGCCGAAAAAGGACGCCTCCGCGATCGTGCAGCGATGAAATTGCGCACCGCGCAGATCGAGTCGCGACAGATCGGTGCCCTCGAAATCGCAGTCGGTGAAATGAAGCGGCACGGCGTGGCCGGCATCGGCGTGGCGCGCGGCGAGCAGGCGCTCCATGTCGGCGCGTGTGAGCGTGGCGTCGCTCACGGCGCCGCTTTGCGTGCCCGCGGCGGGCGTCGTTGAATGCAGTGACATGAAGGTTCAGAATCGATTTTCGAAAGACCTCAAGCGTACCGGAAGCGCGCCGTTCTGGCGGCCCGCGCCGATGGTTTATAGTAACGGCCCCGTCAGAACCCGCTTACGATGACTTCCAACGACGCCACCCACAGCACCCACAGCCCGCTGTACGCCAAGCTGCTCGCCGAGACCGCGAAGATCGGCTGGACCGAACTCGAACGCTTTTTCGCGCGCGGCATGCTGCTGCGCGTCGCGCGCGATCTCGATCTGGTGAGCGTCGCCGAAGCGATCGCCGGCGACGACACCGCCCAGGTCACGCAATGGGTGTCCGCCGGCCTCGTCGAGCGCGTGCAGGCGGAGACCGCCGCCGATTTCGCCGCGCGCGACCCCGACCTGTGGGCGGTCGTGGTGTCGCCGTGGGTGTGCGTGCAGGAACGCACTTGAGCGAAGCCGCACGCGGCGCCGATGCGCCCGCGTCCGCTGTTCCAGTGCGCTGGCATCGCCGGGTGCTGGCGCTCGCGTTTCCGATCGTCCTCGCCAACCTGACGCAGCCGATTCTCGGCGCGGTGGACACCGCCGTCGCCGGTCATCTGGACGGCGCCTCGTATCTCGGCGGCGTCGCGCTCGGCGGGCTGTTCTTCAACTTCGTGTTCTGGGGCTTCGGCTTCCTGCGCATGGGCACCACCGGGCTCGTCGCGCAAGCGCACGGCGCGGGCGATCACGCCGAGTTGCGCAACACCGTCATTCGCGCGCTGCTGATGGCGCTCGCCATCGGCACGGCGGTGCTGGCGCTGCAACTCCCGTTGATCGATTACGCGTTGCGTGCGCTTGGCGGCAGCGACGCGGTGCAGCGGCACGCGCGCATCTACTGCCATGCGCGGATCTGGGCCGCGCCGCTTGCGCTCGGCAACTACGTGGTGCTCGGCTGGCTGCTCGGCACGCAGCGGGTGCGGCTCGCGCTGCTCTCGCAGGTGTTCATCAACAGTGTGAACATCGTCGCGGTGCTGCTCTACGTGTACGGCTTCGACTGGGGCGTGGCCGGCATCGGCGCGGCCACCGCCACCGCCGACGCGCTCGGCTTCGTGCTCGGCGCGGCGCTGCTCTGGCACGGCCGACCGCGCGGCCTGCCCGCGCTGAGCCGCGCCGCGTTGTTCGACACGGCGGCGCTCAAGCGTCTGATCGTGCTCAATCGCGACATCTTCGTGCGCACGCTGTGCCTGCTGTCGTCGTTCGGCTGGTTTGCACATCTCGGCGCGCGGCAAGGCGACGCGACGCTCGCCGCGAATGCGCTGCTGCTCAATTTTCAGACCTTCATGGCGTATGGACTCGACGGCTTCGCGCATGCCGCCGAGGCGCTCGTCGGCGCGGCGATCGGCGCGCGCGACCGGCACGCGTTCGCGCAGGCGGTCAAGGTCACCGCGCTGTGGTCCTCGCTCGGCGCGCTGTGTTTTACGCTGGTGTACTGGGGAGCGGGCGCGTGGATCGTCGAACGTCTGACCGATCAGGCCGCGGTGCGCGTTGCCGCCGAAACCTACCTGCCGTGGGCCGCGCTTTCGCCGCTGGTGTCCGTGTGGGGTTTTCTGCTCGACGGCGTGTTCATCGGCGCGACCCGCACGCGCGAACTGATGATCTCGATGCTCGTGTCGCTGGCCGTGTTCGTGGCGGTGTCGTCGGCATTGCTGGCGCTGCACGGCAATCACGGTCTATGGGCCGCGATGATGATCTTCATGGCCGCACGCGGCATCACGCTTGCGCGGTATTTGCCGGGTGTCGTGCGTGGTGCGGGGGGCGCCGCGGCGTGAACGTCGTCGCCCGGGCAAAACTCGGATAAGCCGCGCATTGGTGCTTGCGCACGCTTCACGTGGCGCACTATTCATTTCGCATTGCGGTACCCGTTACGGCTTGAAACAAGCGCATACATATCGCCGGCGACGCTCGTCCTAGAATCATCTCAGCCCGCGCTCTCCGCGCGAACAGTCTGCGCGGGTCAGAAGCACCGGCGTGCCCGCGCCGGGTGCTTCGCCTCCTTAATCTGCCTGCGCCCTTGCTTCCTCAAGGCGCAGCGGAGGCAGGCACCATCGACGGCGGACGTGTATCGGTGGGCACGCCGTGATAGTCGGCGGGATCTTCCGGCGGGCCCTGATGGTGGCCGGACGGCTTGTCCGCGCAGCCGGCAAGACCGGCGAGTAGCAGCAAGGCAATCATCGGAACGCGGAACATAGTAGTCGTTTCTCCAAACGTAGGCGGATATCGGCGGCCATGCGGCCACCGGAGCGCCGTGAGTCTACCCGCAAAGCACGATACGCGACGCCGCGGCACGCTTACCGCCCCTGTCATTTCGCGATGCGTGATCTACTATGAAATCATGGCCGCTTGTAAGAGGAGACTGTCATGGACGCTGAATCGATCGCGGGTCTGGTCGGACTTGCCATAGGCCTGAGCGTGCTGCTCGCCTTGTCGATTTTCGAATCGAGAACGTACAGGCGCGAACACGACGGCGAAGGGATGCTGCACCACTGGCTGACTCACCAGCACCTGCATATGCCGCATTGGAGACGCCCGCGGCACTGAGCGTGGCGCGGGGGCTTGCGCGGTGCGCGACTGAATGGTTGATGCGTCGTATTGGCGTGGTCGGATCGATGTCGGCCACGTCTGTCGTTCTCAGGTGACGCAGGCAGCCTGAAAAAATCGGCTGATGCGGCGGGTTGCGCCGCAGGGAGCGCCGCGCGTCGCATGCCAAATCGCATGCCCGGTTCCGACGGGCGTTAATCGACCTGACAGTGCATCACGCGCTTGCGGCTGCGCGCGCCCCACACTCTCCTCACGCAGTACGCTACGAATACGCGCCACGTGCGTGGCTTTTCTGCGTCGTCACAAAACCTCCCCCGCTTCGTCGCGCCAACCGTCGCACTCGCGCACACGCCTCGCCGATTGTCCTGTTCATTGCCGCTTCGCAGGCACATGCCTTGCTGAGCATGAGCTTGCCAAGCACGCGCAGAATGCGCGTCAACGTCCCGGTGCGCACGCGCCGGACCAATCGACGATGCGGCCCAGTCACTCCAAGGGCCGGACAGGGAGAACTCAAATGACCATTGGAACCATCCTGCTGATCGTGCTCATCCTGCTGCTGATCGGCGCGTTGCCAAGCTGGCCGTACAGCAGCGGCTGGGGCTACCGCCCGACCGGCCTGATCGGTGTCGTGCTGATCATCGTGATCGTATTGCTGCTGATGGGACGCATATAACGCATGTAAAAGGCGCCCTTGAACGCCCTTTTCAGTCCGACGCAATTCGTGGTTGACTCTGGCATCCAATGCCACGTAGAATCTCGGATTCGTCGGAGCGTAGCGCAGCCTGGTAGCGCATCTGATTTGGGATCAGAGGGTCGAAGGTTCGAATCCTTTCGCTCCGACCACGAAAAGCAATACGAAACCCGCGTAGCCTTCGGCTTCGCGGGTTTTTGCTTTTGGGCTCCCCGCTTTGCGTTTTCACTTTTTTGCCGCCCGTCCGATATGCGTCGCGTGAATGGAAGCATAAAAACGCGACGCCCCTCAGCTTGCGAACCACCAGCTTCGCATGCGACAGTGATTGACGATTGAATAAAAAGCCAATGCTGCCTATCGAGGCAACTATGGCGGCAACCACGGCCGCAACTAGCGCACCGCAACCAGCGTCAAGGAGACACGCATGGATCTGATTCTCTGGCGTCACGCCGAAGCCGAAGATTTCGCCGCCGGCGATCTTGCCCGCGCCCTCACCACGCGCGGCCGCAAGCAGGCGCAAATCGTCGCCAAGTGGCTGCGCACCCGCCTGCCCGCCGACGCCGTCGTGCTCGCGAGCCCCGCAGTGCGCACCATTCAGACCGCCGAGACGCTCAGCGACCAGTATCGCGTGGTGCGCGAGCTCGCACCGAACGCCAGCGCGGCCGACGTGCTCAACGCCGCCGGCTGGCCCAAGGGCATCGCGCAGACCGTAGTGATCGTCGGGCATCAGCCGACGCTCGGCCACGTCGCCGCACAGTTGCTCGGCGACAGCAGCGCAAGCTGGCCGCTGAAAAAAGCCGGCGTGTGGTGGATCGCGAGCCGCGAGCGCGACGGCGGCGAACAGGCCGTGTTGCGCGCCGCCATCACCCCTGACCTGGTGTGAGCCGGCAGGCATAAAGGGCCTTCGGCGGCACCCGGTTCGCATGCATCCGTCATGCGCGCGCACGACGCCCGACATTACAACCCGCGCGCACGCGGCTTACGGGCAGTCATCCAATCGTCATGGCTTTGCCATGCGAGCGTCACCGGGCGTTACTACATTGGCGAAAAAAGAAATCTTCCTTTTTTCGACCAGGACCCCCAATGCGAGAACTGCCGACGCCCACCCTGCCCCTCGCTTCGATCTTCGAAACGCGCCGTCTGCCGCGCGCCGAGGAAACGGTCACCGCGCAGCATCGGCTGCAAGTCACATGGGCGCGCACCGACGAAGAGTTGCGCGAAGCGCAGCGGCTGCGCTACCGCGTATTCGCCGACGAAATGGGCGCGCGTTTGACGGGCCCCGCGGGTCTCGACGTCGATGCGTTCGACGCTTACTGCGATCACCTGCTGGTGCGCGACCTCGACACGCTGAAAGTGGTCGGTACCTATCGCGCGTTGCCGCCGCATCAAGCCGCGCGCATCGGCCGCCTGTATGCGGAGAGCGAATTCGACGTGTCGCGCCTCACGCACCTGCGCGCGAAGATGGTCGAAGTGGGCCGCTCGTGCGTGCATCCCGACTATCGCAGCGGCTCGGTGATCATGTCGCTGTGGGCCGGGCTCGCCGCGTACATGAAGCACAACGGCTACGAGACGATGCTCGGCTGCGCGAGCGTCGCGATGGTCGACGGCGGCCACTACGCGGCGAACCTGTATTGCTCGCTGCGCGAGAGCGCGCTGACGGCACCTGAATACCGCGCGTTCGCGCATACGCCACTGCCGGTCGATGAATTGCAGACGGGCGTCGATGTGGCACCGCCGCCACTCGTAAAGGGCTATCTGCGTCTCGGCGCGAAGATTTGCGGTGCGCCCGCCTGGGACCCCGACTTCAATACCGCGGACTTTCTGACGCTGTTCCGTCTGTCCGACATCAATGCGCGCTATGCACGTCACTTCCTCGGCGATGCGTTACCGCGCTAAGTGCGCATGGCGTGATTGACGCAAAAAGAAAAAGCCCGGCGGTGGTCGCCGGGCTTTTTCATTCTGTCATCCGTTCATCCGTTCACGACGCGCATCACGAGCGGCAAACGCCTGTCACTCGTCCGTATAGACGACGCGATACGGAATCCCGACCTTCTCCCACTCCGCGGCTTCCTGGGTCAGGCTGTAGTCGGTCAGCGGATTGTTGGCCACCCATTCGTTCGGCAAGCGCACCTCGTAGCCGCCATTGGCTTGCGCGACCGTGATGCCCGGCAAACCGACATCCGCACGCCGGCGGCACAGCAAAGCCGCGAGCCGCAGACAGAACAGCAGCGGCCATTCCACCTCGCGCGTTTGCGATAGCTTGCCGAGTTTGCCCGCATGACCGAGCACGAGCGCGGCGAGCCGCGCCTGGTCGGTGCGCGAGAAACCCGGCATGTCCGCATTGCTGGCGATGTAAGCCGAATGCTTGTGATAGGCGCTGTGCGAAATCGACAACCCGATTTCATGCAGCGCCGCCGCCCAGCCGATGAACATGCGGTTTTCCAGGCGACGCTCTTCGTCGGGCTCCCCGAACTGGTCGTAAAAGCTCACCGACAGGTCGGCGATGCGCCCCGCCTGCGCACGATCCACGCCATAGCGGCGCATGAAGCCTTCCACCGTCACCGTGCGCATGTCTTCGTGCTGCGAGCGGCCCAGCAGGTCATACATCACGCCGAGGCGCAGCGCGCCGTCGGTGGTGTCGACGTAATCGACGCCCAGTTCGTCGAACACCGCGATCATGATCGACAGACCACCGGCCAGCACCGGAATGCGGTCGCTCTTCAACGCGACCAGCTTCAGCCGGTTGACGTTCTCGGCCTTGATCAGCGCACGCTTGAGCCGTTCGAGCCCGCCGCGCGAAATGCCGTGCGTGACGCCCGGATCGTTGAAATTATTCGCTTCGACCAGTTCCGCCAACGCGCGCGCAGTGCCCGACGAACCGATCGCCTGCTCCCAGCCAGTCTTCTTGTACTCGGCGGAGATGATCTGGATTTCGCGGCCGGCGGCGAGTTCGGCCTGGCGCATCGTGTATTCATCGACGTTACCGGCCGGGAAAAACGCGCGGCTATGGCTCACGCAACCGATATACAGACTCTCCATCTTGATCGGCGTGTAGTGCGACCCGATGATGAATTCCGTCGATCCGCCGCCGATATCGACCACCAGCCGCTTACCCGGACTAGCCGGCACGGAGTGTGCGGCGCCCGCGTAGATCAGACGCGCTTCTTCGCGCCCCGCGATCACTTCGATCGGAAAGCCCAATGCGGCCTGCGCCTCGCCGAGAAATTCGCCGGCGTTCTTGGCGATGCGCAATGTATTGGTGGCGACCGCGCGCACGTGATCGGGATGAAAGTCGCGCAGCCGTTCGCCGAAACGCTTGAGCGCATCCCAGCCGCGCACCTGCGAGGCGCGATCGAGCATCTTGTCACGCGACAGACCGGCGGCAAGGCGCACGGGCTCGCGCAACGCATCGACTTGATAAATCTGGCTGCCCGCGTCGGTTTCCTCGACCCGGCCGACGATCAACCGGAAGCTGTTCGAACCGAGATCGACGGCGGCGAGAAGTTGTGGCGTATTGACCATCGGGTATGCGGACTCCATGCGCGCGAGCGCGGCGGCAGTGAGCGCAGAGGACGTTGCGGGACCACCCGCTGCTCTGGACGCCTTGTGTCCGGCCGCGCTGTTCAAAGACGCCATTCTAAGCGTACGGGGCCTCACGGTGTCACCTCACGGAGATGCGGGTACCCCATGGTCCCATACACACTGCGTCATATTGACGACACGCAACGAATCGGGCGTACAATAAAAAATTCAAGAATGTCATAACAAAGTAATCTTACTGTGAGAATTTCCGAGCGTCTTTCCGCCTCTCTACCTGACATTCCATTCTCGCTGCCGATGTCCATCCGCTATCCCTTATTGAATCGCGAACTGGGCATTCTGGGTTTCAACGAGCGTGTGTTGGCACAAGCTGCCGACCCAGCCGTCCCTTTGCTCGAACGCCTGCGCTTCATCTGCATCACCAGTAGCAATCTCGACGAATTCTTCGAAGTCCGCATGGCCGGACTGCAGGAACAGATGCGCGACAACCCCGGCGCACTGTCGCCGGACGGCATGTCGTTGCAGCATGTCTACGACCTCGTGGTCGAGCGCGCGCAGAAGCTCGTGCATCGTCAGTACACCATGCTGCACGACACGGTGCTCACCGCGCTCGAAGCGGAAGGCATCTATTTTCACGGCACCGAAGCGTGGAACGAAGCGCAGACCGAATGGGCGCGCAACTACTTCTTCGACGAACTGCTGCCGGTGCTCACGCCGATTGGTCTCGATCCCGCGCATCCGTTTCCGCGCGTGCTCAACAAGAGCCTGAACTTCGTCGTCGAACTCGAGGGCAAGGACGCGTTCGGCCGCCAGGCGATGATGGGCATCGTGCAGGCGCCGCGCGCGCTGCCGCGGCTCGTGCGCATGCCGCAGGATCTGTCGGGCTATCCGCACGGCTTCGTGCTGTTGAGCTCGCTGCTGCAGCGCTTTGTCGGCGAGTTGTTTCCGAACCTGGTGGTGCGCAGCTGCAATCAGTTTCGCATCACGCGCAATAGCGAGTTGTTCGTCGACGAAGACGAAATCACCAATCTGCGCGTCGCGTTGCAGGGCGAATTGCCGGCGCGCCATCTGGGCAACGCGGTGCGGCTCGAAGTGTCGGCGGAGACGCCCTCGCATGTCGTGCGGCGGCTGCTCGACGAAAGCGGCCTCTCCACCAAGGACTGCTACTTCGCGGACGGCCCTGTCAATCTGGTGCGGCTGATGCAGTTACCGGAAATGGTGGACCGGCCCGATCTGAAGTTCGTGCCGCATATTCCCGCGACGCCGTCGCAAATCGCCAACAGCACCAACATGTTCGATGTGATCGACCAGGGCGATGTGCTGCTGCATCATCCGTACGAGAGCTTCCAGCCGGTGCTCGAACTGCTTTTGCAGGCGGCCAAAGATCCGAACGTGATGGCGATCAAGCAGACCATCTATCGCACCGGCACCGACTCGCCGCTGATGGACGCGTTGATGCAGGCCGCGCGCAACGGCAAGGAAGTCACGGTGGTGGTCGAGCTGCTCGCGCGCTTCGACGAGGAAACCAACATCAATTGGGCCTCGCAACTCGAAGCGGTCGGCGCGCACGTCGTGTACGGCGTGGTGGGTCACAAGTGCCACGCGAAGATGATGCTGATCGTGCGGCGCTCGTCGGTGGGCGGCAAGACGACGCTCAAGCGCTATGTGCACCTGGGCACCGGCAACTATCATCCGCGCACCGCTCGGCTTTATACCGACTTCGGCCTGATGACCGCCGATCAGAGAATTTGCGAAGACGTGCACCACGTGTTCCAGCAATTGACCGGCATCGGCGGTGAACTGAAGCTGCACGAACTGTGGCAGTCGCCGTTCACGCTACATCCGAAACTGGTCGAGGCGATTCGCGCCGAAGCCGAGCATGCGCGCGCCGGCAAGAAGGCACGCATCGTCGCCAAGATGAACGCGCTGCTCGAACCCACGGTGATCGCCGAGTTATACGAAGCATCGCAGGCGGGCGTGAAGATCGATCTGATCGTGCGCGGCGTGTGCTCGTTGCAGCCCGGCGTGCCGGGGCTATCAGAGAACATCACGGTGCGCTCGATCGTCGGGCGCTTTCTCGAACACCACCGGATCTTCTACTTCTACGACGGCGGCAAGGAACAGGTGTATCTGTCGAGTGCCGACTGGATGGATCGCAACTTCTTCCGGCGCGTGGAAGTCGCGTTCCCGGTCAACAGCCGGCGCCTGAAGCGGCGTGTGATCGCGGAAGGGCTGTCGGCATTTCTCGGCGACAATCAGACCGCGTGGCTGATGCAAAGCGATGGTCACTATCGCCGGCGGCGGCCGGGCAAGTCGTCGCGCAATGCGCAGATGAGTCTGCTCGGGAAGTTCTGTCCGTAACGATGGCTACGGTGCTCGCCGTCCTCGCGAGCCGCCGAAGCGAACATAAAAAAACCGCCTCTTCAGGCGGTTTTTTTATGCCGACGCATATGCCGTCAAACCGGTGCTGGCTGCCGGCGCGCGGTGCGATACACCGGAAAGCGCACGGTGAAGGTACTGCCGCGCCCCTCCTCGCTCTTGACGTCGAGTTGCGCATCGTGCCGCTGGAGCACGTGCTTGACGATCGCGAGGCCGAGGCCCGTGCCGCCCGTGTCACGCGAGCGGCTGCGGTCGACGCGATAGAACCGCTCCGTCAAACGCGGAATGTCCGCCGCCGGAATGCCCAACCCGCTGTCTGTGACGGAGAACACCGCATGCCCGCCTTGCGCCTGCCAGTTCACTTTGATCGCACCGCCGTCCGGCGTATAGCGAATCGCGTTCGTCACCAGATTGCCCAAAGCGCTGAGAATCTCGGTTTCGACGCCGGTCACGGTCAATCCTTCGTCGGCGTCGAACATGATCCGGTGATGGTCGCTCGACAGGCTCTGCGCGTCGTCCCGCAGATGGCGCAGCACCGCGCGCATGTCGATCATCTGATCGCTCGGCGGCTTGTTGTCGCCCTCGAGTTTCGCGAGCACCAGCAAGTCGCTGACGATATGGCGCATGCGCGACGCCTGCTGTTCCATCAGTTCGAGATAGCGCGAGCGCTCGGCCTCGCCTAACGGCAACTCGCGCAACGTCTCCAGAAAACCGGAGAGCACGGTCAGCGGCGTCTTCAGTTCATGCGAGACATTAGCGACGAAGTCGCGCCGCATCGCGTCGGTGCGCTCCAATTCGGTAATGTCCTGCGACAACACCAGCTTGCGATTCTCGCCATACGGAAACACCTGCACCGACAGCACGTTCTGGCGCTTGTCGCCCATGCCGCGCATGATCAGCATTTCCTCGTACTGGTGCGAGTTCAGGTAGCGGACGAAATCGGGGTAACGCACCAGATGCGTGATGTGCTGGCGCAGATCGCGTTTCGCATCAAGGCCGAAGTGACTCTCGGAGATCGCATTGCACCACTCGATCTGATCGTGATCGTCGAGCATCGCAACGCCGTTCGGCGAGGCCTGGATGGCCTGAATGAAACGCGAGTGCTGCTGCTCGACCTGGCGCACCTGGGCGTGCCAGCGCTTCGCGAGCTTGTGCAGGCGGTAGTAGATTTCGCCCCAGATGCCCGGCGCGCTCGGCACTTCGCCGTACACCGGTGCATCGAGCAGGCGCCACAGGCGCTGTTTGTGAAAGGTGCTGAAGATGCTCTGCGCAAGCAGCATGACGATCGCGAGAACGAGTGCTGTCTTGACGTTCACGAGCGCGCCGACCACTACGCACAGAACAGCCAGCAGCACGACCGACACGATGGAGCGCGCCCAGATGATGTTCATGGTCTAGCGATCGAAGAGAAAAACACGCGCCCGGCAATGAAGGGGCGGCGCCTGGTGTTGCGAATGTGATGTATGCGACCTTCACGGCGCGAGCGCCGCCCGCCGATCTCAGGCGCTCTTCGCCAGCCGGTAGCCGCTGCCGCGCACCGTTTCAATCATAGCATCGCATCCGGCCGGCTTGAGCGCCGCGCGCAGGCGCTTGATGTGCACGTCCACCGTGCGCTCTTCGACGAACACGTGATCGCCCCACACCTGATCGAGCAGTTGCGTGCGGCTATGCACGCGCTCCGGGTGCGTCATGAAGAAGTGCAGCAGACGGAATTCCGTCGGGCCGAGATCGAGCTTGATCTCGCTGCCTTCGGCATGCGCGGCCACGCGATGCGTCGCCGGGTCGAGCTTGAGGCCATTGATCGCGACGAGGTCTTCGGTCAGCTGCGGCGCACGGCGGCGCAGCACCGCCTTGATGCGCGCCATCAGTTCCTTCGGCGAGAACGGCTTCGTGACGTAGTCGTCGGCGCCGATTTCGAGGCCGAGCACCTTGTCCTGCTCGTCGCCGCGGGCGGTCAGCATGATGATCGGGATGTGCTTCGTGCGCTCGTTGTTGCGCAGATCGCGGGCGAACGCAATACCTGATTTTCCCGGCAACATCCAGTCGAGCAGGACGAGGTCGGGCAGCACGTCGCTGATCAGGTTCTGCGCCTGCTCCGCGTTGTACGCGCGAATCGGGCAGTGTCCGGCGTGTTGAAGATTGACCGAAATCAGCTCGGAAATAGCGGGCTCATCTTCAATGACGAGAATGCTGCTGGGCATCGGCACCTCTGGTCCTTATCTCTGGATTAACTGAGCGCTTCGCGTTCGAGCGCGTCGCGCGATTTGTGCCGCACGTCGGTGCCCTTGACGATATAGATGATGAATTCGGCGATGTTCTTCGCGTGGTCGCCGATGCGTTCGATCGCCTTCGCGATGAACAGAAAATCGAGGCCCACGGAAATGGAGCGCGGATCTTCGGTCATGTACGAAATCAGCTTGCGCACGAACGCACGGAATTCCTCGTCGATCGCTTTGTCGTCGCGCACGATTTGCGCGGCGGCGACCGTGTCGAGACGCGCGAACGCGTCGAGCGCGCGGCGCAGGATCGACACCGCCATTTCGCCCGACAGCTTGATCTCGGCGATATTGATGGTGCGCGACGCGCCGTCTTCCATCAGACGCTTGGTGCGCTTGGCGATTTTTTCGGCTTCGTCGCCGGCGCGTTCGAGATTCGTGATGGTCTTCGAAATCGCGATCAACAGGCGCAGGTCACGCGCGGCCGGCTGACGGCGCGCGATGATGTTGCTGCACTCTTCGTCGATGTCGACTTCCATCTTGTTCAGGCGATCTTCGGCGGCGATCACCTGTTCCGCGATATCGAGGTCGAACTCGTTGAGCGCCTGCATCGCGTTGACGATTTGCGACTCGACGAGGCCGCCCATTTCGAGCACCTTCGAGGAAACCAGGTTCAGGTCGGCATCGAACTGGCTGGACAGATGTTTATCGGACATGTCGTACTCCGTTGTTTTGTTCGGCGGATCAGCCGAAGCGGCCCGTGATGTAGTCTTCCGTTTCCTTGCGGACCGGCTTGATGAAGATCTTTTCGGTGTCGCCGAATTCGATCAGTTCACCGAGGTACATATAGGCAGTGTAGTCCGAACAGCGGGCCGCCTGTTGCATGTTGTGCGTGACGATGACCACCGTGTAATCGCTCTTCAGTTCGGCGATCAGTTCTTCGATGCGGCCCGTCGAAATCGGGTCCAGCGCCGAGCACGGCTCGTCGAGCAGCAGCACTTCCGGACGGATCGCGATGCCGCGCGCGATGCACAGACGCTGCTGCTGCCCGCCGGACAAACCGTAGCCGCTCTGGCCGAGCTTGTCCTTCACTTCGTTCCACAACGCGGCCTTGGTAAGCGCCCATTCGACGCGGTCGTCCATCTCCGAGCGCGGTAGCGTTTCGAACATCTTCACGCCGAACGCGATGTTGTCGTAGATCGACATAGGAAACGGCGTCGGCTTCTGGAACACCATGCCGATGCGCGCGCGCAAGAGCGAGATATCGCGCTTGGAGGTCAGCAGGTTTTCGCCGTCCATCAGGATTTCGCCTTCGGCGCGCTGTTCCGGATAGAGCGCGTACATCTTGTTGAAGGTGCGCAACAAGGTGGACTTGCCGCAGCCCGAGGGGCCGATGAACGCGGTCACCTTGCCTTCGGGAATCTGCAGGTTGATGTTCTTCAGCGCGTGATACTTGCCGTAGAAGAAGTTCAGGTCGTTGACTTCGATCTTGGGGCGCGACGGTGACGACGCCTGGCCGCTCTGGGCGGGGTCGAAACCGGCGGGTGCAGTGGGACGCGCGATCGGATTGAGTTGAGTTTCTGCCATATTCATCGGATTACACTCCGCCCTTACTTATTCGAGAAGATCGTGCGCGCGAGGATGTTCAGTCCCAGCACCGCGAGCGTGATCAGGAAGACGCCGGCCCACGCGAGCGATTGCCATTGCGCGAACGGGCTCATCGCAAACTTGTAGATCGTGACCGGCAGATTCGCGACCGGCTGGCCCATGTTCAACGAGAAGAACTGATTCGACAGCGCCGTGAACAGCAGCGGCGCGGTTTCGCCCGCAATCCGGGCAACCCCGAGCAGCACGCCCGTGACGATGCCCGCAATCGACGCTTTCAGCGTGATCGACAGCACCATCTTCCACTTCGGCGTACCGAGTGCGAAGGCCGCTTCACGCAGCGCGTTCGGCACCAGTTTCAGCATGTTTTCGGTAGTGCGGATCACGATCGGAATCTGCAGCAGCGCGAGCGCGAACACGCCAGCCCAGCCGCTGAAGTGGCCCATCTTCGCCACCACCAGCGCATACACGAACAGACCGATCACGATCGACGGCGCGGACAACAGAATGTCGTTGATGAAGCGCGTCACGTTGGCAAGCCAGCCCTTCTGACCGTATTCGGCGAGATACACGCCCGCCAGAATGCCGATCGGCGTACCGACGAAAGTGGCGAGACCGACCAGCAGCACGCTGCCGACGATCGCATTGGCGAGACCGCCGCCGTCGGTGTTCGGCGGCGGCGTCGATTGCGTGAACAACTCGATCGACAAGCCGCCAATGCCCAGGCGCAGCGTCGTATAGAGAATCCACACGAGCCACAACAGACCGAATGCCATCGCCGCGAGCGACATGGTCAGCGCGAGTGCGTTCTTCATGCGGCGGCGTCCTTGCAGACGCACGCGCATCGCTTCGAGCGCAGCCGCGTCGTTCGAACCCGGCATATTCAAGGTGGACTGGCTCATTTCGCGCCCTCCCCTTTTTCGAGGCGAAGCAGCATGATCTTCGAAATCGACAGCACGATGAAAGTAATCACGAACAGGATCAGGCCGAGCTCCATGAGCGCCGACGTGTGCAGGCCGGGATCCGCTTCCGCGAATTCATTGGCGAGCGCCGACGTAATGCTGTTGCCCGGCGAAAACAGCGAGATATTGTCGAGCAGATTGGTATTGCCGATCACGAACGTGACCGCCATCGTCTCGCCGAGCGCGCGGCCGAGGCCCAGCATGACGCCGCCGATCACGCCGCTCTTGGTGAAGGGCAGCACGATCTTCCACATGACTTCCCAGGTCGTGCAGCCGATGCCGTATGCCGATTCCTTCAGCAGCACCGGCGTGACTTCGAACACGTCGCGCATCACCGATGCGATGTACGGGATGATCATGATCGCGAGAATCACGCCCGCGCACAGGATGCCGATGCCGATCGGCGGCCCGCGAAACAGCGCGCCGACGAACGGAATGCCGCCGAGCACCGCGCCGAGCGGCTTCTGGAACCACGTCGCGAAAATCGGCGCGAACACCAGCAGACCCCACATGCCGTACACGATCGACGGGATCGCGGCGAGCAGTTCAATGGCGATGCCGAGCGGGCGGCGCAGCCACGCGGGCGCGAGTTCGGTCAGGAAAAGCGCGATGCCGAAGCTCACCGGCACCGCGATGACGAGAGCAATGATCGACGTGGCGATCGTGCCGTAGATCGGCACCAACGCGCCGAACTGCTTGCTGGGTGGATCCCATTCGGCGGTCCACAGGAAGCTCAAGCCGAACTCCCTGATCGACGGCATGGAAGAGATGATCAGCGAAACGATGATGCCGCCGAGCAGCAGCAGTGTGATGATGGCGGCGACGCGCGCCAGGCCGCCGAAGATCACGTCGCCGGCGCGACTGGGCGCCTTCTGCTGCGACGTGCTGCCGGGCGGGGTGGCCCTGCTTGCGCCAGACGCTAAATGGATATCGGACATGAGAGCCTGATGGACCTGTTTCCAGTTGCCGTATGACACGTGTCGTGCGGCCGGTAATGCTCGGGTGAATGCCGGGATGAAGCCCCGGGGTAATGCCATTGGCCGTCCCCACAGGGGGACGGCCAACGTGTTACGCGATGCTGTTGCCTACCGCAAAACTTACTCGGCGATCGCCTTGCCTGCCGAATCCTTCACCTTCGCCTTCCACTGCGTGCGGATTTCCGACACGACCGAATCCGGCAGCGAGATGTAGTCCAGTTCGTTCGCGGCTTGCGTGCCGTTCTTGAACGCCCAGTCGAAGAACTTCAGCGTTTCGGTGCCTTGCGCCGGCTTGTCCTGCGCCGTGTGCAGCAGCACGAACGTCGCGCCGACGATCGGCCATGCGTTCTTGCCCGGCTCGTTCGTCAGGATCTGGTAGAACGACTTCGACCAGTCCGCGCCCGCTGCCGCTGCCTTGAAAGTATCCGTCTTCGGCTCGACCACCGTGCCCGACGAGTTCTTCAGCGCGACGTACGTCATGTGGTTCTGCTTCGCGTACGCCCATTCCACGTAGCCGATTGCGCCCGGCAGACGTTGCACGAAGGCTGCGACGCCGTCGTTGCCCTTGCCGCCCGTACCGGTCGGCCAGTTGACCGTCGAACCTTCACCGACCTTCGACTTCCAGTCCGCGTTGACCTTCGACAGATAGTTCGTCCAGATGAAGCTGGTGCCCGAACCGTCGGCGCGGCGGACCACGGCGATGTCGGTATCCGGCAGCTTGAGCTTCGGGTTCAGCGCAACGATCGCCGGATCGTTCCACTTCTTGATCTTGCCCAGGTAGATGTCGCCGAGCACTTCACCCGACAGCACCAGTTCCGACGGCTTCACGCCCGGCACATTGACAACCGGCACCACGCCGCCGACCACCGTCGGGAACTGGAACAGGCCATCCTTGGCGAGTTCGTCGTCCTTCAGCGGAGCGTCCGAACCGGCGAAGTCGACCGTCTTCGCGACGATCTGCTTGATGCCGCCCGACGAACCAATACCCTGGTAGTTCACTTTGCCGCCGCCCGACTTCTGATAGGCGTCGGCCCACTTCGTGTAGATCGGTGCTGCGAAGGTGCTGCCCGCGCCGGTGATGTCTGCGGCTTGCGCTGCGATCGCGAAAAGCGCGCCAGCGACGCCAGCGAACACGGTTTGCATCAATTTCATGAGACCTCCAAGGTGTGAGCGGTGTGAGCGAGTAACACGAACACCGCGAAGCTTAGAGTCTCATTGTGACAAAAACGTGACTAATCGTGAAACACGCGTGACAGTGAGATTACTGAAATGAAAGGCTTTGAACGGATGAACCGACGGCCTGGCGGCATTGCCGTGCGTTCTTAGGAAGAATAGGTGAAAAAGATGGGGCGCGAACGTTTGCGCGGGGTGAGGCGGTGAATGAGGTGGAGTGGGTCGGTGGGAGAAAAGGCTGAGGCTTTTTTCGGGTCGGATGCTCGACTGGCCGCGACTAGCGACTGGCGACCAGCGACTAGCGGCAAGCGGCGAGGCGATATCCTGTCGCCCGCCGCTTGCTCGCCAAAAAAACGTCGCTTACGTGGTGGCCTGCTTGACCGCGTCGGCGATCGCTTCCGAATGAAGCACCGCGTCGTCGACATTCTCGGCCTCGACCATCACGCGCAACACCGGCTCGGTGCCAGACGCGCGGATCAGCACGCGGCCGCGGCCATTCAGCGCGCTCTCGGCGTGGCCAATCGCGCGACGGATCGCGTCACTGCCCTTCCAGTCCGCGTCCGGCTTCATGCGCACATTGATCAGCTTCTGCGGGAACAGCGTGACGCCATCGAGCAGATCAGCGAGCGATTTCCCGCTACGCTGCATCGCCGCGAGCACCAGCAACGCGGAAACGATGCCGTCGCCGGTCGAATGGCGGTCGAGGGAGAGGATATGGCCGGAGCCTTCCGCGCCGAGTTGCCAGCCGTGCTCGCGCAGTTGCTCGAGCACGTAGCGATCGCCCACCGCCGCGCGGACGAACTTCACGCCCGCCTCCTGCAGCGCCACCTCGACGGCCATATTGGTCATCAGGGTGCCCACTGCGCCGTCCACGTTGCCGTCGGTCGCGATGCGGTCCTTGACCAATACGTACAGCAGCTCGTCGCCGTTATAGAGGCGGCCGGCGGCGTCCACTACCTGCAGACGGTCGGCGTCGCCGTCGAGTGCAATGCCGAGGTCCGCGTGATTCGCGCGCACCGCGCGCACCAGCGCATCCGGCGCCGTCGCGCCGACGCCGTCGTTGATGTTGAAGCCGTTGGGCGAAACACCGATTGGAATCACCTCGGCACCGAGTTCATGGAAGACGTGCGGCGCGACGTCGTACGCGGCGCCGTGCGCGCAATCGACGACCAGCTTCATGCCGCGCAGGTCGAACGCGGCCGGAAACGTACTCTTGCAGAACTCGATATAGCGGCCGGCGGCGTCGTCGAGGCGCCGCGCCTTGCCGAGTTGCTCGGAGGCCGCGCAGGCGAGCGGCAGATTGAGCTGCTCTTCGATCTGCGCCTCGACTTCATCCGGCAGCTTGTTGCCGTCGGCGGAAAAGAATTTGATGCCGTTATCGTAGTACGGATTGTGCGAAGCGCTGATGACCACGCCGGCAGCAAGCCGCAGCGCGCGCGTCAAATAGGCGATGCCGGGTGTCGGCATCGGGCCCGCCAGCATCACGTCGACGCCGGCCGCCGAAAAGCCCGACTCGAGCGCGGCTTCGAGCATGTAGCCCGATACGCGCGTGTCTTTGCCGATCAGCACCGTTGGCCGAGTGCTCGATCTGGCCCGGCGATCCGCTCCCGCCAGCACCTTGCCGGCTGCATAGCCCAGCCGCAGCACAAATTCCGGCGTAATGGGCCCTTCGCCGACCTTGCCTCGAATCCCGTCCGTTCCGAAGT
The DNA here is from genome assembly GCF_003634845.1 of Paraburkholderia sp. RAU2J. Classification (NCBI taxonomy): domain Bacteria; kingdom Pseudomonadati; phylum Pseudomonadota; class Betaproteobacteria; order Burkholderiales; family Burkholderiaceae; genus Paraburkholderia; species Paraburkholderia sp. RAU2J. The sequence continues at coordinate 241,925 of NZ_RBXG01000001.1, forward strand.
AACGACGCACCATATTATTTCTCCCTCGTTTTGCTGTGGGTTCAACCACGCGCACGGCCGTGATTCGCCGCGTCGCGCATGGCTGCCCATACTTTCAATGCGTCTGCTGTTTGCGCAACATCATGCACGCGCAGAATCGCAGCACCCCGTTCGGCCGCGCACACGGCGGCAGCAACACTACCGGCGACACGCTCGGCAGCCGGACGCCCGACCACTGCGCCGATCATCGACTTGCGTGACATGCCCGCGAGAATCGGATAAGGCGGCACGGCTTGCGGCGCGGTGTCCGGCAAATGCGCGAGCAACGCGTAGTTATGTTCGATCACCGCCTTGCCGAAGCCGAAACCCGGGTCGACGCTGATGCGCGCACGCCCGACTCCGGCTTGCTGCAACGTCGCCACCCGCTCCTCGAGGAAACGCCGAACCTCGCTCACGACATCCTCATAGGCGGGCTCGCCGAGCTGCATGGTCTGCGGCTCACCGAGCATATGCATCACACATAACCCACATGCACTATCGCGAACCGCGTCGATCGCACCGGCCATCCGGAAACCCCAGATGTCGTTGATCAGATCGGCGCCCGCGCTCAATGCCTCGCGCATCACTTCCGGTTTGTACGTATCGATCGACAACGGCACGTTGGCCCCGCGCAATTGCTCGATGAGCGGAATCACGCGCTCCAGCTCTTCATCGAGCGGCACTGGCGGCGCACCGGGGCGGGTCGATTCGCCACCGATGTCGATGATGTCCGCGCCCTCGAGCATCATGCGTTCGGCCTGACGCAACGCGTCGCCGCGCATCGCATATTGGCCACCGTCGGAGAAGGAATCGGGCGTGACGTTCAGAATACCCATGACCAACGGGCGTTCAAAGGTCAGCTTGAAGCGGCCGCATTGCAGCGGCTCTGGAATGGGAGGAGAAGATAGATCGGCTTTCGACACGTAGCAATGCTTCACGTAAAACGGATAAATGCAAAACGGGCCGGTGTGAAACACACCGGCCCGCACTTTCGACTGATCGCCTATCAGGCCGGCGCGGTTGCGCTACCCGGCTTGACCTCGGTGCCCGGGCTACCGCCCGACGAGGCGTCGCTTGCCGACGGCGGCGAGCTCTTCGGCGAACGCGGCGGACGGCCGGCCATGATGTCGTTGATCTGATCGGCGTCGATCGTCTCCCACTCCATCAGTGCGGCGGTCATCGCTTCTACCTTGTCGCGGTTTTCATCCAGCAGGCGCTTCGCGAGGTTGTACTGCTCGTCCAGCACGCGGCGGATTTCCGCATCGACCTTCTGCTGCGTCGCTTCCGAAATGGTCCGCGTGAAACCGCGGCCAAACGGCGTTGCATCGTTTTCGTCGTCGACGTACACCATCGTTCCGAGCGCATCCGTCATGCCAAAGCGAGCCACCATGGCGCGAGCCGTCTGCGTCGCCTTGTTGAAGTCGTCCGAAGCACCGGTGCTGATCAGGTTCAGGAACAACTCTTCCGCCACCCGGCCACCGAACAGGATCGCAAGACGATCGAGCAGATAATCCTTTGAGTACGTTTCGTTGTCATGCTCCGGCAGCTGCCACGTCACACCCAGCGCACGGCCGCGCGGAATGATCGTGACCTTGTGCACCGGATCGGCCTTCGGCAACAGCTTGGCGATCACCGCATGGCCCGACTCGTGGTAAGCCGTCGCCCGCTTCGACTCCTCGCGAATCACGGCAGACTTGCGCTCCGGACCCATGAAGATCTTGTCCTTCGCATCTTCGAAGTCCGTCATTTCGACGATGCGCTTGCCGCGACGAGCCGCGAACAGTGCCGCTTCGTTCACGAGGTTCGCCAGATCGGCGCCCGAGAAGCCCGGCGTGCCGCGCGCAATCACTGCCGCGTCGACGTCGTTCGAAATCGGCACCTTGCGCAGATGCACCTTCATGATGTGTTCGCGGCCGCGGATATCCGGCAGACCGACATACACCTGACGGTCGAAACGGCCCGGACGCAGCAGCGCCTTGTCGAGCACGTCCGAGCGGTTCGTTGCAGCGATCACGATCACGCCCGAGTTCGCTTCGAACCCGTCCATCTCGACGAGCATCTGATTCAACGTCTGCTCGCGTTCGTCGTTACCGCCGCCCATGCCGGCGCCACGATGACGACCGACCGCGTCGATTTCGTCGATGAACACGATGCACGGTGCGTGCTTCTTGGCCTGCTCGAACATGTCGCGCACACGAGCCGCGCCGACACCGACGAACATTTCAACGAAGTCCGAACCCGAAATGCTGAAGAACGGCACCTTCGCTTCGCCAGCGATAGCGCGTGCCAACAGCGTCTTACCCGTTCCCGGAGGGCCGACCAGCAGCACACCACGTGGAATGCGCCCGCCCAGCTTCTGGAATTTCTGCGGGTCGCGCAGGAAGTCGACCAGTTCGGAGACTTCTTCCTTGGCTTCGTCGCAACCGGCGACGTCGGTGAAATTGATTGCGTTGTTGTTCTCGTCGATCAGCCGCGCACGGGATTTGCCGAACGAGAATGCTCCGCCTTTCCCGCCCCCTTGCATCTGTCGCATCATGTAGAACCAGAAACCGATGATCAGGATCGTCGGCCCGAGGTAATACAGCGCGGACACCAGCGCATTGGGTTCGTCGTCAGCCTTGCCGCTCACCTGAACGCCATACTTCATCAGATCGCCGACCATCCAGATGTCGCCGGGCGACACGATCTGGTACTTCTGGCCGTCTGCTGGAGTGACCGTGAGGTTCCGCCCCTGGACAATGACGTTCTTGACTTTGCCGGCCTTCGCGTCGTCCATGAACTGCGAATAGGAAACGCCTTCCTGGACACGGGGCTTGTCGAACTGCTTGAACACCGTAAACAGCACCAGTGCGATAACCAGCCACACTGCTGCCTTCGAAAACATATTGTTGTTCAAAGCACCACTCCTTCACTTAGACGGGCGCCTACATTTGCCTTGCGGCACCACGAAAGCATTCTAATCCAGTCCGCAAACCCCTGCCATAAGGTTTCGCTACCACAGAAATAGCGCAGCGTGCCAATCAAGCGCCAATTCGAGCGCCGGAGGCATTTATCGGCAGATGCGGAACCGTCCTGCAGCGCCCTATGCGGGCCGCTTGAGATGCTTACCCAAAATAAACGTTTCTGACGATTTATCCCGCGACGCTTTCGGCTTGCGGGCCGCCACCACCTTGAACTGACGCTTGAACTTCTCGACAATCTGGCTATAACCGCTGCCGTGGAAGCATTTGACTAAAAGGGCGCCATCCGGTTTCAGGTGATTTTGTGAGAATTCCAGCGCGAGATCGCATAAATGCTCGATTCGTGCAGCATCCGCCACCGCCACTCCCGACAGGTTGGGCGCCATATCCGAAATTACAAGGTCAACCTGGCGTTCGCCGACCAATTCTTCCAGTTGGCCCAGTACCGAGTCTTCACGGAAGTCGCCCTGGATGAAGTGAACGTCGGCCACAGGCTCCATCGGTAGCAGATCGAGCGCGATGATCGTGCCGTCGATACCGCCTTCGCGCTCCGCATCGCGCTGCGAGCCTTTGGCGAGCTTGTTGCGCGCGTACTGGCTCCAGCTGCCGGGCGTGGAGCCGAGGTCGACGATCACCTGCCCCGGACGGATCAGCTTGTCCTGCTCGTCGATTTCCTTGAGCTTGTAGGCTGCGCGGGCGCGATAGCCCTCCCGCTGCGCCATTTTCACGTACGGATCGTTGATGTGGTCATGCAGCCACGCGGTATTGAACTTGTTTTTTGCCATTAAGGATTGAACTCTTGCTGCGTGGTGACGCGCTTTAGGGGATAATACGCGGTTAATTCGCGCGGCCACCGCCAAACCGGCGGCATCCGCGATTCTGTTGTTCTGACGCGCCGCCCTGTTGAATCGACCGATCGAGCAAGTCGATCGGGAACGCAGGTGCCGCCATTTTAGTCGAGTCTCCCACTTTCCATGCCCGCCCTCAAAGTCTCTTCCGACCAACGCGCCGAGTTGCGCTCCCAGGCACATGCGCTCAAACCGGTCGTGCTCGTCGGCGCCGAAGGCTTGACCGACGCTGTGCTCTCCGAGATCAAGGTCCACCTTGGCGCTCATCAGCTCATCAAAATCCGCGTGTTCGGCGACGAACGCGAGGAACGCATCGCGATCTATGAAGAGATTTGCGACAAGCTGAACGCCGCGCCGATCCAGCACATCGGCAAACTGTTGGTGATCTGGAAGCCGGAATCGGCTCAACCGGCGGTGAAGCCGAAGCGCGGCGCCCTGCCGAGCGCCCGCGAAGCGGCCGTCGAGGCCAAGCCTGGCAAGGGTCGTGCGCCACGCGTTGTCACGGTCGTCAAACCCAGTGAAATTCCGATGCGCAAGCCGAAGGCAAAAGCTGTCGTGGTGCGCGGCAATGAACGCGTCACGCAAGGCGGCAACATCAAGCGTGCCAAGAAGCGTCAAACCAGCGCGAAGCGCTCGCATCAGTCCTCGAAGTAAGCAGGTGGCAAAGAGGTGCGGGAAGGTCCGCACCTTGAGCAACGCTGGCCTGAAACGCGGCGGGATGCCCGCGCAAGAGGCTTCGGCAAAGTCATAGATCGGAAAGAGTGACTAGCTAGCGTAAGTAGTACATGCCTGACCTGCCTCAGCCCGCCACTTTCCCCGCAGCACCCCGAGCGCCCTGCTCCGTCGTCTCCGCACCGGTGCTCGCCGGTAGCTTCCACACGAGCGCCACGCCAAGCAGGCTTTCGATCAGATAGAACACGCTCGACACGCCGTGCAGAATGCCGAAGCGTGCCGCATAAACCGAATGCCCGACGTCGGTGCCGGCTTCGAGCGCGGCCTCGCGCATCGCATTCATGAACGGCTGCAGCGCGAAGTAACCCATCAGCACGCACACCAGCATGCCGGCTATCAGCCAGCGCAACCGCCGATAAGCCTCGCTGCCGCGGCGAACCAGCACATTCGCGAGACCCAGCAGCAAAATACCGCACACCACACCCACGACGCCCTGAATGCGGAATAGTTGTGCCGCCACCGCGCCTGCCGAAATCCGGTCGAGCGACGTGAACAGCACTGGCGCGACGGCATAGCCGATAGTCAGCAGACTACCGACCCACACCACCGTCAGAAGACGGAAAAACCGATGTGGCATCTGGGACTCCCGGGCCACCCTCAAACGTAGCTGACCGCGATGATTTCGTATTCGCGCACGCCGCCCGGCGCCTGCACCGACGCAACGTCGCCCTCCGATTTGCCGATCAAGGCGCGCGCGATCGGCGAGCTGATCGAAATCAGGCCATGGTCGATGTCCGCTTCGTCGTCGCCGACGATCTGATATTTGACCGACGCACCCGACTCCAGGTCTTCCAGTTCCAGCGTCGCACCAAACACCACACGGCCGTCCGCGTCCACCTTCGACGGATCGATCACCTGCGCGCCGGCCAGCTTCGATTCGATCTCGGCAATCCGGCCTTCGATAAAGCCCTGCTTTTCCTTCGCAGCGTCGTATTCCGCGTTTTCCGACAGATCGCCCTGGGCACGCGCTTCCGCGATCGAGTTGATTACTGCCGGACGTTCGACCGATTTCAGCCGCTGCAATTCGTCGCGCAACATGTCCGCGCCGCGCTTAGTCAATGGAATAGTGCTCATAAACAACTCTAGAGGCAAAAAACAGCCGTAAAAAAAATCACCGCGGTTAAGTGCATTCCGCAGGAACCAGTGCCATGGAGCATAACTCCGGCCCCAGCACCTGCGAAACGCCGCTTAACCGCGGCACGTACATCCTGAGACAGAAACTCGAAGCCTTAGTTTAGGCGAGCGTGGAGTCCTTGTAAATCATAGACTTCCAGGTTCTTCAGGTAGCGCAAACCTTCCACCGCAGCCCGTGCGCCGGACATCGTCGTGTAGTACGTGACCTTGTTCGCCTGCGCGCTCATGCGAATCGAACGCGAATCGGCGATCGCGGCGCGCGTTTCGTCGACGGTCGTGAAGACCAGCGCGATTTCGCCGTTCTTGATCATGTCGACAATGTGCGGACGGCCGTCCTTCACCTTGTTGACGACCTTCACCGGCACGCCGGCCGCTTCGATCGCGGCAGCCGTGCCCTTGGTCGCGACGATCGGATAACCGAGTTCGTGCAGCATGCGCGCGACTTCGACGGCCTTCGGCTTGTCCGCGTCCATCACGGTCAACAGCACCGTACCCGATTCCGGCAAACGCGAACCCGCCGCGAGCTGCGACTTGAAGAGCGCCTCGCCGAACGTCTGGCCCACGCCCATCACTTCACCGGTCGAACGCATTTCCGGTCCGAGCACCGGGTCGACGGCCGGGAACTTGACGAAGGGAAACACGGCTTCCTTCACGCTGAAGTACGGCGGGTCGATTTCCTTCGTCACGCCTTGATCGGCGAGCTTCTGGCCGACCATCGCGCGCGCCGCGATCTTCGCGAGCGGCAGGCTGGTCGCCTTCGACACGTACGGCACCGTACGCGATGCACGCGGGTTCACTTCGAGCACGTAGATGACGTCTTCCTTCGAGCCATCCGCCTGCGGGACTTGCTGGATCGCGAACTGCACGTTCATCAGCCCGACCACGTTCAGCGCTTTCGCCATCGCGCCGGTCTGGCGCTTCAGTTCAGCGACGGTGTCCTGCGACAGCGAATACGGCGGCAGCGAGCAAGCCGAGTCGCCGGAGTGCACGCCCGCCTGTTCGATGTGCTCCATCACGCCGCCGATGAACACCGCTTCGCCATCCGAGATGCAATCGACGTCGCATTCGATCGCGTCGTTCAGGAAGCGATCGAGCAGCACCGGCGAATCGTTCGACACCTTCACGGCCTCGCGCATATAGCGCTCGAGGTCGCGCGGCTCGTGGACGATTTCCATCGCGCGGCCACCCAGCACATACGACGGACGCACCACCAGCGGATAGCCGATTTCGTCGGCGAGCTTGAGCGCTTCGTCTTCCGCGCGCGCGGTGCGGTTCGGCGGCTGACGCAGGCCGAGGTCCTGCAGCAGCTTCTGGAAACGCTCGCGGTCTTCGGCCGCGTCGATCATGTCCGGCGACGTGCCGACGATCGGCACACCGTTCGCTTCGAGATCGAGCGCGAGCTTCAGCGGCGTCTGCCCGCCGTATTGCACGATCACGCCGACCGGCTTTTCCTTGTCGACGATTTCGAGCACGTCTTCGAGCGTCAGCGATTCGAAGTACAGACGGTCCGACGTGTCGTAGTCGGTCGAAACGGTTTCAGGGTTGCAGTTGACCATGATCGTTTCGTAGCCGTCTTCGCGCATCGCGAGCGCAGCGTGCACGCAGCAGTAGTCGAACTCGATGCCCTGGCCGATCCGGTTCGGGCCGCCGCCCAACACCATGATCTTCTTGTTGTTGGTCGGATTCGCTTCGCACTCGTCCTCGTACGTGGAGTACATGTACGCGGTTTTCGTCGCGAATTCGGCCGCGCAGGTGTCGACACGCTTGTACACCGGGCGCACGTTCAGCTCGATACGGCGCTGACGCACGTCCGCCGGCTTCGCGCCGAGCAGTTTGGCCAGACGGCGATCCGAAAAGCCGCTCTGCTTCAGATACTTCAGTTCTTCCTTCGAGAGGCTCGCGAGCGTGCGACCGGCCAGCGCCTTTTCCTTCAGGACGATCTGTTCGATCTGCGCGAGGAACCACGGGTCGATCGCGGTTTCCTCGAAAATCTCCGCAGCCGTCATGCCGACGCGGAACGCGTCGCCGACATACCAGATGCGGTCCGGACCGGCTTCGCCGATCTCGCGGATGATCTCGTCACGGTTATCGGTCTTTTCGTCCAGACCGTCGACGCCGACTTCAAGACCGCGCAGCGCCTTCTGGAACGACTCCTGGAAGGTGCGTCCGATCGCCATCACTTCGCCGACCGACTTCATCTGCGTGGTCAGGCGCGAATCGGCTTCGCGGAATTTCTCGAATGCGAAACGCGGAATCTTGGTGACGACGTAGTCGATGGTCGGCTCGAAGGAGGCTGGGGTCTGGCCGCCGGTGATTTCGTTCTTCAGTTCGTCGAGCGTGTAGCCCACTGCCAGCTTGGCCGCGACCTTGGCGATCGGGAAGCCGGTCGCCTTCGATGCCAGCGCCGACGAGCGCGACACGCGCGGGTTCATTTCGATCACGATCATCCGGCCGTCTTTCGGATTGATCGAGAACTGCACGTTCGAGCCGCCCGTATCGACGCCGATCTCGCGCAGCACGGCGAGCGAGGCGTTACGCAGGATCTGATATTCCTTGTCGGTCAGCGTTTGCGCCGGCGCGACGGTGATCGAGTCGCCGGTGTGGATGCCCATCGGGTCCAGGTTTTCGATCGAGCAGACGATGATGCAGTTGTCCTTGGTGTCGCGGACCACTTCCATCTCATACTCTTTCCAGCCGAGCAGCGATTCTTCGATCAGCAGCTCGCGCGTCGGCGACAGGTCGAGACCACGCTTGCAGATCTCTTCGAATTCGTCGCGGTTGTACGCGATGCCGCCGCCCGAGCCGCCCAGCGTGAACGACGGACGGATCACGACCGGATAGCCGCCGCTGCCGGTTTGCGCAGCGATATCGGCCTGCACCTGCAGCGCTTCTTCCATCGAATGCGCGGTGCCCGACTTGGCCGAACCGAGACCGATCTTGGTCATCGCGTCCTTGAACTTCTGGCGGTCTTCCGCCTTGTCGATCGCTTCCGGCGATGCGCCGATCAGCTCGACCTTGTACTTCTCCAGCACGCCGTGCGCGTGCAGATCGAGCGCGCAGTTCAGCGCCGTCTGGCCGCCCATCGTCGGCAGGATCGCGTCCGGGCGCTCCTTCGCGATGATGCGCTCGACCACTTCCCACGTGATCGGCTCGATGTAGGTCACGTCGGCCGTGTTCGGGTCGGTCATGATCGTCGCCGGATTGCTGTTGACGAGAATGACCTTGTAGCCTTCCTCACGCAGCGCCTTGCATGCCTGCGCGCCCGAGTAATCGAACTCGCATGCCTGGCCGATGATGATCGGACCCGCGCCGATGATGAGGATGCTCTTGATGTCTGTCCGCTTGGGCATAACGCTCTCGCTAATGTATTCCTGAATTCTTTCCGTCGGCGCGCGGCGCTGTTGCGTTGCGCGCGCTCTGCTTTGCTCTGTTCTTTGCGGCTCGCCGTCCATGCGCGCGAGGCGCCTCGCGAGCCACGCTACCGCTGAAGCGGGCTCGCGGCGCGAGGCCGCTGAGGCCGCTGAGCTGTCTTAAGCCGCTGCGCTCTTGCCGCCCTTCTGTGCGTCCATCAACGCGGTGAAGCGGTCGAACAGATAAGCGATGTCGTGCGGACCGGGCGATGCTTCTGGATGACCCTGGAAGCAGAACGCCGGCTTGTCGGTCAGCGCGAAGCCTTGCAGCGTGCCGTCGAACAGCGACACGTGCGTGGCGCGCGCGTTGGCCGGCAGCGTGTCGGCGTCGACCGCGAAACCATGGTTCTGCGACGTGATGACCACGCGGCCGTCGTCCAGATCCTTCACCGGATGGTTCGCGCCGTGGTGGCCGGTCTTCATCTTCATGGTCTTTGCGCCGACCGCGAGGCCCATGATCTGATGGCCGAGGCAGATGCCGAAAGTCGGAATGCCGCGCTCGATCAGTTCTTTCGTAGCCGCGATCGCGTAGTCGCACGGCTGCGGATCGCCGGGACCGTTCGACAGGAACACGCCGTCCGGGTTGAGCGCCAGCGCGTCGGCCGCGCTCGCCTGCGCCGGCAGCACGGTGACTTGGCAGCCGCGCTCGGCCAGCATGCGCAGGATGTTGTACTTGACGCCGTAGTCGAACGCCACCACGCGGTACTTCGGCGCATTCTGCTTGCCGTAGCCGGTGCCCAGACGCCATTCGGTCTGGGTCCACTCGTAGGTTTCCTTCGTCGATACGACCTTCGCGAGGTCCATGCCCGAAAGGCCGGGGAACGAGCGGGCGAGTTCGATGGCCTTGACCTCGTCGTCCGAGCCGGCGAGGATTGCGCCATTCTGCGCGCCCTTGTCGCGCAAAACGCGGGTCAGCATGCGGGTGTCGAGGCCGGCGATGGCGACCACGCCTTCGTCCTGCAGGTATTGCGGGAGCGTGCGCTCCATGCGGAAGTTCGACGCGAGAACCGGCAGATCGCGAATGATCAGGCCGGCGGCATGGACTTTCGTAGCTTCGACGTCTTCGGCGTTCACACCGACATTGCCGATATGCGGATACGTGAGGGTCACGATCTGGCGCGCGTAGCTCGGGTCAGTCAGGATTTCCTGATAGCCGGTGATAGCGGTGTTGAACACGACTTCGCCGATGGTATGCCCGGGGGCGCCGATCGAGTAACCACGAAAGACCGTGCCGTCGGCGAGCGCGAGCAGAGCGGGAGAAAATGACGGCAACACGGGAGACTCCTTGGGGGGAACACCCTGTTGCCGACCTGCCTATCCGACTGCGAGCCGCAGCGAAACACATCCACGGGATGCACGCGCAGACTCACTCGCGACCTGCTGTTGAACGTTGCAAGGGGTGTGCGATGGGTCCAATGCATCCATTGAGTGGACGGATCGGCCAGACGCGGGGGCCCTTCTTGCTACGCCAATGGCGCGCGGCGGATGAACGGTATGGGAGAGGTAGGCGCTAGGGTGCGGGTTGATAAGCTCAAACCTTGGAATTATAGCCTGAAAACGCCCTTCCCTCCAAATTCGAGATAGGAGGCCGCCATGGGAAAAGGTTGGGGCAACGCGCCCAAAGCCTTGCGGGACAAGGCTGGCCGGTATCAAACAAAGATTTGCGCGATGCGAATCGCGATAGCGCAGTGGAATTTGCGCCCGCCAGGCGAGTTGTTGCACTTCCCGCCTCACGCCTGCTGTTCGGCGCTCACTTCGGAGGGCCGAACTGTCTTCCGGCCAGGTAACGTGTACCAGATCGCGCTCAGCACCTGCAGCGCCACCAGAATCCCCCACGCGGTCATGTGTGCGGCCTGCGGATAGTGCCCGCCGCTCGCCGGCCAGTACGACAAAACTGCGCCGACGCCAATCTGGAAGCCGAAAATCAGCAGGAAAATGATCAGCGTCAGCGTGGTGTTCACCCGACCGATCATCTGCGCCGGGAAATGCCGGGCCATCACCGCGTAGCTCAGAATACCGGTGCCGCCAAAAATCCCATATGCCGCCCACAACAGACCCGCCGGCAGCGGCGCCTTGAACATGATCAGCAACTGCGTCAGCACATACAGCGCCATGCCGATGCCGCAAAACGCATGCAGCGAGATGCCGCGCCGTTCGAGACTGCGCGCCGCCGCGCCGAAACCGAGGCAGCCGGCCATCATCGCGAAGCCCAGAATCGACACCAGCGCGGCGGCTTGTTGCGGCTCGAAACCCTGTACGTCGCGCAGCCACGCGCCGACCCACAGCGACTGCATCGCATAGAAGACGCCTTGCGTGACGACCGAGAACGACGCGATCTTCCAGAAAGCCGCGCTGCGCAGAATATGCAAGGTGCCCTTGAACTGCGCGCCGAGGCTCGCCTGGTGGTGGGTTTCCTTCTTGTCCGGCGCGAGCGTCCATTGTGCGAGAGCGACCATCACGGTCAGCAGCCCCAGTCCGATACAGACCGCGCGCCAGCTGGCGAAACCCAGTACCCACGTCAGCGGCGAGCCCACCATCACGCCGCCGAAACCGCCGATCGCCATCACCAGCCCATTCATCAGCGGCAGGCGCGCCGTCGCGAAATGCTGCGCCAAGGCCTTGAAGGCCGCGCCAAGACACACGGACACGCCGACTCCGATCAGCAGCCGCCCGACCATCATCACGCCGACGCTCTGCGCGGCGCCGAACACCCAGATGCCCAATGCGGCGAACAGCAACGTGGCAGCCGTCACCCGGCGCGCGCCGAAGTGATCGAGCAGCACGCCAGCCGGAATCTGCGCGCCCGCGAAGCCGAGGAAATAAAGGCTCGTCAGCAAGCCCAGATCGGTCGCTGACAAGCCGAGGTCGTGCGTAATGAACGGCGCGAAGCCGAGGTTGACGCCACGAAACACATAGGAGACGAAGTAGCCCGCGGAAAACAGAAGAAAGACGCGCAGTTGAGTCGACGACATAAGCTTCGCTCGGAACGACCGACGTGGCCAAAGCACGAAAGATAAAGGAAATACGCGAGATTCGCCTTGAATGGCTCGGCAAAATGAAAAACGCCGTCACCACAGGTGACGGCGTTGGAATAAACACGGTGCGTGATCGGAGCGCAATTCATGCGCTGCGTCCGCAGCGCATGTGGTCACTACCGTGGCAGCCGCTATGAGTCTACTTAGCCTTCTTCGCGTTGGCCACGGTCTTCGGGCGGCTCTCTGCCGCGACCTTCGACGCCTTGCTGGACGTGGAGGCCGACACTTTGGTCACCTTGACCTTGCCGGCACTGGATGCCGTCGGCTTGCTGACCTTCCCTACCGGCTCGGAGACCTTCACGACGTACCGGCCACGACCCTTCTTTTTCTCGTTGCGCGATTCGCCACGGGTGTCTGCGACGCGGGTGCCGATCTTCTCGACGCCACCGCCCTGAACGTCGGTTGCGATACGCTCCGGACCCGGCTCGCTCGGCATGGCCTTGCCTACCGGCACGTGCAGCACGATCACCTGACCACGCGACACCTGATCGCGACGCGTACGGTTCCACGCCTTCAACTGACCGACCGACACACCGTAACGCACCGCGATCGCCGCCATCGACTGATTGCGGCGCACGCGGATCAGCATCTTGCGAGTATCGGGAACATCGGGCTCCATCGCCAGCACCGCGCTTTCGGCGACGTCGGCGCTGATGTCTTCGTCGTCGTCCGAACCGCGCGGCACGACGATCGTGGAGCCGGGCTTCAGGCGCATGCCGGCCGGAATCTTGTTCACTTCCATCAGCGTGTCGGCGTCGACGCCGATCTTCTGCGCGATCGCCGCAGGCGTCGCGCGGTGGTCTACCGTGTACGTGGTCCACGACGACAGCGAGCCGGAATACGCCTTCAGATTGCGCTCGAACGCGCTGGCGTTGTCGAACGGCAGCAGGATCTGCGGCTGCGTTGCACCGAGAATCACCGGCTTTCTGAACGACGGGTTCAGCGAGCGGAATTCATCCGTCGACAGATTCGCGAGCTTCGCGGCCATTTCCACGTCGATATCGTGCGACGTGGTCACCGTGACGAAATACGGGTGATTCGGAATCGACGGCAGCGTGAGTCCGTATACCTGCGGGTTCATCACGATGTTCTTCACCGCCTGCAGCTTCGGCACGTAGTTGCGCGTTTCGTTCGGCATGCGCAGGCTGAGGTAATCGGTGGGCAGACCCGCCGCCTCGTTGCGCGCGATCGCGCGCTGCACGTTGCCCTCGCCCCAGTTGTACGCGGCGAGCGCGAGCTGCCAGTCGCCGAACATGTCGTGCAGACGCGACAGATAGTCGAGCGCGGCGCTGGTCGACGCCAGCACGTCGCGGCGCTCGTCCTGCCACATGTTCTGCTTGAGGTTGTAGGTGCGCCCGGTGCCCGGCATGAACTGCCACATGCCGGCGGCTTTCGCGACCGACAACGCCTGCGGGCTATACGCGGATTCGATGAACGGCAGCAGCGCGAGTTCGGTCGGCATATGCCGCGCTTCGAGCTCTTCGACGATGTGATAGAGATACTTCTGCGAGCGCTCGGTCATGCGCTGCACGTAGTCGGGACGCTGCGCATACCAGTTGGCCTGCATGTCGACGAGGTCGGTCTGCAGGTCCGGCATCTGGAAACCACGGCGAATACGGCTCCACAGATCGGCGTCCGAGCCGGTCAACTGGCTGACCGAACCCTGATCGACGTTGATCGTTTCTTTAGCGGTGGCTGTCTTACGAAGTGCGTCGGCTACGGCTTGCTGGCTGGCGGGATTGGTTGCGGTGGAACTGCTCGTTGTCGGTCCTTGACTCGCGCAAGCGGCGAGTGTCAGGACCAATAACGCACTGAAGATAAATCGCATGAACGTCTCGGCTTCCACAAGGGCTGGAATTTGCAGCCGATAGTACGAAACGGCAACGTTTCCGTCAATCGGAAACTTAGTAAAAAAATCAAGGAAATCTTGGGCTTGGCGAATTTTTCCGATTTATAGCGTGAAGAGCGGCTAATGCGGTGCGGATCAGCGGAAGCGATTCTTCCATTCACGCATCAATGTGAAGGCCGTCAGCCGGTCGGACACCTTTTCATGCAGCTGCTCCTGCAGGCTCGCCTGCACCGCCGGTTGGTCCGCGCGCAGGAACGGATTCACCGCACGCTCGTGAGCGATCGTGGTCGGCAGCGTCGGCATGTGGCGCGCCCGCAGCTCGCTCGCCTTGTCGCGCCAGGCCTGGAGCTCGACATTGTCCGGCTCGCACGCGAGCGCGAAACGGATGTTCGATAGCGTGTACTCGTGCGCGCAGTGGACTTCGGTCGCGCCGGGCAGCGCGGCGAGCGCATCCAGCGAAGCGAGCATCTGCTTCGGCGTGCCTTCGAACAACCGGCCGCAGCCGCATGCGAACAGCGTGTCGCCGCAAAAGACGTGCGGCGTGCCGCGCGAATCGGCGGCCTGAAAATACGCGATGTGGCCGCTCGTGTGGCCGGGCACGTCGAGCACGCTGAATTCGAGCGCGGGCGTCGCGATCGACACGCGATCGCCATTTTCGAGACGGTGCGTGAGATGCCGGATCGCTTCACCAGCGGGGCCGTAGACCGGCACGGCCTGGCCATTCAGCAGATCGGCCACCCCACCGACGTGGTCTTGATGATGGTGCGTGAGTAAAATAGCGCTCAGCCGCCATCCGCGTTTCGCCAGATAGGCACGCACGGGGGCCGCCTCACCGGGATCGACGACGACCGCATGGTGTCCGTCGGAAACGACCCAGATGTAATTGTCTTCAAACGCCGGGACCGGTACGTACTCGAGCGCATTCATAGGCGACGCATTCTTTGATATGACTGACCGAGCAATTATAGACTGGCCCGCCTGGACCGATTCACCGCCCGGCCGCTACGTGCTCGACTGGGAGCAGACCCAGCTCGACCGCGTGGTGTCGGACGTGTTCGGCTATCATGCGCTGCAACTCGGCCTGCCGCAGCTCGATGCATTGCGCGAGAACCGCATGCCGTGCCGCGGCCTCGTGCTCGACGCTGCGAGCGGAGCCAGCGCGCCCTACGCTTTTCCGCGCGGCCTGACGCATGCCGGCACTCGCCCGGGATCGAACCGTGGCGCGGCGTCGGCCGGGTCGGCGGGCCTGCCCGCGCCGGCCGGCCGCAGCGCGGTGTGGTGCGACCTGCTGGATCTGCCGTTCGAAGCACAGAGCGTCGATCTGATCGTGATGCCGCACACGCTTGAATTCACGAGCGACCCGCACCGGCTGCTGCGCGAAGCCGAGCGCGTGCTGATGCCCGAAGGTCAGCTCATCATTCTCGGTTTCAACTCGCTGTCGCTATGGGGCGCGCGGCAATCGGTCGGCAAGATGACCGGCCGGCCGTTCGTGCCCGCCGCGGTCGATCTGATCGCCTTCACGCGTCTGAAAGACTGGATCAAGCTGCTGGGCTTCGACCTTGAACGCGGGCGCTTCGGCTGCTATCGTCCGCCGCTCGGCAGCGAGCAATGGCTCGCCCGCTATGGCTTCATGGAAGCCGCCGGCGACCGCTGGTGGCCGATCTTCGGCGCCACCTACATGATCAAGGCGATCAAGCGCGTGCGCGGCATGCGCCTCGTCGGCCCGCTGAAAGTGAAGATACCCGTGCTCGCGCCAGGCCTCGCGCCCGCCGCCACTCCGAATACACGCAACCACACTCAATGACTCCCGATTTCATCGACATTTATACCGACGGCGCCTGCAAGGGCAACCCCGGCCCCGGCGGCTGGGGCGCGTTGCTGCGCTTCGGCGACCAGGAAAAAGAACTGTTCGGCGGCGAAGCCAACACGACCAACAATCGCATGGAACTGATGGGCGTGATCGCCGCGCTCGAAGCGCTGAAGCGCCCCTGCAGGGCAGTCGTGCACACCGACTCGCAGTATGTACAGAAAGGCATCAGCGAATGGATTCACGGCTGGAAAAAGAAAGGCTGGATCACTGCGGCAAAGCAGCCGGTGAAGAACGCCGACCTGTGGAAGCGGCTCGACGCGCTCGTCGCGCAGCACGACGTCGAATGGCGCTGGGTGCGCGGACACAGCGGACACCCGGAAAACGAACGCGCCGATCAACTGGCCAATCGCGGCGTCGCGTCACTTGCGCAAATCGGATGAGCGTCGCGCGCACCGCTTTGCAATTCCTGGCGCCGTTCTTTCGCTGCTCTTTTTCTTCGCTGCAATTTTCCGAGGCAGGCTAATCCGATATGCGTCAACTCATCCTCGATACCGAAACCACCGGCCTGAATGCCCGCACCGGCGACCGGATCCTCGAACTCGGTTGCGTCGAGCTGGTGAACCGCCGCCTCACCGGCAACAACCTGCACTTCTACATCAATCCGGAACGCGACAGCGATCCGGGCGCGCTGGCCGTGCACGGCTTGACCACGGAATTCCTCAGCGACAAGCCGAAGTTCGGCGAGATCGCCGATCAGTTTCGCGACTTCATCCAAGGCGCGGACCTGATCATTCACAACGCGCCGTTCGACATCGGCTTTCTCGATGCCGAATTCGCGTTGCTCGGCTTGCCGAAGGTGAGCACCTACTGCGGCGAGATCATCGATACGCTCGCCCGCGCCAAGCAGATGTTCCCCGGCAAGCGCAACTCGCTCGATGCGCTGTGCGACCGCTTCGGCATCAGCAACGCGCACCGTACGCTGCACGGCGCACTGCTCGACTCGGAACTGCTCGCGGAAGTCTATCTGGCGATGACGCGCGGCCAGGAGAGCCTCGTCATCGACATGCTCGGCGAATCACATGTGGGCGGCGACGCGCATGCGCCGCGTGTCGTGCTCGAGTCGCTGGAACTCGTCGTCATCGCCGCCAGCGACGACGAAGTTGCCGCGCACCAGGCGGTGCTCGATGGGCTCGACAAAGCAGTCAAAGGCACGAGCATTTGGCGCCTCGAACCCGCTGCCGCAGAAAATGGGCAGATTGCTTAAAAAAGACTAGACGGAAGCGAAAATCACTGACATAATTTCAATCTCTTCGGGTGGTTAGCTCAGCGGTAGAGCACTGCCTTCACACGGCAGGGGTCACTGGTTCGATCCCAGTACTACCCACCAGAATTTTGGTGTGTCGATCACCGAAGACTAAAGGGCTTATGCAGAAATGCATAAGCCCTTTTCTATTTTTCGCTCGAGTTTTGACGTGTCGTTTTCGGTCCTCGATTAGGTCGAGTGGGGTTCGGCGCGCAGGATACGATTACCCTGCTCGGGATGGTATTAGGTCATCGGGTTTCTCCGTCGGCACCGGAACTTCGTAAGTTTGCGACCGCCGGATACTGCTGATATAGTTGCCCTTCGGCGCAGTCGCGCCACCCATCTTCTCCATCTCATTCGACCAAAAGGGAGGCGTCACATGTTCGCAGTGCATATCGCTCTCCCTCGCATGGTCTCGCGATCGCCCTCACGACCTTAACCGTCGTCAGCCCGTCGCATATGCGAGTCCACCTGGAAAGGTGTGACGAGCAGATCCCAGACAGCCCTGAGTCGCATTGCCGGTGCATGCCGGCACCCCTGACTGTCTCGTCCCTTCGCTTCTGACTGGAACCTCGGTGCGTTCATGCGTCGCCGGGTCGTGGCAAATGGCTAACAAAAAACTCGACTTTCGCGGACAAGCCTTTAAGGATGTCCTCGGTTTCACCTTCAATCACTGGGCGCAACAGCCGTGGCGCGTCGTCGTCATCGCGGCGCTGGTGCTGTGCTCGGCATTGGCTGATGTGCTCACGCCGGTGTTCGCCGGACGCCTGGTCGACGCAATCGCCTCCGGACCGGCCGGCAACGAGAGCGCCTGGCGCGCGGCGGTCACGGCCTTCTGCGTGCTGGCCGCGCTCGGCCTCGGCGCGACGCTGCTTCGCCAGGGCGTGTACTTCAACATCATCCGGCTCACGCTGAAGATGATGAGCGAGATCGCCGCGGACGCGTTTCATCGCGTGCAACGCTTTTCGACCGACTGGCACGCCAACAGCTTTGCCGGCTCTACCGTGCGCAAGATCACGCGCGGCATGTGGGCGCTCGACCTGCTCAACGACACGCTCCTGATCGCGCTGCTGCCGTCGCTGGCCATGCTGATCGGCGCCACCGTGCTGCTCGGCTGGCGCTGGCCGATGATGGGCGCGGTCGTCGGGATCGGCTCGCTGCTGTATATCGCCGTGACCGTGGCCATGTCGCTCGGCTTCGTCGCGCCGGCCGCGCGCCTCGCGAACGCATGGGACACGCGCATGGGCGGCGCGCTCGCGGATGCGGTCAGCTGCAACGGCGTCGTAAAGGCTTTCGGCGCGGAAGAACGCGAGGAAGCGCTGCTTCAACGCGTGATCGGCAAGTGGCGTCACCGCACGCGCCGCACATGGGTGCGCGGCACGATCAACGGCGGTGTTCAGGGCGGCATGCTGGTGGCAATCCAGGCTGCCATTCTCGGTGTGGCGCTGTTGCTGTGGGCGCGCGGCGAGGCGAGCGTCGGTGACATCACCTTCGCGCTGACGATGTTCTTCATGCTGCAAGGCTATCTGCGCGATGTCGGCATGCACATCCGCAACCTGCAACGTTCGGTCAACGATATGGAAGAACTGGTCGCGCTGGAGAGTCAGCCACTCGGCATCGAAGACCGCCCCAGCGCGGGTCCGATCGCGATTAGCCAAGGCGAGATCCGCTTTGAGCAGGTCAGTTTCTATTACGGCGCGCACGACCAGCCGCTGTACGACAACTTCTCCCTGCGCATCGCGCCGGGGGAACGCGTCGGGTTGGTCGGGCATTCGGGCTCGGGCAAGACGACCTTCATCAAGCTGATTCAGCGCCTCTACGATATTTCCGGCGGCCGGATCACGATCGATGGTCAGGATATCGCTCAGGTGCAGCAGGCGTCGCTACGCAGCCAGATCGCGATCGTTCAGCAGGAGCCGGTGCTGTTTCACCGCTCGCTCGCCGAGAACATCGCCTATGCGCGGCCCGGCGCAAGCCGCGCCGAGATCGAGCGGGCCGCGCAACTCGCCAGTGCACATGGCTTCATCAGCGCGCTGCCCCATGGCTATGACACGCTGGTCGGCGAACGCGGCGTCAAGCTTTCGGGCGGCGAACGTCAGCGCGTTGCGATCGCGCGCGCTTTCCTCGCCGACGCCCCGATCCTGATTCTGGACGAAGCGACGTCGAGCCTTGACAGCGAAAGCGAAGTGCTGATTCAGCAGGCGATGGAACGGCTGATGATCGGCCGCACGACGCTGGTGGTCGCGCACCGCCTGTCCACCGTGCGTGCGCTGGACAGACTGCTGGTGCTGGACAAGGGCAAGGTGATCGAGGAAGGCAGCCACGACGCGTTGATCAGGCGCGAGAACGGCTTGTACCGGCGCCTGTTCGAACGCCAGGCACTGGAACTCGTCAAGGGTCTCGGCGAGTCGGAGTTCATGCGTGAGACCGCCGGGTCCAAGGCAGATCGGATGGATGATGCGAGCTTGCTGGTGGGAAAGTAAATTGC
Organism: Paraburkholderia sp. RAU2J; assembly: GCF_003634845.1. Classification (NCBI taxonomy): domain Bacteria; kingdom Pseudomonadati; phylum Pseudomonadota; class Betaproteobacteria; order Burkholderiales; family Burkholderiaceae; genus Paraburkholderia; species Paraburkholderia sp. RAU2J. The sequence goes on from NZ_RBXG01000001.1 coordinate 261,512, forward strand.
AGCGAGCGTATGTGGCGGGACGCCCGGCACCTCGGAACATGGACCATGTGAAGCCGCGTTCTGCCGATGCTGCGCGCGTCCACGGTCTTCGCGTAGCCGCGCACGCGAGCGCGCCCACCTCGCCGCGCTTCGGCTTGCCGCCGCTACAGCCCGCCTACACCACGCCGGCCGGCAAGCCGACGCCGCGCGCCATCCCGGTTGCCGCAAACACCATGAGCACCAGCAACACCGTCTGGATCACGCTGTAACGCGCATACGACCGCGCATTTTTCAGATCCGGCGGGGTGCCTTTGCGGATCGACGCGCGCCAGCGCATCAGCGCGAGCATGGATGGCACTTCGAGGATCAGAATCAGCACGAGCAGCGTCATCTTGACGTGAAAGAGCGGCTGGTGAAGATAGTAGTCCGCGCCCTTCTCGTAGCTGCCGAAAACGCGCATCAAACCGGTGATGATCAACACCAGGGCGGACAGGCCCCACCGCGTATCCGCGCGAAATACGGAGCGCAACGCGGCCGGCACGGACGCGCGGCGCAGCGCCCAGGTGCGCCGCAGAATCGAGGCGAGCGCAAAACCGTAAGCGAGCAGATGAAGGGCGGCAAGCAACCAGCGAACCAGCATAGCGACTCCTGCAAAAGACGCGACACGATCGATGTCTGTCCACTCACCCGCGCTGAACGGCCGGGCACCATGACTTCATTATCGGCCAAGGCTCGATTGACGACGGGCTGATCGGCCACGCGGTGTGATCCACTGCACAAAGCATGCAGCTTCAGACTTGCCGCAGAGTTGTGTCAAGCGCCCGAGCGGCGACCCGATCGCCCTCGGTCGTCAGCGTGGCGCGAAATACGATTTGCCGATTGTGGCCCGCGGCGGCCGGCGAATCCCACAACAACTCGACTCCTGGACGGCGCCCGAACGCGCCGCGCACGAGCGCCGGAGCCGCGACTGAACCCAGCGGCGCAGCCGTGGAGCCCGGCTCGCCCATCGCACCGAACGCGACCGCGGGGGCCGGCGCCGGCGTGGGCCGCGGGTCTTGCCCGGCGGCCCAGCGCACGGACAGCTCACGCGCGTCGTACTGTCCCACCTTGCGGCGCTCGGCCCACACGATCACCGTACGCGTGGCGGGATCGAGCGCGACCGCATAACGGCCGATCGCAAAACGCCGCGCGGCGATGTTGGTCCGCCACAGCGGGCGCGGCCGGCAGATCCACAGCACGGCCGCGTACAGCAGCGGCGCGACCAGCAGCCAGCCGTTGGTCGCCGCCACCGCCTGCGCGGCACGCCGCCAGCCAGCGCTCACCACGAATACGCCAACCGACCAGAGCGCGAAGACAAACCCGAGGAAAGCGAACAGACGCAGCGCCTGCCGCAGCCATTGCGGCAGCGGATGAAACGGACGCTCGGCGACGGCGCGCGCGCCCGGCAGGAAAATCAGCAGGAACAGGAAAACCAGGTTGATGCATGCCCACGGCGACGACACCATCGCCGACAGCGCAGCGGCGAGATTCATCTGCGCCATCGAAAAAAGCCAGCGAGCGACAAGCACGAGACCGATGGCGCGTAACGCGAAAATCGTTCCGGCGCCAGGCGCGGCATTCGCTCGCGTCTCTTTCGTTCTCGCCAAGGCATCCTCCTGTCGTCGGCGGCGCCGCAGCCAAATTTGCGGCACGGCCATTATAGGGATATTACCGAGAGTGGCTCATCCTTACCGGCGCGAACAGCCTACTTTCGTCCACACATTGCAAAAAACGCGGCGCGCATGCAACAACGCCCCGTGAGCGCGGACTCACGGGGCGTTGCTGGTGGCACTGACGAGCGCCCTGAAGCGCTCTTTCAGTCGCCTGAGCGACTAAAGATCAGTTCGCGTTGACTTCGCGAAGCACCGTGCGCTGTTTCTGACGCAGCAGTTCTTCGTAGGTAGCGACGTAGTTCTTCGCCATGACCTTCGACGAGAAGCGCGCTTCGAACGCGTTGCGCACCCCGGCGCGCGGCAGCGTGTGCAAGCGCTTGACGGCCGCGACCGCGCTGATTTCGTCTTCGACAACGAATCCCGACACGCCGTTCTCGATCACTTCCGGCACCGAACCGCGATTGAACGCGATCACCGGCGTACCGCAAGCCATCGCTTCGATCATCACCAGACCGAAGGGCTCCGGCCAGTCGATGGGGAACACCAGTGCATGCGCGTTGCCGAGGAATTCACGCTTTTCGGCTTCGCCGATTTCGCCAATGTATTCGACGTGCGGAAGCGCCATCAGCGGCTTGATCACTTCTTCGTAATAGGCACGATCGGCCTTGTCGATCTTCGCGGCAACCTTGAGCTTCATGCCTGCCTGGCCGGCGATACGGATCGCACGGTCGAGACCCTTCTCCGGCGAGACACGGCCAAGGAATGCGAGGTAGCCCGGCTCGACGTCCTTGATCGGCGTGAGCACGTTTTCCGGCAGACCGTGATAAACGGTTTGCAGCCAGTTCGCTTGCGGCAGCGGAATGCGCTGGTTGTCCGAGATCGACACCACCGGCACGTCGCTGAACGTATTGAAGATCGGCTGCAGTTCCGGCAGATCGAGACGGCCGTGCAGCGTCGTCACGAACGGCACCGGCTGGCGCGCGAACAGCGAGAACGGGTAGTAGTCGATGTGAAAATGCAGCACGTCGAACTCGTCCGCGCGGCGGCGCACTTCTTCGAGCAGCAGCATGTGCGGCGCCATCACGTCGCGGATCGTCGGGTCGAGGCGCAGCGCCTGCGGCCAGAAGGCTTCGAGTTTCGCCGAAGTTTGCGAATCGCCGCTCGCGAAGAGCGTGACGTCGTGGCCTTGCTCGACCAGTGCTTCGGTCAGATAGGACACCACGCGTTCCGTACCACCATACAGCTTGGGAGGAACCGCCTCGTGCAGCGGAGCGATTTGAGCGATTCGCATAATGGAGAACTCCTAGTAAAAAATCAGGCAAAAGTACTGCGTTTGGTAAAAGCGACTCGCTTGCTCGCCAGGGCCGTCTGGCCGGACATGCCGGGGCGGGCCTGATTCTTTCGAGAAATCCTGCGATGGATCGCTTGGGAGTGAGCCCAGACTGGCCGATCAGCGTCTGCGCATGCGAGTAAACGCACACATCAGACCTGCGTTGACAAATTGTCAGATATTTCCAGGCTTGCCGGGCTCTACAGAGCATGCATTATCGGTGCCGGGCTTCTCGCTGCACCACAACATTTCAAAGTCTTTACGTTGTTACAAACGCGAAACACTTTGCAAACCCTTGTTTTATAAGAGAGTTCTACAGTGACAACTGGCTTGCGGCAGCGACCGCGAATGTGGCGTCTGCAAGCTTTTGCCTCGACTTTGCCGGTACGCGTTGAAGAAATGCCGCAGCGCGGCTGAATGCAATCTGTAATTATATCTCGAATTTGTCCGTCACCCTGCGTGAACCACCCCGCCCATCAGCGGGTCCAGCAACTGCAGGGCGCGGAGGTCTATCGCGAAATCAATCGCGCCAATGCCCGGATACACAGGGCGCAATCGCTTTTGCATGTTTACAATGCGAAGCATCGGCTTCGCGGCGAATCCATCTTTTCCGGTGGCCCGCGCTTTGCACGCACAACCCGACACACCTCGACCTCACGATCAATTGGAACAATTAACCCTCGCCCAGCGTAACGCCCAGAACGCAAAGCTCGCGAGCTATGCGCACCGGCCGCTTGCGTTTCTCTTCCGCTTTATCCGCCGCCATCCGCTCGCGCATGCGATCGTGCTGTGCAGCGTGTTTGCGGCCGTGGGCTGTGCGCTCGCTTCGCAATACGCGATCAAACATCTGATCGACGTGCTCGGCGAAGGCCGGCATCATCCCGGTCCGTTGTGGGGGGCGTTCGCGATCCTCGTCGGCCTGATCGCCGCGGACAACCTGCTATGGCGCGTCGGCGGCTGGGTCGCCGCGCATACGTTCGTCGCCGTGACCGGCGACCTGCGGCGCGACCTTTTCCAGTATCTGAGCGGGCACTCGCCGACCTACTACTCCGAGAAGCAGCCCGGCATGCTGGCGAGCCGGATCACGGCGACCTCGAACGCCGTCTACACCGCCGAGAACACCACCGCCTGGAACGTGCTGCCGCCGTGCATCGCGGTGCTCGGCGCAATCGTCATGATCATCGCCGTGAATCCGCTGATGGCCGGCGGCCTGATGCTGTGCTCGGCGATTCTGTCGGTGGTGCTATACAAGCTCGCGGGGCGCGGCTCGGCGCGCCATCACCATTTCGCCACCAAGGCGGCGTCGGTGGACGGCGAACTGGTCGACGTGATCAGCAACATGGGTCTCGTGCGCGCGTTTGGCATGACGTTTCGCGAGCAGCAGCGCTTCGGTGCAACGGTCAAGGCCGAGATGGACGCCCGCCAGCAAAGCCTGCTCTATCTGGAGAAGCTGCGCTTGCTGCATGCGGTGATCACCGCGCTGCTGTCGGCGGGTCTGCTGGGCTGGGCGCTGTGGCTGTGGGATCAAGGCAAGGCGACCTCGGGCGACATCGTGCTCGTCAGCTCGCTCGGCTTCACGATTCTGCACGGCACGCGCGACCTGGCCGTCGCGCTCGTCGACGTCACGCAACACGTAGCGCGGCTCGCGGAAGCCGTGCGCACGCTGCTCGAACCGCACGGCATGCCGGATCGCGACGACTCGACCGAACTCGTGCCGCAAGGCGGCCGGGTCGATTTCGAAGGCGTGACGTTCGCCTACCCGCGCCGCCGTCCGATTCTCGATCACTTCGACCTGCATATCGAACCCGGCCAGCGGGTCGGCCTGATCGGCAAGTCGGGCGCGGGCAAATCCACCGTGCTGGCGCTGCTGCAGCGCTTCTACGAAACCCAAGGCGGTGCGATCAAGATCGACGGCCAGGACATCGCGGCGGTCACGCAGGACAGCCTGCGCCATACGATCGCGCTGGTGCCGCAGGACATCTCGCTGTTCCATCGCACCGTGTACGAGAACATCGCTTACGGACGCCCCGAAGCGAGCCGTGAGGAAGTGCTCGCGGCCGCGCGCGAAGCGCGTTGCTCGGACTTCATCGAAGCGATGCCGGAAGGCTACGATACGATCGTCGGCGACCGGGGCGTGAAGCTGTCGGGCGGCCAGCGCCAGCGGATCGCGATTGCGCGGGCGATTCTGAAAAACGCGCCGATCCTGCTGCTCGACGAAGCCACCTCGGCGCTCGACAGCGCCTCGGAAGAAGCGATCCAAAAGGCGCTCGACCGGCTGATGGTCGGCCGCACGGTGATCGCGATCGCGCACCGGCTGTCGACGCTGAACAACTTCGACCGCATCATCGTGATGAGCGCCGGCAAGGTAATCGACGACGGCAGCCCGGAAGAGTTGCGCCAACGTCCGGGCCTGTATCGCGACCTGCTCACGAAACAGTACGGCAAGGGTACGACGCTGCACATCGGCGGCAAGAAGGTCGACGAACAGCACGTGGTCTGAACGGCGCGCCGCACGAAGTTATCAGCCAAAGAAAAAGCCGCTCACGTGAGCGGCTTTTCTGTTTTTCAGGCTGTGCGATCAGGAGGCGCGGCAGCTAAGCCTGCCGCTATTGCTCCACGCTGTCACGCACTGTCTGCCTGGAGCCTGCCCTCACCTTCCTGCTTCTGCCGGACTTCGCACTCTCCACGCCCTGCAAATCGCGCATGAAGTTATCGCGCCACACCGACACATTGTTCTCGCGCAACTGCACCATCATGTCGCGGTAGCGCGCCTGACGTTCCGCGAGCGGCATCGCGAGCGCATTGGCGAGCGCCTCGGCCATGCCGTCGATGTCGACCGGATTGACGATCAGCGCGCCCTCCAGCTCCTGCGCCGCGCCGGCAAAGCGTGACAGCACCAGCACCCCGGGATTCTCGGGGTCCTGCGCCGACACATATTCCTTGGCGACGAGGTTCATGCCATCGCGCAACGGCGTGACGTAGCCGACATGCGCGGTGCGAAACAGCGCGGCCAGCACCGAGCGCTCGTACTGCTTGTGAATGTAGAGAATCGGCGTCCAGTCCAGTTCGGCGAAGCGTCCGTTGATGCGCCCCGACTCGCCTTCGAGCTGCAAGCGGATGTCCTGGTAAGCGTGCATGTCGGCGCGCGTCGGCGGCGCGATCTGCAGAAACGACACCTTGTTGCGTTGCGCGGCCACATGCTCGAGCAGACGTTCGAACGCGCGAAAACGTTCGACCAGCCCCTTCGAATAATCGAGACGGTCCACGCTCATGATCAGCTTGCGCGAATGCAGCGTCGCCTTCATCGTGCGCACCGGCTTGCCGCGCTCGCCCGCTTTCGCGAGTTCGGCAATCTCGTCCGGATATACGCCGATCGGATAAGCCGCCGCGCGCAACGTGCGCCCGAACGCGTGGATGCTCTGCGGGCCGCGAGCCGACACGTCGACCGTGCCCTGCGCTTCGTTGACGATGTAGTCGCCGAACGCGCGCAGATCCGGCTCGGTCTGGAAGCCGAGCAGATCGAACGAACACAAGGCTTCGACCAACTCGCGATGCGGCGGCACCGCCAGCAGCACCTGCGAAGCCGGAAACGGAATATGCAGAAAGAAGCCGATGCGGTTCTTCACACCGGCCGCACGCAATGCCTGCGCGAACGGGATCAGGTGATAGTCGTGGACCCAGATCACATCGTCTTCACGCAGCAGCGGCACCAGTTGCTGCGCGAGCCAGCCATTGACGCGGCAGTAGCCTTCGAAGTCGTGCCGGTCGTATTGCAGGAGGTCGGCGCGATAGTGGAACGCCGGCCACAGCGTCGCGTTCGAGAAGCCGCGATAGTACTGGTCGTAGTCGCGGCGCATCAGCGGGACGGTCGCGAAGGTCACGGGACCGCGCTCCTCCACCTTGATCTGCGGCTGGCCCGAGCTGAGCACGTCCCCGCTCCAGCCAAACCACATGCCGCCGGTTTCCTTCAGCGCGTCATACACGCCGACCGCCAGACCGCCCGCCGCCGGGCCACCCTCCGAGATCGGGGCCACCCGGTTCGATACGATGATCAGTCGGCTCATGAAGCGCGATTCCCGATGCAGTGCATTGTGTGCGTCAAGCGATGCGGCGCCGCCATCATGCTGCGCGCGCCGCTGCGACAATCGATTCGAGCCAGTCGAGCAGCGCCGGAACCGACTCGATGCGCGTATGCGCCATCGTCTCGCCCGCGCCGACCTTGATCGACAGCCCGCCGCGCTCGTTGATGACGGCGAAGCCTTTCTCGTCGGTCAGATCGTCGCCGGCGAACACCGGCTGGCGGCCGACGAACGGCGGTTCGTCGAGGAACGCGCGCATGGCGCGGCCCTTGTCGACGTCTTTCGGCTTGATTTCGTAGACCATCTTGCCCGGCTGCAATACGTAAGAGCCGGGGTATTCGGCGACCAGCCGCTGTGTCGCCTCGCGCGCGACCGGCTCACGGTCCGGCGCATTGCGGTAATGCAGCGCAAGCGCCGCGCCCTTGATCTCGAGCAGCATGCCCGGATGTTCGTTGACGACCTGCGCCAGCACCTGCTCCATGCGCAGGAGCCGCTCGTCATGGAAGCCGATGCGCTGCGTATCGCCATTCGCGTCGCGCCGCTCGGCGCCGTGCAATCCGGCAATCGGCAGATCGGGCATACCGAGGAAAGCGTCGATGCTGTCGATGCCGCGGCCCGACACGATCGCGACCGCGCCGTTCGTCAGACTACGCAGTTCGGCCAGTAGCACGGGCACGCGCGGGTCCACCAGCACGCCGTCCGGCGTGGGTGCGAGTTCGACCAGGGTGCCGTCGAAGTCGAAGAAAAATGCCGTCTCACTCGGAGACAGAACAGCCGGAAGTGCTTGCATCGCTTGGGTTCGCCTTTCAGCCTTCTGCGGCCGGAAAAGTGTGCGCATCTTACCGCGCATCCGTCAATTTTTCGAGAAAGTAAGCCGGAAGTCCGGGACCTCGGCCAACCGGCCGCTGTGCGCGCCGGCTTACGGTGAGGGCATTCAAAAAGAGAACGGTCCGGCTTCAACCGGCTTTCATCCGGCTGCGTCAAATTGTCCGGCGAACCGCGCGCCGTGGGCGTGGCGCGACGCCGCGGGCGATTTTGCGCTACAGTCGCAGCCACGCAGACGATCACCGTCGAAGCCATCTTTGCATACTATGACGGCCTACGCGCCGCAGGAAGATCAGGTGGAATCCGGCGAGGCCGTGGATCGGCGTCGTCATGTGCCGCTCTTCAATCGAGTCATTGAGCCCTGCTTTGTTCCCGATCATTGCATCCCGACACCTGCATCCGCCTCTCGCCGCATCGCGCCGGCGGCAGTCCACGCGCCGGTTCGCGCTGACCGTGACGATAGGCGCGCTGACCGCCGTCACCGCCGTGATCGCGCTGAGCGGCTGTACGCCTCGCACGCAACCCTGGCAGCTGACCAACGTGACCGGCCATCTGCCGGATCTCGACTTCAAGCTGACCGGCGACGACGGCCGCCCCGTCACCGGCGATTCGTTCAAGGGCCGCGCGTCGCTCGTCTACTTCGGCTACACGCATTGCCCGGACGTCTGCCCCGAGACGATGGGCCGGCTCATGCAGGTGCTCGGCAAGCTCGGCCCGGACGCGCAGAAGGTGCGCATCCTGTTCATCACCGTCGATCCCGCGCGCGACACGCCGCAAGCATTGCGTGACTACGTCGGCGCGTTCGACTCGCAGCATGCCGAAGGGCTGACCGGCACCGACTGGCAGATCGAGTCGCTCGCCAAGCGCTACCGCGTCGCCTATCAGATGGAAAAGCGCGACCCTCGCGGCAATTACGAAGTTACGCACAGTTCCGCTGTTTACGTGTTCGACAGCCAGGGCCACGCGCGCCTGCTGGCCACCGATCACGACACGCCCGATACGATCGCGCAAGACCTGCGCCGTATCATCGATGACCGTTCCTGACCTACCCCCCGAGTCCATTCATGTCGATCAAGATCAAAACATTCGCTTCACTGAGCTGCGCGCTCGCCCTCTCGTTCGTTGTCGTTTCGGCTGCGCAAGCCGCCGGCGCCGACGCGATCAGCATCAAGGACGCATGGGTCCGCTGGCTGCCGAACAACCTGCCCGCCGCCGGCTACGCGACGCTGGTCAATGCGAGCGACAAGCCCATCGACCTCGTCGATATTTCGAGCAACGACTATGGCGACGCGATGCTGCATCAGACCGTCTCGAACGGTTCGTCGCAGAAGATGGTGATGGTCGACAAGCTGACCGTGCCCGCACATGGCCAGGTCTCGATCGCGCCCGGCGGTTACCACGTGATGCTCGAAGACGCGAAGCACAAGATCGCCCCGGGCGACACCGTGCATCTGACGCTGAAGTTCTCCGACGGCGAAACACTCGACACGCCGTTCGCCGTCAAGTCGCCGGCGCAGACGAAGTAACCAAGTAACGTGCAGCGATGAATCTGCTCTACTGGCTCGATCCGTGGGAATTTTCGCCGACCGTCGTGATCGCGCTGCTGGTGCCGGCGGTCCTGTTCGTGCGCGGCGCGCGCCGTGCGAAGCTGTCGTTGGCGCGGCGACTTTCCTTCTGGTTCGGGCTGGTGGCGCTGTATGTCGTGCTGCATACGCGGCTCGATTATTTCTTCGAGCATGAGTTCTTCATGCATCGCTTGCAGCATCTGGTGCTGCATCACCTCGGGCCGTTCTTCATCGCGCTGTCGTACCCGGGCGCGGCGTTGCGCGCGGGCATTCCGTTCAGCTGGCGGCAGCGCTTCGTGCGGCCCGCGCTAGCGACGCCGCTCGTGCGCAAGCTGCTCGACGTGGTGATGCATCCGGTCGTCGCGGTCACCTTGTTCGTCGGGCTGATCTACTTCTGGCTGATATCGCCGATCCATTTCGTCGCGATGCTCGACTGGCGGCTCTATCGCGTGATGAACTGGAGCATGGTGATCGACGGGCTGCTGTTCTGGTGGCTCGTGCTCGATCCACGGCCGGCGCCGCCGGCGCGTTTGTCGCCCGGCAAGCGCGTGCTGGTGGTGATCGCCGCGATTCCGCCGCAGATCATCCTCGGCGCATTCATCTTTTTCACGCCGCATGAGCTGTATCCGATCTACTCGATTTGCGGGCGCGCGTTCACGTGGCTCAGCCCGATGCGCGACCAGCAGATCGGCGGGCTGTTGCTGTGGATTCCGGGTTCGATGATGAGCGTGATCGGCGCACTGATCGCGCTGCGTCACTGGATGCGGCTGTCGGCACGCGGACGCCTGCGCGCCGAACGGCGTGCGCAGACGGCGCGGGATGTGTCCCATGCCGCGTCCGCGCCGGCCGGTGGCCAGCGCGGATAGCGAGTCTGACGGGCAGTCGCATCCGAATGATCGAAGCGGAGCGAATAAGGCCGGACGATCGAAGCGCCAGTGAACCTGCACTGGCGCTTCGCCCTTCATCGCGCCCCGCTCAGGCCGAGCGCATCCACACGTGCGCGATGCCGTCGTCGTCGTGAACGTCCGAGACCGGTGCAAAGCCGAATGCACCATAGAAACCTTGCAGATGCGCTTGCGCATGCAGACGGATCGGCGTGGTGGGCCATTGCGCGCGAATGTGCGTGAGTGAGCGTTCGAGCATCGCGTTGCCCAGACCGATACCGCGGAATGCCGCCGTGGTCAGCACACGGCCGATGCGCACGTCGGTGTCCGTGGCGTCCGGCAGCAGCACGCGCAGATATCCGGCCAGTTGCGGCGCCGCTCCATCTACGCCAGGGCCGTAGGCCGACAGATGCCAGGCTTGCGCGTCGAGCCCGTCGATATCGCCATACACGCAGTTCTGTTCGACGACGAACACCGCGCTACGCGCGCCCAACATCTCATAGACTTCGACACTCGTGAGGTCCGCGAAGGTTTTCCAACGCCATTCGAGTTGGGCGAGCCGCGTGGCGGCGGTGTGCTGCGATTCAGTCATCGGATGCTTTCAGAAAGGAGGCGCCACTGCGCGGGCATTAATCCGCAATTATGCCGTGCGCGACGGCTGTCAGCCAGGCAACCGCGCAGCCGTGCGGCCACAGCGCGCATCAACCGCGCGGCATAGCACGCGCCTTCGACGCCTGCTTATGGCTGTGCAGCGAGCAATTCGGCAATCGATACGCGGTGAGCCGGATCGTAGGCCGTCTGCCCCTCGCTATAGCGGATCTGATAACCGCGCCGCGCTTGGGCATTGCGCGCGTCGAGCAACTGCGTGAGACGCTGCGTCACTTGCTCTTGCGTGGCCAGTGTATAGCGGCATTCTTCAGGTGGGATTGAGCGAGGCCGTCAGAGTGCCGGTCTGAGGTGCCATTGCGGCGGCGCACCGGCAAGCCGCAGCCGAGCCGCCACGCGCTCAGAAGACCGCTTCGACAGGCTGCGCGAGACACTCGATCAGATTGCCCGGGCCGCACAGATGCAGCGCGCCGACCATCACCAGGGTGCGCTCGCGCTGTTGCAGGAAGATGTTCTTCAAACGCTGCGCCCATGCGCGATTGCGCGCGTCGAGAATGGCGTGGCGGATGCCGGGCAGATTGAACATCGGCGATTCGACGGCGATCTGCTGCACCGCTTGCAGATCGCCCTCCAGCCACGCCGCGTGCATCCGTTCGAGCGTGCGTTGCGGTTCATCGCGATCGGCCATCAGCAAGTCGAGCGCCGCGCCGATGGCATCCAGCGGAATCGATTCGAGCAATACTGCCACTTCCCGCGCGGTCTCGAGGTAGCGATACGGCTTGGCTTGCGCAATCGCCGAGCGCAGCATGCGCGGCTCGACACCTTCGACGACCTGCTGAAACAGTGTCGGCGCGACCACCAGCGCGGCCCACGGACACAGTTCGACTAACGGCGCCACAGGGCCATCGACGGGCCACAGCGCTTGCAGTTGCGCCCATGCGTCCACGGACATCAAGGGCTGCAATCGAGCGGCGCCGCTTTGTGGCTCGGTCTTCAGGAACGGCAGGATGGTCGGCGCGTCGGATTCGAAGACCAGCGCTTCGGCCCAGTCATAGGCTTCACCGACCCAGGGCGGTGTTCTACGGCTCGTCGCGGGAAACAGATGCATCGAGCCGAGCAGGCGCACGTTGGTGCCGGTGAGTTGTAGGTACATGCGGCCTCGGGGTGAACGGGCAATGACGCAGGAATGCGCGCGGTTCTGCGATTCAGTTGGTTATGTGCGGCGTGCTGAGCAGGTGTGGAGCAAACTGCTGATGCACTTGTTGCCGCGCGAATCACGAATTGTGCGTCATAACCGTCGCGATGAGGGAGACGCAGCGTATCGGCTTTGCTTGCGGGCATCTAAGGACAGCAGACGCTTCGTGAACAGCGCGGCACGGCAATCGATCGAGCCGGTCATCTTTTTGGAATTGACAACGAGCGCGTGAAATTCGCCGCAGAAAAAAGAAAAGCCCCGACAAGTCGGGGCTTTTCTTTACATCAACTACTGGAGGCGCGAGCCGGAGTCGAACCGGCCTAAACGGCTTTGCAGGCCGCTGCATAACCGCTTTGCTATCGCGCCGCAAGCGGACTGGAACCTAGCTGCAGGCTCGCAGATTTGTCTGTTGGACGATCAGAACATTCAGAACGATCAGCCCATCAAACAAAAAGGGAAGCGTTGCTTCCCCTTATGTATGGAGCGGGAGACGAGGCTCGAACTCGCGACCTCAACCTTGGCAAGGTTGCGCTCTACCAACTGAGCTACTCCCGCATTGCACTGCTTCGCAACGCGCTGCATTTTTTACTACGCCAAACTGCGCGGTGCTTCAAAAAACTGGAGCGGGAGACGAGGCTCGAACTCGCGACCTCAACCTTGGCAAGGTTGCGCTCTACCAACTGAGCTACTCCCGCGTTGTACTTCTACTACTTGCTGCTAACTACTGCCTTATTGACTGCAACTACTCTCTTATTTCGTCCGTCGCTTCAAACTGCGTGCATCGGAGAAACGAGATTATGGAGAAACGACCGATGGGTGTCAACCCCTTTTGCGAATGTCTTTAATAAAAGTTTCCGCTCATGGCAGGCCATGTTCGCGGCGAGGTTCGAACACGCTTTCGCGTGCCTCACGCGCGCCGTCGACACGCGCATCACCGCATCACCACTACGCAATACCGCCTCTTTCACGAATCTGCGGCCACGCGAGCTTCATGTAGTAGAGCATCGACCAGATCGTCAGGAACGCGGCCAGATAGATCAGCCACAGGCCCCACACACGCGTGTCGACCGTCACGCCGCCACCGAACGGCAACGGGCCGTAGAACAGCAGCATGGGAATCGCGACCATCTGACAGACGGTCTTGAACTTGCCGAGCGAATTCACCGCGACGCTCTTCGACGCGCCGATCTGCGCCATCCACTCGCGCAACGCCGAGATCGCGATTTCGCGTCCGACGATCACGAGCGCAATCGCCGAATCGATCCGCGCGAGTTGCACGAGCACCAGCAGTGCGGCCGTCACCATCAATTTGTCGGCGACCGGATCGAGAAACGCGCCGAACGCCGAAGTCTGATTCCACTTTCGGGCCAGATAGCCGTCGAACCAGTCGGTGAGCGCCGCCAGAATGAAGATGGTCGCGGCGGCCAGATTGCGGTGCGCGGGGCTCATCATCATGTCGGGCAAATAGAACACGCCGACGACGAGCGGAATCAGGACGATCCGCAGCCAGGTCAGGAATATCGGGAAATTAAACGGCATGGGCAGGCGCAGCGTCTGACGAGTGAGATGCAATTGTGCCGTGTCACAAGGCCTGCCACAAGCAAAGCGGCGCGCGGGCGTGGGGACGCGGGCCGGGTGGGTGCCGCTGCCCGGGCGCGAATTGGGGATTGACTGATCGCGGACCGGGCGCGGACTTGGGGCTAACGGGTCGCAGCCCCGTCGCTCGCTGGTTGCTCGCTGGTCACTCGTTGACCCGCTCATCGGCCACAGGCCGCCCGCGCCCCGTCCGACAAGCGGGCCGCCCGCCGCGCCAGCTTCAATGCAATTGCCGGTAAATCTGCTCGGCCAGCGCCTGCGAAATGCCTTCGACGCTCGCCAGATCCTCGACGCTCGCAGCCACCACGCCGCGTAAGCCGCCGAACCGCGCCAGCAGCCGTTGACGCCGTTTCGCGCCCACCCCTTCGAGTTCTTCGAGCCGCGAAGTCTGGCGCGTCTTGGCGCGCTTCGCGCGCATGCCGGTGATCGCGAAGCGGTGCGCTTCGTCGCGAATCTGCGCGACCAGCATCAGCGCGGCGCTTTCCTTGCCGAGTTCGAGCGGCGCGCGGCCATCGGCGAAGATCAGGGTTTCGAGGCCGACCTTGCGGCCCTCGCCCTTCGCGACGCCGACCAGCATGCCGGTATCGAGGCCCAGTTCGGTGAACACCTGGCGCGCGATCTCGACCTGCCCCTTGCCGCCGTCGATCAGCACGATGGTCGGCAGAATGCCGCCGGCCGCCGCCGGTTCCGCGGCATCCGTCGCGAGCGATGAATCGGCCGGCGCTTCGCCTTGCAATTCAGCGGCTTCGTCGGCGGCATTCGCGGCGGCTTGCGCGACCATCTTCTCGTAGCGGCGCGTGAGCACCTGGCGCATCGCCGCGTAGTCATCGCCGGGCGTGATGCCGGTGATGTTGTAGCGGCGGTATTCGGACGACTGCATCTTGTGATGGTGATACACCACGCACGACGCCTGGGTCGCCTCGCCCATCGTATGGCTGATGTCGAAGCACTCGATGCGCAAATGCGCGAGGTCGTCGCATTCCATGCCGAGCGTGTCGGTCAGCGCGCGCGTGCGGGCCTGTTGCGAGCCCTGCTCGGACAGCAGACGGGCGAGCGCGAGCCGCGCATTCTGCTCGGCCATCGCGAGCCATGCGCGCCGCTGACCTTGCGGTTGACGCAGCACGGTCACCTTGTGGCCGGCTTGCTCGATCAGCACGTCGACCAGTTCGCGCGTGGCCGGCGCGTGGCTGACCACGAGCACGGGCGGCACGCGATTGCCCAGGTAGTGCTGCGCGATGAACGCTTCGAGCACTTCGGATTCGATCCCGCCGGACGCGCGGCCTTTGCGCGGCTTCGACGCTTCGGAGACGGTGGCGTTGGCGTCTTCTTCAGCCTCTTCGTCTTCCGGGGGCATGTCCTGCGCAATCGCGAGGGCATCGGCATCGGCCATATCGGCGGATTCGGCGTTGCCGTTCGCGTTCTGTTGTGCTGTCACGGGCGCAGTCAGGGAAACGCCGCCCAGCGCCTCATCCTCGCCGCCCTCTTCGAGCCCGCCCTCGTCCGCCGTCAGCGCACTTTCCACGTGTGCCGGGAAATACGCCTTGTCGCCCAGGTGCCGTCCTCCGCGCACCATGGCGAGATTCACGCAGACCCGCCCGCCCAGCGCGACCACCGCGAGGATGTCGACGTCACTATCACTGCCGACTTCGATCGCCTGCTGATGCAGCACCGTCGACAGCGAACTCATCTGGTTGCGCACCGCCGCGGCCTGCTCGAACTTCAGCTCGCTCGCGAACGCGTGCATCTTCTGCTCGAGCTCCTTCATCACTTCGCCCTGACGGCCGAGCAGGAAGCGCGACGCATTGGCGACGTCGCGCGCGTAATCCTCTTCGCTGATATTGGCGACACACGGCGCCGTGCAGCGGCCGATCTGATGCAGCAGGCAAGGGCGCGTGCGGTTGTTGAACACGGAGTCTTCGCAGGAGCGCAACTGGAACACCCGCTGCAGGATCTGGATGCTCTCGCGCACCGCCCACGCGCTCGGAAAAGGCCCGAAGTACTGATTCTTGCGATCCACCGAACCTCGGTAATACGCCATGCGCGGAAACTTGTGGCCGGTCAGCTTGAGGTACGGGTACGACTTGTCGTCGCGAAACAGAATGTTGTAGCGCGGCGCGAGCGCCTTGATCAGATTGTTTTCGAGCAGTAGCGCTTCGGCCTCGGAGCGCGTGACGGTCGTCTCGATGCGCGCGATGCGCGTGACCATCATCGCGATACGCGGCGACAGTTGCGTCTTCGTGAAGTAGCTCGACACGCGCTTCTTGAGATCGCGCGCCTTGCCCACGTACAGCACCGCGCCGTGCGTATCGTAATAACGATAGACGCCCGGCAGATGCGGCAGTTGGGCGAGCACTTTTTTCGGCTCGAAGGCGTCGGTTGCTTCGGGTTCGGTCATGCGGGATCGATTGGGTAAGACTGTCTCGCGGAGCCTTGCATCGTGTGCCGCGCGCTCGCGTGAAACGGGCGCGCGCAATCGTGGCCAAGGCTTGTCGGGTAGCCCGACTTTCTTGCGAAAGCCGGGCCCCCCGAGAACCGTACGTGCGAGTTTCCCCGCATACGGCTCAAATCTACAAACAAAGTTCTGTCTACGACAGAACCGGCTTAGAGGGTGTTAGGCACTTTTGTTAAGGGCTGCAAAGTGGACAAGCATAAGCACGGAGAATACGACGAAGTGCAAACCAGCCAAGGTTTCGGGCAATCGCTCGTAGTCTCTGGCCAGCCGGCGGAAGCGGTTGAGCCAGCCGAAGCTGCGCTCGACCACCCAGCGGCGCGGCAACAGCACGAAGCCCTTTTTCGCCTCCGACAGCTTGATTACCTGAAGCTCGATCCCTTCGTCGAGTGCTGCCTGCGCAGGCTCTTCGCCGGTATATCCCTGATCGGCGAACGCCACCTTCACCGTCTGGCCCGTGGCCTGCTGAACCTGACGCGCCAGTTCTCCGACCTGCGCACGTTCCTGTTCGTTGGCCGGCGTAACACGCACAGCAAGCAATTGCCCCAAGGTATCAACCGCCATGTGGACCTTGCTGCCACGTTTGCGTTTGTAGCCGTCGTAACCGGCGCGAGGTCCACTCTCGCAGGTCGACTGCAGGGTCCGCCCATCGAGAATGACCGCGCTGGGTTGACCACGACGCTTCTGGGCGATCCGGATGATCGAACGCAGGTCATTCACCATGGCCTCGAAACAGCCGGCCTGAATCCAGCGTTGCGTCTGCTGGTAGACCAGTTCCCAAGGTGGAAAGTCATTGGGCAACAAACGCCACGGTGCACCCGCGCGTACGATCCAGCGCAGCGCGTTGAACATCTCGCGCAGTTCGTAGCGGCGCTGCGGTGCGTCCTTGTTCATCAAGGTCAGGTACGGAGCGGCGAAGTACCACTCTTCATCCGATACATCCGTTGGGTAAGGCGTGCGTTTTTTCATCCCACCAGGATACCAGGTCCGACAAAAAGTGCCTAACACCCTCTAGTTACAACCAGCTTACCAGCGTGCACTTGCTGGTGGCAGTGCGGGTGGAGCAGCACCCGGTTGGACAGAGCGTCGGTACCACCATGCATCCGATATTCCAGATGATGGTCATGCCAGCCCGTTTCGTCCGTTAGCGCACAGCCACAATGCGCGCATAGCCCGCCTTGTGACATATACAGCGTCGCCCACTGCTTTCGGTAGCGCATTTGTTCCCACATGCGCCCCTGCCGCAAGGTTTCGCCATACTGCTCCCATGCCGGATCAAAAGGGTTGAACTCGCCCTTGATCCGCGTGTGCCGTTTGATTGCCATACCACTAAGCTGGTATAGCTCATTCAGCCCCCAACTGCCGTCTTCGCGTTCCGTACGAACCGCAAACACCCAGTGCCGGGCACCGATAGAGTGAAAATACTTCTGTTTCACCCACACAGCGCTCTTTTGCGGGTGCCTCCGCTTCGACCACCGCCAGAGCTTCCGAAAAATCAGATGCTCCATGCGGCTGTACGTCTGCTTGGCTGAGACCGGGCGGTGATACTGCGCCCATCCGCGCAACATCGGGTTCAGCAGTTGGATTAGGTCCCCCTGCTTTGCCGTTTTGTTGCCGCTGATCGTTTCCGCCACCTTGCGATAGAACGCTTGCGCGTTCTTCTTGCTCGGCTTGATGAGCAGTTTTCCCGAGTACTTCCGGAAATTCCACCCAAGGAAATCGAAGCCGTCATCAATGTGGGTGACCCGCGTTTTTGCCTCAGACAGTTGCAAGCCCCGAACCTCGAGGAACGCTTCCACCCAAGGCCTGACCACGCTTTCCAGTATCTCTCGCGAGTCGCCGGTAATCACGAAGTCATCCGCGTATCGCACCACATTGACCTTCAACTTCTTAGCCTTGGCGATTCCGAATTTCGCACCGAGGTGCGCAACCAGTTCACGCTCCAGCCCGTTCAGCGTCACATTCGCCAGCGTCGGGGAGATGATCCCTCCCTGCGGCGTACCGGCCTCAGTCACCTGTAGCTGACCCTTGTAAATCAGGCCAGCCTTCAACCACTTCCGGAGAATTTCCCTGTCCATGGGGACATGGTTTTCCAGCCAGTCGTGGTTGATGTGGTCAAAGCAGCCTTTGATATCCGCTTCCAGTACCCATCGGGACGAATCCTTCCGGGATGTGCAAGCGCGTACCTGACCCATAGCATCAGCCGTCGAGCGGTTTAACCTGAACCCGTAAGAGTTCGGGTCGCTCGTCGATTCCGACACCGGCTCCAGAGCCAGCAGATACAAGGCTTGCATCGCCCTGTCCCGCATGGTCGGAATGCCCAAAGGGCGCTCCTTTCCATTGGCCTTGGGGATAAAGACTCTCCGTAAAGGCAGAGGCTTGTACCCGCGCCGCTTCAACCCACCGATGGCCTCCCACCGGCTTTCAGGCGAGTCCCACAGTTCGCGATCGACTCCCGCCGTTCGCGCACCCTGGTTCTGCGTAACACGTCGTACCGCATACAGCTTCGCGGACAACGTGCGAGTCAGCATCCGTTGCAGAGCTTTCACTCTGCGCCAGTCACTTTCCCGCGTCGCCTTCGCAATTCGAATCTGCATCCCTCTCACGTTCCGTTCAACCCGACGCCAATCGACAGCGTTCCAGTTGTCCGGCGCATGGGAAAGCGCAGACCCGGTCTTTCGACCAGATACTTTCATGCTGCTCTCCTACTTGGAAGAAGTCCCCAGGTAGAAGGCGCATCTCCCCCAGAGGGGCAGACACACCCCTCTGGGGAACAACAGACACCTCAATAGGAGCGCATGCGCCCCCATCTCGGACAAACACCTCAGTACGAGCGCATGCGCTCACACTAACCAAGTTACAGAAGGTAGTCAGCCGCCCTGTGACGGTAGACCAGACGGAAGTCTGCCCGCTTTCGCGTGGGGTGATGTTCCAACCCCTATCCGGACCGTTACAGCCCGACCTTCGCTTTTTCCGTCCTCCCATACCTGCACAATCAACAGCGTCCCTTACGGTTCGCTTGCCAGCCTGACTGCGCTGGCAACCATACAGGCTTACCACGTTCCCGGCATGTCACACGACTGACGTAGGTTCCGCCTATCCCCCGGTGGCTTGACAACGACGTAGCCCAAATTCTAAGTGGACTAACCAGCCACGTACCTTTTGGTTAGAGCCCAATGTTCAAGCAGCTTTGGCTCCTCACTGGTAACGAGGTTTATCAGCAGTTCACATACGTTAACCCTATCAGCCAGCCTAGCTCCTCGACCCCATTGCTGCTAGGAGTGTCCAGACCAATCCCTCACGGGAATGGCCTGCCCGAAACATCCGGGGGCTACATTGTCAGAAGAGCTTCACACCCCACCGTTGCCAGTGACGCATGTCTTCCTAGGCTACTGCTGGTCGTACAGCAGGTTCACTATCCTCGCCGTGCAACTGACGAGGCCAAACAATGACACGCCGAGCTTTTCGCTCGTATCGGTTCGCGAATCCATTGCCAGTGACGGCGCAGGAATTGCATACATCACTCCGCCCAGTCGGCGGAGATGAAGCCGCTGACGGGGCGGAACCTGACGGTAATCAGGTCAATGCAATGCGAGCTCTCGGAGGATGTGCTTCACCGAGACTCGTATGGACGAGACCCGGCAAACCTCTACCGGCTCTCGCTTCGCTACAAGAGATACCCCACTTCTGAGCAGTTGCGTCGAGGGACTCGCGCCCCTTCCCGATGCTCCGCGTGATACCTTCGCGACTGGTTAGGCTCATACAGACGCCTCCTTTGCCGCTAGTCGATGCCCCTTACGTTGGGGCTACCCGGACACGAGCGTGCGTGTCGCACTAGAATCGCCAGTTTAGAACATTCCGCGTGCGTTCGAGCCCTGCCATGCGCCGACCCCGGCAGCGCTCCGGCGCGAGCCGGGGGGGCGGTGCAACGCAGTGTGCAGCGTTCGCGGGATCGTCCTTCGCGCCCTTCGCGTCAGCCGCGCCCATCGTTCGAATCCGCCACCCAGGCCGCCATGTCCTCCGTTCCGCCCGCCTCCGAACAGACCACCGCCGCCTCCTCTGGCTCCTCCACCGCGATCGCCTGTGACATCTTCTGCGCGGTAATCGACAATTTCGGCGACATCGGCGTGTGCTGGCGCCTCGCGCGCCAACTCGCGAGCGAGCACGGCTGGCAAGTGCGCGTGTTCGTCGATGATCTGCACGCGTTCCAGAAGCTGTGCCCGTCGCTAGCGCTGGATCGCGCGCGGCAGACGGTCGGCGGGATCGTCGTCGAACATTGGCACGAGCCGACCCATGCGGGCGACACGCTCGAAGTGGCCGATGTGGTGATCGAGGCCTTCGGTTGCGAACTGCCACCGATTTACGTCGCCGCGATGGCCGAACGCGCGCGCGCGCCAGTCTGGTTCAACCTCGAATATCTGAGCGCGGAAGACTGGGTCGCGGATTTTCATCTGTGCCTCTCACCCCATCCGCGCCATGCGCTGACCAAAACGTTCTTCTTCCCGGGGCTCGGCCCCGGCACGGGCGGCGTCCTGAAAGAACGCCATCTCGACGCCGCGCGCGCGGCCTTCGAGGCATCGCCGGCAGCGCGCGAAGCATGGTGGCGGCAAACCACCGGCCACGCGCCGCCGCCCGCCACGGCGACCGTCGTCTCGCTATTCGCATACGAAAACCCCGCCGTCGACGGTCTGCTCGAACAATGGTGCGACAACCCCGCGCCGGTCGTGCTGCTGGTGCCGGAAGGCCGTATTTCTGGCGCGATCGCGCGCTTTTTCGATTTGCCCTCGTTCACCGCCGGCTCGCACGCAAGCCGCGGCAACCTCACCGCGCATGCGCTCGCCTTCACCGCGCAAGCCGGCTACGACGCGCTACTGTGGGCCAGCGACATTAATTTCGTGCGCGGCGAAGACTCGTTCGTGCGTGCCCAGTGGGCGGCGAAACCGTTCGTCTGGCACATCTATCCGCAAGCCGACGCGGCCCATCTGCCGAAGCTCGACGCCGCCCTCGCGCACTACGCGCGCACGCTGCCCGCCGATGCCCGCGACGCCCTCGCGCGCTTCTGGCACGCATGGAACGGCGCGGGCCGCCCGGACTGGGCGGAATTCCAGCGTCACGGCCCGGCACTGCAACGGCGCGCGGCGCAATGGGCCGGTGAACTCGCCCAGGTGGGCGACCTTGCCGGAAATCTGGCCTTGTTCGCAAAAACTCAGTTAAAATAAGCGGTTATTCAACGGCCGACGACGCAAGCGCGGCCCGATCGCAACGACGAACCCGGTATCGAAAGGTGTCAGACGCGCTCCAACCTTCGGGTCAATGGTGCAAAAGTCAAAAAAGGGCCGTATGTTGTCGTTCGGCGCCACTCGTGTACACGCCCGCACCGGGTAAAAAGCAGGTAACGGATTGTTGGGGATGGCCGGAATCAACGGGCTGCGCGATGCGGCTCCGCCTCCGGCTCCCATGGCAAGCCGGCCACGCTTCCCACATTGGCTTCCCGCCGCCGCTTTCATGCGGCGCGGCGCGCAATGAGTGAAGCGCCGAAGCCGCTTGCGCCGTATGCCGTTGAGCAAAGTTGAGCTACTTATTTCGTACAGGACAGTTTTATGAAGACCGCACAGGAACTCCGCACCGGCAACGTCGTGATGATCGGCGCAGACGCAATGGTCGTGCAAAAGGCCGAATACAACAAATCGGGCCGTAACTCCGCCGTCGTCAAGATGAAGTTCAAGAACCTGCTGACCGGCGCAGGCATGGAAAGCGTATACAAGGCAGACGACAAGTTCGACGTCGTCGTGCTGGAACGCAAGGAAGTGACGTACTCGTACTTTGCCGACCCGATGTACGTGTTCATGGACGCCGACTACAACCAGTTCGAAGTCGAAAGCGAAATGATGGGCGACGCCCTTCATTACCTCGAAGACGGCATGGCTTGCGAAGTCGTGTTCTACAACGAGAAGGCCATCTCGGTCGAACTGCCGACCACGCTGGTCCGCGAAATCATCTA
Source organism: Paraburkholderia sp. RAU2J (assembly GCF_003634845.1). Lineage (NCBI taxonomy): Bacteria > Pseudomonadati > Pseudomonadota > Betaproteobacteria > Burkholderiales > Burkholderiaceae > Paraburkholderia > Paraburkholderia sp. RAU2J. The sequence goes on from NZ_RBXG01000001.1 coordinate 283,673, forward strand.
CACGGAACCGGCTGTCAAGGGCGATACGTCGTCGGGCAAGGTGCTGAAGAACGCGAAGCTGACCACCGGCTTCGAACTGCAAGTGCCGCTCTTCTGCAACATCGGCGACAAGATCGAAATCGACACGCGCACGCACGAGTACCGCAGCCGCGCTTAAAGCGCCTGCACGCCAGAATTCAGCGCCGGCGCAACGCCCGCGCTGCGAAAAAAAATGGAAAGAAAAAGCGCCCGATCTGGGCGCTTTTTCTTTTCTGCAACGCCGTGTATGGTTGAGGAAAACTTTACCGGCGAGCTTCTCCAAATTGCCGCTCCACCTTCCCGATCCCTCCGCCCATCAGCGGACAAATCATTGATAAATTTAAGTAAATGTTCGTGGCACAGTCCCTGCTTATCGTGACGTATGCCAAGACGGCTTATTTTCTTAACTCGGGAGAGCACCATGAATAACGACATTGCTGAAGGCAAGTGGAAACAGATGGTCGGCAAGGCGAAGACGGCATGGGGCGAATTGACAGACGACGAATTGACTAAGGCCGAAGGCCGCGCCGACAAGCTCGCCGGTCTGATCCAGGAGCGCTACGGTAAAACCCGCGAACAGGCGGAACTGGAAGTGCGTCGGTTTTTCGATAGCAACCGGGATATCTGACAGACCGGATGAAAGAACTACAGACGAACGCTTCGCCTGCGCCAGTCGGCGCAGGACGGGCGTCGCCGTGATAAGTCAAAGGACCAGAACTTCGTGAGTCGAATCGTTGCCTGTCGCGCCCGGCCGGTTGCAGCAATGCCCTGCACGTCCGGAACCGCGCTCACACCGCTTATGCCCCTGGCAGCCGCCCGACGGGGTTGCTCGCCAGGCTCGGTGTGCGAGCGGCATGAGCGCGACCGAGCGGTACTGGCAGCATTTGCCAGCGTTGAACGACCTCGGCATCCGACCGCCCCTGCGTCCCGGCCAGCCATCGCTCCCCTATCGCGCGCCAATCGAAGCAGCGGCGCAACGCAGCGGGTATTCCATCCATCCAAAAAATTGCGCTCGCTATGCCACACGCCCTGATTGTTGAAGACGATCCCAATAGCCTGTCCGGCCTGTCCGCTATCCTCGCCGCCGACGGCTTCTCCGTCGACACCGCGACAACCATCGCCGAGGCCCGGGCGGCGCTGACGCGCTTCATTCCCGACGTTGTGCTGGTCGACCTGAATCTGCCGGACGGCAGCGGTCTCGACCTGCTGCAGCATCTGCCCGCGCATCCGCCAGGCGGCGCATTGCCCGTGATCGTGATGACCGGCAATGCAACGGTCGAGAGCGCGATCGAGGGTCTGCGCCACGGCATTTGGGACTACCTGCTCAAGCCGGTCAATATTCCGCGTTTGCGCAGCCTGCTCGCGCGCATTCCGCGTCCGTACGAACTGACCGAGGAAGTGCAGACCTTGCGTGCATCGTTGCGCCAGCTCGGCCGCTTCGGCTCGATGCTCGGCCGCAGCGGCGAGATTCAGCACGTGTACGACACGATCGAACATATCGCACCCACCGAAGCGGCCGTGCTGATTTGCGGCGAAACCGGCACCGGCAAGCAGGTCGCGGCGCGCACGCTGCATGACATGAGCCGGCGCCGCAAAGGTCCGTTCGTCACGCTGGACGTGCGCGGTGCGGGCGGCGGCGTGCATCGCTCGCTCGACAGCCTGCTGTTCGGTCACGAACGCGGCGCGTTCGGCGCGGCCGAGCAGCGCGAGCCGGGCCTGTTCGAGCAAGCGAGCGGAGGCACGCTGTTCATCGACGAAATCGCGGAACTGCCGCGCGCGCAACAGGAAGCGTTGCTGCGCGCGCTCGACTCGCAGACCTTCATGCGCGTCGGCGGCACCAATCAGGTCGCGACGGACTTCCGGCTCATCGCCTCGACGCGCAAGCCGCCGCGTGCGGCGGTGGCCGACGGTACGCTGCTTCAGGAGCTGGCGTTGCGACTCGAAGCCGCCGCGGTGATCCTGCCGCCTCTGCGCGAACGCGGCGCAGATCCGTCGCTGATCGCTCAGGCGGTGGTGGACGAGTTGAATCTCGAAGCGGCCGCACGCGGCACGTCCGAGGGTGCCAAGCAGATCGGGCCGAATTTCCTGCGCGAGTGTCTCGCGTACGAATGGCCGGGCAATGTGCGCGAATTGCAGGACCGGGTGCGGCGGGCGTATCACGCGTCAGGTGAAGTACTGGAGTCGTTGCGCGCCGACGAGGGCTTGGCGAACGGCCGCGACCTGAACGGCAGCCGCGTGCAGGTCACCGTCGGCACGCCGCTCGCGGACGTCGAGGAAATGCTGATTCGTGCGACGCTCGACGCGGTCGGCGGGACGCGTCACCGTGCGGCGTCGCTGCTCGGCATCAGTCCGAAGACGCTGTACAACAAGCTGCAGCGCATGCGCTTGAACTGAGTTCGACAACCGCTCGCGGCTGGCCGCAGCCGATAAAAACGGCGCCTTGATTGAAAATCAGAGACGCCGTTTTTCGTCGATCCGCCGGCAGGATTCGCGCAGCCTCGACGGTTTAGGCGAACGCGCTGCGCAGCAACGCCTGCGCTTCCAGATATTGCGGCTCGGCAACCAGCTTGCTCCACGTCAGCGCCTTGCCGCGCGGCCGCATGCGCCTCAGACGTCGTCGCGATTCCTTCGACGGCGTGAAACGCAACGCATCCAGCACCTTCTCCGCCTCGTCCGGCTGATTGCAGATCAGCACCATGTCGCAACCGGCGTTGAGCGCGGCGCTCGCGCCTTCGGTCAGCGTGCCGCCCTGGCGCGCGGCCTCCATCGACAGGTCGTCGCTGAAAATCGCGCCTTCGAAGCGCAGCTTCTTGCGCAGAACGTCTTGCAGCCAGACGCGGGAAAACCCCGCCGGCTTCGAATCGACCTGCGGATAGACCACATGCGCGGGCAGCACCGATCCCAACGACAAGCCGAGCCAGTCATAGGGCGCCACGTCGTCGCGCAGGATCTCGTCGAGCGGACGATCGTCGACGGGCATCGCGACGTGCGAGTCCGCGTGCGCAAAACCATGCCCCGGAAAGTGCTTGCCGCAATTGCTCATGCCGGCCAGTGCGAGGCCGTGGTTCAGACTTTTCGCGAGCAGGGCCACGACGCGCGGATCGCGATGGAACGAACGATCGCCGATCACTTGCGATTGCCCGTAGTTCAGATCGAGCACCGGCGTAAAACTCATGTCGATGCCGCACGCGCGCAATTCCGCCGCGAGGATGTAGCCGACCGCGGTCGTCACTTTGGTGGCGTGCAGCACGTCGCTGTCCCACAGCGCGCCGAGCTTGCCCATCGAGGGCAGCACGGTGAAGCCGTCGGTGCGAAAGCGCTGCACACGGCCGCCTTCGTGATCGACGGCGATCAGCAAGTCCTGGCGGACCGCGCGAATGTCTTCGGTCAGCGCGATCAGTTGCGCGCGGCTTTCATAGTGGCGTGCGAACAGGATCACGCCACCGGTCATCGGATGGGCAAGGCGGCGTTTGTCGTCGTCGTTCAGCGTTTTGCCGACCACGTCGAGCATCACCGGTCCGGGAGTGGTTTTCATCGAATTCCGCGAGAAGGAAGCGTTGAGCAGGGAAAGACGCGGCCGGCGCGGGCCGCGCTCAGCGTATGTTTATCCGGCGGCGGGCGGCGTGGCCGGAGCATCCGCCCCACCCGCCTGCGTCGTTTCCGCGATCACGAACGACACCGCGTAATCACGCTCGTCGCTAATCGTGACGCGCGCCGTGATGCCGCGTGCGTCGAGCCACTCGGCCAGTTCGCCAGACGCCACCACCATCGGCTCACCGCTTGGCTTGTTGAGCGTTTGCAACGCGCGCCAGGTCATCGGCCAGTGCATGCCGAGGCCGATCGCTTTCGAGAACGCTTCTTTCGCCGAAAACCGCGTGGCGAGAAACGCGAGACCGCGCGCCGCCGATCGAGCATGGCGCGCGTGATAGATGCGCAGCTCGTCCGGGCCGAGCACCTTCTCCGCGAAACGGCCGCCGGTGCGCGTCATCACCGCGGCTATGCGGCTGACCTGAACGATGTCGGTGCCGATGCCATAGATCGCCATGTGCGAGTCCGCCCCGGGCCGCATCAGCCGCGCGCGCCGAGACGCGCGGCAACCATGATCGCCTTCATCTCGCGCACCGCGTTGTCCCAGCCGGCGAAGATCGCGTGCGCGACGATCGCATGGCCGATGTTCAGTTCGACGATTCCGTCGATCGCCGCGATCTGCTGCACGTTGGTGTAGTGCAAGCCGTGGCCCGCGTTGACCTTGATGCCGAGCGTCATGCCGATTTCGACCGCACGCACCACGCGCTCGTATTCGCGCTGCTGTTCGGCGGGGTCGTGCGCTTCCGCGTAACGGCCCGTATGCAGTTCGATCACCGGCGCGCCCGCTTCATGCGCGGCGCGCATCTGCGTTTCGTCGGGATCGATGAAGAGCGATACGCGTGAGTTCGCGTCAGCGAGTTGTTTGCAGGCGGCACGCACCGCTTCGAACTGGCCGGCGACGTCGAGGCCGCCTTCGGTCGTCAGTTCCGCGCGCTTTTCCGGCACGAGGCACACGTCATGCGGCTGCACTTCGCAGGCAATGTCGAGCATCTCCTGCGTGACCGCGCATTCGAGATTCATCCGTGTCTTCAGCAGCGGACGCAGCTTACGCACGTCGGCGTCGACGATATGCCGGCGGTCTTCGCGCAGATGCAGCGTGATCACATCCGCGCCGGCCTCCTCGGCCATCAGCGCCGCGCGGATCGGATCGGGGTAGGACGTGCCGCGCGCATTGCGCAGCGTGGCGACGTGATCGATGTTCACGCCCAGGTCAATGACAGTCGGCGACGTAAGAAAGAAGCTCATAAGTTCTGCAAGTCGATCAGGATCTGGCGCGTCGCGAGCGGCGTGCCGCCAAGGTAAGTGTTGAGCAGGAAGCGCATCAGCGTTTTGCTTTGCGCCACGGTCTGCGCTCGATGGTAATCGTCCTGTTCCATATCGAGCAAGGTCTGTCCGGCGACGACCGGCCATTGCGCGGGCCAGTCGTCGGACGCTTCGCGCACGCCGCGTTCCGGATCGAACACATAGCGCCCCTCGGGCAGCACGGCTTTACGCGCGACGGTACGATCGAGCGACATCGCGTAACCGGTCTCGCGCAGCAGCACGCGTTCGAACGAGCGCAGCACCTGCACGGGCGGCTCGTCGTGCGCGAGACGCGTCATCGTGACGACGTAGTGATGGAACAGTTGGGGATGCGGGTCCTCGCGCGCGCAGAATTTGACCAGCAGTTCGTTGACGTAGAAACCGCAGAGCAACGCGTCGCCGGTCAACGGCAGCATGCCGCCAACCCATTCGGCACCGGTCAGCGTGCGCACTTCGGATTTGCCCGACCACGACAGCGCGAGCGGCTGGAAAGTCTGCAACACGCCGCGCAGCGCGGAATGCGGACGCTTTGCGCCCTTCGCGACGAGCGCGAGCCGGCCGTGGTCGCGCGACAGCACGTCGATGATCAGACTGGTCTCGCGATACGGATAACTATGGAGAACGAAAGCGGGCTGCTCCGCGATCCGGTATTGGGAAGCGGAGGTGCGCGGCGCGCGGGTCGGCGCTTTGCGCGGCTCGCCTTCGGCGCCCTCGGCGCTTTTGCTGGAAGATTTTTTGGCGCTACTACGCGCCGGTTTCGACGGCTCGCGCGCCGGCGCGGCCGGTTGCGGCTCGTCCGGCGCTGCGTCGGAATTCAGCGTCATCCACGCGTCATTCGTACCCATACGCACGAAGTCCGGCTTCGTTGTCGGCCCAGCCGCTCTTCACCTTGATGAAGGTTTCCAGATAGACCGGTCCGTCGAACAGCTTTTCCATGTCGAGACGCGCTTCGGTGCTGATCTGCTTCAGCTTGGCGCCCTTCTGGCCGATGATCATCGCCTTGTGCATGTCACGGTCGACCATGATGGTCGCGAAAATACGGCGCAGGCGGCCTTCGGTTTCGAACTTGTCGATCAGCACGGTACTCGTGTACGGCAGTTCGTCGCCGGTCCAGCGGAACACTTTTTCGCGCAGGATTTCCGCGGCGAGAAAACGCTCGCTGCGATCGGTCAGGTCGTCTTCGCCGTAGATCGGCGCGCCTTCCGGCAGGAACGGCTTGACGGTCGCCATCAAGCGCTTGATGTCGTCGGGATGCTTGGCCGACAGCGGTACGATCTCGTTGAACTGGCGCAATGCGCTGACCTGCTGCATGAACGGGTACAGCGAGTCTTTATCCGAGACGCGGTCGAGCTTGTTCGCGATCAGCAGCGTCGGCACCGACGGCGGGATCAGATCGAGCACCTTCTGGTCATCCGCGCCGAAGCGGCCGGCTTCGATCACGAACAGAATCGCGTCGACGGAGGTCAGCGTGGAGGTGACCGCGCGATTGAGCGAGCGGTTCAGCGCGCCGCTGTGCTTGGTCTGAAAACCCGGCGTATCGACGAAGATGTACTGCGCGTCTTCGAGCGTGTGAATGCCGGTGATGCGATGGCGCGTGGTCTGCGCCTTGCGCGACGTGATACTGACTTTCTGGCCGACCAGCGCGTTCATCAGCGTGGACTTGCCGACGTTAGGGCGGCCGACGATCGCGACCATGCCGCAGCGAAAACCAGTGGGAGTGGGAGCGTTCATATTCAGGCTACGGCAAGTTCAGAGCGGCACGCGGAAATGGCGCGCCGAGGGCAATCAATGGCCCGCGTCGGCGACGCGCGTTTGCACCGCGTCGGCTACGCCGGGTTCGTGTTCGGTGGGTGCCGGCTGCGCCGCTGGCACGGATACGGGGGCAGTACCGGGTGTGGCTTCGCGACCGCGCTGCCGGTCTGCGTGGCGAGCGGAGACGGTGTCGGCTTTGCCGTCGGCCGGCTTGTCGGCGGTTTTCTCGTTCGGGTGCGTGCTCGCCTTGTCCGATTTCTCGGCCTTCTCGGCGCGCTCGACTTTGTCCTGCCCGCTGTATTCGACATGCGCGGCACGAATAACGGCGAGCGGCGCGCCGGTGGCAGTCAGTATGGATCGTTCGGCAGCGGGCTTTTCGACGGCGGATTCCGCAGCGGCAGCCACGCGCGGCTCGCCCCGCGCTGCGCCGCGTTCGCCCTTACGCTCCGGGCTGCGCAAATCCAGCGCAGCCTGGACACCCGTCACGCCCGGCACGATCTCCGGCTCGGCGTTTTTTGCTGCACGCGCGCCCTTCGAACGCTTGGGCTTGGCGACGACGGCGGGCGCCGCCGCCATCACTTCGTCCAGCGCCTTCTTGGCGGCCGCCTGCTCCGCCGCACGGCGGCTCGCGCCTGAGCCGGACACTTTCACGTCCAACTTCGGTACCGTGCATTCGACTTCGAATTGCTGATTGTGCGCCGCACCATGCGTGGCGACGACCGTGTAGGTCGGCAGCGCGATCTTGTGGCCCTGCAGATACTCCTGCAGCAACGTCTTTGCGTCTTTGCCGAGCGTGCGCGGGTCGATGTGATCGAGAATCGGCACGTAGAGGCGCTTGATGACCGTCTGCGCGGCGTCGAAGCCGCCGTCGAGAAACACCGCGCCCAGCACCGCTTCCAGCGTGTCGGCGAGAATCGACGGCCGCCGGAAGCCGCCGCTGCGCAGCTCGCCTTCGCCGAGCCGCAAGCCTTCTGAAATATTGAGCGCCTGGGCGATTTCGTAAAGCGACTGCTGCTTCACCAGATTGGCGCGAACGCGCGACAGATCGCCCTCGTCCAGTTTGCCGAAACGTTGGAACAAAAGCGCAGCCACCGCGCAATTCAGAACGGAGTCGCCGAGAAACTCGAGCCGTTCGTTATGCGTGGAACTATGACTACGGTGCGTTAAAGCCTGGCGCAGCAATTCCGCATTGCGAAATTCGTAGCGCAGTCGGCTTTCCAACGGAGATAGGGGCATGGGCAGAGTATAGCGCGGGTGCCTGACCCGGCGAAAACGCGGGGTGGCCAGCGGAAAAAGCGTGGTGAAGTGACGTTACCGCGGGTTCTTAAAGTAGCGTGATAACACGCCGCGAGTGATGTGACCGATATGCCGGTCATCAGCGCGGCGTGTCGTGCGATCGACGCAAAAGAACTCAGTGGAATGGGCCGATGCGTTTCAAATCGCTGAAGTTCATCCAGATAAAAAATGCGCGGCCGACGATATTCTGGTTCGGCACAAAACCCCAATAACGGCTGTCCGCACTGTTATCGCGATTGTCGCCCATCATGAAGTAATTGCCCGGCGGCACTTTGCAAATGACGCCGCGTGCGTTGTACGTGCAGTTGTCGCGATAAGGAAAATCTTCGGCACCCACAATGAACGGCGGCACGGCCGGATTGTTCAGCACCGCGTTCTTGCGGCCGTCGAGATCTTCTTCGAATTGCTTCGCGTAACCGAGGCGCTCTTCGTCGAGATAATCGGGCAGCGGCGTTTCGGGCACCGGCTTGCCGTTAACCGTGAGCTTCTTGTCCTGATACTCGACCACGTCGCCCGGCAAACCAATCACGCGTTTGATGTAGTCGACCGATTCGTCTTTCGGATAACGGAACACCACCACGTCGCCACGCGTGAGCGGACTGCCCTGGGTGACCTGCGTATTGATGATCGGCAGACGGATGCCGTATTCGAATTTATTGACGAGGATGAAGTCGCCCACCAGCAGCGTCGGCACCATCGAGCCAGACGGAATCTTGAATGGCTCGACTACGAACGAGCGCACGACGAACACCACCAGAATCACCGGAAAGAAGCTCGCCGAATACTCGAGCCACCACGGCTGACGCAGCTTGTCATCACGCAGACGCGCACGTGTTTGCGCTGCGTTTTCATCGGCGAAACGCTCGCCGATGCGTGCTTGCTGACTGTCGAACTCAGCGACCGCGGCTTGCGCCGCGCGGCGCCGTTTCGGCAGAAAAACCAGTTTGTCCGCGACCCATGCGACGCCCGTCAAAATGACGAGCACAAAAAGAATCAGCGCAAAATTCATAGCGTTCCGTTATTCAACTTATTTGTCTTCGACACGCAGGATCGCGAGGAAAGCCTCTTGCGGAATCTCGACCGAGCCCACCTGCTTCATTCGCTTCTTGCCTGCCTTCTGCTTTTCGAGCAGCTTCTTCTTGCGCGAAATGTCACCGCCGTAGCATTTTGCCAGCACGTTCTTACGCAACGCTTTAATGTTTTCACGCGCGATGATGTTCGAGCCGATCGTCGCCTGGATCGCCACGTCATACATCTGGCGCGGAATCAGCTCGCGCATTTTTGCCGCCACTTCGCGGCCGCGATACTGGCTTTGCGAACGGTGCACGATGACCGACAACGCATCCACCTTGTCGCCGTTGATCAGCATGTCGACCTTCACGACGTCGGACGCGCGGTATTCCTTGAACTCGTAATCCATCGACGCATAGCCGCGCGAGATCGACTTCAGACGATCGAAGAAATCGAGCACGACTTCGCCCATCGGGATTTCGTACGTCAACTGCACCTGGCGGCCGTGATACTGCATGTTGATCTGCGTGCCGCGCTTTTGCGTGCACAGCGTGATCACCGAGCCGACATAGTCTTGCGGCATGTACAGATTCACGGTGACGATCGGCTCGCGCACTTCTTCGATTTTCGACGGCTCCGGCATCTTGGCCGGATTCTCGACCATGATGATCGTGCCGTCGCGTTGCAGCACTTCGTACACCACGGTCGGTGCCGTGGTGATCAGGTCCATGTCGAACTCGCGCTCGAGACGCTCCTGCACGATTTCCATGTGCAGCAAGCCCAGGAAGCCGCAACGGAAACCGAAACCGAGCGCCTGCGACACTTCCGGCTCGTACTGCAGCGACGCGTCGTTGAGCTTCAGCTTTTCGAGCGAGTCGCGCAGCGCGTCGTACTGGTTCGCTTCGACCGGGTAGAGGCCGGCGAACACCTGCGGCTTCACTTCCTTGAAGCCGGGCAGTGGTTCGGGAGCCGGACGGTTCACCAGCGTGACCGTGTCGCCCACCTTCGCGGCGGCCAGCTCCTTGATGCCGGCGATGATGAAGCCCACCTGCCCCGCCGACAACGATTCGAGATTCTTCGACTTCGGCGTGAACACGCCGATGTGCTCGACCGGATATTGCGCGCCGGTCGCCATCATGCGGATCTTGTCTTTCGGACGCAGCGTGCCGTTGACGATACGCACCAGCATCACGACGCCGACGTAGTTGTCGAACCACGAGTCGATGATCAGCGCCTGCAGCGGCGCTTCCGGATCGCCCTTCGGCGGCGGCACTTTCGCGACCAGCGCTTCGAGCACGTCTTCGACGCCGAGGCCGGTCTTCGCGCTGCAACGCGTCGCGTCGGTGGCGTCGATGCCGATCACGTCTTCGATTTCAGCGATCGCGCTTTCGGGGTTGGCCGCCGGCAGGTCGATCTTGTTGAGCACCGGAATCACGTCGACGCCGAGTTCGATCGCCGTGTAGCAGTTGGCGACGGTTTGCGCCTCTACCCCCTGGCTCGCGTCGACGACCAGCAGCGCGCCTTCGCATGCGGACAGCGAGCGGCTGACTTCGTACGAGAAGTCGACGTGGCCCGGCGTGTCGATCATGTTCAGGTTGTAGACTTGCCCGTCGCGGGCGCGATACGTCAGTGCGGCGGTTTGTGCCTTGATGGTGATGCCGCGCTCGCGCTCGAGATCCATCGAGTCGAGCACCTGGGATTCCATCTCGCGGTCGGATAGGCCGCCGCAGATCTGGATGATGCGATCGGCGAGCGTCGACTTGCCATGGTCGATGTGCGCAATGATCGAGAAGTTACGAATATGATCCATTCAGTGCCGATCAAGCGAAAAAGGCGCGCTCGGACAATAGCGGAGCACGCCTTGTAAGTAGGTGAAAAACCTATCTATTTTAGCCGAAAAGGCTATCGCCCGGCGCAGCTTGCGAAGCCCGGGGGAAAAGACGGCTCGGGAGAAGCGTGAAATCTGATGAGAACGATGCGGGTCGGCACATCGCTTGAGAACTCGGGAGCAACTTCAGCGGGGCGTTACGACGCGCACGGCCAGTGCGGCGCGAACCCGCGCTGCATCGACGTGATAGTGACACAACTCGACGCCGTCGCAGACCAGAACCGGCACCCGTTCGTTGTAACGGGCTTCCAGCACCGGATCGCTATCGACGTCCACCACCTCGACCTGCGCGCCGAATTCGGCCAGCAATGGCTCGAGCGCGGCGCGCATATCGTCGCAAAGGTGGCACCACGCCCGCCCGTAGAGCGTGAGCGGCGCCGCCTGGGTCATCATTTCTGCGTGCTGCGCGGACGGATGGGCACGAACTGCGTGTTATCGCCACGACGAACCAGCAGCGCGACCATCTTCGTCGGATCGAGATGTGCACTCAGTTCGTCGAACTGCTTCGCGCTCGTAATGTCCGTATCGCCCACCCGCAGAACGATGTCGCCTTTCTGCAGGCCAACACGGGTCGCCGGGCCGTCCACTGCGTCGATCTGCACGCCATTCTGCAGCTTCAGCGCCTTCAGCTGATCAGCCGGGATATCGCTGACGGCCAGACCCAGCGCGTTCGTCGCGCGCTGCTTCGGCGGCTGCGGCTTCTTCTGATCCGCCTTCGTGGTTTTGTCTGGCTGCATCTCGGCAATCGTGACCGGCAAATCGCGTGTTTGACCCTTGCGCCAGATCGTGATTGTTGACCTGGTGCCCGGCTTCGTATCGCCGACCATACGCGGCAGGTCCGTTGCCGTGTCGACCGAATGGCCGTTGAACTTCAGGATGATGTCGCCCGGCTGCACGCCGGCCTTATCCGCCGGGCCGCCCGGCTCGACGCTGCTGACCAGCGCACCCTGCGCCTTGGGCAGACCGAGCGAATCGGCGACGTCTTTGGTGACTTCACCGATCGCCACCGCGATACGGCCGCGCACTACCTTGCCGGAACTCTTCAGCTGATCGGCCACGCGCATCGCCTCGTCGATCGGAATCGCGAACGAGATGCCCATGAAGCCGCCGGTGCGGCTATAGATCTGCGAGTTGATGCCGATCACTTCGCCTTGCATGTTGATCAGCGGACCGCCCGAGTTGCCGGGATTGACGGCCACGTCGGTCTGGATGAACGGCAGATAGTCGCCCGTGTCGCGCCCCTTCGCGCTGACAATGCCGGCCGTCACCGTATTCTCGAGACCGAACGGTGAGCCGATCGCGACCACCCACTCGCCCACACGCACCTTGTTCGAATCGCCGATCGTAATGGTCGGCAGATTGGCGGCGCTGATCTTCACGACGGCAACGTCGGTACGATCGTCGACACCGATCAGCTTCGCCTTGAATTCGCGTTTGTCCGTCAGCGTGACGTAGATCGTGTCCGCGTCGTCGATGACGTGCGCATTGGTCATGACATAGCCGTCGGCCGACAGGATGAAGCCCGAGCCGACCCCGCTATTCTGTTCCGGATCATTGCTATCCGGCGTGTCCTGGCTTCCGCCACTGCCACTGCCGTTGTCGCCGCCACGCGGCGAACCGGGCGATTGCGGCGATTGCGGCGACTGCGGCATCGGAATGCCGAAGAAACGGCGGAAAAATTCCGACATATCACCGTCGTCCATGCCCGGGGGCAGGCCGCTGCGGGGACCGCTGCTCGACACGCGCGTGGTCGTGCGGATGTTGACGACCGCCGGGCCCACCTTGTCGACCAGATCAGTGAAGTCGGGCAGATTAGCGGCCGGAACCGCCGACGCCGTTTGCGGTACGAGCGGCAAACACGCCGCTACCACCGCGGCCGCGAGGAATTTGCGCACCGAGAAAGTCGTCATATCGTAGCAAGCCGAGGGATTCAGGATTCGGAGGGTTACTTCGGAGATTTGTATTCTATGGCAGCGGCGAATTGCTGCAACGTGGTCTGGGGTACTTCACCAAGCAGAGTAATCCAGAACTCACCCCGGCGCTTGACCAGCACGTGCGTGGCGCCGCTGTTGCCGGAGCCTTCCTTGCGCGTGTTGTTCTCGACCGGCTCGATGAACACCGAAATGGCCGCAAGGCCGTCGGAGAATACGGCCTGGTCCACCGGAATGGTCGGCTGACCCGCTTCGCGCGCAGCCATAGGACGGCGCAACTGACGGATCATCCGGAAGCCCGGCACGCTCGGCGCGATCTGCCAGCCTTGCGCGGCCATGTCGACTGGTTCGACTGGCGGACGCACCACGGTCCACCCCGCCGTGTTACGAATGCCGTTGACGATGCCGGCCTTGTCGACCGGTACGCCGATGCGAATCTGCGAAAACGACAGTTGCTCGAGCACCTGGCCGTTCGGGTCGAGCGTCTGCGCGCGCAGCAGCAGGCCCGTCTTCTTGTCGGCCCACAGCTTGTAGGCAAAGCGATATGCGTCTTTCGGATCGAGCTCGATCACCTGGCTGTCGACGCCCGCAACGCGGTCGTCTCCGAGCAGCTTCGGCTCATAGACGGACAGAACCTGTTCGCCGCTCACCGCAAGCAATGCCGGGAACGAGTCTTTGTTCTGACGCTTCTCCACCACCAGCAGACGCCGCTCCGGCACAAACGTGTAGAGGTCGTCGTTATGGCGCAGCATTTTGCGCGGCTTGCCGTCGAGACTTTCGAGCTGCTCGAATTCGCCGTCGGAATGGGTCGAGTAATGCGCGATACGCGACGTCTGCACGAAATTGCCGCGCTGATAGACGAACGCGCCTTCGTAGTTCTGTTGCTGAGCGGCCTGATGGATGCGATCGAGCAGATCGGCGGCCGTGCGACGGACGACGAGCGGATCGGCGGTTTGTGCAAAGACCCGCGGCGTGGCGGACAACAATACGGCTGCGCAGAACAGAAATGCCGGCAGCCGCCCCCAGATAGTCGTTTTATTCAACCGCAGAGTCTGCATCAAACTATTGGCCTTGCGTAGAGACTGAGGCAGCGCGAATCACCGGCATCGAGCCCGTCATGACCGGTTGTTGCCCGAACTGCTGGTGAGCTTCCAGATATTGATCGAGACTTGCGTCACGGATGATGTTCGCGTCCTGCGCGATCGGCTGAGCCGCCGCGGGCACTGGCACCATCGCCACGCGTTGCACCGCATCGCCATGGACCGACGCGAGTTGCGAGCCCGGGGCGCCCTGCAGTTGCGGCACGACGATCCACGTCAGCGTAGCGGCTGCGGCCGCCACCGCAAAAGCCGGCACGACACGGCGGCGCAGCGCCAGCAGACGACGCGCGACCTGCATGGCAGCAGGCGCAAGCACGTGCGGCTCGTTGTCGAAGCGCGCGGCGAAACCGTTCAGGAACGCGCTGCTGGTTGCTGGGCTGAGCGCCAGATCGTCTGAACGCAGCGCGTCGCCGATCAGGTGATAGCTCGACCAGGCCGCACGGTCTTCACCGTCCAGCCCGGAAACAAATTTGTCCAGATTCAGATGCTCTTCGCCGAACAACTCACCGTCGACAAAGGCGGACAGACGCTCGCCGCGCGAACTGGCTTGCGATTGCATCGAGACTGACCCCATGATGCTCCCCATCTTACAAATACCCCGTAGTGACACCACTAATCCAGATATTGCAGCCGTGCCCCGATCGGCCGGCTGGGAATTACCAGCGCTTGCCTTCAGGTGTGTCAAGCAACGGACGCAATTTTGCCGCAATGGCTTCGCGAGCGCGGAAAATTCGTGATCTGACGGTGCCGATCGGGCAACCCATCATCTCAGCGATTTCCTCGTAGCTCAAACCCTCAATTTCACGAAGAGTAATGGCGGTGCGCAACTCTTCCGGTAAAACCGCCATCGCAGCATTGACCGTCTCAGCGATCTGCTTGCTCATCAACATCGACTCAGGCGTGTTGATATCCCTTAGTTGGTCGGCGTCCGAGAAAGTTTCAGCTTCTTCAGCATCTGCTTCGGTCGAAGTGGGTGCCCGCCGTCCTTGGGTGGCAAGGTAGTTCTTTGCCGTGTTGACCGCAATCCGGTACAACCACGTATAGAAAGCCGATTCCCCGCGAAACTGTGGCAATGCCCGGTACGCCTTGATGAAGGCGTCCTGCGCGACATCTTCCACTTCGGCGGGGTCTCGCACGAGGCGTGAGATCAGCCGGAGAATCTTGCGGTGGTATTTGGAGACCAGAAGCTCGAACGCGGCCTTGTCGCCCTTCTGGACGCGCTCGACCAGCACCTGATCAATTTCTTTTTCGCTCACCTGATAAATCCGTTAACTATAGGGCGCATGGCGGGGCACCATTGTAGCGTTCCCGTCATGAGGGCACGTTACTCCGGTAACAGCGGTTACAGTCGTTACAGTCAGGCGCCAGCGGCGCGTCGGCCCAACACCGACAATTCACGGAAAACGGGCGCCGGAAGCGAGTCGGCAGCAAGCAGCAGGGTGCTCGTCCGCCCTTCTTCCGGCTTGAGCGTGAGGACCAGCAATCGGCCGCTCCACTGCGAACAGCCAGCGATCCGTCCATGCGCCAGCAGCGTGCCTGAGCGGCCCCAGACCGATAACGCGTCCGGAGCGATCCGCAGCGCGACTGGCTGCGCACGCGCATGCCTGATCGCACAAAGCGTGAGCAACGCCCCCACCGCAAGCGTCAATGGAACGGCCTGCAACGCGGCCAGATGCGAGGCGACGCTGGTGTAGACGGCCGACGTTGCAACCAGCACGAAGATTGCCAATGCCAGGCAAATGGACAAGGAGCGACGCAGCGCAATCCGCTGCGTCGCTCCTGCGGGCGTTGCCGATGCAAGGGGGAGCGCCGGCCAGGCCGGCGTCGTCGAGTGGCGCGTCACCCGTTCAGACAATCAGGCGCGCTTGAAGACCAGCGTGCCGTTCGTGCCGCCGAACCCGAACGAATTCTTCAGCGCGACGTCGATCTTCATCTCCCGCGCGGTGTTCGCGCAGTAATCGAGATCGCAGGCCGGATCCTGATTGAAGATGTTGATAGTCGGCGGCGACACCTGATGATGCACGGCCAGCACGGTAAACACCGACTCCAGACCGCCCGCGCCACCCAACAGGTGACCCGTCATCGACTTGGTCGAGTTCACGACCATGTCTTTGGCATGGTCGCCGAATGCGCGCTTGATGCCGGTGGTTTCAGCCAGATCGCCGAGCGGCGTAGACGTGCCGTGCGCGTTCAGGTAATTCACCTGATCGGCGTTGATGCCCGCGTTCTTCAACGCGGCCAGCATGCAGCGGCGTGCGCCGTCGCCGTCTTCCAGCGGCGCAGTCATGTGATAGGCGTCGCCGCTCATCCCATAGCCGCTGACTTCGGCATAAATCTTCGCACCACGCGCCTTCGCGTGTTCGTACTCTTCGAGCACCATCACGCCGGCACCCTCGCCCAGCACGAAACCATCGCGGTCTTTGTCCCACGGACGGCTCGCGGTGGCCGGATCGTCGTTGCGTTGAGACAGCGCACGCGCCGCCGCGAAGCCGCCGACACCGAGCGGCGACACGGTCGATTCCGCACCGCCCGCGATCATCACGTCGGCGTCGCCGTATTCGATCAGGCGCGAAGCCTCGCCGATGCAATGCAGACCGGTGGTACATGCAGTGACGATAGCGAGATTCGGACCCTTGATGCCGAACTTGATCGACAGATGGCCGGAGATCATGTTGATGATCGACGCCGGCACGAAGAACGGCGAAATACGGCGCGGACCACGATTGAGCAGTTCGGTTTGCGTCACTTCGATCATCGGCAGACCGCCGATGCCCGAGCCGACCACCACACCGATACGCTCCGAATTCTCTTCGGTGACTTCGAGGCCGCTGTCCTGCATCGCCTGGATGCCCGCAGCCACGCCGTAATGGATGAACGTATCCATATGGCGCGCTTCCTTACCGGGAATGTAGTCCTCGATATTGAAGCCCTTCACCTCGCCGGCGAAACGAGTCGAAAAGTTCGACGCATCGAACTTCGTGATATTGGCAATACCCGACTTGCCGGCGACCAGATTGGCCCAGCCGTCGGCAACATTATTGCCAACAGGCGAAATCAGCCCCAGGCCTGTAACAACAACACGACGGCGGCTCACGGTAACCCCTTTTTCATAGATGACAAAAGCAAAAGCCACAGCGGCCACAGGAATCTGCCCTGTGTGCCCTGTGGCTGTTAAGTCGGCAATCGCGCGAAAAATTGCGCTGTCAGCATCGCTGGCCTCTGCACGGCAAATAGCGCCAGCCCCGCTGGCGTCGGCAACCGACACGGCAGGGCGTCATACGCCGCCAACGCAGAAACGCAGGCGCGAATGACTTTAGGCCTTGACGTTCGCGCGAGCGTAGTCGATCGCTTGCTGAACGGTGGTGATCTTCTCGGCTTCTTCATCCGGAATCTCCATGCCGAATTCGTCTTCGAGGGCCATCACGAGCTCAACGGTGTCGAGCGAGTCGGCGCCGAGGTCGTTCACGAACGAAGCGTCGTTCTTGATTTCAGCTTCCGCAACGCCCAGTTGTTCTGCGACGATTTTCTTGACGCGCTGTTCGATATTGTCCATTACCCCTCCAAGGGAAAAGAAGTTCAAAAATACAGGTGCGCGCATTTTATCAGGTTTGACCCGGCAAAAAGCAGCGCATCGGGTTCCTGTCAAGGCATGCGCCTTACGCTTTTGCAAACGCGTCAAGGCGCGGATAGTAACCGAATTTGGCCACTACATGTACATTCCGCCGTTCACGTGCAGCGTCGTGCCGGTGATATAGCCCGCTTGCGGCGACGCGAGGAACGCGACGGCATGCGCGATATCTTCCGGGCTGCCGAGACGGCCCAGCGGAATCTGCGTTTTCAGCGCGGTCTGCTGCTCTTCCGGCAGACTCTTGGTCATGTCGGTATCGATGAAGCCCGGCGCGACGCAATTCACGGTGATGTTGCGGCTGCCGATCTCGCGTGCGAGCGAACGGGTCATGCCCGCGACGCCCGCTTTAGCGGCGGCGTAGTTGATCTGCCCAGGGTTGCCGGACGAGCCGACCACGGAAGTGATGTTGATAATGCGGCCGCCCTTGGCCTTCATCATCGGACGCAGCACCGCGCGCGACAGACGGAACACCGACTTCAGGTTGGTGTCGATCACCGCGTCCCAGTCGTCGTCTTTCATACGCATGGCGAGCTGATCCTGCGTGATACCGGCATTGTTCACCAGCACGTGCAGCGCGCCGAATTCCTTCACCGTGTCATCGATCAGCGCCTGCGCCGCGGCCGCGTCGTTCACGTCGAGCACAGCGCCGCGACCGTTCACGCCAGCCGCATTAAACGCTTCGGTGATCGCCGTGGCGCCGCTTTCGCTGGTCGCCGTGCCGATCACCGTCGCGCCCTGGCGCGCCAGTTCCATGGCGATCGCACGGCCGATGCCGCGCGAGGCACCCGTCACGATTGCGATCTGCTTGTCGAGAGTCTTTTCCATCTGTCAGTCCGGATGCCCGTCTAAGGGCTGATTGATTCCTGATGCCGATGCATTGTGTCGATACATGATGCGGCGGCGCTCAAGCGCCGCTCTTCCGGCGCTTACGATGCGACGCGGCCGTCAGCCTGCCGTCACGAGCTTCAGCGTTTCTTCGAGCGACGCCGGATCGCACACCGACGCGCCGACCAGATTGCCGTCGATACGCCTTGTCAAACCCGCAAGGACCTTGCCCGGACCGCACTCGATCACGTGCGTGACGCCCTGTGCGCCCATTGCCTGAACGCTCTCCACCCAGCGCACTGCGCCGGCTGCCTGGCGCACTAGCGCATCCTTGATCGCGGCCGGTTCGTTGACCACGGCGACATCGACGTTGTTGATGACCGGAATGGCCGGCACCTGCACGTCGACGCTCGCCAAATACTCGCGCAACTGGTCCGACGCCGGCTTGAGCAGCGACGAGTGGAACGGCGCCGACACCGGCAGCGGCAACGCGCGCTTCGCGCCCTTCGCCTTCGCCACCTCACAGGCCTTTTCGACCGCAGCCTTATGGCCGGCGATCACCACTTGCGCAGGCGCATTGAAATTCACCGCTTCGACGACACCCGCCACCGACGCTTCCGCGCACACTGCGCACACCGTGTCGTCGTCGAGGCCGAGAATCGCGGCCATGCCGCCTTCGCCGACCGGCACCGCGGTTTGCATCGCTTGCGCGCGAAAACGCACGAGCGGCACGGCATCGCGAAACGCGATCGCGCCGGCGGCAACCAGTGCGGTGTATTCGCCGAGGCTATGGCCTGCGACGATCGCCGGCGCCGGACCGCCTGCCTGCTGCCATGCACGATAGATCGCGTAGGCCGCGGTCAGCATGACCGGCTGGGTGTTGGTGGTGAGATTCAGATCTTCGACGGGGCCTTCGGCGATCAGCTTGCCAAGGTCCTGATTGAGCGCGTCGGACGCTTCCTGAACCGTTTCGCGCACGATCGCGTGATCGGCGAATGCGTTGAGCATGCCGACCGACTGCGAACCCTGCCCAGGAAAAACGAACGCAAATTTCATAACGTCCCCAAAATCGATTTAGTCAGATGTGGGTGGCGCGCGGCGTCGACCTCACGCCGGCACGCGGGCGCCGCACGCAGCGCTCGTCGCGGCCGCTATCAGAAGCGGATAACCGACGCGCCCCAGGTGAAACCGCCGCCGACGCCTTCGATCAGCACATTCTGGCCGCGCTTGATGCGGCCGTCGCGCACCGCGACGTCAAATGCGAGCGGAATGGACGCAGCCGATGTATTGCCGTGCTCGCCCACCGTGACGACCATGCGTTCCTGCGGCAAGCCGAGCTTGCGGCAAGTGCTTTGCATGATGCGGATATTGGCCTGATGCGGAATCAGCCAGTCGATCTGCTCGGCTGTCAGATTGGCTTTCTCGAGCGCCTCGACCGCGACTTTTTCGAGCACGTTGACGGCGAGCTTGAACACCGCCTGCCCGTCCATGTGCAGGAACGCGCTGCCGGCGACCACGCCACCGTTCACGTTACCCGGCGTGCAGAGAATGTTCGAATGGCTGCCGTCCGCGTGCAATGCGCTCGCGAGCACGCCCGGCTCTTCGGACGCCTGCAGGATCACGGCGCCAGCGCCATCGCCGAACAGCACGCAGGTGGTGCGGTCGTTGAAGTCGAGAATGCGCGAGAAGGTTTCCGCACCGATCACGAGCGCCGTGCGATGCTGGCCGCTGCGAATGAAGCTGTCCGCCGTCGCCACCGCGTACGCGAAGCCGGAACAGACGGCCTGCACGTCAAACGCGGCGCCGTGGTTCTTGATGCCGAGCTTGTTCTGCAACAGGCACGCCGTGCTCGGAAACACGAAGTCCGGCGTGGAGGTGGCGACGATGATCAGATCGATGGATTGCGGATCGATGTCGGCCGCTTCGATCGCGCGCTGCGACGCGATCAATGCGAGATCGCTGGTCGTGACATCAGGTTCGGCGAAGTGGCGCGCATGGATACCCGTGCGGGCGACGATCCATTCGTCGCTCGTCTCGACGCCCTGGCTGGCGAGACGTTCAGCCAGATCCTGATTGGTGACGCGGTTGGGCGGCAGATAGCTGCCGGTACCCAGCACGCGAGAATAGATTGTGGATTGAGCCATTATGCCTTCGAGGATTGCGCAGCGTAGGGCTCGGCAGGCTGGCCGGCGATCGGGCTTGCGTGACCCGCACCGCTTGCGTCGCGCGCCGCCTGTTCGAGAGAACCCGCGTTCTCTTCCATCGCTCGCGCAAGGCGCTCCAGCACGCCGTTTTTGACGGCATCATACCCGCGTTTGATAGCCCACTCAAACCCGTAGGCATCGGCGGAACCGTGGCTTTTGATCACCAGTCCGCGCAGGCCGAGCAACGCCGCGCCGTTGTATTGCCGATGATCGACGCGTTTCTTGAAACGCATCAATACCGGCATCGCGAGCACCGCCATCACTTTGGTGAGCCACGAACGTCCGAACTCTTCCTTGATGATGTTGGTCAGCATCTGCGCGAGACCTTCCGACGTCTTCAGCGCGACGTTGCCGACAAAACCGTCGCAGACGATGACGTCGACCGTGCCTTTGAAGATATCGTTGCCTTCGACGTTGCCGTGAAAATTAAGTGTACTCGCGCGCAGCATTTCGCCGGCACGTTTGATGGTGTCGTTGCCCTTGATGACTTCTTCGCCGATGTTGAGCAGCCCGATGGTGGGCCGCTCCTTACTTTCGAGCGCCGACACGAGCGCGTGCCCCATCTCGGCGAACTGCAGCAGATGCTGCGGCTCGCAGTCGACGTTGGCGCCCAGGTCGAGCATCATCGTGTAGCCATTGGGATTGGGCAGTGCGAACGCGATGGCCGGGCGTTCGATGCCCGCCAGCGTCTTCAGCACATAACGCGAGACCGCCATCAGCGCGCCGGTATTGCCGGCGGAAATGCAGGCTTGCGCCTCGCCTTCCTTGACGCGGTTCAGCGCCACGCGCATGGACGAATCTTTTTTCTTGCGCAGCGCCACCTCGACCGGATCGTCCATCGCGACGATCTCGGAAGCAGGCACGACGGTCAGCGCCGGAAGGTCCTGAGCCTTCAACTTTTTCAGCTGCGCACGAATCGCACTTTCAATGCCGACGAGCAGCAGCTGCGCGTCGGGATGCGAACGAACGAAGTTGACGGCAGCGGGAACGGTCACGGACGGGCCGTGGTCGCCTCCCATGCAATCTATCGTGAGCTTTACTGTCATGGAGTGCGACGAATTTCAGGCACAAAAAAGCGGCAGTTGAATGCCGCCTTTTTGCCGAACCAGGAAAATGTCAAGCGAGCCGATCGCCACGCGAAACGCCAAAGGGCGCAACGCAGTGAAACGATTAGTCGTTCTTCGTCTTGACGACTTTCTTGCCGCGATAGTAGCCGTTCGGGCTAACGTGGTGACGCAGATGCACTTCGCCCGTGCTCGGTTCCACGGCCAGCGGCGCTGCCGTCAGGAAATCGTGCGAACGGTGCATACCGCGCTTCGACGGCGACTTCTTATTTTGTTGAACTGCCATGACTAACTCCTAAAAATTTTCCGAATTCTAACACAGCCCGATCCGGTGTCCGCCATTGGCCGAATGGCCAATGCGCCCGCATCGCGCTCCCATGCAACTGTTCAGTGCTTCTTGTCGCCCGGCTCACCGCGCTTGAGACTTTCGAGCGCCGCGAACGGATTGGGCCGCTTGGGCTCATCGCCCTCGCCAGCTTCGTCCTGCGCGGCTTCTCCGCCCTCGCCTTCGGCACCGGCCGCACCAGAGACCAGGCTCTCGTGCACCTCGGGACAGACCTCGTGCTTTGGCACGAGCGGCAAGGAAAGCAGCAACTCTTCTTCGATCAAGTCGACGAGATCGAACTGGCGCGAGCCCACGATCACTTCGACTTCATCCTCGTCGAGCGGAAACTCTTCGGCTTCCGCCTCGGTGCTGACGATCCGGTAAGTCGCATCGACGTTGAACGCCTGCGGATACGGCGTCATGCATCGCTGACATTCGAGCCATGCGGCGCCGTGAACCGCCATCCTCAAATAAGGCTGCGGACCCTCGGTGCCGTCATCCTGCAATTCCGGTTGCGTCGCCCCTTCGGCTTGCCAGGTGAACGCGGTATCGCGGTCTGGCGCTTCTGCCGGGACTTCGTTTAACATGCGCGGCAGTTGCGAGACGCGCACGACACCCGCGGCCTGACGCCCACTTCGCGCAAATTCGAACAGATCGAGCTCATGCGGGTCGGGTAGACCTGCAGGGTTGCCAGGATGTTGAGTCATGTGCGCTCCTGCGTCGGCAAGGATTTCGCCGGGGTAAACCGGTTTGCGAGACAGCCCGTGAAGCCCGCGGCACCGTGTTCAACTGACTGCCCGCGTGGAGCTTTATCGAACACACCGGGACTCGCCTGACGCAAGCATACCGATGAAAAGCCCAAAATCATATCCGTTTTGTCTTTTCGAGTCAAACACTTAAGCCCGTACGTGCGCGAACTCCGCGCAACGCCGTACGCCCCGCCTCCCTAGCCGTTGGTTGACCATGCCAGATTCCCCCAATCGCCCGCCACGCCTGATTCTGGCGTCGAGTTCGCCGTATCGTCGCGAGTTGCTCGAACGCCTGCGCGTTCCGTTCGACGTCGTCGTGCCGGAGATCGATGAAACGCCGCTTGCTGGCGAAACGCCCGAAGTCACCGCGTTGCGGCTCGCCGGGGCCAAGGCCCGCGCGGTGGCCGGCGCACTCGGCGCCGCCGACGCCGCACTCGTGATCGGCTCCGACCAGGTCGCCACCTATGACGGCCTGCAGATCGGCAAACCCGGCTCGCACGACAAAGCGCTCGCGCAATTGCAGGCAATGCGTGGTCGCGAAGTGCTGTTTCATAGTGCGCTGTGCCTGTTCGACAGCCGCGCGGGCACCGCGCAAACCGTCGATGTGATTACCCGCGTGCAGTTTCGCGATCTGCCGGACGTCGCGCTCGAAGCCTATCTCCGGGCCGAAACGCCCTATGACGTTGCCGGCAGCGCCAAATCCGAAGGGCTCGGCATCGCACTGCTCGAAGCCATCCATTCCGACGACCCCACCGCCCTCGTCGGCCTGCCGTTGATCGCACTGACGCGTATGTTGCTGGCAGCGGGCTATCCACTTCTGGAGGCGCAATGAGCGGCACGCTCTATCTGATTCCAAACACGCTCGGCGAAGGCGACACCGACGCGCTCGACGCCGTCCTGCCCGCGCCGGTACGCGCCCGCGCGGCGGCCCTCCATTACTACATAGGCGAAAACGCGAAAACCACGCGCGCGTTCCTGAAGAAAGTCGGCACCGAAAAGCCGATCCAGGAAATCGAGATTCGCGAATTGAACGTCAATACACCGGCAGGCGAAATCGACAAACTGCTCGCGCCGGTTCTCGCCGGCACGGACGCGGGCCTCGTCTCCGAAGCGGGCTGTCCGGCCGTCGCGGACCCGGGTGCACTGCTGGTGCGCCGCGCGCATGAACGCGGCGTGAAAGTCGTGCCGTTTGTCGGACCGAGTTCGATCCTGCTGGCCCTGATGGCTTCCGGGCTCAACGGCCAGAGCTTCGCGTTCCACGGCTATCTACCGGTCGACGCCGCTGAGCGTGCCAAGCGCCTGCGCGACCTGGAACAGCAGTCGCGCAAGGGCAAGCAGACGCAGATTTTTATCGAGACGCCGTACCGGAACCGTCAGCTGCTCGACACCTTGCTGGCGACATGCGCACCGTCCACGCTCGTATGCGTGGCGGTCGATCTGACGCTCGACACGGAAACCATCGCCAGCCGCACTGTAGCCGACTGGAAGAGAAAACCGGCACTCGACTTGCACAAACGGCCGGCCATTTTCCTGATTCTGGCGGTTTGACGCTGCGCCAAACATGCGCCCCGTGCGCAAAAAAGCCCCGCGCGATCGGCTGTGATCGCGCGGGGCTTTTTATATTCGTATAGCTGATCAACGCAGGTTCAGTTTTTCCCCTAACGCCATTGCCTTGACGGCGCCGCTGCCGACCGCCGCACCGAATTTGCGCGCAACGCGGTCCGTAATGCTCTCTTTCACCGTGTAATCGACGATATCCGGCGCTTTGAAAAAATCGCGCGCCACATGGTCCGCGTCGCCGAAACCGTCCGCGAGGCCCAATTCGACGCTCTTTTGCCCCGTCCAGAATAGGCCTGAAAACATGTCCGGCGTTTCATGCAGACGCTTGCCGCGCCCCTGACGCACCGCGTCGATGAATTGCGCGTGGATCTGATCGAGCATGTCCTGCGCATGGGCGTCCATCTTCGGCGTTTCTGGTGAGAACGGATCGAAAAAGCCCTTGTTCTCGCCCGATGTATGCAGACGGCGTTGAATCCCCAGCTTGTCCATCAAGCCGGTGAAGCCGAAGCTGTCCATCAGCACGCCGATGGAACCAACGATGCTCGCCTTGTCCACGTAAATCTTGTCAGCCGCCGCAGCCGCATAATAGCCGCCCGACGCGCACATGTCGCCGACCACGGCATAGAGCGGAATCGACGGATATTTCGCACGCAGCCGGCGAATCTCGTTATAAATGATCCCTGCCTGCACCGGACTGCCGCCCGGGCTGTTACACCGCAGGATCACGCCTGCGGTGCCTGAGTCCTCGAACGCGCTCTGCAACGCCGCGTTAACATCTTCGGCGTTCGCATTGGTATCCGCGGAGATTTCACCGTCAAGTGTGATCATCGCCGTGTGACGACCTGTCACCGCCACTCTGTCGCCGGAAAAGCTGAACGCGCCCCAGACGAGCAGCAGCAGGACGACAAGAAAGAGAAACCGGAAAAAAATCTTCCAGCGGCGCGCGGCGCGCTGTTCTGTGATCGCCGCGAGCGCAATACGCTCGAGCGCCGCCCGCTCCCAGCCGGGCTCATCGGTGGGCAAGCGGGAGCGGCCAGTCGGGGACGGGTCCTGCGGCTCGGGAGTCAAATTGTCGGACATGCGGGGTCTGGAAAGATCGAAGGAGAAAATCAGGGCGTCGCGGGAGTCAGTTCGCCGTCGGGCAGCCAGAACACGGCGCGGCCTTGCGGCGTATCCCGCTCCTCCACCTGAAGTGGACGCAATCTGCCGCCGCGGCACGGGCCACCGACGCATTTGCCCGTATCGGGCGCGTAAATCGCGCCATGTGTCGCGCACATCAAGTATAAACCGGACGATTCGAAGAACTGCCCTTCGGCCCAGTCAAGCTCCATCGGCACGTGCGCGCAGCGGTTCAGGTAACCGTAGGGCCGCCCATTGTAGCGAACGAAAAACACCACGACGTCGCCTCCGCCGAGCCGCGCGGCGCATCTCACGCCCGCGCCGCCGTCGGCCAGTTCTTCCGCCGCGCAAACGCGGACCGCTTGCGCTGCCGCTTCGGCCATGTCGCTGTTCATGCGTTCTCTTGCAACCAGCCAGACAACGCGCTCACGCTCGGCGCGATGAATTTCGGCGACAGCGCGCTCAACGAGCCGGCCGGATGCGCACCATAGGTCACGGCGATACCCGCGACACCCGCGTTGATCGCCATTTGCAGATCATGCGTCGTATCGCCGACCATCACGGTGCGCACCGGATCCTGCCCCAGTTCGCGCGTCAATTCATGCAGCATGGCGGGATGCGGCTTCGAGAAGGTCTCGTCGGCGCAGCGGGTGCCGTCGAACAGGCTGATCAGGCGCGACTGGTCGAGCGCGCGATTCAGCCCGACACGGCTCTTGCCCGTCGCCACGGCCAGCAAGTAGCCCTGGTCGCGCAATTCCTGCAGCATTTCGCGCACGCCGGCGAACAGCTCGGTGGTCTGATCCTTCACCAGATAATGGAAGCGATAACGCTCGGCCAGACGCGGATATTCGAACGGATCGAGCGTCGGAGCGGCAATCTGCAGCGCTTCGCGCAAGCCGAGGCCGATCACGTAACTCGCGGCTTCGTCGGCGGGGACCGGCAGGCCGAGATCGCGGCAAGCCGCCTGGATGCTGCGCGTGATGTGCGCGGTCGAATCCATCAACGTGCCGTCCCAATCGAAGACGATCAGATCAAATTGCTCTCTAGCCATGCAGTGTCGTCTCCGGGTTTGACCCATTTCGTAATTCGTTGAGCTGTGCGATGAAGCCGCGGCACTCGGCCGGCAACGGCGCCTCGAACTGCAGCGGCGCGCCGGTGGCGGGATGCGCAAGTTTCAGCCGGTAAGCGTGCAGGAACATGCGCTTCAGACCGGGTTTGGCGTTGGCGCGCGCCAACGCCTTGTTCAGCGCGAAGTCGCCGTATTTGGCGTCGCCGACGATTGGCAGTTCCAGATGCTGCAAATGAACGCGGATCTGATGCGTGCGGCCGGTCTTGAGTTCCGCCTCGAGCAGCGCATACTCCGCCCAGCGGTCGATCAGATTGAAAACCGTGTGCGACGCGAGACCGTCCGCCTGCACGCGCACGCGGCGCTCGCCGTCCGCGGTCAGATACTTGTGCAGCGGCTCCTTGACCGCGCGGCGGCGCCCCCAGTCGCTTGCCCACTCGCCGTGGACGCAAGCATAGTAGCGCTTATCCATCTTGTTCTCGCGAATCTGCTCGTGCAGATTGACGAGCGCGCTGCGCTTTTTGGCGAGCATCAGGATGCCGGAGGTTTCGCGATCCAGCCGATGCACCAGTTCGAGGAATTTCGCCTGCGGCCGCGCTTCGCGCATCTGCTCGATCACGCCGAACGCGACGCCGCTGCCGCCGTGAACCGCGACGCCAGCCGGTTTGTCGATGACGAGCATGTGGTCGTCTTCGAAAATGACCTGGAAATTGGCATGTGGCACGGGCGCCTGCGCGACGGCTTCGTTCGGCTGCGCGACGCGAATAGGCGGCACGCGCACCAGGTCGCCGAGCTCAAGCCGGTACTGCGCATCTATCCGGCCCTTATTGACCCGCACTTCGCCGCTGCGCAGGATGCGATAAATATGGCTCTTGGGCACACCTTTACAGACGCGCAAGAGGAAGTTGTCGATGCGCTGTCCGGCCGCGCTGTCGTCGATCTCGATCATGGAGACCTGGTCGCTTGCGACCGATTTCTGGGATATTTTGCCTAACTCTTTCATTCTGAATATAATTTGCCCAGCAGTCTGCGGCGGCCGGCGCAGTGACCGGAATTCGGGCGGATTGCGCAGGTGCAAGCGATAAACCGTCATTTTACTTGCGCCGGGGTCTGGTTGCTCACCCTCAAATGAGATGCAACAAGTTGCACGCACGAAGTCAGTACCCGGCAGGGACGGTGCCCACAGGCGCGTTCGGTCAAGGTCGGCTTCGACGGTAACGGAATTTTGGTAAGAAAGAATTTAACTTTCAGCTTCGGTATCGGGCGGTTGGACGCCCAGTTGTACGAAGCTGCAGGTTGCGAAAATACGGCGTGCGCCCGAGGCGTCTTGTAGAAAGTACAAGACATGGCGACGTCAAAATGAGGCGAGACACCCCCAGCAGGAAAAGACGCGCCGCCTGCGCGAACTTCCCGCTGCGGCACGACCGCAGCCTCCGACCCTCCGGTCACGCGCCCAGTTGGCGCACCGGCGAGAGTGGACGAAAGGCTTATGAAGGTCTGCCGGCAGAACCCGCGGCGTGTCGGGTCGTTATTTGAAGCCGTGTTCGCATGTGCCCTACGGCACCGCGCCCATTTTTTAATGGGGCCGGGCCCTCTCAGGCAATTCTCCCGCCATTTTTCCCGCTCCAGCGTGCTTGTGAAAACACAATAAGGCGCGGCCATGCCGCTGCCCTCAAGGCTCTCGCGACTGACAACCGCGCAGCCAAGGGCAAGCTGAGCCGCTCTGGAGCCGTTCAATGAAACGAATGTTGTTTAACGCGACGCAGCAGGAAGAACTGCGCGTCGCCATCGTCGATGGGCAAAAACTCATCGATATCGACATCGAAACCGCCGGCCGCGAACAGCGCAAAGGCAATATTTACAAGGGCATCATTACCCGCATCGAGCCGTCGCTCGAAGCGTGCTTTGTCAACTACGGCGAAGACCGCCATGGCTTCCTGCCGTTCAAGGAAGTCGCCCGTCAGTACTTCCGCGACGGCGTCGACATGCGCTCCGCGCGCATTCAGGATGCACTGAAGGAAGGTCAGGAACTGATCGTCCAGGTCGAAAAGGAAGAGCGCGGCAATAAGGGCGCTGCTCTCACCACCTTCATTTCGCTCGCCGGCCGGTATCTGGTTCTGATGCCCAACAACCCGCGCGGCGGCGGCGTGTCGCGCCGGATCGAAGGCGACGACCGTCAGGAACTGCGCGAAACCATGGCGCAGCTGCAATTGCCGGAAGGCATGAGCATCATCGCGCGCACGGCCGGCATCGGCCGCAGCGCCGAAGAACTGCAGTGGGATCTGAACTACCTGATGCAGTTGTGGCGCGCGATCGAAGCCGCGTCGCAAAGCGGGTCGAGCGGCCAGCCGATGCTGATCTATCTCGAATCGAGCCTCGTGATCCGCGCGATCCGCGACTATTTCCAACCGGACATCGGCGAAATCCTGATCGACACCACCGAAATCCATGACCAGGCCCGCGCCTTCATGGACATCGTGATGCCGGACAACGTCAGCAAGGTGAAGCGCTACCACGACGACGTGCCGCTCTTCTCGCGCTTCCAGATCGAACACCAGATCGAAACGGCGTACTCGCGCACGGTGCCGCTGCCCTCGGGCGGCGCGATCGTGATCGACCACACCGAGGCGCTGGTCGCAATCGACGTGAACTCGGCGCGCGCCACCAAGGGCGCCGACATCGAGGAAACCGCCGCGCGCACCAACCTCGAAGCCGCCGACGAAGTCGCCCGCCAGTTGCGCCTGCGCGACCTGGGCGGTCTGATCGTCATCGACTTCATCGACATGGAATCGGCCAAGAGCCAGCGTGAAGTCGAGCAGCGCCTGAAAGACGCGCTCAAGCATGACCGCGCGCGCGTCCAGATGGGCAAGATCTCGCGCTTCGGCCTGATGGAGCTGTCGCGTCAGCGTCTGCGCCCGGCCCTGTCGGAAGGCAGCCACGTGACCTGCCCGCGCTGTAACGGCACGGGCCACATTCGCGATACCGAATCGTCCGCACTGCAAGTGCTGCGGATCATTCAGGAAGAAGCGATGAAGGAAAACACCGCGGCGATCCATTGCCAGGTGCCGGTCGAAGTGACCGCCTTCCTGTTGAACGAAAAGCGTGCCGAAATCAACAAGATCGAGTCGCGTTTCAAAGTCAATGTCGTCCTGATCCCGAACAAGCACCTCGACACGCCGCATTACAAGCTCGAGCGCCTGCGTCACGACGATGCGCGCCTCGATGATCCGCGCGCTTCGTGGAAGATGGCCGAAGAAGCGGCTCGCGAGCTGGAATCGGAAACCGGTTATAGCAAGCGCGCTGAGGAAGTGAAGCCGAAGCAGGAAGCGGCGGTCAAGGGCATCACGCCTGAAAAGCCGGCGCCGAGCGCGCCGGTGCGTCCGGCGGCAACCCCGGCTCCGGTCGCGGTCACTCCGGCGAGCGGCGGTTTCATCGGCTGGCTGAAGAATCTGTTCGGCATGCAGCCGGCCGCACCGGCGCCTGTCGCGCCGTCTACGACTGAGAAGCAGGCGCGTCCGCAACGCGGCGAACGCACGGAGCGCGGTGAGCGCACCGGCGAACGCGGCGGCGATCGCAACCGCAATCGCCGTGGCGGCGCGGGTGGCCGCGATGCGGCGGGTCGCGGCGAAAGCACGACCGCTGGCCGTCAGGCTCAAGGCCAGCAGCCGTCGCAGCGTCGCGAGGAACGCGAACCGCGTGAAGGCCGTGACGTGCGTGAACCACGCGAAGGTCGCGAGCCGCGCGAAGCGCGTGAACCGCGTGGCAATCGTGAAGCACGTGAGCCGCGTGAGGCCCGCGAAGGCCGCGAGCCGCGTGAAGCGCGCGAGGGCCGCGACAACCGTGATCGCGACAATCGCGGTGCGGATCGTGCGGAAGCTGTCGAAGGCGCACCGCGCGCCGAGCGTGGCGAACGTCCGGAACGCGGCGAGCGCCGTGAACGTGGCGAGCGTGCCGAGCGCGGCGAACGCCGCAAGCAGCAAACGGAAACCACGGATGCGCTGACCACCGCGCAACCCGACGCGCAAACGGCAGACGAACTGGCACGCAGCCAGGTTGCCCTGAGCGAAAACGGTGCGCCGGTCGATCAGGAAGCGGTGACCGGTGAAGGTGAAGAGCGTCGTCGTCGCCGTCGCGGCCGTCGCGGTGGCCGTCGTGAGCGTGAAGAGGACGTGAACGGCAACCTCGCAGCGGACGTCGCGGAAGCTGAAGGCGATAACGCCAACGTCAGCGACGACGCGCAGGTGCGCGCGGCTCGTCAGCCGGTCGAGCACAAGGCCGAGGTCAGCGAAGCAAAAGACGTGACGCCGGTCGAAGTGGTGGTCGCCGCTGTCGCGACCGAAACCGCTGTCGTGACAGAACTGCACGCGGCAGCCGAAACGCCGGCACTGGCCGTCGAGAAGGCTGCGAAGACGGAAACCGTCGTGCCGGTCGAGCAGGCGCCGGTCGCGCCGGCGGTGGCGGAGCCGGTCGTGGAAGCGCCGGTGGCACAAGCCGCCGTCGCACCGGTCGAAACGGCGCAAGCCGCACCGGCCGCCAGCGAAACGGTTTCGCTGGTCGAACCGGTGGCACGTGCCGAAGCTCCGGCTCAAGCGCAGGTCGAAACGCCGGCAGCAGCGCCAGTGGTTGAAACCCCGGCCACACCGGCTCCGGCCGACAGCCCGGCTCCGGCCGTGACAGTCGAGGCACCGGCGGTTGCGCCGGCGCCGCAGGACGAGATCGTCGAATTGCAGCCGGCGGTGGTGCCGGCGGAACAGCCGGCCGAGATCGAGCCGGCGCCCGTTGCCACATCGCAGGCACCGCGTAGCGGCGCCGTTTCGGCGGAAGCCCTGAAGCCGGTGCTGGAACAAGCCGGTCTCGTCTGGGTGAACACTGACGCCGACAAATTGCGTGCCGCGCAGGAAGCCGCTGCGCAGACCGTCAAGCCGGCTCGCCGGGTGCGTGAGCGCAAGCCGCTGCCGCCGCTCGACAGCGCGCCTATGCAACAGGTGGAAACGGGCAAGCATCCGCAGTAAGCCGCCCCGCTTCACTCAAAAAGCCCGCCCTCACCGGCGGGCTTTTTGTTTTCATGGGTATTGAACATGGGTACGAGCGCCGCGCCGCAAGCAGCTCGATCCGCGGCTCCCCGTATACCCCGACACGGCCCGGAGTCCGGATGCCGTTAGGCGCATTTCCGATAGAATTCAATATTCAGAGATCCTCTCAAGCACCCAGACAAAGCACGCCATGTCCCGACGCATCATCCCAGTAGCCGATCTCAGCGCGGCGCCGGTCATCGCCGGCCCGGTGCAGACGCCCCGAGGCGTACTGCACGACACGCTGTCACGCCCGCTGCGCGATCTGCGCATTTCGGTGACGGATCGCTGCAACTTTCGCTGCGTCTACTGCATGCCGCGCGCAGTGTTCGACAAGGACTACGCGTTCCTGCCGCATAGCGCGTTGCTGAGCTTCGAGGAAATCGAACGGCTCGCGCAGCTGTTCGTCGCACATGGTGTCGAGAAGATCCGCCTGACCGGCGGCGAGCCGCTCTTGCGCAAAAATCTGGAATTCCTGATCGAACGGCTCGCGCAATTGACCACGCCGGCGGGCCGCCCTATCGATCTGACGCTGACCACCAACGGCTCGCTGCTGGAGCGCAAGGCGCGCAGTCTGAAGGACGCTGGACTGACCCGTGTGACCGTCAGTCTGGACGCGCTCGACGACACGCTGTTTCGCCGCATGAACGACGCCGACTTCGCGGTGGCCGACGTGCTGGACGGGATCGCTGCGGCGCATGCGGTCGGGCTCGCGCCGGTCAAGGTCAACATGGTCGTCAAGCGCGGCACCAACGACGGCGAAATCGTGCCGATGGCGCGTCATTTCAGAAGCTCGGGCGCGGTGCTCCGTTTCATCGAATACATGGACGTCGGCACCTCGAACGGCTGGAACATGACCGAAGTGCTGCCGTCCGCCGACGTCGTGACGCGCATCGCCGAACAGTTTCCGCTCGTCCCGCTCGAAGCTCACAGCGCCGCCGAGACCGCGCAGCGCTGGGGCTACGTGGACGGCAGCGGCGAGATCGGCGTGATTTCGAGCGTCACGCGGGCGTTTTGCGGCAGTTGCACGCGCGCCCGGCTGTCGACCGAGGGCAAGCTGTACCTGTGCCTGTTCGCGTCGTCCGGCCACGACCTGCGCGCGTTGCTGCGCGGCGGCGCGAGCGACGCCGACATCGCGACGGCCGTCGCCGAAATCTGGCAAGGCCGCAGCGACCGCTACTCGCAACTGCGCGGCAGCCAGCCGGCCGAATCGGGCGAGCAGACGAGCCGCCGCGTCGAAATGTCGTACATCGGCGGCTGAGCGGCCGCCGCATGCAACCCACGCGCGAACAGATCACTGGCCTGCTGCTCGCGGGCGGCCGCGGCATGCGCATGGGCGGCGTCGACAAGGGACTGCAAACGCTGCATGGCGAGCCGCTCGCCGTGCATGTACTGAAGCGCCTCGCACCGCAAACCGGCGCGCTGCTGATTAGCGCCAATCGTCATCCCGACACGTACGCCGCACTGGGTGCACCGTTTGGCGCGACGGTCGTCGCCGATACGCTGGCCGGCTTTCCCGGCCCGCTGGCGGGTTTGCTCGCCGGTATGCGCGCTGCCGGCACCGCCTGTCTGCTGAGCGCGCCCTGCGACTCTCCGTGGCTGCCCACCGACCTCGCCGCGCGCCTCGCGCAAGCGCTGGACGCCCGGCAAGCTGACATCGCCACCGTCACGACCGTCGACGCCAACGGCGACGCGTCCCTTCACCCCGTGTTCGCGCTGCTGCGCACGAGTCTCGCGGACGACCTCGCGGTGTTCCTCGACGCCGGCGAGCGCAAAGTTCGCGCGTGGTACGCACGCCACACGACGGTGGAAGTCGTCTTTACCGACGAGCGCACGTTTTACAATGCCAACTCGTTACAAGAACTCGCCGACCTCGAACGCGATCGAGGCCCCGGTTGAGATCCGCCCGGCCGCACGGCAACTGCCGCGCCCGTCTCCGGTCGCGACGCCCAGCTCCTCATGACCACGCTTAACGAATTTTCCCGCTGCGTCGCGCAGTACGATCCTCACGCGCTCCCCGTTTCGGCCGCTCAGGCGATTGTTCGTGAGTGGGCCGCGCCGGTTGCGGCCGTCGAACGCGTGGCGTTGCGCGACGCGCTCGACCGCGTGCTCGCGGCCGACATCGTGTCGCCGATCGACGTGCCCTCGCACGACAATTCTGCGATGGACGGCTACGCGTTCCAGCGAGCGGCGTTCGCAACCGACGCATCCAGCATCGAATTGACGATTGCCGGTAAGGCGCTGGCCGGGCATCCGTTCGCGAGCCGCGTCGACGCGAACCAGTGCGTGCGCGTGATGACGGGCGCCTGCATGCCCCAAGGCTGCGACACCGTCGTGCCGCAGGAGCTGGTCGAGCGCAGCGCGGATGGCGGATCGATCCGCTTCGCCACCGACGCCGTGACCCCCGGCGCCAACCGGCGCCTCGCCGGCGAAGATCTCGCGCGCGGCCATGCCGCTCTGCGCGCCGGCCGCATCCTGCGCGCGTCGGACCTCGGTTTGCTGGCGTCGCTCGGCATCGGCGAAGTGAATGTGCGGCGGCGCTTGCGCGTCGCGTTCTTCTCGACCGGCGACGAATTGCGCTCGCTCGGTGAACCGCTCGACCCGGGCGCCGTGTACGACAGCAATCGCTACACGCTGTTTGCGATGCTGCGGCGCCTGAACGTCGATACGCTCGACCTCGGCGTGGTGCGCGACGAACCCGCCGCGCTCGAAGCCGCATTGCGCAGCGCCGCGGCGAGCGCCGACGTGGTGTTGACCTCGGGCGGCGTATCGGTCGGCGAGGCCGATTTCACCCAACAGCTGCTACGAACTTTCGGCGACGTCGCTTTCTGGAGCCTGGCGATGCGCCCGGGCCGTCCGCTCGCGTTTGGCCGCATCTGGTCCGGCGAGCGGCCGGGCGTGGGGCTGCCTGCGCTATTCTTCGGTTTGCCCGGCAATCCGGTCGCCGTGATGGTGGCGTTCTATCAGATCGTGCGCGAAGTGCTGCTGCTGATGTCCGGCGCGACGCCGCACCCGCTGCCGACGATCCACGCCGCGAGCCGCCAGGCGATTCGCAAACGCGCTGGCCGCACCGAATTCCAGCGCGGTGTCGCCGAACAGGACGGGCACGGACAGTGGCACGTCACGCCGACCGGCTCGCAAGGCTCGGGCGTGCTGAGTTCGATGAGCGAGGCCAATTGCTTTATCGTGCTCGGTCACGACGAAGGCGCGATTGCCGAGGGAGAACGCGTCGCCATCATGCTGTTCGACGGTCTCATCTGACGCCTGCGGACCCGGCGCGGCCACCGGCAACGTTGCAGCTTTGCTTTACCCATTACCACCAAAACACACGGGTTTGACTTACATGAAAAAACAGATCTCGTTCATTGCACCTGGACAGACGGCCAAAGCACTCATCCTCGTGTACCTGACGTTCTCGGTGCCGATCGTGCTGCTCGGCGTGCTGGTTGCATTCATCCGCTACGGTTCGGTGGAATTGAGCACGGTGTTCAGCGCCTTGCTGCTGAATGCGATTCTGGGTTTCGTGCTGTTGTGGATTGCGTGCCACGCGTACAACTGGGTTGCATCGCGTTTCGGCGGCATTGAAATTCATCTGACCGACGCGCCCGAAGAGGCGTAATGTCTGCGACGATCCGCACCGCCACGCCCACGGACACGCGCGCCATCTTCGCGCTGACGTACGGGCTGGCGGAATCCGGCGCGCACGCTTGAGGCGCACCTGTGAACCGGCTTGACAGGCTCGTGCTCCATACGACGCGCCAAACCCGCGCCGCCCTACTGCTCGTCGGCCTCGACGCCCGACAACGCATCGCCGAGCAAACCCCTCGCCTCGTCGCCCGGTAGTGCCTCGACGTCGCGCAGCTTGCGGCTCATCATGCGGGTGCGCGTTTCGGCCGCCTCGATAGAACGCGTGACGGTCTCCAGCTGCGCTTTGGTCTTGGCCAACACGTCGCCGAATTTGCCGAACTCCGTTTTCACCGCGCCGAGCACCTGCCAGACCTCGCTCGAACGCCTTTCGATGGCGAGCGTGCGGAAGCCCATCTGCAAACTGTTGAGCAGCGCCGTCAGCGTGGTCGGCCCCGCGATCGTCACGCGATAGTCGCGTTGCAGCAAGTCCGTGAGTCCGGGCCGGCGCAGTACTTCCGCGTACAGGCCTTCGGTCGGCAGGAACAGCAGCGCGAAATCCGTGGTGTGCGGCGGCGACACATACTTCTCCGCGATCGTGCGCGCCTCCGCGCGGATGCGCGCTTCGAGCGCGCGTGACGCCTCTTCCACGGCGGCCGGATCAGCACGCTCCTGCGCTTCGATCAGACGCTCGTAGTCTTCGCGCGGAAACTTGGCGTCGATCGGCAGCCAGACGGGCGTGGCCGCCCCGCCCTGCTCCGTGCGTCCCGGCAACCGGATCGCGAACTCGACGCGGTCCGCGCTCTTCGGCACCGTCGCGACGTTCTTTGCGTATTGGTCAGCGGTGAGCAGTTGTTCGAGCAGCGCCTCCAGTTGCACTTCGCCCCACGTGCCACGCGTCTTGACGTTGGTGAGTACCTTTTTCAGATCGCCGACGCCGGCCGCCAGCGTCTGCATCTCGCCCAAACCGCGATGCACCTGTTCGAGCCGATCGGAGACCAGCTTGAACGATTCGCCCAGCCGCTGTTCAAGCGTGGCATGCAGTTTTTCGTCGACAGTGCGGCGCATTTCTTCGAGCTTGGCCGAGTTGTTCGCCTCGATATCCTTGAGCCGCTGCTCGATGGTCGCGCGGACTTCGGCGAAGCGCCGGTCGTTCGCCTCGGTCAGTTGTCCCAGTTGCAAACTCAGCGTGTCGCCAAACTGCTTGAGCGAGCGGCCCTGTTCGTCGCGCGCCTGTTGGGCCTGCGCCTGCAAACTGTGGCGTACGGCGTCGAGCTGCTGCGCGAAGGCGTCAATCTTGCCGCCTTGCACCGTGGTCATGCTGCTGAACTGCGCGGCGAGCGTCTGTTGAAAATGTGCGAACCCACTGCTCTGCTCGGTGCGTGACACCCGTGCGGTCTCGGTGATGTCGTTGCGCAATTGCCTCTCGAGGCGCTCGTAGGCATGCGCCTGCGTGTCGGCCGCCACGTCGATGCGCTCGTTGAGCAACTCGAACTGCTCACTGTCGTCCGCGCGGCCATGAGCGCGCATCAACAACGCCAGCGCAATCAGCAGGACGACCGCCAGCATCGCGACGGCCGCCACCAGAATCATCATCATGAGCGCGCCTTACCGATCACGTCCGGATTGATCGGATTCGGCGGCTGGCCGGCACGCGGCCCAACGCCCAGCCCCGCGATCAGATTGTCGGCGGCGAGATTCGCCATCGCACGCCGCGTGGCTTCGGTGGCGCTGGCGATGTGCGGCGTCAGCACGACATTCGGCACGCTCAACAGATCCGGATTCAGATGCGGCTCACCTTCGAACACGTCCAGACCGGCCGCGGCGATCTGCTTCGAGCGCAGCGCCTCGACCAGCGCCGCGTCGTCGACGATGCCGCCGCGCGCGATGTTGGTAAGCGTCGCGGTAGGCTTCATCAGCGCGAGTTCGGCCGCGCCGATCGTGTGATGGCTTTCTTTCGAGTACGGCACGACCAGCACGACATGATCGGCACGCCGCAGCAGGTCCTGCTTCGATGCATATTCGGCATTCAGTTCAGCCTCGATCTCCGGCGCCACGCGCGAACGGTTGTGATAGATCACCTGCATGTTGAAGCCCTTCGCGCGCCGTGCGAGCGCTTGGCCGATCCGGCCCATGCCGATCACGCCGAGCGTCGAACCGTACAGGTCACTGCCGAGAAAACCGTCGTAGCTCCACTTCTGCCATTTGCCTGCGCGCAGCCAGTGCTCCGATTCGGCAATGCGGCGTGCGGCGGCCATCATGAGGGCCCAGCCGAAGTCGGCGGTCGACTCGTTCAGCACGTCCGGCGTGTTGGTGCCGAGCACGTTCGCCGCGTTGAACGCGGCCATGTCGAAGTTGTTGTAGCCCACCGCCATGTTCGACACCACGCGCAGGCGCGGCGCCGCCGCCAGAACGCCGGCGTCGATCGGCTCGCCCGCGGTCAGCGCACCGTCCTTGTCCGCGAGACGGCGCTTCAGTTCGTCGGCGGCCAACACATCACCCTGGTTCCAGTCGACGTCGAAATACTGCTTGAGTCGTTCGATCACATCGGGAAAGATCGAACGGGCGACGAGGATCTTCGGCATTGCAATTCTCCGTATGGCGCGTCGAGCGGGCATGCCTCGGCGTCGAAATCAGCATCAGAAAAACAACCAGCCGGTGACGGCGAACAGCGGCAACAGCACTGCACCCGACCAGCCCAGATAAGCGAAAAAACTCGGCATGCGAACGCCGCGCGATTGCGCGATCGCTTTCACCATAAAGTTCGGCGCATTGCCGATATACGTGATCGCGCCCATGAACACCGCGCCGGCCGAGATCGCGGCGAGCGTGGTCGCGCCGCTCGTCATCAGCGTCTGCGCGTCGCCGCCTGCCAGGTTGAAGAACACGAGATAAGTGGGTGCGTTGTCGAGAAACGAAGACAACAGGCCGGTCGCCCAGAAGTACATCATGTCGCGCGGCTGGCCTGCGGAATCGTGGACCAGATGGACGAGGCCCGCGAACGCGCCAGCCTCGCCCGCGCGCAGCATCGTGATGACCGGCGCGATCGTCACGAAGATGCCGGCGAACAGCTTGGCCACCTCTTCAATCGGCGCCCAGTTGAAATCGTTGCCCGCGCGCGCCGCGCGAGGCGTCACCGCGAGCGACAGCAACGTCACGCCGATCAGCGCAACGTCGCGCACCGCGTTCTGCAACTCGACCTGCGTACCGAACACGTCGAACGTGACCTGCGGCCGCCACAACCCGCTCATCAGAACCAGCGCGATCACCGCGGCGAGCAGCACGAAATTGATCTTGCCGTCGATACTGCGTGGCGCGCCCTCGGGCGTCGGATCGAGAAAGCGTGAGCGCGTCTCTTCACGCCGATGAAAGTAGTACGAGTCGAGCGCGTAGAAGCCGGTCAGCAGCACGACGCTGACGAACAGCATCGGCAGCGCGAGATGCTGGGTGGTCCAGAAGAAGCGGACGCCTTCGAGGAAGCCGAGAAAGAGCGGCGGGTCGCCCAACGGCGACAGCGAGCCGCCCACGTTCGCCACGAGAAAAATGAAGAACACCACCACATGGACCACATGCTGGCGATTGTCGTTGGCGCGCAGCAATGGACGGATCAGCAACATGGCCGCGCCGGTCGTCCCCATCACGCTCGCCAGCAAGGTGCCGAGCGCGAGAATTGCCGTGTTCAGGCGCGGCGTGCCGTGCAGATTGCCGCGCACGCAGATACCGCCCGCGACGGTATAAAGCGCGGTTAGCAGAACGATGAACGGAATGTACTCGTCGAGCAGCGCGTGTATCAGCTTGCCGAAGGCCACGTTCATGCCAAACGTGAGCGCGAATGGCACGAGGAACACGAGCGACCATGCTGCCGCGATCTTGCCGAAATGGTGATGCCAGAACGCCGGCGCGATCAGCGGAAAAATAGCGATCGACAGCAGCACGCCCGCGAACGGCAGGCTCCACAGCGCCGACAGGGTCGCGCCATCGAGCGTCGCAGCAGACGCCGATTGAGACCATCCGCCCAGCGTCAGCGCGGCGGCAATCCACGCGCTCGCGCTCACGGTATACCCTTTCATATCGTTGAAATCCTTGCAATGGAGGTGGCCGTGTGCGCTGCGAGACGTCGCCGCGCGGCCCGTTCACGCATCCTGCACGAGGATCACATGCACCCGGTAAGGGCCATGCGCGCCCAGCACGATGGTCTGCTCGATGTCGCCAGTGCGCGATGGCCCGGAGACGAAATTGACCGCACGGGGCAGTTCGCCGCGCTCCTTGCGGATCAGGCCGAACGCGTCTTCGTGACCCGCGACGATGCGCGATGCCGGCACGATGGCGATGTGCGTTTCGGGCAGCAAGCCGGCCGACGCGTAGGTTTGCGGGCCGGACAGCAGCACCAGCGTGCCGGTCTCGGCGGTCGCGCAGAAGCAGCCGGTGAGACCGACGACGTCGCCGTCGCGCGGCTTGCGGAATTCGACGCTGAGGCCGGCTTCGGCCCAATTGAGATCTTGCAGGGTTTGCCAGGCGATCGCCTGCAACGGCAACGCATGCCCGGTGAGGTAGCGATGCGCCGCGGCCGGCACGTCGGCGAGCGTCTGAACGCTGTCGACCGTGGTCGACAGCTTCTGCGCTTCTTCGATGAAACGCACAGTCAGATCGGCAGGCATCTCCGGACGCGGGCCGGCCGGATGGCGCGTCACATAATCTGCCGCTGCCTCGCGCTCGGCAGCGGACGGCTCGGGCTCGCGCCCTTGCGCGGCGCGGATGCGCGCCAGGATGTTGCGGCGGGCAATCGAAGTGTCCATGGGCGAAGTCCTCGTGTCGACAGCCGTGCAAAGTGACGAGGATTATACCGGCCACCCTCCACGCGAACACCCTGGCCGAACGGCATATTGCCAGCCAGCTCGTGCGCATTCAAAGTAGTCACCAGTGAACGGGCGCATGAACTCGTGCGAGGTGTGAAGTGCGTTACTTCGCTGCCTCTTCTTCGGGTTGCGCGATGCCGAATACCTGGCGCAGATACGCGAGATAAGCCTTGTCCTCGCACATGTTCTTGCCCGGCGAGTCCGACAGCTTCGCCACCGGCTGACCATTGCAGCGAACCATCTTGATGACGATCTGCAACGGGTTGTAGCCGAGGTCGTTGGTCAGATTGGTGCCGACGCCGAACGCCAGTTTGCAGCGGCCGCGAAAGCGCTCGTACAGTTGCAGCACCTTCGGGATGTCGAGCGCGTCGGAGAACACGAGAATCTTGGTGCGCGGGTCGCAGCGGTTCGCCTCGTAGTGCTTGAGCAGGCGCTCGCCCCAGTCGAACGGATCGCCGGAATCGTGGCGCGCGCCGTCGAACAGCTTGCAGAAGTACATGTCGAAGTCGCGCAGGAAGGCCTGCATGCCGTACACGTCGGACAGCGCAATACCGAGGTCGCCGCGATATTCCTTCGCCCACATCTCGAAGCCGAAGGTCTGCGAGTCGCGCAACCGGGGGCCGAGCGCCTGGCACGCCTGCAGATATTCGTGCGCCATCGTGCCGAGCGGCGTGAGGCCGTGCTTCATCGCATAGAAGACGTTGCTGGTGCCGGCGAACTGCTCGCCGAGACCGTCTTTCAGCGTGAGGATCACCTCCTCATGCCATTGCTTCGAGAAGCGGCGGCGCGTGCCGTAGTCGGCGATCTTGCAGTCGGCGAATTCGGGGCGCGCGCCCAGCAACTGGATCTTCTCGACCAGACGGCCGCGCCCCTCGCTGTAATCGGGCTTTTGCTGGGTGTTGCGGAAATAGACCTCGTTGACGATCGCGAGCATCGGAATCTCGAACAGGATCGTATGCAGCCACGGCCCTTTGATCTCGATGTCGATCTCGCCATTGCCCTTCGGCGACGGCTCGATCGAAATGTATTTCTCGTTCAGATGAAACAGCGCGAGAAACTCGATGAAGTCGCCCTTGATGAAGCGCATGCGCCGCAGGTAGTCGAGTTCGTCGTCGGTGAAACGCAGGTCGCAGAGCTTGCGCACTTCGTCGCGAATCTCGCCGATATACGGCACGAGATCGACATTCGGCGTACGGCAGCGGAAACGGTACTCCACATTCGCGGCGGGAAAATGATGCAACACCACTTGCATCATCGTGAACTTGTACAGATCGGTATCGAGCAGCGAAGTAATAATCATGATGGTGCGAACTGGACCGCGGGAAAAACGAAAGGCCGGACTCAAGCCATGCGCGTAGGACACGCCCGTGCGCGCCGACTTGACGCATGTTACCCGAATGCGCCCGAATTCAGCGCGCCGGCGAACGCTTGCATCACGGGCCCGAAGAAATCCCCCTCGCGGGCGCCATAAACTAATCACGAAAACATATAAAAGGCATTGCCCGATGCTGTATGTGCCTCTTGACGTTACGTTACAATAACGCTTTTGGCGCTTGCGCCTCCCCTGATTCCGCATGCAGGAGCTGCCTGAATGACTCACGTTGTGACCGAAAGCTGCATCAAGTGCCGCTATACCGACTGCGTCGATGTGTGCCCGGTGGACTGCTTTCGCGAAGGTCCCAACTTCCTCGCGATCGATCCCGATGAGTGCATCGACTGTGCCGTGTGCGTCGCCGAATGCCCGGTGAACGCCATTTATGCCGAAGAAGATGTGCCGGGCGACCAGCAGAATTTCATCGAGCTGAATGCCGATCTCGCGAAGAACTGGCCGAGCATCACCAAGACCAAGGCCCCGCTGCCGGAAGCCGACGAGTTCAAGGATGTGAAGGAAAAGCTCGCGCTGCTCGCACGCTGAGCGCCGCAGCCTGTCACGTGCCCCGCC
Source organism: Paraburkholderia sp. RAU2J (assembly GCF_003634845.1). Classification (NCBI taxonomy): domain Bacteria; kingdom Pseudomonadati; phylum Pseudomonadota; class Betaproteobacteria; order Burkholderiales; family Burkholderiaceae; genus Paraburkholderia; species Paraburkholderia sp. RAU2J. The sequence continues at coordinate 325,593 of NZ_RBXG01000001.1, forward strand.
AGATTCGAAATTAGATCAAGATGAACGCCGGGTATTGACAGGCGCTAAAGCTGCCTCTAAAATTTCGCTTCTCTGCTGTTGTTGTTCTGTTCCTCGATAGCTCAGTCGGTAGAGCGCCGGACTGTTAATCCGTAGGTCCCTGGTTCGAGCCCAGGTCGAGGAGCCAAGAATTGCAAAAGCCCGTTAACCAAGACGGGTTTTTTTATGTAGATCAAGTTGTACTGCTGTTCCTCGATAGCTCAGTCGGTAGAGCGCCGGACTGTTAATCCGTAGGTCCCTGGTTCGAGCCCAGGTCGAGGAGCCAAAAAATTTTGAAAGGCCCGCATCCGTGCGGGCCTTTTTCTTTTTGTGCGCCGCGCGTCGCTGGACCCGATCGCTGGATCGTCATCATGGTCCGCTCGAGGCTCGCATTTCTGTTGCCTGCTTCGTATTGCCTGCTCGCGAACATCGGCGGCTGCCGACGCAGATCATCTGGCTCATTGGCCCCGGCCCTCTTCCGTGCATGCCGTTATACGATGGTGGTTTCCCGGCGCACGCCGCGCCCAACCGCTCGCTCATATTCATATCGCCACGCCCATGAAACCCACCTCGTTGCGCATCGCGCTCGCCGTCGCCGCAGCGCTGATGCTGCCTTCGGCGCATAGCGAAGAAGTCGCCAGCGTCAATACCAACTTTCACATCACGGGTTCCGACCGCGTGGTCGTCGAGGCCTATGACGATCCGATCGTTCAAGGCGTGACCTGCTACGTGTCGCGCGCGCGGACGGGCGGCGTCAAGGGCACGCTCGGCATCGCCGAAGATCCGACCGAGGCGTCGATCGCCTGCCGCCAGGTCGGCGCGCTTCATTTCGCGGGACCGGTGAAGCAGCAGGCCGATGTGTTCACCGTCAGCATGTCGCTCATCTTCAAATCGTTGCACGTGGTGCGCGTGGTCGACGCGAAGCGCAACACGCTGGTGTATCTCACGTACAGCGACCGGGTCGTCAGCGGCAGCGCGAAAAACAGCGTGAGCGCCGTACCGATGCCGGCCGGGACGACGATCCCCGTCAGGTAAGCACCACGTTACGCCAGACACGCGGGACACGCTGCGGGACGCCTCGATGCGGCAATGCCGCGGTCCGACACTCCCGCCACCGCCTGCTCGTCAGACGTTGCAACTCAAGCCAACCCGTCGAACTCGCGCGGCGGCCAAATGCCAGGCCGGTGCCGCGAGCGCTCACGACGCGCTACACTGACCGTCCTGCCGGACCTTCATCATGCCCGCCGCCCATCGCTTCCAGGACTCTGCCCGCTACTGGCGCACGCCGCTTCTGCCCGGCGCGGACTTGCTCACCGCCGAATACCACGATCACGAGTTCACGCCGCATTGGCACGATGCGTACACGATTCCGGTGATCGTCGCGGGCGCGGAGGGGTATCGGTATCGCGGCGCCGATTACGTCGCCGAAGCGGGCGGCGTGCCGATCATCAATCCGGGCGAGCTCCATACGGGTTCGAAGGCGGTGGAGGCGGGCTGGCGGTATCGCGTGATGTATGCGCCGGTGGATTTCATCCACAATCTCGCGAGCGAGCTCAGCGGCAAGCCGCAGGCGCTGCCGTTTTTTGCGCCCGGCGTGATCCGCGATCCCGATCTGGCCATGCGGCTCGCGCGCGCACACCGTCTGCTGGAAGCGGGTGACGATGCGCTCGCCGCCGAAGCCGCGATGCTCGACGCGCTGTCCACGCTGCTGGTCCGTTACTCGCAGACGCAACCGGCGCCGTCCCCGCTCGCCACCGACGATGCGCGCGTCGCGATCATGCAGGAGCGTCTGACCGGCGATCTCATCGAACCCGTTACGCTCGCCGACGTTGCGCGGGCGGCTGGGTTGTCGCCGTTTCACGCGGCGCGCCTTTTCACGCAGGCGACGGGCTTGCCGCCCCATGCCTGGCGCAACCAGGTGCGTTTGCAGCGCTCGCTCGCGCCGTTGCGCGCCGGCGTGTCCGTGACGGATGTGGCTGCGGCGAGCGGCTTCACCGATCAGAGTCATTTCACGCGGCATTTCCGACGCATGTTCGGAGTGCCACCGGGGCGCTGGCAGGGAGTGTGAGCGGCGTTTGGGCGGGATGCGGCCGGACGCGTTGCGCACGAGGTATGGAGGTTTGCGTGCCTTCTGCTTCCACCTTTCCCCTCACCTCACCGAGCTAAGCCGATCTGAACCGGGCCACTCCCCACCCCGCCGCAAGAACGTACAAGACTGCCCCGCTCGACTCCCACTATGCTTCCCCAATCAAGGAGGCAAGATTGACCCATTCCACCCTCGGCCAGTCCACTCGCACAGGCCATTTCAAAGAATTCACCGCCGGCGCGCGCGACATCATTCCGATGATGGTCGGCGCGGCGCCGTTCGGTGTCATTTTCGGCACCCTCGTCGCATCCGGCCCGCTGCATCTGTGGCACGGCCAATTGATGTCGCTCGTCGTATTCGCGGGCTCCGCGCAGTTCATCGCACTCGGCCTGATCGCCGGCCACGCGAGCTTCGCCGTGATCTGGGCGACCACGCTCGTCGTCAATCTGCGTCACGTGCTGTATAGCGCGACGCTCGCGCCGCACGTCGCGCATCTGTCGGCGCGCTGGCGCTGCGTGCTCGGCGCGCTGCTCACCGACGAAGTCTTCGCGGTCGCCTGGGAGCACTACCGGCATCGCGAACCCGGCGCGGTCGGCCCGCACTATTTCTTCGGTGCAGGACTGGCGATGTATCTGAACTGGCAGCTCTGGACGGTCGCCGGCCTGCTGTTCGGCGCGGCCTTTCCGGGCCTGCAATCGCTCGGCCTCGACTTCGCGATGGTCGCGACCTTCATCGCGATCGTCGTGCCGCAGCTTGTCGCGTTGCGCTATATCGCGGCGGCGGCTACCGCGGGCACGCTGGCGTTCTTCTGGCAGGCGTGGCCATACAAGCTCGGCCTGCTCGGCGCGGTGTTCGCAGGCGTCGCGGTCGGCGTCCTGCTGTCGATGTCACGGTCCAATCCACGCAAAACACGCAACACCCGTGGCACGCACGGCACTCGTCACACCCGCGGCGCCCGCGACACCGCGGAGGCCTCGCGATGAACTACGTCGTCCTGATCCTCGGCATGGCGGTCATCACGTGGGTGATCCGGGCCGCCGTTTTCGTCCTCGGCGAGCGGCTGGTGTTCTCGCCGCTCGTGCGCACCGCGCTCGGTTTCGTCCCGGTGACGGTGCTGACGGCGATCATCGTGCCGATGGCGATTTCGCCGCACGGCGCGGACGCCGAACTGACCTGGCGCAATCCGCAATTGGTCGGCGCGCTGGCCGCCGTCGTCGTCAGCGCGCTCACGCGGCGGCCGCTGCTGACCATCGCCGTCGGCCTGTCAGTGTTCTTCGTCTGGCAATGCGTGGTGCTGAAATAGCGCCGGGCACCCGTCATCGCGACATCGGCGCCGCCCGGGCTTGCACCGCGCGCAGGCCTGCCTGGCGACGCTTTCCTCTAGAGCGCCCGACTCGCGCGCCCTCAAGTTCCCCTCAAATCCGCCGATATCAAGTCGAGGTCCGCGTATCGGGATGCGTCCCGTTGATTGCGCGGCAACACGCTGGAATCAACCGCGTCGGCAGCCGGCGTCGCGTCATCCGGGTCCGCCAGCGGCCGGAAGTCGTGACGATGCCATGCGGCAGGATCAAACGGGAAAACACATGGGTCAAATCACCCTCAAGCTCAAAGACGAGACCATTGCGTCGCTGCGCAAGGATTTCGACGCTTTTCTGCGGGTCTCGCTGAAGCTCGACCCGCAGTTCGCGACACCGTCGTTTGAGGACTTTTTGCGCGCCAAGCTGCTCGACAATATGGTGCCCCTGACTGAACACGCGGTCCAACGGATGCTGCAGGGCGGCCAGTACGCCTGGGCCAAACGCACCCTGGACAAGGAGTTTCCCGACGTCGTCGCGATCCTGATGCGGCAGGCGGGCGAGTTCGGTTTCGGCTTCGCGGCCCGTTCGGAATGGACCCCGGAGGAGCTCGCCAAGCAATGTCGCGACTGGGCGGCGGCGATCGTCAAGGAAGCGGAAGGCGACGCGGCGCAGGTCGATCCGCTCGCCGCGCAGATCAAGAGCGCGGCGCAGGACATTCAGGCACTCGAGGAAGTCATGCAGACGCCTGCGTGGCGGCTCGTCGAATCGTTGCGCCAGCGGGTCTACGAGGCGAAGGTGGCGTGCGAAACGAGCGTGGGCAGTACCGCGCGCGAGAAGCTCGGCGAGTTGCGGGGATTGTTGCGCTTGGGGATTTCGCACGGCTCGTTCCAGAAGCAGGAAGCGCAGCAGATTATGGAATACCTGCGTCTGCTCAAGCCGGAGATTTTCGTCGAAGAGCCGTATGACGTGTTTTCTCGTCTCGCGGCTTGGCTGCGCAATTTCTTCGTGCCGCCGCGTCCGGCGCCGCAACAGCAGCAACGGCAGTCGCGCTGAATTTGCACGCGGTGCGCCAGCACCGCGCACTATCCGGGCTGCACTTCTGCGGCCCGCAGCACTCACCCCGTTCTAGCGAGCCGGAGCGCCCGCTACGGCGCTCAATCCCACATCTTCCTGAGCTTCGCCCCGATTTCGATCTTCGCGCGCGCGGCCGCGGCGAGGCCGGCCGCCGTCGGTGCGCTGGGCACCGGCACGCGCGGCCACGCATAGGCATCGAACAACGGCATCAGGTGCGCGGGAATGAAGCGCGTACGCGACGCCCACACGTGGCGATCGCCCATATGCGTCTGGTTGTGCACGTAAAAACGCTGCGGCACGACGATATGCAGATCCTCTTTCGCACGCGTCATCGCCACATAGAGCAGGCGCCGCTCCTCGTCGATTTCGTCCTCGCTGCCGGTGCCGAGATCGGAAGGAATGCAGCCGTCGACACCATTCAGCACGAACACGTTGCGCCACTCCTGCCCTTTCGCCGAATGGATCGTCGACAGGATCAAGTAGTCCTCGTCGATCAGCGGCACGCCGGATTCGTCGCTGGTGGCGTCGGGCGGATCGAGCGTCAGCTCGGTCAGAAAACGCTCGCGCGACGGGTACGTGCCCGCGATGCTTTCCATCTGCAGGACGTCCGCGTGACGGATCGCGGCGTCCTCGTGATTGCGTTCGAGATGCGGCTCGTACCAGCGCCGCACCATTTCGAATTCGCCGGGCCACGGCGACTGCTGCCCATACACGCTCGACATCAGCTTGACGAACGGGTGCCAGTCCTCCTGCGCGCGGGCTGGCGCGGTGAACGCTGCCAGCGCGCTCGCAGCGGTGTCGACGGGATTGCCGCCACCCGCGCGCGCGACGATCTCGTCGAGCACCTTTGCCGCCGTGGCCGGCCCGACGCCAGGCAACAACTGCACGACGCGAAACCCGGCGACGCGGTCGCGCGGATTCTCCGCCCAGCGCAGCACCGCGAGCACGTCCTTCACATGCACCGAATCGAGAAATTTCAGCCCGCCGAATTTGACGAACGGAATATTGCGCCGGGTGAGCTCGATCTCCAGCGCGGCGCTGTGATGCGCGGCGCGAAACAGCACCGCCTGCGACTTCAGCTTCATGCCCTGCTCGCGCGCCTCCAGCACCTGTTCGACGATGTAGCGCGCCTGGTCGGCTTCATCGGCGACCGTGACGAGACGCGGGCGTTGCGCCGACGCCTTGTCGGTCCACAGGTTCTTCGTGTAGCGCTCGCTGGCGAGTTCGATCACCGCATTCGACGCGGCGAGGATCGGCGCGGTCGACCGGTAGTTGCGTTCGAGCGTGACCTGGCGCGCGGGCGGATCGAACTGCGCGGGGAAATCGAGAATGTTGCGCACGGTCGCGCCGCGAAACGAGTAGATCGACTGCGCGTCGTCGCCGACCACGGTCAGCCCGCGTCCGTCCGGCTTCAGTGCGAGCAGGATCGACGCCTGCAGGCGGTTGGTGTCCTGATACTCGTCGACCAGCACGTGGTCGAAACGCGCCGACAGGTCCGCCGCGATGGCCGGCTCCGCGGCCATGTGCGACCAGTAGAGCAGCAGATCGTCGTAATCGAGCACGCTCTGCTTCTGCTTCGCCTCGACGTACGCCGCGAACAGCCTGCGCAGATCGGCTTCCCACTCGTGGCACCACGGAAACGCGTTCTCCAGCACATGGCCGAGCGATGCGCCCGTGTTCACCACGCGCGAATAGATGGCGAAGCAGGTGCCCTTCGCGGGAAAGCGCCGCTCCTTCGCGGACAGCCCCAGCTCGTGCCGCACCAGGTTCATCAGGTCGGCGGAGTCTTCGCGGTCGTTGATCGTGAAGGACGGCGCGAGCCCGATCAGATCGGCGTATTCGCGCAGCAGCCGTGCGCCGACGCTATGGAACGTGCCCGACCACGTGAGCCCTTGCGCGAGCGCGGCCCGGGCGCCAAGCGCCGCACCGGCGATGCGCGTGACGCGGCGGGTCATCTCGAGCGCCGCACGGCGCGAAAAGGTCAGGAGCAGGATGCGGCGCGGGTCGGCGCCCTTCACCACCAGATTGGCGACGCGGTGCGCGAGCGTGTTGGTCTTGCCGGAACCGGCGCCCGCTATCACCAGCAACGCGCCGGGCGGCGCACTGGGCGTATCGGCGCCGTACTCGACGGCTTCGCGTTGCGCATCGTTGAGCTTCGTCAGCCAGGCGGCGGTGTCGAAAGGCGGCGGAGATTCGGCGACGGAGGGCACGGTGGATTTGGCGTTGGACGGATTCAGGATGGCGACGCACACTGTATATCCATACAACCATCGACGACAAGCGACCCTTTTTTCGGCGTTGTTTGCTTTGTGCGGTTACGGGGGGCGAGCGCCTGCAGCAGCTCGGCAAACGAACGCGCTGCAGTGATCCGCGCTCGCGGTGCACGGCGAAAACAGGCTTCTTGGAACGCGCAAAAAATGGCCCGTGCGTCTTCACGCAACGGGCCATTTTCTTGTAAAGGGCGGCAACGCAAGTCGCCGCTCGCGAAGTTTCTCGCGCCTCGCGTGGCTAAGCCCTACTGCTGCTTCTTAGCATCCTTCACGTTGGCGTCGGCGTTGGCCTTGTCGGCGTCGGCCTGCGCGTCGGTTTTCTTCTTGTCGGCCTTGGCTTGGGCGACAGCCGCCTTCTTGTCGGCCTTCGACTGCTCCTTGGCGGCCTTCTTGTCCGCGTGCGTGACGGGTGCGGCGGCCGGATCGCTAGCCTGGGCGAACGCCACCGACGACAGACAACCCGCGATCAGCGCGGCATACATTCGATTCTTCGTGGACTGGGTGATCTTCATCCGATACCTCCGTGAGACGTGATACGAAAGCGCGGCGTGACAGCCACCCTCGAGCCAACCCCGGCCGTCTGCCCGCGCTCGACGCTCAATGCTTGACGTCGGCGCCGTCCGCCTGGGTGGCGGTCTGGCCTTCCATGTTCATCTTCATTTCATTGTTGGCGGCCTGCTTGTCCGCCTTCTGGTTGATCTTTGCGTCGCGCACCTGCTCCTTGTACTGCGCCTTGGCGGCCTTCTGCTGATCCTTCAGCTCGGTCTTCGACGCCTTCTTCGACGCGCGATATTCCGCGTTCGCCTTCGCGTTGGCGTCACGCTTTTGCACCAGCGGATCGGTCGAGCCCGACGCCGTCAGACGGGTCGGCGCCGGCGTCACCGGCTGGACGCCCTGCGCGGCGGGCGCGGCGGGTGCGAGATCGGCGCCCTGGGTCTGGATCTGTGCCTGGCCACCGATGCCCGCAGCCGGCTGCGCGGTCTGCGCTACCGCGGCAGTAGCGGCAAAGGCAGTGAGGGCGGTACCGATCAGGAGTGAATGAATCTTGGTCATGGCAAATCCTCTCTAAGTTGTTGTGGCGCGGGCGCGGTGCCCGGCGTCGCGCAAGGCAGGTAGGTCCCGCGTGACTCGCCCGGTCTTCTTACACTGGACATGCTCAGACAATCCAGCAAGCTTTGCTACATGGCCGCACTTTACGAGTGAAATTCACGATACGCGACCCCTGTTACGGAGGGTTTCACTTTCCGACAGTTGCATAACAACTGCTTGCAATTGCTTGCGCGGAGCCCGCCTTCACCATGAATTTCATCTGGAGCAAGCTTCTGCCTTATGATGCGAACCCTTTGCCTGAAGGTGCAAACGCCATGCCCAACCTCGATTTCACGCTCACCGGCGACTACGTCGAATTGCACAATCTGCTGAAGATAACGGGCCTCGCGGACAGTGGCGGCTCGGCGAAAATGATGGTCGCCGACGGCGCCGTGACCGTCGACGGCCGGGTCGAGACGCGTAAAACCTGCAAAATCCGGGCGGGCCAAGTCGTGCTGCTGGGCGACACGCGGATCGCGGTCCATGAGGCCTGAAGGCCCGCCTGCCCGCGCTTGAACGCCGTCCGAAGATTCGCAGTATCACGCGCACCAAAAGCGTGCTTCTTTGATCGACATCGCCGATGCAAGGCAATAAGCTGTCGGTTTCGACAGCCAAACCCTCGGCCGACACGACCGGCTCACGCCCGCGCCGCGCTTTCCTTCGCCGACGCTTGCCGGACTGCCGCTGACGCGCGCCGCCACCGGCGCGCGAGGCAAGCACCGCGCGCTGTCCGCGTGCGCCGTCAGGCTGTCGCCACTTCCGCCGCAAGCGCTTCATGACTCAATCCGGCTTCACCCGGGTGGCCACGCGGCCGCCGACCTTCTCCCGCCACGCGGCCGACACCGCCCGGCTCGCCGCGCCGCTCGCCATCGCGCAGCTGTCGCAGATGGCGATGAGCGTCACCGATACGATCCTGCTCGGCTCGCTCGGCCCCGATGCGCTCGCCGCCGGCGGGCTCGGCGCGAACCTGTTCTTCGTCGTCGTGACGCTGCTGCAAGGGGTGCTGACCTCGGTCAGCGTGAGCGTGTCGCATGCGCGCGGCGCGCAGGACGACAGCCGCGTGCCGCATATCTACTGGACCGGCTTCGTGCTGTCCGTGCTGCTGTCGGTGCCGGCGTTCTTCCTGTTGTCGTTCTCGTCGCACATCCTGCTCGCGTTCGGCGAGCCGGGGCTGCTCGCGCACAACGTCGGCGAATATGCGGCGGTGCTGCGCTGGGGCGCGCCCGCGAGCCTGATCGGCGTCGGCCTGATGCGCTCGTTCCTGCCGGCGATCGGCGCGGCACGGCGGCTCTTGTGGGTGTCGATCGCGAGCGTCGTCGTGAACGCGTTTCTGAATTACGGCCTGATCCACGGCGCCTGGGGATTGCCGCGCCTCGGCTTTCTCGGCTCGGCGGCCGCGACTTCGATCACGGTCTGGCTGACCGCGCTCGTGCTGATGGCGCTGCTGCATCTGCGGCCGCGCTTTCGCCATTTCGTCGTCGCGACGCGGCCCACTGTGCCGCTGATGGGCGAGCTGTTCGGCATCGGCTGGCCGGTGGCGATCACCTATGGCGTCGAGTCGACGCTCTTTCTCGCCACCGGACTGATGGTCGGCCTGCTCGGCGAGTCACAACTGGCGGCGCATCAGATCGCGCTGAACGTCGCGTCGGTGGCCTTCATGGTGCCGCTCGCGATCGGCCAGGCGGCCAACGTCCGAGTGGGCTTCTGGGACGGCGCCGGGCAGCCGCTCGCCGCGCGCCACGCGGGCTTCGTCGCGCTGGCGCTCGGCGTCGGCTTCATGATGTTGTCGGGGATCGTGCTGATCGCGGCGCCGCACTGGATCGTCGGTCTCTATCTGCATCTCGACGACCCGGCCAATGCGGCGACGGTCGCGCTGGCAAGTTCGCTACTCGGCGTGGCCGCGATCTTCCAGATCGTCGACGGCATGCAGACGGTCGGTTCCGGCTGCCTGCGCGGTCTGAAGGACACCCGCGTGCCGATGATCGCCGCGGCGTTCGGTTACTGGGTCATCGGCTTTCCGACCGGCTATACGCTGGCGTTCCACTTCGGCCTCGGCGCCCGCGGTTTGTGGTGGGGGCTCGCGGCCGGCCTCGCGAGCGTCGCGGTGCTGATGACGCTGCGCTTTCACAAGCTGAGCTTGCGGCGTGTGCCGGGCGGACAGCTTACGCCGCCGGTCCGGTCGCCCTGACCACCACCCGAACCGCCCCGCAAACCACCCGCCGACGGCCGCCGCGCGGCAAAAGGTAGAATAGCCGGCTCGACGCGTCGGCGCGCACCCGCGCCACGCGCCAGGATTGCGCCAGCACGCCCCACAAAGGCCGGCGCCGCCCCAAGGCTCACCCTCGCCGCCCGGCATGCCGCTTTCTCGCGGCAGACTTCCCGAACGCCCGCCGCCGCTCCCCGACGGCCCGCTCGACCGACCCTCGTTTCTCGCGATAAAACATAACCAAGGACCACCCGTCATGCTTGCCCGCGTCACCCGCCTATTTCCGCTTTGGGCCGTGCTCGTTTCGATCGCCGCGTACTTTTCGCCCGCGTCGTTCGCCGGCATCTCGCCGCACGTCACCACGCTGCTCACGATCATCATGCTGGCGATGGGCGTGACACTGTCGGTCGCCGATTTCCAGCGTGTCTTCACGCGCCCCGCGCCGGTGATCGCCGGCATCGTCCTGCACTACCTCGTGATGCCGCTCGCCGCGTGGGTGATCGCCAAGGCGCTGCGCATGCCGCCGGATCTGACCGCCGGCATGGTGCTGGTGGGCAGCGTGGCGAGCGGCACGGCGTCGAACGTGATGATCTATCTGGCGCGCGGCGACGTCGCGTTGTCGGTGACGATCAGCGCGCTGTCGACGCTCGTCGGCGTGTTCGCGACGCCGCTGCTTACGCGTCTGTATGTGGACGCGTCGATCGCCGTCGACGTGCACGGCATGCTGATGAGCATCCTGCATATCGTCGCGCTGCCGATCGTGGTCGGCCTGATCGTGAATCAACTGTTCAACAAAGCCGTGCGCAAGATCGAGCCGGTTCTGCCGCTGATCTCGATGGTCGCGATCCTGCTGATCGTCGGCGCGGTGGTGGGGGGCACGCAGAAGAGCATCGCGTCGGTCGGTCTCGTGGTGATGCTGGGTGTGGTGCTGCATAACGGCATCGGCCTGCTCGGCGGCTACTGGGGCGGGCGTCTGCTCGGCTTCGACGAAGCCGTCTGCCGCACGCTCGCGATCGAAGTGGGCATGCAGAACTCGGGCCTTGCCGCGACGCTCGGCAAGCTCTATTTCACGCCGATCGCGGCCTTGCCGGGCGCGCTGTTCTCGGTGTGGCACAACCTGTCCGGCTCGCTGCTCGCGGGCTACTGGGCCGGACGTCCGGCGAAAGGCTCGACGCATCCCGACGGCGAGCGTGCGTTGAACGCCGGGCGCAGCTAAAGCAACCCGGCCCATACGCCGCGATCGCAGGTTTGCAAAGCGATGGCGGCAGCGCTCGACATGAGCGCATCGATTCGACTGCGGCCATTGCCGGCATGCTCTGCGCGTGCCGGCAATGGCCGCAGTGCAATCCACTTCGCCGTCAAAGTCCGTCAGGACGCTCACACGGCGGCCCCAGAGCCGCGCCCGCCGCGATTCCCCTTAGAATGCCGTTCTCGACAGCGTGAGCAAGCCATCCGCGCTGCCGTCACGAGAAGTTGCAAACAAGGGGGAAAACAGCGTGCCGGGGTATCGCGAACAAAATCAGAGCGCACTGCAACACAAGCGCGTATTTGCCGCATCATGGAGAGAGTCCCCTTGGGGGGCAACGAGACGTTTCTTCCTGCTGTGCTGTGCCAGCGCATTCCTGAGCGCCTGCGCGACCAGACCGCCCGCCACCGCGTTCGACCGTCCGGTCACGCACGCCCTACCCGCCACCGAAACCACGCCGCTGCGCACCGCGCTCGCGCCGCTCGAATCGGCGCATCCGGAGCAGTCGGGTTTCCGTGTGCTGTCGAACGGCACCGACGCCTTGCAGATGCGCATCGCGCTCGCCCGCGCGGCGACCAGAACCCTCGACATGCAGTACTACATTGCCAACGAGGACACCACCGGCAAGCTGCTGCTCGGCGCCGCACTCTACGCGGCCGATCACGGCGTGCGGGTGCGCATGCTGGTCGACGATCTGAACTTCAAGGACATCGACCGCATCATGGCGGGGCTGAATTCGCACGAGAACATCGAGGTCCGCGTCTTCAATCCGTTCGGCAGTGCGCAGGAAGGCATGGTGGAACGCGCGACGAACCTGTTCACACAGATCGGCCATTTCACGCGCCGCATGCATAACAAGGCGATGATCGCGGACAACCAGCTGGCGATCGTCGGCGGCCGCAATCTGGGCGACGAGTATTTCAGCGCGAGCGAAACGCTGCAGTTCCGCGACCTCGACGTGCTCGCCGCCGGCCCCATTACCGCCGACATCTCCGCCAGTTTCGACGACTACTGGAACAGCAGCATCGCGTACCCGCTGCGCGCGCTGAACAAGCAGAAGTTCGACCCGAAGGAGCTCGACCAGACCCGCGACGACTTGCGCCAGCACTGGCGCACCAACGCCGATCCGTACAACGCGAAACCGCTGAACGCGACGCCGCTCGCGGCACAGATCGCGAGCGAGCAACTCGGCCTGACGTGGGCGCGCGCCGAGTTCAAGGCGGATCGGCCGGAGAAGATCGAACATCCGTCGCCGGACTACGTCAGTCCGCCGATGCAGCGGCTCGGCGAACTGATGCGCGACGCGCGCCAGGACTTCCTGATCATCTCGCCGTACTTCGTTCCGCACGATGCCGGCGTCAAGGCGGCCGGCGAGCTGACGCAGCGCGGCGTGCGCATCGCCGTGCTGACCAACTCGCTCGCCGCGACCGACGCGGTCGCGGTGCAGGCGGGCTACAGCCCGTACCGCGTGCCGTTGCTGCAACACGGCGTCGAGTTGTATGAATTCAAGCCGCGCCAGGAGACGCCGCTCGCGGGCATTGCCGGTTCGCGTTCGCGCGCGAGCCTGCATGCGAAGACCTATGTGATCGACCGCAAGATTCTGGTGATCGGCTCGATGAATCTCGATCCGCGCTCGGCCCATCTGAACACCGAACTGGCGCTGGTGATCCACAGTCCGCCGCTCGCGGCCCACGTCGCGCAGATCTTCGAGCACGCCACCTCGCCCGAGCAGAGCTATCGCGTCACGCTCGCCGACGAGGCCCAGTTCGCCTATCTGCGCTCGATCGGCGCGCCGCTGTCGCCGCTCGTGTGGACCGACGTCGAAAACGGCATGCGCCGCACGTACATTTTCGATCCGCAAGCGGGGTTATACCGGAACGCGCTAACAGGTCTATTCTCCCTATTGCCCGTCAACGCAGAACTTTGAAAAGCGGAGTGGAACATGACTGAAGACGTACGAATGGAGCGCGACACGTTCGGCGAGATCGCCGTGCCGAACGCCCGTCTGTGGGGCGCGCAAACCCAGCGCTCGCTGCAGAATTTCCGTATTTCGACCGAGAAGCAGTCGCCCGAGCTGATCACCGCGCTGGCCGTCATCAAGCGCGCCGCCGCCGAGGTGAACCACGGCCTCGGCGTGCTCGACGAGAGCAAGGCCAAGGCGATCATGCAGGCGGCCGACGAGATCATCGATGGCAAGCATCCCGAAGAATTTCCGCTCGCGGTCTGGCAGACCGGCTCCGGCACGCAGACCAACATGAACCTCAACGAGGTGATCGCGAACCGCGCGAGCGAGCTGCTCGGCGGCGAGCGCGGCGAAGCGCGCAAGGTACATCCGAACGACGACGTGAATCGCGGCCAGTCGTCCAACGACGTGTTTCCGACGGCGATGCACGTGGCTGCCGCGTATGCGATCGTCAAGCATCTGCTGCCGGCGCTGAAGACGCTGCGCGACACGCTCGACGGCAAGGCGAAGGCCTTCGCCGACATCGTCAAGATCGGCCGCACGCACTTGCAGGATGCCACGCCGCTCACGCTCGGCCAGGAGTTTTCGGGCTACGTCGCGCAACTCGATCATGGCATCCGTCACGTGGAAGCGACGCTGCCGCATCTGTACGAACTCGCGCAAGGCGGCACGGCGGTCGGCACGGGCCTGAACGCACATCCGCAGTTCGCGGACAAGGTCGCGGCGGCGATCGGCAAGCTGACCGGCCTGCCGTTCGTGTCGGCGCCGAACAAGTTCGAAGTGATGGCCGCGGCCGATGCGCTGGTATTCGCGCACGGCGCGTTGAAAACCGTCGCGGCGAGCCTGAACAAGATCGCCAACGACATCCGCTGGCTCGCGAGCGGTCCGCGCTGCGGCCTCGGCGAACTGTCGATCCCGGAAAACGAACCGGGTAGCTCGATCATGCCGGGCAAGGTCAACCCGACCCAGTCCGAAGCGCTGACGATGCTCTGCTCGCAGGTGTTCGGCAACGACGTCGCGGTGAATATCGGCGGTGCGAGCGGCAACTTCGAACTGAACGTGTTCCGGCCGATGATCGCGCATAACGTGCTGCAATCGGTGCGTCTGCTCGCCGACGGGGCGCAGAGTTTCAACGACAACTGCGCGGTGGGCATCGAGCCGAATCGCGAGCGCGTCGATACTTTGCTGAACGAATCGTTGATGCTGGTGACGGCGCTCAATCCGCACATCGGCTACGACAAGGCCGCGCAGATCGCGAAGAAGGCGCACAAGGAAGGCACCACGCTGAAGGCGTCGGCACTCGCGCTCGGCTTCGTCACCGAGCAGCAGTTCGACGAATGGGTGCGGCCGAAGGATATGGTCGGGCATTCGGCGGGGTGAAACGCGCGGCGGTTGCGCCTGCGGCGTGATGGGCCGCGCGAACGTTTATGTTCGGGCGGCCCGTGGAGGTTGACAGCGGAGCCTCGCGGCCTATGTCGATCCCCGCAGCCGCTGAATCACATGCCGCGCACCACCTTTCTGTTTCGAGCGGCCCATGAAGGTCCGTGGCGGCCGCTTACGGCCTACGCAGGCCTGCGGCCCGCGAACAGCACCCTCGCGGGCGTCGCTCAAATCTTCCCCTGCGCCACTTCATCCGGCTTCAATTCGACGATCGCATCGAGCGCTTCCTTGACGTCCATCGCGTATTTGGCGAGGCGCTTCTGTTCGTCGGTCTGCGGCACGAAAGCCGGCACCGGCACCGGATGGCCGTTCTCGTTGACGGCGACCATCACGACGAGGCAATCGGTGGTTTGCAGCAGTTCGCCACCCTTCGGGTCGCCCGCCTGCACCGAGACGTGAATGTGCATGCTGGTGCGCCCCGTCGCCACGACTCGCGCGCGCAGTTCGACCAGATTGCCGACCAGGATCGGCCGGCGAAAGCGGATGTTGCCCACGCTGACCGTCACGCAATAGCGTCCCGACCACACCGCCGAGCACGCGTACGCGGTCTCGTCGATCCACTTCATCAGCGCGCCGCCGTGCACCTTGCCGCCGAAATTGACCGAACTCGGCTCGGCGAGAAAGCGGAAAGTGGTTTCCGAACGGTCCAGCGGCGCTACGGGTGGGGTACTCATCTTGACTCCGGTCAATCGGATGCATTGAAAGGAGGCGATTATACGAGCGCAATATTGACCGCGTGACAGGTTCGGCCGGTTACGACGCGGAATTTTCGTCCGCAAGGCCTGCGGACGTTCGGCGAGCTTGCGGAGGACGGGCCCGGCGCCGCTCGCCGCCGCACCGGTTGATGAGACCTCCAGCAGGCGCCTTATTTGCGAAAGGTGATCCCTTCGTCGATCGTGCCGTACATGTTGATGCTGCCAGTGCCCGCCCCCGACCCCGCTCCGGCGCCGCCCTGCGCGCAGGCAGTGAACAGCAGCACCGCCGCCGCGACGGCAAGAAGAGTTTTCATCACAACGTATTCCTGCAAAGACAGGCTTCGATTCTAGCCTGGCGGGCCGGCGCGGCGCCGAAGCGCCGGCCGGGCCAACAGCGAGTGCGAGCGCACAGCGGGTTTTCGTAGCTGCCGCATTCGATCGTTCACGTTAAGCTGAAACATCGAATGCCGCAGTTCGCTACAGTGGACTGCATGGCGCCTCGCGCCGCCCTGGAGACCCCCGATGCCCGCCCCGCTCACCGACGACCAGAACCACTTTCCAGGCTTGAGCCGCATTGGCGCGCTGCTTGCCGATCCCGGCCGCGCCGCGATGCTGTGGGCGCTGATGGACGGCAGCGCCCGCCCCGCCGGCGAGCTGACGATGATCGCCGGCCTGTCGCCGTCGGCGGCCAGCGCGCATCTCGCGCGGCTCGTCGACGGCGGTCTGCTCGCGCTCGAAGTGCGCGGCCGGCATCGCTATTTCCGCATCGCGTCGCCCGACATCGCCGCGTCGATCGAAGCGCTCGCCAATGTCGCACAGGTCAGCGCGCCGCAGCGGGCCGTGCCGCGCGCGGCGCGCACCGTGCCGCTCGACATGCGTTACGCCCGCACCTGCTACGACCACATGGCGGGCGAGTTGTCGGTGCAGGTGTTCGAGCGGCTCGTCGGGCGCGGTCTGCTGACGCTGCACGGCACCACGCTCGAAGCGACCGCCGAGGGCGCCGCCCGCTTCGCCGAATGGGGCATCGACATGTCGGTGCATAAAAGCCGCCGGCGCCGCTTTGCCTGCACCTGCCCCGACTGGAGCGAGCGGCGTCCGCATCTGGGCGGCGCGCTCGGCGCGGCGCTGCTCGACTCTTGGTCGGCGCATGGCTGGGTCGAACGGACCGAGCGGCCGAGAATCCTGCGGATCACGCCGGCGGGGCGTCGTCATTTCGATGCGTTTCTCGCGGCGTGAGCTGCTCGCAAGCGCCGGATTTGCGCGCCGATAGTCGCCAATGAGCCGACGAATCGCGACGCCCAACCCGCGTCGGAACGCGCGGCGAGACCTTTTGTTACACGCCCGCGAGGTGGCCTTACAAAAGTGGGGGCCTTGAAACAGATGCCACGGGTAGAGTGACTTACGGACACTTACGGACCGATGCCGTTTGCCATGTCCGCAGGAGATAAGTCATGAGAACCGCCACCGCCCACGACCATTTGCGGCGCCGTATTCCGGGTTACACGCTGATCGCGGCCGCCGCTTTCCTGTTTGCCTCGCAAGCGTCGTGGGCGCAGGAGAGCCAGCCAGCGCCGCAGGACACCGCCGCCACCCAGGACAGCGATCCGCCGGGACGCATCGCCCGCCTGAACTACACTGCCGGCGCCGTGACCACGGAGCCCGCTGGCGCCACCGACTGGTCGTACGCGCAGATCAACCGTCCGCTCACCACCGGCGACCAGCTCTGGAACGATCAGAACGCGCGCTCCGAGCTGCACATCGGCTCGACCGCAGTGCGCCTCGGGCAGTCCACCAGCCTCGACGTGCTCAATCTCGACGACAACAGCGCGCAACTGAAAGTCGCCCAGGGCACGTTGTCGACCCGCGTGCGCGAACTGCCCCCGGGTTCGTCGTATGAGATCGATACGCCGAACCTCGCGCTCGGCGTAAACGGCCCGGGCGACTACCGCGTCGACGTCGCACCCGACGGCAGCAGCACCACTGTCACGGTGCGCAGCGGCAGCGCGACCGTCTACGGCGACGGCGGCCAGGTGCCCGTCACGGCCGGCCGGCAGGTCCGCTTCACCGGCACCCGGCTGCAACAACTCGCCGACGACCAGGTACCCGGCCTCGACAACCTCGACCAGTGGGCCGTGAGCCGCGATGCCGCCGAAGACCGCTCGGTGTCGGCGCGCTACGTATCGCGCGATATCCCGGGCTATCAGGATCTCGACGCCAACGGCACGTGGCGCGACAGCCCGCAATATGGCGAAGTGTGGGTGCCGCGCGCCACGCCCGCCGGCTGGGCGCCCTACCACGACGGCCACTGGATCTGGCAGGCGCCGTGGGGCTGGACGTGGGTCGACGACCAGCCGTGGGGCTTCGCGCCGTATCACTACGGCCGCTGGGCCCAGGTCGACGATACGTGGGCATGGGTGCCGGGTCCGGTCGAGCCCGACGCGCAGCCTGCCTACGCGCCGGCGCTGGTGGCGTTCGTCGGCGACGAGGAGGGCGCGGGCGGCGTGGCCGACTGGGGCGTGAATCTGGCGATCGGCGGGGTCGTGGCGGCCGGCGTCGCGTGGTTTCCACTCGGCCCCGGCGAGCCGTGGCATCCGCATTGGCGCGGGCGAGATCACTGGAGCCCCGGGTACTACAACCGCGTCAACCGCACGACGATCGTCAACAACGACAACCGCCACGTGGATGTCCACAACACGTACGTCAACTATCGCGCGCGCGGCGGCCTGACTGCGATACCGGCGACGGCGTTCGTGCACGGCCAGCCGGTCGGACGATTCGCGCAAAAGGTCGACCCGCGCGACTGGCGCCATCCACGGATCAACGCCGGCGGGCCGGGGATCGCGCCGGTACGGGAGAGTTTCGGGCCGGGTCAGCGCAATGCAAATTACCGGCCGCCGGCGGGCGTCGCGGCGCGGCCGGTGGTCGCGACGCGCAGTCCCGCGCTGCCCGCCGCTTATCACGACCGCCTCGCGCAGCGTTTCGCGCAAGGCGGTGGACGGGTGCCGGGCGGCGGCCAACCTGTGGTCAGGACTTCGGTGCCGGCGCAGATGAGCGCTGGCGCGAGCGCACTGCCGGTGCGCAACGTGCGGGTCGTGCAGTCGCATATCGCGGGGAGGACGCCCGGTGCGGCGGCGGGTGCCCCGGTGCCTGGGGCGCCCGAGGGCGTGCCGCAGATTGGACAGCGGCCGGGCGGTGCCGCTGCCGCGCTCCCGCGCGGGGCTGAGCCGCAAGCGCGTCCGGGGATGCCCCCGCAGATCGCCGATAATCAGCGTCCGCGGCAGGCGGGCGAAACGGGACATGCGTCGGCTGGCGTGCCCCGGCCACCGCAAGCGGGCGGCGGTAATCCGGGAGGTTATCCGCAGCAGCGTAGCGGCATGCCGGATCAGGCTGCACGGCAACCGGGCCTGAACGCGGGGCGCGAGCCGGTGTGGACGCAGCCGCATACGCCGATGGCACTGCAGGCGCAGCAGCGTAGCGGTCCGCAAGGGCAGCCCGGACAGCTGAGCGTCGGGCAGCAACAGCCCGGCATGCAGGGCAATGCGAGGATGCAACCGCATGGCATGCCGCGTTCCGGGGAGAATCTGGCGATGCAGCAGCGAGGGCGTCAGCAGGGATTTCAGCCTTCGCCGCAGACGCAGACGCCGGGCCAGGCGCAGCCGCAGGTGCCGCGGCCCACGGAGATTCAGGCCCAGCAGGCGCGTCAGGACTATGGTCCCGCGCAGGTGCCGCAGGCGGGAGCGCAAGCTCGGCCACCGCAGATGCAGGCGCCGCGTTCCGAATCACCACCGCAGCAGATGCAGCAGTTCCGGGCCGAACCGCCGCGTCCTCAGCAAGTGCAGCAGCCGACTCCTGAGCCACGGTCGCAGCAGGTGCAGCAGCCACATCTCGAACCGCGGCCGCAGCAGATCCAGCAGCCACGTCCTGAACCGCGGCCACAGCAGGTGCAGCAGTTCCGTCCCGAACCACGTCCGCAGCAGGTGCAGCAGCCGCGTCCCGAACCACGTCCGCAGCAGGTGCAGCAGCCGCGTCCCGAACCACGTCCACAGCAGGTGCAGCAGCCGCGTCCCGAACCACGTCCACAGCAGATGCAGCAGCCGCGTCCCGAACCACGTCCGCAGCAGGTGCAGCAGCCACGTCCCGAACCACGTCCGCAGCCGCAGCAGCAACACGCCGACCAGCATCCGGGCGGCGGCAATCGCGACGAGCATCACAAAGGCTGAGCGCGGCCGCGCCCTGCTATTCCGTCGACGCCCAAAACCGCGGCCTCCGGCATAAGCGCAAAAAATGACCCCCGCGATTCACATCGCGGGGGTTTGACTACCGCCCTGCTGAAACGACCGCCGACGCGCTCAAACAGCCATCGGCGCCGTCAACGGTTCATGATGCCGATAATCCACCAGGGAGAAATCCGCCGGCTCGATCTTCTCCAGCCATTCCGGCTCGTACACGCCGGTTTTCGCGTACTCCGGCACACGCTCCGAGATCGCGAATGCCGGGCTCCCGTAAGGCTCGCGTGTGAGCTGCTGCTGCAGCATATCAAGCTGGTTCTCGTAGATATGCGCGTCGCCGATGAAATACGTAAACCAGCGCGGCGTATAACCCGTCAGGCGTCCGACCAGATGCAGCAATGCCGCGCCCTCGGTCAGATTGAACGGCGTACCGAGTCCAACGTCGTTGCTGCGGATATAGAGGCACAGCGAGATTTCGCGGCGCGCGACGTTCGGCAGGAACTGATACAGCAGATGGCAAGCCGGTAGCGCAATCTGATCCAGCACCGCTGGGTTCCACGCGTGAAACAGAATGCGCCGATCGGCGGGGTTCTGCATGATCGTGTCCAGGCACTGGCGCAACTGGTCGATCGCCTTGTAAAGCAGCACCTTCGGCGCGCCGTTTTCCTCAAATTCGGTCACCACCTGGAAGCCGCGCGCGCTCGCATCGGCAAGCTGCGCGCTCGCGCCGGCATCGAGCACCTTGTACGCCGGCCATTGCCGCCACTGCACGCCGTACACGTCGCCGAGATCGTCCGGGCCTTCGCGATACGGATTGGCGAGCCATTGCGGATTCTGGTTGGCGTTCGCATCCCACACCTTGCAGCCGAGCTCGCGAAAATCCGCGGCGCTGCGCGATGCGCGCAGAAACCCGATCAGTTCGCCCACCGCCGACTTGAACGCCAGCTTTTTCGTCGTGACGGCGGGAAAGCCCTGCTGGAGATCGAAGCGCAGCATCGCCCCCGGCATGCTGATGGTGCGGATGCCGGTGCGGTTCTCCTGCCACGTGCCGGTGTCGAGAATCGTGCGGACGAGGTCTAGGTATTGTTTCATGCGGGTTCCTTCGACGAGGCGCAGTCACGGTCGACGCGCGCGCCTCGGGATTGAGCGGAAAACCCGATTTTAACAAGCACAGCCCGCCGACGCCTGGTCGCGACGTCGTCGCAGCGTGAAAATTGGGGAATGGCAAGCGGCGCGGGCCAAAAAATCCGAGCGGGTGTTCCGCACGCGTCGGGCTCGCCGGCGAGGATGGCTCCGCGAGGACAAGCTTTCACGAAGCGCGTGGTTCAAGCACGGCAGAAGCACCGCCGGAAGCCGGCCAGGCCCGGGCAAAGCCCGTCAGGGCCCGTTGGCAGCAGGCAAAAGGCAACGCGGCAAAGGGCAAAGGGCGCGTGGAAACCGGGCGCCCCAAAACCGCTAAAGATGCGGCACCGACGCCGGCAAATCCCCATGGGGCGACGACATCGGCTCGCCTTCCATATGACGCATGCCATGCGAGCACAGCAGCCGGTACAACGTCACGCGCGAAATGCCGAGTTCCTGCGCGGCGTCGCCGAGCCGCCCGCGATGGCGCAGCAGCGCCAACTCGATCGCCTGACGCTCCGCCGCCTCGCGCGCCTGGGCGAGCGACACCGGCACGATTTCGACGTACTCGGCCAGTTCGAGATCGCGCGCCGTGATCGCCCGGCCCTCCGACATCACGATGGCCCGCCGAACCCGGTTGATCAGTTCGCGCACATTGCCGGGCCAGCCATAGTTATGCAGCGCCGCGATCGCGTCCGGCGCGAAGCCGCGCAGACGGCGGCTCGCATCCTTCTTGAAGCGTTCCAGCATATGACGCGCCAGCAGTTCGATATCCTTGCCGCGCGCGCGCAGCGGGGGCTCGTCGATCTGCAGCACGCATAGCCGGTGATAGAGGTCGGAACGGAAACGCCCTTCGATCATCGCGGCGGTCATGTCGACGTGGGTCGCCGAAATGATGCGCACGTCTACGTCGATCGCGCCATGGCCGCCGAGGCGCTCGACCTTGCGCTCCTGCAGGAAGCGCAACAGGCTCGCCTGGCTTTCGAGCGGCAGGTCGCCAATTTCGTCGAGAAAGAGCGTGCCGCCGTTGGCCGCCTCCACCCTGCCGATCTTGCGCTGATTGGCGCCGGTGAACGCGCCGCGTTCATAGCCGAATAGCTCCGATTGCAGCAGATGCGGCGGGATCGCGCCGCAGTTGATCGGCACGAACGGCGCATTGCGCCGCGCCGAGCGTTCGTGAATCGCGACCGCCGTCAGCTCCTTGCCGGTGCCGGATTCGCCCGAGATGAACACCGGCGCGTCGGTCATCGCCACTTTGCGGATCGAACGGAACAGCGCGAGCATCGCATCGCACGAGCCGACCATTTCGCCTTCGGCGCCTTGCGAGCCGTCGTTCGACGCCGGTTCGCCCAGCGAGATCATGCCGTAGGCGTGCCCGACCGAATCGACGATCCGGTCGCCCGCATAGGGCACGGTCACATAGTCGAAACAATAATCGCGCACGAGCCGGCGCAATGCGGCGTCCTGCAATTGGCCGGGCGTGGTGGCTGCCACCCAGCCGACGTTCGGCATGGTCAGGCAGGATTCGAAAGCGGTGATTTCGTGCGGCTGGAAATCGCTGGAGAGATCAAGCAGGCCGCCCGCCGCCATCCCGCCGCGAACCGCCCGGCGCACATCGCGCGCCGATCCGACGACTTCGACATGCCAGCCGCGCTGATGAAACCTCGAATGCAGTTCCGCGCTCGGATCGCGTGAAACATAAATCAGTTGCCGCGTTGCGGATTCCATTATTCAGATCCTCTCGTCAACGAACGTTAAGGATGACGCACGCACCTGAACCGCAATTCAGACACGCTGACTCGTTCGGGATTCGCGAATAGCGCAAACCGAACGGCCATTCCATTCCGTGCGGACAGCTGATCCCCAAGAAAGCGGCGTGTGTGTGTTTGAGACGGCCTGTTATCGGCTTTTTTAAATCTGAAGCTGTTTTCGAGAGCTTACTATACGCGCGCCGCTTGGAAAACAATTATGCGAATTTAATCCGGAACCTTTTACCAGCAAGGCCTGACGGCCCACCGCAGTTATTCAGCCGACGAATAAAACGAAGTGGAAGCGCTTTCCCAGCGTTATCCTAGGGAATCCGTATCGTCTGGATTAACGAATTGTAGGTATATTGTGCCGACCGTTTCAGCGTTGAAACGTTTTTGTCCGATTTTCATGAAAGTTATTCCGAGGGTTGCACGTCACATCCAGTCGTATCAGGCGATTGCGAGCGATGGCACAGGTTTCGCTAAATGCTGTGCACCGAGGAGATACATCATGCGAATCGCTTTGCGCATCGATCCAATCAGATTTGCACCGTGCGCCGCGAGCGCTCTAATCGCCTTGCCCGTCAGCGTCCACGCTGGGACTGCTCAGGCGCAATTCGCCAATGCCACGCACGCCCCGCGCGCCGGCACGGAACTCAACGCGACGCCATCGACTGACTGGACGACCGGTACAAGCGCCGAATCCAGCCCGCTCGCCGCCAACACGTCGGACACCCCGGCTGATGCCACATCCGTGAACGCTATTTCACTCGACGACCAGATGTTCTCGCGACAACGCGGCGGCGCGATCGGCATGGTGACGGTGGCCGCGACGCCACAGTTGCTGCGCGTCAACAGCGGCGGCCGGGTGACGCTCTGGGACGAGATCGCGCCGCCATCACCGCTGCCGATTCCGGTCGACGCCGCGCGCTCGGCCCAAGGCAACGTCGCTACCTACCAGAGAAAGTAGCGCGGACAAGTTAACGATACAAACCGGTGGCGGCACATCAACCTGCCACCCGCAGCAGACAGCACAAAACAGAGCAAAGGTCCGAGACATGACCACCACTACCCGGGTGCCGCGCGCGCTCGGGTCGTCGGCGGCGGCGCCCCCGCTCGCCGGCTGCCTGTCGCTGTGGCCACCGCACTCGCCCTATGCACCGCCTGCCTCGCCGACCATGCGTGCGCGCAGCAGGCCGTCGATCCCGGCGACATCATCGTCGAGCGCACGATCACGCCGCGCGACGCCTTCGTCCCGGTGCCGCGCAGTCAGGATCCGGTCGCGGTGCGGGTGACCACTTTCCCGGCTAACACGTTCAATCCGAGGGCTTGCGCGAACCGAGCGACGACGACGACAAGGCGGCCTTCGCCGCCGACGAGACGGCGCGGCAATGACGCATCCGGCCGGCGCGGCTGCGGGCGGCGAGCTGCGTGCGCGCAGGCACGGGGGAACCGCTGGGCGGAGTGCGCCGGCGCGTCAGGTAGAATCGATCCGGTTACGTTCCCCTTTCCACTCGATGACGACGCTCACCCTGATCGTCGCTCGCGCCAACAACGGCGTGATCGGCCGCGACAACCAGTTGCCCTGGCGACTGCCCGAAGACCTCTCGTTCTTCAAACGCACCACGATGGGCGCGCCCATCATCATGGGCCGCAAGACGCATGAATCGATCGGCCGGCCGCTGCCGGGACGCCGCAACATCGTCGTGACGCGCGATGCGACGCGCCGCTTTCAGGGCTGCGACGCTGCCACGACGCTCGAGGACGCGTTGCGCCTAGCCGCTCAGGATCAGGCGCCGGAAGCGTTTCTGATCGGCGGCGCGCAGTTGTACACGGAAGGTTTGCGGCAGGCGGACAAGTTGATCATCACCGAGATTTCGGCGGACTTCGAAGGCGACGTCACGTTTCCCAAGCTCGACGATAACGAGTGGGAAGAAGTCGCGCACGAAACGCATCGCGCAGATGCGCCGAACGACTTCGACTATGCGTTCGTCACGTATAAGCGCAAGCACGCCTGAGATCGCACGGCCGCGAGTCTGAAGCGTCCGGCGCCTTTGCACTACACGTGCCGGGGCGGCTCCATAAAAAACGCCACGCAAAAACCTTGCGTGGCGTTTTTTTATCGCGGTGGCCCCGGAGCAACTTGGCCAACCCCGCTGACCGCTTACTGCCCGGCGATCGTCATTCGTTCGATCAGCACCGAGCCGGTCTGCTTGGTGCCGCGCGTGATCGTATCCGCGCCGATCGCGACGATATGGCGGAACATCTCCTGCAGCGTACTCGCCACGGTGATCTCCTCGACCGGATACTGGATCTTGCCGTTCTCGACCCAGAAGCCCGATGCGCCGCGCGAGTAATCGCCCGTCACGTAGTTCACGCCCTGCCCCATCAGTTCGGTCAGCAACAGGCCCGTGCCGAGCTTCTTCAGCATCGCTTCGAAGTCGTCCTCGGGACGCGTGTTCGAGCTGCGCAACGACAGGTTGTGCGAGCCGCCCGCGTTGCCGGTGGTCTTCATGCCGAGCTTGCGCGCCGAATAGGTGGACAGGAAATAGCCTTCCACTACGCCATCCTTCACGACCGAACGCTGCTGGGTACGCACGCCTTCTTCGTCGAACGGCGCGCTGCCCATGGCGCGCACCACGTGCGGATCTTCGACGACCTGCACGTGCGGCGCGAACACCGGCTTGCCGAGGCTGTCGACGAGGAACGAAGTCTTGCGATACAGCGCGCCGCCGCTCGTGGCCTGCACGAAAGCGCCGAGGAGGCCTGCCGCGAGCGGCGCCTCGAACAGCACCGGCACCTTGCGGGTGTCGAGGCCGCGTGCGCCGATGCGCGAGAGCGCGCGTTGCGCCGCATAGCGGCCCACCGCCTCCGGGTCCGCCAGGTCGCCGGCGCTGCGGGTCGACGTGTACCAGTCGTCGCGCTGCATGTTGCGGCCGCTGCCGGCGATCGGCGCGCATGCGATGTAGTGACGCGAGTACGGATAGCCTGCGAGGAAACCGCGCGAAGTGGCCAGCACGAACTGCGAGTGCTGCGCCGACACGCTCGCGCCTTCCGAATTCTTGATCTGCGGGTCGGTCGCGAATGCGGCGTCTTCCGAGCGGCGGGCGATTTCCACCGCTTCGTCGGCGGACAGATTCCACGGGTGATAGAGATCGAGATCGCGCGGCGCGGTCTCGAGCAGCTCCGCTTCGGCGAGCCCGGCGCAGTCGTCTTCTGCCGTGAAGCGCGCGATGTTGTAGGCCGCCGCGACCGTGTCCTTCAGCGCTTGCGACGAAAAGTCCGAGGTGCTCGCATTGCCGCGCTTGTTGCCGATGAACACCGTCACGCCGACCATCTTGTCGCGGTTGTGCTCGATTGTCTCGACTTCGCCGCGCCGCACGGACACGGACAGGCCGTCGCCCTCGGAGATCTCGGTTGCCGCGTCGGTGCCGCCGAGCGACTTCGCGTGACGAAGGATGTCCGAGGCGATTTCCTTCAGTTCATCCTGGGTATGCGGAAAAAAGCGCTGCTTGACGTCCATGTCTGCTGCCATTGTCGTTGCCGTCCTGTTCGGGGCCGGGCGGCCCAGGGTGTTCGCACATGCCACGCCCATGCTCGTGCAGATGCGCGGTGGCGTGCGTGATGGTTGACGCATCCCGCGATCATAGCAAGGTACGCGCCGCCGTACCTGGCATTCGCGGGGGCTTGCATCCACCTGCTTGGGCGGCGCCTGGTTTGCGGGTTGGAACGCGTGCTGGCTTGCTGGCTAATGAGGGGAGGCCAGGGATTTGCGCAGGTCGATCGTGACTTGCCTGCCGCCTGCTTCAGACTGCGGCTTCGCATGGCGCGAGGGTGCATCCACAGCCCCGGCGCGGGTTCGGCGGGCGCGGCACGCTACAATATCGGCATGACACGCAAAACCCGCATTCAAACCATCGAATCCACCGCGCCGGAAGTCGACGAGAACGGTTACGATCGTCCCAGCAAGTCCCAGCTCAAGCGCGAGATGCACGAGCTGCAGGAACTGGGCTCGGCGCTGATCGCGCTGCCCAAGGACGCACTCAAACGCATGCCGATGCCCGAAAAGCTCGACGACGCCGTGCGCGAGGCGCGCCGCATCACCGACCACGAAGGCAAGCGCCGCCAGGTGCAATACGTCGGCCGCGTGATGCGCTCGCTGCTCGACGAGGAAACCGCCGCACTGCGCACCGCGCTCGACACCTACAACGGCGTCAACAAGGCGGAAACGGCCAAGCTCCACTGGATCGAGCGCACTCGCGACAAACTGCTCGCCGACGACGCCGCGCTGACCGAGTTCATCCGTCAGCACCCGAACGCCGATCCCCAGCAGGGCCGCACGCTGATCCGCAACGCCCGCAAGGAAGCGCAGCAAAGCAAGCCGCCGCGCTATTTCCGCGAGCTGTTCCAGTGGATCAAGAACGCGGACGGTCCGTCCGCGCAAAGCGATTCCGATGCCGACGACGCCCCGGAAGACGACGATGACGACCGCGACGAATAAGTCCCCGCGCCGGCACCCCGACGAACTCGTGATCGGCCTCGTGTCGATCAGCGACCGCGCGTCGACCGGTGTCTACGAGGACAAAGGCATTCCGGCCTTGCAGGAATGGCTCGGCACGGCCCTGAGTTCACCGTCGCAGGTCGTCACCCGTCTGATCCACGATGACGCGCCCACCATCTCCGCCACGCTCATCGAACTGGTCGACGAAGTGGGCTGCGACCTGGTGCTGACCACCGGCGGCACCGGCCCGTCGCGGCGCGACGTGACGCCCGAGGCGACGCTCGCGGTCGCGACGAAGGACATGCCGGGTTTCGGCGAGCAGATGCGGCAGATCAGCCTGAATTTCGTGCCGACCGCGATCCTGTCGCGCCAGGTGGCGGTGATCCGCGAAACGGCGGAGCATGCGGCGCTGATCATCAACCTGCCGGGCCAGCCGAAGTCGATCAAGGAAACGCTGGAAGGTTTGCGCGATGCGGACGCGGGCGAAACCCGCGGTGCGGTGAAGGTGCCGGGCATTTTCGCGGCGGTGCCGTATTGCATCGACCTGATCGGCGGGCCGTACGTGGAAACCAACGCCGACGTGGTGAAGGCGTTCCGGCCGAAGAACGCGGTGCGCGCGCCCCGGCCGGCTTAACGCTAAAGCCTGGGCGCTTCGAGCGCTTATTCCGCGGCAGTAGCCGCGTCAGGCGCCGACGGAATCAGGAAGTGCTCGCGGTAGTACTTCAGTTCGTCGATCGACTCGTGGATGTCGGCCAGCGCCGTGTGCATCGCGCGCTTCTGGAAGCCCTTGTAGATGGTGGGCTGCCAGCGGCGGCACAATTCCTTCAGCGTGCTGACGTCGAGATTGCGGTAATGGAAGAAGCGCTCCAGATCCGGCATCCAGCGCGCCATGAAGCGGCGGTCCTGGCAGATCGAGTTGCCGCACATCGGCGATTTGCCGGGCGGCACGTACTGCGCAAGAAATTCGCGAATCTGTTCGGTGGCGTCGGCTTCGCTGACCGTGGCAGCCTTCACGCGGTCGATCAGGCCCGAACGGCCATGCGTGTTCTGATTCCACTGATCCATTTTGGCGAGCGTTTCGTCGCTCTGGTGAATTGCCAGCACCGGACCTTCGACCATCCTGTCGAGCGTCGAATTCGTCACGACCACCGCGATTTCGATGATGCGGTCGGAGTCGGGCTCGAGCCCGGTCATTTCCATGTCCAGCCAGACGAGATTCATGTCACTGCGTACGAGCGGCGGCTGTTCGGTGGATGCGAGGATGTCAGTCATTGAGGGCAACCCTGATGGCCTGGCCGGCGGCTTCGTGCAAAGCCTGCCTGCCCCGGCGCTGGTTCGTTTGAGATGGTTTGAGCGTTGACTCGAGCCGATTTGAAGCGGCTTGAGCCCGTTTAAGCGTATCTCCCGCCACGAGGCGGGAACAAACATATAATTCTCGCATAGATACCACGGAATCCCTGGATGCCTACCCTGTACCTCACCGTTCTGTTCGTCATCGCCGTCGTGGCGATGGTCGGCACCAAACTATGGCTCGCGTCGCGGCAGATCCGCTTCGTCGCCGGCCATCGCGAGCGGGTGCCCAGCCAGTTCGCCGGCACCATCCAGCTGAGCGCGCACCAGCGCGCCGCCGACTACACCGTCGAGCGCACCCGCCTCACCATGATCGAAGTCGTGGTCAGCGCGGCCATGCTGATCGGCCTCACGCTGCTGGGCGGCGTGCAGGCGCTCGATCTGGCGATCTCCGACTGGCTCGGGCGTGGCTACCTCGGCCAGATCGCCCTGGTCGCCGTCGTGATCGCGATCACGAGCGCGGTCGACCTGCCGTTCGATTACTACCGGCAGTTCGTGATCGAACAGCGCTTCGGCTTCAACCGGATGAGCAAGCGCATTTTCTTCCTCGACCGCATCAAGGGCACGCTGCTCGGCGCCGCGTTCGGCCTGCCGCTGCTGTTCGTCGTGCTGTGGCTGATGAACCAGGCCGGCAGTTTGTGGTGGCTGTGGACGTGGATCGTGTGGGTGGCGTTCCAGATGCTCGTGCTCGTGCTGTATCCGTCGTTCATTGCGCCGCTCTTCAACAAGTTCGAGCCGCTCAAGGACGAAGCGCTGAAAAGCCGTATCGAAGCGCTGATGAAGCGCTGCGGCTTCGCCGCCAAAGGCCTCTTCGTGATGGACGGCAGCCGCCGTTCGGCGCACGGTAACGCGTACTTCACCGGCTTCGGCGCGGCCAAGCGGATCGTGTTTTTCGACACGCTGCTCGCGCGTCTGTCCGGTAGCGAGATCGAGGCCGTGCTCGCGCACGAACTCGGCCACTTCAAGCGCCGTCACGTGATCAAGCGGATGCTCGTCACCTTCGCGATCAGCCTCGTGATGCTCGCATTGCTCGGCTGGCTCTCGCAATGCGTGTGGTTCTACGAAGGGCTGGGCGTGCGGCCGTCGCTGATCGGCGGCAATAGCGGTCTCGCGCTGGTGCTGTTCTTCCTCGCGCTGCCGGTGTTCCTGTTCTTCGTCACGCCGCTCGGCAGCCTCACCTCGCGCAAGCACGAGTTCGAAGCCGACGCGTTTGCCGCGACGCAGACCGACGCGCAAGACCTCGTGAACGCGCTCGTCAAGCTGTACGAGGACAACGCGTCGACCCTGACGCCCGATCCGCTCTACACCGCGTTCTACTACTCGCATCCGCCGGCGTCGCAGCGGATCGACCGACTGTTGCGGCACGCATGAGCCGCTCCCCGAAAGCGCCGCGCGCGTCGGCCAGCACGCGCGTAGGCGGCCTCGTGGTGGCCGCGCATGGCCGCCACTATCTGGTCGCGCCGGAAGATGGCGCGCCGATGCTCCAATGCTTTCCGCGTGGCAAGCGCAGCGAGGTGGCGGTCGGCGATCGCGTGATTTACGAACCGACCTCCGCGGATCAAGGCGTGATCGTCGAGATCGGCGAACGGCGCAACCTGCTGTATCGCTCGGATCAGTACAAGTCGAAGCTGTTCGCGGCCAATCTGGATCAATTGCTGATCGTGCTCGCCACCGAGCCGCATTTCAGCGAGGACCTGCTCGGCCGCGCGTTGGTCGCCGCCGAAGCGAACGAGCTGAAACCGTTGATCGTGCTCAACAAGATCGACGTAACCGGCGAGCTCGAAGGTGCGCGCAAGCGGCTCGAGTCGTATCGCGAGCTGGGCTATACGGTCGTCGAGGTGTCGATCAAGATGCAGCCCGAGGCCGCACGCGCTGCATTGGTCGAACATCTGCACGGCCATTCGACGCTGCTGCTCGGCCAATCCGGTATGGGCAAGTCGACGCTCGTGAACCTGCTGATTCCCGATGCCGAAGTCGCTACGCGCGAGATTTCGACCGCGTTGAATAGCGGGCGCCATACCACGACCTTTACGCGGCTTTATCCGTTGCCGAACCTGGACGGCAGCAACACGGGCGGTGCGTTGATCGACTCGCCGGGCTTCCAGGAATTCGGCCTGCATCATCTGACCGAAGGCAGGCTGGAGCGCGCGTTTCCGGAGTTCCGGCCGCTGTTGCCGAACTGCCGCTTTTACAACTGCCATCACTTGCACGAGCCGGGCTGCGCGATTCTAGAAGCGGTCGCCGATGGCCGCATCCGCCGCGAGCGGCATGCGCTCTATGCGCAACTCGTGCACGAAGCCAGCCAGATCGTGCGCTGACATGAAGCTGATGCGCGCACCGAATCTGATCACCGGACAGCATTGGGTCAACGTGCTGGAGACCGCGGGCATCGCGTGCGAGTTGCACAACCGCTATCTGAACGGCGCGCTCGGCGATATCCCGGCGGATCAGTGCGCGCCTGAGTTGTGGCTCGTCGATGAACGCGACGAGGCCATGGCCCGGCGCTTGATCGACGCGGCCTCGCATGGACCGGCGGCGGACTCGCCCGGCTGGCGATGCCGTCAGTGCGGCGAACTGCTCGAAGCGCAGTTCACGGTGTGCTGGCAATGCGGGACTGCGCGTGATCCGTTGGATGGATGAGGGATGGGGGTCCTGCGTGCGAGCGCCGGCGAGGTTGGTCAAGACGTTTGCGCGTAGGTCGAAGGCAAATAAAAAACCGGGCGTGCCGGTTCTCGCCGCCCGCGCTCAGATTGCACAGGAGCCAGCCCGACATGAAGCCCCTGTCGAATACGATGATGGAGTTGGCAGGCACACGCGCAATGAGTTCGCGCGCCGAGACCATTTCGTTGATGTCGTAAGGCCCGAACACTGCATCGCGCACCAGATGCGTGGCAAGCGCGGTGAGCGTGACCGCGCGCAGTTGGGATAGCTGCCAATACGGCCATGTGCAGCGGCAGAGGCGCCGAAATGCTTACGGTTGGCGGCACTGTCGGCGGTGCGCAGCGTGGTGCCATCCATCGCGAACAGCGATAGTCCCTTGAAAAGGTACGGGTCCTGATCCTGCGCAATGCAGTTTCTGGCTGATTCGTGAAACGGCCACGCAAGCGGCGCCGCGCCCGGCCGCCCCCATTCGAGCGGTGGTTGTGATTCGACGAGAAGGCGCAGATCATCAACCAGCACGGCGATGCAAGCTAACATCGTCACGCCCCGCTTACAACTACTTTGCGCGGCCAACAAAAATGCCGTTCAGTCGCTTAACTGAACGGCATTCCGCCTCACGGGCGGCTCTTTTATTGCGCTACGTTTGCCCTGCCAACATGCTCGCCTCAAGCCAGCCACACGGCTATGGTCAGCATCAAGAGCAGAATCATCCACAGCACGACCGCGCGCCACACCAGACCCACCGCCGATTGCAGCGTGCGCGGCGTGCAGTCGTCGCCGACCTGCATCGGACCGCCATCGCCGGTGGCAAGCGCGTCGAGGCTCGACGGTTCGGCGAGCGGCCCGCTCAGACGTGCACCCAACGCCCCACTTCCCGCGGCCAGCAGTACACCGTCGTTCGCATCGGGCCACTGACGCGCATGATTGCGCCACGCATAAATCGCGTCCTCGAAATTGCCGACAATCGCAAAGCCCAGCGACGTCAAGCGCGCCGGCACCCAGTCGATCACGAAGAAGGCGCGCTGCGCGAAGCTCGAAAACGCGGCGGTGCGTTCATCGCCCGGGCGCGCCCATGCACGCGCCAGATATTCGGCAACCCGGTACAGCACCGCGCCCGCCGGCCCGACCGGAATCAGGAACCAGAAGAACACACCGAACACATGGCGGTGCGAAGCAACCACCGCATGAATCAGCGTATGACGGACGATCTCGCTGACCGGCATGTCGACCGTTTCGAGCCCGGTCCATTCATTCAGAATTTCACGCGCGCGCGGCACGTCGTCGTTGTTCAACGCGAGGTGAATGTCGGTGAAGTAATGGCTGAACTGGCGGAAGCCGAGCGTGAAGTACAGCACCGCGACGTTCCACAGGAACGCCAGTGCGAAATGGATGTGATACAGCACGTAGTAGACGAGCGCGACCGCCAGCGTCCAGGGCACCACTACCACGAGCCATGCGAGCAAGCCATGCTTGGGCTTGCCGGCATCGAATCCGTGCGCTGCCGACTCCGCATGGTATTGAAGCAGCGCAGACACCGGGTTGCTCGGTGACAGCGCGCGTACCTGTTCAATGATCAGAGCCAGCAATACGGAGAAAAATGTCATGCGATGCGCCGTGCTTTTTGAGTTTTTACGATTGTTTTATAACGATAGCACAGGGTCGGATTCGACTGAGCGCCGACACTGGCAAACACCGGGCCGGTGCACAGTCACGCGCAATTTGTGTGGTAACTCGCGCAACGACGCATGCAGTGACTCATGCAGTGACTCATGCAGCGAGGAAACGATACAGGTTGCGCAGCATCGCCGCCGTCGCGCCCCAGATGAAATGGTGGCCGCCGACTCCGCCGCCCTGCCCGTGCGACTCCGTTGATTCGCTGCGCGGATACGGCATCGTGAAAAAGCGTCGCTCGCCACCCTCGTAACGGAACACACGCACTTCGTGATTCGCCGGGTCCATCAGAAACGCGAGCGGCACTTCGAAGACCTCGGCCACTTCGAGCGTATCCATTTGCAATGCGAACGGCGGATGCACGAGACCGATCACCGGCGTCACACAAAAGCCGGTGCCGGTCAAATAGTCGGGTAATGCGCCGAGAATTTCCACTCGCGACGGTTCGAGGCCAACCTCTTCGTGCGCTTCGCGCAGCGCAGTCGCAGTGGCATCGGCATCGAACGGTTCCTGACGGCCGCCAGGAAAACTCACCTGTCCGGCGTGATCGTTCAGATGATCGGCACGCTGCGTGAGCAGCACGGTGAGCCCATGATTGCGGACCACGAGCGGCACCAGCACCGCGGCCACGCGCGGATCGCCCTCGGTATTGCGCCACGGCGTTTCGATTCTAGGCTCAGGCGTCCAGTCGAGAGGCTGCTCGAAGCGGGCGCGCAGGCCATCAGGGGTAAGGCGCTCGGCGGCGACCGGCGGCAGATGGGCACCGGTGGCTTCGACGGGCAGCGTTTCAGGCTCAAAGACGGGGCGGATCAACGGGTCTCTCGAATGAGCGGATAGGGGACATGCCGCTATTTTGACCTGGCAAACAAAAAAGCACCCGCGAGGGGTGCTTTTCTTACAGCATTTACGCTTGGGAAGCAGCGCGGTCTTTCGAGACCAGCTTTTCCTTGATTCGAGCCGACTTGCCCGAACGGTCGCGCAGGTAGTACAGCTTCGCACGACGCACATCGCCACGACGCTTCACGACGATGCTTGCCAGCAGCGGCGAGTACGTCTGGAACGTACGCTCGACGCCTTCGCCCGACGAAATCTTACGGACGATGAAAGACGAATTCAGACCACGGTTACGCTTGGCGATCACGACGCCTTCGTAAGCCTGAACACGCTTACGCGTACCTTCAACCACGTTCACGCTGACGATCACCGTATCGCCGGGGGCGAATTCGGGGATGGTCTTCTCGCCGAGGGCGCGCGCGATTTCTTCCTGCTCGAGTTTTGCAATCAGATTCATCACTGACTCCTAGATCCATCTTGTCGGCGTTCGTACCTGCCTCGCGGAAAATGCTCGGCTACGGCCCCGATAGAGGATGGGTTCACATCTGGCGCCGTACACGCATGTGCGGCGCCGCCTGGTGTCCGCTCGAAAGACCGCCGGCTTTACGCCTTCGATTCTTCCTTCGCGAGACTTGCAAGCCATGCCTCGTCGGCACGGCTCAACATCTTGTTTTTTCTGGCCTTCACGATCAGATCGGGCCGTTTGTTCAACGTATTGCGCAACGCTTCACGCCGACGCCACGCTTCGATTTCCGCATGATGCCCGCCGAGCAGCACATCGGGCACACGCACACCGTTGTATTCCTCGGGACGCGTGTAGTGCGGACAATCCAGCAGCACGTCGACGAAGCTGTCCTGCACCGCCGATTGCGAGTCGTTCAGCACGCCGGGCAACTGGCGCACGACCGCGTCCATCAACGCCATCGCGGGCAATTCACCACCCGACAGCACGAAGTCGCCAAGACTGACTTCCTCGTCGACGACACGGTCGAGCAAACGTTGATCGATCGCTTCGTAACGCCCGCACAACAGGATCAGACCGGGCTCGGCGGCGAACCGCATGACACGGTCGTGATTCAATGTGGCGCCCTGCGGCGACATCATCACGACGCGCGATGCGCTGATGCCTTGCTCCGCCTGCGCCGCTTTCGCGGCGCCGATCGCGTCTTCAAGCGGCTTCGCCAGCATCACCATGCCGGGACCGCCGCCGTAGGGGCGATCGTCGATTGTGCGGTAGTTGTCAGTCGTGAAATCACGCGGATTCCACGTACGCAACCCATAGCGCTCCTGCTTCGCGGCACGACTGGTGATACCCCAGTCGGTCAGCGCGCGGAACATTTCTGGAAAGAGCGTCACGACATCGAACTGCATCGCTCTCTCCGTTCAGCGAATGATTTTAGTAATCGGCTTCCCAGTCGACGATGATCTGCTTCGCCGTCTGGTCCACCGTTTTGACAAAGACGCCGACGAACGGGATCAAACGCTCGCCTGCGACCGGCTTGCCGTTTTTGTCGGTAGCCGGGTATTCGATACGCATCACCGAGTGCGCACCGTTGTCGATCATGTCTGCAACCTTGCCGAGATTGACCCCGGCAACGTTCACCACCTCCAGGCCGAGCAGGTCGACCCAGTAGAATTCGTCGGCGTCGAGGGCCGGAAATTCGCTGCGACTGACATAGACGCGCGAGCCGCGCAGTGCCAGCGCCACATCGCGATCGGTGACGCCGCCCAGATGGGCAACCACACTGTCGCTATGCGTTTTCGCCTGCAATGACGGCGCCGACTGGCGCTCGTGGCCTTTCAACAGCCACCAGCGCTTCGCGCTTAGCAACGCGTCGCCGCCGTGCCCGGCATCCGCATGCGCGGCTACCTTGACCCAGCCTTTGAGGCCGTAAGCGTCGACGATTGCGCCGACCTCGACCGCATCGGCCGGCCAGCTTTCCACTGTTTCCGTGCGCATTTCTGCCGCAGCGGAGCCAGCTTTTGCAACATTGGCTTGCGCCTTGCCTTCGGCTCGTTCGACCGGTTTGCGGACGAATGCACCGAACGGCGCCTGATCAGACGTCTTCGCGCGCGGAGCTGCCGCCTTTGCCTTCATGCCCCCCGAACTGCCGGAATCACGTTCAGACATAAGAACACCTCGCTGCCAGCTTCGACGTCTGCTTCAGTAAAACAACTCGCGCATCGGACTGCTCACGCAAGCTGCGCGAGCCGCCGGCCGAACCGACGACGATACGCATGCGGGCTACCATTAAGCAGCCGGCTGCGCCTTTTGCGCTTCTTTCACGAGACGCTCGACGGTCGGCGACAGTTGCGCGCCAACACCTTGCCAGTACGTCAGGCGATCCTGAGCGATACGCAGGGATTCACCCTTCGTAGCGACCGGGTTGTAGAAACCAACGCGCTCGATGAAGCGGCCGTCACGACGGCTACGCGAATCGGTTGCGACGATGTTGTAGAACGGGCGCTTCTTGGAGCCGCCACGAGCCAAGCGGATGATGACCATACTAGAATCCTTGAAAACCGGGGTTCGGAACGACTGAAACACGCGATTATAGCGGGAAACCGACGCCATAACAAACACTTACCGGGATAAACTGAGCGACGGGGTTGCATCGGCCATCCGGACGGAAGCCTCGAATCACGCCCAAACGCCCGAATTACCTGACGGAGAGCCCGTGAAACTCCTGCCGCCGACAGCGTTTTTGCCCGTTCGTTTTCTCGTTTTCGTGTGGTTTGCCGGTCTCACACGCGCGTTGCGAAGCCGGGTTCTGCGCCATGCGGCGGCTGGGTTGCTCGCCGGCCAGGCGCTGTCGGCAGCTGCGGCGCCGCCGGTCGAGCGTATCAAATTACCGCCCGGCTTCCACATCGAGGTTCTGTCGGACGACGTGCCGAGCGCGCGCGAGATGGCGCTCTCGCCGAAGGGCATTCTCTATATAGGCAGCCTCGACGGGCACGTCTATGCGCTCGAATTGCAAAACGGCCGAGTGACAGGCCGCCACGTTATCGCTTCCGGCCTCGAATCGCCGGCAGGCGTGGCGTGGCACGACGGCGCGCTGTACGTGTCGGCGGTGTCGAAGATCTTGCGTTTCGATGCGATCGACGCGCATCTGAACAATCCGCCCAAGCCCGCCGTCGTGATCGACACGCTGCCCAGCGAAACACATCATGGCTGGAAATTCATCGCCTTCGGCCCGGACGGCAAGCTGTACGTGCCGCAAGGCGCGCCCTGCAACGTCTGTCAGAAAGACCGCGACCGCTTCGCGATGATCGGCCGTATGAACCCGGACGGGAGCCACTATGAAGTCATGGCGCGCGGCGTGCGCAATTCGGTCGGGTTCGCGTGGCATCCGGTGACGCACGAACTCTGGTTCACCGACAACGGTCGGGACCTGCTGGGTGACGACGTGCCGGACGACAAACTCAACCGTGCGCCGCGCGCCGGCATGGATTTCGGCTTCCCGTATTGCCATGGCGGCGACACGCTCGACCCGGAATTCGGCAAGGGCCATCCATGCAGCGCATTTACACCGCCGGTGGCCAAACTGGGTGCGCACGTCGCCGCGCTCGGCATGCGCTTTTACACCGGCTCGATGTTTCCGCCCGCCTACCGGAACAATGTCTTCATTGCCGAGCATGGCTCATGGAATCGCAGCAAAAAGGCCGGTTACCGCGTCGTGCGGGTGATGGCCGATCCGGACGGCAGCCACGCGCGGCAGCAAGTCTTTGCCGAAGGCTGGCTGCAGCCTGGCGAAGCTGTTTGGGGCCGTCCCGCCGACGTCTTGCCCTTGCCCGACGGTTCCCTGCTGATCAGCGACGATTACGCAGGCGCGATCTATCGCGTGACGTATGCAGCGCCGTAGCGCGGCGGCGCTCGCCGCGAAGCTGCTCTCCCTCGCCGAGCACCGCCCGCTACCTTCTTCGGTAAAAAATCAGCCGCGCGCCGCCAAAGCGTCCGGCTGCCCGACAACTCGCGCCATACACACCGCGATCCCTTATAGCCATCCACCTGCCCGCCACATGACCCCCGGTCCGCGGCGGGCGTAGAATGCGCGTCGGTCCGCGCCCAACGGCGCGCCGCTCCTTTCGAGCGCCTGTCACTCTGTCCACGCCTACATGTCCACCCTTGTCTCGACTTCCCCGCGCTTCAGATCCAAGACGATTACCGCCGCGCTGGCGTTCCTGCTGGGCAGCCTCGGTGCCCACCGCTTCTATCTGTACGGCAAACGTGACATTTTCGGCTGGGCTCATCTACTCGGTACGCTGATCGGCATTCCTGGCGTCATGCTGCTCGTGGCGAGCGAGCGGGCTTCGATCCTCGGCTGGGTCTTGGCCTTTCTCGGCGCCGTTTCGCTGCTGGCCGCGTTTCTCGCCGCAATCGTCTACGGGCTGCGTCCGGACGAAAAATGGGACGCGCAATTCAACGCGCAGACGCAACGCAAGAGCCGCTCCGGCTGGACCGTGGTGTTCATCGTGATCTTTTCACTGCTGATCGGCGCGTTCCTGCTGATGACGGGCCTTGCCATTTCGTTCCAGACTTACTTCGAAAGTCAGGTGGAAGCGGCCAAAGCGATCTCGCAATGACCGTGCGCGCGCCGCACTAAAAGAGCCTCAGCTGCGGATTGTCGCGCACCGGCTCTTCGGCCCGCGCCGGCGCCGGCTCGATGCGGCGGAAGTGCGACATGTCGAGAATGCCGCGGTCGCGCCGGTTCAAGCCCAAACGGCGCACGGCGTTGTGAAATCGCTGCTTGAGCAGATCCGCCCATAAGCCCTCCCCCTTCATCCGCGCGGCAAAGGACGAGTCATAGTCCTTGCCGCCGCGCATATCGCGCACGCGGCTCATCACGCGGTCTGCGCGGTCGGGAAAATGCGCGGCCAGCCAGTCCTTGAACAGCGGCGCCACTTCCCACGGCAGACGCAGCACGATGTAGCTCGCGTTGCTCGCACCGGCCTCGGCGCAAGCCTCTAGCACGCGCTCCACATCCGGCTCGGTGACGAACGGGATCACCGGCGCGATGCTCACGCCGACAGGAATGCCCGCTTCGCTCAGCGTACGGATAGTGCGCAACCGGCGCGAGGGCGTCGCCGCGCGCGGTTCGAGCGTGCGCGCGATATCCGCGTCCAGCGTGGTGATCGTAATGGCCGCCATGAATTGCCCGCGCGCGGCCATGGGCGCGAGCAGATCGATATCGCGCTCGATCAGCGACGATTTGGTGATGGCCGCAAACGGGTGGTGGCGTTCGCTGAGGACCTCGATCACTCTGCGCGTGAGGCGCAAGTCACGCTCGGCGGGCTGCCACGCGTCCGTGTTGACGCCCAATGCAATTGGTTCGGGTACATAGGACTTCTTCGACAGTTCCCGTTCGAGCAACTCGGGCGCATTGATCTTCGCGTAAATCCGGCTTTCGAAGTCGAGCCCCGGCGACAGCCCCAGATAACTATGCGTAGGCCGCGCGAAGCAATAAATACAGCCGTGTTCACAACCACGGTAGGGATTGAGCGACACGCCGAACGGAATATCCGGCGACGCGTTGCGCGTGAGGATGGACTTGGCGTGCTCCTCGAAGACCTGCGTGCGCAAGACTTTGGGCTCATCGCCTTCTTCGCCCTCGGCCGGCTGCCAGCCGTCGTCCACCGCTTCGCGCTGGTCGACTTCATAACGGCCTTGCAGGTTCGTCACCGCCCCACGCCCCTTGCGAGGCGCGGGCGGTGCGATCGGAAATTCGCGAGCGGAAGGGATATCGGAGTTAGCCACGGCCAGGGTCACGCAAAACAGAAAACGGCGCACAACACCTGTATAAATATACAGTGTTTACGCCGTTTGTCGAGCGAGTTTTCGTGACAAGGCGGCGGCTAATCTCCTACCGCGATCGTCAGCGTTTCCTTGATCTCTTCCATCACCACATAGCTCTTGGACTGCACCGCGCCCGGCAATTGCAGCAGGATGTCCCCGAGCAGCTTGCGGTAGTCGGCCATTTCGCCGATGCGCGCCTTGATCAGATAGTCGAAATCGCCCGACACGAGATGGCACTCCAGCACCTCAGGAATCTTCTGCACTTCGCGTCGGAACTGGTCAAACATGTTGCCGCTTTTGTGATCGAGCGTGATCTCGACGAACACCAGCAGCGCCGCGCCCAGCTCGGCGGGATTCACGCGCGCATGGTAGCCGGTGATCACGCCGTCGCGCTCCATCCGTTTGACCCGCTCGATGCACGGCGTCACCGACAGCCCAACCTGCTCGGACAGGTCCTTCATAGCCATCCGGCCATCCTGCTGAAGCAGTCGCAGGATCTTGTGATCGAGTTTGTCGAGGGCCCGGACCGGCTGGCGCTGTATACGCATGATGTTTTTGCTGAAAATCCTGAAAATACAATAACAAAACCTGCCTGACTGTTAATAGTATAGCGGTTAACACTGGGCGGCCCGCGTTACACCTCGTGAATCGAATGAAACCGAACCAATCGACGAGCGCACGCCCTCCAACCTCTTTGCAAGTATCCAGGAGCAGCTATGCGAGTCGTCGTTTTGGGCAGTGGCGTCGTCGGGGTGACGACCGCGTATTACCTGGCGCGTGCGGGTCATGAAGTGACCGTGATCGACCGCGAGGCCGGCCCGGCGCTCGAAACCAGTTTTGCCAATGCCGGGCAGATCTCGCCCGGTTATGCGTCGCCGTGGGCGGCGCCCGGCGTGCCGCTGAAGGCCGTCAAGTGGATGTTCCAGAAGCATGCGCCGCTCGCAATCCGTCTCGACGGCACGCAATTCCAGTTGCAATGGATGTGGCAAATGCTGCAGAACTGCACGTCGGCGCGCTATGCGGTGAACAAGGGCCGCATGGTCCGCCTCGCAGAATACAGCCGCGACTGCCTGCAGGCACTGCGC
This sequence comes from Paraburkholderia sp. RAU2J, assembly GCF_003634845.1. Classification (NCBI taxonomy): domain Bacteria; kingdom Pseudomonadati; phylum Pseudomonadota; class Betaproteobacteria; order Burkholderiales; family Burkholderiaceae; genus Paraburkholderia; species Paraburkholderia sp. RAU2J. The sequence goes on from NZ_RBXG01000001.1 coordinate 365,973, forward strand.
GCCGATACCGGCATCCAGTACGAAGGCCGCACCGGCGGCACGCTGCAGGTGTTCCGCACGCAGCAGCAATTCGACGGCGCCGCGAAAGACATCGCCGTGCTGCAGGAAGCCAACGTGCCGTATGAACTGCTGTCGGCGGCCGAACTCGCGCAAGCCGAGCCGGCGCTCGCCGCGGTTTCGCACAAACTGACCGGCGGCCTGCGCCTGCCGGGCGACGAAACCGGCGACTGCCAGATGTTCACCACGCGCCTCGCCGCGCTGGCCGGGCAACTGGGCGTCCAATTCCGCTACAACACGCCGATCGACGCGCTGGCGATGGCGGGCGACCGGGTCGCCGGCGTGCAATGCGGCGGCGAACTGGTGCGCGCGGATTCGTTCGTGGTCGCGCTGGGTTCGTATTCGACCCGGTTCCTCGCGGGCCTCGTAAAGATTCCGGTGTACCCGCTCAAAGGCTATTCGATCACCGCGCCGGTCGTCGACGAAGCGGCCGCGCCGGTGTCCACCGTGCTCGACGAGACCTACAAGATCGCGATCACGCGTTTCGACAACCGGATTCGCGTCGGCGGGATGGCGGAGATCGTCGGCTTCGACAAGTCTTTACGCGAGGCGCGCCGCGCCACGCTGGAACTGTGCGTGAACGACCTGTTCCCGGGCGGCGGCGACACGTCGAAGGCCACGTTCTGGACCGGATTGCGTCCGATGACGCCGGACGGCACGCCGATCGTCGGCCGCACGCCGGTGGCGAACCTGTTCCTGAACACCGGTCACGGCACGCTGGGCTGGACCATGTCGTGCGGTTCGGGCCAGTTGCTGGCCGACGTGATGTCGGGCAAACAGCCCGCCATCAAGGCGGACGATCTGTCGGTACACCGCTATCTCGGCGAGACCGGCGGCGCGCATCGGCCGGCTTATGCCTGACGCTCGGCAAGCGGTCGCGCCGATCGATCATCGCGCGCGCACCGCTGCAATAAAAACAAACGGCGCCTCACGAGGCGCCGTTTGTTTTTTTCAGGCCGACGCATCCGGCCGCGAGTGTCGCGTCAGAACTGATCGTCCGACAAAGCCAGCACGCTCTCCCCACCCTTCGCACTGACAATCGACGCTTCGAGCGCCGCTGCCTGCGGCAGCACGTGTTCCGCATAGAACTGCGCGGTCGCGATCTTCGCGCCGTAGAACGCCGGATCTTCGTCGCGTCTGTCGGCCGCCACGAGCAGCGCGCGCGCCATCTGCCAGCCGCCCAGCACGATGCCCGCGAGCTTCAGATACGGCACGCTGCCGGCGAACACCGCGTTCGGATCGCTCTGCGTATTCGCCAGCACGAAATCGACTGCCGCACCCAGCGAACGATGGCCCTGCGCCAGATACCGCTTCATCGAGTCGAACGCCGGGCCCTGCTTCGCGCCGAGCGCATCAACCGTTGCGGCGATGTCCGCGAGCAGCGACCTGGCCACCTTGCCGCCATCGCGTACGGTCTTGCGGCCGATCAGATCATTGGCCTGGATCGCGGTCGTGCCTTCGTAGATCGGCAGAATGCGCGCGTCGCGATAGTACTGCGCGGCGCCGGTTTCTTCGATGAAGCCCATGCCGCCATGCACCTGCACGCCGAGGCTCGTCACGTCGATCGACAGTTCGGTGCTCCAGCCCTTCACGATCGGCACGAGGAATTCGTAGAGCGCCTGATGCAAGGCACGCGTTGCGTCGTCCGGATGACGATGCGCGATGTCGCAATGCGCCGCGGCGACATAAGCCAGCGCGCGCGACGCTTCGGTGAGGCCGCGCATCGTCGCGAGCATGCGACGCACGTCCGGGTGCTGGATGATCGCGACCGACTGTTTCGCGGAGCCATCCACCGGGCGGCTTTGCACGCGGTCCTTCGCGTACGCGACGGCCTTCTGATACGCGCGATCCGATATGCCGACACCCTGCATACCCACCGCGAAACGCGCCGCGTTCATCATGATGAACATGTATTCGAGCCCGCGATTTTCCTCGCCGATCAGGTGACCGATCGCACCGCCGTGGTCACCGAACTGCAGCACCGCGGTCGGGCTCGCCTTGATGCCGAGCTTGTGCTCGATCGACACGCAATGCACGTCGTTGCGCTCGCCGAGCGACCCGTCCTCATTGACGAGAAACTTCGGCACGATGAACAGCGAAATGCCCTTCACGCCTTCGGGCGCATCCGGCGTGCGCGCCAGCACGAGATGGGCGATGTTCTTCGCCATGTCGTGCTCGCCCCACGTGATGAAAATCTTCGTGCCGAACAGCTTGAACGAACCGTCGCCCTGCGGCTCGGCGCGCGTGCGCACCAGCGCGAGATCGGAGCCGGCCTGGGGCTCGGTCAGGTTCATCGTGCCGGTCCATTCACCGGAAATCAGCTTCGGCACATAGGTCTGTTTTTGCGCTTCGGTGCCGGCGGTGAGCAACGCTTCGATCGCGCCGTCGGTCAGCAGCGGACACAACGCGAAAGACAGGTTCGACGCGTTGAGCATCTCGACGCAGGGCGTGGCGATCAGCTTCGGCAAGCCCTGACCTTCATAGTCGAGCGGATGCTGCACGCCTTGCCAGCCGCCTTCGGCGAACTGGCGGAAGGCTTCCCTGAAACCCGGCGTCGCGGTGACGACGCCATCCTTCCAGCTGCTCGGGTTACGATCGCCCTCGACGTTCAGCGGCGCCAGCACTTCACCGCACAGTTTCGCCGACTCGTCGAGCACGGCCTGAGCCGTGTCGAGGTTCGCGTCCTCGAAGCCCGGCAGTGTCGCAATGCTTTCGAGACCGGCCAGTTCTTTCATCACGAACAGCATGTCCTTGATGGGCGCGGTGTAGCTCATTCTGGTTCTCCTCCTGTCTAGATAAAAAAAGGGCGCCGGACTTGATCGGTCCCGCGCCCTTCGTGTGCGGCCAGACGCCTTGTTCCCGGCGCTGTAGCGCTGCGGCGATTAGCCGAGCTCGCTAACCAGTTCCGGCACGAGCGTGAACAGATCACCCACCAGACCATAATCGGCGACGCTGAAAATCGGCGCTTCCGGGTCCTTGTTGATCGCGACGATCACCTTCGAGTCCTTCATCCCGGCCAGATGCTGGATCGCACCCGAGATGCCCACAGCCACGTACAGTTGCGGCGCGACGATCTTGCCGGTCTGGCCGACCTGGTAGTCGTTCGGCACGAAGCCCGCGTCGACTGCCGCACGCGAGGCACCCAGCGCCGCGTTCAGCTTGTCGGCCAGCGGTTCGAGCACCTTCGTGTAGTTCTCGCCATTGCCCAGACCGCGGCCACCCGAGACGATGATCTTCGCCGACGTCAGTTCCGGACGGTCCAGCTTCGTCACTTCACGGCTCACGAACTGCGACACGCCTGCGTCTGCAGCGGCTTCGATCTTCTCCACCGTTGCGCTGCCGCCTTCGGCTGCCACTGCGTCGAAACCGGTCGAGCGCACCGTGATGACCTTGATCGGATCGGCCGATTGCACCGTTGCGATGGCGTTGCCCGCATAGATCGGACGCTCGAACGTGTCGGCGCTATCCACGGCCGTGATGTCGCTGATCTGCGCGACGTCGAGCTTTGCGGCGATACGCGGCGTGATGTTCTTGCCGTAGGCGCTCGCCGGCGCCAGGATGTGCGTGTAGGCATTCGCCGGGTTTTGCACAAGCGTCATCACGGTCGCTTCGACGTTTTCCGCGAGGCCCGCTTCGAGTTGCGGCGCGTCGGCCAGCAGCACTTTGGACACGCCTGCAATCTTCGCCGCCGCATCGGCCGCCGCCTGCGCGTTATGACCCGCGACCAGCACGTGAACGTCGCCGCCAATCTTCTGCGCCGCGGCGATCGTGTTCAGCGTCGCGGCCTTGATCGACGCGTTGTCGTGTTCTGCCAATACAAGATTAACCAGATTCGTCATTTCGTCCGTCTCCCTCACAGCACCTTGGCTTCAGTCTTCAGCTTCTCGACCAGCGTCTTCACGTCCGGCACCTTCACACCGGCGGAGCGCTTCGGCGGCTCGGCGACTTTCAGCGTCTTCAGGCGCGGCGCGACGTCCACGCCGAGGTCTGCGGGCTTGATCGTTTCAAGCGGCTTTTTCTTCGCCTTCATGATGTTCGGCAGCGTCACGTAGCGCGGCTCGTTCAGGCGCAGATCGGTGGTGACCACGGCCGGCAATGTGAGCGACAGCGTTTCGGCACCGCCGTCCACTTCACGCGACACGGTTGCCTTGCCGTCCGCCACGACAACCTTCGAGGCAAACGTCGCTTGCGGCAGATTCGCCAAAGCAGCGAGCATCTGGCCGGTCTGGTTCGAATCGTCGTCGATGGCCTGCTTGCCGAGAATGATCAACGAAGGCTGCTCCTTGTCGACCAGCGCCTTGAGCAGCTTGGCGACCGCCAGCGGCTGCAGTTCGTCGGTCGACTCGATCAGGATCGCACGATCCGCGCCGATCGCCAGCGCCGTGCGCAGCGTTTCCTGCGCCTGCGTGACACCGGCCGACACGGCGATCACTTCGGTCGCCACACCGGCTTCCTTCAGACGCACCGCTTCTTCCACCGCGATTTCATCGAACGGATTCATCGACATTTTCACGTTCGCGATGTCGACGCCCGTGCCATCCGACTTGACCCGGACTTTCACGTTGTAATCGACCACTCTCTTGACTGGCACCAGGATTTTCATGCACACGCTCCAAAGTTACGAATACGTCAACCCAACGAACATTATAGCGACTGCCCTCGGGACAGCCTTTTGTCGCGGGCGCTTTAGCAGAAGGATATCGCTCCCCAGCGGCGTGACGGCAATAACGAACGATCGTTCTATTTTAATCTCGAAAAAACCCGGGCGGCAACCCCGGGTTTCAACTTACGCCTCTAATTCGTCATGGCCGTCGTCTCTTGCCCGATGTGCAGGCGGCTGGCTCACCAGGCGGTGATGACCGACCCACCGAACTTGCTGTCGACGAACTGCTTCACTTCCGGCGAATGGTACGCCGCGACCAGCTTGGCGACCCACGGCTTGTTCCGGTCGGCTTCGCGAATTGCGATGATATTCACGTACGGCCCCTTCGGATCCTCGACCGCGATCGCGTCCTGCTTCGGCTTCAGGCCGGCTTCCATCGCGAAGTTCGTGTTGATGGCGGCTGCGTCGACGTCGTTCAACGAGCGCGGAATTTGCGCGGCGTCGAGTTCGACGATCTTCAACTTCTTCGGATTCTCGACGATATCGAGCGGCGTCGCCTTCAGACCCGCATCGGCGCGCAGCTTCAGCAGACCCTGCTTCTGCAGCAGCAACAGTGCCCGGCCGCCGTTGGTCGGATCGTTCGGCACGGCGATCTTCGCGCCCGGTTGCAGTTCGGCGAGCGTTTTCACCTTCTTCGAATAGATCCCCATCGGATAGGTGACCGTGTCCGCGATGCGGATGAGCCTGTAGCCACGATCCTTCACCTGCGCCTGCAAGTACGGGTCGTGCTGGTAGCTGTTCGCGTCCAGATCGCCGCCGGCGAGCGCCGCGTTCGGCTGCACGTAGTCGGAGAATTCGATGACCTTGATATTCAGACCGTTCTTCGCCGCGACCGTCTTCACGACTTCCATGATCTGCGCATGCGGACCGCCGGTGACGCCGACCTTGATGCTGTCTTCGGCGTGAGCCGCGGCGGCGAACAGCGACGCGGCGGCGAACGCTCCCGCGAGCTTGAGAATGAAGCGACGTTGCATGATGGACCTTTCCGACTCTGTTAGCGGGTTCCGATGACCCGTGTTTATTTATGGCTCAAACGACGCACGAGCCAATCCCCGAATGACTGCACCAGCTGCACGAACACGATCAGGATCACCACGACCGTCAACATCACCTCAGGCAGAAAACGCTGATAGCCGTAGCGAATACCGAGGTCGCCGAGACCGCCGCCGCCGATCGCGCCGGCCATTGCCGAATAACCGACCAGCGACACGAACGTGATCGTCAAGCCGGCGACCACGCCCGGCAGCGATTCCGGCAGCAACACCTTGAAGACGATCTGGCCGGTGGTCGCGCCCATCGCCTGGGCCGCTTCGATCAGCCCGCGATCGACCTCGCGCAGCGCGGTCTCGACCAGCCGCGCGATGAACGGCGCGGCGGCGATCGTCAGCGGCACGACCGCCGCCGCCGTCCCGATCGACGAACCCACGACGAGGCGCGTGAACGGAATCACCGCGACCAGCAGGATGATGAACGGCGTCGAGCGGACCGCATTGACGATCACGCCCATCACACGATTCACCGCGACGTTTTCCAGCACGCCCTGGCGGTCCGTCAGATACAGCAGCACGCCGAGCGGCAACCCCACCAATGCGCCGACCAGTCCGGAAATGCCCACCATCACGAGCGTTTCCCAGAACGACTGGACGAACATATCGAACATTTCACTCAACATGCGAGAGCTCCTCCACCACCACACCCTGTTCGCGCAGGTACGTCAGCGCCTGCGCCACCTTCGTCGGTTCGCCGCCCGCGAGCACCGCGAGCGAGCCGAACGCCTGCCCCTGGATCTCGTCGATCTGGCCGTGCAGGATGTTGAAGTCGAGTTCGTAGCGGCGAATCGTTTCCGACAGGATCGGCTGGTCGACGCCCGAGCCCGTGAATGCGAGCCGCAGCAGGTGGCCGCTGCCGGTCTTCAGGCGCTCTGCGACACGCGCCTTCATCGCTGGCGGCAACTCCTGCGCGATCACGTCGCCGATCAGCGCGCGCGTCACTTCATGACGCGGCTGCAGGAACACGTCAATCACCTTGCCCTCTTCGACCACGCGGCCCGCGTCCAGCACCGCGACGCGGTCGCAGACCTGCTTGATCACGTCCATCTGGTGCGTGATCAGCACGATCGTCAGGTTCAGTTCGCGATTGATGCGCTTGAGCAGGTCGAGAATCGCCCGCGTGGTTTCGGGGTCGAGCGCGGAGGTGGCCTCGTCCGAGAGCAGCACTTTCGGCTTGCTCGCCAGTGCGCGCGCGATGCCCACGCGCTGCTTCTGCCCGCCGCTGATCTGCGCCGGATAGCGGTCCTTCTGCGCCAACAGGCCGACCAGCTCGAGCAGCGGCAGCACATTCGCTTCGATCTCGTCGCGCTTCATGCCGGCGAGTTCGAGAGGCAGCGCGACGTTTTCGTACACGGTGCGCGACGACAGCAGGTTGAAGTGCTGGAAGATCATGCCGATCTCGCGACGCGCCTCGCGCAACTGCGCGGCGGGCAGCGTGGTCAGATCGCGCCCGTCGACGACGATATTGCCTTCGGACGGGCGCGTCAGCAGGTTGATGGTGCGCACGAGCGTACTCTTGCCCGCGCCGCTGCGGCCGATGATGCCGAACACCTCACCCGCCGGAATCGACAGATTGACGTTGTGCAGCGCCTCGACCCAGCCCCGGGGCCCGGCGAACCGCTGGGAAATGTTGCGTATTTCGATCATGGAAAAACGAAACGGCGGACTCTGTCGCCGAGCGTTGTGCGCTCCCGACAAGCGGCCGCCGTTGCTTTTTATTGGATTTGAGGCCGCAATTCTACCGCAGGGCCGTCATTCCCTTTAATAATCAATTACGATCTTTTCATAACCTATGGGCATTAGAGGGTCGCGTGACATGCAATGCTCGCGCGCGGGGCATCGCCGCGACTATGATCGGGCGAACCAGTATCAGGACGAGCCGCAGCCATGGAAACATCCGAAAACAACAACGTGCGCGCGAGTGGCGGCAGGCAGAACATCGACGGGCCGCAGCGCTCGTCGGTCACGACAGCCGATGGCGTCACACTGCCGTTGTACCGCTGGCCGGTCAGGGGGTCGCTGCGCGCCACCGTCGCACTGCTGCACGGGCTGGCCGAGCACGCGGGCCGCTACGCCGCGTTGGCCGGGCGTCTGAATGCGGCCGGCATCGAACTGGTCGCGATCGACCTGCGCGGCCACGGACACGCGCCCGGCAAGCGGGTCTTCGTGAAGCGTTTCGACGACTATCTGCTCGACGCGCAGGCCCTGCTCGACGCCGCCGCGCAAAGCTGCGCGCCGCTCTTTCTGATGGGCCACAGCATGGGTGGCGCGATCGCCGCGCTGTACGCGATCGAGCGGCTCGACGCGAGCGGCCGGCGGCTGAGCGGTTTGATCCTGTCGAGCCCCGCGCTCGCGCCGGGACGCGACGTGCCGCGCTGGATGCTTGCACTAAGCCAGGTGATCAGCCGTGTCTACCCAGGTTTCCCGGCGATGAAGATCGACGCCACGCTGCTGTCGCGTCTTCAGCCGGTGGTGAACGCCAATCGCAACGACCCGCTGGTGCATCACGACGCGATTCCGGCGCGCACCGGCGCGGAGCTGTTGCTGGCGATGGCGCGGATCGAACGTGGCCGTGCGAATTTGCGCATGCCGCTGCTGGTGTATCACGGCACCGCCGACAAACTCACCGAGCCCGATGGCAGCCGCGCCTTCGGCCAGCATGCGGGTTCGCCGGACAAGACGCTCACGCTGCACGAAGGCAGCTATCACGAGACGATGAACGATATCGATCGCGACCGTGTGATCGGGGCGCTAATCGATTGGATCGAGAAGCGGGCGGTGGGGCGTTGAGCGTTTGACGCGATGGCGAAGCGCGGGCTCCTCCCGCCGTGGCCACTCGCAAACGCGCTGACCTTGATGTTCCCTGGCCGCCAAGGTCACCACAGCACCCACCGAAACCCTTGCGCCCGCCTAGCGCTTCCAGTCTGGCGCGCGCTTGTCGATGAACGCCTGCACGCCTTCGAGCGCGGAGTCATCCATCATGTTGCAGGCCATCGTCTGGCCGGCGAGCTGGTAAGCCGCCTCGATGCCCATTTCGAGCTGGCGATAGAAAAGCCCCTTTCCAGCGCTCACCGCTTCGACCGGTTTCGCGCAGATCGTCGCGGCAAGCCGCGCGAGTTCCGCGTCGAGCGCGTCGGTGGGAACCACGCGGTTCACGAGGCCCTGCTGCTTCGCTTCGGCGGCGTCGATGAACTCACCGGTGAGCAGCATGTCGAGCGCCGCCTTGCGCGACAGGTTGCGCGAGAGCGGCACCGAAGGCGTCGCGCAGAACAGCCCCAGGTTCACACCAGACACGGCGAAACGCGCGGAGTCCGCCGCGACCGCCAGATCGCACATCGCCACCAGTTGACAGCCGGCCGCCGTGGCAATGCCCTGCACGCGCGCGATCACCGGTTGCGGCAGACGCTGGATCGTCATCATCAGCTTCGTGCAGCGGGCGAACAGCCGCTGGTAATAAGCCAGCGATGGTGCCGCGCGCATTTCCTTCAGATCGTGCCCCGCGCAGAACGCCCGCCCCGCCCCCGCGATGACGACCACGCGCGCATCCGACGCCGCGATCTGCGTCAACGCATTCTGCATCTCGTCGAGCAAAGCCTCGGAGAGCGCGTTGAACGCATCGGGCCGGTTCATCGTCAACAGCACGACGCCCGGCACCCGATACGCATCGTGTTCGATCTCGATCAGTGAAGCGCTGCTCGCCTCCGCGTTCATGACCCGCTCCTCATTTGCGTTGCGTGGTTGCCGCCAATGGCAAGGCAGGCTGTTCAGATGCCGGCCAGCGAGCGCATGTGCGCGACCACGCTGCGTCCAAGCGCCGACAGGTTGTAGCCGCCCTCGAGACAACTGACGATGCGTCCGCGCGCATGACGTTTCGCGATCTCGCGCATCTGATCGGTGATCCATGCGTAGTCGTCTTCGACGAGGCCCATGTTACCGAGGTCGTCCTCGCGATGTGCGTCGAAGCCCGCCGAGATGAACAGCATCTCCGGCTTGAATTCATGCAGGCGCGGCAGCCACAGCATGTCCACCGCCTCGCGCACCTCCATGCCCTTCGAACGCGCGGGCATCGGCACGTTGCACATGTTGGACGCCTGGTTGTCGGCGCCGGTGAACGGATAGAACGGATGCTGGAAGATGCTGCACATCAGCACGCGCGGGTCGCCCGAGAAGGCCGCTTCGGTGCCGTTGCCGTGATGCACGTCGAAGTCGATGATCGCCACGCGCTGCAGCCCGTGCACGTCGAGCGCATGGCGCGCGGCGATCGCGACGTTGTTGAAGAAGCAGAAGCCCATCGCGCGCGCCGGCTCCGCGTGATGGCCGGGCGGACGCACGCTGCAGAAGGCATTGTCGTAACGGCCTTCGATCACCGCGTCCGTCGCGGCCACCGCGGCGCCCGCGGCGCGCAACGCGGCTTGCCAGGTGTGGGGGTTCATCATCGTATCGGGATCGATCTCGGCGATGCCTTCGGCGGGCGAACGGCTGCGGATGTAGTCGACGTGCGCTTGCGTATGCACGCGCAGCAGCGCGGCTTCGTCGGCGAGCGGCGCGGACTCGCGCTCGATCAGCGAATCGATGCGGCTCGCGATCAATTGATCTTCGATGGCCTGCAGGCGCGCGGGACATTCGGGATGCCATTGCCCCATGTCGTGCAGCAGACAGTCGGCGTGAGAATAAAAACCTGTTGCCATGATGTTCTTCTGCGACGCAACGCCTTCGCAGCGCGCGTAGCGTGTCTCCTTCCAGAGGCGCACCCTCGCGGTGCGCCGACATTCATCAAGTTACCACACGATGCCGCTGTGACGAGTTCGACACGGTTTTGCAGAAGGCGTCGGGTATACTGCCCCCGAAACTTTTTCCCCGTCTCCCGCACACTGCACCCCTTGCTCACTATGACCGTCAAGCTTGCTCTGTCTGCACGAAACCGGCTTCATCTCGGCGCGCTGGCCGCCTCATTGTCCGTCGCATCGTGCTTGGTCATGGCAACCAGTCCCGCGCTCGCGCAAGGCGTCGGCAAGAAACAGCCGGTGCTGCTCGCGCAAGGCCAGCCGCAACCGTCCGTGCCCCAAGGGCAAACGTTTGAAGAAGAGATCGTTCCGCAGCGCTACGCGAACAATGCGAATGTCGACGCGTTCATCAACGACATGGTCGCGCGCTACGACTTCGACGAGTCCGCGCTGCACACACTGTTCGCCGGCGTCAGCTATTCCGCGACTGCGGTCAAGCTCGTCACGCCCTCGCCGTCACCGGCAGTGAAGAACTGGCGCGTGTATCAGTCGCGCTTTCTCGACCCGGTTCGCATCAACGCCGGTGTGCGCTTCTGGCGTGAGAACCAGGCCACGTTGCAACGCGCGTATGAAGAGTTCGGCGTGCCGCCGGAAGTGATCGTCGGCATCATCGGCGTGGAAACGATCTACGGCCGCTACATGGGCAACTTCCGCGTGCTCGACGCGCTGACCACCCTGAGCTTCGACTACCCGAACACCGCCAATCGCGGCGACCGTCAGGCCACCTTCCGCAAGAATCTCGAAGACTATCTGGTGTGGACGCGCGACGCGCAGATCGACCCGACCACGGTGCTCGGCTCGTACACCGGCGCGATCGGCATTCCGCAGTTCCTGCCGAGCAGCATCACGCAATACGCGGTGGACTACGACGGCAACAAGCACATCGACCTGCGCACGAGCCCGGCGGACGCGATCGGCAGCGTGGCGAACTATCTGCGTCAGAACGGCTGGGAAAGCGGCCGGCCTGTGGTGTGGCGGATCGGCTCGGACGCCGGCAGCCTGGGCGTCGCGCAAGCGGCCGCCGACGGCCTGCCGGAGCCGCACTGGCCGCTCGAACAGTTGCTGCGCGCCGGGCTGCTGCTGAACGAACCGGACGTGGACGTCGCGGCAGAAGCCGGCACGCCGGTGACGGTGGTCGACCTGCCGTCGCCGGGGCGCGGCACCGAGTTCAAGCTGGGGCTGAAGAATTTCTACGTGCTGACGCGCTATAACCGCAGCTTCTTTTATGCGCTGGCGGTGTATCAGTTGGGCCAGAAGGTCAAAGCGCAGATGGAGGCAAGCAACGCCGCGAACGGCGCCACTGGCGCGACGGCGCCCAATGGCAATTCGCAATAGAGCGATCGTGATGCGCATGCTCCGTGCGTCTCACACCAGCGGACACAAAAAAAGCGCCGGTTCGACCGGCGCTTTTTCATAGGCGGGCGTGGCGATGCACGCTTACGCGGGAAAGACCCCGGTGGACAGATATCGGTCGCCGCGATCGCAGACGACGAACACGATCGTCGCATTCTCGACCTGGCGCGCGATACGCAGCGCGACCTCGCATGCGCCGCCCGACGAAATGCCGGCGAAGATGCCTTCGACCGATGCCATCCGGCGCGCCATCGCTTCGGCGGCGGCCTGGCTCACGTTCTCGACGCGATCCACGCGGCTGCGATCGAAAATTTTCGGCAGATAGGCTTCCGGCCATTTGCGAATACCCGGAATGCGCGAGCCTTCCTCCGGCTGCGCGCCGATGATCTCGATCGCCTGATTCTGCGTCTTCAGATAAGTGGACACGCCCATGATCGTGCCGGTCGTCCCCATCGACGAGACAAAGTGCGTGATGCGCCCTTCGGTGTCGCGCCAGATTTCCGGGCCCGTGCCCTCGATGTGCGAAGCCGGATTGTCCGGATTCGCGAACTGGTCGAGGATGATGCCTTTGCCTTCGCGCTGCATCTGCTCGGCCAGATCGCGCGCGTACTCCATGCCACCGGTCACGGGCGTCAGAACGATCTGCGCACCATAGGCCGCCATGCTCTGACGGCGTTCCACCGACAGGTCTTCCGGCATGATCAGCACCATCTTGTAGCCACGGATCGCCGCCGCCATCGCGAGCGCGATGCCGGTGTTGCCGCTCGTCGATTCGATCAGCGTGTCGCCCGGCTTGATGCGCCCGCGGGCTTCCGCTTTCTTGATCATCGACAGGGCCGGGCGGTCCTTCACCGATCCCGCGGGATTGTTGCCCTCGAGTTTCGCAAGCACGACGTTATTGCGGCTGCGGATTTCGTCGTCGGGGAGCCGGACGAGTTGCACGAGCGGCGTATTGCCGATCGTATCTTCAATCGTTTTGTAAGCCATATCGGTTCTGGTGCTGTCGATGCGCGGAGTCTTCAATCCATTGATTCTAAACCACCGTGCCCGCGGCCGCCGTGCGGCCCTTCTGGCGGCATGGGTGCAACACGGTCATCGCGCGCATCCGCCATGCTGCGACACGCACAAAAAACCGACGTGAGCCGTGCGCCCCGCCACGCAAAAAGCCCGCGACTGGGAACCGCGGGAGCCAGTCATCTGCACGACAGCTGAAGGAGTGTTCTTTTCACTCCGACCATGAAGGGGGTGACGGCCGCGGACCATGCGCACAGTGAAGCAAGCGCGCGCACGGCCCGCGTCGGCTTATTTCTTTACCGCCACTGCGAGGTTGCTTTTGGACGCGTCGGCCGGAGCGGCGGCGCCTTTGGTCTGTGCAGCCGCCGCAACCTGCGTGTTAGCAGCAGCGCCAGCCGGACCGACAGCGAGACCCTCCGCCTGCAGGCGCTCGACGGTATGCCCGCCCATGCCTTTGACGCGCTTGCCGAGATCGGCCGGGTCCTTGAACGGACCATGCGCTGCACGCTCGTCGAGAATGGCTTTCGCTTTGGCAGCACCGATGCCTTTGATACCGCGCAGCGCATCCTCGTTAGCCGTGTTGACGTCGACCGCCGCATACGCGTGACCGAATGCGGCGAGCATGGCCGCGGTGACCAGAACTTTTCGAAACATGTGGAACCTCCCTCGTACAACCGGTTGGCGACCATCACCAACCGGGAGATTCCAGTTTAAAGAGGGATCCGAATTATTTACACCTGGCCGAACAGCCAACGTACGTAACGATCGACACCTTCCTGCACGCTCAGGAACGGCGCATCGTAACCGGCCGCGCGCAGCTTCGACTGGTCGGCCTGCGTGAAGCACTGGTACTTGCCGCGCAGCGCGTCGGGAAACGGAATGTACTCGATCAGGCCGCGCTGCACCTGATCCGCTAGCGACAGCGCCGGCTCGTTGTTCAGCGCACGCAGCGTGTTGACCACGGTGCTCGCGATGTCGTTGAACGGTTGCGCACGGCCGCTGCCGAGATTGAAGATGCCCGATTTGTCCGGATTGTCGAAGAAGAACAGGTTGACCTTCACCACGTCTTCGACAGAAACGAAATCGCGCGTCTGCTCGCCCGATGCATAGCCGTTGTATTCGCCGAACAACTTGACCTTGCCTTCGGCGCGGAACTGGTTGAAGTTGTGAAACGCAACCGACGCCATGCGCGCCTTATGCGTTTCGCGCGGCCCGTACACGTTGAAGTAACGGAAGCCCGCAATCTGGCTCTTCGCGGTAGGCAGCACGCGCCGGATCACCTGGTCGAACAGGAATTTCGAATAGCCGTACACGTTCAGCGGCTGCTCGACTTCACGCTCTTCGACGAAGCGGCTCGACCCGCCGTACGTCGCTGCCGACGACGCATACAGAAACTGGATGTTCTGCGCGAGGCAGACATCGAGCACGTCGCGGCTGTAGCGGAAGTTGTTGTCCATCATGTAGCGGCCGTCGGTCTCCATCGTGTCCGAGCAGGCGCCTTCGTGGAAAATCGCGCGCACCTTGCCGAAGTCACCGCGCTTGAACCGCTCGACGAATTCGGTCTTATCGAGATAGTCGTCGATTTCGCAGTCGACCAGATTCTTGAACTTGTCGGCGCGCGTCAGATTGTCGACGGCGATGATGCGTTGTTCGCCGCGCTCGTTGAGCGCCTTCACGAGATTGCTTCCGATGAAACCGGCCGCGCCGGTGACGATGAGAGTCATGATGATCCTGCGGTAATGAGCCCTGCGTGGGACGGGGGTCGCGCGCTAAAACGCCGACTCCAATCGACAGCTTTGCATGGGACTTCGGTTGACGCCCCGCGGGTTCTTTTCACGCTGCGCGATGGCGCGTGACGAAAGACCCGGCGGGCCGCATCAATGAAAGAGTTCGTCGTAGTCGACGGTGGCGGTACCGAGTTTGCCGACCACGATGCCCGCCGCGCGATTCGCGAGGCCGACCGCATCGACCAGCGTGAGACCCGCGCCCAGCATGGCGGCGAGCGTGGCGATCACGGTGTCGCCCGCACCCGAGACATCATACACTTCGCGTGCGACGGCCGAAGCGTGCAAGACGCCGTCGTCGGAGAAGAGCGTCATGCCCTCTTCCGAGCGCGTCAGCAACAGCGCCTTGAACGCCAGTTCGGCGCGCAGCTTCGTCACGCGCGCGAGCAGATCCTCCTCGGACTTCCACTGACCGACGACCTCGCGCAACTCGGCGCGATTCGGTGTGATCAGCGTCGCGCCGCGATAACGCTCCCAGTCGTCGCCCTTCGGATCGACCAGCACCGGCTTGCCCGCCGCGTGCGCCTTCGCGATCATCTGCGTGACGTGGGTCAGGCCGCCCTTCGCGTAATCCGACATCAGGAACACGTCATGCGACGGCAGCAATTCGTCGAAACGCGCGAGGCCCGCGAGCAGCACTTCATGCGCCGGCGAGTTTTCGAAGTCGACGCGCAGCAACTGCTGCTGCCGCGACAGCACGCGCAGCTTGATCGTGGTGAGCAGCGCCGGATCGCGTTCGAGATGCGGCGTCACGCCGCTTTCGTCGAGCAACTGCACGATGCGCTCGCCGGGTTCGTCATGGCCGACCACGCACAGCAAGCCGGCCTGCGCGCCGAGCGCGACCGCATTGCGCGCGACGTTCGCCGCGCCGCCCAGACGGTCTTCCTGACGCTGCACGTGCACCACCGGCACCGGCGCTTCGGGCGAGATGCGGTTTACGTCGCCGAACCAGTAGCGGTCGAGCATCACGTCGCCGACCACCAGCACGCGCGCCGCGCCGAGCTGCGCGCGCGGCACGACCGTGAGCTGCGCCGCCGGCGTGGACGCGGGCGCTCCCGGCATGGCCTCAGGCATCGGCCGGAAGTTCAGAGGGTTGGGCATAGGGGCGTCCAATCGAGTGATAGTCGATGCCGAGCTCGGTCATCGCGTCCGGTTCGTAGAGATTGCGGCCGTCGAAAATCTGCGGCGACTTCAGTACCGATTTGAGGTACACGAAATCCGGACTCTTGAATTCCTTCCATTCTGTCACGACCACGAGCGCGTCGGCGCCGGTGAGCGTTTCGTCCTGCGTGCTCGTGAAGGTCAGACGCGCGAGCTGCTCGGGCGCGTCGTGCAAATCAAGCTCGAATACGCGACGCGCTTCGGTCACCGCGACCGGGTCGTACGCACGCACCTGAGCGCCACGCGCCAGTAGTTCGGCGACCACGCGACGGCTCGGCGCTTCGCGCATGTCGTCGGTATTCGGCTTGAATGCGAGGCCCCAGACGGCGAACGTGCGGCCGCTCAGATCGTCGCCGAGCTTGGCGGTGATCTTTTGAACCAGTACGTCCTTCTGCCTGTCGTTCACTTCCTCGACCGCTTCGAGGATTCGCAGGTTGTGCCCGCTCTCGCTGGCGGTGCGAATCAGCGCCTGCACGTCCTTCGGAAAGCACGAGCCGCCATAGCCGCAACCGGCATACAGGAAGTGATAGCCGATGCGCGGGTCCGAGCCGATGCCGCGGCGCACCGCTTCGATATCCGCGCCGACGCGATCCGCCAGATTCGACATTTCGTTCATGAACGAAATGCGCGTGGCGAGCATCGCATTGGCCGCGTATTTGGTGAATTCGGCCGAGCGCACGTCCATGTGCAGCGTACGTTCGTGATTGCGGTTGAACGGCGCGTACAGGCGCTTCATCAGTTCGCGCGCGCGTTGGCCGGCTTCGTCTTCGTCGCTGCCGAGCACGATGCGATCGGGTCGCATGAAGTCGTCGACCGCCGCGCCTTCCTTCAGAAACTCGGGGTTGGAGACCACCGAAAAGCGATGCTGTTCGCTGTCCGCGATTCCGCGTTTGGCGAGCTCTTCCGCGATCACCGCGCGCACCCGCTGCGCTGTGCCGACCGGCACCGTCGATTTGTCGACGACCACCTTGAAGCCGTTCATCGTGCGGCCGATGTTGCGAGCCGCCTCGAGCACGTACTGCAGATCGGCCGAGCCGTCTTCGTCAGGGGGCGTTCCGACCGCGATGAACTGCACGTCACCGTGCGCCACGCTGGCCTCGACATCCGTGGAGAACGTGATGCGGCGCGCCGCGCGCGTGCGGGCGATCATCTCCTGCAAACCCGGCTCGTGAATCGGTACGCCGCCGTTATTGAGGATTTCGATCTTGCGCGGATCGACGTCAAGACAGAAAACGTCGTGACCGATCTCAGCGAGACACGCGCCAGTGACGAGGCCGACATAGCCTGTGCCGATAATGGTGATTTTCATACGCCTTCCGGTAGAGGGTTCCGGTGATGATTGCCGGTCATGAGGCCGGGACGAACTCGCTGCAAAATCCGCCCGCGCCGGTGCTGCCGCCATGCGCAGGGCGCGGCGGCCGCGCGGTTAATGCCGCGACGCCCGCAGTGGCGTCAATTCGACGCGACAATCGGTTCGACACGACGCGGCGCATAGGTTTCCCACCCGCTGCAACCCGGGCACTGCCAATAGAAAAGCCGCGCCCTGAAGCCGCAATTCTGGCACGTATAGCGCGGCAGATTCTTGGTGCGCTGACGGATCAGCGTACGCATCAGTTCGAGCTCGCTGCGCCGCGGCTCTTCCGCGACGGCCTGCTGCGCCTCCAGTAGACGCGTCATGCCGGCCAGGTTTGGCGACTTCTGCATCTGCGAACGTGCCAGCGCGTGCGCCGCATCGGGACCGCGCAGGGACGCGACGTGCTGATAGGCTACATCGAGCAGATCGTTGGTCGGATGCCGGTCGACCCAGGCGGTAAGCAGATCGGCGCCTTCCTGCGGACGGCCAAGCGCCTCATAGGCCTTCATCACTTTCTCGGCGACCAGCGGCAGATAGGCCGGATTCTGCTCCTCGACGCGCCGCCATTGGTCGATGGCCGCGGCCTGCTCGCCGCCAGCCGCGTCGACGTCGCCGAACAGGATAGTGGCGCGCACGTTGGTCGGGTTCGCCTTCAGCGCGAAGCCGAGCTGGCGGCGGGCCTCGTCCGGATTCTTCTGCTGCAGCGCTTCCTGCGCAAGCTCGCAATGGAACTGCGCGATTTCCTTGCCGAGCGATTCGGCGCCCATCGTTTCCAGATGGCGCGCGGTGTCGATCGATTTGACCCAGTCCTTCTCGATCTCGTAGATGGTGAGGAGCGCTCGTTGCGCGCCCAACGCGTAGTCGCCGGTTTCGAGCAACCGGAAAGTTTCCTCCGCGCGATCGAGCAGGCCCGCTTTCAGGAAGTCCTGGCCCAGTTCGTAAAGCGCGTGGTCGCGCTCGCTGACCGGCAGGTCGGCGCGGCTCAACAGATTCTGATGCACGCGAATCGCGCGGTCCGTTTCGCCGCGGCGCCGGAACAGATTCCCTAGCGCGAAATGCAGCTCGATCGTTTCAGGGTCGAGCTTGACCACTTCGATGAATGCATCGATCGCCTGGTCAGGCTGCTCGTTGAGCAGGAAGTTCAGGCCGCGGAAATACGAGCGCGGCAGGTTGGCGCTTTCGGACAGCAGCGTCTTGAGGTCGTAGCGCGCAGCCATCCAGCCGAACGCGAAAGCGACGGGTATGACGAGCAGCCACCAGAAGTCTAGATCCATGCGATTAATGCAAATGAACGGGAAAGCAGGAACGGAAAGCCGCGCTCAACCTTGCGCGGCGGAAGGAAATTTAGATCAGCGGCGGCATGGGTGGTTGTTCGACCACCACTGGCGTTTCGCGCGCCGCGCGCAACTCGCGCTTGAGCCGGCCATTTTCCATGCGCAGGCGCACCGTAGTCGGCATTGCCGACACCAGTCCGGCCACCAGCCCCACCACGAAGAACGCGAGACCGATCAGGATCAAGGGCGCCGACCACACGTAGCCGGCGAGGAAATTCAACGTAGCAGGTTGTGTGTTGGAGAGCGCCAGCACCAGCAGCAGCACGAACACCAGCACACGGATCAACCAGACGATAAATTTCATGAATATGTCTCTTGACGGCAGTTGCGGGGTGACGCCGGCTCGATGACGCGTCGCGCCAATGTATTGCCCGCGCCGAAGTGACCCGTATTGTAATTGAAGCCCTCGTGGCTGGGCAGGAAGTGGCGGATTGCGGGCTTACGCGGGGTTTGTCCTGCTCTCGCCGCAAATAGGGATTGGGATGCGGTGCCTGGGGCTGGCAAAGTGACGAAGGGACGCACGCGCGTAAGCTTGGCTTGGCTTGGCTTGGCTTGGCTTGGTTTGGTGCGGTCAAGCAGCTACGACAACGCGGCTAGAAAATCTATGGGCGAAAAAAAAGCGCCCAAAGGCGCTTTTTCTGGTCTTTTGCCAACTGGCTTTGGCCGCTGACGCTACCAATGCCACGCTGCAAAACGCGCAGCGAAGCATTTACAGGTCGTCATCCGGCTCTTCCGCCTTCAACGGCTCGCCCGCGCGACGATCTACCCGCTCACGCAATTCCTTGCCCGGCTTGAAGTGCGGTACGTACTTCTCAGGTACCAGCACCTTCTCGCCCGACTTCGGATTGCGTCCGACGCGGGAGGGACGGCGGTTGAGGCCGAAGCTGCCGAAGCCGCGAATTTCGATGCGATGGCCGTTGGCAAGCGCCTCCGACATCGCATCAAGCATCGTCTTCACCGCGAAATCCGCATCTTTAAGTACAAGCTGCGGAAATCGCGTAGCCAGCTGGGCGACCAGTTCCGATTTGGTCATACTGCAGCAGACCTCTCAGGCTTACTGGTTCTGGCCGTCGAGCTTGGCCTTGAGCAGCGCGCCGAGGTTCGTCGTGCCGGTAGCAGCCGCGCTCGAATCCGACGAAGCCAAACCACGGATGGCTTCCTGTTGCTCAGCCGAATCCTTAGCCTTGATCGACAGGTTGATGCCACGCGACTTGCGATCAATGTTGATGATCATCGCGTTGACCTTGTCGCCTTCCTTCAGCACGTTGCGAGCATCTTCCACGCGGTCTTGTGCGATTTCCGAAGCGCGCAGGTAGCCTTCGACTTCAGCCGACAGCTGAACCACTGCACCCTTCGCGTCCACCGTCTTGACCACGCCGTCGACGATCGAACCCTTGTCGTTCATTGCAACGAAGTTGCTGAACGGGTCGCCTTCGAGCTGCTTGATGCCCAGCGAAATACGTTCCTTCTCGACGTCGATGCCGAGAACGATCGCTTCCACTTCGTCGCCCTTCTTGTACTTGCGAACTGCTTCTTCGCCCGTTTCGCTCCACGACAGGTCCGACAGGTGAACCAGACCGTCGATGCCGCCCGGCAGACCGATGAAGACGCCGAAGTCGGTAATCGACTTGATCGCGCCTTGCAGCTTGTCGCCCTTCTTGAAGTTGCGGCTGAAGTCGTCCCACGGGTTCGGCTTGCACTGCTTCATGCCGAGGCTGATACGGCGGCGGTCTTCGTCGATTTCGAGAACCATGACTTCGACTTCGTCGCCCAACTGAACAACCTTCGACGGTGCAACGTTCTTGTTCGTCCAGTCCATTTCCGACACGTGGACGAGGCCTTCGATGCCCGATTCCACCTCGACGAATGCGCCGTAGTCGGTGATGTTGGTGACCTTACCGAACAGGCGCGTGCCCGACGGGTAACGGCGCGAGATGCCTTCCCACGGATCGTCGCCCAGTTGCTTGATGCCCAGCGAAACGCGGTTCTTCTCTTGATCGAACTTGAGGATCTTCGCGGTGACTTCCTGGCCAACCGACAGCACTTCGCTCGGGTGACGCACACGACGCCATGCGATGTCGGTGATGTGCAGCAGGCCGTCGATACCGCCGAGGTCCACGAACGCGCCGTAGTCGGTGATGTTCTTGACCACGCCTTCCACGATCGCGCCTTCCTTCAGCGTTTCGAGCAGCTTTGCGCGCTCTTCGCCCTGGGTTGCTTCGATCACGGCACGACGCGACAGCACGACGTTGTTACGCTTGCGGTCGAGCTTGATGACGCGAAATTCCAGCGTCTTGCCTTCGTACGGGGTCGTATCCTTGACCGGACGCGTATCGACCAGCGAACCCGGCAGGAACGCGCGGATGCCGTTGACCATGACGGTCATGCCGCCCTTGACCTTGCCCGTGATCGTGCCGGTCACGAGTTCGTTGTTGTCGAGCGCTTTTTCAAGCGACAGCCATGAAGCCAGACGCTTCGCCTTGTCGCGCGACAGGATCGTGTCGCCATAGCCGTTTTCCAGCGCGTCGATCGCGACGGAAACGAAGTCGCCCGCCTGCACTTCTACCTCGCCCGCGTCGTTCAGGAACTCTTCGAGCGGGATGTAGGCTTCGGACTTGAGACCAGCGTTGACGACCACGAAGTTGTGGTCAACACGCACGACTTCGGCGGAGATCACTTCGCCGGCGCGCATGTCTTGCTTGGTCAGCGACTCTTCGAACAGAGCCGCAAAAGATTCGGTATTCGGGGTAGAGGTTTGCAGGTCGGACATAAAAATCAAAATTTGCATGGTTCTCGCGGTGCCCGGCTGGCCGGACGGTCAGCAACTTCGGCAAGAAAGCGAATGCCACGCGGGGTTAAAGGGTTAATACAACGCTTCGCGACAATCGCGAAGCACCTACTGACAACGGACTTCTACGGCGCCCACGCGCTGACTCAAAACACTGCTCCTGGATCAGCCATGCGGGACCAAAGCTTCATACCATTGCACCACCTGTTCGACCGCCTGGTCGACCGACAACGCGGAGGTATCAAGCAGCTTTGCATCCGCTGCAGGCTTGAGTGGCGCGGCGGCGCGCTGACTGTCACGCTCGTCGCGCTCACGCAAATCCCGAAGCAAGTCATCCATATTAGCAGAAAATCCTTTTTGGATCAATTGCTTATGCCGGCGCGCCGCGCGGGCCTCGACACTGGCGGTCATGAACACCTTCAGCACGGCGTCCTGGAAGATCACAGTGCCCATGTCGCGGCCGTCGGCAACCAGCCCCGGCTCCTTGCGAAAGGCCCGCTGACGCGCCACCAGCGCGGCTCGTACGGGCGCGTGCACGGCGATCGCCGACGCGCGGCTGCCGACGTCCTCGGCGCGAATTTCGGCCGACACGTCGACGCCGTCGAGCTGCGCCAGCCCCTCGCGGAAAGTGATATGCAGGTCGTCGATCAGTTCGACAAGGGCGTCGGCATCGTCAGGCGCGATGCCGTAACGCAGGCTGGCCAGCGCGGCGAGTCGGTACAACGCGCCGCTATCCAGCAGGTGAAAGCCTAGGCTCGCGGCAACCAGCGCGGCCACGGTGCCTTTGCCGGAGGCACTCGGGCCG
The DNA here is from genome assembly GCF_003634845.1 of Paraburkholderia sp. RAU2J. Lineage (NCBI taxonomy): Bacteria > Pseudomonadati > Pseudomonadota > Betaproteobacteria > Burkholderiales > Burkholderiaceae > Paraburkholderia > Paraburkholderia sp. RAU2J. Next base: position 388,119 of record NZ_RBXG01000001.1, read on the forward strand.
TCGATCGTAATGACGGGCGTCTGGTGAAAGGGACGGGTCGGTTTCATCGAAAAAGTCGCACGTCAGTCGATTCGGGGTCGAATCAGGGTTGAGCGAGCGCGGTGAAGCGCTCGAAATAATCGGGAAACGTCTTGCCGACGCACTTCGGATCGTTGATGCGGATCGGCACGCCGCCGAGGCTCACCAGCGAGAAGCACATGGCCATCCGGTGGTCGTCGTAGGTGTCGATTGAAGCGTTCGGAATCAGCTTTTCAGGCGGCGTGACGACGAGAAAATCCTCGCCCTCCTGCACCTTCGCGCCGACCTTGCGCAGCTCGGTCGCCATTGCGGCGATCCGGTCGGTTTCCTTGACGCGCCAGCTGGCAATGTTGCGCAGCGTGGTCGTGCCGTCCGCGAACAGCGCGGCGACGGCAATCGTCATGGCCGCGTCGGGGATCAGGTTGAAGTCCATGTCGATCGGATCGAGCTTGCCGTGGTCGTTGCCGACACCGCGCACTTCGATCCAATCGTCGCCCATCTGCAGGTTCGCGCCCATCTTGATGAGTGCATCGGCAAAGCCGACATCGCCCTGGATGCTCGCGCGGCCCACGCCTTCCACTTTCAGCGGCCCGCCGCCGAGCGCCCCGGCCGCGAGAAAATATGAAGCGGACGACGCATCGCCCTCGACCATGATCGTACCCGGCGACTGATAGCGCTGGCCCGACGGCACGACGAACTGGTGCCAGCCGTGACGCTCGACCTCGATGCCGAAGCGCGCCATCAGCTTGATCGTGATCTCGATGTACGGCTTCGAGATCAGTTCGCCGTCCACCTGCACGGTGGTCACGCCGCTTTCGGTGCGCAACAGCGGCAGCGTCATCAGCAGCGAGGTCAGAAACTGGCTCGACACGTCGCCGCGCACGCGGATCGGCGCGTCGGCGGTGATCCGCGCCGGGCGAATCCTCAGCGGCGGATAGCCTTCGTTCTCTTCGTAGTCGATCTTCGCGCCGATCTGGCGCAAGCCGTCGACCAGATCGCCGATTGGCCGCTCGTGCATGCGCGGCACGCCGTGAATCCGGTAATCGCCGCCATTCACGGCCAGCGCCGCGGTCAATGGACGCACCGCCGTGCCTGCATTGCCGAGGAACAGGTCGGCCTGGCGCGCGGTAAAGGCGCCGCGCGTGCCGGTCACGACGCAGGCGTCGCCGTCGCGCTTCAGACGCACGCCGAGCTTTTCGAGCGCGTCGAGCATCACGCGAGTGTCGTCGGAGTCGAGCAGGTTCGTGATCGTCGTTTCGCCTTCGGCGAGCGCCGCGAGCAGCAACACCCGGTTCGAAATGCTCTTCGAGCCGGGCAGACGAACCGTGCCGGACGCACGAGAAAATGGTCCGAGATCGAGGAATTCCATGATTGAGTCCAGTTTCCGGTTATTTCGACGCGTCGCTTTGGGCCGTGCCCGCCGCGCGCTGTTCCTGCCATTCGGTGCGGGCGACCCGCGAGCGCGCGAATACGGCTTCGAGCGCGGCGCCGTCGGCGGCGTCGAGCGCCGCGCGCAGCCGCGCGAGTACCGCGGTGTACGCGTCGAGTTCGTCGAGCAGCGCGACGCGATTGGCGACGCACACGTCGCGCCACATTTCCGGGCTCGACGCGGCGATCCGCGTGAAGTCACGGAAGCCGCCCGCCGCGAACGAGAATTTCAACGCGGCGTCGGGTGAATTGAGAATCTGCTCGACCAGCGCGAACGACAGCACGTGCGGCAAATGGCTGACCGACGCGAACACGCGGTCGTGCTGCGCGGGCGTCATTTCGCGCACGAGAGCGCCGGTGGCGCGCCACATCGCCGCGACCCGCTCGACTGCCTGCGGCGCGTTCTCCGGCAGCGGGCACAGCACGACGTTGCGATTTACATACAGATCGGGCAAGGCGGCATCGACGCCGCTCGACTCGCGGCCGGCAATCGGATGCCCCGGCACGAACTGGCCGATCCGCGCGCCGAGCGCCGCACGAGCGGCGCCGACTACGTCCGACTTCGTGCTGCCAGCATCGGTGACGATGGTGCTCGCGTCGAGATGCGGCGCGATGCGTTCGAGCAACGGCTGAGTCTGCGCGACGGGCGCCGCCAGCAGCACGAAGTCGGCGCCGGATAGCGCCTCACGCAGTGCGGCGTCGTCGCTCAACGCCGCGGCGCCGTCGATTACGCTCAAGGCCAAAGCGCGCTCGCTCGACGCGGACGAACGCCCGACGCCAATCACCTTGCGTGCTCCCTCGGTCTCGCCGCGTTCACGCAGAGCGCGCGCGAGCGATCCGCCGATCAACCCGACACCGAAAATCACCAGCTTGTTAAAAGAAAACGCGGCCACGTCGGTCACAGGAAAAGCGCGCCAGTCATGCCGATCAAGTTTGCCGATCAGGCGCGCGGGTCGAGAAGTACCGCTTACGCGGTGGCGAGCGTCTTTTGGAGCGCCGCGAGGAATGCTTCGTTTTCTTCCGGCAGGCCGATCGTAATGCGCAGCCATTGCGGCAAACCATAGTTGCCGACCGGACGCACGATCACGCCCTGCTTCAGCAATGCGAGGTTGACGCGATTGCCGGCCGCGTCGTCGTTGCCGACGCGCACCAGCACGAAGTTGCCGTCCGACGGCACGTACTCGAGACCGAGCTTGTCGAACGCCTCGGTCAAGCGGCGATAGCCTTGCGCGTTCAGCTCCGCGCTCTTCTCGAGAAACGCCTTGTCGTTCAATGCGGCGATGGCCGCGGCTTGCGCCAGCGTATTCACATTGAACGGCTGACGCAGACGGTTCAGCAAATCGGTCAATTCAGGCTGGGCAATCGCGAAGCCGACGCGCAGGCCAGCAAGGCCGAACGCCTTCGAGAACGTGCGCGAGACCAGCAGATTCGGATAACGGCGCGCCCATGCGATCGAGTCGTAACGCTTGTCCTGCGGCAAATACTCGGTGTACGCCTCGTCGAGCACCACGGCCACATGGCGCGGCACTTTGTCGAGAAACGCTTCCAGCTTCGGACCTTCGATGAAGGTGCCGGTCGGATTGTTCGGATTGGCGACGAAGACGAGGCGCGTATCGTCGGTGATCGCGGCAAGCATCGCGTCAAGGTCGTGACCGTACTTGACGGCCGGCACGACGATCGCGCGCGCGCCCACGCCTTGCGTCGCGAGCGCGTAGACCGCAAACGAATACTGCGCGAAGACGATCGACTGCTCCTTCTCGACGAACGCGTGCGCGGCGATTTCGAGGATGTCGTTGCTACCGTTGCCGAGCGTGATCCAGTCGGCCGGCACGTCGTAGCGCTCGCTCAGCGCAGCCTTCAGTTCGAAACCATTCGCGTCCGGATAGCGGCCGAGTTCGCTCGCGGCTTGCACCATCGCGCGTTGCGCCGACTCGGGCATGCCGAGCGGATTCTCGTTCGATGCCAGCTTCACGATGGTCGCTTCGTCCAGACCGAACTCGCGGGCCACTTCCGAAATCGGCTTGCCGGCGATGTAAGGCGCGATCGCGCGCACGTAGGAGGGGCCGAAAGACGCTGTCATGAATATCTCCGAACGACTATGTGTAATTGAATATGCGGCTGGGCGGCCCGATGCCGCCCGAGTCTCATTGCTTGCATTGCGTTGGCAGCTCGCCGTCAGCGGGCGCGCGGATACGAGCCGAGTATCTTCAGAAACGCGGCTTTTTCGCCGAGTTCGGTCAGCGCGGCGGCAACCGCCGGATCGTCGCGATGGCCTTCGACGTCGATGTAGAAGTAGTACTCCCACGTGCCGACGCGAGCCGGACGCGATTCGAAACGGGTCATCGACACGCTATGGCGCGCGAGCGGCTCCAGCAGCTTGACCATCGCGCCCGGCTCGTTGACCACCGACACGATCAGCGAAGTCTGGTCGTAACCGCTCGGCCCGGCCGGCTGCTTGCCGATCATCACGAAGCGCGTGCGGTTGTGCGGGTCGTCCTGAATCAGCGCGTTCACCACCAGCAGACCGTAGTGGGTCGCGGCACGATCGCCGGCGATGGCCGCGACGCTCGGATCTTCCGCCGCCATCCGCGCGGCTTCCGCATTGCTCGACACCGCCTGGCGCTCCAGATGCGGCGCGTTGGTCGACAACCAGCGCTGGCACTGGGCGAGCGCCTGCGCATGCGCGCAGACGCGCTTCACGCCCGTGAGGCCGCCGTTCAGCGTCAACAGATTGTGGTGGATCGGCAAGGCCAGTTCGCCACCGATCGTGAGCTGCGTTTGCAGCAGCAGATCGAGCGTGCGCGACACCGCGCCTTCCGTTGAATTCTCGACCGGCACGACGCCGAATTCCGCCGCGCCCGCTTCGACCGAACGGAACACTTCATCGATCGAGGGGCACGGCAGGCCTTCGATCGACTGACCGAAGTACTCGTGCATCGCCTGTTCGCTGTAGGTGCCGACCGGCCCGAGGTACGCCGCCTTGATGGTCTTTTCGAGCGCGCGGCTTGCCGCCATGATCTCGCGCCAGATCGCGCTGATATGCTCGCTCGCGAGCGGCCCTTCGCTCATGTCCTGCAAACGCGCGATCACCTGCTGCTCGCGTTCGGGGCGGAACACCGGCGCGTTGAAATGCTTCTTGACCTCGCCCACTTCGAGCGCCACCGCGGCGCGCTGGTTGAGCAGTGCGATCAACTGCGCGTCGAGCGCGTCGATGCGATCGCGCAGGGGTTTGAGTCGGGTATTGAGTTCGTCGTCCATTGCGTGAAAACGGTCCTGCCGGGTAACTGCTGGAAAGGATGCGCGCGCCTGCTAGTCAATGACTCAGGCGTTGCGCTGTTCGAATTCCTTCATGTATTCGACAAGCGCTTTGACGCCTTCGAGCGGGACGGCGTTATAAATCGACGCCCGCATGCCGCCGACGGACTTGTGGCCCTTTAGCTGCACCATTCCCCGCGCTTTCGCGCCGGCCAGGAAATCTTCGTTGCGCGACTCGTCGGCGAGGAAGAACGGTACGTTCATCCGCGAGCGCGAGCCTCGCTCGACCTTGTTCAAATAGAAGCCGCTCGAGTCGATTGCGTCGTACAGCAGCTTCGACTTCTCGAGATTGCGCGCTTCCATCGCGGCAAGGCCGCCCTGCTTCTTCAACCACTTGAACACCAGCCCGGCGACGTAGATCGCGTAGGTGGGCGGCGTGTTGTACATCGAATTGTTCTCGGCGACGGTCTTCCACTCGAAGGCCGATGGGCAGATTGCCTGCGCACGATCCAGCATGTCCTCGCGCACGATCACCACCGTCACGCCGGCCATGCCGATGTTCTTCTGCGCGCCGCCAAACAGCACGCCGTATTTGGCGATGTCCATCGGACGCGACAGGATGTGCGACGACGCGTCCGCGACGAGCGGAATATCGCCGAGATCGGGAATCTCAAAAGTTTCGACACCGTGGATGGTTTCGTTCGTGCACAGATGCACGTATGCCGGATCGTCCGACAACTGCCACTCCGAGCGCGCCGGTGCGCGTGTAAAGCCGTCCGCCGTCTGCCCGGAAGCGGCCAGATGCACGGTGCCGTACTTCGGCGCTTCCTTGAAGGACTTCTGCGACCACGAACCGGTGATGACGAAATCCGCGCGCGGCTTCGCGCCCATCAGGTTCATCGGCACGATGGCGTTCTCGCCCAGACCACCGCCCTGCAGGAACAGGATGCGATGGCTTGCCGGCACCGCGAGCAACTCGCGCAGGTCGGTGAGCGCTTCCTCGTGGATCGACATGAATTCTTTGCCGCGATGGCTCATTTCCATCACGCTCATGCCACTGCCTTGCCAATCGAGCATCTCGTCGGCAGCCTGGCGCAGCACTTCTTCGGGCATGGCCGCCGGGCCGGCTGAGAAATTAAAGACGCGCATCGTGAAGTCCTGGAAGCGGGCGCGAAAAAAGAAAGATCGCGCGAAAATCGGCGAAGGTGGCAACCGGTAGGCAGCCACAGTGAAGCGGGCCAAGCGAATTCGACGGCTTGGGTTCGCTTGGCGAGAACGGGCCAAAGCGAATGCCATAACGAATCCGCCGGGATTCTGCGCCAAAAAAGAAAATGGCCGTCTGCGCGTGTGCGCAAACGGCCATTATCGCATTGTCAACGCGAACCCGCCAAACCCGGCGCGCCGTACAAGCTACGAGGCGCGCTCACCAGGCGGCGGGTCGCGCGACTTCAGCGCAGCCTTTCGACCTGGAATTACTTGGCCGGCTTGACCGAAGCGACTTCCTTGTCAGCCTGGTCACGCGTCGCCTTGATCGATTGCGGCATGTACTTTTGCATCAGACCGTTCACGACGTCGCGGCCAACCTGGTCTTGCACCTGGATGAACTTGCGGCCGGTGGCGCTCTTGTAGAACGCCGTCAGGTCCTTGATTTCCGACGTGCTGTAGTACTTCGCGTAGGCGTCGTACTGAGCTTGCATTGCGTCCTGACGGAAGCTGTCGGTTGCGAACACTTGACCCGCGCCGTCAACCAACTTCGGCACGGCGTTCTTTTGCAGCGACGGCACAGCAGCCTGCTTCTGCTTGTCCGACATCGTCTTGTTTTCGCTCAGCGCGTCCGACAGGATAGCCGGAACCAGTTGCTTCGCTTGCATCTGCGCGCTGTTGCCGATCGCGCCGACCAGCTTCTGTGCGTCGATTGCGTCCAGCAGGTCCTTGATGGCAGCCTGCTTGGCCGGGTCAACCGGTGCTGCGGCAGCAGCCGGGGCCGCCGGGGCCTGGCTTTGCAGTGCTTGAGCCATAGCGAAGGTCGGCACGAGGGCAGCCAGCAACATCAGTTGTTTGAATCGTTTTTGCATCATTACTCCCTGAGAGAAATTAACTTGAACTGCGCGCTGCGCGGGATACGTATCGATCCGACACGCCATCATTCCCGGCGCAGCTTAGCTTTCAACCATTAACCGAGACTGAAATCGGCCGACGCGAATCAGGCTGCGCCACCGTCTTCACTGCCGTTGCCACCTTCGGCAGGACCTTCGGCGTCGCCTTCCACGTCACCCTCCGTTTCCGCCTCAGCAACCTGTTGCAGACCGGAAAGTTTGGTCCCTTCGTCGAGGCTGATGAGTGTAACACCTTGGGTTGCACGTCCCATTTCGCGGATTTCCGACACGCGCGTGCGAATCAGCACACCCGTATTGGTTATCAGCATGATCTGCGCTTCCTGATCCACCAGCGTTGCGGCGACGACCTTGCCGTTGCGCTCCGACGTCTGGATCGCGATCATGCCCTTCGTGCCGCGCCCGTGCCGCGTGTACTCGATGATCGGCGTGCGCTTGCCGAAGCCGTTTTCGGTAGCGGTGAGCACCGACTGCTGCTCGTCGCCGGCGACCAGCAACGCGATTACGCTCTGTCCGTCTTCGAGCTGCATGCCGCGCACGCCCCGCGCCTCGCGACCCATCGGACGCACATCGTTCTCGTCGAAGCGAACCGCCTTGCCCGAATCCGAGAACAGCATCACGTCGTGTTGACCGTCCGTAATCGCTGCGCCGATCAGGTAATCGCCGTCATCCAGACCGACGGCAATAATACCCTTGCGCAACACGCGGCCAAAGGCTTCCAGCGGCGTCTTCTTGACGGTTCCTAACGCGGTGCCCATAAAGACGAATTTGTCAGCCGAAAATTCCTTGACCGGCAAGACAACCGTAATCTTTTCGCCTTCCTGAAGCGGGAAGATATTGATGATCGGACGGCCTCGCGAATTCCGCGAACCCTGCGGAACTTCGTAGACCTTCACGCTGTAGACACGTCCGCGATTCGAGAAGCACAGAATGTGATCGTGCGTGTTCGCGATGAACAGCGTGTCGATCCAGTCGTCTTCTTTCATCGCCGTGGCCTGTTTGCCGCGACCGCCCCGCTTCTGCGCGCTGTACTCGGACAGCGGCTGCGATTTCACGTAGCCCGCATGCGACATGGTCACGACCATTTCCTGCGGCGTGATCAGATCTTCGGTGTTCAGCTCGGTGGCGTTCAGCTCGATCTTCGAGCGGCGCGCGTCGCCGAATTCGGCTTTGATCGACGCGAGTTCGTCGACGATGATCGCCGTAATGCGTTCCGGGCGAGCCAGAATGTCCAGCAAGTCGGCGATCTGCGCCATCACTTCGCGGTACTCGCCGATGATCTTGTCCTGCTCCAGACCGGTCAGGCGCTGCAGACGCATCTGCAGAATTTCCTGAGCCTGGGTGTCGGACAACCGGTAGAGGCCGTCGGATTGCATACCGAACGACGGGTTCAACCCGTCCGGACGGTAGGCTTCACGACCGCCGGCCGACGCGTTTTCCGTCTCGGCGCGCGACAACATCTCGCGCACCAGCGACGAATCCCACGGACGCCCCATCAATTCCTGCTTGGCGATCGGCGGAGTCGGCGCGGCCTTGATGAGCGCGATGAACTCGTCGATGTTGGCGAGCGCGACCGCGAGGCCTTCGAGCACGTGACCGCGTTCGCGGGCCTTGCGCAGTTCGTATACAGTGCGCCGCGTCAGCACTTCCCGGCGATGCGACAGGAAGCACGACAGCATTTCCTTCAGGTTGAGCAGCTTCGGCTGGCCGTCGACCAGCGCGACCATGTTCATGCCGAAGGTGTCCTGAAGCTGCGTGGCCTTATACAGATTGTTGAGCACCACTTCCGGCACTTCGCCGCGCTTCAACTCGATCACGACACGCATGCCGCTCTTGTCGGACTCGTCGCGGATGTCGGAAATGCCTTCGAGCTTCTTCTCGTTGACCAGCTCGGCGATGCGCTCAAGCAGCGAGCGCTTGTTGACCTGGTACGGCAGCTCGTCAACGATGATCGCCATGCGCTGGCCGCGATCGATTTCCTCGAAGTGCGTGAGCGCGCGCATCACCACGCGGCCGCGGCCCGTGCGATAGCCGTCGCGCACGCCGGCCACGCCGTAAATGATGCCGGCGGTCGGGAAGTCGGGCGCAGGAATGATCTCGATCAGTTCGTCGATCGTCGCTTGCGGATTCTTCAGCAGATGCTGGCAGGCGTCGACGACCTCGTTGAGGTTGTGCGGCGGAATGTTGGTCGCCATGCCGACCGCGATACCGGACGAGCCATTGATCAGCAGATTGGGAATGCGCGCGGGCAGGATGGCCGGCTCGTTTTCGCTGCCGTCGTAGTTCGGCGTGAAGTCGACCGTTTCCTTGTCGATGTCGGCCAGCAGTTCGTGACCGATCTTCGCCATACGGATTTCGGTGTAGCGCATCGCCGCGGCGTTGTCGCCGTCGACGGAACCGAAGTTGCCCTGGCCGTCCACCAGCATGTAGCGCAGCGAGAAACTCTGCGCCATCCGGACGATGGTGTCGTATACAGCCGTGTCGCCGTGCGGGTGGTATTTACCGATGACGTCGCCGACGATACGCGCCGACTTCTTGTACGCGCGGTTCCAGTCGTTGTTCAGTTCGTGCATCGCGTACAGCACGCGCCGGTGCACCGGCTTCAGGCCATCGCGAACATCGGGAAGCGCACGCCCTACGATCACGCTCATCGCGTAATCGAGATACGAACGGCGCATTTCCTCCTCTAGGGAGATTGGCAGAGTCTCTTTGGCGAATTGATCCATTATCCGTATCTTTTACATGCCAAGGCAACGGATCAACCCCGCGCCTTCGCGTAAGCATTGCAGGCGCAACGCATCACGCGATTCTAACATGCCGTGAATCCGCCTCCGCCGAGGGTACGTATACCTACTAGCAGGAGTTCCGCGAGGCGCTCGCGGGGACTCCGTTTTCGTGCCGGCCAGGCGCGATTCGTGCGTGGGGCAATCCGCCGCTCAGCCATGACTGGCGGCCCCTCCAGGCGATTGCTTCTGTTGCGCATGCACCACAATTAAACGGGGATTTGATCGGGCGCGGATTTTTTTATCGTCGGAAGGGAACGATATGGCAAAATGCCAACGCACAAAGAGTTAGACACTGCTCGAAGTCTACACACCAGGTTTTTTGTTCCGCACCAATGTTATACTTCGAGCAATGTATGACTTGTCTTCGTCAACAGGCTCGCAGTAAACCTGCGGTAATCTCAATTTCGAGAGGAGAAATATGAATAAACTTTCAAAGCTCGCGTTCATTGCAGCTACCGCAGTTATGGCTGCATCCGCCGTGGCGCAGTCGGTGCCGGCGTCGCGACAAGCTACGAACGACAACTGGGTGAATGGTACCGGCGAATACGTGTGGATGAACGGCACGAACGAGCTTTGCTGGCGCGATGCATTCTGGACGCCGGCAACGGCCAACGCCAAGTGCGACGGCGCCCTGGTTGCCCAGGCTCCGACCCCGCCGGCACCGGTCGCACCCGCACCGGTTATCTCTAGCGAAAAGATTACGTATCAAGCTGACGCGCTGTTCGACTTCGACAAGGCAATTCTGAAGCCGGCTGGCAAGGAAAAGCTGGGCGAACTCGCATCGAAGATTCAAGGCATCAACCTGGAAGTCGTCGTCGCAACGGGTCACACGGATCGTATCGGTACGGACAAGTACAACGACCGTCTGTCGATGCGCCGTGCTCAAGCTGTGAAGGCATTCCTGGTCAGCAAGGGCGTCGAAGCCAACCGTATCTATACGGAAGGCAAGGGCCGCCGCAACCCGGTCACGACCGGTTGCAACCAGAAGAACCGCAAGCAACTCATCGCCTGCCTCGCACCGGATCGTCGCGTGGAAGTCGAAGTTGTGGGCACGCCGAAGCAGTAAGCTTCAGGTTGCCGCAGTATCAAAGCCCCGCTTCGGCGGGGCTTTTTTTATGCATGGCCCGGTCGCGCAATGCGGGTCGCGCCGCCCTGTGGCAGACGCGAGCGGCGCCCATCAAGCCGCGCGGCCACCTGTCGAGGCGACGCCACGCGCCGTCCTTTTGCCGCCCTGTCCCTCGACCTATATACTCAGGGTTTATCCTCGAGCGCCCGCTCACCGCTCTCATCGAGGCAGCTTTCGCCATGACCAACGCCGATCCCCACGAACTACAGAAATTCAGCGACCTCGCGCACCGGTGGTGGGACCCGAATGCCGAATTCAAGCCGCTACACGAACTCAACCCCATTCGCCTGAACTGGATCGACGCCCACGCGCATCTCGCGGGTAAGAACGTGCTGGATATCGGCTGCGGCGGCGGGATTCTCTCCGAATCGATGGCCGGTCTCGGCGCGCACGTGAAGGGCATCGACCTGTCGACCCAAGCGCTCGGCGTCGCCGATCTTCACAGCCTTGAAAGCGGCGTAACCGTTAATTACGAAGAAATCGCCGCGGAAGCGCTCGCCGCCCGCGAACCGGGAACGTACGACGTGGTCACCTGCATGGAAATGCTCGAACACGTGCCCGTGCCCGGTGCGATCGTCGAGGCCTGCAAGACGCTGGTGAAGCCCGGCGGCTGGGTGTTCTTTTCCACGTTGAACCGCAACGTGAAGTCGTATCTGTTCGCGGTGATCGGCGCCGAATACATCGCGCGGATGCTGCCCAAGGGCACGCACGACTACGCGCGCTTCATCCGTCCGTCGGAATTGGCGAGCTTCGTGCGCGCCGCCGGCCTGCGCACGGCCGACATCAAAGGCATCGTCTACAACCCGCTCAGCAAGCATTTCACGCTGTCCGCCGACACGAGCGTGAACTACCTGCTCGCCTGCCGCCGCGACGCCTGATCCGCCCCGACATGCCCAACCCAATCCGACAATGAGCGACCCTACTCCCCTGCCCCAACGAGAAGACAACGACGACGCGCTCGGTCTTTGCCAGGCTGTGCTGTTCGACCTCGATGGCACGATGGCCGACACGGCGCCCGATCTCGCGGCCGCCGTCAACAAGATGCGCCACGATCGCGGCCTCGAGATGGTGCCGCTCGAAGACCTGCGTCCGCTGGCATCGGCGGGGGCGCGCGGGCTGATCGGCGGCGCGTTCGGCATCGGCCCGGACGATCACGAGTTCGCGTCGATGCGCGAAGAGTTTCTCGCCAACTACGAAGCGGACTTGTGCATCGAGACGACGCTCTTTCCCGGCATCCCCGAACTGCTCGACGATCTCGATGCGCGCGGCGTGCGCTGGGGCATCGTCACGAACAAGGTGGCGCGGCTGACCGAGCCGCTGGTCGCGCAGCTTGGCCTCGAAGAGCGCGCGGGCTGCGTGGTGAGCGGCGACACGACTGCGCATTCGAAGCCGCACCCGGCGCCTTTGCTGCACGCCGCACGGGAACTGGACGTGGCGCCGGAGCGCATCGTCTATGTGGGCGACGACCTGCGCGACGTGCAGGCCGGTTTCGCGGCGGGCATGAAGACCGTGGCAGCCGCGTACGGCTACTGCGGCAAGGATATTCCACCGACGCAGTGGCATGCACAGCATGTCGTCCAATCGCCGGGTGAACTGCAGAAGCTGCTGCGCGATATCGCCTGAAGCACCACGGTGGCCGCTATGCCAATGAGTCAGGACGCGGCCGTCAAACTACTGTAAAATCTACGTCTGGCTCAGAAATCTTGAGCAACGAACCGCGGGGGCGACCTGGTTTCGACAGGGGTTGCGAAGCGGCTAGGGCATGTCGAGGACCCGTCACCTCGTTAATCAATGGGAAAAACGTAACTGCAAACGACGATACGTTCGCACTGGCAGCCTAAGGGCCGCCGTCCTCTGCCTAGTTCACTGACGGGCTAGTGTCGCAAGACCGGTAGCAATACCGACAGAGGTCATATACGTCAGTTAAGCCTTGGCGGCGTCACGACGTCAGGGTCGAAAATCTAGTGAATCGCCTTAGTGCAGCGTGTTCGTCCGCGTCACTGGGGTTAAATCAAATGACAGAACTAAACATGTAGAACTGGTCGTAGAGTGCTTCTGGACGCGGGTTCGATTCCCGCCGCCTCCACCAAACACCGCGCAAGCAATAGCGTTGTATGAAAAACCCCGTTAGCCGCAGGCTCCCGGGGTTTTTTTGTTTCCGCCACTGCAGCCGGCATTCGCCAGCATTTCGGCCTGGCCCCAGCCGCGCGCGTCAAGGAGTCGCCGCAAGCGGTTTCCGCTGCGCGACGCGCAAGGCTTCGAACGGCGTCATCACTGGCGGCCCGTCGATCGGCCTGGTCGGCGGCATGCTTTCAGGCGCAACGCTTCGATCCGTTTTTTCCACGAGGGCGCGATCCGTCTCGAGCGCCCTGCCCCCGTCCGCGCCAACCAGCAAACCATTCACCCGCGCTACCTCGTCCAGGTCCAGCGCCGCCGTCGCGGCCTTGAGCTGCAGCAATGCAACAAGCGCCATGTAGCGCGCCCGGATCAGATCCCGGCGATTCGCGTAAAACGAATCCGCCGCGCGCAACACGTCGGTGCTCGTCCTGCTGCCCACCTTGTAGCCCACCTGCGTCGCGAGTAACGCGGCGTGTGAAGTCTGCGCGAGACGCGTCAGCGCATCGACCCGCGTGACGCCGTCGTGAAAGCGTGACCAGTTTTCCCGCGCCGTCGCGCCAGCCAGCCGGGTTGCGCCGACCAGTTCGTCCTGCGCCTTGTCCTGAAGCGCCAGCGTCTCGTCGATGATCGCGTCCGTCCCGCCGCCCTCGAAAATCGGAATCGTCACCGACAGCATTGCCGTCGTGGTCGTCGTCGGACGGGAGTAGCCGGAGGCGGCGCCTGCCGGCGTATGGCTCGCCGTCAGGTTCACGACCGGCAGATTTCTCGCCCGCGCCTTCTCGACGTCGAATTGCGCGATGCGCCGGTCGATCTGCTTCAACTGCACGAGATAGTCGTGTGCTTCAGCCTGCGCGATCCAGCTGGCCTCGTTGTCGGGACTCAGGCGCGGCATCGACACGGTATCCGGCAGCCGCGACAACCCCGCGAACGGCTGCCCCGTGATCTGTTCGAGCGAGAGCCGCCGCAGTTGCAAATCGCTGCGGGCATCCAGTTGCTGCACCTGCGCCTGCTCGCGCGCCGCCTCGGCCTCCTGCAAGTCGATCACGGTCGCCTCGCCCGCCGCCTGCCGGCGATGCAGCTGAACCATGTGTTGTTCGAGCGCGGCCGTGTAGTCGTCGGCGCGGGCCAGTTCGTCTTCGGCGGCGAGTTCGTCGAAGTACGCGCGTACTGCCTGCAGAATGGCCGCCTGCTGCGCGCGCGCCGCATCGACCACCCCGCGCGCGCCGATCAGGTCGGCCTGCCGGTAAGCCGTCCAGCGGCCCCAGTCGAAGACCGGTTGCGACAGCTCGACAGTCCAGCCGTTCTGCCAGTAGCTGTCGCGTGGGAAACCCTCGATCGCTGTGCGGTTGTAGGCGCGCCCCCAGCCGCCCGACAGTTGCGGCAACAATGCCGCGCGGGCTTTGGGCAGCGCCTCGCGCGCGGCCCGGGAACCCGCGCGCGATGCGGCCAGGTCCGCGTCGTGGTCGGCGGCCTGAGCGGCGACGCTGAGCAGGTCGGCTGCCGCCGCGGTACTCGTCTGCGCGGCGCAGGCAAGCACGATCAGCAGGCCCGATGCGTTGCGCTTATTCATCGGCCAACGCCTCGGCGCGCGCCTCGCACACCAGCTCGCCTTCGACCAGCCGGTAGCGCGTGTCGAACGCCGCCGCGAGCGACATGTCGTGCGTAATCACGACGACCGTGCGTTCGATACGCTGCAGCAACGCCACGATCTGCCGCACCGACGCGGGATCGAGATTCGACGTCGGCTCGTCGAGCAGCAACAGTTCGCGCTGCTGGTACAGCGCACGCGCGAGCAGCAGGCGCTGCCGCTGCCCGGCGGAAATATTGGCGATCGTGTCGCTGATCACCGTGCGCGTGCGCATCGGCAAGCGCATCACGTCGCGCAGCAGCCCGACGTCGTCGAGCAGCGCGTGGACGCGCGCTTCGTCCACGTTGCCCGCGAACAGTGTCACGTTGTCCGCAATCGAGCCGTGCAGGATCAGATCGCCCTGCCGCATATGCACGGCGTGACGGCGGATTTCGTCGACGGCGAGATTCGGCCAGGCGATGCCGTTCAGCATGATCTCGCCATCCTGAAGCGGTTCGGCCGCCGCGAGCAGCTTGAACAGCGTGGACTTGCCGCTGCCCGACGCACCGGTGATCACGATCTTGTCGCCCTTGCGTATCACGATGTTCGCGTTCTTGAGCACGGGCTGATCCGACGCGCCGTAGCGGAACGTCACGTTGCGCACGTCGATGCGCTCGAAAGCACGCACTTCGACGCTCTTGTGCACCTCGCCCGGCGGCGTGTAGCGCTCCGCGTCACCGTCCACGATGTCGCCGACCCGCGCGACCGGAACGCTCAGCATGAAGTACGCGAAGGCCGCGTTGATCGAGTTCGCAAAGCGCTCCGATAGCAGCGACTTGTAGATCAGAAACGAATAGAACACGCCCACCGAAATCGCGCCGCCGAGCATCAGGCGCGCGGCGAACCACGTGATCGCGATCATGTCCGCGTAGTTGACGAGCTTCAGGATCGCATCGCGCGCGCTGCCGAGACGGCTGTTCTGCACGAGCGCTGCAAAATAGGCGCGGTACTTCGCCATGAAGATCGCCGTACGCCGCGTCTCCCCCTGCGACAGCTTGATCAACGACGCGCCGCGTATCGTCTCGATCAGCATGTCGTCGCAGCGCGCCGATTCTTCGAGCACGAGTGCGTGCGTATCGCGCATGCGCGTGAACAGCGCAAAGGAGACCGCCACGTAGAGCACGAAAATCAACAGCGCAATCGCGGTCAGCTGCGGGCTCTGCACCAGCATCAGGAGCAGCGCGAGCAAACCGACCACGAGATCGATGCCAAGCGAAATCGCGGTGCGTGTGGCGTAGATGCTGATCTCGTCCTGCGCCTTCACGCGCGCGAACAGATCGCCGACATGGCGCTTCTCGAAGTACGGAATCGGATTGCTCAACAGCTTCGCGAGCAAACCCTCGATCATGTTCATCTGCACGAGGCCGTGCAACAGTTCGACGAGGTAGGTCTGGATGTACTGGCTCAGCGCGCCGACGATGAAAATGCCGGAGAACGTCAGCACCAGCACGTTGAGCAGATTCAGGTTGTCGGCGGCGACCACGTCGTCGAGCACGAGATTGCCGAGGTACGGCATCGCGAGAATCGCGAACTGGCTGCCGAGCGCAATGAACATCACCTTGACGATCTGCGCGCCGAGTTGTGGATTCAGCGCGCGCACCCGCGCGAGCGCCGCCGGCACCCGCGACTTGTTGCGCACACGCGGCATGGCTGGCGTCGGCGCACATTCGAGCAGGAAGCCCGACACATTGGCGACGAACGTGTCCATCGAAATACGGCGCCGGCCGGTGGCCGGATCGATCACCTGCACGTAGCCGCGCCCGTACTTTTCGAACACGACGAAATGGGCGCCGCCGAAATGCATGATCGAACCGCGCTTCACGCTCGCCAGATCGCCGCTGCCGAAGCGGTACGCCTGCACCGCAAGCCCGTATTCGACCGCGACGTCGTACAGGTCCATCATCGTCAAACCATTGGCAGAGATCGGCCTGAACGCCTGCAGCTCGCGCACTTCGGTCGAGCGGCCGAAGTGCGACAGCACCATGGCCAGACAGGCGTAACCGCATTCGGCGACTTCGTTCTGATAGATCGCGCGCATCGTCAACCTCGCAGCACACGGAACAGCGGCGCGAGCACCCATTCGGCGATGGTGCGGCGCTCGATCACGATGCTCGCCGTCGCCGCCATGCCCGGCAGAATGTCGAAGCGTTGCCGCTCGAAGTGGAACGTGTCGCCGCCCAGCGTGGCCCACGCCATGTAGTCTCCGTCGGGACTGCCCGGCTCGGATGCGGCTGCCGGCGACATCGCCGAGCGCACGGTGGTGCGGGAGATCGAATCGATCCGCGCGGGGTAGCTGCCGAATTTCGCGTATGGAAACGCATCGAACTTAAGGCGCACGATCTGCCCTTCGCGCACGAAACCGCGCCGTCGCGACGGAATGCGCAGCGCGGCGCGCAACGCGCCCTTCTCGCCGGTCGAGATCACGAGCGCGACGTCGTCGGGTGCGAGAGTGCGTCCCGGCACGAGACCCGAGTAGGTCACCACGCCGGCTTTCGGTGCGGAGATCGTCGCGTCCTGGCGGGTCTGTTCGAAGCGCATGCGAATGTCCTGCAACTCGCGTGCGTGGCGCGCGTCCAGTTCATTGAGTTGCGCGCCCAGGCCCGTTTGGGTACCGATCGCCGCGCCCAGATCCGCGTCGAGTTGCTGACGCCGCGCCGCGCTTTGTGCGAGCGCGACTTTCGCCTGATGGATGTCGGCACTCGCCTGCTCGATCCGGTCGGCGGTGATGTAGTCGGCCACCGACACTAGCCGCGTCAGCTTGCGGCCGGCTTCGTCGGCGAGCGCGCGGTTCTGCACCAGTTGTTCGTCGAGCGCGGAGATTTCCGCGCGGCGGCTTTGCGCGGTGAGCCGCGCGGCATTCAGTTGCGCGGCAAGATCGGCCCTGCGCTGAAGGTATTGCGCGTCGCTCGTGCGGAGCTGTTCGTCGCGGTCATGCTCGTCGAACGCTTTGCGTTGCAGGCCGTTGCTCGCGAGCGAGAGATCGCGGTCCAGACGAAACAGCGGCGCGCCCTGCGCGACGCGCGTCGAACGATTCACATAGATGTCCGACACGAGGCCGCTCAGCCCCTGAATCTTGATTTCGGACGGCGATACGATTTCCGCGCGCACGTCCTGCTTCAGTTCGACGTCGTAGACGAACGCGAACACGATGGCGACGCTCACGAGTGCGGAGGTCGCATACGCGATCCAGCGCCATGAGACATCCCTGAACTGGGGGAGATTGATGGGTTCCATAGCGTGATTGCTGCCCGGTGCCGGCCAGTGTTGTTATGAGTTGCGCCGCAGCGGCCCGTCTGGGCGAACGTCGTGCCACGCGGCCGCCGGGCTGGGCGCGGGTGTCTAGCGGACCGGCGCGAACGCGTACATCGACGGATGTCCTGATACGAGCCAGTCGGGATAGTTGTCGAGCGCCGCGCTTTCGATGTAACCGGCGAGCCATTGCGGAGCGTCAGGAGCGGCAAGCGGCAAAGCCTCGAACAGTTCGGCGCTGAACCGCCCTTGCCGGAAACGCAGATAAAACGGCAGCAGCATGGCATTGAACGGCGCGCCTAGCCGGAACACGCCGTTGTGAATGCGCGCGTTGCGACCGAAGATCGACACGCCGACCGTTTCCATCGGATAGCGGTGCAGCGCGAACGGCGGCACGTCGGCGAACAGTACCGCGACGCCGTTGCGCCTCAACGTCCTCGCGACGCGCAGGCCAAGGCCATTACGGTTATCGTCGCCATACGTGTACAGCACCGTCACGCTGGGGATGAGCGTCCGGTCGTCACCGTACATGTCGCGCGGCACGCCCGACACCACCGAAATCGATTCGAGCCCGAGCATTTCGCGCAATGCGTCGATCACATAAATGTTCGCGTATTGCGACACGTAGTGAAACGGCGACACGATGACAGGACGCCCCGGCACCTCGGCCTGCAATTGCCGGATTCGGGCGGCAAGCATCTTCGCCACGTGTTGCAGGTCCGGCCAGTCCTCGCGGCCGCGTAACAGACGGCCGTAATAGATCCGCTTGTCGATCAGGCTTTCACGCAAGCTGCCGGACGAAACCTGAGTTGCGCTGAACGGCGCCACCCCCGCCATCTCGCGCCCGATCTCGCAGCGCGAGATGCCGTTCCAGCGCACACGCGCGTCGACGAGGCTGTGAGCTTTCCATACGGCAGCGGCCAACGGTTCGATTACCGAAGGCGGCATATGAGCGATCAACCATCCTTGCAGCCGGCGCCTTGCGCGCGCGATTTCATTTCGCAGCGAAGTCATCCTGACCGGAGCGGCGCTCCACCACCCCATATTTCACTCCACGTTGACGCAAAGGGCCGGAGTGGTCGTACGACTACCACTCCGGCGCGTGAGACTTTTACGCCTTCACAACCTTACGCCTTGACAACGGGCGTCGGCGTGGTCGGCGTACTGGCAGAGCCCTTGCAGCAGCCGCCTGCAACAGCGGATTTAGCCAAGTCATTGCGATTGATCTTTTGCATTTCGATTACCTATCTAATGGTTAAAAAAATTAGCTCGCGAGATAAAACCCCGATTCATCGAGCGATGCAAATCCTAACATCGGAAATTCTTTATGAGTGGCTCTTTGCGTTTTTTTACACTTCCGGGGGTGTATTCAAAAACCACCGTTCGATTATCAAATTACAGGCACCTCCTCTCATCCACGCGCCATATACATGCATCGCGGCACGCTCCGGCGCCACGCATCGACGATCCTCTTCGTTGGGCGTCCTATTTTTATCCGCAGCCGGCTAAAAAACCTCATTGATTTATTCATTAACCAGACACGACAATAACGCAGCTACATTAAATACCGCCAGTAAACTGAATTATTTTTCATAAAAATGACAGGGAACCTTCCCAATTCAACAAGGAAAATTCACGGCCCATTTGCAATTCAAATAAACTTTATCGCCGCAATCACGGCCTTACGAAAAAGCCCCGCAACAATCGACCCGACACGGAATATCCAACCGCGCTCATCCGTTTATTGCTGGCAGGCACACCGACGGCCGGCCAGATTCCACGCGCTGCCTATACTCCAACCACACGCAGTCAACCACCTTGTCAACACAGGAGCCCGCATCATGCGCAAGACGATCCTTTTCCTCGCCCCGCTCGCGCTGGTCGCGCTGCAACAAAGCGCGTTCGCCGACCCGCCCAAGGTGAACAACGGCCGCTTCGTCAACGCGGACGGCATGACGCTCTATACGTTTGACAAAGACACCACGCCCGGCGTGAGCGCCTGCACCGGCGGCTGCATGAGCCACTGGCCCGCGGCAACGGCGGGCCCGACGGACAAACCGTCGGGCGACTGGACGCTGATCCCCGGTGCCGACGGCAAGAAGCAATGGGCGTACAAGGGCCATCCGCTGTATCGCTACGCGGAGGACAAGCAGGCGGGGGATGCGAAGGGGGAAGGCTTCAAGGACATGTGGCACACGGCCAAGCCCTGAGTGTGAGCAGCGGCCGACCGAACATCAGCCGTGAAACGGCGGCGCCGGGGCGAGCCCGGCGCCGCCATGCGGGCAACGTTATTCGTCTTTAGGGCACTGCAGATTGCAGCCGTTCGGATCGCCCATGTCGCCGCGCTTGCGCATGGCCGACTTTTTGCTGGACTGGTATTTGTCCGACGGCGCCGACGCGGCAAACGGCATTTGCGGATGTTCGGCAAGACGGAACTGGTCTTGCAGGATGCCGCCCGGCACGCCGGGTGAATTCTGTGCAAAGGCGACCGGGGCGGTAGCGAGCAGCACACTCGCCGTCGCGGCGGCGGCACATGCGTGGAGAAGAGCTTTCATATCGAGTTAGCGCGGCGTGGCGCGCGGTTAAGGCGGAAGCGGAAGTTGAGAGAGTAGCCGAAACGGCGGCGATCCGCAGCGCCGCAGGCAGCCCGAAGCTTACAGCCTCTTACGCCAGCGCATCGGGAAATCCGGCGAGACCGGCGGCAAGATCGACGAGCTTGCCGCAGCCGCGCGGATCGTAGCCGTCGAGATGCTCGACGTTATGTCGAAACGCGCTGCCACGCAACAGATCGATCACCGTGGCGAGCGGCGTGCGTTCGAGATTCGCGCGGTCGCACGCGAAGTAATAGTCCTCGTCGACGATCGGGATGAAGTCGAGCCCGAAGTGATGCGCCGCGGGCTCCACGCCGAAGCCCACATCCGCCATGCCGCTCGCGACGAACGCCGCGATCGCCGAATGCGTGAGTTCGGCCGACGCATAGCCATTGACCCCGTCCGGATCGATGCCGAGCTGGCGCAGGGCGAGATCGAGCAGGATGCGCGTGCCCGAACCGGGCTGACGATTGACGAAGCGAATGTCGTCGCGTGCGAGATCACGGAGTCCGTCGATCCGTTTCGGATTGCCCTTGCCGATGAACAGCCCCTGCTTGCGTCGCGTGAGATGCACGAGCACGTGACGCTGCGGATCGAGCCAGCGCCGGTACGTGTCGGCGCACGCCGCGCGGAACTCGCCGAGCGGCAGGTGAAAGCCCGCCAGATCGCACTCGCCGCGCGCGAGCGCGCTGACGGCGTCCACACCGTCGCGGTATTTGATGTCGACCGGCAGATCGCTCGCGACCAGCACCGTCACCAGCGTGGCCACCGCGTAGCCGTGCGACGCATGAATCCGCACGTCGTCGGCGAGCGGCGCGAGCCAGCGATTCAGGTCGCTCGCCACTTCGCTCGCGAGCGCCTGCATGTTGCCGTCGAGCCGCTCGCCGCACAGACGCTGCGCGCGCAGAACCGCCTGCCCGAGCTCTGATAGCACCGAGCCGCGGCCACGCTCCTTGGCGATCAACGGACCGCCCAGACGCTCTTCGATGCTGCGCAGCAAACCCCACGCGTGCCGGTAGGACAAACCCTTAAGCGTAGCCGCTTGCGCGATGCTGCCGGATTCGTCGACGAGCGCGAGCAGCGGCACCACGTCCGACAGGCTGGATTCGCGGCCGTCCGCACCCTTCACCACCAGCTGCGCCTGACATTCGATCCTGATCATATATGTTCAACTCTTTCCTATTGCGCGAGCCGATTTGCCCGCCTATCGTTCGGCTATACCCACACCACATTGAATAGACGAAGCATAAGTGCACGCTTTATGAATAACAAGTGCATATATGACCTTGGAGGAGCGCCCTTTGACCGATTCCCTCACTATCGTGCCGGATCAGCTCGTGCAGCGTCACGCGCGTCCGGGTATGTCGCTGCTTGCGGTGTTGCACGCGATTCAGGATGAACTCGGCTACGTGCCGCCCGGCGCGGTTGCGCCGCTCGCGCGTGCGCTGAACCTGTCGCGTGCCGAAGTGCACGGCGTCATCACCTACTACCACCACTTCCGCAGCGAGCCCGCCGCGCCGGTCACCGTGCAGCTGTGCCGCGCGGAAGCTTGCCGCAGCATGGGCACCGAAGCGCTCGCCCAGCACATCGAGGCGCACACCGGTTGCCGCTTCGACGCCGGCCATCAGCCTGGCGCGACGGTGGAACTGGAGTCGGTATATTGCCTCGGTCAATGCGCACTGTCGCCGGCAATGATGCTCAACGGCACATTGCACGCGAGGGTCACGCCGCAGAAATTCGACGCGCTCTTCGCCGCCGCCAGCAAATGCGTGGAGGTGCCGGCATGACGCGCATCTACGTTCCCCGCGATTCGTCGGCGCTCGCGCTCGGCGCCGATGCCGTGGCGCAGGCCATTGAAGCCGAAGCCGCGCGCCGCGGCATCGAGATCGAACTGGTGCGCAACGGTTCGCGCGGCCTGCTGTGGCTCGAACCGCTCGTGGAAGTCGCCACCGCCGAAGGCCGCATCGGCTATGCCAACATCGAAGCCGGCGACGTCGCCGCGCTGTTCGACGCCGGTTTCGTCGCAGGCGGCGAGCATGCGCGGCGCGTCGGCGTGGTCGACGAGATTCCCTATCTGAAGAAGCAGCAACGCCTGACCTTCGCGCGCATCGGCATCACCGACCCGCTCTCGATCGAGGATTACGTCGCGCACGGCGGCCTCGAAGGCCTGCGTCAGGCGTTGCGAACCGACGGCGACGCCGCCTGCGCCGCGCTGATCGAATCCGGCCTGCGGGGCCGCGGCGGCGCCGCGTTCCCGGCCGGCATCAAATGGCGCACGGTGCGCGGCGCGCAAGCGGCGCAAAAATACATCGTCTGCAATGCCGACGAAGGCGACTCGGGCACCTTCTCCGATCGCCTCGTGATGGAAAGCGATCCGTACATGCTGATCGAAGGCATGATCATCGCGGGCGTCGTGACCGGCGCGACGGTCGGCTACATCTACGTGCGCAGCGAATATCCGCATTCGATCGCGACGCTCGAAGCGGCCATCGCCCGCGCGCGCGCCGCCGGCTGGCTCGGCGACAGCGTGCTCGGCGAGAGCGCGCACCGCTTCGAACTGTTCGTCGCGAAAGGCGCCGGGTCGTACGTCTGCGGCGAGGAAACCGCGCTGCTCGAATCGCTCGAAGGCAAGCGCGGGATCGTGCGTGCGAAGCCGCCGGTGCCGGCGCTTTCGGGCCTGTTCGGCCAGCCGAGCGTAATCAACAACGTGATCACGCTCGCCACCGTGCCGATCATCTTCGCGCGCGGCGCGGCGTTCTACAAAGACTTCGGCATGGGCCGCTCGCGCGGCACGCTGCCGTTCCAGCTGGCCGGCAACATCAAGCAAGGCGGCCTCGTCGAACTCGCGTTCGGCGTGACGCTGCGCGAACTGCTCTACGGCTTCGGCGGCGGCACGGCCAGCGGCCGGCCGGCGCGTGCCGTGCAGGTGGGCGGCCCGCTCGGCACGTATCTACCCGAAAGCCAGTGGGACATTCCGATGGACTACGAGGCGTATGCGGCGGTCGGCGCGGTGGTCGGCCACGGCGGTCTCGTCGTGCACGACGACACGTCGAATCTCGCGGAGCTCGCGCAGTACGCGATGCACTTCTGCGCGATCGAATCGTGCGGCAAGTGCACGCCGTGCCGGATCGGCTCGACGCGCGGCGTCGAAGTGATCGGCCGGATTCGCAACGGCGACACGTCCACGCGCCAGGTGCAGTTGCTGCGCGATCTGTGCGACACGATGGTGTCCGGCTCGCTCTGCGCGATGGGCGGCATGACGCCGTTCCCGGTGCTGTCCGCGCTCGACCATTTCCCCGAAGACTTCGGTCTCGCCGATACAACTCACAGCGTGCCCAAGGCCGCGGCCTGACCCAGGAGCTCACCATGTCCGACATGCTCAACTCTCCCGCCGGCGGCTGCGGCTCAGGCAACTGCGCGTGCAAGTCGCAGGCGCAGCAACGCGCCACCCGCTCGTTCCTCGACGACACCGACTACGGCACCCCCGCGCGTCACGCCGACGTCGACGTCACGCTCGAAATTGACGGCCAGGCGATCACGGTGCCCGCCGGCACCTCGGTGATGCGCGCCGCCGCCGAAGCCGGCGTCAACGTGCCGAAGCTCTGCGCGACCGATTCGCTCGAACCGTTCGGCTCGTGCCGGCTGTGTCTCGTCGAAATCGAAGGCAAGCGCGGCTATCCCGCGTCGTGCACGACGCCGGTCGAAGCGGGCATGAAGGTCCGCACGCAAACGGAGCGTCTGCAGTCGCTGCGCCGCAACGTCATGGAGCTGTACATCTCCGACCACCCGCTCGACTGCCTCACCTGTCCCGCCAACGGCGATTGCGAGCTGCAGGACATGGCGGGGGTGACCGGCCTGCGCGAAGTGCGCTACGGTTTCGACGGCGCGAATCACCTGAAGGACAAGAAGGACGAGTCGAACCCGTACTTCACGTACGACCCGTCGAAGTGCATCGTCTGCAATCGCTGCGTGCGCGCATGCGAGGAAACCCAAGGCACGTTCGCGCTGACCATTGCCGCACGCGGCTTCGAATCGCGCGTGGCGGCCAGTGAGAACCAGCCGTTCATGGACTCGGAGTGCGTGTCGTGCGGCGCGTGCGTCGCCGCATGCCCGACTGCGACCTTGCAGGAAAAGTCCGTGATCATGCTCGGCCAGCCCGAGCATTCGGTCGTCACCACCTGCGCGTATTGCGGCGTCGGCTGCTCGTTCAAGGCGGAAATGAAGGGCAACCAGGTCGTGCGGATGGTGCCGCACAAGAACGGCCAGGCCAACGAAGGCCACGCTTGCGTGAAGGGCCGATTCGCGTGGGGCTACGCGACGCACAAGGACCGCATCACGAAGCCGATGATCCGTGCGAAGATCACCGACCCGTGGCGTGAAGTCAGCTGGGAGGAAGCGATCAGCTATGCCGCGTCCGAATTCCGCCGCATCCAGGAGAAGCACGGGCGCGATTCGATCGGCGGCATCACGTCGTCGCGCTGCACGAACGAGGAAACCTATCTCGTCCAGAAGCTCGTGCGCGCCGCGTTCGGCAACAACAACGTCGACACCTGCGCGCGCGTGTGCCACTCGCCGACCGGCTATGGCCTGAAGACGACGATCGGCGAATCGGCGGGCACGCAGACGTTCGCGTCGGTCGATAAAGCCGACGTCATCATGGTGATCGGCGCGAATCCGACCGACGGCCACCCGGTGTTCGCCTCGCGTCTGAAGCGCCGCGTGCGCGAGGGCGCGAAGCTGATCGTCGTCGATCCGCGGCGCATCGATATCGTCGATACGCCACACGTGAAGGCGTCGCATCATCTGCAATTGCGGCCGGGCACCAACGTGGCCGTCGTGAACGCGCTCGCGCATGTGATCGTCACTGAAGGTCTGCTGAACGAAGCGTTCATCGCCGAGCGTTGCGAAACCCGCGCGTTCGGGCAGTGGCGCGATTTCGTCGCGCTGCCGGAGAACGCGCCGGAAGCCACGGAGGCATTCACCGGCGTGCCCGCGCAGCAGGTGCGCGAAGCCGCGCGCATCTACGCGACGGGCGGCAATGCCGCGATCTACTACGGCCTCGGCGTCACCGAACACGCGCAAGGTTCGACGATGGTCATGGGCATCGCCAACCTCGCGATGGCAACGGGCAACATCGGCCGCGAAGGCGTGGGCGTGAATCCGCTGCGCGGCCAGAACAACGTGCAGGGTTCGTGCGACATGGGCTCGTTCCCGCACGAACTGCCGGGCTACCGCCATATCAGCGACACGGTCACGCGCACGCTGTTCGAAGATGCCTGGAACGTCACGCTGCAGCCGGAACCCGGCCTGCGCATTCCGAACATGTTCGACGCCGCCGTGCACGGCACCTTCAAGGGCCTCTACTGCCAGGGCGAAGACATCGTGCAGTCGGACCCGAACACACATCATGTGTCGGCGGCGCTGTCGTCGATGGAATGCATCGTCGTGCAGGACATCTTCCTCAACGAGACCGCCAAGTACGCGCACGTGCTGCTGCCCGGCTCGTCGTTCCTCGAAAAGGACGGCACCTTCACCAACGCGGAGCGCCGCATTTCGCGCGTGCGCAAGGTGATGCCGCCGCTCGCGGGTTACGCCGACTGGGAAGCGACGATCCTGCTCTCGCGCGCGCTCGGCTATGAAATGGACTACACGCACCCGTCGCAGATCATGGACGAGATCGCGCGTCTCACGCCGACTTTCCACGGCGTGTCGTATCAGAAGCTCGACGAACTCGGCAGCATCCAGTGGCCGTGCAACGAGAACGCGCCGGACGGCACGCCGACCATGCACGTCGATGCCTTCGTGCGCGGCAAGGGGCGCTTCGTGATCACGAAGTTCATCGCGTCGCCGGAAAAAGTCACGCGCAAGTTTCCGCTGCTGCTCACGACCGGCCGCATCCTGTCGCAGTACAACGTGGGCGCGCAAACGCGCCGCACCGAGAACTCTCGCTGGCACGACGAGGACCGGCTCGAAATCCATCCACAGGACGCCGAAGATCGCGGCATCAGGAACGACGACTGGGTCGGCATCGAATCGCGCGCGGGGCAGACCGTGTTGCGCGCGAAGGTGACCGAGCGCATGCAGCCGGGCGTGGTCTACACGACGTTCCACTTCCCCGAATCGGGCGCGAACGTGATCACCACCGATAGCTCGGACTGGGCGACCAACTGTCCGGAATACAAGGTGACCGCGGTGCAGGTGACGCCGGTCGAACAGCCGTCCCAATGGCAGCAGGACTACTCGCGCTTTAACAACGAGCAGCTCGATCTGCTCAGACAGCGCGAGCTGGCCAATACGACATCGGGTAAGTGAGGCGAGCGATGGACACTCAGAACCTGATCGACATGGCGAACCGGATCGGCGACTTCTTCGAGTCGATGCCGGACCACGAGGAAGCGCTCACCGGGGTCGCCGATCATATTCGCCGCTTCTGGGAGCCGCGCATGCGACGTGCGTTGCTGGCGGCGCTCGACGAGGCACCGGATGCGAACGGCATTGTGTTGTCGGACTTCGTCAGGGAGGCGCTCGTCAAGCATCGCGAGGAGTTGACGCCCGCGGCGGCTTCGACCGCTTAGGCGGTTCATGGCCGCTGCTCGGTGGATCGAGCAGCGGCTCGAACCACCGAGCAGCCGCCTCGATATGCAGAGAGCGGACGTGCCTCACGAGTTTGCGACGCGGCCAGCCTTTCGCTTCAGGCAGCGGCGAATTCACGAGTCAGTGTCTGCTCTCTCACGATTCACGCACAACTGGTCGCGCGGCGCTCTCCCTCTTCTTCCTGGCAAGACAGCGAAAACCAACCACGGCTCACCTCACAGCGCCGCCTGCTCCGGTATCTCGCCCCCTACCGCAAACCACGCTTCGCAATGGCGCAGCAGGCCGTGAAAATCCGAGCCGGTGCGTCCGCGCGCACTGATATAGCCATCCGGCCTCACCAGATAGAACGACGGCCGCGTGCGTCCATACGATTCGGACAACGCCGGCCCGCCGTCGCCGGTCGTATCGGTGATGCGCCAGATCCGCACCGCGCCCGGCAGCAGGCGCTCGACTTCGGCGGCGAGCCGCTCCAGTTCCGGGTCCGGCGGCGGCGCATGTTTGGCGGCCGGATCGAGCGGCGTATCGTCGACGGGCAGCGGCGGCACCAGCAGGAATAGCGAGAAGAACGCCGGATCATGCAGATCGAAAATGCAGCCGACACCCGGCGCGCGACCAAGCGGCCCATCGACCACATGCACCAGCGCATCGGGCGCGCGTTCGCCGGCGCGCGGGCCGCCGTCGAGCACCCGTTCGAGCGTGAGCGGACTGCGCCGGTACTGGATCGACAACTCGCTGATGGTCAGGCGCGCGGCATCGCGCAGCGGACCGAGCGCGGCGAGCACCGGCATCGCGCGTTCGCGCAGCAGCTTGAGCGGCCCGTGATCGGCCTCGGCCATCTGCGTGATGAAGCCGGTCTGCCGCAGCACGTCGCGCTCGATCGGATGCCGTTCGAGATGGTAGGTATCGAGCAGCCGGTCCGGCGCCGCGCCTTTGAGCACGCGCGCGAGCTTCCAGCCGAGATTGAACGCTTCCTGAATGCCGGTGTTCATGCCTTGCGCGCCGGCCGGGCTATGCACATGCGCGGCGTCGCCGGCGAGGAAGATGCGGCCGACGCGCAGCCGCTCCACCATCCGGCTGTTCAGATGGAAATACGAGGACCACGCGAGATCCGACACCTCGACGCGTTCACGCACGCGCCGCGCGATCAGCGCCTTGCATTGTTCGAGCGACGGCTCGGGCACGCGGTCGAGCGGCGGCTCGCCGAGTACCGCGGGTGTGGGGGGCGAGGCGAGCGCGGCCGGTTCGATCGCATGATCCGCGATCAGCCGATGCCGGCCGTGCCCCATCGGAAACAGCGCGACGAGGCCTTCGCCCGACGCAAAGATGTGGAACTCGTCATCGGGCCACGCGGTTTCGGCGTGCAGATCGGCGAGCAGGAAGGTCTGCTCGAAGGTCTTGCCCTCGAAGCTCAGACCCAGCCGATGACGGATCGCACTGTGCGCGCCGTCGGCGGCGATCATGTATGACGGGCGCAACGTTTCGGTGTGGCCGTCGGCACGACGCAGCGTCGCCTGCAGGCCTGCGGAGCCCTGCGAGAACATCGTCAGTTCGACGCCCCGTTCGATCGCCACGCCCAAGGTGGCGAGATGTTCAGTGAGCAGGCGCTCGGTCACGGACTGGTCGAGAAACAGCAGATACGGATAGCGCGTGTGCAGCGGATCGAAATCGAGTTGCGCGAGACGCATGCCGTTCGAAAAGAGATTGGCGATGCGCGCGCGATGACCGAGTTCGAGAAACGGTTCGACCAGCCGATGCTGCTCGAGCAGTTCGAGCGTGCGCGCCTGAATGCCGATGGCCCGCGAATATGGGTTCGGCTGCATCGCTTTGTCGATCAGACGCACGGGAATATGGGCACGCGCGAGACTCATCGCTGCGGCAAGTCCGGTGGGACCCGCCCCGACGATCAGCACCGGCGACGCGTCGTAGGCTGCAGCGTCCATGCGGCACTCCGGAGACAACAATGCGCTCTAGTGTACGCCGCCGATATAGAGGGCGGCAGTGCGCTGCGTCATTCGGCAGACCGTGGGAATGCGCACGGCGCTCTGTCGATGACGTTCCCGGAGCGGCTTATTGCACTGTCGCTCCGCATGACGTGAGTCCAGCCGCATCACCTCAGTTGCGCACTATCTGAATCAATGCGCATGCGGCGCGTGGTCCAGCGCGCAACGATGCTCGGTCGTGCCGAGGTCGACTTGCAGCGTGGCATGCTGCATCGAAAAACGCTCGCGCAACGCGCTGACGATGTGGTCGAGCGACTCGTCGCCGGGATGGCCCGCCGGCATCACCAGATGCGCGCTGAGCGCGTTGCCGGTGGTCGACAGCGCCCACACGTGCAGGTCGTGCACGTCGACCACGCCGGGTTGCGCGGCCAGATATTCGCGGATGCGTTGCGGATCGATGCCGGGCGGCACGGCGTCGAGCGCGAGGCGCAGCGAATCGCGCAACAGGCTCCACGTGCCCGCCACGACGACCGCGACCACGACGAGGCTCATCAGTGGATCGAGCCAGAGCCAGCGGGTATAGAGAATCACGAGGCCGCTCACCGCGACCGCCGCCGAAATGCCAGCATCGGCGGCCATGTGCAGGAAGGCGCCGCGAATGTTGAGGTCTTCCTTCTGGCCGCGCATGAAAAGCCACGCGGACACGCCGTTCACCACCACGCCCACGGTCGCGACGACGAACACCGCGAGCCCGGCCACCGGCGCGGGGTTCATCAGGCGCCCGATCGCCTCGGCGACGATCACGCCGCACGCGAACAGCAGCAACCCCGCGTTGACGAGCGAGGCGAGGATCGACGAACTGCCGTAGCCGAATGTATAGCGCACCGACGGACGGCGCGTGGCGAGCCAGGCGGCGCCCCATGCGAGCAGCAGGCCGAGGACGTCGGAGAGGTTGTGGCCCGCGTCGGCGAGCAGCGCGGTGGAATGCGCGAGCACGCCGTAGATCGCCTGGACTACGACGATCGCGATGTTCAGCGCGACGGCGATGGCGAAAGCACGGCCATGGCCTGCGGCGGGGATGTGGTGGTGATGGTGGTGGCCGGCGTGGGTGTGGTGGCCGTGGGTGTTGCTGGGCTGGCTGGGCTGGCTGGGGTCGCGGTGATCGTGGTCGCTGTGGCTGTCACCGCCATGGTCGTGACCACTATGCTCGTGACCGCCACGGGCGCTGCCGCTATCGCCGTGACCACTTCCATCGTGACCGCGGGGCGGATTGCCGCTTCGGACATCCCCGGCATGAGAGCCGTCCGCACCGCTTTCATCACGAAGTCCGTCCACCCCATCCCGCCGATGCGCACCGGCGACATGCGCAGGTCCACGCGCGTTCCGCTCCCGCGCGAGCCCTTCATCCCCGAGACCCACCGCATCCTTCTTCTTCATCACGCATCCAGAGAATTGTCACCGGGCAGGCGAAGCAACCCGGCCGGCCGCACACCGATCGCGTGCCGCACGCGCCGCGCCACTGGCCGGCGCAGACACACCCAGCACGAAAGCCGCGCAGGAACCCGTTGAACAATCCGCCACGGACATCTCGAATCGATGCATCGCAGCAAAACCATGCTCAGGTATCCAGATGCTATAGAGGGTAAGCAAACCGGTCAAACCGGAGCGCGGTCCGGCGAGTGTGGGAAAATGCGGCCTCTGCCTCACCCGAATGCCATCCCCCGTCATGCAACCTGTATTTGACCGCGCTTTCGCGGCGCATCGTGACGGCCGCCTCGACGACGCCGAACGCGGCTATCGCGCGACGCTCGACGGCAATCCCACGCACGTCGACGCGTTGCACCTGCTGGGCGTGCTGCGCCATCAGCAAGGCCAGCACGCCGAAGCCGCCGCACTCGTGCGGCGCGCGGTGAACCTGCGCCCGGAAGACGCCGCGCTGCAACTGAATCTCGGCAACGCGCTGAAGGCGCTCGGCCAGATCGACGACGCGATCGAACAATTCCGCAACGCGCTGACGCTCGCGCCGTCCTTCCCGATGGCGCACTACAACCTCGGCAACGCGTACGCATCGCTGGGTCGTCACGAAGACGCCGCCGACGCGTTCGAACGGTCGCTGCGCCTGCAACCCGATGACGCGTCGTCGCACAACAATCTCGGCAACGCGCTGCACGCGCTCGGGCGCCACCCGGAAGCGATCGCGTCGTTCCGGCGCGCGCTCGAACTGCGCCCCGGCCATGCCGGCGCGCTGAACAACATGGGCATGGCGCTGAACGCGCTGGGCCGCGCGGACGAGGCGATCCCGTGCTTCCAGGCGGCGCTCGCCGCCGAGCCGCGCTTCGTCGCCGCGCACTTCAATCTCGCCAATACGTTCGACGCCACCGGCCGCCATGCCGAAGCAGTCGCGTCCTTCGAGGCCGCGCTGAGTTTCCAGCCGAATCTGCCCCCCGCCATCTACGGGATGGGCAACGCGCTCGCCGCACTCGGGCGCCACGCGCAGGCGTTGCCGTATCTGGAACGCTCCGTCGGCCTCGATCCGCAATTCGCGCTCGCCTGGCTCAGTCTCGGCACCGCGCATCAGGCGCTCGGCGCGCCCGCGCGAGCCGTGCGCGCGTTCGATCAGGCGCTGCGCCTGCGCCCCGAACTCGCCTCCGCGCACATGAACCGCGCGCTCGCGTGGCTCACCCTGCGCGACTTCGCACGCGGGCTGCCGGAATACGAATGGCGGCTGCAGACCGTCGCGCAGCCGGTCATCCAGACGCTGCCGCGCTGGCACGGCGAGCCGATCGAGCAACGCACGCTGCTGATCCACGCCGAGCAGGGTTTCGGCGACACGCTGCAGTTCGTGCGCTTCGTCCCGCTCGCCGCGCAGCGCGCGACGCGCGTGGTGCTCGAAGTCCAGCCGCCATTGCTGCCCTTGCTCGCGCCCGCCGCCCAGGCCTGGCGCGTGACGCTGATCGCCCAGGGCGCGCCGCGCCCCGCCGCCGATCTGCAATGCCCGCTGCTGAGCCTGCCGCTTGCGCTCGGCACGAGCTTCGACGCCATCCCCGCCCGCACGCCTTATCTCGACGTGCCGCCCGCATACGGCCGCAAATGGCGCGGCTCGCTCGGTGGCCAGGCCAAACGCAAGATCGGCCTCGCGTGGTCGGGACGCATCCAGCAGAACGAAACGCGTTCGATGCCGCTCGCCGCGCTCGAACCGCTGTTCGCACTCGACGGCATCGACTGGATCGTGCTGCAGCCCGATCTGAGCGCCGACGAACGCGCGACGCTCGACGCGCATCCGCGCGCCGCATCGATCCATCGGTTCGACGCGCGGATCGGCGACTTCGCGGACACCGCGGCGATCATCGAACGGCTCGACGCGGTGGTGTCGATCGACACGTCCATCGCTCACCTCGCCGGGGCATTGCGCAAGCCGCTCTGGCTGATGCTGCCGTTTGCGGCGGACTGGCGCTGGTTCGAGGGCGACGCGCGCAGCCCGTGGTATCCGGGCGCGACCCTCGTGCGTCAGCCGCGGCCCGGCGCGTGGGACGAAGTCGTCGACGGGGTGGCGAGCGAGTTGCGCAAAGGCTAGTTGCGCGTGGTGTTGGAAGCAGGTCGCGTGGGGCGCCGGGCGCGCAGGCACGCATGCAAAGCGCCGCACCGCACCGCAAGCCACCGAGCGCAGGCAACCCCGTCCGACAGCACTTCATCACAGGCTCCCCGCCACGTTCAACAATAAAAAACCCCGCGTCCGTGAGAACGCGGGGTTTTTCTTTAGCCCGTGCAACCGCAGCGCGGCCGCGAGAGCTCAAGCCGCTCGATACTGATTGCGCGACTCCCGCGTCCGATACAGAAACAGCGTCGCGATCAAGCCGCAAATCGCCGCCACGCCGAGGACCAGACCCGGCGCCGCCTTGTTGCTCGTGACGTGAATCAGCAGCGTCGCGATCGCCGGCGTGAAACCGCCGACCGTCGTCGCGAGGCTGTAGGCGAGCGAGAAGCCCGCGGTGCGCACTTCGACCGGCATCACTTCGGTCAGCGCCACCACCATCGCGCCGTTATAGCTGCCGTACAGGAACGACAGCCACAACTGGACCGCCAGCAGGCGCGCGAACGACGGCTCGGCGACCAGCCATTGCAGCGCCGGATACGCGGTGGCGATCGTCAGGATCGTGAACGCGAGCAGCACCGGACGGCGGCCGATGCGATCCGACAGCGCGCCCGCGACCGGTAGCCAGACCAGGTTCGACAGACCCACGCAGACGGTGACGACGAGCGTGTCGATGGCCGACAGCTTCAGCACTTCCCTGCCGAAGGTCGGCGTGTAGGCGGTGATCGTGTAGAACGACACCGTGGTCATGATGACCATGCCCATGCCGCCCAGCACGACGCCCCAGTTGGTGGCCATCGACTTCATGATCTCGCTCATGCTCGGACGATGCTTGCGCGCCTTGAACTCCTCGGTTTCCTTCAGCGAACGGCGGATGATGAACAGGAACGGCACGATCAGGCAACCGATCAGGAACGGCACGCGCCAGCCCCAGGCGGTCATCTGGTCGGCGGGCAGCAGCTTGTTCAGCGTTACGCCGATCAGCGCGGCGAACACCACGGCGACCTGCTGGCTGCCCGACTGCCACGAGCAATAGAAGCCCTTGTTGCCCCTCGTCGCGATCTCCGACAGATACACGGACACGCCACCCAGTTCGACCCCGGCGGAGAAGCCTTGCAATAGCCGGCCGAGCAGCACGAGCACCGGTGCGACGAGGCCGATGGTCGCGTAGCCCGGGATCGCCGCGACCGTGAGCGTGCCGAGCGCCATCAGGCTGAGCGTGAGGATCAGACCTTTGCGGCGGCCGTGATGGTCGATGTAGGCGCCCAGCACGATCGCGCCGATCGGCCGCATCAGGAAGCCCGCGCCGAACACCGACAGCGACAGCATCAGCGATGCGAATTCGTTGCCGCTGGGGAAGTAGGTCTTGGCGATCGCCGAGGCGTAGTAGCCATAGACCATGAAGTCGTACATCTCAAGAAAGTTGCCGCTGACGACGCGGAACACTGTCTTGACCTTGGATTCTTCCTGAACGGAAAGGGTGGGAGAAGCTGTGGACATGAAGTTCTCTGATAGGCCCGTCGCCGTGACACGATGACGGCGGGCAGTTGAAACGGTCCGCTGCACGACTGCAAGCGGAGGCCGCAGGCAAACGGTAAGGAAAGGCCGCGCCGACGGGCGCAGCATTATCCTGGTGAACGTATTGACGCGTAATCAGGGCAAACCTTGAGACTCATCCAAAAGCCGCCCCAGGCAATGTTACCGTTGATGGCGCTGTTGTGAAACACATACAGTTTGCTTACGGACGACGCGAGCATTCATCGCGGTAAACTGTTCTGCCCCGGCACTTGCGTTGATCATCGGCTGATGCAAACCTTCCCCGCTCTTTCGTTGCGCCCCGCCACCGTCGACGACGCCGCGTTGATCGCGTCGATTCACAGCGCCAGTTGGCAAGCCACGTATCGCGGCCTGCTGCCCGACGCGTTCCTCGATGGCGAAGTCACGCGCGAGCGCGCCGCGTATTGGGAAGCGCGGCTCAGTGCGCCGGGCGGCGAGCGCCGCATCGTGCTGATCGCCGAACTGGCGGGCGAGCCGATTGGCTTCGTCTGCGTCGAACGGCAACCGGAATCCGCGTGGGGCGTGCTGCTCGACAACCTGCATGCGCTGCCGGGCTATCAGGGCATCGGTGTCGGCAAACTGCTGATGCGCGCCGCCGAAGACTGGGCACGCGCGCAAGGCGAGGCGCAGTTGTATCTGTACGTGCTCGAAGGCAATACGCCGGCGATCGGATTCTATGAGCGGCAGGGCTGGCAGTTCGTCGGCGCTGAACCGGATCATATGGGCGGCGTGGATATCACCGCGCTACGCTACGTGTACCGGTTGAATCGATAAGGCGGCGAGCGCGGGGACGGGTCGTCGTGGTTGGATCGGCCCGGGTCGCGGGGGTGTCCCCATTTTTCGGAGCGGTCTGATTTCCGGTATGACAGCGGCCCGTCATCATCGCGTGTAATCGAGGGCGTCACCGGTTGGCGTGCGTGCACCCGGTCATGTGTTCCTCGTGAATACGCTTGCTGATGTTCGCGTCGACGTGCGGTATGCATGCAAGGCGTTCTATCGGCCTCACCGCAAGCCTGAGTCCCTACCGATTCCCGCAGCCGCCGACGGCGGCCCCATTACGAGGCGCCGGAACAGACCGATGTCCACTATTCCGTTCACCCTGATCGAAGGCGCGATCGCAATGCCGCGCCTGCGTCCGCTCGATCGTCTGCCGACGCCCTTCGGCCGTGACTGGACGCTTCTTCCGCCTGGTCAAAGCTGGCGCACCGAAATCAAGGCGCTCTATGCAGCGGTGCTGCGCACCTTCTGCATGAGCGACAAGGCCATCTTGTCGTTTTGCACATGGGTGCCGTTGAATGCACGGCGCGCAGCTGCCGCAGTTGCTTCGGCAGCAACAGCGACGCGCGCGACGACGGTGTTTCACCCCGCGCGCGAAGAAACTCCGCATGGGGGCGCTGAGGCCGGCGCGCTGCCGATGGTCGAGCCACCTGTGTTCGTGTCCAGGTCGCGCGATGTTCCGCCACATTGGAAAGCGTTCGCAGGTGGCGCATGCGCACTCAGCGGCGCCGCGATACTCGCATGGATTGCGTTCGATCATTCGGCGCATCGTCAGATGATCGCCGTTGAGAAACCCGTGGTCACGGCCACCGCCAACCGCGATGTGCCGCCGGCGCAGCGTCGCGTGCCCGATGCGGTTATTGCGAGGGAACCCGTTAGCGGTGGCGCAGTTAAAGCGCGGGCTCGAAGCGCGACATCAGCGCGTGCGCAGCGTGCATCTTCATCTGCCCGCTCCACTTATGCGCCTGTGCCCAGCGCGACTCAAGCAGCGGCGGCGCCGCGTGTCGCAAGTAGCGATACTGTCTCACGCCGCCACACGCTTCGCGAAACGGCCGGCAGCCGGCGAGAAAAAACACGCGATCATCTCGCGCGCAGCGCAACTGCAAATCCGCTATCGCGCGCTGCGCCCATGGCCGACGGTATGCCGCACATCACCGTCCCGCCGATCGCGCAACGAACCTCGCCGGCACCATCCACTGCGGGAAATTACTCGCCTCTCGCGCCGGCGCAACTCGGCATCGACGAATACGCCGACGTGACGATGTCCGCCGCCACGCACCTGCACGATATCGCGCCGCCGCCCCGCCCTGCTGCGTCAAACCATTCGCCGATCGCCAACGGGACGGAATGGATAAACCATATGTCGCAGCGTCGCGTGACCGAGGTCCCAGATCAATTCGGGAAGTGAAGCGCTAACGTGCCGCTACCCAGCGCCAGCGCAATGTGGGCGGCAAAAGGAAGCCCGGCTGTTCATTCATAGCCGGGCTTTTCTCCAATCACAACGCCGTTATTTGACCATTACTTCCGGTTCGACAATCCGCTTTGCGGCGGCAGTCCACTCTGCGTCGGCAGACCGAATTCCGTCTGCCGCTGCAATTGCATCACTTCGTTCTGCGCCGCACGCAATTGGGCCTGCGCGCGTTCCTTTTCCGCGCGCAACGTGACCGCCTCGCCCTGCGCTTGTCGCTGGTAGTCATCGACCTTGGCCTGCTGCGTACGTGCGACAGCCAGATCGGCCTGCAAGCGTTTCGCGCGATCCTGCGACATCGCGATGATCTCCGCGATGTACTCCTTTTGCGCCTGTAATTGCACACGGCGGATTTCGACATCGGCGAGCTGCGCCGTCTGCCGCGCAAACCCCGCGTAGATCGCTTCCGCGCGATCCACGTTCTCGGACTTGATCACGCGCCAGAAATGTTTGTTCTGAAATAACGCGACGTAGTAAGTCATTTCTTGCGGGTAGAAGAACAGACTCGCGCCGTAACTGCCGTTGTATGTGGTGCGCAGTTCGCTCAGCTTCGCGTCGTGAATCATCTGCATCAATTCGGCGACATTGCCTTGCGCGTCGCTCGAGGAGGTCTCTGCGTCCGATGCATCCGATGCGGACGATGTATCTGCCCGCGCATCGGCGAGAGCGGCCCCATTGGGCTGCGGCGTCAACGCGCTGGTTGCCGGCCGCATCCCGCCAATCTGCGCGGCATCTTCGCTTTGCGCCGCGAGCGCCAAACCGGCATGCGGCAGCAGTGCGTATGAAACCGCGAGCAGCATGGCACGCCGTATTACTAAGTGGTACTTCATACCTGCTTGCTCCATCCAGATCCCAAGACAGCCGCAGATTATCGCGCGGATTTGCCGTGAAGCGAAGCACTCAAATGCCGCCTGACACGCCTTCAAATTGAGATACATCGACGGCGAACGAATCCGGATAAGCAAAGCGCACAATCAGGAAATAAACGTTTCCGGATAGGACCAAACCGTTGCAAACCACCTCGCGCACAAGTTTCCCAACTTGTCATTGGATTTGTACGAATCCAACAGCGAACGGGTTTCAATATTGCGATAGACAGCCGGAGCCATATCGCAAAATTCATCTACGTTCGGATTCCGTATTGTCTTGATAAAGGGAGGCTGACGAACTTGAACCCGGTGTGCTCGCATCAGTCACGCGAGGTCGTGCAACACCAGCCGTCGAGAAAATGCAGAAGCAAACTGCGAGATGGAAACAGAGGGAAATAGCGCGGGCCGAATGCCGCGCGAAGCGCACCGCCGCATCACGCGACGGCGCGTCAAACAGATTGGCTTCGGGAAACAGTGTCCAACCGAAGCCCGCTCCCCTCCCAGTCCACACACCGGAACGCGAGCCTGACAAACACAAAAAACCTCAAAACCGCGTTTCCCGCGCCACCCGCAAAAACGTATCGAGCAGCGGCGTGCAATCGAGCAACTCCGGGCCGCCCGCGCGATGAAACTCCGGATGCCACTGCACGCCCATCACGAACGGCGCACGCCGGTAGCGCACGGCTTCGATGATGCCGTCCGTCGCCGACACCGCCTCGATATTCAGATCGCGCCCGAGCGATTTCACCGCCTGATGGTGAATCGAGTTGACGATCGCATCGCGCCGGCCGGGGAACATGTTGACCAGCGTGGAACCGTCCGGAAAATGAATCCCGTGCCGATGCTGATCGTAGTTCTCGTTGACGTGCGCGGCCGCGGTCGGGACATCGGTCGCGATGTCCTGATACAAGGTGCCGCCGAACGCCACGTTGATCAGTTGACAGCCGCGGCACACGCCCAGCACCGGCTTGCCCGACTCGACAAACTCGTGCAGCAACTCCAGCTCGTACATGTCGCGCACGCGGTCGCCGGGCCACTCGTGGCTGGTCGCCTCTTCCGCGTAAGTCTGCGGAGAAACGTCGGCGCCGCCTTGCAACAGCAAGCCGTCGAGATGCTTCGCGTAGTCACGCAACCGGATATTGCTCGGATGCAGCATGCCCTGATGACCGACGGTCGGAATCATGAACACCAGTACGTCACGCGACATCACCCAGTGCGCGATCGATTCCTCGAGGTATTGCAGCGTCTTGCCGCGCAGCCCCTTCGCGCCCGGCTCCGGATGGAAGATGCGCGCCGACACGCCGATGCGCAGCGTGCGCTGCGTGATCCGCTGTCCCGCGCGATCGAACAGCTGACGCGCGCGCGCCGCGATGATGCGCCCGAACACCGTCCACGCCGAATCGTTCTGCTTCAGATAGCGCGGCGGCGACGGCGGCAACGCATTGGGCGGCGGCGGATTGGCCGCGCTGAAGTCGGGCGCCGCGCCGAAGCCCGGCGGCGGCGCGCCGGCCGGGCGCGAGGTGGAGGTCTCGGCTGGTTCGGCGGCGTTGTCGTCGGTCGAGGCCGGCGTGGTCAACCCGCCGGCCAGCGGCTCGCTGCTCGAGAAGCTCGGCGCGCTCCTGGTGCTTGTCGTGCCGGCCGCGCTCTTCGTGCCTTTCATGATGCCGGGGTGTGCAGCGGGTGCGCCCGCACGGCGCGCCTCACGCTCATGCACTTCGGCTTCCTGCTTCGCCGTCGATGCAGCGGCCGAACTGCGCGCTTCGGCCGCATCGCGCCGGCGGGCCGTTTGGGGATCGGTGGGCGTCACGGTCGACGCGCTCTCCGGGTCGTCAGTGGACGAGCGCGCGGCCGCCTCTTCGGCAGCCGGCGTCACATCCTTCATCGGCGACTGGATCGCGTCTTCATGCGCGGGAGGTAGCGAAGCCGCCGGTTCGGGCGGGGTGGCGCCGGGTTTCGACGCGCCGGGCGTTGCTGCCGGCGGCACCGGCGTTGGCGACGCCGAAGGCGACGATGGGCTGCCGGGCATGCCGGCGTTGTCAGGTTTATTTTCGCTCATGACAGTCAGACAGGCGCCTTCCACGCGAACGAATGAATATGCCCTGATTATCCGCCAGCCCAGCACGCCCCGCAAACGCACACACAATTGCTCACATTGTTGCGGGCACTCGGGCGGAACTCGCGGCTGACGAAGCCGCAGAGCGCGCAGGGCCCGTGCCGATCACTCATGATCCGGCTGTTCCTCGAAAGTCTCGCGCAAGGCAATCTGCATCGACGCGTGGATCTTCACGCACCAGCGCCACACGAGCGCGAGCAGCACCGCCGCGCAGACCAGTACCACGGCGAGCAGGCCGGTCGGCGGCAGGATGCTGCCCGACAGCGCGGCGACCAGCAGAAACACGCCGACCATCGACACCACGGGCACCAGGTCGGAGATCGCGTAACGGAGCGCGCTCGTGAAGCGCCCCGCTGTAACCGGCTGCACGCTGACTTCGGCGAGCAGCAGCGCGAGCGACTTGGTCTTGCGATAGACCGCCACGAGGAACGGCAGCGACACGACCAGCGCGACGCTCCACTGCACCACCCGCTGCATCGGCTCCGAACTCAGCCAGTGCGCGAGCAGCTTGGCCGTATACGGCGCGCTGTACGACACGGTCAGAAAAATCGCGGCGACCAGCGCGAGGTTGACCGCGATCTGCACGATGATCCTGCGCGTCATGCTGAAGAGCGTCGGCTCGCCGCTCCCCGTGCTCAGGCTGCGCAGCCACTGGCCATAGAGGCTGAACGCGTTGGCGAGCGTGGCCGGCATCGCCTGGCCGAGGCGCCGG
The DNA here is from genome assembly GCF_003634845.1 of Paraburkholderia sp. RAU2J. Lineage (NCBI taxonomy): Bacteria > Pseudomonadati > Pseudomonadota > Betaproteobacteria > Burkholderiales > Burkholderiaceae > Paraburkholderia > Paraburkholderia sp. RAU2J. The sequence goes on from NZ_RBXG01000001.1 coordinate 428,053, forward strand.
GTCAGCGGATCGGCGCCGCGGATCAGATACGGCGTGAAGAGCGTGGTCAGCGCCGACACCGCCACCGCGATCGGATAGAGAAACGCGCTCGTCACCTTCAGCGTCAAGCCGAGCGACGCGATGATGAACGAGAACTCGCCGATCTGCGACACGGTCATGCCCACGCGCATCGAGGTGCGCGCGTCCTGCCCCGAGAGGAAGGTGCCGAGCCCGCACGACACGATCTTGCCGACGATCACGGCGACCGTGATTACCGCGATCGGCCACGCGTAGTCGAGCAGCACGGCGGGGTTCAGCATCAGGCCGATCGTCACGAAGAAGATCGCGGAAAAGGCGTCGCGCAACGGCGCGATCAGATGCTCGATCCGATGCAGATGGCGCGACTCCGCCATGATCGCGCCGATCAGGAACGCGCCGAGCGCAATGCTGTAGTCGAGCTTCACCACCAGCAGGCAGAAGCCGAAGCAGAAGCCGAGCACGGACACCAGCAGCATCTCGTCGCTGCGCGTGCGCGCCACGTAGTTCAGCGCACGCGGCACCACCAGCACGCCCACCAGCAGCGACACCGTCATGAACAGCAGCAGCTTGCCGAGCGTGACCATCGCGAGGCCGGCGCTCAACTGGCCGGTCTGCGCGATGCCGGTCAACAGCACGAGCATCGCAATGCCGAGAATGTCCTCGACGATCAGAATGCCGAACACCAGTTGCGCGAAACGTTCGCGTTTCAGGCCCAGTTCGGACAGCGCCTTGACGATGATGGTGGTCGACGAAATCGCGAGGATCGCGCCGAGGAACAGTGAATCCATCGGACTCCAGCCGAACGCGCTACCGATCTCGTAGCCGATCCACAGCATCAGCACGATCTCGGAGAGCGCCGCGACGATCGCGGTCGCGCCGACCTGGAAGAGCTTGCGCAGGCTGAATTCGAGGCCCAGCGAAAACATCAGGAACACCACGCCGAGTTCGCCCAGCGTCTGGATGGTCTGCTCGTCGTGGATCAACTGGAACGGCGGCGTGTACGGCCCGATGATCACGCCCGCGGCGATATAACCGAGCACCACCGGCTGCTTCAGGCGATGGAACAGCACGGTGACGACGCCGGCGAGCGCCATCACGACCGCCAGATCCTGAATGAAGCCAATGCCATGGTGCATGGATGCGCCCCTTACAAAAAGTAATCTCGAAGAGGCAGTGTACCAGCCGCATCCGCACCGCCCGATCGCGCAAAAGGCCGGAGGGCTTGGGATTCCCCAAGGAATACCGCGCCCCTTGCGCGCAGGATCAGCCGGAATGTTTTTGACACGCTGGACTCACGTGAAATATCACAATAATATCTGCCGAATATTTTCCTTGGAGCCGATTGATGCAGCCGTTGTCTTTCCATGTTGCAGACCGCGCCGGCCAGAGCCGTGCGGAGCAGGTCGAGGTGAGCCGTCTGACCATCGCCGGGTGGGCCGGGCGCGATCAGGCGGCCATCGAGCATCACATTGCAGAGCTGGCCGAACTCGGCGTGAAGCGGCCGTCCACCACGCCGTGCTTCTATCGGCTCGGTGCAGAACTGCTGACGCAGGCCGAGCAGATCGACGTGGTCGGCGTGAAGTCCAGCGGCGAAGCCGAGTGTGTGCTGCTGCAAACGCCAGCGGGCTTGCTCGTCACGATCGGCTCCGACCACACCGACCGCGAGGTCGAGGCGTACGGCGTGACCGTCTCCAAACAGGTCTGCCCGAAACCGCTCGCGCGCGACGCGTGGCGTTTCGACGACGTCGCCGGCCACTGGGACCAGCTGGAAATGCGCGCGCATGCCGTCGCGAACGGCGAGCGGCGCGTCTATCAGCAAGGCAGCATCGCATCGCTGCTGCCGGCCGCCGAGTTGCTCGCTCGCGCGCCGCTCGCCGCCGGCGCGGCGATGTTCTGCGGCACGCTGGCGGTGCAAGGCGGTATCGTCGGGATGGCCGATGGCGATGCGCTCGAACTCGAACTGCACGACCCCATCCTGAACCGCACGCTGCGCCACGCCTATCGCGTGCGCGCGCTACCTATCGTCGAATGAGGCACGCATGAGCTCCCCATCGCCCGCCGTCAATGCCGCCGCGTCTTCCGACGCGCTGCTCGAAGCCACCGCGCTGCGCAAGATCACCTGGCGCATCATGCCGTTCCTGTTTCTCGTCTATGTGCTGTCGTATCTGGATCGCGTCAACATCGGTTACGCGAAGCTGCAGTTCACCGGCGACCTCGGGTTGTCGAACGCGGCGTACGGACTCGGCGCGGGGATCTTTTTCTTCGGCTACTTCGTGTTCGAAGTGCCGAGCAACCTGCTGCTGAAGAAGTTCGGCGCGCGCGCCACGATCGCCCGCATCACGATGCTGTGGGGCCTGCTGTCGTGCCTGATGATGTTCGTGCACAGCGAAACGATGTTCTACGTGCTGCGCTTTTTCCTCGGCGTGGCCGAAGCCGGGCTGGTGCCGGGCGTGGTGCTGTATCTGACCTTCTGGTTTCCGTCCGACCGGCGCGCACGGATGGTCGCCGTGTTCATGGCGGCCATTCCGGTGGCGGGCATCATCGGCGCGCCTTTGTCGGGCTTTCTGATGTCGGCGCTGCATGACGCGCACGGCTTGCGCGGCTGGCAGTGGATGTTCCTGATCGAAGGCATTCCGTCGATTCTCGCGGGCTTCTGGGCGCTCGCCGTCCTGCGCAACACGCCCACCGAAGCCGCGTGGCTCAGCGCCGACGAAAAGCGCGTGATCACGAGCCGCCTCGCGCGGGAAAACAGCGCGGCCACGGCGGCCGGCGCCGAGCACAGTCTCGCGGTCGCGTTGCGCTCGGGCCGTTTCTGGCTGCTGACGCTGATCTACTTCTGCCTCGTCACCGGCAACGCGGGCTTCTCGTTCTGGCTGCCGCAGATCGTCAAGGATCTCGGCGTGACGAACCTCGTCACCAACGGCTTCGTCACCGCGATTCCGTATCTGGCCGCGGGCATCGGCATGATCCTGATCGGCCGTTCGTCGGACATCACCGGCGAGAGGCGCTGGCACTATGCGATATGCTGCTTCATCGGCGCGGCGGGGCTGCTCGGCAGCGCATCGGTGACCAACTCGATTCCGCTCGCCGTCACAGGCCTGTCGATCGCGTATATCGGCATCCTCGCGGGCTTCGGCATCTTCTGGTCGATGTCGACGACTGTCCTGCAAGGCACGGCGGCCGTCGCGGGGATCGCGGTCATCAACTCGATCGCGAACCTCGCGGGCTATGTGAGCCCGTACGTGCTCGGCATCGTCAAGGACGCGACGCATAGCGTGACGTTCGGGCTGGTGCTGATCGCGGGGGCGCTGACCGTCGGCGGGCTGGTCACGTTGATGATGCCGCGCGTGAAGGTGCAGCATGCGGCGCAGGTTGCGCCGGGGCGTGCGTGAGCCCGGCATGAAGCGCGCCGGAATCGAGTTTGCGGCACGGAGATCGACACAGATGCGTGGGCGCAGGGCGTGACGGATAACGCGCAGCACACGTGGTCTGGTGCGCATCCGGCCCGCCCCCGGACCACGCTCGCGGCGATGTCCGCGCACCTCACTCACCGCGCTCGCAGCACGAGCGACGCGCAGCCCGACATCCATGCGCACCGTGCGCCCCGTGCGCGCAAAACCTTGCACTACAATGCGGACGACACCGCCCGCTCGCTCGACCCATGACGCTCCAGCAAATTGCCCGTCCTTCCCCGCCCACCCGCGCGAGCGCCGCCGCGAGCCTCGCCGAACAGGCGTATGCGTTCGTCAAGCGCGAGATCATCACGATGCGGCTGCGGCCGAGCGAGGTGCTCAACGAAGCGGAACTGATGGCGCTGACCGGGATCGGCAGAACGCCGGTCCACCAGGCGCTGCACCGCCTCGTGCACGAAGGCATGCTGACCATCATGCCGAGAAAGGGCATCATGGTCCGGCCGGTTTCGCTCGACGACGTGCTGGCGATCATCGACGTGCGTCTCGTCAACGAAAGCTACTGCGTCGAACTCGCCGCGCGCCACGCGCAGCAGCACGACTACGACGCGATGCAGGCGCTGCTGGACCGCTCGTCGGTGTGCGTCGCCGCACACGACGTCGAAGGGATGATGGACATCGACCGCGAGTTTCATCTGGCCGTCTCGGCCGCCTCGCGCAACCCGGTGCTCGCCGACATCCTGCGCGGGCTGCATGAGCGTTCGCTGCGCTTCTGGTTCATTTCGCTGTCCGAGCCGCATCATCTCGAAGACGTCCATGAAGAACATCTCGAACTGTTCCGGCTGCTGCGCGAGCGCGATGCCGAAGGCGCGCGTCAATCGGTGCAGAAGCATATCGAGGCGTTCCGCGCGACGCTCTTCAGCCGCATCTGAAGCATCCGGGGCGCACGCATCACGGTGCGTCACGGCGACCGTTTCCAAGCGCATACCTGGTTGCCCTCTTCATTAGCCACCTTCACCTGCCGCATCCCTTGATCAACCGGCTTCGCCCGGTTCAACCGGATTCTCACCGACATCATGGCCACTGAATTCACGCCCTTCCCGCCGCTAGCCCAGCTTGCCGCCGACCTCGCCGCCGGACGCACCACGAGCCGCGCGCTCGTCGAAACCGCGCTCGAACGGATCGAAGATCCGGCCGGCCAGGGCGCGGCCGCCTTCATGCACGTCGACGCCGGCAGCGCCCGCGCCGCCGCCGACGCGCATGACCGCCTGCGCGCAGCCGGCACCATGCTCTCGCCGCTCGCCGGGATTCCGGTGTCGGTCAAGGACCTGTTCGACATCGAAGGCCAGCCGACCCGCGCGGGCTCCGTCGTGCTCGCCGACGCCCCGCCCGCGAAAACCGACGCCGTCGCGGTCGCGCGTTTGAAGCGGGCCGGCGCGGTGATCGTCGGCCGCACCAACATGAGCGAGTTCGCGTTTTCCGGACTCGGCCTGAATCCGCACTACGGCAATCCGCTCTCGCCATACCGGCGCAACGTGAAAGGCGACGAGCGGATTTCGGGCGGCTCGTCGTCGGGCGCGGCGGCCTCGGTTGCCGACGGCATGGCGGCCATCGCGCTCGGCACCGACACCGGCGGCTCGATCCGCATCCCGGCCGCCCTGTGCGGCCTGACCGGCTTCAAGCCGACCGCCTCGCGCATCCCGAAACAGGGCGGCGTGCCGCTCTCGACGACGCTCGATTCGTTCGGGCCGATCGGCGTGTCGGTCGCGTGCTGCGCGCTGGTCGACCGGATGCTGGCCGGGTTGGAGCCGCGCATTCCGGCCGCGCGGCCGCTCGAAGGCGTGCGCCTCGGCGTGCTGACGAACTTCGTCACCGACGGCGTCGAGCCGGCGGTCGCCGCCGCGATCGACACCGCGCTCAAGCACCTCGAAGCGGCCGGCGCGATCGTCAGCGAAGTGCGTTTCGCGCCGCTCGACCGCTTGCCCGAAATCAACCGCTTCGGCTTCTCGCCGATCGAAGCGTATGCGTGGCATCGGCCGCTGCTCGACAAGCATCGCGAGCAATACGACCCGCGCGTGCTCACGCGCATTCTCAAAGGCCAGCCGGCCAGCGCCGTCGACTATCTGGACCTGCTCGCCGAACGCCAAGCGATGCTCGACGAAGCCGCGCGCACGCTGTGGCAGCGCTTCGACGCTGTGGTCGCGCCGACCGTGCCGGTGCTGCCACCGCGCGTGGCCGACCTGATCCACGACGACGACACCTTCGGCCGCACCAATGCGCTGATCCTGCGCAACCCGAGCGTATTCAACTTCCTCGACACCTGTGCGCTGTCGCTGCCCTGCCATCTGCGCGGCGACGCGCCGGTCGGGCTGATGCTGGCGGGCGCGCCGCACGCCGACGATGCGCTGCTGGCGATCGGGCGCGGCGCAGAGGCAGTGCTCAACGCGATTCGTTGAGCGGGAGGGGGCGGCGAGTGCGATGCGGGGCGGCTTGGAGGCCCAGCGGCCCAGCGAACGCAATAGTGCGATAAGCGTCGGGGCAGGGGTTCGCGCTAGAATCGCGGGCACTTGCCCTTTTGTCTTCAGACCGCCCTACGATCCATGAACAACGACACTGCGATGCTGCGCCGCGAGCGCTCCCTGCTGGTTCTGCTTGGCCTGATCTGCGTCGCCCTGGTGGGCGGCGCGTTGTACTTGCAGTACTTCCGGCACGAAGACCCGTGCCCGTTGTGCATCATCCAGCGTTATTTCTTCCTGCTGATTGCGATCTTCGCGTTCCTCGGCGCCCGCTTCAACCACTGGCGCGGCGTGCGTCTGCTGGAACTGCTGGCGGCGTTGTCGGCGCTCGCGGGCATCGTGACGGCCGCGCGGCACGTGTATGTGCAGGCCAATCCGGGCTTTAGCTGCGGCTTCGACGCGCTGCAGCCGGTGGTCGACGGTCTGCCGCCCGCCCATTGGCTGCCGGGCGTGTTCAAGGTGGCCGGCCTGTGCGAAACCGCCTATCCGCCGATTCTCGGCCTGACGCTGCCGATGTGGTCGCTGGTCGCGTTCGTGCTGGCGTTCATTCCGCTGGTTTTGAGCCTGCTCCGCAATCGCCGCCGGATCGCCTGAACGCGCTTCCCAGCTTCCCGCTTCCCCGCTTCCTGTCCCGACACCACGCCGGACTTCGCGTCGCCGTTCGCGGCGGCCGAAGGCCGGCGTTTGTGCGTCCGCGTGGCTTGTGCGAGCGTCTTTGCGATGCCCGGCAATGAATCGGCAAAAACCGCGGCACCGACACGGCAATGCCCCACCAAAGACCCGGCAATAACCGACAAGCGCCCGCCAAGCACCCGCCCACACGCTCCCGTCCGGCTTTTGCCCGATCCCGCCCGCCTACGCAACTTCCCGTCGCCGCGCGAATCGTACTGAGGCGACGGACCGCTCATGACCACCGCCGAATAAGCTTCATGCGACATGGGAAATATTTTCGGGCCGCGGTAATGCTATCTTGGGACCTGGATGGCGATCTACGTGCGCGAGGCCGGCTTTGGCGACCCCATGCGTAACGCGCGCCCGGTCCGCACTGTCTTTCGGATTCGCCATGACAACGCAAACCATCCGCTTCTATCACCAGGGGTCCGTCCGCGAGGTCGCGGGCGTCCCGGCGACGCGCACCGTGCTTCAGCACCTGCGCGAGGACGCGTTTTGCACCGGCACCAAGGAAGGCTGCGCGGAAGGCGACTGCGGCGCCTGCACGGTGGTCGTCGGTGAACTGGACGCGCGCGGTGCGCTCGCGCTCAAAGCGGTCAACGCCTGCATCCAGTTCCTGCCCACGCTGGACGGCCGCGCGCTCTTCACCGTCGAAGACCTGCGCGCCGCCGACGGCGCGCTGCACCCCGTGCAACAGGCCATGGTCGATTGCCATGGTTCGCAATGCGGCTTCTGCACGCCCGGTTTCGTGATGTCGATGTGGGCGCTGTACGAAAACCAGCCCGCCGACGCCGGCCTGCCCACCCGCGATGAAATCAACGCCGCGTTGTCCGGCAATCTGTGCCGCTGCACCGGCTACCGGCCGATCGTCGAGGCGTCCCAGAAGATGTTCGACTATCCGCACTACCCGCGCGTGACGCTGGACCGCGCCGCCATCGCGGACACGTTGCGCGACCTGCAACGCCCCGACACCTTCGAATACGGCGCGCCCGATGCACGCGGCGCGGCGTTCGGCTCGTCCACCTTCCGCGCGCCGGTCACGCTCGAGGCGTTCGCCACGCTGCGTGCCGCACATCCTCAGGCACGGCTACTCGCCGGCAGCACCGACGTCGGCCTGTGGGTCACCAAGCAGTTCCGCGATCTCGGCGACATCCTGTACATCGGCAACGTCGCCGAATTGAAAGCCATCGAACGTGATGCGCAGACGCTGACGATCGGCGCGGCCGTCACGCTCGAAGACGCGTACGCGGCCCTCGCCGTCGATTATCCCGAACTCGCCGAACTGTGGACGCGCTTCGCGTCGCTGCCGATCCGCAATGCCGGCACGCTCGGCGGCAATGTCGCGAACGGCTCGCCGATCGGCGATTCGATGCCCGCGCTGCTCGCGCTCGGCGCAGAAGTCGTGCTGCGCCACGGCCCGACCCGCCGCACGCTGCCGCTCGACGCGTTCTACCTCGGCTATCAGAAAACCGCGCTCGCCGCCGGCGAATTCGTCGCGGCGCTGCGCGTGCCGCGCCCGGCGGGCAACCTGCGCTTTCGCACGTACAAGGTGGCGAAGCGCTACGATCAGGACATCTCGGCGGTATGCGCTGCGTTCGCCCTGCACCTCGGCGACGACGGCGCGATTCAGACCGCGCGCATCGCCTTCGGCGGCATGGCGGCCACGCCGAAGCGCGCCGCGCAAACCGAAGCCGTGCTGAACGGCGCAATCTGGAATGAAAGCACCGCGCGGCAGGCGATGAACGCACTCGTCGCCGATTATCAGCCGCTCACCGACATGCGCGCGTCGAGCGCCTACCGGCTGAAGGTGGCGCGCAACCTGCTGTGGCGTTTTCACCTCGAAACGCGCCAAGACGCGCCGCTCGCGCTGCTCGACGTGAATGCGTTCGGCTTCGCGGCCGCGCTGTCAGGTGTGCCGGCGATGCTGGATGCGGCCGCAGCGAAGGAGCCATCGTGATGAACCGCACCGATGCTTTCGTCGAACACGCGGGCGGGACGCTGGCGAGCAAGCACGCCGCCGCGCGTGAACACGACAACCACGCCGCAATCGGCGTGTCCCTGCCGCACGAATCGGCTGCCCTGCATGTGAGCGGCGAAGCCACCTACACGGACGACATCGCCGAACTGCAAGGCACGCTGCACGCGGCGCTCGGCCTGTCCCGCCATGCGCACGCGCGGATCGTGTCGATGGATCTGGACGCGCTCAGGAAGTCGCCCGGCGTGATCGCGGTGCTGAGCGCCGCGGACATCCCCGGCGAAAACAATTGCGGCCCGGTGCTGCACGACGACCCGATTCTCGCCGTCGACGAAGTGCTGTATCTCGGCCAGCCGGTGTTTGCGGTCATTGCCGAGAGCCACGAACTGGCGCGCCGAGCGGCAGCGCTCGCAAAAAGCGACGACGTGATCCGCTACGAACCGCTCGAAGCCATCCTCACGCCCGCCGAAGCGAAGGCCGCGAAGCAGTTCGTGCTGCCGCCGCTGCATCTGAAACGCGGCGAGCCCGACGCGAAGATCGCCGCCGCGCCGCACAGAATCAGCGGCACGTTCGAAGTGGGCGGCCAGGAGCAGTTTTATCTGGAAGGCCAGGTCGCCTACGCGGTGCCGAAGGAAATGGACGGCATGCTCGTCTACAGTTCGACGCAGCATCCGAGCGAAATGCAGCAGGTGGTCGCGCATATGCTCGACTGGCCCGCGCACAACGTGGTGTGCGAATGCCGGCGCATGGGCGGCGGCTTCGGCGGCAAGGAATCGCAGTCGGCCCTGTTTGCGTGCGTGGCGGCGTTGGCGGCGCAGCTGCTGCGCCGCCCGGTCAAACTGCGCGCCGATCGCGACGACGATTTCATGATCACCGGCAAGCGCCACGACGCGATCTACGAGTACGAGGCGGGCTTCGACGACAGCGGCCGCATTCTCGGCGCGCGCGTCGAAATCGCTTTGCGCGCCGGCTATTCGGCCGATCTGTCGGGCGCGGTCGCGACGCGCGCCGTGTGCCACGTCGACAACGCGTACTACCTCAGCGACGTCGATATCGTCGCGCTGTGCTGCAAGACCAACACGCAATCGAACACCGCGTTCCGCGGCTTCGGCGGACCGCAAGGCGCGCTCGTGATGGAAGTGATGCTCGACGGCATCGCGCGTCAGTTGAAGCGCGACCCGCTCGACGTGCGTCTCGCCAACTACTACGGCGTCGGCGAACGCGATACGACGCCGTATGGGCAGCGCGTCACAGACAACATCATCGCGCCGCTGACCGACGCGCTGCTCGATAGCAGCGACTACCGCGCACGGCGCGCGGCGCTCGCCGCCTTCAACGCGAGCAGTCCGGTGCTCAAGCGCGGCATCGCGTTTTCGCCGGTCAAGTTCGGCATCTCGTTCAACGTGCCGTTTCTGAACCAGGCCGGCGCGCTGGTGCACGTGTACAAGGACGGCTCGGTGCTCGTCAACCACGGCGGCACCGAAATGGGCCAGGGGCTCAACACGAAGGTCGCGCAGGTGGTCGCGAATCAGTTCGGTTTGCCGCTCTCACGCGTGCGGGTGACGGCCACGGATACCTCCAAGGTCGCGAATACGTCGGCGACCGCGGCGTCGACCGGCAGCGATCTGAACGGCAAAGCGGCCGAAGCGGCGGCGTGCACGATTCGCGCGCGGCTCGCCGAACTCGCGGCCAAACAGCTCGGCGGCAATGCGCAAGACGTGCAATTCGCCAATAGCACGGTTTCGGTGAACGGCGGCGCAATGCCCTTCGAACAACTGGTCGGCGCGGCGTATCTCGCGCGCGTGCAGTTGTGGTCGGACGGTTTCTACACGACGCCGAAAGTGCACTGGGATGCGAAGACGCTGACCGGCCATCCGTTCTATTACTTCGCGTATGGCGCGGCGGTGTCCGAAGTCGTGATCGACACACTGACCGGCGAATGGAAACTGCTGCGCGCGGACGTGCTGCACGACGCCGGGCAGTCGATCAATCCGGCGATCGACATTGGCCAGGTGGAAGGCGGCTTCATTCAGGGCATGGGCTGGCTCACCACCGAGGAACTGTGGTGGAACCGCGATGGCCGGCTGATGACGCACGCGCCGTCCACGTACAAGATTCCCGCCGTCAGCGACACGCCCGCCGCGTTCTACGTGCAGCTCTATCAGAACCAGAACGCGGAGCCGACCGTGTTCCGCTCGAAGGCTGTCGGCGAGCCGCCGCTTCTGCTGCCGTTCTCGGTGTTCCTTGCGATTCGCGACGCGATCGCGGCGGCCGTGCCAGGCGCGCAACCCGCTCCACCGTTACGCGCGCCGGCCACGCCCGAAGCAATACTCGATGCGCTGGACGCGTTGCAGTCCGCTTATGCGGCCGAACGATCCGCCACGCAGACGAGCACCGGCGCGACGGCCTGAAACAACCGCAATAGAATGACCGGAATGACTCGACCCCACGGCCTCACGCGACACGAACGCGTCAGGCCGCACGCAAAAGCGCAACCGGCCGCGCGGACACCCCGTGCGGCCCTGTATGGAGAACCGCCGGATGCAAGCCTGGCTACCTGAGCTGCAACAACTGCTCGCGCACGGCGACGCCGCCGTGCTGGTGACGGTCGCGCGCGTCGAAGGGTCGGCGCCGCGCGAAGCCGGCACCAAGATGATCGTCACCCGCGAATCGGCGAAGCATACGATCGGCGGCGGCCACCTCGAATGGAAGGCGATCGAGACCGCGCGCCAGGTGCTGCGCGACGGCATGCGCTCGCCGCATATGCGCCGGCTGGAGCGTTTCGCGCTCGGCCCGAGCCTCGGCCAATGCTGCGGCGGCGCGGTGATACTCGCGTTCGAGCGGCTCGACATCGGCGACCTCGGCTGGATCACGTCGCTCGCGAAGCGCGTGGCCGCGGGTCAATCGACGGTGCGTAGCGTATCATTCGGCCCCGCGCCGGACGCGGTGATGCTGTCCGACCCCGAGCCAGGCGTCGATGCCGCCGACTGCCTGCTGTGGGACGGCGCCGGTTTCGACGACAGCAGCGCGCTGCTCACCGAAACCATCGCACCGGGCGACTTTGCCGTCGTGCTGTTCGGCGCGGGCCATGTGGGCGCCGCGCTCGTGCGCGTGCTGGCCACGCTGCCCTGCACCGTGCGCTGGGTCGACGAACGCGACGCGCAGTTCCCGCCGCTCGAATCGCTGCACGCGCCGAACGTCAAGCTCGATCCGAACGACGCGCCCGACGAAGCGATCGATCAGGCCGCGCCGAACACCTACTTCATCGTGATGACGCACAATCATGCGCTCGATCTCGAACTGGCCGAGCGCATTCTGCGGCGCGGCGACTTCGCGTTCTTCGGCATGATCGGCTCGCATAGCAAGCGCAAGCAGTTCGAACACCGGCTCGCGGCGCGCGGCATCGACCCGTCGCAGATCGCGCGGATGAAGTGTCCGCTCGGCGTCGACGGCATCGTCGACAAGTCGCCGGAGATCATCGCGATCTCGGCGGCCGCGCAGGTGCTGCAGGCCGTCGAGGCAAACACGGGCACGCATCACGCGCCGCAAGCGGTCTGAAACGCGACGCACGGCGCGCAACGGCTCCAACGAACTTCGAACCACCATGACTACAACGACCGCCACCACGATCTCCCCCTCGCTCGCCGATAAAACCACGCGGGCGCCGAAGGCCGAGCTGCACATTCATATCGAAGGCTCGCTCGAACCCGAACTGATTTTCGCGCTCGCCGGGCGCAACGGCGTGACGCTCGCTTACGACTCGATCGACGCGCTGCGCGCCGCCTACGCGTTCACCGATCTGCAATCGTTCCTCGACATCTACTACGCGGGCGCGAGCGTGCTGCTGCACGAGCAGGACTTCTACGACATGACGATGGCGTATGTCGAACGGTGCCTCGCCGACAACGTGATTCACAGCGAGATCTTCTTCGATCCGCAGACGCACACCGAACGCGGCGTGCCGATCGCCACCGTCGTGGCCGGCATCGAACGCGCGCTAGCCGATGCGGAAAAACGCGGCATGACGAGCAAGCTGATTCTGTGCTTCCTGCGCCATCTGTCCGAAGAGGATGCGCTCGCCACCTTCGACGAAGCGTTGCCTCTGTTCGAGCAGTACAAGCACCGGTTGATCGGTGTCGGCCTGGACTCGTCGGAGCGCGGCCATCCGCCATCGAAGTTCGAACGCGTGTTCGCGAAGGCGCGCGCGCTCGGCCTGAAACTCGTCGCGCACGCGGGCGAGGAAGGGCCGCCCTCGTACATTTACGAAGCGCTCGATCTGCTGAAAGTGGACCGTGTCGATCACGGCGTGCGCAGCATCGAGGACCCGGCGCTCGTCACGCGTCTGGCCGACTCGCGCGTCGCGTTGACCGTGTGCCCGCTGTCGAACCTGAAGCTGTGCGTGTTCGACGACCTCACCAAGCACACGCTGAAGGACCTGCTCGATCGCGGCGTCGCGGTGACGGTGAACTCCGACGACCCGGCCTACTTCGGCGGCTACGTCAACGCCAACTATCTCGCCACCATCGACGCGTTGAAGCTCAACGACGCCGAGGTCTACACGATCATCCGCAACAGCTTCGAAGCGTCGTTCGTGACACCCGCGGAGCGTGGCGCGCTGATCGCGAAGCTCGACGCGCACTGGCATCAAAGCGGCCCGCACTGACGGTGCCGACATAAAGTGGCCAACGGCGGCATGGTTCGTCCGTGCGCGCTGCCCGGCTTTTCACATTCGGAGACGGTTTTTCCATGACTCAAGCGACTAACCCGGCCCACCCGGCCAAAGCAGCGCAGTCGGCATTTCGCGCGCAACTGCTGAGCTTCACCGGCGACCCCGCTCGGTCGCCCGATGCGGCGGTGTACCACGAGGACGGCCTGCTGATCGTCGAGGACGGCCACGTGGCCGCCGCGGGCGCGTATGCGGCGCTTGCGGCGCGGCTCGCGCCGGGCACCCAGGTGCAGGAAATGCGCGACAAGCTGATCGTGCCGGGTTTCATCGACACGCACATTCACTTTCCGCAAACGGACATGATTGCGTCGCCGGCGCCGGGTTTGTTGCCGTGGCTCGACACCTACACGTTTCCGACCGAGCGCCGCTTCACCGATCCGGCGTATGCACGCGACACCGCGAGCTTTTTCGTCGACGAACTGCTCGCGTGCGGCACGACCACCGCGCTCGTGTACTGCACGGTCCACAAGGAGTCCGCCGACGCGCTTTTCGCCGAGAGCGAAGCGCGCCATCTGCGGATGATCGCGGGCAAAGTACTGATGGACCGCAACTGCCCCGAGTTCCTGCGCGACACCGCGCAATCGGGTTACGACGACAGCGCCGAACTGATCGGCCGCTGGCACAATCGCGGGCGCCAGATGTACGCGCTCACGCCGCGTTTCGCGCCGACTTCGACCGAAGCGCAGCTCGAAGCGTGCGGCGTGCTGGCGCGCCAGCATCCGGACGTGTTCATTCAGAGCCATGTCGCGGAAAACGTCGACGAAGTGAAATGGGTCGCGGGTCTGTTTCCCGACCACCGCAGCTATCTGGACATCTACGATCACTACGGCCTGCTGCGCCGCCGCGCGGTGTACGGCCATTGCATCCACCTCGACGAGGAGGATCGCCGACGCATGGCGCAAACCGGCACGCTCGCCTCGCATTGCCCGACCTCGAACCTGTTTCTCGGCAGCGGCCTGTTCGATTTCGACAAGGCCGACGCGGCGGGCATGCCGATCGCGCTGGCAACCGACGTCGGCGGCGGCACCTCGTTCTCGATGCTGCAAACGATGAACGAAGCGCACAAGGTCGCGCGCCTGGGCGGGCATCATCTGAGCGCCACGCGCATGTTCTATCTGGCGACCGCGGGCGCAGCCGTTGCGCTCGATCTCGCGGACAAGATCGGCACGTTGAAGCCGAACTCGGAAGCAGACTTCGTCGTGCTCGATCCGCAGGCGACGCCGCTGCTCGCGCGCCGCACCGCGCGCAGCGAATCGCTGGAAGAACTGCTGTTCGCGTTTGCGCTGCTCGGCGACGATCGTGCGGTCTACGAAACGTATGCGGCCGGCAAGCGCGTGCATCGTCGCGACGCTGGGCGGCAGCATGCGGCGCGGGCAGCGCGGATTGCGGCTTGAGTGCCGCTTGAGTGCCGCTTGAGCGCGCGTTGATCGCGACATGACGAGGCTGCCTCGCTCGGGCCGCTGAATGAAAAACGGCGCTTCGAAATCAGAAAGCGCCGTTTTCATTTGACCTCTTCAACGTGCGGCTCGAACGATGCCGCCACTCACCGCTGCATACACACCTCATGTAGTGCAGTAAGCCGCCGCACCGGATCGGCAACATACGGATTCGACTCGTCCCACGCATACCCCGCCAGCACCGCGCTGATCATGCGGCGAATCGACGGCACCTGGTCCGGGTAATAGATGATGTCCTGCAACTCGCCGCTGTACCAACGCTCGACGAACGCGCGGAATGTGTCGATGCCTTTGCGCAACGGCACGTCGTAATCCGCCGACCAGTCGACCGTTTCGCCGTCCAGTTGCCGGTTCAACGTGTGCGCCGCGAGATGCGCCGAGCGCAGCGCGATCGTCACGCCGGACGAGAACACCGGATCCAGAAATTCACCGGCATTGCCGAGCAGCGCGTAACCGGGCCCATGCAGGCGCTCGACGTTCGCCGCGTAGCCGCCGATATGGCGCACCGGCATCAGGAACGGCGCATGGCCGATCAGCCGGTTCAATGTCGGCTCCTGTTGGATCAGCGCGCGCAGCGTCGCGTCGCGCTCCGCTTCCGGTACGTCGAGAAAACTCGCCTCGGCCACGCACCCTACCGACGAGCGCCCGCCCGCCAGCGGAATCATCCAGAACCACACGTCGCGGCGCTCCGGATGCGTGGCGATGCAGATCTTGTTGCGGTCGCACGCGTCGACTGCAATACCGTCGCGCACGTGCGTGAAAATCGCGGCGCGCGTCGGCATCCGCGTCGGTGATTCGAGATTCAGCAGACGCGGCAGCACGCGCCCGAAGCCGCTCGCATCGAGCACGAAACGCGCCTCGACCTGATACGCGTGATCCGCTTCGTCGACCACGTCGACGAGCGGCGTGGCACCGGTATGCACCGCGCGCACCATATGGCCGAAGCGCACGTCGGCGCCCTGCCCGGCGGCGCAGCGAATCAGGATGTCGTCGAACACCGCGCGCTCGACCTGATAGGTGGTGCCCCAACCGGCCGAATGCTTGTCACGGAAATCGAACGACGACGACTGGTCGCGATACACGAAATGCGCGCCGTTCTTATGCTGAAAGCCCGCTTCGACCACGGCCTGCAACATCCCCGCTTCTTCGAGGTAGGCCATGCTTTGCGGCAGCAGGCTCTCACCGATCGAGAAACGCGGGAAATGCTGACGCTCCAGCACGAGCACAGAACGGCCCGCCTGGCGCAATAGCGCGGCCGCTACCGCACCGGCCGGACCGGCTCCGATGATCGCCACATCGACGCTCATGCGCTTTGATGAATGTGTGCTCAAAATTGCCTCAATGGTTTGCCTGCGGCGCGCCGCAGTACGTCGCGCCCTTACTTCTCGTTACAATCACGCCTCTGACTGCAAGAACAACATTTCGCCGGGAGTGCAGCGTGTCGCCAACCGAAACATCCAGTGTGCCGTTCGTGCCGGAGACGGCTTTCGGCATCTGGTTCCTGCGCACGCACACGTGGGAGCATCATGTGCTGCGCGTCGCGATCAACGATCTCAAACGTTTGATCGACGCTCCCCTGCCTGATGCGCCGGTCATCGTCGACGTCGGCTGCGGGCAAGGCATTTCGTTTCGCCTGCTCGCAGATGCGTTCAAGCCGCGCCGCATCGTCGGCATCGATTTCCATGCGCCGTCGCTCACGCTCGCCGCCGACGCGGCCCGGGCCTGCCGCGCCACGCTGGCCGATATCGAACTGCTGCACGGCGACTGCGCGAACCTGCCGCAGCCCAACGCCAGCGCCGATATCGTGTTCTGCCATCAAACCTTCCATCATCTCGTCGAACAGGAGCGTGCGCTCGCCGAGTTCCGCCGCGTGCTCAAGCCGGGCGGCATCCTGCTGTTCGCCGAATCGACCGATGCGTACATCAAGTCCTGGGTGATCCGGCTGCTGTTCCGTCATCCGATGCAGGTGCAAAAGAGCGCCGACGGCTACCTCGACATGATTCGCCGCGGCGGCTTCAGCTTCGGCCAGCGCAACGTCTCGCTGCCCTATCTCTGGTGGAGCCGCGCGAAGGACTTCGGTCTGTTCGAACGGCTCGGTCTGCATCGCCCGCAACCGGGCAAGCGTCGTGAGACGCTGGTCAATGTCGCGGCACTCAAGGCTGATTAAAGCCGGTTGCAACGCGCCTTCTTCGAGAACCGGGCAGCAAAGGCTCCTTGCCGCCTCGTTTCGACTCAATGCGCTTCCAGCACCACGAGTTGCCCGCGCACCGCAAGCGCCGCGGCGCTCGGACTCACGCCGCACGTGAAGTCGGTCGACGAACTGGTTTCGGTGCTATGAAACCGCGTCGACACGTCGATCACCGCATTCGCATGACGCGCGCGCGCCGCGTCGCGCAGCTTGCGCACCGCTTCGGCGAGCGCTTCGTGGCATGCGTCGTCGGGACTCGAAACCTTGCGCGCGATGCGCACCGAATACGCGACCTCGCCCACCTGGCTCTGTACCGCCGGATGGTCCTGCCGACCGAAGAACACCGGTACCTCGCCACGCGACTCGCCGCCGGCCGCCGCGAACGGCAGCGACTTCACCTGCGTCGCGCAACCCGCCTGCGTCAACGCCACCACAACGAGCGCACCCAGCACAGCCGATTTTTTCATTGTCATCACCTTCGTTAATTTTGAAGTCGCGGCCGCTTTTTCCGGCCGCGTTGCCGGCCCATTCAACCGCCCTGCCATGCTTCGAACATCAGGCTCGCGCAACTGCCGCCGAACCCGAATGACACCGACATCGCCGCGTCGATACGCGCAGCGTGCGCACTCCGCACGAGCGGCATACCGCTCACTTCCGGCTCCGGCGTGCCGATATCCGGCGTGCCCGCGATGAACCCATCGCGCATCATCAAGAGCGTGTAGATCGCCTCGTGCGCGCCGCACGCGCCGATCGAATGCCCGGTCATCCCCTTGGTCGACGAAAACGCCGGCATGCGCCGCCCGGACGCGGCGCCGAATACGTCACGCAACGCGCGCAGTTCCTCGATGTCGCCGAGCGGCGTCGACGGTGCGTGCGTGTTGATGTAATCGGGACACCTGGCCGCCGCGTCGAGCGCGCCGCGCATCGCCCGCGCGATGCCGGCCGCGCGCGGCGCGACCATCGCCGCGCTGTCCGTACAATCGCCGAAGCCGGTCAGCTCCGCGTAAATGCGCGCGCCGCGCGCCAACGCGTGATCGAGCGCTTCGAGCACCAGCACGCCGCCGCCCGACGCGATCACGAAACCGTCGCGCTGTGTATCGTACGGACGCGACGCGTGCTGCGGCGTGTCGTTGAAACGCCGCGACAGCGCGCCCATCGAGTCGAACAGCAATGTCGTGTTGTCGTGCAGCGCTTCGCTGCCGCCGGCCAGCACGATCTGCTGGCGGCCCGTCTGGATCAACTGCATCGCCTGGCCGATCGCGAGCGCCGAGGTCGTGCACGCCGACGACGGCGAATAGCTCACTCCCTCGAGCCCGAACACCTGCGCGACATTCGCCGACGCGGTGCTGCTCATCGCATGCGGCACGATGTACGGCGGCACCTTTTCGACGCCGCGCGCCTGCGCGATCGCGAGCGCGGCGTCGTAGCTCGCCATCGTGCCGACGCCCGAGCCGATCACCGCCCCGGCGCGCGGCGAGCGCAACGCAGCAGGCGCGAGCCCGGCGTCGTCGATCGCGTGGCGCGCCGCGTGGCAGGCGAAGCGCGCGGTATCGCCCATGAAGCGTTCGAGCTTGCGCTCGAACGGCGGCTCGTGCGCGACCGAGGCGACGCCCGCCACCTGCGAGCCGAACCCGCGCTCACGCCACGCGTCGATCCGTTCGATGCGCGAGCGGCCCGCGCGCAACGCGGCGGACACGCCGTCGAGCGTATTGCCGATGCACGACACGATCCCCATGCCCGTGACGACCACGCGTTGCAGCGCGACGCTCATCGAACGCGCCTGAAAATCAGTGACGTGTTGATGCCGCCGAATGCAAAGTTATTGCTCATCACATGTTCGGCATCGATCTCACGCGCCGTGCCGACGATGTAGTCGAGCGGCGCGCAGGCCGGATCGACGTTGTCGAGGTTCAGGGTCGGCGCATACCAGTTGCGCTTCATCATCTCGATGGTCCACCACGCTTCGAGCGCGCCGCACGCGCCGAGCGTGTGCCCGACGTAGCTCTTGAGCGAACTGATCGGCATGCGCTCGCCGAAGGTCTGCGCGGTCGCATGGCTCTCGGCGATGTCGCCGCGATCGGTCGAGGTACCGTGCGCGTTCACGTACGCGATCGCCTCAGGCGGCAGTTGCGCGTCGCGCAGCGCGAGCTGCATGGCGAGCCCCATGGTGTCGGCGGTCGGCTGGGTCATGTGCGCGCCGTCCGAATTGCAGCCGAAGCCGACGATCTCCGCGTGAATCCGCGCCCCGCGCGCCACCGCGTGTTCGTATTCTTCGAGCACCAGTGTGACCGCGCCTTCGCCGACCACGAGGCCGTCGCGCGCGGCATCGAAAGGACGCGGCGTCAGATGCGGCTCGTCGTTGCGCGTGCTGGTCGCGTACAGCGTGTCGAACACCGCGACCGCCGGGCCCGACAGTTCTTCCGCGCCGCCCGCGAGCATCAGCGTCTGCTTGCCGCTCTGGATCGCCTCGAAGGCGTAGCCGATCGCCTGGCTGCCCGACGCGCACGCGCACGAAGTCGGAATGATCCGCCCTTTCAGATCCCAGAACAGGCTGACGTTGACCGCCGTGGTGTGCGGCATCATCTGCACGTAGCTGTTCGACGTGACGCTGCCCATCGAACCGGTTTCGAGCATCGCGCCGAACGCGCGGATCGGCTGCACCGAGCCCGACGACGAGCCATACGCGACACCCATGCGGCCGTCGGCGATGCTCGGGTCGTCCGCCAACCCCGCATCGGCGAGCGCGAGTTCGCTCGCGCGCACCGAGTACATCGACACCGGCCCCATCGAGCGCGTTTTCTTGCGCGGATAGTGGGCCGGCACGTTGAAATCGGGCAGCGGACAGGCGAGCCGCGTATGCAGCGATTCGAAGTAATCCCATTCGGCCATGCGCCGCACCGCGTTCTCACCGCTTCTCAGGCGCGCTTCGATGACGTCCCAGCTATCGCCGAATGCGGTAACGCCGCCCATGCCGGTAATGACGACGCGCTTCATCACACCATCCCGCCATTGACGCCGATCACCTGGCGCGTCACATAGGAAGCCGCATCCGACATCAGGAAGCTGACCACCGAGGCGACCTCGGCAGGCTGGCCGACGCGGTTCATCGGCACTGTCTTCAAGACCTGTTCGAGCGGCATCTGCTCGAGCATGCCGGTTTCGATCAGCCCCGGCGCGACGCAATTGACGGTGATGTTGCGCGTCGCCAGTTCGACCGCGAGCGCCTTGGTCGCGCCGATCAGCCCGGCCTTCGCCGCGCTGTAATTGACCTGCCCGCGATTGCCCATCACGCCGGACACCGACGCGATCGTGACGATGCGCCCGCCCTTGCGCGCGCGCACCATCGGCATGGTGAGCGGATGGACGACGTTGTAGAACGCGTCGAGACCGGTCTCGATCACGATGTCCCAGTCTTCCTCGGTGAGCGCGGGAAACGCGGCGTCGCGCGTCACGCCCGCGCTGCATACGATGCCGTAATACGGTCCGTGCGCGGCGAGGTCCGCTTCGAGCACCTCGCGGCACGCGGCGCGCTCGCGCACGTCGAACTGCAGCACGCGCGCCGTGCCGCCTTGCGCGGCGATGCCCGTCGCAACCGCGTCGGCTTCGCTGCGTCCCGTGCGGCAATGCACGGAGACCGCGAAGCCGTCGGCGGCCAACTTGTACGCAATCGCGCGGCCAATGCCGCGGCTTGCGCCGGTAACGAGAACACGCCGGCTCATGAACTGAAACTCCCTTCGATGAATGACTGGAAATCGGGCGGTTGAAAAACCTTGATGACGGCCTCGGCGCAACACACGTCGCCGTGATGGATCGTGCATTCGTACGCGCCGTGGCCCGCCTCGCTGCGCAACAGTTCGAGGACGCGGATCGAAAGGCACGCGCCGGCCGCGAACGTCGGCTGCCACGCCTTGTAGCTGCGTGAGCCGAGCAGCACGCCTGGCCGCGCGTGGCCGCCGCCGCGCATCGCCAGCAAGGCGACGTGCGCGGCGATCGCCTGCGCCATCAGTTCGATGCCGATCCACGCGGGCATCGCGCCATCGGCGTCGGCATACCATGCCTGCGAGTCCACGCGGGCACGCGCGCTCAGCGTTTCCTCGGCGAACGTGTCGACGGCGTCGATCAGCAACATGCTGCCGCGATGCGGAATGATCGCTTCGATCGGGTGCTGCGCGAGTTGCGCGAAGGTGGGCGTCGTGGCCGTCATGCGCGTCACCGTGCGAGGATCAGGCTGACGTTGCTGCCGCCAAACGCAAACGAATTGCTCATCACGTATTGAGCGCCTGCGCCGCGCGACAGGAAGCGCTCGCTTTCCACGAGGTCGAGCGCCGGCAATGCGGGATCGGCCTCGCCGTCCCACACGTGACGCGGCAGTGGCACGTCGTCGCGTGCGAGCGTGAGCCACGCGAAGCCAAGTTCGGTGGCGCCCGCCGCGCCGAGCTGGTGGCCGGTCAAGGGCTTGGTGCCGCTCGTCGCGACGCCGTCGGGAAACACGCGCGCCATCAGCTTCGCTTCCATCTCGTCGTTCTTGCGCGTGGCGGTGGCGTGCAGATTCACATAGTCGAGCGCGGACGGTCCGATGCCCGCATCGGCGAGCGCTTCGCGCAACGCCAGCTCGGCACCCGCGCCCTGCGGGTCTGGCGACGAAATATGATGCGCGTCGCTCGATTCGCCGAGGCCCGCGAGACGCACGGCCGCTTCGTCGCGGCTCATCAAAAACACGGCCGCGCCTTCGCCGACGTTGATCCCGCAACGGTTCACGCTCATCGGATTAGTGCGCACGCCGCTGGTCGATTCGAGCGACGCGAAACCCTGCACGGTCAATTCGCAGAGCGAATCGACGCCGCCCACCACCACCGCATCGCACAGTTGCAATTGCAGCAAACGCCGCGCCGACGCGAAGGCTTTCGCGCTCGACGTGCACGCGGTCGAAATCGTGAAGGCCGGCCCTTGCACACCGAGCGCGGCGGCGGCGAACGGCGCGGCGGTGCCGATCTCCATCTGCCGGTAGTTGAAGTTCTCGGGCAACTGGCCCGCCTGCGCGTGGTAGACGAACGCGGCTTCGGCCGCCTCGATGCCCGACGTGCTGGTGCCGAGCACCACGCCGATCCGGTGAGCGCCGTAACGCTCGCGCGCGGCGTCGATGGCGGGGGCGATCTGCGCGAGTGCGGCCAGCAGCAGACGGTTGTTGCGGCAGTCGTACCGCACGAGGGCAGCGGGCGGCGCAAGATCCAGCGGCGCAAGCACGCTGCCGGCAAACGCGTCGCCGATGCCGGTATGCACGTTCGCCATGCCAGGTGCGCACGTCGCGGCGAGCGCCGGCACGATCTCGTCGATGTTGCCGCCCAGTGCGTTGATCATGCCGAGCGCATGCAAATAAACCGATGGCGCCTTCATGCCACCCTCCTCGATTCCGATGGCATGCCGATCGGCGCGAGCAGCACCGAGACCGCGATGCCGAGCGCGAGCGTCGCGCCGAAGCTCTTCAGCGCGGGCATCTCGCTCATGCCGAGCATGCCGAACGACAACAGCGTGGTGGCCGCCGACAGCAGCACGCCGGTCCACACCGCGCCGAGATCCGCGTCCGCGCGCAGGCAGCCTTCGCGCAGGAACACCGCATAGTTTGCGCCGACGCCGAGCACCAGCATCAACGCGAGCCAGTTGAACAGGTTGAGCGGTACGCCCGCGTAGCCGAACACCGCGAGCGTCACGCCGACTGCGAGCGCCACCGGCAACGTGGTGGCGATGCCGCCGCGCAGGCCGGCTGCCAGGGAGACCGTTTGCGAAGCGTCGGACGCAGAGGCCTTGCTCCGGGCGTCCACCGAAGAGGCTTCACGTTGCGTGGGCGCGAGCCGAGCGTCGGGTCGCGCGGCCCATAAAAGCTCTTGCTCTGAGGCGTTTTGCAACACGGTTTTCTGCGGAGTGTGCCCCAAGGCGGCTTCATTCGAAGCGCTACCGAAAGAGGCTTTCTTCGGCGCGTATCGCACGGTCAGCAATACGAGCACGAGTGCAAGCGCCCCGCCGAGCCACCAGCCGCTGTCGACACGATACGCGCCGAACAGTTTCGACACGCTCGCGGCCTTGTCGACGAACGCGACGCCCGGCACGCCTTGCGCGAGCGCGTTCAGTGCGGGCGCGTTGTGCGGCGTCACGCCTTGCGGGATCACGACGGCCGCATAGGTTTTCGCGGCCGGGCCGACTTCGCCGAGCCACAAATGCCGGTACGGTTGCGACCACGGCGTGGCCAGCCAGCGCTCGACGGTGAGCGGCGCTTGTCGCTTCGCGTAAGCGGCGAGCCACGCATCGGCGACTTCGTCCTTGAAGCCCGCTTGCAGCAGCGTCGCGCGCAATGCAGCGGGATCGTTGAACACATGCTGCGCGAGCAGCGCGCGGTCGTCGTTCTGCCGCTGTGCCGACGGCACGAATTGCGCCACCGACTGATAACCGCCGACCTGGTTCGGCGTACCGTTCAAGCCGTCCAGTTTCGCGCCCAACGCTTCGGCGCGTTGCAGCACGACTTCCGGCGTCGCGCCGCGCACGACGAAAAACTGCGCGCTGTTATCGATGCCCACCGCATCGCGCACCTTGTTCTCCTGCGCGACGAGCGACGGGTCGCGCTGGATCAGCAGATGGATATCATCGTCGCTGGTCAGGCGCAGCCAGCCGGGAATCGCGGCGATCAGCAACAACACCGCCACGCCCCATGCGCGCCGTCCGCCCATCGCGCGATGCCAGAGCGTCAGCAAGCGTGCGGCACCCGCGAACACGCGTTGCGGGCTGCGCTTCGGCGCGCGGGTCAACAGCGTGGGCAACAGCGACAGCACGGACGCGAACGCGGTCGCGATGCCGACCATCGCGAAGCACGCGATCTGCTTGAGCGCGGGGAACGGCACCCACAGCAGGATCGCGTAGCCGAGCAGGCTCGTCAGCAACGCGACCGTCAGCGCGGGCCGCACCGTGCGCGCGCCGCGCCGTGCGTCCCAGTCGCGCTGCGCGCCGAGATACACGACGAAGTACTGGATCGAATAATCGACGGCCTCGCCGATCAGGCTCGCGCCGAACACCAGCGTCAGCAGATGTAGCTGGCCGAAGACCAGCAGCGTGGCCGCGAGCGCGCAGACTATGCCGAGCGCCGTCGACACGAAGCCGAGCAGCAACAGACGCGGCGAGCGGAATACCCACATCATCAGCAGCGAGATCCCGCACAGCGACGCGACGCCGATCAGATGCACTTCGCGCTCGGACGCGCTGCGCGCCGACTCCGCGTAGAACACCGCCCCGGTGCGCGCTACCGACACATCGGGGAACGTCTGCCGCAACGCGCTTTCGCCCTGGACGAGCGCCGCGTGCACCGCGCGCTGCGTTTGGGTTTCGTACGCGGAGCCCGGCAATGTCGCGACGATCAGCACGCTGGTCGCGGCCCCGCGATGCGCCACCAGCAGGTTGTCTTCGATGTCGAGGTTCGACGTCGCGAGCGGCAGGCCGCCAAGCCAGCGTTCGAGCCAGCCGAACGGATCGTCGGCGAGCGACGTGGTCAGGCCGCCGTGTAATGGGCTGTAGATGCGTTGGGCGAGGGTGTCGCGCAGGGTCGAGTTGGCTGCGAGTGCTGCATTTTCTGAGGCCGCCCCTCCAGCCAGCGCCGCGCGATCGGCCGGCGTCAACAAGCCAAAGCGATAGGGCATGTACAACGCAGCAATCTGCGCGAGATCGAACGGCGGCAACTCCGCCGTCACCGAGCCGAACGCCCCGCTCTTTTGCAACGCCGCGCCAAGCTGCCTCGCCGCCGCTTTCGCGTGCGCGTCGTCGTTGCTCGTGACGAGGAGCACCGTGCGGTCGCCGAGCGCGCTCGCCAGCGTGTCGAGCGCTTTTTCGGCGACCGGGTCCGCCTCGGTGGCGGGCAGAAGCGCGAGCAGATTGGTCTGCAACGGCGACGGCCCCGCGAAGCGCCACGCGCAATACAGCGCCGCGATCAGCGCGAGCAGCAGCCACGCGGCGCGCACGCCCCACGTCCGTTTCGCGGACCGCTGTTGCGGCATGTGTCGCACGTCCCGTATATTCATTACGGCGCTCCGAGCAGGCTACCTTCAGCCGCCGTCGGTTCGCTCACCGCCGTACTCCTGGTGAACTCTAGCTTCGTCACATCGCCGTTTGCCAGCGTGATGCGCAAGCTTTGCAGATAGTCGCCGCCCTCCATCTCCAGACGCTTGATCGATTGCGCGATCTGCGGCTGATTCGGCGTCAGCTGCATGCGCCATTGCGCGGCGCTGCCTTCGGCCTGCACGTCGAATTGCGAGTACAGCGCCGACAGGTCACCGCCGAGCATCGCGCGCATCATCTTCGAGACCTGCGCGACGCCGCGCGTGCCTTGCGCGCCGTGGGCGTTCACACGCCGACCGGTGGCGTCGATCTGCACGACGCCCGCGTCGGTGATCACATAGGCGGCCTTATACGGCGTGTCGATCTGCCAGAGCACGCCGCGCTCGCGCAGGAACAGCAGCGAGCCGTTGCTGACGAGCGGCTGTTTCATTGCGGCCAGTGTCTGCGTCTGCGTGAACTGCGCGCGCACCCCCTTGGCCTGGGCGAGGTGCGCGGCGATCTGCGAAACGAGCGCGGGGTTGCCGGCGGGTGCGGTGGCTGCCGCCGTTGCCGCCGTTGCGCTCACGGCTGGTGCCGGCCATGCCGTCACGCCAACCACGCCGATCAGGCTCGACATGCTCACCGCGCTCACCATCAGCGCACGCAATGTCATCGTCCCCATACTCGCTCCAGCTTGTCGAACACGACCGGTGGCGAGACGAACTGCAACTCCTGGGTCGCGGCATCGACCGCGACCTGGATCGTATAGCCCTTCGTCAGTCGCGTGCCGGATTCGCAATCGACGATTTCATAGCCTATTTTCAGACGATTTTCGTGTTCGAGCAGTTGCGTGCGCACATCGAGCTTCTGACCGTAGACGGCCGGGCGCACGTACTTCAGATGCGCCTCGACGATCGGCCACAGATAGCCCGACGCCTGCATCTCGCGGTAGTCGTAGTCGAACGCGCGCAGCAGCGCTGCACGGCCGATCTCGAAGTACTTCAGATAGTTGCCGTGCCAGCACACGTTCATCGCGTCGACGTCGTGAAACGCCACTTCGACCGTCGCGCTCGCGCTCAGCACTTTCGGCGTTGCGCTCATGCATTCGCTCCCTGACGATAGTCGTCGAGCAGCTCGCAGGCGGCGATGCGCGCGGTCAATGCGCGCAGCTCGCTCTCCAGCGCCCGGTCCTCGGCGACGAACGGCGACACCGCGCCCACCTCGTCGATAAACCGCCGCAGCGGCGCAGGCACCGGCGTCGCGCCGTCGATCCGCAACCGCAGCCGCGCGGCCTGCACCGTCGCGAGCGTATGCGCGGCGGCCACCTGTTCAGTCAACTCCAGCACGCGTAAACAGTCGCGTGCGGCGATCGTGCCCATGCTGACCTTGTCCTGATTGTGCGACTCGGTCGAGCGCGAAAAGACGCTCGCGGGCATCGTGTTCTTCAACGCTTCCGCAGTCCATGCCGACGACGAAATCTGCACGGCCTTGAAGCCGTGATTGATCGCGGCGCGCGCGGCCTCGGCGCCCGACAGATTGCGCGGCAAGCCGTTGTTGAAATTCACGTCGACCAGCAGCGCGAGTTGCCGGTCCATCAGATCGGCGAGATTCGCGAGCGCGACCTTCAGCGCATCCATCGCGAACGCGATATGCCCGCCGTAGAAGTTACCGCCGTGCAGCACGCGCCCGTTGTCGGGATCGATCAGCGGATTGTCGTTGGCGCTGTTCAATTCGTTCTCGACGTCGCGGCGCACCCACGTCAGCGCATCACGCGCGACGCCGATCACGTGCGGCGCGCAACGAATCGAATACCGGTCCTGCAGACGATGCCCCGGCGTATCGTCGCGGCCCCTCAGATCGTCGCGAATCCATGCGGCTGCTTCGGCCTGGCCCGCGTGCGGCTTCACCTCGAACAGCGTCGCGTCGAAATGCGCGGCGCGGCCGTCGAGCGCGACGGTCGAGAGCGCCGTCAAACGCGCGACGAGCCGCGTCAGATGATTCGCGCGGACAAACGCGAGACAGGCGAGGCCTGTCATCACCGCCGTGCCGTTCATCAGCGCGAGGCCTTCTTTCGGTGCGAGCGTGAGCGGCGCGAGGCCGAGTTCGGTCCATACGTCACGCGCATCGCGCAGCGCGCCGTCGAACTGCACGTCGCGTTCGCCGGCAAGTGCCGCCGCCACATACGACAGCGGCGTCAGATCGCCGCTCGCGCCAACCGAGCCTTCGGCCGGAATGCGCGGCAACACGCGATGATTGATCAGATCGGCAAGGCGTTCGAGCAACACCGGACGCACGCCGGAAAAACCATACGCGAGCGAGTTCAGGCGCGCGGCGATCACCGCGAGCGTTTGTGCGTCGTCGAGATACTGGCCCATACCGCAGCCGTGATAACGCATCAGTTGCAGCGGCAACGCTTCGACCAGTTCCATCGGCACGTCGACCACGCAGGCGTCGCCGTAACCGGTGTTCACGCCGTAGACGGTCGCGCCCGCGGCCAGATGGCGGCGCAGAAAATCCGCGCCGCGCTGGATACGCGCGCGCCATGCCGGGTCCGCGCTTAGCGCGACCGGTGCGCGCTGCCGCGCTATCGCGACGACCTCTTCGATCGTCAGTTGGCGCGCGCCGATCACGACCGCCGCGGCGGGTCGATTCACCCCGGCTTGCGTGTTCGTGCCGGCTTCGCTCAGATCATGTTCGGCCATTCGCGCCTCGCTTGGGGCTGGCCCAGAAATCGAAGAAGTTGAACCATTGATAGGGAGCCTTGCGGCAATAATGTTCGAGACGTGCCGCGTAACGCTGCGCCCACGTGGCGAGATGCTGCGCGCGTTCGCGGCGCGGCAATTCGATGCGTTCGGCGAACGGCTCGAAATACAGACGATAACCGTCGTGCTCTTTCAGGCAAAAGAACAGGTAGACCGGGCAGCCGAGCGCGTGCGCGAGCACATACGGACCTTGCGCGAACGGCGCGCTCGCGCCGAGAAACCGCGCATCGGTGGTACGGCCCGCTTCGTGCGCGGGCACGCGGTCGCCGACGATCACCAGCAGCTCGCCGGCATCGACGCGCTGCTGCATCAGCATCGCGGTCTCGGGACCGAAGTCGCGGACTTCGAGCAGATGCCGCGAGAACTCGCTATTGGCCGACGCCAGCACGCTATTGAAGCGGCGCGCGTGCTCCGTGTAGACCACGGCGGTGACCTTCGCGTGAGCACCGTGTGCGGCGAGCGCGCGGGTCATCTCCAGGTTGCCGAGATGCGCGCCGATGACGAGTGCGCCCTTGCCGCTCGCCACCAATGCTTCGAACGCCGAACGATCTTCGAACGTCACGTCCGAGTCATCGAAGCGGCCGGACCACGCGGCGAGTTTGTCGAAACCCGACTGCGCGAACGCCAGCATGTGGCGATACGCGGACAACCAGCCCGGGCGCGGCGTTTCGTCTTGCGGCGCGGCCGCGCCGAGATGCCTGAAGTAAGTGCCCGACGCCTCGCGCGCGGCGCGTCCCGTCAGCAGGAAGTACGCGACGACCGGATGCAGCCAGAGCCCGGTGAAACGGCGGCCGAACAGCTTGCAACTGAGCGCGAGCAAGGCCATGCCGAGGTGGCTGCCGCGTTCGGCGATCCGCCACCAGGCCTCGTCATCCGGTTCATCGCGTTGTTGTGCTTCGCTCGGCGCATCCAGGGGCGCGGCGCGGCGCGGCATCAGCTTGTGCGCAAGCAGCATCGGCAGACGCCACAGCATGCCGAACACGAGCCGCGTGTGGCTGCGGCTGATGCGCACGTTGTCCCACAGCACGTCGAAATGCGACACGCCGTCGGCGGCATAGGTGACGCGCGTCGGAATCGATCGGAACGCCGCGCGCCGCCAATGCAGGCGCACGAGGATCTCGATGTCGAAGTCCATGCGCGTGGGCAACGGCACACTGTCGATCAGCTCGCATGCGAGCGCCAGCGGATAGAGACGGAAGCCGCACATCGAGTCGCGGATCGTCAGCGACAGCGTTTCGATCCACACCCACACGTGCGTCAGATAGCGGCCATAGAGGCGCGCTTTCGGCACGCTCTCGTCGTAGACCGGGCGGCCGAGAATCACCGCGCGAGGCTCGGCGCGCGCGGCGTCGATGAAACGCGGCACGTCGGTCGCATCGTGCTGGCCGTCGGCGTCGATCTGCAATGCGTGGGTGTACCCTGCCTCGCGCGCGGCGCGCAGCCCCGCCATCACCGCCGCGCCCTTGCCGCCGTTGACAGGCAGCCGCAACAGCGCGAGTTGCCCTGCGTACTGTTGCGCGAGCGCGGCGAGCACCTGCTGGGTCGCGTCGTCGCTGCCGTCGTCGACGACGAAGATCGGCAGGCGATGCACCGCGAGATGCGCGACGCTCGCGCCGATCGCGTCCTTGTGGTTGTAAATCGGAATGACGACGCAGGGAGCGAACTTCATCACCCGGGCTCCCGATAGACGATCACGCCCGACGCGCATTCACGGCCGTCCAGCCGGTACGCGAACTGCACGCGCCGGCGTGCGGCGTCGTGGGCCAGCGTGAGCTTGAGCACCGCGCCCGGCGAAACCGGCGCCATGAACTTGAGCCGATCGATCGACGCCACCGCACGCACGGCCGGCAGATGATCGGCGGCAAGGCGAACCGCCCAGTCGACCTGAACCACGCCGGGCAGAATTGGCAGCCCCGGGAAATGGCCGGCGAAATGCACGAGCGTGGGCGGCACGCGCAGTTCGTAGTGCAGCGTGTCGCCGCTGTGCGCCTGGGTCAGCGCTTCGGCCAGCACTTCGATACCTTCGGCGCGCGCGCCGAAAGCGGCCGCCACCGCGCTGACCGGCAGCTTGCCGCGCGCGTCGAACGGCAAGCTCAGCCGGAAACGCCAATGACGCGGCAGCACCACCACGTCGACATAACCGGCGAGATGCCGGCGCAAGGTTCGCGCGAGCAGCACGCGGCCTTCGTCGCGCAAGGCTACGCTGCCCGCTTCGGTCAGTGCGACCAGCGCGCCGACGCGTTCGCGCGACGCGCCGGCCAGCGGCACGAGCGCCGCTTGCGCGACATACGGATGCAGCGCGAGACGCGCTTCCAGCTCGGGCAGCGACACGCGTTTGCCGTCCAGCTTCAGCACACGGTCGAGCCGGCCCTGCAGACGGAAGCGGCCGTGCTCGTCGCAGGCGATCTGATCGTCGGTGCGGTGCCAGCCGGAGTGACCGAGATGCGGCGAGCGCACGTTCAACGCGCCGTCTTCATCGCGGCGAATTTCGATGCCGCTCACCGGTTGCCACGCATCGGTCCGATCCTGACGCCGCCACGCGATGCCGCCCGTCTCCGTGCTGCCGTAGATTTCGAGCGGCGCAGCGCCGTAAGCCGCGGCGTAGGGCTGCGCGGCATCGAGCGCGAGCGGGCCGCCCGACGAAAAGAAGGCGCGCGGGGCCGGCAGCAACGACGCGAAGCCGGGCAACGCGGGCCAACGCGACAACTGCGCGGGCGTCGAGACGACCACGGTTGCACCGCATTGCTCGATGCGGCTCTGCAAATGCAGCGGCTCGACGCTGATCGCACGGTCGAACGCGCGGCCGGCCGCCAGCGGCCAGAACACGCGAAACAGCAAACCGTAGATGTGATGATGCGGCACGCTCGCAAGCATCGTCGCGTCGCCGACCAAAGCGCCCCACTGCTGCTCGAGCGTGTGCACTTCGGCGTCGAACTGCGCGAGCGTCTTGCGGATCGGTTTGGGGCTGCCGCTGCTGCCGGACGTGTAGAGCGTCAGCGGAGCTTGTGGGTCGATGCAGTGTCCTGTGCCGACGGTTGCGCTGGCGTCTGCGCCCGCTTGCCGCGCGAACGGCGGCAGATCCGCATCGCTCAGCATGGCATCGTAGGCGTCGGCGAGATCAGCGAGATAGCCGGGCGTCGCGTTGGCCGGAATCACCGGTTCCTTGCCGCACGCGAATAGCGCGAACAACGCACAGGCGAAGTCGAACGGATCGTCGATACACAACGCGTAGCGTTGCGCGGCCTGCGTTTGCACCCGTGCGATCCATGCCGCGACGCGCGCGCGAAATGCCGCGCGATCGAGCACCTCGCCGCCGTCCCGGCACACCGGCGTGTTCCACGAAGCTTCCCCGCAAGCCGAAAGCAGATCATGCAACGCGATCATGCCGCCTCCGAACGCGCGGCTCGCGGCAACACGACCAGATAACGCCAGATGAGTTCGGCCACGAGCAGCACGCCGATCAGTCCATAGGCAATTGCGCCGTTATACAACGACCAGCTCGCGCGGCTCCAGTACAGCGCCGTGTAGGCGGAGAACGCGCCGTTCAGCACGAAGAACGCACACCACACCTGCGTCACGCGCCGCGTGTGATGGACCGCCGCGGGCGGCAGATCGGGATTGCCGAGGCGCGCGAATTTCTCGATCATCGACGGGCCGCGCACGAGCGTCGCACCGAACGCGATCAGCAAACCGAGATTGACGAGCGACGGGTAGAGGCGCAGCAGCAGTTCGCTATCGGTGACGACGATCGCCGCCGACGCGACACTCAGCAAGCCGACCACGCTCCAGTCGAGCGCCGACAGACGCCGCAGCGAAGCGGCGACCGGGCCGCTGCCGGCCCAGCGCTGCAGCCACAGAATCGCCAACAGCATGCCGCCGACGAGGCGCGGCTCGTCCCAGCGCCACGCGCACAGAATCAGCGCGGGATACGCGAGCTTCAACAGCACCTGCACGACGGTCTTGCCCCAATGGCGCTCAGTGCCGGGCGTCGCCACGGCAGCGTCCGGCGGCGCCGCTGCCACCCGCGAGCGCGCGAGCGGCATCAGCCTTGGGCCGCCAGCAGGGATTCGACCGCAGCGATCACGTCGCCGACGGTGCGCACCGATTTGAATTCTTCCGGCTTGATGCGGCGGCCGGTCATTTCCTGCAGTTTGATCGCGAGGTCGACGGCGTCGATGCTGTCGAGATCGAGGTCTTCGAACAGATGCGCGTCGGGCGTCACCCGTTCGGGCTCGATGGCGAAGTTCTCTTTGAAGATCGCGCGGATGCGTTCAAGAATCTCTGCGTCGGACACGGTTTACTCCCCCTTCTTTGCGGTTTCGTTCGCAGCGTGCGCCGCTTCGCGCTGACTCTCGACCAGCGCCGCTAGCGTGCTGATCGAGCGAAAATGTTCGCGCGTGCGTTCGTCGTTGGCCGCGATGGTCAGTTGGTATTGTTTGCGCAGTACGATGCCGATTTCGAGCGCGTCGATCGAATCGAGACCGATGCCGTCGGTGTCGAACAGCGGGGCATCGTCGTCGATATCGGCCGGGCTCAGGTCTTCCAGATCGAGCGCTTCGATCAGAAGCTGTTTAATTTCCAGTTTTAAAGAATCCATAATCGAACAGGTGCCGGGTAATGTGGGCTTCGACGGCGCTCGTCACGCTGCGCGCCGCCAGAGCCGGTGCCGTGTCATGGGCCGCGAACTGCTCGACGCCGAGCGGATCGAGCACGTTCACGCGCATCCGGAACGCGCGCGCGGGCACGTCGTACCAGCGCATCTGCCGGGTGAACGCGGGCGGATCGCAATCCATCAGCACCGGCACGATCGGCGCGCCGACCTTCAGCGCCATGTGCGCGAAGCCGCGCGAAAATGCGTGCAGCCGGTTCGGCGCGGGACTGCGCGTGCCTTCGGGAAAAATAATCATCGTGTAGCCGGCCGCGAGTTGCCGTGCGCCCGCTTCGATCAATTCGGTGGGGTCCGCGTTGCTGACGTATTCCGCCGCGCGCACGATCCCCCAGAAACACGGGTTGCGCCAGTGCGCGTTCTTCACGACGCAGCAGGCGCGCGGCGTGAGCGACAGCAGCACCATCACGTCGAGGTAGGTCGGGTGATTCGCGACCACGATCGCCGGGCCGCCGGCGCGCAGCGCGTCCGATCCCGACACGTCGAGTGCCATCACGCCGATGCGCCGCAACGCAGCGATCAGCGCGCGGAAAAACCAGTGGATCACGCCGCTCACCGCCCGCTGCCGCGACACGCGATGCGGCCACAGCCATGCGAGCGGAAACACCAGCACGGAAAACAGCATGCCGCACACGCCGAATATCACGAAGGCCACGCCGGTCGCGCAAAAACGCCACAGATAATCAAGCCGCGCGGTCATGCCAACTCCAGTGCCAGATGATGCCGGCGCGCTGCCAGCATGCAGGCTGGCCGGTTTCGAGGCAGTGCAGCAACGCCTGGCTTTGGGTCGCGAAGGACGCGGGCGCGGGGGTTGGAGCGATGCCGGTGCTTGCGCCCGCGCCCGGGTCGATGCCGGTTTCGCCGGGTTCGGTTGCGCCGGCTTCGCTTACGCCGCCGAGCCGCCCGGACGTCTGATCACCGGCGGCGCGTGACAGGGAGCACACCATATGCCCGGTCGCCGCCTCGCTGTCGAGCAGAATGGCGAGCGCGCCGCCCTGCACTTCGTCTTCGATCGTGCCGTAGGCGGCGTCGGCCGGTTCGTCGGCGTACACCAGCAAGACCGGCGAGTCGGACTGCGTCGCGTATTGCGCGTGCGCTTCCAGCAGCGCGTAGCCGAGTGTTTGCGCGCCGGCCGAAATCGCGCTGGCCGCCGAGCGGTCGCCGCGCGCGATACCGAACACACCGGTCATGGCGTTCAGCACCGACAGGCTGAAGGCGGTCGGCGAAACCGGTTCGCCAGCGCTGATGCTGCGCAGGATGTCGGTGGTGCGGCGCAATTCGCCATGCCGCGACGCGAACACCACCCGCACCGCGTCCTGCGCGACGCAGTCGTGCGCGACCTTCAGCGCGACTTTCGACAGCGTGCTCAGACGACGCCGCACGATCGGCTCGATAAAGCCAATATCGGGTGCGGCAGATGCGGTGGCCGGCCAGCTAGACCAGCGACCGACCGGAATGGTCCAGTGCAGATCGGGCATATCGGTGCTTGCGCGTTCAAACGGGGGAGAGGCTCAGGCGCCAGACGGAACACAAATCGTCACGGCCTGCACGCGCCGCGCGGATCGGCGATCTCCAGCCGGTGGGCAATTTTCTTATAGGGTCGCGCATTAACGGCACTTGGCCCTAATTGTTAGAGGCCTGTGACGTTTAGTCAGATGAATCGTCCGAGGCGCTCCTGGTCGCCGGAATCATACTGAATATTCTGGATTAAATCAGCCACAAAAGACGTATCCATCTGTATCCGTATCGCCGGTGCGACAGGTGGCTGAACCGCGCCGAACCGCCGGATCGACATTTGCGCTCCGCGCCGCGATCCCGCTGAAAGTCCCTTCCGGTATGTTTCGGTTCGAGCCGGCGGCCCGGTCGAAAACGCGCGATCTGCGCGAATACTTTCATTCGACTTTCTTCAGAGGTGTTTCAGATCCGAACATTTGCACACAGGCCAAGCGTTATGGCGGGCCTGGTATGCGATAAACATCCCGGGCTCAACCCGCTCATCGCCGATCCGCCTGAGCAAACGCCGCGGCCGCCGCGCAGCCCGCTCGCGCAATCAGACACATCCCTGCCTGCTGTACTCCGTCGCTCATTGGGGAGTAGCCGCCCCGCGCCATGTCCGCACCGCTGTACCCGGTGCGTCGAACGTGCGGTTCGCGGGGGCGCCTGTCAACAGACTTGGCCTGCATGGCCATGGCAGCCGTAGCCTCTGGCCTGGCGAGACCGATGATCCAGACGCGCCGCAACAGGGCCCGGCGTGTCGTGGGTCGTGGGTCGTGGGTCGTCGCTCGTTCACATCTCGGCCCGAAAAACCCCACAATCGTGAATCACGCTTTTCTCATTTCGACCGGAGCGGTCGCGCTCGCCGAAATCGGCGACAAGACACAACTGCTCTCGCTCGTGCTCGCGGCCCGCTACCGCAAACCCGTACCGATCATTCTCGGCGTGCTAACCCGCGACCCTCATCAATCACGCGGGTGCGGGTGCGCTCGGTGCCTGGCTCGGCTCGCTGGTGACGCCAACCATCATGCGCTGGGCGCTGGCCGCCTCGTTCATCGCGATGGGCCTGTGGATCCTTGTGCCGGACAAGCTCGACGAGGACGAAGCCAACACGAACCGCACGCACTTCGGTGTCTTCGGCGCGACCGTGGTGGCGTTCTTCATCGCGGAAATGGGCGACAAGACGCAGATTGCGACGGTCGCTCTCGCCGCGCGCTTTCACGATTTCTTCGGCGTGGTGGCAGGCACCACGCTCGGCATGATGATCGCCAACGTGCCGGCGATCCTGCTCGGCGACCGCTTCGCCCACCGCCTGCCGACCGGGCTCGTGCACGGCATCGCGGCAGTGCTGTTCGTGGTGCTGGGGGCGATGGCGTTGTTTGGCGTCGGCGTTGAGGCGGCGCTCGGGCGACGTCTGTGCGGTCTTCGGGCGGCACTGCGCGCTCGGGTGCGTCGCACTAGCGTTGCGCTTCGCTGCATCGGCCAGCCTGTAAAACTCCAGATCGCGTGAGACGTTTTGCTTCTCACGACTGCACAAACAGAACGGCCCGGCAGGGATAACCCGCCGGGCCGCTCTTTTTGCGCTTCAACCTGCGCCACGCTGCCCGTCACCTACTCCGCCGCCTTGGCGCCCGACGCCGGAGCCGGCACCGCGGCCGGCGCGCCGCCGTTCGCGACCACTTCGTTCGCCGGGCCGCCGCCTTGGCCGCGCGGAATCTTCACCGTATGCACAGCGCCATTGCCGAGCGGGAAATCGGCCAGCGCGCTGCGCGCCAGATACGGCATCGCCCTCACCAGCGACGACTCGCCGCCCGAGTTGCGGGCCGTCACGTTGTAGACCTCCTTGCCGGTCGCGCGCTCGGTGATCCGTATGCCCAGCAGATGCGTGAAAATCGGATAGGTCTGGTTCACATATGTGGCCGGATACGGACCCCACGGTCCCCACGGATCGAACGGGCGGCCCCAGTACGGCGACGGCCACGGGTTGTAGTACACCGGTTCAGCAACCGTCACCATGTCCGAGCGGATGCCGTACGAGAGTCCGACCAGATAGCGCGCTTGTGCGCCGTCGACTTCACGGAACGCGTGCGCCGCGAGTTCGCTGGCGACCATGCGCTCGTAGGTGGCGAGTTCGAGATTGCTCTGCTGATCCGGCGCCCGCGTGAACGCGAAGGTGCGGGTGGCGTCGCTGCCGCTCCAGTCGGAGAATGCCGTGACCTGAGTCGTCACGTAGGTCGTGCAGCCGGACAGGAGCACCGCCAGCACGGCCAACAGCAGCGTGGCGCGGCGGGTCCATCGATCGATATTCATGGTCTACCTCGTGAGGCCTTTGAATTGCCCATTATCGCCAGTGATGACCGGCTGCGTCGAACGTGCACGCGGCTTTTTCACGCGCGGGTGCCCGATAAGACGCTGACCCCGCGAGCCGGTAAAAAGTTCGCTCCGCACGATTGCCCGAGGCTTTGTACAATGGCCCGACCAGCCCGGCTTGCGTGCCCTTCGCGCGCCTGACCGCTCGAGTACCAACACTACAGAACGCCATGGCCGATACCGCAACGCCCAATGTGATCCGCCGCGCCGATTACGCGCCGCCCGCCTTCCTGATCGACACCGTCGCGCTGGAGTTCGATCTGGTCCCCGAACGCACGATCGTCAGGAATACGATGCGCGTGCGCCGCAACCCGGAGGCGTCCCGCGCCGCGCATCTCGAACTGATGGGCGAGCAACTGGAGTTCGTCGGCGCGCAAATCGACGGCCAGCCGTTCGCCAACGCGCATGCGCACGAGCACGGACTGCTGCTCGACAACGTGCCGGACAGCTTCGAACTGACGCTCACCAGCATCTGCAATCCGGCCGCGAACACCACGCTGTCGGGCCTCTATGTATCGGGCGGCAACTTCTTCACGCAGTGCGAGGCCGAAGGCTTTCGCCGCATCACCTATTTCCTCGACCGCCCGGATGTGATGGCGACCTTCACGGTCACGCTGCGCGCGAGCCAGGCCGACTATCCGGTATTGCTATCGAATGGCAATCTGCTCGAAGAAGGCGAGTTGCCGGACGGCCGCCATTTCGCGCGCTGGGAAGATCCGTTCAGGAAACCTAGCTATCTGTTCGCGCTGGTCGCGGGCAAGCTGGTCGCACTCGAAGAACGCGTGAAGAGCGGCTCGGGCAAGGAAAAGCTGCTGCAGGTGTGGGTCGAGCCGCACGATCTGGACAAGACCCGTCACGCCATGGATTCGCTGATCCATTCGATCCGCTGGGACGAAGAACGCTTCGGGCTCGAACTTGATCTGGACCGCTTCATGATCGTCGCGGTGAGCGACTTCAACATGGGCGCGATGGAGAACAAGGGGCTCAACATCTTCAACACGAAGTACGTGCTGGCGAACCCCGAAACGGCAACCGACACCGACTTCGCGAACATCGAGGCGGTGGTCGGCCACGAGTACTTCCACAACTGGACCGGCAACCGCGTGACCTGCCGCGACTGGTTCCAGCTGAGCCTGAAGGAAGGCCTGACGGTGTTCCGCGATCAGGAATTCTCGGCCGACATGGCCGGCGGCGCGACGCACGAAGCCGCGCGCGCGACCAAGCGCATTGAGGACGTGCGCGTGCTGCGCCAGATGCAGTTTGCCGAGGACGCGGGTCCGATGGCACATCCGGTGCGTCCGGAAAGCTACGTCGAAATCAACAACTTCTACACGATGACCGTCTACGAGAAAGGCTCGGAAGTCGTGCGGATGTATCAGACGCTGTTCGGCCGTGACGGCTTCCGCAAGGGCATGGACCTGTACTTCAAGCGCCATGACGGCCAGGCCGTGACCTGCGACGACTTCCGCCACGCGCTCGCCGACGCGAACGGCCGCGACCTCGCGCAGTTCGAGCGCTGGTACAGCCAGGCCGGCACCCCCCGAGTATCCGTGCGCGCCCAGTACGACGCCGTGCAGCGGCGCTACAGCGTGACGCTGCGCCAAGGTTACGGCGACGCTCAGGCGGCCGCGCGCGAAACGCAAAAAGGACCGCTGCTGATTCCGTTTGCGATCGGCCTGATCGGCAAGGACGGCACGGATTTGCCGCTCAAGCTGGAAGGCGAAGCGAAGGCGTCGGCCGCCACCACGCGCGTGCTCGAATTCACGCAAACCGAACAGACCTTCACGTTCGTCGACGTCGCGCAGGAGCCGCTGCCGTCGCTGCTGCGCAATTTCTCGGCGCCGGTGATCGTCGAATACGACTACTCGGCGGACCAGCTCGCGTTCCTGCTCGCGCACGACAGCGATCCGTTCAACCGTTGGGAAGCCGGCCAACGGCTCGCCACTCGCGAGCTGATGGCGCTCGCCGGCCGCGCGGCCTCGGGCGTGCCGCTGCAACTCGAGGACTCGGTGGTCGCCGCGTTTGCGCGCGTGCTCACCGACGAAACACTGTCGCCGGCGTTCCGCGAACTCGCGCTGATGCTGCCGTCCGAAGCGTACCTGGCCGAGCAGATGGCCGAGTCGAATCCGGCGGCCGTGCATGCCGCCCGGCAGTTCGTGCGCAAGCGTCTCGCCAATGCGCTCAAAAACGACTGGCTCAAGGTGTATGAGCAGCATCGCACGCCGGGCGCCTACGAGGCGACGCCCGAGGCGGGCGGCCATCGCGCGCTGAAGAATCTCGCACTGTCGTATCTCGCGGAGCTGGACGATCCTACCGAGGCGGTGCGCCTCGCGTCCGCGCAATACGACGCGGCGAACAACATGACAGACCGCGCGGCGGCACTCTCTGCGCTGCTCAACGCGGCTGCCGCCAACGGCGGCAGCGTTCAGGCGCAGCAGGCGCTCGACGACTTCTACCGGCGCTTCGAAAAGGAGCCGCTCGTCATCGACAAATGGTTCGCCTTGCAGGCCACGCAGCGCGGCAGCGCGCAACGTCCGGTGATCGACATCGTGCGCAAGCTGATGACGCATCCGGCCTTCAATCTGAAAAATCCGAACCGCGCGCGTTCGCTGATCTTCAGCTTCTGTGCGGCGAACCCCGCCCAATTCCACGCCGAAGACGGCTCGGGCTACGCGTTCTGGGCCGAGCAGGTGATCGCGCTCGATGCGATCAATCCGCAAGTGGCCGCCCGCCTCGCCCGCTCGCTCGAATTGTGGCGCCGCTTCACGCCGGCGCTGCGCGAAGGCATGCGCGCGGCGCTGGAGAAAGTGGCGTCACAGGTGAAGTCGCGCGACGTGCGCGAGATCGTGGAAAAAGCCTTGGCCTGATCGCCGCCTGACAGCCGCACTCGCTTCGACAAGCCGGCACGCGTTGCCGGCTTTTTTTCGTCCTGAGTTTGCGCCGGCGTCCGTACTTGGCGAAGTAGGCGTTAGCCATCTGGACGACTGTTTGTCTGACGCCGGCGGGGCGAAAGCAAACGCATTCTCTTAACGGTTTGCGGTTAACGCAATGCGTTATATGTTCCCTATGATCACGACATTCGGCGACAAAACTACTGCGAGAATCTTTCAAGGCAAGTTCGTGCACTCATGCCGCGTCACGTCCAGACGCTCGCACGCCGCAGGCTGCTGATGATCGATGCGCAGACTCCATCATGAGTCTGCGCGCGCCGCCCAGTAACCGGCTCGAGGCCTTGCAAGACCAGCGCAGCGGGCAGTGGAGCATCCGCATCAATGCGCGATGGCGCATCTGTTTCCGCTTCGTCGCCGAGGAGGCTCTGAATGTCGAGATTGTCGACTATCACAGATTATTGGGAGACCGGCATGGTCATCAAACGCTCCGCGCTGAAGAGCATCGATTTCTCGGGCATCGATACCGGCGACACCATCCCCGGGATCCATCCGGGCGAGATTCTGCGCAGCGAGTTCCTCGAACCGCTCGGCATGTCCGTCAACGCGCTCGCGCTTGCGCTGCGCGTGCCGGCGCCGCGCATCAACGACGTCGTACGCGGCAAGCGCGCCATTTCGGCCGACACCGCGCTGCGGCTCGAGCGCTATTTCGGCGCGAGCGCGCAATTCTGGCTCAACCTGCAGATCGCCTATGACCTGCGCATCGCCACCGCGGCAGCCGGCGAGCAGATCGAACGGGAGATCGAACCGATGCCCCGGGCGAATCGCCCGAAAATGCCGAAAGTGTCGGCCGAGCATGCCCGCGCAGCAGCGCTCGCGGTCAGCGTGAGGGGCAGCCGCACCGCCGGCAAAGCACGCCGCAAAGCCTGATGACGCCCGCGCCGCACAGCGCCGGCCGCATCAACGCGCGCTCTTCGCGCTTAAAAGCACAGAGCAGACACACCGAGCGGGTAAAATCGGGATATTCCTCTAGCCTTCCCGGAGTACAGCAATGGCTTTGCAACGTCGTACCACTCTCACGAAGTACCTGATCGAGCAGCAGCGCGAGACCAATAACCTGCCAGCCGACCTGCGCCTTTTGATCGAAGTCGTCGCGCGTGCATGCAAGGCGATCAGCTACCACGTCAGCAAAGGCGCGCTCGGCGATGCGCTCGGCACCGCGGGCAGCGAGAACGTGCAGGGCGAAGTGCAGAAGAAGCTTGACATCCTGTCGAACGAAATCCTGCTCGAAGCGAATGAATGGGGCGGCAACCTGGCCGGCATGGCGTCCGAGGAAATGGAACAGTTCTTCCCTATTCCGGCCAACTATCCGAAGGGCGAATATCTGCTGGTGTTCGATCCGCTCGACGGCTCGTCGAACATCGACGTCAATGTGTCGATCGGCACGATCTTCTCGGTGCTGCGTTGCCCGGACGGCCAGCAGCCCACCGAGCAGTCGTTCCTGCAACCGGGCACGCAACAGGTCGCCGCGGGTTATGCGGTGTACGGTCCGCAAACCGTGCTCGTGCTGACCACGGGCAATGGCGTGAACTGCTTCACGCTCGACCGCGAGCTTGGATCGTGGGTGCTCACGCAAAGCGACATGCGCATTCCCGTCGAAACGCGCGAGTATGCGATCAACGCGTCGAACGAGCGACACTGGTATCCGCCGGTCGAGCAATACATCGGCGAATTGAAGGCCGGCAAGGATGGTTCACGCCAGAGCGATTTCAACATGCGCTGGA
Source organism: Paraburkholderia sp. RAU2J (assembly GCF_003634845.1). Taxonomy (NCBI): domain Bacteria; kingdom Pseudomonadati; phylum Pseudomonadota; class Betaproteobacteria; order Burkholderiales; family Burkholderiaceae; genus Paraburkholderia; species Paraburkholderia sp. RAU2J. Next base: position 469,052 of record NZ_RBXG01000001.1, read on the forward strand.
TCGCGTCGATGGTCGCGGACGTGCACCGTATCCTGAGTCGTGGCGGCATCTTCATGTACCCCGCTGACAAGCGCACGCCGGACAAGCCGGGCAAGCTGCGCCTGATGTACGAAGCGAACCCGATGGCGTTCATCGTCGAGCAGGCGGGCGGCGCGGCGACCAACGGCGAAAAACGCATTCTGGACATTCAGCCGAAAAGCCTGCACGAGCGCGTAGCGGTATTCCTCGGCTCGAAGAACGAGGTCGATCGCGTCACACGCTACCATCTCGAAATAAAAAAATGAGTTAGGGGGCTTGCCAAGCTGCTGAAGAAGTCCCTATAATCTCGTTTCTCCTGATGCCGGAATAGCTCAGACGGTAGAGCAGCGCATTCGTAATGCGAAGGTCGGGGGTTCGATTCCTCTTTCCGGCACCATCAAGATTCAAGCAAAAAGCCCAGTCCTTGCGACTGGGCTTTTTGCTTTCTGCAAGTCCATCGACAAGACAGACGCGCGTGCAATCCGCATCGCTCACCACGTTGATCCAACGCATCTCAAAATATCGGCTCAGCGCCGAACATGTCACAGCGCTTTCGTGCAAAGCGGGAACAGGAAGAGATGGGCGAAACATTCGCGCTGATCAACCTGACGCAGGTCGACTACACGTGCCGGCGAGGAGTCGTCCGCATCCTGTAAGTTCATTTGAACGGAGTTGTCGCGCAGCCATCATTCAGAACTCGCTGGCTCGAGCCCTTGTGAACCTGCTTTCCGGTTGAAGCGGTAAAGCTGATACGACGACGTTCACCTGCGTCAAGCGCTTCGTCGCGCGACAAGAGAATTCCGCGACGCGAACGGCCAATGTTCGACTCGCTCACGCAGGAGCAAGTCCAGTTTCATTGACTTCCTTCAGAGCCAGTTCGATGAAAGCGGCCGCGCTGGTCATCCGCGAAAATGCGAGCGGTCATATGACTGCGTCATGACGAGGTTGCGGGCCACGATGGAATCCTCGGCCACCGCCGGTTCTTCTCGTGCCTTGCCGTACGCGGCGATCGCTGCCTGCGGCGCCGACGCAAACCATAAGATTCTGCCGGCACATTCGATTCCGACTTGACGTCCTTTCCAGTAGACAGCGTTTTCCATGGAACTTCTCCAAAGAGCGAAGACTGACATCGTCCGCGTCGGGGATAGGCGCGTCCGTTAGCCACCGCACGTCGTATGGCAGATAGCCCCTTCAAGCATAGGCGGAGGCTGCGTTGAGCGGCATGTCATCGGGTGAGGAGGTTTTGGCACGAAAGCCGGAGCGTGGCATCGCGTACAGAAACGCGGGGTTCATTCGCCGTCGCTCTTCTATTCGCGCCGACCTGAGTCGGAACATGAATGCACGCCAGCGCGCGCCGCCAACGCGACGGCACACCCTCCTCCAGGACAGGCGTGGCTGCCCCTTTGCCCCGCAATCCGCGACTCGGTCCGGCGGGCGACCAGCTGTTTCGCTCGCCACGCCCAGTTGTTCACGACTTGAGTTCGAACTGATGCCGACCGTGAATGCGCGAGTCTCTGAAGAAAAACCTTAATAAAAGTTAATTTCGTCAACGAAACCGTAAATCAATCGTTTACGAAACATTAGGGAGCCGACGACCATCGAGACTGAGTGCATCGGTAATTAACGAACGTTCAGTCACTTATCGAGAAAATCCTCCCGATGCTGCACCGCACGAAATACGCCGATTTGGTCACACAAAAGTCATTTGGAGTGTGTATCGCGCGGACGCCAAGGAACTTCGGGCGCGAAGCGCACGGGACAAGGCGGAGAAGGAAACGACGCAGCAGGCCGGACTGATTTTTGATTCGTGCGGAGAAACCGCGCGGCAATAGATAGACGATAAATTCTATTCAAACACTCTGTTGAAGTGTTGGCTTGTGCCGTTAAAGCAACAGAGAACATCTGACCAGCATCTCACACTGGTGCAAAACAACGACCGAGGCAGATAATCGGTTGGTAAAGGAGAAAGATCATGGATGCCAAACCAACGAAGATTCCGACCCCGGATAAAGTCTTTTGCCCGGATCCGGAACCCGCTGGCGTCGAGTTTCTGGGTGCCGAATTGCCTGAGCACGTGCGCGCATTTTTCGACGAACAACGTAGGTCGTGCGACTCGAAGTAATTGGACAGCGGCGCGATGCAGCATCGACGTCCGCGCGTAGCGACGCGCGGTGTGAGCACGCGCCCCCTACGCGTCTTGCGTGCGGCGCGTGACGCTAATTCGGCTCGCCTGAAGCACGCTACGTCCGGCTGTTCGGACCGCGGCGCCTGACCGCGCGCGCTTCCGATTCATGCGTCTGACAACCGGGCACTGACTGTCGGTCGGACTAAACGCTCCGTGACCGCCGCATCATTTAATCTTCTGGTTTTCCTCAGCGGCCATTCGGCCACGTCCATTTCCCATGAATCGCTCGTATCGATTTGGCGCGTCATGCGCACTCGCGTTGGCCGCTTGCGTCGCCCTCGCCCCGTCCCCCGCCGTCGCCGACGGCGACGACACGGCGCTCACCAATCTGATTGCGTTGGCTTCGCAGCGCCTCGCGCTCGCGGAACCGGTCGCGCGCTGGAAGTGGGCCAACCATCAGGCGATTACCGATACGCCGCGCGAGAACGCGCTGCTTGCCGATGTGGAAAAGCGCGCCGCGGCGGCGAACGTCGACCCGGCGTTCGCCCGTGCGTTCTTCCAGGATCAGATCGACGCAAGCAAGGACGTGCAGAACGCGCTGTTTGCCACCTGGCGCAGCACGCAACCGCCGCAAGGGCCCGCGCCCGACCTCGCGACCAGCACGAGGCCGCAGCTGGACCGGCTGACGCAATCGCTCGTAACCAGTCTTGCGCGTGTGCAGCCGCTGCGGACGGCGGACGACTGCCCGTCGCGCGTCGCGCAATCGCTTGCCAACTGGAAATCGCTGACCCGTTACGACTCTGCTCACGCGAGCGCATTGACGCGCGCGCTAGGTCACGTGTGCGAAACGGGCGGCGTGGGGGCAACCGGCTGATTCGGACCGGGGGGGACGAAGCACGGGGGGCCCAAGGCGCTCGGCCTGCCGCGCGCGACCGAACTGCGCTTACCTGAGGACTGAACCTGCTTTGCTTTGAGCGGTGAGGCAGCGCGTCAAGCGAGGCTCGAAGCCGGTGCGTCGCTCGAAACGCTCAGCGGCATCACGCGCAGCCCGCGTGCAAGATGGCTCTGCAGGATGCGATACGTCGACAGCTCGAATGACCCAGCAACGCTCGACGCATACAAGTCGGCCGCCTGCGCGAGCGACGGCGCATGCCCGACGTAGCGCCAGCGGTCGACGACATGGAAAGCCCGCGCCTGCGACGCTTCCTCGCGCTCCTCAAAAACGACCGGCCCCTGAAATGGCCAGGGCGCATCCGCCGGGTCGCTTTTTGTCACGCGCGCAAGCCGGTTATGGCCAGGACGCAGCGTCGCAATCCATTGCGCCTCCGCGAGCATCGCCCCCAACTCCCCGCCGGTCGCACGCCACTCGACACGCCGTACCTGCTGCGCCAGCCGAATATCCTTCGACGAACGCCGCTCACCTGTCAGATGCGAGCGCAGCCGCTGACGTACGCGCACGCTTCGCCCGACGTACAGCGGGGAGTCTCCTTCGCCATAAAAAGCGTAGACGCCGCAACCGGCGGGCGCGGTGTCGAGCAGATCCTCCGTGATGTCACCGGCAAGCCGGTAGCGGCGCGTGGTGCGCTCGATCTGCGCGCGCAGCACGTCCAGCGGCACGAGGCCGTGCAGACGTTGCCAGAACTGCCAGATCAGATCGGCGTCGGCGAGCGCGCGGTGGCGGTCTGACGGCACCAGCCCATGACGCTCGACCAGCGCGTCCAGACCATGACGCTTTTCGGTCGGAAACAATGCGCGCGACAGACGCACGGTGCACAACACGTCGGGATCAAACGCGAGTCCGGTCCGCCGAAACTCGCCGCGCAGAAAACCGCGGTCGAAACTGGCGTTATGCGCGATGAAGAGCTTGCCGCTCAGGCGTTCGAACAGCGCGGGTGCGATTTCGTCGAAGGTCGGCGCGCCGCGCACCATGGCATTCGTGATGCCGGTGAGCTGCTGGATGAACGACGGAATCGACTGCTGCGGGTCGACCAGAGTGCTCCAGCGCGACACGCCGGCCGGCCCTACTTCGACGACGCCGACCTCGGTAATGCGATGCTCACTGGTCGAGCCGCCAGTGGTTTCGAGGTCGACGAAGACAATGGGTACATCGAGGGCCGGTTCCGGCAAAAACTGTTCAGACATGGAAAGAGATACTTTAGACGCGTGGCTTTGCGGCAAGTATGCCTTAGTTGAGCGGCCCGCACCCAAATCGCATCGCATCGAGGCGATGCGATTGCCGGGCGAGAGACGCCTTTTTTAGTGCAAACCGCCCGATGCCGTTGAACGCTGGCGAACCGGGGAACACTATTCGATTTGATCCAAAACAATAACTACCACGCCCGAAAATCAACGCTTCGCCATTCGTGCCCACGCGGCTTTAATCAAAAAACTCCTACGGATCTGACTGGAAAAAATTGTACAAGCCATAAAAAAGCCCTCGCACGCGGCGAGGGCTCTCTGGCAATCGGCGGCGTGCCCGCGCGGCTCACAGAGGCTGGATGTTCGCTGCCTGCTTGCCCTTCGGACCGGCTTTGACTTCGAAGGAAACCCGCTGGTTTTCCTTCAGCGACTTGAAGCCGTCAGCGCGAATTTCGGAAAAATGTGCGAACAGATCTTCTCCACCTGAATCCGACGTAATGAAGCCAAAACCCTTAGCATCGTTGAACCATTTGACGATACCAGTTTCCATTTTCAGTTTCCCTCGATGATGTACAAAAATCGGGTATTACCCTTATGTCCGAATAACACCGCCACTTCGCCGGGCATCCTGATATCAGGCAGCCTTCCAATACCCGGAACTGACAACTGAAATTCAGACTTGCCGTTATACGGGGAACGAATAATTGTCGTCAAGTAAATTTTTCATATGCAGTTAGCACATGCCGAGATAACGACCGGATTTCACTAGAAAATCCCCGGTGCATATTCATTAACTACTGAGTAAATCATGAAGGCAATATTGCCCGAACAGTTCAATACGCCCCTACAACGGGGAAATTTTTCTGGTTCACGGAAAATAAAATGTAACAAAAACTGTATTTAGTAAGTGTTTGTCCGACTTGCTGCGCCACATTCGCGGCGGGATGATCGGACCCAGTGGTTGTAGTAAACGCGTATCAGGAGATTGCCATGCTGCTCAATCAACTCCGCCGCCTCTTTGTCTGGCTTACCCCCTCGCACGCAAAGACCGTCGCCGATCATCCCGAGCCGGTCACCGACGCGCCGTTCGAATTCGATCCCATGTGGCACGGCGATCATTGGCAGAACCTCCTGTCATCCCCAATGGACGCCCGCCGGTACGTGATGGAAGACTGGAGCGCCCCGCCGACAACCGACTGGAGCGACCTGGAGGGCGCAGCGCCCGCACACTGAGTGATGCACTGCGAATTCGAATCGCGCAGACGAAAAAAAAGCGCGACTGGGGAGTCGCGCCGACAAAGGTTTGGAGATCTTTTTCGTCAACGAAAAAGTCTGCTTCGAAAAGCAGAAGTTACAGTATAGACGCACAACTCATTTCCATTATTCACACAATTAACAATCTGCTATTGCACAGACAACAACAATCCTTTTTCGATATTGGTGCGTTGTTTTTTTGCGTCGTTTAGTGTCGCAAATGAGCAACGCAATCGAACGCGAACCCATCACCCCACTCCCGCAATAACGCTGCAAGCCTTTATCCATAAGGCTCAAGCGGCATTCGCGCATCGTTTCCAATCGAGTAATACTTTATTGCGAAAATCGGAACGCCCACTTTGCGAAGTGTCTCTCTAAACTCTGCCTAACCGGAAACCAGCGCGAATTGGTCAACGCGCTTCTCACACGAATCTGCCTCTCGCAGCACATGCGCTCGTGTGAAGGTCTCCCAAGCCAGGGTTCCAAGTACATCTCTCGCTCTCGGAGTTACACAATGAAGAAGACACTCATGGTCGCGGCCCTCACGGGCGTTTTTGCAACCGCCGCGCATGCGCAAAGCAGCGTGACGTTGTACGGCTTGATCGACGCCGGCATCACCTATACGAACAACCAGCATGACCACAGCAACTGGCAGATGACGAGCGGCTCGGTGAACGGCAGCCGTTTCGGCTTGCGTGGCGCTGAGGATCTGGGCGGCGGTCTGAAGGCCATCTTCACGTTGGAAAACGGCTTTGGCATCAATGACGGCACGCTCAAGCAGAACAGCCGTCTGTTCGGCCGTCAGGCTTTCGTCGGTCTGGCAAGTGACCAATTCGGCGCCGTGACCCTCGGTCGTCAGTATGACAGCATGGTCGATTACGTCGGCCCGCTGGCGCTGACGGGCACGCAATACGGCGGCACGCAGTTCGCGCACCCGTTCGACAACGACAACCTGAACAACTCGTTCCGTATCAATAACTCGGTCAAGTACCAGAGCGCGAACTACGGCGGCTTCAAGTTCGGCGCGTTGTACGGCTTCTCGAACCAGGCTGCCGGCTTCGCGAACAACCGTGCGTACAGTGCAGGCGCGTCGTACAACTGGGGTGGCCTGAACGTCGCTGCCGCTTACATGCAACTGAACAGCAACGGCGCGAACACTGCAGCCGCTGCCTTCAACTCGGGTGGTGCGGTTTCGGGCGACAACACGTTCTTCGCTCAACGTCAGCAAACGTGGGGCGCAGGCGCTAACTACGCGTTCGGCCCGGCAACGGTCGGCCTCGTGTATTCGCAAACGAACCTGTCGGGCCTCGCCGGCATCAGCCAGGGCTCGTCGGGCGTGGCGGGTGGCGTTGGCTTCCCGACTAACAGCGCTCAATTCCAGAACTTCGAAGCCAATGCCCGTTATGCTCTGACGCCGGCTCTGAGCATCGCCGGTGCATATACGTACACTCGCGCGAACCTGTCCAGCTCGCATATGCACTGGAACCAGTTCAATCTGCAAACCGCATACTCGTTGTCCAAGCGTACCGACGTGTACCTGCAAGGCGTGTATCAGCAAACCAACGAGGGCGCCATCGTCGACGCCAGCATCAATGGTCTGGGCGCAGCGTCGAGCAGCAACAAGCAGGTCGCTGTGACCGCAGGTCTGCGTCACCGCTTCTAAGCTTCAAAAGCTGCGGAGTACTCGCAATATCGAAGGCGCCGTTCTCGGCGCCTTTTTTTTCGCCCCGTCTACATGCGCCCTACGATGCTTTTGAGGAGAAGACGAGATAGACCGACTGGCGAGTGCCGAGTGGGAGCGCATTCAATAGCTGATTCCGCCGGCAGCCATGCAAAAAGCCACCGGACGCCCGGCCGCCAAGTCGCGCGCCGTGCCCGAAGCCATTCTGTGGATCGAGCGTACGGGCGAGCGCTGAATGTACCTTCCCGCACACATTCCGCCGCAACAAACCTGCTATGCGAAGTATCTGAACTGGAAGCGTAGCGGCATGCTCGATCGGGTGCCTACACTGCTTGCCCATAGCAGACAAACGCTCCCTCTGCTGCTCCACGTTGAGCAGCAGCGCGGAGGATCTCAACGAGACCGTCTGATCCGCTCCCCGCCCTCATCGATATCAAGCACGCCGTGGGCGCGCTTATCCGCCCGGATCCGGCGGCGGGTACTTGACGTCGAGAATATCGATCGGCTGCGGACCGGCCGGCGTGAACAACGTGACCGTATCGCCGATCTTCGCTTTGAGCAGCGCACGGGCAATCGGCGAAATCCAGCTCACGTGCCCGATATCCAGATCAACCTCGTCAATCCCGACAATTGTCACGGCATGCGCAGCGCCATCTTCCGTCGCATAGTCGACGGTCGCGCCGAAGAAAACCTGATCGACGTTCTCCTGTTTGCTGCTATCCACGACTTCAGCGAGGTCCAGACGCTTGGTCAGAAAACGGATTCGCCGGTCGATCTCGCGCAAGCGGCGCTTGCCGTAGATGTAGTCGCCATTCTCCGAGCGATCGCCGTTCGACGCCGCCCACGACACGAGTCTGACCACTTCCGGCCGCTCGACATCGATCAGATTCAGCAGTTCATCGCGCATGCGCCGGTAACCGCGAGGCGTGATGTAGTTTTTGGTACCCGCGGGGACTTCCGGCTGGGCGACGTCGAGGTCGTCGTCATTCTCTTCACTCGACTCTTTGACAAAGGCCTTGTTCATGATGGTCCGTTAACTGCAGCAATCGACTGCCTATCAAGGGTACACGATCAGGCCCATGAGACAAATCGCAGTTACACGCTTCCATTTTCCAAAACGTTTGGCTATAATCTCGTTTCTGTGTGCGGCTGTAGCTCAGTTGGATAGAGTACTTGGCTACGAACCAAGGGGTCGTGGGTTCGAATCCTGCCAGCCGCACCAATTATTCGAGGGTTTCCGTGCCGGAAGTCCTCAGTTTCACCTGGTTTCATTGCAGTAAGCATCACCGGTTTAAGCGTGCGGCTGTAGCTCAGTTGGATAGAGTACTTGGCTACGAACCAAGGGGTCGTGGGTTCGAATCCTGCCAGCCGCACCAACTATGAAGGGCCTTCCAATCGGAAGGCCCTTTGTTTTTGTCTCGTGCTTTTGGGCAAGCGCTCGGCGCTCTGCTCGCATCACCCTCTCAGGTTACCGCGGCGGCGACTGGATATCTCCGATTCGCCCATCCGGGCTCGGCACATCCTCGACAACATCCCCGGACGCGCGCTCGCCGATCGGCCGAACCCGGTCGCCGGTCAGCGCTTGCGGCTCGCGCAGCATTTCGTCCACGCTATCGCCGAAACGGCTTGCGACGAACGCTCGCAGCAACGCCACCCGCAATGAATCGCCCCGCCCTTCGACAGCCCGCTGCCCACCGTGAAACTCCGCGACACAGTGCGCCGCGCCGACATCGGTCCGCTCACTCACTTCGAGCCGCTGCGCACGCTCGAGGACCGCTGCGGCCGCCTCCCACGATGTGGACGGCGTGAAGCGCCCGTCCCATGGACGGCCGCGGTCATTGCCGCGAATCGAAACGGTTTCGCCGCTGTCGGTGAAATAGATTTCGCGCACGAAGTCGTGCAGGCTGCGGGCCACCCAATAATCGAGCGCCACGCCGTTGAGGTCGGCTACTTTCATCAGCGTTCTCCCAGAGTTACAGATGAGACTCGCCGGTAGCCGGCACGTTCAGATAAGAGCAGAGAACATCTGGAGCCCGCTGAGTACGCCAAGGCGAATCAAGGGCGCAAAACCGCGCGCGCTCAGTAGTCCGCGCGCTCGCGATCGATTCGCATGCCGCCTTCGTGACGGTGATGCCCTTCTTCGCTCGGCCGTTCACGCGCAATGCGCATGACGTCCGGGTTCGTACGCACGCGGCGCATCACGTTGGCCAGATGAACGCGATCGCTGACCTGAATGACGAAGCGCAGCACCGTGGATTCCTGCGACAGGTCTTCGTCCATCGCGATATGGACGATGTTCGCATCCGCCGACGTGATGTCGGCCGCCACGCGGGCAAACACGCCCTTGGTGTTCTTGACCAGCACCTTCACGGCGACGTCGAACAGCCGGCCCGGCTGCGGCGCCCACGCGACGTCGATCCAGCGGCCCGGATCGCGCTTGTGGATGCGCTGCGCGACGCGGCAGTCGGTGGTGTGGATGGCCATGCCAAGCCCGATGCCGATATAGCCCATGATGTCGTCGCCCGGAATCGGACGACAGCAGGCGGACAACTGCACCGACATGCCCTCGGTGCCCGTGATGACCACTGGCGGCGCATGCGGCGTGGACCCCGAGCGCGAGCCGTCGTCGTCGGCGTCGCGCCCGCTCATCAGCACTTCGATGCGCTTGGCCATCACCGCCGCGACACGCCGGCCGAGACCGATGTCCGCGAAAATTTCCTGACGGTTCTTGTTGCCCGTCCACTGCACGAGTTTTTCCCACGCTTCCGGCGTCACATCCGACAGCGCGAGCCCGTAGCCCTTCAGCGCCTGGTCGACCAAACGCTCGCCGAGCTGCACGGACTCGTTCAGACGCATCGTCTTCAGATAGTGGCGAATGGCCGAACGCGCCTTGCCGCTGCGCACGAAACCGAGCCATGCCGGATTCGGCTTCGAGTATGGCGCCGTGATCACTTCGACGATATCGCCGCTCTTCAACTCGGTGCGCAGGGGCAGCAGTTCATTGTTGATCTTCACCGCGACGCACTGGTTGCCCAGGTCGCTGTGGATCGAATACGCGAAATCGAGCGCGGTGGCGCCGCGCGGCAGCGCCATGATCTTCGACTTCGGCGTGAACACATAGACTGCATCCGGGAACAGATCGATCTTGACGTGCTCGAGGAACTCGCTCGAATCGCCCGCTTCGCTCTGAATGTCGAGCAGCGACTTCAGCCACTGGTGCGCGCGTTTCTGCACATCGTTCAGGTCCGCGCTGCCGTTCTTGTACAGCCAGTGCGCGGCCACGCCCGCCTCGGCGATCTCGTGCATCTTGCGCGTGCGCACCTGGAACTCGATCGGCGCGCCGAACGGGCCGACCAGCGTGGTATGCAACGACTGATAGCCGTTCACCTTGGGGATCGCGATGTAGTCCTTGAACTTGCCCGGCACGGGCTTATACAAGGCATGCAGCGCGCCGATGCAGGTGTAGCACTCCAGCGCGCTTTCGACCACCACACGGAAGCCGTACACGTCGAGCACCTGCGAGAACGACAACTGCTTGTCGCGCATCTTCTTGTAGATACTGAAGATGGTTTTCTCGCGGCCGGTGACTTCGGCGTCGATCTTCGCGTCGGCGATAGCGCGCTGCACCGACTCCAGAATCTTGCCCACCACCTCGCGCCGGTTGCCGCGCGCCGCCTTGACGGCTTTTTCGAGCGTGGCGTACCGATGCGGATTGAAGTTGGCGAAGCTGAGATCCTGCAGTTCGCGGTAGGTGTTGTTCAGGCCCAGGCGGTGGGCGATGGGCGCGTAGATATCCAGCGTCTCGCGGGCCACGCGGCGGCGCTTTTCCGGCGGCACCGCGCCGAGCGTGCGCATGTTGTGCAGCCGGTCGGCGAGCTTCACCAGAATCACGCGGACGTCGCGCGCCATCGCGAGCAGCATCTTGCGGAAGTTTTCCGCCTGCGCTTCTTCGCGATTGCGAAACTCCATCTTGTCCAGCTTCGACAGGCCGTCGACCAGTTCCGCAACCTTCGCGCCGAAGCGCTCGGCGAGTTCGGCCTTGGTCACGCCCTGGTCTTCCATCACGTCGTGCAGCAGCGCCGCCATGATCGACTGGGCGTCGAGATTCCAGCCGGCGCACATTTCCGCGACGGCGACAGGATGCGTGATGTAAGGCTCGCCACTCTGGCGGTACTGGCCGAGGTGGGCTTCGTCGCTGAAATGGAACGCCGCCTTGATGTCCTTGATCTCTTCCGGCTGCAGATAGCCGGACAACACGGACGTCAGTTTGGCGATGGAGACGACGTCATGCCGGCGCGGTTGCTCCGGCGTGGCGGTGGGTCCGAACAGATGGCGGAACGATTGTTCCAGGACCGCGTCGATGTACTTCCGTGCAGACGAGGGTGAGTCGGCGTCGTGGTCCGCTTCCGTGGCGGTGGGCGGGGTAGCACTCATGGTCGCCTCCGTAGCGGGTTAGGGTTGGACGCCGGTCTGTACGTTAATGATGCAACTGGGTGTGGCAAATACGTGGCAATCGAAAACGGAACACTGCGCCTTAAACCGGCACCTTCTTCAGCATTTCGACGCCGACCTGGCCGGATGCGATTTCGCGCAGCGCGACGACGGTGGGCTTGTCGCGGCTTTCGATCTTCGGCGTGTGGCCTTGAGCGAGCTGACGCGCGCGATAGGTTGCGGCAAGCGCGAGTTCGAAACGGTTCGGGATCTGTTTGAGGCAGTCTTCGACGGTAATGCGGGCCATGTTGGGTTCCTTCTCAGTATGTTGCTTATTCTACCTTATGTGCTCGGCACAACGCCGCGCTCAAGCGTGCGGCAGGTGAATGCCGAGCTGCACGAAAAGCTGCGTGTGACGCGCGTACTGCGAGGCAAAGCGCGAACGCGTGGCGGCGACGAGGCACTGCAGTTCGCTCAATGCGCGATCGAAGTTCTCGTTGATCACGACGTACTCCGCTTCGGCCGCGTGCGCCATCTCGCTGCCAGCTGCCAGCAGGCGGCGCGTGATCACGTTCGGCTCGTCCTGGCCGCGCTTTTTCAGACGCTCTTCGAGCGCGTCGAGCGACGGCGGCAGGATGAAAATTTCGACCGCGTTGTGAAACTGCTTCTTCACCTGCTGTGCGCCCTGCCAGTCGATTTCGAGCAATACGTCGTGCCCGCTCCTCATCTGTTCCTCGATCCACACGCGCGACGTGCCGTAGTAGTTGCCGTGCACTTCCGCGCTTTCGAGAAACTCGCCCTCGTCGTGACGCTTCATGAAGTCGTCGACGCTGGTGAAGTGATAGTGCTCGCCGTCCTGCTCCTTCGGACGCGGCGGCCGCGTCGTGTACGAGATCGACAGGCGGATCGCGTCGTCGCCGGCGAGCAACGCGTTCACGAGCGTCGACTTGCCCGCGCCCGAAGGCGCGACGACCATGAACAGATTGCCGGGATAAGCGCCGGCGTACGGATTGCGCGGTGCGCCGCTTTCGCGTGTGTGGTGATCGATCATGTTGGTGGTGTCCAGCTTTATTCCAGATTCTGTACTTGCTCACGCATCTGTTCGATGAGCAGCTTCAGGGTCATCGACGAATCCGCGAGTTCCTTCGCGGCCGCCTTCGAGCCGAGCGTGTTCGCCTCGCGGTTCAGCTCCTGCATCATGAAGTCGAGCCGCTTGCCGACCTTGCCGCCCTTCTCGATCACGTGACGCGTTTCGTTCAGGTGAGCCGTGAGGCGCGACAGTTCTTCGGCGATGTCGATACGGATGCCGTACATCGTCACTTCCTGGCGAATCCGCTCGTTGATCTCTTCGCGCGAAACGATGGTCGCGGCCGTGTCCGGCGCGGCGATGCCGAGCGCCTCCTGCAACCGTTCGACGATCTTCTGCTGGTGCCTCGTAATCAGTTCCGGCACGAGCGGCGTGATCTTCGTGACGATCGTTTCCATTTCGGTGACGTTGGCGAGCAGCATCGTCGCGAGTTGCGCGCCTTCGCGAGCCCGCACGTCGATCAGGTCGGTGATCGCCTGCTTGCCGCACGCGAGCACCGCGTCGCGCAGCACTTCCGGCGCCACGCCGCTTTCTGCCAGCACGCCAGGCCAGCGCAGAATCTCGCCGGTCCGCAGGCGGCCCGCTTCCGGGAATGTCGAGAGCACCGTGCGTTCGAGCAGTGCCAGCTGCGTGAGCGCGTCGCGATTGATCGCGCCCGCGTTCGCCGACTGTTCGCTGCGTTGCAGGTTGATGCGGATATCCACCTTGCCGCGCGACAGCTTGTTCATCAGCATTTCACGCAGCGTCGGCTCGCAGACGCGCACGTCTTCCGGCATGCGGAAATTCAGATCGAGAAAGCGCGAGTTCACCGTGCGCAGTTCGACCGACACGCTCACGCCGCCTGTCCCGGAAGCCGCGACGAGTTCGCGCGTGGCGCTCGCATAGCCAGTCATGCTGTAGATCATCGTATTTCTCGCGATTGCGGCCATGCGTTCGACGCAGGCCTGAGAGGCAGATCGCCCGGCGTGTACGAGACGCGGGACGGAGAACCGGCATTATCCCATTTTTGGCGGCGACCTCCCCCGCGAGCGAGCGTGCATGCGGGCGAGCACTCAGTGGTCCGCGCAGTGGCCCGCTTAGTGACCCGCTTAGTGGCCCGCGCAGTGACTCGACTTCACCGATGCACCATTCGGCGCGGCTCACCGCGCCCGTCGATCGGCTGTAAAATCGCGGTTTCCCTCCGCATTTCTTCCTGACCGATCCCAACATGACCAACGACACCCAACGCCCCAGCGGCCGCCAGGCCAATCAGCTGCGCGACGTGCGCATCACGCGCCACTACACGAAGCACGCGGAGGGCTCGGTGCTGGTCGAGTTCGGGGACACAAAAGTGATCTGCACCGCGAGCATCGCCGAGAGCGTGCCGTCGTTCCTGCGCGACCGCGGCCAAGGCTGGCTCACCGCCGAATACGGCATGCTGCCGCGCGCCACCCATACCCGCAGCGACCGCGAAGCGGCGCGCGGCAAGCAGACCGGGCGCACCCAGGAAATCCAGCGGCTGATCGGCCGCGCGCTGCGCTCGGTGTTCGATCTCGAGAAGCTCGGCGCGCGCACGCTGCACATCGATTGCGACGTGATCCAGGCCGACGGCGGCACGCGCACGGCCAGCATCACCGGCGCGTTTGTGGCCGCGCATGACGCGGTGGCGAAACTGCTGACGACGGGCCGCATCGAAAGCTCGCCGATCACCGATTACGTCGCGGCCATCTCGGTCGGCGTGTACGACGGGCTGCCGGTGCTCGACCTCGACTACGACGAAGACTCGCAGTGCGACACCGACATGAACGTGGTGATGACGGGCGCAGGCGGCTTCGTCGAAATTCAGGGCACCGCCGAGGGCGTGCCGTTCTCGCGCGACGAAATGAACGCGCTGCTGGATCTGGCGAGCGACGGCATCAACACGCTGATCGCCAGGCAGAAAGAAGCGCTGGAGCAAAAGAGTGAATGAGGTTCGTCAAGACGACGGCGCGCATGCATCAGGCGCGGCGTTGAAGAAAGTCGTGCTGGCGTCGAATAACGCGGGCAAGCTGCGCGAGTTCGCGGCGCTGCTCGACGCGGCCGGCATCGAACTGATTGCCCAGGGCACGCTGAACGTGCCGGAAGCGGAAGAGCCGCATCCGACCTTCGTCGAAAACGCGCTGACCAAGGCGCGTCATGCGGCGAAGCTCACCGGCCTGCCCGCGCTCGCCGACGACTCCGGTCTGTGTGTGCGCGCATTGCGCGGCGCGCCGGGTGTGTATTCGGCGCGCTACGCGCAACTCGCCGGCGGCGAGAAAAGCGACGCCGCGAATAACGCGCGCCTCGTCGCCGCGTTGCAGGGTGAAACCGATCGGCGCGGCTATTACTACTGCGTGCTCGCGCTCGTGCGTCACGCGGACGATCCCGAACCGCTGATCGCTGAGGGCCGCTGGCATGGCGAAATTCTCGGCGCACCGCGCGGCGAACATGGCTTCGGCTACGATCCGTACTTCTTTTTGCCGTCGTTGAACGCGAGCGCCGCCGAGTTGGAGCCCGCGGTGAAAAACGCCAGCAGCCATCGTGCGATTGCGTTGCGGCAACTGCTTGCGCGCCTCTCGGAGGAAGCGTGATTCCGATCAGGCCGGCGCCCGCCGACATCGGCAACGGCGTCATCAAGGCATTCACCTCGCCGGGCAGTATTCGGCTGACATCGCTGCCGCCGTTGGCGCTGTATGTGCATTTTCCGTGGTGCGTGCGCAAGTGTCCGTATTGCGATTTCAACTCGCACGAGTGGAAAGGCGAGACGTTTCCGGAGAACGATTACCTCGACGCATTGCGCGCCGACCTCGAGATGGCGCTGCCGCTGATCTGGGGTCGTCAGGTGCATACAGTGTTCATCGGTGGGGGCACGCCCAGCCTGTTGTCGGCGGCGGGTCTCGACCGGATGCTGTCGGATATCCGCGCGCTGCTGCCGCTCGACGCCGACGCGGAGATCACGCTCGAAGCCAACCCCGGCACGTTCGAGGCCGACAAGTTCGCGCAGTTTCGCGCGAGCGGCGTCAACCGGCTGTCGGTGGGGATCCAGAGTTTCAATGAAGCGCATCTGAAGGCGCTCGGCCGGATTCACGACGCGGCGCAAGCACGCCACGCGGTCGAAGTCGCCGCGACCACGTTCGACAACTTCAACCTCGATCTGATGTTCGCGCTGCCAGGGCAGACGCTCGCCGAATGCCAGGCCGATATCGACACGGCGCTGTCGTTCGCGCCGCCGCATCTGTCGCTGTATCACCTGACGCTCGAACCGAACACGCTGTTTGCGAAATTCCCGCCCGCGTTGCCCGACGACGACGCGTCCGCCGACATGCAGGACTGGATCCACGAACGCACGACGGCCGCAGGCTACGGGCGCTATGAGGTGTCGGCGTATGCGCAGCCGCATCGGCAGAGCAAGCACAATCTGAACTACTGGCGCTTCGGCGACTATCTCGGCATCGGCGCCGGCGCGCATACGAAGCTGTCGTTTCCGAATCGCGTGCTGCGCCAGGTGCGCTACAAACATCCGACCACGTTCATCGAGCAGGCAAAGGCGGGCACGGCGGTGCAGGAAGAGCACGAAGTCGCGCCGCGCGATTTGCCGTTCGAGTTCATGTTGAATGCGCTGCGGCTGGTGGAAGGGTTTCCGGTGCATCGGTTTATCGAGCGCACGGGGCTGTCGATGACGTCGATCGAGCCGGCGCTGCAGGAAGCCGAAAAACGCAAGCTGATCACACGCGACCACGAGAAGATCGCGCCCACGCCGCTCGGCCAGGCGTTCCTGAACGATCTGCAAGCGCTGTTTCTGAAAGATCCGCAGTGATTGCCGATCGACTGAGCACCGCAGCGAGGTTTTTTCGGGTTACAATTTCGGGCTTGGAGGTGTGGCCGAGTGGTTTAAGGCACCGGTCTTGAAAACCGGCGAAGGAGCAATCTTTCCGTGAGTTCGAATCTCACCGCCTCCGCCAGGACGCTTGTTTTGATCCGTCCGGATCAATCCGATTCAATCGCGCAAAGCCTTACCAGCTAAGGCTCTCAGCGCAAAACTGCCAAATGTAGTTGTCTGGTTTCGTTGCAATTAATCGCGTTCAGTCGTAAATTTTATGGTGGACTGGATGGTGGACTAGCGTTGGTGGACCAGTTGGTGGACTGCCGGCGCGCCGATCGATAACGAGCAACGATGCCAAAGAAAGCCAAGGAACTCGGGCCGCTGGCCGTCAAGCGACTGACGACCCCGGGAAAACATCCCGTTGGCGGCGTGGCCGGCTTGTATCTCAAAGTCATCAGCGAACATGCGCGCTCATGGGTGCTACGTGTCGCCGTCGCGGGTCAGCGCCGTGAAATTGGCTTGGGCGCATACGCCGAATCCGGCATGGGTGTCGCGGCAGCGCGAGTGAAGGCACTGGCCGTGCGTGAGGATATCGCCCGCGGCGTCGATCCGGTTATGCAGAAGAAAGAGGCCAAAAGCCGTCTGCGTGCGAGCCAGGCGCTCGAAATGACGTTCGAGCAAGCGGCGAAGCGTTTCATCAAAGTGAAAGAGCCGGAATGGCGAAGGGACAGCCGGGAAAGACGAGGAAGAGAAAGGCGACCCGCGATGGTCGGCTTTTTCGCCTATGTCCTAGATGCAAATGGGCGGCTCCTCCTTCAAACGGCATTCGAAATAGAAAGCTAGGGCCACCGATCTAGCTATACCTAAAATGGCATGGTGGGCTGCGAGAACGGAACGTCCACGTAGACGCCACCGGCGGCAGTATGCCTAACGATGATGCCGCCTTCGGCCGCGATTGCATCGGCGCAATCGCCCAGTTCCTCGAAGGTCTTCTGGTCACTCCATGCGCCGTAGTCCTCACCAAGGCGCCGACAAATATCATCCAGACGGGCGAAGTACGGCGCGAACCAATGATCCTCCAGCGCGGCACGGGTGTTCGGCAGGTCGTCCAGTCCAACCCCGGTTCCGGCCATGTTTCCGAGGAAGTAGCAGGCGAACTTCATGAGATTGCCATAAGCACCGTAGACCTCCTCCAAAACACGCGGTGCGTCGGCGTGCCAGCGATACAGGCGTATCGCGTTGTTGGCCGCTTTCCGCGTCTCCTCGAGCGCCAGGAGAAACGTCTCTTCGTAGTCGCGGACCGGATTGCGCCCAATGTCTTTACTAAGGTACGTTGCCGCATATTCGTCCCAGCAGACTTGAATGATTCGCCATCTAAGGGCTTGATATACATCGCTGGCGCTACTCTGAAGCAGCATTCCAGGAAACGCCCTGTCGAAGTGATGTGTCGCGTCGACATGGGCACATTCGTGCGCCAACAAATGCAGCGCAAAATTGAAGTGATCCCCAGAGGGGGAATCCTCCAATCCAATGACATACGCCGCGTTGAGAACGATATGGCTTTTCACCTTGCCTTCTCTCAAAACCGAAGGGGTGATTGCCACGCCAACTACGTTTCCGTCGCTCGGTGCCAATTGACGAGTCGTGGGTATGCCTAGATCAACATCTAACAGCGCCTGTCGGTAGTCGAACGCAATCGTAATTCCATCAAGACTGCTCAGATCGAACAGAGAACTGAGACCGCGAACGTAGGCGCCGATAATTTCTGCGTACCGACTAGCTCTGTCCGCCGTGTCGAATCCCCAGACACTGACAGAAAAACTCTCGGGTGCGGTCTGCGGTGCTATAGGAAACTCATTTGGGGTGTTGTCTTCATTTTCTTCCATAGCTTTTCCGTTTAGCTAGCCACAAGGCACTTTAAGGAGACAGCACAAAGAGATAACGATACTCGACAATTGAACCGGCTCGCGTAGTTGGCGTATCTCGTAAACAACTGCGGCGGCCGATCTGCTAGGTTTACGCCGTCACAAAAACAGAGATCTCCATATGTCTTGGAACACGCTCGAAATTCCGCTGGAGTGCGGCTGGCAATGCGCACTGCATCCCGCCAGCCAGTATCACAGCATGGAGCGGGAACGGCGCAGTCGCCTGTCCTTGGATCGAGACAGCCGCCGCTCGCGAGGCGGGTCGTCGTCGTTCATGAGCGATGACAGGCGCCACGAAGAAGACGACGCGCGCAGGCAGCTTGAACAGGACCGGCGGGACTTTGACAGGTATTTTCGGCCACGCCTTGACCTGCGAACGATCACCGGCGGCCAGGCTCTGTCTGCCATCCAGACCTACGTGCGCGATGCGCTGGGCCTCGCACACTGGAACCTGCCAACCGACAATGCCGGCATTGAGCGCGTTCTCAGGCGAGCCGTCGCGGACGAACGCCTGATGCCGGTGGTCCATCGCGATCGGCACTCCGGGCTGGCCCGTGTGTGCAGCCCCAGCCCGGCACCGCTGCGCTGGCCGGCGTCAGGGGGTGGAGGTGAAACCTACTGGAGTCGCTCACCCAATCTGTTCCCTCCCGGCACCACCTCATTCAACGGCGAGCCGGTCCTGTCCGGCCCGTACGATCCCGCTACCATCGAGGTGAGACGGATAGCCGCGCGCGCCGCGACGACCGGCAGCCGCAGCAGCAGTGGCGGTGGCCTGCTTGGGATAGTGGAGGCCGTGGCCGGCGCGCTTGTCGGCGGCGACACGGATATGGATAAAGATGACGGCGTGGCCGATGGGTTCGCAGAATCGGGCAACGACACCTCGACGCCACTCGGCGACGCGCAGCCTTTCGAGTACACCCCGGATGCCGTGAGCGGTGACGTGGAAGAGCTGGCGGCCAGGACAAACAATCCAAACTACGCGGCAAAAATGCTCGGATACGACCGCGACACGTTTGGCGACATGGTCCATGCGATGAAAGACGACCTCAAGCTGCGAGGCGATGACAATGTCATTTGGCACGATAGTGGGGACGTTGAATTTAGGAAAAACATCATCGGCAATATGCACGACTATGCAAACTGACCTTCATACGATGAACGCACATCAACTCGCACATGCATCATTTTCGATAGCCGGGGATGATTTGGAGCCCGAGGTTTGGACTAGATATTTCGGCGTTCCGCCGGACACGGCGATAGTCAAGGGCAAGCCTTTTATGACTCCGTCGGGGCGCTTGAGCAGGGTGCCAGGGCGTACCGGCGTGTGGGGGGTGAAAAGCAAGGCCGCCATTCGTAGCGACTCGCTAGAACCGCATCTCCGCTATCTCATTGATCGCCTGAATTTGCCGCGAGATGACTTGCGCCAGCTACTCGCAAACAAAGGCGCACAGATGCGTTTCTTCTGCTATTGGGACAACGAGACCGGCGACCGCGTGCCCGACGTTCCGGACGATATCCGCGCGATGATGGAAGCCATGGGCGGCACCATCGAGATTGACGAGTACCGATAGGGCGCGTGCTTTACCTTGCCCTCTCACGCACGCCTGACCGATCACCCCCACACACCGCCAGGTCCCCGGCCGCGCGATTGATAGCAATTGATAGCGCACAAGTACGCCTCACCATGCAGCCTATGATGTAAGAGACACCCTTACGTTAGAGCCGAGCCATGGCGAGCCGGGATGCGCCGGGGGCGACGCGAGTCCCCGACGGCCTTACCTGAGGCACCTGCACTGAGCCGCGCCAGACGTTCTTGGCGCGGCTCTTTCATTGGCCGCACCCAAGGGGTGTAGGCAAAGTCGGAGGCATACCTGCCCGGGACCGACCAGTTCGTCAAATCTTCACGCCCGCGAAAAATGAAAACCAATTTCGCCGACATGAGCCGGTGCACTCAGGCCGGCTCAGGCTGTCCGGACACTGCCTCTATCTCCCGGGCGACATCATCCGGGATCTTGATGCACTTAACTCGGCCGGTTGTGAAGATGATTTCGAGTCGGATGCGCTTCAGTCGCCTCTTGGACAACCGCCCTTCGATGCCAAGCAACTCGCGGATGTGTCGGACATTGATTCGATACGGCACAAGAATCGCGAGGGGCTTCCCATGCCGCAGCCCGACACCGTAAATGTCGCCCTGCTCCTCGTCATCACCGTACCGCTGCCAGCTCATCCAATGTGTCGTCGACGTTCGCGCGATGCGCCAATAAACACGCGAGATGAAGACGTCGCGCTCGCCCACATTGGTCAATTCGAACCGGGCGTCCGATGGATTCGTCGAAGAGAACATCCGATTGCGCACCGTCAACGACACGCGAACTCGCAGCCAATCTCCCCTGCCGGCAAGCCATAGCGAAACAACAACAGCAGCACAAGTGCCGAGGGCGGAAGCGATCTGCGCAATGTCAACCGCGATACTCCATAAATCTTTCGTGCACATGGCTGGGCCTCGTTCTGATACCCGGATTCTATAGAGCGCCGGGCAGCATGCGTGCGTGTTGCACCAAGCCGCGGCGTGGTTCTCTGCGGCCGAACGAGAGGGGTACGGGAAAAGTCCGCGACCAGCGCCGGTATAGACCACACGTTCCCGCACGCGCAGAAAATTTTCCCTTTTCAGGATTTTGTTAAAGCTTTTAACAACCCCGGAAATCGGCGGGAAGGCCAGTCCACCACGCTTTACCGGCGGGCCGGCCTCGCAACGATCTGTCAATGCGATACATTTAGATGTTAATGCTGAATAGAGTGCCCCCGGGGAAGGGGCGGTTGGGTCATCCCTCTTCGGCGCTACGGTGAGCTTGGGCACGAGAAATCATCTCTCTCACAGCTTCGCTCGTATTGATAGGCTGCAATATTATTTCTGGATGGTCGTTAGCAAAAACTCTAAATATTTGGTCCGCAAATGCTTGACCAATCTGCTCGACATTTTTGAAATCGAAAATCACCTTTTTAAATAACTCGACGCGAGCCAATAACCGCTTCGCCTGTGAACGTGAGATTAGCTCATCCATCCCGTATTTCGCTAGATTTACAGGAACAACCGTTTTGTCGAAACCGTAGTCGTCGCCTTCCGTATATTCATCGAAGACTTTTTTTGTTGTTCTCGATGTATGATTATTCAGTTGCATAAAAACACTTGTACCGTTATCAGCCTTGGATCTCTCAAGCAACCAGTCCTCTGGCTTACCCCTTTCATGCCCAAAGTAAAGACCGCCGGAGAGAATCTCAAAAGTATCGAACATCCTCGACGTGAAGAAAATCCCTTCTCCAGAATGATTTCGTGGGTCAGTCGTCAGCTTCCCTTTAGCCAGCTCAAAGATGGCATGCCGCTCATCGAGCAGGTCGAATTCAGTTTGAATTTTCTTAAAAATCCCAATACCATTGTCCGCAATCATTATTTCGGTAGAAAGGGCATTCTTTTTCACCGTTACTAGAATTTCGGTTCCGCCCGAATGGTCAATCGCATTATTGAACATCTCGGTGAAACCGTGATGCCAGATGTTAAGCACATTGTCCGGCAATGGCAGCACTGCCTCTTTTATTGCTGAACTCCAAACCACGTCCTCTTGCAAAGTAGGAGTTAAATGATAAACGAAGGTTTTTGCCACCATAGGAACCATTTTGTAAACGGGCGAGCGAGCGCTGCCCTCTTTTACGATGGTCCCTTGCTCTCGCAGTCTCACGAGATGTTTGTTCACGGCCTGCCGAGTGATACCGAACTTGTTGGCGACGAGGGCTGCTATGTCGCCATTATGGCTTTCTATGTTCGCCAGGATAAAACTACGTACTTGCTCGCCTTTTTCTCTAACTTTGCTGGTCACACGACGCCTCTTTGACAACCTAAGTTAGATTTATTGTCAACCTTATTGATGCGTTCGTCAACCTTATTCACACTGCCGCCCCGGCTTAGGATCGAGATCACACCACTTGGTAACCGTCGGTCGTATGGTGGTCTCTTTGGTGGACTGATAGGAACATCAAGCCTGAAACCCCTTCCAGATATACTAGCTTGGCGGACACCGTCTCCGCCAAGTCATCACGAAACGGGCCAGTTGGCCCGTTTTTCGTTTGTGCCGCGTGCGGTCACGCTGCGACGCAAACACCACGGTCTAAACCAGCGCAGTCGCCTCGATTTCGATCTTGAATCCATAGTGCAGTTGGGGCACCGGCACGACGGCACGCGCAGGCCGTGCTTCACCGGCCCAGCGCGTGTAGATCTGGTTGAAGCTCATCCAGTGTTCGACATCGACGATATAGACGCGCACCTGCACGAGTTGCGCGATGCTGCTGCCGGCGCGCTCGAGAGCGGCCTGCACGTTCGCCAGAACCTGTTCGGCCTGCGCTTCGAACGACGCATCGGCGAGCTTGTCGCCTTGCGCGTTGATCGGCAATTGCCCGGAGACGAACACGAAGCCGTTTGCTATCGCGACGTGGCTGTAATGACCACCTGGTTTTGCAAGCGTAGAGGGATTGTCCGTCTTTGGTAGACGTGTATCCTGCTGGCTATCCGCCATGAATTCACTCCAATGGTGACCAAGCGTCACGCAACACGCGGCCATAGCGAACGGAAGCCGCTGCATTCGCTGCACGAGGTTGCGCGCCACCAACCAACCAACATCCGGCACCGCTCACACGCATCGACCAACGAGTCCCCCACCGCCCCGTCACACGCTGAGCATCTCCAGCTTTTCGCGCGCATCCGCGCAACGGAGATTCAGGTCGCGATGCATCGGTTGACTGTCGAGCAGAGCCGATACATCGGTCAACCCATAATCAAAGCGCAAGACGTATTCGATGTCCGTGTAATCGTGATAAGCGCCGCTGTCGGCCAGCTTCTGCGCTTCGGCGAAAGCCGCATGCTGCCGTTCGCCATTCATCAAGTCTCTGATCGCCATGATTGCCGCTCCGAGGAACAGTGACTCCATCATAGCAATGCAATTTGAAACGCAAGGTCGCGCGCACGCAACACCTGGTGTTTTCCGTAGAGACGCCCGGTTGCGAGCGACGAACGGATGTGTCATGCCGGCGATCTATCGGGTTCGCCTCGGGCAAGGCTCAGGCAAGCTCGGCCGAAACCTCGTGGCAACCGTCACACAACCGCCGCAGGCGCCTTCGTCCCATGCCACCGGACGACCAGCATCCGCCCGACATAACACAACGAACCGGCGACGCCGACCACGATGCCCATGCCTCTCGGTGAACCGTCCTGCCATAGTCCGACCGCGAGGCTCGACAATGCGCCGAGCGCCAGTTGCACCGCGCCGAACACAGCGGCCGCAGCGCCGGCATTCAGCGGATAACGGTGCATCAGATCGGTCGTGCAATTGGCGGCCAGCACACCGACCACGCCCACCACGAAGAACAGACCGAACACGATCGACCACAAGCCGCCCCACCCGGTCAGCGATACGAGACAGACGAACAGCGAAGCCACACAGCTCACGGTCGCCGCCAAGGAGATGATCGGCAGCGAGCCGAGCCGGCCGACCAGACGCGTGTTCAGAAAGTTGCCGAACATGATGCCGACGATATTCAACGCGAACAGGAACCCGTAATGCTGCGCCGACACGTGGAAATACTCGATGTACACGAACGGCGTCGCCGTAATGTAGGCGAACATCGATGCGAACGCCATGCCGCCGCACAGCATGTGCCCCCACGCCACCGGATCGCGCAGCAGCTTGCCGTACGCGCCGAACGATTTCAGCAGCGCCGACTGCGCGCGCTTCTCGCGCGGCCAGGTTTCCGGCACCTTGAAGAAAGCGGTCACCGCGCACACCGCGCCGAACAGCGTCAGCACGACGAACACCACGCGCCAGCCGCCGAGCAGCAGCAGTTGTCCGCCGATCAGCGGCGCGAGCAACGGACCGATCGACGTGACGATCGCGAGCATCGACAGCACGCGGGCGGCATCGGTCGGCCCGTGTGCGTCGCGCGCAATTGCACGCGCGAGCACCGACGCCGCGCCCGCGCCGAGCGCCTGCACGAAGCGGAACATCACCAGCGAGCCGATCGAGAACGACAGCGCGCACGCCACACTCGCCAGCGCATACATGACGATGCCGCCTAGCAGCACCGGCCGCCGTCCATATGTATCAGACAGCGGGCCGTACAGCAGCATGCCGATCGAAAAGCCGAACATGAAACTGGTGAGCGTCGCCTGGGCCGCGCCGGTGCTGATCGCGAAGGCCTGCGCGATGGTGGGCAGGCTCGGCAAATACATGTCGATGGAAATCGGCCCGCACGCGGCAAGCGCACCGAGCAACAGAATCAGCCGGCCATCTGGCCGGCTTCTGGGGACGTGAGACATGGAAATCCGGATGGAGCGCCGCGCCGACATCGGCAGCAGAGCGGGTAGAACGGGATAGCAGCAAGGTATCGGGACCGATTGTACGCGACGGGCTCGGCTTGCGAGTGCCTGGGCTATGCTCGCCGTTCGCGCCCTTCGCGTCGTATCTCGCCGTGTTTAGCCGTGCCTCGCCGGTTTCCACACGCGAATATGGCCGGGCGGCCACTGGGTGGACACCACGCGGCAAGCGCGCCGTCGATCGGTTAAGCTGCCGCCTGACCGTTCGGGCCGCGCCAGAAGCTACGCACGCCCTTCCCCATCCATTCTGCTTCGAGCATGCGATGACCGCCTTCCTGCTGATCTGGAGCCCCAAGAAATGGCCGTGGCCCGAGTTGCCCGACGTTGCGAAACGCGTCGCCGCGGGCGTCGCGGTCAGCGACGTGTGGGGCTGCGGATTTGCGCGCAGCATCCTGCCGGGCGATCGCGTATTCCTGCATCGCGTCGCGCAGCAACCGAAAGGCATCTTCGGCTCGGGTTACGTAACGCGTGCCCCCTATGAAGTCCCCGACCCGGCGACGAAACGCGGCTATCGCCTATGCATCGACTTCGTGTACGACTGGCTCGTCGACGCGCACGAAGCACCGGTGATCCCGCGCGAGATGTTGCGCATGTTTCCGTTCTCCGTGCAGACATGGGACGCGCAGAGCTCGGGCACCGTGATCAAGCCGAGCGCCGAAGGCGCGCTGGAAAAGCGCTGGGCCGAACTCACGGGCAAACGCAAGCCGCCGAAACTCGACACGCCAGCGGGCCCCACGCGTTCGAGCAAAGTCACGGCGCATGCGGCGGCCGCACAACGCGCGGCGCCAAGTCCCGAGGACTCGAAGCCAAAGACGGCAAGCAAGCAGAGACGCGCGCCGGCAAGCCGAACCGCGGCGAAGAAGGCCGTGACGAAACGCGCACAACAAGGTTAAAAGGCGTGCCGCGCGAGCCGCGCCACAAGGACGCTATCGGGCGCGCCGCAAGACCCGTTCACGCCGACTCCGGTACAATTTCTCCACCTATCCCAGCATCGCGCGAATCGCCCACGGGCAGCCTGCGCCGCTGCGCAACCCCAATTCCAGCCATCGCCATGTCCAAAAACGAACTCCTCTTCGAACGCGCGCAACGCACCATTCCTGGCGGCGTGAACTCGCCGGTGCGCGCCTTCCGTTCCGTCGGCGGCACGCCGCGCTTTATCGAGCGCGCGCAAGGCCCCTACTTCTGGGACGCGGACGGCCAGCGCTACACCGACTACATCGGCTCGTGGGGCCCGATGATCCTCGGCCACGTTCACCCGGAAGTGCTCGAAGCAGTGCAGCGCGTGCTGGCCAACGGCTTTTCGTTCGGCGCGCCGACCGAGTCGGAAGTGGAAATCGCCGAAGAGATCTGCAAGCTCGTGCCGTCGATCGAACAGGTCCGCATGGTGTCGAGCGGCACGGAAGCGACCATGAGCGCGCTGCGTCTCGCGCGCGGCTTCACGAACCGCAGCCGCATCGTCAAGTTCGAAGGCTGCTACCACGGTCACGCGGACAGCCTGCTCGTCAAAGCCGGCTCGGGCCTGCTGACCTTCGGCAATCCGACCTCGGCGGGCGTGCCGGTGGATATCGCGAAGCACACCACCGTGCTCGAATACAACAACGTCGCCGAACTCGAAGAAGCGTTCAAGGCGTTCGGCAACGAGATCGCGTCGGTGATCGTCGAGCCGGTCGCGGGCAACATGAATCTCGTGCGCGCCACGCCGGAATTCCTGCAGGCGTTGCGCCGCCTATGCAGTGAATACGGCTCGGTGCTGATCTTCGACGAAGTGATGTGCGGCTTTCGCGTGGCGCTCGGCGGCGCGCAAGAGGTGTACGGCATCACGCCGGACCTCACGTGTCTGGGCAAGGTGATCGGCGGCGGCATGCCGGCGGCGGCCTTCGGCGGACGGCGCGACATCATGGCTCACCTCGCGCCGCTCGGCGGCGTCTATCAGGCGGGCACGCTGTCGGGCAACCCGATCGCGGTTGCCGCCGGCCTGAAGACGCTGCAGCTGATCCAGGCGCCAGGCTTCTACGACACGCTCGCGGCACGCACCGCACGCCTCGTGCAGGGACTCACGCAAGTCGCAGGCGAAGCGAAGGTGCCGTTCGCGGCCGATTCGCTCGGCGGCATGTTCGGCCTCTACTTCACCGAGTCGATCCCGAGCAGCTTCGCCGAAGTCACGAAGAGCGACGTGCCGCGCTTTAACGCGTTCTTTCACAAGATGCTCGACGCGGGCGTGTACTTCGCGCCGTCGGCGTATGAGGCGGGCTTCGTGTCGATCGCTCACGACGATGCGATCATCGACGCCACGATCGACGCGGCGCGCGGCGCCTTTGCGTCGCTCGCGGCCTGAGGCCCGCGCGGCTTCGAAGCAGCAAAGACCGCCGAAACCGAAACACGATATAGCCTAGCCACCGTACCCGACCGGATCCCGATGTTTTCGCAAACCGACTTCGTCCATATGGAACGCGCGCTCGCGTTGGCCAGGCGCGGCATGTACACCACCGATCCGAATCCGCGCGTGGGTTGCGTGCTCGTCAAGAACGGCGAGGTGATCGGCGAAGGCTTCACGCAACCTGCCGGCCAGGACCACGCGGAGATTCGCGCGTTGAAGGACGCG
Organism: Paraburkholderia sp. RAU2J; assembly: GCF_003634845.1. Classification (NCBI taxonomy): domain Bacteria; kingdom Pseudomonadati; phylum Pseudomonadota; class Betaproteobacteria; order Burkholderiales; family Burkholderiaceae; genus Paraburkholderia; species Paraburkholderia sp. RAU2J. The sequence continues at coordinate 496,552 of NZ_RBXG01000001.1, forward strand.
CGTTCGCGCGGCCACGATCTGCGCGGCGCCACCGCTTACGTGACGCTCGAACCGTGCAGCCACTTCGGCCGCACGCCGCCGTGCGTGAACGCGCTCATCGACGCGCAGGTCGCGCGCGTGGTCGCGGCAATGGAAGACCCGAATCCGCAAGTGTCCGGACGCGGTCTCGCGATGCTGCGCGACGCCGGCATCGAAGTGCGTTGCGGGCTGCTTGCGAACGAAGCGCATGAACTGAACATCGGCTTCGTGTCGCGCATGACGCGCGGCCGCCCGTGGGTCCGCATGAAAGTGGCGGCCTCGCTGGATGGCCGCACCGGCTTGCCGTCGGGCATCAGCCAATGGATCACCGGCGAAGCGGCGCGCGCCGACGGTCATGCGTGGCGTGCCCGCGCATCGGCGATTCTGACCGGCATCGGCACCGTCAGGGAAGACGACCCGCGCATGACGGTACGCGCGGTCGACACGCCACGTCAGCCACAACGCGTGCTGATCGACAGTCAGCTCGACGTGCCGCCGGACGCACAGATTCTGGCCGGCGCACCCACCCTGATCTTCTGCGGCAATCTCGATCAGCGCCATGCCGATCGGGCGGCCGCGTTACGCGATCGCGGCGCCGAGATCATCCCGTTGGCGAACGCGGCCGGCAAGGTCGATCTGCCGCGCCTGCTGAAAGTGCTCGGCGAGCGCAACGTCAACGAGTTGCACGTCGAGGCAGGCTACAAGCTGAACGGCTCGCTGCTGCGCGAGGGCTGTGTCGACGAACTGCTCGTCTATCTCGCGCCGAGTCTGCTCGGCATGGATTCGATGAGCATGTTCAACCTCGGCGCGCCCGAATCGCTCGACGGCCGTGTCAAACTGAATTTCCACGCGGTCGACCGGATCGGCGACGATCTGCGGATTCTCGCGCGCATCGCGCCGCAGACCTCAGGCGAAACCGGCACGACTCCCGCGCCTCCCTCCGTTTCGAAATGACCAAGGATTAGCACGATGTTCACAGGAATCGTCGCGGCAGTGGGCCGCATCGAATCAGTCAAACCGCTGGGCACGGACGGCGACGCGGGCGTGCGCCTGAACGTCGAAGCCGGCGGCCTCGACCTCGGCGACGTGCAGCTCGGCGACAGCATCACGATCCAGGGCGCCTGCATGACCGTGGTCGCGAAGACCGCACATTCGTTCGAAGTCGACGTGTCGCGCGAAAGCCTGAACTGCACGGCCGGCCTCGGCGAAATCGGCGAAGTCAATCTGGAGAAGGCGCTGCGCGCGCACGACCGGCTCGGCGGCCATATCGTCTCCGGCCACGTGGACGGCCTCGGCACGGTCACGCATTTTGCGCCGGTCGGCGAATCGCACGAACTGCGCGTGCTGGCGCCGCGCGAGATCGGCCGCTATCTGGCGTACAAAGGCTCCATCACTGTCAACGGCGTGAGCCTGACCGTCAACTCGGTTAAAGATCGCGACGACGGTTGCGAGTTCTCGATCAACCTGATTCCGCACACGGTTGAAGTAACCGCGCTCAAGCGTTTGCGCGAAGGCACGCAGGTGAATCTGGAAATCGATCTGATTGCGCGCTACGTCGAGCGCATGCTGAACGCGCCGAAATAACGTACCCGCGCCGGGCCAAGGCCCGGCCGCGCATGGGCTGGCAGCGGCGCCCCGCCGCTTTCAGCCGCTTCATGCGTGCATCGTTTCGACGAGCATAGCAACGCCCTGGGGGCCGTCGCCAGTCGGCCAAACGGCCTATGCCATCCGGCGGAGGCGACTTGGACTCGCGCGTGGCGTAAAATACGCGCTTTCCCGAAAATCTCGCCAACATGACGCTCGCCTCCACTCCAGAGATCATCGCCGAACTGAAAGCCGGCCGGATGGTGATCCTCGTCGACGAAGAAGACCGCGAAAATGAGGGCGACCTTGTGGTCGCCGCCGAGTTCGTCACGCCGGAAGCGATCAATTTCATGGCCCGCTACGGCCGCGGCCTGATCTGCCTGACGCTCACGCAGGAGCGCTGCAAGCTGCTGAACCTGCCGCTGATGACCTACCGCAACGGCACGCAGTACGGCACGGCGTTCACGGTCAGCATCGAAGCGGCCGAAGGCGTGACCACCGGCATTTCGGCGGCCGACCGCGCCCGCACGATCGCCGCGGCGGTCGCGCCGGACGCCAAAGCCGAGCACATCGTTCAGCCGGGCCACATCTTCCCGATCATGGCCCAGCCTGGTGGCGTGCTGGTGCGCGCCGGCCATACCGAGGCGGGTTGCGACTTCACCGCGCTGGCGGGCCTCACGCCGGCCGCGGTGATCTGCGAAGTCATCAAGGACGACGGCACGATGGCGCGCCTGCCGGACCTGATGGAGTTCGCGAAAGAGCACGATCTGAAAATCGGCACGATCGCGGATCTGATCCACTACCGCAGCCGCACGGAGTCGATCGTCGAGCGTATTTGCGAACGCACCATGCAGACCGCACACGGCGCGTTTCGCGCGGTCATGTATCTCGATCAGCCGAGCGGCCAGCCGCATATCGCGCTGGTGCGCGGCACGCCGAACCCGGACAAGGACACGCTGGTGCGGGTGCACGAGCCGCTGTCGGTACTGGATCTGCTCGAAGTCGGCGAATCCACGCACTCGTGGACGCTAGACGCGGCGATGAAAGAGATCGCCGAACGCGACCTCGGCGTGGTCGTGCTGCTGAACTGCGGCGACTCGAAAGACCATCTGATCGACGTGTTCAAGGCGTTCGACTCGAAGGAAAAAGCCAACGCGCTCAAGCGCCGACCGGTCGATTTCAAGACGTACGGCATCGGCGCGCAGATTCTGCGCGAGCTCGGTGTCGGCAAGATGCAGGTGCTGTCGAACCCGCGCAAGCTGGGCAGCATGTCGGGTTACGGTCTCGAAGTCACGGGGTTCGTTCCGATGCCGGGCAGCGCCGCGCAGGCTCCGCAAGGCTGATCCGACCATTCACGCGCTTAGCGCCCACTCAAAACACTACGGAATTCACATGGAAATCGGACAATACCAACCGAATCTCGACGGCGACGGACTGCGCATCGGCATCGTTCAGGCGCGCTTTAACGAACCCGTCTGCAACGGTCTCGCGGACTCCTGCATCGAAGAACTGGAACGCCTCGGCGTGACCGGCGAAGACGTGCTGCTCGTCACCGTGCCGGGCGCACTGGAAATCCCGCTGGCGCTGCAAAAGCTCGCGGAAAGCGCGCAGTTCGACGCACTGATCGCGCTCGGCGCGGTGATTCGCGGCGAAACGTACCACTTCGAACTGGTGTCGAACGAAAGCGGCGCGGGCATCACGCGCATCGGTCTGGACTTCGGCATTCCGGTTGCGAACGCCGTGCTGACCACTGAGAACGACGAACAGGCCGTCGCCCGCATGACCGAGAAGGGTCGTGACGCGGCGCGCGTGGCCGTCGAAATGGCGAATCTCGCCGTCGCGCTCGAACAACTCGGCGGCGACGACGAAGAAGAAGACGAAGAAGAGGAAGAGGCATGAAGAGCGCACGCCGACGCTCCCGCGAACTGGCCACGCAGGGGCTTTATCAGTGGCTGCTGTCGGGTTCGCCCGCCGGCGAGATCGACGCGCAACTGCGCGGCGCGCAAGGCTTCGACAAGGCAGACCACGAGCATCTGGACGCGATCCTGCATGGCGTGATGCGCGATTCGGAAGCGCTCTCCGCCGCCATCGCGCCGTGTCTGGACCGTCCCATCGAGCAGCTCTCGCCCGTCGAGCGCGCGGTGCTGCTGGTTGCCGCGTTCGAGTTGAAGAATCACGTCGATATTCCCTATCGCGTGGTCATCAACGAAGCAGTTGAACTGGCCAAGACGTTCGGTGGCTCCGACGGCTACAAGTACGTGAACGGCGTGCTGGACAAGCTCTCGGCGCAACTGCGCGCTGACGAAACACAGGCGGCTCGCAAGCATTGAGTATGAGGTGCAAGACGCCGGCCACGCCGGTGCCTCGCGCCTCGCCTGACAAAGCCGAACTGTTTGCGGGGACGCCGTTTCGCGCGTGATGAATGCGCCGGACGCCGTCCCGCTTTTGCTTCTGAACTGGATTTGATTGTATGAACTCCGTGACCGAACCTTTGGTGCGGCTTGCTGCGCGTGTCGACGCCATCCAGCCTTTCTACGTGATGGAACTGGCCAAGGAGGCAGCGCTTCTCGAGCGCGACGGACGCGACATCATTCACATGGGAATCGGCGAGCCCGATTTCACCGCGCCCGAGCCGGTCATCGAAGCGGCGGCCAATGCGCTTCGCCGTGGCGTCACGCAATACACCAATGCGCTCGGCCTGCACGCGCTGCGCGAAGCGATTTCGGCGCATTACGGCGAGGTCTACGGCGTCAGCGTCGATCCGGCGCGGATCGTCATCACCGCCGGCGCCTCCGCCGCGTTGCTGCTGGCCTGCGCGGCGCTGGTCGATCGCGACGACGAAGTGCTGATGCCCGATCCGTGCTATCCGTGCAACCGTCATTTCGTGATCGCCGCCGAAGGCAAGCCAGTGATGGTGCCGAGCGGCCCGGCCGAACGCTTCCAGTTGACCGCCGCCGATGTCGAGCGCCTGTGGAATGAGCGCACCCGCGGCGTGCTGCTCGCGTCGCCGTCGAATCCGACCGGCACGTCGATCGAACCGGCCGAACTCGAACGCATCGTCAAGTCCGTACGGGCGCGTGGCGGATTCACCATCGTCGACGAGATTTACCAGGGCTTGAGCTACGACGCCAAGCCGGTGTCGGCGCTCTCGCTCGGCGACGACGTGATTACCGTCAATAGCTTCTCGAAGTATTTCAACATGACCGGCTGGCGGCTTGGCTGGCTGGTGGTGCCGCCCGGCATGGTGGGCGCTTTCGAAAAGCTCGCGCAGAACCTGTTCATCTGCGCGTCGGCGCTCGCCCAGCACGCGGCGCTTGCCTGCTTCGAGCCGGAAACGATCGCCGTCTATGAAGCGCGGCGCCTCGAGTTCAAGCGCCGCCGCGACTTCATCGCGCCGGCGCTGAAGTCGCTGGGCTTCTCGGTCCCGGTGATGCCGGACGGCGCCTTTTATGTGTATGCCGATTGCCGCACCGTCTCGCATCCGGCTGCCGGCGACAGCGCGGCGCTCACCAAAGCCATGCTGCACGACGCGGGCGTGGTGCTGGTGCCGGGCATGGACTTCGGCACGCACGCGCCGAAGGAGTACATCCGGTTGTCGTATGCCACGGCCTATCCGAAGCTGGAGGAGGCGGTCGAGCGGTTAACGAAGCTCTTCGGGCGGCACTGAAAGTGCTGCGGGCGGGATCTGCCGCGCTCGGAATTTTCCGCGCTGGACCTGCCAAGTACCTCTGCGCCATCACACGCCTGACGCGCCGACCACCAGCGCGCCGCGCCCCTCCTGATCCTCCAGACGCAAAAAAAGGACACCTGGGTGTCCTTTTTTCATCACCGCTGCTGATGCATCACATTGCCGACAGCTACGTCGGCATGGTGCCGCCCAGCTTCAGGCGCCCAACTCCGAAGCCGATGCCACGTGCTTCGTGTTGGCATCGTCCTGCTCAGGAGCCGCCGGTGCCGTCACCGGACTCGCCGCGCTCAGCTGATGGGCGCCCTGAAGCGTCACCTGCACCCGCTTGCCGCCGCTGGCCGCCGCATTGGTGGTGGTCGACGCGGTCAGTACCGGAGCCTGCGGCGCGTTGATCGGCACCTTGCGGCCCCGCGCCACGTCGCGCAGACGGCCACGCTCGGCCATCACCTTGGCGCCGTAGCCGCCGTCGTCCTGCGAGGTCGAGCCGACGTAAAGACGCAAGCCGCCCGGCAGCGAACCACCGCGGGCGATGCAATCCTTCAACACCAGCGCGCCCACCTTGATGTTCGCGACCGGTTCGAGGGCCGCGCTCTCGCCGCCAAAATACTGGAACTTGTCCGAATGTACTTTGGACATCACCTGCATCAGGCCTTGCGCGCCCACGCCGCTCTCGGCGTACGGGTTGAAGCCCGATTCGATCGCCATCACCGACAGCAGCAGGAGCGGATCGAGACCGACTTCGCGGCCGGTGTCGAAGGCTGCCTTCACCAACTCGCTGACAGGCTCCTGAGCGACGCGATAACGCCGCGCCAGGTATGACGCGACCAGATCCTGCTCGCGGCTCGAGATCAGCACGCGATCGTCACGCGCATCGGCGGACACGCGTTGCGACGGGATCATGCGCGCGAGCGCGGTGACGCTCTGCATGGTGCGCGGATCGAGCCCGTTCAGCGCCGCGACGCCCATACCGGTCGAGCCGGAGCCGTCGAAAGCGCCGTCGAAGCTGGTATTGCTCACGGTAAGGCTGGTGCCGCCGCTGTTTGCACCGTTGTTCGTTTCGGCACCGTTCGTCGAGTTGGCCGACAGCGTGTCGTCGGAAGACGCAGCCACGTTGCCAGGCGGCCCAAAGGACGGCAGCGGATTGCCCTGCAGCAGACGGGCGGGACCCGCTTGCACGGCCGCGGAGATGACCGGCATCAACCGCGCGGCGAGCGTGCCGCGCCAGGCCGGCATCAGCCACAGCGCGACTGCCAGCACGACAGCAGCACCGCCGACAATGCTGAACAGATAATGACTCATTCGCGTCCCGCGACGCAGCACACCACGCACAACTTGCGCGATACGCTCATCGGGACGCCACGATAACCAGGCGTTCATTCAGATCTCCCATGTTGCATGATCCGCGAACCCCGCCCAATGAAGATGGCGGTACCACACGTTCGCAGAGTCAAGACATCGCGTGCTCTGTCTGGTTAGGGCAGCAGCGACGTCGGGAAAACGGCAAATACCGTTTGTGGGGTGCCATCTCGAAAAAAATGGCAAACGCGATGCCAAGAAGGCAGGCGTTGGCTCCCACGCGAAAAACCAGCGTCAATCGGCGCTGGCGAGGACTTCAAAAGCCGGCAAAACCGTGCAGGGAATCGGTAAGCGGTGACGCGTTGCGTCAGTGGGACCGGGGGCAGTGGTAAAAAGGTTCACGCCCTGCAACCAATGTGGACGGATTCTATGCAGGGTTTTATAGATCGTCAACACTATAGAATAGCAAATGTATAACTATTTGTAATAATGAACAGTGTTCAGTCCGCCAGGAGCCGCACGGGACGCGCCTTTTAGACGCGCCGAACTCATCTGTTCGGACTACGTCGTTCGGTCGATCTACGTGCGCTAGCCAACGCAGGTAAAATCGACAATTCGTTCCGGCACCCTGCAGCCCGCCGCGCCCTTCTCTTTTGCCGCTGATGCGGCCCTGACCGCACCCGATGAAATACAAAGACCTGCGCGACTTCGTCGGCCGTCTCGAAACGATTGGCGAACTGCGCCGCATCTCGCAAAACGTTTCGCCCAACCTGGAAATGACCGAGGTATGCGACCGCGTGCTGCGCGCCGGTGGCCCCGCGTTGCTGTTCGAGAGCAAGGAGCGGCATGCGTTCCCGGTGCTCGGCAACCTGTTTGGCACGCCGCGCCGGGTCGCGCTCGGCATGGGGATTGACGCGCAAGCCGGCGAAGGCGACGGCGCGGCGCTGGAGTCGCTGCGCGACGTTGGCCGGCTGCTCTCGGCACTGAAGGAGCCGGAGCCGCCGAAGGGCCTCAAGGACGCGGGCAAGCTGCTCTCGCTCGCCAAGGCGGTGTGGGATATGGCGCCGAAGACGGTGAGCGCGCCGCCCTGCCAGGAAATCGTCTGGGAGGGCAATGACGTGGACCTCGCCAGACTGCCGATCCAGACGTGCTGGCCAGGCGACGCCGGTCCGCTGATCACGTGGGGCCTGACCGTCACGAAAGGTCCCAACAAGAGCCGGCAGAATTTAGGCATCTATCGCCAGCAACTGATCGGCCGTAACAAGCTGATCATGCGCTGGCTCGCGCATCGCGGCGGCGCGCTCGATTTCCGCGAATTCGCGCTGCAGAACCCCGGCAAGCCGTATCCGGTGGCCGTGGTGCTGGGCGCCGACCCGGCGACCATCCTCGGCGCGGTCACGCCGGTGCCCGACACCCTGTCCGAATACCAGTTCGCAGGTCTGCTGCGCGGCGGGCGTACCGAACTGGCTAAGTGCCTCACCCCGGGCGTCGACGGCCTGCAGGTGCCCGCGCGCGCCGAGATCGTGCTCGAAGGCTTCATCTATCCGCAAGAGGGCACGCCCTCGCCCGCTCCCGCAGGCGCGCCGCCGCGTCCGGCGAAGGGCGCGTCGGCGGCGTACGAGCACGCGCTCGAAGGCCCGTACGGCGACCATACCGGCTATTACAACGAACAGGAGTGGTTCCCGGTGTTCATGGTCGAGCGCATCACGATGCGGCGCGACGCCATCTATCACTCCACCTACACCGGCAAACCGCCCGACGAGCCGGCCGTGCTCGGCGTCGCGCTCAATGAAGTGTTCGTGCCGCTGCTGCAGAAGCAGTTCACCGAAATCACCGACTTCTATCTGCCGCCCGAAGGCTGCAGCTACCGCATGGCGATCGTGCAGATGAAGAAGAGCTACCCTGGCCACGCGAAGCGCGTGATGTTCGGCGTGTGGAGCTTCCTGCGCCAGTTCATGTATACGAAATTCATCGTGGTGGTGGACGAGGACGTCAATATCCGCGACTGGAAAGAGGTGATCTGGGCGATCACCACGCGTATCGATCCGGCGCGCGACACGGTGCTGGTCGATCGCACGCCGATCGACTATCTGGATTTCGCGTCGCCCGTCGCGGGCCTCGGCTCGAAGATGGGACTCGACGCGACCAACAAATGGCCCGGCGAAACCGACCGCGAATGGGGCCGCCCGATCGTCATGGACGACGCGGTCAAACAGCGCGTGGACAGCTTGTGGAACGAGTTGGGCCTGTAAGGCGAGCCGTACGACAAGACCAATAACAAAGCAGATGGAGCAGTTGCTCGGATGCACGCCTTTTCTATGATGTCGGACGGGTTTTTCCTGTCGTTGTCGCTGTGCCTGGATATCGGCCTCGTGAATGTCGCGATCATTTCGCTGACGCTGTCGCACGGTTTCAAGCCGGGGTTCTGGCTCGGCCTCGGCTCATGTGTCGGCGATCTGATTTACGCGGCGCTCGCGCTCGCGGGCATGGCCGCGCTGCTGCAGTTCGAATCGGTGCGCTGGGTGGTATGGATCGGCGGCGCGGCGGTCCTGCTGTTTCTCACGTGGAAAATGGCGCGCGAGGCAATGTTCCCGGCAACGGCGCCGGCGGTAGCGGGCGAAGGCGGCGCCGCGGCGCCGCATCTGTTGCCATGGCGCGGGTTTTTGCGCGGCGTGCTGCTGGCGGTGTCGTCGCCGTCGGCAATTCTATGGTTCGCGGCGGTCGGCGGGGCGTTAATCGCAAAAGCGGGCGCCACCAGTCCCACAACCGCACTGATCTTCCTTGGCGGCTTTTTCCTCGGCGGGCTGTGCTGGACGATCTTCATCTGCGGGCTCGGTAGTCATGGCCGCAAGCGCGCCGGCGCCGGTCTGCTGCGCGCTTGCCATGTGCTGTCCGCGCTGCTGTTCGCGTATTTTTCGTACAGCGTGATCGTCAACGGGTATCACGATCTGATCGTGCAAAGCACGCACGTCGCGAGCTGATGAAGAAACGGCTTGCGCTGGCAAGCCGTCGTCGTTAATCCGATTCGAACCGATCGTTCAGGCGAGATACTCCGCGAGCTTCGGCAAATCGACGTTGCCGCCGCTCACCACCACGCCGACCCGCTTGCCCTTCACCGGCACGATGCCGTTGTACACCGCCGCCGCGGCGAGGCAACCCGTCGGCTCGACCACCATCTTCATGCGCTGCGCGAAAAAGCGCATCGTCTCGATCAACTGCGCGTCGCTGACGGTTTCGATCCGCGCCACGTGCTTGCGGATGATCGCGAACGTGTAGTCGCCGAGATGCGTGGAGGCGGCGCCGTCGGCGATCGTGCGCGGCGTGTCGATATGCACGATTTCGCCGCGCGCGAGCGACCGCTGGCCGTCGTTGCCCGCCTCCGGTTCCACGCCGATTATCGTGCACGTCGGGCTCAGCTGAACCGCCGACAAAGTGCTGCCGCCGAGCAAGCCGCCGCCGCCGAGGCATACGAAGAGCAGGTCGAGCGGGCCGGTTTCGTCGAGCAACTCTTTCACCGCGGTGCCCTGCCCGGCAATCACATGCGGGTGGTCGTACGGCGGAATCAGCGTCATGCCGCGCTCCTCGGCAAGCCGCCGGCCGATCTCCTCGCGGTTCTCCTTGTAGCGGTCGTAGGTGATCACTTCACCGCCGTAGCCCCTGGTCGCCGCTACTTTGGCGGCGGGAGCGTCGTGCGGCATGATGATCGTCGCGCGGATGCCGGCGAGGCGCGCCGACAGCGAGATTGCCTGCGCGTGATTGCCCGACGAATATGTCAGCACCCCCGCCTTGCGCTGTTCCGCGTCGAAATGCGAAATCGCGTTATAGGCGCCGCGAAACTTGAACGCCCCCGCGCGCTGAAAATTTTCACACTTGAAGAACACCGACGCGCCCGTGCGCTCGTTGAACGTGCTCGATGTCAGGACCGGGGTGCGGTGGGCGACGCCTTCAAGACGCGCTGCGGCGTCGAGTACGTCGTCGAAAGTGGGAGCGGGAAGCGCTTGCATCGGCGAAACTCTCCTGGGCGTTGGCGAAACAGCCATTCTCCCAGCTTCGCGAATGCTTTGGAACGCCAATGCCGCTGGCGCGGGGGCATCAGACAAAAACGGCGTAACCCGGCGATCAAGCCGGCGTTACGCCGTCGTCAGTCCTCAAGGAGGCATACCGCGTTTAGCGGCGATAATAGCCGTGGCCGTGATAACCGTGCCCGTAATAACCGTGATAGTAGCCGTGGCGATAATAAGGGCGGCCATAGCCCCCGTAGTAGCCACCTACCACGACGGGCGCCGGCGCGTACACGACGGGCGGTGCATACACGGGCGGCGGCGGTGCGTAGTAAACGGGCGGCGGCGCGGCATACACCGGATAAGCCGGCGCGAGCGGAACCCCAATCCCGATACCCACGGAAACGTGCGCCTCAGCAGCACCGGCGAGTCCAAGGCCGAGCCCTGCGGCAACAACGAACGGAACGATCTTTTTCACTTTGTTCTCCTAGCGCGGCCTGATAAGGTCGCCGACTTGGCATGCCTTGCATGCTATTGGAACAATTTATCGAAAAAGGCCGCGTACTTCTGTTCGCATTTGTTGCAAATTGCAATTCGTCGCAATAGGTTGTGGTTTGCGCGGGCGCGCCGAGCCTCGCCGCAGCATCGTGGCGAGCCGAGAATCAAGGGTTTGAGGAGTTTCAGGGATACGCCTATCGTCATTTTACGACACCGGCGTTTTTCGAGTTCGCGTTTCAGTAATGTTTGATTACAAATTAGCTTCAATCCTGACGGCGCAATCGAGCTGCGCCATAAAAAATGCCCGGCGAATACGCCGGGCATTTCTCGCCTGTGAGCGTCGCCGTTTAGCCGACTTTCACATAGGCAAATTCACGAGACACGCTGGGCGGGACATATGCGCCGCTGATGCGCACACGCGGCGTCAGGCGCTTTTTCTGGTCCCACCAGCGGCGGCGCTGTGCAGGTGTCAGGAACCGCAAGTGCTTCCGGTAAGAAAAAATGCTCATCGTCGACCTCCCGAATCTGACTGCGAAACGAAGTACCCAGAGACAGCGACTACCAAACTGACGTATCACGCGAATCGCGAATGGCGAGCAGTTTTCGAACCCGCCGTGGCGCGGTCGGATGACCGGCTGCAGGCGGCAGATCGTGCGCAAGCCGCTCGGAGGAAAGTCGGTGCCAGATCAGTCTGCTGGCAGCCGAATGCGCGATACTTCTGCTTTCCGTTCAAATGTCCCGTCTGGAGCAGGCAACCATGTCCCACTTCCCTCTGCCGCGCCTCGGGTTTATCGGTGCGGGCCGGCTCGCGCGTTGTCTTGCGCTGAGCTTTTCACGCGCCGGCTATCCGGTCACGGCGGTGGCGAGCCGCTCGGCGAGCTCGGCCGCCAGGCTTGCCAGTCAAATCGAGCATTGCACGGCATCGGACGACCCACAGCATGTTGTCGACGCCGCCGATATCGTCTTTTTAGCCGTTCCCGACGACAGCATCGGTACGTCAGCGCACACACTGCGTTTCGGCCCGGACGCTGCCCAGTCCGGCAAGGCGTTGGTGCACTGCAGCGGCGCGACGCCGGTGGATCTGCTGGCACCGGCGCGCGGCCAGGGCGCGGCGATCGGCGGATTTCATCCACTGTACCTCTTTAGCGGGGACCTCGCCGATCTCGAGCGGATCGCCGGCTGCTCGGTGACGATCGAGGCCAACGGCGCGCTGAAGGACACGCTCACAGCGCTGGCCATCGCGCTGCGCTGCCATCCGCTGTCGATTCCGCCGGGCGGCCGCATGCTGTATCACGCCGCTGCGCACTACGCGGCCAGCTTCGCGCTGTGCAGCCTCGCCGAATGCGTCGCGCTGTGGCGCACACTGGGTTTCGCCGAAGACGACGCGCTGCGCGCGCTGCTGCCGATGCTCGCCGGGACCATCGAAACCGCCCGCGACAAAGGGTTGCCTAACGCGCTCGCCGGCCCGGTGTCGCGCGGCGATACCGGGGTCGTGGCGAAGCAGTTGGCGCTGCTCGAAGACCTCGGCGGCGACCACGCCGCGCTGTACGGTTTGCTGTCCCGGCGCGCGGTCGGACTCGCCAAGCGCCGCGCGAGCCCGCCCGCGGCGATCGAGGCAATCGCCGCGGCGGTGGAAGAATCGCTGAACCGGTCGCTGAATCAGGCCGCAGCAGGTGCAAGCGTCAAGTAAGGCGTGATAATGTGACGTCCGGCGCAGCACGCAATCCGCCAGCGCCGCGCTTCGGGACCAACAGACGAGAACGCACAATGATCAAGGTCAGCATCCTCTATCCGTATCGGGAAAACGGCCACTTCGATGTGGACTATTACAGCGTCACGCATATGCCGCTCGCGGCGAAGCTGTTCGGGCCGTCGCTGAAGGGCTGGTCGGTCGACGTCGGCATCAACGCCGGGCCGCCGGGAACGCCGCCGCCTTATGTGGCCGCGGGCCACTTCCTGTTCGACAGCGCGGACGACTTCTACAAAGTCTTCAAGCCGGCCGCGGAGCAACTGACGGCCGACATTCCCAATTACACCGACGGCGGCAACGGCACGATCCTGATCAGCGAGATCAAGATTTCCGTGTGATGTCGAGCAGACAGACAGCGGTGAAACGGTGGCGTGTCATCATGCTTGCCGGGGCATCCGGTCTGAAGCCGCGTCACCGAATCCACGCGCGAAACGCGCATGCAATCCCAATGAACCGCCGGCGCGCACTGAACGGTCGACGCCGGCACTCCGCGACCGCTCGACGGCCGCCATCCGAAGCATAAGGACACGAGATGTTTGGCGATATCGCCCGTTTTCTGCTCAATACCGTCTTCACGCTGTTCGGCGCGGCGCTGCTGCTGCGCGCCTGGCTGCAGGTCGTGCGCATGCCGCCCTACAACCCGGTGACGAACGCCGTGCTGCAGGCCACCAACTGGATCGTGCTACCGCTGCGGCGCATTTTGCCGAGTACGCGCAGCATCGACTGGGCGAGCCTCGTCGCGGCGCTGATCGCTGCGATCGTGTACGTCGTGCTGATGGTGGTCCTCACCGGCGCCGATCCACTCACGCTCGTGCCGACGCTGCTGATCGTCGCCGTGCTGACCGTCATCAAGTGGGCGCTGAATCTGATCATCTGGATGACGATCCTGATGGCACTGCTGTCCTGGCTCAACCCGCGCTCGCCGGCCATGCCGATTCTGTATCAGCTGACCGCGCCGTTCCTGAATCCGCTGCGCCGGGTGATTCCGCAACTGGGCGGAATCGATCTGTCGCCAATCCTGTTGTTCGTGATCGTGCAGGTGTTGTTGATGGTGGTCACCCGCGCCGCCGTTCAACTCACCTACTTCGTCATCTGAAGACGCCCAGCGTTGGCGGGAAAGCGTGGCGTGATTTGCGCTGAACGCCCTTTCCCGAGTAGAATTGTGCGCTCTGCGGGCGTCGTATAATGGTAATACCCTAGCTTCCCAAGCTAGAGCCGTGGGTTCGATTCCCATCGCCCGCTCCACCTTCCGCTGAGCCTTCAGCAAAATACCGCACGAGCCGCCTCCATGAAGGCGGCTTTTTTGTAGTGGCGGCGGCCCGGCATAGCGAGTCGCAAAACACGGCGCTCCGCCAACCGCGCACACGTTTCGCGGCCTGCGCCCGCGCGGACAGGCACGCTGCGCGAGCCGCGAAGCCCTCACCCTTGTAGCAGCATCGACGATGATCCACGATCCAAACGACACCGGCCTGCCGGACGAACTCCCGACGCCCCCGAGCGCTGTCGAAGGCCAATCCGCCAGCGACGACTCGCCGCAAGACGAGGCGCTGCATCGGCGCCGTATCCGCAGCTTTGTCACGCGCGCCGGCCGCGTGTCGACCGGGCAGCGCCGCGCGATGGACGAACTCGGCCCGCGCTTCGTGCTGCCCTTCACGCCGCACCAGCCCGACTGGACGAGCGTGTTCGGCCGCACCGCGCCGCGTGTGCTGGAGATCGGTTTCGGGATGGGCGCGACTACTGCGGAAATCGCCTTGCATCGTCCCGAGGACGACTTCCTCGGCGTCGAAGTGCACGAACCGGGCGTCGGCGCGCTGCTGAAGCTGATGGGCGAGCAGTCGCTGTCGAATATCCGCATCATTCAGCACGACGCGGTCGAAGTGCTCGAACAGATGATCGCGCCGGACAGCCTCGACGGCGTGCACATCTTTTTCCCGGACCCCTGGCACAAGGCGCGCCACCACAAGCGCCGGCTGATCCAGCCGAAGTTCGTCGCACTGCTCGTGTCGCGCCTGAAACCGGGCGCCTATCTGCATTGCGCGACCGACTGGCAGAACTATGCCGAACAGATGCTCGAAGTGCTCGGCGCCGAACCGGCGCTGGAGAACACGGCTGACGACTATGCGCCGCGCCCGGCGTATCGTCCGGTGACGAAGTTCGAGCGGCGCGGGCTGCGGCTCGGTCATGGCGTGTGGGATCTGGTGTTCCGCAAACGCAACGCCGGGTAAAGGCTCGCGCCGGCAAGCCGCCTGCAGGTTGTGACTGCCCGAAAGCAAAAAGGTCCACTCAATCGAGCGGACCTTTTTTCATGGCACGAGCAAAGCGCAAGACTTCATTCTGCCCAGCTCAACACACCGCTATAGCCGACCAGCAGGATCAGCAAGCCGAAGCCGATCCGATACCACGCGAACGCGGTGAAATCATGCGAGGCGATATATCGGAGCAGCCAGCGCACGCAGATGAACGCGCTGACGAAGGCCGCCGCGAAGCCGACCGCGAAGCTGCCAAGCGCGTCAGTGGACAGCAGATGCCAGTCCTTGTAGAGCTCGTACGCAGTTGCGCCGAAGATGATCGGAATCGCGAGGAAAAACGAAAATTCCGTGGCGACTCGCCGCTCCAACCCGAACAGCATCCCGCCGATAATCGTCGCGCCCGAACGCGAGGTGCCCGGAATCAGCGCGAAACACTGCGCGAGACCGACTTTGAGCGCATCGAGCGCGCTCAGGTCGTCCACGTTGCGCACCCGCACCACCTCGGCGCCGCCCGTCCGCTGACGGGCCTCCGCCCACAGGATCACGACACCGCCC
The DNA here is from genome assembly GCF_003634845.1 of Paraburkholderia sp. RAU2J. Classification (NCBI taxonomy): domain Bacteria; kingdom Pseudomonadati; phylum Pseudomonadota; class Betaproteobacteria; order Burkholderiales; family Burkholderiaceae; genus Paraburkholderia; species Paraburkholderia sp. RAU2J. Next base: position 512,191 of record NZ_RBXG01000001.1, read on the forward strand.
GCCACCAGCGCAAACGCGACCGGCACCGGCGAGAACAGCGCCGCCTTGATCGTTTTTTCGAACAGCAGGCCGAGCACGATCGCCGGAATCGTCGCAATGATCACGTTCAGCGTGAAGCGGCGTGCTTCGGGCCGAGTCGGCAAACCGACCACCACCGTGCCGATGCGGCGGCGAAACTCCCAGCACACGGCGAGAATCGCGCCGAGCTGGATCACGACATCGAAGGTTTTCGCGTGTTCGTCGGTGAAATTCAGCAGACTGCCGACGACGATCAGATGCCCGGTGCTCGACACCGGCAAAAACTCGGTCAAACCTTCGACGACGCCCAGAATCAACGCCTTGCAAGCCAGTAGCCAGTCCATCCGTGCCCCTTGTCGCGGTAGATTGTCGGAAACGAACAGGACCGGCGCGAACAGTCACGTGTCTGCGCGGCCCCGCCGGCCGCGCGCTCCGTCATTTTTCGACGATTTGCACGCGTATGCCGTTTGTAAGGATGGTGATTGTACCGGGTTCGTAATTCACTCCGGCAAATTGCAGTTGTTCGGGCTTGAATGTGTAGATCGGATAGTTGGTCAGCAACTGCGTCGCGAGCAGCGCCGCCGCCGCATTGATCTGCTGGGTGTAGACCTGCGCCTGTCCGTTCACGCTGACGTTGTCCACATTCGGCGACTTCAGCACGACCGATCTGCTGGCCGCGTCATAGGCCAGCTCGCTCGACAGCGTGAACACGCCGTCGACCGGCTGCGGCATGAACGGGCTCGCGAAGCGCGCGTCGAGCTTCACGGAGACGCGGTTCGCATCCGGCAGAAAACCGACTACCGGATGAGTCAGCGAGACGTCGAATACCTGTGAGACCGTGCGCTGGTACGGGAATTTGCGCTGCACCGCGTCCTGCACCTGCTGTTGCGAGAACGTGTAGTGCGACGGGATGAACGGAAACATCGGCGTCGCGCAGGCCGCGAGCGATACGGTGATGCCGAGCACACTACAGCCGGTCAGCGCGGCGCGCAGAAAGCGGCGCCGGGCCGGCGCTGCGGATCGAGTCATGCGAAATCTCCAGTGGAAGCCTTCTCAAGCATGCGGTTGGGTTGCCTGATGGCCGGCCGATGCGGGTTGGATGGCGCGGGGCAGGTGCGACCAATCTGACGGACTAGTGAGCCGCCGCGTGCGGTTGCGTTTGCACCTCGAGCTGCGTCAACCAGGCGAGCGCTTCGCCACGGTCGGTGCCGCACATCTCGGTCTGCGGTTGCAGACCGGAACAGCACGCGGGCCGCTCCGGCTGACCGAAGATTGCACAACGCAGATCGTCGCCGAGTTGCACGCAGCGCACGCCCGCCGGCTTGCCGTCCGGCATGCCCGGGATCGGGCTCGAAATCGACGGCGCGATACAGCACGCGCCGCAATCGGGACGGCACGCGTGATCGGCCGCGTGAATCGGCGACTCGCGCTTCACGTCGCTGTTCGACGGGCTTTTCGACACGCTTGTCAACGCGCTGTTCAACACGCTGTTCAACTCATCACTCACGGCATCCATCCTGATCTTGAAAGCAGGCAACCGCATTGCCAGACCCGCATTGTGCCACCGCGTTCCGTGCGACCTTTTTACACAATCCGGCCGATGACCCCTCACTTAAACTCGACGACTCCGAAAAGGCCATGCTCAAGAGGCGTTCGCGCAGTTCGATCCGGTCTGGCAAACCCGCCGGCTCCCGCCTCTTCCTCGTGGCCAACCGCCCCGAGCCCCTCATGACCCTCGCCCATACGCTTTTCCGCCCTGACCTGCTCGCCAGATACATGGCGAACGGCCCACGGTATACGTCCTATCCGACTGCGCTGCAGTTCCACGAGCAGTTCGACCCCGGCGATTATCTGCGCGCTGCCGCCGACCCTGGCGCATCCTCGACCGAGCTCTCGCTGTATTTCCACATTCCGTTTTGCGACACCGTGTGCTTCTACTGCGGCTGCAACAAGGTCGCGACGAAAAACCGCGCGCACGCGCGTCCCTACCTCGATCGGTTGAAGCGGGAGATCGCGTTGCAGGCCGCCTGTTTCGACACGCAACGTCCGGTATCGCAACTGCATTGGGGCGGCGGCACGCCCACCTTTCTGTCGCACGACGAAACGGCGGAACTGATGGCCGCCACGCGTGAGCACTTCGCGTTGCAGCCCGATGCCGAGGCCGAATATTCGATCGAAGTCGATCCGCGCGAGGCGTCGCCGGACACCATCGCGCATCTGCGCAAACTGGGCTTCAACCGCCTGAGCCTCGGCGTGCAGGACTTCGATCCGCTCGTGCAGCAGGCGATCAACCGCATTCAGCCGCTCGAGATGACCGCATCCGTCATGCAGGCCGCGCGCGACACGCACTTTCATTCGATCGGCGTCGATCTGATTTACGGACTGCCGCATCAAACGGTCGACAGCTTCAGCCGCACGCTCGATACGATGATCGACCTTGCGCCCGATCGTCTGTCGGTGTTCGCGTACGCGCACATGCCGCAGCTCTTCAAGATGCAGCGCCGGATGGACCCCGCGACGCTGCCCTCGCCCGCGCAGCGGCTCGCGCTGCTGCAGCGGGTGGTCGAACGGTTGACGGACGCGGGCTACGTCTACATCGGCATGGATCACTTCGCGCTGCCCACCGATGAACTCGCCCGCGCACAAGCGCAGCGCACCTTGCAGCGCAATTTCCAGGGCTATAGCACGCGGGCGGAATGCGATCTGATCGGCTTCGGCGCGTCGTCGATCGGCAAGGTCGGCGACGTGTACGCGCAGAACGCGAAGGACTTGCCCGGTTATGCGGCGGCGCTCGACGCGGGCCGGCTCGCGATCGCGCGCGGCGTGCGCCTCACCGCCGACGACCGTTTGCGTCGCGACGTGATCACGCAAATCATGTGCAACCTGGAACTGCGCTTCGATGAATTCGAAGCCGCTTACGGCATCCACTTCGGCGAAACGTTCGCGCCGGAGCTGGAGCGCTTGCGTGGTTTCGAGGAGGACGGACTGGTGTCGATCAGTGCCGGGCGGCTCGACGTGCAGATGGCCGGCCGCATGCTCGTGCGCAACATCGCAATGGTGTTCGACCGCTATCTCGGCCAGCAGACGCTCGAACGGTTTTCCCGCACGGTGTGAGCGCCGCATGACGCGCTGAAAGCAAGTGGCTTGCCCGTCGTCGAATTTTCGGCCATAATCTCCGTCTTCGCGGCGCGCCAGAGTCTGACGCGTACGCTGCAAGATCTGCCCAGGTGGTGAAATTGGTAGACGCAGGGGACTCAAAATCCCCCGCCGCAAGGCGTGCCGGTTCGATTCCGGCCCTGGGCACCAAAGAATTCGATTGACCGTTTGTTTGCGTAGTGCCACGAACCCCGCCAGCGTTTGCTGCCTGCGGGGTTTTTCGTTTTCCGGCGGGCTGAGCGGGCCTGAGGAGAGCACATGCAATTAGAGATGCGCTCTCAGCCTCGATCAACAGCGTGAGCGCATTCCCGCCGCCCACGCCCGCTCACAAAAACTTACCGCCCCGCTACCCGCGCGCCACGATGCGATGCAGCTCCGCGCGCCGACGCTTGAACACGTAGCCGCCCCACATCACCAGCAGCCACAACGGTACGAGCCACACCGACACCGACAGGCCCGGCGTCATCGCCAGAATCACGAGGACCAGCGCCATGAACGCAAGGCAGATCCAGTTGCTGACCGGAAACCAGAACGACTTGAACACGAGCGTCTCGCCCGCAGCCATCATCGCCTTGCGCGACTTCAGATGCGTCAGGCTGATCAGCGCCCAGTTCAGCACCAGTGCCGCGACTACCAGCGACATCAGCAGGCCAAGCGCTTCGGCCGGAATCAGATAGTTGATGATCACGCCGGTGAACGTAGCGAGCGCGGACAAACCGATCGCCATGTACGGCACGCCGCGCCGGTCGACCTTCATCAGCGCGCGCGGCGCGTTGCCCTGCTCCGCGAGACCGTAGAGCATGCGGCTATTCGCATACACGCCGCTGTTGTACACCGACAGCGCCGCCGTCAGCACCACCACGTTGAGGACGTTCGCGGTCAGCGTCGAGCCGATCTGCGAGAAGATCATCACGAAGGGACTGCCGCCCGCCGCCACTTCGTTCCACGGATACAGCGACAGCAACACCGCCAGCGAGCAGATGTAGAAAATCAGAATCCGGTAGATCACCTGATTCACGGCCTTCGGAATGCTCTTCTGCGGATCGGCAGCCTCGGCTGCCGTGATGCCGATCAGTTCCAGCCCGCCGAACGAGAACATGATCACCGCGAGCATCGTGAAGAGGCCATGAAAACCATGCGGGAAAAAGCCGCCATGGCTCCACAGATTGGTGACCGACGCTTGCGGGCCGCCATGGCCGCTGATCAGCAGAAAGCCGCCGAACACGATCATGCCGATCACCGCCACGACCTTGATGATCGCGAACCAGAACTCGGTTTCGCCGTAGGCCTTGACGTTGGCGAGATTGATCGCGTTGATGGCGGCGAAGCACACCAGCGCCGACACCCACGTGGGGACGCCCGGCCACCAGTAATGCACGTAGGTGCCGACCGCGGTCAGTTCGGCCATGCTGACGAGCACGTACAGCACCCAGTAGTTCCAGCCGGACAGGAAGCCCGGAAAGTCACCCCAATACTTGTACGCGAAATGACTGAACGAGCCGGCGACCGGCTCCTGCGCGACCATTTCGCCCAGCTGCCGCATGATCATGAAAGCGATGATGCCGCCGATCGCGTAGCCGAGAATCATCGACGGGCCGGCTGCCTGCAACACGCTGGCGGAGCCGAGAAAGAGGCCCGTGCCGATTGCCCCGCCCAGCGCGATCAACTGGATGTGGCGATTCTTCAGCCCGCGCTTCAGGCCGTCTTGTTGCTGTGCACTATTCAAATTGCGCCCCAGTGTATGGATATCGGTCACCCAGTCGAACTGACGGTTCGGCCCGGCAAAACCGGTAATTTTACCTTGGCGGATATGACCTAAATACTGGGAGCAACCCGCGTTGGTTCTGCGCCGCACTTAAGCGCGATGTTTGTGATTGTCACTGGCGTGGTGCTTCGGTATGTTGCCCTAGTCGAAGTTTTCCGCCTGCGGAGATTCAACATGTCGCCCAAACGCCTGCTTTGCGCCGCTGCTTTGTCTCTCTGCTTCGCGGGGCCGGCCGCCTTCGCGCAAACGGCGACCCCTACGGCGCAACCGGCCCCAGCCGACCAGCCGGGCATGGAAACCGGCGCACCCGCTCCCGCCCCCGCTGCGCCGACGGCCGCGCCCGCCAGTTCCGCGCCGCCAGTAGCCACGGCTGCCCAAGCTCCTGTCGCGCCGCTGACCGGCCCCGTGCGCAACGTCGTGCTGGTCCACGGCGCGTTCGTCGACGGGTCCAGCTGGAACGGCGTCGTCGCGAAATTGCAGCAGAAGGGCTATCACGTGAGTTCGGTGCAGAACCCGCTCACCTCGCTCGCCGACGATGTCGCCGCCACGCGCCGCGTACTCGCGCGCCAGCAGGGTCCGACGATTCTCGTGGGGCACTCGTGGGGCGGCGTCGTGATCACCGAAACCGCTAATGCCCCCAACGTCGCGGGCCTCGTGTATATCGCCGCGATCGCGCCGCAGTTGCACGAGTCGACGATGGACCTGATGAAGCGCGCCGCGCCGGTGCCCGCGGGCCAGGCCATCAGCGCGGACCCGAGCGGCTTCCTGTGGCTCGACCGCGCCCGCTATCACGCTGACTTCGCCGCGGACGTGCCCGAGAATGTGACGCGCGTGCTTTCCACCGCCCAGGTGCCGATTGCGCAGAAGGCGTTCGGCGAAACGGTCAGCCAGGTCGGCTGGAAGGACAAGCCGTCGTGGTACGTGCTGACGACCAAAGACCGCGCGCTGTCGCCCGAAGTCCAGCGATTCATGGCGGACCGGATGGGCGCGAAGGTCGTGCCGATGGCGTCGAGCCATCTTGCGCCGGTGTCGCATGCGGGCGCGGTTGCCGATGTGATCGATCGCGCGGCGCGTGAGCTGAGCCGGCAGCAGTAGTCGGCCGTGCGCTGCGGCTGCGCGTGAGGCTGCGGCGTGCGTCTCGCATGCGATCGAGGACACCGCTACGGCTGCGCGAGTCTCATCGCCGCAGCCGCCCGCCTTGCTCAACGCACCACATGTGCCTCAAACCTCACCGCAAATTCGTCGCCGCCAGTTCGACGACCTCGTCCCCTCGCCCATTGAGCACCGCCTTCAGCATATACAGACTGAAGCCCTTCGCCTGCGCCCACTGAATCTTCGGCGGCAGCGCGAGTTCGTGCTTCGCGGTCACCACGTCGATCACCGCCGGCCCCGGATGCGCGAACGCCTCGCGCAACGCCGCTTCGATGTTCTCCGAATGTTCGATCCGGACTCCGTAGATTCCCGCGCCGCGCGCGATCGCCGCGAAGTCGGTCGCGGCGAGATCGGTGCCGGCTTCAAGATAGCCGCCCGCCTTCATCTCCATCGCGACGAAGCCGAGCGTGCTGTTGTTGAACACCACGACCTTGATCGGCAGGTCGAGCTGGCGCGCGCTGAGCAGATCGCCGAGCAGCATCGACAAACCGCCGTCGCCCGACAGCGCGATCACCTGGCGTCCCGGCTGCGCCGCTTGCGCGCCCAGCGCCTGCGGCATCGCATTGGCCATCGAGCCGTGATTGAACGAACCATGCAGAGTGCGCTTGCCATTCATCGTCAGATAGCGCGCGGCCCATAGCGTCGGTGTGCCGACGTCGGCGCAGAAAACCGCGTCTTCGTTCGCGACCTGGTCGACGATGCTGGTGAGATATTGCGGATGAATCGCGCGCCCCGGATCGGAGGGCCGCGCGAGATCGTCGAGACCCTTGCGTGTATCCGCGTAATGCTTGCGCGCGTTCTCGAGGAAACGCCGGTCGGTCTTGCGCTTCAGTTTCGGCAACAGCGCCTGCAAGGTCGCCTTGACGTCGCCGACGAGCCCGAGCTTCAGCGGTGCGCGCTTGCCGAGCGCGCAGCCGCGCCGGTCGATCTGCACCACGTTGCCATGCGACGGATAGAAGTTGCGATACGGGAAGTCGGTGCCGAGCATCACGAGGGTGTCGCACGACATCATCGCGTGATAGCCGGAGCTGAAGCCGATCAGCCCGGTCATGCCGACGTCGAACGGATTGTCCCACTCGACGTATTGCTTGCCGCGCAGCGCATGCACGGTCGGCGCGCCGAGCTGGTCGGCGAACTCGACCACTTCGTCGTGCGCGTCCGCGCAGCCGCTGCCGCATAGCAGGGTCACGCCGCCAGCCTGATTCAGCAGATCGGCGAGCCGGTCGATATCGGCGGCGGACGGCACCACGGTCGAGCGCTCCAGCGTGCCGGCCCATGCCGGCGTTTCGTCGGGCGCCTCGCCGAGCGCGACGTCGCCCGGCAGCACGATTACCGCGACGCCGCGCTCTTCGATCGCGGTGCGCATCGCGCGCGCCAGCACGCGCGGAAACTGCGACGGATTCGTCACCAGTTCGACGAAGTGACTGCACTCCTTGAACAACTCTTGCGGATGGGTTTCCTGAAAGTAGCCGAGGCCGATTTCCGAGGACGGAATATGTGCGGCAATCGCGAGCACGGGCTGATGATTGCGATGACAGTCGTACAGCCCGTTGATCAGATGCAGATTGCCCGGTCCGCAACTGCCCGCGCAGACGGCGAGCTTGCCGGTCGCGGCGGCATCGGCGCCGGCGGCGAAGGCCGCGACTTCTTCGTGACGCGTATGCATCCAGCGAATCGAGCCGAGCCGTTGCAAGCTATCCGACAAGCCGTTCAGGCTGTCGCCCGTCACGCCCCAAATCCGTTCGACGTCCGCTGCGGCCAGTGTTCTGGCCAGATAGTCCGCGATAGTCTGCTTAGCCATGCTGTACCCCCGTTCAGTGAGAAAGTCGGTACCTCCGGAATGCCAGAGAGTACCGCTTCCTCGCGAAACGTGTCATCAAGGGGGGTTCTTGAGCGAGACGTAAGCGCCGTGAAATGGGCGCGTAGACCCGCTCGCGGCCATTTCAATGCGCTTACTTCGCGACTATCGCAGCATGAACGACATCGCCGACAGACAGTTCAGCATCCGCACCGCATGTTCCGCCGACGCCGCGCCAAAGCGCAACGTCACCGCGTCCACGCGCGTAAGCGTCGGCCATTGGCAGAACAGGTCGGCCAGCGCGCTTGTCTGCACGCGCAACTCGCATTCGACCGGCTTCGCTTCGGCGCGCGTCGCGTGCGGCGCATGACCATCGGCGATGTGTTGCCGGACCACTTCGCGCGCAGCGCTCCTGATCGCCTCGCGCGCGCTGGCCGGCGATTGCGTCGCGCCGCTCGTCTGCCCGCTCGCGCGTTTCGTGACGACGAAGCGCGCATGCGGAAAGCGCGGCGCGGTTTCTTCGGCGAAGACATCGTCGCCGGACAAAAGCGCGACACGTGCACCATATTCTTCGGCCAGCGCGCCATACACACCCGCCTCGCCGAGCTCGACGCCGTTGAACGACACCCGCGCGAACGCAAAGCTGTTGATCGTGTGCGCGAGAACCCCGCGCGTTTGCGACATCGCGTGATAGCCGATCATGAACACCAGCGACGCGCCGTATTCGAGCCCGGCCATCATGCCGAGCGTGCGCGGTTTGCCGAGCATGACCTGGGCGCGCGCATCAAGCAGATCGGGCAGCAGGTTGCGAAAGCCGCCGTGCGAATCGTTAACCCATACCTCGGTCGCGCCAGCGTCGAATGCGCCTTCGATCGCGGCGTTGGCTTCGAGCGTCATCCAGCGGCGCGCGGCTTCGTACTCGCCGTTGCCCGCGCGCGTCTGCTCGGGGTGGAATACGCCGGCCACGCCTTCGATGTCGGCGGAAATCAGGACTTTCATTAACGAGCAGGTGTCAGTAGTTGAGCGAGGTCGGGCACGCCGTCGTGCAGCGACAAGCGTCGATGACCGTCGCGGCCCGTCACGGAGACCGCGCTCCACAACGCATCGACGATCGCCTGCTCGACGCTGTCCGCGCACGCGCGAAACAGCGGGTCCAGACGCGCGTCGGCGACGAGCGGCGGCAGCGTGACGAAGTCGGCGGCGTGCGGCACCGTATAAGCAGTCGAAAACGCGAGCGCGATATCGCCGCTGCCGTGGCCGTATACCGAGCCGGTTCGCGCGAGGCCCGCCGCCGCCCGCAGCGAGAGGCGCTTGAGTTGGCGCGCGTCGAGCGGCGCATCGGTGGCGACGATCATGATGATCGAGCCCTGCTCGGGCTTCGTCGTCGCGTTCGCAGCGGCTGTTTCGCAGGCGGCCTGTGCCGCGCGTGCGCGTTCGGCCAGCAAGCGCCCAAGCGGCGTGCCGTCGATCGTCAGCATCGGCAGGCGGCCGAAGTTCGCCAGCACCAGCGCGCCGACCGTATAGCCACGCCCCGCCACCTCGACCACGCGCGACGCGTTGCCGATGCCGCCCTTCAGATCGAAGCACGACATGCCGCGCCCCGCGCCGACCGAGCCGCTTGCGACCTGCGTGCTCGCGCTGTCGAAAGCGTCATTGAAATGCTGTTCGGTAACGGCCAGCGCCTGGATGTCGTTCAGGTAGCCGTCATTGCACTCGAACACCAGCGGATTGACCGTCGACCATTCGCGCCCGATCTGCGGATTCGCGCGTATCGCGGCGCGAATCTGCGCCTGCGCGGCCGATGCGACGCCGAACGTATTGGTCAACGCGATCGGCGTTTCGAGCGTGCCGAGTTCCTCGACCTGCACGAGCCCGATGCTTTTGCCGAACCCGTTGATCACCGACGCCGCAGCCGGCACCTTGTCGACAAACGGATTGCCCCGATGCGGACGGACCACGGTCACGCCCGTTTGCAACGCGCCTTGATCGAGCGTGCAATGGCCGACCGTGACGCCTGGCACGTCCGCAATCGTGCCGAGCGGACCGCCGGGCAACGTGCCGATATGCGGCGCGCCCAGCCCTGAGTCGATGGCTGCGCTCATGGCCGGTCGAGCTTCGGATCGAGCGCATCGCGCAAGCCGTCGCCGAGCAGGTTGAACGCGAGCACGGTGAGGAAAATCGCGAGACTCGGGAACAGCGCGATATGCGGCGCGGTCACCATATCGGCGCGCGCTTCGTTGAGCATCGCGCCCCACTCGGGGGTCGGCGGTTGCGCGCCCAAGCCGAGAAACGACAGGCTGGCCGCAGTGATGATCGACGTGCCGATGCGCATCGTGAAGTACACCACTATCGACGAGATCGTACCCGGCAGAATGTGCCGCACGATGATGGTCCAGTCCGAGGCGCCGATGCTGCGCGCCGCTTCGATATATGTGAGCTGCTTGAGCATCAGCGTGTTGCCGCGCACGAGCCGCGCGAATGCGGGAATGCTGAAGATCGCCACCGCGCAGATCACGTTGATCATGCCGTTGCCGAGAATCGCCACCACGCCGATCGCCAGCAGAATGCCGGGGAACGCGAACAGCACATCGGCGACGCGCATCGTGATGCGATCCCACCAGCCCTCGTAGTAACCGGCCAGCAGCCCGAAGAACGTGCCGATCACCGCGCCGATCGCCACCGACAGAAAGCCCGCTTCGAGCGAGATGCGCGAGCCTGCGAGAATGCGGCTGAAAATATCGCGGCCCAGCGAGTCGACGCCGAACCAGTGCGCGGCGGACGGCCCCGCGTTCAACGCGTCGTAGTCGAAGAAATTCTCCGGGTCGTACGGCACGATATGCGGCGCGGCAATCGCGACTGCGATCAGCAGCAGCACGAAAATGCCGGCGGCGAGCGCCACGCGCTGCTTGCGGAACTTGCGCCAGAACTCGCTCCACGGTGTGCGGATCACGCGTTCGGCGGACGCGGCGTCGGCCACATTCGACTCGGTCACGGTCGTGCTCATGCAGGCCTCACTTGAAACGGATGGTCGGATTGATCACGGCGTACAGCACGTCCACGACCAGATTGATGATGATGAATTCGAGCGAGAACAACAGCACTTCGGCCTGAATCACCGGATAGTCGCGCATCGATACGGCATCCACCAGCAGGCGCCCGAGCCCTGGCCAGTTGAACACCACTTCGACCACGATCGAGCCGCCCAGCAGAAAACCGAACTGCAGACCCATCATCGTGATGACGGGAATCAGCGCATTGCGCAGGCAGTGTTTGACGATCACGAGCCGCTCGGGCACACCCTTGGCACGCGCGGTGCGCACGAAGTCCTCGTGCATCACTTCGACGAACGACGCCCGCGTGAAGCGCGCCATCACTGCGGCCACCGCCGCGCCGAGCGTGAGCGACGGCAGCACGTAGCTCTGCCAGGAGCCGTCGGCGACGATCGGCAGCCAGCCGAGCTTCACCGAGAAAATCTCCATGAGCAGCATGCCGAGCGCGAACGCCGGAAACGAAATACCCGACACCGCGAGCGTCATGCCGAGCCGGTCGGGCCAGCGGTTGCGCCACACCGCCGAAACGATGCCGAGCGTCATCCCGATCACGACCGCCCATGCCATGCTGGCGAGCGTGAGCAGCAGCGTCGGCATGAAGCGCTCGGCGATTTCCTGGCTGACGGGCCGCTTGCTGCGCGTCGAGATACCGAAATCGCCGTGCGCGATGCGCCAGAAGAAGTGGGCGAACTGCTGCGGCATCGGCCGGTCGAGACCGAGATCGGCGCGCACCAGCGCAACCGTCGCCTCGTCCGCTTCGGGACCGGCGGCAAGCCGCGCCGGGTCGCCCGGCAGCAGATGCACGAACAGAAACACCAGCACGGCGACGATGAAGAGCGTCGGCAGCAGGCCACAGAAACGTTTGACGAGGAAGTTCAGCATGGAACCCAATCCGGCAGTGATACGGGCAACGAAGAGTCGAGACCGGCGGTAGCGCGGCTATCGTCCCGGCGTATTTCATCGAATACGCCGGGACGAGCGCTCAGCGCATTATCTGATCGCGATTTCGTCGAAATTGAACGAGCCGTCCGGCGCGACGTACGCGCCCGACAGACGCTTGCTGCGCGCGTACACCACCTTCTCCTTGACGAGGAAGATCCACGGCGCGTCGGCCCAGATGCGCTTTTGCGCATCGGTGTAAAGCGCGGCCTTCTGCGTGCGGTCGGTGGTTTCGAGCGCCTGCTTCAGATCGCGGTCGACGGTGTCGTTCTTGTAGTACGCGGTATTGACCATCTTCGGCGGAAACGAGACGGACGCGAGGAGCGGTGTGACCGCCCAGTCGGCCTCACCAGTCGACGATGACCAGCCCGCGTAATACATCCGCACCGGGGCGGTAGCGGGGTCTTGAGCGCTCTCCACCTTGGCGACACGCTGCCCCGCTTCGAGCGCTTCGACCTGCGCCTTGATGCCGACTTGCGCGAGCTGCTGCTGCACGAACTGGATCACCTTCTGCGCGGTCGAGTAGTTATACGCCGACCACAGCGTGGTTTCGAAACCGTTCGGATAGCCCGCTTCCTTCAGCAACGCACGCGCCTTGGCCGGGTCGTACGGCCACGGCCCGAGCCTGGTCGCGTAGTCGACGCCTTGCGGCACCACGCCGTCGGCCGGCGTCGCGTAGCCAGCGAACACGACCTTGCTCAGCGCTTCCTTGTTGACCGCATAGTTCAGCGCTTCGCGCACCTTCGGGTTGTCGAACGGCTTCTGGTTCACGTTCAGGCTGATATAGCGCTGAATGATCGACGGCGATGCGATCAGGTCGACCTTCGGGCTCGACTGCAATTGCGCGGCCTGTTCGAACGGCACCTGGAACGCGAAATCCGCTTCGCCGGTACGCATCAGCGCGGCGCGTGTGTTGTTGTCGACCACCGGCTTCCAGTCGATCGCGTCGATCTTCGGATAGCCCTTCTTCCAGTAGCCGGAGAACTTCTTCACCGTCAGATCGCCCGCCGGGTCCCACTTCACGAGTTCGAACGGACCCGTGCCGACCGGATGGAACGCGATGTCCTTGCCGTATTTCTTCAGCGCGTCCGGCGAGATCATCACCGCCGACGGATGCGCGAGCACGTTGACGAACGCGGAGAACGGCGTCTTCAGCGTGACCTTCACCGTGTACGGATCGACCACTTCGGTCTTCTCGATGCGGCTGAACATGTTGTAGCGCTTGAGCTTGTTCGCCGGATCGGTGACGCGGTCGAAGTTCGCTTTCACGGCCGCCGCGTTGAAGTCGGTGCCGTCCTGGAACTTCACGCCATGGCGCAGCTTGAACGTGTAGACCTTCGCATCCGGACTCGCCTCGTAGCTCTCGGCCAGCACGTTGACCAGCTTCATGTCTTTGTCGAAGCCGAACAGCCCTTGATAGAACGACTTCGCGACCGCTTGCGACAGCGTGTCGTTGGCATCGTACGGATCGAGCGTCGTGAAGGTCGAGGCGACGGCCATCACGGCCGTGGTGTCGGCGTGCGCCGCATTGCCCGCGAGCATCGCGAACACCACCGCGCCGCCGCTGACCAGCGCGCGCAAACGAAACGGAGAAGACGGGACCAGCAGGTTCATGAGGTTGGCTCCAGGCGGCAAGATGAAACAGAGTTGGGGTTGCGAGAGGCTCGTTTTTGCTTCGGGTTTTGCGTTGCGTTCTGCTTGACGTGTTGCTGCGATTCTTTGGCTTCGTTTGCGCGTCGGGTCTTCTGCAGGTCTCGCGCCTCAGTAGGCCCCGCCGACGCGATGCTGCGCCACGTAGTGATCCGGTCCCACCGCCACCAGCGGCGCGACGACCGGCTCGTCGCCGAGCGCGCGGATCGGGCTCGGAATGTCGTCGGCGGCGAGCATGCGTTTGGCGTGCCGGCGCGCCGGATCGGCGACCGGCACCGCGCCCATCAGCTTTCTCGTGTACGGATGCTGCGGTGCTTCGAACACCGCGCGGCGCGGCCCGATCTCGACGATCTGGCCGAGATACATCACCGCGACGCGATGACTGACGCGCTCGACCACCGCCATGTCGTGCGAAATGAACAGATACGCGACGCCGAGTTCGCGCTGCAGATCGAGCATCAGATTGACGATCTGCGCCTGCACCGACACGTCGAGCGCGGACACGGATTCATCGGCGATCACGACTTTCGGATTCAACGCGAGCGCGCGTGCAATCGCGATGCGTTGGCGCTGCCCGCCGGAGAATTCGTGCGGATAGCGGCGCGCGGCTTCGGCCGGCAGGCCGACTTTTTCGAGCAGCCAGGCGACCCGCGCCTGCGCTTGTGCGCCCTGCGCGACGCCGTGCACGAGCAGGGGCTCCATGATCGAAAAGCCGACCGTCAACCGCGGATTCAGCGACGCGAACGGGTCCTGGAAAATGAACTGGATATCGCGCCGCAGCGCCTGCAACGCGGGGCCGGTCAGCGAACTGATTTCCTTGCCGTCGAATTCGATCGAGCCGCTCTGACTTTCGACGAGGCGCAGCAGCGAGCGGCCCGTCGTCGACTTGCCGCAACCCGATTCGCCGACCAGCGCGAGCGTTTCGCCCGGCCGCAAATCGAAGCTGACTTTTTCGACCGCATGCACACGTCCCGTCATGCGGCCGAACATACCGCTGCGTACCGGAAAGCGCGTGACGAGATCGCGCACGCGCAGAATCGGCGGCATGTCTTGCCGCACCAGCGGCTGCGCCGCGTCGGCGATCGCTGCGGCGGACTGCACGGCCTGCGCGGCGCCGCTCAGGCTCGCCTGTTCGACGGTGAGAATCGGAAAGCGCGCGGGTTGATCGGTGCCCTGCATCGCGCCCAGGCGCGGCACGGCCGCCAGCAGCGCCTTGGTATAAGGATGCGAGGGCGCGGCGAACAGCGCATCCGACGCGCCCTCTTCGACCTTTTCGCCGCGGTACATCACCAGCACGCGATCGGCCACCTCGGCCACTACGCCCATGTCGTGCGTGATGAAGATCACGCCCATGTTCATCTCGTCCTGCAAGCCGCGGATCAGCTGCAGGATCTGCGCCTGAATCGTCACGTCGAGCGCGGTAGTCGGCTCGTCGGCAATCAGCAGCGCGGGCTTGCACGACAACGCCATTGCGATCATCACGCGCTGACGCATGCCGCCCGACAGTTGATGCGGAAAGCGCGCCGCCACCCGCCGTGCCTCAGGAATCCGAACCAGTTCGAGCAGCCGCAGCGTTTCGGCATGGGCGGCCTGACGGCTCTTGCCTTGATGCAACGCGATCGCTTCGCTGATCTGGTCGCCGACGGTGAAGACCGGATTGAGCGACGTCATCGGCTCCTGGAAGATCATCGCGATGTCAGCGCCGCGAATCGAGCGCATCGTGCCGGACGACGCTTGCGCGAGGTCGAGCACGCTGCCGTCGCGGCGCCGGAATGCGATGCTGCCGCCGGCAACGCGCCCGCCGCCATGCTCGATCAGCCGCATCAACGCGAGCGAAGTCACCGATTTGCCCGAGCCCGATTCGCCGACGATCGCCAGCGTCTCGCCGCGCTCGACAGTCAGCGACAGATTGCGCACCGCGTTGAAGGTCGAGTTGCCGCGGCGAAACGCGACCGACAGATCGTCGACCGCGAGCACGCGTTGCGGCGGCAAGGTTTCGATAAGCGGACGGGCAGTGTGCGAGGGAGTCGGCACGGTGGTTCCTTTGATTTCGAACGCGGCTAACGTAGGTTCTGGCAAAACTTCGAGCGGAATGTCGCGCGCTAGCGGTAGATCGCCGTCACCGGCGTTTCGCCGAGCCGCGCGAAACCGCGGTACATGCCTTCGGTGTTGAACGGCAGCGTGACGTTACCGCGCGCGTCGACGGCGATCAGACCGCCGCGGCCGTCGATCTTCGGCAGACGGTTCATCACGACGTCGTGGGCCGCTTCCTGCAGCGAGACATTGCGATAGGCCATCTGCGCGGCGACGTCGTAAGCGGCGACCATACGCATGAACATTTCGCCGGAGCCGGTGGTCGAGACCGCACAGGTCGCGTCGTCCGCATAGCAGCCCGCGCCGATCAGCGGCGTATCGCCGACCCGGCCAACCTGCTTGTTGGTGACGCCACCCGTCGAAGTGGCCGCCGCCACGTGGCCGTGCCGGTCGAGCGCGACCGCGCCGACGGTGCCGAACTTGCGGTTCGGATCGATCGGCTCATGCGGTGTCGGTTCGCCATCGCCTTGATTCGCCGACGATGCCGCGGCGAGCGTCGCGCCGTCGTGATCGAGCACCGCGCGCTGCTGATCACGCGCGAGCAGCCACTGACGATGACGCGCTTCGGTATCGAAGTACGCGGGCTCGACGAATTCGAGCCCTTGCGCGGCGGCGAACGCCTCCGCGCCTTCGCCGGTGAATAGCACGTGCTCGCTGCCTTCGAGCACGCGACGCGCGGCCAGAACCGGATTGCGCACGCGCTTCACACAACAGATCGCGCCGGCTTCGAGCGTGCTGCCGTCCATGATGGCGGCGTCGAGTTCGTGGGTGCCGGCGGCCGTGTAGACCGCGCCATGTCCCGCGTTGAAGAGCGGGCAATCTTCGAGCAGCCGCACGGCTTCGCTGACCGCGTCGAGCGCGCTGCCGCCGTCGGCGAGCACGCGCTGGCCCGCGCTCAGCACTGCATGCAGCGCCGCGTGGTATTCGGTTTCGGCACCGGCCGACATCGACGCGCGCAGGATCGTCCCTGCCCCGCCGTGAATGGCAATGACTGCGTTGGAGTTCATCGTTTCGTTTTGGGAGTGCTGGTGGTACGGGGGGTGCGGGTGGCGCGCGGCGCGCGGCTCGTGACGCGCGCGGGTTCGCCCGCTGCGTCGCTCGGACCGGCCTGCGGCTCGACGAGCCAGGGCAGCACGAATTCGCTGACCTCGGCGGCGGCCTTCACCGAGCGTTGGGCGCGATACGCGAGCGCGTCGCAGAGCGCTTCGATCACCGCCAGCACGGCGGAATCGGCGTTCGCCGCGAGCCGCCGGTCGGTGCGGATATAAAGCGAGAGACTCGCGAATTGCGCGAGCGGCGAATGCGGACCGTCGGTCAGCGCCAGCACGCGGGCGCCCCGGCTGGCGGCACGGCGCGCGAGTTCGATCGTGTCTTCGACATAACGCGGAAACGCAATGCCGATCACGAGATCGTTTTCGTTCGACGCGAACAGACGCCGCGCCGCATGCGACGGCCCGCCGATGAGCGCGAGCGACTGCACGTTGTCGTGATACGGCATCAGGCCGTGTTCCATCAGACCGGCGAGAAACGCGCTGGCGCCGTAGCCGAGCACGAACACGCGGCGCGCGGCGATGATCGCTTCGACGGCGGCGTCAGCGGCGGCGCGGTCGATCGCGGTGCGCGTCGCGTGCAGGTTGTTGGCGGCCTGCTCCAGCGATGCGTCGACCAGATCGTCGCCGGCCGCGAGCGACTCCTGCGCGTTGCGCAGGCGCTCGACCGGTGCGAGCGTCGCTTCGAAGCCGCGTACCAGTGCCTCGCGGAACTGCGGATAGCCGTCGAAGCCGAGCGCACGGGCAAAGCGGTTCGCGGTCGCCACTGACGCGCCGACCACGCTCGCCAGCTCGTCGATCCGCATGGTCGCCGCGCGAAACAGATTGGCCAGCACGTAGTCGCCCATGCGCCGGTGAATCGGCGTCAGCGTCGGCATGGCCGCGGCGATGCGCGCGGCAATGGCCTGCTCGGCGTGACGGGATGCGGCGGCGGGATGGTCGATCATGCGAGTGTGTCTGCGCGACGGTTGTAGTTGGAATGCATGAAAGTATATTTACATGAAAACATCCTGGAAAAAAATTCATTTTCATTTTCGAGGGTTTTTACCGAGATTGGTGAAGGACAACGCATGTCAGCAGGCCATCGCTGTCCGATCCGGAACACTCGCAAGCCGCGCCGCTGGCGACATCACGATGATCAGCGCCTGCACGAAAAAAGCCGCCGCTGCCGCGACCAGGCAGGCGTCGACATTCCAGCGCGCGCTGAGCGCCGCGCCGAGGAGCGCACCCACTGGCCGCGCGCCATAGGTGGCGGTGCTGATGAGCGCGGAGACACGGCCCATCATGCGCTCGGGAGTGATCGCCTGGCGCAGCGTCGTGGAGCCGACCACCCACAGGATCGGTCCGGCGCCGAGCAGGAAGAAGCTCGCCGTCGCGAGCCAGAACGACGGTGCGACGAGCGTCGCCACCATCACGAGCGAGGCGAGCAGACCGCACGACGGCCCGATGATCAGCACCCGGCCGAACGCGAGCCGTCGCGCGATGGCGGGCGCGGCCAGCGCGCCGCACACCATGCCGACGCCGTAAGCGCCGAGCGTCACGCCGACCGCCGAGGCGCTCAGCCCCAGCCGATGCACCGCGTACGGCACATACACCGCCTGCAGGATGAAGAAGCCGAGGTTGAAGAACACCGCGGTCGCGAGCATCGGCCGCAGCAACTCGTCGCGCAGCACGAAGCTTGTGCCGTCGCGCAGTTCGAGCATGAAGTGGCGCGCGGGAGCGGCCGCGCGCGGCGGTTCGCGCAGTCCCGCCAGCAACGCGACGGCCAGCGCCGACAAGGCCGCCGCGCAACCGTAGGCCCAGCCCGCGCCAATCCAGCCGACCAGCAAACCACCCACCGCCGGCCCCGCGGAATACGCGACGCTGCGCGCGAGTTCGAGCCGGCCGTTCGCGCTCGCGTACGCTTCGCGCGGCACGAGGGACGGCACCAGCGACGGCGCGGCGACGTTGTAGGCCACGGTGCCCGTCGCCGCGATGAAACCGAGCGCGGCGAGCAACGGCAGGCTCAGCGCATGCGTCATCACGAGCAGCAGCACGCATAGCATCGCGAACACGCGCACGCTTTCGGCGAGCGTCATCAACATGCGGCGCGAGCGGCGATCCGCCCACACGCCGAGCGGGATCGACAGCAACAGGAACGGCAGCGTCTGTGCGGTTTGCAGAAGCCCCGTACCGCGCGCGTCGGCGCCGAGCGCGAACACCGCGACGAGCGGCGCGGCGGCGAGACTGATCTGCTCGGCCGATTGCGCGGCCAGATTCGACCACGCGAGCCGCTGGAAGACGGCCGGCAATCGGATCGCGGATGATGAAGACATGGCGGGCATCGATGAACTCCTGCGTGATGGCGGGGAGTCCATCGTCGTCCGTCCGGCGCCGCGGGGCGCTCCGCTTCTTGCGGTGTTATTCTTCGCTCGCCATGAATCTCGAAAGCATTCTCTTCACTCAAGGTTTCGGCTCGCGCCGCCAATGCCGGGCGCTGATCGCCGATGCGCGCGTGAGCATCGGCGGCGCTGTGTGCACCGACGCCGACGCCGATTTCCCGACCGATGACGACACCTTGCGCTTTAGCGTGGACGGCGTCGTCTGGCCGTATCGCGAGCATGCGTATCTGCTGCTGAACAAGCCCGCCGGCTACGAGTGTTCGCGCGATCCGCAACATCATCTGAGCGTGTTCAGCCTGTTGCCGCCGCAGTTCGCCGAGCGCGGCGTGCAATGCGTGGGCCGGCTCGACCAGGACACGACCGGCCTGCTGCTGCTCTCCGACGACGGCAAGTTCGTCCACCTGTTCACGTCGCCGAAACGCAAAGTACCGAAGCTGTACGTCGCGACCACGCGTCATCCGCTCGACGACGCGCAATTGAGCGCGCTGCGCAGCGGCGTGCTGCTGCATGGTGAGACCAGGCCGAGCGCCGCCGTCGACGCCGAAGCGCGCGACGCGCACACGCTCGCGCTCACCGTGATGGAAGGCAAGTACCACCAGGTCAAGCGGATGATCGCCGCAGCCGGCAATCGTTGCGAAGCGCTGCATCGCGAGCGGATCGGCGGACTCGCGTTGCCCACGGCGCTCGCGCCCGGCGCCTGGCAATGGCTCGACGAAGCCGACCTCGATTCTTTACGGAGCGGGTAAACCGCTAGCGCCCGCTTAAGGTCTTGATGCGGCAGGAAAAGCCCGTCGAGCTGCGGGAACTGTTCGAGCGGCGGCCCGCAGAACCGCTGCGTCGCAGCATGCTCTTCGTTACACCGCGCCCTATACTTGTCTAAACAAACGACTACAAAAGGTTTGCAAGGAGGGGCACCATGCACATCGTCGACACCATTACGATCTCGCAGGTGATGGTTGCTTTCGTATGCTTCGGGCTGCTGTTGGTCGGCGCACTGGTGGTCATCATGCGGCTGCGGCACAAATATTCGCCGAACCTGATCGGCGCTCTGGTCGGCGGGATGTTGTGTTTCCTGCTGCTGGAATTCCTGCCGTCGCTGACCTGAGCGAGCGCAATCACGCGCAGCGCGATGCACGTCGGCAACGCGACGCGCAACGGAATTTTTCCGGGCGACGCCCGGTGCGGCGAGTATTTGCCGGGTTTTCGGCTAGCTCTGCAGGGCTCCCTGATCGAGCCTTCCTGAAGGGGGCTTCGGGCTCGGCGCTTCAGGTTCGGCGCTTCCGGCGCCTGCGCCCCGCCCGCTCACACGTTCACTTCATGCCTGCTTCATGCAGAAAGTCCGCCACGCTCGGATAACGCAAACGCACGCGCAACTCCTTCTTCAGACGCCGGTTCACGAGCCGTCTCGATTCGCGCATGAACGACAGCAGGTTCGGATCGATCCGCTCTTCGGCCTGCGCGCGCGTGATGCGCGGCGCGCGCGGCAGCCCGAACGCATCGGCCACCGCGTCGAAGTACTCGCCCATTTTCAGCGACGAATCGTCGGACGCATGGATCACGCGCGCGGGCTTGCCGTGTGTCGCGAGGCGCACGAGGATCGCGGCGAGGTCGTTGGCATGAATGTGATTGGTATAAACGTCGTCGGCGTCGATCAGGGCCGGCGTGCCCTTGTCGAGCCGCGCGAGCGGCAGACGGTTACGCGCATAGATGCCCGGAATCCGCGCGATGCTCGCCGCCACGCTGCCGCGTGCGGTCGCGCGCCGCAACTGCCCCTCGGCCGAGACGCGGCGTTTCGCGCGCGCATTGGCCGGCTGCGTCGCGCGCGTTTCGTCGATCCATGCGCCGCCGCAATCGCCGTAGACGCCCGTCGTGCTCGCGTAGACAAGACGCACGGGCGCACGCGCCGCGGCGGTCCGGCGCACCCCGTCGGGTACAATACGGGCTGTTTCAGAACGCGCCCACGAGACATGAATGGCGCGCAACCCGCAGCGCAAGCGCCCCCCCGACGACACGGCGGGTGCCCTCGCGGCACGCAGCGCGACATCGCGGCGCGCGCCCAGCGTGGCGAGCAAGGCGCGGGTACGGCGGTCGTCGTCGCCGCTTTTTTGCGGCGGAGCGAGATGCAGCACGGTCGGCGCGAGGCCCGCGAGCCGTTTCAGGCTGCGGCGCACATCGAGATCGCCGACGAGCGGCGTCACGCCGGCGGCACGCAATTCGGCGCTGCGTTCGGCGTGGCTGGTCAGCGCGAAAACATGCGCGCGCGGGTGCAACAGCGGCACGCAGCGCATGCCGACATCGCCGCATCCTACGATCAGCACGCGCGGCCGGCGGAAGTTTCGTGTCGCTTTCATGGTGGACGCATTGTAGCCGTCAAGCGCGGCAGGTATCGCGCGGTTGATCCGGCGAGTCCGATAACAATTCCCGACTTTTCGATTTCGAACACTCTATGGCATTTAACGTCACGCTCCGGCAAAGCGGCCGGCAGTTTCAGGTAGAACAGGACGAACCGGTGCTGAGCGCCGCCTTGCGCCAGGGCATCGGCCTGCCCTACGGTTGCAAGAACGGCGCCTGCGGTTCGTGCAAGGGCACCGTGGTGAGCGGCGAAGTCGAACAGCGCGCGCATTCGTCGTCGGCGTTGTCGAACGACGAAAAGACGCGCGGCATGGCGCTGCTGTGCTGCGCCACCGCCTGCTCCGATCTCGAAGTGGATATCCGCGAAGTGGCCGGTGTCGGCGACGTGCAGGTCAAGAAACTGCCGTGCCGCGTGAACGCGATCGAGCGCAAGGCCGACGACGTCGTCGTCGTGAAGCTGCAGTTGCCCGCCAACGAACGTCTGCAATATCTGGCCGGCCAGTACCTCGAATTCATTCTGAAAGACGGCAAGCGCCGCAGCTATTCGATGGCGAGCGCGCCGCATGCCGAAGGCCCGATCGAGCTGCACATCCGACACATGCCCGGCGGCGCCTTCACCGATCACGTGTTCAACACGATGAAAGAGCGCGACATCCTGCGCTTCGAAGCACCGCTCGGCACGTTCTTCCTGCGTGAAGACTCGGACAAGCCGATCGTGCTCCTCGCATCGGGCACGGGCTTCGCGCCGCTGAAGGCGATCGTCGAGCACGCGCTGCACAAGAACCTCGAACGGCCCATGACGCTGTACTGGGGTGCACGTCGCAAGAAAGACCTGTATCTGCTCGAGCTGGCCGAACAGTGGGCGCGCGAGATTCCGAACTTCAAGTTCGTGCCGGTGCTGTCCGAGCCGGACGCCGGCGACGCGTGGACGGGACGGGTCGGCTTCGTGCACCGTGCGGTAATCGAAGACCTGCCCGATCTGTCGGCGTACCAGGTGTATGCGTGCGGCGCGCCGGTGATGGTCGAGTCGGCGCAGCGCGATTTCACGCAGCATCATAGTTTGCCGGAAGACGAGTTTTACGCGGACTCGTTCACGAGCGAAGCGGATCTGGCCAACGCGGTCTGAACGCGCGGCCTGAGCACGAGGCCTGCTCGGCTGCAAGGCGTCGCCGGTATGTCGGCGAGGCCGTTCTCGCGCAACGTGTCAGCATCAAGACCGCGGCGCAAAAAGCCGCCTTCATGCGCCGCGGTGCAAATTCATGGTTTACACCGGCGCTTTCCTTGTCGTATTCTTTCGCGCATGAACCGCATCCAGTCCGAACTCCGACGTCGCCGCTCGCCGCTCCCTTAGGGACGCCGCCGGCTTCGTCACGGATTCGCGCCACACCAGGGCGCAAGCTGTTCGAATCATGAAAGCCACGGCATGCCGTGGCTTTTTGTTTTTCCGGCCGCTATCTGGCCAATCGGTCATTCACCTTCACCCCTGCTTTCACCTGTCTCCTGGAGCCCGCCGTCATGAATTTCAATGAGTACCCGATCGAGTCGCTGATGTACATCACGAACCGGCCTGAAATCGTTTTCACGCACGGTAAGGGTTCATGGCTCTACGACAGCAACGGCAAGCGCTATCTGGACTTCATCCAGGGCTGGGCGGTCAATAGCCTCGGCCATTGCAACGACGGCATGATCGAAGCGCTGAACAGGCAGGCGAAGCTGCTGCTCAATCCGTCGCCGGCGTTCTACAACGAGCCGATGGCGCAACTCGCGGGCCTCCTCACGCAGCACAGCTGCTTCGACAAGGTGTTCTTCGCGAACAGCGGCGCCGAAGCCAACGAAGGCGCGATCAAGCTCGCGCGCAAGTGGGGCAAGAAGTTCAAGGACGGCGCATTCGAAATCATCACGTTCGATCACAGCTTCCACGGCCGCACGATCGCCACCATGTCGGCAAGCGGCAAGCCGGGCTGGGACACGATCTATGCACCGCAGGTGTCGGGCTTCCCGAAGGCGGATCTGAACGACATCGGATCGGTGGAAAAGCTGATCAACGCGAAGACGGTCGCGGTGATGCTCGAACCGATTCAGGGCGAAGGCGGTGTGATTCCCTCGTCGCGCGAATTCATGCAGCAACTGCGCGAGCTGACCAGGAAGCACAACCTGCTGCTGATCGTCGACGAAGTGCAAAGCGGCTGCGGTCGCGCGGGTACGCTGTTCGCGTACGAGCTGTCGGGTATCGAGCCGGACATCATGACGCTCGGCAAGGGCATCGGCGGCGGTGTGCCGCTCGCGGCGCTGCTGTCGAAGGCGGAGGTCGCGGTGTTCGAAGCGGGCGATCAGGGCGGCACCTACAACGGCAATCCGCTGATGACCGCGGTCGGCTATTCGGTGATCTCGCAACTGACGGCGCCGGGCTTCCTCGAAGGCGTGCGCGCGCGTGGCGAGTATCTGCGCGCGAAGCTGCTGGAGTTGTCGGCGGAACGCGGCTTCAAGGGCGAGCGCGGCGAGGGTCTGCTGCGCGCGCTGCTGCTCGGTAAGGACATCGGCAACCAGATCGTCGAGAAGGCGCGCGACATGCAGCCCGACGGCCTGCTGCTGAACGCGGCGCGTCCGAACCTGCTGCGCTTCATGCCGGCGCTGAACGTGACGAACGAAGAGATCGACCAGATGATGGCGATGCTGCGTTCGATTCTCGACACGCTGTAATCAACCGGAACACGCCGATGACGATGAGCGCAACGCTATCGATCCGCCGCTTCGACGCGAGCGATATCGATGCCGTGGTCGCGCTGTGGCAACAAGCGTTTCCCGAGTACCGGGACGCGACGAGGCCGCAGCGCAATCCGCATCTGTCGATCGCCAACAAGCTGGCGACGCAACCCGAACTGTTCTTTGTCGCGGTGCTCGGCGAGCGCATCGTCGGCACGGTGATGGGCGGTTATGACGGGCACCGCGGCTGGATGTATTCGCTGGCGGTAGATGAATCGCTGCGTCGTCACGGCATCGGCACGCGTCTGGTCGCGCACGTCGAACAAGCGTTGACCGGCCTTGGCTGTCCGAAGCTGAATCTGCAAATCCTGTCCGCGAAGGACGAGCTGCGCGCGTTTTACGAGGCGCTCGGGTATCGCACCGATGCGGTGATCAGTCTCGGCAAGCGCTTAGGCGAACTGGCGGACTCCGTGCCGGCTGCCTGAAGCACCGCACGCCTGAATGGAAAAGGCCGCATGCGAAAACGCATGCGGCCTTTTTTTCATCAGTACGGCAGGGTAATTCAGTCCAACTTATTCACCCAGATAGGCCGCCCGTACCTTTGGATCGTCCAGCATCTGCTTCGCGTCGCCCGACATCGTGACCAGACCCGAGTCCATCACGTAGCCGCGGTTCGCTGCCTGCAGCGCGAGACGCGCGTTCTGCTCGACCAGCAGCACGGTCATGCCCTCAGCGGAAATCGCGCGGACCACCTCGAAGATCTTCTCGACCATGATCGGCGACAGACCCATCGACGGTTCGTCCAGCAGCAACAGCTTGGGGCGCGAGATGATCGCGCGCGCCATCGCCAGCATCTGCTGTTCGCCGCCCGAGAGCGTGCCCGCGTATTGCGCCGCACGTTCCTTCAGGCGCGGGAAGAAGCCGAACATGCGATCGACGTCCTTCTTGATGCCTTCCGTATCCGTGCGCAGATACGCGCCCATCTGCATGTTCTCGACGATCGACATGCGCGCGAAGATGCCGCGCCCTTCCGGCACCATCGCGAGACCGCGCTTGAGCAGCTCGTGCGCGGGCATGCCCTTGATCGACTGGCCCATGTACTCGATGTCGCCCGCCGCGTACGGTTTCAGACCCGTGATCGCCTTCATCGTCGTGGTCTTGCCCGCGCCGTTCGCGCCGATCAGCGTGACCAGCTCGCCCTGCGCGACTTCGAGGTCGATGCCCTTGACTGCCTGGATGCCGCCGTAATTGACTTGCAGGCCCTTGATTTTCAACATTGCCGTTGCCATTAGTGGACCCCCGCACCCAGATAAGCTTCGATCACCTTCGCATCCTTCTGCACGTCCTGCGGCAGACCTTGCGCAATCACCTTGCCGTAGTCGAGCACCGTCATCTGGTTGCACAGACCCATCACGAGTTTCACGTCGTGTTCGATCAGGAGAATCGTCTTGCCGTCTGCACGGATCTTGTCGAGCAGCTTGGTCAGCTCGACCTTTTCCGTCGCGTTCATGCCGGCTGCCGGTTCGTCGAGCGCGAGCAGCTTCGGATCGGTTGCCAACGCGCGCGCGATTTCCAGACGACGCTGGTGACCGTACGACAGATTGCGCGAGGTGTAGTCGGCGTACTGCGCAATGCCGACGTATTCCAGCAGTTCGACCGCGCGTTCCTTGATCTCGCGTTCTTCCTTGCGCTCGGCCGGCGTCTGGAACACCGCGCCCAGCAGGCCATGCTTCGTGCGCACGTGGCGGCCGACCATCACGTTTTCGAGCGCGGTCATGCCACCGAACAGACGGATGTTCTGGAACGTGCGGGCGATGCCCGCCTTCGCCACCTGGTACACCGCGGTCGGCGTGTAGTTCTCGCCGTCGAGCTTGAACTCGCCCGAATCCGGCGTGTACAGACCCGTGATCACGTTGAAGAAAGTCGTCTTGCCGGCGCCGTTCGGACCAATCAGACCGTAGATCTGCCCGGCCTTGATTTGCAGGCCCACGTCGGACAGCGCCTGCAAGCCGCCGAAGCGCTTGTTGACGCCCTTCACTGACAGTCGAATGTTATCGCTCATGTCTTTCTCCCTGTCAGTTAAGCGCGCACCGGCTTTTTGCCGCTGCGTTTGGCCAGTTTCGCAATTTTGTCTTCGTGCTTCGGCGACGGCCACAGGCCTTCCGAGCGATACAGCATGATTACGACCATCGCGAGACCGTAGAGCAGCTGACGGATCACTTCCGTATCGACGATTTCGTGGCCGAAGATCATGTTCTGCAGCGGACCCATCGTCGAGCGCAGGAATTCGGGGAACACCGCGAGCAGCACCGCGCCGAGGATCACACCAGGAATATGGCCCATACCCCCGAGCACCACGCACGCCAGTACCACGACCGACTCCCAGAACGTGAACGATTCCGGCGACACGAATCCCTGGAACGAGGCGAACATCGCGCCCGACAGGCCGCCGAACGACGCGCCCATCGCGAACGCAAGCAGCTTCACGTTGCGGGTATTGATGCCCATCGCCTTGGCGGCGATCTCGTCCTCGCGGATCGCGGCCCATGCGCGGCCGATCCGCGAATGCTGCAAGCGGGTACAGACCCAGATCACGAGCAGCGAGCACAGCACGAACAGGTAGTAGTACAGGTACACCGACGGAAACTGGACGCCGAACAGCGAGTGCGTCTGCGCAAGACTGAAGCCGCCGACCGACACCGGATCGATCCCCGTGATCCCCTTCGGTCCGTTGGTGATGTTCACCGGACGGTCGAGGTTGTTCATGAAGATCCGCACGATTTCCCCGAAACCCAGGGTCACGATCGCGAGGTAGTCGCCTCGCAGACGCAGGGTCGGCGCCCCGAGCACGATCCCGAAAAAGGCGGCGAACGACATCGCGACCGGCACGATGATCCAGATGGGTATATGCAGCCCGTTCGGAGCCAGATGCGCGATCCACTCGAATTGCGACGTGAGGTGCGGCGAGCTCAGCAACGCGGCCGTGTAAGCGCCGATCGCGTAAAACGCGATGTAGCCCAGGTCGAGCAGGCCGGCGAAGCCGACCACCACGTTCAGGCCGAGCGCGAGCATCACGTACAGCATCGCGAAGTCGAGCACGCGAACCCAGTAGTTGCCGCCGGCCGCGCCAATGATCATCGGCGCGGCGATCACGAAGATCGCCGTGATGATGCCGACGGTCAGCGTCTTGCCCAGGTTCTTTTCAGGGATGAGCGTCGTGGACGGCTCGATCGGTTGAATTGAGGTCATGTCTATTTACTCCTTATGGCCTGGGATCAAGCGCGATCCGCAACGCGTTCGCCGAGCAGACCCGACGGACGGAACACCAGCACGACGATCAGCACGATGAAGGCAAACACGTCCTGATAGTTGCTGCCGAACACACCGCCCGTGAGGTTGCCGATGTAACCTGCGCCGAGCTGTTCGATCAGGCCGAGGATCACCCCGCCCACCATCGCGCCGCCGAGATTGCCGATACCGCCCAGCACCGCCGCGGTAAAGGCCTTCAGGCCGGGGATGAAGCCCATGTAGAAGTGCGCGTTGCCATACTCGGACGCGATCATCACGCCGGCGAGCGCAGCCAGCGCCGAGCCGATCATGAAGGTCGCGGAAATCACGAAGTTCGGGTTCACGCCCATCAGGCTCGCGACGCCCGGATTCTCGGCGATCGCCCGCATCGCGCGGCCGAGCTTGGTCTTGTGCACGAGCAGCAGCAGGCCGCCCATCACGAGGAACGCCACCACGATGATCACGATTTCGGTCATCGAGATCACGGCGCCCGGCGTCGTGTCAGTGGCCTTGATCACGTTGATCGGGTCGGTGGGTAAGAGCTGCGGGAACGGCAGCGGGTTGCGCGACCAGATCATCATCGCGAGGGTCTGCAGCAGAATCGACACACCGATCGCAGTGATCAGCGGTGCCAGACGCGGCGCCTTACGCAACGGCCGGTAGGCCACGCGCTCGATCGTGTAGCCGACCACCGCGCAGACCACCGCCGCGATAATCAACGCGATGCAAAGCGTCGGCACGTTGCCGAGGCCGGGGAAGTGGTTCTGCAGCACGCCTATGGCTGAAAGCGCAACCATCGCGCCGACCATCAACACGTCGCCGTGAGCGAAGTTGATGATGCCCAGAATGCCGTAAACCATCGTATAGCCCAGTGCGATGATGGCATAAACGCTGCCAAGCACCAGTCCGTTTAGGATCTGCTGGATGAAGATATCCATTTAATGCTCCTTAGCCCGTGCGACTGGATTCGCGTTCTTCATCAGCCGGTGGGCGGTGATGCGCTACGGAATCTCAACGGCACTGCGGGTACTGATGTAAAAGACCGGTAAGGGTTATCCGCCGCCGGTTCGCCCTGACGACCGGGATGCGGTCGCAGGCTTGCCCTTGAACGGATGCAAAAACGGCACCGTTGGGTGGTTTCGGTGCCGTCAGGCTGAACGTTCCGTCATCACATCTTCACGACGTCGAGAACCGCTTTCTTGCCGTCCTTGAAGTCGTAAAGCGTAATGGCGCCCTCTTTCAAATCACCCTTGTCGTCGAACGCGATGTGACCGATTACCCCGTTGTAATCGGTCGAGGGCATCGCAGCCAGCACCTTGGGCGCCTCGATCGAATTAGCGCGCTTCATTGCATCGACGATCACGTACACAGCGTCATACGTGAACGGCGCGTAAATCTGCACCGGCGTGTGGAAGCGGTCCTCGTACTTCTTTTCGAAGTCCGCTCCGCGGTCCATCTTCGAAAGCGCGAGCCCTGCTTCCGAACAGACCAGGTTTTGCACGGCGGTTCCCGCCAGCTCACCTACCTTGTCGGTACACACACCGTCGCCGCCAAGGATTTTTGCCCTGATACCGAGCGCCGCCGCCTGCTTCGTAAACGGCCCGCCCGTCGCGTCCATGCCGCCGAACATGATCACGTCCGGCTGAACACTCTTGATCTTTGTGAGGATGGCCCGGAAATCCGTGGCCCGGTCGTTCGTCGCCTCCCGTGCGACCACTTTCGCCCCGCTCGCCTCGACGGTCTTCGCGAATTCGTCCGCGAGCCCCTTACCGTAGGCGGTTGCATCGTCCACGATGGCGATGCGTTTGGCGCCCAACGCCTTTGTGGCGTAATTAGCAAGCGCCGGACCTTGCTGCGCGTCGGTGGCGACGACCCGGTAGGTCGTCTTGAAACCCTGCTGCGTGTAAGCCGGATTAGTCGACGACGGCGAGATCTGCACGATGCTCGCATCGCTATAGATCTTCGAAGCCGGGATCGACACTCCCGAGTTCAGATGCCCGACCACGGCGACCACATGGTCGTCCACCAGCTTCTGCGCGACGGCGGTGCCCGTTTTCGGGTCGGCCGCATCGTCCTGGGCGTCGAGCTGCAGTTGGATCTTGTGGCCGTCGATCGTCAAACCCTGCGCATTGATTTCCTCCACCGCCAGACGCGCGCCGTTTTCATTGTCCTTGCCGAGATGGGCGATGCCGCCCGTCAGAGGGGCGGCATGACCGATCTTCACGACAGTTGCTTCACTGGCGGGGGCCGCTGCTACCGCAGCCGCCGATGCGCCCGCTCCCGCCTCGACATCCTGTTTCTTGCCGCACGCGGTCAACATCGCAACCGCTGTCGCGATGGACACGGCGTAAGCAAATCTGACTCGCATTAAGTAGGTCTCCTGCGCCTTGCAAAATCCGTTGTTCGGGACCGTAAGGCCTTGAGAACGCGCGCATTGTAACTCCAATTTTACGGCTGGCAATATTGTTGAACCGGTGGGGTTTTCCTGCATTGCAACCTTATTTTGAGAGCTAAAACCGCTACAAGGCGCAACCCGGTTGCGACAGTTTTTCGTGCATCAGTTGCACCAGTGCGAGACCCCATGGCATCAAGTGTTGCAGCGAATCGGCCCGGTGGCCGGTTGGAGCGTGCTTTGCGTTATGTATTACGTTTCCTGCAATATCGAGGGCGACGCACTATTTTAGTGCGTCAAAATTCTATGCATGGATTTAATGTCGTTTAAACGGGGACACATCACGCCGGAATGGATAAAAAACCGAATCGCAATTCAAAAGAATTTGTGCGGGACGTCACTCAAACGGGCCGGCCGGTGTGATCTGGCACTTTATTTTTGCGCACTCGCCAGCCTCAGGACGAAAAAAACGCGCCCTTAGGCGCGCTTCTTTCTTCCAACCCGGCTCAGCGGAACTGTCAGGCCGGCAGACCTAATCCGCGCGGCAGCGGAAACGCGATGTTTTCCTCGATGCCGTCGAGCGCGCGCACATTGCGCACGCCGAGATCGCGCAAGCGGGCGATCACCGCCTGCGCCAGCACTTCCGGCGCCGACGCGCCGGCGGTCACGCCGATACGCCGCTTGCCCTGGACCCACACGGGATCGATCTGATCGGGCGAATCCACCATATAGGCCGGCACGCCGAGCTTTTCGGCCAGCTCGCGCAGCCGGTTGGAGTTCGAACTATTCGGGCTGCCGACCACGATCACGACGTCGCACTGCGGCGCCATGAATTTCACCGCGTCCTGGCGGTTTTGCGTGGCGTAGCAGATGTCCTGCTTCTTCGGTTCACGGATAGACGGATACTTGGTCTTCAGCGCGCGGATGATTTCAGCCGCATCGTCGACGGACAGCGTGGTTTGCGTGACGAACGCGATCCGCTCCGGATCGGCCAGTTGCAAAGCCTGCACGTCTTCGATGTCTTCGACCAGATGCATGCCCTCGCCGGCCTGCCCCATCGTTCCTTCGACTTCCGGGTGGCCCTTGTGGCCGATCATCACGATGTCGAAGCCGTCCTGGCGCATCTTCGCGACTTCGATATGCACCTTGGTCACGAGCGGACACGTGGCGTCGTACACGCGCAGCCCGCGCGACTCGGCTTCCGAACGCACGGCCTTCGACACACCGTGCGCACTGAAGATGACCGTATTGCCGGCCGGCACTTCTTCCAGCCGCTCGATGAAGATTGCGCCCTTCTTGCGCAAGTCCTCGACCACATAGGCGTTGTGGACGATTTCGTGGCGTACGTAGATCGGCGACCCGTGCAGCTTGATGGCCCGCTCGACGATCTCGATCGCCCGATCGACGCCGGCGCAAAATCCACGCGGCTGCGCCAGCAGGATCTCGGTTTCGGCAAGAGTCGTATCCGTGATGCTCATGTTTACAAAATCCCGATGATTTTCACTTCAAACGCCAGCGCCTGGCCGGCAAGCGGATGGTTGAAATCGAACAGGGCCGACGTCTCGCCGACCTCCTTCAGGACACCGGCGTAGCGCCCGCCGCCCGGTGCGTTGAATTCGACTAGGTCACCTGGCGAAAAATCCTCGCCGATCATGCTGTTTTCGCGCAGCGTGGCCAGCGACACGCGCTGGATCAGCTCCGGATTGCGGGGACCGAACGCCTGGCCCGGGGTTAGCTGAAAGGTCGAATGGTGGCCCACCTTCAAACCCAGCAAAATATCCTCCAGCGGCGGCGCCAGTTGACCGGCGCCAAGCAGCAGCGTAGCCGGCTTGTCGGCAAACGTATTGATGACTTCGGCGCCATCGGCAAGGGAAAGCCGGTAGTGAAGTGTCACGTGTGAACCGGCCTTCACCTCGGAAATGTCGATGATGCTCATGCAATGCTCGCTCAGTCGAAGCGCGCTGCACGCGTGCGCTGCAGGCGCAGTCGACGCCGCAGTTCACGCGTGTGGCAAACCATCGGGGTGCCGTGCGCAAAGCGTCTATTGTAAGCCACATAGCGGGCGGCGGCTTGGGTCAGTCGCGCGCATGGCGGCAGGGTACACCCTCGCCCTGCGCCACCCACGGAAGCGGAGGATTCTATTTATATGGCCGATTACGTCAGCACAATTGACGACGAACCCGCGCAGACAGCGCTGCCGGGGGCGCCGACACCACGCGCCGCCGCTGCAACGGGCGCGCCTGCCCGGCCACCGCTGCTGCGCGGCAAATGGCAAAAAAAAGACATGCCGCGCGAGCGTCTGATCAACCAGGGGCCCGGTGCCCTGTCCGATACCGAGATGATCGCGCTGGTGCTGGGCGCGGGCCTGCCCGGCCACGACGTCTTCAGCGTCGCGCGCGCATTGCTCGACCGGTTCGGCTCGCTGCGCGCCATGCTCGACGCGGCCTACGTGGACCTCGACGGCATCCGCGGCCTCGGGCCGGCGAAAAAAGCGCAGTTGCTGGCGATCATGGAAATGGCCCGGCGCTCTCTGGTCGATAAAATGCGTAGGCGCTCGCTGTTGAACTCGCCCGAAGCCGTGGAAAACTATCTGCGCCTGTTGATCGGCGGCCGCCAGCAGGAAGTGTTCGTGTCGCTCTTTCTCGACGCGCGGCATCGGCTGATACGCTGCGAGGAAAGCGCGCAGGGCTCGCTCACGCGCATGGCGGTCTATCCCCGCGAAATCGTACGGCGCGCACTGAACCTGAATGCGGCGAGCCTGATCGTCGCGCATAATCACCCTTCCGGCGCGGTCCAGCCGAGCGCCAGCGACTGCCGCCTGACGCACACGCTGCGCGACGCGTTGGCGTTGATCGACGTGCGACTGATCGATCATCTGGTGATCGCCACGGACAGCGTCTACTCGTTCGCCCGCGCCGGCTGGCCGTGACAGCGCAAGGACCAGGGCCGTGCAGGCGGGGCACCGGTCCAGTGTCGCAAATAAGGTTTGATTTTGCGGCTTTTTTTCCGCTATAATTCCGGTTTGCCTATTTCCAACCCCCTGTTCCGAAGCCATCAAGGCGTTCCGGAAAGCTCAAGCGCCTCTAGTTTCCAAACTTAAGCGCGGCTCTTTTCGGGAAACTTTCACGGCGTTCGAACTCAGAATTAGCGTATTAGGAGTGCTCTCATGGCACGCGTATGCCAAGTAACTGGGAAAGCGCCGATGAGCGGCAACAACGTTTCCCACGCGAACAACAAAACCAAGCGCCGGTTCCTGCCGAACCTGCAAAACCGCCGCATTTGGGTGGAAAGCGAAAACCGTTGGGTGCGTCTGCGCGTTTCGAACGCCGGCCTGCGCCTGATCGATAAGAACGGTATCGACGCTGTGCTCGCAGATCTGCGCGCACGCGGTGAAGCCTAAGGAGTAAATCATGGCGAAAGGCGCACGCGACAAGATCAAGCTGGAATCGACCGCAGGCACGGGTCACTTCTACACGACGACGAAGAACAAACGCAACATGCCGGAAAAGATGCTGATCAAGAAATTTGATCCGGTCGTCCGCAAGCACGTTGAGTACAAGGAAACCAAGATTAAATAAATCTTGGCTCTAGCCTGACGAAGGCAAAAGACATGCAAAAAAGCCTCGCATTCGTGCGAGGCTTTTTTGTTTCTGCGCGCCCTTCTTATCTCATCTCCACGTCGTTCATTCGCTCTTCGTCCACACGAACAGTCTTATGCCGTTCAGCCAGCTTTCGTTCATCCGTTGCGACGCGTATGCTTTCTTGTTTTAGCGGCGAGCGGATCGCGCGCCGTCGTGGCAAAACGAAAGACGGAGACGCAGGTAATGGAATTCGATGTGGCGATTGTCGGTAGCGGTCTGGCTGGCTTGAGCGTAGCGCTCAATCTGGCGGAGACCCGGCGGGTTGCAGTGGTCGCCAAGCGATCGATGACCGAAGGCGCAAGCGACTGGGCGCAAGGCGGCATCGCCGCGGTGCTGGATTCTGCGGACAGCATCGAAAATCACGTGCGCGACACGCTGATCGCCGGTGGCGGACTGTGTGACGAGGCCGCTACGCGCTTCATCGTCGAGCATGGGCGTGCCGCGATCGAATGGCTGATCGGGCAAGGCGTGCCGTTCACCAAAGACGATGCCGCCGAACTAGGCTTCCATCTGACGCGCGAAGGCGGCCACAGCCATCGCCGGATCATTCATGCTGCGGATGCGACGGGCCACGCGGTGGTTGCCACGCTCAGCGAACGCGTGCGCCGCCATCCGAACATCACGCTGTTCGAGGACCACTACGCGATCGACCTGATCACGTCCGACCGCCTCGGCCTGCCCGGCCGCCGTTGCCACGGTCTGTACGCGCTCGATCTGCAAAGCGGCCGCACGGTGACGATAGAAGCGCCGCATACGGTGCTCGCCACGGGCGGCGCCGGCAAGGTCTATCTGTACACCACGAATCCCGACACCGCGACCGGCGACGGCATCGCAATGGCATGGCGAGCCGGCTGCCGCGTGTCGAACATGGAATTCATCCAGTTCCATCCGACCTGCCTGTTCCATCCGTACGCGAAGTCGTTTCTGATTTCGGAAGCGGTGCGCGGCGAAGGCGGCATTCTGAAGCTACCGGACGGCACGCGCTTCATGCCGAACCACGACGAGCGCGCCGAACTCGCGCCGCGCGACATTGTCGCGCGTGCGATCGATTTCGAGATCAAGAAGCGCGGCATCGATTGCGTGTACCTCGACATCAGCCATCAACCACCCGAATTCCTGCGCGAACACTTCCCGACGATTCTCGCGCGCTGCCTGGAATTCGGCATCGACATCACCAGCGAACCGATCCCCGTCGTACCAGCGGCGCACTACACGTGCGGCGGCGTCGTAACCGACCTGGCCGGCCGCACCGATCTCGCGGGCCTGTATGCCGTCGGCGAGACCTCGTGCACCGGCCTGCATGGCGCGAACCGTCTGGCCAGCAACTCGCTGCTCGAATGCCTCGTGATCGGACGCTCCGCGGCGCAAGCCATCGAGGAAGAAGGCTTCAGCGCGGCCGTTCATGCGCCGTTGCCGGATTGGGACGAAAGCCGCGTGTCCGATCCCGACGAAGAAGTCGTGGTCGCTCACAACTGGGATGAACTGCGCCGGCTGATGTGGAATTACGTCGGCATCGTGCGCACCGACAAGCGGCTCGCACGCGCGAAACACCGATTGGCGTTACTGCGCGACGAGATTCACGAGTATTACGCGAACTTCAAGGTGAGCCGCGATCTGCTCGAACTACGCAACCTGGTCGACGTCGCCTCGTTGATCGTCGAAGGCGCGCGCTCACGGCGTGAGAGCCGCGGGCTGCATTTCAGCCGGGACTGGCCGGCAACACTGCCCAAAGCGCTGCCGACAGTTCTCTCGCCAGAGCACGTGCGCAACCGCAACGTATGATCGTTTTGAGCTGGATGAAACGAAAAGGCCATCGCCCGAGTGATCCGGCGATGGCTTTCATCATTGATCGAAACCGCTTGCGGACAAGCGGTCAAACGATCCGCATCGAGTAATCCGTTGCGCGCACGTCCTTGGTCAGTGCGCCGATCGAGACGCGATCGACACCCGTTTCGGCAATCGTCCGCACGGTCTCGAAGTTCACGCCGCCGGACACCTCCAGTACCGCTCGCCCCGCCGTGATGCGGACCGCGTCGCGCATTGCGTCGAACGAAAAGTTGTCCAGCAGAATGGATTGCGCGCGATGCGACAGTGCGGTTTCCAGTTGCTCGAGCGTCTCCACTTCGATCTGGATCGACACGCCCGCATTTAACGCGAGCGCCGCGTCCATGGCAGCAGCAACACCGCCTGCCGCGGCAATGTGGTTTTCCTTGATCAGGATGCCGTCGTACAACGCGAGCCGTTGATTCGCGCCGCCGCCCACGCGCACCGCGTACTTTTGCGCGAGCCGCAAACCCGGCAACGTCTTGCGCGTGTCGAGAATGCGCGTGCGCGTATGTGCGATCGCGTCGACATACCGCCGCGTCGCGCTCGACACACCCGACAGCAACTGCAAAAAATTCAGTGCATTGCGTTCCGCAGTCAACAGCGCGCGAACCGGTCCGCGCAGTTCGCAGACCGGCGTGTCCGCGGCCATCCGATCACCTTCACGATAACGCCACCGCACATCGATACGCGGATCGACCTCGCGCATCACTGCGTTGAACCATGGCACGCCGCACAGCACTGCGTCCTCGCGCACGACGATGCGCGCATGGCGCACGTCGTCGGCGGGGACAAGGCGGCCGGTCTGATCACCCGTGCCGACATCTTCGGCCAACGCATCGGCGACGTTGCGCGCCAAGGCGGCGTCGAAAGCCGCGCCATACTGCGCGTGAATCTCGGCAAACAGCGGCGACACCGCCTCGATCTGCTGGCGCTCGGCTGCCCCCTCAACTATCCCTTCAACCGCCGCCATCACGCTGCCCCCACGTTCGAATACAGTTGTGCGTCGCGCGCGAGATCGCCGCTTGCCTGCACGCGCTTTTTGTGACGCGCGGCGAAATCCAGCATCCGGTCGATCGGCAGACGCGCCCGCTCGCCGATCGCGCGATCGACGAAGATTTCGTTGTGACCACGCTCCAACACGTCGGCCAGATTGGCGAGGCCGTTCATGGCCATCCACGGGCAGTGCGCGCAACTCTTGCAGGTCGCGCTATTGCCGGCCGTCGGCGCGGCGATCAGCGTCTTGCCGGGTGCGGCGAGTTGCATCTTGTGCAGAATGCCGAGATCGGTCGCCACGATGAAGTGCGTCGCGTCGAGCTTCTGCGCGGCGTCGATCAATTGCGTGGTCGAGCCGACCACGTCCGCTTGCGCGACCACGTTGGCCGGCGACTCCGGATGCACCAGCACCTTCGCGCCCGGATATTCGGCGCGCAACAGATCGAGTTCGATGCCTTTGAATTCGTCGTGCACGAGGCACGAGCCCTGCCACAACAGCATGTCCGCGCCGGTCTTGTTCTGGATATAGCCGCCGAGATGCCGGTCGGGGGCCCAGATGATCTTTTCCCCGCGCGCGTGCAGGTCGGCGACTATCTCCAGCCCTATCGACGAGGTCACCATCCAGTCCGCGCGCGCCTTGACCGCGGCGCTAGTGTTCGCGTACACGACTACCGTGCGATCCGGGTGCGCATCGCAGAAAGCGGAGAATTCGTCCACGGGACAGCCCAGATCGAGCGAACAGGTCGCATCGAGATCCGGCATCAGAATGCGCTTGTCCGGGCTAAGGATTTTCGCCGTCTCGCCCATGAAGCGCACACCGGCCACCACCAGCGTTTGCGCTTCGTGATCGCGCCCGAAACGCGCCATTTCCAGCGAGTCGGCCACGCAACCACCGGTTTCGTCCGCAAGCTCCTGCAATTCCGCGTCGACATAATAGTGCGCGACAAGCACGGCTTTCTCGCGCTCGAGCAACGCGCGGATGCGGGCTTTGAGCGCAACCTTCTCTTCCATAGACGGCATCTTGGGCACTTTCGCCCACGCCTGCCCGATCCCACAGGTAGTGCCCTGTGCTTGCGGCCGGTCGTACTCGACCGTCCTGGTCGCCTGCTGATCCATGATCTCCTCTGCCTTCGCTCTGCCGCCGCCGGCTGCCAATCTCATGGCGTTGCAATTTCAGCGGCCCAAAAAGCAAAACCCCGCCAACGCGGGGTTTTGTGACGTAACGAAATTTTAATAGATTTCGCGATCAAGCATAACGACGCAGTCGCGTCGCGAAATCCTGTAGTGCCTTGATGCCGCTCTGCTCGGCGCGATGACACCAGTCCTGCAACTGGATCAGCAGTTGATCGCGCGATGCATTGGAACGCTCCCACATGGCCGCGAGTTCATTGCGCATGTCGATGTAGGTCTTGAGCTTCTGGCTGTTCGCGAAGATCTGCGGCAGCAGGCGCTTCTGCGGCTCGTCGAGTCCAGCTTCTTCCTTATGAAACCAGCTGCGAGCACCACGCATGACCTGATACTTTTCGCGCGCGCCGACTTCCTTCAGATGCGCGAGTTCCTGACGGTAAGCACGCTTGAGCGCCTTGCCGTAGCGGGCCATCACCTCGTAGCGGTTGGCCAGAACGGCTTGCAGCGTGTCCTGGTCGAGCACCAGCTTGCCGGTGGTCAGACGCGGCGTAGGCGCAACCTTCTTCACCTTGGCCAGACGGAACGCCGACATGATGCGGATGTACATCCAGCCGATATCGAACTCGTACCACTTGTTCGACAGCTTGGCCGACGTCGCATACGTGTGATGATTGTTATGCAGCTCTTCGCCGCCGATGATGATGCCCCACGGGAAGATGTTGGTGCTCGCATCCGACGAGTTGAAGTTGCGATACCCCCAGAAGTGCGCGAGGCCGTTGACCACACCGGCGGCCCAGAACGGAATCCACACCATCTGCACGGCCCAGATCGTCAGACCGACGACGCCGAACAGCGCGACGTTCAGCACCATCATCAGGCTCACGCCGAGGATCGGGTACTTGGTATACACGTTGCGTTCCATCCAGTCGTTCGGCGTGCCGTGACTGAACTTGCGCATCGTTTCTTCGTTCTTCGCCTCGGTGCGATACAGTTCCGCGCCTTCGAGCAGCACCTTCCAGATGCCGCGCGTTTGCGGGCTGTGCGGATCTTCTTCGGTTTCGCACTTGGCGTGGTGCTTACGGTGAATCGCGGCCCACTGGCCGGTCAGCATGCCGGTGGTCATCCACA
Organism: Paraburkholderia sp. RAU2J; assembly: GCF_003634845.1. Taxonomy (NCBI): domain Bacteria; kingdom Pseudomonadati; phylum Pseudomonadota; class Betaproteobacteria; order Burkholderiales; family Burkholderiaceae; genus Paraburkholderia; species Paraburkholderia sp. RAU2J. The sequence continues at coordinate 550,695 of NZ_RBXG01000001.1, forward strand.
ACCAGAAGCGGAAAAAATGACTGGCAATCGGATGCAGCTCCAGCGCGCGGTGCGCCTGGCAGCGGTGCAGATAGACCGTCACCCCAATAATGGTGATGTGCGTCACGACCAGCGTGTACACGACGAGTTGCCACCACGAGAAGTGCAACAGGCCGTGGGCAAGGAAAGCGAGCAATGAATTCAACAAGGCAATTTACCTGTGGAACGAGAGACACGAGACACCCGCGGCATGCGTGTGTCAAGAAAGTGAAAGCATACAGCGGGATTGGACGACATTCTACTTGAAGCGTTCCAAGTGTTTGTAACAAATAGAGATTTTTTGTGCGGTATCAAGAGAACGAAGCCCGCCGGGGTCAAATTTAACGCCGGCGGCAGGCTCCAACGGCCCGTCAGCGGGCGCCGTACGTCTCGCTGGCAGCCGGGGCGGTTATTGTTACCGGATTCAGCGTTGCTTCGGCCGCATGGCCGACGAGCCGCACTTCGCGCTGCGTGAGCGGAATCGCAATGCCGTGCTCGGAGAATAAACGCCAGATATTGCGGTTGACCGTCGAGCGCACACCCGAGGTTCCGGTTGCCGCATCCTCGATCCAGAAGCCCAGTTCGAGATTGATGCCGTCTGGCCCGAAGCTCGCCAGATAAGGCGTCGGCGCCGGCTCGCGCAGCACCCGCGGAACGTCCTCGGCGGCGCGGGCGAGCAGACTCATCGCGTGCTCGACATCGGACGTGTAGGCGACCTGCACGGCCACTTTCGCATAACCGCGCGTCAGATACGACGACTGGTTCTGCACGACGTCCGTGATCAGCTTTTCGTTCGGAATCAGCGTCTCGATGCCGTCCAGCCCGCGCACCACGGTGTAACGCGTGCGGATCTGCGTGACCATGCCCTGCAGGCCGCTCACGTTGATCGTGTCGCCGATGCGCAGCGACCGGTCGAGCAGGATGATGAAGCCCGACACGTAGTTGCTGGTGATCTTCTGCATGCCAAAGCCCAGCCCGACGCCGAGCGCGCCGCCGAATACGCCCAGCACCGTAATGTCGATGCCGACCACCGACAGGCTGACAAGCACCGCCGCGAGCACGAAAGCCGCCCGGCCGACCCGCGCCACCACCACCTTCAGGTTAGCGTCGAGCGTGGTCGAGCGCATCAGCCGGTCTTCGAACGCGGAGCCGAGCCACATCGCGACGATCATCGTGACGCCCACCCACAGCAGGCCCGTGACGAGCGAGAGCAGCGTCAGGTGCGCGTTGGCGATGCGGAACTGGACGCTGCCCATCCACGCGATCACGTCGTCCTGAATGCCCATCACGGTGAGCAGCATGCCGAGCCAGACGACGATGGAAACGATTTTCTCGACGAGGAACAGCCACGGATGGATTTGCCCGTCCCGGCTGAAAACCCGTCGCGCGAAGAAAAACACAATGTAAATCAGGCTGATGCCGAACAGCGGCACGAGCGCCAGATCGAGCAGCGCCGTGTGCATGAAGCGGCCGGCGATCGCTCGGGCGAGCCACACCAGCACCGCGCCGATCAGCGGAAAGGCCGCGCGGTTCAGACTTTCCGCGCCGAAGCGCACCGTGTGGTAACGGGACTCCTGGCGCTGATCCAGTGAGCGGCGCAGCAGGCGCGCGAGCAGCCACGCGAACACGAGCGCCGCCAGCAGGATGCCGGCTTGCCATATCATCACGGGCTGACCGAAGTCGCGCGCGAGATCGCCGAACATGTGAGAAAAAATGCGGTTTTCCATGATGTTGCCGAATCCGCCGGCGCTAGCGGGTTCGGCAATGAACCCGCTAGCGTCGACAGGAAGCCACTGTTGCGTTAGCTCTGGCGTTCCAGCACGGCGGCGAAGAAGCCGTCGGTGGCGTGGCGATGCGGCCACATCGACAGGTAGTCGCCCATTTCCAGGTCGATCCGCTGCTCGGCCAGCACGTCACGTACGGGCACCAGCGCAAAGTCCGGATGATTGGCGAGGAACTGCTGCACCACAGCCTCATTCTCGACTTCCAGAATCGAGCAGGTCGCGTAGACGAGACGGCCGCCCTTCTTCACGAGACGCGCCGCGCTCGCCAGAATCGACAACTGCTTCGGCGCCAGCTCGGCCACCGATTCCGGCGACTGGCGCCACTTCAGGTCGGGGTTGCGGCGCAGCGTGCCCAAGCCGCTGCACGGGGCGTCGACCAGCACACGGTCGATCTTGCCGGCGAGGCGCTTGATCTTCGCGTCATGCTCACTGTCGATCAGCACCGGATTGACGTTCGACAGCCCGCTGCGCGCAAGGCGCGGCTTGAGCTTGGCCAGACGCCGCTCGGAAATGTCGAATGCGTAGAGACGCCCGGTAGAACGCATCGCCGCGCCGAGCGCCAGCGTTTTGCCGCCCGCGCCCGCGCAAAAGTCGACGATCATCTCGCCGCGCTTGGGCGCGACCAGCGAACACAGCAACTGGCTGCCTTCGTCCTGCACTTCGAGCCAACCGTGCTGGAACGCGTCGAGTTTGGTGAGCGGCGGCTTGCCGACCACGCGCACGCCGAACGGCGCGAACGGCGTCGCGCCGGCCTCGATGCCGGCCTTCGACAGCGCGTTCAGCACGTCGTCGCGGCTCGCCTTGATCGGGTTCGTGCGCAGATCGAGGGGCGCGGGGTAGTTCAGCGCGGCGGCCAGTTGCGCGAGTTCCGCGGCCTCGAAACGCTGGCTCAGCGCCTCGCTGATCCAGCCAGGCAAATTCAGGCGAATCCGCAGCGGCAAGCTTTCCGGGTCGATCATCGCGACGTGATCGAGCCACTTCGATTCCGATTCCGAGACGAACGGCTTGAGCGCCGAGCGCCCTGCCGTCTGCATCAGGCCCAGCAAGGCCATGCGGCGCGCCGGGCTGCCCGCGCCGCTTTCGGCGAGGTGGGCGAATTCCATCCGGCGACGCAGCACCGCGAAGACCGCCTCGGCGATCACGCCGCGCTCACCGTGCCCGAGCTTCGGATGGGCGCGGAAAAAGCGGCTGGTGGTGGCGTCGGCGGGGCCGGTCAATTTCAGGACTTCGGCCAGCAAAGTCTCGGTTTGTCCAATCAGGAAACCATGTAATCTCATGCGCCCTCTCCGGCGGTGTGACCGGCAAAGAGCCATTGCGGCTCTGGCGGCGTAAGCGTGACACGCAGACCGTCGAGCGCAAGACGCCCTTCGACGAACCAGCGCACCGCGCGTGGATAAATAATATGTTCGGTTGCCAGCACGCGTTCGGCGAGCGTGGCGGGGGTGTCGCCGGTTTCCACGGGAACCGCCGCCTGCGCGACGATCGGCCCGTGATCCAGCTGCGACGTGACGAAATGCACCGACGCGCCATGCAGCCGCACGCCGGCGTCGAGCGCCTGCTGATGGGTTTTCAGGCCCGGAAAGCTCGGCAGCAGCGACGGGTGCACGTTGAGCATGCGCCCGGCGTACCGGTCGACAAATGCGGCGGTGAGCACTCGCATGAAACCCGCGAGCACCACGAGGTCCGCCGCGAAACCGTCGATTTCGCGCGCCAGCGCGGCGTCGAAGCTGTCGCGGTCGGGAAACTGGCGGTGGTCGACCACCGCCGTGGCAATACCGTGCGACGCCGCGAACGCAAGGCCCGCGGCGTCAGGACGGTTGGCAATCACGGCGGCGATTTGCGCCGGCCAGCCTTCGTCCAGACAGGCCCGAACGATGGCTTCCATGTTGCTTCCCCGCCCCGAAATCAGGATGACGAGTTTTTTCATCCGCGGATTTTATCATTCGGCAACACCCAAACCGCGACGCGAGAGGCGGCTGCCGCGCCGAGCGTTTATAATCGTTTGTTTTGCGGCATTCCGGCCGCCCTACTGCAACCCGCTATCGTGAGAGTCTTCCGCGGTCTTCCCAATGCTGAAAGCCGTGCGCCCTGCGCACTGACCATCGGCAACTTCGACGGTGTCCACCGCGGCCATCAGGCTCTGCTCGCCCATGTGCGCGCAGCAGCGGATGCGCGCGGCCTGCCCGTCTGCGTGATGACCTTCGAGCCGCACCCGCGCGAATTCTTCAATCCGGCCGGCGCGCCGCCGCGCATCGCGATGCTGCGCGACAAGCTGGAGGCGCTGCGCACCAACGGCGTCGACCGGGTGGTGGTCGAGCATTTCAATCACACGTTCGCGAGCCAGTCACCGGATGCGTTCGTCGAGCGGATCATCGTCAACGGGCTGCACGCGCGCTGGGTCATGATCGGCGACGACTTCCGCTACGGCGCGAAGCGCGCCGGCGACTTTGCGTCGCTAAAGGCCGCGGGCCAGCAGCATGGCTTCGAAGTCGAACAGATGGCCACGGTCGCCGATCCGTCGGGCGCGCGCATTTCCAGCTCGGGCGTGCGCTCGGCGCTGGTGGCGGGCGACCTCGACGCGGCGCGCGCCGCGCTCGGCCGCGATTATCTGATCAGCGGCCACGTCGCGCACGGCATGAAGCTCGGCCGCGATCTCGGTTTTCCCACGCTCAATCTGCCGATCGCCCATAAGCGTCCGGCGCTCGCCGGCATTTTCGTCGTGCGCGTGCACGGCGTGGCGGAGGAACCGTTGCCGGGCGTCGCGAGCCTCGGCCTGCGCCCCACGGTCGACGACTCCGGCCGCGTGCTGCTCGAAGTGCACCTGCTCGATTGGCACGGCGACGCGTATGGCAAACTCGTGCGCGTCGAATTCCTGAAGAAGCTGCGCGACGAGGAAAAGTACGTCGACCTCGAAACGCTGACCGCCGCCATCGCGCGCGACGTCGCCAATGCGCGCGCGTGGTTCGCGGCCGTCGGCGCCGGCACGCCGGGCAGCCGCTCCACCGGTTTCGCCACCTCGGCCACCGACCGAATTAGGTAACCGCCGCGGTACGGGCGAGCGCTCAAGCGCCGCGCGTACCGTTGCCGCGCGCATCGAAAGGCGTCCGTGGATCACGCGACAGACCTGCCGGGCGCGTCCCACGTCCGCGCGCATCGTGCGCAACCCCGCGCCTTTGCCGCGCATAGAACGAATTCACCGCGACCACATCATGAGCAACAAGAAAGCCGATTCGAAACCGCAGTCACGCTACCCGGTGAACCTGCTCGACACGCCGTTCCCGATGCGCGGCGACCTGCCCAAGCGCGAGCCGCAATGGGTCAAGGAATGGCAGGAACGCAAGATCTACGAAAAGATCCGCGCCGCTTCCAAAGGCCGCAAGAAGTTCATCCTGCACGACGGCCCGCCGTATGCGAACGGCGACATCCACCTCGGCCACGCGGTCAACAAGATTCTCAAGGACATGATCGTCAAGGCGCGCAATCTGGCGGGCTTCGACGCGGTCTACGTGCCGGGCTGGGACTGCCACGGCATGCCGATCGAAATCCAGATCGAAAAGCAGTTCGGCAAGTCGCTGCCGGCGGCCGAAGTGATGCAGAAGGCGCGCGCCTATGCGACCGAGCAAATCGAGAAGCAGAAGGTCGGCTTCCGCCGTCTGGGCGTGCTCGGCGACTGGGACAACCCGTACAAGACGATGAACTTCACGAACGAGGCCGGCGAAATCCGCGCGCTCGCGAAGATCATGGAAAAGGGCTACGTGTTCCGCGGCCTGAAGCCGGTGAACTGGTGTTTCGACTGCGGCTCGGCGTTGGCCGAGGCGGAGGTCGAGTACAAGGACAAGACCGATCCGACCATCGACGTGCTGTTCAGCTTCGCCGAGCCGGAAAAGACCGCGCAGGCGTTCGGTCTGAATGCGCTGCCGCACAACGAAGGCGGCATCGTGATCTGGACCACCACGCCGTGGACCATCCCCGCCAACCAGGCGCTGAACCTGCATCCTGAAGTCGTCTACGCGCTGGTCGACACGCCGCGCGGCCTGCTGATCCTGGCTGAAGAACGCGTCGAAGCCTGCCTGAAACAATACGGGCTGGAAGGCACGATCGTCGCCACCACGCCGGGCGAAAGGCTCGTCAACCTGCGCTTCAACCATCCGCTCGCGTCCGCGCATCCGGCCTACAAGCGCACTGCGCCAGTCTATCTCGGCGACTACGTGACGACCGAAACCGGTACGGGCGTCGTGCACTCCTCGCCGGCCTACGGCGTGGAAGACTTCGCGTCGTGCAAGGCGCACGGCATGGCCGACTCCGACATCATCAACCCGGTGATGGGCGACGGCCGCTACATCGAATCGCTCGCGCTGTTCGGCGGCCTGTCCATCTGGGCGGCCAATCCGCAGATCGTCGAAGCGCTGCAAGGCGCCGGCTCGCTAATGCGCACCGAGAAGTACACGCACAGCTACATGCACTGCTGGCGCCACAAGACGCCGATCATCTACCGTGCGACGTCGCAATGGTTCGCCGGCATGGACGTGAAGCCGAACGACACCGACAGGACGCTGCGCGAAACCGCGCTCGAAGGCATCGAAAACACCGCGTTCTATCCGGCGTGGGGCAAGCAGCGCCTCTTCAGCATGATCGCCAACCGCCCGGACTGGACGCTGTCGCGCCAGCGTCAATGGGGCGTGCCGATGGCGTTCTTCGTGCACAAGGAAACCGGCGAACTGCATCCGCGCACGCAGGAACTGCTCGAAGAAGTCGCGCAACGCGTCGAGAAGGCCGGCATCGAAGCATGGCAATCGCTCGATCCGCGCGAATTGCTCGGCGACGACGCCAACATGTACGAGAAGAACCGCGACACGCTCGACGTATGGTTCGACTCGGGCACCACGCACTGGCACGTGCTGCGCGGCTCGCACAAGGACGAACTGCAATTCCCGGCCGACCTGTATCTGGAAGGCTCGGACCAGCATCGCGGCTGGTTCCATTCGTCGCTGCTGACCGCGTCGATGCTCGACGGTCGGCCGCCGTACAACGCGCTGCTCACCCACGGCTTCACGGTCGACGGCGAAGGCCGCAAGATGAGCAAGTCCCTCGGTAACGGCATCGATCCGCATGAAGTGGCGAACCGCCTCGGCGCGGAAATCATCCGCCTGTGGATCGCATCGACCGACTACTCGGGCGAGCTGGCGATCTCCGAGGAAATTCTCAAGCGCGTCACCGAAGGCTATCGCCGCATCCGCAACACGCTGCGCTTCCTGCTCGCGAATCTGTCGGACTTCGACTTCGCGCAGCACGCGCGTCCGGTCGAAGACTGGCTCGAGATCGACCGCTATGCGGTGGCGCTGTCGGCGAATCTGCAGGACGACATCCTCTCGCACTACGAGAAGTACGAGTTCCACCCGGTGGTTGCCAAGCTGCAGACGTTCTGCTCGGAAGACCTCGGCGGCTTCTACCTCGACGTGCTGAAGGACCGCCTGTACACCACGGCGGCGGATTCCGTCGCACGCCGCTCGGCGCAGACCGCGCTGTATCACATCGCGCACGGCTTGCTGCGTCAGATGGCGCCGTTCCTGTCGTTCACCGCGGAAGAAGCATGGAAGGTGTTCCAGCCGAACAGCGAAACCATCTTTACCGAGACGTATCACGCGTTCCCGGCGGTGCCGGACGCCGGCGCGCTGCTCGACAAATGGACGCTGTTGCGCGCCGCCCGCAGCGACGTGACGAAGGCGCTGGAAGAAGCGCGCGTCGCGAATCTGATCGGCTCGTCGCTGCAGGCGGAAGTGGAAATCCGCGCGAGCGGCGCGCGTTACGACGCGCTCGCGAGCCTCGCCGACGACCTGAAGTTCGTGTTGATCACCTCGAGCGCGAACGTCGTGAAGGTCGCGAGCGAAGCGGAAGAAGGCGTCGAAGTGATCGCCTCGAAGTACCTGAAGTGCGAGCGCTGCTGGCACTATCGGGCGGACGTCGGCGCGAACGCCGAACACCCCACGCTGTGCGGCCGCTGCTTCAGCAACCTGTTCGGCAACGGTGAAACAAGGAGCGCGGCATAATGGCGAGAACCATGTCGAAAACCTCGTCGAAAACGTCCATCGGAAGCAGTTCGCTGGCCCCCTGGCTGGGCATCGCGCTGATCGTCATCCTGTTCGACCAGTTGACGAAAATCGCGGTCCAGAAGGTGTTCGCCTACGGTGTCGCGCATGAGCTCACGCCGTTTTTCAACCTGGTGCTCGTGTACAACCGTGGCGCGGCGTTCAGCTTCCTCGCGATGGCGGGTGGCTGGCAACGCTGGGCATTCACCGCGCTCGGCGTGGTCGCCGCGCTGGTGATCTGCTACCTGCTCAAGCGTCATGGCGGGCAGAAGATGTTCTGCACGGCGCTCGCGCTGATTCTGGGCGGCGCGCTCGGCAATGTGATCGACCGGCTCGCGTATGGGCACGTGATCGACTTCCTCGATTTCCACGTGCGCGGCTGGCACTGGCCGGCGTTCAATCTCGCCGACAGCGCGATCACGATCGGCGCGATCCTGCTCGTGCTCGACGAGTTGCGGCGCGTGCGCGGCACCCGCTAACGTCACCGGCACGAGGCGCCGGCGTCCGCGCTTTGTGTCAGGATTCAAAGGCGCGGCGGCGCGGATAACGCCCCGCCCTGCCGCCCGCCACCACGCTTTGCCGGAGGCTTTCGTTGGCAACCGCAGAACTCGCAGGAAAACACCTCGTCCTCGGCATGACGGGCGGGATTGCCTGCTACAAGATCGCCGAACTCACGCGTCTGCTGACCAAGGCAGGCGCAACCGTGCAGGTCGTCATGACCGAAGCGGCCACCCAGTTCATCACCCCCGTCACGATGCAGGCGCTCTCGGGCCGTCCGGTCTATACGAGCCAGTGGGACGGGCGCGTGCCGAACAACATGGCGCACATCGATCTGTCGCGTGAAGCGGATGCGATCGTGATCGCGCCCGCCTCCACCGACTTTCTCGCCAAACTCGCACACGGCATGGCCGACGACCTGCTGTCGACGCTGTGCGTCGCGCGCGATTGTCCGCTGCTCGTCGTCCCGGCGATGAACCGGCAGATGTGGCAAAACCCGGCGACGCAACGCAACGTCGCGCAACTGCGCGCGGACGGCGTCACACTGCTGGGGCCGGACTCCGGCCCGCAGGCCTGTGGCGAAATCGGCGACGGACGCATGCTCGAAGCCAAGGCGACCTACGAAGCAATCGCATCGTTCTTTTCGCCGAAGATCCTCTCCGGCCGTCGCGTATTGCTGACCGCCGGGCCGACCTTCGAGCCGCTCGATCCGGTGCGCGGCATCACCAACCGCTCCAGCGGCAAAATGGGCTTCGCGCTCGCGCGCGCCGCGCAACAGGCCGGCGCCGAGGTGCACCTGGTCGCCGGCCCGGTCTCGCTGGAAACGCCGTGGGGCGTGTTCCGCCAGGACGTGCAAACCGCGCAGCAGATGCACGATGCGGTGATGCGCTCGGTCGCCGACGCCGACATCTTCATTGGCGTCGCCGCAGTGGCCGACTGGCGTGTCGCTCACGCAAGCGAGCATAAGATCAAGAAGACCGCCGAACGCGCACTGCCAAGCTTCACGTTCGTCGAGAATCCGGACATTCTGGCCTCGGTGGCGAAGCTGCCGCATCCACCGTTCGCGGTCGGCTTCGCGGCGGAAAGCGGCGACCTCGAGGTGCATGGCGAAGAAAAGCGCATGCGCAAAAACGTGCCTCTGCTGATCGGCAATCTCGGCCCCCTCACCTTTGGTCTCGATGACAACGAAGTGATCCTGTTCGAAGCCCGCGGCGCCACGAAGCTCCCGCGCGCGGACAAGCAGACGCTCGCGCGTGCGCTGATCGCAGAGATTGCGAAGCGTCTGCCCGATACGAGTCTGATTCGTTGAGTCCGTCACGGCGTATTTTTCGCCACCACGGCAAGCCGCGCTGACGAATCGGATTATCTGGAGCCACTGACATGACGCTGCTTTCCGTGCTCGATCAAACGCCCGTGATCGCCGGGCACTCGGTGTCGGACGCCATCGCCGCCACCGTCGAACTCGCGCAGCTCGCCGACGACCTCGGCTACACGCGCTACTGGTGTGCCGAGCATCACGGCTTGCGCGGCGTATCGAATCCGTGTCCCGAGGTAATGCTGGCGCGCCTCGGGAGCGTGACTCGGCGCATCCGCCTCGGTTCCGGCGGCGTGATGCTGCCGTACTACAGCCCGTTCAAGGTCGCCGAGCAATTCATGATGCTCGAGGCGCTCTTTCCGAATCGCATCGATCTCGGCGTGGGACGCGCACCGGGCGGCGACATGCGCACAGCGCAGGCGGTTGCCGGCGGCGACTACAACCGCGGCGATATTTTCCCGCAGCAGGTCACCGACCTGCTCGGCCTGATGCACGGCGCGCTGCCCGAGGATCACATGGCGCGTGGCGTGTTGCTGCAGCCGCAGATCGACACGCGTCCGCAACTGTGGATGCTCGGTTCGAGCGAATTCGGCGGACTGCTCGCCGCGCAACTCGGCATTCGCTTCGCGTTCGCGCATTTCATCAATGCGCATTTCGGACATCAGGTGGCGCAGGCCTATCGCGAGCGCTTCAAGGCGAGTCAGGAAACCCAGCAAGCGTATCTGGCCGCTGCCGTCTTCGTGATTTGCGCGGATACCGAACAGGAAGCCGCCGCTCTGGAAAAGGCCGTCGACCTGCGCCGCGTTCAAATGGCGTACGGCCTGAACGAACCCATTCCAAACATCGAACAGGGAATCGAGCAGGAGTACGGTGAGCGCGAGCAACTTGTGATTACACGAGAAAAACCACGCAGCATCATCGGTACGCCTGAGACGGTCACCGAGCGGCTACATGCATTGCAGGAGCAATTCCAGGCAGACGAGCTGATGGTGCTGACCGTCGCAGGCAGCTATCGCGCCCGGCTGCGCTCCTATGAACTTCTCGCCGACGCATTCCAGCTCGGCTTAAACACCACGCCCTAACCTCACTCCAATCTGCATGAAACTCGACCTGAAGATTCTCGACGCGCGCATGCGCGAGCAACTCCCTGCTTACGCGACCACCGGCAGTGCCGGCCTCGATCTGCGTGCCTGCCTCGACGAGCCGTTGACGCTGAAGCCTGGCGAAACCGCGCTGGTCCCGACAGGCCTCGCGATTCACGTCGGTGACCCGGGGTATGCGGCGCTGATTCTGCCGCGTTCGGGACTGGGACATAAGCATGGGATCGTGCTCGGCAATCTGGTCGGCCTGATCGACTCCGATTACCAGGGTCAACTGATGATCTCGACCTGGAATCGTGGCGAAACGACGTTCGTGCTGAATCCGATGGAGCGTCTCGCGCAACTCGTGATCGTGCCGGTCGTGCAGGCCGAGTTCAATATCGTCGATGATTTCGAACAAAGCGAGCGTGGCGGCGGCGGGTTCGGCAGTACCGGCAAACACTAACCCTGAGCGACGCAAAGCAGGACGCAAAAAGCAGAACGGCGCGGGGTTGAACCCGCGCCGTTCTGCTTTCTTCAATACCGCCAGAGACTTTATTCGACGCCTTACTCGACTTCGACCGCTTCCGGATTCGGATTGCGCGGCGCCGGATGCTCGTCGAAGGTCAACTGCACCTTGTCTTCCGCATCCACGTCGACCGAGACCCGGCCGCCGTTCATCAGCTTGCCGAACAGCAGTTCGTCGGCCAGCGCACGACGGATCGTGTCCTGGATCAGACGTTGCATCGGCCGCGCGCCCATCAACGGATCGAAACCGTGTTTGGCGAGATGCTTGCGCAACGCGTCGGTGAAGAGCGCATCGACCTTCTTCTCGTGCAACTGATCTTCCAACTGCATCAGGAACTTATCGACCACGCGCATGATGATTTCTTCATCGAGCGAACGGAAGCTGATCGTCGCGTCCAGACGGTTACGGAACTCCGGCGTGAACATACGCTTGATGTCGACCATCTCGTCACCGGCTTCCCGGCGGTTCGTGAAGCCGATCACCGACTTGCCCATCGCCTCGGCGCCCGCATTCGTCGTCATGATAATGATGACGTTGCGGAAGTCCGCCTTGCGGCCGTTGTTGTCCGTCAGCGTGCCGTGGTCCATCACCTGCAGCAGCACATTGTAGATGTCCGGATGCGCCTTCTCGATTTCGTCGAGCAGCAGCACGCAATGCGGCTTCTTCGTGACGGCTTCGGTCAGAAGACCGCCCTGGTCGAACCCGACATAGCCCGGCGGCGCGCCGATCAACCGGCTGACCGCATGACGCTCCATGTATTCCGACATGTCGAAGCGGATCAGTTCGATCCCCAGCGTGAACGCCAGTTGCTTCGCCACTTCGGTCTTGCCGACACCCGTGGGGCCGGAGAACAGGAACGCGCCGATCGGCTTGTCCAGCTTGCCGAGACCCGCACGCGCCATCTTGATCGCGGCCGACAGCGCGTCGATGGCGGGGTCTTGCCCGAACACCACGCTCTTCAGATCGCGATCGAGCGTCTGCAGCTTGCTGCGATCGTCCTGCGACACGCTTTGCGGCGGGACACGGGCGATCTTCGAGATGATTTCCTCGATCTCGTTCTTGCCGATGGTCTTCTTCTGCTTCGACTTCGGCAGGATGCGTTGCGCCGCGCCCGCTTCGTCGATCACGTCGATCGCCTTGTCCGGCAGATGACGATCCGTGATGAAGCGTGCCGACAACTCAGCCGCCGCCGACAGCGCACCCGACGAATACTTCACGCCGTGATGCTCTTCGAAACGCGACTTGAGGCCGCGCAGGATCGCCACCGTCTGTTCGACGGTCGGCTCGGTCACATCGACCTTCTGGAAACGGCGCGACAATGCCGCGTCTTTCTCGAAGATGCCGCGATATTCCGTGAACGTGGTCGCGCCGATGCACTTGAGCGTGCCCGAGGACAACGCAGGCTTCAGCAGATTCGACGCGTCCAGCGTGCCGCCCGAGGCGGCGCCCGCGCCGATCAGCGTATGAATTTCGTCGATGAACAGGATCGCGTGCGGACGTTCCTTCAACTCCTTGAGAACCGTCTTCAGGCGTTGCTCGAAGTCGCCACGATACTTCGTGCCGGCGAGCAGCGCGCCCATGTCGAGCGAATACACCTGCGCGTCCGCGAGGATGTCCGGCACTTCGCCGCGCGTAATACGCCACGCGAGACCTTCGGCGATCGCCGTCTTGCCGACGCCGGCCTCACCGACCAGCAGCGGATTGTTCTTGCGCCGACGGCACAGCACCTGGACCACGCGCTCGACTTCCGACTCGCGCCCGATCAGCGGATCGATGCGGCCGTCCTTCGCCATCTGGTTCAGGTTCTGCGTGAACTGGGCGAGCGGCGTTTCCTTCTGCGCGGCGGCTTCGTCGGACTCGGCATTCGCGTCGCTCGCTTTCGCGGCGTCCGTGCTGCTCGTCTTGGCGATGCCATGCGAGATGAAATTGACCACGTCCAGACGCGTCACGCCCTGCTGCTGCAGGTAGTACACCGCGTGCGAATCCTTCTCGCCGAAGATCGCCACCAGCACGTTCGCGCCGGTCACTTCCTTCTTGCCGTTCGAGGTGGACTGCACATGCATGATCGCGCGCTGGATCACACGCTGGAAACCCAGCGTGGGCTGCGTGTCGACGTCGTCCGTGCCAGGCACGGTTGGCGTGTTGTCATGAATGAAGTTGCGCAGGTTCTGACGCAGATCCTCGATATTGGCCGCGCATGCACGCAACACCTCCGCCGCTGTCGGATTGTCCAACAGTGCCAGCAAAAGATGTTCGACCGTTATGAACTCGTGCCGCGCCTGGCGTGCTTCCATGAACGCCATGTGCAGGCTGACTTCCAGTTCCTGGGCAATCATGCTTCCTCCATCACACACTGCAGCGGATGCCCGGCCTGCCGTGCGTGGGTAACGACTTGCTCGACTTTGGTCGACGCGATGTCCCGCGTATAGACCCCACAAACTCCCCTGCCCTCGCGATGCACCTTCAACATCACCTGCGTTGCGGTTTCACGATCTTTATTGAAATATTCCTGCACGATCATCACGACAAATTCCATTGGCGTGAAGTCGTCATTCAGCAGCACCACCTTGTACATGGATGGCGGCTTGAGCTTCTTCTCCTGCCGCTCCAGTACGGTGCCGTCCTGCTTGTCCGGGATAATCGCCATACACCCATTCTAAACAACTAGGACAGGCCCGCAATCCTGTCAAAACCCGGTCAACCCGCCGGTGAGCCCGTTCGCTTCTGCGTGATGGGTAAATGACCCGCCATGCATTTGCGATTCGACGAGCCGATTGCGGAGCCGGCCCCTATCCAATGATGCAGCGCGGCCGTGTTGCACCGCAGTCGGATCGAGTATCGCACAACCTGCCGGAGCTGGTTGCTGGCGCTCGCCGGAGCCTGACGGCGGCGGGCGGCGCGTAGCACAGCATGTGAGTCGATTATGCGACTTTTCAAGACGGCCCGCTTGCGCAACCGCACATAGCGGAAGCGGGAAAAACCCCTGGAAAGCGCCTGTTTGCAACGCGACAACGACATCTCAAAATTTTCTTGACACTCGAATAAAGAGCACCAACAATCAAGCTGGCACTTTTTTCACCGAGCCATAATTTCGAAAAAATGCCGATGGTGAGCTTGTGAGGAGGGAGCGGCTACTTGCGTGGTCGCGGAGCTTTTCGAGGGCTCGTGGTAGTGACATGAGTTACAGGGGATGTTGGAATGGCAACTGGTACGGTCAAATGGTTCAATGACGCAAAAGGTTTCGGATTCATCACGCCTGATGAAGGTGGTGAGGATCTGTTTGCACACTTCTCGGCCATCCAGATGAATGGGTTCAAGACCCTCAAGGAAGGCCAAAAGGTAACCTTCGAGGTCGTGCAAGGCCCGAAAGGCAAACAGGCATCGAACATTCAGGCACCCGCCTGAGGCTGTTCGTTACCCGTCCTTTGAAGCCCGGCTTGCCGGGTTTCTTTTTTTGTGCGGCGCTTTTTTCGTTCCGTTAGCTTTTATCGGACAGCCATGGCTCCCAATTATCGGGTACGCCCGTATAGTTTGGCTGCCGGCGGCTTTCGCGCTCACCCTATCGCTGTTCGGATCGATAGCGGCCGCTTCGACGAGCGGGCAAAAAAATGCCCCAGCCATCTTGCGACGCCAGGGCTTGTCATGCGACCTGAATATTTCAGTTCGCTTCGTTCTACATATTCTCGATCATCACCTGGCCGAAGCCCGAGCACGATACCTGAGTCGCGCCTTCCATCAGGCGTGCGAAGTCATAAGTGACGCGTTTTTGCAGAATCGATTTCTCCATCGAGTGGATGATCAGATCTGCCGCTTCGGTCCAGCCGATGTGGCGCAGCATCATTTCCGCCGAGAGAATTTCCGAACCCGGATTCACATAGTCCTTGCCCGCGTATTTCGGCGCCGTGCCGTGCGTCGCTTCGAACATCGCGACCGAGTCCGACAGATTCGCGCCCGGGGCGATGCCGATGCCGCCGACCTGCGCGGCCAGCGCATCCGAGACATAATCGCCGTTCAGGTTCAGCGTGGCGATCACGTCGTATTCGGCCGGACGCAGGAGGATCTGCTGCAGGAATGCATCGGCGATCACGTCCTTCACCACGATGTCGCCACCTGTCTTCGGATTCTTGACCTTCATCCACGGGCCGCCGTCGATCAGTTCCGCGCTGAATTCCTTTTGCGCGAGCGCATAGCCGTAGTCGCGAAACGCGCCTTCGGTGAACTTCATGATGTTGCCCTTGTGCACCAGCGTGACCGAGCGGCGATCGTTGTCCATCGCGTACTGGATCGCCTTGCGCACCAGACGCTCGGTGCCTTCGCGCGACACCGGCTTGATGCCGATCCCCGACGACTCCGGAAAGCGGATCTTCTTCACGCCCATCTCGTCCTGCAGGAACTTGATGACCTTCTTCGCCTGCTCCGATTCGGCCGCCCATTCGATGCCCGCATAGATGTCTTCCGAATTCTCGCGGAAGATCACCATGTTGGTCTTCTCGGGCTCGCGCACCGGCGAAGGCACGCCCTTGAAATACTGCACCGGCCGCAGGCACACATACAGGTCGAGCTCCTGGCGCAGCGCGACGTTCAGCGAACGGATGCCGCCGCCGACCGGCGTGGTGAGCGGCCCCTTGATCGACACAATGTATTCCTTGACCACCTGCAGCGTTTCTTCCGGCAGCCACACGTCGGGACCATACACCTTGGTCGCCTTTTCGCCCGCGTAGATTTCCATCCAGTGGATTTTCTTCTTGCCTGCGTACGCCTTCTCCACCGCTGCATCCACGACCTTCAGCATGACCGGCGTGATGTCGAGACCCGTACCGTCGCCTTCGATGAACGGAATGATCGGCTGGTCGGAAACATTGAGCGAGAAATCGGCGTTGACAGTGATCTTGTCACCACCGGTCGGAACCTTGATGTGCTGATACGACATGATCGGACTCCAGTGAAGGCTGTGCAGAAAGCTGAAGGGAGACTGCGAAAATGGGCGCTCCTCGCTACGCGCAATGCCAGGACGCTCGCAAGCAAGCCTGGCCGTTATTCTAGCCCACACGCCCCGCGCAGCCATCCGGCAACGGCTCGGGGTTTTCCCAACATGGACGCAAAAACCGTGAACCGCACGCGCGCCGGCTCATGGGTCTTTTATAAGACAGCAGAAAGGCCGGCTTCGTTTATGCATTATCATCGCGCCATTCAAAACCGCACCCGCGGCTCTCCCGGGGACTTCGCGACGCTGACCGTCGCGGCAGTGTCCGCGCGACTCTCATTCGTTTCCCTATGCGCCTTCTCGCACTGAACAAGCCGTTCGGCACCATCTGTCAATTCTCGCCGCATGAGACGCGTGCGTCGCTGGCCGACTGGGTCAAGGTGCCCGGCGTCTATCCGGCGGGCCGGCTCGACTCCGACAGCGAAGGCCTGCTGCTTCTCACCGACGATGGGGCGCTGCAAGCGCGCATCGCCGAGCCGCGTCATAAGCTCGTCAAACGTTATTGGGCGCAAGTGGAAGGCGCGGTCGACACAGCCGCGTTGAAGAAGCTCGCACGCGGCGTCGATCTCGGCGACTACGTGACGCGCCCCTGCCGCGCCGAATATGTCGAACCGAACGACACGCTCTGGACACGCACGCCGCCGATCCGTTATCGCGCGGCGATACCGACCACGTGGATCGAGTTGTCGATCACCGAAGGCAAGAACCGTCAGGTGCGCCGCATGACAGCCGCGGTGGGTTTCCCGACGCTGCGTCTGGTGCGCGTCGGCATCGGGGCGCTTGACATTTTTTCACTCGGCCTTCAACCCGGGGAAAGTGTCGAATTGTCAACGAAGGCGCCTTGGGAAGGTGTCGTCTGAGCGTGATCCGAACGCTCGACTCTCTGCGCGCAAGTTTGCAAAACTCGCATCACGTGTGCGTGTTTCACGCCGAATAACAAAAGCTAAGCCGTTGTATCGGCAAACAAAAACACGCGTGAAACACCCGCAAAAAAAACGTGAAACGAACACACTCGCGATAGCAGCGAAGCCGCACATCGACATCGCGCTTTCACGATAAAAATTTCCAGAAATTTTTCGTCAACCGGTGCGCGAGCTCACGCGTTATTCGACGCAGATGCCGCCCGAAGCTATCCGGCATTCAGCCTGAAGGGCCCTTTGCGCAAGCCGTTCTTGCGGTGCGCGCGGGGAGTCTGAGCGCTACGCAGACGTGTCGAAAAAAATTTGTTCGATGCGACTGTCAACCGAAAGGTGGATGGCACGTTTACCGACATGACTCTACATATAGCCGGGTCATTTGGTTAATTAACTCAAGCTGAGGATTCACACAATGAACAAACTGATCGCCGCTCTGGTCGCTGGCCTTTTCGCAACGGCAGCATTCGCACAAGCTTCGGCACCGGAAGCAGCTTCGGCAGCTCCGGCAGCAGCTTCGTCGGCAAAGAAGACCACGAAGCACGCTCACAAGAAGTCGCACAAGAAGGCAGCAGCTGCTGCTGCAGCTTCGGCAGCATCGGAGTAAGTTTGTTGTAACGACGCAGTCAAGAACCAGCTTCACCGCCGTTCTTACGGCGTTGTAAGGCAGATCACCGCAAGGCGATCTGCCTTTTTGTTTTTGACGCGCTCGCGTAACATTCGCGAGTTAATTTCCAGCAAGGAGTCATGCCGTGCGATTTCCCATGCGCTCGTTGATTGCGCGTTTCGCTGTTGCCGTTGCATTGCCGCTCGCCGCGTTGTCGTTCGCCGCGACCACCGCCGCCCCTGCTCACGCTCAGCAGATGCCGGCCGGTGCGAAGCAGCCCAACGAATTTCCGCGCGTGAAGCTGACCGCGGGCATGTTCGTGATCGATGCCGCCGTCGCTGCCAACGACGCGGACCGTGAGCAAGGCTTGATGTACCGTACGAATCTCGGACCGAACGAAGGCATGCTGTTCGTGTTCAACGAGAACGCAGGGCATTGCTTCTGGATGAAGAACACACTGATCCCGCTGTCGATCGCGTTCATGCGCGCGGACGGCACGATCACCGACATCGACGAGATGCAGGCCGAGACCACCAACAACCATTGCCCGACGCACAACGGCGTGTTCGCGCTGGAAATGCCCAAAGGCTGGTTCACGTCGAAGGGCATCAAACCGGGAATGCAGATTCAGGGCTTGCCGGCTGTGCAGCAATAAGCCGCCTCGACGACGGCAACGGCGGGCGTCGCCGCCGCGTTTTAGCGCTGCTGGAAAAGCCGGCGCCTCTCGCGAGGCGCCGGCTTTTTTACATTCGGGCCACCTCGCCGCCGTCGCGTGCTTGCGCCGTGCGGCGGCGGCCGAACGCCTGCTGGCAGGCGCTCGCGCCCGGCTGGCAAGATTCCTGCAAAAGACAGGCCGACGCGCTATCCTTGTAATCTCAGTCAAGCAGCACCAGGTTCTCCGGTCGGCCAGAGCGCCGCCCGGCAAGCGTTTCAGGCGCGCCATTCCAAGGAGGTTCACGTGCCCCGCAAGACTCCCATCGAGCGCTACCGGAATATCGGTATCAGCGCTCACATCGATGCCGGCAAAACTACCACCACTGAACGCATCCTGTTCTACACCGGCGTGACCCACAAGATCGGCGAGGTTCACGACGGTGCGGCGACGATGGACTGGATGGAACAGGAGCAGGAGCGCGGCATCACCATCACGTCGGCGGCCACCACCGCCTTCTGGAAAGGCATGGCCGGCAACTATCCCGAACACCGGATCAACATCATCGACACCCCGGGCCACGTCGACTTCACGATCGAAGTGGAGCGCTCGATGCGCGTGCTCGACGGCGCGTGCATGGTGTACGACTCGGTCGGCGGCGTGCAGCCGCAGTCGGAAACCGTGTGGCGCCAGGCGAACAAGTACAAGGTGCCGCGCATCGCGTTCGTCAACAAGATGGACCGCGTCGGCGCGGATTTCTTTCGCGTGCAGCGGCAGATCGGCGATCGCCTGAAGGGCGTCGCGGTGCCGATCCAGATTCCGATCGGCGCGGAAGAGCACTTCCAGGGCGTGGTCGATCTGGTCAAGATGAAGGCGATCTTCTGGGACGAAGAGAACCAGGGCATCAAGTTCGAGTACCGCGATATTCCGGCGGAACTAGCGGCTACGGCGAAGGAGTGGCACGACAAGATGGTCGAGGCCGCCGCCGAGGCAAACGAGACGCTGCTCGAAAAATACCTGGGCGGCGACACGCTGACCGAAGACGAAATCAAGCACGGCATCCGCGCGCGCTGCATCGCCAATGAAATCGTGCCGATGCTGTGCGGCAGCGCGTTCAAGAACAAGGGCGTGCAGGCCATGCTCGACGCGGTGATCGACTACCTGCCCTCGCCGGTCGACGTGCCGGCGATTACCGGTCACGACGAACACGACAAGGAAATCGAGCGTCATCCGAACGATACCGATCCGTTCTCGGCCCTCGCCTTCAAGATCATGACCGACCCGTTCGTCGGCCAGCTGATTTTCTTCCGCGTGTACTCGGGCGTGGTGAATTCGGGCGACACGGTCTACAACGCGATCAAGGAAAAGAAAGAGCGCCTCGGCCGGATCCTGCAGATGCACGCGAACGAGCGCAAGGAAATCAAGGAAGTCTACGCGGGCGACATCGCCGCGGCCGTCGGCCTCAAGGAAGCGACCACCGGCGACACGCTGTGCGATCCGAACCACGTGATCATCCTCGAAAAGATGATCTTCCCTGAGCCGGTCATCTCGCAGGCCGTCGAGCCGAAGACCAAGGTCGACCAGGAAAAGATGGGCATCGCGCTAAACCGTCTCGCCCAGGAAGACCCGTCGTTCCGCGTGCAAACCGATGAGGAATCCGGTCAGACGATCATCTCCGGGATGGGCGAGCTGCACCTGGAAATTCTGGTCGACCGGATGAAGCGCGAGTTCGGGGTCGAGGCGACCGTCGGCAAGCCGCAGGTCGCGTATCGCGAAACGGTGCGCAACAAGGTCGAAGATGTTGAAGGCAAGTTCGTCAAGCAGTCGGGCGGGCGCGGTCAGTACGGCCACGCGGTCATCACGCTCGAACCGGCGCCGCAAGGCAAGGGCTACGAGTTCGTCGACGCGATCAAGGGCGGCGTGATTCCGCGCGAATACATCCCGGCCGTCGACAAGGGCATCGTGGAAACGCTGAAGGCCGGCGTGCTCGCGGGCTATCCGGTGGTCGACGTGAAAGTGACGCTGACCTTCGGTTCATACCACGACGTCGACTCGAATGAAAACGCGTTCCGCATGGCCGGCTCGATAGCGTTCAAGGAAGCGATGCGCAAGGCCAAACCCGTACTGCTCGAACCGATGATGGCCGTCGAAGTGGAAACGCCGGAAGACTTCATGGGCAACGTGATGGGCGACCTGTCGAGCCGCCGCGGACTCGTGCAGGGCATGGAAGACATCGCGGGCGGCGGCGGCAAGCTGGTGCGCGCCGAAGTGCCGCTCGCGGAGATGTTCGGCTACTCGACGTCGCTGCGCTCGGCCACCCAGGGCCGCGCAACCTACACGATGGAGTTCAAGCACTACGCGGAGACGCCGAATAACGTCGCCGAAGCCGTGATCAACGCGAAGCAGAAGTAAGCGCAAGCGCTGCGACGAAGCCGCCGCGCTTGCAGCGGCCAACCAAAGCGCCCGAAGCCCGTTCCACGTGAACGGGCTTTTTTTCGTCCATCGCCCGGTGGGGACGGCGTTGATGCGGTTCTCCACACAGCCGTTTTTGAACGTGCAAAAATGCCTGACGGCGCCGAGCTGGGCACCGGGGCGATGCCCAGGAGGAGACACCATGAGCCAGGATCACGAACACCCGCACTATCGCGCCGAACATGGCGCCGAGCAACCGGCCGCGCCCGTCGATTGGCGCGAGCACGGCGTGAAGGTCATCAAGGGCGACCAGCTCGACAGCAACACCGCGCAAACGCCGGGCATGAACCGCGCCGCCGCGATCAACGCCGCCCGGGTCGGCGCGCAGAAGATATGGGCCGGCACCGTTACGATCCATCCGAACGCGAAGACCGGCGCCCATCATCACGGCGCGCTCGAAAGCGTGATTTACGTGGTGCGCGGCCAGGCGCGCATGCGTTGGGGCGAGCATCTGGAGTTCACCGCGGAGGCCGGCCCCGGCGACTTCATCTTCGTGCCGCCCTACGTGCCGCATCAGGAGATCAACGCGAGCACCGACGCGCCGCTCGAATGCGTGCTGGTGCGCAGCGACAACGAAGCGGTGGTCGTCAATCTGAACATCGACGCAGTGGAAGCGCCTGAAACGGTCTACTGGGTCGATCCGATTCACAAGCATCCGCACGATCACTAACTCGACTGTCCACTCTTCACCCTGCGACTCATGACGCCGACCGCTTCGCTGCGCCCTCGCCTGCTCTCGCTGTACGCGATCCTGATTGCCGCCAATCTCGGCGCCTGGGCATGGGCGCTGATCGCCTTTCGCCACTACCCGCTGCTGCTCGGGACCGCGCTGCTCGCGTATGGCTTCGGCCTGCGTCATGCGGTCGACGCGGATCACATCGCGGCGATCGACGCCGTCACGCGCAAGCTGATGCAAAGCGGCAAGCGGCCGCTCGGCGTGGGTCTCGCGTTTTCGCTCGGACACTCGACGATCGTGATCGCCGCGACCATCGGCATTGCATGGACCGCCCATTCGCTGCACGGCCGTTTCGAGACCTTCAAGGAATTGGGCGGCACGGTCGGTACGCTCGTATCCGCGACCTTCCTGCTGGGGCTCGCGGCCGTCAACCTCGTGATTCTGCGCGACGTGTGGCGCCGTTATCGTCATGTTCAACGCGACGGCGAGCTGGCTGCGCAAGCGGTTGATTCGATCGCGCCGGCGGGCCTGCTGTCGCGCGCCTTGCGCCCGCTGTTCCGGCTCGTCACCAAAAGCTGGCACATGTACCCCGTCGGCGTGCTGTTCGGCCTTGGCTTCGACACCGCGACCGAGATCGGCTTGCTCGCGATCGCCGCATCGCAGGCGGGCACCGGTCTGCCGCTGTACTCGATCCTCGTGTTCCCCGCGCTCTTCACCGCGGGCATGACGCTCGTCGATTCCACCGACAACGTGCTGATGGTGCACGCCTACGGCTGGGCGATGGACGATCCGAAGCGCAAGCTCTACTACAACGCGAGCATCACGTTCGTGTCGGCGATGGTGGCGATCGTGATCGGCGGTGTCGAAGCGCTCGGGCTGCTGTCGGACAAGCTCGGTTTGAGCGGCGGCATGTGGGACGCGGTGGCGAGCGTCAACGAGCGCTTCGGCGCGCTCGGTTACGCGATCGTCGCGGCCTTCATGGCGTGCTGGATCGGCTCCGTGCTGTTCCATCGCTGGCGCAGGCCAGCGGCGGTGGCGCGGTAAATCCAACCCGGTGCGGCGCATGAATCTGCTCATTACCCTGAATAAGCATCCGCGTGCGAATTCCGCTTGCGCTGCAATGCACGCGCCGAACGTTGTGATGACGATACACAGCGGCTCTTTTATCGGCCAATCGGCCACCTCCCAGCGTCGCAAGCGCGCCAGACCCGCGAGCAATCGCTTACACTGAACCGGCTTTGCGCAGGCTTGCGCGGCTCTTCAGAACCGGCAACAGAACGGACTGGACTCTCCATCGATGAAAACTCCCGCGGACCGATTTCTCGCACTCGACGCAGCCCGCCTCACCGCCGACGCCTACGGCAACCACGCCATCGACGAATTCCTCGCCGGCCGCATCACGCGCCGCGAGTTGCTGCGCCATGCGAGCGTGATCGGTTTGGCGCTCGCGGGCGGCGGCGTGCTGACTGCGCCGCGCGCACGAGCTCAAGGCGCGCCGGGTGCCGGCAACCAGACGATCCGCGTCGCCCACCTGACGCCTGCCGGCGCAGTCGATCCGCTCACCGTCACCGATGCCGCCAGTCTCGCGCTGCTCAACCAGACCGGCGAATTCCTGATCGATGACGACGGCGAGAAGCTGATGCTCAAACCTGCGCTCGCGTTGTCGTGGAAGCCGAACGACAAGGGCGACGTGTGGACCTTCACGCTGCGCCCAAACGTCAAGTTCCACGACGGCCAGCCGTTTACCGCGAAAGACGTGGCCGCCACCTTCGACCGCCTCGCCGATCCCGCGAGCGGGTCGGCGGCGCTCTCCGTGCTCAAGGGCGTGCTGTCGAAAGGCGGCGCGAAAGTCGTCGATGAACACACGATCGCGTTTCATCTGGATGCGCCGAACGGCAACTTTCCGTACTACGTCTCCTCGGACAATTACAACGCCGTGATCCTGCCCGCGAACTACGCAGGCGGTTATGAAAAGAGCTTCATCGGCACCGGGCCGTTCAGGTTCGAGAAGTATCAGCCGAAGGT
Source organism: Paraburkholderia sp. RAU2J (assembly GCF_003634845.1). NCBI lineage: Bacteria > Pseudomonadati > Pseudomonadota > Betaproteobacteria > Burkholderiales > Burkholderiaceae > Paraburkholderia > Paraburkholderia sp. RAU2J. The sequence goes on from NZ_RBXG01000001.1 coordinate 574,334, forward strand.
GGGCGCGTCATTCGTACGCAATCCCGACTACTGGGGCGAGAAAGCGTTACCGCAACGCGTACAGTTTTCCTTCTATGCCGATCAGCAGGCCCAGTTGCTCGCGTTGCAAGGCCATCAGGCAGACGTGATGGGCACCTTCACCGTGCAGGGCGGTGCAGGCATTCTGAACAATCCGGACTACAAAGCCGTCGGGGTGAAGTCGAGTGCGCATCGGCAGATTCACATGCGCAACGACAATCCGCTGTTCAAGGACAAGCGCGTGCGCGAGGCGCTGGCGTTGTCGCTCGATCGCGACGTGCTGGTGCGCGGCCTCTTCAAGGGGCGCGCGCAACTCGGCAACGACAGTCCGTTCGCGCCGGTGTTTCCGTCATCGGATGCGGGTGTGCCGCAACGCAAGATCGATATCGCGAAAGCGAAGCAACTGCTCGCGCAAGCGGGCGTGCCCAACGGGTTCGACGTCACGCTGACCACCGAGAAGTACATGGAGATTCCCGACCTCGCCGTGGTCGTGCAGAACGCGGCGAAGGCGATCGGCGTGCGTATCAATCTGAAGGTCGAGAGTCAGTCGCTGTACTACGGCGCGGGCACACCTGGCAAATCCGACTGGCTCGACTCGCCGCTCGGCATAACCGACTACGGCCATCGCGGCGTGCCGAACGTGTTCCTGAACGCGCCGCTCACGAGCACCGGCACGTGGAACGCCGCGCATTTCAGAAATCCGCAATACGATCAGCTGGTCGCGCAGTTCGTCGCGGCGATCGACCTCGGCACGCAGAAGAAAATCTCCGGACAGATCCAGACGCTGCTGCTCGACGAAACGCCGGTCATCATTCCGTTCTTCTACGATCAGCTCATCGCGATGCGCAAAGGCGTGAACGGCGTGCGCTTCACCGCGCTCGCGCAACTCTATTTCGACCGCGCGGTGCTGAGCGCGTAAGCGCCGGCGCCGCCTTCGGCAGGAGCTTACGATGTCGGCCACGGCGTCCCCCTCCGCCCCCCGCGCATCGAACGGCAACGCGGGCCGCGTCGCGCGGTTTCTCGGCACGCGCGTGGGCTTGTCATTGGTCACGCTGTGGCTGTTGTCGGTGATCGTGTTCGCGGGGGGCCAGCTGCTGCCCGGCGACATCGGCCGCGCGGTGCTCGGACCGCTCGCCGATGCACAGGCGGTCGCCGCGCTCAATCATCAGCTCGGCGCGGACCGGCCGCTGCTCACGCAATACGTCGACTGGATCACGCATTTCGTGCGCGGCGACATGGGGCTCTCGTATGCGTATCGCGAGCCGGTCGGGCCGTTCATCGCCGACGCGCTCGCTCATTCGGCCAGGCTCGGGCTGCTCGCGTTCGTCGTCGTCGTGCCGCTCGGCATCGCGGGCGGCGTGTGGTCGGCCATGCACGCGGGCCGCTGGCTCGACCGCACGATCAGCATCGCCGGTTTGTCGGCGACCGTGGTGCCGGAGTTCGTCTCGTCCATCGTCCTGATCCTCGTGTTCGGCGTGTGGCTGCGCTGGCTACCGATCGAAGCGTCGTATCCGCCGCAAGCGAACGCGCTCGAACAGCTACGGCATCTGGTGCTGCCGGTGCTGCCGCTGGTGCTCGTGTTCTTCGGCTACATCGCGAGAATGGCGCGCGCGGGCACCGTCGAAGCGCTCGACGCGGACTACACGCGCACCGCGATCCTCAAAGGCTTGCCGCGCCATATCGTGATCTGGCGGCACGTGCTGCGCAATGCGCTGCTGCCGACCATCACCGTCGCCGCGACACAGCTCGGCTATATGATCGGCGGGCTCGTGGTGGTCGAGACGCTGTTCCACTATCAGGGCATCGGCTCGCTGATCTACAACGCCGCCAAGGCCAAGGACTTTCCGATGCTCGAAGCGGGCGTGCTGACGATCGGCGTGGTCTACACGCTCGCCAATCTCGTCGCCGATGCACTGCATGTACTGCTCAATCCGCGGCTGCGCGTGAGGAGCGCGGAATGAGCACGGTCGCGCCTCCCTCTCAACAAGCCGCGGCCACCGAACCGCGCTTCGACCAGCTGCGCCTCCTGCTGCGTTCGCCCACCTTCGTGGTGGGTGTGGTGATCGTCGCGTGGTGGATCGTCTGCGCGCTCGCCGGGCAGTGGATCGTGCGCCTCGATCCGTATGCGTCCGATCCGCTCAATTCGCTGCTGCCGCCCGACCATACGCACTGGTTCGGCACCGACCAGCTCGGCCGCGACGTATTCTCGCGCGTGATCGTCGGCGCGCGCGACATCCTCACCATCGCGCCGCTCGCGACGCTGCTCGGCACGGCGGCAGGCACGGCGCTGGGTCTGATCGTCGGCTATTTCGAGGGCTGGGTGGACAACGTGGTCGGCCGCGCGATCGACGCGGTGCTCGCGCTGCCGCTCGTGATCGTCGCGTTGCTCGCACTGGCGGCGGTCGGTGCGAGCAACGTCACGGTGATCCTCGTGATCGGCATCACCTTCACGCCGATCACCGCGCGCACCGTGCGCGCCGCCGTGTTCGCCGAACGGCATCTCGACTACGTGGCCGCCGCGCAATTGCGCGGCGAGCGTGCGCCGTACATCATGTTCGTCGAGATTCTGCCGAACGTGCTGCCGCCCATCATCGTCGAGGCGACCGTGCGCCTCGGCTATGCGATCTTCGCGGTCGCCACGCTGTCGTTTCTCGGCTTCGGCATTCAACCGCCGTCGGCCGACTGGGGTCTCGCCCTGTCCGAGTCGTACACGTTGATGGCGGGCGGCGCATGGTGGACCGTGGTGTTCTCGGCCGGTGCGATCGCGACGCTGGTGGTTGGCGTGAATCTGATCGCCGACAGCGTGCAAGGCGTGCTCGACCGATGAACAGCGCGCCGCCCTCCCCGTTCGCCGCCTTCGACGTGTCGAAAAGCGATCGCACCGATGCGCTCACGGTGGTCGGCCTAACCGTCACCTACCGGACCCGCGGGCGCGATCGCGAAGTGCTGCAGGATGTCTCGTTTCGCGTGCGGCGCGGCGAAGCGTATGGGCTCGTCGGCGAATCGGGCTGCGGTAAATCGACCGTCGCAATGGCGATCGTGCGCTATCTGCCGCGTAACGGCGCAGTGAAAGCGGGCAAGATCATGATCGCCGGCGCGGACGTGCAGAAGCTCGATGCCGATGCGCTGCGCGAGCTGCGCGCCAACCGCATTTCAATGGTCTATCAGGACCCGGGGCGCGCATTGAATCCGTCGCTGACGATCGCGCGACAGGTCTCCGAAGCCTTCGAAGCCGCGGGCGCCACGCGCGACGACGCATTGCACCGCGCGCTGGATATGCTCAAGCGCGTGCGCATCGCCGCGCCCGAGCGGGTGATGGACAGCTATCCTCATCAATTGTCGGGCGGCATGCAGCAGCGCGTGGTGATTGCAATGGCGCTCGCATCGAACCCCGCGCTGCTGATTCTCGACGAGCCGACCACCGGGCTCGACGCCACCGTCGAAGCGGAAGTGCTCGATCTCGTCGCGCAGTTGCGCGAGGAACTCGGCACCGCCGTGCTCTTCATCAGCCACAACCTCGCGGTAATCGGGCGAATGTGCGAGCGCGTCGGCGTACTCTACGCGGGCAAGCTGGTCGAAGAAGGCGCGACACGCGACGTCTTCACGCGGCCGCGTCATCCCTACACGGTCGGGCTGTTGCGCTGCTTGCCCACGACCGGGCGCAGCAAGGACAGGGAGCGGCTCGATACGATCGCGGGCGGTTTGCCGTCACCGGGCTCGGTCACGCAAGGCTGCATTTACGCCGAGCGTTGCCGTCTCGCCGACGAGCGCTGCCGCCGCGAAGCGCCGCCGCCGTACCGGCTCTCGGTCGCGCACGGCGACCAGATGGCGCGTTGCCACTACCATGAGCGCGCAATCGAATTGCCGCGCGCGACGCCGGACGCACCGGTTGAAAATCTGCGCGGCCCGGTGGGCGATTCATCGGCCGCAGTCGTGCTACGCGCACGCAAACTGTCGAAGACATTCCACGTATCCGGCGCCTCGCTGCGCGCGCTCGACGATGTCTCGATCGACCTCGCCGGCGGCGAAACGCTCGGGCTCGTCGGCGAATCGGGCAGCGGCAAGACGACGCTCGCGAAACTGATGCTCGGCCTGCTCACGCCCGATGCGGGCAGCGTGCTCGAACTCGACGGCGCGCCGCTCGCCGCGCGGGTCACACGACGCAGCGACGAGCAGGTGAAGTCGCTGCAGATCGTCTTCCAGAATCCCGACTCGGCGCTCAATCGCGCGCATTCGGTGAAGCGGCTGATCGGCCGCGCGTTGACACGTCTCACCGGCTTGCGCGGCCCGGCGATCGACACACGGCTCGCCACGCTGACGTCGGCCGTGCGTTTGCCGGAACGTTATCTTGACTCGCGCACGCGGCAGTTGTCAGGAGGGCTCAAGCAGCGCGTCGCGATTGCCCGCGCGTTTGCCGGCGAGCCGCGCGTGGTGGTCTGCGATGAGCCGACTTCCGCGCTCGATGTCTCCGTGCAGGCCGCGATCCTCAACTTGCTCGCCGACCTGCAACGCGAGCGCGGCGTCAGCTACGTGTTCATCTCGCACGACCTGCACGTGGTGCGCTATCTCGCGGATCGCATCGCCGTGCTGTATCTCGGCAGGCTGCTGGAAATCGGGCCGGCCGCGGCGGTGTTCGATGGGCCGCAGCATCCTTATACCGAGGCGCTGCTGTCGTCGGTCCCCTCGCTCGATGCTCACGACAAGCGGGCTCGCATCCGCCTGTCCGGCGATCTGCCGAGCGCGGTCTCGCCGCCTTCGGGTTGCGTCTTTCACACACGCTGTCCGCGCAAGCTCGGCGCGATCTGCGAGCAGCAGGATCCGCCCTTTCTCGACGCCGACACCAGTGGCGGCGAAGACGACGCTGCCCCATCGGCCGCGCATCGAATCCGCTGCCATATCCCCGTCGACACCTTGCGTGCGCTGCAAAGCGCCTCACGCGATGCGCTGCGCGAAGTCTCCGCCGACGACCGGTCCTCTCGCGCGCCGCAGAACATCGGTCGTCACGAATAGCGCGGTTGGATGCGGCTTTGCGCCGACGCGTTTCATCGTCGAAACGTTTTCATGCGTTTTTTCATCCTACGCATCGCACATCCCCATTGCGCGCTTGCCGCTGCAAGGCTTCGCGACCAATGGAGGAGGCCGCGGAGGCAACGGTGGCGGCAATGCCGCAGCGAACGGGCACTAGCAGGCGCCCGCTCCCCGGTAGGATGCCCCCGCGCCCTACTCTCCGCCGGCGTTATGCGCCGGGCATGGCGTCCGCGATCCGCTGGCATCGGCAGTGATGTCTCGATCCCCCGGTCGAGCGTCACCGCCCGAGGCCGGTCGCTCGCAACGACTCGCGAAACCCGGCAGGCGCGCCGTCCTCTCCCGGACATAGTGCCGCCAGACGCCTGCAAATCGTCACGCGAACCATCACACGAACCGCGCCCTTCACGGCCGACAAACAAAACACGTGGCCGCGCACCCGTGTTATGGAACCATTCCGGGGCGATCGCCTCATATCAGATTCAACGTTCGATATGAGGGCCTACAACATGCAACGAAACGTTCCTCCCTCCGCAGCACGCGCGGCTACCGGCCTGCTGATGGTTGCCGCTCTGGGCCTCGCATCGCTCGCTCATGCCCAAACACCGGCGCAAGCTCCCGCCAAGCCGCTGCCGCCAACCATGTCGCAGGCGGCGCCCCCCGTCGACCCCAGCTTCTCGGCCTACACGCTCGTGCAGATGTGCAAGCAGAGAGACGACAACGCCGCGCAAGGCCAGTGCGTCGGCGCGATCCGCGGCATCATTCACGGCTATCAGTACGGTGTCCTGTTCCTCGGCCAGCGCGCAGCGCTGCCGGCCAACGAGACGCAGCGCGTGTCGCTGTGTCTGCGCGACGTAGCGGTGTCGTCGATCGTCGCCGATTTCCTCGCGGATGCCGCCCAGGTCGACGACGAGGCCCTCAAGCACACCCCCGCCGAAGTCGCCGTGCTGGGCTCCGTCCACATGCACCACGCCTGCACCTGAGCACCTCCATGCGGCGGGCCGCCGTGCCGCAAGCGCTCGCGGCCGCGCTCACCCCATTTACAGCATCTCGAGCGCACGCTTGCTGCGCGGCGGTTTGAAATAGGCGTCGAGAGCGGCAAGCTCGTCTGCGCTGAGCCGCAATTGCGATGCGCGATGGTTGTCGCGCACGTGCTCGACGCGGCCTGTCTTCGGAATCGCGCACACGCCGGGCTTCAGCAGCACCCACGCGAGCGCCACCTGGAACACCGAAACGCCGCGCGCGTCGGCGATGTCGTCGAGCGGCGAACGTTTCGGCAGGCGCGCGTGATCGACCGGGCTGTACGCCATCGCCGGCATCTTGCGCGCGGCGAGCCACGGCAGCAGATCGAATTCCGGTCCGCGGCGCGCGACGTTATAGAGAATCTGATTGGTCGCGCACGCGTCGCCGCCCGGCGCGGCAAGCAGCTCTTCCATGTCGTCGGTGTCGAAGTTGCTCACGCCCCAATGGCGGATCTTGCCCGCCGCGCGTAACGCCTCGAACGCCTGAACGGTTTCCGCGAGCGGCACCGAGCCGCGCCAGTGCAGCAGATACAGATCGAGCCGGTCCGTTTTCAAACGCTTCAGGCTCTGCTCGCACGCGGCGATCACGCCGCGCCGGCTGGCGTTGTGCGGATACACCTTGCTGACGAGGAACACCTGGTCGCGCAAACCGGCCAGCGCTTCGCCGAGCAGCGTTTCGGTTGCGCCGTCGCCGTACATTTCCGCGGTATCGATCAGCGTCATGCCCAGTTCGATGCCGCAGCGCAACGCGGCGATTTCCGCCGCCCGCCGCGCCGGTGCTTCGCCCATTTCCCACGTGCCCTGCCCCAGTGCCGGGATGCGTTCGCCGTCGGGCAGGCTCACGCTCGCGATATCGCTCGTCATACGGACTCCTCGAAGTGTCTGGATGCAAACCGACGCAGCGGCGCCACGGGCTGCACGCGACGCCTCTGCGAAAAATCATAGCGACGAGTTTAGCGGCTCGACGCGCCCGCGGCCTCGGCCCAGGCAAAAGCCCGCTATAACGGGACGCGCCGATGTCATAGAATTGCCGCTTGCCTATCTTGCGTGAGTCCCATGACCTCTGCCTCGGAAGACCGCTGGCGCGATCTGCGCCCGGACCCGGAAAACGACACGCCGCTTTATCTGCAACTTGCCCGCAAGCTCGGTAGCGCCATCCACGAAAACCGCTGGAATGCCGGTGAAGCGCTGCCTTCCGAGCGCGTTCTGTCGGAAGCGCTGGGCGTATCGCGGATCACCTCGCGCAAGGCGATCGCGTTGCTGGTCGAACAGGGATTGATCCGCCGCACCCAAGGAGCGGGCAGTTTCATCACGCCGCGCTACGAAGATCCGCTGTCGCGTCTGTCGAGCTTTAGCGAAATGCTGCGGCGGCGCGGCTTTACGCCGAGCTCGAAATGGCTGTCGCGCGAGATTTCGCCGGCCAATCGCGATGAGGTGATTCAGCTTGGCCTGTCGCCGGCCGCGGCGGTGACGCGTTTGCGGCGCTTGCGGCTGGCCGACGGCATCGTGATGGCGGTGGAGAACTCCACGTTTCCGGCAGCGATGATTCCCGATCCGCAAGCCATCGGCGATTCGCTGTACACGTACCTGGAAAATCGCGGCCTGACGATCGTGCGTGCACTGCAGCACTTTCGCGCGGTGAACGCGAGCGAGGAGATCGCGCAGCAGATGAGCATCGCGCCGAACGAGGCGCTGCTGTTGATCACCCGCGTGGGCTATACCGCCGATCAGCGGGCGATCGAATTGACCGACACGTACTGCCGCAACGACTACTACGATTTTGTTGCGGAGTTGCGCAAGTAGCGCCCAAAGAGCCGTCACCCCCACCTGGCCTCGTGCGCGCCGACCCTCACAGGCGGCAACGCGTAAAAAGCGGGCGTCTCTTCCATCTCTTCGGCCGGCTGCACCCCCAGCACCCGGCCGAACTCCGACTGCACGGTCGCGACGCAATCCCGCACGTCGTCGAGCGTGACATCGGGGGTCCGCCAGCCGTCGGGGATCTGTCCAAAAGACTGCAACCACCGCCCCGTTTGCGCGAGCGAGACGCGCACATGCCAGCTGCCGCCTTCGCTCGCACGCCGCGTCAACGCGACCATCGCGCCGAACGCGGCCAGATAGCCGCTCGCATGATCGAGCGCCTGACACGGCAGATGCTTCGGCTCATCGCAGCGCGCCGCCTGCCGCTCGGCAAAGGCGATGCCGCTCGCCGACTGCACGAGGCTATCGAACCCGCGACGCTGCGCCCAAGGTCCCTCGTGCCCATACGCGCACACCGACACATACACGATTCCCGGCCGCTGCCGCGCCAGCTCGTCGGGACCGAAGCCGCGCGCCGCCAGCGCGCCGGGACGATACGCCTGCAGAAACACGTCGGCGTGGCCGGCGAGGCCGCGCAAGGTCTCGCGCCCGGCCGCGTCGCGCAGATCGATTAGCGCCGAGCGCTTGCCGCGTCCGTTATCGATTACCAGCGGTGCGATGTTCGGCAGATGCGGCCCGTTGATCATCAACACGTCGGCGCCGTGATGCGCGAGCGCTCGCCCGGCCACCGGCCCCGCGATGATGCGCGACAGGTCCAGCACCCGCACTCCCGCCAGCGGCCGGTCCGCGCCGCTCGCGCGCGGCGGCTCGGGCGGCGCATCGCCGATGCGCTCGATCTCGAACAGCGGCAATCCCGCAATCGCTTTCGCCTGGTCGAGCGCGGCCCATTCGTCGGGCGTGCGAATCAACGCGGCGCACAGGCCCGCGTCGGCGAGCGTCTGATCGAGCGTCGCGCCGTCCCAGCCGCGAATCGCGGCAGCCACGGCGGCGCGATCATTGCCGCAGCCGAGCACCTTCAGCACACCCTGAAGGTGATGCGCAAAGTTCGTATGCAGTTGAATCCAGCGGCCGTCGCGTGTCTCGTAGAAACCGGTGACCGGATCGCGCAGCGCAGGCGGCGGACCCTCGTCCACGCGCAAATAGCGTTCGCTGCGAAACGCCGCCAGCGCGCGCCGCATCTGCACCGACACATGCTGCCGGCGGCCCGTGCGCAAGCGCCGGTATTCGGCCGCCGCGAGGCCGGTCGCGGCGATGGTCGCCGATGCCAGACTGCCGACCCGGTAGATCGACGGCAAGCCGGGGTCTGAGCCGCTCAGCGACACCGAGCGCAGCGCACTCGGGTCGCATCCGGCGACGGTCCACATATGTTGGAGAGCGAGTTCGGGCGTCATGGCGTTCTTACCGGAGAGCAGGTGGAAGTGAACCGCGAAGTGATTCGAGTCTAGAATTCCGACCCGCCGCAATCAATCTTGATTATGATAATCAATATATATTGATTTCTTCGGTTTCTCCGCTTTTCCATGCCGACCACCACCTTCCTGAGCGCCACCGAAGCCGCCGCCGCGCTCGGCATCAGCTTGCCTACGCTCTATGCGTACGTGAGCCGCGGCATGCTCAGTTCGTCGCCGGATGCGCAAGGCAAGAACCGGCTCTACGACGCCGCCGAGGTGCGCCGCCTCGCCCGTCGCAAGGCGGACGGCAAGCGCGCCGGCAAGGTCGCGCAGAAAGTGTTGGACTGGGGCGTGCCGGTGCTTGAATCGTCGATCACGCTGGTCGCCGACGGCCGCCTGCTGTATCGCGGCCACGATGCGATGGAACTGGCGCGCACTGCGTCGCTCGAGGACACGGCGGCCTTGCTGTGGGAATGCAGCGCGCGGCGCATCGCCGAGGCGCCCGCCGTGCCGCTCGCCGCCGCGCAGTGGGCCGCGTGGCTCAGGCTCTGGAGCGACAGCACGCCGCTCGATCGCGCGCTCGTGCTGCTGCCGGCCGCCGCTGCGCACATGCCACGCGTGTGGGCGCTCGGCCGCGATGCGCAACTTGATACCGCCTGCGCCGTCATGCGGCTGCTGGCCGCCGCGATGATCTCGGCAGCGCCGTCGAACGAGGCGCTGCACCGGCAACTCGCTCGCGCGTGGCAGGTGCGCAACCGGCAGCAGGCCGGGCTGCTACGCGCGGCGCTGGTGGCCTGCGCGGATCACGAACTGAACGCGTCGACCTTCACGGTCCGCTGCATCACGTCGACGGGAACGCACCTGTTCGGCGCCGTGGCGGGAGGACTCGCGGCCCTGGCCGGCCCGCGTCATGGCGGTGAGACGGTGCGGATCGCCGCGCTGCTCGAAGAAGCGTCGCGCGCGCCCGATCTCGATCGCTATCTGGCGAACCGCGTCACGCGCGACGAAGGCGGCACGCAGGGACCGGTGCTGTCGGGCTTCGGCCATCCGCTTTATCCGGATGGCGATCCGCGGGCACGGCTGTTGTTAGGCATGCTTGCCGACTGTGCGCCAGCGCGCTCGCCGCTCGGGGACGTGCTGCGGCTGGCACGCACGGTGCGCGACACGACCGGCGCCGAACCGACCGTCGACTTCGCGCTCGCCGCGATCGAGCGCGTGCTGGATCTGCCGGACGGCGCCGCGTTCACGCTATTCGCGGTGGGCCGGGTGGTCGGCTGGATCGCTCATGCGATGGAACAGACGCGCGATGGACGGTTGATCCGGCCGAGGGCGCGGTACATCGGCGAGTATGACGCGGCGGGCGTGGACTGAGGATCGAGGATCGGGTCGACCGACGCTCGCCAAGGCTTTCTCAGGCCACGCCAAGCCAGCGAGGCAAGCGGCCGAACACCGGCAAACTCAGCCCCGGCTTCGGCGCCACCTGGTCGGAGCCGCTCGCCAGTGAAAAGCGTGCGCCGCCCTGGCTCGCGCTGATCCACGCGAGCGCCCGGCGCGGCAGCTCGACCGACTCGCCCGCAGCGAGCCAGTGATCCTCGCTCCTGCCTTCGACGGTCAGCCAGATTTCGCCCGACAGCACCTTAAAAGTCGACGGCCGCGCGACACGCCAGGCCGCCACGGGTTCGCCCTGTTCCAATTCGAAAATCCGCACTTCACGCATCGCCGTTCTCCTTCAAAGAACTTTTCTGTTGTACCGATTATTGACGTGCGATGATCGGATACCCATGCACAGTTCCGAACACTTTCAGTGGAACTGTTCAGTCGAAAAACCGGACAGTTGGGCGACTGATGCATCGTGGATCAGGCGCTTGCACAGTTGGCCGCAGCAGGCACCGCGTCATCCGGAAGGAAGCAAGCGCATGAAACTCGAAATCCAGCTCGATCGCGATAACGGCGTGCCGCTCACCGAGCAGATCGTCGCGGGCGTCACCGCGTGGATCCGCTCGCGTACCGCGCATCCCGGCTCCAAGCTGCCGTCGATCCGCCAGTTCGCCGCCGACTTCGGCGTGAGCCGCTTTCCGGTGATCGAGGCGTATGACCGGCTGGTGTCGCTCGGCTATGTCGAGTCGCGCCATGGTTCCGGCTTTTATGTCGCCGACCGTCAGCCGCTCGCGACGCGTTGTCAGGGTGCCTCGGACCCGCGCCGCGCCGAAGACGAATCGGGACATTTACTGCAGCAGTTCAACCATCCCGGCGAAACGCTGAAGCTCGGCAGCGGCTTCATCCCGGAAAGCTGGCGTGACACGGACAGCCTCGCGCAAGCGATCCGCCACGTGTCGCGCACCGATCGGCAGAGCATGGTCGATTACGCGACGCCGCTCGGCAACCTGACTTTGCGCGAGCATCTGCAAAGCCGGATCGGACAGTTGGGGATTCAGGCGGACGCGTCGCAGATTTTGATCACCAACGGCGCGAGCCAGGCGCTGGATCTGCTGATGCGTTACCTGCTCAAGCCCGGCGATACGATCTTTGTCGAAGACCCCGGCTACTACAACCTGTACGGCTTGCTGAAGCTGCACGGCGTGAAGCTGATCGGTATTCCGCGCACGCGCAACGGTCCTGACCTCGACGTCATGCAGGAGCAGCTCAAGACACACCGGCCGAGGCTGCTGTTCATCAATACCGTGTTCCACAACCCGACCGGCACCACGGTCGCGCCGCAAGTGGCCTTCCGGCTGCTGCAGCTGGCACGCGAGCATGCCTTCTCGATCATCGAGGACGACATCTACGCCGACTTCCAGACCGAGCTCACCGACCGCCTCGCCACCCTCGATCAACTCGAACATGTGATCTACGTGGGGGGGCTGTCGAAGACACTATCGTCGTCGCTGCGGATCGGCTGCGTGGTGGCGAGCCACGCGATCATCAAGGATCTGGTCGACATCAAGATGCTGACGAGCATTGGTTGCTCGCGCTTTGCGGAAGCGGTCGCGGTGTCGCTGCTGGAGCGCGGCGCGTACCGGAAATATCTGGAACGCATGCGTCGCCGCATGCGTGACGCGCTTGGTTCGACGATCCAGACACTCGAAGACGCGGGCTGGGAGATTTTCGAAAAGCCGGTGGGCGGCAAGTTCGTGTGGGCGCGCGTGCCGCATGTCGCCGATGCCGAACGGCTGGTGGCATGCGGTGCGCCGCTTGGGGTGACGGTGGTGCCGGGCAGCTACTTCCGGCCGAATATGGAGACGAGTCCGTGGATCAGGATTCACGTGGCGTTTGGTAATGAGCCGCGGGCGCAGGCGTTTTTTCATGCGGCGGCGGCGCTGGAGGGGGGCTGAGCATCCCGCTCTTACCGCGTCCCGAGGCCAGCTCCTAACGCCTCTCGCCCATCACGCCCAATCCTCCTTAGGCTGCGCCGCACTCCGCTTTTCCCTAGAATAGCGAGTCCCAGCCCGTCCTGCGCGCCCAGCCGCCCTCCATGTCCACGACGCCGACTCCGCCCGCCTCCGCTGTCAACGCCCCCTCGGGACCTTCGGCCCGCTCCCTCACCGTGATGCTGTGGCTCGTCGCCACCGGCTTCTTCATGCAGACGCTCGACGCGACCATCGTCAACACCGCGCTCCCCGCGATGGCGACGAGCCTCGGCGAGTTGCCGCTGCGCATGCAATCGGTGGTGATCGCCTATTCGTTGACGATGGCGGTGATGATCCCGGTGTCCGGCTGGCTCGCCGACAAACTCGGCACGCGGCGCGTGTTCTTCAGCGCGATCCTCGTGTTCGCGGTCGGCTCGCTGCTGTGCGCGAACGCGCACACGCTGAATCAGCTGGTGTTCTTCCGCGTCATGCAGGGCGTGGGCGGCGCGATGCTGCTGCCGGTCGGACGGCTCGCCGTGCTGCGTACCTTTCCGGCGGAACGTTATTTGGCGGCGCTCTCGTTCGTCGCGATTCCTGGCCTGATCGGACCGCTGATCGGTCCTACGCTCGGCGGCTGGCTCGTGAAAATCGCCTCGTGGCACTGGATCTTTCTGATCAACGTACCGGTGGGGATCGTGGGCTGCATCGCCACGTTCATCTTCATGCCGGATAGTCGTAACGAACACACCGGCAAGTTCGACATAAAAGGCTACCTGCTGCTGATCGTCGGCATGGTGGCAATTTCCTTCGCGCTCGACGGTCGCACCGAGTTCGGCATTCAGCACGCAACGGTGCTGGTGCTGCTGATCCTGAGCCTCGCCTGTTTCGTCGCCTACGCGTTGCATGCAGTGCGCGAACCCGCGCCGATCTTCCCGCTCGACCTCTTCAAGATCCACACGTTCAGCGTCGGCCTGCTCGGCAATCTGTTCGCCCGGATCGGCAGCGGTTCGATGCCCTACCTGATCCCTCTGCTGTTGCAGGTGAGCCTCGGCTACAGCGCATTCGAAGCCGGCCTGATGATGCTGCCGGTGGCCGCCGCCGGCATGGCGTCCAAACGCCTCGTAATGAAGCTGATCGTCCAGTACAGCTATCGGCGCGTGTTGATCGTCAACACGGTGCTGGTCGGCCTGGCCATGGCGAGTTTCGCACTGACCAGCGCGAATCAGCCGCTGTGGCTGCGGCTCGTGCAACTGGCGGTGTTCGGCGCCGTCAACTCGATACAGTTCACCGCGATGAACACGCTGACGCTCAAGGACCTGGGCACCGGCGGTGCGAGCAGCGGCAACAGCCTGTTTTCGCTCGTTCAGATGCTGTCGATGAGTCTCGGCGTGACCGTTGCCGGCGCGCTGCTCGCGACCTTCACCGGCCTGTTGAAGCGGGTGACCGCGATCAACTCGCTGCCCGCGTTTCATGCGACGTTCCTGTGTGTCGGCATCATCACCGCCTGCTCGTCGTGGATCTTCGCGCAACTCTCGCCGGACATCCGCACGCCGGCGAAAAAGACCGATCCGTCAGAGCGGACCTGACATGCATCGCGCCCGTCGCCGACCCGCAACGGGGCGCAACCCGCACCAGCGAAGTGCGACGCGACGCGTTCGCACCCGCGCTGGCGCACAATCGTCGTATCAGAGCGCGGCTGCGACACGCACAGGCTGCGTTTCCGCATGCGCATAGTTCTTGCTCGCCTATCCTGTAAACTCTCGTTTTGCGCGCGCATTCGTAACGAGCCGCAGCGCGCCGCCCACTCCATACGACCGACATGATGAGCATGATCGAACTCGATCCTCCCGGCTTCCAGCCGCCGCGCCCGATGGCCGGCGACGAAGGCTCCCGGCGCACCGTCCTGTATGGCGGCTACACCGTCTTCAGCGTCTTTCAGCCGGTTTTCTCGGTGTCGCACCGGCGCGCGATCGGCTACCATGCGTCGCTGCGGGCACACGACGAACATGCGCAACAAGTGCCCTCCCACGAGGTTTTCACGCAGGCCGCGCGGCGCGGCGACCTGCTGGAGCTCGGCCGGTTGGCCGAATCGCTGCATCTCGGCAACTTCAACGCGTTCGACAGCCACGATGAGTGGCTCTTCCTGAGCCTGCACCCGGCCGCGCTGATGGACACCAGCTATGGCGATGCGCTGCTGGCGGGCCTCAAGGCGCTCGGCCTGCCGCCGCAACGTGTGGTGCTCGAAGTGTCCGAGCAGGCAGGCGGGGAAACCACGCGCTTCGCCGAAATCATCGACTCGTTGCGCAAATCCGGTTTCCTGATCGCGCTCGACGGCTTCGGCGCGAAACATTCGAACATAGACCGCGTGTGGAATCTGCGTCCGGACATCGTCACACTCGACCGCTGCATCCTCGCGCAGGCCAGCGAGCACTCGCATATTGAACGCGTGCTGCCGGGCCTCGTTTCGCTGCTGCACGAGTCCGGGCAACTGGTGCTGATGGGCGGCCTGAGCACCGAGCGCGACGCGCTGATCGCGCTCGAATGCAACGTGGACTTCGTGCAAGGCACGTTCTTCGCGGGCCCAAGCGTCGAGCCGGTCAAGCCGCAAGCCGCGGCCGGACTGATGGACTCGCTTTCGGCCGCGTTGCGCGAGCGGGTCACCGCACGCCAGCGCGCACAATCTGCGCGCCTCGCACCCTACGTCACGGCGCTGGAGACAGCCGCCGCACAACTGATGGCCGGTGAGTCGATCGCCCACGCCACCGCCCCATTGCTGTTGCTCGGAGAAACTGCACGCTGCTTCGTGCTCGACGGTTCGGGCCGGCAGATCGGCGACAACGTGCTGCCGCCCGGGCGCACGTCGCAACGCGCGAAGCGCTTCCGGCCGCTGTTGCATTCGCAAGGCGCTAGTTGGGAACGCCGGCCGTACTTTATCCAGGCGATGCGCGTGCCCGGCCAAGTGCATCTCACGCCGCCTTATCTGTCGATCAACGAAGCGCATCTGTGCGTCACCGCCTCGATCGCCGCGCATACGCCGCATGGCACACAGGTGTTATGCGTCGATATCAACTGGGAACTCGCGGCGCATCGCAACTGAAGGCGCCGGGTGCCGCCGGATGCGCGAGAGCAACTGCGCGACGGCGGCACGGCCCAGCACCCGGTTGGCAGCTTGCAAACGCGTGGCGCTGGTCACGATGCGCAGTGCGATGATCTTTGTCGAGCCATCCGCCACGCCATTTGTCCACACGTCGAGCACGCCGACGACGTCGCCTTCGAAGAACAGGGCGACACACATGTTCCCTTCGATCGACACCACCTCGGCATTGCTCGCCTGCTGCGCGAGCGACGTGACCGTGTCCACCCACTCTGCCGCTGCCGGCTCGCGTGCGCATGCAGGCGCACACACGGGCGCGTCGCTGACGACGTCAGGTGTGTCGCTGAAGAGCCGCAGCAACCCGGTCCGATCCTGCGCCTCCAGCGCCGTACGCAAACGCTCGACGATGCGCGCATGCGCGACAGGGTCGGTCCGCTCCAACGGCGCACCCGCGCGCTGCAAACGCGCCTTGGCCCGGTGGACGATCTGCCGGCAACTCGCCGGTGTGCGCTCGAGAATTTTTGCAATCTCCGCGTAGTCGCAATCGAAGGCTTCGTGCAACACGAACGCCGCGCGTTCGTCGGGCTTCAGGCGTTCGAGCAGCAGCATCACGCCGTAGGACATTTCCGCCGCCCGCAACGCGAGTTCTTCCGCCGACGGCGCCATCTCGTCGAGCCACGGTTCCGGCAGCCAGCCCGCAGCCTGCGAACGTTCGCGTTGCAGGTGCCGCAGACGGTCGATCGCCGTGCGCGTGGCGATCGTGGTGAGCCAGGCGGCCGGCGTTTGCACCGCGCGCGTATCTGCCAGCTGCCATTTGAGCCAGACGTCCTGCACCACGTCTTCCGCTTCGGCACGGCTGCCGAGCATCCGGTACGCCAGCGCGAGCAGGCGGGCGCGCACGGCCTCGAAACTGGATGCCTTATTGATTCCTTGTTCCGTCATACGTAGACCTCCGGATCGTGCGTGGTGAAAAATGCGCGCCTTGCCTGCCTGCGGGACTGTCGAGGCGCTCGCCATAGTCTGCATTCTTTTCAGCTTGACGTCCGAGCCCATGCCGATGTGACAGCGCGGCGCAAAAATATTCCTGTCACGCGGCCACGGGCTGCCTCGTCAAATGAGCAACAACCGGCGCGTGGCGCGCGCGGTTTGTGCACCGGCCGCAATCGGCATCCATCGGCTATTCGTGCCGCACCGTCAATTACAGGACACCTATGCACTCGACCCATCCATCCGTCACCGGTCTCGGCCTCGTTCCCACTGTGATCGAACAGTCGGGGCGCGGCGAGCGTGCCTACGACATTTACTCCCGTTTGCTGCGCGAGCGCATCGTGTTTCTGGTCGGGCCGGTCAACGAACAATCAGCCAGTCTGATTGTCGCCCAGTTGCTGTTTCTGGAATCCGAAAATCCCGACAAGGATATTTCCTTTTATATCAACTCGCCGGGCGGCTCGGTGTACGACGGCCTCGCGATCTACGACACCATGCAGTTCATCAAGCCCGAGGTGTCGACGTTGTGTACCGGCTTTGCCGCGAGTATGGGAACGTTCCTGCTCAGCGCCGGCCAGCGTGGCAAGCGGTATGCGTTGCCGAACGCGCGCATTATGATTCACCAGCCCTCCGGCGGCAGCCAGGGCACGGCGGCGGACGTCGAGATTCAGGCGAGGGAAGTGCTGTATCTGCGAGCGCGCCTGAACGCGATCACGGCCGAGCGCACGGGCCGCAGCCTCGAGGAAATCGTGCGCGACACGGACCGCGACAATTTCATGTCGGCGCATGAAGCGAAGGGGTATGGCTTGATCGACGGCGTGCTGGAAACGCGCGCAGGGCTGGGCGAAATGCTACGGCGGCATGACATGTAGTGACGCCAACCCGTGGCCCTTCGGCTTTCAACCAACACTTCGAGAGTCAAAACTTGTGTTCGGCGTCCTCTCGCATTTCCGCCATGGTGGGGGTGCCTCCGTTCGGAGCCGGCCCGAGCGCGCAATGCACGCCTCTTCCAATTCATACAACCAAACTCAATGCGCCATTCAGACGCTTTCCGCTCAACTCGGTCGAGCACCACGCGCTCTCCTCGTTACGGAAACAGGGCGTGGCGTCCGCCCTGATCACTCGTGCGCCCTCATTTTTACTGTCCCGGTCGGTGCGGCGAGACCACAAAAGCTGCTCACCTTCGCTGGAATCGCTATCATGGTCGCGATCCGTCGAATTCGACGATCGCTTCAATGGAGATATACATGGCGTCATCCAACGAAAACGTCAGCATGGCGCTATTCTGCGACTTCGAAAACGTCGCACTCGGCGTGCGCGACGCAAAGTACGACAAGTTCGATATCAAGCTGGTACTCGAACGTCTGCTGCTCAAGGGCAGCATTGTCGTCAAGAAGGCGTATTGCGACTGGGATCGCTACAAGAGTTTCAAAGGCGCGATGCACGAGGCCAATTTCGAGTTGATCGAGATTCCGCACGTGCGCCAATCGGGCAAGAATTCCGCGGATATCCGGCTCGTGGTCGACGCGCTCGATCTCTGCTATACGAAATCGCACGTCAATACGTTCGTCATCATCAGTGGCGATTCGGATTTTTCGCCACTGGTGTCGAAGCTGCGCGAGAACGCCAAGCAGGTGATCGGCGTTGGCGTACAGCAATCCACGTCCGACCTGCTGATCGCTAACTGCGACGAGTTCTTCTTTTACGACGACCTCGTGCGCGAAAGTCAGCGTGCGGTCGCGAAGCGCGAGTCGGCTCGCCCGCAGCAAAACGCTCAGCAGACGGCCAAACGCGCGCCCGATGAAGATAAGAGCCGGCAGAAGGAAGATCTGGAAAAACGCCGTACCAAGGCAGTCGAGATCGCGGTGCAAACCTTCGATGCGCTCGCGTCCGAACGCGGCGACAGCGGCAAGATCTGGGCATCCGTATTGAAGAACGCAATCAAGCGCCGAAAACCGGATTTCAACGAGACCTACTACGGTTTTCGTGCGTTCGGCAATCTGCTGGAAGAAGCGCACGCGCGTGGACTGCTCGAGTTTGGCCGCGATGAAAAGTCCGGGGCGTACGTGTATCGCAGCACGGCGGCGGGTGCGGCCGGCGAAAGCGTGCATGAGCCTGGCGAATCAGAATCGGCCGAACAGTTGTACGAGGCGCAGGTTGCTGAAACGTCGGTCACCGCTATCGAGCCAGCGGGCAAGCACGAGTCGCGTCGCAGGGGCCGCGGCAATCGCAAGTCGGCACCTGGTCAGCACGAGGCCGCTCAGGAAGAGCGAGCCCCCGTTGAGCAAGCAGGTCACGCGCAAGCGTGGGAGGACGAGCCACAGGCACGCGAGCCAGTGCAGCATCAGGCGCCGTTGGCCAGTGCACCGCATGTCGAACGGCTGGAAGCCGCTTTGGTGGAACCGCCGAGCAACGCTGCTGCGCCGAATGCGATCGGTGGCAATGAAGACGCCCCGGAAACAGACGGCAATCAGGCGGAGCGTCGCAAGACGCGCGCGCCGCGCAAGACCGCCGCGAAGAAAGCGAAGAAAAGCACGCCGCGAACGATCGATGACGTGCCCGAGATCGCTGCGCCAGCTGAAGCGCCGACACCGGTTGTCGACACCGAGCAAGCTCCTGTAGCCGCCAGGAAGGCAGCGCGCAAGGCCGCGCCGCGTAGCCGTCGTCCGCGTAAGACAGCGGCGACGAGCGACACGGAGTAAGCGGCCTGCATTGCGTGAATCGCGCAGATTGGGCTCGGGGCGGACTATCGCAATGCGCATGCAACGGAATATCCTGCGTATTGAGCACAAAGCCCCTGCTCATAATGAGCAGGGGCTTTGCAACGGCAAGCCACTGTGTGCCTGTCGCGCCAAGAACCGCAGATATGTCCTCAGTCACACGAAATTCGACGTCCATTGCCAAAGCGGAAAACGACAACAAGCGCCAATTTTTCTGGAACCGCCATCGTCCCATTCCGTTACGGCGCCAGCTCCAATCACACCTCACCCTTATCGCAGCACCACATACACCGTACCGCGCGCGATCATCGGACGTGATGAGCTTGTTGCCAGCACCCCACTGGTTGCGCGTGCCCGCCTGATTGCTGTTGTACAACTCGCGCGAGCGGTTGCCGCCGTCGTACATGTGCAAAGCACCGGTCGTGCCATTCTCCGCCGCCGGCACGATTACATTGCTCGCCCCTTTGGCCGACATGGCCGGCGTCGCGCCGGGATTAAGGAAATGTGGTCGGGCTTCGCAACGCAAATATCCTGACGAGCCACGCACACACTCGCTGTCCCATACTCGGACCAAAGATCCGGCTTGCGGTCTCTGCCTATTCGCCTCGTCGTCGCTCGGTGCGCGAGCGCTCGGCGCGTCGAGTGCTCGAAAGCGTATCGCGTCTTTCCAGCAGAAATCGCGAAATCCTCGGAGCGGTGGCCGAGGTCACCGTTGAAGACAGCCGGTGTCAACGGCTGAAGGTGCCGTCGAACCGCCGTCAATAACAACCGGCACAACGAGTTCAGTAGTACGGATAAGGTGCATACATAACCGGCGGCGGCGCGACGTACCCCGGCGGAGGCGCATAGTAAGGCTGCGGCGCGACATACACCGGCTGCGGCGCGGCGTAATAAGGTCGAGGCTGCGCGATCGTGTCACCCTTCGAGGTCATGCACTGCGCGTACGCGGCGTCATAGTGCGCCTGCAAGCCGGCTGCGGAATACTGCGCGCTGTTGGCGCCGTTCGCGCCGCCGATCAGCAGTCCGCTGCCCGCGCCAATCGCTGCGCCCGCGCCTGCATTGCCGGCCGCCGCGCCGAACAGCGCGCCGATCGCCGCACCGCCGAACGTGCCCAGCGCCGCGCTGTTCACGCTGTTCGTGGTGGCCGCCTGCGCCCCCGCGGACGAGTTCGTGGAACGATTCGCGTAGTCACGGCACGCATAGTCGTTCTGCTGGAACTGCTCGAGCGATTCACCGCTGTGCGGCAGCGCGACAATGCTCGGGCCGCTCGGCGGCACCACCGCGCACCCGCCGAGTGCGAGTGCAACAACGGCGGCGGGTATCGCCATACTTATCGATTTAGTGCTGAACATCATGCAGTGCGTTTCGAAATGGAATTCAAACGTTAAGCCAATCGGCGCAATCCATGGTTACCGGATAGTTACAGAAAGTTATTCGCCGAGCCGTGCGCCGTGGCCAATGAATCGAGAGCGTGTCTCGCATCGCGCACGGCGTCGCCAGCGTTAAATCGGATAACGCTTGTAAGCGCGCCGCCGATCAAATTTCGCATCGCACCGCCTAGACTCGTTTGCACGCGACTGCACACACCACCCGCCGCAAGACTCGGTCCCGGCGACGCGCGGGGCTCGACTATACGCGTAGTCGCAGCGCGGGGCTATCGCTGCGTGCCCACAAAAGGAAGGATGACTCAATGAACCGTCTGGCTTTGGCTGTGGGGATGGCTTGCGCCGCGTGTGCATCGTCCGTCTTCGGGCAGTCGGATTCGAGCCTGTCCGCCGATGCGACCCAGCAGCCGGTCACGACATTGACGAGCTCGGCCGTCGCGCAGAATTTCCAGTACATGAACCATCCGCCGACACATTCCGCGCCCGCGAGGTCGGTGGCGACGTCCGGTGGCGGTCGCGGCCATCGGCATCGACAGATGTCGAGCAATCCGGATGGCGGCGGTGGAGCATCGACACAGCCTTGATCCGTCTACCCGCGCGGTCTGGCGAGGCCGGAAAGACGCATGTGAGCACGTCGTTGACGCGCTGCATCGTTACTAACTGTGACAAAACCGCGTTTTCAGCGCGGCCTTGGAAGTCGTAATCGCGCTGGTCAATTAACGACCGCCGAAGTCAGTCAAATTACCGCGCCGACATCGACGCGCCTTTGATCGAGCACGCCCCGCCCCATCACTCCAAGGCCCGAGAAAAAGAAAAGCCCTCACACCGGAGGGCTTTCACTTTTGCAACAGTTGCCAACGCTATGACGTTATCGAATTCACATCGCCCCAACCCGATCAGGCGACACGATCCTTACCGTCACGCGGCAGCCAGCAATCTCACGCGAAGTTCTTCGACGCGAATTCCCAGTTGACGATGTTCCAGTACGCTTCGACGAACTTCGGACGCGCATTGCGGTAGTCGATGTAGTACGCGTGTTCCCACACGTCGATCGTCAGCAGTGCCTTGGCATCCGTGGTCAGCGGCGTAGCGGCGTTGCTTGTCGACACGAGGTCGAGCGAACCGTCGGCCTTCTTCACGAGCCATGCCCAGCCCGAGCCGAACGTGCCGACTGCGGTCTTCGCGAATTCTTCCTTGAACTTGTCGAACGAACCCCACTTGGCGTTGATCGCGTCAGCCAGCGCACCGGTCGGTGCACCGCCACCTTGCGGCGAGAGGCTGTTCCAGAAGAACGTGTGGTTCCACACTTGAGCCGAGTTGTTGAACACGCCGCCCGACGACTTCTTGACGATCTCTTCCAGCGACAGGTTTTCGAACTCCGTGCCCTTGATCAGATTGTTCAGGTTGGTCACATAGGTCTGGTGATGCTTGCCGTAGTGAAACTCGAGCGTCTCTTCCGACATGTGCGGAGCGAGTGCGTTTTTCGCGAACGGCAGCGGCGGGAGCGTATGTTCCATGGTGCTTTCCTTCTGTCTGGATCTGTTGTGGGGGAGTCTGCGGATAACGCTTATGAGCACTCGATTGTAGGCGAGTTGGAATAACCCCGCAAACCAACGGACTTTACGCCCGGCAGCGGAAAACAGACCGCGCGCACAGCGTAATCAGTGCGAATGCATGGCGCGTGCCCGGCTCATCCGCACGCTGCAAGGATGGCTGTCGCGAGTGTCGGCGAAGTGTCAGAAACCGTCGGTGAGACGTGCTTGCACGTCGGCCAGTGCGATGTCGGCCGAGCCTTCGGCGAGATGGACAGTCAGCCGCCGCCCCGGTCGCAACGACGACGGCGCGCGCACCGCACGCCCGCTCTGCGCGTCGATCATTGCGGCATAACCGCGCTCCAGCGTGCGCTGCGGACTCAGCACTTCGAGCCGTGCGGCTAGCGTGTCGATCCGCGCAACCTGACGCTCATGCTGGCGCAACACGGCCGCGTCCAGACGTTGCGAAAGATTGCCGAGCTTCGTCCGATGCGCGGCGAGATCCGGACGCCAACGCTGCCAGCGCATCTGCAGCAGCGAAAAACGCGCTCGCGCGTCACGCAGCGGACGCGCGCCCGCCGACGCAAGCCGCACACTCAGTTGCTGCAGATGCGTGCGTTGCCGCGTGAGCCGCTCAACTGGCGACACGAGACGGCGAGCGAGCCAGTCGAGTTGCTGCGCACGCCGCTCCATCATGCGGCCGAAGCCTCGCGCGAGCGTCGCGTGCCGATGATCGAGTTCGCGCAGCAGCAGCACGCGCTGCGGGCTGACGAGTTCGGCCGCGCCGGTCGGCGTCGGCGCGCGCACGTCGGCAGCGAAATCGGCGATCGTGAAATCGGTTTCGTGACCGACGCCGCTCACCACGGGAATTGCGCTTTCCGCGATCGCACGCGCCAGCACTTCTTCGTTGAAGGCCCACAGGTCTTCGATCGAGCCGCCACCGCGGCACACGATCAGCACGTCGACTTCGCGCCGCGCGCCGGCCGCCTCGACCATCGCGGCGAGCTTGCCGCTGACGCCCACGCCCTGCACCGGCGCGGGATAAACGATCACCGGAATGTGCGGCGCACGGCGCGCCAGCGTAGTCAGCACGTCACGCAGCGCCGCAGCCTGCAACGACGTCACGATGCCGATCGCCCGCGGGTGGGTCGGCAACGCGCGCTTGCGCTCGGCGGCAAAGAGCCCCTCCGCTTCGAGCTGCGCCTTCAGCCGGAGAAACGCTTCATAGAGCCGCCCCTGACCGGTGCGGCGCACCGCTTCCACGTTCAGTTGCAGTTCGCCGCGCGGCTCGTACATCGTGACGAGCGCGCGCACTTCGATGCGGTCGCCTTCGCGCGGCGTGAACTCGGCGTATTGAGCCCGTCCCCGGAACATCACGCAACGCATTTGCGCCTGCGCGTCCTTGATCGAGAAATACCAGTGGCCACTCGCGGCGCGGGTGAAGTTGGACACTTCGCCGGCCACCCAGACGAGCGGAAACGAACGTTCGAGCATCGTGCCGATCGCCCGGTTGAGCGCGGAAACGGGAACGACGACTTCACCGCCGGGCGCCGCCGACGAAGAAAAGGGACTTTCGGGATTCATGCGAGGGAATATTCGTGACTGGCCGGACAGACAATAGACCGACTGGCTATCGGCGTCCAGCGTAGGCGCTGAACTGTTAAAAGTGTCCACATGGCGGGAGTTGCCAGACAGATCCCGCCAGATCTCCCACCGGCGCGCATGGATTTCAGGCATACCGTTGATTTATATGGCGTTTATAACTGGGTAACAGCGACACTCTCCGATGCGCGCGGCTCACGACGGCCCTTGCCGGCGGTTCGACGGCAGGTTCTCCACAAAGTTATCCACAGGCCGTGGAGAGCGCGCTCAGCCGCAACTCACCGCCGCACATGCGCCGCGCGACTTGCCGGGCGGGGCGCGCACGCGCTAGAGTGGTGGGTTCGGCGGCATGCCGAACGCCGCGCAAAGGACGCCGATGTGGCCACCGCGCGAGTGCGGCGGACAGTGCCGCTGCTTCATTTTTCGCCTCTTTCGACTGTCCGGAGAACCGCGTTGATGCAGATCCCGCGTATTGCGGCTGGCACCTCCACGCCGCCGCGCCGCCCCCACCCGGCGAACGGCGCACTGCTCGTCCGCGCGACTCGTCCATGAGCGAACTCGGCGATCGTCTCGAAGCCCGTTTCGCCCGCGAGTGGCAACAGCGCGGCCCTTTCGCGTGGGCGCTGACACCGCTCGCGTGCCTGTTCGGCGCGATTGCCGGCGCACGGCGCGCCGCCTTCTCGCTGGGCTGGTTGAAATCCGTGCGCGTCGGCGTGCCGGTGGTGGTGGTCGGCAACGTGACCGTCGGCGGTACCGGCAAGACGCCGACCGTGATCGCGCTGGTCGAAGCCTTACGCGCCGCGGGCTTCAGTCCCGGCGTGGTGTCGCGCGGGTACGGTGCGCGCGTCCGGACGCCGACGCCGGTCACGCCCGCATCGGCGGCAGCGGTCGGCGGCGACGAGCCGTTGCTGATCGCGCGCCGCACCGGCGCGCCGGTGTGGGTCTGTCCGGACCGGGTGGCCGCCGCGCAGGCGTTGCGCGCCGCACATGGCGACGTCGACGTGATCGTAAGCGACGACGGCCTGCAACATTACCGCCTCGCACGCGACGCCGAGCTGGTCGTATTCGACCACCGGCTCGGCGGCAACGGCTTCCTGCTGCCGGCCGGCCCGCTGCGCGAGCCGTTGTCGCGCCGCCGCGATGCAACGCTCGTCAACGACCCCTACGCGCGCACACTTCCGCCCTGGCCGAACACGTTCGCGCTGCAACTCGCCCCCGTCGACGCGTGGCATCTGGAGAACCCCGCACTGCGCCGTCCGCTAGCGCAATTCAGCGGCGAGCGCGTGCTGGCTGCGGCCGGCATCGGCGCGCCGGAGCGTTTTTTCGCGACGCTGCGCGCCGCCGGTCTCGCGCCCACCACGCGCGCGCTGCCCGATCACTACGCGTTCGAACGCAATCCTTTTACGGACGTCGACGCCGATGCGATCCTGATAACCGAAAAGGATGCGGTAAAATTAGGGTCCTGGCACGATGCGCGCATCTGGGTTGTCCCGGTCGAAGCCGCGCTCGATCATCGCCTCATTGCATTAGTTGTGGAGAAAGTTCGTGGACGCTCGCCTGCTTGAAATTCTCGTCTGCCCGATCTGCAAGGGCCCGCTCAGCTACGACCGTGGCGCGCAGGAGCTGATCTGCAACGCCGACAAGCTCGCGTACCCGATCCGCGACGGCATTCCCGTGATGCTCGTCGACGAAGCGCGGCAGACCGTGGAAGGCACGCCGGTCGATCTGAATCCGGGCTCAGTCGCCTGAGTTCAGGTTTGCCTGCACGGGGCGGCCACGCGTCGGCACGCCCGGGGCCGTCTTTCCCGTTTGCGCACGCGCTGCCTGCGCGGGCGCTTCCTCCCGCTTTATCGCTGCTAGTCTTGCCGCTCGCCTTCCCGATGACCCAAGCCCACACCGCCACTGCCCCGTTCATTGCCGTCGTACCGGCCCGGCTCGCTTCGACGCGTCTGCCCAACAAGCCACTCGCCGATATCGGCGGCAAGCCGATGGTGGTGCGGGTCGCCGAACGCGCGCGCGAGTCGGGCGCGCAGCAGGTGCTGGTCGCGTCCGACGCGCAGGCCGTGCTCGACGCGGCACGTGATCACGGCTTCGAAGCCGTGTTGACGCGCGCCGACCATCCGTCGGGCACCGACCGTCTCGCGGAAGTCGCGACGCACTTCGGCTGGAGCGACGACACGATCGTCGTCAACGTGCAAGGCGATGAACCGCTGATCGACCCAGCGTTGGTGTGCGGCGTCGCGTCGCACCTCGCGGCGAACAGCGGTTGTGCGATCGCCACCGCCGCGCATCCGATCACCGACCCCGCTGAAATCTTCAATCCGAACGTCGTCAAGGTCGTGCTCGACGCGCACGGCGTCGCGCTGTACTTCTCGCGCGCGCCGATTCCGTGGGCCCGCGACGCGTATCAGCCGCACTGGCCCAAGGTCGCGTCGATGCCCGTCCCGCCTGCGCCCGCGGTGGTTCACCGGCATATCGGGCTGTATGCGTATCGCGCGCAATTCCTGCGCACGTACCCGAGTCTTGCGATCTCGCCAATCGAACAGGTTGAAGCGCTCGAACAGCTTCGCGCGATGTGGCATGGCGAGCGCATCGCGGTGCTCGTCACGCCGGACGTGCCGCTGCCCGGCGTCGATACACCCGCGGATCTCGCGCGCGTACAGGCTTTATTCGGGTCTTGAGCACAAAAACCCATGGCATAATCGGACGCTTATACGCGCCTCCCATCCCCAGCGAAAGCAGCGAAACTCAGGGTTTGCCCGGTCGCACCGTTGCCCTCTTGCAGCGCCGTCGTGTTTCGACGTGCAGCGCGAGACCTGCAACGGCAGCCGATGCGGGTCCTTCGACGAATCGTGGGATGGCTGCAGCGGCAATCGAAGAATTCACATAGATCTGGAGATATCACATGCGTTTGATCCTTTTGGGTGCACCCGGTGCGGGCAAGGGCACTCAGGCGAACTTCATCAAGGAAAAATTCGGCATTCCGCAAATTTCCACCGGTGACATGCTGCGCGCGGCCGTCAAGGCAGGCACGCCGCTGGGCCTCGAAGCCAAGCGCTTCATGGATGCCGGCGAGCTGGTCACGGACGAACTCATCATCAACCTGGTGAAGGAACGTCTGCAACAGCCGGACTGCGCGAACGGCTATCTGTTCGACGGTTTCCCGCGCACCATTCCGCAAGCGGAAGCGATGAAGCAGGCCGGCGTCGCGATCGACTACGTGCTGGAAATCGACGTGCCGTTCGACGAGATCATCGTGCGTATGAGCGGCCGCCGCTCGCACGCCGCTTCCGGCCGTACGTATCACGTCAAGTTCAATCCGCCGAAAGTCGAAGGCGTGGACGACGTGACCGGCGAACCGCTGATCCAGCGCGACGACGACAAGGAAGAAACGGTCAAGAAGCGTCTGGAGGTGTACGAGGCGCAGACCAAGCCGCTGATCGAGTACTACAACAGCTGGGCGAAGAACGGCGATGCATCGACCGCATTGAAGGCGCCGCAGTACCGCCGCATTTCTGGCCTCGGCAGCGTCGATGAGATTCGTACTCGCGTATTCGACGCGTTGAAGTAAGCTCGCTGCCGATCGCTTCTGTTTTGACGAAAAACCCGCCCCTGCCGGCGGGTTTTTAATTGGGCCAACGGCTCGGGCGGGCCGCCCCTTCCATTCCCTGCTGATCACACCCATCCAGATTAGTTAGACATCCATAGCGGTTTGCCTGCTTGCGCCGCGCTTTCCGCGTTGCACCATAGCCGCTACAATCGATCATCGAAAAAATATTCGATCGAGAGACGACTGGACAACCGTAGCAAAGGAGTAGACATGGAGATTCGTGACAATGCGTTCCTGATCACCGGCGGTGCATCGGGCCTGGGCGCCGCCACCGCGCGCCTGCTCGTCGAGAACGGCGGCAAGGTGGTGCTCGCCGACCTGAATCAGGATGCCGGCGAGGCGCTCGCCAAGGAACTCGGCGGCGTGTTCGTCAAATGCGACGTGAGCCGCGAAGACGACGCGATCCAGGCCGTCGAAGCCGCGACGAAGCTCGGCACGCTGCGCGGTCTCGTCAACTGCGCGGGCGTAGCACCGGCCGTCAAAACGGTCGGCAAGGACGGCCCGCATCCGCTCGACTCGTTCGCGCGCACCATCTCGATCAATCTGATCGGCACCTTCAACATGATCCGCCTCGCCGCCGCGGCAATGTCGAAGAACGAGCCGAATGCGAGTGGCGAACGCGGCGTCATCATCAACACCGCATCCGTGGCCGCGTACGACGGCCAGATCGGCCAGGCGGCCTATGCGGCGTCGAAAGGCGGCGTGGTCAGCATGACGTTGCCGATCGCACGCGACCTGTCGCGCAACGCGATCCGCGTGATGACGATCGCACCGGGCATCTTCGAAACGCCAATGCTGCTTGGCATGCCGCAGGAAGTGCAGGACGCGCTCGGCGCGATGGTCCCGTTCCCGCCGCGCCTCGGCAAGCCGGCCGAATACGCGATGCTGGCCAAACAGATCTTCGACAATCCAATGCTCAACGGCGAAGTGATTCGTCTGGACGGCGCCATCCGCATGCAGCCGAAGTAACGATGCGCCCACCTGCCGCCTGATGCGGCATGCCCGAAAAAAACGCCTGCACATGAATCATGTGCAGGCGTTCTGTTTTAAAGCGGCGCACAGGAAAGCCCCGGGCGCTATTCGCGATCGTCGTGCTGGGTACGTTGGCGTAACTCATGCAACTGGGACTCGACCACCGTCGCGTCCTCAGCATCCGGCCGGTCGCCCAGATAGCTTTCGAGGTCTTCGAGCGCGGGGCGCAGGTAATCGAGCCGCGCGTACGCGAAGCCGCGATCGCGCACCTCTTCGATGTTGTCCGGCAGCAGGATCACGAGACGCTGCTGCACCGCCAACAGGCGCTGCCAGCGCTCAGTTTGAAGGTAGGTGGACTTCAGATTGCGCAGCATCCGCGCGATGATCTCGCGGCGCGTCGCCGGCTGCAGCAGCATGCGCAGCGCCCGGCTCACCGACTCGCCCGCCGACGCCACATACGGCTCGAGCATCTCGACCATCTGCGTTTCGGTCAGCGACTGGCCGGTGGTCGGATCGAGCATCTGTTCGCCATCGGGCGTCGTCACGCGCAGCAGGAAGTGCCCCGGAAAGGCCACGCCGCGCGCCGGGATGCCGATCTGCTCGGCCATCTCCAGATACAGCACCGCGAGCGAAATCGGAATGCCGCGGCGGCGCTTGAGCACCGCGTTCAGATAGCTGTTGTCGGGATCGTAATAATCGTTGAGGTTGGCGGCAAAGCCGAGCTCCCGGAAGAAGAACCGGTTCAGAATGCCGAGCTTTTGTTTGATGTCGGCGTCGGCCGGCATGCGGCGCTGCAGGCGCACCACCAGTTCGTCGATCTCGGCCAGCGTGGCTTGCAGATCGAGATCGGGGTAAGCGTCCTGCGCGAGGGAGAGCGCCGCCTCGGTCAGTGGGAGACTGTCGTCTTCGGCGACGAGCGTGCTGAAATAGTCGAGAACCCGCGTCATCGTGATCACTTCACTCGCCTTTTGAAATACGCGTACTTGAAGCCCATCAGCCAAAGCATACCGAAATATAGCGCGGCGAACAGCACGAGGCACGCGCCCAACAGCACCATCCGGTCGACCGGCCGGTCATGCATGGCGATCCAGTCGAAGTTGATCGCCAGCCAGCGCATCGTGCCGGCCAGCACCAGACAGGCGCCGAACAACTGTACGAAAAATTTGAGCCAGCCACCTGAGGGCATATAAATGCCGCGCTTGCGCAGACCGACAAACAGCAGCAACGCATTGACGCAAGCGCCGAGCCCGACGCTCAGCGTAAGGCCTGCATGCGAGAAAAGCGGCACGAACACGTAGTTGCTCAACTGCGTGGCGATCAGCACGCCGACGCCGATCTTGACCGGCGTCTTGATGTCCTGCTTCGCGTAGAAGCCGGGCGCGAGAATCTTGATCAGGATCAGACCGATCAGGCCGACGCCATAGGCGGCCAGCGCGCGGCTCACCATCACGACCGAGTGGCCGTCGAACTTGCCGTAGTTGAACAGGACGGCGGTCAGCGGCTGCGCGAAGAAGAACAGCGCGACCGCGCTCGGCGCGGCCAGCAGGAACGTAACGCGCAAACCCCAGTCGAGCAGCGACGAATATTCATGGGCGTCGGCATCGACGTGCGCCTTCGAGAGGCTCGGCAGCAGGATCGTGCCCAGCGCGACGCCGAGCAGCGCGGTCGGAAATTCCATCAGCCGATCGGCGTAGTTGATCCACGACACCGCGCCCGGCCCAATGCGCGACGCGATATTCGTATTGATGATGAGGCTGATCTGCGCGACCGACACGGCGAACATCGCCGGCACCATCTTCGACAGCACCCGCTTCACGCCGCGATGCGCGAGCGCGCGCAACGGATTGAGGCTGATGCGCGGCACCATGTCGATCTTTTTCAGCCCCGGCAGTTGTACGATGAACTGCAGGATGCCGCCGGCGATCACCGCCCACGCGAGCGCATAGACCGGCGTTTGCAGACGCGGCGCGACGAACACCGCCGCGACGATGAATGCCACGTTCAGCAACACCGGCGCGAATGCGGGCAGCGAGAAGTTCTTGTACGTATTCAGTACGCTCGACGCCAGCGAGGTCAGCGAGATGAAAATGATGTACGGAAACATGATGCGCGTCATCGTGACCGCGAGCGCGTACGCCTGGCCCTCGTGCGCGAGGCCCGAAGCGACGACGTACACCACGCCCGACGCGCCCGCCACGCCGATCAGCGACAGCACCGCCAGCGCCCATGCGAGCACGGTCGAGGTGGCGTCGACGAGCGCTTTGGTGGCGTCGTGGCCCTGCTGGTTCTTGAACTCGGCGAGAATCGGCACGAAGGCCTGCGAGAACGCGCCTTCGGCGGAAATGCGGCGCAGCAGATTGGGGATACGGAAGGCGACGTAGAACGCGTCAGTGTATTGACTGGCGCCGAACGCGCGAGCGATCAGCGTTTCGCGGGCCAGTCCGGTCACGCGCGACAGCAGCGTGAAGCCGCTGACCGTCAGCAGGGCTCGGATTAGATTCATGGGGCGCTTATTATACGGGTGCCGCAAGTGCGGACGACGAGCCGGAACGCGATTCGGACCGATTTGCTACGCAGACGTTCGATCCGATCGGCTGATCGGCGCATTTTTTTGCGGCGCGTCGGGCCGTGCCGTGCGTCACGAAACGTGCGCCGGAAGGCGCGTTCCGGACTCGCGTCGCCCCGGCCGCGCCACTTTCGCCACCCCATGCCCGCCGAAGGACGCGAGCCTTCCCGCGACAGGCCCACGCGGCGCGCTCACGCGTTCCCGTTGCCACGTGCCTGATTTTGTTGCTATAATCTCTGGTTTCGAAGCTCGCTCAGTTTTCGGACGCGCTCCGGGACAACGGCTAGGCCGGCTCCGCGCCGCCTGGCTACGTCCTCGAATCGCCGGAAATACAGGCCCGCCTTCGCGTAGTTCGATCGATTTTTTCGACACTTTTTGCGCTCTTGGGCAATCGCTTCCAAGAGTTCGGATCTAAAAGCAGCACCTCACCACTTGAAGGTCAGGTACTGGAAACAGGAACAGGATAAGGAACCGTCATGGCTAACTCCGCACAAGCACGCAAGCGCGCCCGCCAGGCCGCCAAGGCAAACTCGCACAACTCGGCACTGCGCTCGAAGTTCCGCACGGCTATCAAGGCTGTTCGCAAGGCGATCGACGCCGGCGACAAGGCCAAGGCCGCTGAAATCTTCCAGGCATCGTCGAAGACCATCGACATCATCGCCGACAAGAACATCGTTCACAAGAACAAGGCTGCTCGCCATAAGAGCCGTCTCGCTGCAGCCATCAAGGGCCTGCAAGCGTCCGCAGCGCAGTAATTCCGGTCAGCCCGCTTCGGTGGGCTACCTCCTGTTTCCGCTGCACAGAAAGGCCCGCCTCGGCGGGCTTTTTTGCTTGAAACAGACCGATTCGCACAGTGCCGCAACGGTTTAGCGCGGCGCGCTCGTGATTGACGGACCGGCCTGCCGCCCCGGCATCACGCACAAAAAACCCCGCTAATGCGGGTTTTTTTGCTTTTGCAGATCCGGCGCGGCCTGCGTTATATAGCATGCCTTTTGGCTTGCGGCACAGCAGCGTGCTCGAGTTGCAACTCACACGCCTCGGTCACGACGAGGTCGTTGTCTTTTGCGAAGTTGAGCACGAAATCGAAGGCCATCGGTTCGATGTCGCGCAGGCGCGAATCGAGAATCACGCATTTGAGATCGCCGATCATGGTCGGCCGCACGTACAGCGAGTACTGCATATAGGCGTTCGGCCCCTTCTTCGCTCCCGGCCCAAAACATGCCATTACACCGGCGAGCCGCTCCGACCAGTCGCTCGGCCGGAATCGCTTTCCGGTCGACGTAATGCCCTGAATGAAAAATTCGGTTGGAGCTGCTTCGGCCATGTAGGAATACCTGTGTAACTGCCCAGCGTGATGACGGCAAAGCCGACGGCACGCGCCGGCTTCGAATGCCTGAATTCGCGGCTGTACGCCGCGATGGCGAGCCGCGCCACCAGAAACCGCCACGGGCCGCCGGGGCAGCCTCGTCGCTTGTCATGACGGCGCACCGCGAGCAGGCTTTCCGAACCGCGCGAGCCGTGTCCCGCAGGCCGGATTCCGACCTGCCGGGCTTTGGGAGAACCGCCAAATTATAGCGCAGCGGACCTTTTTCCGCAGCGCACACAAGCCTCGTCCGACAGAGGTGCGACGCTTTCAGACAGCTTTCTTGGCCCTTTGGCCGACTCGTCAAACGGGGCGAAATCCTTTATGCTGCATTGGGTTACCACAAACGACGGCGGCGCCGTCCGGCAATCCTGCCGGGTGAGTCCGCCGTATTTGTTTCATGACCGCCAAGAAAATTCGCCACTACCTGCAGTTCAAGGATTTCTCGCTGGAAGACTACGAGTACGTGCTGGAACGCGCGCGCATTCTGAAACGCAAATTCAAGAACTACGAGACCTACCACCCGCTGCACGATCGCACGCTGGCCATGATCTTCGAAAAAAATTCGACACGCACCCGCCTGTCGTTCGAAGCCGGCATCTTCCAACTGGGCGGTCACGCCGTCTTCATGAGCACGCGCGACACGCAGCTCGGCCGCGGCGAGCCGATCGAAGACGCTGCGCAAGTGATTTCGCGCATGGTCGACATCATCATGATCCGCACGTTCGGCCAGGACATCATCCAGCGCTTTGCGGAAAATTCCCGCGTGCCGGTGATCAACGGCTTGACCAACGAATACCACCCCTGCCAGGTGCTGGCCGACATCTTCACGTACTTCGAGCATCGCGGCCCGATTCGCGGCAAGACGGTTGCGTGGGTCGGCGACGCCAACAACATGCTGTACACGTGGATCGAAGCCGCGCAGATTCTCGGCTTCAAGCTGCGGCTATCCACGCCGCCGGGCTACAAGCTCGACCGCGCGATGGTCGCCGCCGAAAGCGCGCCGTTCTACGAAGAATTCGACGACCCGAACGAAGCCTGCGCGGGCGCCGATCTCGTCACCACCGATGTCTGGACCAGCATGGGCTTCGAAG
This sequence comes from Paraburkholderia sp. RAU2J, assembly GCF_003634845.1. Classification (NCBI taxonomy): domain Bacteria; kingdom Pseudomonadati; phylum Pseudomonadota; class Betaproteobacteria; order Burkholderiales; family Burkholderiaceae; genus Paraburkholderia; species Paraburkholderia sp. RAU2J. The sequence continues at coordinate 607,880 of NZ_RBXG01000001.1, forward strand.
CCGAAAACGAAGCACGCAAGAAAGCCTTCGCGGACTGGTGCGTCGACGCCGAAATGATGGCGCGCGCCAACCCGGACGCGCTCTTCATGCACTGCCTGCCCGCCCACCGCGGCGAGGAAGTCAGCGCGGAAGTGATCGACGGCCCGCAAAGTGTCGTGTGGGACGAGGCGGAAAATCGCCTGCACGTGCAAAAGGCATTGCTGGAATATCTGCTGCTCGGCAAGCTGAATCACTGAGCGAGCTTTTTCACTCCCTGCAGCACCCGCGTGAAATCTGCGTAAAGCGCGACGGGGCCTTGACTACGAGGCAAGGCGTCCACGTCGGCGCTGCGCATCGGGCCGGCGTCCACGGTTGTAACGCGACCCGGCTGCATCAGCGCACTGCTCCAAAAACGCGGGCGTCCGGCGGTTTAGTGTCAAAATAGTGGTTTTCCGCGCTCCGGAACCGCCGGCGCGCCTTGTTTTCCCGCTTTTTCCAGCTACGAGTTCACCATGAGCGATATCAAGAAAGTCGTGCTCGCCTATTCGGGCGGCCTCGACACCTCCGTCATCCTGAAGTGGTTGCAGGACAATTACGACGCCGAAGTCGTCACGTTCACGGCCGACATCGGCCAGGGCGAAGAGCTGGAGCCGGCGCGCAAGAAGGCCCTGCAGCTCGGCATCAAGCAGGAAAACATTTTCATCGAAGACCTGCGCGAAGAATTCGTGCGCGACTTCGTGTTCCCGATGTTCCGCGCCAACACGATCTATGAAGGCGAGTACCTGCTGGGCACGTCGATCGCACGTCCGCTGATCGCCAAGCGTCAGATCGAAATCGCCCGCGCCACCGGCGCGCAGGCGGTGTCGCACGGCGCCACTGGCAAGGGTAACGACCAGGTTCGCTTCGAACTCGGTTACTACGCGCTGGAACCAGGGATCAAGGTCATCGCACCGTGGCGTGAATGGGACCTGTTGTCGCGCGAAAAGCTCCTCGCGTACGCGGAAAAAGCCGGCATTCCGATCGAAATGAAGCACAAGCAAGGCGGCGCGCCGTATTCGATGGATGCGAACCTGCTGCACATCTCGTTCGAAGGCCGTCACCTGGAAGACCCGAAGGCGGAAGCCGAAGCCGATATGTGGCGCTGGACCGTGTCGCCGGAACAGGCGCCGGACGAGGCCGAATACCTCGACATCGAGTACGAGCACGGCGACCCGGTCGCGATCAACGGCAAACGTCTGTCGGCCGCGGAAATGCTGACCGAACTGAACCGCCTGGGCGGCAAGCACGGCATCGGCCGTCTGGATCTGGTGGAAAACCGTTACGTCGGCATGAAATCGCGCGGCTGCTATGAAACGCCGGGCGGCACGATCATGCTGAAAGCGCACCGCGGCATCGAGTCGATCACGCTCGACCGTGAAGTCGCTCACCTGAAAGACGACCTGATGGCCCGCTACGCATCGCTGATTTATAACGGCTACTGGTGGAGCCCGGAGCGCCGCGCGCTCCAGGTGCTGATCGACCACACGCAGGAAAAGGTGAACGGCTGGGTGCGTGTGAAGCTGTACAAGGGCAGCGTCTCGGTGGTCGCGCGCGATTCGAAGGAAACGCTGTTCGACAAGACCATCGCCACGTTTGACGACGACGGCGGCGCATACAACCAAGCGGACGCCGGCGGCTTCATCAAGCTGAATGCACTGCGTATGCGGATTGCGGAAAATGCGCGCCGTCAGCGTGACTGAGGGTGGGCGTTTCGGTGAAGGCTAATTTCGCGCGAGCGAAGTCAAGCGCTGAAGGCGCGGCCCGATCCAAACGCAGACGATAAAAAAAAGCGCCGGGAGAGAACTCCCGGCGCTTTTTTCATTTCAGCGTTCCGCCTAACCAGTCACAACGCGCCCAGCGCACCGTTGAAGCACTTCTGAGAGCGCTGGCAGCAAGACTTCGGCGCCTCAAACTCAGTCGGCCGCCACCCGCGCCCGTCGCGTCACAAACAAACCGGCTCCGCTTCCAACTCCACACCGAATCGCTCCAGCACGTCCCGCTGAATCGCATCGGCAAGCGCCAACACCTCCGCGCCGCTCGCGCCGCCACGATTCACGAGCACCAGCGCCTGCCGCTCATGCACGGCCGCCGCGCCCATCGCACGGCCTTTCCAGCCGCATCGGTCGATCAACCAGCCCGCCGCGAGCTTCACCCGCCCATCCGCCTGAAGATAGGACACGACATCCGGCTCCCGGCTCTTCAACGCGTCGAACTGCGCCGCGTCGACCACCGGATTCTTGAAGAAACTCCCGGCGTTGCCGAGTTCCAGCGGATCGGGCAGCTTCGCGCGCCGCACCGCCACCACCGCATCGAAGATGGCCCGCGCGGTCGGCGGCCTGTCACCGCCATTGGCATGATCAGAGCCCGCGGCCAACTCACGCGCCAGATCCGCGTAACCGGCGCGCGGCTGCCAGACCTTCGGCAAGCGGAACGTCACCGACGTGATCACGAACCGGTCACGCCCTTCCCGCTTGAAGAAGCTGTCGCGATAGCCGAACCCACAGGCCTCGGCATCGAATTCGACGACGTCGCCCGTTGCCAGCTCCACGGCCCGCAGCGAGGCGAACCGCTCGCACATTTCCAATCCATAGGCGCCGATATTCTGAATCGGCGCCGCGCCGACCGTGCCCGGAATCAGAGCGAGATTCTCCAGCCCCGGCAATCCCTGCGACAAAGTCCATGCGACGAACTCGTGCCACGGTTCGCCGCCGGCCGCCTCAACGTACCATGCGTCATCGTCCTCGCGCACGACGCGGCGGCCCCGCAATGCCACCAGCAGCACCAGGCCGGGGAAGTCGCCGGTCAGCACGACGTTGCTGCCGCCGCCCAGCACAAGCCGCGGCAGCCCCGTCGCGCGGGCATCGCGCACCGCGGCCATCAATTGCGCGTCGCGCTCGATGCGGCATGCAAACTGCGCGCGGACATCGAAACCAAAGGTGTTGTGCGCCTTCAGCGGATAGCCGGCAATGAACGCGGCGGAATCGGAGTGGGACATCGGAATCGAGGAGAATGAAACAGCGAAAGAGACCAGATCGCGCCCGGCCGCGCGACAATGCGCGGCGGCCTTGGGCAAAAGGGAGTGGCGTCGGTAAAATGACGTCCGGTTCGTGATTATAGCGAGTGCCCGTGCGCAGCCGACCGGCCGCGTCACGCACCGCAGCACTATTGGGAGAATGCAATGCCATCGTTTGACGTCGTCTGCGAAGCGAACATGATCGAAGTCAAGAACGCGATCGAACAGTCCAACAAGGAAATTTCCACGCGCTTCGACTTCAAAGGGTCGGACGCGCGCGTCGAACATAAGGAAAACGAAATCACCGCCTACGCCGACGACGACTTCAAGCTCGGCCAGGTAAAGGACGTACTGCTGTCGAAAATGGCCAAGCGCAACGTGGACGTGCGCTTTCTCGACTACGGCAAGATCGAGAAGATCGGCGGCGACAAGGTCAAGCAGGTCATCAAGATCAAGAAGGGCGTCTCGGGCGATCTGTCGAAGAAAATCGTGCGTCTCGTGAAGGACAGCAAGATCAAGGTCCAGGCGAGCATTCAGGGCGACGCGGTGCGCATCACCGGCGGCAAGCGCGACGATCTGCAAAGCGTGATTGCGATGCTGCGCAAGGACGTGACCGATACGCCGCTCGACTTCAATAACTTCCGGGACTGAGGCTTAGGGGGCGCGGCTATGCCCCAGGGGTGAAGAACGGACGACGGGCAACGGGCAAGCGCGAGGCGTGCCCCCGCGCAGGGCTTGCGAGCCCTCCACACCGGGGTCGCCTTACCCGTGCGCCGCCCAACACGAACTCGTAACTTGCCGGCTAGCCGGTCGCGCCTGGTTTCGCGTTCGCAGCGCACGGCCTGGGTGGAGTCAGCGAGCAACCCGAATGAAATCCCGTATCACCGCCATACCGCCCGGGCAGCAGCAACGGCCGGTCTGCGGGCAGTCCAGATGAGACGGCTTGCGCGATCAATCGGCGCGCAACTCGTGCGGCATGCACGCCCCATCCATCCTCAAAGGTCGTTACCCGCCGCCGGCGTAGCCGCCTTCTTTTTATCCCCGATGCGGCTTTCCTGCCCGCGCATCAGCTTGGCGATGTTGCCGCGATGGCGCCACACCAGCAGCGAACTCATCACGACGATCGCCAGCGCGATCACGCGCGGCCCGAACAGAAACGCGTAAAAAAGCGGCGCGAACACCGCAGCGGCCAGCGCCGCCAGCGAGGAATAACGCGTAAAGAACGCAACGATCAGCCACGTCAGCAGGGTCGCGATACCGAGCGTCGGATTGATCGCGAGCAGCACGCCCGCTGCGGTCGCCACACCCTTGCCACCCTTGAAGCGGAAGAACACCGGATACAGGTGGCCGAGAAACACCGCGACCGACGCAATCGCCACCGACGTCCCGTCCAGCCCGTAGCGCGCGCCGAAGTGCACGACGAACCACACCGGCAGCCAGCCCTTGAAGGCATCGCCGATCAGCGTGAGAATCGCCGCCTTCTTGCTGCCGCTGCGCAGCACGTTGGTGGCGCCGGGGTTGCCCGAGCCGTATGAGCGCGGGTCGTCGAGGCCCATTGCGGCGCTCACGATCACGGCGAACGACACCGAACCGATCAGATAGGCAACGACAGCAACGATCAGGTTTTGCATCTGGGACTCTTATAAGGATCAGCGGTCTGAAACTCAATACTCCAACCGCAACAGGGAACGCAACTCGGAACAAAGCGGCGCACATTCTACCGAACGCGGCCGCCCGGAAAACATTCGCGCAAACGTCAATCGACGCTCGCGCACTGCACCGCCTTCGCCGCCAGCAGATCGGTCAGCACCGTCGGCTCGATGCTGACCAGAAAGCCGCGCCGGCCGCCGTTCAGCCAGATCCTGTCCATTTCGAGAATGCTCGACTCGACGTAGACCGGCATCTGCTTGCGCGTACCGAACGGCGACGTGCCGCCGATCAGATAGCCGGAATGCCGGTTCGCCACCTCGGGCTTGCAGGGCTCGACGCGCTTTGCACCGATCTGCCGGGCGAGGTTTTTGGTGCTGACGGTGCGGTCGCCGTGCATCAGCACGATCAGCGGCTTCGCGTGTTCGTCTTCCATCACGAGGGTCTTCACGACATGATGCTCGTCCACGCCGAGCTGGCGCGCCGACTCGCCGGTGCCGCCGTGCTCGACGTAATCGTAAGGATGCTCGCCGAACGTGACGCCATGGCGGCGCAGAAACTGCGTGGCCGGCGTTTCGGAGACGTGTCTGGATTTGCTCATCGGCGCATTGTAATGGCGAGTTTGCACATCGGCTATTTGCCGAACGGCCGATTGTGCGGTCCATGCGGGTGTGGCACGATCGTTCGAAAAAGCGCTGACTCCGGTCGACCGCCGTTGGCATGGGACCGGAGTAAGCGCTAAAGCGCTGACTCCGGTCGACCGCCGTTGGCATGGGACCGGAGTAAGCGCTAAAGCGCTGACTCCGGTCGACCGCCGTTGGCATGGGATCGGAGTAAGCGCTAAAGCGCTGACTCCGGTCGACCGCCGTAGGCATGGGACCGGAGTAAGCGCTAAAGCGCTAACTCCGGTCGACACAGGAGACACCATTGAATCTCGACTCATCCACCCGTTCCACAATCGACATCCCCGCCCTGCTCGCCGCGCTGCCGGCGCGCATCGCCGAGATTCCGGCGCTCGCCGCCGCGCGCGATCCGCAGCACATCGCCTTGATCGAGGACGCGCGCCAGTTGACCAGCGCGCAACTGCTGCAAGCCGTCGACGCCGTGACGGCCCTGCTGCGCGCATGGGGCGTGCGTGGCGGCGACCGCGTGATGATCGTCGCGGAAAACAGCATCGCGCAGATCGTGCTGTTGTTCGCGACCGCGCGGCTCGACGCGTGGGCGCTGGTGTCGAACGCCCGCCTGTCCGCAGCCGAACTCGACGCTATCCGCGCGCACGCACAACCTCGCGTGGTCGCGTACGCGGTGGAATCCGGTGATGCCCAACAGCACGCGCTGCGCCACCAGGCGACGGCAGCGCCGGCTATCACGCCGGACATCGGCGCGTGGTCGTACACCGTGGACAGCACGGCGCTAGCCGAACCGGTCGAAGCCGCCAACCACCGCCAATGCGCCGCGCTGATCTACACCACCGGCACCACCGGCGCGCCAAAAGGCGTGATGCTGTCACATCGCAATCTGCTGTACATCGCCGCGGTGTCGAGCCGCCTGCGCAAGGTCGGTCCCGGCGACGTCGTCTATGCCGTGCTGCCGATCTCGCACGTGTACGGCTTCGCGTCGGTGTGCCTGGGCAGCCTGCACGCCGGCGCGACCTTGCGGCTCGCGCCGCGCTTCGCGCCGGAAGCCGTGCGCCGCGCCCTCGCCGACGAACGCGTGTCGATCTTCCAGGGCGTGCCGGCCATGCACGCGAAACTGCTCGAACATCTGCAGACGCGCGGCCTTCCGTGGTCCGCGCCGCACCTGCGCTTTGCCTACTCGGGCGGCTCGCCGCTCGACGCCGCGCTCAAGGCGCAGGTCGAAGCCGTCTACGGTCTGCCGCTGCACAACGGCTACGGCATGACCGAGAGCAGCCCCACGGTATCGCACACGATGCTCGACGCGCCGCGCAGCGACTGCTCGGTCGGCGAGGTCATTCCGGGCGTCGAGGTGAAGTTCGTCGGACTCGACGGTGCCGACACGGCGCCGGGAGAAATCGGCGAGCTATGGGTGCGCGGGCCGAACGTGATGCTCGGCTACTACCGCAGTCCGGAGCAAACCCGCGCGGCCGTGACCGCGGACGGCTGGCTCAAGACCGGCGATCTCGCGCGCCAGGACGCGGACGGCGCGCTGCATATCGTCGGGCGCAGCAAGGAGTTGATCATCCGCTCGGGGTTCAACGTCTATCCGGCCGAGGTCGAGCATGTGTTGAATGCGCATCCGCAAGTCGTGCAGTCGGCGGTGATCGGACGCGCGGTCGAGGGCAACGAGGAAGTGATCGCGTTCGTCGAATTGACGGCGGGCGCGACCGTGACGCCCGCCGACTTGATCGCGTGGTGCGGGGAGCGTCTCGCGCCGTACAAGCGGCCCGCCGAATTGAAGGTGCTCGCCGCGCTGCCGGCCGCTTCGACCGGCAAGATCCTTAAACACCGGCTGCGCGAATTCGTCTGAAGCAGGCCCAACGGCACGCGCCGCGCGCGCGGAACGCAAGCGCGCCTCATCCTCGCGGATGATGCTGCGCATGCAGCGACTTCAGCCGTTCGCGGGCCACGTGGGTATAGATCTGCGTAGTCGAGATATCGGTATGGCCGAGCAGCAGTTGCACGACGCGCAGGTCGGCGCCGTGATTGAGCAGGTGCGTCGCGAACGCGTGCCGCAACGTGTGCGGCGACAACGGCGCGTGCACATCGGCCGCTGCCGCGTGGCGTTTGATGATGTTCCAGAACTGCTGGCGCGTCATGCCTTCGGCACGGCTCGTGACGAACAGCGCATCGGTGGCGCGCGCGCCGAGCAACGCAGGGCGCGCCTCGCGCAGATAACGCTCGATCCACCCATGCGCCTCTTCACCGAACGGAATCAGGCGCTCCTTCGAGCCCTTGCCCATCACGCGCACCACACCTTCGTTCAGTCCCACTTCCACGGTCTTCAGCGTGACGAGTTCGGTAACGCGCAAACCGCTCGCGTACATCAGTTCCAGCATCGTGCGATCGCGCAAGCCCAGCGCGGTGCCGATGTCGGGCGCGCCGAGCAAAGCTTCGACTTGCGCTTCGGTGAGCGTCGACGGAAAACGCGGCGGCTGCTGCGCCGAACGGATGCGCAGTGTCGGATCGACCGTCGCGCGATGCTCGCGCACCGCCCACGCGTAGTAGCGGCGAAACACCGAAAGACGCCGGTTCGCCGAGGTCGATTTGTCGTGCTGGCGCGCGGCGCTGTACGCGTTGAGGTCGGCTTCGCCGACTGTATCGAGCGACATGTTGCGGCTCGCCGCGAGCCATTCTGAGAACAGCCGCAGGTCGCGGCGGTACGCATCGAGCGTGTTGCGCGACAGGCCGTGCTCGAGCCACAGCGCGTCGCAGAACACGTCGATCGACGCGAGGCTCGCGAGCAGCTCCGGCGATGAAGCGGATGAAGGTGACACGACGCTCGCGCCGTCTGCGGTGATGTCGCTCATGCGTACGGAATGCCCTCATGCGCCAGCAGCCAGCGCTTGACGTTGCGAAAGAAGCCCTCTTCGGCGTGATGCGCGAAGCCGCCGATACCGCTCGAACTCACGACGCGATGACACGGAATCACAATCGGAAAGTCATTCGCGCCGCAAGCCTGGCCGACCGCGCGCGGCACGCTGCCCAACTGCCTCGCCAACTGTCCGTAGGTCAGCACGACGCCGGGCGGAATCTCGCAGAGCGCCTGCCACACCCGCCGCTGAAACGCGGTGCCGACGGACGCCAGCGGCAACTCGAACCGCGCGGACGGCTGCTCGAAATATCGTTCGATCTGCTCGACCGCTTGCCGCGCCAACGGCGTGTCGGGCGTGACGCTCTGCACCGAATCCGGCAGATAGACGATCGCGCGCACGGCCTCGCCTTCGACACGAATGCCGACCTTGCCGAACGGTGCATCGATCACTGCGTTGAACATGATTGCCTGCTCCTGACAGACGCGGCGCACTGGCTTGCAACGGCCACGTAGCAACCTGCATGGATGTGCAGGCGCTCTACGCGAACCCTATGCGCAAACCGCGCCGTACAAAAACATCCGCTGAATGAACTGCCGCTACTCTACGCCGCTTCCAACGCCCACTCCACGTGCTCGCGCACCACGGCGGAAGGGTCGTCGGCGCGCTGCCGCAGTGCCTGCACGATCGCCTCGCGCGCCGCACCATTCAAACTTCCCGCAGACGCTCTGAGCGCATTACCCATCCCCACCGCGAGATTACGCAGCCAGCTCTCGTAGCCGATGCGGCGAATCGCGCTGCCCTGCATGCGCGTATCGAACTCGTCCGCGCTCCACGCGAACAGCTCGACCAGCGACGCGCGATCGAGCCCATGCCGCACATCGAAATCGGCGACCGGCGCAGCCTGCGCGAACTTGTTCCATGGACACGCGAGCTGGCAATCGTCGCAGCCATACACACGATTGCCGATCAGCGGCCGCATGTCCAGGGGAATACTGCCTTTGAGTTCAATCGTGAGATACGAGATGCACAGGCGCGCATCGACCTTGTAAGGCGCGACGATCGCCCCGGTCGGACATGCGCCGATGCAGCGCGTGCAACTGCCGCAATGCGAGCCCGGCGTTTCCGGCGCGATCTCGGGCAAGGTTTCGGCATCGGTCGGCAAAGGCACGTCGACATAGATTTCCCCGAGGAAAAACAGCGATCCGGCGTCGCGTTGCAACAGCAGCGTGTGCTTGCCGCGCCAGCCGATGCCCGCCTTCTGCGCAAGTTCTACTTCCAACACCGGCGCCGAATCGGTAAATACGCGGTAGCCGAACGCGCCGATCTCGGCTTCGATTTTCTCGGCCAGATGTTGCAGACGGTTACGCATCACCTTGTGATAGTCGCGGCCGCGCGCATAGATCGACACCACCGCCGCCGACGGGTCCGCGAGCCGCGCCTGCTCCGCTGCGCGCCACTCGCGTGCTAGCGGCCCTTCCTGCGTGGTGGTCTGGTTCGCGTTGCCGCTCAGCGTGTCGAAAGGCAAATAGGCGATACGCGCGGTAATCACGCGTCGCGTGCCGGCCACAAGCTCGGCCGGGCGCGCGCGTTTCGTCCCGTGTTTCGCCATATAATCCATCTCGCCGTGGCACCCCGCTTCCAGCCACGCTGCAAGCGGCGCTTCGGCAGAGGAGAGGTCGGTGTCGCTAATGCCGATCGCCCCGAAACCCAATTCACGGCCCCAGCTTTTGATGTTCAGCGCGAGCGCATTCAGCGCCGCTTCATCGAAATGACGCACGGCACGCGCGGCGTCGACGGACGCGGGCGTGCTGGAAACAGGGGACTCCGGACTTCGGTTCATCACGCCATTTTACGAGAATGCCTGCCAACTCCGATCACGCGATTCAACCGCCCGCCGCCGTCCTGCTCGAACGCGTCTTCGCGCTCGCGGACGAAGCCGCCACGCTCGCCTTCGGCGAGCGCTTCGCGCAGGCGATCGAAAGCGTGCGCGCAACGATCGCCCAACGTGGCAACGCGTTCCACGGACTGCAGGTGCAACTCGTCGGCGACCTTGGCGCGGGCAAGACCACGCTCGTGCGCGCGACCTTGCGCGGCCTCGGCCACACCGGCCGCGTGCGCAGTCCCACTTACACGCTCGTCGAACCTTACGTGCTCGAACCACGGCAAGGTGAACGAGGCGAACTCGGGGAACTCGCGCTCTATCACTTCGATCTTTACAGATTCACCGACCCGGCCGAATGGGCCGACGCGGGCTTTCGCGAATACTTCGACAGCGGCGCGGTCTGCCTCGTCGAATGGCCGCAACGCGCAGGGCGTCTTCTCGGCGTGCCGGATCTCGTCTTCTCGCTCGACCTCGACAGCGACGGCGACGGCCGCGTGCTCGTCGCACGGGCATACAGCGAATCAGGAAAGGCATGTCTCGAAAGATGTTGATCAAACCGTTCCGCTCGATCGAATCGGCGGCCACCGCAACGCATAACTGGCGGCGCCGGCAGATTCTGCGGGCGGGCGCCTCCACGCTCGTGCTCGGCCTCGTCGCGCCGCGTCTGGCCATGGCCAGTTCGGTGCTCGGCGTGCGCGTCTGGCCCGCGCGCGACTATACGCGCGTGACGATCGAATCCGATCAGCCGTTGCAGAACGCACAGCAATTGTTGCAAGGACCGGACCGGCTGGTGGTCGATCTGAGCGGCCTCGATCTCGATCAGGCGCTCAAGGATCTCGTCTCGAAGATCACGCCGAACGATCCGCAGATTTCGTCGGTGCGGGTCGGGCAATATCAGCCGCACGTGGTGCGCATGGTGTTCGACCTGAAGGGTTCGGTGAAGCCGCAGGTATTCACGCTGCCGCCGGTCGGCGCGTACAAGTACCGGCTGGTGTTCGACCTCTATCCGGCGGTCGCGCCCGATCCGCTGATGGACCTGCTCGCGCAGACCGAGCACAAGCAGCAGACGCTGAACGAAGAGAACGGCGTGCCGCCCGCCACGCTGAGCGGCCCCGGCACGCCGCCCACCGCCGACAACAGCGAAGCATTCTTCGAGCGCTATGCGCAGAACGGCGGCGGCAACACTGCGCCGAATGCGCCGCGTCCGTCCGTGCACGTCACCCCCGCGCCTACCGCGCCGATCATCGCGGGCAAGCCGGCCGCGCCGCTCGCCCCGCTCTCGCCGCCCGCCGCGATTGCGCGCAACAACAAAGGCGGCAACAGCGGCAATAGCGCGCGCAGCCAGGACAGCGACGATACGGACGGCGGCGACACCTACGCGTTCAGCACGCCCAAATCCGGCAAGAGCAACACGGTGCGTCTGCTGACGGTCGCCATCGACCCGGGTCATGGCGGCGAAGACCCGGGTGCGATCGGCGGCTCGGGCACCTACGAGAAGCACGTCGCGCTCGACATCGCGAAAAAGCTGCGCGCGAAGATCGACGCGCAGCCGAACATGCGCGCCATGATGACGCGCGACGCCGACTTCTTCGTGCCGCTGAACGTGCGCGTGCAAAAAGCGCGGCGCGTCGGCGCGGACCTGTTCGTGTCGATCCACGCGGACGCGTTCACCACGCCGGAGGCGAAGGGCTCGTCGGTGTTCGCGCTGTCCGAACATGGCGCGTCGAGCGCCGCGGCGCGCTGGATGGCGAACAAGGAGAACTCGTCGGATCAGATCGGCGGGATCAACATCAAGTCCGCCGACGCCACCGTCAACCGTGCACTGTTCGATATGTCGACCACCGCGCAGATTCGCGATTCGATGCGCTACGGCAACTTCGTGCTGAAGGAAATCGGCGGGATCAACAAGCTGCACAAGGGCTCGGTCGAACAGGCGGGGTTCGCCGTGCTGAAGGCGCCGGACATTCCGTCGATCCTCGTCGAGACCGCGTTCATCAGCAACCCGGACGAGGAGCGCCGTCTGAACGACGACGCGTATCGCGAGAAGATGGCCGACGCGATCCTGACCGGCATCAAGCGCTATTTCGCGGCGAACCCGCCGCTGGCAAAAAACCGCATGACGTGATGCATTGGCGTGCCGCCACGCAATGAACAACGGCCGCTCGACGCGGCCGTTGTTCCTGATGCGTTCGCGCGCACGAGCGGCGCTTGGCAGGCTCAACGCGCCGGCGTCAACCGCTGCACGACCCAGCCGCCGAACACGTTCACGGCGAGGCCCGCCATCACCAGCAGCGCGCCGCCGATTTGCGCCATGGTCAATTGCTCATCGAGCAGCAGCGACGCCGACGCCAGCCCGACGATCGGCACCAGCAACGAAAACGGCGCGACCTGGCTTGCCGGATAGCGCGACAGCAGGCGGCTCCACAAGCCATAACCGAGCAACGTCGCGATGAAGGCGAGATACACGATCGCGAAGATCGACATCGCGCTGATGCCCGTCAGTGCCGCGGCCATCTTCTGCGGCCCCTCGAACAGATACGACGCGGCGAAGAACGGCAGCGGCGGGATCAGACTGCCCCACACCACCAGCCCGACGAGATCGACCTTGCCGACTTTCTTCGTGACGATGTTGCCGAGCGCCCACATGCACGCGGCGCACAACGTCAGCACGAAACCGGCGACGCTCATCGAATGGCCGCCTTGCAGGCCAATCACCGCGAGCCCGCCCGCCGCGATCAGCAAACCCGCGACGTTCGGCAAACGAAACCGCTCGTGCAGGAACAGCGCCGCGAACATCAGCGTGAAGAACGCCTGGGCCTGCAGCACCAGCGAAGCGAGCCCGGCCGGCATGCCGACGTACATCGCCGAGAACAGAAAAGCGAATTGCCCGAACGAGATCGTCGCGCCGTATGCGAGCAGCCAGCACCACGGCAGGTTCGGGCGTTTGACGAAGAACACCGCCGGCACCGCCGCGACCGTGAAGCGCAAGGCGCCGAGCAGCATCGGCGGCACCCCGTGCAGGCCCACCTTGATCACGACGAAATTGACGCCCCACGCGAGCACCACCACCAGCGCGAGCAGCAAGTCCCTGGGCGACATCCCGGTCTCCGATTGATTGTCCAATCCGGGAGTTTAGCGGAGCCGGCAGCGCGGCGTGATCGCCCACGCTACGCGTTCCCCCAGCGCCGCTGTGCCACGAACCGTCGGCATCGCGCGCTGCGCAGTAGAATCGTCCATTAAGCCATCCCCACCGACCATTTCAGCCGAGCCCGCCCATGACCTCCTCGATCAAAGCAGTCCTCAAACCGCATCTGCGCGACGTCGGTAGTCTGACGGTGCGGCGCGTGCTGCCCGCCATGGCAGCGCGCCTGATCGGCCCGTTCATTTTCTTCGACCACATGGGCCCGGCGACGCTCGAACCGGGCGTCGGCCTCGACGTGCGCCCACATCCGCACATCGGTCTGGCCACCGTCACCTATCTGTTCGAAGGCGCGATCATGCATCGCGACAGCCTCGGCTCCGAGCAGAAAATCGTCCCCGGCGACGTCAACTGGATGACCGCGGGGCGCGGCATCGTCCATTCCGAGCGCACGCCCGCCGAAGACCGCGCGAGCGGCGTGACGATGCACGGCATCCAGACCTGGGTCGCGCTGCCGCTCGCGGACGAAGAGATCGAGCCGTCGTTCGCGCATCACGCCGCCGACACGCTGCCGCTCGTCGAGCGCAACGGCGTATCGCTGCGGGTGATCGCGGGCACGGCCTTCGGCGTGGAGTCGCCGGTCAGGACGTTTTCGGGCACGCTGTACGTCGCCGCGGAATTCGCGCCGGGCGGCGCCTTCGCGCTCGAACCGGAGCACGAGGAACGCGGCGTCTATCTCGTGGATGGCGATCTGGAGATCGACGGCGAGCCGCTCGAAGCCGGTCAGATGGCAGTGCTCGCGCTCGACGAAACCGTCACGCTCGCCAGCACGCACGGCGCGCGCGTCATGCTGCTCGGTGGCGAGAAGCTGGACGGCGAGCGCTTCATCGAATGGAATTTCGTCGCCAGTTCGCGCGCAAAGATTGAGGCCGCGAAACTCGCGTGGACTCATCAGGAGATGGGCACGGTGCCGGGTGAAACCGAATGGATTCCGCTGCCGGAACGCAAATGAGCGCAAATGAGCGCAAATGAGCGCCGCCGGCTGACGCAAGCCGGCGCCGGCCGGATTGAATCCGCGCTGTTCGGCCCCAATTAATCACAAACCGTTTTATCGACGAGGACGCAATGGACACCACTCTGGCCACTTTTGAACAGGACGTCATCACGGCGTCGACACTGGCCCCCGTGCTGGTCGATTTCTGGGCGCCGTGGTGCGGCCCCTGCAAGAGCCTCGGCCCGATGCTCGAAAAGCTCGAAGCCGAAGCGGCCGGCAAATGGAAACTGGTGAAGGTCAACGTGGACGAAAATCAGGAACTGGCCGCGCACTTCCAGGTGCGCAGCATTCCGCACGTAATCGCCTTTGCCGACGGCCGGCCGGTCGATCAGTTCATCGGCGTGTTGCCTGAAGGTCAGTTGCGCGAGTTTATCGAGCGGCTCGTGCCGCAAGGCGCGGATGCGGCGCGCCTCGAAGCGCAGACCGCGTTGGCCGAAGGCCGCCGTGACGATGCGTACGACGCGCTGCAAGCCGCCCTCGCCTACGACCCGGGTTTCGACGAAGCGCGTATGGACCGCATCGAGCTGCTGCTCGAAGACAACCGCATCGACGAGGCGCGCAACGAGGTGGATCTGCTGTCGCCGAAAACGACGCAAGGCATCGACGCGCGTTTCAACGCGATCAAGACGCGCCTCGATGCAGTGGATGCCGCCGCCGACCTGCCGCCGACCGACGCGCTGGAGGCCAAAGTCGCGGCCGCTCCGGACGATCTCGAAGCGCGCTTCGATCTGGCGAGCGCGCTGATCGCGCGTCGCAAATATGCGCAAGCGCTCGAACACCTGCTTGCGATCGTGCAACGCGATCGCACGTTCCGCGACGATATCGGCCGCAAGACGATGTTGTCGGTGTTCGATCTGGCCGCGCATCAGCCGGAGCTGGTGTCGCAGTGGCGGCGCAAGCTGAGCGCATCGTTGTTCTGATTCGCGCCGGGTTCACGCGTGGTGGCCGCAAGCAAGCGCGGCTATCGCGCCTGAATCCGCGGCCATCGCACCTCACCATGCCGCGCGCTCACGCGGCACTCGCCTCACCGCATCAGGCCACCGCCTGCTTCGCCAACGCTCGCAACACATGCGCCGCGGCGGCAAAACCGAAGCTTGCCGTCACGCACACGCTCGATCCAAATCCCGCGCAGTTCAACCCGACCGGTCCCATGTGGCCCGGCGACGTGCTCACGTGCTCGGCTTGCACATCGATATCGCAGACGGCCGCTTCCGGGTAGATCAACGGCTCGTCGGAATACACGGCGCTCACCTTGAACTTCGCCTTCGGTCCGCGCGGGAAGCCGTGCTGTTTGCGCAACTGACCGCGCACTTTCGACAGCAGCGGGTCCTGGATCGTCAGCGCGAGATCGTCGATACGAATGCGCGTCGGGTCGAGCTGACCGCCCGCGCCGCCCACCGTGATCAACGCCTGTTGACGCTCGACACACCATGCGATCAGCGCGGTCTTCGTGCGCACGCTGTCGATCGCGTCGATCACGTAGTCGAAGCCGCCGCCGAGCGTCGCCGCGAAGTTGTCCGGCTCGACGAAGTCTTCGATCAGCCGCACGTCGCAATACGGATTGATCGCGGCGATGCGCTCGGCCATCGCTTCGACTTTCGGCTTTCCGTAGTTGCCGTCGAGCGCATGAATCTGCCGGTTGGTGTTGCTTTCGGCGACGTTATCCAGATCGATCAGCGTCAGCGTGCCGACCGCGCTGCGCGCGAGCGCCTCGGCCACCCACGACCCCACGCCACCGATGCCGATCACCGCGACGTGCGCGCCTTCGAACGCGGCGAGCGCCGGCGCGCCGTACAGGCGGGCGATGCCGCCGAAGCGCCGCGCGCGGTCGGCGGTTTCACTCCCGTCGAGGCTGGTAGTAAGATCGGATTGCGCGGTGGTGCTGGACATGATGGCGGGGCTCGTTGAAAACTGGCAAGACAGAAAGTGACGGCGCTCAAGGGGGTTTGGCGCGCTCAGCCCGTATTTTGCCTGAACGCGTCGATCGGCATCGCCGCGGCTGCGGCTGCGGCGGCGGCGAAGGCGCAAAGCCATGCATGGCACGCGGTCTTGCCTTGCTCACGCGCAAAAAGTTAACTCCCTGGCTATACTTGCTTGACTGTAGCGTTCGCATAAGAACATGACCTCACTCGCCGAACTTCGAAAAAACTATTCGCTAGGTTCTTTGGACGTTGCCGATGTCGACCACGACCCGTTTCGTCAGTTCGACACATGGTTTCAACAAGCCGTCGACGCCAAGCTACCCGAACCGAATACGATGACGCTGGCCACGGTCGACCCGCGCGGTCGGCCGTCGGCGCGCATCGTGCTGATCAAGGGTGTCGATGAACGCGGCTTCGTGTTCTTCACCAATTACGAAAGCCGCAAGGGCCGCGAGCTGGCTGCCAATCCGTACGCGAGCCTGCTGTTTTACTGGATCGAACTCGAACGCCAGGTGCGCGTCGAGGGGCGCGTTGTCAAAACCAGCGCGGAGGAAAGCGATGCATATTTCGCGTCGCGTCCGCTCGGTTCACGCATCGGCGCGTGGGCCTCGAATCAGAGTCAGCCAATTGAAAGCCGTTCGCAGCTCGAAACACGCGAACGCGAAATCAGTCTGCAATACGGCGACCAGCCACCGCGTCCCCCGCACTGGGGCGGTTATCGTTTGGTCCCCGAAGCAATTGAATTCTGGCAGGGCCGGCCGTCGCGTCTGCACGACCGTCTGCTCTATACGCGAGCAAGCGAAAACGGCGACTGGCAAATCTCCCGCTTATCGCCTTGAATCGAATATGACGCTGGCAGCGCGCCGCCAACGCAGCAGCGCGCGCCGGCCGGATCGCGTCTCGCGGCATGGGAGTTGCGCCGCACCGGGCCGCGGTCCACAAGCTTTGCTTTAATTCAACGGACACGGAGAGATCACATGTTCTGGGAGAAGAAGCTGGCGCAGTGGGTAGAAGAAGTAAAAACCAAGGCTAACCTGCCTGCACGCCTCGTGCTGTGGGACGGTCAGCAACATGACTTCGGGCAGTTCGCCGCGCCCCAGGTCACGCTACACGTCAAGAGCGCGACGGCCTTGCCCTATCTGCTCGAACCGAGCCTCGACAATCTCGGCGAGGCGTACGTGAAGGGCAAGATCGACATCGAAGGCAAGCTGTCGGACATCATCAACATCAGCTATCAGCTGGCGCGCAACACCGTGACCAGTGCAAGCAAGCTCGCGCGTGTGCGGCGTTACTTCAATCACTCGAAGACGTCGGACAAAAGGGCGATCCAGTACCACTACGATGTCTCGAACGAGTTCTACAAGCTATGGCTCGACGAGAACATGGTCTACTCGTGTGCGTACTTCGAGAACGGCAACGAAGATCTCGCCACCGCGCAGATCAAGAAGATCGACCACATACTCACCAAAATTCAGGTGCAGCCCGGCCAGCGTCTGCTCGACATCGGCTGCGGCTGGGGCGCGCTCGTGCTGCGCGCGGCGCAGAAGTTCGGGGCGAAGTGCGTGGGCGTGACGCTCTCGCAGAATCAGTTCGACCTCGCTACCGCCCGCGTGAAAGCCGCGGGTCTGGAAGGCCAGATCGAAATCCGTCTGCAGGATTATCGTGACGTCACCGGGCAATTCGATCGCATCACGAGCGTCGGCATGTTCGAGCATGTGGGCCGCAAGAATCTGCCGGGCTACTTCGAGAAAATCCACGACCTGCTGGTCGACGACGGCATCGCGATGAACCACGGCATCACGTCGAGCGATTCCGACAGCGGGGAAACCGCGCTCGGCGGCGGCGAATTCATCGACCGCTACGTGTTCCCGGACGGCGAGCTGCCGCACATCAGCCTCGCGCTCGAATCGATGCAGCGCGGCGGGCTCGAAGCGGTTGACGTCGAAAGCCTGCGCCGTCACTATGCGCACACGCTGGACCTGTGGGCGGAACGTTTCGAGGCGCATGCGGAGGAAGCCCGCAAGCTGGTCGATGACGAAAAATTCCGCATCTGGCGCGTGTACCTCGCCGGCTGCGCCTACGCGTTCGAAAACGACGACGTGTCGATCTACCAGGTGGTGTGCCGCAAAGCCGGCCGCAGCGCGAAAACCTTGCCGTGGTCGCGCCGCTATATGTACGAAAAACCGCTGTGATACGGTTGCGCCGCGGCGCGTGCATGAGCGGACCCGCGCGGCGCAACCTTGAACAGCAGATCCGACATCGATGGACCAGAGCGGGACGAACGAAGTTGAACAGCCGCCAGGCGGCGAGCATCGCGGTGATGAGGACACCGGCGGCGAAGCCGTGCAGGTCGATCTGTTCGGCATGCCGGTGGAGCAGGCGAGCGCTTCGTCGAAGGTGGATGCCCGGGCTGGTAAGCCGCCGCGCGCGGTAGTCGGAGCCGAAGCTGGAGCCGGGCAGCCTGCCGCTGATACCCTCGCTACCGCGCCCGCTGCTGCCGCCCAGCCCGAACGCCGGCGGCAACCGCGCACGAAACCCGGCGCGGCCGCGTCGCTCTGGCAGGAAGACGATGCGCCCGGGAACGCCGCGTCGCCCGCCTCTGCCGATTCCCCACCCGCCCCCGCCGACACCCCAAAAAAGCGCCGTGGCCGCGACATCCTCGCCGCCCCGTCGTCGCCCGAACTGCGCGCGCTTGCTGCCGAACTGCCGCCGCAGATCCATCTCGGCACCTCGACATGGTCGTTTCCCGGCTGGAACGGCATCGTCTACGGAGACGAGTACAGCAACAGCAAACTCTCGCGCGACGGACTCACCGCCTATGGCGCGCATCCGCTGCTGAAGACGGTCAGCATCGACCGGTCGTTTTATCAGACGCTGCCGGTCACCGATTACTTGCGCTACGCGCAGCAGGTCCCCGAGCATTTCCGCTTCATCGTCAAAGCGCCGATGACGATCACCGACGCCACAGTGCGCGCCGAACGCGGCGAACCGGTATCGCTGAACCCGTGCTTCCTGAACGCGCAGATGGCGATCGACGAATTCGTCACGCCCTGTCTCGAAGGACTCGGCGCGAAAGCCGGCGCGCTGGTGTTCCAGCTTTCGCCGCTGCCGGACCAGATGCTGGCGCAGCCGACGGTGTTCATCGAACGGCTTGCCGCGTTTCTGATGGCGTTGCCGAAGCTGCCGGACGGCACGTGCTACGCGATCGAAATCCGCGACGCGAGTCTGCTCACGCCGCGCTTCATTCGCGCGCTGAAAACGGCGGGCGTGCGGTATTGCGTGGGGATTCACGCGCGGATGCCGGACCCGCTGCGCCAGGCCGCTGCGCTCGCGCTGCTGGACGGCGAGCCGGCCGGTCCGCTGATCGTGCGCTGGAGTCTGCACGGCGGCTTCAAATACGAGCAGGCGAAAGCCAGGTACGAGCCGTTCAACCAGCTGGTCGATCATGACCCGGCCACCCGCGCGTCGCTCGCCGAACTGGCCGCGCGCTACGCGCTCGCCGGCCAGCCGGTGGTGATCGCGATCAATAACAAGGCGGAGGGCTCGGCGCCGCTAAGCTGCGTGGAACTGGCGCGGGCGATTATCGACGCCTACGCGCACCGTGCTCACGAACGTGAGCACGAGCACGATGGTGAACGGCCGCAGCCCGACGAACATCGGCCGCAGGAAGACGGCGGCGAACCCGGCAGCGAGCCGGGTTGAGCGGGCGCCGTCTTACCCCGCCTTGATCCGATGCGCGAACTTCTGACGAAACTTCGCGACCTTCGGCGCCACCACGAACGAGCAGTACCCCTGATTCGGATGCTGCGCAAAATAGTTCTGGTGATACGCCTCGGCCGGCCAGTAGTTGCCGTCGAGCGGCAGCACCTGGGTGACGATCTGCCCGTCGTAAATCCGCTGTTCGCCGATCTCGCGGATCGCCTGTAGCGCCGTCTCACGCTGCGCATCGGAATGCGTGAAGATCACCGACCGGTACTGCGTGCCGACGTCGTTGCCCTGCCGGTTCAACTGCGTCGGATCGTGGATCGCGAAGAAAATATCGAGAATCTCGCGATAGCTGATCTTCGCCGGATCGAAATCGACCTTCACCACTTCGGCGTGACCGGTCTCGCCGTCACACACCTGTTCGTAGGTCGGCGCGCGGGTCTGGCCACCCGCATAGCCCGACTCGACCGAGTTCACACCGTCGACCCCCAGATACACCGCTTCGAGACACCAGAAACACCCGCCACCGAGGGTGGCGACTTCGCCTGTCTGACTCATGCTGCTCGCTCCTTGATACTGATAGTCGGCCGATGCCGGTTCTGCTTCGCCGCAACGCTCGTGCCACGAGCGGGACTTTCCAGCTTAGCGGGTTTTCCAATGACCGGCTGTGATCGCGGCCCGTGCGCCACGATTGCAGTTAAAATTGGGACAAATCGACGATTTTCACTATGACTTTTGAATCAATTGTTTCCGGCCGCGCGCGCGACGGGTTCCGCCCGGCCCGGCCCCGGACGTTGTCACGGACTTGCGCCCAATGAAGCGCGCCAGCCCGCCCAATTTCGACCAACCCGCCTTCAAACAGGCGCTCAGCCAGTTCGCCACCGGCGTCACCGTGATTACGACGCGCGCCGAGTCCGGCCAGTTGATCGGCATCACGGCGAGCTCGTTCAACTCGGTGTCGCTCAATCCGCCGCTGGTGCTGTGGAGTCTCGCGACACGCTCGGCCTCGATGCCGGTGTTCCGCGCCAACAGTCACTACGTGGTCAATGTGCTGGCCGCTTCGCAGCTCGATCTGTGCAAACGCTTCGCGACCGTCAAGGGCGACCGCTTCGAAGGCGTGTCGCACGCGCAGGGCGACACCGGCATGCCGGTGCTCGACGGCGCGCTCGCGTGGTTCGAATGCCATAACCGCAGCCGCTACGAAGAAGGCGACCACGTGATTTTCGTCGGCGAAGTGGAGCGCTGCGGCGTGCATGAGAAAGCGGCGCAGACCTCGCCGCTGGTGTTTCAGAACGGGCTGTTCCACGGCCTCGAGCCGCTTTGAACGTGTCGCCGCGTCCTGGCTGGACGCGCAGCAAGCGTGTCGGCCGCGCTTGGCGCGGCCGCCGCATATGTCGCCTCGCCGCAACCGCAGCGCTGGCTACAGCACCCGCAAGCCGCCAGACCGCCACACAGCCGGCGACACGCAGCGCCAGCCCACCTTCAACGTTCGTTATGCGACGCGCCGTGCCCGGCGCTCTTCTTCACCAGTGACACCGGCACGCCCGAATCTTCCTTGAGCGTCTGCAGCACGATATTCGAGCGAATATCCATCACGCCCGGCGCTTTGTAGAGCCGCTGCAGCACGAAATCCGAATAGTGTTTGAGGTTGTGCGCGAGAACCCGCAGCAGATAGTGCGTCTCGCCGGTCACGACGAACGCGCCGACCACTTCCGGCCAGTCGCGCACCGCCTCCGCGAAGCGCTCGTGCCAATTCTCCTGATCGTTGCGCATGGACACCTGCACGAACGCTTCCAGTTCGAAACCGAGCACCTCGCGGTTCAGACACGCGCGGTAATGTTCGATGACGCCCTGCTCCTCCAGCAAGCGCAGGCGCCGTAGACAAGCCGATGGCGAGAGCGAGATACGCTCCGCGAGGTCGAGATTGCTGATCCGTCCTTCTTGCTGAAGCACCGTCAAGATACGGCAATCGGTGGCGTCGAGCGAGATCGCGTTCATATTCGGTCTCCCTTTCCCGTTTGACTCAAATTATGTTCCAAGACACGGCTTAGAAGGAGATTTTTTCGCAATCACATTGTGCGGCGATCCACCTATCATTCTCTGATACACATCATTCGCCGCTGGAGACATGCAAACACTCTGGGACATCACCCCCGCCGTCGATACCGCGACGCCCGTCTGGCCCGGCGACACGCCGGTCGGTATCGAACGCGTATGGCGCATGGAGGCGGGCTCGCCGGTCAACGTCGCGCGTCTGACGCTGTCGCCGCATACCGGCGCGCATACCGACGCCCCGTTGCACTACGACGACAACGGCGCGGCGATCGGCGAAGTGCCGCTCGATGCCTATCTCGGTTTATGCAGGGTGATTCATTGCATCGGCGCCTCACCTGTTGTGACGCCACAACACCTGGCCGGTGCGCTCGACGAGCTGCCGCCGCGAGTCTTACTGCGCACTTACAAAAGCGCCCCGACGACGGCTTGGGACAGCGCGTTCTGCGCAGTCGCGCCGGACACGATCGATCAGTTGGCCGCGCGCGGCGTGAAACTGATCGGCATCGACACGCCCTCGCTCGACCCGCAGGAATCGAAGACGATGGACGCTCATCGGCGGATTCGCGCGCATCGCATGGCGATCCTCGAAGGAATCGTGCTCGATGACGTCGCCCCTGGCGACTACGAACTGATCGCCCTGCCGCTCAAGCTGACCACCCTCGACGCGAGCCCGGTGCGCGCGGTGTTGCGCGCGCTGCCCGGCGCGCGCTGACCCTGGCAGAACGCATCGACCTCACCGACTTTCACTGATCTGACCGACGGACCTACCATGAACCACCGTGACGAAGCACTGGCGCTCGATGACGCCGACCCGCTCGCGACGCTGCGCGACCAGTTCGCGCTGTCGCCGACCACCATCTATCTGGACGGCAACTCGCTCGGCGTGCCGCCGGCCGCCGCCGCGCAACGCGCGCAGACCGTGATCGCCGCCGAATGGGGCGAAGGCCTGATCCGCAGCTGGAATGGCGCCGGCTGGTTCGCGCTGCCGCGCCGTCTCGGCAACAAGCTCGCGCCGCTGATCGGCGGGGCCGACGACGAAGTGGTCGTCACCGATACGATTTCGATCAACCTGTTCAAGCTGCTGTCCGCCGCCGTGCGGGTTGCGAATGCGCGCGATCCAAAGCGTCGCGTGATCGTGTCCGAACGCTCGAATTTCCCGAGCGATCTGTACATCGCGCAAGGCCTGATCGAGCAACTCGACCGCGGCTATGAACTGCGCCTCGTCGACGATCCGTCCGAGCTGGCCGCCGCGATCGGCGAGGACACCGCCATCGCGATGATCACGCACGTGAACTACCGCACCGGCTACATGCACGACATGGCCGCGCTGACGAAGCTGATCCACGACAAGGGCGCGCTCGCGCTGTGGGACCTCGCGCACTCGGCGGGCGCGGTGCCCGTCGATCTGAACGGCGTCGGCGCGGACTACGCGGTCGGCTGCACGTACAAGTACCTGAACGGCGGTCCCGGTTCGCCCGCGTTCGTGTGGGTGCCCAAGCGCCATCAGAATGACTTCGCGCAGCCGCTGTCCGGCTGGTGGGGTCATCGCGCGCCGTTCGAGATGAATCCGACGTACCAGCCGGACGACGGTATCGGCCGCTTCCTGTGCGGCACGCAGCCTATGGTGTCGATGGCGCTGGTCGAATGCGGACTTGACGTGTTCCTGCAAACCGACATGCAGGCGATCCGCAAGAAGTCGCTCGCGCTGAGCGATCTGTTCATCGAACTGGTCGAAGCGCGCTGCAGCGAGTTTCCGCTCACGCTCGTGACGCCGCGCGAACATGCGCAGCGCGGCTCACATGCGAGCTTCGAACATCCGCATGGCTACGAGGTCATGCAGGCGTTGATCGCGCGCGGCGTGATCGGCGATTACCGTGAGCCGCATGTGCTGCGCTTCGGCTTTACACCGCTCTACACGCGCTTCGTCGATGTGTGGGACGCCGTTGAGACCCTCCGTGACGTGCTCACGCAGGAGACCTGGCGCGCACCCGAATTCGCCGCTCGCGGCGCCGTCACCTGAGGAGCGCGCGATGACCGATCACATGCAAACACCGGGTTTGCCGGAAGAGACCGTGACGCAGGGATGTCCGTTCGGGCATGGGCGCGTGGCTTCCGCTGCGGCTGCATCCGCCCATGCTTCTTCCGATGCGCCCGACTCCGGCTGGCACGACGCGCAGCTCGACTTCTCCGACTCGATGAGCTACGGCGATTATCTGTCGCTCGGGACGGTGCTCGATGCGCAGCACCCGTTGTCCCCGGATCACAACGAGATGCTGTTCATCATCCAGCATCAGACGAGCGAACTGTGGATGAAGCTCGCGCTCTACGAGTTGCGCGCCGCGCTGCAGGCGGTGCGTCGCGACGAGTTGCCGCCGGCGTTCAAGATGCTCGCGCGCGTGTCGCGGATCATGGAGCAACTGGTGCAGGCGTGGAGCGTGCTCGCGACCATGACCCCGTCCGAGTACACCGCGATGCGGCCGTATCTCGGCAGCTCGTCGGGCTTTCAGTCGTATCAGTACCGGCAGATCGAGTTTCTGCTCGGCAACAAGAACGAGCAGATGCTCAAGCCGCATGCGCATCGCGCCGACGTGTTCGCCGAGGTGAAGGCGTCGCTCGAAGCGCCCTCTTTCTATGACGAGGTGGTGCGTCTGCTTGCGCGCCGCGGCTTTGCGATTTCAGCGTCGAGGCTGGAGCGCGACTGGACCCAGCCGACCACGCACGACGCCTCGGTCGAAGCCGCCTGGCTGGAGGTGTACCGCAATCCCTCGCAGCATTGGGAGCTGTATGAGATGGCCGAAGAACTGGTCGATCTCGAAGACGCGTTCCGTCAATGGCGGTTCAGGCATGTGACCACGGTCGAGCGCATCATCGGCTTCAAGCAGGGCACCGGCGGCACCAGCGGTGCGCCGTATTTGCGCAAGATGCTGGACGTGGTGCTGTTTCCTGAGCTTTGGCATGTGAGGACGATGCTGTAGCCGGTTGCCGTTGCCGCGCTCGCGCGGCACGGTTCACCTCGCCGTATATCCGCCGTCGATGGGCAAGCAGATGCCGCTGATCATCGAGGCCGCGTCGCTCAACAGAAACATGATCGGCGCGGCAATCTCTTCGGACTGCGCAAAGCGCCGCAAGGGAATCGCCTGCAACGCAGGATCACGTTTCGCGGGATCGCTCCACGCCTGCACCGCCATCGGCGTCAACGTGACGGTCGGATTCACGCTGTTCACGCGAATCCCGAACGGCCCCAGCTCGATGCACAGCGCTCGCGTCACCGCATCGAGCGCCGCCTTCGACGCCGAGTAGCTCAGATGATCGTCGAGCGCCACGAGCGCGGCCTGACTCGACACGTTGACGATACTGCCCGCGCGTTTCGCCTCGATCATCCCACGCGCCACGTGCTTCGCCACCAGCACGGCGCCGCGCGTATTCACCGCCATCACGCGATCGAAACTCGCCGCGGTGGTGTCCACCGCGCGCTCGAGCAACGCGATGCCCGCGCAATTCACCAGCCCGTCGAACACATCGAGCGAGGCCAACGCATCATCGATCGCGGCTTCGTCGCTCACGTCGAGCGTCAACGGCTCGCAGCCGGTTTCCTCGGCCAGCCGCGCCAGTTCGTTCACGTTGCGCGCGGCGGCCACCACCGCCGCGCCCGCTGCGCACAACGCTTCGACGGTTGCGCGGCCAATCCCGCTGGAAGCGCCCGTGACAAGAATCGAGCGGCCGGAAAAATCGAAGGTAGCATTCATGATGATTG
The DNA here is from genome assembly GCF_003634845.1 of Paraburkholderia sp. RAU2J. NCBI lineage: Bacteria > Pseudomonadati > Pseudomonadota > Betaproteobacteria > Burkholderiales > Burkholderiaceae > Paraburkholderia > Paraburkholderia sp. RAU2J. Next base: position 633,562 of record NZ_RBXG01000001.1, read on the forward strand.
CAACCGATGCATGACCGGCTTCAAGGCCGGGTACAAATCCTTATAAACGCCGAAGCGCTGCTCGTACAACACCATCCGCGCCGCATCGGGCTGCGCGCGTTCGATCAGGGTGACCCAGCCACCCTGGGCCGCCTCGCGCGACATCATCCCGACTCCCACCGCCGCGAGCAACGCCGCGCCCATCGCCGCCTCCACGTCCTGTTCGATCGTGTAGACCGGGTAACCTGTGATGTCCGCGATGATCTGCATCCACAGGTCCGAATGCGCGGCGCCGCCGACCACGATCAACTTGTCGTCGAGCGATTGCGCGCCCTCGCGTCCCGCCTCGATGTTGTGCTTGAGCGCGAACGACACGCCCTCCAGCACCGCGCGATACAGATGCGCGCGCGTGTGAAACAGGCTCAGCCCGACGAACGCCCCGCTGGCCTTCGCGTCCCACACCGGGCTGCGCTCGCCCATCAGATACGGCAGGAACATCACGCCGTCCGAGCCGGCCGGCACTTTGGCGGCGCTCTCTTCGAGCAGACGATGCGGATCGCCATGCGGCGTCGCGCGCGCAGCTTCGATTTCGGCATGGCAGAACTGCTCACGAAACCACGTGACCGATGCGCCCGCCGTAATCGCGCCGCCGAATACATAGATATCGTGCAGCCCGTTGAATACGTGAGGCATGCTGACCAATCCGTGCCGTGCGTCGACGCTCTGGTTGATATAGCCCCAGCACATGCTCGTGCCGATCATCGCGACATGCTGGCCGGCGCGCGTCACGCCGGCGGCGAACGTCGCCATCGCGGCATCCACGCCTCCCGCGACGATCGCCGTACCCGCATCCAGCCCAAGCTGTTCGGTCCACTGCGACAGCAGCCCGCCGACCACGTCCGTCGATTCGACCAGCCGCTCCGGCATCATGGTCGCCGGAATGCCTAGCATGTCGAGCGCTTCGTCCGACCAGTCGTGCTTCCCGATATCGTAGACGCCGCCGATATTGCCGGCAGAACTGTGATCGACGGCCACTTCGCCGGTCAGCATGTAGATCACATACGCGTTCGGCGGCAGGAAAAAGCGCGTTCGCGCCCAGACGTCCGGTTCGCGATCGCGTAGCCACAGCATCTTCGTGTAGCCGTAGTAGCTGTCCACGCCGTTGCCGGTGATCGCATAAAGCCGTTCGAGATCGACATTGCCGCGCACCCACTCGACCTGCGCAGTCGCGCGGCGATCCATCCAGATCAGACAGGGCGCGAGCGGCCGCATGTCGCTATCGACGGGAATGCCCGAGCCGCCGTACAGGCTGCTCACGCAGAGCGCCTTGATCGAACTCGCGGCGATGCCGGCCTGCTTCGCCGCGCCGACGCATGCGGCGATGCACTCCACCACCGCCTTCAACCACACCGCGGGCCATTGTTCGGCCCACAGCGGTTTGGGCGTATCCGGGTGATAGCTCGACGCATGCTGCGCGACGATCGCGCCATGCTGATCGACCAGCAGTGCCTTGGTGCTCTGCGTGCCGATATCGACGCCGATGACGTAGTTCATACAGTCTCCGTTTTATATGCGGCCTGTGATGCGCCGACGGCCGCGTCGCGTTCGCATTGGCGTTCGTGCCCGCGTTGCGCGCTCACGCGCGCGGCTTCATCAGCACCTTGATCGAATCGAGCGAGTTCGCGACCTCGATCGCCTCGTCCCACTCTTCCAGCGAAAAGCCATGCGTGACGATACCCTTCGACGTCACGAGTCCGCGCGCGAGCAGATCGATCGCAATCGGATAGCAGTACGGTCCGAGATGCGCGCCGCGCACGTCGAGCTCCTTGCGGTCTCCGATCACCGACCAGTCCAGCGTCGTATCCGCGCCGAACACCGAAAACTCGACGAAGCGCCCGAGCTTGCGAATCAGGTCCATCCCCTGGTTCACGCCGATCGGCGCGCCGGTGGTTTCAATGTACACGTCGCAGCCGTAGCCGTCTGTGAGCGAGTGGATGATGGCGAGCGCGTCGTCCTTCTGCGGATTGATCGTCACGTCCGCGCCGTATTCGCGCGCGAGCGCGAGACGTTCTTCGACGAGGTCGATCACGACCAGCTTCTTCGGCGTCTTCAGATGCGCGACCTGCGTCATCATCAGACCGAGCGGACCGGCGCCCGCGATCACCACCACGTCGTCGAGTTGCAGTTCGCCGCGATTGACCGTGTGAATCGCGCACGCGAGCGGCTCGATGATCGCGGCGTCTTCGAGCGAGATGCCGTCGGGAATCTTGTGGACGATCGCCGTCGGCGGAATGCGCATGTACTCGGCCATGCCGCCGTCCGCGACTTCGCGCTGGAAGCCGAAAATATTGTGCACCTCGCACATCCAGTACTGACCGGATTTGCAATAACGGCATTTGCCGCAAGGCACGATCTGTTCGGCGATCACGCGCTCGCCCTTCTTCACGCCGAAGTGTTCGGCTGCCCCTTCGCCGATCTCCTCGACGTAGCCGAAGAATTCGTGTCCCGGGATCACCGGCGCTTTCACCCACGGACTCGGGCCGCCCCAGAACATCTTGGCGCCCGAATGGCATTTGCAGTCGCTCGCGCAGATGCCGCATGCTGCAATGCGAATCACGAGCTCATGTGCGCGGGCCTGCGGCTTCGACACCTGTTCGACGCGATAGTCTTTCGGTGCATGACAGACGATGGCGGTCATGTTCTGCTTGTCGGATTGAGTCGTCATTGCGTGGTCCTGCGAAAAGGAAGAAAAGGAAGGTCAGTGGGGAGCATTACTTTCTACGGTCGCGGCTGATGTAGATCGCGAGCAGAATGATTCCGCCCTTGATCACGTTCTGCACATACGGATTCACGCCGACCATGTTCAGGCCGTTGTTCAGTACACCGAGCAACAGCGCGCCGATCAACGTGCCGATGATCGAGCCGCGGCCACCCGAGATCGACGTGCCACCCATCACGACGGCAGCGATCGCGTCGAGTTCGAAGCCGACGCCCGCGTTCGGCTGACCGCTCATCAACCGCGCGGTCAGCACGATGGCGGCGAATGCGGACGTCAGACCCGCCATCGTGTAGACGATCAGCTTCACGCGCGCGACACGCACGCCGGACAGACGCGTCGCCTGTTCGTTGCCGCCGATCGCGTAGACGTAGCGCCCAAACGGCATGCGCTCGAGCAGCACCCACGCGACCACATAGATCACCGCCATGATGACGACCGGCGCCTGGATGCCGAGAATCTTGCCGCTGCCGAAGAAGCTGACCCAGTCGGGCAAACCGTCGATCGGATAACCGCCCGTGTAGATCAGCGCAAGACCGCGCGCGATGCCCATCGTCGCGAGCGTGACGATGATCGGCGGCATACCGGCATAGGCGACGAAAAATCCATTGGCCGCGCCGAACCCGAGCCCGACCGCGACGCCGACCGCGAGCGCGGCCACCGCGTTCATGCCTGCGACCATCAGACCGGCGGCGAGCGTGCCCGCGAGCGCCATCACCGAGCCGACCGAGAGATCGATGCCGCCCGTCAGAATCACGCAGGTCATGCCCACCGCGATGATCGCGTTGATCGACACCTGGCGCAGCACGTTCTCGATGTTCGCGCCGGAGAGAAAGCTGTCGCTCGCGAACACCATCACGATGCAGACCACCAGCAGGCCGATGAACGGATAAAACAACGTCGAGCGTTTCAGCGCGGCCCAGGTGAAGCGCACCGGCGCGCCTGGGGTATCGCTGCTAACAGTGGACGTCTTGGGCGGCGAAGAAGGATTAGGCGTGTTCATGAGTTGCTCCAAGCGAGCCCGCGGTCGCATAGGTCATCACGGCGTTCGAGTTGATCGCGTCGCCTTCGAGCATCGCTTCGATGCGGCCCTGCCGGAACACGGCGACGCGGTCGCACATGCCGACGATTTCCGGCAGTTCGGACGAGATCATGATGATCGAGTAGCCGCGCGCGGTGAGTTCGCGCATCAGCAGATAGATTTCGGCCTTCGCGCCAACGTCGATGCCGCGCGTCGGTTCGTCGAAGATCAGGATGTTAGTGTGGTGGTTCAGCCAGCGCGCGATCACCACCTTCTGCTGATTGCCGCCCGAGAGCGTCGAGACCTCGGTATGCATGGTCGGCGCCTTCACGCCTACGCGCTTCATGATGTCGGCGGTGGCGCGCGCTTCGCCGCGCTGGTCGATGAAAAAGCGCAGCGAGCGATACTTGCCGAGGTTGTTGATCGAGATGTTCTGCTTGATCGAAAAATCCGTGATCAGGCCTTCGGTCTTGCGGCTCTCCGGCAGGATGCCCACACCGGCGCGCAACGCGTCGGCCGGATCGGCCAGCTTCGCAGCCGCGCCGTTGATGCGAATCTCCTTCGCATAGGCCGGGTCCGCGCCGATCACCGCGAGCGCGGTTTCCGTGCGCCCCGAGCCGACCAGCCCGGCGAAACCGAGAATCTCGCCTTCACGCAGCGTGAATTTGAGCACCGGGCCGTCCTTGAGCAATTGCAGCCTGTCGACGTTCAGCACGATCTTCGCGTCGGCGCGCAATGCCGGTTTCGGCGGAAAGCTGCTTTCGATACGGCGCCCGACCATCATCTCGACAAGCCGTCCCACGTCGGACTGCGCGACCTCGGTCATGCCGACGTACTGGCCGTCGCGCAGCACCGTGATGCGGTCGCACACTTCGAAGATCTCTTCGAGGTGGTGCGAGATGAAGATCATCGCGACGCCCTGCTTCTTCAGATCGCGCATGATCGCGAACAGATGCTCGGCCTCGGCGGGCGTGAGCGTCGCGGTCGGCTCATCCAGAATCAGAATGCGCGCCTCCAGCGACAACGCCTTGCCGATTTCGACGAACTGCTGCTGCGCCACCGAGAGTTCGCGAATCGGCACCGACAGATCGATCGCCACGCCAAGCCGCTCGAAAATCGCGGCCGCCGCGCGCCGCATCTTGCCGCGTTCGAGCAGACCCAGGCCGTTCTTCAATTCGCGGCCGAGGAACATGTTCTCCACCGCGTTCAGATACGGAATCAGGCTGAATTCCTGAAACACGATGCCGACGCCCGCAGCCACCGCGTCGTGATAGTTCGTGAAGTGGCGCGCTTCGCCATCGATCGTGATCGTGCCTTCATCCGGCTGATAGATCCCGCACAGGATTTTCATCAGCGTCGATTTGCCGGCGCCGTTCTCACCGAGCAGCGCGTGAATCTCGCCGCGCGCGATCTGCAGGTGAATGCCTTGCAGCGCCTTCACGCCGGGAAAGCTTTTGGTGATGTTGTCGAGCTTGAGAATGGTGTCCATCGGGTGCTCCTGTGCCGCCCGTCGCCGCGCTTCAATGCGTGCGGCAACGGGCGTTCGCGTTACCAGCTGAAGCCCTTCGCATTGCTCTTGTCGATCATCTTCACGTCGACCGGAATCGCTTTCGGCACATTGGCGCCCCACTTCTTCGCGAGCGCGATGCCGAGCGCGATACGCACCTGGTCGGCCGGGAACTGCGCGGACGTTTCGACGAACTTCGAGTTCGGCTTCTGGATCGCGGCAATCGCTTCCGGCGCACCGTCGACGCTGGTCAGCTTGATGTCCTTACCCGACGCTTCGATCGCCGACAGCGCGCCCATCGAGCCGCCGTCGTTGACGCTGAACACGCCCTTCAGATTCGGATGCGCCTGAATCATGTTCTCGGTGACGGACAGCGCGGTCGCACGTTCCTGCTTGCCGTTCTGCGTGTCCACGAGCTTGACGCCCGGCGCTTTCGCGAGCGCCGCCTTGCAACCGCGCACGCGTTCGAGAATCGGCACGACCGGAATGCCGTCGAGAATCGCCACTTCGCCGCTGCCGCCAATCGACTTCGCGAGGTACTCGCACGCCATCACGCCCGCGTCATAGTTCTTCGAGCCGACGAACGAATCGACCGGGCCATTTGCATTCGCATCCACCGCGACGACCACCACGCCCGCCTTCTTCGCCGACGTCACCGCCGATTGGATGCCGGTCGAATCGGTCGGATTCACGAGCAGGATGTCGATTTTCTTTTGCAGCATATCCTCGACGTCGCTGACCTGTTTGCTCACGTCGTGATGCGCGTCGGTGACGACCACCGTTGCGCCGGTCGAAGCGGCGGCGTCGTTCAGCGCTTTCTGCATGGTCACGAAGTACGGGTTGTTCAGTTCCTGAAACGTCATGCCGATTTTCAGCGGTGCGGCTTGCGCAGCCGGGGCGGCGACCAGCGACAGGCCGAATGCGAGCGTCGCGAGCGCCGCTGAACGGCGCGCCAGGATCTGCAAGGAGGACTGCTTCAAAAGGGATTGCGTCATGGTTGTCTCCGTTATTAAAAGTGAGCACGTCCCTCACGCTGTGTTCGCACAGCGCGATACGTGTTGAAACGCGGTTGAGGTAAAACGCTTCGGCTGAACGCCCGGCGACGGGCTATGCAGCCGCGCACTTGCTGCTGGCTAGGTGATCGGATAGGCGGCGCCAACGTTGCGCGGCAGCCCCGGCGCGAGCACGATGGCCGGCGCGTCGTCGATGCCCGCGCCGCGCGCCGCGGCTTCCTCGGACGCGTCGCGGCTCGCGTCGTTCAGTTGCTGATAGCGGCGGAACTTCGACGGCGCCATGCCCTTCACCGCGAGGAACTGCCGGTTGAAATTCGACAGGTTGTTAAAGCCCGCCTTGAAGCAGATATCGGTCACGCTCAGTTCGCCGTCGGTGAGCAACTGGCACGCAAGGTTGATGCGCATCCGGTTCACGTACTGCACGAACGGCAAGCCGGTATGGCGGCGGAAATAGCGCGAGAACGCGCTGACGCTCTGCCCGGCGAGCTGCGCCAGATCCGATTCGCGCAACTCGTTCGCGAGGTTCTTGCCGATATACGACAGCACGTGATTGATACGAGTCGACGCGAAGCCGGTCGGGTCGGCCTCATAGGCGGGACTCGCGAGCGCCTCGCGATCCTCGGCATTCATCAGGATCTCTAACATCGACATGAACAGCACGAGACGGCGCAGCCCGCGCGCCGTCAGCAACTCCATGAACAGCGGCTGGATCGCCGCGCTGGTGCGTGCGCCGAACGACACGCCGCGGCGCGAGTCGGCCAGCAGCGCCTCGACCTGGCGCCACTCGGGAAAGCTGTCGAGACAGCCCGACACGAACTCCTGACCGAACTGCACGACCAGGTTGCGCTGCGCGATGGTCTCCCCTTCGGGCACGTCGCTGACCCAGTTGTGCGGCAGGTTCGGGCCCATCAATACCAGATTGCCAGGCGCGAAACTGCTGATGTGATCGCCGACGAACATCTTGCCGGTCGTCGCGACGATCAGATGAATTTCGTATTCCGGATGAAAATGCCAGCGCACCGTTCGGTACGGATAGCCATGCGACCACACCTTGAACGATTCGTCGCGGCGCACGGCCACGATTTCCAGATCGGGTTGCACTGTCTTGCCTCCATGAAGCGGGCCGCCGGGGCGCCGCTGCTCTTCGTCTTGTATAGCGAAAAGTAGCCCGCAACCGCGCCGGGCACCACTGAAAATGAGACCGCGGACCAATACTTTTTTGCATTCGGGTTAGTCCCGACGTTCCCCGGGTCAAATTTGATGCAATGCAAAACACACGGCGAGGCACGGCCGCTCGCCCGGCCACGCCTTGCCGGTCACCCGACAAGCCCACCCACGCCGCGCTGCGCCACGGAAAGCCGCTGACGCCACCTTGACTTTCGTTTCGCCGGGTACGATCATTCGCTCACACACAGAGCAAATGCTCCATCAGAGAAAACGCACGCTTCGAGCGGTGCGACAACAGAAACCGTATTGGATCGGAGTAGGCGCTAAAGCGCCAACAGAAACCATCACGGGATCGGAATAGGCGCTAAAGCGCCAACAAGCAACCATCATGGGACCGGAGTAAGCGCTAAAGCGCTAACAGAAACCATCATGGGACCGGAGTAGGCGCTAAAGCGCCAACTCCGGTCGACATAGGAGACGCACATGGACACCGGGCAAGGCAGCGGCGCGGCCGCACACGTGATCCTGCACATCGGCGCGGGATCGTTTCATCGCGCGCATCAGGCGTGGTACCTGCATCGGCTGAACGAGGCGAAGCTCGCGGGCGAGCGTTGGTCGCTGACAGTCGGCAATATCCGCAGCGACATGAACGCGGTGCTCGAAGCGCTCGCCGCGCAGGACGGCGTCTATACGCTCGAAACCGTCACGCCCCAAGGCGAGCGCGTCTACGAGACGATCCGCTCGATCGAACGCGTGGTGCCGTGGACCGAAAGCCTCGACGCGCTGATCGAAGCGGGCGCCGATGCGGCCTGCAAGATCATTGCGTTCACGGTCACCGAAGGCGGCTATTACCTCGACGAACACGACCGGCTCGACACCGGCAACGCCGATCTCGCCGCCGACCTGAAAGGCGGCCACACCACCATCTACGGCGCGCTGGCGGCGATTCTGGACGCGCGCATGCAACGCGGCGCGGGTCCCGTCACGCTGCAGACTTGCGACAACCTGCGCAGCAACGGCGAGCGCTTTCACGCGGGCATGAGCGAGTTTCTCCAACGACGCGGCGCGGACCGGCTCGCGCAATGGTTCGACGACAACACCGCCTGCCCGAACTCGATGGTCGACCGCATCACGCCGCGTCCGACGCCGGACGTGCGCGAGCGCGTCAAGGCCGCGACCGGCTTCGACGACGCGTGCCCGGTGATGGGCGAAGCGTTCATCCAGTGGGTGATCGAAGACCGTTTCATCGCGGGCCGCCCCGCCTGGGAAAAGGTCGGCGCGGAACTGGTCGATTCGGTGCTGCCGTACGAGGAAGCGAAGATCCGCATTCTCAACGCGCCGCATAGCTGCATCGCGTGGGCGGGGACCTTGGTCGGGCTGAACTACATTCACGAAGGCACGCTCGACGCCGACATTCGCCAGTTCGCGTTCGACTACGTGACCGAAGACGTGATCCCGTGCCTCTCGCCGAGCCCGCTCGATCTCGCACGCTATCGCGACGTGGTGCTCGAACGCTTCAGCAATCCGTATATCCAGGACACCAATCAACGCGTCGCGGCCGACGGCTTTTCGAAGCTGCCCGGCTTCATCGCGCCGACGCTGTCCGAGTGTTTCGAGCGGGGCGTCACGCCTGCCGCGACGGCGATGCTGCCCGCGCTGTTCTTCCGCTTTCTCGAACGCTGGCATGCGGGCAAGCTGCCGTATGCGTATCAGGACGGCGTGATGGACGAGGGCGTCGCGCACGGCTTCTTCGCGGCGCCCGACCCATTGCAGGCATTCGCCGCCGACCGGCTGCTGTGGGGCAGCATGGCGCAGACGCCGGAACTGGAATCGGCGCTCGCGGGAGCGCTCGCGCGCGTCGATGTCTGGCTCGCCCGACGCGGCGCGCTTTAAGCACGACGGTGCGCCCCCGTTTCGAACCAGTCACGCGCGGTGCCAGGCTTAATGCGCATGGCAGCGCGCGTCATGTGCGGCTAAAGTAGCGCATCCCTAACGACGAAGGTTTCGCGCCCATGTATCTCGGCATCGACCTCGGCACGTCCGAAGTGAAAGTTCTGCTGCTCGCCTCCGATGGACGCGTGATCGGCACGGCAGGCTCCCCCTTTACCGTTTCGCGTCCGCATCAGCGCTGGGCCGAGCAGAATCCCGAGGATTGGTGGACGGGTACGCGCTCGGCACTCGCCGCGTTGCGCGAGCGCCATCCCGACGAGTTCGCGCAGATTCGCGGCATCGGTCTCTCGGGACAGATGCACGGCGCGGTGCTGCTCGATGCCGAGGACCGCGTGCTGCGGCCAGCGATCCTGTGGAACGACATGCGCAGCGACAAGGAGTGCGCGGAACTGACCGCGCGTGCGCCGGATCTGCATGGCGTGGCGGGCAACCTGGCGATGCCGGGTTTCACCGCGCCGAAGCTGCTGTGGGTCGCGCGCCATGAGCCGGAGATTTTCGCGCGGACCGCCTGCGTGCTGCTGCCGAAGGACTATCTGCGCCTGCAACTGACGGGCGGCAAGGTGTCCGATCCGTCGGATGCGGCCGGCACCTTGTGGCTCGATGTCGCCAAGCGCGACTGGTCGGACTCGTTGCTCGCCGCCTGCAACATGACGCGTGCGCAGATGCCGAGCCTCGCCGAAGGCAGCGCGCCCTCCGGCACGCTGTTGCCGTCGGTCGCGCGCGAATTCGGCCTGAGCGACGGCGTGATCGTCGCGGCGGGCGGCGGCGACAACGCCACCAGCGCGATCGGCATCGGCGCGACGCAACCGGGCGACGGCTTCGTGTCGCTCGGCACGTCGGGCGTGCTGTGCGTGGTCGGCGACAGTTTCCGGCCGAACCCGGCATCTGCCGTGCACGCGTTCTGTCATGCCATTCCGGATCGCTGGCATCAGATGAGCGTGGTGTTGTCGGCGGCGAGTTGTCTGCGCTGGGTCTGCAAGCTCACCTCGACCGACGAGCCCACCCTGCTCGCCGAAATCGAGGCACTGCCCGCCGACGCGTTGAGCACCGCGCCGCTGTTCCTGCCGTATCTATCGGGCGAACGCACGCCGCACAACGACCCGTATGCGCAAGGCGTGTTCTTCGGCATGAATCACGCGACCGATCGCGCGCTGCTCGGCTATGCGGTGCTCGAAGGCGTGACGCTCGCGCTCACCGACGGGCTCGACGCGTTGCGCGCGGCCGGCACCGAGGCGAAAGCGCTGTCGCTGCTCGGCGGCGGCGCGCGCAGCGACTACTGGGCGCAGTTGCTGGCCGATGCGCTCGACACCGCGACGCGCAAGCACGGCGGCGGCGAAACCGGTGCGGCGCTCGGCGCGGCGCGGCTCGGCTGGCTGGCTGCCGGCGGAGCTCCGACCACGGTGCTGACCAAGCCGCCGATCGAAAAAGAGTTCACGCCGAATCCGCGCCGCCATGCCGAACTGCGTACGCGGCTCGAAGCGTACCGCGCGCTATACCGTCACGTGCGGCCGCTGTTCGACCCGGCGCGCGCGCCGCTCGCCTGAACTAGCGGCAGCCACGGCCGGGTGGCGTTGAGCGGCGCCTGCCGGCTGCTATCATCGGCGCACTTCAAGCGAGCCGTTACCGTGCCCAAGTCCTCAGAAAAACTAGACCTTGCTACCCGCGCCGCGTGGCTCTACTACGTCGCAGGCAATACCCAGAACGAAATCGCCGAGAAGCTGCAGGTCTCACGTCCGGTCGCGCAACGGCTCGTCGCCTTCGCGGTGGAAAAGAATCTGATTCGCGTGCGCGTCGATCACAAACTGGCCGACTGTCTGTCGCTCGCCGATCAACTGTCGAAGCGCTACGGCCTGAGCATGTGCGAAGTGGTGCCGATCGACGGCGACACGACCGACGAAGTCGACCGCAAGCTGGCGGTGGCCGGCGCGCAGGTGATGGAGCGCTATCTCGGCGCCGAAAAACCGATGGTGGTCGCGGTGAGCAGCGGCCGCACGCTGAAGGCCGCGGTCGATCAGATCGCCCAGCTGGACCGTCCGCAGCATCGGCTGGTGTCGATGGTCGGGGCGATCGCGCAGGACGGCTCGTCGAACCGCTACGACGTCGCGCTGCACATTTCCGAAAAGACGGGCGGCAAGTATTTTCTGCTGCCCGCGCCGCTGCTTGCCGATAGCGAGGCCGAGCGTGCGCAGTGGTGCAATCACCGGCTGTACCGAATCGTCGAGTCGCTCTCGGCGCAGGCCGATGTCGCGTTCGTCGGGATCGGCAATATCGGGCCGAAGTGTCCGCTGCATGAAGACGGCTTCATCACGTCGGCGGAAGTGAAGGAATTGATGCACAACGGCGCCGTGGCCGAAATGCTCGGACTGCCAATCGACGCGGCCGGCGCGCACGTCGAATCGCCCACCGGCCGGCGTGTGACGAGCATCGCGCTCGATACGCCGCCGCATCGTCCGACGATTGGTTTCGCCGGCGGCCAGCGCAAGCGTGAAGCGCTGATCGCGGTGCTCAAGGGCGGCTGGTTGTCGGGACTGGTGACCGACGAGTTGTGCGCGCGCGCCGCGTTGGAAGCATGACGCTGGCGGCAAGCGCACCGAGGCGCTATATCTGCGGCAAACCTTCGGTGACGATGATCCGGTAATCGCCGCCCTGCAGCCGCGTTTCGCTGAGCGCCTGATACGCGGGACTGCGATACCACGCGAGTGCTTCGTCGTAGCCGGTGAATTCGAGAATGAGGATGTCTTCGAGCGCGGGCCCCTCCAGTACTTCCCTACGCCCATGGCTCGCCAGCATCACGACCGGCCGCTGATCGAAGGTGGCCGGCGCGACCTGTTTGTATTCTTCCAGCTTCGCAGCGTCGAGCGTTTTCTCGCGCGTGATGACGACGTAGGCGGACATGAGCGTTCCCCGCAGCGTGGTGGAAAGGAAAGCGGCGCGCCCGCCGCTTTCCATCGCGTCACGCGGCCAGCACTTCAACGATCTTACGCTGGAATGCTTTCCCTTCGCTGTCGAACAGATGGCAGTGCTCGGGCGTGGCGCCGAGCTTTTGCACTTCGCCTTTGGCGTGCCGTTCGAGCGGCGGAATCCGCGCGATCAATCCGTCCGGCGCGACGCTCGATTCCGCATACAGATACGCCGCGTCGCCGAGCGATTCGACGGCCATCGTGCGGGCCGAGACGCCGTCGTCGGTCATGCCCACGTGCAGGTGTTCGGGGCGGATGCCGACCGTCACCTTGTCGCCCTGCTTGACTGAGCCCGGCTCCACCGCGACGCGTTGCGTCTCGCCGGTTTCGTAGTGCACCGTGACCCCGTCGTGCGTGACCGACTGCACGACGCCTTCCATGAAGTTCATCTTCGGCGAGCCGATGAAGCCCGCGACGAAGCGGTTGGCGGGCGCGTGATACAGCATGGTCGGGCTGCCGACCTGTTCGAGATTGCCCGCCGACAGCACGACGATCTTGTCGGCCAGCGTCATCGCTTCGACCTGATCGTGCGTCACGTAGATCATCGTGGTCTTCAGTTCGTCGTGCAGACGCGCGAATTCGAGGCGCATTTTCACGCGCAACGCGGCGTCGAGGTTCGACAGTGGTTCGTCGAACAGGAACACCTTCGGCTTGCGCGTGATCGCGCGGCCGATCGCCACGCGCTGGCGCTGGCCGCCGGACAACTGCTTCGGCTTGCGATCGAGCAGATGATCGATGTGCAGGATCTTCGCGGCGTTGCGCACGGCCGCGTCGATCTCGGGCTTCTTGGTGCCGGCGAGCTTCAGGCCGAACGCCATGTTGTCGTATAGCGTCATGTGCGGATACAGCGCGTACGACTGGAACACCATCGCGATGCCGCGCTTGGCGGGCTGCACGTCGTTCACGCGCACGCCGTCGATGGTCAGGTCGCCGCCGCTGATGTCTTCGAGACCGGCGATCATCCGCATCAAGGTCGATTTACCGCAGCCGCTCGGGCCCACGAACACGACGAACTCGCCGTCGGCGATGTCGAGGTTGATGTCGCGCATCACTTCGTTGTCGTCGTAGGCCTTTCTGATGTTGCGCAGAGTTACGCTTGCCATGATGTGTCTCCGTGTAATGCTGTGTGTCGCTATGTGTTGCAGTGTGCGTTCGATGCCTGCCCGTTGACCGTTGGACCCTTGACCTTAACCATTGGCCGCCGTGACCCGGGCGTTCGCTCAGGGCGCCGCCGCCGTCGCGCTCAGCGTCCATTGCGCGACGATGTCCGGCAACTGCCGCATGTCGTCAAATACGTGGCGCGCGCCGGCCGCATGCAGCTTGTCGATCTGCGCGTCGCTCGCATGACCTCCGCCGATGAAACCGAGCACCGTCATGCCTGCCGCGCTCGCCGCCGTCACGCCGGTCACGCTGTCCTCCACCACGAGGCAGGCGCAAGGCGCGAGCCCGAGTCCGCGTGCCGCCGCCAGATAGACGTCGGGGGCGGGCTTCGGATTCGGCACCGCGTCGGCGCAGAACAGCCGCTCGCCGAAAAAGCGCACGAGACCCGTGCGCGTCAGCACGGTTTGCACGTAAGGCCGGAAGCTGTTGCTCGCGCAGCCCTTGACGAGCGGCACCTGGGCGAGCGCAGCCTCGATGCCTTCGACCGCCGGCGCTTCGATCGCGGCGGCTTCCACCGCGCGGCGGATCGCGTCGATCTCGGAAACGCCAAGGCTTTTGCCGAGTTGCGCCGCCGTGCTCTGCAACACCTTCTCGATTCGCAGTCCGAGCAGCGGCAGCACCACCGGTTCGACGTCGGCATCGGGCCAGCGCGCTTCGAGTTCGTGCACCAGCATGCGCGCCGCGATGGCTTCGCTGTCGATCAGCACGCCGTCGCAATCGCAGATCAACGCGTAGTTGCTTGCCAACGCGCTACCATTTGCTGCCGCCGTCATTTGACCGCCCCGAACGTGAGGCCGCGCACCAGTTGCTTCTGCGACAGCCAGCCGACGATCAGGATCGGCGCAACCGCCAGCAGCGAAGCCGCCGACAGCTTGGCCCAGAACAGGCCTTCAGGACTCGAATACGACGCGATGAACACCGTGAGCGGCGCGGCGTTCGAACTCGACAGGTTGATACTCCAGAACGCTTCGTTCCACGAAAGGATCACGAGCAGCAGCGCGGTGGAGGCGAGACCGGGCAACGACATCGGCATCAGCAGATAGACGATTTCCTGCCAGGTCGCGGCGCCGTCGATGCGCCCTGCTTCGAGAATGTCGCGCGGAATTTCGGCGAAGTACGTGAACGACATCCATACCGCGATCGGCAGATTGATCAGCGTATAGACGATCACCAGACCCGTCACCGTATCGAGCAGGCCGCTGTTTTTCCACAGCAGGTAGATCGGCACGAGCACGCCGACCGACGGCATCATCTTGGTCGACAGCATCCACAGCAGCACTTTCTGCGTGCGGCGCGTCGGAAAGAACGCCATCGCATACGCGGCGGGCACCGCGAGAATCAAACACAGCACGGTGACGCCCACCGAGATCAGCACCGAATTCCACGCGAACGAAAAGTAATTGCTGCGCGCGAACACTTCGCGAAAGCTCTCGAGCGTCGGCACGAAAAAGAGCGACGACGAGTACGCCTGCTGCTCGGTCTTGAATGCGGTGATCGTCATCCAGAAGATCGGGAAGAACAGCAGCAGCGCGACGAGCCAGGCGATCACGCCGGGGATGCCGCGACGGATTGCTTCGAACGGCGACTTGGTCGGCACGGTCATCGGCGTCGTCGACGACGCCGGAGTAGAGGCAACATGGCTCATTTTTCGTACTCCCCTTTCAGGTTCTTCGCGAGCATCCGCACGAGGAAGAACGACACGATGTTGGCCAGCACGACAGCGAGAATGCCGCCCGCGGACGCGAGACCGACGTCGAACTGTTGCAGGCCCAGCGAAAAGATCAGGTACGACAGATTGGTGGTCGCAGTGCCCGGACCGCCGCCCGTGGTCGTATAGATTTCGGCGAAGATCGACAGCAGGAAAATCGTTTCCATCATCACCACCACCGCGATCGCGCGTCTCAGGTGTGGCAGCGTGATGTAGAAGAACATCGAGAACGGACCCGCGCCGTCGATGCGGGCCGCCTCTTTCTGCTCCTGATCGAGCGACTGGATCGCCGTGAACAGAATCAGGAACGCGAACGGCAGCCACTGCCACGCCACGATCATGATCACTGCCGTGAGCGGATAGACGGCGAACCAGTCGATCGGCTGCAGGCCGATCGCGCGCATGCCCTGCGCGACGAGGCCATACACCGGATGCAGGATCATGTTCTTCCAGATCAGCGCGCTCACGGTCGGCATCACGAAGAACGGCGCGATGGCGAGCAGCCGCGCGACACCCTGACCGTAAAACTTGCGGTCGAACAGGATCGCCATCAGCACGCCGCCGACCACCGTGATCACCAGCACCGAGATGATCAGTTCGAGCGTGTTGGCAATCGACGGCCAGAACGACGGGTCGCTCGCGAGGTAGCGATAGTTGTCGAGGCCGGCGAAGCCGCGCAGATCCGGGTTCAGCAGGTTATAGCGCGAGAACGAAAACCAGATCGTCATCGCGAGTGGAATCGCCATCCACAGCACCAGCACGGCGACCGATGGCGACACCAGCCAGCGGGCGGAATTGGCTTGACGGATTTCGCGTTCTTTTTCGGTCTGGGGCTGGGCGTGCATGAGAGGTAGGCGCAAAGGACGCATGATTGACCACCTGTTCGGTAATGCGCGGGGGTGTCCGTTTGAGCCGCTTGAAACGCCGCGGCATCGTGCGACGCCACAACGCTCGCTCGCGGCCGGGACGGCCCCGC
Source organism: Paraburkholderia sp. RAU2J (assembly GCF_003634845.1). Classification (NCBI taxonomy): domain Bacteria; kingdom Pseudomonadati; phylum Pseudomonadota; class Betaproteobacteria; order Burkholderiales; family Burkholderiaceae; genus Paraburkholderia; species Paraburkholderia sp. RAU2J. The sequence goes on from NZ_RBXG01000001.1 coordinate 649,780, forward strand.
TGTGCTGCGTGAGCCGGCTGACGGGCGTCAGCCGGCGCGTGCCACGTCACTGAAGTGGCGGAGTTACGCTACTTCTGATAGCCGGCCTGCTTCACCGCGCGATCCGCGGTGGCGTTGCCCGCCGCCAGCGCCTGATCGACCGTCATCTGACCGGCGATCGCACCGGAGATGCTCTGACCGACCACGGTGCCGAACGACTGGAACTCAGGAATCCCGACGAACTGCACGCCCGTGTACGGCACGGGTTTCAGCGTCGGATGATCCGGGTCCGCCGTTTCGATCGCCTTCAGCACGAACCCGCCGAACGGTGCGGCCTTCTGGTACTCGGGGCGCGCATAGGTTGACTGTCGCGTTCCTGGCGGCACAGAGGCCCAACCTTCATCCTTCGCGACCAGTTCGATGTATTCCTTCGACGTCGCCCACGTGATGAACTTCTTCGCCGCGTCGGGCTGCTTCGACGACTTCGGAATCGCCAGCGCCCACGCCCACAGCCAGTGCGAACCCTTCGGCGTGACCGCGATCGGCGCCGCGGCGAAACCGACCTTGTCCGCGATCTGCGATTGCTGCTTGTTGTAGAGCATGCCGGCCGCGACCGTCGCGTCGATCCACATCGCGCACTTGCCCGACGACATCAGCGTGAGGTTTTCGTTGAAGCCGTTCGAGCTGGCTCCCGGAGGGCCGTCCTTCCTCAGCAGATCGACGTAGAACGTCATTGCCTTCTTCCATTCCGGCGACGTGAGCTGCGCGTGCCACTTCTCGTCGAACCAGCGGCCGCCGAAGGTGTTGGCCACCGTCGTGCCATACGCCATGTTCTCGCCCCAACCCGCTTTGCCGCGCAGGCAGATGCCGTAGATGCCGTTGGCTTTGTCGGTGAGCTTGTCGGCGAATTGCGCGATCTGGTCATAGGTCGGCTGGTCGGGCATTTTCAGGCCGGCCTTGTCGAACAGATCCTTGCGGTAATAGGTCATCGAGCTTTCGACGTAGAACGGCAGCGCGTACAACTGGCCGCCGCTCGACAGGCCGTCGCGGGCCGTCTTCACGACGTCGTTCAGATCGTAGCTGGCGGGCAGATTGGTGAGCGGCGTGAGCCAGCCGCGCTTGCCCCATTGCGGCGTTTCATAGGCGCCGATCGTCATTACGTCGAACTGGCCGCTGCCGGTGGTGATGTCGGTCGTGGCGCGCTGACGCAGCACGTTTTCTTCGAGAATCACCCAGTTCAGCTTGATGTCCGGGTTCGCCTTTTCGAACGCGGGCGAGAGCTTCTTCAGCTCGATCATGTCCGGGTTGTTCAACGTCGCGATCGTCACCGTGGCCGCCGACGCGCTCAACGCAAAGCATGCTGCCGCGCCGGCGCTGACCGCCTTCAGCGTGGATGTGAATGCTGGCTTCATGTGTTGTCTCCTTTCTCGTACGTTATGTGGTGCTGCGTTTGTTTTACGGAAATGGCGATGGCGCGCGCGGGTTTGGAGTGCCTGCGCCCGGCACATTCGCCTAGCTCATCCAGTTGCCGCCGTCGACGTTCAGGGTTTGCGCGGTGATGTAATCAGCGTCCGCGGAGGCGAGAAATAGCGCGGCGCCGGTGAGATCGTCCGGCACGCCCATGCGGCCGAGCGGCACTGCTTCGCCGACGAGCCGCTTCTTCTCGCCGAGCGGCCGGTTTTCATAGCGGGCGAAGAGCGCGTCGACTTCCTTCCACATCGGCGTATCGACGACGCCCGGCGCGATGCCGTTCACGTTGATCCGGTGCGGCGCGAGCGCGAGCGCCGCGGATTGCGTGTAGCTCAACACCGCCGCCTTGGTCGCGCAGTAGTGCGACACCAGCGCCTCGCCGCGCCGCCCGGCTTGCGACGACATGTTGATGATCTTGCCGCCACGGCCCTGCTCGACCATCTGGCGCGCGACGGTTTGCATGAGGAAGAACATACCCTTCACGTTGACCGCGAAGAGGCGGTCGAACACGTCCCAGGATTCATCGAGGATCGGGCGCATATCGAAGAGCGCCGCGTTGTTGAACAGAATGTCGACCTGGCCGAAGCGCGCCAGCGTGCTCGCGAGAATCCGGTCGATGTCGTCGCGGCGGGTGACGTCGGCGCTCACGCTCAGCACGCGCTCGCCGTAGGCGGCGCGCAGCGCGTCGCCGAAACTGTCGGCCGGCTTCACGTCGACCAGCACGCAGCGCGCGCCCTCGTCCAGATAGCGCCGGGCCACCGCTTCACCGATGCCGCTGGCCGCGCCCGTCAGAATGGCCACCTTGTCTTGCAATCGTGCCGCCACCGCATGTCTCCGGTTCGTTCTGCTTTTTGAGGCGCAGTGAGCGAACGCTCATTGCGCGAACAATTGCTCTGTTAGTGATCGAATGATCGGATACGGACCGGGCCATGTCAAGGCGCTCGACCAGATTTCGATGGTGCAGCGCGACAGGAGCCCGGCGCACGGCGCGCCGCCCTTAGCCACGCGATGGCGGCGAGCGATGGCTGGCCAAACCACACTCCGTGCACGCCGCTGACAAAAATTTGAGATACGTTATATCATTTCGACCTTGCTTCATTTCGAAGCCTTTGCCGCCAGGGAGGTCCACGCCGATGGCCACGTCGATTGCAGAACACCATGCCGTGCGGCTTGCGCATGCGCAAGCGCACGCCGCGTTGCACGGACTCGCGCTGACGCCGCTGCGGCGTCAGGTGTATGCGGCGATCGTCGCCAGCGAGCGGCCGGTCGGGGCGTACGAACTGCTCGATGCGCTCGCGCCGCAGCGCGGGCGGATGCCGCCCACGACCGTGTACCGCGCGCTCGAATTTCTGCTCGCGCACGGCTTCGTCCACCGGATCGAATCGAAGAACGCCTACGTCGCCTGCTGTGAGATCGGCGTGCCGCACCGCAGCCAGTTTCTGATGTGCGACGGCTGCGGCGCGACCGTCGAGATTCCCGGCGACGATCTTGCCGATCAGTTGTCGCATAGCGCGCCGGCGCATGGTTTCGAGGTGCATCGGCAGGTGATCGAGCTGAGCGGCCTGTGTGCCATGTGCGCCCGCGCCGCGCGGCCTGCCGGGGCTTCGGTATGAGGCTTCCGTACGAGGCGCGTATGGGGCAGTGCATGACGCCGGACACGAACGCCCACTCGAAACCACGCATCACAGCCGCCATGCATGAAGCCGCGATGGCACAGGCGGCGCGTCGAACCGCGCAGGACCCGGTGGGCGAACTCACCCCAGCCGCCAGCGGCCACAACCCATCCCAGCATTTGTGACCCACTCAAATTTGTGACCCACTCAACTCTCACGCAGCAGGAAACAACGATGAAAAAAATCGGCTCAATGTTGATCGGGGCGCGCCGTGCGCTGAAGCTCTCGAAGTACCTGGCCGCAGGCACGGCGGCGTTTGCATTCGGCCACGGCGCGTTGGCCGCCGACGCGAAAATCCCGGTCGTCGCCGCGGAGAATTTTTATGGCGACGTGGTGCAGCAGCTGGGCGGCGATCGCGTCGCCGTGACAAGCATCCTCAGCAATCCGGACCAGGACCCGCATCTGTTCGAAGCGAGTCCGACGACCGCGCGCGCGTTGCAACATGCGAGCCTTGTGGTCTACAACGGCGCCGACTACGATCCGTGGATGGCGAAACTGCTCGCTGCCTCGCAAGGCGCAAAGCGCACCACGATCGTCGCCGCCGACCTCACTGGCAAGAAGGGCGGCGATAATCCGCACCTCTGGTACGACCCGGCGACCATGCCGAAAGTGGCGCGCGCGGTGAACGACGCGCTCGTCGCGGCTGACCCGGCGCACAAGTCGGCGTACGATGCGAACCTCGCGAAGTTTCTCGCTTCGCTCAAGCCGATCGACGCCAAGGTCGCCGAACTGCATGGCCGCTATGCGGGCGTGCCGGTCACGGCGACCGAGCCGGTGTTCGGCTACATGTCGGACGCGGTGGGGCTGACCATGCGCAATCAGCGCTTCCAACTCGCCGTCATGAACGACACCGAAGCCAGCGCGGCCGATATCGCCGCGTTCGAACGCGATCTGCGCGAGAAGCGCGTACGCGTTCTGATCTATAACAGCCAGGCAACCGAGGCGCTGACCCGACGCATGTTGAAGCTCGCGCAGCAATCGCAGGTGCCGACCATGAGCGTCACTGAAACGCTGCCGGCCGGTAAGACCTATCAGACGTGGATGCTCACGCAGCTCGACGCGCTCAGCGCGGCGCTGGCCGCGGGCGACACGAACGGTGCGAGCGGTGCGAACAATGCGAAGGCGGCGAAATCGGCAAGCTCCGACGCCAAAGGAAATACCCAATGACCTCGACTGGCCGCAACGCGCCAGCCAACACTTCAGGCAGCCCATCGGGCAGCCTGGCGGCCAGCGCAGCCGCAAGCGCCCCCCGCACCACGCCCGTGCTCGAACTCGACCGCGTGACCCTCGAACTCGGCGACCGCACGATCTTGCGCGACACCGGCTTCGTGGTGAACCAGGGCGAATTCATCGGTGTGCTCGGGCCGAACGGCGCGGGCAAAACCACGCTGATGCGCGCCGTGCTCGGCCTCGTGCCCGCGGCGCAAGGCGCGATCCGCGTGCTGGGGCAGCCGGTCGAGCGCGGCAATGCGTCGATCGGCTATATGCCGCAGACGCGCAGCGCGCTCGCCGGCCGGCGCGTGCGCGGCCGCGATTTCGTCGCGATGGCCGCCGACGGCCACCGCTGGGGCTTGCCGCATGCGGATGCGAAAACTCGCGCCGACGTCGAGCGCGTGCTCGATCTGGTCGGCGGCCGCACGCTGGCCGAGCGGCCGTTGTCGGAACTGTCGGGCGGCGAGCGTCAGCGGCTGCTGCTCGCGCAATGCCTGCTCGGCAACCCGAAACTGCTGCTGCTCGACGAACCGCTGATCAGCCTCGATCCGCATCATCAGAAGAGCGTGGTCGAACTGGTGCGCAGCGTGCAGCGCGAACTCGGCATCGCCGTGCTGTTTTCCGCGCATGAGCTGAATCCGCTGCTGAACTCGCTGGACCGCGTGCTGTATCTCGGCAGCGGCGTGGCGGCGCTCGGTACCGTCGACGAAGTGATCACTCGGCCGGTGCTGTCGCGCCTGTATGGCTCGCCGATCGACGTGATGCGCGTGAATGGCCGCATCTTCGTGATGTCGGGCGACGTCGAAGTCGAGAAACACGATCACGAGCACGAACACGACGAGGACGGCGGCCACGGCCACTCGCACTCGCACTCGCGCCCGCACTCGCACGGCCACGCCCACCAGCACGACTCACGCGACGGACACACGCACGATGTTTGAATACGATTTCATGGTGAACGCATTCGCGGCGTCGGGGATCGTCGCGGTGCTGGCCGGCGTGGTGGGCTATTTTCTGGTGATGCGCGGACAGACCTTCGCCGGCCATGCGCTCTCGCACGTCGGTTTCACCGGCGCGACCGGCGCGGTGCTGATCGGCATCTCGCCGATCTGGGGGATGATCGGCTTCACACTCGCGGCGGGCGTCGGCATGGGCGCGCTCGGCGAGCGGCTTGCCGGGCGCGACGTCGCGATCGGCGTGATCCTGTCGCTATCGCTCGGCTTCGGCCTGTTGTTCCTGCACTTCTTCACCGCGTATGCGACGCAGGTCACCGCGCTGCTGTTCGGCAACGTGCTCGGCGTGAACACGTCGACGCTCGCGGTGCTCGCGGCGTTGGGCATCGTCAGCCTGGCGGCGCTCGCGGCGATCATGCGACCGCTGCTGTTCGCGTCGTTGCAGCCGGAACTGGCTGAGGCCAAGGGCGTGTCGCTGCGTCTGGTGTCGGTGTTGTTTCTCGCGATCGCCGCGCTGGCCGTGGCGGCGTGCACGCAGATCGTCGGCGTGCTGCTGGTGTTCACGCTGATGGTCGGCCCGGCCGCCGCGGCGCAGAACATGACGACGCGGCTGTCGACCGGAGTCGTGCTGGCCGCCGTGTTCGCGTTGCTGCAGGCGTGGCTGGGTCTGACACTGGCGTTCTATACCGATTGGCCGACGAGCTTCTGGATCACCGCGCTGTCGGCGCTGGTGTATGGCGGAAGTTTGTTGACGCGGCGTTGAGTCAGTGAGCGGATCATCGGCCGCTTGCGCGCCGCGCCTGGCCGATGGCGACAGCACATCTGCATGCCGCCGCCATCGCCCTCTCGAACTACGACGACCTCACCCGAGCAACACCTTGGCGTGATGCGCGAGATGATCCTCGATGAACGTCGAGATGAAGTAGTAGCCGTGGTCATAGCCCGCATGACGGCGCAGTGTCAACGGCTGCCCTGCCGTTTGGCAAGCGGCCTCGAACACATCCGGATTCAACTGCTCGGCGAGAAACTGATCCGCGAGACCCTGATCGACCAGAATCCCTTGCGCGAACTTGCGCGACGCGTGCGCCACCAGCTCGCTCGCGTCGTACTGCTTCCACGCTTCGCGGTCTTCGCCCAGATAGCCGCTGAACGCCTTCTCGCCCCACGGGCAGCGCATCGGCGCGGCAATCGGCGCGAACGCGGACACCGACTGATAGATCTGCGGATTGCGCAGCGCCAGCGTCAACGCACCGTGACCGCCCATCGAATGCCCGAACACGCCGAGGCGCGCGCCATCCACCGGCAGATTCGCGAGCACCGTGTCGCGCAGCTCGTCGCGCACGTACGAGTACATCCGGTAGTGCTTCGCCCACGGCTCCTGCGTCGCGTCGACGTAAAAGCCCGCGCCCACGCCGAAGTCCCACGCCGCGCTTTCGCCCGGTGCGCCCGCGCCGCGCGGACTGGTGTCCGGCGAGATCAGCGCGATGCCGTGCTGGGCGGCGAAGCGCTGCGCGCCGGCCTTGATCGGAAACGTTTCTTCCGTGCAGGTCAGACCCGCGAGATAGAACAGCGCGGGCACCTTCGCGTTGGCCTGCAGAGCCTGCGGCGGCAGATAGACCGAGAAGCGCATCGGCAAACCGATGGTGTGCGAGTCGTGCCGATAAAAACGCTGCTCGCCCCCATGGCATGCATGCGACGACAATAGTTCAAGCATCGCGACGCTCCTCGTTTAGTACAGCACCACCGAGCGGATCGACTCGCCCTTCTTCATCAGGTCGAAGCCCTCGTTGATGCGTTCGAGCGGCAGACGGTGCGTGATGAGGTCGTCGATATTGATCTTGCCTTCCATGTACCAGTCGACGATCTTCGGCACGTCGGTGCGCCCGCGCGCGCCGCCGAAGGCTGAGCCCTTCCATTCGCGGCCCGTCACCAGCTGGAACGGACGCGTGCTGATCTCCTCGCCTGCCGCCGCCACGCCGATGATGAACGACTGGCCCCAGCCCTTGTGCGTGCACTCTAGCGCCTGGCGCATCACCTTCGTGTTACCGATGCATTCGAACGAATAGTCCGCGCCACCGTCGGTGAGCTGCACGATGTGATCGACGACGTTCTCGACTTCGTTCGGGTTGATGAAGTGGGTCATGCCGAACTTCTTCGCCAGCTCGACGCGCCCCGGGTTGATATCGACGCCGATGATCTTGTCCGCGCCGACCATCTTCGCGCCTTGAATCACGTTCAGGCCGATGCCGCCGAGACCGAACACGACCACGTTCGCGCCCGCTTCGACCTTCGCCGAATACACCACGGCGCCGACGCCGGTCGTCACACCGCAGCCGATGTAGCAGATCTTGTCGAACGGCGCGTCCTCACGCACCTTCGCGACCGCGATTTCCGGCACGACGATGTAGTTCGAGAACGTGGACGTGCCCATGTAGTGAAAGAGCGGCTTGCCGTCGAGCGAGAAACGCGACGTGGCGTCCGGCATCAAGCCCTTGCCTTGCGTCGAGCGGATCGCCTGACACAGGTTGGTCTTGCGCGAGAGGCAGAACTTGCACTGACGGCATTCCGGCGTGTACAGCGGAATCACGTGGTCGCCCTTCTTCAGCGTGCCGACGCCCGGACCGGTATCGACGATCACGCCCGCGCCTTCGTGGCCGAGAATCGCCGGGAAGATGCCTTCCGGATCGGCGCCGGACAGCGTGTAGTAGTCGGTGTGGCAGATGCCCGTCGCCTTCACTTCGATCAGGACTTCACCGGCGCGCGGCCCTTCCAGATCGACTTCCTCGATCGTCAACGGGGCGCCGGCTTTCCATGCGATTGCTGCTTTGGTCTTCATCGTCAATGCTCCTGTGAGTCTGTGAATGCGACGCGCGTCGCGGTTCGTTACGTCGCGGCGCGCGGGTGATCCGCGGATGTTGCGTTGCGCTTGCTACACGTGATGCGTGGCGACGCCGCTGGCCGACGCCGACGCGATGGCGGCCGACAGCGCAGGGCGGGATGCAGCTTAGCGCGCGAAAAGCGTCATGGTATTGCAAAGCGCGTCATCGCATTGTCCTGCCCGGACATTGCTGCGGCTAGCGCGGCGTCGTGCCGCCGACGCCGAACCATGTCTCGACGCGGCCATACAGATCGAGAAAGCGCGCATAGCGTGCTTCGAGCGCGGCATCGCCTTGCGGCCCCGCGACGCGCGTCGTGCCCGGCGCGAGCGCGGCCAGATCGTCCGCGCGCCAATGGCCGCTCGCGAGGCCGCCGAGCATGGCCGCGCCACGCGGCGCGGCATTCGGGCAATCGACCGCATGCAGTTCGACGTTCAGCGCGTCGGCGAGCAACTGGCGCCAACGCGCGTCGACGGAACCGCCGCCGGCGAGCTTCAAGGCCGTCACCGTGGCGCCGCTCGCACGAATTGCGTCGAGCCCTGCGCGCAGCGAGAACGCGACGCCTTCGAACGCGGCTCGCATCATCGCGCCGCGCGTGTGATCGAGCGCGAGACCGAGCCAGCCGCCGCGCGCCTGCGGGTTGAGCCATGGGGTGCGCTCGCCTGTGAGGTAAGGCAGGAAGGTCAGGTTGGCGGGGTCGTTGGCAATCTTGCCCGCTTCGTCGCCGAATGCATCGCCGAATGCATCGCCGAATGCGTCAAGATAAGCATCGGCCCATTCATACGACAGCCATCCGCGCGCCCGCTCCAGTGCGATGCCGACGTTTTGCATCGCCGCCATCCGGTACCAGTGATCGCTCGCCGCCCGATAGCGGTGCAAGCCCTTCACCGCCGCAGGCTCATGCGCAGCGAGCACAACGATCTGTCCGCCGGTGCCGGTGGTGAGCAACGCGTCGCCGTCGTGCGCGAGTCCGCTGCCGAGCGCCGCGCAGGGCGTATCCGCGGCGCCGGTTGCGAGCACGATGCCGGCGCGCAGACCAAGCGCGTGCGCCGCGCGCGTCGACAGCACGCCCCCCGCCGCATACGACGGCGCCAGTGGTGCGAACCACTCGCGCGGAATCCGCAGGCGTTCGAGCAGGGCCGCGTCCCACACGCCGGCGGAATCGGCGAGCGCGGTCGCGCACGCGTCGGATGGGTCGGTCGCCACCGCGCCGCCGAGTGCGACGCGCAGCCAGTCCTTCGGTTGCAGCGCCCAACGCGTGCGGCGCGCGACCTCCGGTTCGTGCAGCACGATCCAGCGCAGCAACGGGCCGGCCATGCCCGGAGCGACCGGATTCGGCTGCGGCTCGGGCCACGCATCGAGCAGGTCCAGCGCGCGCGTGTCGGGCCAGAGCATCGCGGGGCGCACGGCTTCGCCCGCCGCGTCGATCAGCACGACGCCGTGCATCTGCCCGGAAAAGCCGATCGCCTGCACCTCGTGGCGCAAGCCTTCGGGCAAGCGCGCCATCGCTTCGCAGAGCGCGCGCCACCATGTCTGCACCGGCGTTTCAGCCCAACCCGCGTGCGGTGTGTCGAGCGCGTAAGCGACGCTCGCCACCGCCTGCTCGCGACCGTGTTCGTCGACGATTGCCGCTTTAAGGGAACCGGTGCCGAGGTCGATGCCGAGAAAACTCATAGGCGATGGGTCGTCAAATGGGTGGGGAGATGGGTACGCATCGGGTGCATGGAGAAGCGACATCGAGCATGCGCGAAGCGCGCCAACGTTCACGCTGAAACGCGCCCCGATGCGCACACGAGCGCTCGCATCAGAACGCATGCCGAAATTCGCCATTCGCGGGTTAACCCCGCCACGCCGCGAGCCGCATGAAAACAGGACTATGCGCCAGATGCGATACACCTCATTGATTCTCACATATATCCCGGTGCGCCGGGCACGCGCGGCGAGCGGCTTCGCAGCGCCGCTGCCAAGGGCTCACCGCCGATCGGCCGTGCGCGCACCTTTAATTCAGCTTTCAAACGACGCGCCCGCATATCGTCACCGGGAATGCCGGAATAGGTCCCAGTGGTCTTGTTGCACCTTTTCGTCCCCGATACCTTGGAGCCATCCCAAAACAGATGGTGGAGACAGACGATATGCAACCGAACACGGTTCACCCGTGCGACGAGCGACTGCCCGCAGGCCAGTTGCTCACCCTCGGCATTCAGCACGTTCTGGTGATGTACGCAGGCGCCGTCGCGGTGCCCTTGATCATCGGCGCGGCGCTCAAGCTGCCGAAGGACCAGATTGCCTTCCTCATCAGCGCCGATCTGTTTTCGTGCGGCATCGCCACGCTGATCCAGACGCTCGGGCTCTGGATCTTCGGCATCCGTCTGCCGGTCATCATGGGCTGCACGTTCGCGGCCGTCGGTCCGATGGTCGCGATCGGCACCAACCCGTCGCTCGGCATCCTCGACATCTTCGGCTCGACGATCGCGGCCGGCGTGGTCGGCATCCTGCTCGCGCCCGCGGTCGGCAAGCTGCTGCGCTTTTTCCCGCCGGTGGTGATCGGCGTGGTGATCTCGGTGATCGGCCTGTCGCTGATGGAAGTCGGCATCAACTGGGCAGCCGGCGGCGTGGGCAATCCCGACTACGGCAACCCGGTCTACCTCGGGCTGTCGCTGGTCGTGCTGATGCTGATCCTGCTGATCAACAAATTCGCGCGCGGCTTCCTCGCGAACATCTCGGTGCTGCTCGGCATCGTCGCGGGCTTCGTGATCGCGCTGGCACTCGGCCGCGTCAACATGGAAGGCGTCACGCTCGCGCCGTGGGTCGGCTTCGTCATGCCGTTCCACTTCGGCCTGCCGCACTTCGATCCACTGTCGATCGCGACGATGGTCACGGTGATGTTCGTCACCTTCATCGAATCGACCGGCATGTTCCTCGCGGTCGGCGACATGGTCGATCGTCCGGTCGATCAGAAGACGCTGGTGCGCGGCCTGCGCGTCGACGGCCTGGGCACGCTGATCGGTGGCATCTTCAACTCGTTTCCGCATACCTCGTTTTCGCAAAACGTCGGGCTGATCGGCGTGACCGGTGTGAAGAGCCGCTTCGTCTGCGCGATGGGCGGCGTGATCCTGGTGCTGCTCGGCCTGTTCCCGAAGATGGCGCAGGTGGTCGCCTCGGTGCCGGCGTTCGTGCTCGGCGGCGCGGGCATCGTGATGTTCGGCATGGTCGCGGCGAACGGCATCAAGGTACTGTCGAAAGTCGACTTCGTGAAGAACCATCACAACCTGTTCATCGTTGCGGTGAGTATCGGTCTGGGACTGGTGCCGGTGGTGTCGCCGCACTTCTTCTCGAAGCTGCCGCCGGCGCTGTCGCCGCTCTTGCATAGCGGGATTCTGCTGGCGTCGGTGTCGGCGGTGGTGCTGAACCTGATCTTCAACGGCGTGAAGAGCGAGAAGAAGGCGCAGTGCGAGATTCGCCGGGCGGGTCATGACTTCGATGGACGCGGCGGTGCGGAGCCACATGGCGACGAGATGCTGCGCACGGTGGATTTGCACTGACCATCGCCGATTGAAACGATGAGGGTCGCGGCCGCGAAGGCCGCGGAAACAAAAACGCCACGGCATTGCCGTGGCGTTTTTGTTTGAGCCCGCTGCGTAAGACGGCTCCTTGAATCAGAACCCGTCCCACACAGACACTGGCGCGAAACTCAACCCGCGCTCGGTGCCGAAGCCGCCACCGGCGCACTGGCCGCGCCGTAGTCGACCGGCGCATCTGCCGGACGCGGCTGCTCGCCGGTATGCTCGATCCAGCCGCCGCCGAGCGATTCGTACAACGTCACGAGGTTCTGCAGACGTTCCATGCGCGCCGTGATCAGCGACTGCTGCGACGAATACAGATCGGTCTGCGCGGTCAGGACCGCCAGATAGCTGTCGACGCCATTCGTATAGCGCAGGTTCGACAGATCCAGCCGGCGTTGTTCGGCAAAGGTATTGCGTTCGAGCGCCTGGATCTGCTGATCGTACGTGCCGCGCGCCGCGAGCCCGTCCGCCACTTCGCGGAAGGCCGTCTGGATCGCCTTTTCGTACGTGGCGATCTGGACGTTCTTCTGGATGTTGGCAACGTCGAGGCTCGCCTTGAGTTCGCCACCCTCGAAAATCGGCACCGTGATCGACGGTGCAAAGCTCCACGCCGCCGAACCCGGCTTGAACAGACCACCCAGCGTTGGGCTCAGTGTGCCGACGCTGCCGGTCAACGTGACCTGCGGGAAGAATGCCGCACGCGCCGCGCCGATGTTGGCGTTGGCCGCGAGCAGGTTCTCCTCGGCCTCCATGATGTCGGGACGCCGCGTCAGCAAGTCGGAAGGCAGGCCCGCCGGAATATCCGTGAGGAGATTCTGGTCGTCCAGTTTGAGCCCCGGCGGCAGGTCGGACGGCAACGGCTCGCCCAGCAGCAGCACGAGCGCGTTCTCAGCCTGAGCCCGCAAGCGCGCCTGCGCCTGCAAGTTCGCGCTCGCCGTCTCGACCACCGTCTGCGCCTGACGCAGATCGAGTTCCGAACCCGTGCCGTTGTCGAACTGCAGCTTGGTGATCCGGTACGAATCCTGCGCCGTCTTCAGCGTGTCCTGCGTGACCTTCAGCAGGTCATCCAGTTCGAGCACCGTCAGGTACTGGTTCGCCACCTGCGAGACCAGCGCGATTTCCGCGGCCTTGCGCGCCTGAGCCGTACCGAGGTAGGTCGCCAACGCCTGATCCTTCAGGCTCTGAATGCGCCCGAAGAAGTCGATTTCCCACGACGCGTTCAGACCCACCGAATACGACGAGGAAATCAGCTGGTCGGTGAACGACAGGTCGCGCGGCGTACGCGAACGGGAGCCGGAAGCCGCCGCGTCGAGCGTCGGGAACAGACCCGCGCGCACGATGCGGTACTGCGCCTGCGACGCCTGCATGTTCAGCACCGACACGCGCAGATCGCGGTTGTTCTTCAGCGCGATCTCGATCAACCGCTGCATACGCGGATCGACGAAGAACTCGCGCCAGCCGATGTCGGCGGCAGCCTGGCCGTTGGCGCTGCGCGCGCTGACGGCCCCGGGCTGGGTCGCTCCCGGTTGCGCGTCGTACACGCCGCCGGTCGGGAAGGTTGCCGTTACGGGCGCTTCGGGGCGCTGATAATGCGGCGCCATCGTGCAACCCGCGGCGAACAACGCGACCGCCACTGCAATCAGAGAATGTTTTTGCATCTCAATGTCCGTCCTTGCCCGAGCCTTCATCAGTCGACCCGCCAGCCGAACCGCCACCTTGCGGATCATGCGGATGGTGCTGTTCGTAGTGTGCGAGCGCCTCATCCGGGTCTTCCTTCTCACCGCCGAACTTCGCGCGAATCACGACGAAGAACATCGGGATCATGAAAATCGCGAGGAAGGTCGCCGTCAACATCCCGCCGATCACGCCGGTACCGATCGCGTGCTGGCTGGCCGAACCGGCGCCGTTACTGATCGCGAGCGGCATCACGCCGAGAATGAACGCGAGCGAGGTCATCAGAATCGGACGCAACCGCAGACGCGCTGCTTCCAGCGCGGCCTCGATCGGCCCCATGCCTTGACCCTGCTGCAGTTCGCGGGCGAATTCCACGATCAGAATCGCGTTCTTCGCCGACAACCCGACGGTGGTCAACAGACCCACCTGGAAGAACACGTCGTTCTCGAGCCCGCGCAGCGTAGCGGCCAGCAGTGCGCCGATCACGCCGAGCGGCACCACCATGATCACCGAGAACGGGATCGACCAGCTTTCATACAACGCCGCGAGACAGAGGAACACGACGAGAATCGAGATGCCGTACAGAATCGGTGCCTGCGAACCGGACTGGCGTTCCTGCAACGACAAGCCCGTCCATTCGTAGCCGATGCCCGCAGGCAACTTCGCCACGAGTGCTTCCATCGCCGTCATCGCCTGACCGGTCGACTTGCCCGGTGCAGCCGCGCCCTGAATTTCCACCGACGAGATACCGTTGTAGCGCTCCAGCTTCGGCGAACCAAACGCCCACTCGGTACTCGCGAACGCGGAGAACGGCACCATCGCGCCGGCGCTGTTGCGCACGAACCAGGCACTGACGTCTTCCGGTTTCATCCGGAAAGGCGCCTCACCTTGCAGATAGACCTTCTTGATCCGGCCATCCGTATCGAGGAAGTTGTTCACGTACGCCGATGCCCACGCAATCGAGAACGTCTGGTCGATGTCGGACACGGACACGCCAAGCGCCTCAGCCTTCTCGCGATCGATGTTCACCTTGAACTGCGGCGTATCGTTCAGGCCGTTCGGACGCACCTGCGCCAGCGTCGGATCTTTCGCCGCCAGACCTAGCAGCATGTTGCGCGCTTCCATCAGTTTCGCGTGGCCGATACCCGCGCGATCCTGCAACTGGAAGTCGAAGCCCGCAGCCGTGCCGAGTTCAGGAATCGACGGCGGATTGACAGGGAACACCACCGCGGTCTTGTAGCTGGCGAAGTGCATGTAGAGACGCCCGACCAGCGCTTGCACCTTCTGGTCCGCATGCTGACGCTGCGCGTAGTCCCTCATCCGCACGAACACGAGACCCGCGTTCTGGCCGCGGCCGGCGAAGCTGAAGCCGTTCACCGTGAAGGTCGATTCGACAATCGACTTCTCGTCGGTGAGCAGATAGTCCGACACGTCCTTCAGCGCGCGCGCAGTGGTTTCCTGTGTCGAGCCCGACGGCGTTTGCACGAGCACGAACATCGTGCCCTGATCTTCGTCAGGCAGGAACGACTTCGGCAGTCTGACGAAGAGCAACCCGACCGCGAAGATCACCACCATGTAGATGATCAGCCAACGGCCCGAGCGCTTGATCACGTGGTGCACGCCCGAGTGATATTTGTCGCGGCTCTTGTTGAACGTGCGGTTGAACCAGCCGAAGAAGCCGGTGGTCTTTTCGTGATGCCCTTGCGGAATCGGCTTGAGGATCGTCGCGCACAGCGCCGGCGTCAGAATCAACGCGACCAGCACGGACAGCACCATCGCCGCCACGATCGTCAGCGAGAACTGCCGGTAAATCGCGCCGACCGAACCGCCCGAGAACGCCACCGGCACGAACACTGCCGACAGCACGAGCGCCACGCCGACCAGCGCGCCGGTAATCTGGTCCATCGCCTTGCGGGTCGCGTCTCGAGGCGATAAGCCCTCCTCCTGCATCACCCGCTCGACGTTCTCCACCACCACGATCGCATCGTCCACCAGCAGGCCGATTGCCAGCACGAGCCCGAACATCGACAGCGTGTTGATCGAGAAGCCCACGAGGCCCATGATCGCGAACGTGCCGAGCAGCACCACCGGCACGGCGATCGTCGGGATCAGCGTGGCGCGCAGGTTCTGCAGGAACAGGTACATGACCAGGAACACCAGCACGATACCTTCGAGCAGCGTCTTGACCACTTCCTCGATCGACAGGCGCACGAACGGCGTGGTGTCGTACGGATACTGGACGACCAGCCCGTGCGGGAAGTACTTCGACAGTTCGGCGACCTTCGCGCGCACCGCCTTCGCCGTGGCCAGCGCGTTCGCGCCGGTGGCGAGCTGAATACCGAAGCCGGCCGTCGGCTGGCCGTTGTACTTGGTGTCGAAGTTGTAGTTTTCGCCGCCCAGCTCGATACGTGCCACGTCGCGCAGGCGCACCTGCGAGCCGTCCGTGTTCACCTTCAGCAGAATGTTGCCGAACTGTTCAGGCGTATTGAGCAGCGTGGCCTGCGTGATGGTGGCCTGCAGCACCTGGCCCGGCACCGACGGCGTACCGCCGAGCGAACCGCCTGCCACCTGAACGTTCTGCGCCTGCAACGCGGTTTCGACGTCGACCGGCGTGAGGCCGAAGTTGTTCAGCTTGTTCGCATCGAGCCAGACGCGCATCGCGTACTGCGAGCCGAACAGCGTCACCGTGCCCACGCCGTCGATACGGCTGACCGGGTCCTGAATGTTCGACGCGACGTAGTTCGCCAGGTCGTACTTGCTCATGCTGCCGTCTTCGGACACGAACGCCATCACCAGCAGGAAGCTGCTGCTCGACTTCGTGACCTTGGTGCCCAACTGCTGCACGGCTTGCGGCAAGAGCGGCGTGGCGAGCTGCAGCTTGTTCTGCACCTGCACCTGCGCGATGTCGGGGTTGGTGCCGGCCGCGAACGTCAGCGTGATGGTTGCCGTGCCCGAGTCGTCCGAGGTGGACGCCAGATACAGCAAGTGGTCGAGACCACTCATCTGCTGCTCGATCACCTGCGTGACGGTGTTTTCCACCGTCTTCGCCGATGCGCCCGGGTACGTTGCGCTGATCTGCACGGCCGGCGGCGCGATGGTCGGGTATTGCGCGATCGGCAATGTAAAGACCGACGCGATACCCGCGAGCATCAGAATGATGGCGATCACCCATGCAAAAATCGGGCGATCAATAAAGAACTTTGCCATGAAGCGGGCTCCCTGTTATTACGCGCCCGATGCAGCAGAGGCTGGTTGAGCCGTCTGGGCAGCACCGCTGGCGGCCGGCGCGCCTTGGGCGGCTGCGTCGGAAGCGGGGGTGGCGGGAAGTTGCGCGGCAACTGGCTTGACCTGCTGGCCCGGGCGCGCCTTGTCGGTGCCCTGGACGATCACGCGATCGCCCGGCTTCAGGCCGCTTGCGACCACCCAGTTCGTGCCGAAGGTGCCCGCCGTGACGAGCGAACGCAGTTCCACCTTGTTGTCGGCGCCGATGACCAGCGCGGTCGGTTGACCTTTCTGGTCATGCGTGATGCCGACTTGCGGCACGACGAGCGCGTTCTGGTTGACGCCTTCCTCGATCTTCGCGCGCACGAACATACCCGGCAGCAGCACCTTGTCCGCGTTCTTGAAGATCGCGCGAACCGTGACCGAGCCGGTGCCCTGGTCGACCGTGACGTCGGTGAACTGCAGCTTGCCCTTCTCCGAATAAACGCGGCCGTCTTCGAGGATCAGCGAGACCTGGGCGGCGCCCGGACCGCTCGTCTTCAGGCGCCCTTCCTGCACTTCGCGGCGCAGCTTCAGACCCTCCAGGCTCGATTGGGTCAGGTCCACGTAGACCGGATCGAGTTGCTGGACCGTGGCGAGCAGCGTCGCGGCGCTCGCCTGCACGAACGCGCCCGGCGTGACTTGCGACACGCCGATCTGGCCGGTCACCGGCGAGGTCACGTCGGTATAGCCGAGGTTGATCTGCGCGGTGTCGACCGCGGCCTTGCCCGCGGCGACGTCGGCCGCGGCCTGGCCTTGCGCGGCGACCGCGTTGTCGTAGTCCTGCTTGCTGACCGCGTTGGCGGCGACCAGCACCTTGTAGCGGTTGGCCTGCGCGGTGGTCGACACGAGGTTGGCCTGCGCCTTGGCGAGCGTCGCCTTCGCGTTGTTCAACGTCGCGATGTACGGCGCCGGATCGATCTTGTACAGACGCTGACCGGCCTTCACCTGGCTGCCTTCCGTGAACTCCCGGCGCAGCACGATACCGTCGACCCGCGCACGCACCTGCGCGACGAGGAAAGCGCTGGTGCGGCCAGGCAGTTCGGTGACAACCGGCACGGTCGTCGGCTGGACGGTGACGACGCCGACTTCGGGCGTCTGTGGCGGCGGGGCAGATTGTTTTGGTCCGCACGCTGCCAGCAATACGGCAGCCGTCGCGGCACTGATTAAGCGGAATGGAACCCGTTCGACGCGCATGGAGCGACCTCTGTCAAAGACTGAGAATGAAAAAGTGCGCGCATCCCTACCCCGGGGACCGCGGCGCACACATGCGTCTTGCGACGCTTGACCGGAAGCCCGTGGCTGCACATCGCACCTGCCGGGGCATCGTGGTGCGAATGCGCCATACCGTGGAATGCCGCACGGCGCCGCCCTCTCGGGCAACGCGCAGGAGCGTTTTGGAAGGCAACAGTGACGGATATTAACCGGTCGTCACGGCTTGGGCTATCCGGTCGTGGGGTGCTATTATATATACGTTCACGAATGCATGTAAAAGTGCATTTTCGTCTCTTGCGGGCGGGGACCCGCAAGAATGGTTGCTAAACTCCGAAATAGTAGACAGATTGTCATCGGGCCGACTTAAAAACGCCCGGGAAAACCCCCACAATCAGGGCAGGTCATACCAATATGGTCAGAAGAACCAAAGAAGAGGCGTTGGAGACGCGCACCAGTATTCTCGATGCGGCCGAACGCGTGTTCTTCGAGAAAGGCGTATCGCGCACGTCGCTCGCCGACATCGCACAAGCCGCCGGCGTCACGCGCGGCGCAATCTACTGGCACTTCGCCCACAAAAGCGACCTCTTCACCGAAATGTTCGACCGCGTGCTGCTGCCGCTGGACGAACTCAAAGCCGCATTGCAAGACCCCAACGAACCCGATCCGCTCGGGCGCGTGATGGAAATCTGCGTGGTCTGCCTGCGCGACACCGCCAACGACCCCCGCCGCCGGCGCGTGTTCGACATTCTGTTTCTGAAGTGCGAGCTGGTCGAGGAAATGGGCCCGGTAATGGAACGTTATCAGACCAATATGCACGAGGGGCTCGCCAAAATTGAAGGCGGTCTGCGCAACGCGGTCTCCAAGGGACAAATGCCCGCGGATCTCGATACGAAACTCGCGGCGGCGATGGTGCATGCGTTCGTCAGCGGCTCGCTGCGCGACATGCTGTTCCTGCCCGATGCGACGGATTTCGGCGCGCATGCGCAACAGATGGTCGAAGGCATGTTCGACGCGTTGCGGCTAAGCCCAGCGCTGCGCAAGATGCCGGCGTAGCGGCCGCGCGGTGCGTTTAGCGCGGCTTGAGGAGCGGCGTGGTCAACGCCAGAAAAGCGGGCGGGGTGAGCAACCCCCGCCCGCTTTCGTTTGGGCGCGACAGTGGGTGGTGGGCGCGGCGGCTTTGCCTGCTGTGTGGCCGGCCGCGACAGCCGTGCATGTGCGCCTCGTCATGCACCCGCGTCAGGCAACCGCCCGCCGCGCCCGCGCCCGCGCCGCCTGATTCGACGTATAGATGTTGTCGCGCGCGAGCGGCGCCCCGCTTTGCACCGACGCGATCCACTCGTCCGTACTCGCCACCGCCGCGAAGCGCGATTGCAGCACCACGCTGAATATCCGGTGGATGTCCTCCGCGCTGGCAAAGCCCGCACTGTTCTCGTACGGCACCGAGCCTGTCGCGTCGTGCAGGAATTCGACGGCGAGCCCCGCGTGAACCGCATGATTGATGGTCGACGCGTCACAGTTGTGCGTCATGTAGCCGGCCACCGTCAGCGTGTCGACGTCCTGCGCGGCGAGCCAGTCGGCGAGATCGGTGCCGGTGAACGCGCTCGGCAAAGACTTTTCCACGTAGTGATCGTGCGGGCGCGAGCCGACCACCGGATGCAGCTCCGCCGCTGCGCTGCCGCGCGCGAACAGCGGCGAGGTGGCCGGCGCGAAGTTCTGCACCACCACCACCGGCACGCCGGCGGCCCGCGCCGCGTCCATCGCGCGGCCGATGTTGGCGAGCGAGGTCTGGACATCCGGGAATTCGATCGGCAGATCGCCGGTCACGTATTCGTTCTGCACGTCGATGACGATCAGCGCACGGCGCGGCATGGTCATGGCAAGGCTCCTGGCGGGTGATGGAATGATCGGGGCAAAGGCTCGTGCCGCACGGCTTGGCGTGGTGCCGAGCGGCACGGTGGCGCGACGACTGCATTGTTCGCCCGTTGCCGCTTTCACGACAGCGGCCCGAACGACAAGATTCGCTAGAATCGGGCCATCCGGGTTGAATGCACGAGATGATCGATGGACCGTTCCCCTCCCCCGCGCGCCGCGCTGGACGACGCACCCCGCCACATCGTAGCCGTGGTCGCGTTCGACCGCATCAGCCCGTTTCATCTGTCGGTGCCGTGCGTGGTTTTCGGCGAGGACCGCCGCGGCAGCGGCCTGCCGGACTTCGACTTGCGCGTCTGCGCCGCCGAGACAGGCGCGCTGACGACCACCGCCGGCTTCTCGATCGCCGTCACGCACGGACTCGACGCCCTTGCGGAGGCGCATACGGTCATCGTGCCGAGCTGGCGCGATCCCGACGAGGCGCCGCCCGCGGCATTGCTCGACGCGTTGCGCGCGGCCCACGCGCGCGGCGCGCAGCTGGTCGGGCTGTGTCTGGGCGCGTTCGTGCTGGCCGCCGCCGGCATCCTCGACAATCGCCCTGCCTCGACCCATTGGGCATGGGCCGACGATTTCGCGCGCCGCTATCCGCGCGTGCGGCTCGACCCCGACGTGCTGTACGTGGACGACGGCAACGTGATGACCTCGGCCGGCACCGCCGCTGGCCTCGACTGCTGCCTGCACGTGCTACGCAAGCTATGCGGCGCGCAGGCGGCGAACTACGTGGCGCGCCGGCTGGTGGTGCCGCCGCACCGGCAAGGCGGCCAGGCGCAATTCGTCCAGCAGCCGATGCCGCCGAATCTGCGTGGCGACCGGCTGTCCGGCCTGCTCGATTGGCTGAGCGGCAATCTGCACCTGCCGCATACGCTCGACACGCTCGCCGGGCGCGCGTTGATGAGCCGCCGCACCTTCACGCGACGCTTCCGGCTCGCCACCGGCACGACGGTCGGCGCGTGGCTGCTGGCGCAGCGGCTCGCCCGCGCGCAGCAGTTGCTGGAAAGCACCGACGCGTCGGTGGAAGCGATCGCGGGGAATGCCGGCTTCGGCTCGGCGGCTTCGCTGCGGCAACATTTCGGGGAGGCGTTTCGCACGTCGCCATCTGCGTGGCGGCGGGAGTTTCGCGGCGGTTGAGCGTAGATATTGTGCGCACGCGGCTCGGAGTCGGCGACACCGCGTGAAAGCGCGGAGAAGTAAGCGCGGAAACAACGATAGAGGCAGGACTGACGCGTTCAAGGAACACGCTTGGGGATGTCAGTGATCAACAGTGTTCCGTAGTGGTCCACCGTGATTTCGTAGTCGCGCCGACGCGACAGCGCCCTCCGTCATCGTTGCGCGATGGCTGCGGGACAATCGTACCGTCGTCAAGCCTCGCTAAGCCACCGCGCCGCATATAACAACAGCGCGACCAGAAAAATCATCACGGCCCACGCCCAATTCGGTACCACGTGCGGACCGTGCTCGCGCCGCGAGACGCTATGCGACAGACCCTGCGAAACGCCATGCGACGCACTCGCCGCCCGCCCTGCCATCGCATTGCCGTGCTCCATGCGGGTACGCCGGGCGATGCCGGCTAACGTGATCGGCCTTAAAAACACATGCTGCCGACGCATCGGCGAACCGCGCGCGCGGTTGGGTCCTTGTCCGTGTCTCGCCCGCACCACTGCGTCGAATTCGGTGAAAAAATCATCGGCGAGTTGATGCAGCGCGTTTTCGAGTTGGCGCGTCGGCAGTTCGGCAAGCGGCCCGGATGAGGTTGCCCAGATCGTATAGTCGACGCGCGTGCTGCGCGCCTTGCCTGTGCCAAGCGCGTTTTCGTCCGCGCGCAAGCGCACCTCGATCTGACCGCGCAACGCGCCGATGCCCTCGGCGCGCGCCTTGAAATTGATGGTACGGCGCTGCGCATCTGCCGGCCCGGAGTCCTGGCCGGCCACGTGGGCGCGCGCTTCGTACCGCGCGCGTAACGGGCCGAGCGGCACGGTCATGATCAACTCGTATTCGCCGTGCGCGAGGCGCGTGAACGACTCGCAGTTATCGAGGCTGGCGCGCAACATCGCGACGTCTTGCAATGCGTCCCAAACATCGGATGGCGCAAGTGGAATCCGTAACGCGTCGGTCAGTTCCATGGCAGCCTCTTCCGATGAAAGCGCGACAGCGGGATCAGGACGTCTGATCGATGCGGTCGACGCGCGATGCGTAAAACGCGAGATACCCTTTGATCTGCGCGACCGGCTCGAACGGCGCCTCGTAGCTCCACACGGCGTTTTCGATCACACCGTCTTCGGTGCGCAGGTGGAAGTAAGAAGCGTGGCCCTTGTGCGGACAGTGCGAGGTATGCGTCGAGCGTTCGAGCCGCGCCATGTTGACATGCTCGCGCGGGAAGTAGAACACGTCCGGCAACCCGGTCTCGGTGAGCGTGAGCCCCGCCTGGGTGTCGGCCATAGTCACGCCGCCGTGGATCACGCGCACGCGGTGGCTGTTGCTACGGATCGTGATCGTGTGGCCGCCCGCACTCGCTGCGGGGTTACCGTGAGGTGTCAAGGCATCGCTCATGTCTCGGCTCCGTGATGATGCGGTCGTACAAACAGGAAAGCCACGGGCTCGCCCGTGGCTTCATTATCGGCCAAACCGCCGCCGATTGCGCGGGCTTCCTCGGGCAGCGGGCAGTTCAGCCGCATTCCCCGCCGTGAACCCGCAGCCGCTTAGTTCGTA
The DNA here is from genome assembly GCF_003634845.1 of Paraburkholderia sp. RAU2J. Lineage (NCBI taxonomy): Bacteria > Pseudomonadati > Pseudomonadota > Betaproteobacteria > Burkholderiales > Burkholderiaceae > Paraburkholderia > Paraburkholderia sp. RAU2J. The sequence continues at coordinate 672,291 of NZ_RBXG01000001.1, forward strand.
TTCCAGTAGAACGCGGATTTGGCGCTGCCCTTGGCCTGGACCGTTACCGCCTTGGACTGCTCCCGATCCTTATAGCTCGCGTGCACGGTGTAGTGGCCGGGGCGCAGCCTGACCAGCATGTAAGGCCCGCGCGAGCTGGTGTTCAAAACCTCGCTGTTATGTGCATCGACTATTCGCACGTGGACGTCAGCGAGAAATTCGGAGCCGGGACCGGTAAAGCGCAGCGACAGCGGCCACTGGCTCTGCGCGTGTTGCAGCGCCTTCGACTCGTCGAGGCCGACGCCGCCCGACACGAACGAGACGTCGCCCTGCTGCTGGATTTGCGGCAGCCCGCCGCCATTGGTGTTGCCTGCGCTGCTGTCGTCGGTGGTGGTACCGCCGGTGACTTCGCTTGCCTGCTGTGCCTGCGCGCCGCCCGCCAGACCGAGCGTGAGCGCCGCGCACAGCGCGGCGGCTACGATCCCTCGCTGCCTGCGTTGGGTTTTCATCGGTTCGCTCCTTGTTGAGGACTTGTCGTCCGGTGTGTCCGGGTCCGCGATGGGTCCGGATCAAGGCAGACGCAACCTGCGTGCCAGGCGCCAGGAGCGTCGTCCGGAAACCGCTGTCACGGGGTGTCGCTGGGTGCGCCACGCTTTTCACGCACTTTCTGGCAGGCGAAAAAAAAGCCGATCCGTTGCAGTAAATGCAAAGACCGGCAAAAGGTACTGCAAAGCAGACAGATCGGGAAAGCGTCGGTCAAACTGCCGCCTCGACGTTCACCCGGGCCGTCCGTTCAAACAACCTGTTAGCCGAGATCGACAGGCACGAAGATCTGCGCGTTGTCGCGCTGGATCAGCAACGCGATGCTGTTGCCGGCGCTGCTGATCATCTGCTTGAGCTGATCCACGCTGCTGATCGGCCGGCCGTTGACCGCCAGAATCACGTCACCCGGCTGGATGCCGGCGTTCTCCGCCGCGCCTCCCGACTGTTGCACCAGCAGACCATGCGACACCGACGCGCCGCTCTTCTCTTCCGGCGTCAGCGGACGCACCGCGACGCCGAGACGGCCTTGCAACTGGGTCGGCTCATCGGCCTTATTCGACGCAACCTTCGTATCCGACAACGAGCCGATGGTCACCTTCAGGTCCTTGGTGGCCTTGTCGCGCCAGATCTGCACGGTGGCCGAGCTGCCCGGCGCCAGACCCGCGACCTTCGACGGCAAATCCGACGAGTCGGCGACCGGATCGCCGTTCAGCGACAGGATCACGTCGCCCGGCTGCAGACCGGCCTTGGAAGCCGGGCCCCCCGGATCGACCGAGCTGACCAGCGCACCTTGCGGCTTTTGCATGCCGAACGATTCGGCCAGCGTCTGATTCAGACCCTGCACCGCGACGCCGAGACGGCCGCGACTCACGTGACCGGTCTTGACGAGTTGGTCCTTGACCTTGATCGCTTCGTTGATCGGAATCGCGAACGACAGGCCCTGGAAGCCGCCGGTCTGCGAATAGATCATCGAGTTGATGCCGATCACTTCGCCTTGCAGATTGAACAGCGGACCGCCCGAATTGCCCGGGTTCACCGGCACGTCGGTCTGGATGAACGGCGTGTAGTTTTCGTTCGGTAGCGAACGCGACTTCGCGCTGATGATGCCCGAGGTCACGGTGTTGTCGAATCCGTAAGGCGAGCCGATCGCGACCACCCACTGACCGACCTTGCTCTGACGCGGATCGCCGATCTTCACGGTAGGCAGATTGCTCGCGTCGATCTTCAGCACGGCGACGTCGGACTGCTTGTCGGCGCCGACCACCTTGGCCTTGAACTCGCGCTTGTCGGTGAGCTTCACGGTGACGACGTTCGCGCCGTCCACCACGTGTGCATTGGTCAGGATGTAGCCGTCACTGCTGAGGATGAACCCCGAGCCCAGGCTCGCGCTCGGCTGATCGGGCGCATCGCCGCCGTCGCCGCCACCGCCTTGCATGCCCGGCATGCCGCCGAAGAAGCGTTTGTAGAACTGATAGAACGGATCGTTCGGATCGATCGGCAACTGATTGCCGTTCGCGTTGCCGCCATTACCGCGCAGCGCGGTGTGCTTGACCACGTGCTTCGCGCTGATGTTGACGACGGCCGGCCCGTAGGTTTCGACCAGACCCGAGAAATCGGGGATGCCGGTTTTGGCCGCGGCTTCGGCAGGCATCATCGCGGCTTGCGCCGGCGAGATTACCTGCGGTGCGGGTACATCGCGATGCCCCGCCACATAGCCGGCGGAAAGTGCAACGGCGACAGCTACTGCAACAGCGCTACGAGACAAGGTTTTCGCGTTCATCGTGGACTCCTGACTGAAGAGAGCTTCTGGGATGTCACGGAGCGTACGTGGGATCGCTTAAAAGAGTCTTAATCAGCGTCAATCGGCAAAAATCGATTTTCGCGGCACGTTTAACCCTCGATCAACCCAGATTGAGAAAAGAAAAGCTCATCGTCAGAAGCGCACCGTGACCAGCAAACCGCCCGCCGGCGATTCGTCGAGTGACACGCTCGCGTGATGTTGTGTCGCGATGCGGCGCACGATCGCGAGGCCCAGCCCCGTGCCCGCCACGTCGGCGCGCGCACGATTCGCGCCGGCGCCGGCACGGTAGAAGCGATCGAACACGCGATCGCGGTCGGCTGGGTCGATTCCCGGTCCAGTGTCGGCAATCCGCACGGCGGGATGCCCGTCTTCGACGCGCAGGCTGACGTCGACGCGGCCACCCTGCGGCGTGTACTTAGTGGCGTTGTCGACGAGGTTGTTGAACATCACGCGCAGCGCGTCCGCATCGCCGATTACCGTGGCCGCTTCGCTCGCCTCGACGCCGAGATCGACGCCGCGATTCAGCGCCAGCGGCGCATAGGCCGCGACGCACTCCTGTAACAGCGCGCACAGATCGATTGCGTCGGTGACGGCCACACCATCCGGTTCGGAGCGCGCGAGCGCGAGCAATTGCTCGGCGAGGCGCGTGGCGCGCGTGACGCCCGCCTGCAGATCGGCCAGCGCCTCGTTGCGCGCGGTATCGTCTTTCGCGCGCGCCACCAGTTGCGCCTGAATCTGCACGGCGGCGAGCGGCGTGCGCAATTCGTGCGCGGCATCGGCGACGAAGGCTTTCTGAATATCGAGCGCGGTCGCGAGCCGCTGGAGCAAGCCGTTCAACGCGCGCACGAGCGGCTGCACCTCGAGCGGCAAACGCCGGTCCGGCAACGGATCGAGCGCCTCGGGGTGACGCGCGTCGAGCGCGGTGGTCACGCGCCGCAACGGTCGCAGCCCGCGTCCGACGATCACCCACACGGCGAGACCCAGCAACGGCAGCAGCACGATCAACGGCCACAAGGTACGCAGCGCCACATTCGCGGCGAGCCGGTTGCGCACGGACAGCGGCTGCGCCAGCTGCACGACGTTATCGCCGACGATCGCGCCATACACGCGCCAATCGCCGCGCTCCGTGCGTTCAGTCGAGAAGCCGAGTTCGGCGCGCGGCGCAAGCGGCGCGCGCGGCCGCGAGTAGTACATGAGCACGCCGTTGCGATTCCAGATCTGCAGCACGATGCCTTCGTCGCCGGTGTCGCGCGACCCGAGCACCTGCGAGAACGGCTCCGACGGCAGCGCCGCGGCGATCTGTTCCAGCTGGTAATCGAACAGTTCGTTGGCTTCGGCGAGCGCCTGCCGGTAAATCAGCCAGCCCGCGATGCCGACGCCGAGCAACACCAGCGCCAGCAGCCAGACCAGCAGTTGTCGGCGAATCGAACGCATCGGCTCAAGCGTCCTTCGCGATCATGTAGCCGAGACCGCGCACGTTGCGGATCAGGTCCGCGCCGAGCTTCTTGCGCAACGCGTGAATGTAGACCTCGACGGTATTGCTGCCGATCTCCTCACCCCAGCCGTACATTTTTTCTTCGAGCTGACTCTTCGACAGCACCGCGCCGGGCCGCGCGATCAGCGCTTCCAGCAAAGCGAACTCACGCGCCGACAACGCGACCGGCGCGCCGTCGAGCGTGACCTGATGCGACGCGGGGTCGAGCGTGAGGGTGCCATGGCGAATCGTGGAATCGCTGCGGCCGGACTGGCGCCGGATCAGCGCGCGCATGCGGGCGCCGAGTTCGTCGAGATCGAACGGTTTGACGAGGTAGTCGTCGGCGCCGGCGTCGAGGCCTTTGACGCGCTCGGCCACCGCGTCGCGCGCGGTGACGATCAGCACCGGCAGCGCGTGGCCCCGCGCGCGCAACGTGCGCAGCACATCGAGACCGTCGCGTTTGGGCAGGCCGAGGTCGAGCAGCACCAGATCGTAAGGTTGTCCGCTCGCTGCACTCAGCGCCGCTTCGCCGTCTTCCACCCAGTCGACCGCGAAGCCTTCGCCGCGCAGCGCCTTGCGCACGCCTTCCGCGATCATCCGGTCGTCTTCGACTAGCAAAATGCGCATGGTTATACGTTCCGAAACGTTTGATGATGCCGCATTCTAGCGCCGCCCCCGCCGTGCGCGGCGCGTGATGTTTTTTTCTCACCGCAGCCTGGCGGCATGTCACTACAATGGGCGCTTTGCCTCGCGTGGCCGCGATTTGCCCCGTGCGCGCCGCAGCCGCATGCCGGACCCGGCATTGCGCCGAAGCGTTTGCACGGCTGTTTGCACGACCGGCCGATGCCCCCGCGCGCGCCGCAGCCGCCCAGCGCAAGCGCCGCGCCTGAATCAATGCTGCGTGGATTGCCGCGACCTCCACGCCCCGAAATTTTGCTTCCTCACCCGTTCATGACGCACGCTTTCCTGTCTTCCGTCGCACGCCGCCTGGCGTTGCGTTCGCGCCGTTCCGTTGTACCCGCCGCTGCCGCTCGCACGCCGCACCGGCTCGCGCCGCTCGCCCCCGCCTGGCTCATCGTGTGCGCCGCGCTCGGCTCGGCCGCGGCGCTGCCACTCGCCGCGCAGGCGCGCGTCAAGGCCACGCATCCGAGCGTCAGCGTGACGACGGTGCTGCCGCAACCGGTGATGGCCGCGTTGCAGCGCGCGCACGTGCCGCTGTCGTCGATCAGCGTGGTGGTGGAGAAGGTCGGCGACCGCACGCCGATCGTCGCGCTCAATGCCGGCAAGCCGATGATGCCCGCGTCGACGATGAAGCTCGTCACCACCTACTCCGGCCTGTCGATTCTCGGCCCCGACTATCGCTGGCGCACGAGCGCATACGCCGACGGTACCCTCGACGGCAACGGCGTGCTGCACGGCAGTCTGTACATTCAAGGCACCGGCGACCCGAAGCTCGTGCCGGAAGAATTGATCGATCTCGTGCAGAAGATTCACAAGGCGGGCATCACCGGCATCGACGGCGCGCTGGTGCTCGACAAGCGCTACTTCGATCCGTCGACACGCGACCTGCCGCCGTTCGACGACGACGCCACCGCACCGTACAACGTGGGCCCCGATCCGCTGCTGTACGCGTTCAAATCGCTGTCATTCACCGTGACGCCGTCGCCCGACGGCCGCGTGGCGATCGACGTGCTGCCCGCGCTCGCGCAGTTGCAGATCGACAATCAGATGCGCGCGGTCAACGGGCCCTGCCGCGGCGACGCGGCCTCCGTGTCGCCCACGGTTACGCAGCAGCCGAACGGCACCCTCGTGGCCTCGTTCATCGGCGACTATTCGGTGCGCTGCGACCCGCGCACGATCAACGTCGCGGTGCTCGATCACTCGGCTTTTTTTGCGGGCGGCTTTCTCGCGCTGTGGCAGCAGACCGGCGGCACCTTCAGCGGCACGACGCGTGAAGGCGCGGTGCCCGTCGGCGCGAAACTGGTCGCCACGCATCAGGGGCCGATGCTGTCCGACATCGTTCGCGACATCAACAAGTTCAGCAACAACACGATGGCGCGCAATCTGTTCCTGACCATCGGCGCGGCCGAAGAGAAGGCGCCCGCGACGCCCGCCAAAGCGGCGCGCGCGGTGCAGGCGTTTCTGCGCCGCGACAGCCTCAATATGGAATACCTGACGCTCGACAACGGCTCGGGCCTCTCGCGCGACGAGCACATCACCGCGCTCGCGCTCGCCGACCTGCTGCAGCGGGCCAATGCGAGCCCGGTCGCGCAGGTGTTCGTCGAGTCACTGCCGATCGCGGGCGTCGACGGCACGATGCGCAACCGCCTGGCCAATCAGGGCGCGGGCGGCAACGCGCACATCAAGACCGGCACCTTGCGCGACGTACGCGCGATCGCGGGCTATGTCGCGTCGGAGGACGGCAACAGTTACGTGGTTGTCAGCCTGATCAACGATCCGCATTCGGAAGCGGCGCGTACCGCGCACGACGCATTGCTCGAATGGGTCTACGAGGGACCATCGCAAGGCTTCAGAAAGATCGCCGACCCCGTCGACGAACCGCGCGGCAAGCCCAGGAAAAACCCGCGCAAGCGCGCGAGCCACTGAGGATTTCTTCTAGCGAAGCCGTGCGCGCGAAGGTCCTAAGCGTGTACGCTGTCGGGCAGCGATCGACACGCGCACAGCGCCATGCGTGTCGCGCAAAGCGCGCGCCCGACACGGTTATCCGAAGGGACTTCTTCCGGAAGCTGCGCGGCTCGCTCGAACAATAACGACACGACCCGCTGCGCAGCGCGCTGCGGTCAGGGACCACGGAGGAAGACACCATGCAATTCGATGCCGAATTGCTGCTGCTCGCCATGGCGCCGGTCTTTCTCGCATGCATCGGCTGGGAGGCGTGGCACCTGCGGCGCACGCGCCCGGGCGAATCGATCTATAGCTGGCGCGACACGTTCTGCAATGCCGCGCTCGCGCTGATGCAACAAGCCGCCGACAAGCTCGCGTGGCTCGCGATCATTCCCGTCTACGCATTTTTCTACGAGCACTACCGCATCCACACGTGGCAGGCGAGCGGGGTCTCGTTCGTCGTGCTGTTCGTCGCCCAGGATCTGCTCTATTACGTGTTTCATCGCTGCAGCCATCGCGTGCGCTGGTTGTGGGCCGCGCATGTCGTGCATCACTCGTCGGAGCGCATGAATTTCTCGACCGCGTTCCGTCAGAGCCTGATGTACCCGGTCGCCGGCATGTGGCTGTTCTGGATTCCGCTCGCGGTGCTCGGCTTTCCACCGAAGCAGATCGTCGCGATCGTGCTGATCAATCTCGGCTTCCAGTTTTTCGTGCATACGCAGGCCATCGGCAAGCTCGGCTGGCTCGAATACGTATTCAATACGCCGTCGATTCATCGCGTGCATCACGCGCGCAATGACCGCTATATCGATCGCAATTACGCGGGCGTGCTGGTGATCTGGGACCGTCTGTTCGGCAGCTATGTCGACGAGCATCCGCACGAGGCGCCGGTGTACGGCATCGTCGAGCCGCTGCACAGCTACAACCCGCTGAAGGCGACGTTTCACGAATGGGCGTCGATGGCCGCCGACTTCGCGAGCCTGCGCGGTTGGCGCAACAGGTTGCGTGCATTGTTTGCGCCGCCCGCATGGGCCACGGATTATCATGCGCGCCGCGCGGCCGGTGCGGCTGCGAGCGAAGAGACAAACAAGCAGTCGCACCCGAGTGCAAACCATACGGCCGCGTTTCAAACGCAGCGCAGACCGTAGAAGATTCTGTAAGCTGTCGCCACGCCGCCGACGCGGCGGGCGCTGCCTGCAACACATGGCGCAAGGGCCACATAAAAGAGGAGATGTAGTCAAAATGAATCAATCAGCATCGAAGAAGCATCAATTCATTCGCGTCACGCAGATCGCGCTGGCCAGCGCCGCGTTCGCCCTGCTCGCGGCCTGCGGCGGTGGCGGCGATGACAACAACAACTCGAACGGCAGCACGCCGGCAGGCGGCGTCAAATTGCAGGTGGTGTCGTTCGGCGACAGCCTGTCGGACGTCGGCACGTATTCGCCGGTGATTCAGTCGAGCTTCGGCGGCGGCCGCTTCACGACCAACCCGGGCGAGGTGTGGACGCAGAAGGTTGCCGAGTACTACGGCGACACGTTGACGCCGGCATACCTCGGCGGTTTCGGCAAGCCGCTCGCCGCGGCAGGCGGCTACGGCTATGCGCAGGGCGGCTCGGACGTCGTCAATGCTCAAGGCCAAGGTTGGGCGCCGAACAACATGGCGGCGACGACGGTGCCGGTCGTGACGCAGGTCGACCAATACCTCAGCGCACATACGAGCTTCAACTCGAACCAGCTCGTGCTGGTGAACGGCGGCGCGAACGACATCTTCCAGTTCGCAGGGACCCCCGCCAATCTGACGGCGCTCGGCGTCGCGCTGCAGACCGACTTCGTGACGCTCGTGAAGACCGGCAAACTGCCGAACTCGCAGGCAGGCAAGGTCGCGTTCATCGTCGACTATCTGCAGAATCTGCCCAACCCGCAGATCGCGCAAGCCGCCGTCGCGCTCGCCACGAAAGTCCAGACCATCGTCAATTCGGGTGCGACCCACGTGGTGGTGTCGACGGTGCCGGACATCGGCAATGCGCCGCTCGGCGTCGCAGCCGAAGCGCAAACGGCCGGCTCGGGTGCACTGCTGTCGGCGATTACCGCGGCCTATAACTACATGCTGGGCCAGAAGCTGCAGGAACTCGGCGTCGCGGGCACGGGCAAGGTGATCGTGGTCGATGCGTTCACGTGGCTGGATCAGCAGCTGCCGAACTACCAGGCGCTGGGCTTCACGGTATCCAACACTGGCACGGCATGTAACCTGGCGTCGATGGAGAGCAACGCAACCGCTTACGCGAAGGCCAATCCGAGCGCCACCAACGGGCTGACCCCGGAGCAGTACGGCGCCCAGTTCGGCTCGTCGCTGTTCTGCTCGCCGCAGACCTACACGGTGGCTGGTGCTGACCAGACGTACATGTTCGCCGACACGGTCCACCCGAGCACGCACATGAATGCGTTGTTCGCGCAATACGTGCAGCAGCAGATCGCCGCCAGCGGGCTCGGAAAATAAAGTGGAATTGGCCGCCTCGCGACGGCGGCAGTAGCTCTGCAAAACAGAACGCCCGGCTTGGTGTGTCAAGCCGGGCGTTTTTGCTTCAGCGATACGCGAACGGCCGCATTGCGCGTGCGCCCGCGCGGATAAAAACCTGCCGTTAGCCTTGCGCTTCGAAGGCTGCTGCGGCTCTACCCAAGCGGTCATTCACCGCGATCCATTCGATCGTATCGGGCAGCTTCTCGATCAGAATTCGCGTGACGTTCGCGCGATCGAGCGCGCGAAGCAGGCCGTACAACTCACGCGCATACACGTGCGGATCTTCAGGCGCGGCGATGAAATGCACGCCTGCGGCATCGGCCCAATGGCCGGCTCGCGAAGCGCGCGCGACCAACGCCACACGCTCACCCGCTTCACGTGCGGCAAGCAAGGGCTCCAGCGCACCGAACGGCAGCAGCGCCAGCGGCGTGCGCGGCGCGTAATGCGCCTTCAACGTGCCGGAAGCGCGCGGCGCGGTCGCATCCGAGCCATCCGGCAAACGCGGCGCCTCGCCGAGCACGTCGGCGATATCTTGCGGCGTGACGCGGCCCGGTCTCAACAATGCCGGAAAACCACGCGACAAATCCACGATGGTCGATTCGATCCCGACATCCGACGCGCCGCCGTCCAGCACATGAATCGCGCTGCCGAACTCGTCGCGCACATGTTGCGCGGTGGTCGGGCTGACGTGCCCAAAGCGATTCGCCGACGGCGCGGCCACGCCGCCATGTCCGCCGCGCAATGCACTGAACGCTTGCAGTAAAGCCTGCGCGACAGGATGCGACGGGCAGCGCAGCCCGACCGAATCCTGGCCGCCGCTCACCGCCGCCGGAATCCGCGCGGCACGCTTCAGGATCAGCGTGAGCGGACCTGGCCAGAACGCGTCGATCAGACGCTGCGCCTGCTCGGGCAGCTGCTCGACCCAGTAGTTCGGATCGCCTTGCGGCGCCAGATGCACGATGACCGGATGATTCGCCGGCCGGCCCTTCGCCGCGTAAATGCGCGCGACCGCGTCCGGACTTTCGGCGTCACCGCCAAGCCCGTACACGGTCTCCGTCGGGAACGCGACCAGCTCACCCGCGTCGAGCAGCGCCGCCGCGTGCTCGATCTGCGCGCCGCTCACCGGCAATGCGCTCGCGGCGTTTTCAGCGGGGTTCTGTTGATCCGGCATGGCGCGCGCGTCAGCTCGTGACGATGTGCAGGAACCGCGCGCAATCGCGTGCAGCCGTGCGGGCTTCTTCGAGCGTTGCGGCCGTGAAGTTCACGTGGCCCATCTTGCGGCCGCACCGAGCCTCTTCCTTGCCGTACAGATGCAGACGTGCCGCCGGCATCGCCGCGACTTCGTGCCACGGCGGCGTGACCGCCGCGCGCTTGGCACCGTCCGGGAACCACACGTCGCCGAGAATGTTCAGCATGGCCGCCGGCGAATGCTGGCGCGTGTCGCCGAGCGGCATGCCGGTCATCGCGCGCACCTGCTGCTCAAACTGGCTGGTTGCGCAGGCATCGACGGTGTAGTGGCCGGAGTTGTGCGGACGCGGCGCCATTTCGTTGGCCACCAGCGAACCGTCTTCGAGAATGAAGAACTCGACGCACAACACGCCGACGTAGCCGAGCTTGTCGGCGATCTGCAGCGCCGCCTGTTGCGCCTGCTCGACCAGCGTCGGGCTTGCGTCCGGCGCCGGCACGATGGTGTGCGACAGCACGCCGTGGTGGTGCGTGTTCTGCGCAAGCGGATACACCACCGACGCGCCGCTCGACCCGCGCGCGATCAACGCCGACACTTCGAACTTCAGCGGCAGGCGCTTTTCCAGCACGCAGGGCACGCCGCCGAGCGACGCATGCGCCTCGCGCACTTCCTCCGCGTTGCGCACGCGAATCTGGCCCTTGCCGTCGTAGCCCATGCGGGCGGTCTTGAGAATGCCGGGCAGCACGGTTTCGAGCTGGGCATCGTCGAGCGCGCTCAACGCGTCCGACGACTCGATCACCACGTGCGGCGCCACCGTCACGCCCGACGACGCGATAAAGCGCTTCTCGGCGATGCGGTCCTGAGCCACGGCAACGCAACGGCCCGCCGGACTCACGAAGGTGGTCTTCGCGAGAAAGTCGAGGCTCGCGGCCGGCACATTCTCGAATTCGGTCGACACCGCCGCGCACAGCCGCGCGAGTTCGGTCAGCGACGCTTCGTCGTCGTAGGCCGCGCGCAGATGGCGGTCGGCGACGGCGCCCGCCGGGCTGCTTTCGTCCGGGTCGAGCACGGCGACGCGGTAGCCCATCGCCTGGGCGGCAAAGCAGAACATACGGCCGAGCTGGCCGCCACCGACCATGCCAAGCCATGCGCCGGGCAGAATCGGTGAAACCGGTGTGTTGTCTGGGTTCATCTTAGTGGTCGGTCGCGGCCGGATGCGCAGTCGTGCACGCGGTCGTGCAACTGCAGACACCCGGCCGGGGGTCGGACAGGGGGACGTCTTAAAGCAATCAGCCGGTGCGCGATTACAGCGCCGGCAATACCATAGCGTGGGCCGCTTCGTTCTGGCGGACGCGGAATGCAGCCAGCTTTTCCGCGTACTCGGTGCTCGTGCCGCTCAACAGCGACACCGCGAACAGCGCCGCATTCGCCGCGCCCGCTTCGCCGATCGCAAACGTCGCGACCGGCACGCCCTTGGGCATCTGCACGATCGAATGCAGCGAATCGACGCCCTTCAGATACTTGCTCGCCACCGGCACGCCGAGCACCGGCACCGTGGTCTTGGCGGCCAGCATGCCCGGCAGATGCGCCGCGCCGCCCGCACCGGCGATGATCGCGCGAATACCGCGCTCGCGCGCACTTTCAGCATAGGCGAACATTTCGTCGGGCATGCGATGCGCGGACACGACCCTGGCTTCGTATGGCACGCCAAACTCCTGCAAAATCGCCACGGCGTTCTTCATGACTTCCCAGTCGGAACTGGAGCCCATCAGCACGCCGACGACCGGCGCGCCATGCGTATGGGCGGTTTGAGCTTCACTCATCTTTACGGCTTCCTTGTTTCCCCAACGGCGCTTCTGGTGATCCACGCGGGTCAGGCGAGCTTATGGCCGGTCAGGCGTTCGAGCGCTTCCTGGTATTTCTCGCCCGTCTTCGTGACCACGTCGTCGGGCAGCTTCGGCGCCGGAGGTTCTTTCTTCCAGGGCTGGGTTTCGAGCCAGTCGCGCACGAACTGCTTGTCGAACGACGGCGGGTTGGTGCCGACCTGATATTGATCCGCCGGCCAGAAGCGCGACGAATCCGCGGTCAGCGCCTCGTCCATCAGGTACAGCTTGCCGTGGTTGTCGAGGCCGAATTCGAACTTCGTGTCCGCGATGATGATGCCGCGCGTCGCGGCATAGTCCGCGGCTTCCTTGTACAGCTTGATCGAGATGTCGCGGATCGTGGCCGACAGTTCGGTGCCGATGCGGCGCTCCATCTCGTCGTACGTGATGTTTTCGTCGTGGTGGCCCATCTCGGCCTTGGCGGCGGGCGTGAAGATCGGCTCGGGCAGCTTCTGCGCGTTCTGCAGACCCGGCGGCAGTTCGACGCCGCACACCGAACCGGTTGCCTGGTAGTCTTTCCAGCCGCTGCCGGCCAGATAGCCGCGCACCACCGCTTCGACGAGGATCGGCTCGAGGCGCTTGACGACCACCGCGCGGCCCTTGACCTGCTCGACTTCGTCTGCCGCGACCACGGATTCGGGCGCTACGCCCGTCAGGTGGTTCGGCACCACATGCTTCAGCTTTTCGAACCAGAAGTTCGCCATTTCGTTGAGCACGCGACCCTTGTTCGGAATCGGCTCGCCCATGATGACGTCGAACGCCGACAGACGGTCGGTCGTGACGATCAGCAACTGGTCGTTGCCCACCGCATAGTTGTCGCGGACTTTACCGCGGCCGAGCAGCGGCAGCGAGCGGAGCGTGGATTCGTAGAGGGTAGACATCGTCGTGGTTCGCTAAAAGTGAGGCAAAAGTGTGTGCGGAACAAAAGGGAAACGCCGTTCCCCGGATGATGCGGGAACGGCGATCTAACGACAACCTGGCCAAACGGCCAGGCGCAGAGCAGTTATAGCTTATCGGACGACTTGCGCAAGCTCACCCGACTTGTACTTCTCCGCGATTTTATCAAGCGAAAGCGGCTTGATCTTGCCGGCCTGGCCTTCGCAGCCGAATTGCATGTAACGGTCGACGCAGATTTTCATCGCCGCTTCGCGCGCCGGCTTCAGGTAATCGCGCGGATCGAACTTGCCCGGGTTGGTCGCCATGTAGCGGCGAATTGCGCCGGTGATCGCCAGACGCAGGTCGGTGTCGATGTTGACCTTGCGCACGCCGTTACGGATGCCTTCCTGGATTTCCTCGACCGGCACGCCGTAGGTTTCCTTCATGTCGCCGCCGAATTCGCGGATTTCCGCGAGCAGTTCCTGCGGCACCGACGACGAACCGTGCATCACCAGGTGCGTGTTCGGAATGCGCTGGTGGATTTCCTTGATGCGCTGGATCGACAGGATGTCGCCCGTGGGCTTCTTGCTGAATTTGTACGCGCCGTGCGACGTACCGATCGCGATCGCCAGCGCATCGCACTGCGTCAGCTTGACAAAGTCGGCAGCCTGCTCCGGATCGGTCAGCAGCTGCTCGCGGGTCATCGTGCCTTCTGCGCCGTGGCCGTCTTCCTTGTCGCCCTTCATGGTTTCCAGCGAGCCGAGCACGCCCAGTTCCGCTTCCACCGTGATGCCGATCGAGTGAGCCGCTTCCACGACCTTGCGCGACACCTCGACGTTGTACTCGTAAGACGCGACGGTCTTGCCGTCGGCTTCGAGGGAGCCGTCCATCATTACGCTGGTGAAGCCGCTGCGGATCGCCGCCATGCAGACCGCCGGCGACTGCCCGTGGTCCTGGTGCATCACGACCGGAATATGCGGATACGACTCCACTGCCGCTTCGATCAGGTGGCGCAGAAACGGCTCGCCCGCGTACTTACGCGCGCCGGCGGAAGCCTGCATGATCACCGGGGCGTTGACCTTGTCGGCCGCCGCCATGATCGCCTGAACCTGCTCCAGATTGTTCACGTTGAATGCCGGAAGGCCATAACCGTTTTCGGCGGCATGGTCCAGCAGTTGACGCATTGATACGAGAGGCATGCTTAACTCCTTGGATTGAAACGAATTCTTGTGCCGTCGGCATCTTTTTTGGGGCGATTTTATCGCGAAGCAAGCCGCATACCCTGTCGCACGGGCCTTAACGCGCCGAGCGGTCCTTGTCCGCTCAAGACGCGATTGAGGGCGGTGCGCCGCCTCTCCGGGGCATGCGGGCCTGCTTCGCTCAATCAGGCCGGTGCCGATCGAGCAGTCTGCTGCCTGATCAGTACGGTTCTCCGACCCGCACGATTTTCAACGTATTGGTACCACCGGCCTGCCCCATCGGCTCGCCGACGGTCAGCACCACCATGTCGCCGTGCGACGCGTAACCCTTGCTCACCACGGTCTCCAACGCCTGTTGCAACGCCGTGTCGCGGTCGGTGTTGGTGTCCAGATGCAGCGAGGTCACGTTGCGGTACAGCGCCATCGCCCGCTCGCTGCCGACCCGCGGCGTCAGCGCGAAGATCGGCACGTGGGTCCAGTGACGCGACATCCACAGCGCGGTCGAGCCGGATTCGGTCAACGCCACGATCGCCTTCGCGCCCAGATGATAGGCGGTGAACAGCGCGCCCATCGCGATCGACTGGTCGATCCGCGTGAACGTGCGGTCGAGGAAATCGCGGTCCAGCTCCGACTGCTCCGACTTCTCGGCTTCGATACAGATCGCCGCCATCGTTTCGATGGTCTGCACCGGGTACTTGCCCGCCGCCGATTCCGCCGACAGCATCACCGCGTCCGTGCCGTCGAGCACCGCGTTCGCGACGTCCGACACTTCGGCGCGGGTCGGCACCGGTGCGTAGATCATCGACTCCATCATCTGGGTCGCGGTGATCACGAACTTGTTCGATTCGCGCGCCATACGGATCATCCGCTTTTGCAGCGCGGGGACTGCGGCATTCCCCACTTCCACGGCGAGGTCGCCGCGCGCGACCATGATGCCGTCCGACGCGTCGAGGATGCCCTGCAACGCCGGAATCGCTTCCGCGCGCTCGATCTTGGCGATCATCTTCGGCTTGATGCCGAACGGCGCGCCGGCGATGTTCGCCAGCTGGCGGGCCATTTCCATGTCGGTCGCGTTCTTCGGGAACGACACCGCGACGTAATCGACGCCGAGCGACATCGCCGTGCGGATGTCCTCCATGTCTTTCGCGGTGAGCGCCGGCGCGGACAGGCCGCCGCCCTGGCGGTTGATGCCCTTGTTGTTCGACAGCTCGCCGCCGATCTTCACGATCGTGTGGATTTCATCGCCGATCACGCGCGCGACGTTCAGCACGATCAGGCCGTCGTTGAGCAGCAGCACGTCGCCCGACTTCAGATCGCGCGGCAGGTCCTTGTAGTCGAGACCGGCGCGTTGCTCGTTGCCGAGTTCGCAGTCGGCGTCGAGGATGAACGGCTCGCCGGCGACCAGCGTGACCTTGCCGTTTTCGAATTTGCCGACGCGGATCTTCGGGCCTTGCAGGTCCGCCATGATGGCGACTTCACGGCCGGCCTGACGGGCCGCCTCGCGCACGAATTCGGCGCGCTGGCGGTGGTCGTCGGCGGTGCCGTGCGAGAAATTGAGCCGCACCACGTCCAACCCTGCCTGAATCATTTGCAGCAGGATTTCCGGCGTGTTGGAAGCCGGTCCGATGGTAGCGACAATCTTGGTGGCGCGATGCATGAGTCTCCTCGTCTGGATAGGATCGCTGGAAAGAGCGCTGCGAGTCGGATGCGGAGGCTGCGCACCGAAAGATGCTGACAGGGGTTGCGCGCCGGTTGAAACCAGCGTCGCTTTATAGGTTGAAGCGGTGTTCGATACCGGCACGGAGGGTGCCGGTGGAGGGACGGTCTCCGCGGCGGGGAGTTCCGCGGGCGACGGCGCGCAAGGTCCGCTGGACACTTCCGCTGCCTCGCCGGCGGTGGTCAACTCCGCGGGCGCGAGAGACGAGCCGGATTCTTCTGTTGCGGCGGGTGCCGCCGGCGTAGCGGCGGAGCGCGCCGCGCGCTCCCCTGCCGTCGCTGCCGCGGTATCGCGCGGCTTGTTGGCACGCTGGCCGCTACGCGCTTTCGCTGACTTTGACGTTGGGGAGCGCGTCGCCACGTTAAGCCCGCGATTCCAGAACTTCGACCGCCGGCAACTTCTTGCCTTCGAGGAACTCGAGGAAAGCGCCGCCGCCCGTCGAGATGTAGCTGACCTTGTCGTGGATGCCGTACTTGGCGATCGCCGCGAGCGTATCGCCGCCGCCTGCGATCGAGAACGCCGACGACTTGGCGATCGCGTCCGCCAGCGTCTTCGTGCCGTTGCCGAACTGGTCGAATTCGAACACGCCGACCGGGCCGTTCCAGACGATCGTGCCGGCCTTTTCCAGCTGCGCGGCGAGCGCCCTGGCCGTTTCCGGTCCGATATCGAGAATCAGATCGTCGTCCTGGACGTCCGCGACGGCCTTGACCTCAGCCTTGGCGCTCGGCGAAAACTCCTTGGCCGTGACCACGTCGGTCGGGATCGGCACCGAGGCGCCGCGCGCCTTGGCCGCGTCGATGATGGCCTTGGCTTCGTTCACCAGATCGGCTTCGGCGAGCGACTTGCCGATCTTCAGGCCCGCGGCCAGCATGAACGTATTCGCGATGCCGCCGCCGACGATCAGCTGATCGACCTTATCGGCCAGCGACTTCAGGATGGTCAGCTTGGTCGACACCTTCGACCCGGCGACGATCGCCACCAACGGGCGCTTGGGCGCGCCCAGCGCCTTGCCGAGCGCTTCGAGCTCAGCCGCCAGCAGCGGGCCGGCGCAGGCGACCGGGGCGTACTTCGCGATGCCGTGCGTGGTCGCTTCGGCGCGGTGCGCGGTGCCGAACGCGTCATTCACGTAGACGTCGCAGAGCTTCGCCATTTTTTGGGCGAGCTCGTCGGAATCTTTCTTTTCGCCCTTGTTGACGCGGCAGTTTTCCAGCAGCACGACCGAGCCCGGCGCGACGTTTACGCCGTTGTCGACCCAGTTCGCCACCAGCGGCACGTCGCGGCCGAGCAGGTCGGCCAGACGCTTCGCGACTGGCGCGAGCGAGTCTTCCGGCTTGAAGTCGCCTTCGGTCGGGCGACCGAGGTGCGACGTGACCATCACCGCGGCGCCTGCATCGAGGGCCGCCTTGATAGCCGGCACGGAGGCGCGGATGCGGGTGTCTTCGGTGATGTTGCCTTGATCGTCCTGCGGCACGTTCAGATCGGCGCGGATGAACACGCGTTTGCCGGCTAGCTTGCCTTCGGCGATCAGATCGGAGAGACGCAATACCTTGTTCATGGGCGTGTGTGTGCGAGTTGATGAGAAGGCGGTAGCGGACGGCGCACAGGCGTCGAGCGCGGCGAATTCCAGCGCTGTGACACGGCAGCGGCTCCGCGTGATCGGGCGCCGCCGGCAAGGCCGCGGCTCTCGCGCGTTTGCAGCAGCGCGCATAACCCGGGAACCGACATTTTAACTGATCCACACTCCCTTCTGACCCGCACACAGGCGAATCTCGCGTATTTGGAGACGGCACCGTCCATGACGCGGCGCAGCATTCGCCATCCGTCCCCTCATACGAAGATGCGCAATAGCGTGAACACCACCATCCCCGTGACGATCGTGCCGAGCATGGTGCGCCGCCACAAAAACCACCCGAGACCGGATAGCGTCGCGTAAAACTCATGGTTGGAGGGTGCGAACGACAGGGCGCCGTCCGGCGTCGTCAGCACGTCGGGCAAGACCACGGCGGCCAGCGCCGCGGCGGGTGCGTAGCGCAGCATGCGCTGCACGCGCGCGGGCAGCACCGTGCGCTCCCCCCCGATCAGAAACATTGCCCGGGTCACCGCGGTGACGAAGGTCATGCCGAAAATGGCCAGCCAGACTTGCGTGGATGTCATCGTGAATCTCCGGCGCTGTTGCGGATACGGCGCAAATCGGCGCGCTCGACCATCAGGTCGGCGGCGCTGCCGGCGATGATCGCCGCGATCACTGCGAGCGGCAGCGCGAGCCGGTACGGCAGGTCGAATGCGAGCAGCGACACGACCCCGGCGACGCCGACCGCGACCAGCGTGGAGCGCGTCGCGATCGCCGACACCATGATGGGCAGCAGGGCCAGCGTGCCCGCCAGCGCGAGTCCCCAGTTGTCGGGAATCAGGCTCGCGAGCAGGATGCCGGCGATCGACGACACCTGCCAGGAGAGCCAACTGCACACCGCCATGCCCCAGAAGTACGCCTCCTTGCCCGGCACGTAGCCGGTCGGGAAGCTCTTTTTCTGGAACAGCAGATAGATCACGTCGCCGTTGAAATAGCCGAGCACGATGCGCCGCCACATCGACAGATAGGAGAAGTGCGGCGCGAGCCCGACGCTAAAGATCACGAACCGCGTGTTGACCATCGCCGCGGTGAGCAGCACGGTCCAGATCGGCAGCTTGGCGGCGAGCAGCGGCAGCACCGCCAGTTGCGACGAGCCCGCGTAGCACAGCAGCGACATGCTGAGCGCCTGCGGCAGCGTGAGCACGGATTTGCTCATCGCGATACCGGTGACGAGCCCCCACGAGAAAATGGCCATCAGCGTGGGCGAGTAGTCGCGCGCGCCCTCACGGAAGGCACGGCGATCGGTATCAGACAGACGAGCGAGCATGAGGCGAAACGAGCCGGCGCAAGGCGCCGCAACGAAGGGAAGTCGGCGCCAGGTCGTCAGGCACCCGCTGGCGCATCCGGATTTGAATTATGCGTGTGCCGGATTATAGCGTCCGGGATGTGCCCAAATGCCCGTTCCGTGTGCAAAAGACGCTAAAATAACGCTCTTGGCTGCCCCTGACGCGCGTAGCCGCACTTCACAACGCACCCGCTGGAGAATCGTATGTCAATGGCCGACCGCGACGGCAAGATCTGGATGGATGGCAAACTCATCGACTGGCGCGACGCCAAAATCCATGTGCTCACCCACACGCTGCACTACGGCATGGGCGTTTTCGAAGGCGTACGCGCCTACAAGACGGCCGCCGGCGGCACCGCGATTTTCCGTCTGCAGGAGCACACCAAGCGGCTGCTGAACTCCGCCAAGATCTTCCAGATGGACGTGCCGTTCGACCACGAAACGCTCGCCGCCGCGCAGCGCGAAGTGGTCCGCGAGAACAAGCTCGAGTCCTGCTATCTGCGCCCGATCATCTGGGTCGGTTCGGAAAAGCTCGGCGTGTCGGCCAAGGGCAACACGATCCACGTCGCAATCGCCGCGTGGCCGTGGGGCGCTTACCTCGGTGAAGACGGCATGGCCAAGGGCATCCGCGTGAAGACGTCGTCGTTCACCCGCCATCACGTGAACGTGTCGATGGTCCGCGCGAAAGCGTCGGGCTGGTATGTGAACTCGATCCTCGCCAACCAGGAAGCGATCGCCGACGGCTACGACGAAGCGCTGCTGCTCGACGTCGACGGCTACGTGTCGGAAGGCTCGGGCGAGAACTTCTTCCTCGTGAATAACGGCAAGCTGTACACGCCGGACCTGTCGTCGTGCCTGGACGGCATCACGCGCGACACGATCATCACGCTCGCGCGCGACGCGGGCATCCAGGTGATCGAAAAGCGCATCACGCGCGACGAGGTCTACACCTGCGACGAAGCGTTCTTCACCGGCACCGCCGCCGAAGTCACGCCGATCCGCGAACTCGACAACCGCACGATCGGCTCGGGCGCACGCGGCCCGGTCACCGAGAAGCTGCAATCGGGCTTCTTCGATATCGTGAACGGCAAGAGCGACAAGTACGCGCACTGGCTCACCAAGATCTAACGCGCGCTGCGCCCATCTCTGGCCCGTTGCCCTTCGGGCCGGCTACCGGCGCAACGCCCGCACCCTGCATACAAAGAGAAAGCCCATGAGCGAAATCAAGGAAATGCCGCTGGTCGAACTGTCGGCAAAAGACCTGCCGGCGTACTGCCCGAACCCGGCCATGCCGCGCTGGAGCGCGCATCCGCGCGTCTTTATCGATGTCACGCACGGCGAAGCGCGTTGCCCGTACTGCAGCACGCGTTACAGGCTGCGCGACGGCGAAGTGGTCAGGGGTCATTGAACACGGCGCACTGAGCGTTGCCTCGCGGCGGCGCTGGCTCGGAGTGTCGGGCGCGGGTCGATGGGTGCGGGTTAGCCGCTGTTTTGAGGTTCGCCCCGTCGGCCGTTTCGTTGTGTGGTTCGCTGGCTGACAGGCTGAACATGGTGCTGTCCGCCTTGTCGTCGGGCAGGCCGGGCGCATTACACAGCAAGCGCACGCAAGCTCGCAGGTCAGCACGCTCTGACGGCGCCGCCATCGGGCCGCGACCGCGGCGCCTCCGGCTACCCCGGAAGCGCGCCACGCGGTTCGCGGCTTTTCCCTTTTCATCAATCCGAATGCCACGCGCATCGCGCGCGCGGCGTTTCGTTTCGACACCGGACACTCACTCTGATGCGTCGCGCGTTGGTTATCGTACCGAACTGGATCGGTGACGCATTGATGGCGCAGCCGCTGTTTGCGCGCCTCGTGAAATTGCATCCGCGCATCGTCATCGACGCGGTCGCGCCCTCGTGGGTCGCGCCCGTGCTCGAACGCATGCCGGAAATCCGCGACGTCTACGCCACCGACCTCGCGCACGGCAAGCTGCAGATGTTGCGCCGCTGGCAACTGGCGAGCGATTTGCGCGATGTCGGCTACGACGCGGCCTATGTGCTGCCGAACTCGCTCAAGTCGGCGCTGATTCCGTGGCTGGCGGGCATTCCGCTGCGCATCGGCTACACCGGCGAAAGCCGCTATGGCCTGCTGAACGTGCGGCATGCGAATCCGCGCAAGGACGAGCGCCCGCCGATGGTCGGCCAGTACGCCGCCCTCGCCTACGCGCCCGGCGCCAAAATCCCGGACAACCTGCCGATGCCGCGCCTCGACACGGACCTGAACGAAGCGTCGCGCGTGTCGGCGCGCTTCAATCTGGATACGCGCGTGCCGCTGCTGGTGTTCTGTCCGGGCGCCGAGTACGGCCCGGCCAAGCGCTGGCCGCCCGAACACTTCGCCGCGCTCGCGCAGATGGTCGGCCAGTCGTTCCCGTACACGCAGATCGTGGCGCTCGGTTCGCCGAAAGACGCGCCGCTCGCCCAGGCGATCGCCGAGAAGGCGCCGAACGTGCGCAACCTGTGCGGCCAGACGGCGCTCGGCGAAGCCTGCGCGCTGATCTCGCGGGCCAACGCGGTCGTCACCAACGACTCCGGCCTGATGCACGTGGCAGCCGCGCTGCGCCGGCCGCTGGTGGCCGTGTACGGTTCGACCGATCCGCGCCACACGCCGCCCTTGTCGGAGCTCGCGAAGGTACAATGGCTTCATCTCGAATGCAGCCCCTGTTTCGAGCGCGAATGTCCGCTCGGGCATCTGAACTGTCTGAAGCAACTGAGCGCCGAACAGGTCTTCGGCGATTTGCGCGGCATGCTGCTCGCGCAACGCTGAGCCGACTGATAGTCGACTTGATACTTGCACGCAACACCGCACGCCCCCGTGCGCGTCGCGTCATGTTCGCGCCTTGCGGCACGGGCATGCTGACGCTGCGGGGCCGACAGGTCCGGTGCGCCGGACTGTCCCGCTGACCGCTGCTCCGCAACCGCGCGCCGCGCACAAGAGACTGACGAGCCATGCCACGTTTTGCCCATATCTTCGAAGCCGCCGCCGACACCCTGAACGCCTACTATCAGGCCGTCGCCGAGGTCAATATCGACAGCTTGATGGGCCTGTGGATCGATGAGGAGTTCGTCAGCTGCATCTGCGCCGACGGCTCGCACCTGCACGGTCTCGACAGCATTCGCGCCGGCTTGCAGAGCCAGCTTGAGGCCGCGCGCGTGTCGATCGAGCCGCTCGACATCCGCGTCTACGACAGTCTTGGCACCGTCGTCTATGCGATTGCCGAGGCGCATCGGCCAGCCGGCCCCACCGCTACGCCTGCCATGGTCTTCACTACTTACGTGATGGTCCACGAACGCGGCGAGTGGCGCATCGCGCACATTCACGCGAGCCCGATGCCGAACGAGGCCGCGAGCCAGTTCGCCACCAAGATGCGGCATGGTCAGGGCTCGCTGCACTGACGTGCGGTCTTGGATCAGGTTCGCGCTTTATTTTTTGCTCCAACGCCGGCATGAGTTCGACGCACGATAAACCCGTTTCCTCCGGCACGGCCCAGACCACGGTCGCGGCCGCCGTCGAGGCCACTGTCGAGCTGCTCTACCGTGCCCCGCTGTGGCTGCCGAACCGGCATGCGCAGACTATCGTCCCGTCGCTGTTTGCGCGCCGCCCGGCGGTGTCGTTTCGCCGCGAGCGCTGGGACACGCCCGACGGCGATTTCATCGATCTCGACTGGGTCGTGCCGGACGGCCAGTCCGCCGCACCCCATGCACCCGCCGTCGACGCCCCGCTCTTCGTGTTGTTTCACGGCCTCGAAGGCAGTTCGGGTTCGCACTACGCGGCGACGCTGATGGCGGCCGCGCGCGATTACGGCTGGCACGGCGTCGTGCCGCACTTTCGCAGTTGCAGTGGCACGATGAACCGTCTGCCGCGCTTTTATCACCTCGCCGACAGCAACGAAGTCGACTGGGTGCTGCGCCGTTTGCGCGCCGCGCATCGCGGGCCGGTCGTGGCAGCGGGTGTGTCGCTCGGCGGCAACGTACTGCTGCGCTGGCTCGGCGAACGGCGCGAGGACGCCGCGTCGGTGGTCGCGGCGGCCGCCGCGATTTCGACGCCAATCGACGTGCATGCGGGCGGCCGTGCGTTATCGCAAGGCTTCGGCCTCGTCTATACGCGTAGTTTCCTGAAGACGCTCAAGCAGAAGGCCGACCAGAAGCTGGCCCAGTTTCCCGGCCTGTTCGACCGCAACGCGATGCTGGCGAGCCGCACCATGTACGAGTTCGACAACGTGGTGACCGCGCCGCTGCACGGCTTTCGCGATACCGACCACTACTGGAGCAGCGCGACCACGCGGCCGCTGTTGCCGCACATCCAGGTGCCGACGCTGGTGCTCAATGCGCGCAACGACCCGTTCCTGCCGGCGGAGGCCCTGCCGTCGCGGCATGAAGTCTCGGCGGCTGTGGAGCTCGACCAACCGAGGCACGGCGGCCACGCCGGCTTCATGACCGGGCCGTTCCCGGGCCGCATCGACTGGCTGTCGCGGCGCGTGTTCGGCTACCTGGAGCGGCACGTCGATCATGGATGACATCGTCAAACAGGCTTTGGCCAAATGGCCGAACGTGCCGAGCTGCACGGGCTGGCTGATGCTGGACCGGCGTGGCAACTGGCGCATGCGTGACGAAGCGGCCCAGGCGAGCGGCTCGCCGGGCACGCCGATCCGGCATGAGGCGCTGCTCGGCTTCATCAACCGGAACTACGGCGCCGACGAACACGGGCAGTGGTTTTTCCAGAACGGCCCGCAGCGGGTGTACGTGGAGTTGGGCTACACGCCGTGGGTGGTACGGTTGTCGGCGAACGCCGATGGGACGCTCGCGTTGCAGGACCAGGCAGGCGGTGCCTTCGAGCCCGCGGCTGCGTTTGTCGACGAAGAAGGCGGGATTCTGTTTGCCGACAATGCCGACAACGCGGCGCGCCCGAGAGTCGCGGTTTTGCACGATCACGATCTGGAGATCTTCTCCAATCACGCGACGCTAGCCGACGATTCGATGAGCGGCGAGTTCCACTGGAACGACCAGGCCGTGTTGCCGCTGCAAGCGATACGGCGCGGCGAGGTCGCCACGCGCTTCGGGTTCGAGCCGAGTCCGGCGGCGAAGGTTTAGGGCCAAGGACCTGGCGTGCACGACGTAAAGTGCTCAGTACGCGCAGATGATCGGATCCGCCTTAACCGCTAGCTAGCTCCTAGCTCTTCTCATCGAGCCGTTCTTCCTTGTAGCGGCTCTCCATTTCGTGCAGGCGCGCATCGACGGTCGCGAGATCGTAGTAGCCGATCGTCTTCAGATCGCGCGCGTCTTTCAGTTGCCGGATTGCCGACGGCCACGCCCCCTCCAGCGCGAACTTCTCCGCCATCGCCCGATGCTGCGTCAACGCATCGCCGCTGCCCGCGCTCGCCTGCGCGAGATACAGCCACCAGGCAGGCTGATCCGGGTGCGCGAGCGTTTCCTTCTGTGCGAGCGCCTGCGCGTCGGCGAAACGGCGCAAGGTCAGCAAGGTGCGGATGTGCATGTCGATGGCGGCATTCGACTGCGGCCAGCGCTTCTGCGCAAACTCCGCGAGACGCGCGGCTTCGTCGTTGCGGCCCGCACGCCGCGCGATGTCGGCGGCCAGCACGTCGAGGCTCGGCGAACTGCGCGCGGGTGCGCCCTCGGTACGCTCGCCGGTCGCGAATGCGGCGCGCGAGGTCGCGAGTGACGCCACCGCATCGTCATAACGGTCGAGCAGCATCTGCCCATACGCGATGCCGTACCAGTTCGCCGCGACGTTGACCGCGGTGCGGTCGTCGATCTCCGAGCGCAGGCGCGAAATCTCGTCAGCATACTCGCTGCGCGAGCGGTCCTGCAGCAAACGCGCCCGTGCGCGCACGAAACCGTATTCGGGCGCCTGATGCGGCTGCCGGTACGGCGCGCGGCGCGCGCGGTCTTCCATGTCGGCGATCCGCTCGCCGGTCAGCGGGTGTGTGCGCGCGTATGCGGGAACACCCGTTTCGCTCATTGCCGCGCGATCGAGCCGGCCGAAGAAGGTCACCATCGCGTAGGGGTCGTAGCCCGCGCCGGCCAGCAGCAGAAAGCCGACGCGGTCAGCCTCGTGCTCGGCGGAACGCGAAAAGCGCAGCTGGTTGTCGACCGAATACGCCTGGCCGCCGATCGCAATCGCGCTGCCCAGGTCCCCGCTGTGCGCGAGCACGCCCGCCAGCACACCGAACAGCAGGCCGGCAAGCGCGGCATAGCTGCTGCGCTCGCTGGCGGAGATCATCCGCGAAATGTGACGCTGCAGCACGTGGCCCATTTCGTGACCCAGTACCGACGCCAGTTCGGACTCGGTCTGCGTCGTCGCGATCAAACCGGTATTCACGCCGATGAACCCACCCGGCAGCGAGAACGCGTTGATCTGTGTATCGCGCACGGCGAATAGCTCGAAGTCCGGACGATAGCCGCCGATATAGAGCGCGCTCGCCGCCGCCGCGAGTTTGGCGGCCACCGAGTTCAGGTAGTCGCGCACGAGCCAGTCGTCGAGATAGTCGGGGTCGCGACGCACTTCGCGCATCACACGCTCGCCGAGCTTGCGCTCGGCTTGCGGCGTGAGCGCGCCCGAGCCTCCGCTACCGAGGTCGGGCAATTGCTGGGTAGCGATCGGCGCGCGCCAACTGCTGTTCAGACCGGCGTTGCCGGAGAGGCGACTCTGCGCGCCGCCGTACACGCCGAACACGCCTTGCGCGATGTCGGGCGGCACGAGCGGGCCGGCGTAGGCGTCGGACGGGCCGCTGATCAACGGCGATTCAGCGGGCTGCACGTTGAGCGCGAGTTTCGGCGCGGCATGCGATTGCGCGAACGCGCCCGGCGGCGCCACGAGCGCGACAGACACCAACGCAGCAAGAAACCGTTTCAGACGCATCGCGAGATCGGTAACGAAGTCGGAAAGCGACGCCCGCCGCTCGGTCTAAGATAGCGGGCACGGGGCAATTGTAATCAGTCGATGCGGCGCTCCGGGTGGTTGCGTCGCACTGCTATGATAGGCGCCCTCTGAAGGAGCCAACCATGCCTGAACTCACTCATTTCGACGCCGCGGGCCAAGCGCATATGGTGGACGTCGGCGGCAAGCAGGAGACCAAGCGCATCGCCATCGCGCGCGGCTCGATCCGCATGCTGCCGCAGACGTTCGGGCTGATCCGCGACGGCAACGCCAAAAAGGGCGACGTGATCGGCATCGCGCGCATTGCAGCGATTCAAGGCTCGAAGCGCACTGCCGATCTGATCCCCCTCTGTCATCCGCTCGCGCTGACGCGCGTAAAAGTGGACTTCGAACTCGATGAAACGCTGCCTGGCGTGCACTGCACGGTTCAGGTGGAAACGCTCGGTCGAACAGGTGTGGAGATGGAAGCGCTGACCGCCGTGCAGGTGGGGCTGCTGACGGTGTATGACATGTGCAAGGCGGTGGATCGCGGGATGACGATCACCGATGTGAAGGTGCTGGAGAAGCACGGCGGGAAGTCGGGGGATTGGGTGGCGGCTTGATGGCGGCCTACGCCATCAACCCACTTCCCCTGACGCTTTGAATCTCTGCGACGGACGCGACCGGCGTCAATCCTCGTCACTCTCGTCGTCGTGCTGATTGACGTCGGACGACGGCATGCCATAGCGCTTGACCAGTTCCGCCTTGAAGGCGGCCAGCGACTTGTGCTCATCGGTCAACTGGTACAGATAGCCCAGTTGCGACGGCCAGTCCTTCAACTCCTCGGCAAAAATCTTCAGGCGTTCGACGGTATCGAGCGCCGCCGCCGTATCTCCGCTCAGCGCCTGCAACACCGCATAGCGTCGCAACACGGTTTCGCCCGGCAGCAGCGCAATGGCCTGCCTGTGCATCGCGAGCTTGCGTTGCAGGTCGACCGAATTCATCGGCTGCAACGTCGCGAGGCCGTACTCGCCCCACGCCCGGAACAGGAACGACGGGGCCGCAGTGTATTGCTCCGCCGGCCGCGAGCCGTAGTACAGCACCTCCGCGCGCGCATAGTCGCGATATACCGGATACAGCGCGGCCAGTCCGCCGAACACCACCACCGCAAACGCGCCGAACGACAGACGTGCGGGCACGAGCCGCAACGGCCGGGTCTCGAGCAAGCCGAACACGAACATCGCCGGCAACAGGAAGAACATGTACTGCTGCGGATATTCGACCAGCGCATGCATCGTCAGCACGCCAATCAGCGCGATGCCGAACACGCGCGTCGCGCTTTGCGGGGCACGCGCGACGCGCACGAGCCAGGCGACGAGCCCGAACAGCACGATGGCCACACCGATCAGGCCGGTCTTCGCGAGCAGATCGATGAAGATATCGTGCGAATTATTGGCGATCTCGACGCCGCCGAGCGTCCTCACCAGCTCGTACTGGTAGCTCGGAAATTCGCCCCAGCCGACGCCCAGCAGCGGATGGGTCCTGAACATCGTCCAGCCGTACTTCCACAGCGCGAGGCGCGGCGCGATCTGACCGGCGTCCTTGAAGCGGTCCGCCGCCGACTGTGCGAGTTCAAGGTGATAGTGCACATCGGCCCAGCGGATCAGCGCGTTGACCACGAAGAACAGCACGGCAAGAGCGATCGGGATGATCCACTCGCGGTTGCTGCGGCGTAGCAGAGGTTCGCTGCGAATCTGCGCGAATGCCATCCAGAAACCCGCAACGACGATCACCCCCATCTGTAGCCACGGGCCGCGCGATACGGTCAGCGCCAGTCCCGCCGCGAAGATCGTCGATACGAGCAGCCAGATGCCGACGGCCAGCCGCCGCGTCTGCACGAGGTACAGCGCGCCCGCCATCGCGAAGGCGATATAGGTGGCGAGGTGGTTCGCCTGCGCCATATTGCCGAACGGCCGGCGCTCAACGGTCACGTTATACGCGACGACGAACGGCGCCACGCGCGTCTCCAGGTGAAAGAGCTGGATTACCTGACTGAACACCGCGAACAACCCACCCACGATCAGCGCGCCAGCCGCCCAGCGCAATGCGGTCTCGTCGAGCTTGGCGCGCGAGAAGCCGTAGCCCGCATGAACCGCCATGAACCCCGCGAGCAGGAAACCGCCGCCGAGCCAGTTCATCGACGGCTGTGCGACCGGCAGCAGCAACGCTTGCGCGACCAGCACCAGTCCGAACAGCAACGGCACCAGCGCGACCATCGGCGATGCGAACGTGATGCGTGGTCTCGCCGTCGCCATCAGCAACACGACACCCGCACCGGTCAGCAGATACAGCGCGAGCGCGGTGAACTCAGCGTAGAAGGTCGGAATCGGGTACGTATGGTTGGCGACCGCATACGGCAGCACCAACGCGAGAGCCAGCAGAATGAGAGACAGGTAGCGCGCAAATGGGGTGGGCATCGAGTAACCGGAGGGCGTCAAGGTAGGGTAGCCCCCCTTCCTTGCGGAAGAGGGGCCCCCTAAGAACCGTACGTGCGAGTTTCCCCGCATACGGCTCAAGCCTACATATTTCTTTTACAAAGCCCCGTCAGTGCAACGACGGAGCCGGCTTAGTTACCACAAGTTTACCAACGTGTACCTGCCGGTGGCAGTCGGGGTGTAGCAAAACCCTGTTGGACAGAGCGTCGGTCCCGCCATGCATCCGATATTCCAGATGATGGTCGTGCCAACTTGTCTCGTTCGTCAGAGCCCAGCCACAGTGCGCACACAATCCGCCCTGTGACTTGTACAGCGCCACCCATTGCTTGCGATAGCGCATCGAGTACTCCATGCGATCCTGCCGCAATTGCTCGCTGTACTGCTCCCACATTGGATCAAAAGGATTGAATTCCCCTTTGACCTTCCTGTGGCGCCTGATGTCCGTACCGCTGATCCGGTACAACTCAAGCAAACCCTTGCTGCCGTCCTCTTGGACTACGGGAGCGGCGAACACCCAATGCCGATTGCCAATCGAGTGAAAATACTTCCGTCTCACCCACTCGGCGCTCTTCTGTGGATGCCTCCGCTTCGACCACCGCCAGAGTCGATAAAACACCAACGACTCCATACGGCTATACGCCTGCTTGGCAACTACGGGGCTGTGATATTGCGCCCAGCCTCGTAGCATCGGATTCAGCAATCGGATCAGCTCCTCCTGCTTTACCCCCTTGTGACCGCTGATCGTATCCGCCACCTTGCGGTAGAACGTCTGCACGTTCTTCCTGCTCGGCTTAATGAGTAGCGTCCCCGAGTACTTACGGAAATTCCACCCAAGGAAATCGAAGCCTTCGTCAATGCGGACGATCCGGGTTTTCTCCTCCGATAGTTGCAGTCCCCGTGTTTCAAGGAAGGCTTCTATCCAAGGCCGGACTTCCTGTTCCAGCACCTCTTTCGAGTCGCCGGTGATAACGAAGTCGTCCGCGTATCGCACCACATTTACTTTCAGCTTCTTCGCTTTCCCGATCCCAAATTTCGCACCAAGGTGCGCAATCAGTTCACGTTCCAGCCCGTTCAGCGTCACGTTTGCCAGCGTCGGGGAAATGATGCCTCCCTGCGGCGTACCGGCCTCCGTCGCCTGTAGCTGCCCTTTGTAAATCAGGCCAGCCTTCAGCCATTTGCGGAGGATCACGCTGTCCATCGGGACATGGTTTTCCAGCCACTTATGGTTGATGTGGTCAAAGCATCCCTTGATATCCGCCTCAAGTACCCATTGCGCTGAACTGCGGCGGGCCATGACAACGAAAATTTGAGACATGGCATCAGCCGTCGAACGGTTGAGCCTGAACCCATAGGAGTTCGGGTCACTCGTCGACTCTGCTACCGGCTCCAAGCCCAACAGATACAAGGCTTGCATCGCCCTGTCCCGCATGGTGGGAATGCCCAGAGGGCGCTCCTTCCCATTGGCCTTGGGGATAAAGACCCTCCGTAAAGGCAGAGGCTTATATCCATGCCGCTTCAACCTGCCGACAGCAAGCCATCGGCTTTCAGGCGAGTCCCATAGCTCGCGATCGACTCCAGCCGTTCGCGCACCCTGGTTCTGCGTAACACGTCGCACCGCATACAGCTTTGCGGACAACGTGCGGGTCAGCATCCGTTGCAAGGCTTTCACCCTGCGCCAGTTACCTTCCCGCGTCGCCTTCGCAATTCGAATCTGCATCCCTCTCACGTTCCGCTCAACTCGACGCCAATCGATGGCGTGCCAATTGTCCGGCGCGTGGGAAAGCGCAGATCCGGTCTTTCGACCAGATACTTTCATGCTGCTCTCCTACCTTGGATTAGATCCCCGGCAGAAGGCGCATCTCCCCCAGCGGGGAAGACGCACCCCGCTGGGGAACAACAGACACCTCAATATGAGCGCATGCACTCACATCTCGGACAAACTCCTCAATACGGGCGCATGCGCCCGCATCTAACCAAGTGACAGAGGGTAGTCAGCCGTCTTGCGACGGTAGACCAGACGGAAGTCTGCCCGCTTTCGCGTGGGGTGATGTTCCAACCCCTATCCGGACCGTTACAGCCCGACCTTCGCTTTTTCCGTCCTCCCATACCTGCACAATCAACAGCGTCCCTTACGGTTCGCTTGCCAGCCTGACTGCGCTGGCAACCGTACAGGCTTACCACGTTCCCGGCATGTCACACGACTGACGTAGGTTCTGCCTCTTCCCCGGTGGCTAGGTGACGACGTAATCCGACGGTTGAGCGGATTAACCAGCCACATACCTTTTGGTTAGAGCCCAATGTTCAAGCAGCTTTGGCTCCTCAGTGCTTACGAGGTTTATCAGCAGTTCACTTACGTTAACCCTATCAGCCAGCCTAGCTCCTCAACCCCCTTGCTGCTGGGAGTATCCAGATCGCTCCTCGCGGAATCGATCTGCCCGAAACATCCGAGGGCTACATTGTCAGAAGAGCTTCACACCCCACCGTTACCAGTGACGCATGTCTTCTTAGGCTACCGCTGGTCGCACAGCAGGTTCACTATCCTCGCCGTACAACTGACGAGGCCAAACAATGACACACCGAGCTTTCGCTCGTATCGGTTCGCGAATCCATTGCCGCTGACGGCGCAGGAATTGCATACATCACTCCACCCTGTCGGCGGAGGTGAAGCCGCTGACGGGGCGGAACCTGACGGTAATCAGGTCAATGCAATGCGAACTCTCGGAGAATGTGCTCTACCGAGACTCGTATGAACGAGACCCGGCAAACCTCTACCGGCTCTCGCTTCGCTAAAAGAGATACCCCGCTTCTGAGCAGTTGCGTCGAGGGACTCACGCCCCTTCCCGATGCTCCACGTGATATCTTCGCGACCGGTTAGGCTCATACCGACGCCTCCTTTGCCGCTAGTCGATGCCCCTTACGTTGGGGCTACCCGGACACGAGCATGCGTGTCGCACCAACCGGCGCACTATACAAAAAATTCCTTGCGCTGTGCGCCGGCCCGGCCGAAATATGCCGAAAATCAGCCTTTTACGTGCGCTCCGCCTTCATGCGGCCACGCGTTGGCCGAATCACGCGCTCGATCACGAGCGGCATTCCGGCGGTGCGAGATTCGACGCCAGCGTGGGTGCGTCGGCGGGTGCGGGCCCCGCGCCCGGCGCCGGCAACGAAGAAGCAGTTTTGCCGCCCGCGAAACACTCCCAAGTTAGCGCGCCGCCCTGCACCGAGTCCTTGGCCAATGCGACCCGCGCGGTAGGTGCGTCCGCATTGTCAGGGACCGACGGCACCAGCGTCAGCGTGTTCGAACCGGCGGGCGCGACGCGCGTCGTGAAGGCGATCGTGATCTGGCCGGTGTCGTCGTCGACCCGGATGGACTCCACGTTGCGCGTCGCGGGCGGCGACGCGTAACCGCCGCTGAACGCATTGCCGCTCGCGGCGTTTTCGGCGACCGCGAGCCGCGCGGACGAGGCGAGCGACAGCCCCTCGCCCACCCGGCTGCGAGCCAGATAGTCCTGGTACGCGGGAATCGCATAGGCCGCGATCACACCGACGATCGCCAGCACGATCATCAGTTCGATCAGCGTGAAGCCGACGCCGAAGCGGCGGCAAACGCGCGCGAGCCGCGCGGACCACGCCGCTCGCCCGAACAGGGAACGCGCGGCAAGCGAGGACTGGGAATAAGGGGAATACGGCAAGGTAACGATCATCGGCAGGCTCCTGAAACGAAAAACGCCTGCCCCCCGGATCGGGGACAGGCGTTTCAATCGTAGCCAGCGAGGCTCGCGGCTCACAGTCAGCCGAATGGCTAACGTTGCGCTGAAGCGCTACAGCGGCAGCAGGTTCTGCTTCAGGTTCGGACTCATGCGCGCATGCGAATCGTGCGCCTCACGCCGCCGCACGATTGGCGTTGCGGCGCTTCAACAGATAGCCGAGGATCACGACGAACAACGCGCCCGCGATGCTCATCCCGTATTCGGCGGCGGGCGTGTCGAGAATCGGCCAACGGTCGCCGGCCGGGTCGTTGACGATCAGGCCGCCCGCGATCCAGCCCAGCAACGCGGCGCCGAGCAGGATGACAATCGGGAAACGGTCGAGCAGCTTGAGGACGATCTGGCTGCCCCAAACGATCAGCGGAATGCTCACCACCAGGCCGAAAATCACCAGCGCGATTCGATGCTGCTCATCGGCCGCTTCAGCCGCGCCCGCTATGGCGATCACGTTGTCGAGGCTCATCACCGCATCCGCGACGATGATGGTCTTGATCGCCGACATCAACCGGTCGGCCGGCTTGATGTTCTCATGCGGGTCGTGCGCAGGCGCCATCAGACGCACGCCGATCCACAGCAGCAACAGCCCGCCCGCGAACTTCAGCAGCGGCACGTCGAGCAGCACGACCGCGAACGCGATCAGCGCCACACGCAGCACGATCGCCCCAGCCGTCCCCCACAGTACGCCGCGTATGCGTTGTGCGGGCGGCAGATTGCGGCAGGCCAGCGCGATCACGACAGCGTTATCGCCACCCAGCAGGATGTCGATGACGATGATCTGGAAGACCGCGCCCCAATGGAGGGTGGTGAGGAATTCGAGCATGAGAAGAAGAATAAGAAAAAATCTGCCGCGCGGACAATAAAAAAGCGGGGGGCTAAAACCCCCCCGCTTTTTCGGGACCGCCCGCTCACGAAAGGACTTCGTAAGCGTAACAAAAAACGCGCCGCAACAGCGCGCGAATTTCGTGCTTACAGCATCGCCTTCAGAAGACGCGCCATTTCCGACGGATTCTTCGTGACCTTGATACCGCAGGCGTCCATGATTTCCAGCTTCGCTTCAGCCGTATCCGCACCGCCCGAGATCAGCGCGCCGGCATGGCCCATGCGCTTGCCCGGAGGCGCCGTGACACCCGCGATGAAGCCAACCACCGGCTTCTTCATGTTGTCCTTGATCCACTCAGCGGCGTTCGCTTCGTCCGGACCGCCGATTTCGCCGATCATGATGACGGCGTCCGTATCCGGATCGTCGTTGAACATCTTCATCACGTCGATGTGCTTCAGACCGTTGATCGGGTCGCCGCCGATACCGACTGCCGACGACTGGCCCAAGCCAATCGCCGTCAACTGGCCGACTGCTTCATACGTCAGCGTGCCCGAACGCGACACGACGCCGATGCGGCCCTTGCGGTGGATGTGACCCGGCATGATGCCGATCTTCAGTTCGTCCGGCGTGATCGTGCCCGGGCAGTTCGGTCCGAGCAGCAGCGTCTTGCGGTTTTCTGCGCGCATACGGGCCTTGAGCTCGATCATGTCACGCACGGGAATGCCTTCCGTGATACAGATCGCGAGGTCCAGGTCGGCTTCGACCGCTTCCCAGATTGCCGCAGCAGCGCCCGCCGGCGGAACGTAAATCACCGACACGGTCGCGCCCGTTTCAGCCTTGGCTTCCGCGACGCTCGCGTAGATAGGAATGCCTTCGAAATCTTCGCCGGCCCGCTTCGGATTCACGCCTGCAACGTACGCTTCGCGGCCGTTTGCATATTCACGGCAAGCACGCGTGTGGAACTGACCGGTCTTGCCGGTGATGCCCTGCGTGATGACCTTGGTGTCTTTGTTAATCAGAATCGACATGTATAAACCTCTGTTCGTTTGGCGTCATGCGGTTGCGCCGCGAGGCGCAATGTCCTCGCCCGCGTCGCTCGCACGTCGCCATTCGTAATCCTGGTAAACGCGCTGGGGGTTTTGGCTTACGCCTTGCCCGCAGCGGCCGCGACGACCTTCTGAGCCGCTTCTTCCATGCTGTCCGCCGCGATGATCGGCAGACCGGATTCGGCGAGCATCTTCTTGCCCAGGTCTTCGTTCGTGCCCTTCATGCGGACCACGAGCGGCACCTTCAGCGACACGGCCTTCGACGCCGCGATCACGCCTTCCGCGATCACGTCGCAGCGCATGATGCCGCCGAAAATGTTGACCAGAATCGCGGTCAGATTCGGGTTCTTCAGCATGATCTTGAACGCTTCCGTGACCTTCTCGGTCGTGGCGCCACCGCCCACGTCGAGGAAGTTCGCCGGTTCGCCGCCGAACAGCTTGATGGTGTCCATCGTTGCCATTGCGAGGCCTGCGCCGTTCACGAGGCAGCCGATGTTGCCGTCGAGCGAGATGTACGCGAGGTCGAACTTCGATGCTTCGACTTCAGCCGGATCTTCTTCGTCCAGATCGCGGTACGCGACGATTTCCGGATGACGGAACAGTGCGTTCGAATCGAAGTTGAACTTGGCGTCCAGCGCGATGACCTTGCCGTCGCCGGTCAGGATCAGCGGGTTGATTTCGGCCAGCGATGCGTCGGTTTCCCAGAATGCCTTGTACAGACCTTGCAGGATCGCGCGCGCTTGCGGCAGCGAAGCGGCGGGCACGCCGATCTTCGTTGCGAGTTCGTCAGCTTCAGCGTCCTTCAGACCGGTCGCCGGGTCGACGGCGATCTTGTGGATCAGCTCAGGCGTCTTTTCCGCGACTTCTTCGACGTCCATGCCGCCTTCGCTCGACGCCATCACGACGATCTTCTGCGAAACGCGATCGATCACGAGACCGACATACAGTTCCTTCTTGATGTCCGCGCCTTCTTCGATCAGCAGACGGTTCACCTTCTGGCCTTCCGGACCGGTCTGGTGCGTGACGAGCTGCATGCCGAGGATCTGGTTCGAGTATTCGCGAACCTGTTCCAGCGACTTCGCGACCTTCACGCCGCCGCCCTTGCCACGGCCACCCGCGTGGATCTGAGCCTTCACGACCCATACCGGGCCGCCGAGCTCTTCCGCGGCCTTGACCGCATCATCCACCGAGAAGACCGGCTTGCCGCGCGGTACCGCGACGCCGAATTTCCGCAGGATTTCCTTACCCTGGTACTCGTGAATCTTCATGCGTGATTCCCTTCAGTCTGAGAGTTGGATTGAACTTCGTTTCCGCTGCCGTCGTTCATGCCGGACGCGTTGCCGCCCTCGCCTGACGATGCCGCGCGATCCGCTGACCGCGGTGCGTGGCCATACCAGCGCGGATAAAACTGTTGCACCGCCTCGCCGTCGAAACGCAGCGCGTGGCAGCGTCCCAGCTGGAATGGCGGTTTGTCGTTGGAATGCTCGCCTGTGCTGTTAGACGATTCGTCTCCTGAACCTGCGCTCGCGCCTCGCGTTCCGCCATTGGAGTCACCGGTGTCCCACACGTCGCCGGCGAATGCCTGGATCGCGGCGGTCGGCAGAATCGCACACAACTCGGTGAGATGCGTGCAACCGGTCGTGCCGCCGAGCAAACGGGCAACATCGCGACGAAAGTTGTGATGGAGATTGAGCCCGATGAGGGCACGGTAGGCGGGATTGCTGACTTGGCACAAACCAGGATAGGGCACCCAGTCGGACGACGCCTCGGCGTCGACGACATTGAGCTTGCGATCGATGGTGATGCGAAGCCAGAGTTCATGGATCGGCTGACCATTGGGCCGGACGCCCGACGCAAGCTCCACATCGCGTGGTTTTTCGTCGGTCAAGCACGCTTCCACATCCCACAGGCCATCGGCTCGCTCATAGGCTTCCGCTCTGATTGCGCGACGGTGGCGCAACTGACGGGACACTGGCGAGGAAAGCGGCATGCGGGAAGGAAAGGCCGGATTGGAAAACCCACGAATTTTAGCATACTGGGTATTTGAGACAGGTTGGAATCCGCAAGGGCGGCCAGCGAGGCTGGGAGCCTGTCTCGAAGGAAATGGGTGTGAGGCCGGAAGGGAAGGCCCAAAAACGGCAGCCGAAGTCAACGCGGCTATTCGCCGCCCCATTCCTCGTCGATGCCTTTGAGGATTTTGCCGATCGTGGCGCCCGAGAAACCGCGCGCCGCCAGAAAGCGCGTCTGCTTGACCCGCTCGGCGGGCGTTTCGGGAAGCTGGCCGAACTTTTTGCGCCAGACGGCCTGAGCACGCGCGAGTTCGGTCTCTCGCAATTGCGCGCTCGCCTCTTCGACGAGTGTCTGGTCGAGCGCGTGTTGCTTCAGTTCGCCGAGAATCCGATTCGCGCCGAGCCGCGACGAACGACGGTGAACCAGGCTTTCCGCGAAACGCGAGTCGGACAGCCAGTTTTCGGCCTCCAGCGCATCGAGCACCGTGTCGAGCGAATCGGTTTCTTCCACGAATGGCTTCAGTTTGCGTGCGAGTTCGGTGCGACTGTATTCGCGGCGCGACAGATAGCCGAGCGCGCGCCCTTTCAGCGAACGTGCGGGACGTTGGGATTTTTTTGCTTCGTCTTGCCCCGTTTTCGCTTCGCCAGGAGTGCGACGCGAACGGGTGTACGTGGTCTCGGAAGGGACCGAGGTTGAGGACTGCGAGGGTTCAGACTGCGCACGCTGCTGGCCGTGGCCCGCAGCGCGGTCGTGTGCGTCGAACGATTCGAAAGGATCGAACGGATCGTCACCGTCATCGCGCGGGCCGGCCGAATGGCGTCCGCCATCTGACCACGGTCGGCCCTTGCGTATCACTTGATGCTTACTCTTCTTCGTCCGCGACTTCAGCGCTCGCGCCGGTCACGGCTTCCGCCATTGCATTGACGCCCAGCGATTCGCGGATACGGTTTTCGATCTCGCGAGCGATGTCCGGATTTTCACGCAGGAATTCGCGCGCGTTGTCTTTGCCCTGACCAATTCGCTCGCCGCTGTAGCTGTACCAGGCACCAGCCTTGTCGACGATCTTGGCCTGCACGCCCAGGTCGATGATTTCGCCCTGACGCGAAATACCTTCGCCGTACAGAATGTCGAAAATCGCTTCCCGGAACGGTGGCGACACCTTGTTCTTGACGACCTTCACACGCGTTTCGTTGCCGATCACTTCGTCGTTCTTCTTGATCGAACCGATCCGGCGAATGTCCAGACGCACCGACGCGTAGAACTTCAGCGCGTTGCCGCCCGTGGTGGTTTCCGGGTTGCCGAACATCACGCCAATCTTCATGCGGATCTGGTTGATGAAGATCACGAGGCAGTTCGTGCGCTTGATCGTGCCGGTGAGCTTGCGCAGCGCTTGCGACATCAGACGCGCTTGCAGACCCGGCAGCGAGTCGCCCATTTCGCCTTCGATTTCAGCCTTCGGCACGAGTGCCGCGACCGAGTCGATCACGATCATGTCGATCGAGCCCGAGCGCACCAGCGCGTCGGCGATTTCGAGCGCCTGTTCGCCGGTGTCCGGCTGCGAAACCAGCAGGTCGTTCACGTTCACGCCGAGCTTGCCCGCGTACTGGATGTCCAGGGCGTGTTCCGCGTCGATGAATGCCGCCGTGCCGCCGATCTTCTGCATTTCGGCGATGACCTGCAGCGTCAGCGTGGTTTTACCGGACGATTCCGGACCATAGATTTCGACCACACGGCCACGCGGCAAACCGCCGACGCCCAGCGCGATGTCGAGGCCGAGCGATCCGGTTGAAACCACCTGGATGTCTTCGACTACCTCACCTGCGCCGAGCCGCATGACCGACCCTTTGCCGAACTGCTTTTCGATCTGCGCGAGCGCGGCAGCCAGCGCCTTGCTCTTTTCAGCAGTCAGTCCAGCCGAGCCTTTCTTGCTTTCTTCCATGAATCGTCCTTTGCTATGATGAACGGCGTCTGAGGCAGGTGTACCGTCCACTTTTGAAGGACAGCACACGAAACCCAGACACTGTATAAAAAAACAGTAGTTTTGGCAAGCACGATTCTCATGCGAACACGCATTTTTACCGTCGCGCTGCGCAAACTACCCACAATAATTTTCGGAGACCGCTGTGCGCCGGGAACACCCACGGTGCCGGCAAGGCTAGGCTGGCGCATCATGCGAATTCTGATTGCCGAAGACGACAGCATACTCGCGGACGGTCTGGTTCGATCACTCCGCCAATCGGCCTATGCGGTCGATCACGTGAAGAGCGGCGTGGAAGCCGATACCGCGTTGTCAATGCAGACTTTCGACCTATTGATCCTCGATCTGGGCCTGCCGCGCATGCCCGGGCTCGAGGTGCTGCGCCGCCTGCGCGCGCGCAATTCGACTCTGCCGGTATTGATCCTGACCGCCGCGGACAGCGTCGACGAACGCGTCAAAGGACTCGACCTCGGCGCCGACGACTACATGGCAAAGCCCTTCGCGCTGAACGAACTCGAAGCGCGCGTGCGCGCGCTGACGCGGCGCGGCGCGGGCGGCGGCCCGACGGTCGTGCGGCACGGCTCGCTGTCGTTCGACCAGGTGGGCCGGATTGCCTATGTGAACGAGCAGGTGATCGATTTGTCGGCGCGTGAACTCGGCTTGCTCGAAGTGCTGCTGCAACGGATCGGCCGGCTGGTCTCGAAGGAACAGCTCGTCGACCACCTGTGCGAATGGGGCGAGGAAGTCAGCAATAACGCGATCGAAGTCTACGTGCACCGCCTGCGCAAGAAAATCGAGCCGAGCGGCGTGCGCATCATCACCGTGCGCGGCCTCGGCTACTGCCTCGAAAAAGCCGCGGCGCACGCCGGCGCGGGTGCCGGCAACCACGCCCCCACCGAGCCCGACCCGTCCGCCTCGCCGCCGTTCGGCGCGATGCCGGCGAGTCATCACTACAAATAGAGGGCATCCATGTCCGCGCGCGCAGATCGCGCCCCGGCGGCGCACGCGGCGGACCTCGACGAGGCGCGCGACGAGCGCTACGCCAATCCGTTCGCCCCGCCCGACGAAACGGAGGCCGCCGCAGCAGCACGCCCGCGCTCGCTGTTCGGCGAGATTCTCGACTGGATGCTGGCGCCGCTGCTGCTGCTCTGGCCCATGAGCCTCGCAGTCACCTATCTGGTCGCCAAGTCGATCGCGAACGGCCCGTTCGACCGCGCGCTCGAAACCGATGCCTACGTGCTCGCCCGCCAGATCCATCCGGTCAATGGCGTGGCGGAACTGGCGCTGCCCGACTCGACGCGCGACTTCCTGCGCGCCGACAACGTCGACAGCGTGTTCTATCAGGTGCTCGGCACGCGTGGCGAACTGGTGAGTGGCGAGCGCGACATGCCGTTGCCGCATGAAGAGGACCGGCCGCCGCCGGGCATCGTCGAATTCCGCGACGACGTGCTGCACGGCAACGACATCCGCGTCGCCTACACGACCGTCGAATTTCCGCGCACGCCCGGCGCGCAGCCCGTGCTGGTACAGGTCGCCGAAACGCTCGACAAGCGCAGCCAGCTGGCCAACGACATCATCAAAGGCGTGATCCTGCCGCAGTTCGTGATTCTGCCGCTCGCGATCCTGCTGGTGTGGTTCGGCCTCTCGCGCGGCCTTGCGCCGCTGCATGCGCTGCAGGCGCACATCCGCGCGCGGCGCCCGGACGATCTGTCGCCGCTCGAGGCGCGCCGCGCGCCGCCGGAAATCGAGCCGCTGGTGACGTCCTTCAACGATCTGCTGACGCGCCTCGAACAGAACATGGAACTGCAAAAGCGTTTTATCGCCGACGCCGCGCATCAGATGAAAACCCCGCTCGCCGGCTTGCGCATGCAGGCCGAGCTGGCGCTGCGCCAGGACGTGTCGGCGGAAGTGCACCGCTCGCTCGAACAGATCGCCACCAGTTCGGAACACGCCGCGCGGCTCGTCACTCAGTTGCTGGCGCTCGCGCGCGCGGAAAACCGTATGTCGGGGCAGATATTCGCGCCGGTCGAGGTTAGCGAGGTCGCGCGCAACGCCGTGCGCGACTGGGTGCAGGCCGCGCTCGCCAAGCAGATGGACCTCGGCTACGAAGCGCCCGACGGACCCGTCGAAGTCGACGGCAATCCGGTGATGCTGCGCGAAATGCTGTCGAACCTGATCGACAATGCGATCCGCTATACGCCGCCGGGCGGGCGCATCACCGTCACGGTGAGACACGACGCGGCGGCACGGCTGGTGCATCTGGAAGTCGAAGATACCGGCCTCGGCATTCCGGTCGCCGAACGCTCGCGGGTGATCGAGCGCTTCTACCGGATTCTCGGCCGCGAAGGCGAGGGCAGCGGGCTCGGGCTGGCGATCGTCCGCGAGATCGCGACCATGCATGGCGGCGAGCTGACTATCGACGACAACGTCTATCAGGAGTCGCCGAGGCTTGCGGGGACGCTCGTGCGTGTCAGTTTGCACGTGCATGAGCGGGGCGGGACTTACCCTAACGCACCCTGAACGAAAAAACTTGCGCACACATTTTTGAGAGACGTTGAGCGAACGTTCGGAAACGTTTGAAAGAATTTAACAGACGTTGCCGAATCGAAGCCAGCACTTCGAATTATGCCCATTCACCTCGCGACGTCAGTACGCCGTAAGTTTCCACTCCAATAATCGGTTCCACGGGAACGCCTTTACCGGCGCTCCGCGTGCATATCAATATTGGAGACAGCATATGGCTAGCGTTGGCGGGCAAATCTCGCACGTGCCGATGACGCGCGAGGAGAAGCGGGTGATCTTCGCATCGTCGCTCGGGACGATTTTCGAGTGGTACGACTTCTATCTGGCCGGCTCGCTCGCGGCCTTCATCAGCAAAAGCTTCTTCTCCGGGGTCAATCCGACGGCCGCCTTCATCTTCACGCTGCTCAGCTTCGCCGCGGGCTTCGCGGTCCGGCCGTTCGGTGCGATCGTGTTCGGGCGGCTCGGCGACATGGTCGGGCGCAAGTACACGTTCCTCGTCACGATCGTGATCATGGGCGTGTCGACGTTCCTGGTCGGCTTTCTGCCGGGCTACGCAGCGATCGGCATCGCTTCCCCGGTGATCTTCATCGCCATGCGGATGCTGCAAGGCCTCGCGCTCGGCGGCGAGTACGGCGGCGCCGCGACCTACGTGGCGGAACATGCGCCGCCGGGACGCCGCGGCTTCTATACGGCGTGGATCCAGACCACCGCGACGCTCGGTCTGTTCCTGTCGTTGCTGGTGATTCTCGGCGTGCGCACGGCAATGGGCGAAGACGCATTCGGCGCCTGGGGCTGGCGCATTCCGTTCGTCGCGTCGATTCTGCTGCTGGCCGTGTCGGTGTGGATTCGCCTGCAACTGCATGAATCGCCGGTGTTCGAGCGCATCAAGGCCGAGGGCAAGACGTCCAAGGCGCCGCTTTCCGAAGCGTTCGGCCAGTGGAAGAACCTGAAGGTCGTGATTCTCGCGCTGATCGGCCTGACCGCCGGCCAGGCCGTGGTGTGGTACACGGGCCAGTTTTACACGCTGTTCTTCCTGACGCAGACGCTGAAGGTCGCCGGCAGCAGCGCCAACATCATGATCGCGATCGCACTCCTGATCGGCACGCCGTTCTTCCTGTTCTTCGGCTCGCTGTCGGACCGCATCGGCCGCAAGCCGATCATCATGGCCGGCCTGCTGATCGCCGCGCTCACCTACTTCCCGCTGTTCAAGGCGCTCGCGCACTACACGAACCCGGCGCTGGAAGCCGCAACGCTGCGGGCTCCGATCGTCGTGATCGCGGATCCGGCGCAGTGCTCGTTCCAGTTCAATCCGGTCGGCACGGCGAAGTTCACGAGTTCCTGCGACATCGCGAAGAGCGCGCTGTCGCGGGCGGGCCTGAACTACGAGAACGTCGCGGCGCCGGCGGGCACGCAGGCGCAGATCCGGGTCGGCGACACGGTGGTCAACACGTTCGACGGCCGCGCCGCCGATGCGAAGGAGCAAGGCAAACTGTTCGATACGACGCTCGCAGCGACACTGAAGGCCGCGGGCTATCCGCTGAAGGCCGATCCCTCGCAGATCAACTGGCCGATGACCGTGGTGATCCTGACGATCCTCGTGATCTACGTGACGATGGTCTACGGTCCGATTGCGGCGATGCTGGTGGAAATGTTCCCGACGCGGATTCGCTATACGTCGATGTCGCTGCCGTATCACATCGGCAATGGCTGGTTCGGCGGGTTCCTGCCAGCCACGGCATTCGCGATCGTCGCGGCAAGGGGCAACATCTATTCGGGGCTGTGGTATCCGGTCGTGATCGCGCTGGTTACGTTCGTGATCGGCATGCTGTTCGTGCGGGAGACCAAGGACTCGGACATCTACGCAAAGGACTGAAACGCGTGTTGGCCGGGTAATTTAAAAAACTTGTGCGCCGGGGGGTTGACAGCCTCCGGCGCCGTCAGCATAATCTCGCTTCTTTCGGCGAATTAGCTCAGTTGGTTAGAGCGACGGAATCATAATCCGCAGGTCCGGGGTTCGAGTCCCTGATTCGCCACCAGTATCACTCGCAAGGCCCGCTTCTCTTAACCAAGAGCGGGCCTTTCG
Source organism: Paraburkholderia sp. RAU2J (assembly GCF_003634845.1). Lineage (NCBI taxonomy): Bacteria > Pseudomonadati > Pseudomonadota > Betaproteobacteria > Burkholderiales > Burkholderiaceae > Paraburkholderia > Paraburkholderia sp. RAU2J. The sequence continues at coordinate 714,641 of NZ_RBXG01000001.1, forward strand.
TTTTTCAGCGACGATTTTGCTGCGGTGAACCGGCGGGCGAGTTACGTCAGCCGTGCGAACAACCGCTTACAAGGCCATCACCCCGCCCGTGTTAACATCACTAAAACGATGTCTTCAATGGAGTGAGTTATCCTCCTCGCATCGATTCTTCGCCAGTTGCAAAAGAGCCGCTAACCCTCAAGGTTCAGCGGCTTTTTTTTATTTTGGCTTTCCCGATCGCAACTTCAAGGAGGGTTCTTGATGACGTTCCGCACCATCGCGCTCGCCGCGGCCACCGTTTCCATCGCGCTGCTAGGCGTCACGTCCACGTTGACGGCGCGGGCCCAGATACCGACCGACAGTCAGTGGCGCGCAAGCCCGATCACCCTGTCCACGCTGCTGCAGGACGGCTACAAGATCGTCGCCGTCGTGAATGGCGCGCACGGCGCCGCCGGGCCGGCCGACACGATCTTCGTTCAGCGCGATCAGAGCGCGTTCAAATGCATCGACCCGCAGCTGCCAGACGCGCGCACGAAAGCACCCGCCTGCTTCGAACTGGTCCCGCCATCGGGAACCGCACCGGCTAGCGAATCGAAGTAACGGCACGTGCGATAAGCCCGCGCATCGTCAAGCGCGGGCCACCACGCCATCGTATGCGCACCTCAACGATCCACCAGGCGACTCAGATTGCCGCGCACCCGCTGCAATAGCGCGATCAGTTGCTGCGCCTCTTCATCGCTGAAACCGTTAAGCGCTTCGAGCGCCACCTCATCGCCCACCTTGCGCGCCTTGCCGAGCGTACGTCCGGCTTTGGGCGTCATGCGCACCAGATACTCACGGCGATCCTGCGGATTGGCGATGCGCTCGATCCAGCCGCCCTCCGCCATCCGGTCCAGCAACCGGCCCGCCGAAATCGGCGCGACTTCGAGCAGATCCGCGAGCCGGGCCTGATTGATGTCGCCGTAATGGGCGAGATAAGCAAGCACGCGACACTGCGCGCGCGTCAGATCGACCGAGGATTTCGCGAGGTCGTCGAAACGCTTGCCTGCCAGCCGGCCGACGTCGGAGACCAGGAAGCCGAAGCGCTCTTCGAGTTGGGTTTTCATGCGCGGATTATACGAAAACCTTTCGCCTTCGAGCGCGGCTGCGAGCGTAATTCAGCCTCCGCATCACTCCTGATGGCGCTCGCGCGTGCAACCGATATACTAAGCATGCTTACTATATCGCCGACCCCGCTCACTCATGTCCTCCGCCTCCTCGCCGACGAGCGCGACCGCGCCGCTCAACCGGCCGATGATCACGCTCTCGATCATGCTCGCGACACTGATCCAGACGCTCGACAGCACAATCGCGAACGTGGCGCTGCCGCATATGCAGGGCACGCTGTCCGCGTCGCAGGACGAGATCACGTGGGTGCTGACTTCGTACATCGTCGCTGCCGCGATCGCGACGCCGCTCACCGGCTGGCTGTCCGACCGGCTGAGCGTGAAGCGCCTGCTGATCGTTGCGATCGGCGGCTTCACGGTGTCGTCGGCGCTGTGCGGGCTGTCGGAAACGCTGACGCAGATCGTCGCGTCGCGTTTGCTGCAAGGGATTTTCGGCGCGTCGCTGGTGCCGCTGTCGCAGTCCATCCTGCTCGACATCAATCCGCGCGAAAAGCAGGGCCAGGCGATGGCGGTGTGGGGCATGGGCGTGATGGTCGGGCCGATTCTCGGGCCGACGCTCGGCGGCTGGCTCACCGACAGCTATAACTGGCGCTGGGTGTTCTTCATCAACGTGCCGATCGGTGCGTTCGCCCTGTTCGGCGTGGCGACCTTCCTGCCCTCGCGCGAGCCGAAACACGACGTCAAGTTCGACGCGTTCGGCTTCATCACGCTTGGTCTCGCGATCGGCGCATTGCAGGCGATGCTCGATCGCGGCGAGCAGCTCGACTGGTTCGCGTCGACCGAGATCGTCATCGAGGCGCTCGTCGCGGCGATCAGCTTTGCGTTTTTCCTCGTGCACACGGCGACAGTCGGCGAGCGCTCGTTCTTCAAATACAAGTTGCTGAAGGACCCGAACTTCGCGACCGGCACCTTCTTCATCTTCGTGATCGGTGCGGTGATGTACGCGACGCGCGCGCTCCTGCCGCCGATGCTGCAAAACCTGATGAACTATCCGGTCGCGACCACCGGCCTCGTCACCGCGCCTAGCGGCGCGGGCACGATGGTCGCGATGCTGATCGCCGGACGCCTGCTGAAGCGGATCGACGCGCGGCTGTTGCTGCTCGCCGGGTTTCTGATTTCGGCGTTCGCGTTGTGGCAGATGATGCATTACACGATCGTGCTGTCGGCGTCGGACATCGTGTGGCCGGGCGTGATTCAGGGTGTCGGGCTCGGTCTCGTGTTCGTGCCGCTGAGCGCGCTGACCTTTTCGACGCTCGCGCCCGAACTGCGCGCGGACGGCACCGCGACCTACAGCCTGATGCGCAATATCGGCAGCAGCATCGGCATTTCGATCGTGCAGACGCTGATGACGCGCAACACGCAGATCTCGCACGCGGACCTCGCGGCGAACGTCACGCCGTTCAATCCCGCGATGCAGCCGATGCTCAGCAGTGGCTCGGCCTACGATATCGCGGCGCTGAACGCTTCGATCACACAGCAGGCGTCGATGATCGCCTATTTGAACGACTTCAAGCTGATGTTCGTGGCGACGTTGCTGGTGATCCCGCTACTGCTGTTGATCCGCCCTTCGCACAAGGCGCCGGATGCGTCGGTCGCGCATGCCGCGATGGATTGAACGCGGCCACGCGCCTTCGATCACCCCTCGATCCGCCCTCGCGTCACCCCGAGCAACGACGCCATCGCCGCACGCGCGGCAGCGGCGTTGCGCTCGCGAATCGCGTCGAACACCGCCGTATGCTCGGCCAGCGACGCGTTGAACACGTCCGCGCGTTTCGCATTCAGGCGCAATTGCGCCTCCAACGTACGCTCGATCAGCGTGCCGAGCGGGATCAGCAATTCGTTGCTGCACGCGGTCAGCACGCTCAAATGAAATTCCAGATCGGCGCGCACCCACTCGTCGACGTTGCGCGCCGCCACCATCGCCGCATGTGCGGCCGCGAGCGCGCGGAATGTATCGTCCGTGTGCGAGGCGGCTGCCAGAGCCGCGGCATACGGCTCGATCATTTCGCGCATTTCCTGCAGCTTGAGCGCGAACGCCATCGGCTCGGCGACGCGCGAATACCAGTCGAGCAGATCGGCATCGAGCAGATTCCACGCTGGCTTCGGCCGCACGCGTGTGCCCACGCGCGGCCGCGATTCGATCAGCCCTTTCGAAGTCAGCGTGCGCAGCGCTTCGCGCAGCACCGTGCGGCTCACGCCGAACGTTTCCATCAACTCCGCCTCGCGCGGCAGGATCGAATCGGGCGCGTAGTCGCCGCGCAGAATCGCGGTCGCCAGCAGATGGGCGACGCGCCCATGCAGATCGTGCTGAATAAATTTCTCCCAGCGGCCTTGCGGCGCCGTTTATTGATCATGGAATCCAGCGTCCGACGGGAGCGTCCGGCCATCATCCCGCCTGTCGGCGTCCTGCCGCCTTGACTCGACTCCTTCCGGTGCGGCCATCTGTGGCCACTCGTGGCCACTATCTGGCGAATAATACTATTAATAGTACTTAAACGCGCTTTTGTTGTAGCATGTGAATCCTCGAAATATTTCGCGTGGCACCCAGGCCGCAAGGAGACGCACACCATGAAAATCACCAAGCTCGAAACCTTCATCGTTCCGCCGCGCTGGTGCTTCCTGAAGATCGAGACCGACGAAGGCATCGTCGGTTGGGGCGAGCCGGTGGTCGAAGGCCGCGCGCACACGGTCGCGGCCGCGGTGGAAGAGCTGTCCGACTATCTGATCGGCAAAGACCCGCTGCTGATCGAAGACCACTGGCAGGTGATGTACCGCGCGGGCTTCTACCGCGGCGGCCCGATCACGATGAGCGCGATTGCCGGCGTCGACCAGGCGTTGTGGGACATCAAGGGCAAGCATCACGGCGTGCCGGTGCATGCGCTGCTCGGCGGCCAGGTGCGCGACAAGATCAAGGTGTACTCGTGGATCGGCGGCGACCGTCCGAGCGACGTCGCGAACAACGCCCGCGCGGTGGTCGAGCGCGGCTTCAAGGCCGTGAAGATGAACGGCTCGGAAGAGTTGCAGATCATCGACACGTTCGACAAGGTGCAAGGCGTGATCAACAACGTCGCGGCGGTGCGCGAGGCGGTCGGGCCGAACATCGGTATCGGCGTGGACTTCCACGGCCGCGTGCACAAGCCGATGGCGAAGGTGCTGGCGAAAGAACTCGACCCGTACAAGCTGCTCTTCATCGAGGAGCCGGTGCTGTCGGAGAACGCCGAAGCGCTGCGCGACATCGTCAACCAGACCAATACGCCGATCGCGCTGGGCGAGCGTCTGTACTCGCGCTGGGACTTCAAGCACATCCTGTCGGGCGGCTACGTGGACATCATCCAGCCGGACGCGTCGCACGCGGGCGGCATCACCGAGTGCCGCAAGATCGCGTCGATGGCCGAAGCGTACGACGTCGCGCTCGCGCTGCACTGCCCGCTCGGCCCGATCGCTCTGGCAACCTGCCTGCAGATCGACGCGGTCAGCTATAACGCGTTCATCCAGGAACAGAGCCTCGGGATTCACTACAACCAGGGCAACGACCTGCTCGACTACATCAAGAACCCGGAAGTCTTCAAGTACGAAGATGGCTTCGTGTCGATTCCGCAAGGCCCGGGCCTCGGTATCGAGGTCAACGAAGAGAAGGTGCGCGAGATGGCCAAGGTCGGACATCGCTGGCGCAACCCGGTGTGGCGTCACGAGGACGGCAGCGTCGCCGAGTGGTAAGAGTGTGAAGACGTGCCGCCTGCGGGCGGCATGTTCGCTTTGATCGGCGAGCTGGGGCCGGTCTGCGATGCCTGGCTTGCGTCAACGCTCGCGAATGCGCTCGGCAAGGTCTGCGCATCGTTCTCTTTGCTCGTCCGGGGCAACATCGACCTGACCGCCTAAGCCTCGTTACGACCGCCCGCCCGCATGTTACGGCGACGTGACGCACGGGCCTTCGCAGCAACGTAACATCCCGGACCGCGTACGCTGAGACACGCGTTTCACAGACCGCCACCCGCCCGGCTTCATTTCTCGAAAAGCCTTATCCATCAAGGCTTTCAAGCCATTTGTACGGCACCAGACATACGCATGGCCCGCTCATTGCTGAAATGCTTGCAAACAACGCACGCATCGGGGCACATCATGGGCGAATTCCTTCCTGACTATCTGATCCGCGAACAGGCGGCCGTCGGCGCACTGGTCGCGTTCGGCGTGCTACGCATCCTCGGCGCGATGCTGGCGTTCGAACGCGGCTGGCGCATCTCGGTGGTCGAGAAATGCTTCGTTGCCGCCGCCGTCATCTACTGCCTGCCGCAACTCTTCGATCTGCTGATGCATATGTACGGCGCGCGCGCCGCCGGCGCCGAACTCGAAGGCAAGGCCGCGGGCTGCGCGATCGCGCTCTTTTGCGCGCCGATCGTCGGCCATCGGCTCGGCCTCGAATAAGCGGCTTCATCAAGCGGATGCTCACCATGCGACTGCGACTGGCGAAGAGACGCGCGAAACCTGCGTATCACGCGAGCGAAGTGCTGAAGCTCGGATCTGGCGGACACCCGATGACCGCCACCGGGAGCGGTCCGGTGCTGTTCGCACCGGGCAACTGGTTGATCTGCCAATGGATCAGCGACGCCGGGGAGTTGCAGCAGGAGATGTTTCAGGAGGAGACGCTGGAACGGGCGAGCCAGGACGCGCTCGCCGCCTGAAGAGCAGTAGCGGATTGCCGGCCACCGCCAGGCGACCGTGTGTATTGCGCCGCACGCTCCTGCAGTGCGGCGCTTTTTTGTGGTGTTCCGTTGCAGGAATGAAGCAAGGTGGACGAGCGGGCGGCGGGCGCCCGGACGCGTACCGCAAGAGTCTTGAGACGCCGCCCCGTTTGCGAGTCTGGGGCGCACACGCTTATTGCCGCAAAACCCCTTGCGCGGCGTGGCCGTCCCGCACCGGACGTTGGCGATTTCATGCGCGCGTCGCACAGATTGGCGCAACACCCCACATCACGCCCTTCGCCCGCCCCGCTCAATTCAACTCAATCCTGCTCAACCGCCCGACGGCCTCACCCCAATGCCTCAAACGCCGGCACGCTATGCGACAGCACCGCCGCCGCGACGAATACCCCGATCATCACCAGCGCTTCGAGGTACAGCACGTTGACGAAGGTATGCGCATCCATCGTCGACGCCGTGCGGCGCAGGCGCGGCAGCGCGAGGAAACGGTTGAGTCCGCCGAGCACGAGCGCCATCGCGACGAGCACGAGTTTCAGCGTCAGCACGTGACCCCATGTGCTGGACTGAATCGCCTGGAGCGAGCCGCCGGAGCCGCGCACGGCATTGAAGATGCCCGACAGCAGCACGAACCCTACCGCCACCACCGACACATTCGACACCTGCGTCGCGGTGCGGATCAGCATCCCGCGCGCGGTCGAGGTGCCGAGCGCCGGCAGAATCGCCAGCCCCGCCGCCATCGCCAGCCCGCCCCACACGCTCGTGACGAGCACGTGCAGCGTTTGCATGCCGATCGCCGCCGACGCCACGCCGGCATCGGCCGCATGCCCGAGCGACGCCTTGCCCGCCGCGACCGCGACCACCGCGAGCCACAGCAGCGCATTGCGCAGCATGCCCGTGTGACTGGTCATCGCCGTGCCGAGCAACACCAGCGCGCCGGCAAATGCGACGCTCCAGCCGTAGCCGACATGCGTTTGCGTCAGCACGGTCGGCACGACGCCGAACGCGGCCGGCAACGCGACCCCGCCCATCGACGCCGCCTGATACAGCAACCAGCCGAGGTCCGCGAGCACCAGTACGACCGTCGCGATCAGCAGCGATCGTTGCGCGCGCATCCAAGCCGGGCGCGCAGGGGAGATTTTCTGCTGGGCGTCGTTCGCGAGCCACGCGCCGAGCAAGGCCGAACCGACGGCAAACGCAAACGCGACGTTCATGAGCGCGGCCATGGCAACCTGCCCGATCCACAATCCGTCGACGGTCATTTGACGTTGAACGCGAAGTCGCCTTGGGTACGGTGGCCATCGGTGGCGACCGCGATCCAGTGCACCGCATAGCGGCCCGCCCTCAATGGCGGCAGCGGCAGGCGCATCACCCTGGCGTCCTGCTTGTCGACTTCCGAGGCGGCCTGCGTGGCCGCCTTGCCGCTCGCATCGGCCAGCGTGATCCTGCTGAACGCCGGCTCGAGCGGCTCGGTGAAATGGATCGTCACCGCGGTGGGCGCGACGGCGTCGGTGTTCGCCGCCGGCTCACTCGACGCCAGATGCGCATGCGCGGATGCGGCAGACGTCACAACCAGCGCCGCGGCGCCGACCATCAACGCACGCAGCGTCGGACGGGAAAAATGGAATAGCTTCATGTAAGGCCGATAGCTGATGAACAGGAAAACGGTCAGTGTCGAGCCGGGCGCATCTGGCTCGGACAGCGGCCGGCGAGCCCGGAAGTGTACGCTTCGATGGATCACTCGGGCATCGGTTCAACCTGGTTTGTCGAATGGCATGGCGCGCGCCCCGCGTCAACGGGGCGGAACGGGGCGGAACGGGGTGGAACGGGGTGGAACGGAACAGCTAAATTGAGATAACGAAAAACGCCACAGGAAGCAGTATTGCGCGTCAAAGTGTCGCATTGCTGTTACACCCAGGAACCTTCTCTAATGTGGCAAATAGTCACCATCACCCTTCAATGCTAGAATGCTGCGTCGCCGCAGCGCCGGCTGCCCTTCACACCGAGCCGCTCGAAGTTCGGTCAGGTCCCCGATTTTGATGGAGTTACGCGTGTCTTCTAGACGCCTTTTCCGCCCGTTGCTCGCCCTTCTCCTGATCGGCTCCGCGGGTGTCTATAGCGCTGCGAAAGCGCAGACTCAACCGAAGGCCCCCGACACAATGGAAGCGCGCGTGCAGGGTTGCACGGCGTGCCATGGCTCGCACGGGCAAGGTACCGACAACGACTACTTCCCACGCCTCGCGGGCAAGCCGGCAGACTATCTGTTCAACCAGTTGCAGAACTTCCGCGAAGGGCGTCGCAAGTACCCGCCCATGAATTACCTCGTCACGTATCTTTCGGACGACTACCTTCATAAGATCGCGACGTTCTTTTCGCAGCAGCGCCCGCCGTATCCGCCGCCGGCCAAGCCGACTGTGTCGTCGGCCACGCTCGCGCGCGGCCAGCAGATCGTGCTGAACGGCGACGCGGGCAAGCAGATCCCGGCTTGCGCGGCCTGCCACGGCAAGGCCTTGACGGGCATGGAGCCGGCTATCCCCGGCCTAGTCGGCCTGCACGCCGACTACATCAGCGCGCAACTTGGCGCATGGCGCTCGGGTACGCGTCATGCCATCGCACCTGATTGCATGCACACCATCGCCACGCGCCTGAGCGACGAAGACGTGAACGCCGTTGCGGCATGGCTTTCCACGCAGCAGGCTCCACAAAACCCCGTGCCGGCTCCGGCCCGCTCGTTGAAGACTCCGCTTGCCTGCGGCAGCGAACCGCAATAAGGCACCGGGAGAGACACTCAAATGAAACGCAAGTCCTTGTTCGCCCTCTCGGCAGTCGTCGTGGTTGCGGCTGCCGCACTCGTTCCCGTCCTGTGGTCGGGCGGCGACAACCTGCATAACGGCTCGGCGATGGCGGCCACGCCCGCCGATCAGGCCGAATTGATCAAGAAGGGCGAGTACCTCGCCCGCGCCGGCGACTGTATCGCCTGCCACACGGTGCGCGGCGGCAAGCAGTTCGCCGGCGGCCTGCCGATGGCCACGCCGTTCGGCACGATGTTCACGCCGAACATCACGCCGGACGACCAGTACGGCATCGGCAAGTGGACCCAGGACGACTTCTATCGCGCGATGCACACCGGCCGCTCGAAGGACGGCAGCCTGCTGTATCCGGGCTTCCCGTTCACGAGCTACACGAAGGTCACGCGCGCCGACTCGGACGCGATCTACGCGTTCCTGCGCTCGGTCCCGCCGGTCAACGTGCCGAGCCGTCCGCACGAACTGAAATTCCCGTTCAACCAGCGCAACATGCTGATCGGCTGGCGCACGCTGTTCTTCCGTGAAGGCGAGTTCAAGCCGGATCCGACCAAGTCGGTCGAATGGAACCGCGGCGCGTACCTGATCGAAGGCCTCGGCCATTGCGGCATGTGCCACACCTCGATCAACGCGATGGGCGCCCCGGTCAATTCGGCGGCCTTCGCGGGCGGCCTGATCCCGCTGCAGAACTGGTACGCGCCGTCGCTCACGTCGAACCGTGAAGCCGGCCTCGGCGACTGGGACCTGAAGGACATCGCCGATCTGCTGAAGACCGGCGTGTCGAATCGCGGCGCGGTGTTCGGTCCGATGGCTGAAGTGGTTCACAACAGCCTGCAGTACATGTCGGACGAAGACATCAACGCGATGGCCACGTACCTGAAGACGATTCCGCAAAAGAGCGAGGCGCCTGAACCGCTGCAGCTCGAAACGTCGGAAAAGTTCGGCGGCGAACTGTTGAAGCAAGGCGCGAAGATCTACGCTGACAACTGCGCGAAGTGCCACGCGGAAAACGGCCTCGGCATGCCGCCGTCGTTCCCGCCGCTCGCGAACAATCAGTCGATCCAGATGCCGTCGGCGGTCAACCCGATCCGCATGGTGCTCAACGGTGGTTATCCGCCGAGCACGGAAGCCAACCCGCATCCGTATGGCATGCCGCCGTTCGCACAGTCGCTGTCGAACACGGAAGTCGCCGCGGTGGTGACGTACATCCGTATGTCGTGGGGCAACCACGGCACGCCGGTGTCGCCGCAGCAAGTGTCCGATCTGCGTTCGGCGCCGCTCGACTAAGCAGCCTTCGTTGCACCCCGGGCGCGGCCTGCGAAATTCGCGGCCGCGCCCTTCGTTTTTGCAGGACCGGTATCATGTCGGTATTTACCCTGATGAAACCGCGCAGGAGGAAAGAGCCGTGCATGTCGGTGAGCGTTTGAACAGCATGACCCATCTTGTCGGCGCCGTGCTGTCGGTGGTGGGGCTGGTGACGCTCGTCACGATGGGCGCGCTCGACGGCGACGCGTACAAGGTGGTCAGCTTCGCGGTATACGGTGCGATGCTGTTCGTGCTGTATGCTATCTCGACGCTTTACCACAGCGCGCGTAACCCGCGCGTCAAAGCGGTCCTGCAAAAATGCGACCATTCGGCGATCTACCTGCTGATCGCCGGCAGCTACACTCCGTTCACGCTTGTCACCTTGCGCGGGCCGTGGGGCTGGTCGTTATTCGGCGTGAGTTGGGGGCTTGCCGCCCTCGGCATCGTGCAGGAACTGACGCTCGGGCGACGCACCCGCAGCGTGTCGATGGTGCTGTATGTTTTGATGGGATGGCTCGCGCTCGTTGCCGTCCACCCGCTGCTGCAAGCCTTACCTGCAGCGGGTACCGCCTGGCTCGTGGCCGGCGGGGTCATCTACAGCGCCGGCATCTACTTCTTCATCAACGACGAGCGCATCCGGCATGGACATGGTATCTGGCACCTGTTCGTACTGGCGGGCAGTCTGTGTCAATTCGTCAGTGTTGCGCGCTATGTCGCGTGACACCCCACGGCGACGAAATGCAACTTAAGGCCAGTCAACGTGTCTGCATAGCGCGTTGAAGCATTCGGCACGTGTTTGAGCGTGCCGCCGATTTCTCTGCGACCGGAACTGGGCTTGGGCATCGAACGCGCCATGCTGGCGCGTTCATGCTGCATTCATGCCTGCTTGAGCCCATTTGTGCCGTTCGCGAAACTGCATTGCAAAGAGTATTTATGTCTTTTGATTCCCTCGGCTTGTCCGAACCGTTGGTCCGCGCTGTACACGAACTCGGCTATACCACGCCGACTCCCATCCAGACGCAAGCGATCCCCGCCGTGCTCAACGGCGGCGACCTGCTGGCCGGCGCGCAGACCGGCACCGGCAAGACCGCCGGTTTCACGCTACCCATCCTGCAGCGTCTGAATTCGATGCCGGCCGTCGCCACCGCCTCGGGCAAGCGCGCGGTGCGCGCCCTGATCCTCACGCCGACGCGTGAGCTGGCCGCGCAGGTCGAAGAAAGCGTGCGTGCTTACGGCAAGTATCTGAAGCTGAAGTCGACCGTGATGTTCGGCGGCGTCGGCATCAATCCGCAGATCGGCGCGTTGCGTAGCGGCGTGGACATCGTCGTCGCGACGCCGGGCCGTCTGCTCGATCACATGCAGCAGAAGACCATCGATCTGTCGCATCTCGAGATTCTCGTGCTCGACGAAGCCGACCGCATGCTCGACATGGGCTTCATCCATGACATCAAGCGCGTGCTCGCCAAGTTGCCGCCAAAGCGTCAGAACCTGCTGTTCTCGGCCACGTTCTCCGACGAGATCAAGACCCTCGCCGACAACCTGCTCGACTCGCCGGCGCTGATCGAAGTGGCTCGCCGCAATACGACGGCGGAAACGGTCGCACAAAAGATTCACCCGGTGGACCGCGACAAGAAGCGCGAGTTGCTCACGCATCTGATCAAGCAGCACAACTGGTTTCAGGTGCTGGTGTTCACGCGCACGAAGCACGGCGCGAACCGCCTCGCCGAACAACTGACCAAGGACGGCATCAGCGCGCTCGCGATTCACGGCAACAAGAGCCAGTCGGCCCGTACGCGCGCGCTCGCCGAGTTCAAGGACGGCACGCTGCAGGTGCTGGTCGCGACCGACATCGCCGCGCGCGGCATCGATATCGACCAGTTGCCCCACGTGGTCAACTTCGATCTCCCGAACGTGCCGGAAGATTACGTGCACCGTATCGGCCGCACGGGTCGCGCGGGCGCGACGGGCGAAGCGGTGTCGCTGGTGTGCGTCGATGAATTGCAACTGCTGAAGGACATCGAGAAGCTGATCAAGCGTCCGGTGCCGCAGGAAGTGATCGCCGGTTTCGAACCGGACCCGACCGCGAAGCCGGAACCGATCCTGCGCCGCGGCCAGGGTGGCGGCGGCGGCGGTGGTCGTTCGCCGCGTCAAGGTCAAGGCGCGCCGAAGCGTGATGGCGCCGCTGCGGCGAAGCCTGCTCAGCGTTCGGGCCAGCGTCCGGCGAACGGTCAGCAACAGCCGAAGCCGCAGGGCGCGAAGCCGGCGGGCAACGGCGGCCAGCCGCGTCGCGACGGTCAGCGTCATGACGACCGTCCGCGCGCGGTCGCGCATGAAGGCAGCGCTGCGCAACATGCGCCGCGCAAGCCGCACGCCAACAAGCCGCAAGGCAGCAATCCGGGTGCGTTGCTGGGCGGCGCGAAGCCGCGCAACGACGCACCGCGTGGCGGCCAGCCGTCACGCAGCGGCCAGCGCGGCCGTTAAGCTGCAAGACTCCCGTCTTGCCGCTTGGTCCTCGCTAGTCGAGGACTAACGGCCGGCCGCGGCGGCCGCCTGCTTCAGGTGCTCGACCTGCCGTTCCCAACGGTCGAGCACCGCACCTCCCTGCCCTTGCAGTTCGAACGTGATGCCGCTCGTCAGGCGCGCATAACGCACGCTCTGCGCCTCGGCCGTATCGATCGAACCGATCAGATAGACCAACCCGCTGTCGTCTCCAGCGACACCCGCCAGCGGCGTGAAAAGCAACTGCACCTGATAGAAAGCTGCGTCGCAGACGAAGCTCAGCGCAGCGCGTCCGCTTTGCGCGATCGCGCGCGCCGCCCTCGCTTGCGGCCACAACGCGACGCACAGCGTGCGCGAATCGGGCGCGTACAACTCGCCGACACCGAGCAACGACGTGCGCACGTGGCCGTTCGTATCGACACTTAGCAGCGACGCGGTGAATCCTGTCTTGCTCGCCAGCGACGAACCGTCGAACAACGCGCGCACGGCATCGGGCCATTCGTCGAACACGTTCTGTTCGAGAGGACGAGCAGGTGCGGAGGAATCGCTCATGCTGTCGATCCGGTTGAAAGTGGGGAAGGCTCAATCATGCCTCGAAAAAGCAATGGCCCGCGTTAGCGGGCCATTTTTCTGCATGTCGTTGCGTAATTGCGTTTCAGTACGCCAAAGACACGCGGCTCGCCAGCGACTCAGCGGAAGAACACATGCTGCGTGATCTTCGCGAGCGGATAGTGCACGCCCGGCTGAATCTTCGCCGGCAGATTGAGCGGCTTGAGCAGCATCTTCACGCACATGTCGGCGGACAGGTTGCGCCGCACCAGCGCATTGATACGCGCCGCCCGCTCGCGGTTATACGCCGAATCATGCACGCGCTCCGGATAGCGAATCGCGAACACATGACGCAGCGCGATCTCCGAGTCTTCGTTCTTGATCTCCATCACGCGCCGCATCAACGCGCCGAGTACCGCGAGCCGTCCGTTGCCTTCGATCCGGTTGTACTTCTTGAAGAACTTGAAAAAGTGCTTGTAGTGACGGACTTCGTCGGTGCGGATGTTGTCGGTGATCTGCTTGAGCACTGGTTCATCCGAACATTCGCCGATCGCGCGGTACAGCGTCGCCGTGCCGGTCTCCACCACGCAGCGCGCGACCATTTCGAGCGCGCGGGTCTTCTCGAAATCTTCGACCGAACAGGTCAGCGAATACTCGTCCATGAAATTGCGGAAGGCGGTGTCCCAGTCGAATTCGGGCCACACATAGGCGACATACGTTTTGAGCGCGCGGCCATGCTGCATCTCTTCCGGCTCCCACTCGTTGTTGAGCCAGGCCGAGACCTCGGGATCGCCGTTGAAAAAGGTACTCAGATTGCTCGTGTAAAGATCGGTGCCGCTTTCAATGAACGAAGCCGCGCACAGGAGCAGCAGCAGGTCTTCGTTAGCGACGGCCTTCTGCCGATCAATGCGGGTGAGGTCGATGTCCTCGATCCGCCAGGGCATGACATGGTTCGGCTCGGTATGCATGGTGTCTTGCTCCGAATGCTGTCCCGACTCGTGCTGCCTGCGCGAAACCGCCCAGCATTCGCCGTGACGGTTCGCTATGTCGGACACAGCGCTTGAATTAGAGTTAACCCCTTGTGTCTGCATCTTAGCCGGTGTTAACCAACTCTGCAGACAACCCAGCACAGACCATGCCGGACGGGCTCAGTTCCAATTCGGAGATAGTCGAAACGCTCGGTCGAGAAAACATCGGGCGTCAGACGAAAAAAGCCAGCTCGAAAGAGCTGGCTTTGAGGCAGGGCATGAAGCCTGTGAGCCCCGTGAGTCACCGCAGAGACGCCGGAGCCAGCGAGCGACCGCGCCCCCGCCCGCCCCGCCGCGGTGCGCGATGCTCAGGCAGGCTGCACGCTTTGGAGCGGACGCACGCGGCGCATGCGTTGCGCCACGATGATCAACGACACGCCCGACAGCACCGCCGCAAGCAGCACGTAATAACTTGGCGCGAGCTTGTCGCCGGTCAAATGAATGAAGGTCTCGACGATCGTCGGCGCAAAGCCGCCGAAGATCGTCACGCCGATGCTATAGCCGATCGAGAGACCGGTCGAGCGCACGTGCGTCGGGAAGATCTCGGACATCAGCGCGGGCATCGGTCCGGAGTAAGCGGCCTTGAAGATGCCCGCGATGGCTTGCAGCGCCATCAGCCAGCCGATCGTCGGATGAGACTGCAGCCACGCGAACATCGGGTAGATCATCACGCCCATCAGGATCGACGTAGTCAGCATGATGCGAATCCGGCCGATGCGGTCGGACAATGCGCCCATCACCGGCGAGAAGATGAACTGCAGTCCGCCGTTGAGCACCACCACACCGAACGACGCGGCCGCCGACATGTGCAACTGCTTGACCGCGTACATCGGCATGTAGAGTTGCAGCACGTAAACGCCAACCGTCGACTGCGCCACGATGCCGACCGCGAGCACCAGGTTGACCCACTGGTTGGCGAACGATACGCCCTTCGCTTCGCTCGCGTCTTTACGCTCGCCGGCCGCTTCACGTGCCTTGCGCAACGCGAGAAACTCCGGCGTTTCGTCGAGATGCGAACGGATGTAGAAGCCGACAGGCCCGACCAGCAAACCGAACACGAACGGCAGGCGCCAGCCCCAGCTACTGAGATGCTCGGGCGACATCCATGCGGTCAGCAGCGAGCCGAAGGTGGCGGCGGTGATCGCCGCGAGGCCCTGGCTCGCGAACTGCCAACTCGCGTAATAACCTCGGCGCGACGCACTGTGCTCGACCATGAAGGCCGTCGCGCTGCCGAACTCGCCGCCTACCGCGAAGCCTTGCACGAGCCGCGCGAGCAGGATCAGCAACGGCGCCGCGATGCCGATCGACGCATACGGCGGCATCACGGCCATCGTGAAGGTGCCGACCATCATCAATGCGATGGCGAGCGTGAGCGCCGCCTTGCGACCCTTGCGGTCGCCGTAGATGCCCAGCACGACCGCGCCCAGCGGACGCATCAGGAACGAGATGCCGAACGTGGCGATGGCGAGCAGCGTCGAGAGCCACTCGTCCTGCATCGGGAAAAACTGTTTGGCAATGATGGTCGCGAAATAGCCGTAGACCAGAAAGTCGAACCATTCGAGCGCATTGCCGACCGATGACGAAAACACGATCCGCCGCACCATCGCTTTGGAGAGCGGTGCGGACGACGCGTGAGGGGAAGCTGTCGTGGATGGCGACGCGTGGGTGTGCATGATGTCTCCTGCCTTGTTCAATGCCTGCTTTGACGCCGTATGCCTGGCGTGCGGGGTGTATCTGAAACGTGACTGATGGGCGTGACGCGCGAGGCGCGCCGATGTCGCTCGATGACGGCGCTCCCGCGTAGCAGCGCGGCGGGTGGCTCGCATGCCGACCACCGCGAATGCGATGGGAGCCATTCGGCGATATGCAATATGCCCCGCCCGCGGCCTCGCCAAGTTCAGCGAGGCGCCGCCGGGGCACTCCCAGAAGCAGCCTCCCCGGCTGCGCCGCCCATCACGCGTGAATGGATCAGAACCCGGCGGCCAACCCGTCGCGGCGGCTGTCGCTTGCCGCCACGTAGCCGCGCTCCGGATCGTTGCGGTCGAGCTTCCAGATGTACTGGCCCGAACCGAAGTCCATGTACGGATCGTCGACCGACTTGATCGTGTGGCCCAGCTTCTGCAACGCCTCGGCGGTCTTCGGATCGAGCGTGGATTCGATGTCGATCGTGAAGTCGCGGTTGACCTTCCAGCGCGGCGCGTCGCACGCGGCCTGCGGTTGCTGACCGTAATCGAGCATGCGCACGATGGATTGCAGATGGCCTTGCGGCTGCATGTCGCCGCCCATCACGCCGAAGCTCATCACCGCTTCCTGCTGGCCGTTCACCTGCCGCGTGAGGAACGACGGGATGATCGTGTGGAACGGGCGCTTGCCGCCTTCCACGACGTTCGGCGACTTCGGGTCCATCGAGAAGCCGCAGCCGCGGTTCTGCATCGCGATGCCGCTGTCCGGCACCACGATGCCCGAGCCGAAACCCATGTAGTTCGACTGGATGAAGCTGACCATCATGCCGCGCTCGTCGGCCACCGACATGTAGATCGTGCCGCCCGCCTTCGGCATGCCGAAGTCGAACTGCGTGGCGCGCTTCGGGTCGATCAGCTTCGCGCGCGACTTCAGGTACGCGTCGTCGAGCATCTGTTCGGGCGTGACCTCCATCGAACGCGGATCGGCGACGTACTGGTACACGTCGGCGAACGCGAGCTTCATGGCTTCGATCTGCAGATGCTGCGATTCGACGCCGTCAATCGGCAGCGAGCCCACGTCGAACTGTTCAAGAATGCCCAACGCGATCAGCGCCGCGATGCCCTGGCCGTTCGGCGGAATCTCATGCACGGTGTAGCCGCGATAGTCCTTGCCGATCGGCTCGACCCAGTCCGCGCGGTAGTTGCGCAGGTCGTCGAGCGTGAGCGCCGCGCCGCCTTCGCGCGCGAACGCCGCGATCCGCTCGGCGATCTCGCCTTCGTAGTACGCGCGCGGGCCTAGCTCGGCGAGCTTGCGCAGCGTCTTCGCGTGGCCGGGGAAGCGCACCAGCTCGCTCACTTCAGGCGCGCGGCCGCGCGGCATGAAGGTTTGCGCGAAGCCCGGCAGGTCCTTCAGTTCCGGCACGGCCGCCGCCCACTTGTACGCAACGATGCTCGCCACCGCATGCCCGCGCTCGGCGATTTCGATGGCCGGCTCCATCAGGTCGGCGAACGGCAGCGTGCCGAACTTCTGATGCAGCGCTTCCCAGCCCGCGATCACACCGGGCACCGTCACCGCATCCCAGCCGCGCGTGGGCTGCTTCGCGAGCCCGTTTTCCACGCCGTATTTGCGCTTGAAGTAATCGACGTTCCACGCCGCCGGCGAGACGCCCGACGCGTTCAGGCCATGCAGCTTCTTGCCGTCCCACACCAGAGCGAACGCGTCGCCGCCAAGGCCGCACGACACCGGCTCGACCACCGTGATGGCGGCGGCCGCCGCGATCGCCGCATCGACGGCATTGCCGCCTTTCCACAGCATGCGCAGCCCGGCTTGTGCGGCGAGCGGATGCGAAGTCGAAACGATGTTGCGCGCGAATACGGGCAACCGGGGCGTCGGATAGGGGTTTTGCCAGTTGAAGCCAGTCATGTCGAACACTCTCGAAAGCGCGATCCGGCGCGAGGAAAACCGCCGGGTACGCGGGAAATCATGAAAACAGGGGTAGAACGCGAAACCGTGGATTGCAGCGCGAACCGGCCCAAAAAACAAATTCATTTATCAAATGAATAAATGCACCTGGCGCCTGAATGGATCAGACGATTGCCGTCGCGCAGCTTATGCATGGGGCACGAGTTGGCGGACAAGGGGACTGATGGTCTTACAATACTCATATCCCGTTCACGCGTGACCCGGTTTCCGGCTTGGCACATCGCGCCGGCGGCGGGCAGCGCCCGATAAAATCCCACGACCCGAGACACATGACCCGAGACCCCCGCCTCACTCTCAATGCCCGGCAACAGGAATTGCTGGAGTGGGTGCAACGCGACGGCTTCGTGACCGTGGACGACCTCGCGGCGCACTTCGACGTGACGCCGCAAACGATCCGCCGCGACGTCAACTGGCTTGCCGACATGAACCTGCTGCGCCGCTATCACGGCGGCGCCAGTCTGCCGACCAGTTCCGAGAACGTCTCGTACACCGCACGCCAGCGGATGTTCCATGACGAGAAGAGGCGCATCGCAGCGCTGGTGGCCACTCACATTCCCGATCAGGCGTCACTCTTCATCAACCTCGGCACCACGACCGAGGAAGTCGCTCGCGCACTCAACCGGCATCGCGGGTTGCGGGTGATCACCAACAATCTGAATGTCGCGAGCATGATGAGCGGCTATCCGGATTGCGAGGTGCTGGTGACGGGCGGCATCGTGCGGCCTTGGGACAAGGGCATCGTCGGCGAACTCGCGATCGATTTCATCCGTCAGTTCAAGGTGGATTTCGCGATCATCGGCACGTCGAGTATCGAAACGGACGGCACACTGCGCGATTTCGACACCCGCGAAGTGCGCGTGGCCGAGGCCATCATCCAGCACGCGCGCACCGTATTCCTCGCCGCCGACAGCTCGAAATTCGGCCGCCCGGCGCTGGTCCGCCAAGGCCATCTCGACCAGATCGATGCGCTCTTCACCGATGCCGCGCCCGCCGCCCCGATGCTCGAAGCCCTCACCGCGGCCAACTGTCAGGTGTACGTCGCGGGTTAACCAGCGTTCTGTCATGCTGCAGCGCATACAAAACTTCGAGTGAAATCAAGGATCAGGCCGCTATTCCCAACCGCCGTCGGGCCCCTCAATTGTCAAAGGGAATATTTGCGGGGGCGCATTTGGCGTTTAACGTGCGGTTGACTACACTCCAGTTCCCGCTGTGCGTTCCGCATTCTGCGTAGCGCCGGTTGCGTGATTGTGTTGTGCGAGCCGTACTTCCCGCCTGATCCTCTAGCGGACTTCACTGGCATCTCGCCAGTCGCCGGCAAGGCCGTCCGCGTTTGCTTGACATGGAGAGAACGATGCTGAGTCCGCATGAATTCGCCACGTTGTTGCTCGTGAAGGACGCCCCCAATCAGGTCGACATGGGGCGAGAAGAACTCGACGCGCTGCTGGAACGCCAGCTGGTACAACTCGAACGACTCGCGTCGGGCAACGAACAATGGCGTGTGACGGAAACCGGCGACGAGGCGCTGCGGGCTATCAAGCGTTTTTCCTGATGTCGCGAAAGCTTGTCGCTGTTTTTTGCAGTCGACGCGCGGTCTTGCAATGACGGCAGGGTGCGTCGTACACGGTTCGTACGCCCCCGCTCCCTGTCGATTGCCTCGTTTTTTCTATGCCTCAACGAAGCCGGAGCGGGCAGCCGGTCAAGAGGCCGCTTTGCCGCGTCGTCGTGCCCGACTCGTTGACACAATGAATTGACGCGACGAGCCTTCGGCCCTCGCGCCTGTCAACATCGCTTTGCCCCGAGCGGCATTCGGCAATTCCTCCCAGCGACTCGACTCAACGCTTGGCGGGGAAATGCGCTCGCCACACCCGGCGCGCGAGCCTTGTGACGATGCGCGAACCGCCGCCGCCCCCCTTACCCCACCCGGTTAGAGATAGCGGCCCACGCGGCCCGCCTGCGCGGAAAGGAAAACGCAGCAACGACCCCGCTCAACCACTGCGCAAGGTCGGATCGACCGCCGCGCGCCAGCTCAGCGCCTTGGCCCGTTGGGCGGTGAAAAACTCGACCCACTGATTGCGCGCGTGCGGATCGGCGCTCATGCCTTCGCTCGCATGACGCTGGGCGATGTCGGCCTGGAACGCGCAGAAATCGTCCTTCGACAACGCGCCGCGCCGGTTCGCCACATAGGCGTCGAATAGCGCCGCGTAGACGCCTTGCGCATCCTTGCCGTAGTCGACAGGTTGCGCCGTGCACATCCGCTGCAACGCTTCGAACGACGGCGCACCCATCGTCCCCGTCAGGCTGGGCGAGCTGACGCACCCCGTGAGAAGCGCGGCGGCGCCGATCATCAAAAGTCCACGCATTCATTCACCTCGAAGTGGCTACTGCCGAGAGTATCGTCCGTGGCCGCCCGTTGCGCCACACCCTTGGCCGTTCGGGTAGGGCGCGTTCAGATAAAGCGAACTTTACTTTTTCGAATATGTTCATTAAAGTTCGAAAACGAACACAGCCTGTTCGGCAGGCCTTCCACACGACTTTCAAGCGCAACGCAGGGGACACAGCAGGTGACGCAAGGCTCGAGATACGATTTGCTCGTCGTTGGCGGCGGGATCAACGGCGCAGGCATCGCACGCGATGCGGCCGGTCGCGGCCTGTCGGTGCTGCTCTGCGAACAGGACGATCTGGCCGCGCATACGTCGTCGGCCAGCACCAAGCTGATCCACGGCGGCCTGCGCTACCTCGAATACCGCGAGTTCGGCCTGGTGCGCAAAGCGCTGCAGGAGCGCGAAACACTGCTGCGCGCCGCGCCGCACATCATGTGGCCGCTGCGCTTCGTGATGCCGCACATGCCCGATCTGCGCCCGGCCTGGCTGATCCGCGCGGGCCTGTTTCTGTACGACCATCTCGCCAAACGCGAATTGCTGCCCGGTTCGCGCGGCATCTCGATGCGCAAACATCCGGCCGGCGCGCCGCTGATCGATTCGATCAAACGCGGTTTCGTGTATTCGGACGGCTGGGTCAACGACGCGCGTCTGGTCGTGCTGAACGCACTCGACGCGCAGGAACACGGCGCGACGATTCTGACGCGCACGAAGCTCGTCAGCGCGGTGCGCGCGGGCGGTGAATGGCGCGCGCAACTGCGGCGCGCCGACGGCACCACCCTCGACGTGCGCGCTGCCTCGATCGCGAATGCCGCGGGCCCATGGGTCGGCGAACTGCTGCAGGGCGCGCTCGGCCGCCAGGCATCGCACAGTGTCCGCCTCGTGAAAGGCAGCCATATCGTCACGCGGCGCCTGTTCGAACACGACCACGCGTACATCTTCCAGAACCCCGACAAGCGGATCATCTTCGCGATTCCGTACGAAGGCGATTACACGCTGATCGGCACGACCGACCTCGAATATCGCGGCGACCCGTCGCAAGTGGCGATCGACGCCGGCGAAACGCAGTATCTGTGCGACTCGATCAACCGCTACTTCAAACAGAAGATCTCGCCGGCCGACGTGCGCTGGACCTATTCGGGCGTGCGTCCGTTGCTCGAAGACGAAGGCGCGGACAACCCGTCGGCGGTCACGCGCGATTACTCGCTCGAACTGGACGCGCCCGTGGGCGAAGCGCCGCTTCTGTCGGTGTTCGGCGGCAAGATCACGACCTTTCGCAAACTCGCGGAGCAAGCCGTCGACATGCTCGCGCAGGCGTTGCACAATGGCGCGCCCGCGTGGACCGTCGGTGCGCCGTTGCCGGGCGGCGATATTCCGCGCGCGGACTTCGACCGCTTCCTTGCTGGCTTCAGGCAGCAGCATGCGTGGCTGCCGGCCGAGCTGGCGCACCGGCTCGCGCGCGCCTATGGCACGCGCGCCACACGGGTGATCGGCGAAGCGCGCTCGGTGGCCGATCTCGGCCGGGCGTTCGCGCCGGGTCTCTATGAAGCCGAACTGACGTACCTGCGCGACACCGAATGGGCGCGCAGCGCCCAGGACGTGCTGTGGCGCCGTTCGAAACTCGGGCTGCACGTCGAGCCGGGCACACTCGCGTCGATCACGCACGACATCGACGCCTGGTTCGCCCGCGAACCCGCGCGACAAAGCGCATAGACTGCGCGCATAGTCTGCGAAGACCGGCTCGGCCTCCGGTCAACTCCCCCTTTCGGCTGGACCAGCGCGGGCTGCACAACCTCATCCACGATTGCAGCCCGGCTAAAACAACAGGCGGCTCCCAGCGCCGGTCGACAGGCCGGGGAATCGCCCACGCATGGAGAAGAGACAATGCAGGATCAGTACATCCTCGCGCTTGACCAGGGCACGACCAGCTCGCGTGCAATGCTGTTCGACCGGCTCGGCAATGTCGTGTCGATCGCCCAGAAAGAGTTCCAGCAAATCTATCCGCACCCCGGCTGGGTCGAGCACGACCCGCAGGAAATCTGGTCGACCCAGGCCGGCGTCGCCGCCGAAGCCGTGACGCGCGCCGGCATGAACGGCACCTCGATCGCCGCGATCGGCATCACCAATCAACGCGAAACCACCATCGTGTGGGATCGCGAAACCGGCCACCCGGTCTACAACGCGATCGTCTGGCAGGACCGGCGCACCGCCGATTTCTGCGATCAGCTCAAGGAGCACGGGCTCGCAGACAAGGTCCGCGCGAAAACCGGCCTGCCGATCGACTCGTATTTCTCGGCGACCAAGATCCGCTGGATTCTCGACAACGTCGAAGGCGCGCGCGAAAAAGCGCGGCAAGGGCGCCTCGCGTTCGGCACGGTCGACAGCTGGCTCGTGTGGAACTTCACCAAGGGCAGCCTGCACGTCACCGACGTGACCAACGCGTCGCGCACGATGCTGTTCAACATCCACACGCTGCAATGGGACGACGAACTGCTCGACGCGCTCGACATTCCGCGCAGCATGCTGCCGGAAGTGCGGCCGTCGTCGGAAGTGTATGGGCCGACCAAGACCACCGTGTTCGCGTCGAAGATTCCGCTCGCGGGCATCGCCGGCGATCAGCATGCCGCGCTGTTCGGCCAGATGTGCACGGAGTCGGGCATGGTGAAGAACACCTACGGCACCGGTTGTTTTCTCGTGATGAACACCGGCGACAAGCCGATCGAATCGAAGAACAATCTCGTGACCACGATCGCGTGGCAGATCGGCGACAAGATCAACTACGCGCTCGAAGGCAGCATTTTCATCGGCGGCGCGGTGGTGCAATGGCTGCGCGACGGCCTCGGCATCATCAAGAACGCCGCCGAGATCGAAACGCTCGCGCGCGGCGTGCCGCATTGCGACGGCGTGTATCTGGTGCCCGCCTTCGCCGGCCTTGGCGCGCCGCACTGGAACGCGCATGCGCGCGGCACGCTGTTCGGCGTGACGCGCGGCACAAGCTCCGCGCATATCGCGCGCGCCGCGCTCGACTCGATCGCCTACCAGTCGCTCGACGTGCTGCAGGCGATGGAAGCGGACTCCGGCATTCGCATCGGCGAATTGCGCGTGGACGGCGGCGCCTGCGCGAACAATCTGCTGATGCAATTCCAGGCGGACATTCTCGGCGTCGACGCGGTGCGCCCGAAGGTGGCGGAAACGACCGCCTTGGGCGCGGCGTATCTCGCCGGTCTCGCGGTCGGCTACTGGAAGGACGTCGACGAACTGCAGCAGCAGTGGAAGCTCGAGCGCCGCTTCACACCGGCGTTGCCGCACGCTGAAGTTAAGGCCTGCCTCGGCGGCTGGCAGCGCGCGGTCCGCGCCGCAAAGGCATGGGCGGATATGCACTGAGTGCACTGGCGCGGGCAGCTGAGTGCCCTCGCTCGCCTCAGCACCCGAGCGGTCTGAGCACCTGAGTACGCCAGTGTCCCGCCCGTTGTTTCACCGCCAACCCGCGTTCGCCAGCGCGACGCCGCCCATTCGGCGGCTTCACCGATCACCCGCGGCATCCTGCTGCGCGGAGATTGAAAGCACGTATCATGACGCTTTCACTCTGCGCGCCCGAGCTTGCAACCATCCTGCTCCCGCGTTCCCCGCTTTCCGTTTCCAGGCATGATCGACCACCTCATCTGTGATTGCGACGGCGTGCTCGTCGATAGCGAAGTCATCGCCGACCGCGTGATGTTCGAAACGCTCACCGTGGCCTTTCCCGGCCTCGACTTCGAGCCCGTCGTCAAAACCGCGTTTGGCCAGCAGACGTCACGCTTTCTCGAAGGCATCGAGAAGTCCTTCGACATCACGCTGCCCGCCAATTTTCTCAACACCATCGAACACAACGTCGAGCTGGAACTCGCGGCGTCGCTGAGTCCGATCAACGGCGTGCGCGAGGCTTTGCAACGCGTGACGCTGCCGGCCGCGGTCGTGTCGAACAGCCGCATGACGCGTGTGAGCGCGTCGGTGCGGCGCGCGGGTCTGCAACAGATTTTCGGCGAGCGGATTTTCAGCGCCGAACAGGTGGCGCGGCCGAAGCCCTATCCGGACGTCTATCTGTTCGCCGCGCAAACGCTCGGCGTGGAGCCGTCGCGCTGCGTCGTCGTCGAGGACAGCATCGCCGGTCTGAACGCGGCGCGCTCGGCGGGCATGAAGACGATCGCCTTCGTCGGCGCGAGCCATATCCCCGACGGCTATGCGGACGCGCTGCGCAAGATGGGCATGACGCGCATCATGCGGCACATGGATGAACTGCCCGCGCTGATCGAAGCTGGAGTGCGCGGCGAGTTCGCCGACGTGCAGTCGTAGCGCACTGGCGTGACAGAACGCGTCATGTAGCGTTGTGCAGGCGCCGCCAGCTTCGACTCAAGCGGCGCCGACAAAAAAAGGCCGGTTCGAGACAGAACCGGCCTTTCGTTTTTGCAGCACCCATCACGTCACCCCAACACGACGCGACGCGCGTCGCATCTCACGCTTCGTCGGCGACGCATTCGCGCGCCTGCGCCAGCGCCTCACGAAACTCGACGAGTTCGGCAATCGTCAGCATCGGCAGATTGTGTTGCGCGGCGAAGCGCTCGACGTCCGCGCCGCGCGTCATCGTGCCGTCCGCGTTCATCAGTTCGCACAGCACGCCGGCCGGCTTCAGACCCGCGAGAATCGCGAGGTCCACCGTGCCTTCGGTGTGGCCGCGGCGCGCCAGCACGCCGCCGGGCATCGCCCGCAACGGGAACACGTGGCCCGGACGCACGATGTCGGCGGGCTTCGCGTGATCGGCAATCGCCGCGCGAATCGTCGTCACGCGATCGAGCGCGGACACGCCGGTGGTCACGCCCTCGCGTGCTTCGATCGACACCGTGAACGCGGTGCCGTGACGGCTTTCGTTGTTGACGGCCATCGGCGGCAGTTCGAGCGCGCGGATCTTGTCGTCGGGCAGGCACAGGCAAACGATGCCGCTGCATTCGCGGATCAGCAAGGCCATGGTTTCGACGGAAAGACGCTCGGCCGACACGATCAGATCGGCTTCGTTCTCGCGGTCGTGGTCGTCTTGCAGAACGACGGCGCGGCCATCGCGCATCGCTTGCAATGCGGCGGCGATACGCGGCGGAACTTCGGTGTCGAGCAGCGGGAGATCGGCAGATGCGTCGGGCGCAAATGTCGACGGAGCAGGAAAGGTAGCAAAGGACATAGTTGAAACGCTCATCGCAAAAGTTGGGCGAAAAACGTTTCAGGGCATTGCAAACAGACAACGACGCGCCGTCGGGCGCCGCGCTAAGCGACGCTCACGCCCGCCCCAACCACGGGCGGCGCCACGGACACGCACATGACTATCTGCACATCTTCTTCCATCCGGACTCTGACCGTCGGCTCTGGCTTCTCACCAGATCTGCTGACCCCGCTGGGCGCTCCGATACTCCGAAGACGCACGACGCGGGCGCTCGCGGGCTCACCGGCTCACGCTCTCGCGCTGCCGGCCTACCGCCGGTGGGGAATTTCGCCCCGCCCTGAAGACGCACTGATTGCCGGATCGACCGGCTGGCGAAGCATACAACAGTCGCGCGAGACCTGCAGCGCAACCCTACTGGTCCGATGGAGGCTCGAACGCGAGGCGCCTGCATCGGGGAAATGCAATCAGACCGGCGCGGTCTCGTGCGGCGTGACGTGGCGTGCTTCGTGCCGCGCTTCATGGCGGGCTTCATGGCGCGCTTCATGCCGCCCCTCGCGCGCTTCGTGCTGCGCCGGGACGTCCCAGCGCGGCGGCGTCTCTGCGTTCAGCGTCACGCGAAACGCGCGCGCTTCGGTGTCGCCCGGATTGCGCAGACTATGCGGCTGGTCGGCGTCGAACACGATCGCGTCGCCGGTCGCGAGCAACTGGCGCTGGTCGTGCACGCTGACTTCCAGCGTGCCTTCGCTGACCACCAGGTTGACCGTCGTGCCCGGCGCACGGCGGGTGCCGGCTTCGGTGTGCAACGGTGCGATACGCAACTCGTGGAACTCGGCGGCAGCCGGTTCGGCATCGGGATAAAGCGGCCGGGCCGAATAGCGCCCGTTCGCACTGACGACGCGCGTCGAGCGCTCCGCGGGCAGATGCTCCAAGCCGTTGGTCGCGTGACGCCGCAAGAACGCCGCCACCGACACCTTCAACGCCGCCGCCACCTTGCACAGCACCTTGATGGACGGCACGCTGCGCGCCGATTCGATCTGCGCGAGCATCGCACGCGACACGCCGGACGCGCGGGCCAGCGCATCGAGCGACAGTTGCCGTTCGGCGCGCAAGCGGGCGAGGTTGACGCCGACCAGATGTTCCAGTGCATCGAAGGGTTCGGCGGCACGCGCCAACGCATCGAGGTCGGCCGAGGGGTCGCGAACCAGCGCGAGCGGGGAATGCATGATTGCCTCCAAAGCGCCACCTGACGGCGCGCAAGCGGTTAGTGGAAGCAAGATAGCATCGCGCCCCGCCGCGCCCAACGAAGTTATCTTCACAGTGTTATCAGCATTGCGGAGGACGATTCCCGCAAAGCTTGTGCGCATTTTTCATATGGGCGGCGTTGGCCGCTGGTTCGGGCGGTTGCACGGCGTTGTGCGGACGTGCGGACATTTTGCGGAGCGTTCGCGTGGCGATTCACGCGCATGGCGAACTGTCACGCGGGCGTTCGCGGCTTCTGTTTTGTGCCTTCGTCCGAGCCGCGCATCGGTCCGCTACCGTTCATGCACACGACCACGCTCGACCAGGATCGAGATCGTTGGATTCGTGCGCGCCGCGAACCACGTCAGCAGCCACCGCCACACTTCCTCCTCAGCCCAAGGCATTGCCTTCGCCGTCGAAGACGACGCCGCCCGCCGTCGCGAGCATGCCGCCCGAGCCGCGCTCACCGGCCCGCTTGGCCAATCACACGCGCTCGTGCACGCCTACACGCCGCGCCACGCTCGCGGGCGCTGCATCCATACGCGCCGCGAACCACGTCAGCAGCAACGCCACTACGCTGACTGCCGCCGCAACCCACGGCAGCGTATCGAGCGAATGGCCGTGATCGATCACCAGCCCGCCGAGCCACGCGCCGCCCGCATTGCCGACATTGAACGCGCCGATGTTCAGCGTCGACGCCAGATTCGGCGCCGCCGCTTTCTCGACCACGCGCATCTGCAGCGGCGGCACCGTGGCAAACGCGGCAATGCCCCATACAAAAATCGTCAGCGCTGCGGCTACCTGCGAATGACTGGTGCGCGCGAACAGCGCCATCACCACCGCGAGCGCGGCGAGAATGCCCATCAGCGAAGGCATCAGCGCGCGATCCGCGAGTTTGCCGCCGACCATGTTGCCGATCGTCAGCCCCACGCCGAACAGCACCAGGATCAGCGTCACGCCGCGCGGCGAGAAGCCGCTCACCTGTTCGAGAATCGGCGCGATATAGGTGAACACGACGAACACGCCGCCAAAGCCGAGCACCGTCATCGCGAGCGCGGTCCACACTTGCGGGTCTTTCAGCACGCGCACTTCGTGACCGAGCCCGACCGGGCCCGCATCGTGACGATTCGGCACCAGCGCCGTGACGCCCAGCAGCGACACCACGCCGAACGCGCTGACGATCCAGAACGCCATGCGCCATCCGAACTGCTGCCCGACGAACGTGCCGAACGGCACGCCGAGCACGTTCGCGAGCGTCAAGCCCGTGAACATCAGCGCAATCGCGCTCGCTCGCTTCTCGGCCGGCACGAGGGACGCCGCCACCACCGCGCCGATGCCGAAGAACGAACCGTGCGCGAACGAAGTGACCACGCGCGCGATCATCAGCACCGAATAGCTCGACGCCACCGCGCACAGCGTATTGCCGACGATGAACACACCCATCAGCAATTGCAGCGCGAGCTTGCGCGGCATCTTGCTGGTGACCACCGCGAGCAGCGGCGCGCCGACCGCGACGCCGAGCGCATAGCCGCTCACCAGCAAACCCGCCGACGGAATCGACACCGCCAGATCGTGCGCGACCTCGGGCAGCAGGCCCATGATGACGAACTCGGTCGTGCCGATCGCGAATGCGCTGATCGCCAGCGCCAGTAATGGGATAGGCATTTTTTCTACTCCAGTTTTAACGTTGTGCGTGAAGTTGGCCATGCGGCAAGGCCGTCACGAATTCGATGACGACGCCGGGCACCAGCGCGACGAACAGTTGCTGTTCGGCGGCTTGCGCGCCCATCTGCGGGACTTGCGCGGTGTGGTGGTCGACGCCGGCCGCGTGCAGGCGCGCGAGCAAGGCCTGCCATTCGGCGGCGCTGTCCAGCCGGAAAGCGAGATGGTCGACGCGTGGCGCTGACCGGCCGGCCGCGCGAGGCGCTGTCGCGGTTGCGTCGAGCAGATGCAGCACCGGCCGGCCGTTCGCATACAGCCAGTAGCCCGCCACCGCAAATGGCGGCCGCGCGCCTTCGGTCAGTCCAGCGATCTCGACGAAGAAATGCCGGGCGGTATCGAGATCGGCGGTGACGATCGTTGCGTGATCGAGTTGCATGGACGGGGTGGCGCGGGCTGCTATGCGCGCGGAATTAAGGGTTGTCGAGGGTGCATTGTCACGGGACGACGGCAATTTGATAATTGGCGTAGTATTTGAAGCATTTTCAAATGTTTTTTGAAAGACCCAACGATGGATAACCTCGGTGACATTCGCCTGTTCGTCGAAGCGGCGCAGCAAGGCAGCCTCTCGGCCGCGGGCCGCAAGATGGGGCTCACCCCGGCCGCCGCGAGCGCGCGGCTCGCCAAGCTCGAAACCGGGCTGAAGGCGCGCCTCTTCGAGCGGACCACGCGTCAGTTGCGGCTCACCGACGAAGGCCGCCTCTACCTGAACTGCTGCCGTCAGGCGCTGCAATCGCTCGACGACGCCGAAGCCGCGCTGCAAGCCGGTCAGGGCGTGGTGCGCGGCAAGGTGCGGGTGTCGGCGACTTCGGACTTCGGCCGCAATCTGCTGATGCACTGGCTCGACGAGTTCAACGCGCTCTATCCGGACGTGACGTTCGCGCTGACGCTGTCGGACTCGCTGGCGAATCTGGTGGCGGAGGACATCGACCTGGCGATCCGCTTCGGCGTGCCGCAAGACAGCTCGCTGGTCGCCCGCAAGCTCGCGCCGAACCGGCGCGTGCTGTGCGCGTCGCCGGATTACATCGCGCGCAAGGGCGAGCCGAAAGACCCGCACGACCTCGCCAACTTCGATTGCATCGTGCTGAGCACCGCCTCGGGGCTCGCGAACGAGTGGCGCTTCACGCGCGGCGACGAGGAGCAGAACTACACCGTGCCGTCCGAGTCGGCCCGCGAGACCAACGACGGCGCGGTGGCCCGCGAATGGGCGCTGCGCGGCTACGGCATCGTGATCAAGTCGATGTGGGACGTCGAAGCGGACCTGCGCGCCGACGGCCTGAAAATCCTGCTGCCGCAGTGGCGTTACCCGGATGCCCCGTTGCACGCGCTCTATCACCGCAACCGCTTCATGGCGCCGCGCGTGCGGGTGCTGCTGGATTTTCTGAGCGAGCGCTTCGCGCAGGTGTCGGGCGAACTGGAAAGCCTGCTGGGCTTGCCGCCGGAGCGGTCGGGCAGCGGTGCGGGCAGCGAAACCCGCACGCCGTGAAGGGCTATAATGTTGCGTTACGCCGCAGACGTGCATGCGGATCGCGCAGGCGCAACGCATCGGGCCGCGAGTCGGCCTTGAACAGCAGGCCTCGCGCAGGCTTCAAGCAGGCTTCAAGCAGCCCTAAAGCGCCCTAAGCGCCGCCCGGCGGCCTGTCACACCCGCCGCCCGCACGTTCGGCCCCATCACCTCTTAAACGACGCCCCCAGATCAACCACTGCGACCGGCGAAAATTCGATGACCAAGAAAGTTTATGTAAAGACCTTTGGCTGCCAGATGAACGAGTACGACTCCGACAAGATGGTCGACGTACTCGGCGCGGCTGAAGGGCTCGTCAAGACCGACACGCCGGAAGACGCCGACGTGATCCTGTTCAACACCTGCTCGGTGCGCGAAAAAGCGCAGGAGAAAGTTTTCTCCGACCTCGGCCGCGTGCGCGAGCTGAAGGAAGCAAATCCCAATCTGATCATCGGCGTGGGCGGCTGCGTGGCGAGCCAGGAAGGCGCGTCGATCGTCGCGCGCGCACCGTACGTCGATCTGGTGTTCGGTCCGCAAACGCTGCACCGTCTGCCGCAAATGATCGACAAGCGCCGCGAAAGCGGCCGTGCGCAAGTCGACATCACGTTCCCCGAAATCGAAAAGTTCGATCACCTGCCGCCGGCGCGCGTCGACGGCCCGAGCGCGTTCGTGTCGATCATGGAAGGCTGCAGCAAGTACTGCAGCTATTGCGTCGTGCCGTACACGCGCGGCGAGGAAGTGTCGCGTCCTCTGGACGACGTGCTCACCGAAATCGCCGGTCTCGCCGACCAGGGCGTGCGCGAAGTCACGCTGCTCGGCCAGAACGTCAACGCATATCGTGGCGGCCTGACGCTAGGCTCATCGGAGATCGCCGACTTCGCGACGCTGATCGAATACGTCGCCGACATTCCGGGCATCGAACGGATTCGCTACACCACGTCGCATCCGAAGGAATTCACGCAGCGTCTGATCGACACCTACGCGAAGGTGCCGAAGCTCGTCAGCCACCTGCATCTGCCGGTGCAGCACGGCTCCGACCGCATCCTGATGGCGATGAAGCGCGGCTACACGGTGCTCGAATACAAGTCCGTGATCCGCAAGCTGCGCGCGATCCGCCCGGACCTGTCGCTGTCCACGGACATGATCGTCGGCTTCCCCGGCGAGACCGAAGAAGACTTCGACAAGATGATGGCTTTGGTGCACGAGATGAAGTACGACACCAGCTTCTCGTTCATCTACAGCCCGCGTCCCGGCACGCCGGCCGCGAATCTGCACGACGACACGCCGCGCGAAGTGAAGCTCAAGCGTCTGCAACACCTGCAGGCGACCATCGAAGAGAACGTGCAACGTATCAGCGAGTCGATGGTCGGCAAGATCGAGCGCATTCTGGTTGAGCGCCCTGCGCGCAAGGACCCTAACGAACTCGCGGGACGCACCGAGAACAACCGCGTGGTGAATTTCCCGGCGCCGGTCGCCTCGCACGCGCGGCTGATCGGCCAGATGGTCGACGTGAAAATCGTTCACGCGTACCCACATTCGCTGCGTGGCGAACTCGTGCTGGTCCACGACGACGCCACCACCACTCACTAAGCTGTACTGAAACCGACAGGATCGACCCACCGCCTTGAAGACCGCTCAGCAGCATCTGGAATTCACCGCTCCGCGCGATGACAACGCGCGGCTCGCCAACCTCTGCGGACCGCTCGACGAAAATCTGCGGCAGATCGAGCAGGCGCTCGACGTGACCTTGCAGCGCCGTGGCCACCGCATCACGATCCGCGGGCGCGGCTCGAAACTCGCGCTCACCGCGCTCGAAAATTTCTATAACAACGCGCGCGAGCCGCTGTCGGTCGACGACATCCAGCTTGCGCTCGTCGAAGTGCGTCATCCGGCGCGCCATCGCCCGAACGGCAATGGCGACGCAGCCGGCGATCCGCGTTTCCCCGGCAATCCGGACCATCCGTTCGACGAGCCCGCCGACGCAGCCGACGACGACCTCGAAGAACTCGGCCCGAAGCTATACACGCGGCGGGCGGATCTGCGCGGCCGTACGCCGGCGCAGCGCGAGTATCTGAAGCAGATCATCTCGCACGACGTGACCTTCGGCGTGGGCCCGGCCGGCACCGGCAAGACCTATCTCGCGGTGGCCTGCGCGGTCGATGCGCTCGAGCGCGACCAGGTCAAACGCATCGTGCTGACACGGCCCGCGGTCGAAGCGGGCGAGCGCCTCGGCTTTCTGCCGGGCGATCTGGCGCAGAAGGTCGATCCGTATCTGCGCCCCTTGTACGACGCGCTGTACGACCTGCTCGGCTTCGACAAGACCGCGAAGATGTTCGAGCGGCAGATGATCGAAATCGCGCCGCTCGCGTACATGCGCGGGCGCACGCTGAACCACGCGTTCATCATCCTCGACGAGGCGCAGAACACCACGCCCGAGCAGATGAAGATGTTCCTCACGCGGATCGGCTTCGGCTCGAAGGCGGTCGTCACCGGCGACACGACCCAGGTCGACTTGCCGCGCGGCCACAAGAGCGGGCTGATCGAAGCGCAGCAGGTGCTCGCGGACGTGCGCGGCATCGCGCTCACGCGCTTCACGAGCGCGGACGTGGTGCGGCATCCGCTGGTCGCGCGAATTGTGGAAGCGTACGATGCGCATTCGCAGAAAACCGCCAGTCCGGCGGATTCGCGGTGATTGACGCGAATCCGCGCGCACTGGAGCTGCCGCCGTCACGAGTGCAAAACACGCCAACCACGCACGACACCGACACCGCATGAGCCGCGCCCCGAAACTGACGTTGAATCTGCAATTCCCCGCCGCCAAAGCCTGGCCGGAACACAAGGCGCTGCTGCCGCGCGCCGCCGTGGCCGGCTGGATCAAGGCGGCGCTGTTCGCGGACGGCGAGCTGACGGTGCGTTTCGTCGATGCCGAAGAAGGCCGCACGCTGAACCGCACCTATCGCGGCAAGGACTACTCGACCAACGTGCTGACCTTCGCGTACGCCGAATCGGAAGACGATCCGGTGACGGGCGATCTGATCCTGTGCTGCCCGGTGGTGGAGAAGGAAGCCGCCGAGCAGGGCAAGCCGCTGATCGCCCACTACGCGCACCTGCTCGTGCACGGCACGCTGCACGCGCAGGGTTACGACCACGAAGTCGAAGAAGAAGCCGAAGAGATGGAAGCGCTCGAAACCGAAATCCTCGGTAAGCTCGGGTTTCCCGATCCGTATCAGTAGGCGTCGTTCATCGCCGCGCCGCCCGCCTCTCCCCAACGTCCATCCACGTTCGAACCCACACCGTGAGCACCTCGTCCCCTGAAGCCGACACCCGCACGCCCTGCCCGGACTATCCGCCAGCGCTCGGCGAGTCGCGGCTTCTGAGCGACGAGGAATTGCGCGCGTCGCTCGAATGCACGCTGCGCGACTGGGACCGCAAGAGCGACCTGTGGCTATTCGGCTATGGCTCGCTGATCTGGAATCCCGGCCTGCCCACCGTCGAGGCGAGCCGCTCGAAGGTGCACGGCTATCACCGCGGGCTGTATCTATGGTCGCGCGTGAATCGCGGCACCCCCGAACAGCCGGGCCTCGTGCTCGCGCTCGATCGCGGCGGCTCCTGCACCGGCATCGCGTTCCGGCTCGCCGCCGAGGGTTCGGCACCGCATCTCGAAGCATTGTGGCGCCGTGAAATGGCGATGGGGTCGTATCGCCCCGCCTGGCTGCCGTGCGTGCTCGCCGACGGCCGGCGCGTCGACGCGCTGGCGTTCGTGATGCGCCGCGACGTGCCAAGCTACACCGGCAAGCTGCGCGACGAGGTCGTCAAGACCGTGTTCGGCTGTGCGTGCGGCCGCTATGGCACCACACTCGATTACGTCAGCCGCACGGTCCATGCGCTGCGCGAAAGCGGCATGCCCGACCGCGCGCTCGAAGCGCTGCTGGAACGTTGCCAGGAGGAAGGCCGCGAACGCGACGCCGCTCGGCAATCCGGGCAGGTGTCCGGATAAGAATCGGCGCAAGGGGGGAGTTGAGGCTGGCGAGCGCGATACGTTCGCTGAATTTTTTGCGTCCGATGCGCTGTTAGCCGGCAGTCCCGCCGTCCACTCGTGCCTGCGCGCCAGACGCGCAAAACCGCTGCAGCCCGCAAGAGCGCAGCCTCCAGCGTCTCGCCCCGCAACTCCGAACCTCTGGCCTTGGCCACGCGCCTGTTTGCCCTCAAACCGCAAAGAAAGCGCGGCCCCCGCATCCGCCCGCTCCTCCCGCCACAACCGCCACTTTTTTGCCCAACACCGCTTTTCCGCGCGTAATCAGTTAGGATGGACCCACGCCCCGCCGCTCGCGACGGAGCCGCTTCACCCATCGCCCAGCCCGGCGGGACACGGTCCTGCCATGTGCCTGGTGTATCCTTAATGCTCTGCAACAGCGCGCCCAGTCTTGCCGGGCGCACTACCATGAACGACACGTATCCCAGTCGACGCCAAACCGACAAACCGCAGGAAAAGCGCTCGCTCCTCGAGCGTCTGACCGACTTCATCTCGCCCGAGCCCGACTCGCGCGCCGAGCTTCTGGAAATTCTGCAGGACGCGCACGAGCGCAACCTCATCGACGCCGACTCGCTGTCGATGATCGAAGGCGTGTTCCAGGTGACCGAACTCAGCGCGCGCGACATCATGGTGCCGCGCGCCCAAATGGACGCGATCAACATCGCGGACAATCCCGCCGAATTCATCCCGTACGTGCTGGAGAAAGCGCACTCGCGCTATCCGGTCTTCGAGGGCAATCGCGACAACATCATCGGCGTGCTGCTGGCCAAAGACCTGCTGCGCTACTACGCCGAAGAAGAATTCGACGTGCGCGGCATGCTGCGCCCCGCGGTGTTCATCCCCGAGTCGAAGCGGCTGAACGTGCTGCTGCACGACTTCCGCGTGAATCGCAATCACCTCGCGGTGGTGGTCGACGAATACGGCGGCGTGGCCGGCCTGATCACGATCGAAGACGTGCTGGAGCAGATCGTCGGCGACATCGAGGACGAATACGATTTCGACGAGGAAAGCGGCAACATCATCGCCTCGCCGGACGGGCGCTTCCGCGTACGCGCGCTGACCGAGATCGAGCAGTTCAACGAGGCCTTCGGCACGCACTACTCGGACGACGAAGTCGATACCATCGGCGGGCTCGTCACGCATCACTTCGGGCGGGTGCCGCATCGCGGCGAAAAGGTCCGCCTCGACGATCTGATCTTCGAGATTCTGCGCGGCGACGCCCGCCAGATTCACATGCTGCTGGTGCGCCGCGATCCGCTGGCCGGCCAACGCGAGCGCGACGCGCAGCACGTGCAGACCTGAGCCTCGCTGCCCGCACGTCTTCAGTTTCCAACCTGCTTTTTCAACTTCTCACGCCGACCGCGCAACAATGGCCGACCCGATGACTTCCCGTTCGCGCCGCGGCGTGAGCACTTCCCCTGCTGCCGCCGCCGACGAATCGCGTGGCCGCACGCTGCCGCGCTGGCATTACCTGGTCGCGCTGGCCGTGGGCGCGGCCAACACGCTGTCGTTCGCGCCGACGCCGCACGGCGGCTGGCTGCAACTCGCGATCTTCGTGTTCTTCTTCGGCTGGCTCACCCGCGCCACCGGCTGGAAAAGCGCCGCGCTGACGGGCGGCGCGTTCGGCTTCGGCAATTTCATGACCGGCGTGTGGTGGCTCTACGTCAGCATGCATGACTACGGCGGCATGGCCGCGCCCCTCGCAGGCGCGGCGGTCGTGCTGTTTTCCCTCTATCTCGCGCTCTATCCGGCGCTGGCCGCGGGCATCTGGTCGTTCTGCGCGGGTCATGCGCGCAACGGCGCGGCGGCCGACGACGCACCATTCTCCCCCACCTGGCATGGCGCGTTGGCCTTCGCGAGTGCCTGGGCAATCGGCGAATGGTTGCGCGGCACGGTGTTCACCGGCTTTCCGTGGCTCGCGAGCGGTTACGCGCAAGTGGACGGCCCGTTCGCGGGATTTGCGCCGGTGGTGGGCGTCTATGGCGTCGGCTGGATGCTGGCGCTGGCTGCCGCATTGATCGCGCAGGCGTTACTGCCGCTGTTGCCGCAACGGTCTTCGGGGTCTTCACGCGAGCCGCGCGGCGCGGCGGCGGCCATCAGCCGCAATGACGTCGCGCACGGCAGTCGGGCAGCGCCACGAAACATGGCGCGCAGCGCGGTGCCGGGCGGCGTCGCGCTGGCGCTGATTGCGGCCGGCCTGCTGCTGCCGCTCGTCCAATGGACCGTGCCGGCCAACGCGCCACTGACCGTGCGCCTGCTGCAAGGCGACGTCAAGCAGGAGATGAAGTTCGAGGAAGCCGGCATGCGCGCGGCGATCGACCAGTATCAGCAGATGATCACGTCGAAGCCGGCCGATCTGATCGTCACGCCGGAAACTGCGATTCCCGTGCTCGCGCAGCAATTGCCGGCGCCGTTCGCGGCATCGATCCGCGAGTTCTCCGACTCGACCGGCAGCGCGATCCTGTTCGGCGCGATCGGCGGCACGATCACCCCGGAGGGTCGGGTGGTCGACTATACGAATAGCCTGTTCGGCGTCACGCCCGGCTCGCGCGACCTGTACCGCTACGACAAGCATCACCTCGTGCCGTTCGGCGAATTCGTACCGTGGGGCTTCCGCTGGTTCGTCAATCTGATGAACATTCCGCTCGGCGATTTCTTCCGTGGCGCGCCGGTGCAGAAGCCGTTCATGGTGCACAACCAGCCGGTCGCGGTGAACATCTGCTACGAGGACATCTTCGGCGAAGAGATTGCGCGGACCATCCGCGAGAGCACGACGCCCGCCGGCGTGCTGGTCAACTCGACCAACCTCGCGTGGTTCGGCGACACGATCGCGCTGGATCAGCATCTGCAGATTGCGCGCATGCGTACGCTGGAAACCGGCCGGCCGATGCTGCGCGCGACCAACACCGGCATGACTGCCGCAATCGACGCGAACGGCCGGGTGCTCGGCCGATTGACGCCGTACACGGTCGGCTCGCTCGACCTGAAAGTGCAAGGCACGGCGGGCAACACGCCCTATGTGACGAGCGGCAACAACACGGTGCTGGCGGTGTCGCTGCTGATGCTGGCGTTCGGTTTCGCGTTCGGACCGGGGATTACACGGCGCCGCAACGGCAGGCAGTAAGCGGCCGGGCGTCGCGACAGGCCGCATTCGTGCGCGCCGCCGCTTGGGCAGAGCGGTCGTGCGTGCGGCTTGCGGCATTGAGCGCCGCGGCGAATCACCTGCGCAAAATCATATGCGCCGCCGCTCTCGCGCGCGGTTCATGTGCGCGGTTCCGGCACCGGACCGCGCGGCGCACGCCGCTGCGAATCACCGGCGCAAAAAAATGCGCCTGACAGGCAGGCGCATTTTCAACTTTTCAACTCGCATGCACGCTTTCGTTCGGGCTTTCGGGAGCTTGAACACCCTCTTTCAGCTCGCCTGAACGCAATCTTGCCGCGACTGAGCGCTCCGCTCAATCCGCCGGCACCGTGTCGATGAAAGACTGCCGCAGCGAAAGCTTCTGGAAATGCTTGTCCAGATTCGGATGCGCTTCGCGCCAGTTGAGCCCCGGCATGCGGAAGTCCAGATAACCCAGCGCGCAGCCCACCGCGATGTCCGCGAGCGTGTAGTGATTGCCCGCGCACCACGACTTGCTGCCCAGCCCCTGCGACATCGCGATCAGACCTTCGTCGATCTTGCGCTGCTGCCGCGCGACCCATGCCTCGACACGCTGCTCGGGCGTGCGCTGCGTGCCTTCGAGACGAATCAGCACCGCCGCGTCCAGCACGCCGTCGGCGAGCGCTTCCCAGCAGCGCACTTCGACGCGTTCGCGTCCCGACTGCGGAATCAGTTTGCCAACCGGCGACAGCATATCCACGTATTCGCAGATGACCCGCGAGTCGAACACGGCTTCGCCATCTTCCATCACGAGGCACGGCACTTTGCCGATCGGATTGAACGTGTGAATCCGGGTGTCCGGCGCCCAGACGTTCTCGGGCACCAGTTCGTAGTCGATCTTCTTGTCGGCCAGCACGATCCGCGCTTTACGCACGAAGGGGCTGCCGAGCGAACCGATGAGTTTCATCATGACCATCTGCCTTTAACTGAATCCGGCGAAAGTATAAGTGCTCCGGGGCCTTCACGAGTGTCACGCCCTGTCTTCGCAAGCGGTGCGCGGGGGCGCTGTGGACGGATTGCAACATGCCGGCGGCCGTCCCGCCACCGGTGCGCGCACAAATAAGTCCGCTCGTTGGGCGCTACAATCGCACGATGAACCAGCCGACCGAACCCACCATCGCCATCGACGTTTATCGCACGCGCCGCGAGCGCGTACTCGCCGCGCTGCGCGCCGCGGGCGGCGGCGTCGCCATCGTTCCCACCGCACCGGAAGCGCTGCGCAACCGCGACGCCGACTATCCGTACCGGCACGACAGCTACTTCTACTATCTGACCGGCTTCACCGAACCCGAGGCGCTGCTGGTGCTCGACGCCAGCGCCGCACCCGGCGAGCCGGCATCGGTGCTGTTCTGCCGCGAGAAGAACGTCGAGCGCGAAACGTGGGAAGGCTTCCGTTTCGGTCCCGACGGCGCGCGCGCGGCGTTCGGCTTCGACGCCGCGTTCGCGGTAAGCGAAATCGGCACGCAAGTGCCGCGACTGCTCGCCGACAAACCAGCGCTGCACTATGCGCTCGGCAGCTCGGCGCAACTCGACGAACAGGTGCGCGGCTGGCTCGACGCGGTGCGCGCTCAAGGCCGCGGCGGCATCGCCGCGCCTAAGGCCGCACGCGACCTGCTGCCCCTGCTCGACGAGATGCGGCTCGTCAAGGACGATCACGAACTTGCCATCATGCGTCGGGCCGGGCAGATTTCCGCCGTCGCGCATCGGCGCGCGATGGCTGCGTGCCACCCCGGCGTGCGCGAGTACGAACTCGAAGCGGAACTGCTCTACACGTTCCGCAAATTCGGTGCGCAGGCGCCGGCTTATACGTCGATCGTCGCGGCGGGCGCAAACGCCTGCGTGCTGCACTACCCGGCCGGCAACGCGATCGCGCAGGACGGCGACCTGATCCTGATCGACGCCGCCTGCGAACTCGACGGCTACGCGTCGGACATCACCCGCACCTTCCCGGCGAGCGGCCGCTTCACGCCCGCGCAGCGCGAGCTGTACGACATCGTGCTGGCCGCGCAGCAGGCCGCCGTCGACGCGACCCGCGCCGGCGCGAGCTTCGACGATCCGCACCAGGCAGCCGTGCGTGTGCTGGCGCAAGGGCTGCTCGACACGGGCATCATCGGGCCCGCGAAGTTCGCGTCGGTGGACGACGTGATCGCCGAGCGCGCCTACGCGCCGTTCTACATGCACCGCACCGGCCACTGGCTCGGCATGGACGTGCACGACGTCGGCGACTATCGGGAACGCGGCGCGCCGCGCGACGAAGCAGGCGCGTTGCCATGGCGCACGCTGCGGCCGTCCATGACGCTGACCATCGAGCCCGGCCTGTACATCCGGCCCGCCGAAGGGGTGCCCGAGCGTTACTGGAACATCGGCATCCGCATCGAGGACGACGCGATCGTCACCCCGGACGGCTGCGAGCTGATCACGCGCGACGTGCCGGTCGCCGCCGACGAAATCGAGGCGCTGATGCAGGAAGCCCACGCGGCCTATAGCGCGGCTCACGGAACAAGGACGTAACCCGCCATGCACGACGCCTCTCCGTCGACGGTGATTCTGAAGCCGGCCGCGCATTCCTTCGATTTCGACGTGACGATCGTCGGCGCCGGCCCGGTCGGGCTCGCGCTCGCCGGCTGGCTCGCGCGCCGCAGCGTGACGCGCGCGCTGAAGATCGCGCTGATCGACGCACGCGAGCCGGAAGACTCGATCGCCGATCCGCGCGCGATCGCCGTGTCGCACGGCAGCCGCATGATTCTCGAGCCGCTGCGCTGGCCCGCCGAGGCCACCGCGATCCAGCGCATCCATGTGTCACAGCGCGGCCACTTCGGCCGCACGCTGATCGATCACGGCGAGCACGGCTTGCCCGCGCTCGGTTACGTGCTGCGCTACGGCTCGATCGTGCACAGTCTCGCCGACGCGGTGCGCGCCACGCCCGTGCACTGGTTCCGCTCCACGGCCGCCGGCGAACCGGTGCAGGAACTCGACGGCGTCACGCTGCCGATAGAAACCGCGGGCGTCACGCGCCGGCTGCGCACGCGCATTCTGGTGAATGCCGAAGGCGGGTTGTTCGGTGATCAGAAAACGCGCAAGCGAGAGGATGGCAAGAACGCGACCGAGGACGGCGGCAGCGACGCCAAAGCTGAAGCCGGTACAGGCGCGGCTGCAAGCGCGACTGGAAGCACGGCCCGCAAAGGCGCGCGCGACTACGGCCAAACCGCGCTGGTCGGCACCGTCAGCGTGTCCGCGCCCCAGCCGCACGTAGCGTGGGAGCGCTTCACGTCGCAAGGTCCGATCGCGTTGCTGCCGATGGGCGGCGTGCGCGGCGCCGACTACGCGATGGTCTGGTGCTGCGCGCCCGACGAAGCCGCCCGCCGCGCGCAACTTTCCGACGACGCGTTCCTGCGCGAACTCGGCGCCGCGTTCGGCGAGCGCATGGGACGCTTTACGCACATCAAGGGCCGCGCGTCGTTCCCGTTGGGACTGAATGCGGTCGAGACGCTCGTGAACGGCCACATCGTTGCCATCGGCAATGCGGCGCAGACATTGCACCCCGTCGCGGGCCAGGGCTTGAATCTCGGCCTGCGCGATGCGCACGCGCTCGCCGATGCGCTGTCGGCGGAAGGCCCGACTCCGCTTGCGCTGGCGACCTTCGCACAACGCCGCGCGCTCGACCGGCGCATGACAATCGGCGCCACCGACACACTCGCGCGCCTGTTCACCGTCGACTTCGCGCCGCTCGCGATCATGCGCGGCCTCGCGCTCACCGCGCTCGAGTTCGCGCCGCCGGTGAAAACCGCGCTGGCGCGCCAGATGATGTTCGGACAGCGCCGCTAAACATGCCGTTGGGTCACGCGCTGCGGCTTTTTTGAGCAGCTTCGGGAAGGCCGCGCGAGCGCCGCCGGTTCTATGAACCGGCGCACTTTCATAGAAGATTTAATGGGTTACGACACGGACATGTCGGGTGCCGCTTACCTGTTAACGCTAAAATAGCGGTTTTCCCTCGCATTTCGCGTTGCGCCGATTGTCAAATATGGAACGATCGGCGAGGCGCGCGTCCACGTCATGCCCACTCTCGGCTCCCACAATCTGCGCAACAACCTGTTCGTCGCCCCAATGGCCGGCGTGACCGACCGGCCGTTCCGGCAACTGTGCAAACGGTTGGGCGCGGGCTATGCGGTGTCGGAAATGGTCGCTTCGAACGCGCAGTTGTGGAAGAGCGAAAAGACCATGCGCCGCGCCAATCACGCGGGCGAGGTCGAGCCGATCGCCGTGCAGATCGCCGGCGCCGATCCGGCCATGATGGCCGAAGCGGCCCGCTACAACGTGGCGAACGGCGCGCAGATCATCGACATCAACATGGGCTGCCCGGCCAAGAAGGTGTGCAACGTGGCCGCAGGTTCGGCTCTGCTGCAGAACGAACCGCTGGTGCAGCGGATCGTCGAGGCGGTGGTGGGCGCAGTGGGCGTCGGCCCGGACGCGGTGCCCGTCACGCTGAAGATCCGCACCGGCTGGGACCGCGACAACAAAAATGCGTTGAGCGTCGCGCATCTGGCCGAGGACGCCGGCATTTCGATGCTGACCGTGCACGGCCGCACGCGCGCCGACCTGTACCACGGCGACGCCGAATACGAGACCATCGCCGCAGTCAAGGCGTCGGTGCGCATTCCGGTGGTCGCCAACGGCGACATCAGCTCGCCGCACAAGGCGCGCGAGGTGCTGGCCCTTACCGGCGCCGACGCGATCATGATCGGCCGCGCGGCGCAGGGGCGCCCCTGGCTGTTTCGCGAGATCGAGCATTTCCTGCAAACGGGCGAATTGCTGCCGTCGCCGCGCATCGACGAAATCCAGCAGGTCATGAACGAGCACCTCGAAGATCACTACGCGTTCTACGGGGAATTTACGGGTGTCCGCACTGCGCGCAAGCACATCGGCTGGTACACTCGCGGCCTTTCTGGCGCCAACGTGTTCCGGCATCGCATGAATACGCTGGACACCACGCGCGAACAACTCCTCGCCGTCAACGAATTCTTTGACGCACAAAAGGCGATCTCCGACCGCCTCGTCTACGTCGACGAATCACCCGGCAACCCCGGGCTCGACAACAAGGGCGAGAATCACACCGACCGACTGGCAGCATGAGCAAGAACAATATCGAACAATCTGTCCGCGACAGCCTGGGTATGTACTTCCAGGATCTCGACGGCTCCAATCCGCACGACGTCTACGACATGGTCATTTCATGCGTGGAAAAACCCCTGCTCGAAGTGGTGCTCGAGCAGGCCGGCGGCAATCAGTCGCTGGCCGCCGAGTATCTCGGCATCAACCGCAATACGCTGCGCAAGAAACTGCAACAGCACGGTTTGTTGTAATTTTCGGGCGCCCCGCCACGTTTCTCTTCGGCTTTTCGTCTTCATCATGATCAAGCAAGCGCTCATCTCCGTTTCCGACAAGTCGGGCATCGTCGACTTCGCTAAGTCGCTGTCGGACCTCGGCATCAAGATCCTGTCGACCGGCGGCACCGCGAAACTGCTCGCGGACGCGGGCCTCTCCGTCACCGAAGTCGCCGATTACACGGGCTTCCCGGAAATGCTCGACGGGCGCGTGAAAACGCTCCATCCGAAGGTGCACGGCGGCATCCTCGCGCGCCGCGACCTGCCGGAACACATGGCGGCGCTTGAGAAGCACGACATTCCGACCATCGATCTGCTGGTCGTGAACCTGTACCCGTTCGTGCAGACGGTGTCGAAGGAAGAATGCTCGCTGGAAGACGCGATCGAGAACATCGACATCGGCGGCCCGACCATGCTGCGCTCGGCCGCGAAGAATCACCGCGACGTGACGGTGGTGGTCGATCCGGCCGACTACTCAGTCGTGCTCGAAGAAATGCGCGCGAACGGCAACGCGGTGTCGTACAAGACGAATTTCCGCCTCGCCACCAAGGTGTACGCGCACACCGCGCAATACGACGGCGCGATCACGAACTACCTGACGAGCCTGACCGACGAGCTGCAACACGCCTCGCGCAACACGTACCCGGCCACGTTCAACCTGGCGTTCGACAAGGTGCAGGACCTGCGCTACGGCGAAAACCCGCACCAG
Organism: Paraburkholderia sp. RAU2J; assembly: GCF_003634845.1. Taxonomy (NCBI): domain Bacteria; kingdom Pseudomonadati; phylum Pseudomonadota; class Betaproteobacteria; order Burkholderiales; family Burkholderiaceae; genus Paraburkholderia; species Paraburkholderia sp. RAU2J. The sequence continues at coordinate 757,642 of NZ_RBXG01000001.1, forward strand.
AGCGCCGCGTTCTATCGCGACCTGAGCGTGCCGGCCGGCGCACTGGCGAACTACAACCAGCTGCAAGGCAAGGAACTGTCTTACAACAACATCGCGGATTCCGACGCGGCGTGGGAATGCGTGAAGACCTTCGACGTGCCGGCCTGCGTGATCGTCAAGCACGCGAATCCGTGCGGCGTGGCGGTCGGCGCAAACGCGCACGAAGCGTATTCGAAGGCGTTCCAGACCGATCCGACCTCGGCGTTCGGCGGCATCATCGCGTTCAACCGCGAAGTGGACGAAGCGGCGGCGCAAGCGGTGGCCAAGCAGTTCGTCGAAGTGCTGATCGCGCCGTCGTTCAGCGCCGAAGCACGCCAGGTGTTCGCGGCGAAGCAGAACGTGCGTCTGCTCGAAATCGCGCTGGGCGAAGGCCATAACGCGTTCGATCTGAAGCGCGTCGGGGGCGGCCTGCTGGTGCAATCGCTCGATTCGAAGAACGTGCAGCCGCACGAATTGCGCGTGGTGACCAAGCGTCATCCGACACCGAAGGAAATGGACGATCTGCTGTTCGCATGGCGCGTCGCGAAATACGTGAAGTCGAACGCGATCGTGTTCTGCGCGAACGGCATGACGCTCGGCGTCGGCGCGGGCCAGATGAGCCGCGTGGACTCGGCGCGCATCGCCAGCATCAAGGCGCAGAACGCCGGTTTGACGTTGACGGGTTCGGCAGTGGCGTCGGACGCGTTCTTCCCGTTCCGCGACGGCCTCGACGTGGTCGTGGCGGCAGGCGCGAGCTGCGTGATTCAACCGGGCGGCTCGATGCGCGACGACGAAGTGATCAACGCCGCCGACGAGCACAACATCGCGATGGTGCTGACGGGCGTGCGTCACTTCCGTCATTGAGTGAGGCGGGGTGACCGGCGGTGTTTGCTGCCTCGTCCCCCGTCCTCGTTCCTGATGCGGCGCAAGTTGCCGGATGAAGGTTGAGGTGTTGAAGTTCAGAAAAACGGCCTGGTGGATTTTCCACCGGGCCGTTTTCTTTTTTGGACCGCCTTCGCTTCGTGTTGGAGGTCGTCTCTTTGCTGCGACACTGCGGAGCCGCCGCTTGTCAGGCCGGCCAGGTGCGTACGCTTCGCACTCTCTTTGCGCAACTCAGTCGTCCGCTTCTTTTTTCGCGTAGCCGCCCTTCACATCAGGATGCTGGCTGATGTAAGTGCCAAGCCCCTGCCCGCGTCGCGCAAGACGCTTCAGCACACCGAGATGCCGCGCCCCGACGCTCGCCGTCGTGTACCAATACACGACGCCGGGCCTGAAGCGAACCTTGATGAAATCGTCGCCGACTTCATACGCATCGACGCCCGAGTCGCCGCTGACATTCCGATAGCGCTCCATCTGCGAAAAGCCTCCTCGCCGTGGCTGCAGCAGTTTTTATTCCGCCGGCAGCGCCGCCTGCCGACCGCCATATGGCGTGCGTGTTGTAGTATCGCAAGCACTTGGTTTTTGGCGCATCTGCGGCATCTCATGAGAATTCTCGGCATCGACCCCGGCCTGCGCGTCACCGGCTTCGGCGTGATCGACCAAAGCGGTCATACCCTCAGCTATGTCGCTAGCGGCGTCATCAAAACCGCCGACGCCGATCTGCCCTCGCGTCTGGGCACCATCTTCGAAGGCATCTCGACGCTGATCCGCCAGCATTCACCGGATCAGTCGGCGATCGAAAAAGTGTTCGTCAACGTCAATCCGCAATCCACGCTGCTGCTCGGCCAGGCACGCGGCGCGGCGATCTGCGGACTGGTGGCGGGCGGCGTGCCGGTCGCCGAATACACGGCGCTGCAATTGAAGCAGGCCGTGGTGGGTTACGGCCGCGCGACCAAGGAGCAGATGCAACAGATGGTGGTGCGGCTGCTCAACCTGTCGGGCGTGCCCGGCACCGATGCCGCCGACGCGCTCGGCATGGCGATCTGTCATGCGCATGGCGGCACGACGCTGAGCACGCTGGGGGGCATCGCCCCTGCGCTGGCGAAGAAGGGGCTGAGGGTGAGGCGTGGGCGGTTGGTGGGGTAAGAGGTGGCCGGGCGTGGCGGTCAACGCGAGACACGCGCCGGCAAATAGCGCGAGCGTGATCAGGCTCAGCATGGAAGTTCCTTGTGGGTGAACGGGTGGAGAACCCGCGAAAAGGGATCTCAGTCCAGGGACGCCGCTCGCGCGAGTCGACGGCGGCCAATGCTGGTCGACGCCGATCGACGCGATTGCGCATCACGCGCCGCTCACTCGCTGCGCTACACTCGCCCTTTCTCTCGAGATTGAATTCGCCATGATCGGTCGCATTGCCGGCGTTCTGCTGGAAAAAAACCCGCCGCATCTGCTCGTCGACTGCAACGGCGTCGGGTACGAAGTCGATGTGCCGATGAGCACGTTCTACAACCTGCCCTCGAACGGTGAGCGCGTCGTGTTGCTCACGCAGATGATCGTGCGCGAGGACGCGCATCTGCTGTACGGCTTCGGCACCGCCGAAGAGCGCTCGACCTTTCGCGAACTGCTGAAAATTTCCGGCATCGGCGCACGCATGGCGCTCGCGGTGCTGTCGGGCATGAGCGTGCACGAACTCGCACAGACCGTCACGATGCAGGACGCGGCACGTCTCACGCGTGTGCCGGGCATCGGCAAGAAGACGGCGGAGCGGCTGCTCCTCGAATTGAAGGGCAAGCTCGGCGCCGACCTCGGCGCGATGGCGGGCGCGGCCTCGGCATCCGACCACGCGTCCGACATCCTGAACGCGCTGCTCGCCCTGGGCTACTCCGAAAAAGAAGCGCTGGCGGCCATCAAGAACGTGCCGGCTGGCACCGGTGTTTCCGAGGGAATCAAGCTCGCGTTGAAGGCGTTGTCGAAGGGGTGATGGACGGCCTTCGCGTCAGGCGCCTGGCCTGCTCTCGATGAGTCAGGCTTCGCACGCTCGCGCTCCGATCGAAGCGCACTTGGGGGCTCGCCCCGAAGATGGCAGCATCGACGGGTAGCCGGGCCGCCTGACCATTCCGGGCCCGTTTCGCAGCCCCCCTTCAAACGGACTTCCTTCGGCGCCCCCCAGGAGCCTTCCTCCGAACCACGCGCGGTACAATGCCCGCATGATCGAAACCGACAAACTCGCCGCCGAGCGCATCATCGCGGCCACGCCCGTCTCGCCGAACGAAGAAGCGTTCGAGCGCGCGTTGCGCCCGCGCCAGCTCGAAGAATATGTCGGGCAGGAAAAAGTCCGCGGCCAGCTGGAAATCTTCATCGAGGCCGCCAAGCGCCGCTCCGAATCGCTCGACCACGTGCTGCTGTTCGGCCCGCCTGGCCTCGGCAAGACCACGCTCGCGCACATTATCGCGCGGGAGATGGGGGTCAATCTGCGGCAAACGTCGGGACCGGTGCTCGAACGCGCCGGTGACCTCGCCGCGCTCCTGACCAATCTCGAAGCCAACGACGTCCTCTTTATCGACGAAATCCACCGGCTCTCGCCGGTCGTCGAAGAAATTCTGTACCCGGCGTTGGAGGATTATCAGATCGACATCATGATCGGTGAAGGGCCCGCCGCGCGCAGCGTGAAGCTGGATCTGCAGCCGTTCACGCTGGTCGGCGCGACCACGCGCGCGGGCATGCTGACCAATCCGCTGCGCGACCGCTTCGGCATCGTCGCTCGGCTCGAGTTCTACAACGCCGAGGAGTTGGCGCGCATCGTCACGCGTTCGGCGTCGCTGCTGAACGCGCAGATTCATCCGGACGGCGCGTTCGAAATCGCCAAACGCGCGCGTGGCACGCCGCGTATCGCGAATCGTCTGCTGCGGCGCGTGCGCGACTTCGCCGAGGTCAAAGCGGACGGCAACATCACCGCGCAAGTGGCCGACGCCGCGCTCAAAATGCTCGACGTCGACGCGGTCGGCTTCGACCTGATGGACCGCAAGCTGCTCGAAGCGATCCTGTACAAGTTCGACGGCGGCCCGGTCGGCGTCGACAATCTGGCGGCGGCCATCGGCGAAGAACGCGACACGATCGAAGACGTGCTCGAACCATATCTGATCCAGCAAGGCTTCCTGCAGCGCACACCGCGCGGCCGCGTCGCCACGCTGCTCACCTACCGGCATTTCGGCCTCGCCGCGCCGGACGCGTCGAGCGCGCTACCCGGTCTGTGGGATTCGGCCGCGCAGTGAGGCACGTCGTGAGGCGCGTCGTGAACCGCACCCTGAGCCGCGCGTAACGAGGCCGCCGAGCATGTCCGACCAGACGACGCGGCGCTCCGGCTCATCAGGTGGAATCGGCCAGTTGCTCACGCGCAGGCTCCGTTCGAAACTGGCTGCCGGCGTCACGCATCTGACGAGCGGCAGCGGCCCCATGCTCGACTATTCGTCGCCACCGGGCGACCCGGGCCTCTTCGGGCCGGACTCCGTCTGCTGGAAAGTCCACGCGGACTTCACCTCGATGATGACTGGCGGCATCAGCGCGCTACTGCTCCAGGCATTGCACCCGTTGGCGCTCGCCGGGGTATGGGACCATTCGACCTTCCGCACCGATATTCTCGGGCGCTTGCGCCGCACCGCGACTTTCATCGCAGGCACGACCTACGGCAGCCGGCACGATGCGCTAGCGCTGATCGAACGCGTGAAGCGCATTCACCTCGGCGTGAGCGGCATTGCGCCGGACGGGCAGCCGTATCGCGCGAGCGAGCCCGCGTTGCTGACGTGGGTGCATGTCGCCGAGGTGTCGAGTTTCATGACCGCGCACTTGCGCTACGTGAATCCGCTGCTGTCGGTCGCCGCGCAAGATCAGTATTATGCGGAAGCCGCGCGCATCGCCGAGATGCTTGGCGCGGAAAACATTCCGCGCTCGCGCGCTGAGATCGACACCTACTTGCAGGCGATGCGGCCTGCGCTGGTGGCCAGCGAGCGCACCCGCGAAGTCGTGAAGATTCTGATGAGCGCGCCCGCCCCGAGCATCGCGATGCGGCCCGCCGGTACGTTGATGCTCAACGCCGGAGTCGATCTTCTGCCGGACTGGGCGCAGTCGATGCTGGGATTCGAACGCTATGCCGCACTGCGCCGCACGTTCGCGCGGCCTGGTGTGCGTGTCGTCGCGCCGGTTATCCGTTGGGCGCTGGTGAATGGCGTGTCGAAACGCGCGCGCCGGCGTGTGGCTGCCACGCCCGAGCCTGATTGATGCAGGTTTCGGCGCACTCACCGCGTGCCCGCGCGTGCTGATCCGTACGCCACCGCGCCGCTCAAGATGCCTGCGGCGGGCGGCTGCGCCCAGCCCGCGGCGCGTCGAATCAATTACCGTCCCGGTTGCGGGATTGCCTTTCTGAATCCATCGTCCTCGGCAGGCGCGTCGAGATGGGCGACGTCCGCCCACGACACAATGGCCGCCGCTCCATTGTCGAAATTCACCACGTTCACACTCGTGTTCAGCAACGGATAGTCACGCGGCGCATCGAGCGGCAAACCGCTCGCGAACCGGCGCACGCAGTCGAGCACGCCGCCATGCGCGACACAGGCGATCCGACCACCGGGATGCGCGGCAACCAGCGGCTCTATGGCGTGCACCACGCGATGGTAGAACACGCGCTGCGACTCGCCCTCAGGCGGTGCGAAACCGGGATCGCGGGTTTGCCAGTGCGCATATTCATCGGGGAAACGTTGTGCGATCTCCTCGCTGTCGTGGCCCTGGAACGCGCCGTAGGAGCGCTCGCGCAGACCCTCGCGCAATTGCAGCGGCAAGCCGAGCGCGGCGGCGATAGGCTGGGCGGTTTGCTGCGCGCGTTGCAGGTCGCTCGAGTAGATCGCGTCGAGCCGCGCGCCCTGCTCCGCTTCGGTAGCGATGCGGCGCGCGAGACGTTGTGCCTGGGCGAGCCCGGTCGTCGCGAGCGGAATGTCGATGTGGCCTTGAATGCGCTTGATGCGGTTCCAGTCGGTCTCGCCGTGCCGGATGAACAGGATCTGCGTAGTCATGAGATGGAAGTGGGCGCCGTTCGCCGGTTTTGCCGAGCCGCTATTGTCGCAAAAACGGCTGGAGGGTATGACGCGCGCGGCGGCGCGCATCGGGATGGAGAGACGATGCCCGGTTCAGGCGTTCGTCTGCAGCCAGAACGTGACCGGCCCGTCGTTGACGAGCGAGACCTGCATATCCGCGCCGAACTCGCCGGTCTCGACAATCGGATGCTTCCCGCGCGCGGCAGACACGAAGTAGTCGAACAACCGCTTGCCTTCGTCCGGCGGCGCGGCCGGCGTGAAGCTCGGACGCAGGCCGCTGTTGGTATCCGCGGCCAACGTGAATTGCGATACGAGCAGCAGGCCGCCCGCGCGCCCGGCGCCGTCGAGATTCTGCACGGAGAGGTTCATCTTGCCGGCCGCGTCGCTGAACACGCGGTAGCCGAGCACCTTGGCAAGCAGCCGGTCGGCGGCGGCCTCCGTGTCGCCCCGTTCGGCGCACACGAGCGCGAGCAGACCCGCGTCGATCGCGCCGGTCACCCGGTCGGCCACGCGCACTTCGGCGCGCCGCACGCGTTGGATCAGCGCGATCATCGGCGGCTCGCCTTCGAAGGGGGCAAGGTTCGACGCATCACCGGACGATCAGGCCGTCAGCGTGACGCGCGCGAAGCGGCGCTTGCCGACCTGCACCACGTACTCGCCCGCCTCGACCTTCAGGCCCTTGTCGGACACGGTCGCGCCGTCGATCTTCACGCCGCCCTGCTCGATGTTGCGCAGCGCTTCGCTGGTGGACGGCACGAGATTGGCCTGCTTGAGCAACTGGCCGATTGCGAGCGGCGCGCCCGCGAGCGTCACCGCCGGGATATCGTCCGGCACGCCGCCCTTCGCGCGATGGTTGAAGTCTTCGAGCGCACGCTCGGCGTCGGCTTGCGAGTGGAAGCGCGCGACGATTTCCTGGCCGAGCAGCACCTTGAAATCGCGCGGATTGCGGCCCGCTTCGATCTCTTTTTTGAAGCCGGCGATTTCGTCCATCGGACGGAACGACAGCAGTTCGAAGTAACGCCACATCAGCACGTCGGAAATGCTCATCAGCTTGCCGAACATGTCGGTCGGCTTTTCGCTGATGCCGATGTAGTTGTTCTTCGACTTCGACATCTTTTCGACGCCGTCGAGCCCTTCGAGCAGCGGCATCGTCAGGATGCACTGCTGCTCCTGGCCGTACTGCTTCTGCAACTCGCGACCCACCAGCAGGTTGAACTTCTGGTCGGTGCCGCCGAGTTCGAGGTCGGCGTTCAGCGCGACCGAATCGTAGCCTTGCATCAGCGGGTACAGGAACTCGTGGATCGAGATCGGCACGCCGCCCTGAAAACGCTTGGTGAAATCTTCGCGCTCGAGAATCCGCGCCACCGTGTAGCGCGACGCGAGCTTGATCATGCCGTCGGCGCCGAGCGGCATCGACCACTCGCTGTTGTAGCGGATCTCCGTCTTGTCGCGGTCGAGCACGAGCGCGGCCTGCTCGAAATAGGTCTTCGCGTTCGACTCGATCTGCTCACGCGTGAGCGGCGGACGGGTCGCGTTGCGGCCCGACGGATCGCCGATCAGCGAAGTGAAATCGCCGATCAGAAAGATCACCGTGTGGCCGAGATCCTGCAACTGGCGCATCTTGTTCAGCACAACCGTGTGGCCGATATGGATGTCGGGCGCGGTCGGATCGAGCCCGAGCTTGATGCGCAACGGCTTGCCGGTCGCCGCGCTTTTCGCGAGTTTTTGCGCGAATTCGTCTTCGATCAATAGTTCGTCGACGCCGCGCTTGGTGACGGCGAGCGCGTGACGGACTTCGTCGGTGATCGGAAAGGCGGCAGCGGGATTGGGCTTGGTGGACTCGGTGCTCATGCTGGAAACGTGAAGTCGCGAAAAAGGGAGATTGTCCCATACATACGCACCGCCGCGCCCACCGACGCGGCCATAAGCTGGCTATGAGCAGCCTCGGAACGGGACCGCAGCGCATGATGTGTGCGCGGTGCGGCGCGCAGGCAGCGCCGTGGCGCTTATATTTGGACCGCGCTCGCGCCGATAATCTGCTAAAACGGATCGCATCGAACCCTCGACAGGAGCAGCAACGTGGCGCAAGACCCCGCAGACGGCATCTACTTTGGCTTGATGTCCGGCACGAGCATGGACGGTGTGGACGGCGTGGCCGTCCGGTTTGCCGCAGGAAAGCCGCCGCAGGTGCTGGCCGAGGCGTTCGTCGGCTTCTCCGCGGGCATCCGCGAGGCGCTCTTCGCGCTGCAGCAGCCGGGCGACAATGAGATCGAGCGCGAAGCGCTGGCCGCCAATGCGCTCGCCACGCGTTACACCGTGTGCTGCCACGAACTGCTGCGCAACAGCTACATCTCGGCCGCCGAAGTGCGCGCGATCGGGGTGCATGGGCAGACCGTGCGGCATCGGCCGGAAAAGGGCTATACGCGACAGATCAACAACCCCGCGCTGCTCGCGGAGATGATGGGCATCGACGTGATCGCCGATTTCCGCAGCCGCGATGTCGCGGCCGGCGGCCAAGGCGCGCCGCTCGTGCCGGCTTTTCACGCGACGGTGTTTGGGGCGGAAAATGAAACGCGCGTGGTGTGCAATCTCGGCGGTATCAGCAACATCACGGTCCTGAACGCGACCGGCAGCGTGCGCGGCTTCGACTGCGGACCGGCGAACGCGCTGCTCGACGAATGGGCGCAGCGCCATCTCGGCAAGCCGTTCGACGAGAACGGCCATTTCGCGGCCGGCGGCCAGGTGGATCGCAAGCTGCTGAACGCCTTGCTCGACGAACCGTTTTTCTCGCAGCAGCCGCCGAAAAGCACCGGCCGCGATCTGTTCAATGCCGAATGGCTCGACGCGAAACTCCAGCCGTTCTCCGCACTCGAACCGGCCGATGTGCAGGCGACGCTCGTCGCGCTGACGGCGGTGACGATTGCTCGCGAAATCGAGCGGCACGCGTCGGATGCGAGAGCGGTCTACGTGTGCGGCGGCGGCGCGCGCAATCCCGAGATCCTGAAGGCGTTGCAGCAGGCGCTGGAGGACAGCGGCGTGAGCGGCGTGCCGGTCATGACGACCGACGCGCTCGGCGTGCCGCCGAGCCAGGTCGAGGCGCTGGCCTTCGCGTGGCTGGCGATGCGCTGCATCGCGCGGGCGCCGGGCAATTTGCCGGCCGTCACTGGCGCGACTGCTGAACGCGTGCTCGGAGCGGTTTATCCGCGATGAGTGAAGCGCGGTGCGGAGCGCGGACAATAAAAAACGGGGCCGCGGGGCCCCGTCTTTTACACAACCTGTTGCCTGACGGCGATCAAACCGAGAACGACGAGCCGCAACCACACGTGGTCGTCGCGTTCGGGTTCTTGATGACGAACTGCGCGCCGTTGATATCGTCCTTATAGTCGATCTCAGCGCCGACCAGGTACTGGTAGCTCATCGAATCGATCAGCAGCTGGACGCCGCTCTTGTTCATCACGGTGTCGTCTTCGTTGACGGCTTCGTCGAACGTAAAACCGTACTGAAAGCCCGAGCAGCCGCCGCCCTGCACGAAAACGCGCAGTTTGAGGTCCGCATTGCCTTCTTCTTCGATCAGTTGCTTGACCTTGTCAGCCGCTGCGTCGGTGAAAACGAAGGGGGCGGGCATCTCGGTCACGGGTGTTTCGGTGACTGCGTTCATTCGAACTCTCCAAAAAGCTTCTAGCCGCTATTGTAGGGCCGATCTCGATATCGTGCTGAAGCCCACAAAATCAATGGGTTCATCGCGGCACACGCACAGCCGGCGCGATTGCCGCCACCAGCCGGCCTGAACGGCGAAAATCTTCGCTCCAGCGGCCACGCCGTGGTCACGAGACCGGACCGCATAACCATAAAAAAGCATAAAAAAAGCCGCCTTCGCGAAAGCGTTGGCGACTTTTGCTGCGCACCGGCCTTGCAGCCGGCTCGCACTCGAAACGATTAACGCTTCGAGAATTGCTTCCTGCGACGTGCCTTGTGGAAGCCGACCTTCTTACGTTCGACTTCACGAGCATCACGCGTCACGAAGCCTGCCTTCGACAGTTCCGGCTTCAGCGTTGCGTCATAGTCCATCAGCGCGCGGGTGATGCCGTGGCGAACCGCACCGGCTTGACCCGTTTCACCGCCACCCGTCACGTTGACCTTGATGTCGAACGTAACGCCGTGGTTCGTGAGTTCCAGCGGCTGACGCACGATCATCAGCGACGTTTCGCGCGAGAAGTAATCGGCGATAGGCTTGCCGTTCACAACGATGTCGCCCTTGCCTGCCTTGATGAACACACGTGCGACGGCGCTCTTGCGGCGGCCCGTGCCGTAATTCCAGTTACCGATCATGTGGGCTCCCCTTAGATCTCGAGCGCTTTCGGCTGTTGCGCCGAATGCGGATGCGTTGCTTCAGCGTAGACCTTCAGCTTCTTGATCATCGCGTAGCCGAGCGGGCCCTTCGGCAGCATGCCCTTGACCGCTTTCTCGAGCGCGCGGCCCGGGAAGCGTTCCTGCATCTTGCCGAACGTCGTTTCATAGATACCGCCCGGGTAACCCGAGTGGCGATAGTACTTCTTGTCAGTAGCCTTGTTGCCCGTGACCTTCAGCTTGCCGGCGTTGATAACGATGATGAAATCACCGGTGTCGACGTGGGGAGTGAATTCAGGCTTGTGCTTGCCGCGAAGACGGTGTGCCACTTCGCTGGCGACACGCCCGAGAACCTTATCCGTCGCGTCAATCACGTACCATTCGCGCGTCACCTCATGGGCTTTTGCGGAAAACGTCTTCATGATCGATCCAAAAAAATTGCTGCGCCCAATGTGTTTTTTCCTGCTTGTAATGTGCGCATCGAGGCGCGTGCAGGCTCTCCCTGGTTCTTCCTCCGCGGGCGCGGATGCGGAAAAGCCCTGAATTATAAAGGAATTTCCTACGGCAAGTCAAAACGTACCGGAGTTTGACGAAACCGGGCGGCCGATCCGGTCAGCGACAGTGGTTATTTCGAGCCTTTGCCGCCCGGAATTGGCCTTGGCGCGGGATAGGTCCGCGCTTGCCGCAGGCGAAAAAAAACCCGAACGATTGGTTCGGGTTTAATCCACCAAAGGAGGAGGTGGAGGAGACAGCGGAGTTGCAGAACTGCTGCAACGATGGAATGGATTATATGAGTCACCCTTGTGCGACGCAAGAACATTTGCATTGCGAAATGCGATTTCACATTGTGACATTCCGGCGATCGCCCTCATCGCTCGCAAATTTCCTTTTAGATCAAACACTAAGCCGTCCTGCCGGCCACAGCCGGCGAACATCTTCTAGAGTAAAACCCCTAAACGCTCCAGGGAATTCCCGACCCGGCTAAACATGCCGCACCGCAACACACAAGCGGCCATCCCGCATATGTTTCGACGGAAGTCGCCTCGGGCGGATCCGCAGAGCGCGGGCTACAATGCCCTCTCGATATTAGCGAAGCGCGGTGGAGCACAGCATGGAATGCAAAGTAAGCTGGATGGGGCAGGACGGGATGGCGTTTGCGGCCGAGACGGGGAGCGGTCATCTGGTTGCGATGGACGGCGCGCCTGAAGGCGGCGGCCGCAATCTCGCGCCGCGTCCGATGGAGATGGTTCTCCTCGGCACGGGCGGCTGCACCGCCTACGACGTCGTGATGATTCTGAAGAAGAGCCGCCAGGAAATTGCCGGCTGCTCGGTCACGCTGAAGGCCGAGCGCGCCAGTGAAGATCCGAAGGTGTTCACCAAAATCCATTTCCATTTCACCGTGACGGGCAAGAACCTGAACCCCGCCACCGTCGAGCGCGCGATCAATCTGTCGCACGACAAATACTGCTCGGCGTCGATCATGATCGCCAAGACCGCCGAACTCACGCACTCGTTCGACATCGTGGCGAACTGAGCGCGGCAGCGGACTGCCAGGCCTGGCGCCGCTGCACCCGCCTTACGCACGAATTGCGCGCAGCAAATGAAAATGCCGGCGTCCTCACGGACGCCGGCATTTCTTGTTGGGTGGCAAAGCAGGCCGATAAGCCGGATTCTGTGCACGCGCAACGTCCGAAAACGCGACGCGCGTGGCAGCCATTCCTCTAGGCGCGCCATTACTGACGCGCTCAAGCTTCCTACCCGCAGACGAGACGGGGGCCCCGTCCTGCATCTCGAAGATGCGCGCCTGCCTACTTGGAATTGCTCCGGGTGGAGGTTACCGTGCCGGTCTGCCTTGCAGCAGCCGCGGTGCGCTCTTACCGCACCGTTTCACCCTTACCTGATCCCGACTTGCGCCGGGCCATCGGCGGTTTGCTTTCTGTTGCCCTGTTCCGCGTGTTGCCACGGATGGCCGTTAGCCATCACCCTGCCCTGTGGAGTCCGGACTTTCCTCGCCCTCTTTGGCCGAAGCCGCCAAGGCCGCGACTGCCTGGCCTGCTTTGCTGCGGCGAATTTTAACACCTGCGCGGAAGACGAGCCGTTTCGACGCTTGAAATAGCCGAATGGCCAAGAAAGAGGGCAGCGTGGGATTCGGACAGGCCGCCGTAGCGAGGGTGGGCCCGTGCGGCACGACCCCGCACGAAACCTTCAGAGGCCTAGGCCAGACGGGTGCGCCGCCCCGCGCGAAACACGGACGCGTCGTCGTAAAACACGGGCGAGTCGTTCTCGGGCCACCAGCCCGGAATGCCCAGCACCGGCAGCGGTGCGAACATGCGGCTCGTCAACGCGTCGGTGTCGAGCAGCGCTGCGCTGACCGATTCATCGAGCCATGCATCGCGCGCCGCGGCATTCCATTCGAAGTACGAGGGCGGCACGTCGACGATCCACGCATGCCCCGTGCAGCCCTTGAACGGGGCGATCAATTTTTCGAGCAACGCGTGGCCGAAGCAGCGCACTTCGCAGCTCGAACCCCACGCCTCGCGCCGGGTCACGAGCAGGGTCCGCCAGTCGAAGCCGCGCAGCGCAGCGCTCAAACCGGGATCGGCGCACGCGAACAGCAATGCGTTCTCATCGAACAAGGTCAGCGTGTCGCGCACGCCACCACGGGTCGGGCCGACGCCCAACACGTCGATGGCCGCCGACTGCCGCGCGTTCAGCGCCGCCTTGATGCGCGGAAACGCAAACCACATCGAGCCGTTGAAGAAGTCGTGCAGATTATGGCGCGTCGGCACGCAGCCGGTCGACGCGATGTGCGCTTCGTACGCTGCGCCGGGCGGCAAATCGTCCTGCGCGATGAACGCGAGGCGCTGGCCGCGCCCTGTGGTCTGCCGCATTTCGGCGGCCTCGGCGTTCATTTCGGCGAGCAACGCGGCGTAGCTCGTCAGCGCGGCCTGCTGCCAGCGTCGGCCGCGGCCGCCGAAGGGCGCGAACCAAGGCTTCGACCAGTCGATCACCGCGAAGCCGGCTTGCGGCCCCGCCTGCTGCCCTTCTGCCTGCCCCGCGTCTTGCACCTGCATCTAGCTCAAGCTCAAACCAGACGCCAACCGATCGACTCCCCGCCGCGCAGCGGCACCACCGGCGTATCGCCGACCGGCAGTTCGGCCGGCAACGTCCATTCCTCGCGACGCAGCGTGACCTGCTCCGCATTGCGCGGCAGGCTGTAGAAATCCGCGCCGAAGAAGCTCGCAAAGCCTTCGAGCCTGTCCAGCGCGCCGGCTTTGTCGAATGCTTCCGTGTAAAGCTCCAGCGCATGCAGCGCCGTATAGCAGCCCGCGCAACCGCACGCGTGCTCCTTCAAACCCTTCGGATGCGGGGCGCTATCTGTGCCGAGGAAGAAGCGCGGATTTCCCGATGTCGCCGCTTCGACCAGCGCCACCCGGTGCGTCTCGCGCTTCAACACCGGCAAGCAGTAGTAATGCGGACGAATGCCGCCCTGGAAGATCGCGTTGCGGTTGTACAGCAGATGGTGCGCGGTGATCGTCGCACCGAGCAGCTCCGGCGCGACGCCGGCCTCACGGATGTAGTCGACCGCGTCTTTCGTCGTGATGTGCTCGAACACGACCTTCAGCGCCGGAAACGCGCGGCGCAGCGGCGTCATCACACGGTCGATGAACACCTTCTCGCGGTCGAACAGGTCGATCGACGAATCCGTCACTTCGCCGTGCACCTGCAGCGGCATGCCCACTTCCTGCATCGCTTCGAGCGTTTTCGCGCACTTCATGATGTCGGTGACGCCCGCGTCCGAGTTGGTGGTCGCACCCGCCGGATACAACTTCACACCATGCACGAAGCCGCTCTCGCGCGCCCGGCGGATTTCGTCAGGCGGCGTGTTGTCGGTCAGGTACAGCGTCATCAGCGGTTCGAACTTCGCGCCTGCGGGGATCGCGGCGACGATCCGCTCCCGGTACGCCTGCGCCATGGCGGTGGTCGTGACCGGCGGCTTCAGGTTCGGCATGATGATCGCGCGGCCGAACTGGCGCGCGGTGTCCGGCAGGACGGCGGCCAGCATCGCGCCGTCGCGAACGTGCAGGTGCCAGTCGTCGGGACGGGCGAGCGTGATGGAATCGAGGGAAACGTTGGAAGCGGTCATGGCAAAAAGGGCAACGAGACTCGGCGACAAAAGCCAATCGACCCGGTCAAACCGCCCTGTTGCGGCCCGAACACACGTCAATTTCGCTATTTGGCGTTTCTGGCTCGGTGATATGCTTGGAAAGTCATCATTGTAACGGCTCGCCCCGTTCACAGGCTTACCCGCAACATGTGCCAACTTCTCGGAATGAACTGCGCCGCGCCGACGGACGTCACGTTCTCGTTCACCGGCTTTGCGGCGCGCGGCGGCGTCACCGATCACCATGCCGACGGCTGGGGGATCGCCTTCTTCGAGGACAAAGCCTGCCGCCTGTTCATCGACCATCAATCGTCGGCCACCTCGCCGATCGCCGAGATGGTCAAGCGTTATCCGATCAAATCGAAGAACACCATCGCCCATATCCGCAAGGCGACGCAAGGGCACATCCTGCTCGAAAACTGTCACCCGTTCATGCGTGAACTGTGGGGGCGTCACTGGATCTTCGCGCACAACGGCGATCTGCAAGACTATGCGCCGCAACTGTCGGGCGTGTATCAGCCGGTCGGCACGACCGACAGCGAACTCGCTTTCTGCGCGTTGCTCGAAGGGTTGCGCAAGGCGTTTCCGGGCGCGCAGCAGCCGCCGCTCGACGAACTGTTCGTCACGCTCGAAGCGCTCACGCGTGAAATCACGCAGTTCGGCGTGTTCAATTTTCTGATGTCTAACGGCCAGGCGCTGTTCGCGCATTGCTCGACGCATTTGCACTACATCGTGCGGTGCTGGCCGTTTTCCACCGCGCATCTGGTCGACGCGGACGTGTCGATCGACTTCGCCAAGTACACGACGCCTGAAGACCGCGTCGCGGTCATTGCCACCAAGCCGCTGACCGACAACGAAGTCTGGAGCGCATTCGAGCCGGGCGATCTGATGATGTTCCAGCATGGCGATGTGATCGGCCACATCAACGTGCCGGTGCCGGCATCGGTGCTGGAGAAGCTGCGCAATCCCGCGCTGGATGCGTCGGCCTCCGCCACCACGATTGCAGCCTCAACCGCTGGGACCGGAATCATGGCCGACGACAGCGAAGCCGACCTCGAAGCGGCAGATGACGCCGCGGCCTTCGGGTCCTGAACAACTGATCGCACGCGCACCAGCAAAAAAAAAGCCGCCTCCAAAGAGCGGCTTTTTTTCGGTCCGCACGAGCCAGCCTGCACCGGCCGGCCCGCGCACGAACCTCAGTGCAGGATCTTCGCCAGAAAATCCTTCGCACGATCCGACTTCGGATTGGCGAAGAAGTCTTCCTTGCGGTCGTCCTCGACGATCAAGCCCTTGTCCATGAAGATCACGCGGTGCGCGACCTTCTTCGCGAAGCCCATTTCGTGCGTGACGCACATCATGGTCATGCCTTCCTGCGCGAGTTCGACCATCACGTCGAGCACTTCGTTGATCATCTCCGGATCGAGCGCGGAAGTCGGTTCGTCGAACAGCATCGCGATCGGGTCCATCGACAACGCGCGCGCAATCGCCACGCGCTGCTGCTGACCGCCCGACAATTGCCCCGGGAACTTGTCCGCATGCGCACGCAAGCCGACTCGATCGAGCAGCTTCAGCCCCTTCGCGGTGGCTTCATCGTTCGAGCGGCCGAGCACCTTCACCTGCGCGAGCGTCAGGTTCTGCACGATCGACAGATGCGGGAACAGCTCGAAGTGCTGGAACACCATGCCGACCTTCGAACGCAGCTTCGACAGATTGGTTTTCTTGTCCGTCAGCGACTGGCCGTTGATGACGATCTCGCCCTTCTGGAACGGTTCGAGGCCGTTCACGGTTTTGATCAGCGTGGACTTGCCCGAGCCCGACGGCCCGCACACCACCACCACTTCACCCTTTTTGACTTCCGTCGTGCAGTCGGTCAGCACTTGAAACTGACCGTACCACTTCGAAACATTCTTGATAGAGATCATCTTGCGACCTTTTTCTGAAGACCTTTGACGAGGCTCGACGCGACCACACAGATCACGAAATAACACGCGCCCGCGAACAGTACCATCTCGACATTCGTACCGTCACGGTCGCCAATATTCGTGGCGGTGCGGAAGAAGTCGGCGAGGCTGATCACGTAGACGAGCGACGTATCCTGAAACAGCACGATACCCTGCGTGAGCAGCAGCGGCACCATCGCACGGAACGCCTGCGGCAGCACGATCAGGCGCATCGCCTGCGCGTAGTTCATGCCGAGCGCGAACGCCGCGTTGACCTGGCCGCGCGGCACCGCCTGAATGCCGGCGCGGATGATCTCCGAATAGTACGCCGCCTCGAACAGCGAGAACGCGACCATGGCCGAGGCAAGGCGAATGTCGATATCCGCCGACAGCCCGAGCACGTTCTGCAGCACTTGCGGCACGATCAGGAAGAACCACAGCAGCACCATCACCAGCGGGATCGAACGGAAGATCGTTACGTACCCCTTCGCGAACCACTCGAAGGGTTTGAACGACGACAACCGCAGCATCGCGAGAATGGTGCCCCAGACGATGCCGAACACGATCGCGATCAATGTGATCTTGAAGGTGACGATGGCGCCGGTCCACAGCGTAGGCAGTGCGCCCGGAATACCGCTCCAGTCGAAATGGTGCATCACTTGCCTCCGATATAGCCGGGCAACCGGGCTCTGGCTTCGACCCAGCGCATCAGTTGCATCACGACCAGGTTGATCAGCATATACGCCACCGTGACCGCGATGAACGACTCATAGGTCTGTGACGTGTAGTCGACCAGCTGACGCGCCTGCGCGGACAGATCCAGCAGACCGATCGTCGAAGCCACTGCCGAGTTCTTGAAAATGTTCAGAAATTCGGACGTGAGCGGCGGCACGATGATCCGGTACGCGACCGGCAGCAGCACATAGCGATACGTCTGCCATTGCGTGAAGCCCACCGCGAGACCCGCGGCGCGCTGGCCGCGCGGTAACGCGTTGATGCCCGAGCGCACCTGCTCGCACACGCGCGCGGAAGTGAACAGCCCGAGACAGATGATCGACGACGAGAAGAACTGCGCGCCTGGCGGCAGTTGCTTGAACCAGTTGCCCATCGACACGGGCAGCAGCTCCGGTATCACCAGATACCAGATGAAGAACTGCACGATCAGCGGAATGTTACGGAAAATCGCGACGTAGACCGTGCCGATGCCCGACGCCCACTTGTTCGGCACCGTGCGCAGCACGCCAAACAGCGAGCCGACGATCAGCGCGATCACCCATGCCGCCAGCGACACGGTGATCGTCACCCAGAGGCCCGAGAACAACCAGCCCAGATAGGTGGTCGGCTCGCCGGTGGAGACCGGACTCAGCAGAATGCCCCAGTTCCAGTGATATGACATGACCAAGACTCCAGCAAAAAGAAACGGAAGAAGCGCGTGGCTCCTTCCGTTTCGTTCAGCGTTTCAAAAAACACCTGAGGTTAATCGATTGCCTTGTCATTCGGATTCTTGAACAGCGCCCGCATATCGTCGCTTTGCGGGAAGTTCAGGTTCAGGCCCTTCGGCGGAATCGGCGATTCGAACCACTTCTTGTAGATCGCATCGGCTTCGCCCGAAGTCTGGACCTTGGCGATCGCGTCGTCGGCGACCTTCTTGAACTCCGGATCGTTCTTGCGCATCATGCAGCCGTACGCTTCACGCGATTGCGGCGTGCCGACGATCACGAAATCGCCCGGGTTGTTCGACTTCGCGCGTTCGCCCGCGAGCAGTGCGTCGTCCATCATGAACGCCGCGGCGCGGCCCGTCGACAGCGTCAGGAACGACTCGCCGTGGTCCTTCGCGCTGATGATGTTCATGCCCATGCTCTTGTCCTGGTTCATCTTGCGAAGCAGGCGCTCGGAGGTGGTACCGGCGGTCGTGACCACCGTCTTGCCCTTCAGGTCCGCCCAATCCTTGATGCCGGAGTCCTTCTTGGTCATCATGCGGGTGCCGATCACGAAGATCGTGTTCGAGAACGCGGCCTGTTGCTGGCGCTCGAGGTTATTCGTGGTCGAGCCGCATTCGATGTCCACCGTGCCGTTCTGCACCAGCGGGATACGGTTTTGCGACGTCACCGGAATCAGCTTCACCTTGAGGTTAGGCATGTTCAGCTTCTGCTTGACGGCCTCCACCACTTTCATGGCGAATTCCTGCGAGTAGCCGATGACATTCTGCTTGTCGTCGTAGTACGAGAACGGGATGGACGATTCGCGATGACCCAGCGAAATGACGCCCGTGTCCTTGATCTTCTTCAGCGTACCCGCGTCTTGCGCCTGCGCGCCAACCGTAAACAGTCCGAGAGTCGCGAGCAGCAGCGCAGCTTTTTTAACCTTCATGTGGTGATCTCCTTGGCAAGAACCGGCGCCAGTTTAGCAAAGTAATTATTCTGAAAGTATGGCTATAAACCATGTTGTTGCGCGCGCGCCGCTAAGGGCGTGGGACGCCTTGGACCGATCCGCGGACCGGCTCCGGATATGCAAAGGCGGGCGGCATCGATCCGATGCCGCCCGCCGGGTACGACACGCCGTCTCGTGGACCGCGTTAAAGCAAAAATTGCCGGCGAATCCGCAGGGTAGCGCACTCGCCGTTCAAACGTAAATCAGGGATACAGGCCGCGCATTTCGCGTGCTTGCAGAATCCGCTTACAAGCGACGATAAACGCCGCGGTCCGCACCGACACGTTCTGTTCGCTCGACACCTGCCATACCGCGGCAAATGCCTCACGCATCACGCGCTCCAGACGCTGGTTGATCTCGTCCTCGGTCCAGAAGAAGCTCGAGAAGTCCTGCACCCATTCGAAATAGGACACCGTCACGCCGCCCGCGTTGGCCACCACGTCCGGAATCACGAGAATGCCGCGATCGTGCAGGATGTCGTCGGCCGCCGTGGTGGTCGGGCCATTGGCGCCTTCCACGACGATTCTGGTCCTGATCTTGCCGGCGTTCTTCTCGGTGATCTGGTTTTCCAATGCAGCCGGAATCAGGATGTCCGATTCGATGGTCCAGAATTCCTCGTTGGTTACGGCGTCCGCTTCAGCGAAACCACCCACGCCGCCCGTCTTCGCGACGTGTTCGAGCAATGCGCCCGCATCGATGCCGGTCGATTTGTACAGCGAACCGGTGTGATCCTGCACCGCGACCACCTTCGCGCCCGCTTCCTGGAACAGCCGCGCGGCAATCCCGCCGACGTTGCCGAAGCCCTGCACGGCGATGCGCGCGCCTTCGATATCGAAGCCGATGCGGCGTGCCGCTTCGCAGCCCACCACGAACACGCCGCGGCCCGTCGCCTCGCGGCGGCCCAGCGAACCGCCGAGCGTGATCGGCTTGCCGGTCACCACACCCGTGGCCGTTTGGCCCTGGTTCATCGAGTACGTGTCCATCATCCACGCCATGATCTGCTCGTTCGTGTTCACGTCCGGCGCGGGAATGTCGGTATTCGGTCCGATGATGATGCCGATCTCGCTCGTGTAGCGGCGCGTCATGCGCTCCAGTTCGCCCCGCGAGAGCGTGCGCGGATCGACGCGGATGCCGCCCTTCGCGCCGCCGTACGGCACGTTCACGGCCGCGTTCTTGACCGACATCCACGCGGACAGCGCCATCACTTCCGACAGCGTCACGTCCTGGTGATAACGCACGCCACCTTTGCCCGGACCGCGCGACACGTTGTGCTGCACGCGATAGCCTTCGAAGTGCGCGACGGTGCCGTTATCGAGTTCGATGGGCACGTCGACGATCAGGATGCGCTTCGGGCGCTTGAGGGTTTCGAGCCAGCGCGACAGCGAGCCGAGGTACGGCGCGACGCGGTCGACCTGGCGCAGATAGTTGCCCCAGGGGCCGAGGTCTTCGCTGTTGAGGTAGGAGGGAACGGACTGCAACGATGCTGCGGATTGGGCTGCTTGGGCGGCTTGCTGCTGGGAAGACATGAACGCTCCGGCGTTGATCGAATGCGTGCATTGTCGAAAAACGTCGTTATGAAATCCAATGCCGTTTCCTTATCCGATTATGTTTTTTTTGCATAACCTTCGGAAAGCGGCAAATTCACGTCGTGGCGGCGCAGGTTTCGCGGTTCCCCGCGGTTCACTTTTATGCTGCGCGGTTCCCCGTGGTTCCCTTTTATGCTGCGTGCTGCCCCAGTTCCGCCGACACTACCTCCCACAATTGCCGCACGAGTATCTGCCGCGCATCGTCGCTTTTCGCCGCGAGCTTGTCGCGGTACAGGCGAATCTCCATGCTCAGCGTGAGCTGCCCTTCCGGCGTGCCGCGTGTCGCACGATCGAGGCGAATCAGCTTGCCGTCGGCGACCGCGTCTTCCACCGCGCTGTGCGGCAGAAACGCGATGCCGTGGCCGGCCAACGCCATCGCCTTGAGCCCTTCGGCCATGTCGGTCTCGTACAGCCGGTCCAGGTACAGACGCTCGGGCGCGTTCGCGAGGATCACTTCGGTCATGCGTCCCAGATACGCGTTCGGCGTGTAGGACAGATACGGCGCGGGCGCCTCGGCCGTGCCCGGCAACGTGTGCCGCGGCCGGCCGGCGCGGCCCGGCGCCGAGAACGGGCTGATCGGCTCGTTGCCGAGCGTGAGCATGTCGTAGCGGGCCGGATCGAGCGCGACCGGATGGCTCGGGTGGTGGTAACCCATCATCAGATCGCAGCCGCCTTCCACCAGCGACAACGCCGCGTCGTGCACGTTCAACGCCCGCAGCCGCGTATGGATCGGGCCCATCTGCGCTTCGATGCGTTGCAGCCAGCGCGGGAAATAGGTGAGCGACAGCGTATGCGGCACGGCAAACTCGATGGTCGCCTGAGGCGTCGCCGTATGGCCGCGCAGCAGCGCGCGCGCCTCGTGGAATTGCGACAGCATCGCGAGCGCCTGCTCGTTGAACACCTGGCCGGCCGCCGTGAGCCGCGTCGGATAAACCGAACGGTCGATCAGTTCCGTGCCGAGCCACCCTTCGAGCGCCTGGATGCGCCGTGAAAACGCCGGTTGCGTGACGTGGCGCAGTTCGGCCGAGCGGCTGAAACTACGCGTTTCCGCGAGCGAAACGAAGTCTTCGAGCCATTTCAGTTCCATGCGGAGTGTGCTGCCGGGCGAGAGGAAGAAGACAGCATTCTAGCGGCGCGGGCCCAGCGTGGCGCTGCGGGTCGAGGCGCGGCTTTGGCTTTCGCTTTGGATCTGCCTCTAGCGTGACGAGCCAGGTCGCGGGTCGGCGTGCCGCGCTCACGCAGCGGAAGATAGCGACCAGCATGCAAAGACGCCGCGCGCCGCGCCCCGCGCCTCGCAGCCTCACGCGCGGCAAATTCGCGGCCGCCAACGGCCAGCCACCCGCACAGTGGTAAAATTCGCGGTTCCCTCCGTTCCCGATCCGCTCTCTGAGCGCTCAACGCTTCGACCCGGCCCCCATCATGTCCGACACCCGCCCCGACACCCTGTTCGCGCTCAACGCGCTCTCCCCGCTCGACGGCCGCTATGCGTCGAAAACCGAAGCCCTGCGCGACTGGCTCTCGGAAGCCGCCTTCATGCGCAATCGCGTGACGGTTGAAATTCACTGGCTGATCGCGCTGTCGCGCGCCGGCTTCGCCGAAGTGCCGCGCTTTTCCGAAGCGTCCGAGCAATTCCTGCTGCAACTGGCCGAGCGCTTCACCGCGCACGACGCCGCGCGCATCAAGGACATCGAACGCGTAACGAATCACGACGTGAAAGCGGTCGAGTACTGGCTGAAGGAATCGGTCAAGGGTCAGGAAGAACTGGAACGCGCGAGCGAGTTCATCCACTTCGCGTGCACCTCGGAAGACATCAACAACACGTCGCACGGCCTGATGCTGGCCGGCGCGCGCGAACACGTGATCCTGCCGGCGCTGCGCTCGGTGCATCAGCGCCTCGTCGCGCTGGCACATGCTCACGCCGCTCAACCGATGCTGTCGCGCACGCACGGCCAGCCGGCCAGCCCGACCACGCTCGGCAAGGAAATGGCCAACGTCGCCGCGCGCCTCGAACGTGCGATCGACCGTATCGCGAAGGTCGAACTGCTCGGCAAGATGAACGGCGCGGTCGGCAACTTCAATGCGCACCTGTCCGCGTATCCGGAGTTCGACTGGGAAGCGTTCTCGCGCGAAGTGGTCGAGCAGCGTCTGAAGCTCACGTTCAATCCGTATACGATCCAGATCGAGCCGCACGACTATATGGCCGAACTGTTCGACGCCGTTTCGCGCGCGAACACGATCCTGCTGGATCTGGACCGCGACGTGTGGGGCTACATCTCGGTCGGCTACTTCAAGCAGCGCACCAAGGCCGGCGAAATCGGTTCGTCGACGATGCCGCACAAGGTCAACCCGATCGACTTCGAAAACTCCGAAGGCAACCTCGGTCTCGCGAACGCCACGCTGCGCCATCTGGCCGACAAGCTGCCGGTGTCGCGCTGGCAGCGCGATTTGACCGATTCGACGGTGCTGCGCAACATCGGCGTCGCGTTCGGTTACTCGCTGCTCGCGTACGACTCGCTGATCCGCGGCCTCGACAAGCTCGAAGTGAACGCGCAGCGTCTGAACGAAGACCTCGACAACTGCTGGGAAGTGCTGGCCGAGCCGGTGCAAACGGTGATGCGCCGCTACGGCATCGAGAACCCGTACGAGCAGTTGAAGGAACTGACGCGCGGCAAGGGCATCACGCGTGAAGCGCTGCAAACCTTCGTGAACGGCCTCGCGATTGCGCAGGACGCGAAAGACCGCCTGCTCGCGATGACGCCGGGTTCGTATATCGGCAAAGCAGTCGAACTGGCGAAGCGCATCGGCTGATTCGCCGCTCGATGCAAGCCCGCCTCGTGACGCGCGAGGCGGGCATAAAAAAGCCGCTCCGAGGAGCGGCCTTTTTTTCGTCTCTACAACGACGAGCGAATGAGCTAGCGCAAGCTCACCGCGCCTCGACCTGCTTCAACACGTCGTCGACGATCTCTTCCGGCGACAGTTCGATGCTCACCGTGATCGCCTCGTCCGCGCCCGGCTCTTCGAGCGTGTCGAGCTGGCTTTGCAGCAGCGACGGATCGAAGAAGTGCCCGGTGCGCGTAGTCAGACGCTCTTCGAGCACCTTGCGCGATCCCTTCAGGTAGACGAAGCACACGTCCTTGTCGCCCTCGCGCAGGATGTCGCGATACGAGCGCTTGAGCGACGAACACGTGAACACCGCCGTCTCGCCTGCCTTCTGCTTGTCTTCGATCGCAGCGCGGATGGTTTTCAGCCACGGCCAACGGTCTTCGTCGGTGAGCGGAATGCCCTGGTGCATCTTCTCCTTGTTGGCGGCGCTGTGGAACGCGTCGCCGTCGGTGAACGCGCAGTGCAGGCGCTCCGCCAGCATTTCGCCAATTCTCGTCTTGCCGGCGCCCGACACGCCCATTGCGATCAAAATCATCAAAAACTCCTTACTTCCTTACAGGACCGCCGCGAGCGCGAAGGTCAAGCCCAAACCCATCAGCGAGATGATGGTCTCGAGGAGCGACCATGTCTTGAAGGTCTGCCCCACCGTCATACCGAAGTACTCCTTGATCAGCCAGAAGCCGCCGTCGTTCACGTGCGAGAAGATCAGCGAGCCCGAACCGGTGGCGAGCACCAGCAATTCCGGCTTGACCTGCACCGCGCCCGCCGCCGCGATCGGCGCGACGATGCCGCAGGCGGTGGTCATCGCCACCGTGGCAGAACCGGTCGCGAGACGGATCAGCGCCGCGACCAGCCAGCCGAACAGCAGCGGCGACATATGCACGGAAGTTGCCACATTGACGATTTCCTTCGAAATGCCGCTATCCATCAGCACGCGGCCGAAACCGCCGCCCGCGCCGACGATCAGCGTGATGCCCGCGATCGGCGCGAGACATTCGCCGCAGAACTTCTGGATCTGTTCGCGCGTAAAGCCGCGGCTCGCGCCGAAGGTCCAGAAGCTGACGAGCACGGCCGTCAACAGCGCGACGTCCGAGTTGCCGAAGAAGCGCAGCAGATCGTTCGGCAGGGTCTTCGGCGTGGAGATCAGATCGGCCCAGCTGCCGATCAGCATCAGAAGCACCGGCAGCAAGATCGTGAACAGCGTGATGCCGAAGCTCGGCAATTCGCGCTTCGGCGCCGCGCCGGCTTTTGCGTTGGCGCCGTTGCCGCCATTGTCATGGCCGAGAAATTGCGCGGCGAGCGCATTTTCCTTCGGCAGCTTGATATAGCGGCTGACCAGCAGCGCGAACAGCGGACCGGCGATGATCGCGGTCGGCACACCGACGATCAACCCATAGGCGATGGTCCTGCCGATATCCGCGTGATACGCCTGCACCGCGAGCATCGCGGCCGGGTGCGGCGGCAAGAGCCCGTGCACGACGGACAGACCCGCGACCATCGGCAAGCCGACCAGCAGCAGCGATTTGTTGGTGCGCTTCGCGACGTTGAACGCGATCGGAATCAGCAGCACGAAACCGACCTCGAAGAACACCGGCAAGCCGACGATGATCGCGACGACCATCATCGCCCAGTGGATGTTCTTCTCGCCAAAGAAGTTGATCAACGTGGTGGCGATGCGCTCGGCGCCGCCCGATTCGGCCATCATCTTGCCGAGCATCGTGCCGAGACCGACCACGACCGCGATGTGCCCAAGTGTGTTGCCGTTACCCGTTTCGAACGATTTGACGATGGTGGCCATCGGCATGCCGGCGACGAGGCCGAGCAGCAGCGACACCATGATGAGAACAAGGAACGGATAAACCTTGTAGCGCGTGATCAGCAAGATCAGCAAGACGATCGCGACTACCCCGTAAACCAGCAGCATGCTGCCGTGAACAGCTTCCATGAAGCTCCTCCTTTGCGTTATTGATTCTGAGTGCGGAACACGGTCAGCACTTCGTCTCACGGCGGCCTGTGCGGTGCCGGAGAACCCGGCTGACCGCGCGGACGCTGAATTTTACTGTTTGTTTCCTGATAGCGCGCGTGAATCCGCTATGCAAATCGCAAAGAAGCCTCGGCGCGACAGCCGGGCGGCTGTATCGACGAGGCTCTTTTGCATGTCACCGCTGCGGGGCGGCTTGTTGTGCGCGCGGCTTTTAGTGGGCCGGCGCGGCCAACTGGCTGGCGGCTCGCGCGAGACGCGTGACTTCATCCCAGTTCTGCGCGGCCAGCGCGGCCTTCGGCGTGAGCCAAGAACCGCCTACGCACACCACGTTCGGCAACGACAGGAAATGCGGCGCCGTTTCGGCCGTAATGCCGCCGGTCGGGCAGAACTTCAGCGTCGGGAACGGGCCGTGGAATGCCTGCAGCATCGGCACGCCGCCGGCTTGCTGCGCCGGGAAAAACTTCACGATCTCGTAGCCGAGCTCCAGCGCCGTGATGATGTCGGTGGGCGTCATCACGCCCGGCAGCAGCGGCAAGCCCGCATCCTGCGCGGCCTTGTGCATGTCCTTCGTCAAACCCGGCGACACGCCGAACTGTGCGCCCGCTTTCTTCGCCTGCGCGCAGTGCTCCGGCTTCGTGATCGTGCCGACGCCGACCACGATGTCCTCGGCCAACTGGCTCGCGCGCTCGATCGCTTCGAGGCCGGCCGCCGTGCGCAACGTGATTTCCAGCACCTTCACGCCGCCCGCATGCAGCGCGCGCGACACGTGTTCGCCCTGTTCGACCGAGTCGAACGCGAGCACCGGAATCACCGGGCCGAGGCGCACGATATCGCTTACTGTTTTCGACGTCATAGTCAGACTCCTTGTTTCTGCAGCACTTAGCTGGCTTGCGTGGTGCTTGTGTGTTTGTCGGTATGCGCTTTGGCCGCGGCACCGTGATGCGTTGCATGCCGATCTGCGTGCGGGGTAGCGTGCGAGATTGCGTCTTCACCCACCATCTTGCCGAACACCGACGCGCCTTGCTCCGCCGGCGCCGCCGCCGCGCGGAAGACGCCAAACAGTTCGCGGCCGAAGCCGACTTCGTTTTCCGCCTGATGCAGCGGCTCGGCGTTCGGGCGCGCCGCCCATTCGGCCGCGTCGATCTCGATGTCGAGCACGCCCGCTTCGGCGTCGATCACCAGCATGTCGCCCGTGCGCACCTTGCCGATCGGGCCTTGCAGCAATGCTTCCGGCGACAGATGGATCACCGCCGGCACCTTGCCCGACGCGCCGGACATGCGGCCGTCCGTCACCAATGCGACATGAAAACCCTGATCCTGCAACACACCGAGCAGCGGCGTCAAACGATGCAGCTCGGGCATACCGTTTGCGCGCGCGCCCTGGAAGCGCACCACGGCGATGAAATCGCGCTTCAGCTCGCCTTTGTCGAACGCCTCCTGCACCGCTTCCTGCGAATCGAACACGATCGCCGGCGCCTTCACCTTGCGATGCGCCGCCGCCACCGCCGAAATCTTGATCACGCCGCGGCCGAGCTTGCCCTGCATCAGACGCAAGCCGCCGTCCGGCTGGAACGGCTCGTCGATGCCGCGCAGCACCGCCGTATCGGCGCTCGCCTCGACGGCCGGCACCCATTGCAGTTTGCCGTCGAGCAGCTTCGGCTCTTCGGTGTAATGCGCGAGCCCCTTGCCCGCGACCGTGTTCACGTCGTCGTGCAGCAAACCGCCTTCCAGCAGATTGCGCACGAGGAACGCGACGCCGCCGGCCGCGTGGAAGTGATTCACGTCGGCCTTGCCGTTCGGGTAGATCTTCGCGAGCAGCGGCACCACTTGCGACAGCGTGTCGAAGTCGTCCCAGTCGATCACGATGCCCGCTGCGCGTGCAATCGCGACCAGATGCAGCGTGTGGTTGGTCGAGCCGCCCGTCGCCAGCAACGCGACGATGCCGTTGACCACCGCCTTCTCGTCGATCACGTGGCCGATCGGCATGTAGTTGCCGCGCTCCACCGTCAGATCGAGCACGCGGCGCGCGGCCTGCGCGGTCAGCGCGTCGCGCAGCGGCGTATGCGGATGCACGAAGGCCGAACCCGGCAGATGCAGGCCCATCACTTCCATCAGCATCTGGTTGCTGTTCGCGGTGCCGTAGAACGTGCAGGTGCCGTGGCTGTGGTAGGCGGCCGCTTCCGCTTCGAGCAGCGCGTCGCGGCCGCATTGGCCGGTGGCGAACTGCTGGCGCGTCTTCGCTTTGTCGTCGTTGGACAGGCCGCTCGCCATCGGGCCGGCCGGCACGAAGATGGTCGGCAGATGGCCGAATTGCAGCGCGCCGATCAGCAGACCCGGCACGATCTTGTCGCAGATGCCGAGGCACAGCGCGGCGTCGAACATGTTGTGCGTGAGCGCGACCGCCGTGCCCATCGCGATGACTTCGCGCGAGAACAGGGACAGTTCCATGCCCGCATTGCCCTGCGTGATGCCGTCGCACATGGCCGGCACGCCGCCCGCGAATTGCGCGACACCGCCGTTTTCACGCGCGGCCTGCTTGATGATGTCCGGGTAGTTTTTGTACGGCGCGTGGGCCGACAGCATCTCGTTGTACGAGGACACGATGCCGATGTTCGGCTCGCGGATCTGCTTGATGACGAGCTTGTCGTTGCCCTCGAGGCCGGCGAAACCGTGAGCCAGGTTGGCGCACGAGAGCGCGCCGCGCGCCGGGAACTTGCCTTGCGCATGGTGGATGCGGGCCAGATACGCGTCACGGGTGGGCTTGCTGCGCTCGATCACGCGCCGCGTGACCTTCAACAATTGCGAATGCGGGGAAACCATCGGAGCTCCTTCGGCGCTGGCGGCAGGCGCGCGCACTTTGCCAGGTAGGTATCGCGGGGGCGTCGGATCAACCGACGACGCCATCTTAGTAGAAAAACTACACGATCGCAACGCCGTTTCCTGTTGCGCCGCGGCATTGGGTCATGTCGCGCTGCGCCTTACTGGAAGCCGGTAAGCGCTGAGCGACAAAAACCTAGGGATTACACCTAGAGCCGGATATGTAGTTTTTGTACCTTCTCATGCAATCAGATATAGTCCACGCATTCTCAGCATAGTGCGAGTTTTCCAATGATGCTGTCCCAAGTGGAAGAGATGCGCGAACAGTTGCGCCCCTCCGAGCGCAAGCTGGCCGATTACGTGATCGAAGCACCGCGCGAGGTGCTCGACCTGTCGATGACCGAAGTCGCCGCCCGTGCGGGCGTGAGCCAGCCGACCATCGCGCGGTTCTGTCATGCGCTCGGCTTTTCGGGATTTCGTGAGTTCAAGATCAGGCTCGCCCAGGGCATTGCCGCCGAGGTGCCCGCCGTCTATCGCGACGTGCGCCCCGACGAGCCGACGCCGGGCGTCGCCGCGAAGGTGCTCGACCGGACCATCGGCGCGCTGATCCAGGTGCGCAACAATCTGTCGTCGGACAGCGTGGCGGCGGCGATCGACATGCTGGCGCAAGCGCGGCGCATCGAGTTTTACGGCGCGGGCGGCTCGGGCATCGCCGCGCTCGACGTGCAGCACAAGTTCTTCCGGCTCGGCATGCCGAGCGTCGCGTATTCGGACCCGCATACGTTTCTGATGTCGGCGGCGCTATTGGCCGAAGGCGACGTCGTGGTCGCGATTTCGAACACCGGCCGCACGCGCGACATCATCGACGCCGCGAAGGCCGCGCTCAACGCGGGCGCGAAGGTCATTGCGATTACGCACGGCAATTCGCCGCTGGCGCGCCTCGCGACAGTTGGCCTGTTCGCGAACGTCGACGAGGACACGGATATCTTTTCGCCGATGACCTCGCGCGTGTCGCATCTGGCGATCGGCGACATTCTGGCGGTGGGCGTGGCGCTCAGCCGTGGACCGGAACTGCTGGAAAAGCTCGCGCAGACCAAGGAGGTGATTCACCGGCGCAGAGTGGATTCGCGCGGATAAAACGCGGCGGTTCCTTCGCAAGCAGCACGCCATAAACGACAAGGGCGGTTTGCCGATCAGCCGGCAAACCGCCCTTCTTCGTTGTTCAGTGCCGCGTATGACAACCGCCGAATCAGAACGGCTTGATCACGACCAACGCGACCGCCGCGAGCATCCCCAACACCGGCAACTCATTGAACATCCGATACCACTTGTCCGAGCGACGATTCTCGCCGCGCTCGAAAGTCCGCAGCAGCACGCCGCAATACGCGTGATAGATGACCAGCAGCACGACCACACCGACCTTCGCGTGAATCCAGCCCTGCCCGCTGCCGATGCCGACCACGAGCCACAGCCACAGCCCGCACACCAGCGCCGGTACCGCGATGAGCGTCATGAAGCGGAACAGCTTGCGCGCCATGATCAGCAGGCGCGCGGTAGCGGCGGGTTCCGTTTCCATCGCAAGATTGACGAAGATGCGCGGCAAATAGAACAGGCCGGCAAACCAGGAGGCAACCAGGACGATGTGAAACGTTTTTACCCAAAGCATCAGCGGTCCTCGTGCAACGTTGTGGCTGGCGCTGCCAGGCACACTTGCCTATGACCGCGCCCAGAAATGATGCCGCCTTACTGACGGCCTTCGCCGTGACCCAGCACGACGTATTTGAGCGAGGTCAGGCCTTCCAGGCCGACCGGGCCGCGCGCATGCAGCTTGTCGTTCGAAATGCCGATTTCCGCGCCCAGACCGAACTCGAAGCCGTCGGCAAAACGCGTTGACGCGTTGACCATCACGCTCGCCGAATCCACTTCGCGCAGGAAGCGCATCGCGCGATCGTGGTCTTCCGTGACGATCGCGTCGGTGTGGTGCGAGCTGTAGGCGTTGATGTGATCGATCGCCGCGTCGAGATCGTCGACCACCTTGATCGCGAGCACCGGCGCGAGGTATTCGGTGCGCCAGTCTTCCTCGGTGGCATCGACGAGCGGACCCACACCCGCGTCCGCGAGCACCGCGCGCGCCGCCGCGTCCACGCGCAGCTCGACGTCCTTGCCGCGATACAGCTTGCCGAGCGGCGGCAGCACCTCTGCCGCGACGCCGCGTGCGACCAGCAGCGTTTCCATCGTGTTGCAGGTGCCATAGCGGTGCGTCTTCGCGTTGTCGCAGACGTTCAGCGCCTTGGTGAGATCCGCGCGATCGTCGACATACACGTGGCAAATGCCGTCGAGGTGCTTGATCATCGGCACGCGCGCTTCGTTGATCAACCGCTCGATCAGGCTCTTGCCGCCGCGCGGCACGATCACGTCCACATACTCGGTCATCGTGATCAGCTTGCCGACCGCCGCGCGATCCGACGTGCCGACCACCTGCACGGCGTCCTGCGGCAAACCGGCGGCTTGCAGCCCTTCGCCGATCAACCTGGCCAGCGCGGTGTTGCATTCGAGCGCTTCCGAGCCGCCGCGCAGAATCGTCGCGTTGCCGGATTTGAGGCACAGCGCCGCGGCGTCGATCGTCACGTTCGGACGCGATTCGTAGATGATGCCGATCACTCCCAGCGGCACACGCATCTGGCCGACCTGGATGCCGCTCGGCCGGTACTTCAGATTGCTGATCTCGCCGATCGGATCGGCCAGCGACGCGACCTGCCGCAAGCCTTCCACCATCGTGTTCAACGCTTTGTCCGACAGCGTGAGACGGTCGATGAACGCGGCGTCGTGTCCTTTGTCGCGGGCGCGCGCGAGGTCACGCGCATTGGCCTCCTTGAGCAGCGCGGCATCGCGCTCGATAGCCTGCGCGACGGCCGCGAGCGCGGCGTTCTTCGCCGCGCTCGCGGCTCGTGCCATCGCGCGCGAAGCCTGGCGCGCGCGTCGGCCGAGGTCGGTCATGTACTGGTCGATATCCATGGTCATTCTCGTGGTGCCGCGCACGTCGATGTGCGGCGGACTGGCAGGATTGGCGAAAGAAGAAACGATTGTAAGTCCGGTCCAGGTGCTTTGCTCGGCACAGCGGCGTGGGCGGCGTAGCCGGCGTCGAACCTGCGCGCGTCTGAACGGGCAAATGCGCTGGCCGACACGGTGGCGAACAGGGCGGCAAACGCGGCGCTCGAGGAGCACATCGCGACACGCTAACGGCGCCGCATTTGCCCAACCTTCCGCGAAGCGATCCAATGCCGCTACGCGCCCTTCACGCCTCGGTTCACGCCGGCCGTCGCGCCGGCGTCACGGCGCCAGCCCGAGGTCGCGGCGGCGGCACCGGCACGGTTTTCGGCGCGGCCACCGTCATGGCGAGTTCGAAGAGACCGTCCCACGGATCGGGCGGCGGATCGTTGCGATGATTGCCCGGCGTGCTGCCGGACAAACCCTTCACCTGCCGATCCAGCCGCGCCGCCAAAGCGAGCGCCTTCTCGAGCGCGCCTTCGGTGACGCGCGACAGCGCCGGCCCGATCAACCTCTCGCGCGGACCCCACACGCGGTTCTCGCGCACCAGCATCGCGAGCGGCTTGCCGGCGGCGACGCCGCGCTTGATCCGCAGCAGCGTGCGCACTTCTTCGACGACCGCCCACAACACCAGCACCGACGCCTCGCCCTCGCCGCGCAGGCCATCGAGCATGCGCGCGAGGCGGCCGACGTCGCCCGCCAGCATCGCTTCGTTCAGCTTGAAGACGTCGTAACGCGCGACGTTGAGCACGGCGTCATGAATCTGTTCGAAGCTGAGCGTGCCGGCCGGATACAACAGCCCGAGCTTCTGGATTTCCTGATGCGCGGCAAGCAGATTGCCTTCCACCCGCTCGGCGATGAACGCCAGCGCGCGCCGCCCTTCTTCGCCGGCCGCGACGCGCTGACCTTGGGCCGCGAGCCGCTGCCCGACCCAGTTCGGCAACTGCGCGCGCTCGACCGGGTCGATCTTCAACGCGACGCCCGCATCGGCGAGCGCCGTGAACCACGCGGACTTTTGCGTGGCCGCGTCGAGCCGCGGCAGCGTGACCATCGTCAGCACGTCGTCGTTGACGGCGGCGGCGAGCGCCTTCAGCGCATCCGCGCCTTCCTTGCCGGGCTTGCCCGAAGGAATGCGCAACTCGACCAGTTGGCGGTCGCCGAACAGCGACATCGACTGGCTCGCGCCGAGCAGCGAACTCCAGTCGAAACCGCGCTCGACCGTGAACACCGAGCGGTCGGTGAACCCGGCCGCGCGCGCCGTCGCGCGAATCCGGTCACACGCTTCCTGCGCGAGCAGATGCTCGTCGCCGTACACGACGTATAGTCCGGCGAGTCCCTTCGCAAGATGCGCTTCTAGCGCGTCAAGTCGCAGTTGCATGGCTACTGGTCGGCGAGGTTGAACAGGTGCGGTGAATCATACACAGCAGCGGATACGCCATCACGCTCACAGCGGCGGCGGCGGCAACGGCGCACGCGGCGCGACGGCCGGCACGCCCTCACCCGGCGCGGGGTTCAGCGAGCGCACAACCCCCAGACGGCGGATCAACTGGTCGATCGCGTCGTTTTCCATATCGGCGAACAGGATGTCGGACTCGGCCGCCTTCGCTTGCGAGAACTGGTCGCTATAGGTCATTGCGCGATTCAGCGCGATCACGCTCGGCGGAATCAGCACGGTGCCGTCCTTGCCGGTCAGCGTGTAGCCCATCGACAGATTCAGTTGATACTCCGCGACCACGCCCAGCGAGTTCAGCGTCAGCGTGCTCGTGCTGCGGCCTTGAGTGATGTGCAGGATCGCGTCGGCATTGGCGATCGAATTGACCACGACCGTGTCGCTGCCGCCCTGCACCATGCGCGTCAGCCGCGCGGCCGCCGCCGGCGAACCTCCGGAAACATAGAGGCGCTTGAATGCGTAGTCCTGCTGGCCGCGCAACTGGAAGCCGCAGGCCGATAACATCATCACGCTGCAAGCCAGCGTTAAAAACGATCTGCGAGTCACATTGGCTCCCGGTTCGCAGTAGATTTCGCAGCGCGGACAAGCGCCGCCATGCGCGGCGGCGTCCTGTCCGCCGACATGTTTTCGTGGCCCGTCAAACGACCACGTTCACGAGACGGCCCGGCACCACGACGATCTTCTTCGGGGCCTTGCCTTCGCTGAACTTCGCGACCATCTCATGCGCGGCCGCGAGCTGTTCGATCGCTTCACGAGTCGCGTCTTTCGCCACGGTGATCGCGCCGCGCACCTTGCCGTTCACCTGCAGCACGAGTTCAATCTCGGCCTGCTCCAGCGCCTTCTCGTCGACCTTCGGCCATGCCGCGTCGAGCAGCGAGCCGAATTCGTCGGCGTAACCGAGTTCCTGCCACAGCTGGAACGTCAGGTGCGGCACCACCGGGTACAGCACACGCAGCATCACGCTGTAGGTTTCGCGCAGCACGGCCGGCTGGGCGCTCTTCGCGCTGTCGAGCGCGTTGAGCATCTTCATCGCGGCCGATACCACCGTGTTGTATTGCAGACGCTGATAGTCGAAGTCGGCCTGCTTCAGCACGCCGTAGATCTCGCGGCGCAGCAGCTTGTCGGCCTCGCCGAATTGCGCGGCGTCGAGCTTGCCGCCCGCACGCAACGCGCCTTCGTTCGTGTGACCGAAATTCCAGACGCGGCGCAGGAAGCGGCTCGCGCCTTCCACGCCCGAACCGGACCACTCGAGTTGTTGCTCGGGCGGAGCCGCGAACATCACGAACAGACGCGCGGTGTCCGCGCCGTGCTGATCGATCAGCAATTGCGGATCGACGCCGTTGTTCTTCGACTTCGACATCTTCTCGACGCCGCCGAGCACCACCGGCTGGCCATCCGCGTTCAGGATCGCGCCGACCGGACGGCCCTTGTCGTCGAAAGACACGGTGACGTCGGCCGGGTGGTACCAGGTCTTCTTGCCCGCTTCGTTTTCGCGGTAATACGTTTCGTTGAGCACCATGCCCTGCGTGAGCAGGTTCTTCGCCGGCTCGCCGAACTTGACGAGGCCGAGGTCGCGCATCACCTTCGCCCAGAAACGCGAGTACAGCAGGTGCAGAATCGCGTGCTCGATACCGCCGATGTACTGGTCCATTGGCGCCCAGTAGTCGGTGCGCTCGTCGACCATGGTCTTCGCATCCGGCGACGCGTAGCGGTAGAAGTACCAGGACGAATCGACGAAGGTGTCCATCGTGTCGGTTTCACGCTTCGCCGCGCCGCCGCAGGTCGGGCAGGTGCAGTTCACGAACGCTTCGGACTTCGCGAGCGGGTTGCCCGTGCCGTCCGGCACGAGGTCTTCGGGCAGCACCACCGGCAGATCTTTTTCCGGCACGGGCACGTCGCCGCACGCCGGGCAGTGGATGATCGGAATCGGCGTGCCCCAGTAGCGCTGACGCGACACGCCCCAGTCACGCAGACGCCACGTGATCTGCTTGTCGCCGAGGCCGAGTTCCTTCAGATCTGCCGCGATCTGGTCGACCGCAGCTTCGTACGCGAGGCCATTGTACTTGCCGCTGTTGACCAGCGTGCCGTTCTTCTCGCCGTACCATTCCTGCCAGGCTTGCGTCGAGAATTCCTTGCCTTCGACTGCCACCACCTGCTTGATTGGCAGACCGTATTTCTTCACGAACGCGAAGTCGCGCTCGTCGTGCGCGGGCACGCCCATCACCGCGCCTTCGCCGTAGCTCATCAGCACGTAGTTGCCGATCCACACTTCGACCGGTTCCTGCGTCAGCGGATGCGTGACGTAGAAGCCGGTGCCCATGCCCTTCTTTTCCATTGTCGCGACGTCGGCTTCGGCCACGCCGCCGCGCTTGCATTCTTCGATGAACGCCTGCAGCTCCGGCTTGCCTTGCGCGAGACGCGTGGCAAGCGGATGCTCGGCGGCGATCGCGCAGAAGGTCACGCCCATGATCGTGTCGGCGCGCGTGGTGAACACGCGCAGCAGCTTCCGTTCGCCGTCGATTTCATACGGGAAGCCGAAGTTCACGCCGAAGCTCTTGCCGATCCAGTTCTGCTGCATGATCTTGACGCGCTCGGGCCAGCCGAGGCCGTCGAGGTCGTTCAGCAGTTCGTCCGCGTACTGCGTGATGCGCATGTAGTACATCGGGATTTCGCGCTTCTCGACGAGCGCGCCCGAGCGCCAGCCGCGGCCGTCGATCACCTGCTCGTTGGCGAGCACGGTCTGGTCGACCGGGTCCCAGTTGACGGTGCCGGTCTTCTTGTAAGCGATGCCCTTTTCGAGCATCTTCAGGAACAGCCACTGGTTCCACTTGTAGTAGTCGGGACTGCAGGTCGCGACTTCGCGGGTCCAGTCGATCGCAAGGCCCATCGACTGCATCTGCTTCTTCATGTAAGCGATGTTGTCGTAGGTCCACTTCGCGGGCGGCACGTTGTTGGCCATCGCGGCGTTTTCCGCCGGCATGCCGAACGCGTCCCAGCCCATCGGCATCAGCACGTTGTAGCCGTTCATCCGCAGATAGCGGTACATCACGTCGTTGATCGTGTAGTTGCGCACGTGGCCCATGTGCAGCTTGCCCGACGGGTACGGCAGCATCGAGACGCAATAGAACTTGGGCTTGTCGGTGGTTTCCGTCGTCTTGTACGCGTCGATGGCGCGCCATTGCCCTTGCGCGGCGGATTCGACGTCGGAGGGAACGTATTTTTCGTGCATGGTGTGATGGGATCGCTGGGTTCGGTGCTTTCGCACCGGCCGCTTTGGTGCTCTGCTGAATGAAATGGCGTCGTTTCCCCGTCGGCGGGGAAAGGGCTGATTATACCGTTCGCGGACCGCTACGCCGCGCGGGATGGCGCGCGGGTGCCGAGCAGTGGGTGTGAAGGGCGGTGCAGGGTTTAATGCGCCGCGTCCGCTGGCGGCGGCGGGTCCGTCACGAAACCGATCCGCTCGAGGCCGGCCTGCTGCGCCGCGCCCATTACCTGCGCAATGACCTCGTAGCGCGTCGAGCGCTCCGCGCGCAGATGGATCTCCGGCTGCTGCGCCTGCTGCCTGGCTTCGCTCGCCGCTTGCGCGAACTGGGTGCGCATCTGCGCGAGCGTGATGAGCTTGCCGTTCCAGTACAGCTTGCCGGCGGCGTCGATCGACAGGGAAATGGTTTGCGGCGTTTCGCGCGCGGGCGTGGCCGCGACTTTCGGCAGATCGAGCCGGATCGCGTGCGTGAACAACGGCGCGGTGATGATGAAAATCACCAGCAGCACCAGCATCACGTCGATCAACGGGGTCATGTTGATCTCGGCCATCGGCGCAGCCGTCTGCTTTTTCTCGAGTCCGCCGAATGCCATGATCGCCTCCTTCCGTCTGAGCTTTCCGCTTGAGTCTGATGCTGGGCTTCTGCCTCGGCGTTATGCCTGGGCCTTTGCGAACCGCGCGCCTAGTGGGTCGAAGCCTGCTGCGCGCGCACCGGCGCGTGAGG
Organism: Paraburkholderia sp. RAU2J; assembly: GCF_003634845.1. Taxonomy (NCBI): domain Bacteria; kingdom Pseudomonadati; phylum Pseudomonadota; class Betaproteobacteria; order Burkholderiales; family Burkholderiaceae; genus Paraburkholderia; species Paraburkholderia sp. RAU2J. Next base: position 794,256 of record NZ_RBXG01000001.1, read on the forward strand.
CTGCTCCGCGGGCGCGCACACGTACGCGTGCAGATCATGCGCGAAGCCGTCGAGTTCTTCGGACAACTGCCGCACGAGGCGCCCGAGCACGTTGTACGCCAGCACCGCCGGAATCGCGACCACCAGACCGAACGCCGTCATGATCAGTGCTTCGCCGACCGGACCGGCGACGTTCTCGATCTGCGCCTGACCGGCCGCGGCGATGCTGCCGAGCGCGTGATAGATGCCCCAGACGGTCCCGAGCAGGCCGACGAACGGCGCCGTGGCGCCCACCGACGCCAGCAGCACCTGGCCGAATTCGAGCCGCCGCTGCGACGCGTTGAGCGCCTGGCGCAACGCCCGCAGCACCCGCTCGCCACGCTCGACACGCGCGAGCAGCGCGCCCGGAATATCCACCTCGGCCGCATGCAGCGCCGCCTCGGCGAGCGGCAGGAAGACGCGCTCACGGTCCGCGCGCCGCAACACCGCGACGCCCTCGGACAGCGTCGGCGCCTGCCAGAACTGCGCAATCGCCCGCGTGGCCTGACGTTTGGCGCGAGTCAGCATCCAGCTCTTGACGATCAGGAAGCACCAGCTCGCAATCGACATGGCCAGCAGCACATACGCGACCCCGTGCGTGATCGCGTCGCTGGTTTGCAGGTAATGGATGATGCCGCTGCTGCCTGCCATCTGACCTCACCGTGGGAAAGTGTATTCAGGGCGTATGCCGGGGCCGCGATGCCCTTGGGGCCTGGGTGCAAAACCCGCGCAAGGCCCGCTCAACGCAGGCCGAGCACGTCCTGCATGTCGAAAAAGCCGGTCTTATGGCCTTCGAGGAAATGCACTGCCCGAAGCGAGCCTTGCGCATACGACAGCCGGCTCGACGATTTGTGCGTAATTTCGATGCGCTCGCCGGTGCCCGCGAACAACACCGTATGGTCGCCGACGATGTCGCCGCCGCGAATCGCCGAGAAGCCGATCGTGGACGGATCACGCTCGCCGGTCACGCCTTCGCGGCCGTACACCGCGCACTCGTCGAGATTGCGGCCGAGCGCGTTGGCGATCACTTCGCCCATGGTCAGCGCGGTGCCTGACGGCGCGTCGACCTTGTGACGATGATGCGCCTCGATGATCTCGATGTCGTAGCCCGTCGCGAAATGCTTCGCCGCGTATTCCAGCAGCTTGAGCGTGACGTTCACACCCACGCTCATATTCGACGCGAACACGATGGCGACCTTATCAGCTGCGGCGCGCAATTGCGCTTTCTGCTCGTTGTCGAAGCCGGTCGTGCCGATCACCATTTTCACGTTGTGGCGCTGCGCCGCCGCCAGATGCTCCAGCGTGCCGGCCGGGCGCGTGAAGTCGATCAGGTAATCGGATTCGGCGAACACGCGCTCGATGTCGTCGGTCATCGGCACGCCGGTCTGTTTGCCGAGAAACGTGCCCGCATCCTGCCCCAGTTGCGCGGAGCCCGCGCGCACGAGCGCGCCGGACAACGTGGCAGCGGGATCATTGAGGACGGTTTCGATGAGCATGCGGCCCATACGGCCCGATGCGCCAGCAATGGCAATTTTCATGGCTACGAGGATTCGAAAAGACAAAACCCGGCAAATGCGGGCAAAAGCGGCGGCGGCGGACAGCACACCCGGGCGCCGCACTCATTGGACAAGCGGAGAATCCGGCGGGCGCCGCGCGCATGGCGCCGTGCCCGCCTTAAAACAAGGACAGCGAGATTAGTCGCCCGTTCCCGACGTCGACGAAGGCGAAGTCACTGGCGCGTTGTACGCTGGGCCGCTGTTGCTGCTTTGCGGGCCCGTCGGTCCGACCGGATTGCTCTGCGTAGTCGGAGCCGGCGGCGGCGGACGGTGGAACTGGAACTGCGGCTGCCCGCCAGAGGTCGGTCTTTGCGACGGCACGCCGCCCGCATTCGGGGTCGGCGCCGTGGAACGCACCGACGACCGCGCGTTTGACGGCGATTGCACTGCATTGGTCGCACGATTGGCGGCTTGCGCGGCCTCCGCGTTGGCGTCCGTGGACGGCTCAGCGGCTGCGGCAGCGCCCTCGACCGACGGCGAACGCGCGGTGTCCGCCGTGGCCGGGGCGAGCGCCGTGGCCGCCGGCGCGCTTGCGGCGTTCGCCTCGGCGGCGCTGGCCGCGCCCGGCGCGCTCGCGACCGCCCTTCTGTTGCCGCGCCGGTCGCCGTCGATCTCGGCCAGCAATTCGAGGTTGGACGGCAAGTCTTCGCCACCCGTCCAGCTGGCGACGACGTCACCCGAGAAGAACACGACGAAGTCGCGTTGCTGCACGACAGCGGTCGAGCCGCGCTTGAAATAGAACACGTAGTCCCAGCGGTCCGCGTGGAACATGTCGGTCAAAAGCGGCGTGCCGAGCACCTGGCGCACCTGTGCGCGCGTCATGCCGACCTTCATTTGCGACGCCATTTCACTCGAGACGAAATTGCCTTGCACCACCGTGATCCGGTACGGCGTGATGCTTTGGGCGACTCGCTGCGTGAGACTGTCGTACGTGGAACATCCGGCAAGAACCGCGACAGTCGCAACAGCGATCAAGGTACCCCGCATGCGGCTCCCCCGGTAGATCAATTGAGATTTTGAAATCATTTCACTCACCGTGCGGGCCCGCTGACGAGCCGCGCGAGTTTCATTCCATCGAAGATGACCAGAACGGCAAAAACACATTACTATGAGAGCCCAGCATTGTACTCTAGGGATCCCTTGTCATGACCAATCCAACCGATCTCAAGAATATCGGCCTCAAGGCGACCCTTCCGCGCCTCAAAATCCTTGAGATTTTTCAGCACAGCCCGGTACGTCATCTGACGGCCGAAGACGTGTACCGCAACCTCCTGCACGAGGAACTCGATATCGGCCTCGCAACCGTGTATCGCGTGCTGACGCAATTCGAGCAGGCAGGCCTGCTCTCGCGCAGCAATTTCGAATCGGGCAAGGCAGTGTTCGAACTCAACGAAGGGTCGCATCACGACCATCTCGTGTGTCTCGACTGCGGGATTGTGGAAGAGTTTTTCGATCCCGAAATCGAGAGCCGTCAACAATCTATTGCGAAGGAACGCGGCTTCAAGCTGCAGGAACACGCGTTGGCGCTGTATGGCGCCTGCACGAAGGAGAATTGCCCGCATCGCAAGCATTGACGCCGTTGCGCCGCCCGCGCCGGGGTGCGTGAGGTGGCCATGAAAAAGACCCGGCCGATACGAATCGGCCGGGTCTTTTCACGTTCACGCTGGCGCTGTATGTGCCGCTATGCGATAAGTTCGGCGCTTACTTCAAACGCCAGCCGCCACGGCTCGGGCAATGACAGTTCATCGCAATTGTTGCCGTCGCCGCCACGATCGACCACCACGAAATCGCTCACGTGATCGAGCGCCAGCAGCGGATGATGCCAGACCCCCTTCGCGTAATTCACGCCCTGCCAGGCGTCGGTCCAGAAGGCCCGCATCCGCGCCGGATCGAACTCGCCCGGCGGCGCGACCACCACCAGGTAGCGGCCCTGCCGCAAGGGAATGAAAGCCTGGCTGCCGAGCGGATGCCGCTCCATCATCGTGATGTCGACCGGCAGCGTGCGCGACTGCGCACGAAACAGGTTGATCAGCGGGCGGCCGCCCTGCGCGGTCACGTCGACGGCAGCGAGATCGTGATAGCGCTCGGTGGTGCCGCCATTGATCGGGAAATGGCGCGCGCCGTCCAGCTCGATGACGTCGCCGAACGGGGCGAAGGCCGCCCGCGTCAAACGCTCCATCTGCAATGTCTTCATCACGCGGCTCCGTTAAGCGATCTCACCCCACAGACGCAGGCGCGACACGCCGCCGTCAGGAAAGATATTGAAACGCACGTGCGTGACCGGCCCCAGCGACGCGAGGCCGTCCGCGAACGTGTGGACGTGGTCCATTTGCAGCTTCTGTTCGCCGAGCAGCACCGGCCAGAACATCGCCTGCGTGACGAGCGAATCGTCCGTACCGCCCGTCACCGACGCCGCCTGCAGCGAACAGCGGTCCGGGAAATTCCCCTTGAAGTGCGCGGTGTCCACTTCGATCTTGCGGATCACGCCCGGCCGCGCCAGCGCAACGATCGCCCAGTCGTTGCCCGGCTCGCGGCGGCGTCGCGTTTCCCAGCCGTCGCCCATGTCGACGCCGCGGCCCGGCATCAGCATCTGCGAAGCTGCTCCGAAGTGCTGATTATTCGCGGCGACGAGGTACGCGCCGTTTTCGATCGCGGCAAGATCCAGCAGCGTGCCGCGCTCGACCCGCTCCCAGTCGCGCTTCGGCTGGCCGTACACGCGTAGCCGCGCGAGGCCGCCGTCCGGATACAGATTCACACGCAGATGGGTGAACGCACGCGCGTCGTTCACTTCGACGTAGTGGTGCTGGTTGCCCTGCAGCGTCGTGGCCGGCACGAGCGTTTGCCAGTCGGCGTTGTCGGGCGGCACGTCGCCGTCCGCATAACAGGCGTCGATCGACGCGGCCGGCGGGAAATTGCCGGTGAAGTGGCTCGTATCCAGGTCGACGCCGTGCACGACGCCCGGCCGCGCGAGCCGGATCACGCAATGGTCGTGACCGGTGGTGCGTTTGCGGCGGGTTTCCCAGCCGTCCATCCACTTGCCGTGGTCGTCGTATTTACCGGGGATGAAGACCGCCGGCTGCGGTTCGAGCATGCGCTCTTTCGGCGCGAAGAATTCGTCGCTGGCGAAGAGCGCCTTCGCGCCCAGGCGCGGGTCGGCGAGATTCATGTAGCGGCGCGTGAAGGCAGGAGCGTTGGGGTCGAGGATCGGATTGGCCATAGTCTCGGTCAGGCTGCGGAAGATGAAGGACAAGCGGCGGAGTCACGGCATCCGCCGCTGTGGAAAGCGCGCCGAGCCGGCGCGCGAATTCTCGGTTCGGATAACGAAGCGGTTGCGTGTGTCGGCCCGCTCGCGTCAGATCGCGTGGGCGTGTTCGCCGCCGATCGGCTCGGCGCCCACGTCGTCGCCCGCCGGCACGTAGCGCAAGGCCGCGTCGCGGTTCAGCACGCGATGAGCGCGCGCCCGGTCGATGTCGTTTTCCCACACGGCAACCACCACCGTCGCGACGCAGTTGCCGATCAGGTTGGTCAACGCGCGGGCAATACCGACGAACCAGTCGATCGGCAGGATCAGCACGAGCCCGAGCACGGGAATCGCCGGAATCGCGGACAAGGTCGCAGCCAGAATCACGATGGCCGAGCCGGGAATACCGTGCGCGCCCTTCGACGTCACCAGCGACACCAGCACCACCACGATCAGGTCGTGCATCGATAGCGGCGTGTTGGTGGCCTGCGCGATGAAGATCACCGCCAGCGTCAGATAGATCGAAAAACCGTCGAGATTGAACGAATAGCCGGTCGGAATCACGAGGCCGACGGTCGAATCCTTCACGCCCATCCATTCGAGCTTGCGCATGATCTGCGGCAGCACGGCGTCCGACGATGCCGTGCCGAGCACGATCGACAGTTCCTCGCGCAGATAGCGAATCAGCTTGAAGAGGCTGAAACCGGCGAGCCGCATCACGATGCCCAGCACCACCGCGACGAACACGAAGCAGCTCGCGTAGAACACCAGCACCAGCATGCCGAGCTGCTTGAGCGACTCGACGCCGTAGGTGCCGGTGGTGAATGCAATCGCGCCGAGCACGCCGAGCGGCGCGAGTTTGATGATGAAGCCCATCACGCGGAAAAACACCTGCGACAGCTCGTCGATCAGGCTGCTCACGCGCTGCGCCTTCTTGCCGAGCAGCGACAGCGCCGAGCCGAACAGCACCGAAAACACCAGAATCTGCAGGATGTCGCCGGTCGCGAAGGCGTTGATTGCCGTGTCGGGAATGATCTTCAGCAGGAAGCCCGCGGTATCTTTGAGGCTCTTCGCGTGCTCGGTGTAGGTGGCGAGCGAGGCCGGGTCGAGTGAACGCAGATCGATGTTCATGCCGACGCCGGGCCGCGTGACGTAGGCGAGCACCGCGCCGATCACGAGCGCGATCGTCGTCATGATTTCGAAGTAGACCACCGCCTTCATCCCGACACGCCCCACCTTGCGCAGATCGCCGGCATGCGCCATGCCGCTGACCACCACGCAAAACACGATCGGACCGATCACCATCTTGATCAGCTTGAGAAAGCCGTCGCCGAGCGGACGCAGCGATTGGGCGAAATGCGGATAAAACGCGCCGATCACAATGCCCACCACGAGCGCTAAGACGACCCGGCCAAACAGCGAATTGAAGAATTTCAACACGGCTTCCTCCTGGTTTTCGAATCCTACCTGTTCAGACTGGTCGGACCAGTACTGTTATGGCTAATAGTAGGAAGTCGATATACTGGCGTCAAGGATTCATAAAACAGTGTTTACCCGTTGTTTATGCGGCCATTCCGGGTCGGATCGTAGAGGCCGGCCGCCCGACCGTGCACGCGTTCGGACCGAGTATTACAATACTGGTCAGACCGCGCTACCCAGTGAGCCACGATGAAAAACGTTCCGCATACCGTCACCGATGCCGCCATCGCGACCATCCGCGAACGGATCGAAGCGGGCGACTATCCGGTGGGCAGCCTGCTGCCGGCCCAGCGTCAACTTTCCGAAGAACTGTCGATCAGCCGCGCGTCGCTGCGCGAGGCGCTCTCCACGCTCGAGGCGCTCGGTCTGCTGGTGATCCGGCCCGGCAAGGGCGTGTATGTGGAAAGCGCGCAGGCCGCGGCTGCGCAATCGTGGCGTTTCTCCGAGCAGTCGTCGCTACCCGACACTTATCAGATGCGCTTCGCGCTGGAAGGCTTCGTCACGCGCATGGCGGCGCTTGCCGTGCGTGACGCCGACCTCGCCTGGTTCGAGAACAACATCACGGAGATGCAAACCGCGCTCGCCTGCGACGAACTCGACGAAGCCGCACGCCTCGACTACGCGTTCCACATGCGCATCGTGAGCATTGCCGGCAATGCGGCAATCGAATCGATCTTGCAAAGCAGCGCGGAAATCATGAAGGAAAGCCAGCGGATGCCGTTCTACCGCCGCGAACTGGTGCTATCGACGTACACCGAGCATCGCGCGATTCTGGACGCGCTCAGCGCACGCGATTCCGCAGCGGCGGGCAAGGCGATCGAAACCCACATCTCGAATGCCGCGCAACGCGCCGGCGTTCATTTCCCCACGCCGCTGATGTAAAAAAAAGCCGCTCCGAGGAGCGGCTTTTTTTACCCTTGCCCTGCGCTGCCCTGCCGCCGGACCCGAGGCCGGCTTCACAGCGCAGAGCGCAGCGAGGCGCGATAGCTTACTTCGCGTTGGCGAGCGCCACAGCCGTGTCCAGCATGCGGTTCGAGAAACCCCACTCGTTGTCGTACCAGCTCGACACCTTCACCAGACGGCCCGACACCTTGGTCAGCGTCGCGTCGAACGTCGACGAAGCCGGGTTGTGGTTGAAGTCGATCGACACGAGCGGTGCATCGTTGTAGCCGAGGATGCCCTTCAGCGCGCCTTCCGAGGCTTCCTTCATGATCGCGTTGACTTCTTGGACCGTCGTGTCGCGCGCGGCGATGAACGACAGATCGACGACCGACACGTTGATCGTCGGGACACGAATCGCGTAGCCGTCGAGCTTGCCGTTCAGTTCCGGCAGCACGAGACCAACCGCCGATGCCGCGCCGGTCTTGGTCGGGATCTGGCTGTGCGTCGCCGAGCGCGCGCGGCGCAGATCTTCGTGGTACACGTCGGTCAGAACCTGGTCGTTCGTGTACGCGTGGATCGTCGTCATCAGGCCGTTCACGAGGCCGATCTTGTCGTTCAGCGGCTTGACGAGCGGCGCCAGGCAGTTGGTCGTGCACGATGCGTTGGAGATCACCGTGTCCGATGCCTTCAGCACGTTGTGGTTCACGCCGTAGACGATCGTTGCGTCGACGTCCTTGCCGCCCGGCGCCGAGATGATGACCTTCTTTGCGCCGCCCTTGATGTGCGCGCTAGCCTTTTCCTTGGTCGTGAAAAAGCCCGTGCATTCCATCACGACGTCGACGTTCAACTCGCCCCACGGCAGTTCGGCCGGGTTGCGGTTGGCGAGCACGCGGATCTTGTCGCCATTGACGACCAGGTAATCGCCGTCCACCGACACTTCGCCCGGGAACTTGCCGTGCGCCGTGTCGTATTGCGTCAGGTGAGCGTTGGTCTTGGCATCGCCGAGATCGTTGATGGCGACGATTTCGATATCGTGCTTCTTGCCGTTTTCGTAGAAGGCGCGCAGGGTATTGCGGCCGATCCGGCCGTAGCCGTTGATTGCGACGCGAATCGTCATGGTCTATCTCCTGATGGCTGAAAAAATACGTCTCGTTCGTCTGACAGGCTGCGTTGCCGCGCGTTCATACGCCATGCGGCAACGCCTCGCCTACATCAGCCCAGTGCGGCTTTAGCCGTCTTTACCACATGCTCGACGGTGAAGCCGAAATGCTTGAACAGCACGCCAGCCGGGGCCGATTCGCCAAACGTGTCGATCCCGACCACGCCGCCTTCCAGACCCACGTACTTGCGCCAGAAATCCGTCACGCCCGCTTCGACCGCGACGCGGCGTACGCCGTGCGGCAGCACGCGTTCGCGGTACTCGGCGTCCTGCTTGTCGAACACCGTGGTCGACGGCATCGACACGACACGCGCCGCGATGCCTTCGCGTGCCAGCGGCTCGACCGCGTTCAGCGCCAGTTCGACTTCCGAGCCGGTGGCGATCAGGATGATCTTGCGCGCGACGATCTCGTCGTTCCAGTCGCGCAGCACGTAGCCGCCCTTCTCGATGTTGGCGATCTGCGCGTCGGTGCGCTCCGAGAACGCCAGATTCTGACGGCTGAAGATCAGGCACGACGGGCCGTGATGCTCAACCGCGTGAGTCCAGGCCACCGCCGTTTCGACGGTGTCGGCCGGGCGCCACACTTGCAGGTTCGGAATCAGGCGCAGGCTCGCGACGTGTTCGATGGACTGGTGGGTCGGGCCGTCTTCGCCCAGACCGATCGAGTCGTGCGTGAACACGAAGATGGACGGCGCTTTCATCAGCGCGGCGACGCGCAGCGCGTTGCGGCTGTAGTCCGAGAAAGTCAGGAACGTGCCGCCGAACGCCTTGAAGCCGCCATGCAGCGCGATACCGTTGATCGCGGCGCTCATACCGAATTCGCGCACGCCGTAGTTCACGTAGTTGCCGGTTGCCTTGCCATCCGCATTCACGCGCACCGGCTTCGCGGCCTTCCAGTTGGTCAGGTTCGAGCCGGTCAGGTCGGCGGAACCGCCGAGCAGTTCGGGCAGCACCACCGACAAACCTTCGATGGCCTGCTGCGATGCCTTACGCGTCGCGATGGTTTCCGCGCGCTCGTTCGCGCCGGCGATGATCGCCTTCGCCTTTTCCTTCCAGTCTGCCGGCAGTTGCTTCGCGTCACGGCGCTTGAATTCGGCTGCTTCCTGCGGATACTTGGCCGCGTAGGCCGCGAATGCCTTGTCCCATTCGCCTTCGACGTGCGCGCCGGCTTCCTTCGCATCCCACGCCGCGTAGACTTCCTGCGGAATCACGAACGGTTCCCACTTCCAGCCGATCGCTTCACGCGTGGCCGCGACTTCCTTGTCGCCGAGCGCCGAGCCGTGCGAATCATGGCTGCCGGCCTTGTTCGGCGAGCCTTCGCCGATCACGGTCTTGCAGCAGATCAGCGTCGGCTTGTCGGAGAGCTTGGCCTGCTTGATCGCGGCGTCCACTGCGTCGACGTCGTGGCCGACCACGTTCGGGATCACGTTCCAGCCGTACGCTTCGAAGCGCTTGGGCGTGTCGTCGCGGAACCAGTGCACCACTTCGCCGTCGATCGAGATGCCGTTGTCGTCGTAGAACGCGATCAGCTTGTTCAGCTTCAGCACACCGGCCAGCGAACACGCTTCGTGCGAGATGCCTTCCATCAGGCAGCCGTCGCCGACGAACACGTACGTGTGGTGATCGACGATCTTCGCGTTAGGCTTGTTGAATTCGGTGGCGAGCAGCGACTCGGCGAGCGCCATGCCGACCGCGTTCGCGAGACCCTGGCCGAGCGGGCCGGTGGTGGTTTCAACGCCCGGCGTGATGCCGTATTCCGGGTGGCCCGGCGTCTTCGAGTGCATCTGGCGGAAGTTCTTCAGCTCTTCCATCGGCAGATCGTAGCCGGTCAGGTGCAGCAGCGAGTACAGCAGCATCGAGCCGTGGCCGTTCGACAGCACGAAACGGTCGCGATCGGCCCACTGCGGGTTCTTCGGGTTGTGACGCAGGTGACGCGACCACAAAGCCACGCCGATTTCGGCCATGCCCATCGGCATGCCCGGGTGACCGGAATTCGCTTTTTGAACGGCGTCCATGGACAACGCGCGGATTGCGTTGGCCATCAAAGAGGTGGGTGCGGGAGACGAGGTCGTCATGTCGAGTCCGGAGACAGAGTCAGAAAGCGGTGCGCGCTTGAGGACCGGGAGCTCGAATGCCTGTTCGCTTCGGCGCACGATGCGGCGCCAGGAGCGCGAAACGGGCAGAGCAAACGGACAAGGCTGAAAGCGAGACATTCTAACAGAACGTTGCCCCGCCTCCGGCCCGCAAAGCCGCCTGGCTGTGAGTTTCACCGCACATACCGGGCTCGCGGCGCGCTTGGCCCTTTACAATCGGACAACCCAACCCGCTACGCTCCCGCTGGAGCCCCGACATCCGTGAGCGCTCCGCTGCTGTTCCAACCGAGTCCCGACGCCGTCTACGGATTTCCGCATGCGCGGCTCGTCGCGCGCGTCGATTCGCCTTATCAGCGCATCGAGGTGTGGGACACGCCGCTGCTCGGCCGGCTTTTCACGCTCGACGGTCGCCCGATGACGTCCACCGGCGACGAGTTCATCTATCACGAATGCATGGCGCATCCGATCGCGCTCGCGCATCCGGCGCCGCGCGCGGCGCTGGTGCTGGGCGGCGGCGATGGCGGCGCCGCGCGGCAGTTGCTGGCGCATCCGGATATCGAACGGATCGTGGTGGCGGAACTGGATGCGGAAGTGGTCCGCCTGAGTCGCGAGCATTTGCCCGAGGTGCACGGCGGCGCACTCGACGATCCGCGCGTCGAACTGGTGATCGGCGACGCCGCGCAGTACGTCGCGGGCGCGGCGCCGGCGCAGTTCGACCTGGTCGTGTTTGATCTGACGCCGCCGGATTCGCCCGCCGCCAGCCTGTACTCGCCAGCCTTCTACGCGCAACTCAAGCGGACGATGCGTGCGCCCGCCGCCCTCTCGCTGCATCTCGGCTCGCCCTATTTCCACGCTCGCCGCATTGCCGGCCTGCTCGACGATCTGCGCGCTACGTTCCGCGTCGTGCGTACGATGAACACCTTCGTCCCGCTCTACGGCTCGCTGTGGATGATGGCGACCGCCAGCGACACGCTCGATCCCGCCGCACTCCCCGCTGACACGCTGACGGAGCGCGTCGCTGCTCGCCGTATCGGATCGCTGAAGCACTACGATCCGTCCATGCATGCAGGACTCTTCTCGGCGTCCCGTTCTATGCGCGATAAACTAAGCCAATTCTTAAAGCCATTAGGCTAACGTGTGGGCACAATGCCCGGCTGGGTCGGATCGCGTCTCGATACATCGGTAGGCGCAGCCGCCAGAATCCGCAGCATGCGTCCCGCCAACCCTCGAGATCCGGAGAAGTCCATGACCGCCCCCCGCCCAGCCGGTGTGCCCTGGTTGACCCCCTATCTGACGGTACGCGACGCGCGTGCCGCGACTGCGTTTTTCTCTGCGGCATTCGGCTTCGAAGTTCGCGACAGTGTTCAGGACGACGGTGTCGTCATGCACGTCGAGATGACCTATCAAGGCCAGTTGATCGTGATGTTCGCGCCGGAAGGCGCGTTCGGCTCGGCTGCGAAAACACCCAAAAGCGCGGGCGCAATCGCCCCGCAATCGTTCTATGTCTATGTCGACGATGTCGACGCGGTTTATGCGCGGGCGCTGGCTGCCGGCGCAAAATCGCTGAGCGAGCCGCAAGATCAGTTCTGGGGCGACCGGTTCGCTCAGGTCGAAGATCTGGACGGCTACCGCTGGGCGCTCGCTCGCCACCTTTCCTGAGCTAATGAGTATTTTTTTGATGCCCCGCTTCTTCGTCGGTACGTCGCTGAACCCCGACGACATCATGCCGCTTCCCGATGACGTCGTGCGCCATGTTCTGGTGCTGCGTTTGCAGCCCGGTGATTCGATCGTGCTTTTCAACGGCGAGGGCGGCGAATACAGCGCCGAGCTCGTCGAGATAGAACGCCGCTCGGCCAAAGTCAGAATTCACGAATTCCGCCCGATCGAAGTCGAGGCGCCCTATCACCTCACGCTCGCGCAAGGCATTGCCAGCGGCGACAAGATGGACTGGCTGATCGAAAAGGCGGTCGAACTCGGTGCTTCGTGCTTCATGCCGCTGACCACCACACGCAGTGTCGTGCGGCTTTCCGGCGAGCGGGCACAGCGCCGCCATGCGCATTGGCAAGGCATCGTGCGCGCGTCGTGCGAACAATGCGGGCGCAATCGCCTGCCGGAAGTCATGCCGGTACGCGAGATCGCCACCTGGCTGGGGGCGCTGCCTCGCGAACCCGGCGAAGGCGAAATGCGTATTCTGTTGTCGCCGCGCGCCAGCATCAGTTTTTCGGCGCTGCCGGGCACACATCCGACGGGCCGCGTGACCGTGCTGGTCGGCCCCGAAGGCGGTTTTTCCGCGGCCGAAGAAGCAGCGGCCACCGATCACGGATTTACCGCCGTCGGCCTCGGACCACGCGTACTGCGCACCGAGACCGCGGGAATAGCGGTGCTGTCCGCGCTGGCGGCACGCTGGGGTGGTTGGTAAGCAGTTGCACAAGAGCCACGCGTAGGCGCACAAGCAAGCCGCCAAAAGCAAAAGGCCCGCCGATTGGCGGGCCTTTTGCTGTCTCTCACTGCGGCGTCTATAGCGACTCGCCACGCCCAGTCAGGCGAAATTCAGGCAAACGAATAAAACACCCGGAACGCCACCTTGCGCTCGGCCCAGAATTCGGCCGCCTCGCGGAACACGTCCAGCAGCGTCTCGCGCCCTTCCTTGTCGAACTTCTGCGCAACCGGCAACTGCTCGAGCACGATCACAAAGCCCGGCTGCGTGCCGGCCTTATGGACGAGGTCGGTCAGACAATCGTAGAGCGCGTCGTAGTTCTTGCCAAAATGCTTCGGGAACAGGAACGAGGTGGCGATCGTCTCGAGCACTTCCTGCTTGGACAGCGCATTGGCGCAATACGCATACAGAAAATGCTGGCCGAGCCGGCCGGCCTCGTCGGCGAGATCCTGCACGCGGAAAGCGCGGATCGACTGTACGATGTTCGGTCGCACGGTCTTGAAAAGACTCATGGGCTCCTCGTTCGATGAAACCGCAGTGCCTGCTTCGCCCTGGTTGGCGCGGCCCTGATCGCCGGCGCGCATCTTCATGACGCGTTGGAACAAATTGCCGTCGCCGGCCGCGAAAAGATCCGTCGCGACTCCGGTGTCGTGCGCGTAGACGTTGTCGCTCATGCCGTTCATCCCGATGTCATTCAACAATACGATTAAAACTGGTGTAGTGGTCGTCCGAGTAGTAACAATTATCGGTTCGCTGTAGCGGACCTCCGCAGACGATGCGAAGCGCCCCGCGATTACGCGCGCGAGGCGTGGGAACGGTGTATTCGTGGTAATAGCCGCGCCGATGGGCCGGCAGCAACCGCTCGCGATTGCCGAATACGATGCCGTCCTTCTCATACGGGTAAGGCCCGCCCGCGGCAATCAAGTTCAATGTCTTGACCGCTTCGCGCGGCAACTGCGCCAGCGCGACCGTACCCACCCCTTGTGCGTTCGCATCGGCGGGCGCCGTGAAGTCGCGTGCGAACGCGCCAGGCACGGAGCCGGATAACGCGCACAGCGTAAGAGCACCGGTCAGCACGCCTTTGATGCGCAGCCACTTGCGTGCCATGTATCAGGGTTCCCCCGCTGTTAGATCACGAGTTTGACGACCATGAAAGTCGTAAGGGTATCGCTAATGGCCTTTGGAATCAACGTTCGACGGGTAGCTTGGGCCTTCTTGATCGCGTGGAAAAGGCCGCAGCCGGGCCTTTGACGACTTTTGACAGAATGTTTAGCCTGAGCGGACTAAACTTAGCCCGACTGTGCAATTTGAAGGGGAATTTGGGCTAATCGGCAGACCGCCTGAAGCGCCTTCATGTCCGTGGCGAGCGCTGCGGGCCGGCAGTCATTTTGAAGGTTCAATGTGCCCTTTGATGTGCCTTTTGCCGTTTTTTGGGTGGCAATCCCCTGCTCGCCCTGAGGCGTGCCCGTTGCGGGCACGCCGTTTTTTTGCACGGCGCGATCATCCGGCGCCGTGCAATTACCCGCACCGTAATTAGCGGGCGGCGATCACGTCCGCCACTAGCAGCGCCGTCATGTTGACGATCCGGCGCACCGTCGCCGACGGCGTCAGCACGTGCACCGGCTGGGCCGCGCCCAGCAGCATCGGGCCAATCGCGATGTTGTTGCCGGCCGCCGTCTTCAGCAGGTTGTACGAGATGTTGGCTGCGTCGATGTTCGGCAGCACCAGCAGGTTCGCGTCGCCTTCGAGCGTCGAATCGGGCAGCACTTCGCGGCGCAGATTCGCGTCGAGCGCCACGTCGCCGTGCATTTCGCCGTCCACCTGGAGTTCCGGCGCGCGTTCACGCAGGATCTCCAGCGTGTCGCGCATCTTCTGCGCGGTCGGCGCGTTGCTCGAACCGAAGTTCGAGTGCGAGACCAGCGCGACCTTCGGCTCGATACCGAAGCGGCGCACTTCGTCGGCGGCCATGATCGTGATTTCGGCCAGTTGCTCCGGCGTCGGATCGACGTTCACGTGCGTATCGACCAGGAAAATCTGGCGATTCGGCAACACGAGGGCGTTCATCGCCGCGTAGACCTTGGCGCCTTCCTTCTTGCCGATCACCTGATCGATGAAGTGCAGATGCCGGTGCGTCGTGCTGACGGTGCCGCAGATCATCCCATCCGCTTCGCCCTTTTTCACCAGCATCGCGCCGATCAGCGTGGTGCGGCGGCGCATTTCGAGCTTCGCCATTTGCGCCGTGATGCCCTTGCGGGACATCATCTTGTGGTATTCCTGCCAGAAATCGCGGTAACGCTCGTCATGATCGGTGTTGACGACCGTATAGTCCTGACCGGCGACCAGACGCAGACCGTAGCGCGCAATACGCTGCTCGATCACCGCCGGGCGGCCGATCAGGATCGGCTTTGCCAGCTTTTCGTCGACGATGATCTGCATGGCGCGCAGCACACGTTCTTCTTCGCCTTCCGCGAACACGATGCGCTTCTTCTCCGGCTCGACGCTGCGCGCGAGCTGGAAAATCGGCTTCATGGTTGTGCCGCTGTGATACACGAACTGCTGCAGATGCTGTTCGTACGCATCCATGTCCTCGATCGGACGCTCGGCGACGCCGCAATCCATCGCGGCCTTCGCCACCGCCGGCGCGACCTTGACGATCAGACGCGGATCGAACGGCTTCGGAATCAGATATTCCGGGCCGAACGACAGGTCCTGAATGCCATAGGCCGTCGCGACGATGTCGCTCTGCTCCTGGCGCGCCAGTTCGGCGATCGCGTTGACCGCGGCGATTTCCATTTCCCGAGTGACCGTCGTTGCGCCGGCATCCAGCGCGCCGCGGAACAGGAACGGGAACACGAGGACGTTGTTCACCTGATTCGGGTAGTCGGTGCGGCCGGTGCACAGCACGGCGTCCGGGCGCACTTCCAGCGCCAGTTCCGGCAGGATTTCCGGCGTCGGATTGGCCAGCGCGAGAATCAGCGGCTTGTCGGCCATCTGCTTGACCATGTCCTGCTTGAGCACGCCGCCCGCCGACAGGCCAAGAAACACGTCCGCGCCGCCGATCGCTTCGGCAAGCGTACGCGCGTCGGTTTCACGCGCAAAGCGCTCCTTGTCCGGGTCCATCAGTTCGACGCGGCCCTTGTAGACCACGCCGGCCAAGTCGGTGACGGTGATGTTCTCGAGCGGCAGGCCGATGTCGACCAGCAGGTCCAGACAGGCCAGCGCAGCCGCGCCCGCGCCGGAGGACACCAGCTTGACGTTCTTGATGTCCTTGCCGACCACCTTCAGACCGTTGGTAATCGCCGCCGCGACGACGATCGCGGTGCCGTGCTGGTCGTCGTGGAAGACCGGAATCTTCATGCGCTTGCGGCATTCGCGCTCGACGATGAAGCAGTCCGGCGCCTTGATGTCTTCCAGGTTGATGCCGCCGAAAGTCGGCTCCAGCGCGGCGATCACGTCGACCAGCTTGTGCGGGTCCGACTCGTTCAGCTCGATATCGAACACGTCGATGCCGGCGAACTTCTTGAACAGGACGGCCTTGCCTTCCATGACCGGCTTCGACGCGAGCGGCCCGATGTTGCCCAGACCCAGCACCGCGGTGCCGTTCGTGACGACGCCGACCAGGTTGCTGCGAGCGGTGAAACGCGCGGCGTTCAGCGGGTTCTCGACGATTTCCTCGCACGCGAACGCGACGCCCGGCGAATACGCCAGCGCGAGGTCGCGCTGGTTGATCATCTGCTTGGTGGGGGCGATCGCGATCTTCCCGGGGGTCGGGAACTCGTGGTAATCGAGTGCGGCTTCGCGGAGTTTGCTATTGACGGGATTCGACATAAGGCGGGCTTCGAAGTGCGGATTAGAATAGACGTTCGACGGCATTGTAGCCCCAATTGCCTACGCGATTCCTTCAATACGGGTACAACTGCCGCGACTTAAACGGAGCCAACGGGCGGGCTGCCATGCGTCGCCTCGGCTTGACCCGAAGCGGCGCTGCACGGCAAGCAGCGCCGATCGCGCGGCAACTTCGTACAATGCGCGCCGTTAGCCGCCGTTCGCGGCACTTCTTCCGCTCATCCATGGCCACCATGCTCTCCGAGTTTTCGCTGATCGACCGCTTCTTTGGCCGCCGGGCCGCCGCCGCTCGCCACTCCGACGCTGGCGCCGGCACGCTCGGCATCGGCGACGACTGCGCGCTGCTCGCGCCACGCGCGGGCGAAATGCTGGCGATATCGACGGATATGCTGGTAGAAGGCCGCCATTTCCTTGCCGATGTCGATCCCGAAGCGCTCGGTCACAAGACGCTCGCGGTGAATCTATCGGACCTCGCCGCGATGGGCGCCCAGCCGCAGGCGTTCACACTGGCGTTCTCGTTGCCGAAAGCGGACGAAGCGTGGCTCGCCGCGTTCAGCGAAGGACTCTTCGCGCTGGCCGCGCGCTACGGCTGCGAACTGATCGGTGGCGACACGACGGGCGGCCCGCTGAATCTATGCGTGACCGTGTTCGGCAGCGTGCCGCCGCAAGCGGCGCTGCGTCGCGACGCCGCCCAGCCGGGCGACGACATCTGGATTTCCGGCACCCTCGGCGACGCGCGCGCCGGCCTCGGTGTACTGCGCGGCGAGTGGCCGGCAGACGCGGCCGACACTGCGGCGTTTCGCCGCGCCCTCGAACGGCCGGAGCCACGTGTGCCCCTCGGGCTGGCGCTGCGCGGCATCGCGCACGCGGCGCTGGACCTGTCGGACGGCCTCGCGGGCGACCTGCTGCACATCCTCGAACGCTCACGCATGCACGCCACGGTCGACGCCGACGCCGTGCCACGCTCCACCGCGCTGCGCCGCCTCGCACCCGAAATTCAACGACGCTGCACGCTCGCCGGCGGCGACGACTACGAACTGTGCTTCACCGCGCCGGCCACAGCGCGCGCCGCGGTCGAAGCGGCGGGGCGCGAGGCGGCCGTACCGGTCACCCGCGTCGGTACAATAAGCGCTCTCCCGGCGGCAGACGACCGCCCGGCCATCGACTGGCGCGATGCCGCCGGCGCGCCACTCACCCTGACGTTGCAAGGCTTCGATCACTTCCATGCAGACTGACCCTCCGCTCCGCCCCGCCGACGATCTCATCGGCGGCGAGCCGCCCCAGGCGCCGCAACCCGGCGCGCCGCGGCCACAACCGCGCCGCGCCACCGCTCGCTTCATGCTGTCGCATCCGTTGCACCTGCTGTCGCTCGGCTTCGGCAGCGGCTTGTCGCCGGTGGCGCCGGGCACGGTCGGCACGCTGTTCGCGTGGGCGTCGTTCGCCGTGCTAAGCCGCTATCTCACCGTCATCGAGTGGGGCGTTCTGATCGGCGTGGGCTTCATCGGCGGTATTGCGATTTGCGGGTTTACCGCGAAGCGGCTGGGCATCGACGATCCGTCGCCGGTCGTGTGGGACGAGATCGTCGCGTTCTGGCTGGTGCTGCTGATGGTGACGCCGGCCACGCTCACCGGCCAGTTGTGGGCTTTCATCGTGTTCCGCTTCTTCGACATGGTGAAGCCGCCGCCCATCAGTTATTTCGACCGCCGTCTGAAAGGTGGCTTTGGCATCATGTTCGATGACCTGGTCGCCGCTTTTTTCACGTTGCTCGTGATTGCGCTTTGGCGCATGTCGGTTTAGCCGCCACCCGGCAATCGCCGCCTGCCGTGCCTGACCGCCGGCTTCCGTTTTCCGGATTGACGCCATGCCTACCGATTCCGTCGTTCACCAGCTCGCGATTCGCGTGAGCAACCGTCTGCGCGAGGAACGCCTGATGCTCGTCACCGCCGAGTCCTGCACGGGCGGCATGGTGGCGACCGCCATTACCGATATTTCCGGCAGCAGCGGCTGGTTCGAGCGCGGCTTCGTCACGTATTCGAATCAGGCAAAGAGCGAGATGATCGGCGTGCCCGCCGATCTGATCGACAAGCACGGCGCGGTCAGCGAGCCGGTCGCGCGTGCAATGGCCGAGGGCGCGCTGCGCAACAGCCGCGCGCAGGTGTCGCTGTCGATCACCGGCGTCGCCGGGCCGGGCGGCGGCACCGAGACCAAGCCGGTCGGCATGGTGTCGTTCGGCTGGAGCAACCGGCTGCATACGTCGGTGGAAACGAAGATTTTCAAGGGCGACCGCGAACAGATCCGCGTGCAGGCCGCGGCGCATGCGCTGCGCGGCGTGCTCGCGCTGCTCGACGAACGTGAACATTGACCCTCGTTCAACAGGCGGGAACGATGCCGGATTCGCACGCAAGCAGGGACGAACTGATCCGCCGCTTCGATCTGAAGCCGCATCCAGAAGGCGGATTTTTTAACGAAACGTATCGGTCAGCGCAGCGTGTGATTCGCGACGGCGGTTCAACGCAGAATCGCTCGGCGTCGACCGCGATCTACTACCTGCTATGCGACGGCGCGCATTCGGCGTGGCATCGCATCAGGTCCGACGAAGTCTGGCACTTCTATGCGGGCGAGCCATTGAATGTCCACGTGCTCGATGCGAGTGGCGCGCTGGTCACGCATAAGCTGGGCAATGCGCTGACGCATCACGACGCCGTATTTCAGGCGGTCGTGCCGACGGGCTTGTGGTTCGCGGCGGAATGCGCCGATCCGGCGACGTTCGCGCTGGTGGGCTGCACGGTCGCGCCGGGATTCGAGTTCAGCGAGTTCGAGATCGGAGATGTGGATGCGCTGAAGGCGGAGCATCCACAGCATGCGGGGGTGATTGCGCGGCTGGGACCGGTGGGTTGAGCCGAGCTTTCGGTGGTTTGCCGCGGTGCCTCGCTGGCCAGTCGGTCCGCCAGGTCTCGTGAGCCCCGTTCAGCTCTCATCAGGCGCGACGGTCTGAACCATCCCCTAAAACCGGCCCGAACCCGGGCCGTTCAAACAGCCGGCTATTACCGCGTCGCCGGCTTCATCAACCACTTTCGCGCTTACCGGAACGCGTTGATCCGGTCACGCGTTTCCATCGCGGCCTTCGCGGCGGCTTGCGCGAAATCGTCGCCCTTGCCCGCGTAGATGATCGCGCGCGACGAGTTGATCAGCATGCCCGTGCCGTTCGCGGTACGCCCGGCGTTGACGGTCGCCTCGACATCGCCGCCTTGCGCGCCGATGCCCGGAATCAGCAGCGGCATATCGCCGACGATCCCCCGCACCGCTTCGATTTCCTTCGGGAACGTCGCGCCGACCACCAGCGCCAACTGCCCGCTCGCGTTCCACTTGTCCGCCGCCAGTTGCGCGACGACCTGGTACAGCGGACGGCCGCCCGTCTCCAGGAATTGCAGATCGGAGCCGCCCGCATTCGATGTGCGGCACAGAACGATCACGCCCTTGCCTTCGTGCTCCAGATACGGCTGGATCGAGTCGAAGCCCATGTACGGATTCACCGTCACCGCGTCCGCCTGATAGCGCTCGAACGCTTCGCGCGCGTACTGTTCGGCGGTGCTGCCAATGTCGCCGCGCTTCGCGTCCAGGATCACCGGCAGGCCGGGATGGTTCGCGTGAATGTGGGCGATCAGTTGTTCGAGCTGGTCTTCCGCGCGATGCGCGGCGAAGTAGGCGATCTGCGGCTTGAACGACGACGCGTACGGCGCGGTCGCATCGACGATCGTGCGGCAGAAATCGAAAATCGCGTCGGGCCGGCCGGCGAGCGCGCCCGGAAATTTGCTCGGCTCGGGGTCGAGGCCGACGCACAGCAGCGAGTTGGTGCGCTGCCAGGCATCGTTGAGTGTCTGGATGAAATTGGACATGGTGGGTCTCGCGGCGAGCCGGTAAGCGGAAGAGGCGGGTATTTTACCTGTCCTGCGCGGCGGGCCGCGCCCGAACGCCGCCGCTGTCCGCCGCTCCGCCCCACTGCTTACTGTCGCCGCGCCCCACGCGCGCCCGGCATCGACCGCAGCCCGGTACGTTCGACGGTAAACCGGAACGTACGCGCCAGCCGCTCGCCGCGCGCGAGCAGCGTCATACCGTTTTCGCATGCGCCACCGGCCAGATTCATCGCGTTGATCGGATGATCGACGGGCTCGAAGCAGAAAAAGTCTTCATCGGGAGGCGTGTACAGCACGTAGTAATCGGTGTCGGCGGCGATGTTCAACGACAGACGGCGCTTCGGCCACACCACCGCCGCCTGGCCGCTCCAGCCGGTAAAAGCATGATTGACGATGGTCTCCGGCAGCGGATACGCGACGCCGAATTGCCACGCGGGCGGCGCCGGCACATGGCGCACCGGCAGCCAGTCTTCACCGGACAGCCACAGGCCGCCGGCCGCCGCCGACAGCTCGGTGTCCGCATCGCGCACGAAGAACGGATGCACGCCCAGCCCGAACGGCAGCGCGTCGCGCCCGGCATTCTCGATCTCCAGTGTGACGACGAGCGTCGGGCCGTCCAGCGCATAGGTTTGCGCCGCGCGGTACGCGTACGGCTTGCCGTCATGTCGATCGAGCGTCAGGCGCACGTTTTCGCGATCCGACTCCGCCACCTGCCACGCCGAGAGCCAGCCGTCGCCGTGAATCGGCAAGGGTTCGTCGGCGCGATTGCGCGGCACCTCGATGCGCCGCCCAGCCACGTTGAAATGACCACCGCCGATCCGGTTCGAATACGGCAGCAGCGGATAGCAGGCGAGCTGGTTCGGCTGCGTGTCGGCGGTGACATGGCGGCAGCGCCGGAAAATCGGCGTGAGCGCGCCGTCGTTGCGCCAGTCGAATCGGGTGACGCCGCCACCCAGCGTCGGCGCGACGTCGAGCCGCAAATGCGCGTTGGCGAGCGTGATGCACGCGACATCGCCGGCGCTGCCTTCGCCGACCGCCACCGCCGACGTGCTCGGCCCGGCCAGCACCGGATTGGCGGCCGCCGCGAGGCGCGAACGCCGGCTCTGAGAGGTCGACGAAGAAGCGGACGAAGAAGCGGACGAAGAAGCGAGCGAGGAAACGGGTGAGGAAGCGGAAACAAGATTCGCAACAGTCATATCTGGCTCCATCGAGAGGCGAGGGACGTTGCCGTCATTGCTGACGGATGCTGTAGGGCGACTTTCTGGAACGGGTCGCCTCTGGGTCCGAACTGCATGCTGCCGATTTGCTGCCACTGGAATTGCGACATCACCTTCTGGTTCACTTTCAAAATCATTGCGAGTCGTGCCCGCGGTGCGGCCCCGCGAGCGGGGCTGCGTCATTCTGCGCTATGCGGGCGCGCCCTGGAACTCCGGCTCGGGCAAACCGTGCCGTCCGGCCGGCGCGACGAACACGCCGCCCGCCCGAGTATCGGCCGCAAGCGCGGCGGCGTCGAGGTCGGCGCGCGCGCTCGTGATGTACAGCGTGTCGAATTCCGGTCCCCCGAGCGCGACGCAGCTCGGCTGCGCGGTCGGCACGTCGACGCGCCCGGTTTCCACGCCGTCGGGGCCGTAGCGCACTACGCTCGCCCCAGCCCACTGGGCGTTCCACAGGCCGCCGTCGCGATCGACGGTCGAGCCGTCCGGCTCCACGCCCGCGTCGCTCACGCGGGTGAACAGCCGGTCGTTGGCGACGCTGCCGTCCGCGCGATAGTCGCACGCGCGAATTTCCGGCACCTTCGAATCGCAGTAATACATCGTCGCGCCGTCTGGACTGAACGCGATGCTGTTCGAGATGGCCGGCGCAGGCAACGGCAGGCGCTCCAGCGACAGATCGTGATTCAACCGGTAAAAGCCGGCGACCGGTTGCGCCAGTCCGCTTTCGTCTTTCGTGCCGAACACGAAGCGCCCCTGACGGTCGCAACGGCCGTCGTTCACGCGCGTGTTCAAGCCGGGCTCCACGTCGACGATGCGCTGTGTCTCGCCGGTCGTCAGATCGAAAAACGCCAGATGCGTGGCGAGACCGAGCAGCAGGTAGCGCGGATTCGCACACAGCGCGAACGTCGCGAGCCGCTCGGGCATAGGCCAGAACGTGCTGCCGCCGTCGCGCGGATCGTAGCGCCACAGGCGCGCGCCTTCGATATCGGTCCAGTAGAAGCGGCCGGTTCTCGCGCACCAGGTCGCTGCTTCGCCAAGCATGCATTGCGTGTCGATCAGCAGCGACGCGCGCGACGCAGCGGCGTGCGACGGCATGTCAGCGCTCACGCCCAGCCTCCATCGACGACGATGTCCTGCGCGGTGATCATCTTGCTGTCGTCGGCGGCGAGGAACAGCGCCATGCGGGCGAGGTCGGACGGCTCCAGCTCGGCATCGATACACTGCCCTTCCTTGATCTGGCGGCGGCCGGTGTCGTCGAGCCACAGGCGCTTCTGCTTCTCCGTCATCACCCAGCCCGGCACCAGCGTATTGACGCGGATGTTGAAGTGCCCGAGGTCGCGCGCGAGACCGCGCGTCAAACCCTGTACCGCCGACTTCGACATCACATACACCGGATAGCCGCCGTTCTTCAACATCCAGCTGATCGAGCCGAGGTTGATGATCGAGCCGCTGTTCGCGGCCTTCATGTCTTCCATCACCGCTTGAGCCGCGAAGAACTGGTGGCGGAGATTCACCGCGATGCCCGCGTCGAAAAACTCGCGCGACACTTCGCCGATCGTGTGGCGCTTGTCGTTCGCCGCGTTGTTGACCAGCACCTGGATGGGGCCGAGTGCGGCCTTCACATCGGCGATCGCTTTTTGGAGCGCGTCGACATCGGTCAGATCGCACGTCAGGAACAGCGGCTTGTGCTTCGAATCGCCGAGTTCGTCGGCGAGCGCTTCACCGGCGCTCGCGTCGATATCGAAGAACGCGACGCGCGCGCCCTGCGCCGCGAAATGCTCGACGAACGATGCGCCGATACCGGTCGCGCCGCCCGTGATCAACACCGTGCGGTCGACGAGACTCGGATAGCGCGCGAACGCGCTGTCCGCGAGACGGGCATTTGCATTGGCCGGAGACGACATCGTTCGATTCCTTTGAGAGCTGATTGGATAAGTGACGGGTTCAGTCGCGGGGTCAGTCGCGCGAACCGCGATTCTTCAACTGGTCGAGCAGCACGGCGGCGAGCAGGATCGCGCCACGCACGAGGTATTGATAGAACGCGTCGATGTTCATGAGGTTCATCACGTTCTCGACGGTGCCCATGATCAGCACGCCGATCACGACGCCGGAAATCGTCGCGCGTCCGCCGAGCAGCGACACGCCGCCCAACACGCACGCCGAGATCACGTTCAGCTCGAAGCCTTCCGCGGCATTCGGCTGACCCGACGTGATGCGCGACGCCAGAATCACACCGGCCAGCGCGGTCACCGCGCCTTGAATCAGGAAGATGTAGACCCGCGTGCGTTCGACATTGATACCGGCCAGACGCGACGCTTCCGGATTGCCGCCGATCGCGAGCGTATTGCGCCCGTACACGGTCTGGTTGAGCATCACGCCGAACACGATGAAGCACAGCAGCGTGACCCAGATCGGCAGCGACACGCCGAAGAAGCTCAAGCCGCCCAGCTCGATGAACGTATCCGACGACACGCCCACGGCTTGACCGTGCGACACGATGAAGCCGAGGCCGCGAACGATTTCCATCGTCGCGAGCGTCGTGATCAGCGCGTTGATGCGCAGATACGCGATCACCGCGCCGTTGACGAAACCGATCACCGCGCCTGCCGCGACCGCCGCGATGATCGCGATAAACGTGTTACCCGTGGCGTTGAGCACCATCGCGCACAACACGCCGGCGAAGGCGACGGTCGATCCCACGGAGAGGTCGAAGTCGCGCGAGGCGAGACAGAACATCATCGTGCACGCGACCATGCCGATCTGCGAAATCGACAGTGCGAGGCCGAGCATGTTCTCGATCGAGAAGAAGTGATCGACGGTCAGCGACATCGTGACGAACATCACGACGAAGATCAGGATCAGGCTGTATTCGGTGATCTGCTGCCACCATTTCGCCTTGTCGTTGGCTTGCGGAATCAGCGCATCGGCGGCGCTCTTGGCGGCCTGTTGCGCGAGGTTTTCTCTGGCTTGCATGTTCAATACTCCTCCCGTATCCCCACGGGTTGCCGGACTTGCGTCCAAATAAGGTTCAGGCCGCGTGCTGGGCGGCGGCTGCGGTCTCAGGCAGCGCAGTCGAGCTTTGCGGCAGCGCGAGGCTCAACACCGATTGCTCCGTGGCATCCCGGCGCGCCAGCTCTCCGGAAATTCGGCCCTGACGCATCACGACGATGCGGTCGGACACGCCGAGCACTTCCGGCAATTCCGACGAAATCATCACGATCGCGCAGCCGCGTTCGGCCAGCTGATAGATCACGTTGTAGATTTCATGCTTCGCGCCGACGTCGATGCCGCGCGTCGGCTCGTCGAGAATCACGACCTTCAGATCGGGCTCGGCGAGCCAGCGCGACAGAATCGCCTTCTGCTGATTGCCGCCCGACAGGAAACGGATTTTCTGGCGACGGCTCGGCGTCTTGATCTTCAGCAGCTTGATGAAACGGTCCGCGGTTTCCGCTTCCTTCTTGCGATCGAGAAACATCCCCGCGCGCAGATAGTGACGGCGGCAACTGATGTTGATGTTCTCCGAGACCGTCGCCATCGCGACGATGCCCTCTTCCTTGCGGTCTTCCGGGCACAGCACGATGCCGTGCCTGATCGCTTCGCCCGCGCTGCGCACCTTGATCGGCTTGCCGTCGAGCAGCAGTTCGCCGCCCTTCTTGTGATCGGCGCCGTAGACCAGATGCATCAGCTCGCTGCGGCCCGCGCCCACCAGTCCGAAGAAACCGACGATCTCGCCGCGCCGCACTTCGAAGCTGGCCGGTTGCGCGAGCGCATGGCCTTCGATCGCTTTCGCCGCGAAGCGCACTTCGCCGAGCGGGCGCGCCGAATAGTTGTAGATGTCCGAAATTTCACGCCCCACCATCTCGCTGACGATGGTGTCGCGCGACACGCCTTCGAGCGTCGGATGCGAGGCGATCTTGCGACCGTCGCGGAAGATCGTGCAGGCGTCGCACAGTTCGTAGATCTCGTCCATGCGGTGCGAGATGTAGATCATCGCGCGATTGTCGGCGCGCAGATCGCGCACCAGCTTGAACAGCACCTCGGTCTCGCGATGCGACAGCGAACTGGTCGGCTCGTCGAGCGCAATCACGCGTGCGTTGCGCAGCAGCGCCTTGCAGATTTCGACCATCTGCCGCTGCGCGATCGAGAGCTTGCGTAGTTTCGCGTTCGGATCGAGCGCCACGCCCATCGCTTCGAGGCGTTCGCGCACGAAGCGCTTGGCTTCGCGCTTGTTGACCCAGCCGAGCGAGTTCGGCAGCTGGCCGAGCAGCAGGTTTTCCGCGACCGTCAGATCGGGCACGTACTGCAGTTCCTGGTGAATCACCGCGATCCCCGCCGCGATCGACGACGCCGCACTCGAGAAGCGCACCTCGTTGCCGTCGATCAGCACGCGGCCCGAATCGGGTTGATATTCACCGCCGAGTATCTTCAGCAGGGTCGATTTCCCTGCGCCGTTTTCGCCCATCAGGCCGTGAACCTGGCCGACGTTGACCTCGAAGGACACACCGTCGAGCGCACGCACGCCTGGAAAGACCTTGCCGATATTGTCAAAACGTAGCGTCGCTGACACTTCGCCTCCTGTGTCGACGGGAGTGAGCGCTTAGCGCTTACTCCCGTCCCATGCAAGTTAGTTGCCGTTTTACGTGAACCGCGCCTCGCCGTGCCTGGTACTTCGTACCTCACGGGCAGGCGCAAACACGGCTTGTCTCTACTGCTGATCTTTTATCGCTGCCGCCGGCGCGTCATGTTTCGACCATGACGCGCCGGCAGCTCACTTCATCGCACCGCGTGTCACACGCTCAGTTCGACGCGAGGCCCATCTTCTGGCGCACATCGGCGACGTTGTCACGCGTGGCCAGCATGCCGGTCGTCAGCGTGAGCAGCGGCGGTTCCTTGCCTTGCGTGATCCAGTCGTACATGAGCGTCGAGGTTTCTTCGCCGTGGCGCTTCGGGCTGATGATGACCGTGCCGTAGAAGCCCGTCGGCGTCGGCTTCTTGAACTCGTTCAACGCCGAGTCCGAACCGCCGATGCCGATACCGATCATGTTGTCCGCCTTGAAGCCGCGGCCTTCCGCTGCGCGCACCGCGCCGAGCACGCCTTCGTCGTTCAGCGCGTAAGCGACCCAGTGCTTGAATTGCGGGTTCTTCGTCAGCGCGATGTTGGCGGCGTTGAACGCGTTTTCCGTGTCCGTCTTCGCTTGCGGCGCGGCGATCACGTTCGCCTTCGGGAAGCCGGCGGCCACCAGTGCGTCGGTCGCGCCGCTGGTGCGGTCATGCGCGGTCGGCAGCTGTTCGTAGGTCACGTCGATCGCGCCCACGTCCTTCATGTCCCAGCCGCGCTTCTTGATTTCGGCCGCGAGACCGTCGCCGACCTGCTTGCCGATGTTGTACGCCGAGATGCCCATATGCGGCACCGATGCGATCGGCTTGCCCGCGCCGTCGACGAGGCGGTCGTCCACCGTCATCATCTTCAGCTTGTCGGCCTTCGCCTTCGCGACGATGCCCGGTCCGAGCTTGACGTCGGGCGTGCAGATCACGAAGCCTTGCGCCTTCTGCGCCGACAGGTTGTCGATTGCGCTCATCACCTTCTCGCCCGACGGCGCGCCGATCTTCACGAGCGTGAAGCCCTTTTCCTTCGCAGCGATTTCGGCGAACTTCCATTCGTCCTGGAACCACGGCTCTTCCGGCTGCTTCACGAGGAAGCCGATCTTGACCGGATCGGCCGCCTGCGCGACCGGTGCGTTGAAGAGCACACCCGTCGCCGCTGCTGCCAGCGTGAGGAAAATTCTACGTTTCATAATGCGTGTCTCCTGACTAATTGATAACGAGAAGGTAAGCGGCCGCGTCTTCTTGTACCGGTGATGACACACGCGGCCAGCGCGTCGTCCGGTGTACTTTTGCGCCCCTGCGCAAACCTGCGTACTGCAAAAATCCGTCGTGAATCAGTCGTGATACAGCGCCGAGCGGCCGCCATCCACGGTGATGCAACTGGCGTTGATGAACGGCGCTTCATCCGAGGCGAGAAACACCGCCGTCATCGCCACTTCTTCCGGGCGGCCGATGCGCTTCATCGGCTGCAGATCGAGCGTCGCCTGCTGCGCGGCGGCCGGATCGGGCTGTTCGTTCCACCAGTCGTGCGTCAATTGCGTTTCGATGTAACCCGGCGCGATCGCATTCACGCGTACGTTGCGCGGCGCGTATTCGATGCCGAGCGCGCGCGTCAGGCCAATCACGCCGTGCTTGGCCACCGGGTACGGAAAGCAGCCCGGAATGATCTTGAATGCATGGGTCGACGCGATATTCACGATGCTGCCCGTGCCGCGTTCGACCATGCCCGGCAACACCGCGCGGCAACCGTTCCACACGCCGTCCAGATCGACCGCGAAGCAGCGCCGCCAGTCGTCGTCGGTCATGGTGAGCGGATCGCAGAACACGTTGATGCCTGCGTTGTTCACCAGCACGTCCACCGCGCCGAACGCCTGCTCCGCCTCGCTCACCGCCCGCTGAACCGACGCGGACTGCGTCACGTCCGTGCGCACCGCGAGCACGCGTGCGCCGGTTTGCGCCTTGATGTGCGCCGCCGTCTGCTGGGCGGTGTCGATATCCAGTTCCGCGAGCACGACCGACGCGCCTTCACGCGCGAACGCAAGTGCGATCGCCGCGCCGATGCCGCGTCCGGCGCCGGTCACCAGGGCGGCTTTGCCGGCGAGCCGTTTCATTTCTTCGCGCCTGCGCGGGCGATGCGCAAGCCGTTGATGAACGCCTTCGCATGCGAGGCGGTCACGGCGGCGCTCTGACCCGGCTTGTACAGCGCCGAGCCGAGGCCGAAGCCGTTCGCACCGGCGCTCAGGAACGGCCCCATGTTGTCCGGCGTGATGCCGCCGACCGGCACCAGCGGCACCTGCGCCGCGATCACCGCGCGCCATGCCTTCACGACCTGGCAGCCGAGTTGTTCGGCGGGGAACATCTTGAGCACGTCCGCGCCGTTCTTCAGCGCGATGAACGCTTCAGTTGGCGTGGCGACGCCCGGCGCACAGGCGAGGCCCTGCGCTTTCGCGGCGGCGACGACTTCGGGATCGCTATGCGGCATCACGATCAGTTCGCCGCCCGCCGACTTCACGTCGTTGACGAAACTCGGATGCAGCACCGTGCCCGCGCCGACGATCGCATCCGCCGGCAACACCTTGCGGATCGCGGCGATGCTGTCGAACGGCTGCGGCGAATTCAACGGCACTTCGACGATGCGAAAGCCCGCTTCGTACAGCGCCTGACCGTGATCGGCCGCGTCGGCGGGGGTCACGCCGCGCATGATCGCGATCAACGGACAGACTTCGAACGCCGCGATCAGGCCCGCGTGCGGCATGTACGGTGCGGGCAGATTGATGTGAGGTTGCATGTCGGTTCCTTGTTTCGTGAGCGGCACGGAGATGGCCTGCGCGCCGCTTAGTCGGCGCGCGCCGCGTGAGCGGCCGGATTGACGAGCCCCGCCTGCGAGGCGACGCGCCACAGGCCGCGCTCGGTGGCCTGCTTCACCAGTTCCGCCTGGGTGCAGCCGAATTGCGCGAGTGCGAGTCGATAGCGCTCGCACAGCGCTTCATTGCCGATCAGGCGCAGGCTCTGCGCGGCGAGCGAGCTCTGCTGTTGCGTCAGCACGGCGTCGAGGCCGGCCAGTTCGTGGCCGATCAGCAGGCCCGACAGATAGTCGGGCAGCTCGTCGCGCGCGAGTTGTCCGGTGAGACCGAGCGTGCGGGCGCTGAAAACGGTCGCGAGCATGCCCGCCTGTCCCTTTTCACGCGCGATGCTCACGCCGTGCAGGAATGCTTCGGTATCCGGACGATCCGGCGTGGCCATCGTGCGGCCGAGAATCGTATGCTCGCGCAGCGCCGCGAACACTTCGCCCGTCATGAAGGTATGAAAACGTTCGATGCGGCCTGCCTGCACGACCGCCCATTTCGCGTGCGTGCCCGGCAAGCCGATCAGCGCGCGCTTGCCGTAGTCCGCGGCGTTCGCGTCCTCGCCGAGCGCGCCGAAAATCTGCGTTTCTTCGCCGCGCATCACGTTGGGCAGTTCACCGCGTTGCAGGATGCCCGGCACGATGTGCAGCGTCGCGCCGCATGCCGCCTGCACGCGAACGAGGCCGCTCACGAGCGCATCGGCGCTCGCCGGTGCGTCGACGTACGGCGCCTCCAGCCAGCCCTGCGCGCTGCCGACCATCCCCGCCGCGATCACCGGTACGCCGCGCGCCGCGTCGAGCCAGGCGCCGCACACGTCGTCGAAAGCGGCGTCGAAACCGCCCTGCTCCGCGCTGCGCGGTAGATTCATGATGCCGGCCGGCGACGCGCGCGTCGCCAGCACCTGGCCGTCGGTGTCGTACAGATAGGCGCGCAACGAGGTCGTGCCCCAGTCGAGCGCGATCAGCGCGGCATTCGCGAAGCCTGCGTCGGCGACGACACCTGTGGCCGGATGGCTGCCTGCCGGTGTGAGAGAACCCGCCTGTGTCATCGTTTGATCCTGCGGGTTGTCGGTTGGGGAGCGCGCCAACCGAGTTCTTCCGAGATCGCGCGCGCTTCGCGCTGCACGACCGGAATCAGTTCGTCCATGCGTTCGAGCGGCATGTATGGAATCGTGCTCGCCACCGACAACGCAGCCACCACCGCGCCCGACGCATCACGCACCGGGGCCGCGACGCAGCGGATCGACGCTTCGTTCTCTTCGAGGTCGAAGGTGTAGCCGCCGGCTGCGTAACCGGTCATGCGCTGCATGAAGGTCGGCGCGTCGGGGCGGTTGTCCGGCTTGAACGTGACGCCGGCGAGCGCGCGGCGCGACGCGTCGAACAGTGTCTGCCAGACGTCCGGCGTGAGGTCGAGCATCATCGCCTTGCCGATCCCCGTCGACGCGAGCGGCATCCGGTGCCCGACGCGTGAACGCATTTCGAGGCCGCGGGTGCCGGGAATCTTGTCGATGTACAGCACGTCGTCGCCGTCGCGCACGCCGAGGTGAATCGTGTCGAGCGTCTGTTCCGCGAGCGATTCGAGATGCGGACGCGCGACCGCCGTGAGCGGCATCTGTTCGAGCGCGATGGTGCCGAGTTCGATCAGCTTCGGGCCGAGCAGATAGCCGCCTTGCACCTGGCGCAGATAGCGCGCCTGCACGAGGCTGCTCACCAGCCGGTGCGTCGTGCTGCGGGTCGTGCCGAGTGCGGCGCCGAAGGTGCGCAGATCGCGCACGCCAGCGGCGGCGGCTTCGAGAATCGCGAGGCCGCGCAACAGCGTCTGCGTGCCGGCCTGTTGCGGCGTGATGTCGAGCAGCGTGCTGGGCACGGCGATTCCGTCGACGCCAGCCGGTTGAACGCTGGCGCGCGCCTTGGCGGCGGTGGCCGGGCGCGGCGCGGCGTTGTCCGCGTGATTGGCTTCGGACGCGCTTGCGGCGTGAGTAGGCATCGCTTTGTTCATGGCGATTAGCTTTGGGTGGTGTGTGCGCTTACAGCGCGGGGCCGGAGGAGAAGCCTTGAGGACGCGCGAAGCGGCGGGCGCAGCGGTGCTGCCTCGTGATGTCGGGCATGGTTTGGCCTTGTCTCCAGTTTTTTTGCTGTCGCTTTTGCGCGGCCGGATGAATAGGGCTTCCCGGCTCACGTTGCGTGTTGGGTTGGATTGTAGGACCGTTTTTGAGAAATCTCCAATATGTGAATGGCGAATTCAGATAATGGGATTTATGGTGTTTTGGTCCGGATTGGATCGTGAGAAGGCTGATGTCGCCAACGCTCAGGGAGCGCCGGGGCCGGCGGCAAAGCGCTCACCGGACTGTCGCGCCCGTTTCGCCGCGCATGAAAAAAGCCCGCGAAGGCGGGCTTTCCGAGGCAGAATCGTCACAAGAGCTACGTCGCAAACCGCTTCGCCACCTCACTGCGACGATAGAGAATCAACGTCGCGATCAGGCCGCATACGGCGGCGAAGCTCAGCCAGTAACCCGGCGCCGCCCGGTCGCCCGTCACCTGGATGAGGTAGGTCGACACCGCTGGCGTAAAGCCGCCGAAGACCGCCGTAGCGAGGCTGAACGCAAGCGAAAAACCGGCCACGCGCACGTTCTCCGGCATCACTTCGGTGAGCGCGGCAACCATCGCGCCGTTGTACATGCCGAAGAAGAACGAGAACCACAGCAGCACGATCAGCATGCGGCCGACACCCGGCGACGACGCCAGCCACCACAGCGCCGGATACGCGGTCAGGATCGCCAGCACGGTAATCGCGATCAGGATCGGCCGGCGTCCGATGCGATCCGACAGCGCGCCACCAACCGGCAACCAGATGAAATTGCCGATGCCGACGCACAGCGTCACGATCAGACTGTCGGCGGTCGAGAGCTTCAGCACGGTCTTGCCGAAGGTCGGTGTGTAGACGGTGATCAGATAGAACGTCGTGGTGGTCATCGCGACCAGCAGCATGCCCGCGAATACGACCTGCCAGTTCTGCAACAGCGTGCCGAACACTTCGCGCGCGCCGGGACGATGCCGCTGCGCCTTGAACGCCTCCGTCTCTTCCAGCGAGCGGCGCAACGCGAAAAGCAGCGGCACGATCGCGCAGCCGATAAAGAACGGAATGCGCCATCCCCACGCGCCGATCGTCGCGGCGCTCATCCAGTGATTGAGGCCGTAGCCGAGCGCCGCCGCGATCACGATCGCGACCTGCTGGCTCGCCGATTGCCAGCTCGTATAGAAGCCCCTATGACCCGGCGTCGCGATCTCGGCGAGATAGACCGACACGCCGCCCAGTTCGGCGCCCGCGGAAAAGCCCTGCAACAGCCGCCCGAGCAGCACGAGGGCCGGCGCCAGCAGACCGATCGACGTGAAGCCCGGCACGCAGCCG
This sequence comes from Paraburkholderia sp. RAU2J, assembly GCF_003634845.1. Classification (NCBI taxonomy): domain Bacteria; kingdom Pseudomonadati; phylum Pseudomonadota; class Betaproteobacteria; order Burkholderiales; family Burkholderiaceae; genus Paraburkholderia; species Paraburkholderia sp. RAU2J. The sequence goes on from NZ_RBXG01000001.1 coordinate 826,954, forward strand.
ATCAGTATCGTGCCGCTCGCCATGATCGACAGCGTCACGATCAAGCCCTTGCGACGCCCCACCTGGTCGATGTACGCGCCGAGGAAAATCGCGCCGAGCGGCCGCATCAGGAAACCCGCGCCGAACACGGCGAAGGTGAGCATCAGCGACGCGAATTCGCTGCTCGTCGGGAAGAACACCTTCGAAATGTAAGGCGCGTAAAAGCCGAACAGAAAGAAGTCGAACTGTTCGAGAAAGTTGCCGCTGGTCACGCGCAGTACCGCGCCGACTTTCGACACGCGGGACGTGGCCGCGCTTGTCTCGATCGTGTTTGTGGGGTTCATCATCGAAGTCTCCGTTATATTGTCTTTGCGATGCCGGCGACGCTTCACGCGTCAGGCTCAGTCGGCGCCGGCTTGCAGGCCGCTACCGCCGCGTTTTTCGATCGCGGACTTGAGGAGCGCGGCGCTGCGATATAGGCCGTGCGCGAACTTGCCGTACGGCAGCGTCGCGAACAGCGCCATCACCACGCCCAAATGCGACGCGAGCAACGCGGGCATGGCGGACGTGTCGCGGCCTATCAGAAGCGCGAGGCCGGTGGCGCTCGTCAGCAACAGCAAGGCGATGAAACCGCGATCCATCGGACGCTGCTTCGCGTCGCCGCGCGCGGGATCGCGCCGCAGGTTGAGCCACAGCAGACCGGCCGGGCCGATCAGCAGACCGACGCCGCCCAACGAGCCGAGCACGACCGGCAGGCTCAGCATCGGATAAGGCGCTTCCTCGCCCAGCACGTAGTGATACAGCGTCGCCACCACGGTCGCGGCGAAGCACAGCATGAAGCCGTAGAACGTGAAGTGATGAAAGCGCCGGCGCGCGAGCGTGAAGCGGTCGTCCGCTTCGTTGCAGCCGTCGCCGTGTCCGCCGTCGAGATAGGTGAGTCCGAGCACGTTGCGCGTCGCTTCGACAATCGCCGGCGCCGAGGCCGTACCCGCCGACACGTCGCGCCAGAACCGCGTCACGCCGATACCCAGCGCGAGCGCCGCGAAGCCGAACACCGCGCCGAAGATCAGCGCGAGCAGGTTGTGCGGGAAGATCGCGTAGAAGCTCGACGTCTGCGCACCCGGGCGGTAGTCGAGCAGCGAACCCGACAGCGCGGTGCCGAGTATCAGAAACAGCGCGAGCCCGGCGGCCAGCGCGAGCGAGACGGTCAGGCCATTGCGTTTGTACAGCGCGCCCATCACGGGCGGCCACGCGTACTCGGCATAGGTTTCGAGCCGCACTTTCGCCATCGCCTGCGGGACGTTCACCGCGAATTCGTGAGGCGGTGCGTACTGGCACGCGTGATAGCACGCGCCGCAGTTGTGGCACAGGTTCGCCAGGTAATTGACGTCGGCCTTGCCGAATTCGAGGCGGCGCGTCATCGCCGGGAATACCGCGCAAAAACCTTCGCAATAGCGGCACGCGTTGCATATCTGCATCTGCCGCGCGACTTCGGTTTCGTGATCGGTCAGCGGCGCGATCCGGATGACTCGCGACTGCGGATCACGCTCGACAGAGGGATCGGCGCGGCCGGGCGAGTCGGCCAATTGCTGCGCTTCACGCGCCAGCGCTTCAATTTTCTGCACTGAGAACTCCCGATGATTCGTGTGCGCTGCGAGCCGCTTGCCCCGCGTACCCCGCTTGCGCAGCCGCCTGTGCGGCCCGCGCCGCCTCGGTGCCGGCGATGCGCCCGAAGGCCGTGCCGATCGACATGCCGACCCCTGCCGTATAGCCCTTGCCGAGCACATTGCCGGCCATCATCTCGCCCGCGACGAACAGGTTCTCGCTCGGCTGGCCGCCAAAATGCACCTGAGCCCGGTCGTTGACCTTGAGCCCCAGGTAAGTGAACGTGATGCCGGGCTTGAGCGCGTAGCCGTAGAACGGCGGCGTGTCGATCGGCCGGGCCCAGTGGGTCTTCGGTGGGACGAGCTGCTCGGTGTGGCAGTCGTCGAGCGCGGTGTGATCGAACGTGCCGACCCGGCAGGCGTCGTTGTACGCGGTGATGGTCCGCACGAACGCCGCTTCCGGCAGACCGAGCTGGCGAGCCAGTCCGGCCAGCGTGTCGCATTTCTCGCCAGGAAACACCGGTGGCATGAAACGGCCGATTGCCTTGGCGTCGATGATCGAATAGCCGGTCTGCCCTGGCTGCTGCGCAACGAGGCGTCCCCAGATCGCGTAACGTTTGGGCCAGAAGTCCTCGCCCTCGTCATAGAACCGCTCGGCGTCACGATTGACCACTACGCCCAGCGACACGCAGTCGATCCGCGTGCAGATACCGCCGTCGTAGAGCGGCGCGCGCGCGTCGATCGCGACGCAATGCGATTGCGACGGATCGCCGATCGAATCCGCGCCCGCGTCGATCATGTACTTGAGCAACACGCCCTTGTTAAAGCGCGTGCCGCGAATCAGGAAGTTATCCGCCGGCCATTCGCCGCGCTCATTCTGGCCCCACGCTTGTCTGAGCCATTCGCGATTGGATTCGAAGCCGCCCGCCGCCAGCACGCAGGCACGCGCCTCGAAACGATGGCTGCCACTGCGCGCCGCGACGAAGCGGCCATCGTCGAGTTCGATCGCGTCGACCGGCGTGTCGTAGAGAACCCGCACGCCGAGCGCTTCGGCGCTGCGGTAGTACGCGTTGACGAGCGCCTTGCCGCCGCCCATGAAAAACGCGTTGGTGCGCGCGACGTGCAGCGCGCCGGACAGCGGCGGCTGAAACCGCACACCGTGTTTGCGCATCCACGGACGGCAGATTGCGGACGCGCGAATCACGAGACGCGCGAGGTGCTCGTTCGTGATGCCGCCCGTCACCTTCAGCAGGTCGCGCCAGTATTCATCTTCCGGATACGCTTCGACGAGCACGTCTTGCGGTGCATCGTGCATGCAGCGCAGATTGCGGGTGTGTTGTGAGTTGCCGCCCCGCCACTCGCGCGGGGCCGATTCGAGAAGGAGGACCGACGCGCCCGCTTCGCGCGCCATCAGCGCGGCGCACAGCGCGGCATTGCCTCCTCCGATCACGAGTACATCGACCATCTAGCTTGCCTCCTGTCGACCGGAGTTGGCGCTTTGGCTGTCGGCCATGCGCCTCGCTGACTCCGATCCCATGCAACGTAATTGCTTCGAGGCGAACTGTAGTCAGTGACGGCAAATGCCGCCATCAGCAAACGGGCTAGAGGTCTTCAGTTTTCGTGAAGGGGCGGTATGGATCGAGTTATCGGAGTTTCGCGCCGGGCCAGCGGCCCTCTTTCACCAGCGTACGCGCGACGTCCGCGAGCACGACGCGCGCCGCCAGCGCAGCCGGGGACAATTCGTCGTCGGACACGCTGACCAGCAGGTTCGCCCTGACCGCGTCGGTATCCGCGATACGGCTGCTTGCAAGCATCGCGTTCTCCGATCGCGCGAGCGCCGCGCCGGGCTGAATGGTCGCACCCAATCCGCCGCGCACCGCGTCCATCAGGATCGCGAGGCCGTCCGCCTCGGCGGCGAGATGCGGCTCGTACTTCGCGCGTTTGAACGCGGAGGTCAGCAAGGCGCGCAAGCCGTGCGAGCCGCTTGGCAGGATCAACGGCAGATCGCGGAGCTTGGACAAACGCACTTCGCGTTGCGTCGGCATACCGGCCAGATCACGCGCACCGATCACGAAGAGCCGCTCGTCGAGCAGCGGCATGACGCTCCAGCGTTGGGTGGGCGCTTCCTGAAACAGGATGGCCAGGTCGATCGTCCGCGCGCCGAGCATCGATGCGAGATAGCCGGACAGGCTTTCGACCATGCGCAACCGGATGTCCGGATAGCGTTCGCGCATCGCGCGCATGAAGGGCAGACCGAGCACGCCGGCGGTGCTGGGCGCGAGCCCGACGCTGACGTGTCCCGAGAGCCGCGCCTCGCGCGCGGCGAGCGCCGCGTCGTCGATATGGCGTAGTGCCAGCTGAGCCTGCCGCCAGAACGCGAGCCCGGCATCGGTCGGCACGACGCCGCTCGAGGTTCGCTGCAACAGCCGGGTGGATAGCTCGCTTTCGAGCCGCGCGATCTGCTGGCTCAGCGCCGAGGTCACGACGCCCAGTTCGAGCGCCGCCTTGCCCATGCTGCCGTGTTCGATCACGCTGATGAAGTAACGCAGCTGCCGCAGTTCCATCGGAGTTTCCCGCGAGGCCATGCACCCGCGGCCGCGCCGCACGTGCGAAATACGTTTAGTCCGGCAATTCGGCCGCGCCCATGCGCCGCGCGATCACGCGTGCGCGCTGGGCCAGATAGGCGGAGCTGCGGTGTTCGTCGAAGTACCTGGGCCGCGGCAACATCACGGCGAGGCGCGCGGACTGCGCCGCGGTCAGCTTGGCCGCCGACGTCCTGTAGTAATACTGGGCCGCCGCTTCGGCGCCGTAGACTCCATTGCCCCACTCGACGGAGTTCAGATAGATCTCGAAGATCCGTTCCTTGTCCATCAAGGTTTCGAGCATCCAGGTAATGATCAGCTCCTGGCCCTTGCGGATATAGCTCTTCTCACGGGACAGAAACAGATTGCGCGCGAGCTGCTGGGTGATCGTCGAACCGCCGCGCACGATTTTGCCGCGCGCCTTGTTGCGCTCCCACGCCTGCAGGATCGCGTCGGTCTCATAGCCTTTGTTGTTGACGAAGTTCGCGTCTTCGGAGGCGATGATCGCGCGCTTCAGATTGCGCGAGATCTGGTCGTACGGCACCCACGTATGCTGCAACGAGAGATCCGGCCGCTCCTGCGACAGGCGCCACGCGTCCGAGCGCATGAACGCGGTCGAGCGCGGGTTCACGTCGTTCCAGACCGCGATCTGCGTGAAGTAGAACGCCTGCGTCGCGAGCCAGGCGATCACCAGCACGGCGCCCAGATAGACCACCCATCGCACCGGGCTGGGCCGGCTTGCGCGCCGCGTTGCTGTCATGTGCGCTCCAGTTCTCGAATGGTCGGTACCGTCAGGCGATGCGCGGCTCTACGCGTGCGACGGCGCCGTCAGCAGCGCGCGCAACTCGGCCAGCACCGGCGCGCCGTCGGGCCGCACGCCGCGCCACACGTGAAACGATTCGGCGGCCTGTTCGACCAGCATGCCGAGACCGTCGGCGCCGCGCGCGCCGAGCTTGTGTGCGTGTTCCATGAAGACGGTCGGATGCGCGCCATACATCATGTCGTACGCGAGCGTGCCGTTGCCGAACGCGCGGTCGTCGCAGTCGGGCAACGACGCGTCGAGGCTGCCCGCCGTCGCGTTGACGATCACGTCGTACTGGCCCGCTTCGATCGCGCGCGCGCTGCCGCCGGTCAGGCGGCACGCGGCGTCGCGCGCGGCCTGCGCGAACTGATCGACCAGCGCTTCGGCCTTCGCCGCGGTGCGGTTGACGATGGTCAGCGTATGCGGCGTGCGCTCCAGCATCGGCAGCACCACGCCGCGCGCGGCGCCACCCGCGCCGAGTAACAGAATGCGCGCGCCCTTCAGCGACACGCCGAGATTCACCTCGATGTCGCGCACAAGACCGACTCCGTCGGTGTTGTCGCCGTAGATGCCGTTGGAGTCGAAGCGCAACGTGTTCACCGCACCCGCTGCCGCCGCGCGCGGCGACAACGTGGTGGCGAACGCATGCGCGTCGAGCTTGAACGGCACGGTCACGTTCAGACCGCGTCCGCCCGCGTCGATGAAGGCGCGCACGTGCGGCACGAATGCGTCGACCGGCGCGAGCAGCGCGCCGTATTCGAGCCGCTCGCCGGTTTGCTCGGCGAAACGGCCATGAATAAACGGCGACTTGCTATGGCCGACCGGATTGCCGATGACCGCATAGCGCTCACGTGTCTGACTGGCGCTCATCGTCCCGGCTCCGCGATGTGTTGATCGGCGGCTGCGCCGCTTGCACTGTCGTCGTCGTTGTTGTTGTCGGTATCGGTATCGGCATCGGCATCGGCCGCTGCGGCGTCGCCGTCCGGTTCGGCTTCGGCCTGCGCCTCGGCTTCGCCTTCGGCGCTGTCGTCGGCCGCGTCGATGATTTCGTCATCGCCTTCATCCGCTTCTTCCGCTTCGGCGCCGCTCGTCACGGTCGGCGCGTCGAGCACGTGCAACAGACGCACGGACGCTTCGACGGTCAGCTCGTCGATCGACATCACTTTCATCTGCAAACGCGTGCCGCGCGCGTGCACGCCGAGGCCCGGCACATGCAGCAGCAACGGAATCTCTTCGAGGCGCACCAGATCGCCCTTCACCACCGATGCCACCACCTGCTTGCGGTTCTCCTGCTTCAGCCAGCGCAGGCACCAGAAGTACTCCATGCGGCGCTGATGATCGGCATACGCGGTGTAAGTGTCGTCGAAGCCTTGCACGACGGCGAACAGATCGGCGTCCTTCGGCTTGAAGGGCGCGGCAAGTTTCGCGGTCACGCCATGCTGCACGCAGGCGATCAGTTGCCACTGATTCACCAGGTCGACGTAACGGCGCAGCGGCGACGTGCTCCACGCGTATTGCGTGACGCCGAGGCCTTCGTGCGGCGCGGCGTTGGTCTGCATGCGCGTGCGCTTCGGGCCGCTCGGCGCGCCGAACGCGCGCTGCGTGCGGTAGATGCCCGGCACGCCGTGGTCGTGCAGGAACGCACCCCACGACGAGTTCGCGAGAATTGCCAGTTCGGCGACGATCGTGTCGAGCGGCGAACCGCGCCGGCGCGGCGTGATCGTGATGTGCTCGCCTTCCACGTAGAAGTTGAAGTCCGTATTGCGCTGCACTTCGCGGCGCAGACCATAGCCCGCGCGCGCGGTCTGGCGCTTTTCGAACAGCGCCTGCGCGAACGGCCACAGCACGGCGATGTCTTCCTTGTGCGGATAGTCGCCGGTGCCGGCGGCGAGCGCTTCTTCGGTGACGAGTTCGTCGAGCGTGTTGTGGCGCAGGTTGTTCTTCACGAACACACGCTCGGCGCGCGTTTCGCTCGCGACGATCTCCTGGGTCTCGCGATTGATGATCACATACAGCGACAGCGCCGGCCGCAAGCCGCCTTCAGCCAGCGTAAAGGCTTCGACGACGCTGTCGGGCAACATCGTGATCTTGTCGCCCGGCATGTAGACGGTCGACAAACGCGTGCGCGCGATCGCGTCGACTTCGTCGCCGCGCTGGATGCCGAGCGCCGGCGCGGCGATGTGCACACCGATCCGCACGCGGCCGTCGGCCAGGTGCTCGACGGAGAACGCGTCGTCGATTTCGGTGGTGGTAATGTCGTCGATCGAGAACGCCTCGACGTTCGCTTCCGGCAAATCTTCCGGCAAGCTCCCAACGCTGACGGGCGGGAAGCCCGTGCCGTGCGGGAAGAACTCGGAGAGGAATCTCGCCTCGTGCAGCGCGCGCGCCGACGGGATCGCGCCGCATTCGAGCATCAGGCGCGCCTGCGAAATGCCGCGCGCGGCGGCCGCGCCTTCGAGCGCCTTGTATTCGATCGTGTTCTTGTCCGGCTTGGTCAGCAACGCGAGCGCGGTCTTGCCGGTGAAGGCTTCCGGCAGACGGCCGGCCTTCAGCTCTTCCTCGTAGCCCTGCTGCACCAGCGCCTGTTGACGCTTGCGTTCGAGGCCGGCCAGCGCCATCTTCAGTTGTTCCTGCGGCGCGCGTTGATACATGCCGCGGCCCTTGCGGCGGAAGTACACCGGCGCGCCGTGCATGCGCAACACCAGCGCCGCGCGCTCGATCGAACCGAAGCTTTCGCCGAAGTACTCGGCGCCCAGCGTAGCGAACGGGAATTCGTCGTCAGGCGCGCATTCCCACAGGAAGTCCAGGTCGATGTCCTGCGCGGCGGCGTCGGCCTGCTGCATCAGCTCGGCCGCGCTCGGCTTGTCGAATTCGATCAGCACGTCTTTGGCGCGCACCTTCGCGCGCCGGCCGCCCGGCAACTCGACCTGAAACGCGTCACCCTGGCGCGACAGCACGCTGCCTGCCTTGAAACTGCCCGATTCCTCGAAGAAAACGTTCACTCAATACTCTCGTTCTGACTTGCATCTGCCGGCGCGCCCGATTTCGTTCAGCGATCGGTCACTGCGTGCGCGGCACGGCAACGTGTTCGTGGTAGTGGATCCGCGGCGCCTTACGTACGGATACGCGCGCCGGCGGCTTGAATCTGATCCCAATCTGGTGACAGGCAGCGGCTTCACTGCGGGTCAGATGCTTCGGGTAACCGGCGGCGGCTGCGCCGCCAGGTCGTACGCCTGAGCCTCTACTCAGGACGTCGCTTCGGGCCGCCGCGTCGGCACGCAACATCAGGACGCGTCGGACCGCTATTACTTCATGCCGCTTCGCGCGGCGCCGGCGGCTCGACGTCTTCGGCGACGCAAAAGGCCAGCACCTCGTCGACGTATTGCGCGAACTCGCTGATCGCGTGGTCGCTTCCTTCGATCAGCGTAGTGCGTGCGCCGGGATAGTGCGCAAGCATTTCGCGATAGTCGAGCACTTCGTCGCCGGTGGCGGCCATCAGATAATAGCGTTCGGGCCGCGTGATCGACGCGACGCCGAGCGCGCGCAGCTCGTCCAGATGACGCGGTTCGACGACGATGCTGCCGCCGCCATGCCACAACGGCTGCTCGCCAAGATAGGCGCTCAGGTCGCGCTGCGGCACGACCGCCGGGTTCAGCAGCACAGCCGGCCAGCCGTGCTTCTCTGCCAGATGCGTGGCGAAATAGCCGCCGAGCGAGCTGCCGATCACCGTCACGTTCTTCGGTTTTGCGGCATCCACCAGCGATTCGGCGAGCGCGACCGTGTCGAACGGTGAAACAGGCAGCATCGGGCAGCACCATTCGTCGGCGCGGCCCAGTTCGGCAAGACGCGCCGCCAGCACGCGCGCCTTGAACGAATTGGGCGACGAGCGAAACCCGTGCAGGTAGAGAATCACGAGCTGCCTCGCGCGGAAAGGGCGTCGAGCAGCTTCTGATGCACGCCGCCGAAGCCGCCGTTGCTCATCACCAGAATCTGGTCGCCGGGGCGCGCGGCATGGACCACCGCTTTGACCAGCGCGTCGAGATTGTCGAAGGCCTGCGCCTTGCCGCCGAGCGGTGCGAGCGCCTCGCCGAGATTCCAGCCAAGTGCGTCGCGGCCGTTCGGCGCGCCGTAGCCGAACACGAGGTCGGCGTCGGCGAGGCTGGCGGGCAATTGCGCTTTCATCACGCCCAGCTTCATCGTGTTCGAGCGCGGCTCCAGCACGGCGAGAATCCGCGTGTTGTCGCGGCCGACGCGCGCGCGCAGCCCGGCCACGGTCGTGTCGATCGCGGTGGGATGATGCGCGAAGTCGTCGTACACGGTCACGCCGTCGACGCTGCCGCGCACTTCCATGCGGCGCTTCACGTTGCGAAAGCTCGCCAGCGACTTCGCGGCCTGCGCCGGCGGTACGCCGACGTGGCGCGCGGCGGCTATCGCCGCCAGCGCGTTCATGCGGTTGTGCTCGCCCTGCACCTGCCACTCGACCACGCCGACGCGCTCGCTGTTGTGATACACGGCGAAGCGTTCGTCGACCGGCACGCCGTCTTCGGCGGGCAGAGTTTCCCAGCCGCCCTGCACGCCGAAGCGCTCGAGCTCACTCCAGCAGCCGCGCGTCAGCACGCGTTCGAGCGCATCTTCACGGCCGTTGGTCACTACCCGGCCGATGCTGGGCACCGTGCGGATCAGATGATGGAACTGGGTTTCGATCGCGGCGAGATCGGGGAAGATGTCGGCATGATCGAATTCGAGGTTGTTCAGCACCGCCGTCTTGGGCCGGTAGTGGACGAACTTCGAGCGCTTGTCGAAGAACGCGGTGTCGTATTCGTCGGCTTCGATCACGAAGAAGCTCGAATCCGTGAGCCGCGCGGACACGCCGAAGTTCAGCGGCACGCCGCCGATCAGGAAACCCGGATTGAGGCCGGCGTCTTCGAGCAGCCAGGTCAGCATCGAGCTGGTGGTGGTCTTGCCGTGCGTGCCGGCCACCGCCAGCACCCACTTGCCGTTCAGCACGTGCTCGCCGAGCCACTGCGGGCCGGAGACGTACGGCAGGCCGCGGTCGAGAATCGCTTCCATCAGCGGATTGCCGCGCGAAACCACGTTGCCGATCACGAACAGGTCCGCGTTGAGGCGGTTCAACTGGTCCGCGTCGTAACCCTCGATCAAACGGATGCCTTGCGCCTCGAGCTGCGTGCTCATCGGCGGATAGACGCCGGCGTCGCAACCGGTCACGGTGTGGCCCGCGCCGCGCGCGAGCACCGCGAGACCGCCCATGAACGTGCCGCAGATGCCGAGGATGTGGATGTGCATAAGCCTGTCGTGCCGCGCGGGCGTTTTTTTCGAGGGATGGGAGTGCTGCAAAGCGGCCGGAACGACCGTCTGCAAAGGACGCTATTGTAACCGACAGCATCCGCGCCCCCGCGCGCCCAATCACGCTCGCCCGCGCCGCCTCGCCCACTGTGCGGCGTGCCCGCCCGAAAAGGCCCGTCGGCAATCTCTAGTATGATTGACGGATGGTCCGCAAATCACATTTCGATCCGCAGCGCGTGCGCGAGGAAATCGCCATCGCGGCTGCGCGCATGATCGCCGAAGACGGTCTGGACTACGCCACGGCCAAGCGCAAAGCGGCGCGGCATGTCGTCGGCGAGACCCGTGTTGCCGGCGAATGGCTGCCGGATAACGACCAGATCGAAGAAGAAATCCGCGAATATCAGTCGCTTTTTCAGGGCGATAGCCAGCCGGCGCTGCTGCGGCGACTGCGCTGTATCGCGCTGGACTGGATGGAGCGGCTCGCGCCGTTCAACCCCTACCTGACCGGCGCGGTGCTAGGCGGCACGGCGGGCGAACACTCGGACGTGCATCTGCAGGCATTCTGCGACAACCCGAAGGAAGTCGCGATCTACTTTCTGAATGCCAACATTCAATACGACGTATCGGAAACGCGGCACTTTGCCGGCCGCGGCTACGTCGAGACGCTGAGTTTCCTGTGGCGCCCGGTGAACGAGGGGCGCGACGCGGAGCCGGTCGGCATCCATGTGGCGCTGTACGAAACGGACGACCTGCGCGGCGCCGTCAAGGCCGATGCGCGCGGCCGCACGGCTCGGGCGAATCTGCAGGCGGTCCAGGCGCTGCTCGCCAACAGCGAAGCCGCCCCATCCACTAATTAGACAAACCAAGCATGAACACGAGACGGATTCTGGCGGGCGCACTGGTCGCCATCGTTGCTGCGGGCGGCGGCGTGCTGGCCAATCACTGGCTCAACGGCGGCGCCGAGGTCGCCCACGCCGCCCAGGCCGGCTCGCCGCGCAACGCGGTCGACCGGTTGTGGGCCGCTCCGGTTACCAGCGTCGACGGCAAGCCGCAGTCGCTAAGTTTGCACAAAGGGCATCCAATCGTCGTCAACTTCTGGGCGTCGTGGTGCGGCCCGTGTGTCGAGGAAATGCCGGCGCTATCGCAGCTGCAGGGCGAATATGCGAAGAAAGGAATCCAGTTCGTCGGACTTGGCGTCGATTCCGAGAAAAACATCCAGGCGTTCCTGCAGAAGGTCAAGGTGGGCTACCCGGTCTACGTGACCGGCTTCGGCGGTGCCGACCTTGCCCGCGCGTTCGGCAACACCGCCGGCGGGCTGCCGTTCACCGTCGTCATCGACGCGAAGGGCAACGTGCGCTCGACAAAATTAGGGCAGATCGACCCGGCCGCGCTCCGGCAGACCCTCGACGCCCTTTAAATTTCGCATTCTTTTGCTGACAGATTCCGTGCGGAACGCGCAAAAATACGCGCAAATCGCGCGAATTTGCGAGAAGATGGGCGCCCGGCGCGACGGCGGAGCGGCGCGAGCGTCGCTCCGTACGTCTGGGAAACTAGACAAGTTTCTCTAATCAGCGCTAAAGTGCGCCCAATTCCACGGAAAAAGAAGCGACCATGACGCGACTGCTGGTACTGCACGGACCCAACCTCAACCTTCTCGGCACCCGGGAACCCGAGGTCTACGGTCGCGTGACCTTGCCGCAGATCGATCAGGCGCTGGCGGACCGCGCGGCGGACGCAGGCGTCGAGCTTGCGTCGTTCCAGAGTAATCACGAAGGCGCGCTGGTCGATCGCATCCAATCCGCGCGGACTGAAAACACCGATTTCATACTGATCAATCCCGCCGCGTACACGCACACCAGCGTGGCCATTCGGGACGCACTGGCGGGGGTCGGCATCCCGTTCGTCGAGATTCATCTGTCGAACGTGCATCGTCGCGAACCGTTCCGGCATCACTCGTATTTCTCCGACCAGGCAGAAGGCGTGATTTGCGGCCTCGGCTGGAAGGGATATCTGTACGCGCTCGAATTCGCGCTCGACCGGCTCGCCGCCGGCTCGTCGCGCGGCTGAATCCAACACGACTAATTTGAGCCGGCCACTGCACGATTGCAAACGCCGGCACTTTACGCATTGAAAGGGGCTTCCTGATGGATCTACGTAAACTGAAAACTCTGATCGACCTCGTCTCGGAGTCCGGTATCTCCGAACTCGAAGTGACCGAGGGCGAAGGCAAGGTGCGCATCGTCAAGAATGCGCCGCCGGTTTACGTGCAACCGTCCGCCTCCTACGCGCCGCAATACGCGCAACAGCCGCTAGCGCCGGGCGCAGAAGCGCAGGCCGCAGCCGCTCCGGCAACGCCGGCAGTCGCCGCGCCGCAAGGCCACGTGGTGACCTCGCCGATGGTCGGCACGTTCTACCGCGCGCCGTCGCCGGGCGCCGACCCGTTCGTCCAGGTGGGCGACACGGTCAAGGAAGGCCAGACGATCTGCATCATCGAAGCGATGAAGCTGCTCAACGAAATCGAGTCGGACAAGTCCGGCGTGGTGAAGGAAATCCTCGTCGAAAACGGCCAGGCGGTCGAGTACGGCCAACCGCTGTTCGTGGTCGGCTAACGCGGCACGCATTGTTCGCCGCCCGCGCGCCCGCTGTTCGAAAGGCGCGCGACCGATCCTCTGAGGCGGCCGGTGTTGCAGCCAACCCGGCGCCCATTGATGAGTCGAAAACCCGCTATGTTTGAAAAAATCCTCATTGCCAATCGTGGCGAGATCGCGCTTCGTATCCAGCGCGCCTGCCGCGAACTCGGCGTCAAGACGGTCGTCGTCTATTCGGAAGCCGACAAGGAAGCCAAGTACGTGAAGCTCGCCGACGAGGCGGTCTGTATCGGCCCGGCGCCTTCTAACCTGAGCTATCTGAACATGCCGGCGCTGATCAGCGCGGCCGAAGTGACCGACGCCGAAGCGATCCACCCCGGCTACGGCTTCCTGTCGGAGAACGCCGACTTCGCCGAGCGTGTCGAGCAGTCCGGCTTCACGTTCATCGGCCCGCGCCCGGAAACGATCCGGATGATGGGCGACAAGGTCACGGCCAAGCAGACCATGATCAAGACCGGCGTGCCTTGCGTGCCGGGCTCGGAAGGCGCATTGCCGGAAGATCCGAAAGAGATCGTGAAGATTGCCCGCCAGGTCGGCTACCCGGTCATCATCAAGGCCGCCGGCGGCGGCGGTGGCCGCGGCATGCGCGTGGTGCACACCGAAGCGGCGCTGGTCAACGCGGTCAACATGACCCGCGAAGAAGCCGGCCGCGCGTTCGGCAACCCGCAGGTCTACATGGAGAAATTCCTGGAGAACCCGCGGCACATCGAAATCCAGGTGTTGTCCGACTCGTTCAAGAACGCCGTCTGGCTCGGCGAGCGCGACTGCTCGATGCAGCGACGCCACCAGAAGGTGATCGAGGAAGCGCCGGCGCCGGGTATCGCACGCCGTCTGATCGACCGCATCGGCGACCGTTGCGCGGATGCCTGCAAGAAGATGGGCTATCTGGGCGCGGGCACGTTTGAGTTCCTGTACGAAAACGGCGAGTTCTACTTCATCGAAATGAACACGCGCGTGCAGGTCGAGCATCCGGTGACCGAGCTGATCACGGGCGTCGACATCGTGCAGGAACAGATCCGCATCGCGGCCGGCGAGAAGCTCGCCTTCCGTCAGCGCGACATCGTGTTCAAGGGCCATGCGATCGAATGCCGGATCAACGCCGAAGATCCGTTCAAGTTCATTCCGTCGCCGGGTCGTTTGACCTCGTGGCACATGCCGGGCGGCCCCGGCATCCGCGTCGATTCGCACGCGTACAACGGCTATTTCGTTCCGCCGAACTATGATTCGATGATCGGCAAGCTGATCGCTTACGGCGCAACTCGCGAGCAGGCGATCAAGCGCATGCGCATCGCGCTGTCGGAGATGGTGGTCGAAGGCATTCAGACCAACATCCCGCTGCACCGCGAACTGATGCTGGACGCGAAGTTCGTCGAAGGCGGCACCAGCATTCACTACCTCGAAAACCGGTTGGCCGCGAAGCTGCAGGCCGCGCCGGAAGAAGCGTAAGTCATGAGCTACCGGGAACTGATCGCCGAGCTGGCACGCGAGCACGCGGAGGAATTTTCCGACGCGCTGCTCGAGCTGGGCGCGTTGTCCGTATCGGTCGAAGACGCGGACGCCGACACGCCCGACGAGCAGCCGCTGTTCGGCGAGCCCGGTCTCACGCCGGATCGCACGGCCTGGCAGCGTTCGCGCGTGATCGCGCTGCTTGCGCCGGAACACGAGCCGGCGGTGTTGCTGACCGCCGCGTCGAACGAAATCGGGCTGGAAAGCGCGCCGTCGTTCACCGTGCGGGAAGTCGAGGAACAGGATTGGGTGCGGCTCACGCAATCGCAGTTCGATCCGATTCCGATCGGTGAACGCATCTGGGTCGTGCCGTCGTGGCACGATGCGCCGGACCCTGAAGCACTCGTGCTGGAACTGGACCCGGGTCTCGCGTTCGGCACCGGCAGCCATCCGACCACGCGTCTGTGCATGGAGTGGCTGGAGCAATCGGTCAAGCCCGAGCAGTCCGTGCTCGATTACGGCTGCGGCTCCGGCATCCTCGCGATCCTCGCGAAGAAGTGCGGCGCGAATCCCGTGTACGGCATCGACATCGACCCGCAAGCGGTCGAGTCGGCGCGTCACAACAGCGAGCGCAACCGGGCCGAAGTCACCTACGGTTTGCCTGACGAATGTCCCACCGGCGAGTTCGATATCGTAGTCGCCAACATCCTGTCCAACCCGCTCAAGTTGATGGCGTCGATGCTTTCGTCGAAGGTCAAGCCGGGCGGCCGGATCGCATTGTCCGGCATTCTGGCGCGGCAGGCCGATGAAGTCGCGCAGGTCTACGCGCGCTGGATCGACATCGGCGTGTGGCGCGAACACGAAGGTTGGGTATGTCTCACGGGAACGCGCCGCGAAAGCCATTAGAATAAGGCGTATTGTCCAACCATCGGCCTTCTGGCTTACCGGCTCAATATGCTCCTGGCGACGCGCTGCCCCTTCTGCGAAACCGTCTTCCGTCTGCAACCGGCGCAGCTCGCGCAGCGCCGCGGGCTCGTGCGCTGCGGGCACTGCCACGAAGTATTCGACGCGTCGAGCAGCCTGTTCGACGTCACCGGAGGCGGTGACTTCTCCACCGCCAAACCGGTCGCTGCTGCGGCGGCAATCGAGGCGCTGTCGGGCGTGCGTCCTACAGACCCCGACTTCAGCGCCCAAGCGTGGGACCCGGGGGCGCCCGTGCCCGACGCTTCCATCGACAACCGTCTGCTGCACAAGGCCGGCAATGTGCCGCTCGCGCCCGTCTCGACCGACGCGGGCGCCGCGCGCACACCCGATCAGCCCGTCGAACCGGAACTGCCGGCCGACGTCTTCAGCAAGCCCCTGCCCCCCGACGACGAACCCGTGCTGGCCGACGCGCCGCTCGACCCCTACGCGTACCAGGCCAACGACGAACCGCCCGTGGAAGAAGCGCCGCGGGTCTGGCACAAGACCGACCGCGTGTCAGAACCGGCGCTCGGTGAAACGGCGAGCTTGCATGGCATCGCCGACAATGAACCGCATTTCGGCACCTCGGGCTTAGGCGCCGCCGCGGATCTGGGCGCGGCCGGTTTCGGCGCGGCCGCGGCCGCGGCTGCGGGCGCGGGCGGGTCAGGCACGGGCGGTCCCGGTGGTCCCGGCATCGGTGGTGCGGCTCCGGCCGCTTCCGGCGGCGAACCCTTCTCCGTCAACCCCGTGAACGACGGCAGCGACCCCTTCCCGGTCGTGCGAGAAACCCGTCCCGCCGACGCGCGGCGCGTGGGCCGGGCGATTGCGGCATCGATTGTGGGACTGGTATTGGTTTTCGTGCTGCTCGCGCAACTCGCATGGTGGCAGCGCGAAACCGTGCAGGTATATCTGCCGCGCACGCAGACGCTGTATGTGAAGGCTTGCTCGTATCTCGGCTGCCAGCTGACGCCGCCGCACGACATCGACGGTTTGCAGGTCGAACCATCCGATCTGCGGCAGATCGACGGCCCGCACAAGCTCGAACTGAAGATGCCGCTGCACAACCGCTACGGCATCGCGCTCGCCTATCCCGCCATCGAACTCACGCTGCTCGACGACCAGAACAACGTGGCCGTGCGGCGGGTGCTGTGGCCGCAAGACTATGTGGCGCCCGGCACGGCGATCGCAGCCGGCCTGCCGGCGCACACGACGCAAACCATGATCGTGCATCTCGACACAGGCACGGCGGTCGCCTCCAATTTCCGCGTACAGATCTTCTATCCGTAACGCACCCTCGTGCGCCCGGCCATGACTGGGCGCTTTCACCGTCATTACTGACGAATTTTCGGAGCACAACAACATGAGTCAAGTCACGCTGGGTGGCAACCCAATCGAAGTAGCCGGCACGTTCCCGTCGGTGGGCCAGAGCGCAGCTGCTTTCTCGCTGGTCGGCAAGGATCTGAAGCCGCTGACGCTCGCCGATTTCGCGGGCAAGCGCAAGGTGCTGAACATCGTCCCGAGCCTCGACACACCGACCTGCGCCACCTCGACCCGCAAGTTCAACGAAGCCGCCGCGAAGCTGACCAACACGGCCGTGATCGTCGTGTCGGGCGATCTGCCGTTCGCCGCGTCGCGCTTCTGCACGACCGAAGGCATCGAGAACGTCGTCACGGCCTCGACGTTCCGCGGCCATGAGTTCGCGCAAGCATATGGCGTCGACGTGACGAGCGGCCCGCTGACCGGCCTGACGGCGCGCGCCGTGGTCGTGATCGACGAGAACGACAAGGTCGTGCACGCCGAGCTGGTCAGCGAAATCAAGAACGAGCCGAACTACGACGCAGCACTCGCCGCGCTGAAGTAAATCCCTCGCGCACGAACCCGGCGCCGCGCCTTGAGCGCGGCGCTGTCGCATCGTCGTGCGCCCTCTTTCCCTCGCATTTTTACAGGAACGCTCGCCTTGGCTACGCTCATTTGCGGCTCGCTCGCCTACGACAACATCATGACTTTCGAAGGGCGCTTCCGGGAGCACATCCTGCCGGAGCAGGTCCACATCCTGAACGTGAGCTTTCTCGTGCCGACCATGCGCCGCGAGTTCGGCGGCTGCGCGGGCAACATCGCCTACGCGCTGCATCTGCTCGGCGGCGACGCACGCATCATGGGCACGCTCGGCGCAGTGGACGCGCAGCGCTACGTCGAGCGCTTCGAGCAGCTCGGGCTGTCGACTGAAAGCGTGCTCGTCGTGCCGGACACCTACACGGCCCAGGCGATGATCACCACCGACCTGGAAAACAATCAGATCACCGCGTTCCATCCGGGCGCGATGATGCAGTCGCATCTGAACCGCGCTGACGAAGCGAAAGGCATCACGCTCGGCATCGTGGGACCGGACGGCTACGACGGCATGATCCAGCATTCGGAACATCTGGCGGCCGCCGGCGTGCCGTTCATCTTCGATCCGGGCCAGGGCTTGCCGCTCTTCGACGGCGCTACGCTGCGGCGCATGATTGAACTTGCCACGTACGTAGCTGTCAACGATTACGAAGCCAAGCTGGTGAGCAACAAGACCGGCTGGTCGATCGAAGAGATCGCCGGCAAGGTCGAAGCGTTGATCGTCACGCTCGGCGCACAGGGTGCACAGATCCATCATGCCGGCGGCATCGAAAGCATTCCGGCAGTCGAGGCGAAGCAGGTGCTCGATCCCACCGGCTGTGGCGATGCTTTCCGCGGCGGCTTGCTGTACGGTATCGAGAACAAGCTTGGCTGGGCCACCACGGGACGCCTCGCGAGTCTGATGGGTGCTTTGAAAATCGAGCAGCAAGGCCCGCAAAACTATGCGCCCACCCGGGCGGAGATCAACGAACGGTTCGCGCAGGCATTCGGTTACAGCCTGCCTTGATACCGAGAGCTATGGGAGTTAGGGAATGAGAACAACGAGTCGCCTGATCGTCGCTACGCTGATCGCCGGTTCGCTGGCCATGTCGGGCTGCGCGAGCAACAGCAGTTCTCCAAACGTCTTCACGGCGTCGCAGGCACAGCGCGAACAGACGGTCCGCATGGGCACGGTAGACAGCGTGCGCGCAGTACGGATCAGCTCGAACAACGGCCAGCCGAGCGGACTGGGCGCGGTCGGCGGCGGCGCGCTGGGTGCACTGGCCGGCAGCACGATCGGCGGCGGCCGCGGCTCGATCGCCACGGGCATCATCGGCGGCATAGGCGGTGCGGTTGCCGGCAATGCGGTCGAGAACAGCGTCGCGATGCGCGACGGCGTCGAGATCACCGTGCGGCTCGACAATGGCGACATGCGCGCCATCACCCAAACCACCACCGGCGAAATCTTCCGCGCGGGCGACCGCGTGCGGCTTCTCTCCAGCGGCGGCGTCACGCGCGTCACGCACTAACTCAAGCTTTCCCTCTCGCGCGGCCGGCTGACACGCCGCCGCGACGACCTCAGACGCATGCCCTCCCCTGTGCATGCGTTTTTTTTGCCTGCAGTTTTTCCCGCCGAACCACTCAGCCGCTCCTCAATCGATCGCAAACGGGCTCGTCAAAACGCCGGGCAAAAAAAATCCCGCCGCCGGAAACCGGCAACGGGACCCTGACAGAGTAGCGCTTACCACCGCTTAAGCGCCACTCGATCATCGGACACATCGTGCGACGTGCCGAAGTATTTCTACTGCTTATCGACTGCTTACGGACGGCTGCCCGTCGGGAACGGCCATGCTGCTGCCGGGTTCAGCGCGGTCTTCACCGTCGCCGCCGGTGCGCTCGAGACAGAAGTCGCTGCGGGTGCAGGCGCTGCCTTCTTGGCGACAGCCTTCTTCGCAGGAGCAGCCTTCTTCGCAGGAGCAGCCGCCTTCTTCGCAGCAGCCTTCTTGGCAGGCGCAGCCTTTTTAGCGGCAGCCTTTTTCGCAGGCGCAGCCTTTTTAGCAGCAGCCTTTTTCGCGGGCGCCGCCTTCTTCGCAGCAGCCTTCTTGGCCGGTGCAGCCTTCTTCGCTGCGGCCTTCTTCGCCGGTGCTGCCTTCTTCGCTGCAACCTTCTTCACTGCGGCTTTCTTCGCCGGTGCTGCTTTCTTCGCCGCGACCTTCTTCACAGCAACTTTCTTCGCTGCGACTTTCTTGGCTGCAACCTTCTTGGCCGGCGCAGCTTTCTTCGCCGCAACCTTCTTAGCCGGTGCTGCCTTCTTCGCTGCAACCTTCTTCACTGCGACTTTCTTGGCAGCGACTTTCTTTGCCGGAGCAGCTTTCTTAGCCGGAGCAGCCTTCTTTGCTGCGACCTTCTTCGCTGCGGGTTTCTTAGCGGCGGCTTTCTTTGCAGTTGCCATCATTTTCTCCTTCAGGTTTTCAGATGAGAGTCAGTTCAAACTACACCCTTCGTCAAAACCCGCTTCCCGCGGACGCTTCTCAGGGCGCGCGCTACGAAGCGGGCTATTCATCGGCGTACGCAGGTGCCGCGCGCTTACGCTAATGAATGCGGTAAGGCGCGCCGTGCCACAAGGCACCGCGCGCCAGATCTGGTCGGCGTTCAAGCGGAACGCCGGCAATTGCTTGATCGAGCCGCTGGCGGCGTCGCCAGCGGCTTTTTCCGGGGGGAAGTCTGCCCATCCCACTGAAGGGTTCGCAAAGTGCCTGTCATGTTTGTGGGCCGCTAAGGCACCGGGCACGCTTTGCATCAGGCGGTTTTGCTCCTAACCAAAATTGCCGCGGCCGAAGCCGGCGGCATCCCCATCGATGAATGCATCTGCGACACGAACCCGGATCACTCCCAGGTCAGCGCGCCGCCAGTTTGATATTCGATCACTCGTGTCTCGAAGAAGTTGCGTTCCTTCTTCAGGTCGATCATCTCGCTCATCCACGGGAACGGGTTTTCCTCGTTCGGGTACAGCGGATCGAGACCGATCTGCTGGCAACGGCGGTTGCAGATGAAGCGCAGATAGCTCTTGAACATCGACGCATTGAGGCCGAGCACCCCGCGCGGCATCGTGTCTTCTGCGTAACGATATTCGAGTTCGACCGCCTGCTGGAAGATCTCGCGGATTTCCGCGCGGAACTCAGCCGTCCACAGCTGCGGGTTTTCGAGTTTGATCTGGTTGATCAGGTCGATGCCGAAGTTGCAGTGCATCGACTCGTCGCGCAGGATGTACTGGTACTGTTCCGCCGCGCCGGTCATCTTGTTCTGGCGGCCGAGCGCCAGGATTTGTGTAAAGCCGACGTAGAAGAACAGGCCTTCCATCACACAGGCGAACACGATCAGCGAGCGCAGCAGAGTCTGGTCTGTCTCGAGCGTGCCGGTCTTGAAGCCCGGATCGGTCAGCACGTTGATGTACGGAATCAGGAATTCGTCTTTCGCGCGGATCGAGGTGACCTCGTGATACGCGTTGAAGATTTCGCCTTCGTCGAGGCCCAGCGATTCGACGATGTACTGGTAAGCGTGCGTGTGGATCGCCTCTTCGAACGCCTGGCGCAGCAGGAACTGGCGGCATTCGGGCGCCGTGATGTGGCGGTAGGTGCCCAGCACGATGTTGTTGGCGGCCAGCGAGTCGGCCGTCACGAAGAAGCCCAGGTTGCGCTTGACGATGCGGCGCTCGTCTTCGGTCAGACCGTTCGGGTCTTTCCACAAGGCGATGTCGCGCGACATGTTCACTTCTTGCGGCATCCAGTGGTTGGCGCAACCAGCCAGATACTTTTCCCAAGCCCACTTGTACTTGAACGGCACCAACTGATTGACGTCGGTCTGGCCGTTGATGATGCGTTTGTCGGCGACATTGACCCGCGCTTCCGAAACGGCAGCCGCGCCGGAAGCGTGAGCGACGGGAGCGACAGCGATGTCGTTCGCGAACACGTCTTGAGCCGAGGGAGCATGAGGAGCGGAACGCGTTCCGACTTGCGAACCGACAGCCGGTCCCGCTGCGTTGCGCAACGCATTCTGTTGCGCGCCGCTCGAGGGAGTTACGGCAGTGATCTCGTCATCCCAGTTGAGCATAAATGTCACCATCAATTTAGAACGGTTTGTACCATCTTTTCACGAGCGATAAAAGAGTTCGCTCGCGAAAAATCCTGTTTTCGATTCGCGTTGCTACGTTCATACAACACTTTGTTCAACAGACTGTGTGTGACGCTTCGAGTGAAGCGTGTTGAACGTGTGTCGTCGAGGCGCTTCGCGAGGTCGAAGAGCAACGTGTCGAAGCGACATTTCGCTGCTCTATCTATCTGTATCGCGGAGTGTGTTTGCAGCGTCTTACGCTTGCCGACTGCTTGCTGACTGCTGCCTCGCATTGGCCACTTCGTCAGCGTGAGCGAGGTGAAGTTCAATGCCATGTCGAACGATGCATGCGGCCACCTGGTTGAGCGGTCCATCGTTCGAAGCCGTTTGCTGAGCGCTGTGCCGCGCGCTTCGTCTGGTGCCGCCGACTGCCGAGCCCCGCGCTGCTGCCAGGTCTCTCGCTTCATGTCTTCAGTTTGCTGCGTCTTCCGTTGCCTGCACTGCTGTCGATGAGCGGCTCGGCGTCGATCGCGTCACCTTCGTTTCACCTGCATCGGCCACTCGATCGACGCCGGAGCGCTCATCGACTTCACTTCTGCCGCACCTCGAACAGGTGCGCGGATCGCTGCATGCGGGTCATCACCTACGACCCGTCAGCAAGCAGCGATCCTGCTGCTTGCCGCGTACTTACTGGCAAGCCTCGCACTCTTCAAAGCCAGGGTCGCCCGGACGCATCATGCACACCGGACCATCCGCTTCCGGCGCTGCTTCGACCGCGACCGCCGGCGCTGCCGCAGCAGCCTGAATGCCGCCCGACGCTGCACCGCCGCTCACGCCGAAGCCGCCCGCTGCGCCACCTGCGGCACCGCCCGAACCTTCGCCGCCACCCGAGCTCACCGCGTTCAGCGCGCCGTGCGCCACCGTCGACTTCTCGACGTGCGTCGCCGCCATCGTGCGCAGGTAGTAGGTCGTCTTCAGACCGCGCACCCAGGCGAGCTTGTAGATTTCGTCGAGCTTCTTACCCGATGCGCCGCCCATGTAAATGTTCAGCGACTGCGCCTGGTCGATCCACTTCTGACGACGCGAGGCCGCTTCGACGAGCCACACCGGATCGAGTTCGAACGCGGTCGCGTAGATCGCGCGCAGGTCGGCCGGGATACGGTCGATGCGCGAGAGCGTGCCGTCGAAGTACTTCAGGTCGGCGACCATCACTTCGTCCCACAGGCCACGCGCCTTCAGGTCGCGCACCAGGTAGTCGTTGACCACTGTGAATTCGCCCGACAGGTTCGACTTCACATACAGGTTCTGGAACGTCGGTTCGATACAGGCCGACACGCCGATGATGTTCGAGATCGTCGCCGTCGGCGCGATCGCGACGCAGTTCGAGTTGCGCATGCCGTAGGTGGCGATGCGCGAACGCAGTTCGGTCCAGTCCATCGACTCGCTCGAATCGACTTCGACGTAACCGCCGCGCGCTTCGGCAAGCAGCTTCACCGAGTCTTGCGGGAGGATGCCGCGATCCCACAGCGAGCCACGGTAGCTCGAGTAACGGCCGCGCTCCTGCGCCAGTTCGGTCGATGCGTAGTAGGCGTAGTAGCAGACCGCTTCCATCGACGTGTCGGCGAACTGAACCGCCTCTTGCGACGCGTACGGCGTGCGCAGCAGGTGCAGACAGTCCTGGAAGCCCATGATGCCCATGCCGACCGGACGGTGCTTCAGGTTCGAGTTACGCGCCTTGGCGACCGCGTAGTAGTTGATGTCGATCACGTTGTCGAGCATGCGCATCGCCACGCTGACGGTGCGCTTGAGCTTGTCGTGGTCGAGCGCGAGCGTGCCGTCGGCCTGTTCCTTCAGGTGGGCGACGAGGTTCACCGAGCCCAGGTTGCAGACCGCGATTTCGGCGTCGCTGGTGTTCAGCGTGATTTCCGTGCACAGGTTCGACGAGTGGACGACGCCGACGTGCTGTTGCGGCGAGCGCACATTGCACGGATCCTTGAACGTGATCCACGGATGGCCGGTCTCGAACAGCATGCCCAGCATCTTGCGCCACAGTTGCGCCGCCGGAATCTTCTTGAACAGCTTGATCTCGCCGCGTGCGACCTTGTCTTCGTAAGCCGTGTAAGCCGCTTCGAACTCGGCGCCGAACTTGTCGTGCAGGTCCGGGCAGGTGGACGGCGAGAACAGCGTCCAGTCGCCGCCTTCCATCACGCGCTTCATGAACAGGTCGGGAATCCAGTTCGC
Organism: Paraburkholderia sp. RAU2J; assembly: GCF_003634845.1. Taxonomy (NCBI): domain Bacteria; kingdom Pseudomonadati; phylum Pseudomonadota; class Betaproteobacteria; order Burkholderiales; family Burkholderiaceae; genus Paraburkholderia; species Paraburkholderia sp. RAU2J. The sequence goes on from NZ_RBXG01000001.1 coordinate 850,502, forward strand.
CGTGTTCATGTCGTGCGTGCGGCGACGGTCGTCACCGGTGTTCTTGCGCAGCTCGAGGAATTCTTCGATGTCCAGGTGCCACGTTTCCAGGTACGCGCACACCGCGCCCTTGCGCTTGCCGCCCTGGTTCACGGCGACCGCCGTGTCGTTGACGACCTTCAGGAACGGCACGACGCCTTGCGACTTGCCGTTGGTGCCCTTGATGTGCGAGCCGAGCGCACGCACACGCGTCCAGTCGTTGCCCAGACCGCCGGCGAACTTCGAGAGCAGCGCGTTTTCCTTCAGCGCTTCGTAAATGCCGTCGAGGTCGTCGTCGACCGTCGTCAGGTAGCACGACGACAGTTGCGAGCGGCGTGTGCCCGAGTTGAACAGCGTCGGCGTGGACGACATGAAGTCGAAGCTCGACAGCACGTTGTAGAACTCGATCGCGCGCGCTTCGCGGTCGATCTCGTTCAGCGACAGGCCCATCGCGACACGCATAAAGAATGCCTGCGGCATTTCGATGCGCACGTTGTCGTGATGCAGGAAGTAGCGGTCATACAGCGTTTGCAGACCGAGGTAGCCGAATTGCAGGTCGCGATTGTTGTCGAGCGCGGCGCCGAGGCGCTTCAGGTCGAACTGCAGCAGCTTGTCGTCGAGCAGTTCGGCTTGCACGCCGCGCTTGATGAACTGCGGGAAGTATTCGGCGTAACGCTCGCCCATTTCGGCTTGCGTGACTTCTTCTTCGAGGATCTCGCGGCGGATCGTGTGCAGCAGGATGCGCGCCGTGACCTGGCTGTAAGCCGGGTCCTTTTCGATCATCGTGCGCGCAGCGAGAATGGCCGAGTCGTAGACCTGGCTCATCGGCACGCCGTCGTACAGGTTCTTCACCGTTTCCGCGATGATCGGGTCGGCGCTCACGGCGTCGCCCAGGTTCGCGCAAGCGGATTCGATGATGCCGCGCAGCGCGACCAGATCGAGCGGACGCGTGACGCCGTTGTCGGTGACGTTCAGACCCGGCGCGCTCGCGGCGACCTGCTCGTCGTGACCGCGCGCCTGCGTGCGCTTCTCGCGATACAGCACGTAAGCACGCGCGACGTTATGTTCGCCGCCGCGCATCAGCGCGAGTTCGACCTGATCCTGAATGTCTTCGATGTGGAACGTGCCGCCGTTCGGGCGGCTGCGCACGAGCGCGCGCACCACGCTCTGCGTGAGTTGCTCGACCAGTTCGCGCACGCGCGCCGATGCCGCGCCCTGACCACCGTTGACGGCGAGGAACGCCTTCGTCACGGCGATGGCGATCTTCGACGGTTCGAACGACACCACGCTGCCATTGCGACGGATCACCTTGTAGTCGGCGTAGGTCGTCTGCGGCGCGAGCGCCTGAGCGCCTTGTGCCTGGCCAAAGGCTTGGCCAGTCGGTGAACCCTCGTACCGGGTCGTCACGTTGTCGGTGGTTTGCATGTGCAAAGCTCCTGGTCCTGGAAATGGTGCGGCGGGTGCCGCGGATTAAATCGAACGCTGCGCCGCCGCGAACGGCAGCGCTGAGGGGTAGGAAAAAGGCCGGCCGGCCCGGTTGGCGGGATGCGACTGCGATGACGCCTGGTTCGAATTCGTAACGGTCTTCATCGGGTGTGTCGCGATCACTTGCTGTGCCTTTTTCTGAATGCTTCCGGGTGCGGCCGGAGGTCTCTACCGGCTGTGCCCCAAAATTTTGTCTCTGCTGGAATGCTTGCGGCGCCGTGTTCCACCGAACGGGGCGCCGCTGATTTATGCACCGGGTTATCCACACAGTTATGCACACTCGACACAAGATATAGTGTGCAACTGAATCTACGGCACCAAGTATAGTGGAGATTCAAGACAGGTCAAATCGTTTTATTTGGGCCGTCGGGGTTGACTTTCTGCATCGCGCGCTGCGAAGCCGCCTCCCGGAGAACGAGGCCGCGCCTCGCTCTCCTCGCATCACGCGAACTCGCGCGAAGGGGTGTTACAGCGTTTTGGAAAACTTGAGATAGGGGAAGTACTGATCGGCAAGCGCCGTATCTTTTTGCAGCCGCTGCCATTCGAAATGCGGCCCCGGATCGCTCTTGCGACCGGGGGCGATGTCCGAGTGGCCGGCCAGCGCTTCGACCGGATAGCGCGCCTTCAGCGCGCTCACCAGGGCACCGAGCGTGCGGTATTGCGCCGCTTCGAAGGCAGTCGTGTCGCTGCCCTCCAGTTCGATGCCGATCGAAAAATCATTGCAGCGCTCGCGGCCGAAAAAATTCGACGGCCCCGCGTGCCACGCGCGCTCGTTGCACGAGACGAACTGTGCGAGCGCGCCGTCGCGATGAATCACGAAATGCGCCGACACCCGCACGCCGCGCAGGTGCGAGTCGTAGTACGGGTGCGCATCGCAATCGAGCGTGTTCTGGAACAGTTCGGCGATCGCCGTGCCGCCGAACTCGTCGGGCGGCAGGCTGATGTTGTGGACGACGATCAGCGTCGGCACGGCCCCGGCGGGCCGCGCTTCGAAATTCGGCGATGGCAGTTGGCGAGCGGCGGCGACCCAGCCGTCTGCATCGACGGCGAATTCGACGCTCATCGAGCGTCGCGGCCCGAGGGACGCGCGCCGTGACGCTGCGCGTGCGCGGCGCTGCAGAACGGCTGCCCCGCCACCACGACCGAGTCGCTCTTCGGCGCGTGCACGCCGCATTCGACGCAGCGGATCATCGGCTCGGCGAGTTGCGGCGCGGCGGTGGGCTGCGCGCCGCCGCTGGCAGCACCATTGGCGCTTCTGGGGCCAGCGCCCTGCGCGCCCGTGCCGGTGCGGCGGGCCGTTTGCGCATCATGACGGCGCACCGCCTTCACCAGCCATTGGCCGACGATGAACAGCAGGATCAGCAAAAAAATTTGTCGCATGGGGACACGCTCACACTACGGCACGGTGCAACAGCACCTCGAAGACAAAACGGCTGCCGACGTACGCCAGCAACAGCGCGACGAACGACGCCAGCACCCAGCGCAATGCCGCACGGCCGCGCCAGCCGGACACCTTGCGCGCGGTCAGCAACGCGCCGAACATCACCCAGGAAAGAATCGCGAAGACGGTTTTGTGATCGAGCCGCAGCGCGCGATCGACCAGTTGCTCGCTGAACAGGATGCCCGACACGAGCGTGAGCGTCAGCAGCACGAAGCCCGCGCCGATCAGACGGAACAGCAGCTTCTCCAGCGTCAGCAGCGGCGGCAGCGTGTCGAGCCAGCTCGACAGCCAGCCGTTGCCCGCGGCGGCCGCGTGCCGCTGCGCGAGCCCGCCGCGCATCGCATGCAGACGCCGCTCGACGAGCAGCATCAGAATGGCGTGCAGCGCCGCGATCGCAAACAGACCATACGCGATGTTGGCGATCAGGAAGTGCAGCTTGAACATCGGCGCGGCCGAATACGGCAGCACGCGCACGCCGTTAAACGCCAGCGGCAACAGCGACGCGATGCACGCGAGTGGCAACACGAGCAGGCGCAGGCCGTCGAGCGGAAAGAAAAAACTCTCGATCCAGTAGATGCCGGCGCCGAGCCAGAACATGGCCGACAGTGCGAACGCGAAGCCGAACACCATCGCATTCTGCGGGAAGATGGTGGTATGCAGCAGCACGCCATGCGCGAGCAGCGCGACGAACAACAGCGCACGACCCGGCGTGCTCATGCCCGATGCGGCTGAAGCGACCGGAACACGCGCGGCAGCGGGCATCGGCGGCACGCTCTCCAGCATGGGACGCGCGGCGGCGTGCCGGTGCGAGCGCCAGCCTGCCACGGCAAGACCGCCATAGAGGAGCGCAGTGAGGGCATACAGTACAATATCCATATTCGAAGTTTACACTAGGCCCCTACTCCACGACGTCTTCCACGTCGCGTGCTGCGCGGGCCGCACTGTTCATCGCTCCCCATGCTCGACAATCTGACTCAACGGATGGCGCGCGTCGTCAAGACACTGCGCGGCGAAGCCCGGCTCACCGAGGCGAACACCCAGGAAATGCTGCGCGAAGTTCGCCTGGCGCTCCTCGAGGCCGACGTGGCGCTGCCCGTCGTGCGCGAGTTCATCGCCAAGGTGAAGGAAAAGGCGCTTGGCGAGGAAGTCATCAGCAGTCTGTCGCCGGGTCAGGCGCTGGTCGGCGTGGTGCAACGCGAGCTAACCGCGATCATCGGCGGCGACTACGAAGGCAAGGCGGTCGAGCTCAATCTCGCGGTCACGCCGCCGGCCGTCATTCTGATGGCGGGTCTGCAGGGCGCCGGTAAGACGACCACGGTCGGCAAGCTCGCCAAGCTGCTGCGCGAGAAGTACAAGAAGAAGGTGCTGACGGTATCGTGCGACGTCTACCGCCCCGCCGCTATCGCGCAGTTGAAGACGGTGACCGAGCAGGTCGGCGCGGATTTCTTCCCGTCGGAACCGGACCAGAAGCCGGTCGACATCGCGCGCGCTGCCGTGGACTGGGCCAAGCGCCACTACCACGACGTGCTGCTGGTCGACACGGCCGGCCGTCTGGGTATCGACGAAGCGATGATGCAGGAAATCACCGCGCTTCACGGTGAATTGAAACCGGCGGAAACGCTCTTCGTCGTCGACGCAATGCTCGGCCAGGACGCGGTGAACACCGCCAAGGCGTTCAGCGACGCACTGCCGCTGACCGGCGTGGTCCTCACCAAGCTCGACGGCGACTCGCGCGGTGGCGCGGCGCTCTCCGTGCGCCACGTGACGGGCAAGCCGATCAAGTTCGTCGGTGTCGCGGAAAAACTCGACGGCCTCGAAATCTTCTATCCGGATCGGATGGCGAACCGGATTCTCGGCATGGGCGACATTCTCGCTCTCGTCGAAGAAGCGCAACGCGGCGTGGATGTTCAAGCCGCGCAGAAGCTCGCCGACAAGGTCAAGAAAGGCGGCGACTTCGACCTCAACGATTTCCGCGCGCAGCTCACGCAAATGAAGGGCATGGGTGGCCTGTCGTCGCTGATGGACAAACTGCCCGCGCAGTTCCAGCAGGCCGCCGCCGGCGCCGACATGGGCCAGGCCGAAAAGCAGATGCGCCGCATGGAAGGCATCATCAACTCGATGACCCCGCTGGAGCGCGCGAAGCCCGATCTGATCAAGGCCACCCGCAAGCGCCGCATTGCCGCGGGCGCGGGCGTGCAGGTGCAGGAAGTCAACCGCATGCTGAACCAGTACGACCAGATGCGCACGATGATGAAGAAGCTCAAGGGCGGCAATCTGCAGAAGATGATGCGCGGCATGAAGGGCATGTTGCCCGGCATGCGCTAAGCTTTAGCAAAACGGTGGGCGCGCGTCACGAACACGAAGCACGGCGCGCGCGGCTGACTCCAGGCTCGTGCGGGTTTATTCTGTCCCGCAAGCCGCCGTTGCCCAAGGGAGCTTCCTGCGGGGCGCTCTCTCACCCTATGTATACAGTTACCGCCCGCCAGACGTCATGAACCGCGAAGAAGCCCTCCACATTTTTAGCCACTCCGAAGAAATCGTTTCGGCCAGCGACGTCAACGCGTCGATCAGCGGCATGGCGGCCGCCATTCGCGACGAGATGAGCGAGGACTTTCCGCTCGTGCTGTCGGTGATGGGTGGCGCCGCGGTGTTCACCGGCATGCTGCTGCCGCACCTCGATTTCCCGCTCGAGTTCGACTACATCCATCTAACCCGCTACCGCAACACCACCAAGGGCGGCAACGAGATGCAGTGGCGCGTCGCACCGGCCGAGTCGGTGAAGGACCGCGTCGTGCTGGTGCTCGACGACATCCTCGACGAAGGCGAGACGATGGCCGCGATCCGCGACCGCATCCTCGCGATGGGCGCGAAGCGCTTCCTGAGCGCGGTGCTGTGCGAGAAGATCATTGCGAAGGCCAAGCCGCTGCGCCCCGACTACTGCGGCTTCGAAGTGCCCGACCGCTACGTGTTCGGCTGCGGGATGGACGCGAAGGGTTACTGGCGCAACCTGCCGACGATTCGCGCGCTGACCGAAGGGGCTTGATCGAGGCGCGTTTGACAGCGCCGCTGTCATGGCGGCATGTGTCGATCCCTGCGGCGAGATGGCGTAAAAAAGCGGCCCATGTGGGCCGCTTTTTACTGCGCCGCAAGCGCAACGTGAGCGCACTCGATGCTTGTGCAGAACGGTTCTCGTGCGGCCCAGCCTCATAGATGCTGCACGAAAGACCGGATACCACCGAGCATCATTTCGACCGAGATCGCCACCAGCACGAGACCCATCAGCCGCTCGAAGGCCGCCATCGTGCGCTCGCCGAGCAGGATCTGAATGCGCTCGGCCAGCATGAGCACGATCGCACAGACGATCATCGTGACGCTCAGCGCGCCAATCCACTCGAACATCTTGCCGGGCGCCTGCGACGTCAGCAGCATGACCGTCGCCAGCGCCGATGGGCCCGCCAGCGCCGGGATGGCGAGCGGCACGATGAGCGGCTCGCCGCCGCGCGCGTCGCCGCCGAACGGACCATCCGGATGCGGGAACACCATTCTCAGCGCGATCAGAAACAGCACGATCCCGCCGCCGATGCGCAACGACTGGTCGCTCAGGCTCATCATGCGCAAAAAACCCTGACCCAGCACCATGAAGATCAGCAGGATCGCAAAGGCGATCGCCACCTCGCGCAAAATGACGATCGTGCGACGCTCAGGCGCCACCCCGCGCAGACAACTGATGAAGACCGGAATATTGCCAAGCGGATCGGTGATCAGGATCAGCAGGACGGTGGCAGAGAGGAAGGTGTACTCCACCGTCCGCTCCGCTTAGCGCGCCAACGCCGCGCGCACTTTGCCGATGACCGTCTGGGCGGCATCCTCGACCGGCAGCAGCGTCGGTTCGGCGTCGCGGCGGCCTTGGTATTCGAGCTTGCCGTCCTTCAGACCACGGTCACCGATCACGAGACGATGCGGCACGCCGATCAGCTCCCAGTCGGCGAACATCACGCCGGGGCGCTCGCCACGGTCGTCGAGAATCACGTCGATGCCCGCTTCGACCAGGGTCGCATACAGCTTGTCGGCCTGCTCGCGCACGGCCTCGCTACGGTCATAGCCCATCGGGCACAGCACGACTTCGAACGGCGCGATCGACTCCGGCCAGATGATGCCCTTGTCGTCGAAATTCTGTTCGATCGCGGCGCCAAGAATACGCGTGATGCCGATACCGTAGCAGCCCATTTCCATCGGCTGCGGCTTGCCAGTTTCGTCGAGGCAGTTCGCGTTCATCGCTTCCGAATACTTGGTGCCGAGCTGGAATACGTGGCCCACTTCGATACCGCGGCAGATGTCGATCTCGCCCTTGCCGTCCGGCGATGGATCGCCCTTCTTCACGTTGCGGATGTCGGCGACGACCGGCTCCGGCAGATCGCGGCCCCAATTCACCCCGGCGATGTGGTAATCCACCTCGTTCGCGCCGACCACGAAGTCGCTCATGTTCGCGACCGTGCGATCCGCGACGACCTTGACCGGCTTCTTGGTGTTGATCGGACCTAGGTAACCCGGCGGCGTACCGAATGTTGCAATGATTTCGGCTTCGGTTGCCATGCGGAAGTCGGCGAGACCGGGCAGCTTGCTTGCCTTGATCTCGTTCAGATCGTGGTCGCCGCGCAGCATCAGTAGCCAGATGGTCGGCTCGGCGCCTTCGTTTTCCGTTGCCAGCACGATCGACTTGATCGTGCGTTCGAGCGGAATGTTCAGCAGTTCGGCGACGGCCTCGCACTTCGCCTTGCCGGGCGTCGCAGTCTTCTTCATGTCTTCGGCCGGGGCGGCGCGTTGCGCGTAGAGCGGCAGCGCTTCGGCCGCTTCGACGTTCGCAGCGAAGTCCGAGGTCGGGCAATAGGCGATCGCGTCTTCGCCGGTGTCGGCGATCACGTGAAATTCGTGCGAGCCGCTGCCGCCGATCGAACCGTTGTCCGCGGCCACCGCGCGGAAGTCCAGACCGAGGCGCGTAAAGATGCGCACGTACGCGTCGTACATCTTGCGATACGACTCGCGCAGACCTTCGGCGTCCTTGTCGAACGAGTACGCGTCTTTCATGATGAACTCGCGGCCACGCATCACGCCGAAGCGCGGACGGATCTCGTCGCGGAACTTCGTCTGGACCTGATAGAAGTTGACCGGCAACTGGCGATAGCTCTTGATCTGATTGCGCGCGATGTCCGTGACCACTTCTTCGTGCGTCGGGCCGAGCACGAAGTCGGACTGCTTGCGATCCTTGAAGCGCAGCAACTCGGGGCCGTACTTTTCCCAGCGGCCCGATTCCTGCCACAACTCGGCCGGCTGCACCGACGGCATCAGCAATTCAATCCCGCCTGCCCGGTTCATTTCTTCGCGCACGATGGCTTCTACCTTGCGGATCGAACGCAGGCCGACCGGCAGGTAGTTATAGATGCCGCCGGCGACGCGGCGGATCATGCCGGCGCGCACCATGAGCTTGTGGCTGACGATCTCGGCGTCGGCGGGAGCTTCTTTCAAAGTGCCGATAAAGAAACGGGAAGCTTTCATTCAGATTATCCAAAAGCGGCGGCTCCGGAGGGACCGCCCGAGAGGTGAAAACGGTGGGAAAAATCGATACAGATCCGGCGCTGAGCCAGCACGGTTCGCCTGACACCGGCAACGACGCTGCCCGAGCGCGGCGCCGAAGCCGCGCGCAAAGCTTATGCACAAGGGATAAGGCCCGGAAAGACTGACAGGCTACCGCAAATGCGAGGCTTTTGCGGCGATTCGTTCCATTCTGGTGCGATTCGGTGCGTCGGGTCCGTTATCTGTTTATAATCAAAGCAATTTTAAAGGATTCGAAGGTGGTTGTATGCTGGATCGTGAAGGCTTTCGCCCGAACGTCGGCATCATCCTCTTGAACGCGCACAACGAGGTGTTTTGGGGCAAACGGCTCCGTGAACATTCCTGGCAGTTTCCGCAAGGGGGCATCAAGTACGGAGAGACCCCCGTGCAAGCGATGTATCGGGAGTTACACGAAGAAACCGGACTGCTTCCTGAGCACGTCAAGGTGATCGGTCGCACGCGCGACTGGTTGCGTTACGAGGTGCCTGACAAGTTCATAAAGCGCGAAGTACGCGGTCATTACCGCGGCCAGAAGCAAATCTGGTTCTTGCTCCGGATGGTAGGACGCGACTGCGACATCTGCTTGCGCGCCACTGACCATCCTGAGTTCGATGCGTGGCGCTGGAACGAGTACTGGGTGCCGCTCGACTGTGTGATCGAGTTCAAGCGGGATGTGTATCAGTTGGCGCTGACGGAGCTATCCCGTTTCATGCGCCGGGCTGCGCCGCGTGCGGAAAAACCTGGCGGGCACCATGGGCCGCGTTATCCCCGGATAGCGTCGTCGATGGAAAGCCCACCGGATTCCACGGTAATGACGGTGACTTCCGTAACGTCCGTCAGCATCGAAACATCGGTTCACGTCACGATCGCGTCGGATTGCGGTCAGGATTCCAGGTCAGCGGCCGATGTGGGCGCCGATCCGGAACGCCAGGAAGAATCGGCCGACGAAACCGCCGGCTTGCTGTTCCGCCCGGGCGTGCGCAATTAACAACTCTGTGCGGCTGTCCATGCCGCCTCTGCTGGCGCGGCTCCTCGAGCCGCGCCAGTGTTTCGAGGAAACCATATTGAAAGCACTTGCACTCGTCGTGGCGTGTGTCGCCACCGGCGCCCTGCTGGCTGGCTGCTCGAGCGCCGGCAAACCCACCAATAAAGACGACAGCGCGTTCGTCTACCTGCTTGACCGCAAAGGCAACTGGGTTGAAAACCAGGTGGACACCCTGCCGCCGCTGCCGCAAGAGTCGAATCTGCTGCCGTTCGAGGTGTCGGGCAATACACCGCTGCAGTTCGCAATCGACCGGAATTCGCTGAGCGTCGGCACCGACGGCGTGGTGCGTTATACCGTGGTCGTGACGAGCCCGAGCGGCGCTCGCAATGTGAACTACGAAGGAATCCGCTGCGACACTTACGAATGGCGTCTGTATGCGGGCCTGAATGCGGATCATGACGGCTGGGACCGGACGGTCGCCAACGAGTTTTCGCGCATCGAGAACGGCGCGTTGAACGCCTATCACGCGGCGCTGTACCAGGACTATATGTGCGCGAACAAGATGCCTACGGGGAAGGCCGCGCAGATCATCGAAAATATCCGCTACAAGCGTACCGCGACCTCGTTGATTCACTGAGGCGCGATTTTTCAGCGCCGTGTGCTCAATCATGCGGGCGCGTCCCGGACATGAAAAAAAAAAGCCGTTCCAGCGGAAGCTGGAACGGCTTTTTTTATCGCGGCCGTACACGTCTGCCGGTCAGTGAGTCAGACCAGCACCAGGTTGTCGCGATGGATCAACTCGGGCTCCAGCATGTAGCCGAGCACCGATTCGATCTCGCCGCTCGGACGCCGTTGAATCAACTTGGTTTCCGCGCTGCTGTAGTTTGTCAGGCCGCGCGCCACTTCGTGCCCTGCAGGGCTCAGGCAAGCGATCACCTCGCCGCGCGCAAAAGCGCCCTGCACACCGACAATGCCGATAGGCAGCAAGCTCTTGCCGCCAGCGGTCAGCTTTTCGACCGCACCGTCGTCGATGACCACATGGCCGCGCACCTGCAGATGATCGGCCATCCATTGCTTGCGTGCTGCCATCCGTGCAGTGCGCGCGATTAGCTGCGTGCCGATCGCCTCGCCCGACGCCAGCCGCGACAGCACATCCGCTTCGCGTCCGCTCGCGATCACCGTATTCGCGCCGCTGTGAGCCGCACGCTTCGCAGCGAGAATCTTCGTCAACATGCCGCCACGACCCAGACTCGAGCCCGCCCCACCGGCCATTGCTTCGAGTTCCGGCGCGCCCGCATCGGCCTGCTGAACGAGCGTGGCGCTCGGGTCCTTGCGGGGGTCGGCGGTGAAGAGACCTTGCTGATCGGTGAGGATGACGAGCGCATCGCCTTCGATCAGGTTGGCGACCAGCGCGCCCAGCGTGTCGTTATCACCGAACTTGATTTCGTCGGTAACAACCGTGTCGTTCTCGTTGATGATCGGCACCACGCCCAGACGCAGCAGCGTGAGCAACGTGGAGCGCGCGTTCAGATAGCGCTCGCGGTCGGCCAGGTCCGCGTGAGTAAGCAGAATCTGCGCGGTCTGAATGGAGTGCTCGGCAAAGCGGCTTTCGTACACCTGCGCAAGGCCCATTTGACCGACGGCCGCAGCCGCCTGCAATTCGTCGATTTCGCGTGGTCGTTTGGTCCAGCCGAGCCGCTGCATTCCTTCGGCGATGGCGCCCGAACTGACCAGCACCACTTCCTTGCCTTGCGCACGCAGCGCGGCAATCTGCGCGGCCCAGCGGCCGATTGCTGCATGATCGAGGCCACGCCCGTCATTCGTGACAAGGCTTGAACCGACTTTCACTACCAATCGCCGAGAATCTGCGATGACGGAACGCATTGTGCGCTGTCTCCCAAGATGACGCATGATGCATGCCGGCAGCCCGTCCAAGCCTGCCGGCGCTCGAGCTTTTTATTACTGTGGGTCGGCGCTGGATTCGTCGGCTGCAGCCGGTGCTTCCGGCTTCTCGCGAAAACGCACGTCGGCCGCGAGATCTTCGGCTTCCGCTGCGCGTTGCGCGTCCGAATGCGCAGCGATGTGATCGAACACCGCGTAGCAGAGGTTTTCGCAGCCCTGACCGGTCAGCGCCGAGATTTCGAACACCGGACCGTCCCAGCCGAAGCCTTCGAGGAATGCCGAAACCCGCGCTTCACGCTCGTCTTCGGGCACCATGTCGAGCTTGTTCAGCACCAGCCAGCGCGTTTTTTCGTAAAGCAGCTCGTCGTACTTGCGCAACTCGTTGACGATCGCCTTGGCTTCCGCGACCGGATCGACTGCATCGTCAAACGGTGCGAGGTCGACGATGTGCAGCAGCAAGCCGGTGCGTTGCAGGTGACGCAGGAACTGGTGACCGAGACCCGCACCTTCGGCCGCGCCCTCGATCAGACCAGGGATGTCGGCGATGACGAAGCTGCGGCTCGGCCCGACACGCACCACGCCGAGATTCGGCGCGAGCGTGGTGAAGGGGTAGTCGGCGATCTTCGGCCTCGCGTTCGACACCGACGAGATGAAGGTCGACTTGCCTGCGTTCGGCATGCCGAGCAGGCCGACGTCGGCCAACACCTTCAATTCGAGGCGCACCATGCGGCGCTCGCCCGGCTTGCCGTCGGTCTTCTGACGCGGCGCGCGGTTCGTACTGGATTTGAAATGCAGATTGCCGAGGCCGCCCGCGCCGCCCTGCGCGATCTGCACGCTCTGGTTGTGCTCGGTCAGATCGGCGATCAGCTCGCCGGTTTCCATGTCGGTAATCGTAGTGCCAACCGGCATGCGCAGCGTGATGTCATCGCCGCCTTTGCCGTAGCAGTCCGCGCCACGGCCATTTTCGCCGTTGCGCGCCAGGTGTTTTTTCGCGTAGCGGTAGTCGATCAGCGTGTTGATATTGCGGTCTGCGACCGCGATCACGCTGCCGCCCCGGCCGCCGTCGCCGCCATCCGGGCCGCCGAACGGAACGAATTTCTCGCGGCGCATCGACGCGCTGCCATCCCCTCCGTCGCCGGCGATGACTTCAATCCTCGCTTCGTCAATGAACTTCATGCGTAACTCCGTCCCGTGGTGTACTGCCAGATGGTGCTGCCAAGTTTGTTGCTATCGGATGCTGCTATTTTGCCGCGCCCGCCGCAGGTTGATCAATCGACCGAACGGCATAGCCGCCTCGTCATGCATGATCGATCTCGCGAATCAGGCGAAAGCGCTGCAATAAAAAAAGCCCCGCTAACTTCGCGGGGCCTTTTTCCGGTCCTGAAGCCCGTGCCTGAGTAAACTCAGACTGCTGCCGGGACGACGTTGACCATGTGCTTCTTCGCTGCGCCTTTCGTCGAGAACTGGACGTGGCCGTCCGTCAGCGCGAACAAGGTGTGATCCTTGCCGATACCGACGTTTTCACCAGCGTGCATACGCGTACCGCGTTGACGCACGATGATGCCACCAGCGTTGATAGCCTGGCCGCCATAAACCTTCACGCCGAGGCGCTTCGATTCAGAGTCGCGGCCGTTGCGGGATGATCCGCCTGCCTTTTTGTGTGCCATTTGATTTGCTCCTTAACCGGTGCGCTTACGCGTTGATCGCGTCGATGCGCAGTTCGGTATAGTTCTGGCGGTGGCCGCCATGCTTCTGGTAGTGCTTCCGGCGACGCATCTTGAAGATCGTCACTTTTGCGTGACGACCTTGCGACACGACGGTAGCCTTGACGGAAGCCCCACTGACCAGCGGCGTACCGAACTTAATCGATTCGCCTTCGCCCACTGCGAGAACCTGGTCGAGCGTGATTTCAGCGTCAATGTCTGCCGGTATCTGTTCTACTTTAAGTTTTTCGCCGACGGCAACTTTATACTGCTTGCCACCGGTTTTTATGACCGCGTACATTGAGAACCTCACTCTGTGTTCATTTTTCCCACGCACCGCGCGCGGAAACCCGTGATTATACATAGAGTTAGCTGCTTGGTCAAAACTCATTGAGAGCCGCCGCGCGCGAAGCCCGGCGCCTTGCCGCACGGCCCCGGCGCGCGGTCCTGAATGAGCCCCCGAGCGCGCCGCGCCGCAGCCAGCGACCCGGAACTGCTGCGATTCGCCTTATAATTCGCGGCACTACCCAATTCAGCCATCATGTCGTCGACTGCCACCCCCTCCTCCAACGCCGCCAGCCTGCTTGCTCCGATCGCCGAAGACATGCAGCAGGTCAATCGCGTCATCCGGCACCGTCTTGCGTCCGACGTGATGCTGATCAACCAGATTTCCGAGTACATCATCAGCGCCGGCGGCAAGCGGCTGCGGCCCGCGCTACTGTTGCTGGTGGCGGGCGCGTTGGGCGAAACCACCGGGCACCGGCATGAACTGGCGGCGGTCGTCGAGTTCATCCACACTGCGACACTGCTGCACGACGACGTGGTCGACGAATCCGATCTGCGGCGCGGCCGCCAGACCGCCAATGCGCTGTTCGGCAATGCCGCGAGCGTGCTGGTCGGCGACTTTCTGTACTCGCGCTCGTTCCAGATGATGGTGGGTGTGGGCAAGATGCGCGTGATGGAGATCCTGTCGGAGGCGACCAACATCATCTCCGAGGGCGAAGTGCTGCAGCTGCTGAACATGCACGACGCGGACGTCGACGAAGCCCGCTACATGCAGGTGATCCGCTACAAAACCGCCAAGCTGTTCGAAGCCGCCGCCCAGCTCGGCGCGGTGCTGGCCGGTTCGGACGCGAAAACCGAAGCGGCCGCCGCGGAATTCGGCCGCCGCATCGGCACCGCTTTTCAGATCATGGACGACTGGCTCGACTACACCGGCACGGCCGAGTCGATGGGCAAGAACGCCGGCGACGATCTGCGCGAAGGCAAACCCACGCTCCCGCTGATCTATCTGATCGAGCGCGGCACGCCCGAGCAATCGGCACTGGCGCGCGAAGCGATCGAACAAGGCGGCACGGACCGTTTCGACACGATTTTCGAGGCTATCACGCGTTCAGGCGCGCTGGACCACACGCTCGAATGCGCGAAACAGGAAGCTCAGGCAGCCGCAGCAGCAATTTCTTCGTTTCCCAGTTCCATTTTCAAAGATAGCCTGCTAGAATTATGCTCTTACTCGACGGCAAGACAGTCTTGAACGAGACTGAAACGCCGGGCTAGTCCGAATCGAGTTCGCAGTAGAAATCGGGGTGTAGCTTAGCCTGGTAGAGCGCTACGTTCGGGACGTAGAGGCCGGAGGTTCGAATCCTCTCACCCCGACCAGATTTGCCTTGTCAGTTCGAGGCTCGAAAAACCGCCGCAGCTTGCTGGGCGGTTTTTTTGTTTTACGCGCGATTTTCCTGCATCATGCGCGACGCTCGCCGCCTATGCGATTGAGCACAGCCCGCCCTCCGCCCAGACGGCTCGCCGCGCCCCCTCTGCTATATTCTCTCCATCCTCTCCCCTATTCTTCACGACGCGTGGAACAACTTCCCTTATGGGCGCAGATTGGCGCCGTCTTTCTGCTGCTTATCTGCTCCAGCTTCTTTTCGATTTCCGAAACAGCGATGATGGCGATCAATCGCCATCGCCTGAAGCACCTCGCCGGCCAGAACGCGCTCGGCGCAAAGACCACTCAGGGTCTGCTCGCCCACACCGATCAACTGTTGAGCGTCGTGCTGATCGGCAATAACCTGTTCAACACGATCATCCCGGTGCTCACCACCTCGATCGCCTTGCACACGTTCGGCCGCAACAACCTGGTGCTGTCGATCGCAACCGGCATCGTTGCGTTCCTCATCATCGTGTTCGCGGAGATCACGCCGAAAATCGTCGGGGCGACGTTTCCTGAAAAGATCGCGCTGCCGGCGAGCCTGCTGATCGCGCCGCTGATGCGCGCCGCGAAGCCGCTCGTCTGGTTCGTGAACCTGTTCGCCAACGGCATCTTGCGCGTGCTGCACATCAATACGAAAGGCGCGCAGGACCAGCGTCTGTCCACCGAGGAACTGCGCACCATCGTGCTGGAGTCGGGCAGCTTCATGCCGACCAAGCACCGCAGCATCCTGCTGAACCTGTTCGACCTCGAAAACATTTCCGTCGACGACGTGATGATCCCGCGCCGCCGGATCGAAGCGCTCGACTTCGATGCACCGTTCGAAGAGATCCTGCATCAACTGGAAACCTGCTATCACAACAAGCTGATCGTCTACCAGGGCGACATCGACCGGGTGCTGGGCGTGCTGCATGTTCGCAAGACGCTCGCGGCCCTGCACAACCAGGAGCTGGAGCGCGAGACGCTACGCGAACTGCTGGCCGAGCCGTACTTCGTGCCGAGCGGCACACCAGTGTTCCAGCAATTGCAATACTTTCAGGAAAGCCGTCACCGCACCGCGCTGGTCGTCAACGAGTACGGCGAACTGCAAGGCCTCGTCACGCCGGAAGACATCATCGAGGAACTGATCGGCGAATTCACCACGTCGATTCCGCGTAGCGCCAATTCGCGCGGTGGCTGGAATGAGAATGGTGAATGCATCGTCGCGGGCAGCATGCCGTTGCGCGAGCTGAACCGCTGGCTGCAACTCACACTGCCCACCGACGGCCCTAAGACGCTCAACGGCCTGATCCTCGAAATTCTCGAGGACATTCCCGATGGCGACGTGTGCGTGCAGATCGGCGAAATCAAACTCGAAGTCATGCGCAGCGACGATCAGGCGATTCGCACCGTCAAGCTGTTCAAGCCGCCGACGCGCACGAAGGGCGGCAAAGCACTGCTCGGCTGAGGTCCTTCACGCCGTCGGTGTCCGATATGCCGCAGACAGCATCGCACCCTCCTACGGCGCGCGCCATTAGCCGTTTGGCCGAATGGCGGCGCCAGCCGCGTTACCGGAAGATGAAGCCGTCATGTTCTACAGGCGGCTCACCACCGGTTTCCCATGCAAGCATCTTTTCCGGTTGCGGCAACGTCGCCGCGGCCCATCGCTTTCGATAACGACAGCACGTCGCGCACGAAGCCCACTCCATTCACCGCCGAAGCTGGCGCGGCCCAGCTCAGCGATCCCGACAACGCGCCTGCCGTACGTCTGTTGACCGACACATTGCAGGAAGCGACCCGGCGCAACGCGTCGGACCTTCACATCGAGCCGGCCGAGCACGGCTGGCGCGTGCGATTGCGGATCGACGGCGTGCTGCATGGGATCCCGCAGCCGCCCGCTCATTTGCGCGACGCCTTTATTACGCGGGTGAAGGTGCTGGCGCGCATGGACATCGCCGAGCGGCGCGTGCCACAGGACGGTCGCCTGCGTATCGCGACGTCGCCCGGGCGGATCGAGGACTATCGCGTCAATTCGCTGCCAACGCTGTTCGGCGAAAAACTGGTCTTACGGCGGCTCGACGCATTGCCCGCCGATCTTTCGCTCGACTCGCTGGGCCTCGATGCGCGCCAACGCGAGGCGCTCGACGCCGCGATTCACGCGCCGCACGGTCTCGTGCTCGTCACGGGGCCAACGGGCAGCGGCAAGACGCTGTCGCTGTACTGCTTCCTGAATCTGTTGAACGGCGAGGCGCGCAATCTGTGCTCGGTGGAAGACCCGGCGGAAATCCAGCTGGCCGGCATCAATCAGGTCAGCGTGCGTGAAAAGGCCGGGCTCACTTTCGCGGTGGCGCTGCGCGCATTCCTTCGACAGGACCCCGATGTGATCATGGTCGGTGAAATTCGCGACGATGAAACCGCCGATGTCGCCGTGAAAGCCGCCCAAACGGGCCACCTCGTTCTGTCGACCCTGCACACGAACGATGCGCCTGCCGCGATCGCGCGCCTGATCGATATCGGCGTCGAGCCGTACAACCTCGCGGCAGCGCTGCGGATGGTGACGGCACAGCGGCTGGTGCGGCGTCTGTGCGTCGCGTGCCGTACGCCCGCGCCGCAATCGGCGACCGCGCTGCGGGCCGCTGGCTTCGACGATCGTCAGCTCGACGGCTGGCAGCCGTATGCGGCAACCGGATGCGCGGCGTGTCACGGCATCGGTTACAAAGGCCGCGTCGGAGTTCATCAAGTGATGCCTGTCTCCGATGCGATGCGCGAACTGATCGTCGCAAGCGCCGGCACGCATGAGCTCGCACGGCTCGCGCAAACCGAACAGGTGGCCACGTTGCGCGACGCGGCGTTGGCACGTGTACGCGACGGCACCACCAGTCTCGCTGAAGCACTGGCTGCCACCGAAATCGCATGAACACGGTCACGACTCATCCGCATCTTGCGGCCGACACGCGCTTCAGGTGGCGCGGCGTCAACGTCGCCGGCCTACATAAGAACGGCACGCTGATCGCGCCGGACGCGAGCACCGCTCGAGCCATGCTCAAGCGCGAAGATCTGTTCATCGTCGAACTCGCCTCGCATGGAGCGGCGCCGCGCCCCAAGGCGCGCGCCGCGGACGTCACGCTATTCACACGACAACTCGCCAGTCTGCTGCGTGCCGGTTTGCCACTCGCGCCCGCGCTGGATCTGTTGGCGCAAGGGCAATCGTCGAACCGTCAGGGCATGCCGCGGATCGTCGGCGCACTGGCGCGCGACATCACCGCGGGCCTGCGCTTTTCCGCGGCGTTGCAGCGGCACCCGGGGCAATTCAATGCGCTGTACTGTCAACTCGTCGAAGTCGGCGAGGCGGCTGGCGCGCTGGCCGCCGTCCTCGCGAAAATCGCCGATGACCGCGAACGCGCCGCCGCGCAGCGCGCGAAAGTGCGCGCGGCACTGACCTATCCGGTCGCGATCCTGCTGCTGGCCACGGCGATCACCGCTGCCTTGCTGGTGTGGGTCGTGCCGACCTTCAAACAGATCTTCGACGGCTTCGGCGCTAAGCTGCCCGCACCGACACAGTTCGTCCTTGCCTTGTCGTCGGGCGCGGCGCGCTGGAGCCTGCCCGTCATCGCGTTGATCTTCGTGTTGACTTCGGCTGTCACTTTCCTGCTACGACGTTCCGACATTGCCCGCATCCGGTTCGCACGTCTGTCGCTGAGAATGCCGGTCGTCGGGCCGTTGCTGTGTACGCTGTGCGCGGCACGCTGGAGCCGCGCGCTCGGCACCTTGCTATCGGCCGGCACACCTCTCGCCGACGCGTTCGATTCATTGACTCACGCGACCGGCAACGCGTTCTTCGACCGGGCCACGCTCGACATCGCCGCACGGCTGCGGCGCGGCGAGCGACTTGCGACGGCCATGCGCGCGGCGCGCTGCTTTCCGCCCGAGGTCGTGCAGCCGGTGGCAGTGGCCGAGGAGTCCGGCGCGCTCGACACCATGCTGATCGACGTGGCGTCGCTCGCGGATCGTCAGGTAGACGAGAAGATCGGCACGCTGTCGAGCCTGTGCGAGCCGCTCGTGATCGTCGTGCTGGGGACGCTGGTCGGCGGCCTCGTGATCGCGATGTATCTTCCCATTATTCAACTCGGCAACGTGGTGTAGGATCGCAGCCGAATCCATCCCTTATCCATGCAGGCGCCTTTTCCACTCGTGTCAGAAACTTCTTCCAGTCTGCTCTCGGGCTTGCTGCCCAGCCACCTCGCGACCGGTTTCGGCCTCGCGTTCGGCAGCTTGCCCGCCGGTCTGCAGATGGCGTTTGCCATCGTGTTCGGCCTCGTGATCGGCAGCTTCCTGAACGTGGTCGTGCATCGGCTGCCGATCATGCTGGAGCGTGCGTGGCATGCGGAAATCAGCGACACCAGCGACCAGCTGCCGCCCGAAGACGGCCTGCCTGCGCGCTATAACCTGTGGGTACCGCGTAGCGCGTGTCCGCATTGCGGGCACGTCCTGCGCGCGTGGGAGAATCTGCCGGTGCTGAGCTATGTGCTGCTGCGTGGACGCTGCTCCGCCTGCCACGCACACGTGAGCCTGCGCTATCCGCTGCTCGAAATTGCCAGCGCCGCGTTCGCGGCGGGCGCCCTCGCGCTGTTCGGCCCGACGACCACGGCGCTCGCCGCCTTCGGCTTGTGCGCGGCGCTGCTCGCGATGAGCGCGATCGACATCGACACGCATCTGCTGCCCGATTCGATGACGCTGCCGCTTCTGTGGACGGGCCTCATCGTCAATTTCAACGGCATGTTTGCGAGCCTGCACGATGCGGTGCTCGGCGCCATCTTCGGTTACCTTGTGCTGTGGGCCGTGCATTGGCTGTTCCGGCTGGTGCGCGGCGTCGAAGGCATGGGCTACGGTGATTTCAAGCTGCTCGCGGCGCTCGGCGCGTGGCTCGGCTGGGCCGCCTTGCCGCAGATCGTGCTGATCGCGGCGGTGACGGGCGCGGTGGTCGGCCTCGCGGCGACGTGGCGCGGCCGCATGCGCTTCGAAGAGCCGCTGCCGTTCGGGCCGTTTCTCGCAGCGGGTGGCGCGCTCACGCTGTTTCTCGGCACACCGCTGTATCTGGCTCTGGGAGGCTGAAGCATGTTTGTCGTAGGACTCACCGGCGGCATCGGCAGTGGTAAATCGACCGTCGCCGATCTGTTCGCCGCGCACGGCGTGTCGCTCGTCGACACGGACCTGATCGCGCATCGCATCACCGCGCCGCACGGCATCGCGATGCCGCCGATTGCCGCGGAATTCGGCCCCGCGTTCGTCGCCGCCGACGGCTCACTCGAGCGCGCGCGCATGCGGGAACTCGTATTCAGCGACGAGGGCGCCCGCAAACGTCTCGAAGCCATCACGCATCCGTTGATTCGTGCGGAGACCAAGCGCGAGCAGCGCGAAGCGCAGGGCCCTTATGTGATCGTCGTGGTGCCGCTACTGGTCGAGTCGGGAAGCTGGCAGCATCGCGTGAACCGTGTGCTGACCGTCGATTGCAGCGTCGAGACGCAGATCGCGCGCGTCATGAGCCGCAACGGCTTCAGCCGCGACCAGGTGCTGGCGATCATCGCCCGCCAGGCCACGCGCGAAGCGCGCCTCGCCGCAGCCGACGACGTGATCGACAACGACAACGCGCCGCTCAGCACGCTGAAGGCGCAAGTTGAGAAGCAGCATCGCGCGTATCTGTCCCTCGCGGGCGCTTGAGCGCGAAACCGCGCCATCGGCGAAGCGAAAAACGCGCACGACACATGAAAACCGCGCGCCGCCGCATGCCCTTCTCGTTGAACTTTGCGGCAGCGTCTAAGCCAAAGCACGCACAAAGCGCCCGAAACACGTGAAAAAAGTTGCGAAAGCGCGCTGAAAAAGTGCGTGATTGCTAGGGTAGTCCCACGGCATTAGAATGTTCTGCATTCCCGTCACCGACCACGCCCGAGGCGAGCCCGCTTGATCCTTTACGAGTATCCCTTCAACGAGCGAATCCGAACGCTGTTGCGCCTCGAAGATCTGTTCGAGCGCTTCACGTTCTTTCTGACTCAGGAAGACGCCAGGGAACATCACGTCGCACTGACAACGTTGTTCGAAATCTCAGAAGTTGCGGGTCGCGCGGATCTGAAGTCTGATCTGATGAAGGAACTCGAGCGTCAACGGCAAACGCTGGCGCCGTTTCGCGGCAACCCGGGAATCGAGCAGAACGCGCTGGAAGCCGTGCTCGGCGAAATCGAACAGACTCTCGCGGGACTCGGGCAGATGCAGGGTAAGACCGGCCAGCATCTTGCAGACAACGAGTGGCTTGCCAGCATTCGCAGCCGCGCGATCATCCCTGGTGGCACGTGCAAATTCGACCTGCCGTCCTACTACGCGTGGCAACAGCTTCATCCCGATCAGCGCCGCCAGGACATCGCCAAGTGGGTCACGCCGCTATTGCCGCTGCGCGACGCGGCCACCATCGTTCTGCGGCTCGCGCGTGAATCCGGCCAGGCATCCAAGGTGATGGCGATGCAAGGCAGCTATCAGCAGATGCTGTCGGGGCGTTCGTATCAATTGATGCAGGTTCGGGTGGCGCCTGAATTGCGGGTGATTCCCGAGGCGAGTGCCAACAAGTACATGCTGTGGGTGCGTTTCACGGTGCAGGACGGCGATTTGCGTCCGCGTGCCGTGGATGTCGACGTGCCGTTCCAGCTCACGCTTTGCAGCCTGTAAACAGGCCCGCAACCTGGCGTGCGACGTTCGCCCGCCAGATCCGGATAGAGGGATGTGCCTTTAAAGTGGCGCGAAATGCCCCTATATTCGTTACTTGTTCCGTTTGCGATTGACTGCCTGACCGTATGCCTACCGTCGTCAAATGCCCCACTTGTGGCAAGGATGTCCGCTGGACCCCCGAAAGCCGCTACCGTCCGTTCTGCTCCGATCGCTGCAAGCAGATCGATCTCGGCGCCTGGGCCGCTGAGAAGTACAAGATCGGTGGGACCGATCAGGAAGCGTCGTCGGATGAGACACCCGGCGGGGACTACAACCCGCATTGAGCGGGCTCGCTGTGTCGGCGGACGCTACTAGCACAGCGCCCGCCGTACCCTTCTGTCTATCAGTTCTTTTCCGCCGCGAGCCATTCGAGTACCGGAATGGTCGCCGGCAATAGCGGCGCGACGTCGGCAGGCAACGCCTGCCAGACGAACGCCTGGCCTTCGCGGCCGTGTGGCTCGCCGGACCACTGCGTCACCTTGCAGAAGAAGAGCCGCACATAGGCGTGCGGGTAATCGTGTTCGAGCGTATGCCAAAGATGGCTTGCCTCTACATCGATCCCCAGTTCCTCGTGCAGCTCGCGCGCAAGTGCGGCCTCGACCGACTCGCCCGCCTCCAGCTTGCCACCCGGAAACTCCCAATAACCCTCATACGGTTTGCCCGCCGGACGCTGCGCCAGCAGATAGCGCCCGTCCGGCTGAATCAGCACGCCGACGGCGACTTCCGTCACCGGACGGCCCGCGGCATTCTTCTGCGCGTCGCTCATGCCGGGCTCTTCCGGCCGGACCAGTCGCGAGCGAATTGCCACGCGACGCGTCCGGACCGCGAGCCGCGTTCGAGCGCCCAAACCAGCGCGTCGCCGCGCGCGACCTCGACTTCGGCGTCGTCGCAACCGAAATGCCGCAGCCAGTGGGCAATGATCGACAGGTAGTCATCCTGCTTGAACGGGTAGAAGCTGACCCACAGCCCGAAACGCTCTGACAACGAAATCTTTTCTTCCACCAGCTCGCCCGGATGAATCTCGCCGTCGGACGTGTGCTTGTACGTCTCGTTGTCGCTCATGTACTCGGGCAAGAGATGACGGCGGTTCGACGTCGCGTAGATCAGCACGTTGTCCGACTGGGCGGCGATCGAACCGTCGAGCGCGACCTTCAGCGCCTTGTAGCCCGACTCGCCGTCTTCAAACGACAGATCGTCGCAAAACACCACGAAGCGCTCCGGCCGCTTCGCGATCAGGTCGACGATATCGCCGAGATCGTGCAGATCGTCCTTGTCCACTTCGATCAGACGCAGGCCGTCTTTCGCGTACGCGTTCAGGCACGCCTTGATCAGCGACGATTTGCCGGTGCCGCGCGCGCCCGTCAGCAGCACGTTATTGGCCGGTTGCCTGTGCACGAACTGGCGCGTGTTCTGCTCGATCAGCCCTTTCTGGCGATCGATGTTCTGCAGGTCGTCGAGCGTGATCGACGAGATGGCGGGCACCGGCTGCAGGTAGCCGCGCTCCTGGCGCTTGCGCCAGCGAAAAGCGACCGCGGCCGACCAGTCGATCTCAGGCGCGGCGGGCGGAAGCATCGCCTCCAGACGGACGAGCACGGCCTCGGCCCGGGTCAAAAAGTGTTCGAGTTTGTCCATGACGGTGAAGTAAGCGGCCCAATGCGCGGCCGGAGGCCGCGCAATGAACCTGGTTACGAGCGATAGTCAGCGTTGATGCTCACGTAGTCGTGCGACAGATCGCAAGTCCAGATCGTGGCTTGCGCATCGCCGCGGCCGAGTACGACGCGAATGCCGATCTCGCTCTTCTTCATGACGCGCTGGCCGTCTTCCTCACGGTAGGCCGGGTTGCGGCCGCCGGCGGTCGCGACCAGCACGTCGTCCAGATACAGATCGATCTTGCCGACGTCGAGATCGTCCACGCCGGCATAGCCGATGGCCGCCAGAATGCGGCCGAGGTTCGGGTCCGATGCATAGAAGGCTGTCTTCACAAGCGGCGAGTGACCGATCGCATACGCGATCTGGCGGCATTCGCCGGCGCTCGAGCCGCCTTCGACGTGCACGGTCATGAACTTGGTCGCGCCTTCGCCGTCGCGCACGATCAGTTGCGCGAGGGTTTGGGCGACTTCGGTCACCGCATCGCGCAACGCTGCATAAGCGGGCGAATCGGTGGACGTGATCGCCGGCAGGCTCGATTTGCCCGACGCGATCAGGATGAACGAATCGTTGGTCGACGTATCGCCATCGATCGTGATGCAGTTGAACGAGCGGTCCGCGACATGTTTGACCAGCGCGTCCAGCACCGGCTGCGCGAGCGCTGCGTCGAACGCGAGGAAGCCGAGCATGGTCGCCATGTTCGGCTTGATCATGCCCGCGCCCTTGCTGATGCCGGTCAGCGTGACCGTGTGGCCGTCGATCGTGACCTGGCGCGAGGCGGCCTTCGGCAGCGTGTCGGTGGTCATGATCGCCTGCGCGGCGTCGTACCAGTTCGCTTCCTTACGGTTGGCCAGCGCGGCCGGCAAACCGGCCTTCAGACGATCGACCGGCAGCGGTTCGAGAATCACGCCGGTCGAAAACGGCAGCACCTGTTCCGGCGCGATGTCGGCGAGACGCGCGAGTTCGGCGCACGTTTCGCGCGCCGCCACGATACCCGGCTCACCCGTGCCCGCGTTCGCGTTGCCCGTGTTGATCACC
The DNA here is from genome assembly GCF_003634845.1 of Paraburkholderia sp. RAU2J. Classification (NCBI taxonomy): domain Bacteria; kingdom Pseudomonadati; phylum Pseudomonadota; class Betaproteobacteria; order Burkholderiales; family Burkholderiaceae; genus Paraburkholderia; species Paraburkholderia sp. RAU2J. Next base: position 874,771 of record NZ_RBXG01000001.1, read on the forward strand.
AGCGCGCGGATCGGCTTGCCGCCGGCGCGCACGCGCGCCAGATTCTCACGGCACACCGTGACGGGCGCCGCGCAAAAACGGTTCTGCGTGAACACGCCGCCTACCGTCGCGCTTTCGTCGACGGAGATGACGAGCACGTCTTTACGGTTCGGCTTGCGGATGTTCGCCTCGGCCCAGCCGAGCGTAACGCCGGCGACGGGGTGGAGTTGAGCGGGATCGATCGAGGGGAAATTGACAGCCATGGTCGCGACCTGTCGAAGAAAATGCCGGCAGGCGCCGGCATCGAGGAAACGGAACTGATGGCCCGGGCAGGTTGCCGGGCCACCGCGAAATCAACAGCAAAGCACTGCGTAAAACGACGCGGCGCGCTCAGGAGCGCGCCGCTTTCGGCATCAGGCGATCTTGCCGTGGCACTGCTTGTACTTCTTGCCGCTGCCGCACGGGCAGGGGTCGTTGCGGCCGACCTTCGGCACGTTGTCCGCACCGAAATTCACCGTCGCTTGCGACGCCGCACCGTGGCCGTGGCTCATCGCGTCGCCGATCATCGCAGCGGTGGCCGCTTCGGCGGCGACCGGCGCTGCGGCCGCAGCTTCGGCAAACTCGGCGTGGCGAAACTCGACGTTCTCGAGATGGCTGCCCTGCTCTTCCAGTTGTTCGGCCGCCTCTTCCAACTGTTCGGGCGACTGGATCTGCACGTTCATCACCACGCGGGTGACTTCGAGCTTCACTGCGTCGAGCATCGCGGCGAACAGTTCGAACGCTTCGCGCTTGTATTCCTGCTTCGGGTTCTTCTGTGCATAGCCGCGCAGATGGATGCCCTGGCGCAGATGGTCGAGCGCGGCCAGATGTTCGCGCCAACTACGGTCCAACGTTTGCAGCATGATCGAGCGTTCGAACGCGCTGAACGATTCGCGCCCGACCAGTTCGACCTTCGCCTCGTACGCTTCGTCGGCGGCGGCTTCGACCGCGTCGAGAATCTCGTCCGCGCTGATCGAGTTCGACTCGTTGATCATTTCCTGGATCGCGAGGTCGAGCTGCCATTCGTTGCGCAGCACTTCCTCGAGCTCGGGCACATCCCACTGCTCTTCGATGCTGCCCGCTGCCACGAACTGGTGAACGATGTCGGCGATCACGCCATGACGCATTGCGCCGATGGTCTCGGTGATGTCGTTCGCTTCGAGCAGTTCATTGCGCTGCTGATAGATCACCTTGCGCTGATCGTTCGACACATCGTCGTATTCGAGCAATTGCTTGCGAACGTCGAAGTTGCGCGCTTCGACCTTGCGCTGCGCCGATTCGATCGAGCGCGAGACGATGCCCGCTTCGATCGCCTCGCCTTCCGGCATCTTCAGGCGATCCATGATCGCGCGCACACGGTCGCCCGCGAAAATGCGCAGCAGCGGATCTTCCAGCGACAGATAGAAGCGCGACGAACCCGGATCGCCCTGACGGCCGGCGCGGCCGCGCAACTGGTTGTCGATCCGGCGCGATTCGTGACGCTCGGTGCCGATGATGTGCAGACCGCCCGCGGCCTTCACCTGATCATGCAGCGCCTGCCACTCGTCGTGCAGCTTCTGGATGCGGCGCTGTTTCTCGTTGTCGGACAGCGTCTCGTCCTGCTCGATGAACGACGCCTGCTTTTCCGCATTGCCGCCGAGCACGATGTCGGTACCACGGCCGGCCATGTTGGTGGCGATCGTGATGCGCTTCGGGCGGCCCGCTTCGGCGACGATCTCGGCTTCACGCGCGTGCTGCTTCGCGTTCAGCACTTCGTGCGGCAGACCGGCCTGCTTCAGCAGATGCGAGAGCAGCTCGGAGTTTTCGATCGACGTCGTGCCGACCAGCACCGGCTGACTGCGCTCGTAGCACTCGCGAATGTCGCGGATCACCGCGTCGTAGCGCTCCTTGGCGGTCTTGTAAATCTGATCCTGCTTGTCGATCCGCTTGGGCGGCCGGTTGGTCGGGATCACGACCGTTTCGAGACCGTAGATCTCGTTGAATTCGTACGCTTCGGTATCGGCCGTGCCGGTCATGCCGGCCAGCTTCGCGTACATGCGGAAGTAGTTCTGGAACGTGATCGATGCGAGCGTCTGGTTCTCGCTCTGGATCTTCACGTGTTCCTTCGCTTCCACTGCCTGGTGCAAGCCGTCCGACCAGCGGCGGCCCGCCATCAGCCGACCGGTGAATTCGTCGACGATCACGACTTCGTTGTTCTGCACGACGTAGTGCTGATCCTTGAAGAACAGCGTGTGCGCGCGCAGTGCCGCGTACACGTGGTGCATCAGCGTGATGTTCTGCGGCGCGTACAGGCTTTCGCCCTCGCCGATCAGGCCCCACTCGGAGAGCAGGCGCTCGGCCTTTTCGTGGCCCGACTCGGTCAGGAACACCTGACGGCCCTTCTCGTCCAGCGTATAGTCGCCCGGCTTTTCGACGCCGGTGCCGTCCGCTTTCTCTTCGCCGATCTGGCGTTCGAGCAGCGGCGGCAGCGCATTCATGCGCACGTAGAGTTCGGTGTGATCTTCGGCCTGGCCGGAGATGATCAGCGGCGTACGCGCTTCGTCGATCAGGATCGAGTCGACCTCGTCGACCACCGCGAAATTCAATGCTCGCTGCACGCGCGCTTCGGTCTCGTAGACCATGTTGTCGCGCAGGTAGTCGAAGCCGAATTCATTGTTCGTGCCGTACGTGATGTCGGCGGCATACGCTTGCTGCTTCGCTTCGTGGTCCATCTGCGACAGGTTGATGCCGACCGACAAACCGAGGAAGTTGTACAGACGCGCCATCCATTCGGCGTCGCGCTGAGCGAGGTAGTCGTTGACCGTGACCACGTGGACGCCGCGGCCCGACAGCGCGTTCAGGTACACCGGCAGCGTGGCGACGAGCGTCTTGCCTTCGCCGGTGCGCATTTCGCCGATCTTGCCGTAGTGCAGGACCATGCCGCCGATCAGTTGCACGTCGAAGTGGCGCATTTTCAGCACCCGCTTGCTGGCCTCGCGGCACACGGCAAACGCTTCGGGCAGCAGCTTGTCGAGCGATTCGCCGCTCGCGACGCGCTGGCGGAATTCACCCGTTTTGGCGCGCAGTTGATCGTCCGTCAATTGCTCGATCTGCGGTTCGAGCGCATTGATCGCCGCGACGGTCTTTTGATATTGCTTGACTAACCGCTGGTTGCGGCTGCCAAAAATCTTTTGTAGAAAACCGGTGGTCATCGGATCGGTGTCTGCGTCGCGGCTTCGGCTGGGTCGCGGCGTGCTGTTCAGGCACGCGCGCTCCGGGGTCGGAAGGGCCTCGGCGGCTTAGTCCAAGAGTGAATTCGAATCGGGCATTTTAGCACGCGCCCCCGGCAGCGCCTGTGTCAGAGCCGCGACGGCGGCAAGGCCTCTGAAGGCCGCCGCAGCGATCTTTGACAGGACGCATCGAGACGGGCTCGCGGGCATCCCGCACGGTACAATCGCAGCGTGGACGCGCATCGGGTGCGAACACGCCGCTACCGTCAAACATGAGCCGTTTTCCGTCCTTTTCAAGGCCGCCGCCCCAGCAGTTCAAGGCACGCCGCCCCCTGCCTGTCGCCGAGGTGCTCAATCGCACGGACGCCTTCGCGGCCCTGCGCGCGGGCGTCGAGCAGATTGCCGCGCTGGAAAAGGATCTGCGTGCGCTGCTGCCCGATTATCTGGCGATGAGCGTCGAGCCGGGCTTCATCAAGGACGGCGTGCTGGCCCTCTTTGCTGCGCACAATGCGCTCGCCGCGCGGCTGCGGCATCTGGAGCCACGGCTACTGGCGGACCTCCAGCAGCGCGGCTGGCCGGTCAATGCGCTGAGAATTCGGGTGCGGCCGCAGCCGGTCAAAGCGCCCCCGCCGGTCAAGCAGGCGCGCATGACGCCGACCGGCGCCGACGCACTGTATGCTCTCTCCGAGTCGCTCGCGCCGTCGCCGCTCCAGGAAGCGCTGGCGAGAATGGCGGCGCGGCATCGGAGAAATCGCTGAACGAAAAAAAACGGCCCGTGTGGGCCGTTTTTTTATGCACTTGCTTCCGCGCGATCAAACAAAGGCGTCATGCAAATGCCGTTTGCGTTTCGTACGCGAAGCCGCGTGGTGCTTTCTGCGTGTCTTCGAACGTGACGATTTCGTACGAGTCTTCATGCGCCAGCAACTCGCGCAGCAGTGCGTTGTTCAGGCCGTGACCCGACTTGTACGCGTCGTACGATGCCAGCAACGGATGGCCGACCACATACAGGTCGCCGATCGCGTCGAGCATCTTGTGCTTCACGAACTCGTCGTCGTAGCGCAGGCCGTCGTTGTTCAGAATGCGGTATTCGTCGAGCACGATCGCGTTGTCCATGCTGCCGCCGCGCGCGAGACCCAGTTCGCGCATCATTTCCACTTCATGCGCAAAACCGAACGTGCGGGCACGCGCGATTTCGCGCACGTACGACGTGTTGGCGAAATCCACTTCCAGCGCCTGGCCGGTCTTGTCAACGGCCGGGTGACGGAAGTCGATCGTGAACTTCAGCTTGAAACCGAAGTAGGGATCGAGGCGCGCAAACTTGTCGCCGTCGCGAATTTCGACCGGCTTGGTGACCTTGATGAATTTCTTCGCCGCGTTCTGCTCTTCGATACCCGCCGACTGGATCAGGAACACGAACGAACCGGCACTGCCGTCCATGATCGGAATTTCTTCGGCGGTGACGTCGACGTAAAGATTGTCGATGCCGAGACCGGCGCAGGCGGACATCAGGTGCTCGATGGTCGACACGCGCGCGCCGTCTTTCTGCAACACGGAAGCGAGACGCGTATCGCCAATCGCCATCGCCGACGCCGGGATGTCTACCGGCGTGGGCAGATCCACGCGCGAAAACACGATGCCAGTGTCCGGCGCCGCCGGGCGGAGCGTCAGGTTGACTTTACGGCCGGAGTGCAGGCCGATGCCAACTGTCTTGACGATTGATTTGATAGTGCGCTGCTTCAACATGGTGATCTTCTATTCGATTGAAAATCCCAATCGGGACTTTTTATTCCATAGCGCGAATTATACTCCAATACCCTAAGGAGCGTCGTAGCGCGGAACGTATCAATCTGTTTCGCTGCATTACCCAATGGGCGCCCGTCAGGGAAAGCGTGACGGGCCGATGTCCGGAACGGAGGCGTTTCCGGTCATCGGCCCGCGTAACGGCCTGTCACAAAAGCGTCTTACTCGCCGTTGCCCTGCCGCAACGCGGCACATCCGCGCAGAGGAGAGGCGAAGGCGCGACGCCGCGCAACTAGCTCAACGTGGCGAGAATACTCCCTGCATCGCTGACTTCGAATTTGCCGGCAGCCTCGACGTTCAACGTCTTGACCACGCCGTCGTCGACCACCATCGCGTAGCGCTGGGAACGGATTCCCATGCCGCGCGCCGACAAATCCTGCTCGAGACCGAGCGCCCGTGTGAAAGCCGCACTGCCGTCCGCCATCATGCGCACCTTGCCCGAGGCGTGCTGATCGCGTCCCCACGCGCCCATTACGAACGCGTCGTTGACGGACACGCACCAGATCTCGTCGATGCCAAGAGCGCGCAACTGCCCGGCGTGCTCGACATAACCCGGTACATGTTTGGCCGAACAGGTCGGCGTGAACGCGCCCGGCAATCCGAAGATCACCACGCGCTTGCCCGCCGTCTGCTCGCGCACGCTGAAGCTGTTCGGCCCCAACGTGCAGCCCGCCCGCTCGTCTTCGACAAACTCGAAAAGCGTTGCGTCGGGCAGCTTGTCACCTGCTTGAATCATGCTCAGTCCTTTGCATCGATGCGAAGCACGCTCGCACGTTCTCGTGTCGCAGTGAAATCCGGCTGGGCCTTAACGTACTACTCGTACTACTGGCTCCGCCGTTCGGCGACAGTCGCCCAATCCGCTTCGCGAATCCGAAGAGGGCACTTTTCCTGCCGCGAATCTGAACGATACGCGGCCTGTTCGCCGTTCACCCGCCACGCTCGTGCATTCGCCGGCCAGCGCTGCTATCGACAGCGCGGCAACGAAAGCCTGCTCGCGCGCTCAGTCCGCCTGCTTGCGCAGGAATGCCGGAATGTCGTACGTGTCGACGCCCTTTTCCTGCAACGCCTGCACGTGCGAAGCGGCCGTATCGCGCGAGGTGCGCCACACTGCCGGCGTGTCCAGCGCACCGTAATCGGCCGTGCTCGCGTGCGATGCCGACGGAGCATGCGCTGCGTGCTGCATCGCGCCGATCGGCTGGTTGTCGGTACCGGTGCGCAGGAGCGTCATCGGTGCCGATTGCTGCTTCTTCGCCGCACGGCCCAGACCCGTTGCCACGACCGTCACGCGCAGCGCGTCGCCCATCGCATCGTCGTACACCGCGCCGAAGATCACGGTTGCGTCTTCTGCAGCATAGCTCTTGATCGTGTTCATCACTTCGCGCGTTTCCGACAGACGCAGCGAACGGCTCGACGTGATGTTGACCAGCACGCCACGCGCGCCCGACAGATCCACGCCTTCCAGCAGCGGGCTGGCAACGGCCTGCTCGGCGGCCAGCCGCGCGCGATCGACGCCGGCAACCGTCGCCGTGCCCATCATCGCCTTGCCCTGCTCGCCCATCACCGTCTTCACGTCTTCGAAGTCGACGTTCACCAGACCGTCGACGTTGATGATTTCCGCGATGCCGGCCACTGCGTTGTTCAGCACATCGTCCGCGCACTGGAAGCACTTGTCCATCTCGGCGTCGTCGCCCATCACCTCGAACAGCTTGTCGTTCAGAACGACGATCAGCGAATCGACGTGATCCTCCAGTTGCTGCGAACCGGCTTCAGCGACGCGCATGCGCTTGCCGCCTTCGAACTCGAACGGCTTGCTGACCACACCGACGGTCAGGATGCCCATTTCCTTGGCGATCTGCGCGACCACCGGTGCTGCACCCGTGCCCGTGCCGCCGCCCATGCCGGCCGTGATGAAGACCATGTGTGCGCCGCGCAATGCGTCGGCGATGCGCTCACGTGCTTCTTCGGCTGCGGCGCGGCCCATTTCCGGCTTGGCGCCTGCGCCCAGACCCGTATTGCCGAGCTGGATCACCGCGGTGGCGCGCGAACGCGACAGTGCCTGCGCGTCCGTGTTCATCACGATGAAGTCGACGCCTTGCACGCCTTTGTTGATCATGTGCTGAACGGCATTGCCGCCAGCGCCACCTACTCCGACCACCTTGATGATGGTGCCGTTCGTTTCGGTTTCCAGCATCTGGAATTCCATGTTGCCTCCGTCAAGATAAAAAATTACAGCCACTCGGCCGTTATTCGGCAGGAGATCGGGCAACCGCCTGTCGCGCGCCGGCCGCCGGCACCAGCGCGTATTTTTTAGAACCCGTTCGAAACCCGTTCAGCTAAATCTGTGCAGCAAAACCGTTGCGTCAGAAGTTCCCGAGGAACCAGTCCTTCATGCGCGTGAACACCTGTCCCATCGAGCCCGACTGCACCGCGACCTTGCGGCCGCGCATGCGTTGCGAGCGTCCTTCGACAAGCAGGCCCATTGCCGTCGAATAGCGCGGATTGCGCACGACGTCGGCCAGACCGCCCGCGTATTCCGGCACGCCGATGCGCACCGGCTTCAGGAAAATGTCTTCACCCAGTTCGACCATGCCGAGCATCATCGACGCGCCGCCGGTCAGCACCACGCCGGAGCTCAGCAGTTCCTCGTAACCCGACTCGCGCACCACCTGCTGCACGAGCGAAAACAGTTCTTCGACGCGCGGCTCGACCACCGCCGCCAGCGCCTGGCGCGACAGCGTGCGCGGGCCGCGCTCGCCCAGACCCGGCACTTCGATCATCTCGTCCGGATCGGCCAAGGCCTGCTTGGCGATGCCGTAATCGACCTTGATGTCTTCGGCGTCCGGCGTCGGCGTGCGCAAGGCCATCGCGATGTCGCTCGTGATCTGATCGCCGGCAATTGGAATCACGGCCGTATGACGGATCGCGCCTTCGCTGAAAATCGCGATATCCGTCGTACCGCCGCCGATATCGACCAGCACCACGCCGAGTTCCTTCTCGTCTTCCGTCAGCACCGCGAGCGACGACGCGAGCGGCTGCAGAATCAGATCGTTCACTTCGAGCCCGCAGCGGCGCACGCACTTGACGATGTTCTGCGCCGCGCTCACCGCGCCGGTGACGATGTGCACCTTCACTTCGAGGCGGATGCCGCTCATGCCGATCGGCTCGCGCACATCTTCCTGACCGTCGATGATGAATTCCTGCGTCAGGATATGCAGCACCTGCTGATCGGTCGGGATGTTGATCGCTTTCGCCGTTTCGATCACACGCGCGACGTCCGTCTGCGTGACTTCCTTCTCCTTGATCGCCACCATGCCGCTCGAATTGAAGCTGCGGATATGGCTGCCGGCGATCCCGGTGAACACATTCGTGATCTTGCAGTCGGCCATCAGCTCGGCTTCTTCGAGCGCGCGCTGAATCGACTGCACGGTGGCTTCGATATTCACCACCACGCCTTTCTTGAGCCCCTTCGATTCGCTCTGGCCGAGGCCGATCACCTCGTAGTGACCTTCGCCCTTCAACTCGGCGACGATGGCCACGACCTTCGACGTCCCGATGTCGAGGGCGACCAGCAGATCTTTATAGTCTTTACTCATAGCGTGCTCATTGCGTGTGATGTCCGTTTACTTCTTGCCCTTGTCGGGTTCGCTGATAAAGCGCATGCCAGCCGCGCGAATCGCGAAACCGTTCGGATAGCGCAAGTCCGCATACTCGATATCCTTTCCCCAACGTTGCGTCACCGCGCTCCACGCCGCCGTCAGACGCTTGCTGCGATCGAGCAGCGTGTCCTGATTGCGTTCGCGTCCAAGTTCAACCTGCGTGCCGTTCGACAGCTTCACCGTCCACGCGTAGCGCGGCGACAGCGTCACTTCGTCCGGCGTCGCGCCCAACGGCGCAAACCACTTCTGGAAGTCGTGATAACGCGCGACCACCTCTTTTGCCGTGCCGTCCGGGCCGTCGAACGCGGGCAGGTCTTGTTCCAGCTCGCCCTGGTTCGCGGTGAACAGCTCGCCGTCGACGCTGACCAGCTGATCGCTGCCCCATGTTCCCAGCGGTTTGTACTCCTCGAGCGTGACAGCCAGCGCATTCGGCCAGACCCGCCGCACGCTCGCGTGACGCACCCACGGCATCTGCTCGAACGCCTGCCGCGCGACGTCGAGATCGACCGTGAAAAAGTTGCCCTTCAACCGCCCTACTACACCGGCGCGCACCGTCGGCGAATTGATGTGCTCGGTGTCGCCATCGATCTGGATTTCGCGCAGCGCGAAATTCGGGCGCTGGATCAGCCAGTAACCGCCCGCCGCCAGCAGCACGAGCACCAGCAACACATGCAATGCGTTGGTGGCGAAATTGAGCTGGCGAACGTTGTTCCACATGGTGTTGCTTTCGGGTCGCCCCGGTTAATCCTGCAGCGTCAGCGCCAACACGCCGACAACCAGTTCCTGATAGCTGATGCCCACCGCGCGCGCCGCTTTCGGCGGCAGCGAGTGATCGGTCATCCCAGGCGCCGTGTTCACTTCCAGAAAGTACGGATTGCCCTCGCCGTCGAGCATGAAATCGGCGCGGCCCCAGTCGGTGCAGCCAAGCACGTCGAACGCCCGGCGCGCCAGCACTTTCAGGCGCGCTTCCTCGTGCGCCGCCAGACCGCACGGAATCAGATACTGCGTGTCGTTGGCGATGTACTTCGCGTGGTAGTCGTAGAACTCGCCGGCCGGCACGATGCGGATCACCGGCAGGTCCAGGTCGCCCGCGATGCACGCGGTGTATTCGCCGCCGCCTTCGATGCTCTTTTCGACCACGACGATCCTGTCGTACTTCACCGCTTCGATCAGCGCGGCCGGCAATGCGTCCGCGTTCTTCACCTTGATTACCGCGACGCTCGATCCTTCGCTCGCCGGCTTCACGAAGAGCGGCAAGCCGAGCTTCGCGACGACGTCTTCCGCGCGCGCGGCATAGTCGTCGCCGCGCAGCACTGTTTCGAACGGCGGCGTCGGAATGCCGAGCTGCTGCCACACGAGCTTGGTGCGGAACTTGTCGAGACCCAGCGCCGAGCCGAGCACGCCGCTGCCGGTGTACTTGATGCCGTAGAAGTCGAGCGCGCCCTGAATCTGGCCGTTCTCGCCGTAGCCGCCATGCAGCGCGTTGAACGCGCGCACGAAGCCTTCTTCCTTCAACGCGGCGAGCGGGCGCTCGGCCGGATCGAACGGATGCGCGTCGACGCCAGCGTCGCGCAGGCCCTGCAACACGAGACGTCCGGAGTTGAGCGATACCTCGCGCTCGGCGGAATCTCCACCGAGCAGCACTGCCACTTTGCCAAATTGTTTGGGGTCGATACTGCTCATCTCACACCTTCAGTTCCTGCGCGAGGCGACCCGGCACACCGCCGATCGAACCCGCGCCCATCGTAATCACCACATCGCCGTCGCGCACCACGGCTGCGAGCGCGTCCGGCACTTCATCCACCGTATCGACAAACACCGGCTCGACCTTGCCCGCCACTCGCAGCGCGCGCGCCAACGCGCGGCCGTCCGCGGCGACGATCGGCGCTTCGCCGGCCGAATAGACTTCGGTCAGCACGAGCGCATCGACGGTCGACAACACCTTCACGAAATCCTCGAAGCAATCGCGCGTGCGCGTGAAGCGGTGCGGCTGGAACGCGAGCACCAGACGACGGCCCGGGAATGCGCCGCGCGCCGCCGCCACCGTGGCGGCCATCTCGACCGGGTGGTGACCGTAGTCATCGACCAACGTGTAAGCGCCCACGACCTCGCCCCCGGTTGCAACCGGTACTTCGCCGTAGCGCTGGAAGCGCCGGCCCACGCCGTTGAAATCCGCGAGCGCTCGCTGGATATCGGCATCTTTCACTTCAAGTTCAGTCGCGATCGCAATCGCGGCCAGCGCGTTCTGCACGTTGTGCTCACCGGGCAGGTTCAGCACGATGTCGAGCGGCGCCGCATCTTCGCGCATCGCGGTGAAATGCATCTTGCCGCCGCGCGCCTCTACGTTCACCGCGCGCACTTGCGCGTCCGGCGCGAGACCGTAACGGATGATCGGCTTCGACACGAACGGCAGAATCTCCTTCACGTTCGGATCGTCGACGCACAGCACCGCGATGCCGTAGAACGGCAGACGGTGCGTGAACTCGATGAACGCCTGCTTGAGCCGCGCGAAGTCGTGGCCGTAGGTGTCCATGTGATCGGCGTCGATGTTCGTGATGACCTCGATCACCGGAAACAGGTTCAGGAACGACGCGTCCGATTCGTCCGCTTCGGCGACGATGAAGTCGCCCGTGCCGAGTCGCGCATTCGCGCCCGCGCTGATGAGCCGCCCGCCGATCACGAAGGTCGGATCGAGCCCGCCCGCAGCCAGCACGCTCGCCACCAGCGAAGTGGTCGTGGTCTTGCCGTGCGTGCCGGCAATCGCGATGCCCTGCTTCAGGCGCATCAGTTCCGCGAGCATCACCGCGCGCGGCACGATCGGAATGCGGCGATGACGCGCGGCCAGCACTTCGGGGTTGTCGCTGCGCACTGCCGTGGAAACCACCACCGCGTTCGCGCCTTCGATGTTCTCGGCCGCGTGACCGATCGCAATGCGCGCGCCGAGCGCGGCGAGGCGATCCGTGATTGCGTTGCTCGACAGATCCGAGCCGCTTACCTGATAGCCCAGGTTGACCAGCACCTCCGCGATGCCGCTCATGCCGACACCGCCGATGCCGACAAAGTGAATGTGTTTGACGATATGTTTCATTGCTTTCCTTCTGGGCTCGCGCCCGAAATCGAACCCGCCACGGTCGCGCAAATCTGCGCGACCTGCTGCGTGGCGTCGGGTTTCGCGAGCGAGCGCGAACGCTCCGCCATTTCCGCGAGCGTTTCCCGCGTCTGGCTGCGCAACCAGTCGGCGAGTGTGTCCGCCGACAGGTCACGTTGCTGCACGACTAGCGCCGCGCCGTTATCGGCGAGAAACGCTGCATTGGTGGTCTGGTGATCGTCTACTGCATAGGGGAACGGCACGAAAAACGCCGCCACGCCTACCGCCGAAATCTCCGACACCGTCATCGCGCCGGAGCGGCAAATCACGAGGTCGGCCTTCGCGTACGCGCTCGTCATATCGTCGATGAACGGCACGAGTTCGACCTCGGCTCCGCTTTGCAGACCCGCTGCCGCGTAGTTCTCGCGCAGCGCGTCGATATGCTTCGCACCCGCCTGATGCACGATGTGCGGCCGTTCGTTCGGCTCGAGCAGCGCGACCGCGCGCGGCACCACTTCGTTCAACGCCGCCGCGCCGAGACTGCCGCCCACCACCAGCACATTCAGCGGACCCGTGCGTTGCGCGTAGCGTGCTTTGGGTGCAATCGCGCGCGCAAGTTCCTCACGAATCGGATTGCCGGTCCATTCACCGTGCGGCAGCGCGTTCGGAAACGCAACCAGCACGCGTTTGGCGAGCTTCGCGAGCACCTTGTTGGCGAGGCCCGCAATCGAATTCTGTTCATGCAGCACCAGCGGACGGCCGCTCAACGCGGTCATCAATCCAGCCGGGAACGTGATGTAGCCGCCCATGCCGAGCACGACGTCCGGCTTCACGCGACGCAGCACGGAGAGGCTCTGCGTGCACGCGCGCAGCAGATTCAGCGGCAGCATCAGCTTGGTCTTCAGACCTTTGCCGCGCAGTCCGCCGAAGCGCACGTATTCCATCGGGATGCCGTGCTTCGGCACCAGCGTCGCTTCCAGGCCCGCGGGGTTGCCGAGCCACACGACCTTCCAGCCCCACGCCTGCATCAGATGCGCGACCGCGAGCCCCGGGAACACGTGTCCTCCGGTGCCACCGGCCATCACCATCAGCGTGCGTTGGTGGAGAGCGGTCATACTTTGCCCCCACGCATCAACACACGATTCTCGTAATCCACGCGCATCAACACAGCGACCGCGACACAGTTCAGCAAAATGCCCGAGCCGCCGTAGCTCACGAGCGGCAGCGTGAGACCTTTAGTGGGCAGCAAGCCGAGATTCACACCCATGTTGATAAACGTCTGCGCGCCGAACCAGATGCCCACGCCCTTCGCGACGAGACCCGCGAACGTGCGGTCGAGCGCGAGCGCCTGACGGCCGATCTCGAACGAGCGGCGCACGATCCAGTAGAACATCAGGATCACGACCAGCACGCCGACGAACCCGAGTTCCTCGCCGATCACCGCGAGGATGAAGTCGGTATGCGCTTCCGGCAGATAGTTGAGCTTCTCGACGCTGCCGCCGAGCCCCACGCCGAACCACTCGCCACGCCCGAACGCGATCAGCGAGTGCGTCAATTGATAGGCCTTGCCCTGCGCGTAACGGTCGTCCCACGGATCGAGGTACGCGAAAATCCGCTCGCGACGCCACGGCGACGCCCACACCAGCAAGCTGAACGTGCCGACCGCCGTGGCGACGAGACCGCCGAACAGCTTGCCGTTCACGCCGCCGAGGAACAGCACGCCCATGGCGATTGCCGCGATCACCATGAACGCGCCCATATCCGGTTCGAGCAGCAGCAACGCGCCGACGAGACCGACCGCGACCGCCATCGGCAGAAAGCCCTTGGCGAAGCTGTGCATGTATTCCTGCTTGCGCACCGTGTAATTCGCCGCGTAGATCGTCACCGCGAGCTTCATGATTTCCGACGGCTGCATGTTCGTGATGCCGAGCGGAATCCAGCGGCGCGCACCGTTCACGCCCTTGCCGACGTGTGGGATCAGCACGATCACCAGCGCGACGAGCGAGATCAGGAAGAGCTTCGGCGCGTACTTGTCCCACGTCGAAATCGGGATGCGGAACGACACGACGCCGACCACCGCGCCCATCGTCACGAAAATGATCTGGCGCACGAGGAACGCGTAGTCGCGATACGACGCGTACTTCGGCGAGTCGGGCATCGCGATCGATGCCGAATACACCATCACGACGCCGAGTCCGAGCAGTGCGACGACGACCCACAGCAGCGAGTGATCGTAGTCGAGCATCCGCGAACGCAGCGGACGCACACCGTTGACGGCGCTCGCGAGCCCGCTGCCGCCCGTGCGGCCCGCCATGCGCGCCGCTCCACCCGAGCCGCCCGCATCGCCGGCAGCCGCCTCTCGCGAACCGAAACGTTCCGACCAGCTCATATCATCGTCCCCCGTTCGGCCGCGATGTCTTCCACCGTGCTGCGAAACACGGCGGCACGGTGTGCATAACCCTTGAACATGTCGAAGCTCGCGCAAGCCGGCGAGAGCAGCACGGCGTCGCCCGGTTGGGCCAGCGCGGCGGCGGCACGCGTCGCTTCTTCGAGCGTGGCGTGATCGGTCATGGCGATGCCGCAGTGTTCGAGCGCCGCGCGAATCAGCGGCGCGTCACGGCCGATCAGCATCACCGCGCGGCACCAGCGCATCACCGGCGCGGCGAGCGGCTCGAACGCCTGGCCCTTGCCGTCGCCGCCAGCGATCAGCACCGCGCGCTGCGCGAGGCCGTCGAGCGCGGCCACCGTCGCACCGACATTGGTGCCCTTGCTGTCGTCCACGTAGTCGATACCGTCGATCGACGCGATCAACTCCACGCGGTGCGGCTCGCCATGGTATTCACGCAGACCGTGCAGCAACGGCGCGCCCGGCAAGCCGATCGCGCGCGCGAGCGCATACGCGGCCAGCGCGTTCGCGGCGTTGTGCAGGCCCCGGATGCGCAACGCGTCGGCGGGCATCAGACGCTTGAGCGCGATGTCCGGCGGCGTCGCCACTTCGTTCTTGCGACGGCGCTTCGGCGTGGGCTCATCGCTCGCGTCGCGATCGTGTGCTTCGACGAGCCAGATCATGCCGTTCTCGCGCAGCAAACCGTAGTCGCCGTCATTCTTCGGCTCGGTGACGCCGAAGGTGATCGTGTCCGCTTCGCTGTCGCCCGAGGGTGCGAGCGACATCACGCGCGAGTCATCGCGGTTCAGCACACGCACGGTCTGTGTACCGAAGATGCGGCCCTTCGCGGCGGCGTACGCATCGAGCCCGCCGTGCCAGTCGAGGTGGTCCTGCGTGATGTTCAATACGACTGCCGCATCCGGCGAAAACGTGTGCGCGGTTTCCAGCTGGAAGCTCGACAGTTCGAGCACCCACACGTCGGGCAGCGCTGTGTGCTCGATCGCTTCGCTGAGCTTGTCGAGCAAGGCCGGGCTGATGTTGCCGGCCACCGCGACCTTCTTGCCGGCGCGCTCGCACAGCAGGCCGGTCAGGCTCGTGGTCGTGGTCTTGCCATTGGTGCCGGTGATCGCGATGACTTTCGGTGCGTAGCCGCTTTCGCCGAGCGTCTTCAACGCCTGCGAGAAGAATTCGAGTTCGCCCCACACGGGGATGCCCTGTTCGCGCGCCGCCGTGATCAGCGGCAACAGGTCGGCGGCGAGCGGCGAAAGGCCCGGGCTGATCGCGACCAGCTCCACCCCTTCGAGCAGCACGGGCGAAAACGGGCCGCCGACGAAATCGGCGTCGACGCCGTGCGCTTCCAGCGCGGACAGGTTCGGCGGCACTTCGCGCGTGTCGGCCACACGCAGCCGACAGCCGTGCCGCGCGCACCAGCGCGCCATCGCGAGACCGGATTCACCCAGTCCCAGCACGAGCACCATCGGCTTTTGCCGATCCCGAAACTTCTCGCCGAACATCGCTTGCTTTCCCTTAACTTCGACTATTGCTTAACGCAGCTTGAGCGTGGACAAACCAAATAGACACAACATCAACGTGATGATCCAGAAGCGCACGACCACCTGCGTTTCCTTCCATCCCGACAGTTCGAAATGGTGATGCAGCGGCGCCATCTTGAAGAGACGCCGCCCTTCGCCGAACCGGCGCTTGGTGAATTTGAACCACGTGACCTGCAACATCACGGAGAGCGTCTCCGCGACGAAAATGCCGCCCATGATGAACAGCACGATTTCCTGACGCACGATCACCGCGACCGTGCCGAGCGCGCCGCCGAGTGCGAGCGCGCCGACGTCGCCCATGAACATCTGCGCCGGGTGCGTGTTGAACCACAGGAACGCGAGCCCCGCGCCGCCCATCGCCGAACAGAAGATCAGCAATTCACCGGCACCGGCGATATGCGGAAACAGCAGGTACTTCGAATAGACCGAGCTGCCCATCACGTACGCAAACACGCCGAGCGATGCGCCGACCAGCACGACCGGCATGATCACGAGACCGTCGAGACCGTCGGTGAGATTGACCGCATTGCTCGCGCCGACGATCACCAGATACGTCAGCACGATGAAGCCCCACACGCCGAGCGGATAGCTGATCGACTTGACGAACGGCAGCAACAGGTCGGCGCGCGCGGGCAAGCCCATCGACAAGCCGCTGCGCACCCACGCCATGAACAGATCGAACACGCGCACATTGCTCGCTTCCGACACGCTGAACGCGAGATACACCGCCGCGAACAGACCGATCACCGACTGCCAGAAATACTTCTCGCGCGAGGACATGCCGCGCGGGTCCTTGTAGACCACCTTGCGATAATCGTCGACCCAGCCGATCACACCGAAACCGAACGTGACGAGCATCACGATCCAGATGAAACGGTTGGTCAGGTCGGCCCACAACAGCGTGGCCACGGCGATGCCGAGCAGAATCAGCACGCCGCCCATGGTCGGCGTGCCGGATTTGACGAGGTGAGTCTGCGGGCCGTCTTTGCGGACGGCCTGCCCGACCTTCATCGCGGTCAGCTTGCGAATCACGGCCGGGCCACAGACGAGCCCGATCAGCAGCGCGGTGATGGTCGCCATCACCGCACGGAAAGTCAGATAACTGAACACGCGCAGGAAGCTTGCGTCATTCTGCAGCCATTGCGCCAGCGCCAGTAGCATGCTTCGGTCCTTCTATTTCAATGTGCGGCGGGCGTCGAGCCCGCTGCGCTGGGTTGTGGACTCGTTACGGCGTCCACCACGCGCTCCATTTGCATGAAGCGCGAGCCTTTCACGAGAAACGTTGCGGCAGCGCCGAAACCGGCCTGCTGCAATTGCGCGATCAACGTGCCGACGTCGGCCACGTGATGCGCGCCCGCGCCGTATGCGCTGCAGGCGTCGCGCGAAGCGTCGCCCATCGCATACAGCGCGTCGATGCCGCGCTCTTTGGCGTACGCACCGATTTCGCGGTGAAACGCCGGACCGTTGTCGCCGACTTCGCCCATGTCGCCCATCACCAGCACGCGCGGTGCCGCGCGCGAGGCGAGCACGTCGATCGCGGCGCGCATCGAGTCGGGATTGGCGTTGTAGGTGTCGTCGATCACGGTGGCGCCGGCGAGCGCGCCGAGCACGGCCTGCTTCACCTGCAAGCGGCCTTTGACGGCGCCGAACGATTCGAGGCCGCGCCTGATCGCGTCGAGCGACACGCCCGCAGCCAGCGCGGCGGATGTCGCCGCCAACGCGTTGTGCGCGTTGTGGTCGCCGAGCACTTGCAGCGTGACGTCGAGATGGCCTTCGGGCGTGTCGATGCTCAGTTGCTTGCCGTCGAACGCGCCCGTCACCGCTGCTTCGGTCGCGCGGCCATCGTTGTTCAACGCGAAGTCGATGATGCGGTTGCCGGTTGCCGCTACGCGCCAGATGCTCGCGTAGGCGTCGTCCGCCGGGAAAACCGCGACGCCTTCTGGCTTGAGTGCGTGAATCACGCTCGCGTGTTCGAGCGCGACCGCTTCGACGGTCGCCATGAACTCCTGATGCTCGCGCTGCGCGTTGTTCACCACGGCCACCGTCGGCTCGGCGATTTTTGCGAGCAGCGAGGTTTCATCCGGATGGTTCATGCCGAGTTCGACCACCGCCAGTTGATGCGCGGCGTGCAGACGGAACAGCGTGAGCGGCAAGCCGATGTCGTTGTTGAAGTTGCCCGCGGTCGCAAGACGCGCGTGATCGCCGACGGCGGCGGCGAAGATCGACGCGATCATTTCCTTGACCGTGGTCTTGCCGTTGCTGCCCGTCACCGCGACGAGCGGCATGCCGAACCGGCGACGCCAGCCGCGCGCGAGCGCGCCCAGCGCGACGCGCGTGTCGGCCACGCGAATCGCGGGCACGCTCCAGCCGTCCGGCGTGCGCGTGACGAGCGCGGCCGTCACGTTGCGCGCGGCGACTTCCGGCAGGAAATCGTGCGCGTCTAAACGCTCGCCCTTGATCGCGACGAACAGATCGCCGGGACCGGCGCTGCGGCTGTCGGTCGACACGCGTTCGAATGCGACGCCATCGTCGCCGAATGCGGTTGCGCCGGGAATCAGCGCGGCGGCTTCACGCAGCGTGAACATGCTCATTCGCCACCTCCGCGTGCATGCGTCGCCCGCGCGGCGAGCGCGAGGCGGGCGTGGTCCTGATCGGAGAAAGCGCGTTTCTTGCCCATGATTTCCTGTGTTGCCTCATGCCCCTTGCCGGCCAGCACGATGACGTCTTCGCGCGCGGCGCCGCGGATCGCTTGCAGGATCGCGCTCGCGCGGTCCTCGATGCGGCGCGCCTTCGACGCGTCCTTCATGCCCGCGGCGATCTGTTCGATGATCGACTGCGGGTCTTCGCTGCGCGGGTTGTCGCTGGTCACGACGACGCCGTCCGCGAATCGCTCGGCGATCGCGCCCATCAGCGGACGCTTGGTCGCGTCGCGGTCGCCGCCGCACCCGAACATGCAGATCAGTTCGCCGCCGCGCGCGGCCGCCATCGGGCGCAGCGCGTCGAGCGTTTTTTCGAGCGCGTCCGGCGTGTGCGCGTAATCGATTACAACGAGCGGCTCGTCGTTCTGCAGGCGGCCACCGAGGCGTTGCATGCGGCCGTTCACCGATTCGAGCTTCGCGAGTTCGGCGAGTGCGGCATCGAACGGCACGTCGGCGGCGAGCAGCGCACCGAGCACGCCGAGCAGATTGCTAACGTTGAACGCGCCGAGCGTTTGCACTTCGACTTCGGCGTTGCCCCAGTCCGACGTGTTCAGCTGGAATGCGGTGCCGGTGGGGGTTGCGCGTATGGTCGATGCGAGCAGCAGCGCGTCGGCTTGCGGCGCGTCCTGCAGTGCGGCGTCGAGACCGTAGGCAATCGTGCGCGCGTGGCGCCGCGTGCTGGCGAGCAGACGACGGCCGGCGGCATCGTCGCGATTGATCACGGCCGCGCGCAGGTCGGGCCACGCGAACAGACGCGCCTTCGCCGCCTCATAGGCGTCGAACGTGCCGTGATAGTCGAGGTGGTCTTGCGTGAGATTCGTGAACACGGCGATGTCGAACGCGGTGCCGTTCACGCGCCCCTGATGCAGCGCGTGTGACGACACTTCCATCGCCACCGCCTGCGCGCCCGCCTCGCGCAATTGCGCGAGGCTGCGCTGCAGTTGCGGCGCGTCGGGGGTCGTGAAACCGGTGTGCACGAGCTGGCCAGGCAAACCGGTGCCGAGTGTGCCGATGATCGCGCAACGCTGGCCGAGCGCGGTCAGCGCCGCCGAGATCCACTGGCTGCACGAGGTCTTGCCGTTCGTCCCGGTGATGCCGACCGTCAGCATGCTGTCGCTCGGGTCGTCGTACCAGCCGCTCGCGATCGAACCGGCGAGTTCGTTCAGCGCCGGCACGGCGAGCGCGATGGACGCATCGATCGCGCCGCCGAAGCCTTCGGGCTGAACCAGCACCGCGGCCGCGCCACGCTCGATCGCGCCGTCGATGAACGGGCGGTTGTCCGCGCCATCCACCGCGTAGGCGAAAAACACGTCGCCGGCCGCGAGCGAGCGCGTGTCGGCATGCAGATGCGCGTCTGGCTGCACGCGGGCGTGCAGCCAGGTGAGGGCGTCGGCGATCTGCCGGTGCGCTGGGTGCTTGGTACGCAGCGCGCTCATCGCTCGACTCCGGGGTGGCTCTTCGCGCTGGCGGAAATCGTCATCTTCTTCGCGCCGGCGCTGGTGGAAATCTTCCTCGCGCCCGGCGGCGTAGCCGGCGCGCCGGCGGCGGCCGGCGCCGGATCGTCGGACACGACCATCTGCTTGACCGGCATGTCCGGCGGCACGTTCAGCGAGCGCAGCGTATCGCCGACGATGCCCGAGAACACCGGGCCCGACACCTGGCCGCCGAAGTGGCTGCCCGCCGTCGGTTCGTCGACGGACACGGCCACGACGATGCGCGGATTCGGCATCGGCGCCATGCCGACGAACGAGGCGCGGTATTTGGAGTGGTCGTAGCCGTGCGCACCATGCTTATACGCGGTACCGCTCTTGCCGCCGACGCGATAACCCGGCACCGCCGCATCGGGCGACGTACCGCCGGGCGCCGTCACGGTTTCGAGCATGGCGCGCATTTCACGCGCGGTGGTCGGCGCGAAAATCTGCGGGCCGGTGGCCGGCTGGTCGCCTGGGGTGCGGAAAATCGACACCGGCATGATCTCGCCGTCATGCGCGATCGCGGTGTACGCGCGGCCCAGCTGGAACAGCGACACCGACAGGCCGTAGCCGTACGACATGGTGGCCTGCTCGATGCGGCGCCAGCTTCTCCACGGACGCAGACGGCCCGCCGCCGCGCCGGGGAAACCGACCTTCGGCGCCTGGCCGAGACCGATGCTGGTGTACATGTTCCACATCTCTTCGGGCTTGAGCTGCATCGCGATCTTCGTCGCGCCGATGTTGCTCGACTTCTGGATTACGCCGCCCACCGTCAACACGCCGAAGCCGCTGTCGTCGGTAATCGGTGCGCCATCGAGCACAAAGCGGCCCCCTCCCGTATCTACCAGTGTAGTCGGCGTCACGCGGTGCAGATCGAGCGCGAGCGACACCGTGAACGGCTTCATGATCGAGCCCGGCTCGAACGTATCGGTCAGGATGCGGTTGCGCAACTGGTCGCCGGTCAGGTGCGTGCGGTCGTTCGGGTTGTAGGTCGGATAGTTGACGAGCGCGAGCACTTCGCCGGTGCGCACGTCGACCACCATCGCCGCGCCGGCCTTCGCCTTGAACTTCTCGACGGCCGCTTTCAGGTTCGTGTACGCGATGTACTGAATCTTGCTGTCGATCGACAGATCGACATCCTGGCCGTTGTGCGGCACGACCTGCTCGTCCACATCCTCGATGATGTGGCCCATTCGGTCCTTGATCACGCGCCGGCTGCCCGACATGCCGGCGAGCAGCTTCTGGTCGCCGAGTTCGACGCCTTCCTGGCCTTCGTCCTCGACGTTCGTGAAGCCGATCAGGTGAGCCGTGATCTCGCCTTCCGGATAGAAACGCTTGTATTCGTCGCGCGCATAAATGCCGGGGATGTTTAGCGCCGTCACTTTCGCAGCGACGTCGACCGGCACCTGGCGCTTCACGTAGACGAAGTTCTTGTCTTCCGACAGCTTGCGGCGCAGTTCTTTGTTCGTCATGCCGAGCAATTGCCCGAGCGAATTCAGCTTGTCCGCGCCGAGGTCGTCCGGCACCGATTCGGGAATCGCCCAGATCGCGCGCACCGGCAGGCTCGTGGCGAGCACGAGACCGTTGCGGTCGAGAATCTTGCCGCGCGTAGCCGGCAACTCGAGCCGGCGCTGATAGCGGATTTCACCCTGCTTCAGATAGAACGCGTTGCCCGGCCCCTGAATCCAGAAGGCGCGCGCGGCCAGCGCGACGAACGCCATGAACAGCAGGAACACGACGAGTTTCGAGCGCCACATCGGCAGACGCACGGACAGGATCGGATTGGCCGAAAAGGCCACGCTCTTGCGAGCCGACGATTTTTTCATCGCACGCCTCCGCGACGGGTCGCCGCCGGCGCGGACGCCGGACCGGATGTCGGAATCGGCGCGTCCTCGGCGCGCGCGGCGCCCGCACCGAGCGTCAGATATTGCGTGCGGCCGGTCGTGACTGATTGCATCTTCAGCGAGGCGGTGGCGAGCTGCTCGATGCGCGAGGTCTTGGAGAGCGCGCTCTGCTGATATTGAAGCTGCGAATAGTCCTGCTGCAGCTGGCGCTCCTGCGATTGAGCGCGCTGCAACTGGATGAAGATCTGCCGCTGCTGGTTGGTCGCATTGACGACCGACAAGGCGCAACCCATCACGATGATCAGCAGGAAGATGTTGAGACGATTCATGGCGCGATCCGCTCCGCCACACGCATCACGGCAGAACGGGCGCGCGGATTCGCGGCGACTTCAGCGTCGCTCGCGAACACGCGGCCGATGATTTTGAGCGGGGGGCTCGGCAAATCGACGGCGCGGATCGGCAGACGGCGATCGACCGCAGGCGCACTGGCGTGCGCCTGCATGAATCGCTTGACGATCCGGTCCTCGAGCGAATGAAAGCTGATGACCACCAGCCGCCCCCCTTGCTCCAGCAGCGACAACGCTGCTTCTAAAACGACTTGCAGCTCCGCAAGCTCTTGATTGATGTGAATCCGTATAGCTTGAAAGGTGCGGGTTGCCGGATCCTTGCCCTTCTCACGGGTTTTGACGACGTTAGCCACGATTTGGGCAAGCTCGCCCGTGCTGACGAGAGGCCCAAGACGGTCGGACTCTGCCCGGCGAGCAACAAGCGCCTTTGCAATCTGAAAAGCAAACCGTTCTTCCCCATAATCTCGTATCACCTCCGTCAGTTCCTGCACCGTGGCCCGCGCGAGCCAGTCAGCGGCAGACTCGCCGCGCGTCGGGTCCATCCGCATGTCGAGCGGGCCGTCGGCGCGGAAGCTGAAGCCCCGCTCCGGATCGTCGATTTGCGGCGACGATATGCCCAGATCCAGTAAAACGCCCGACACCCGTCCTACCCCGCGCTCCGCAATCGCGGTGCGCAGTGAAGCAAAACTCTCGTGCACGATGCCAAAGCGCGAATCCGCGATCTGCTGCGCCGTGGCGATGGCGAGCGGGTCCTTGTCGAACGCGATCAGACGCCCCGACTCGCTCAGCCGCTCCAGCACGAGGCGGCTATGACCGCCGCGCCCGAACGTACCGTCCACATACACGCCGTCCGCGCGCGTGACCAGCGCATCGACCGCTTCATCCAGCAGCACCGTGCGATGCTGCAATTCGTTTCCCATCGCAGGTGCCATATATGTAAGCCGCGATCAGAACGTGAAATTCTTCAACGCTTCGGGCATGCCCTCGGCGATCGCCGCCTGTTCCTTCGCGGCGTAGGTTTGTGCATCCCATAACTCGAAGTGACGCCCCATGCCGAGCAAGGTCACTTCTTTCTCCAGCCCACCAGCCGTGCGCAGTTCCGGCGACACGAGCACGCGGCCTGCGCCGTCCATATCCACATCCATTGCGTTGCCGAGAAAAATGCGCTTCCACCAGGCCGCGTTCATCGGCAGCTTGTCGACCTTGTCGCGGAAGATTTCCCATTCAGGGCGAGGAAAGAGCAACAGGCAGCCGTCCGGGTGCTTGGTGATCGTCACCCGGCCCTCTGCCTGTGTTTGCAGCGCATCCCGATAGCGAGAGGGAATCGACATCCGCCCTTTCGCATCGAGCGTCAGCGCCGACGCCCCTTGGAACACTTCGTTCTCCCCTGTCGACCGGAGTTGGCGCTTTAGCGCTTACTCCGGTCCCATGCAACTGGTTGCTCGCGGCACTTTTGTGCCCGCTGTCCGATTCGTGAAAATCTACCGCAAACCGCCCGCGAGATCACACAAAAATACACTTTCTCACACTGTCTCCCACTTTAGAGTAACGACAAACAGGGGTCAAGGGAGCCCGCCGCTTTTCGAGCGAATTTTGTTTGTTAGAACAAGGACTTAGCGCGCCTACTTCACATCAGACATAAAACGGAAAACCGTTATAAATGAATGAGCTAGTGCAACTTGTGAAGGTGATACGTGAAAAGTCTGAGGGAACAGTACGGAATGAAAGAGATCGCAGCGGGGAATTAAGAGACGGCAGACGGCGATTCGGGGACCTGCGGCGGACGGCGCGCGAGGCGCCGTCCCACTTCGGAAACGGGTGCGCGGTGGCCGCGCCTTTATATGTAATAGGCGGTGCGAGTCATGACTTTCGAAGCCGCACGCATCAGCGCGCGGGCGGGGAACGGCAACTCGACGCCGCCGGCATCCATGGCCGCCTTGCCGTGCGCCATTTCGTCCGCGCGCATCTGCTCGACGATCACGCGCGACTCATGGTCCGCAGCGGGCAGGTGATCCAGATGGCTGTCGAGATGCTGCTCCACCTGACGCTCGGTTTCAGCCATGAAGCTGAGGCTGACGCGGTCGCCGAGGCGTCCCGCCGCGAGGCCGATCGCCAGCGCCCCGGTATACCACAGGGGGTTCAGCAGGCTGGGACGCGAGTCGAGCGCTTCGAGACGTTTGGCGGTCCATGCAAGGTGATCCTCTTCCTCGACGGCGGCGTGATCGAACACGGCGCGCAACGACGGCGACCGGGTCGCGAGTTTCTGAGCCTGATACAGCGCCTGCGCGCACACCTCGCCCACGTGATTGACGCGCATCAATGCGGCCGCGTGCGCGCGCTCCGCTGGTGACAGTTCGGGCGCCTGCGCCGTCACCGCCGATTCTTGCGGAACCGGCAACGGACGACTCATCCGCGATACGCCCGTGATTGAGCGTAAACCCCGATCAAACTCGCTAATCAACTCGTCCAGAAACATTAAGCACTCCCTGATTCAACAACCGCTTCATCGAACCGGCGGGTCCGTGCGACAGGGGTTTGCGGCGCAAAACCCGTTTCGCGGCAAGCACGAATTCGCATGAATCAACCGGCCAATTTTCGATTTTAGACCATGTTGCGTAAACGAAACAGGAACGTTCCTGGCGGCCTCCTTTTTCTTTGTGCCATGTATGCCTTTTGTTACATTACGTGCAACTTCTCGCGAAGTTAGACAGCAAGGCCTCAACGCTAGATAAATATTCGCCTTGTACAAAAGATTCGTAATCCTTGGAGATCATTCGATGAAAAAGTCGCTTCTCGCTCTCGCAGCACTGGGCGCATTCGCAGGCGTCGCACATGCTCAGAGCAGCGTGACCCTGTACGGTATCGTTGACGTTGGTATCAACATGAACACCAACGCGGGTGGCAAACATAAGTACGACATGTCCAGCGGCGTTCTGCAAGGCTCGCGTTTCGGCCTGCGCGGTACGGAAGATCTGGGCGGTGGTCTGAAGGCGATCTTCGTGTTGGAAAACGGCTTTGACGTGACCAACGGCAAGCTGGGTCAAGGCGGCCTGATGTTCGGTCGTCAAGCTTACGTCGGTCTGTCGAGCCAGTTCGGCACGGTCACGCTGGGTCGTCAGTACGACTCAGTCGTCGACTACGTCGGTCCGCTGGAATCGGGCGACCAATGGGGCGGCTACATCGGTGCTCACCCGGGCGACATCGACAACTTCAACAACGCATACCGCACCAACAACACGGTCAAGTTCACGAGCGTGAACTACGGCGGCCTGACGTTCGGCGGCACGTACAGCCTCGGTGGCCAAGCAGGCAACTTCACCGGCAACCAGATCTGGTCGTTGGGTGCTGGCTATAACAACGGTCCTCTCGTGTTGGGCGTCGGCTACCTGAACGCACGCACGCCGGCAGCGACGGGCGGCCTGTTCAACAACGGCGGCACGACGACTGCAGCAGCTGCCGCAGTGACGAACCCGATCTACGGTGGCTTCACGTCGGCTAACACGTACCAGGTGATCGGTGCGGGCGGCGCATACACGTTCGGCGCGGCAACGATCGGCCTGACGTACTCGAACATCCGCTTCGCCAACCTCGGCAAGTCGTTCGCGTCGCCGTTCGCTGGCCAGTCGGCTACGTTCAACAACGGCGAAATCAACTTCAAGTATCAGTTGACCCCGGCATTGCTGGTTGGCGCAGCGTATGACTACACGCGCGGCGCGGAAATCAACGGCGCGGACCGTGCTCAGTATCACCAAGGCTCGGTGGGCGTGGATTACTTCCTCTCCAAGCGTACCGACGTCTACCTGATCGGCGTGTACCAGCACGCTCTGGGCGAAACGCTCAACCAGGCTGGCGCTACGGTCGACGCCACGGCAGGCATCAACGGCCTGACGGGTTCGTCGAACCAGAACCAGTTCGCAGCTCGCGTCGGCATCCGCCACAAGTTCTAATAAGTCGTAATAAAGCAGTCTGCCTCAAAGGCGCCTTCGGGCGCCTTTTTTTTATGGCGGTTGCGCTTGGCTGCGTGGTGCAATGTGGTGACAAAAGAGAAAGCCCCGGCAGACTTCCGTCTGCCGGGGCTTTCTCTTTTTTGCTATGCGCTCCCTGATGTCGGCTTCGTGCGGAATCGGGCGCTTCGACGGTTGCTCCTATGCGCGCCCGTCGCGCAACTCGCGGCGCAGAATCTTGCCGACATTGCTCTTTGGCAGTTCCGTGCGGAATTCGACGACCTTCGGCCGCTTGTAGCCGGTCAATTGCGTCTTGCAGTACGCGAAGATATCCGAGTCGGTCAGCGCCTCGTCCTTCTTCACGACGAACAGCTTTACGGCCTCGCCCGAGTGCTGGTCCGGCACGCCGACCGCTGCGACTTCGAACACGCCCGGCAACTTGGCGACCACGTCCTCGATCTCGTTCGGATACACATTGAAGCCGGACACCAGAATCATGTCCTTCTTGCGATCGACGATCTTCACGAAGCCGCCGTCGTTCATCAGACCGACGTCGCCCGATTTGAAGAAGCCGTCCGGCGTCATCACCTTGGCGGTTTCGTCCGGCCGGTTCCAGTAGCCTGCCATCACCTGCGGGCCGCGAATGCAGATTTCGCCTGGCTGACCGAGCGGCACTTCGTTGCCTTCGTCGTCGCGAATCGACACTTCCGTGGATGGCAACGGCAAACCGATCGTCCCACTGTATTCGGTGACGGTCACCGGATTGCACGTCACACATGGCGACGTCTCCGACAACCCGTAACCTTCGACGATCGGCGTATTCGTCAACTCGAACCAGCGTTTGGCGACCGCCTCCTGCACGGCCATGCCGCCGCCGTTCGCGGTGAGCAGCTTCGAGAAGTCGAGCTTGTGGAAGTCCGGGCTGTTCAGCAACGCGTTGTACAGCGTATTGACGGCGGGGATCGTCGTGATCGCATAACCTTCCAGCGCCTTGATCATGCCCGGGATGTCGCGCGGATTCGGAATCAGCACGCCTAGTCCGCCGGTGCGGATCGTCAGCAGCCCGCACACGGTCAGCGCAAACACGTGATAGAGCGGCAGTGCGACGACGGTGATGAACTGATCGATGTCCGTACGGTTCGCGCGAACCGGATTGAGCCACACCTCCGACTGCAAGACATTGGCGATCAGGTTCCGATGCAGCAACGTCGCGCCCTTGGCCACGCCGGTCGTTCCGCCCGTGTACTGGAGAAACGCGACGTCATCCGGACCCTGTTGCACCGGCTTGAAATGCTGGCGCCCGCCTTCCGAGACCGCGGCGTTGAACTTGACGTGGCCCGGCAGGCTCCACGCCGGCACCATCTTCTTCATCTTGCGGACGACGAAGTTGACCAGCGTGCCCTTGATGCCCATGAGATCGCCCATCGCCGCCACGACGACGTGCTTGACCGAGGTATTGCGCACGATCGCCTGCAGCGTATGCGCAAAGTTTTCGAGCAGGATGATCGCTTCCGCGCCGCAGTCCTTCAACTGATGCTCGAGTTCGCGAGGCGTGTATAGCGGGTTCACGTTCACGACCACGTAGCCGGCACGCAGAATCGCGGCAATCGCGACCGGATATTGCAGCACGTTCGGCATCATGATCGCGATGCGCGCGCCGCGCGCGAGGCCCTTCGACTGAAACCACGCAGCAAGCTTGCGTGAAAGCGCGTCGAGCTCGCCATAGCTGATCTCCTTGCCCATACAGACGAACGCTGGTTTGGCGCGATGCTCACGAAAGGCTTCTTCGAGCAGGTCGGCAACCGATGAATAGCGCGATGGGTCAATGTCTGCGGGAACGCCGGGCGGATAAGATTTCAGCCAGATTTTGTCCATGCAGCGTCTCCTGAATTATTTTCGAATGGTCGTGCTAAAAACGCATCGTAGCATGCGCATCCCGTTGCTATTTGCGAAAAGCGGCCGGGTTAGACGACAGCCTCCAACCCGCTGGAGGCGAACGCTGCCGGGATTCCTGACGGATTTCAGACGCGCTCGACTTCGACGAGGCAGTCGTAGAAAGTGGCCGATCCGCCGAGATCGGTGAGCGCCTGGCTTGTCACCTGGTTCGCGTTGCGGCCATCCGGCGCGAGCTTTTTCCACCAGATGGAAAGGCCGACGACCAGCCCTTCGCGCGCTTTGTCGGTGACGCGGGCGCGCGCCTGCATCGAGCCGCGATCGTTGAAGATGCGCACCTGCACACCGTCGACGATGTCCCGTGCGTGCGCATCCGCAGGATGGATGTCCAGATGCGGCTCGCCTTCCGTCGCGCGCAGACTTTCGATGTTCACGAACGTGCTGTTCAGGAAATTGCGGGCGGGCGGCGAGATCATCGCGAGCGGGTAACGCGCGGCGAGTTCGGGCGCGCCGTCGGCGGACTCGTACGGCGGCAGGTAGTCGGGCAGCGGATCGAGGCCTTGTTGCGCGAGGCGCTCACTGTAGAACTCACATTTGCCGGACGGGGTTCGGAAACCACCGTCGGCGAAAGGCGCGTCGGGCAGATTCAGCTTTGCCCAGCCCACTTTCTTCAACGCCTCCCAGTCCGCGCCTTCCAGCGTGCTGTCCTGCCAGCGGAAGGCGGCCTGCGCGACGGCTTCGTCGCTTTCGAACAGCGCCGGTTCGTCGAAGCCCATCCGATGTGCGAGGCCACGGAATATTTCCGTATTCGGACGTGCGTCGCCGACCGGGGCGATCGCCGGCAAGTTGAGCATCACATGCGTGTGACCGTACGACTTGTGCACGTCGAGATGTTCGAGCTGCGTCGTCGCGGGCAGGAGCAGATCGGCGTAGTCCGCGGTGTCAGTCTGAAAATGCTCGAGGACGATGGTGAACAGGTCTTCGCGCGCGAAACCCGCCGCGACCCGTTCCGAGTCCGGC
Organism: Paraburkholderia sp. RAU2J; assembly: GCF_003634845.1. Classification (NCBI taxonomy): domain Bacteria; kingdom Pseudomonadati; phylum Pseudomonadota; class Betaproteobacteria; order Burkholderiales; family Burkholderiaceae; genus Paraburkholderia; species Paraburkholderia sp. RAU2J. The sequence continues at coordinate 903,700 of NZ_RBXG01000001.1, forward strand.
GCGACCGCAACGGGATTCGAGTTGTAGACGACGATGGCTTCGAGCTTAGGGCCGAACGTGGCGTCGCCCGGATGCAGCAGCGCGTCGCCAATCGCGTTCATATTGATCACGCGACTTGGCTTGGCGGGCCAACCCGGCATCAGGTCCGGACGCTGCAGCGCATGCGAATCGACCGGTGCCCAGCCTCCCGACGATAGCAACGCCCCGCCCGCTCTTTCGCGCCATGCGCCCGTCAGCGACGGCAGGCAAGCAATCGCGCGTACGGCGTTGCCACCGCCGCGCACCCGCTGCAACCCGTAGTTCATGCGAATCGCGGCTTTCTTCGTACTGGCGTAAAGTCGCGCAAGATCGACGATCACCGACTCTTCGATGCCGCAAATCTCGCTGACTCGCGACGGCGGGTAGCTGAGCGCTCGTGCCTTCAGTTCCGCAAAGCCCAGTGTGTGAGCCGCAATGTAAGCGTGATCGAGCAGGTTCTCCGTAATCAGCACGTGCATCATGCCGAGCGCCAGGGCGCCATCCGTACCGGGCTTCAGTGCGATGTGCTGGTGGCATTTTTCCGCCGTCAGCGAACGGTACGGATCGATCGCAATCAGTCGCGCGCCACGACGCTTGGCTTCCTGGGCGCGGGTCCAGAAATGCAGACTCGACGCGATGGGATTCGCGCCCCAGATGAGGATCACCTCGCTCTCGGCGAAAAACTCGGTGTGCATGCCGATGCCTGCGCCGTAGGTATATTTCAAGCCGGCCGCGCCGGCCGCCGAGCAAATCGTGCGGTCGAGTTGCGAGGCGCCGAGCTTGTGAAAGAACCGCTGCGCAATGCTGTCGCCCTGCACCAGCCCCATCGTGCCGGCATAGCTGTAGGGCAAGATCGCCTCCGGCGAGCGGCGCGCAATCTCTGACAAACGGGTGGCCGCGAGCTCCAACGCTTCGTCCCAGGTGATCGGCTCGAAGCGGCCCTCGCCTTTGCGACCGACACGCTTCATCGGCGTGGTGAGCCGGTTCGGATGGTACACACGCTCCGCATAGCGGCTGACCTTGGTACACAAGGCGCCTTGCGTCGGCGCATGGTCGGGATCGCCGGCGACCTTGATCGCTCGACCATTCTCGACGGTCACACGCATCGCGCAGGTGTCAGGGCAATCGTGCGGGCACACGGCGCGAGCGAATTCAGTCGGGGCGTTCATTGTCGGAACTTCGTCGAAGAAGCAGTAAGCGGTGAGTAAAGCGGGATTTTATTACGTCCACTGGCAGTTAGCCTGGATGGTGCCGCCAAAATCGCCTTCGGCGTAGAATCGTTTATCACCGTGCCCGGGTCGATGTGACCCCGAGCGATCCCACGCAAGTCAAAGCACAAGCGCAATATCACTCCATCATGAAACTGATCCCAGAAATCCAAGCCGCTCACGGCGAAATTCAGACCCTTCGACGAACAATTCACGCCAACCCTGAACTGCGTTACGAAGAGACTTCGACTGCAGATCTCGTTGCCAGAACGCTTGAGTCCTGGGGCATTGAGACTCATCGCGGATTAGGCAAAACCGGCGTGGTCGGCGTCTTGAAACGCGGCAGTAGTCCCCGCGCCATTGGCCTGCGCGCCGATATGGACGCGCTGCCGATTCAGGAGTTGAACAGCTTCGATCATAGGTCGAAAAACAACGGCAAAATGCATGCGTGCGGCCATGACGGACATACCGCGATGCTTCTCGGTGCCGCCCGGCATCTGGTCAAACACGGCGAATTCGACGGTACGATCGTATTCATTTTCCAGCCGGCGGAAGAAGGCGGAGCCGGCGCCCAGGCGATGATCGACGACGGTCTGTTCGTCAAGTTTCCGGTGGATGCGGTGTTCGGCATCCATAACTGGCCGGGAATGCCGGCGGGCCACTTCGGCGTGACCGAAGGCCCGATCATGGCATCGAGCAACGAGTTCCGGATCGAAATTAAAGGGGTGGGCTCGCATGCGGCGCTTCCGCACAACGGCCGGGATCCTGTGTTTACGGCGGTGCAGATCGCAAACGGGCTGCAGAGCATCATCACGCGGAACAAAAAGCCGCTCGATACTGCCGTCCTGTCAATTACCCAGATTCACGCCGGCGACGCGGTCAATGTCGTCCCCAATGATGCGTGGCTCGCCGGGACGGTTCGAACATTTACCACTGAAACGCTCGACCTGATCGAAGCGCGTATGCGCAAGATCGCTGAAAATACGGCCGACGCTTACGATTGCTCCGTCACGATCCACTTTCATCGAAATTATCCGCCGACTATCAATAGTGGCGAGGAAGCCCGTTTTGCTGCTTCGGTTATGAAGGAGATCGTTGGGGCAGAGAATGTCGACGACGCGGTTGAGCCGACAATGGGCGCCGAGGACTTTTCGTTCATGCTGCTGGCGAAGCCGGGTTGCTACGCCTTTCTAGGCAACGGCGATGGCGGCCACCGGGATGCCGGGCATGGAGCTGGCCCTTGTATGCTGCATAACGCGAGTTACGATTTCAACGACGAATTATTGCCAATCGGGTCGACATATTGGGTTCGTCTGGCACAACGGTTTCTGGCGCAGGGGAAGTAGTGACCGGCACACGGCAAAAGTGTGAGGCGTCGCCGCTTGTATTGTGCTGCCGGGCGCGTGATGGGGGTGGGTAGTGTGATTGGCGGGGGAGTGTACTCGCCGCCATTTGGAACTGTTGGCTTATGCGGATGCGCTGCGGATCGGGAAACGCTGAGGGGCTGGCGTGCCGGTCCGGAGCAACGCGCGAAGCGCCTGCCCGGGCCGTTGTCCTCTATTCCGTCCGGTGCCCTGCCGCCCCGTAAACGCAGAAACCCCACCTTTTGGGGGTGGGGTTTCTGTTGCTGCTGGGGAGCCTGACGATTACCTACTTTCACACGGGCAATCCGCACTATCATCGGCGTGGAGTCGTTTCACGGTCCTGTTCGGGATGGGAAGGGGTGGGACCGACTCGCTATGGTCATCAGGCATGACTTGTTGTCGTGTCGCCTCTGGGGGCAACACAACCAATCGGGAAGAAGTAGTGTCTGGTGATACTCACCAGAGGAGGCGGGCTGTGTTGTTCGAGGCACAACACTGATCTCAACCTGGGTGTCTGTTGCCCCCTTCGGGGGTGGGATGTCCATAAGTGCCGAAGCACTGACGGTCATCGCAAAACACACCTGTTATAGGATCAAGCCTTACGGGCAATTAGTATCAGTTAGCTTAACGCATTACTGCGCTTATACACCTGACCTATCAACGTCCTGGTCTTGAACGACCCTTCAAGGGGCTCGAAGCCCCGGGGATATCTCATCTTAAGGCGAGTTTCCCGCTTAGATGCTTTCAGCGGTTATCTCTTCCGAACATAGCTACCCGGCGATGCCACTGGCGTGACAACCGGTACACCAGAGGTTCGTCCACTCCGGTCCTCTCGTACTAGGAGCAGCCCCCTTCAAATATCCAGCGCCCACGGCAGATAGGGACCAAACTGTCTCACGACGTTTTAAACCCAGCTCACGTACCTCTTTAAATGGCGAACAGCCATACCCTTGGGACCGGCTACAGCCCCAGGATGAGATGAGCCGACATCGAGGTGCCAAACACCGCCGTCGATATGAACTCTTGGGCGGTATCAGCCTGTTATCCCCAGAGTACCTTTTATCCGTTGAGCGATGGCCCTTCCATACAGAACCACCGGATCACTATGACCTGCTTTCGCACCTGCTCGACTTGTCGGTCTCGCAGTTAAGCACGCTTATGCCATTGCACTATCAGCACGATTTCCGACCGTACCTAGCGTACCTTCGTACTCCTCCGTTACACTTTGGGAGGAGACCGCCCCAGTCAAACTGCCTACCATGCACTGTCCCCGACCCGGATCACGGGCCAAGGTTAGAACCTCAAACAGACCAGGGTGGTATTTCAAGGTCGGCTCCACGCAGACTGGCGTCCACGCTTCACAGCCTCCCACCTATCCTACACAGACCGGTTCAAAGTCCAATGCAAAGCTACAGTAAAGGTTCATGGGGTCTTTCCGTCTAGCCGCGGGGAGATTGCATCATCACAAACACTTCAACTTCGCTGAGTCTCGGGAGGAGACAGTGTGGCCATCGTTACGCCATTCGTGCAGGTCGGAACTTACCCGACAAGGAATTTCGCTACCTTAGGACCGTTATAGTTACGGCCGCCGTTTACCGGGACTTCAATCAGGAGCTTGCACCCCATCATTTAATCTTCCGGCACCGGGCAGGCGTCACACCCTATACGTCCACTTTCGTGTTTGCAGAGTGCTGTGTTTTTATTAAACAGTCGCAGCCACCAGTTTATTGCAACCCCTTCACCCTTCTGGCGCAGGCCAGTCAGGCTACCGGGGCGTACCTTATCCCGAAGTTACGGTACCAATTTGCCGAGTTCCTTCTCCCGAGTTCTCTCAAGCGCCTTAGAATACTCATCTCGCCCACCTGTGTCGGTTTGCGGTACGGTCCTGTTAAACTGAAGCTTAGAGGCTTTTCTTGGAACCACTTCCAGTTGCTTCTTCACCGAAGTGAATGGCCTCACACCCTTGAATTGCGCGCCCGGATTTGCCAAAGCGCCTTCTCCAATGCAAGGACCGGGACTTCCAACACCCGGACAACCTTCCGCGATCCGTCCCCCCATCGCATTTAACAATGGTGCAGGAATATTAACCTGCTTCCCATCAGCTACGCATTTCTGCCTCGCCTTAGGGGCCGACTCACCCTACGCCGATGAACGTTGCGTAGGAAACCTTGGGCTTACGGCGAGGGGGCCTTTCACCCCCTTTATCGCTACTCATGTCAGCATTCGCACTTCCGATACCTCCAGCACACTTTCCAGTGCACCTTCGCAGGCTTACGGAACGCTCTCCTACCATGCACATAAATGTGCATCCGCAGCTTCGGTATATTGCTTAGCCCCGTTACATCTTCCGCGCAGGACGACTCGATCAGTGAGCTATTACGCTTTCTTTAAAGGATGGCTGCTTCTAAGCCAACCTCCTGACTGTTTTAGCCTTCCCACTTCGTTTCCCACTTAGCAATATTTGGGGACCTTAGCTGGCGGTCTGGGTTGTTTCCCTCTTGACACCGGACGTTAGCACCCGATGTCTGTCTCCCGTGATTGCACTCTTCGGTATTCGGAGTTTGCTATGGCGTAGTAATCCGCAATGGACCCCACAACCATGACAGTGCTCTACCCCCGAAGGTGATACACGAGGCACTACCTAAATAGTTTTCGGAGAGAACCAGCTATTTCCAGGTTTGTTTAGCCTTTCACCCCTATCCACAGCTCATCCCCTAACTTTTCAACGTTAGTGGGTTCGGACCTCCAGTACGTGTTACCGCACCTTCATCCTGGCCATGGATAGATCACCTGGTTTCGGGTCTACACCCAGCGACTGAACGCCCTGTTCGGACTCGCTTTCGCTACGCCTGCCCTAATCGGTTAAGCTTGCCACTGAATGTAAGTCGCTGACCCATTATACAAAAGGTACGCCGTCACCCCCTTGCGAAGGCTCCGACTGTTTGTATGCATGCGGTTTCAGGATCTGTTTCACTCCCCTCCCGGGGTTCTTTTCGCCTTTCCCTCACGGTACTGGTTCACTATCGGTCGATCACGAGTATTTAGCCTTGGAGGATGGTCCCCCCATCTTCAGACAGGATTTCACGTGTCCCGCCCTACTTCTCGTACACCCAGTTCTTCCTCGCTGTTTTCGCTTACGGGGCTATCACCCGCTATGGCAGCACTTTCCAGAGCCTTCAGCTAACAGTGAAGATAAAGAGTACAGGCTGGTCCCATTTCGCTCGCCACTACTCTGGGAATCTCGGTTGATTTCTTTTCCTGCGGTTACTTAGATGTTTCAGTTCACCGCGTTCGCTTCGCATGACCTATGGATTCAGTCATGGATACTCCATTCGGAGTGGGTTTCCCCATTCGGACATCTTCGGATCAAAGCTCGTTTGCCAGCTCCCCGAAGCTTTTCGCAGGCTACCGCGTCCTTCATCGCCTGTGATCGCCAAGGCATCCACCACATGCACTTGTTCGCTTGACCCTATAACGGGTGTGTCTTGCGGCCCGCGTTAGCGCTTTAGCGCTTACGCGGGGCTCATCCCCGAAGGGGACAAGGTTCCCGAAGGACTCTCCAGTTCACATTCCGCTACAGGTTGAGTATTCGTGTTGCGCCGTATTCCAAAGCAATCTTTCGATCACTTAAAAAATACATTGATACAATCACAACCCTGATTCACCTACTCACCTCCCCATCTCCAGGCAGGCTTTCGTGAATCTCTTTACTACTTCTTCCTGATTGTTAAAGAACGACAGCCGATCGCGCAATCCCTGATTGCGTATCGCTCTGACTGGCTCAATCGCCAATGCTTGTTTCACTACACCGCCAACTCCCGTTAGCGCATGCAGACAAACCAGCATTGAGGATTGGTGGAGGATGACGGGATCGAACCGACGACCCCCTGCTTGCAAAGCAGGTGCTCTCCCAGCTGAGCTAATCCCCCAGTCATGCAGATACCCCAGAGGTTTTTAGCCGGTCAGCTCACCAGACAAGACTTTGGTGGGTCTGGATGGATTCGAACCATCGACCCCCGCCTTATCAAGACGGTGCTCTAACCGGCTGAGCTACAGACCCCTGAGTCTGTCTTTTTCACAGCCGATAAGCGTGAGCGCTCAACACTTCTGACGCGCTTAGCTCGAGAAAGGAGGTGATCCAGCCGCACCTTCCGATACGGCTACCTTGTTACGACTTCACCCCAGTCATGAATCCCACCGTGGTAAGCGCCCTCCTTGCGGTTAGGCTACCTACTTCTGGTGAAACCCACTCCCATGGTGTGACGGGCGGTGTGTACAAGACCCGGGAACGTATTCACCGCGGCATGCTGATCCGCGATTACTAGCGATTCCAGCTTCACGCACCCGAGTTGCAGAGTGCGATCCGGACTACGATCGGTTTTCTGGGATTGGCTCCGCCTCGCGGCTTGGCAACCCTCTGTTCCGACCATTGTATGACGTGTGAAGCCCTACCCATAAGGGCCATGAGGACTTGACGTCATCCCCACCTTCCTCCGGTTTGTCACCGGCAGTCTCCCTGGAGTGCTCTTGCGTAGCAACTAGGGACAAGGGTTGCGCTCGTTGCGGGACTTAACCCAACATCTCACGACACGAGCTGACGACAGCCATGCAGCACCTGTGTTATGGCTCCCTTTCGGGCACCCCGGCCTCTCAGCCAGGTTCCATACATGTCAAGGGTAGGTAAGGTTTTTCGCGTTGCATCGAATTAATCCACATCATCCACCGCTTGTGCGGGTCCCCGTCAATTCCTTTGAGTTTTAATCTTGCGACCGTACTCCCCAGGCGGTCAACTTCACGCGTTAGCTACGTTACCAAGTCAATGAAGACCCGACAACTAGTTGACATCGTTTAGGGCGTGGACTACCAGGGTATCTAATCCTGTTTGCTCCCCACGCTTTCGTGCATGAGCGTCAGTATTGGCCCAGGGGGCTGCCTTCGCCATCGGTATTCCTCCACATCTCTACGCATTTCACTGCTACACGTGGAATTCTACCCCCCTCTGCCATACTCTAGCCCGCCAGTCACAAATGCAGTTCCCAGGTTAAGCCCGGGGATTTCACATCTGTCTTAGCGAACCGCCTGCGCACGCTTTACGCCCAGTAATTCCGATTAACGCTTGCACCCTACGTATTACCGCGGCTGCTGGCACGTAGTTAGCCGGTGCTTATTCTTCCGGTACCGTCATCCCCCCAGGGTATTCGCCCAAGGGATTTCTTTCCGGACAAAAGTGCTTTACAACCCGAAGGCCTTCTTCACACACGCGGCATTGCTGGATCAGGCTTGCGCCCATTGTCCAAAATTCCCCACTGCTGCCTCCCGTAGGAGTCTGGGCCGTGTCTCAGTCCCAGTGTGGCTGGTCGTCCTCTCAGACCAGCTACAGATCGTCGCCTTGGTAGGCCTTTACCCCACCAACTAGCTAATCTGCCATCGGCCGCCCCTTGAGCGCGAGGTCCCGAAAGATCCCCCGCTTTCCTCCTCAGAGCGTATGCGGTATTAATCCGGCTTTCGCCGGGCTATCCCCCACTCCAGGACACGTTCCGATGTATTACTCACCCGTTCGCCACTCGCCACCAGACCGAAGTCCGTGCTGCCGTCCGACTTGCATGTGTAAGGCATGCCGCCAGCGTTCAATCTGAGCCAGGATCAAACTCTTCAGTTCAAACCTGTTACTGTTTTTCGGTCTCTTTCGAAACCGGTCGCTCACTCAACGTACTGACGAAGTGTCCGACCATCTTCCGATGGTCAAACCTTCCTTTCATTACTGTGTGAGACTTGATACTTCCGCTTTTACGGCAGATTCCGCAGAATCCACCGTCGCGTCACGCATCAAGCGCCCACACTTATCGGCTGTTAATTTTTAAAGATCGATCCGCTCACGCACAGCACCCACTTCAACCACCCGGCACTGCGTCGTTCTGCGTCGCTGCATCAGCAGCAGAGAAACGAGATTATGGAGAACTTTCGCAGCAGCGTCAACAGGTTTTTATCACTTGCCCAACCTGCCCACCGCGCTGGAAGCCTTGCCACTGCTGGCTTTCCCGCTTCTCCGTGCCCCGGCATCCGAAGCACGAAAGAGCGGAATTCTAGCGAGCCCCAAGGGGACTTGCAAGCGTTATTTTGACAAGCGTATTAACGATGCTTGAAAACCGGTTTGCGCTTCTCCACAAACGCCGCCATGCCCTCTTTCTGGTCTTCGGTGGCGAAGAGCGAATGGAACAGCCGGCGCTCGAAATGCACGCCTTCTGCGAGCGTCGTTTCATATGCGCGGTTGACCGACTCCTTCACCATCATCACCGCCGGAAGCGGGAATTCCGCGATGGTCGCAGCCGCGGCTATCGACTCATCAAGCAGGGAGGCGGCCGGAATAACACGCGAAACCAATCCGGCACGCTCACTCTCAGCCGCATCCATGAAACGGGCGGTCAGACAGAGATCCATCGCCTTCGCTTTCGACACGGCGCGCGGCAATCGCTGCGTGCCACCCGCCCCCGGCATGATGCCGAGCTTGATTTCCGGCTGACCAAACTTCGCGGTATCGGCGGCAAAAATGATGTCGCACATCATCGCCAGCTCGCAGCCGCCGCCAAGAGCGAACCCTGCTACCGCGGCAATGATCGGTTTGCGGACCGAGCGAACCGTTTCCCAGTTGCGGGTGATGTAGTCGCCCTTGTACACGTCCATATAGGTGTAGGTCGACATCATGCCGATGTCGGCGCCGGCGGCAAACGCCTTCTCACTCCCCGTCACCACAATCGCACCGATCGCGTCGTCGGCATCGAACTCGCGCAGCGCGACCCCCAACTCGTCCATCAATGCGTCGCTCAAAGCGTTCAACGCCTTCGGACGATTCAACGTGATCAGACCAACCCGCCCCCGCGTCTCAACCAAAATGTTCTCGTAAGCCATGCCGCCTCCTAATGGTTAATCACACGCGAAAACGCTTCGCGCGGCTCTCTTAATAATGCTACCATTCCCCAACCAACCGGTCGGTCAATTATTAGACAGGCTTTTCCCCAACGCACAGCCAAGCCCCTCTGCCATGACACATCCGCTATTCACCAAGCACGAAGACACGCTGCAAAAGGCTCTCACCGCGGTTGAAACGCGCGGCTACTGGAGCCCGTTCGTCGAAATGCCCAGTCCGAAAGTGTACGGGGAAACAGCCAACGCGGACGGCGAAGCCGCTTTCAAGGCGCTGCTCAATACGACGTTCGAACTGGATCAACCGTCAACGGGAGAAACGGTCGGCGCCGAAGTTTCGCCGTTCGGCTTCCCGCTCGGCGTGCGCTATCCGAAAGCGGACCCTGACGCACTGATCGAAGCAGCCGCCGCCGCGCAGCGTGACTGGCGCGCGGCAGGCCCGCAGGCGTGGATCGGCGTGAGCCTCGAAATCCTCGCGCGGGTGAATCGTGCCAGCTTCGAAATTGGCTACAGCGTGATGCACACGACCGGCCAGGCGTTCATGATGGCTTTTCAGGCCGGCGGCCCGCATGCACAAGACCGTGCGCTCGAAGCAGTCGTGTATGCATGGGACCAGTTGCGTCGTATCCCCGTCGACGCGCATTGGGAAAAACCGCAAGGCAAGAATCCGCCTCTCGCGATGCACAAGCGCTATACCGTCGTGCCACGCGGCACCGGCCTTGTACTCGGCTGCTGCACGTTCCCGACATGGAACGGCTATCCAGGCCTCTTCGCCGATCTCGCCACCGGCAACACGGTCATCGTCAAGCCGCACCCGGGCGCGATTCTGCCGCTTGCGCTGACCGTGCGAATCGCGCGCGACGTTCTGCGCGAAGCAGGCTTCGATCCGAACGTCGTCACCTTGCTGGCCACCGAGCCGAACGACGGCGCACTCGTCCAGGAACTGGCCTTGCGCCCGGAGATCAAGCTCATCGACTTCACCGGTAGCACCGAGAACGGCACGTGGCTCGAGCGCCACGCGCACCAGGCGCAGGTTTACACCGAGAAAGCCGGCGTCAACCAGATCGTGATCGACTCCGTCGACGACATCAAAGCGGCCGCCCGCAACATCGCATTCTCCCTGGCGCTGTACTCGGGCCAGATGTGTACCGCTCCGCAGAACATCTACGTGCCGCGCACCGGCATCCGCACCGCCAACGGCTCGCTGAGTTTCGACGACGTCGCCCAAGCCATTGCCAGCTCGGTACAAAAGCTCGTCGCCGACCCATCCCGTGCGGTCGAACTGCTCGGCGCGATTCAGAACGAAGGCGTTACCCAGCGCATCGGTGAAGCCTCAAAATTCGGCCGCGTTCTGGTTGAGAGTCAGGCGCTCGAGCATCCGGCGTTTGCAAACGCTCGCGTGCGCACGCCGCTCGTGCTGCAACTGGACGCCGCCACCGACCACGCGCAGTTCACCAAAGAGTGGTTCGGCCCGATCTCGTTCGTTATCGCGACAGACTCGACCGCGCAGTCGCTCGAACTCGCTGGCGCGATCGCCGCCGAGCATGGCGCGCTGACACTGTCGGTCTACAGCACCGACCCGGCCGTGCTCGACGATGCCCACGAGGCGTCGATTCGCGGCGGCGTAGCACTGTCGATCAATCTGACGGGCGGGGTATTCGTCAACCAGTCCGCCGCCTTCTCCGACTTCCACGGCACGGGGGCGAACCCCGCAGCCAATGCCGCGCTGGCCGATGCAGCCTTTGTCGCCAACCGCTTCCGCGTCGTTCAAAGCCGCATTCATGTTGAACCGAAAGCGGCGCCGGCGGTAGCTGGCTGAATGGCATAAGAGCCCGAGACAGCGGCATAAGAAAAAGCACGGCCTCTTTCCTACGCCGTTTGGCCGAATGGACCGGGTCGTGCGCCCCAACTAACATGAGACATCGGATCGGTATTGAGCGCCGCTCCGTCCAGCGGAAACTCCAATGAACGACGCCTTCATCTGCGATGCGATTCGCACACCCATCGGCCGCTACGGCGGCGCCCTGAAAGATGTCCGTGCCGACGATCTCGGCGCCGTGCCGATCAGGGCGCTGATCGAGCGCAATCCCGGCGTCGACTGGCGCGCCCTTGACGACGTGATTTACGGCTGCGCGAATCAGGCCGGTGAAGACAATCGCAACGTCGCTCGCATGTCGGCATTGCTGGCCGGTCTGCCTACGGACGCGCCGGGCGCCACCGTCAACCGCCTGTGCGGCTCCGGCATGGATGCGGTCGGCACCGCCGCGCGCGCGATCAAGGCAGGCGAAGCGCGCCTGATGATTGCCGGCGGCGTCGAAAGCATGACGCGCGCGCCGTTCGTGATGGGCAAAGCCGCGAGCGCGTTCTCACGCCAAGCCGACATTCACGACACGACCATCGGCTGGCGTTTCGTCAATCCGCTGATGAAGCGCCAGTACGGTGTCGACTCGATGCCCGAGACCGCGGAAAACGTCGCCGTCGAATTCGGCGTGAGCCGTGCGGACCAGGACGCGTTCGCGCTCGCGAGCCAGCAAAAAGCAGCCCGCGCGCAACGTGATGGCACGCTGGCCGAGGAAATCGTCGGTGTCGATGTCGCGCAGAAGAAGGGGAACCCCGTGCGCGTCATGCTCGACGAGCATCCGCGGGAAACGTCGCTCGAAAGTCTGGGCAAGCTCAAGGGCGTGGTCCGGCCGGACGGCAGTGTGACGGCCGGCAACGCGTCCGGCGTGAACGACGGCGCCTGCGCACTGTTGCTCGCTAACCAGCAGGCAGCCGACCAGTACGGCCTGCGCCGCCGCGCACGCGTGGTGGGCATGGCAACCGCAGGCGTCGAGCCGCGCATCATGGGTATCGGGCCGGCGCCTGCGACGCAAAAGCTGCTCAGGCAACTCGGCATGACGCTCGAACAATTCGACGTGATCGAGTTGAACGAAGCATTCGCGTCGCAAGGGTTGGCCGTGCTGCGCACGCTCGGTCTGCGCGACGACGATCCGCGCGTCAATCCGAATGGCGGTGCCATTGCGCTCGGCCATCCGCTGGGCGCCTCCGGCGCGCGTCTGATCACGACCGCCCTGTATCAACTGGAACGGATCAACGGCCGCTTTGCGCTGTGCACAATGTGCATCGGCGTGGGCCAAGGCATTGCGCTGGTCATCGAACGGCTTTAAGAGCAACGCCGTAGTGACTGTCAGCTAAAGAGACTTTGAGGAGACACCCAATGTCATATGAAGCGATTCGCCTGGATCTCGACACATCGAGTCACGTCGCTACCATCACGCTGAACCGCCCTGACAAGCTCAACAGCTTCACGCGCGCCATGCATCGGGAATTGAGCGACGCGCTCGACCGGGTTGAAAAATCGGGCGCGCGCGCACTCGTGCTCACAGGGGCGGGGCGCGGCTTCTGCGCCGGCCAGGATCTCGCCGACCTCGATTTCACGCCCGGCGCAATGACGGATCTGGGCGATCTGATCGACGAGCATTTCAACCCGCTGATCCGCCGTCTGCAAGCGCTGCCGTTGCCGGTCATCGCGGCGGTCAACGGCACGGCTGCCGGCGCCGGCGCGAATCTCGCGCTGGCCTGCGACCTCGTGCTTGCGGCGCGCTCGGCGAGCTTCATTCAGGCTTTCGTGAAGATCGGCCTCGTGCCGGACTCGGGCGGCACGTGGCTGCTGCCGCAGCGCGTCGGCATGGCGCGCGCGCTGGGGCTTGCGATCACCGGCGACAAACTCGGCGCGGAAAAAGCCGAAAGCTGGGGCATGATCTGGCAGACGCATGAGGACGCGGAACTCGCCGCCGCTGCGGCCAAACTCGCGGCTCAACTCGCGCAGCAACCCACGCGCGCCATCGCCGCAATCAAGCAGGCAATGCGCGCGGGCGCGACGCAAACCCTCGACCAGCAACTCGACCTGGAGCGCGATCTGCAACGTGCGCTCGGTGCATCCCATGATTACGCAGAAGGTGTGCAAGCCTTCGTGGAAAAACGCGCACCACGCTTCGAGGGCCGCTGATATGTCCACTCAAACCAGTCACGCCAAACAGATGACGCAGGACGAACTCGCCCGCGCAACCGCCGCCGCGATGTACGAGAACGATGCTTGCAGCCGTGCGCTCGGGCTCGAAATCCTGGAAGTGCGTCCAGGCTACGCACGCCTGCGCATGGCTGTGCGCGACGACTTTCTGAACGGCCACCAGATTTGCCACGGCGGCCTGATCTTCACGCTCGCTGATTCGACGTTCGCGTTCGCCTGCAACACGTACAACATCAACACGGTCGCGGCCGGTTGTTCGATCGAGTTCCTGAAAGCGGTGCACGGCGGCGACGTGCTGACAGCGGAGGCGGTCGAGCAGACACTGAGCGGCCGCACCGGCATCTACGATATTCGCGTCACCAATCGCGCCGACGAAACCGTCGCCATGTTTCGCGGCAAATCGGCGCAAATCAAAGGCAACCTGGTTCCCACGGGCGATTGAAAGGCCAGCGCGCGGCGAACCCCACGGTAAAGCCGCGGCCAACGCCGCAGTGGTGCCGCGGCAAACGAGCGACGCAGCGTCGGAGCATCGGAGCGTCCGAGCGTCCGAGCGTCGACGCTATCCAAAATAACAGCCGGTCCCCGGTTTTTTGCGCACAAGCGCACCGTACATAGACTCAGGCATTGAGGCAGCAAGGAGACATTCAATGACGACCGCCCTTCCGCTCGATCCGATCGAGACCGCCAGCCGCGACGAACTTGCCGCGCTTCAACTTGAACGACTCAAATGGTCGCTGAATCATGCGTATGAGAATTCGCCGGTCTATCGGCGCAAATTCGACGAAGCCGGCGTGCACCCGAGCGAAGTCAAGACGCTGGCGGATCTGGCGCACTTTCCGTTCACCACCAAGAAAGACCTGCGCGACAGCTACCCGTTCGGGATGTTCGCCGTCCCGCAGGAGCAGATTTCACGCATTCACGCGTCGTCCGGCACGACCGGCAAGCCGACCGTCGTGGGCTACACCGCGCGCGACATCGACACGTGGGCGAATCTCGTCGCGCGTTCGATTCGCGCCGCCGGCGCGAAGCGCGGCGACAAGGTTCACGTGAGCTACGGGTACGGCCTGTTCACCGGCGGCCTCGGCGCGCACTACGGTGCCGAGCGCGCGGGCCTCACCGTGATTCCCTTCGGCGGCGGCCAGACCGAGAAGCAGGTGCAACTGATCCAGGACTTCCGCCCGGACATCATCATGGTGACGCCGAGCTACATGCTCTCGATCGCCGACGAACTCGAACGTCAAGGCATCGACCCGGCCACTTGCTCGCTGCGCCTCGGCATCTTCGGCGCGGAGCCGTGGACCAACGACATGCGTCAGGCGATCGAAAAGCGTATGGGCATCGATGCCGTCGACATCTACGGCCTGTCCGAGGTGATGGGCCCGGGCGTCGCATCGGAGTGCGTGGAAACGAAGGACGGCCCGACCATCTGGGAAGATCATTTCTATCCCGAGATCATCGATCCCGAAACCGGCGAGGTGCTGCCGGACGGCGAACTCGGCGAACTGGTGTTCACCTCGCTGACCAAGGAAGCACTGCCGATCATCCGTTACCGCACGCGCGACCTCACGCGTCTGCTGCCGGGCAGCGTCCGCACGATGCGCCGAATGGAAAAGATCACCGGCCGCTCGGACGACATGATGATCGTGCGCGGTGTGAACGTATTCCCGACGCAAATCGAGGAACTGCTGCTCAAGCAGCACGCGCTCGCGCCGCATTATCAGATCGTGCTGACCAAGGAAGGCCCGCTCGACGTGTTGACGCTGAACGTCGAACCCTGCCCGGAAACCGCGCCGGATACGGCCGCGCTGAACACAGCCAAACAGGCGCTCGCCTATGACATCAAGGCACTGATCGGCGTGAGCGCGGTGGTAAACGTGCTGGCGGTAAACGGCATCGAGCGTTCGGTTGGCAAGGCACGGCGCGTGGTGGACAAGCGCAAGCAAGGGCTTTAAGTCGCCCCTACAAAAAAGGCGTCACGTCCGGAATCCCAACCGGGTGTGACGCCTTTTTCAATAATTCAGCGTAGCTCTCCCGCGTGCGGGAATCATGTCGAATGCTTCGTGCTGCGGCACACGCTGTGCAAAGCCAAAACACGCGTCGGCTGCTCCGTTATCGGAAAACCGCCGCTACACCGATCACCCAACACTCACGAATTCGGCAGCAACAACCACATCCGGCCGCCCTGCTTCATTTTGCCGGCGAGATCGCCGGCGTCGTCGCCGAGGCCCCAGAAGTAGTCGGCGCGCACGCCGCCCTTGATCGCGGAGCCCGTGTCCTGCGCGAACACGAGGCGATTCATCGGCGAGTTCGTCAACGGACGCGTGGTCTGTAGAAACACCGGCGTGCCGAGTGGGATCGACGTCGGATCGACCGCGATCGACCGCTCCGGCGTCAACGGCACGCCGAGCGCGCCAACTGGACCGTCCGCGCCGCCGCTCGGTGCGCTTTCACCGGACGGCATCTCACGGAAGAAGACAAAGCGCGGATTCGTGTCCAGCAGCCCCTCGACGCGCGTCGGGTTCGCGCGCGCCCATGCCTTGATGCCCTGCATAGTCGCCTGTGCCGGCGTGAGTTCGGCGCGATCCAGCAGCCACCGCCCAATCGACTTGTACGGCTGGTTGTTGGTGCCGCCAAAGCCGACGCGCATCACGCTGCCGTCTTCCATCACGATCCGCCCGGACCCCTGCACCTGCAGGAAGAACGCTTCGATCGGATCGTCGACCCACACGAGTTCATTGCCGTTGAGCACGCCCGAGCGCTCGAGCTGCGCACGCGCCGGCAGCGCCGAACCCGCACGATACGTGGCGGGCCAGCGATACAGCGCCGTCTGATACACGCCGTGCCGCGTACGCGAGCCACGCAGCAAG
The DNA here is from genome assembly GCF_003634845.1 of Paraburkholderia sp. RAU2J. Classification (NCBI taxonomy): domain Bacteria; kingdom Pseudomonadati; phylum Pseudomonadota; class Betaproteobacteria; order Burkholderiales; family Burkholderiaceae; genus Paraburkholderia; species Paraburkholderia sp. RAU2J. The sequence goes on from NZ_RBXG01000001.1 coordinate 920,108, forward strand.
GGCTCGTAGTAACCGGTGACGAGCCCGTCGAGCGTGCCGTCGTTATTGGCCAGCTGGAACGGCGTGAAATAAGCCTCGAAAAAAGCCCGCGCGCTGGTGACGTCGAGATCGTCGATTTGCAAAGCCGCGGCACAGGCACGCGACCAGTTCGGTTGGCGCGCGAGCCTCACGCAGTTCTGCCGTAACGCGGCCGTCGCACCGATCAGCGAATCGTCCTGCCAGCCCGGCACCTGCCGCCAGGCGACTGCCGTGAGGCGCGTCGCGGCAATCTGTCCGGGAATGATCGCGGCACCCGTGGGCGGCGCAACCGACGGCCGGACCGCCCCGCCGCCGCAGGACGCCAGCAGCACCGCAACCGAAAGCGCGCCGAGCCATGCTCCGGCCGTGCGGACAAAACGCATACAATGTTCGTTCTTGATGGAAACCGCCATGTCTGATCTGTTCGACGAATACCCGATGCTCATCTTCGCGCTGGAAGCGCTCCTCGCGCTCTTCCTGCTCGTCTTCATCGTTGTATGGACATCATCCGGCAGGAAGAAAGCCACGCGCGCAACCCGAAGCGAACAACCGAAGCAGCAAAAACGGCAGTAACGCTATGCGATAAACCGCGCGCCGAAGCGCTGCGCAGTTGAACATTTAATGACCGCGGGCCCGCCCTCCGGTTCAATGCAACGTGCGCGGCATGCGCAGAATAAACTCCGGCACCGGCGCGTCGAAACGCTCGCCGTCCTCCGCCACGCAGAAGTAATCGCCGCGCATGGTGCCGACCGGCGTAGCAATGACCGCCCAGCTCGTGTATTCGAAATGCTCGCCCGGTTTGAGCAGCGGCTGATGGCCGACCACTCCCAGGCCCTTCACTTCCTGCACCGTATTTTCGCTATCGGTGATCACCCAATGACGCGCAATCAACTGCGCGGGCACCTGGCCGGTATTACGGATAGTCAGCGTGTATGCGAATGCATACTGGCGGCGCTCCGGGTCCGACTCTTCAGGCAGATATTGCACCTGCGCCGAGACGCTGAATTCGTACTGGCTCATCCTGATTCCGGTCTGATGAAACGGGCTGTGAAAAATCGCGGAAAACTCCGAACGCCAATGGTTTGCGGTGCATCGGCGAAGCGATATGCATGGATTGGCATTCTGCTTGATGCGCGGCATGCCCGCAACCGGACATGTCTTTTGGCCAAGGACCGTTAAGGCTCGCAGCACTGTCACCGCCGCCGCGGTGAACTCAGCTCGACCTCAAACCGCCCGCGCGCCGGTTCGGAGCGCCACAAAACGGTAAAATAGCGCTTTCCGCTTGCACCCGGTCCCGCCATGACGCAATTTCGCATCGCCCCCAGCATTCTGTCCGCCGATTTCGCCCGTCTCGGCGACGAAGTCCGCAATGTCGTCGCCGCCGGCGCCGACTGGATTCACTTCGACGTAATGGATAACCACTACGTGCCGAACCTGACCATCGGCCCGCTCGTGTGCGAAGCGATCCGCCCGCACGTCGACGTGCCAATCGACGTGCATCTGATGGTGCGCCCCGTCGACCGCATCGTGCCGGACTTCGCCAAGGCCGGCGCAAACCTGATCAGCTTCCATCCGGAAGGCTCGGACCATATCGACCGCACGCTTTCGCTGATCCGCGACCACGGCTGCAAGGCAGGCCTGGTGTTCAACCCGGCCACCTCGCTGAGCTATCTGGATCACGTGATGGACAAGCTCGACCTCGTGCTGATCATGTCGGTGAACCCGGGCTTCGGCGGCCAGTCGTTCATTCCCGAAGCGCTCAACAAGCTGCGCGAAGCCCGCAAGCGCATCGACGCGTATCAGGAACGGACCGGCCGCGAGATTCATCTGGAAGTGGACGGCGGCGTGAAGGTCGACAACATCGCGGAAATCGCGGCAGCAGGTGCGGACACATTCGTGGCCGGTTCGGCGATCTTCGGCCAGCCCGATCACAAGGTCGTGATCGACAGGATGCGCGCCGCGCTCGCGAATGTTCAGCACTAAGGTTCAGCACCAAAACCCGCACGCCCTATGACAGCTCCGCTCCCCGCCCCGACCTTCAGCAGCCCGCGCCTGCAAGCCGCGATCATCGACCTCGACGGCACGATGATCGACACCGCCGACGACTTCACCGCCGGCCTGAACGGCATGCTCGCGCAACTCGACGCGCTGGAAACCTCGCGCGAGGAAGTGGTCGGCTATGTCGGCAAGGGTTCGGAGCATCTGATCCGCAGCGTGCTCGCGCCGCGCTTCGAAGCGGACCATGCGCAGGATCGCTTCGACGAAGCGCTCGCGATCTATCAGGCGGAATACGCGAAGATCAACGGCCTGCACACGCGGCTTTATCCCGATGTCGAAGCCGGGCTGATCGCAATGCGTGATGCCGGCGTGAAGCTCGCTTGCGTGACCAACAAGCCGCACCGGTTCGCAGTCGAGTTGCTGCAACAGTACGGGCTCGCACAGTATTTCAGCGTCGTGCTCGGCGGCGACAGCCTCGCGAAAAAGAAGCCGGACCCGCTGCCGATGCTCACTGCCGCGGCGCAACTTGGCGTCGAACCGCAAGCCACCGTGGCGATCGGCGATTCCGAAAACGACGCGCTGGCGGGCCGCGCAGCCGGCATGGCGACGCTCACCGTGCCGTACGGCTACAACCACGGCCAAGCTATACAAACAATAAAATCCGATGGTATAGTTGCCTCGCTGCTCGACGCCGCCAAGGCGATCGCAGCGCACCATTCCACGACTTGAAAAGTCCTTCATCCTCATGTTTCTGAATAAAAAACGGAGTCTGATTAGCATCGACCGGGGAGCCTGGCCCTGGCGTCGCTGGTCGCGCTAACCTCGCCTGAGGTACGCTGAAGCTCGTCTTCGGCAACCGTTTTTTACTTCGCTGCGCTCACGCGTTTTTTCCATCATCTAGTTTCGCTGCATCGGTTGATTCGGCCTGCGTGTACCCGCAAAGTACAACTGTGCGCTGAAACCCGTTGCTCGCGTCGATGGGAAACTCGCGCCGGTCGGTATCATCACGTCGCAATGTCGACGCACGCTCCGACCGGCCTCGCAACGCCCCGCTTTGCCGGACGCACGCTGCCGCCGGACCACCGTACAGGATCGGAACATGACCGAACTCGAATTCCAGTCCCTCGCCAACGAGGGCTTCAACCGCATTCCGCTGATCGCCGAAGCGCTCGCCGACCTCGAAACGCCGCTCTCGCTCTACCTGAAGCTCGCGCAGACCGAACGCAACGGCGCCAACTCGTTCCTGCTGGAATCGGTGGTGGGCGGCGAACGTTTCGGCCGCTATTCGTTCATCGGACTGCCGGCGCGCACGCTGCTGCGCACCCGCAACGGCGTGTCGGAAGTGGTGCGCGACGGCAAGGTCGTCGAAACGCACGAGGGCGATCCGCTCGAGTTCATCCAGCAATTCCAGGCCCGCTTCAAAGTGGCGCAACGTCCTGGCCTGCCGCGTTTCGCGGGCGGCCTCGCCGGCTATTTCGGCTACGACGCGGTGCGCTACATCGAGAAAAAGCTTGCGCACAGCGCGCCGAAAGACGATCTGAATCTGCCCGACATCCAGTTGCTGCTCACCGAAGAAGTCGCGGTAATCGACAATCTCGCGGGCAAGCTTTATCTGGTCGTGTATGCCGATTCGACGCAGCCCGAGGCGTACACGAAGGCTAAACACCGTTTGCGCGAACTGCGCCAGCGTTTGCGTACGACCGTGCAACCCCCGGTCACTTCGGCCAGCGTGCGCACCGAGACCTACCGTGAATTCGCGAAGGACGACTATCTGGCCGCCGTGCGCAAGGCGAAGGAATACATCGCCGCCGGCGAACTGATGCAGGTGCAGGTCGGCCAGCGTCTGACCAAGCCGTATCGCGACAATCCGCTGTCGCTGTATCGCGCGCTGCGCTCGCTAAATCCGTCGCCTTACATGTACTACTACAACTTCGGCGAGTTTCATGTGGTTGGGGCGTCGCCGGAAATTCTGGTGCGTCAGGAAAAGCGCGGCGAGGATCGCATCGTCACGATTCGCCCGCTCGCCGGCACGCGTGCGCGCGGCAATACGCCGGAACGCGACGCCGAACTCGCGACCGAACTGCTGAACGACCCGAAGGAAATCGCCGAACACGTGATGCTGATCGACCTCGCGCGCAACGACGTGGGCCGCATCGCGCAGATCGGCTCGGTGGTCGTGACCGACAAGATGGTGATCGAAAAGTACTCGCACGTGCAGCACATCGTGAGTTCGGTCGAAGGCAAGCTGAAGCCCGGCACCACCAATTTCGACGTGCTGCGCGCCACCTTCCCGGCCGGCACGCTGTCGGGTGCGCCGAAGGTCCGCGCGATGGAACTGATCGACGAACTGGAGCCCGTGAAGCGCGGCCTGTATGGCGGTGCGGTCGGCTATCTGTCGTTCACCGGTGAGATGGATCTCGCCATCACGATCCGCACCGGCGTGATCGCGAACGGCAATCTGTATGTGCAGGCGGCCGCGGGCGTGGTGGCGGATTCGGTGCCGGAATCCGAATGGCAAGAGACCGAGAACAAGGCGCGCGCCGTGCTGCGTGCTGCCGAACAGGTTCAAGACGGCCTCGATAGCGACTTCTGACCGGAGACACACCATGCTGCTCATGATCGACAACTACGACTCGTTCACCTACAACCTGGTGCAGTACTTCGGCGAACTCGGCGAAGACGTGCGCACCTATCGGAACGACGAAATCACGCTGGACGACATCGCGAAGCTCAATCCCGAGCGCATCTGCCTGTCGCCCGGCCCCAGCAATCCGCAACATGCCGGCATCACCCTCGACGTGCTGCGCGAATTCGCCGGCAAGATGCCGATTCTCGGCGTCTGCCTCGGCCATCAGGCAATCGGCGAGGCGTTCGGCGGCCGTGTAGTGCGCGCGCAAACCATCATGCACGGCAAGGTCAGCACGATCGAAACCGACTGCAAAGGCGTGTTCGCCGATCTGCCGAAGCATTTCGTCGTGACCCGCTACCATTCGCTCGCGATCGAACGCGAATCGCTGCCGGACTGCCTCGAAGTCTCGGCCTGGACCGAAGACGGCGAGATCATGGGCGTGCGTCACAAGGAACTGGCCGTCGAAGGCGTTCAGTTCCATCCGGAATCGATCCTGTCCGAGCACGGCCACGCACTGCTCGAGAACTTCGTGAAGCAGTCGAAAACCGCCCACCGCACCGCTTGATGAAGAGAGACGAGATCATGTCGATTACGCCCCAGGAAGCGCTGCAACGGACCATCGAGCACCGCGAGATTTTCCACGACGAGATGCTGCATCTGATGCGCCTCATCATGCGCGGCGAACTCTCGCCCGTGATGGCGGCCGCGATCATCACCGGCTTGCGCGTCAAGAAAGAGACCATCGGCGAAATCACCGCCGCCGCCACGGTGATGCGTGAATTCGCCCGTCACGTCGACGTGCAGGACAACTCGAATTTCGTCGATATCGTCGGCACCGGCGGCGACGGCGCGCACACCTTCAACATTTCCACCGCCACCATGTTCGTGTCGGCCGCAGCCGGCGCGAAGGTCGCGAAACACGGCAATCGCGGCGTGTCGAGCAAGTCGGGCAGCGCGGACGTGCTCGAAGCGCTCGGCGTGAATATCGATCTGCAACCGGACCAGGTGGCGGCGTCGATTGCGCAAACCGGCATGGGCTTCATGTTCGCGCCGAACCATCATCCGGCGATGAAGAACATCGCCGCCGTGCGCCGCGAACTCGGCGTGCGAACCATCTTCAACATTCTCGGCCCGCTGACCAATCCGGCCGGCGCGCCGAACCAGTTGATGGGCGTGTTCCATGCGGACCTCGTCGGCATTCAGGTGCGCGTGATGCAGCGCCTCGGCGCAAAGCATGTGCTGGTCGTGTACGGGATGGACGGCATGGACGAAGTGTCGCTCGGCGCGGCCACGCAAGTCGGTGAGTTGCGCGACGGCGAAGTCCGCGAGTACGAGATTCATCCCGAAGACTTCGGCATGCAGATGGTGTCGAACCGCACGCTGAAAGTGGCGGACGCGAGCGAATCCAAAGCGATGCTGCTCGAGGCGCTCGACAACAAGCCTGGCGTCGCGCGCGAAATCGTCACGCTGAACGCGGGCACGGCGCTGTATTCGGCGAACGTGGCGGCGTCGATCGCGGATGGCATTCAACTGGCGCGTGAAGCGATCGCGAGCGGCAAGGCCCGCGCGAAGGTCGACGAGCTGATTCGCTTCACCCAGCAATTCAAGCAATGATCAGGTAGCAATCAACGTAGCGAGACACTTATGAGCGACATCCTCGACCGCATCATCGCGGTCAAACGCGAAGAAGTCCGCGCGGCCGAACAGAGCGCGCCGCTGGAAGAGTTGCGCCTCGAAGCGTCGTCGCGCGACATCCGCGACTTCGTCGGCGCCTTGCGCGCCAAGCACGCGGCGGGGCTGGCCGCGGTGATTTCCGAGGTGAAGAAAGCGAGCCCGTCCAAAGGCGTGCTGCGCGAGCACTTCAACCCGGCCGAAATCGCGCGTTCGTATGAGAAGCACGGCGCGGCCTGTCTATCCGTGCTCACCGACGTGCAGTTCTTCCAGGGCAGCGTCGCGTATCTGCAGCAGGCGCGCGCTGCGTGCCAGTTGCCGGTGCTGCGCAAGGACTTCATCGTCGATCCGTACCAGATCGTCGAAGCGCGCGCGATGGGTGCCGACGCGATCCTGCTAATCGCCGCCGCGCTCGACACTGCGCAGATGCAGGACCTCGAAGCGCTCGCGCATTCGCTGGGCCTCGCGGTGCTGGTCGAAGTGCACGACAGCAACGAGCTCAAGGAAGCGTTGACGCTGAAAACGCCGCTGATCGGCATCAACAACCGCAACCTGCGCACTTTCGAAACGTCGATCGACACCACCATCGGCATGCTCGATGCGATTCCGGATGACCGCATCGTGGTCACCGAATCGGGCATTCTGGCGCGTGCCGATGTCGAGCGCCTGCGCGCGATGGACGTACACACGTTCCTCGTCGGCGAGGCGTTCATGCGCGCAGACGAGCCGGGCGTGGAGCTTGCGCGAATGTTTTTCTAGACGCCGCGACGGTACACGCAAGGAAACGCATCATGGGGATGGAACGCGAAATCAAGCTGGCGCTGCCGGCCGGGCAGGTGCAGGCGGCGCAACAGTGGTTCGTCGCGCGCACCGGCCGGGAAGGCAGCCCGGTCAAACTGGTGAACATTTACTTCGATACGCCGCAGCTTGGGTTGGCGAGCTCGAAGAGTGCGCTGCGTCTGCGTCAAACGCCGGATGGCTGGCTGCAAACCTTCAAGACGGTGGGCAATGCGAAGGAGGGTTTGCACAGCCGGCACGAATGGGAAATGCCGGTGGCGGGCGCGAAGCTGGAGATCGACGCTTTGCTGCAGGCCTGTGATGAACCGGCTGCGGCGGATGCGTTGCGCCAGGCGGCGTCCACCTTGATCGAACTGTTTCGCACGAACTTCACGCGTACGCTGTGGCACGTCGAATTGGACGGTGCGGAAATCGAAGCGGCGATCGACGAGGGCGACGTGCTCGCGGAAGTCGACGGCGAGAACCGCCGTGCGCCCATCTCGGAAGTTGAGCTTGAGCTGAAATCCGGCGATGAAGCTGCGCTGCACGCGCTCGCGGCGGAACTCGGCAAGCGGATAAGCGGACTCGCGCCGGACAACGTCAGCAAGGCGCAGCGTGGGTATCAGTTGCGGGCGGGTTGAACAGACGGGTTGGGCGGCCCTGGCGCCTCGGCACCTTGAGCCGAAGCCCGTTTGCTGCGACACTCCCCCGCCATGACCTCCGCTTCCCGAACCCGCTCCAATCCGTCGCAGGCTTCCCTGTTCGGCGACGCCGCATCCACATCGGCCAGTGACATGACCACACAATCGCCGACCGACTTCGCCCCACCGACGCTCGAAGCCCAATTCGCCGCCCTGCCCCCGGCATGGCGCACACATCTGAAGCCGTTCATCGACAGCGACGCGTACGCGCCGCTGTGCCGTTTCGTCGATGGTGAGCGCGCCGCCGGCAAAACCGTCTATCCCACCGACGTGTTCCGCGCGTTGCGCCTGACGAGCCCCGACGAAGTCAAAGTGGTGATCCTCGGCCAGGACCCGTATCACGGCGAGGATCGCGGCACGCCGCAAGCACACGGGCTCGCCTTTTCCGTCGCGCCGAACGTGCGCACGCCGCCGTCGCTGCGCAATATCTTCAAGGAAATCGCCGCGAGTCTCGGCCACGAAACGCCTCGTCACGGTTGCCTCGACACGTGGGCCAGACAAGGCGTGCTGCTGCTGAACACGGTGCTGACCGTCGAACGCGACAGCGCGGCGAGCCACGCGAAACGCGGCTGGGAAAAATGCACCGACACGCTGATCCACGAACTGGCGATGCGCCACGACGGCCTCGTGTTCATGCTGTGGGGCGCGCATGCGCAAGCGAAGCGCGCGCTGCTCGGCGGCAAGTCGCATTACGTGCTGGAGGCGCCGCATCCGTCGCCGCTGTCGGCGCATCGCGGCTTTCTCGGCTGCGGCCACTTCGTGAAGGCCAACGAGTACCTCGTGAAGCAGGGCCGTGCACCCATCGACTGGCGTCTGCCCGACGAAGCGCAAATGCTGGCGTGACAAACGCAAGCAGCGCCGCAAAAAGAAAACGCCACGGACTCGCGTCCGTGGCGTTTTTCATTTCCCTGCTATTCGCTGCTATCCGCAGTTATTGGCGGCTTCGGAGCACGGTATCGAAGCAGCAACAAGCTTACGCGGCAGCAATCGCTTCACGCGCGGCAGCCAGCGCGGCGTTGGCCGCGTCCGCGCCCAAGTTCAGGCCTTCGGCGTAGATGAAGTTCACGTCGGTCATGCCGAGGAAGCCCAGGAAGCTCGTCAGATACGGCGTCTGGCTGTCGTTCGGCGTGCCCAGGTACTTGCCGCCGCGAGCCGACACGACATAGACCTTCTTGCCCTTCACGAGACCTTCCGGACCGTTCGCCGTGTACCGGAACGTGATGCCAGCGCGGGCGATGAAGTCGAAGTACGTCTTGAGTTGCGACGAGATCCCGAAGTTGTACATCGGCGCACCGATCACGACGATGTCGGCGGCTTGCAGTTCGGCGATCAGCGCTTCGCTGCGTGCGGCAATCGCGGCTTGCTCGGCCGTGCGTTGCTCGGCCGGCGTGAAGAACGCGCCGAGGATGGCGTCGTCCAGGTGCGGCAGCGGTTCGGCTTGCAGGTTGCGGACGACGACTTGCGCGCCCGGATTCGACTGTTGCAGTTTTGCGGTCAGCTCGTTGACGAGCAGCGTCGAGTTCGCGCCTTGTGAGCGGGCTGCCGAGTTGATTTGCAGGATCGTGGTCATGGTTGACTCCAGTAGGGGCGCGCAATGTTGCGCGAGTGGAAGCATTGTGGTTTTTTACCGCCCCGGGAAAAAGCCATCCGGCAGCGAAGGATTGTTGCACTGGTAGAACAATCCCGCGCCCTCGCCCGCCCATTAATGCCGCAAAGGCTAACGATCAGCTGGCCAGCCACCGTTCGCGCGCCTTGCGCGCGGCGGGCCGCTTGTCGCTGACGGCGAGCTTGTAGCGCACCACCTCCGGCCCGTCCAGCTTGACTTGCGTGGTGCGCAGCTCGTCACGCCGGAACGCATGGATTTCGACCTTCGCACCCGGCTGGTAACGCGCGAGCAACCCGTCAAGATTCGAACCGGTGACGCGCAGGCCGTCGAGCGCGATCAACACGTCACCGGCCGAGAGTCCCGCTTTTTGCGCCGCGCTGCCTTCGTGGACCGCCGCCAGCGTGCAATCCGCGCCGCCGCGCAGACGCGCGCCGAACGAAGGCTTGCCGTTCTTGTCCAGTTCAGGCGCGAGCGCGACGCCGAACGGCTCGAGCAACGGGCCGAGCGGCAGATCGCGGGTGCCATGCACGGCTTCGGCGAACAGTTCGCCCAGTTCCGCTCCGGTCGCTTCCGCGAATATCCTTTCGATCTCGCTTTCGTCGACGCCGACCGGCTTGCCGCGATAGAAGTCGCGGCCAAAACGCTGCCACAGCAGACGCATCACGTCGTCGAGCGATTTGCGGTCGCCGGTCTGCGCGCGAATCGTCAGATCGAACGCGAGGGCGACGAGCGAGCCCTTGGTGTAATAGCTGACGATCGCGTTCGGCGCGTTCTCGTCCTGCCGGTAGTACTTGACCCACGCGTCGAACGAGCTTTCGGCAACAGTCTGCTTGAGTCGTCCGCTGCCGCGCTGCACGCCGCCGATCACCTTGCCGAGCATGCCGAAATAGTCGTCCTGCGAGATCAGGCCGCTGCGCACGAGGATCAGATCGTCGTAGTAAGACGTGAAGCCCTCGAACAGCCACAGCAGCGACGTATAGTTTTCGACGCTCAGGTCATAAGGCGCGAACACGGCCGGCTTGATGCGCTTGACGTTCCATGTGTGGAAATACTCGTGGCTGCACAGGCCGAGGTAGGTTCGGTAGCCTTCGCTCATCGCTTCGCGGCCTTGCACGGGCAGATCGCCGCGATTGCAGATCAGCGCCGTGGAGGCGCGGTGTTCGAGGCCGCCGTAGCCGTCGGTGACGGCTTGCGTCATGAACACATAGCGGTCGACGGGCGCTTTCTTTGTCTTCGGTTCGAACAATGCGATCTGCGCTTCGCAGATGCGCTTCAGGTCGGCGCTCAAGCGCGCCATGTCCAGCCCAACCACACGCCCCGCAATCACGATGTCGTGCGGCACGCCATGCGCGTCGAAAGTCGCCAGAGCGAATTCGCCGAGCGTGACCGGATGATCGATCAGCTCGTCGTAGTTCTGCGCGCGATACTCGCCGAAGCCATAGCGTTTCGTGCCGCGCGCTTCCGGCAGTGCGGTCGCGACCCGCCAGTTGCGATATGCCGCGCCGTGCGGCTTCTGAATGTCGACCACGCACTGCGCTTCCTCGTGACCGAGCGGCGACAAAAACACACTGGTGCCGTTGAAAAAGCCCGTCGTGTCGTCGAGATGCGCGGCGCGCACCGACAGGTCCCACGCGTACACCTCGTAGCGCAGCGTCAGCGCGCCTTTGACCGGCGCGGCCTGCCACGTGTGCTTGTCGGTCTTTTCCACCCGCACCTTGCGGCCCGCGTCGTTGGTAGCGCGCAGCGTGACGATGTTGCGCGCAAACTCACGCACCATGTAGCTGCCCGGAATCCACACCGGCAGCATGAAACGCTGGCCGGCGGGGTCGGGATCGGCGACGGTCACGGTGACTTCGAACAGATGGGCGGCGGGTTGCTTCGGAACGATGGTGTAGCGGATCGGCTTCATCGGCGGCGATTAGGAGATGGGGGACGAAAAGTTGATCGAGGCGTCGATCGAGACGCCGGATCTATGCGTGAGACTCGACACGTCGGCATTGCTTCGGCAGGCCCGATGCGAAAGGAGGCGCCCTGTGCGCCTCCTTGCTCCTGCATGTGCCGCGTGGTTCAGTGCACGGCGGCCATTTCGCGGTCCAGCCGCTCGGCCGGCACGGCGCCCGGCAGGCGGCGGCCGTCGGCGAGGAACACCGTGGGCGTGCCCTCGACGTTCATCGCGTGGCCGAGCGTCAGGTTCTTGTCGATCGCGGCGGTGTCGCAGGTGCCGGCGGCGGTGGGCGCCTGGTGGTTCTGCATCCACGCTTCCCACGCTTTCGCGCGATCCGTCGAGCACCAGATCGACTTCGACTTGGCCGTCGAATCCGGAGACAGTACCGGGTACAGGAACGTGTAGACCGTCACGTTGTCGAGCGACTTCAGCGACGTTTCGAGCTGCTTGCAGTACGGGCAGTTCGGATCGGAGAACACGGCGATCTTGCGCGCGCCATTGCCGCGCACGACCTTCACGGCGTTCGCGAACGGCAGGCTGGCGAAATCGATCCGGTTGGTGTCGGATAGACGCGCTTCCGTCAGATTCTTGCGGGTCTTCGCGTCGACCATGTCGCCGAGCATCAGGTAATCGCCGTTCGCGTCGCTATAGACGATCTGACTGCCGAGGTTCACTTCGTACAACCCTGCGATCGGCGACTTCGTGATGCTCTTGATCGTCACGTCGGCCAGACGCGTTTGCAGCGTGGCTTTGAGCTTGTCGGTCGTCTGATCGGCCTGTGCCGAGCAGCCGATCGTGAAAGCGGCAATCGCGAGCGCGCCCGCTACCATGCGGAAGGTTTTTTTCATGCTGAATTCCTGTTTCGATCGCGCGTGTCGCGCGTTGTGTCACGTGCCGGGTCGGACCGGCAGGCCGTCAATCCGTTCATGATACCTGTGTTGCCGGCCGTGGCCGCCAGCCGCGCGTTTACCCAAGCGCGGCCGACACCAGCCAGCGCTTGATGAACGGCTGCGCCCCGACGAAAGCCATACCGCTGTTACGCAGTGCCTTCGCAAACGGCCCGGGTACGGAGAAGAGCTTCTGCAAGCCGTCCGTGGCGATCATCAGGGCGCGGATATCTTCGCGGCGGGCGCGCTCGTAGCGGCGCAGCAGCACCATGTCGCCGAGATCGCGGAACGATTCCTTGCCGGCGACTGTCTCGGCGAGCGCCGCGACGTCGCGCAAGCCGAGGTTCATGCCTTGCCCCGCCAGCGGATGAATCAGATGCGCGGCATCGCCGACGAGTGCGACACGCGACGCCACCAGCCGGTCCACCGTTTGCAGCGCGAGCGGGAAGCCCTGCGCGGGCGTCACGCATTCGAGCGCGCCGAACTGGCCGCCGCTCGCTCGCTCCACTTCGGCGGCGAGCTGCGCCGGATCGAGCGCGAGCAGTTGCTCGGCGTGCTCGGCGCGCGCCGACCAGACCAGCGACACATGGCCGTCCGGCATCGGCAGCAACGCGATGATTTCGCCGTCGCGGAACCACTGGTAGGCGGTTTCGCCGTGCGGCTTCTCAGCTTTGAAATTGGCGACCACGCCGGTTTGCCGGTAGTCGTGGCGGTTCATCTTCGAGCCGATCTGCGCGCGCACCCACGAATGCGCGCCGTCCGCGCCGACCACCAGATCGGCCTCGACGACATTGCCGTTTGCGAGACCGACGCTCGCGCTCTCTGCGGTGAAGTCCAGCGCCTGAGCGCGCGAGTCGATCCAGGTGAGATTCGGCTGGAAGCGCAGCGCCGCATCCAGCGCGCGTTCGATCACCGACGACTCGACGATCCACGCCAGTTGCGGCGCCGACGCCTGAAATGCGGAGAAATGGAGCTCGGCATGAGCGTCGCCGTAGACCCGCATGTCGTAGACGGGCCCGAGCCGCGACAGATCGAGCGCCTGCCACACGCGCAAGCGCTCGAGCAGCGCCTGCGAACTCGCCGACAACGCGTAGACCCGCGAATCGAAAGCGGCGCCGGCGGGCAGTGCTGCACAAGCTTGCGCGAGCAGCGCCACGCGCAGGCCGCCTTGCGTGAGCGCGAGCGCCGCGGTCTTGCCGACGAGCCCGCCGCCGATCACGGCGGCATCAAAGGTCTGGTGGTGTGCGTTCATCCGCGCATTATAGCCGCGGGGGTTGCCGGGGACGGATCGGCGGGTGCGGTCATTGCGCCCGAAAAATCGGGCCTGGCGCACGCCTGAGGGCTAGTGCTGCGAACCCGATGCCATCGCCGCATTCGCTTCGCGCAGACGCATGAAGCGCGGGTCGGACTGGAGAATGCGCCATGCGCTCGCTTCGAGTTGCGCTTTGCGCTCGCGCTGGTCGCCACGTACGGCGCAATCGGGGAAGACTTGGTCGTACACGCGCCACAGTGATTCGAAGTCGTTTTTATCGGCGAATTGCGCGATGCGCGCCCGATCGTCCTGCGTCAGGCGGTTCGTGAGGCACTCGACCGTCTGCCGGTCCGTGTTGGCCTGAGCTTCGTCGAAATTCTGCGACAACCACGTCGCGACCGCCCCGCCGACCAGCACCACCGTCACGCCGGTTCCCAGCCATCTCACTACTCGCACATCTATTCCCCGGAAAAGAGCTCTGGCGGCCCTGAGCCGTCGATTCTACAGTGGCCGCACAAAAACGGGCGCAGATCGCGTCCGCCGCACGTCCCCTCAGCGCGCCCGGCTTTCCCGCCAGCGCACCGGTACGCCCACCCGAACGGGTTACAATTGCGCTTTCCGTGAAAACTCGCACTCGATCGTCGAGCCAACGCCCCGATTCGGTGACCTGTCCCGCTCCGCTGCGATTGCCCCCACGCCACGCGCGAAGGCTTTCCGAAGCCGCACCCAGCGTCGAGCGCATCACGCAACTTACTGATTCACTGAAGGATTTCCATGAGCCTCAAATGCGGCATCGTCGGCCTGCCTAACGTCGGCAAGTCAACCCTGTTCAATGCGCTGACCAAGGCGGGCATCGCCGCCGAAAACTATCCGTTCTGCACGATCGAGCCGAACGTCGGCGTGGTCGAGGTGCCGGACGCGCGTCTGAAGGCGCTCGCCGAGATCGTCAAGCCGGAGCGCATCCTGCCGGCGGTGGTGGAATTCGTCGACATCGCCGGTCTGGTGGCGGGCGCCAGCAAGGGCGAAGGCCTCGGCAACCAGTTTCTCGCGAACATCCGCGAAACCGACGCGATCACGCACGTGGTGCGCTGCTTCGAAGACGACAACGTGATTCACGTCGCCAACAAGGTCGATCCGCTGTCGGACATCGAAGTAATCAACACCGAATTGGCGCTGGCCGACCTCGCCACCGTCGAAAAGGCGCTCGCGCGCTATTCGAAGGCCGCCAAGTCGGGTAACGACAAGGAAGCCGCGAAGAACGCCGCCGTGCTGGAAAAGGCGCGTGCGCAACTCGACCAGGCCAAGCCCGTCCGCGCGCTCGATCTGTCGGACGACGAAAAGGCCACGCTCAAGCCGTTCTGCCTGATCACCGCGAAGCCGACCATGTACGTGGCCAACGTGAAGGACGACGGTTTCGAAAACAATCCGCACCTGGACGCCGTGGCGAAGTTCGCGGCTGCCGAGAACGCGCCGGTCGTGGCCGTGTGCGCGGCGATCGAAGCGGAAATCGGCGACCTCGACGAAGCCGACATGGAAGTGTTCCTCGCCGACATGGGCATGGAAGAGCCGGGCCTGAACCGCGTGATCCGCGCGGGCTTCAAGCTGCTCGGCCTGCAAACCTACTTCACCGCCGGCGTGAAGGAAGTGCGTGCATGGACGATCCATATCGGCGATACCGCGCCGCAAGCGGCGGGTGCGATTCACACGGACTTCGAGCGCGGCTTCATTCGCGCGCAGACGATCTCGTTCAACGACTTCATCACCTACAAGGGTGAGCAAGGCGCGAAGGAAGCCGGCAAGATGCGCGCCGAAGGCAAGGAATACGTCGTGCATGACGGCGACGTGATGAACTTCCTGTTCAACGTCTAACGGCCGCATCCGCCTTCCAGAAAAAGCCCGCTTCCAGCGGGCTTTTTTTTTCGCCAGCCGATTGCACAGGAGCGCGAACCACTCGCGCGGCTTCGTCACGGCTCCGCTGCGACGGCCGGTCACCGCACCGACTCCACGGGCATTGCCCATTTCGATTGTTTCCGTTTCATGACAGCCGATGTTAAATTGCTGCGTCCGGCGCCCGCCATCCGCGGTTCAACGCCGCCCGGCCGCCAAAGCCGCAACCGACGCCGGACCGTCATCGAACACAAATAAAATCGCGCGATTCGCATCCGCGCCCGTTCCGCACTGCCGTGCATGGGATTGGATCACGTGCTCAAGCACCCACTCCGATCGACACAGGAGACACAATCGATGAATTGCAAGCCGCTGTTCCGTTCGCTGTCCATTGCCGCCGCGCTGAGCGTCGGCTTTAGCCAGGCGGCCCACGCCGCGACCGAAATCCAGTTCTGGCACGCAATGGAAGCCGCACTGGGCGAACGTCTGAACGACATCGCCAACGACTTCAACAAGTCGCAAAGCGACTACACGATCGTGCCGGTGTTCAAAGGCACCTACGACCAGACCCTTGCCGCCGGCATCGCCGCGTATCGCAGCGGCAACGCGCCAGCCATCCTGCAGGTGTACGAAGTCGGCACCGCCACGATGATGCAGGCGAAGAAGGCCGTGATTCCCGTCACCGACGTGTTCAAGCAGGCAGGCGTGCCGCTCGACCAGAAGGCGTTCGTGCCGACGATCGCGAGCTACTACAGCGACGCGAAAACCGGCCAGCTGATCTCGATGCCGTTCAACAGTTCGACGCCGGTGCTTTACTACAACAAGGACGCGTTCAAGAAGGCCGGGCTCGATCCGAACCAGCCGCCGAAAACCTGGGCCGAATTACAGGTCGACGCGCAGAAGCTCAAGGCATCGGGCATGTCGTGCGGCTATTCGTCGGGCTGGCAGAGCTGGATTCAGCTCGAGAACTACAGCGCGTGGCATGCCGCGCCGTTCGCGTCGCAGAACAACGGGTTCAACGGCCTCGACGCGCAGCTCGAATTCAACAAGCCGCTGCAAGTCGCGCACATCCAGTTCCTGCAGAACATGCAGAAGGACGGCACCTTCACCTATGTCGGCCGCAAGGACGAACCGGTGTCGAAGTTCTATAGCGGCGACTGCGGGATCATCACGAACTCGTCGGGCTCGCTTGCCACGATCAAGAAGTATGCGAAGTTCAATTTCGGCACCGGCATGATGCCGTACGACGCCAGCGTGAAGGGCGCGCCGCAGAACGCGATCATCGGCGGGGCGAGCCTGTGGGTGTTGTCGGGCAAGGACCCGGCCGTCTACAAGGGCGTGGCGAAGTTCCTCGCGTATCTGAGCTCGGCGCCGGTGGCCGCGAAGTGGCATCAGGACACGGGTTATTTGCCGGTCACGACGGCCGCCTATGACCTGACGCGCCAGCAAGGCTTCTACGAGAAGAACCCCGGCAGCGATACGGCGATCCGCCAGATGCTCAACAAGCCGCCGCTGCCGTTCACGAAGGGCTTGCGTCTGGGCAACATGCCGCAGATCCGCACGGTGATCGACGAAGAACTCGAACAGGTCTGGGCACAGAAGAAGACGCCGCAACAGGCGCTCGACTCGGCGGTTTCGCGCGGTGACGAGTTGCTGCGTCGCTTCGAGAAAGCCGGCAACTAGGCAGGCAAGCCGGCGTTCACCGGCACGGTTTCGGCGCGCTCGCGCCGAAACCCATGGTCGCAGCAAACCCAGGAAATCTTCGATGGAAAAGCGCTCCAGCTTCGGCACCAGTCTGCTGCCCTATCTGCTCGTCGCGCCGCAACTCGCGATCACGCTGCTGTTCTTCCTGTGGCCGGCCGGCGAGGCGCTCTGGCAATCCACGCAGAGCCAGGATGCGTTCGGCACATCCAGCGAGTTCGTCGGGCTCGCCAACTTCAGGCAGCTGCTCGCCGATCCGCTCTATCTGTCGTCGTTCAATACGACATTGATCTTCTGCGCGCTCGTCACGGTGTCGGGGCTCGTGATCTCGCTGCTGCTCGCGGTCTGCGCCGATCGGGTGACGCGCGCCGCGAAGACCTACCAGACGCTCCTGATCTGGCCGTACGCGGTCGCGCCCGCGATCGCCGCGGTGCTGTGGTCGTTCCTGTTCAATCCGAGCATCGGCCTCATCACCTTTGCACTCGCGAAGTACGGCATCGTGTGGAATCACGCGCTGAACGCGGGCCAGGCGATGTTTCTGGTGGTGCTCGCGTCGGTCTGGAAACAGATCAGCTACAACTTCCTGTTCTTCTATGCGGGCTTGCAGGCGATTCCACGCTCGCTGATCGAAGCGGCGGCGATCGATGGCGCGGGTCCCGTGCGGCGCTTCTTCGGCATCGCGCTGCCGTTGCTGTCGCCGACCAGTTTCTTCCTGCTGGTGATCAACCTCACCTACGCGTTCTTCGACACCTTCCCGGTGATCGACGCTGCGACCGGCGGCGGCCCCGCGCAAGCGACCCGCACGCTGATCTACAAGATCTTCGCCGAAGGCTTCCAGGGGCTCGACATCGGCAGCTCGGGCGCGCAGTCGGTGATCCTGATGGTGATCGTCGTCGCGTTGACGGTCGTGCAATTCCGCTTCATCGAACGCAGGGTTCAATACTCATGATCGAGAACCGACGCGGTTTCGACCTGTTCTGCCACGCGGTGCTGATTCTCGGCGTCGTGCTCGTGGTGTTTCCGGTGTACGTCGCGTTCTGCGCCGCGACGATGAGCGAGCACGAGGTTTTCACCGTGCCGCTGTCGCTCGTGCCGAGCACGCATCTGTTCGAGAACGTCGCGACCATCTGGTCGCACGGCAGCGGCAATGCGGCGGCACCGTTCGGCCGCATGCTATTCAACAGCCTCGTGATGGCGCTGGCAATTTCGACCGGCAAGATCGCCGTGTCGATGATCTCCGCGTACGCGATCGTGTTCTTCCGCTTTCCGTTTCGCATGCTCTCGTTCTGGCTGATCTTCATGACGCTGATGCTGCCGGTCGAAGTGCGGATCTTCCCGACCGTGCAAGTCGTGTCGTCGATGCATCTAAGCAATACGTACAGCGGTTTGACCTTGCCGCTGATCGCGTCGGCCACCGCGACGTTCCTGTTCCGCCAGTTCTTCATGACGCTGCCCGACGAGCTGATGGAGGCGGCGCGCATCGACGGTGCGGGCACGATGCGCTTCTTCTGGGACGTCGTGCTGCCGCTGTCGAAGACGAATATGGCCGCGCTCTTCGTCATCACGTTCATTTACGGCTGGAATCAATACTTGTGGCCGATCCTGATCACGAGCCAGCAATCGCTGATGACCGCGGTGGTCGGCATCCGCAGCATGATCGCGTCCGGCGACACCGCGACCGAATGGCACCTCGTGATGACCGCGACGCTGCTCGCGATGTTGCCGCCGCTCGCCGTCGTGCTGACGATGCAGCGCTGGTTCGTGCGCGGGCTGGTGGATTCCGAGAAGTAATCGAGCCGGCGTGGCATGGCGACACCCGGACACGACGACGGCATTGAACACAAAACACCGCGCACCACGCGGCAAGCAACGAAAGGCTAAAACGGCATGGCTGCACTGACCTTGCAAGGCGTTAAAAAAACCTACGACGGCAAACAGTTCGTGCTGCACGGCATCGACGTCGACGTCGCCGACGGCGAGTTCGTCGTGATGGTCGGGCCGTCCGGATGCGGCAAGTCGACGTTGCTGCGGATGGTCGCGGGACTCGAACGCATCTCCGACGGCCGCATCTCGATCGCCGGCAAAGTGGTCAACGAACTGGAGCCGAAGGATCGCAACATCGCGATGGTGTTCCAGAACTACGCGCTGTATCCGCATATGAGTGTCGCCGAGAACATGGGCTACGCGCTGAAGATCGCGGGTGTCGAGCGGGCGCAGATCGCGAAGCGCGTGCAGGCCGCCGCGCAGATTCTCGAACTCGAAGCGCTGTTGCAACGCAAGCCGCGCGAGCTGTCCGGCGGACAACGGCAGCGCGTCGCGATGGGCCGCGCGATCGTGCGCGAGCCGGCGGTGTTTCTGTTCGACGAACCGTTGTCGAATCTCGACGCGCGTTTGCGCGTGCAGATGCGCCTCGAAATCCAGCGGCTGCATGCGCGCCTCGCCACCACGAGCCTGTACGTGACGCACGATCAGATCGAAGCGATGACACTCGCGCAGCGTGTGATCGTGATGAACAAGGGCCACGCCGAGCAGATCGGCGCGCCGACCGAGGTCTACGAGCGGCCGGCTACCGTGTTCGTCGCGAGCTTCATCGGCTCGCCGGGGATGAATCTGCTGGAAGGCCGCGTGTCCGATGACGGCGCGACGTTCGACGTCGCCGGCAACGGTCCGAAACTGCCGTTGGCGGGTGCGGCATCGATCGGCCGGGAGGTCGCCAAAGGCCGCGAGTGGACGCTCGGCATTCGCCCGGAGCACATGAACCCTGGCCACGCGGACGCTTGGCACGCGACGCTTAGCGTCGATTCTTGTGAATTGCTCGGCGCGGACAATCTCGCGCACGGCCGCTGGGGCAAGCACGATGTGACGGTGCGCTTGCCGCACGCGCATCGGCCCGCGGCGGGCGAAGCGCTGCAAGTGGCGTTGCCGGCGGCGCATCTGCATTTCTTCGATCCGGCGACGGGACGGCGCGCCAACTGAGACCTGCCCGAAGCGCACGCACATTCACGCGCGACCAGAATGACAATCACCCGGAGCATGACAGGCATCGTCCTCACGCGCCTCGGCCGCCATGCGACGGTGGCCGTCGCGCTGTTGTTCGGCGTGGCGGCAGCGCCGGCGCTCGCATACGTCGCCCCCGGCACGACACCCGACGAAGCCGACCTCGGCAATCACGACACCTACACCAATCGCGACGGCAACACCGTCCACGCGCCGGCCCGTGCGCTGTCCGGCAAAGCGCCGCAAGGCGCGAGCGCGCGCTGCCGCGACGGCACCTACAGCTTCAGCCAACATCACGGCGGCACCTGTTCGCGACACGGCGGCGTCGCCGACTGGCTCTGAGCACCACGCCGCCGCGCGCCTCGACACACGAGCCGACCTCCGGCACCACGCGCCGCCCCTGCCGCCCCACCCGCCGCGCGAAGTACAATGCCACCTGAACCACCCGCCCGCGCGCGGGGCGTCGCGAAGTTCGACGCCGCGCTCGATGCCGCGCCGGCCGGCGCCGGGCATGCCGCCTGGCCTCAACACCGCTAACACCGATTACCCATCCACCCAACGACTGCCCGCCCCCACGCGGCCGGCGTCGTCAACGTCTATTGCAAGCAAATGGCCCAATACGTCTTTACCATGAACCGGGTCGGCAAGATCGTGCCGCCCAAGCGTCAAATCCTGAAAGACATCTCGCTGTCGTTTTTCCCCGGCGCGAAGATCGGCCTGCTCGGCCTGAACGGCTCGGGCAAGTCGACGCTGATCCGCATCATGGCCGGTGTGGACAAGGACATCGAAGGCGAAGCCACGCCGATGCCAAACCTGAACATCGGCTATCTGCCGCAGGAACCGCAGCTCGACCCGACCAAGACGGTGCGTGAAGCGGTCGAGGAAGGTCTCGGCGACGTGTTCAACGCGCAGAAGAAGCTCGACGAAATCTACGCGGCCTACGCCGAGCCGGACGCCGACTTCGACGCGCTCGCCGCCGAGCAGGCGAAGTACGAAGCGATCCTCGCCACGTCGGATGGCGGCAGCGCCGAACAGCAGATCGAAATCGCCGCCGACGCGCTGCGCCTGCCGGCTTGGGACGCGAAGATCGAGCATCTGTCGGGCGGCGAAAAGCGCCGCGTGGCGTTGTGCAAGCTGCTGCTCGAAAAGCCCGACATGCTGCTGCTCGACGAGCCGACCAACCACCTGGACGCGGAATCGGTCGACTGGCTCGAACAGTTCCTGACGCGCTTCCCGGGCACCGTCGTCGCCGTGACCCACGACCGCTACTTCCTCGATAACGCCGCCGAGTGGATTCTCGAACTCGACCGCGGCCACGGCATTCCGTGGAAGGGCAACTACAGCAGCTGGCTCGATCAGAAGGAAGAGCGCCTGAAGCAGGAAGAGTCGTCGGAATCGGCGCGTCAGAAGGCGATCAAGAAGGAGCTGGAGTGGGTGCGCCAGAACCCGAAGGGCCGTCAGGCGAAGTCGAAGGCGCGTATCGCCCGCTTCGAGGAACTGAACAGCCAGGACTACCAGAAGCGCAACGAAACGCAGGAAATCTTCATTCCGGTCGGCGATCGTCTCGGCAATGAAGTGATCGAGTTCAAGAACGTCAGGAAGTCGTATGGCGATCGTTTGCTGCTCGACGACGTCAGCTTCAAGATTCCGGCGGGCGCGATCGTCGGCATCATCGGGCCGAACGGCGCGGGTAAGTCGACGCTGTTCCGCATGCTGACCGGCCGTGAACAGCCGGATTCGGGCGAGATCGTGCAAGGCCCGACCGTCAAGCTCGCTTACGTGGACCAGAGCCGCGACGCGCTCGACGGCTCGAAGACCGTGTTCGAGGAAATCTCCGGCGGGGCGGACGTGCTGACGGTCGGCAAGTACGAAACGCCGTCGCGCGCGTACATTGGCCGCTTCAACTTCAAGGGCGGCGATCAGCAGAAGGTCGTCGGCAATCTGTCGGGCGGTGAGCGCGGCCGGCTGCATCTGGCCAAGACGCTGATCGCGGGCGGCAACGTGCTGCTGCTCGATGAACCGTCGAACGACCTCGACGTCGAAACGCTGCGCGCGCTCGAAGACGCATTGCTCGAGTTCGCAGGCTCGGTGATGGTGATCTCGCACGATCGCTGGTTCCTCGACCGGATCGCGACGCACATCCTCGCGTTCGAAGGCGATTCGCAAGTCACGTTCTTCGACGGCAACTACCAGGAATACGAAGCGGACAAGCGCGCCCGTCTCGGTGAAGAAGGTGCGCGTCCGAAGCGTCTGCGTTACAAGCCGATCACCCGGTAACGTGGCGTTCGGCGACCCGCCTCGTGGGTGTGCGGCGGGTCGCTTTGGTGTTTCGTTTCATGGGTTCGCCTGACTGGTTCTCTTTGTCGGTCCATTCCGGCTGCGCGGTTTCGGATCATTCCGGCGACTGTTTCGCTCCCCGCGGCTCTTCTCTGCACAGGCGCATGGCCATGCCCGGCACACCATGCCCGTGCCACTTGCGCGGCACGTCGGACGAAATGGGCGGCAAGGCACACGCATTGCGGGTCGCGGCGTGATACATGTCGTCGTTCCGGCAGACGCAGCCGTCCCGCCGGAATAGACTTGCGCCCGAGCGGCGCATGCAAACCAGAACCAGTCACAGCCACACTACGCACCACGTGGTGGCGAGGAGGCAAGCATGGCGATGTCGAAGGGCAAGCGCTGGTTGGTCGCCATCGGCGGCGTGTTGCTGGTGCTGATCGTCCTCGCGGTCGGCGCGCTGCGGTTCGCGCAGCAGGAGGTCAAGAATCGCGTGGTTGCGGTGCTCGGCCCGCTCGGCAGCGCCGAAAGCATCGACGTCGGTTTGACCTCGATTCATCTCACGCGCGTGCTCATCAAGGCGCCGCCCGGCTGGCCGGCCGGCGCCCCGCTCAGAGCCGACGAGATCACCCTCACCCCCGACATCCGCGATCTGCTCGCGCGGCGCATGCATATCCGCAGCGTGGTGGTGCGCGGCTTCGACATGGCCGTGCTGCGCACGAAGGACGGATCGATCAACCTGCTGCCGAACCTGCGGGAAGCAGTGAACCGCTCCGATGGCGACACCGGCGGTTTGGTAACGCCCGCCTCCCACGAGAAACAGGTCGATCACATCCGCTTCGAGCAGGGCAACTTCCATTTCTACGACATGACGGTCGGGCCGCCGCCGTTCAAGGTGACGGTCAGCAACGCCAACGCGAGCGTCGACAATCTGAAGCTGCCCGCGCTCAGCGAGCCGACCAACGTCAGCGTCAGCGGCTCGATCAAAGGCCCGGCGCATACGGGCACCGTGTCGTTCGGCGGCTGGATCAAGATCGCCAGCAGGGATTCGCAGACCACCAGCCAGCTACGCGGCATCGACATCGTGATGCTCGATCCGTATTTGCTGAAGAAGGCCGGCGCGCGGGCGCAGGTGACAGGCGGCACGGTCGACCTGACGGTTGAATCGACGGTGCGCAACTATCGGTTGCATGCACCCGGCACCGTGACGGTCCACAATCTGCAACTCGCCGACAGCGACAATCCGCTCGACACCTTCCTGTCGATCCCGACCAAGGCGGCCGTGGCCGCGCTCAAGGCGCACAACGGCGATATCACGCTGCATTTCGTGCTGGACGGAGATCTGCGCGACCCGAAATTTTCGGTGCGGGAAGGCCTCATGAAGCGGCTCGGCGCGGGCTTTGCGAAGGCGTTGGGCGTGAGCGTCGAAGGCGTGGCAAAAGGCGCGGGGGAGACGGTGAAAGGGTTGGAGAACGCGTTGAAGAACCTGCTGGGTCAGTAGTTCGGACGGCGGTGTGGGGTGCGAGGGCCGCTCGCTTGCAGGCCATGGCAGGCGAAGGACGGTGAAAGCAGGCGAGCCGCGGCGCAATAGTGAAACGAAGGCGGCGCTGCGAATAAAGCGCACGCGCCCTTCTCCCTCGTGGCGCCGTTCAAACGAGCTTCGCGCGGCTCAAACCGGCAGTCCCAATTCGCGCAGCTTCGCTTCGGTCTGCGCGGCGCTGGTGTGATGCACACCTTGCCAGCCGAGCGCGCTCGCGGCTTGCGCGTTCTTCAGATTGTCGTCGATGAAAACAAGCTCGCCGGGCTGAACGCCTGGCATCTGCACGTCGATCCGCTCACGCATGGCCGCGAAGATCGCCGGATCCGGCTTCACGAGCCCGACCCGCCCCGACACGACGATGTCGCGAAACCGCCGCAGCACCGGGTAATGCTCCCATGCATAGGGAAAAGTCTCAGCCGACCAGTTGGTGAGGCCGAACAGCGGCACGTCGGCGGCTTCGAGCTTTTCCATGATCGCGACGCCCTCCTCCAGCACGCCGGCCACCATCTCGTGCCAGCGCTCGTAGAACGCACGGATCAACACTTCGTGATCGGGAAACTTCGCAATCAGTTCGTCGGTAGCCTCGACGATCGGCTGACCGCCGTCCTGACGGACCACCCAATCCATCGAGCAGACGTGCGTCAGAAACCAGCGACGCTCGGTGTCGTCAGGAATCAGTTCGCGATACAGATACTCCGGACTCCAGTCGATCAGCACGCCGCCGAAATCGAACACCACTGCCTTGATCGTCATGCGTTCTCCGTTAGCCGACTCTGGAAGCGGCGCTCAGATGGGTTGCGTGCGCAGTTCCAGCCACGCCTTCGCGTCGCCCGACACGTGCGGCGACAGGCGCGCGCGCACCGTTTCGTGATACGCGTTGAGCCACGCGCGCTCGTCCTCGCGCAACAGCGACAGTTCGAGGCAGCGTGTGTCGATCGGGCACAGCGTCAACGTCTCGAACTTGAGGAAGTCGCCGAATTCGGTTTTACCGGCGGGCACGTTGAGCACGAGGTTTTCGATCCGCACGCCCCACTTGCCGGGCCGGTAAATGCCCGGTTCGACCGACGTGATCATGCCTTCCTCCATCGCAGTCCACGGCTCGGCGGGCGCGTAGTGCGAAATGACCTGCGGGCCTTCGTGCACGTTCAGGAAGTAGCCCACCCCGTGGCCGGTGCCGTGGCCGTAATCGGCGCCCGCTTCCCAGATCGGCGCGCGAGCGATCGCGTCGAGCATCGGCGAACGGATGCCGCGCGGGAACTGCGCGCGCGACAGCGCCATCGTGCCCTTGAGCACGGTCGTGAAATCGCGCCGCTGCGCGTCGGTGGGCGAGCCGATCGGCACCACGCGCGTGATGTCCGTCGTGCCGCTCAGATACTGCGCGCCAGAGTCGATCAGCAGCAGGCCGTCGCCCTCGATCACCGAATGCGCTTCCTCGGTCGCGCGGTAGTGCGGCATCGCGCCGTTCGCATTGAAGCCCGCGATCGTCGCGAAGCTCAACGACACGAAGCCCGGACGGCGCGCGCGCGCGGCCGACAGGCGTTCGTCGATGGTCAGCTCGGTGATCGTCTCGCGGCCCAGGGCGCTTTCGAACCACGCGAAGAATTCGGCCAGCGCTGCGCCGTCCTGCTCCATCGTCGCGCGCACATGCCCGGCTTCCGCCGCCGTCTTGCACGACTTGAAGAAGGTGGAGGGGTTGACGGACTCGACCACCTTGACCGTCGACGGCACCGCTTGCAGCGAACCGTACGTGATGCGGCGCGGATCGATCAGCAGCGTGCTGCCGGCGGGCAGTGCCGCGAGCGCATCCGCCGCCTTCGCGTACGGCTCGACGCTGATGCCGTCGCCTGCCAGCGCGGCGGCCAGTTCCGGCGACACTTTGCCGTCGGCGACGAACAGCGCCACCCGATCGACGCCGATCAGTGCATGCGCGACGAATACCGGGTTATAGCTGACGTCGGCGCCACGCAGATTCAGCAGCCACGCGAGGTCGTCGAGCGTCGAGACGAAGTGCCATTGCGCGCCCTGGTCTGCCATCGCGCGACGAATTCGCGCAAGCTTTTCCGCGCGCTCGACGCTCGCATGCGGCGCGGCGTGCTCGAACACGGCAGCGCTCGGCAGCGATGGACGCTGCGGCCAGATCGCGTCGAACAGATCGACGTCGGTGCGCAGTTGCACGCCGCGCGCGCTCAACGCCTGGCCCAATGCCCGCGCCGCCGCCACGCCGAGCACCGCCCCGTCCACGCCGACTGTGCCGCCCGTCGCCACGTTCTGCGCAAGCCATTCGAAATGCGGCGAAGTCTGCTGACCGCCGGTCATCTTCATCAATTGCACACCGGTGCCGGCCAGTTGCGCACTGGCCTGTTCCCAATAACGGCTGTCCGTCCAGACGCCCGCGAAGTCGGCGGTGACGATCAGCGTGCCGGCCGAGCCGGTGAAGCCGGACAGCCACTGACGGCCTTGCCAGCGCTCAGGCAGATACTCGGACAGGTGCGGGTCCGCGGACGGCACCAGATAGGCGGCGACGCCTTCGCGCGCCATCGCGCTGCGCAGGCTCGCGAGCCGTTCGGGGATGGAGGAAGTTTCGGGGAGTCGGGCATTCATGGAAGTCACCTGCAAAGATTCATCGACGGGAAAGCAAGCCGAGCGTCGCGGCAACGGCGATAACCGCGATGGCGGTGCATACCGGCCATTCCAGTGTATCGCCGTCATGAAAGAGACCGGTCACGTTGCCGCCCATGCGCGCGACGCTCGCGCCGAGCACACCGGCCAGCAGCGCCACCCACCAACGGGCGCGGCTCGCGCGGCGCAACGGATGCAGCGACCAGCCCGCCAGTCCGATCGCCACCCCCAACACGATGATGCCGGGCCAACCCATCAGCGGCCGAGCTCGCGCATTTTCCGATTTGTCTGATATTCGCAAGGGGGCACGACAGCTAGCATTTTTGTCTCATTAACTATTGGAAGTTCAGCACGGCGCTTTCCGCATAG
The DNA here is from genome assembly GCF_003634845.1 of Paraburkholderia sp. RAU2J. Lineage (NCBI taxonomy): Bacteria > Pseudomonadati > Pseudomonadota > Betaproteobacteria > Burkholderiales > Burkholderiaceae > Paraburkholderia > Paraburkholderia sp. RAU2J. Next base: position 946,982 of record NZ_RBXG01000001.1, read on the forward strand.
CGGTTGAGTTTAGGGGTCGGGATGAGGTTAGGCAAGCCGCACACTGTGCGGAAAAATCCAATTCCCGGTCGTTGCCAGCTGAAGCCGCGCTATGCGAATCGCCCTCATCGAACCGGATGTGCAACACGCCAAACTGGTCGAGCGGCTGATCTTCGCGGGCGGCCATGTGTGCCAGCAGTTCACCGCCAGCGCGCCCTTCCTGCAGCGTGCCACCGACGAGTTCTTCGATCTTCTGATCACGGCCAGCTGGGCCGGCGACCATTGCGCCGAAGACGTGATCGCGCGCGCCCGCTCCATCCTGCCGAGCCTGCCGGTCATCGTGCTGATGTCGGCGCCGCGCGAAAGCCAGATCGTCGCCGCATTGCACGCCGGCGCCGACGATTGCCTCAACAAACCGGTGCGCGGCCCGGAAATGCTGGCCCGGGTGGACGCGCTGCTGCGCCGCGCCGGCCTGCGGCGGCCGGCCAACCGGCGGCGAGACACGATCGGCGGCTATGCATTCGACACGGCGCATTTCGCCGTCACCTTCCGCGGACTGACGGTCATCCTGACCCCCAAGGAATTCCGCCTCGCGCTGCTGCTGTTCAACAATCTGGCGCGCCCAGTGTCGCGCGCGCACATCCTCGAAACCGTCTGGGCGCGCCGCCGCGACGTCAAGTCACGCACGATCGACACACACGCGTCACGGGTACGCAACAAATTGCAGTTGCGCCCCGAACTCGGCTATGCCCTCACGCCGGTGTACGGCTACGGCTATCAGCTCGACGCGATCCCGCCAGAAGCCGTTGTGGAGGCAGATTGAAGGCGGGTTGGCGGGTGCAGGATGTAAGAATCGTGAAAACGCTATAATATTGGGCTAAACCATAGCCCCCGAAAATGCAGCTTCTCACGATCGGAATCAATCACCACACTGCGCCTGTCGCCCTGCGCGAACGCGTGGCGTTTCCGCTCGAACAGATCAAGCCTGCATTGGACACGTTCAAAAGCGTCTGGCTCGGCCACACGGCCCGCACGGCGCCGGAAGCGGCGATTCTGTCCACCTGCAACCGTACCGAGCTCTACTGCGCCACCGACGACCAGGCCGCGCGAGAAGCCGCGATCCAGTGGTTTTCGAAGTACCACAACCTGCCCATCGATGAACTCGCGCCCCACGTCTACGCGCTGCCGCAGTCGGAAGCCGTGCGCCACGCGTTCCGCGTCGCGTCGGGGCTCGACTCCATGGTGCTGGGTGAGACGCAGATCGTCGGACAAATGAAGGACGCGGTGCGCACCGCGTCGGAAGCCGGCGCGCTCGGCACCTATCTGAACCAGTTGTTCCAGCGCACCTTCGCCGTCGCGAAGGAAGTGCGCAGCACGACCGAAATCGGCGCGCAGTCGGTTTCCATGGCGGCAGCCGCTGTGCGACTCGCCCAGCGGATTTTCGACAAGGTCTCGAACCAGCGCGTGCTGTTCATCGGCGCGGGCGAAATGATCGAATTGTGCGCGACGCACTTCGCCGCGCAACATCCGCGTGAGCTGGTGGTCGCCAATCGTACGGCCGAACGCGGTTCGCGGCTCGCCGAGCGCTTCAACGGCCGGGCTATTCCGCTGTCGGAGCTGCCGGCGCGGATGCACGAGTTCGACATCATCGTGTCGTGCACGGCGTCCACGTTGCCGATCATCGGGCTCGGCGCGGTCGAGCGGGCAGTCAAAGCGCGTCGTCACCGGCCGATTTTCATGGTCGACCTCGCCGTGCCGCGCGATATCGAGCCCGAAGCCGGCCAGCTCGAAGACGTCTTCCTGTACACCGTCGACGACCTCGGCGCGATCGTCCGCGAAGGCAATGCGTCACGGCAAGCCGCGGTCGCGCAGGCCGAAGCGATCATCGAAACGCGTGTGCAGAATTTCATGCAATGGCTCGACGCACGCAGCATCGTGCCGGTGATCCGCCACATGCATACGCAGGCCGACGTGCTGCGCCGCGCCGAAGTCGAGCGTGCGCAGAAGATGCTCGCACGCGGCGACGACCCGGCCGCCGTACTCGAAGCGCTGTCGCAAGCGCTCACCAACAAGCTGATCCACGGCCCGACGCACGCGCTCAATCGCGCGAGCGGCGATAGCCGCGACACGCTCATCGAACTGATGAGCGGTTTCTACAAGCACTCCGGTTCCACCGAGCGTTAGCGGCGCAGCCAGCCGCGCTGTCCGCGCCGCCCGCCAGTGGCGCGCGACGTGCTTCCGTTCAGGGCATCCGCCCACACCCCTAGTCGCCGTCCTTCCCGGAGCCCGCTCCGAAACCCGTCCGATGAAAACGAGCATGCAACGCAAGCTCGACCAGCTCACTACGCGGCTGGCCGAACTGAACGACCTGTTGAGCCGCGAGGACATCACCTCGAATCTCGATCAATACCGCAAGCTCACGCGCGAGCACGCCGAACTCGGGCCGGTGGTCGAGCATTACGCGCTATGGCGCGAGGCGCGCAGCGACGAGGAAACCGCGCAGGAACTGCTGGCGGACACGTCGATGCGCGACTTCGCGGAAGATGAAATTCGCGCGGCGCGCGACCGCATGGAGCAGCTCGGCGCGGAGCTGCAGAAAATGCTGCTGCCGAAAGATCCGAACGACGACCGCAATATCTTCGTCGAAATCCGTGCGGGCACGGGCGGCGACGAGTCCGCGCTGTTCGCGGGCGATCTGCTGCGCATGTACCTGCGCTTTGCCGAGCGCAATCGCTGGCAGGTCGAGATGATGTCGGCGAGCGAATCGGATCTCGGCGGCTACAAGGAAGTGATCGTGCGGATCGCCGGCGAAGCCGTGTATTCGAAGCTGAAGTTCGAGTCCGGCGGCCATCGCGTGCAGCGCGTGCCGGCCACCGAAACGCAGGGCCGCATTCACACGTCCGCCTGCACGGTCGCGGTGATGCCCGAGGCTGACGAAATCGGCGAAGTCGAGATCAATCCCGCCGATCTTCGCATCGACACGTTCCGCGCGTCCGGCGCGGGCGGGCAGCACATCAACAAGACCGACTCCGCGGTGCGCGTCACGCACTTGCCGACCGGCATCGTCGTCGAGTGTCAGGACGACCGCTCGCAGCACAAGAACAAGGACCGCGCGCTGAAGGTGCTCGCCGCGCGTATCAAGGACAAGCAGTCGCATGAACAGCAGGCGAAGGAAGCCGCCACACGCAAGAGCCTGATCGGCTCGGGCGACCGCTCGGAGCGGATTCGCACGTACAACTTCCCGCAAGGGCGGCTGACCGATCACCGGATCAACCTGACGCTGTATCGGCTCGACGCGATCATGGATGGCGATCTCGACGAACTGATCGCGGCGCTCGTCAGCGAGCATCAGGCAGAGTTGCTGGCCTCCCTAGGCGACGCGGACTGACACGCCGATGATGCCCGCCACGCCAGACAACCCCGCCGACCGGGCGCCCCCGGCCACGGCGAGCACGCCCGCCGCACTGCTGCGCGCCTCGCCGCTGCCGCCGCTCGAAGCGCGGATTCTGCTCACGCACGTGCTCGGCTGGCGGCACACGCAATTGATCACGCGCAGCGATGAAGCGCTCGACAGCGCGAGCGTCCAGCGTTACCTGACACTGCAAGCGCGGCGCGTGGCCGGTGAGCCGGTCGCGCAACTGGTCGGCGCGCGGGAATTTTTCGGGCTGGATTTCGAAGTCACGCCGGATGTGCTGATTCCGCGTCCCGAGACCGAATTGCTGGTCGAAACCGCGCTGGCGGCGATGGAAAACATCGCGCGGCCGCGCGTGCTCGATCTCGGCACCGGCACCGGCGCGATTGCCGTGGCGATTGCATCGACGCGGCCCGACGCGCGGGTCTGGGCGCTCGACCGTTCAGCGGAAGCGCTGGCGGTGGCCACGCGTAACGCCGCTCGCCTGCTGGAGGCGAAACGCCCGGGCGGCACCGTATCGCTCGGGCAAAGCGATTGGTACGACTCGCTCGAGCCAGCACTGTGCTTCGACGTGATCGTCAGCAATCCGCCGTATATCGCGAGCGGCGATCCGCATTTGTCGGAAGGCGATTTGCGTTTCGAGCCGCGCGGCGCGCTCACCGATGAAGCCGACGGGCTCAACGCGATCCGCGCCATCGTCGCCGGCGCGCCCGTTCACCTCGCCGCTCATGGCGCCTTGTGGATCGAGCACGGCTACGATCAGGCGCAAGCCGTGCGCGCGCTGCTAAGCGCGCAAGGTTTCACGCAGGTGCGCTCGGAACGGGATCTTGCCGGTATCGAGCGGATCACTGGCGGGCGGCTGGGCGGCGAGGCGCCTGCATGCCCCCGACTACCCCGCTGAACACTCACAGTGGACGCACGGACAAATCGACCCTCGGCCGGCCGTACCGAAATCCGCTATCATTTCAGCCTACTCCCTACACATCACGGAACCGCAAGGTCAGTCATGGATACGCAACAACGCATCAAGCAAATCGTCGACGAAAACAACGTCGTCCTCTTCATGAAGGGCACCGCTCAGTTCCCGATGTGCGGCTTCTCCGGTCGCGCCATCCAGATTCTGAAAGCGTGCGGCGTCGGTGAGCTCAAGACCGTCAACGTCCTCGAAGACGACGAAGTCCGCCAGGGCATCAAGACGTTCTCGAACTGGCCGACCATTCCGCAGCTCTACGTGAAGGGCGAGTTCATCGGCGGCTCGGACATCATGATGGAAATGTACGAATCGGGCGAACTGCAGCAACTGTTCGCCGCGGCCTGAGCGGCCCCTGCCGTTCCGTTTATCCCGATAAGGCGCCGCGAGCCATGGAAACACGCGCTGCGGCGCCACGCCGGCTGATCGTCGCGATCACCGGCGCGAGCGGCGCCATCTACGGCATCCGGTTGCTCGAGACGCTGCGCAGGCTCGGCGGCGTCGAGAGCCATCTGCTGATTTCGAGCGCAGGCTGGCTCAATATCCAGCACGAACTCCAGTTGAGCAAGGAAGACGTGCATCCTCTCGCGGATGTCGTCCATTCGGTGCGCGATGTCGGTGCGAGCATCGCGTCCGGCTCGTTCGCCACCGACGGCATGGTGGTCGCCCCCTGCTCGATGAAGACGCTCGCAAGCGTCGCGCACGGCTTTTCCGACAACCTGATCACCCGCGCCGCCGACGTCACGCTCAAGGAGCGTCGCCGCCTCGTGTTGCTCGTTCGCGAGACGCCGTTCAATCTCGCGCATCTGCGCAATATGACGGCCGTTACCGAAATGGGCGGCGTGATCTTCCCGCCGCTGCCTGCGTTCTACAACCAACCGGCCTCGATCGACGAAATGGTCGATCACACCGTGGCGCGCGTGCTGGACCTGTTCGCGCTCGGACCGGCTTTGTCGCCCTCGTGGACGGGATTGCGCGACGCTCAGCAGTAGCAGACGTTGTCCTACCGCCTCTGCCCGGTGCGCTGCGCGCCCGAATTGATAACAACGGCGACACAATCTATTCTCTCTTCACCCGTTTATCAAACGATGGTGCGGGCCTATATTGATAGCAACCCAACTTTTGCGCCGTGTCCCTGCGACTGCGTTGCTGCCATGAACCGCCTACCCTCGCTTTTCCTGTCCCACGGCGCGCCCACGCTGCCGATCGATCCGTCGATGCCGTCCGCGGCGTTCGGCGTATTAGGCGCGCAGCTGCCGCGTCCAGAAGCTGTACTGATGCTGTCGGCCCATTGGGGCACCGCGCATCCGCTGGCGAGCACGGCCACGACGCCGGAAACCATCCACGATTTCTACGGCTTTCCGCGTCAGTTGTACGAAATCCAGTACCCGGCGCCGGGCGCGCCCGATGTCGCTCACCGCGCCGCCGCTCTGCTCGGCGAAAACGGTATCCGCGCGGACACCCAGCCGCACGGGCTCGACCACGGCGCCTGGGTACCGATGCTGCTGATGTTCCCGCACGCGGACGTGCCGGTCGCGCAGTTGTCGATCCAGCCGCACATGGACGCCGCACATCATTTCCAAGTAGGTCGTGCGCTGCGCGCGTTGAAAGACGATGGTGTGATGGTGATCGGCTCCGGCCAGATTACGCACAATCTGCGCGCCGCCGATTTCTCCGCGCGCCCGGAAGATGCTGATCCGCGCGTGACCGAGTTCACGGACTGGTTCGAAACGAAACTCGCCGCGCACGATGTCGATGCGCTGCTTGACTACCGCCGCCAGGCGCCGCACGCTGTGTTGATGCATCCGACCGACGAGCATCTGCTGCCCGTATTCGCCGCATTGGGCGCGGCGGACGACGATTATTCGCTGGCCATCCAGTCGCTCGGCACTTATCAGCGCTCGCTCGCGATGACGAACTACGTGTTCGGCAGCGCCTGAGTCTGGCGCCGGTAAGCAGCCAACGCCCTCCCACGCGACAGCCAACAAAAAAGCCCGCCTGAGCAACTCAGGCGGGCTTTTTCTCGTCCCGGACCCAACCGCGATCCGGCCGACAGGCTCAGCGCGGCGCTTAGTGCACGGCAATGCCTTCGAGCACTTCGTCGTGAGTCTGACGCTCTTCCAGATACTCCGACCGGTAGCCGCTATTCACGCCCCAGTAGTAGAACACCAGCGAGAACGCGATCACCACCAGCATGTCCCAGCCGTACGGCAGGATGCCGAAACCGCCGAACTCCTTGCTGCCGATCAGCGACAGAACCGCCATGATCGGCAGGTAGGCGACCAGCCACCATGCCGCCTTCAGATCGCGGCCCCAGCCAGCAAAACCCGACTTCGCCTGGAAGTAGAAGTACACCGGCAACGCGACGACCATCAGCAGAATGATTTCGCCGGTGAGCGGCCATTTGGCCCAGTAAAGGATCAGCGACGCACACACGAACGCGAACGGCGCGATCACCTTCATGCCGACGATGTGCAGCGGACGCTCGAGGTCCGTCGCCGCGCGGCGCAGCGCCATCAAGCTGATCGGGCCCGTCAGGTACGAGATGACCGTGGCGACCGAAATCACCGCCGCCAGCGAGCTCCAGCCGCGGAAAAAGAACAGGAAAAGGAACGACACGAACAGGTTGAACCACATTGCCTGACGCGGCACGCCATAGAACGGGTGCACGTTGCCGAACATCTTCGGCATCGTGTTGTTACGCTCCATCGCGTAAATCATGCGGGTGGTGGTCGCCATATAGGTCGTACCGGTGCCGCTCGGGCTGACGAAAGCATCCACGTACAGCAGGATCGCCAGCCAGTTCAGGTTCAGCGCGATTGCGAGTTCGGCGAACGGCGACGCGAAGTTGAAGTGGCTCCAGCCCTTCATGACGTCGCTCGGGTTCACCGCGCCGATATACGCGATCTGCAACAGCACGTAGATCACCAGCGCCAGCAGGATCGAGCCGATCACCGCGAACGGCACGCTCTTGGCCGGATTGCGCGCTTCGCCAGCGAGGTTGATCGGGCTCTGAAAACCGTTGAACGCGAACACGATGCCGCTCGTCGCGACCGCCGTCAGCACCGACGACCAACCGTACGGCGCGAACGTGCCTGTTTCGCCGAAGTTTTCCTTGTGAAAGCCGGTCAGCATCAAGCCAAGGATCGTCGCGCCGGGAATCAGGAACTTGAAGATCGTGATCGCCGAATTGGCGCGCGCGAACAGTTTGACGCCCCAGTAGTTCAGCAGGAAGTAGATGATCACGAGGCCGGCGGACAGCAATAACCCGTTAGTGGTTAATGATCCGTCGACGAAGAGCGCATGCGCCCACGCATAGGGCCACGTGCTCATATATTGAATGGATGCCTCGGCTTCGATCGGAATCACCGAAACGATCGCAATCCAGTTGGCCCACGCGCTGATAAAACCGACCAGCGCACCGTGCGAATAGCGCGCGTAGCGCACCATACCGCCGGATTCCGGAAACATCGCACCGAGTTCCGCGTAGGTCAGAGCAATCGCGAGAATCACGACTGCGCCGATGACCCAGGCGCAAATGGCGGCGGGACCGGCAATTTTGGCGGCCTTCCATGCGCCGAACAGCCAGCCCGATCCGATGATCGAGCCCAAGCCGGTCAGCAGTAGTGCGAACGGCCCGATGTTCCGTTGTATAGAACTTTTCACGTCTTCTCCTGTATCAGAACCATGTCGGCACCGCGTGACATCGCTTGTGGCGCTGGAGACGGGTGACGCGCATGCGTGCGCGGCGGACCTGTTCTGACAGGTGCAACCGACGCGCGGCGCGTAGTTTAACGGTTGCACCGACCTGATGCAGCGAAACCAAGGGTTCTCCCTGGCAAAAAGATCGAGGCGACAGAAAGCTTTGTAAGCAAAAACTGCGCCTATCCGTTAAATACAGGAAAAGATTTGACGATACTGTTGACCTTCTCTGGAAATGCCCGTATAACGTTCGGGCAGGATTTCAAGCGGCGAGTGAATTGGTCTTTCGTAGTTCGCCCATCAACGGTACTCCGGTTGGTCCCATTACCCCCTTCCTTGATTTTCATGCACCCTCTGGGCTTCGGCCTTATTCACCATCTTTAGGAACAAGTAATATGGAAACCGGTACCGTCAAGTGGTTCAATGACGCAAAGGGCTTTGGCTTCATCACGCCGGACGGCGGTGGCGAAGATCTGTTCGCGCATTTCTCGGAAATCCGCACGGAAGGCTTCAAGACGCTGCAAGAAAACCAAAAGGTTACGTTTGAAGTGAAGACGGGCCCGAAGGGCAAGCAAGCCGCTAACATCAAGCCGGTGTAAGCGACACGCTTCCTTCTGGACGCAAAAAACCCCGCCTCGGCGGGGTTTTTTTATATCCATCGCAAACTGAATGCGCTGATTATCTTCGCAGTATGCGAGGGATTAGTTTGTCGGTTATCCGAACAGACGCCGGGCGTGAATACCGAGTCCCGTTGCAACGCTGGCGAGTCGATCGCCGAATACCGCTTTCGCATCCGGAAATGCCGCCGCCAATGCGCCCGATAGAAATGCGAGCCCGGTCGAGCCGCCCGTGAAATACACTGCGCTGACGTCGCGCGGCGCGACGCCGGCCGCCTGGACCGTATCGCGCGCCGCCTGCACGATGCGTTGCGTCTCATCCTGACCGGCTTTGATGAGTTGCGCTTCGTCGAAGGCGAGCCGCAGGTCGTCTTCCACTTCGTCGAGATCGATGACGGTCTCGCCGCCTGCCGCCACACCGATCTTCGCCTCTTCCGCATGGGCCGCCAGCGCGTGCCCCAGGCGGCGCTCCACGACGCGCATCAGGCGGTCGTGGTGCTTGACGTGGGAAAACAGGTGCCGCATCAGCGCGAGTTCGCTGACGCGCTTCGGCGCGTAGACCGTGTTGATCAAGTGCCAGGTCGCCAGATCGAAGTAGATACGGTTTGGGATCTCGCGCCCTTCCGGATCGAGCGACTGATAGCCGAGTTCGCGCAAGATCGTCGCCAGTTCGACGCGGCGGTCGAAGTCCGTGCCCGCGACATGCACGCCGTGGTGCGCCAGCACGTCGTCCTTGCGCTCGACGCGCTTCATCCGTTCTGGCCCGACCCGCACCAGCGAAAAGTCAGACGTGCCGCCGCCGATGTCGGCCACCAGCACGAGCCCTTCCTCCGTCAGATGCGATTCGTAGTCGAATGCGGCCGCGATCGGCTCATACTGGAAGTGAATCTCCCGCAAGCCGACCGAGCGCGCGGCGGCCTCGAGCTGCTGCTGCGCCATCTGGTCGGCGCGTGGATCGTCGTCGACGAAAAACACCGGGCGGCCCAGCACCGCGCGATCGATCGCGCCGCCGGTGCTCTTTTCGGCCGAGCGCTTGAGGTGATCGACAAAAATCGCGATCACGTCCGTGTACTTGATCGCGGAGCCGTCGCCCAGATCCGTCGAGTTTTCGGCGAGCGGCGAGCCGAGAATGCTTTTCATCGAGCGCATCAGCCGACCATCGAAGCCGTCGATGTACGCCGCCAGCGCCGCCCGCCCGAATTCGCGGGTGTCTTCGTCGGTGTTGAAAAAGACGGAGGTGGGCAGCGTCGTGTAGGCGCCTTCGACCGGCGCGAGCTTGAGCAAAGCGCCGTCAGGCACGGCCACGGCCGAGTTGGAAGTACCGAAGTCAATCGCGCAATAGTTCATGGCAGGCATCGCCGCTCAGCTGGCGCGGACAGAAAGGGGAGCGGCTTTGTAACACGAAAGCTCAGCTAGCATCAACTAACGCTTTCGAACGGCCGCTATAACGCAAAAGATCGTTCGACGGAACGAATATTGCTCTTTTCGACAGGATACGCCGCCAAATTTTCGGATTGAGGAGACTTCAAGCAATGAGCGCGCCGCCGACTGCCGCTGTTCACGAGAAAAACGCCACGCTGATCGAAACGGACCTGCCCTCGCGGCTCGACCGGCTGCCGTGGGGCCGCTTTCATTCGCTGATCGTGGTGGCGCTGGGCGTCACGTGGCTGCTCGACGGCCTCGAAGTGACCCTGGCGGGCGCCGTCGCGAGCGCGCTGAAGTCCAGTCCGTCGTTGCGCTTTTCCAACGCCGACGTGGGCCTGGCAGGCAGCGCATACATCGCCGGCGCAGTGCTCGGGGCGCTGGGTTTCGGCTGGCTGACCGACCGGCTCGGCCGCCGCAAGCTGTTTTTCATCACGCTCGCCGTCTATCTGGCCGCGACGGCGGCGACCGCGCTTTCGTGGAATCTGGCCAGCTTCATGCTGTTTCGCTTTTTGACCGGCGCGGGGATCGGCGGCGAATACACGGCGATCAACTCGACGATCCAGGAATTCACCCCGGCGCGGGTGCGCGGCTGGACCGATCTGGGCATCAACGGCACGTTCTGGGTCGGCGCCGGGCTCGGCGCGGCTGGCTCGCTGGTGCTGCTCGATCCTCACCTGCTGCCGGCCGACTGGGGCTGGCGCGCCTGCTTCTTCATCGGCGCGGTGCTCGCCCTGGTGATCCTGCCAATGCGCATCTGGGTGCCCGAAAGCCCGCGCTGGCTGTTGACGCACGGCGACGAGCCCGACGCGCGCTCGATCGTCGAAGGCATCGAAGGGCGTTTTCGCGACGAAGGCCACACGCTCTCCGACGACCAGCTCACACGTCTGCGGCTGCGCGCCCGTGCGCATACGCCGTTGCGCGAGGTGTTCCATACGCTCTTCAACGTGCACCGGCGCCGCGCGCTGGTCGGCCTCACGTTGATGACCGCGCAGGCGTTCTTCTACAACGCGATTTTCTTCACTTACGCGCTCGTGCTCACCGACTTTTACCAGGTGCCGGGCGACCACATCGGCTGGTATCTGCTGCCCTTCGCGCTCGGCAACTTTCTCGGACCGCTGCTGCTCGGACGGCTTTTCGACGTGATCGGGCGGCGCAAGATGATCGCGGCGACTTACGGCATGTCCGCGATTCTGCTGACGCTGAGCGGGTATCTGTTCGAGCAGCAGTTGCTCACCGTCGTCACGCAGACGATTGCCTGGATGGTGATTTTCTTCTTCGCGTCGGCAGCGGCGAGTTCGGCGTATCTGACGGTCAGCGAGTCATTTCCGCTCGAAATCCGCGCGCTGGCGATTGCAATCTTCTACGCGTTCGGCACGGCGCTCGGCGGCATCATCGGCCCGGCGTTTTTCGGGAGACTGATCGACACGCATCAGCGCAGCGCAGTGTTCTCGGGCTACCTGGTGGGATCGGGGCTGATGCTCGTGGCGGCTGTGGTGGCGGCGATCTGGGGCGTGGACGCGGAGCGGAAATCGCTCGAACATGTGGCGACGCCGCTCTCGAGCGTCGCGGACGAGGTGGAATAAACAACGCGCGGACGGTGCCGCGCGCTTTTCGCATCTAGCGCGGTGAGCCGCTCACAGAGCCTTCTTCCAGCCGCCGCCGTAGGCGACGTCGGCGAGCGGCAGACGCTGACGCACCGATTTCTCGCGCTCGCGCAGCACCGGATCGAGCTTGTCGACTTCGCCGTAGTGGCCGAGCGAAATGATCGCGATCACGTCGACGTCGTTCGGCAACGCGAATGTCGTGCGGAACGCGTTCGGATCGAAGCCGCTCATCTGATGTGCGGCCAGCCCGAGCGCATGTGCCTGCAACACCAGCGCCATCGCGGCGGAACCGGCATCGTACGCGGCGCAGCGGTTCACTTCACCCTTGTTGGTCAGCGTGTGCGTGGTCACGGCGATCAGCACCGGCGCGCGCGAATTCCAGCCCTGGTTGAACGGCACCAGCGTCGCGAAAGCCTGCTTGAACGAAACTTCATCGACACTGCGATCGAAGACGAGAAAACGCCACGGCTGCGCGTTGTAGGCAGACGGCGCCCAGCGCGCCGCTTCGAGCACGGAGCGCAAATGCTCCCGACTCACCGGCTCGCTCGAATATGCGCGTGGGCTCCAGCGGCCCGCAATCAGCTCGTGAATGGCAACTTCGGTAGGGGCGGGTTTGTTGGTCATGCGCTTCTCTCGGTCGAAATTCATGATCGCCGGGCGGTCGCCCGGGGTCACATAGCATAACCGGGGTTCGGCGCGCGCGCTCCAACAAGCAGTCAGTTTGTTTTCGCGTGGCTTGCCAAAGGAAACGGCCGCCGGATTCACCCGGTGGCCGTCCATGTTGCTTCGTTGCTTCATAACGCAGCGCAGCTTTACACCGCCTGCGGCTGCGGCACTTTCGCGGGCCGATTGATCCGCAACACGATCACTGCGGCGACCAGACACAGCCCACCCGAAATCATCGACGCCACCGTGTACGTGCCGAGGCTCGCGCGCAGCATGCCCGCGCCCAGCGCCGCGAACGCCGCGCCGAGCTGGTGGCCCGCGACCACCCAGCCGAACACCACGGGCGCCGCTTCCTTGCCGTACACATCGGTTGCGAGACGCACGGTCGGCGGAACGGTGGCGATCCAGTCGAGTCCGTAGAACACGGCGAACAACGGCAGACCGAAGAAGTCGATACCGAACGCGTGCGGCAAATACATCAGCGACAAGCCCCGCAAGCCGTAATACCAGAACAGCAACACGCGGCTATTGAAGCGGTCCGACAGCCAGCCCGACAGCGTCGTACCGAACAGATCGAAGATGCCCATCGCGGCGAGCAGCGACGCACCCTGCACCTCAGTCATGCCGTAGTCGCCGCACATCGCGATCAAGTGGGTGCCGACATAGCCGTTGGTGCTCGCGCCGCAGATAAAGAAGCTGAAAAACAGCAGCCAGAAATCACGGGTTTTGCTCGCCATGGCCAGCGTGCCGAACGCGATAGCGAGCGGATTCTGTTTGGTGACGGTGCTCGCGACCGGCGCGTCGTGCGGTTCGCCATACGGACGCAGTTTCATGTCGACGGGGCGCTCGGGCAGCAGAAACGCGACCAGCGGAATCACCACCGCCGCCGCGAGTGCGACGACCCACACGACCTGACGCCAGCCGTAATGCTCGGCGATGGCCGCGAGCATCGGCAGGAACACCAGTTGGCCGGTGGCCGAACTGGCCGTGAGAATGCCCATGACGAGGCCGCGGCGCGTGGTGAACCAGCGCGTCACCACGGTCGCGGACAGCGACAGCGCGGCGACGCCGGTCGAACCGCCCACCATCACGCCCCAGATCAGCACCATCTGCCACGGATGCGTCATCAGCGACGACAGCGCTACGCCCGCCGCCATCGTGCCGAGCGCGACGAGCAGCGTGGGACGCACGCCGAAGCGCTGCATGGCCGCCGCCGCGAACGGCCCCATCAGGCCGTAGAGTGCGATGTTCACGGAGATCGCCAGCGAGATCGTCGCGCGGCTCCAGCCGAACTGGTGCTCGAGCGGCACCATCATCACGCTCGGCGTGGCGCGCGTGCCGGCCGCCGCCAGCAATACCAGAAACACCACCGCGACTGTCAACCAGCCGTAGTGGAAGCGTCCGCCAATCAGTCTCGCTGCCCAGTTCATTGGTTCTCCAATCGACGCTTCGCCTCGCAGGCTGCGTCGTTCGCATTATTACGAATTCCGTAAATGATTTGTGACAGATCAGTCACAATAGTGTTGCGATATTAGTTACTGGTCGGTAACATGTCAAGGCGTCAATTGAGTTCCGATCAGGTGGCCCATCATGTCCGAGAGCAACACTCCCAAGCCGACCGGTAAAGCCCGTGCGCGCGGTGCGCAGACGGCCGGGCCGCAGGCGCAGCGCAATCTGCTGCACGCCGCGAGCGAACTGTTCTACCGCGAAGGCGTGCGTACGGTTGGCGTCGACGCGGTGGTCGAGCGTGCAGGCGTGAACAAGATGAGTTTGTACCGCCAGTTCTCGTCGAAAGACGAATTGGTGATGGCTTATCTGGAACAGCAGGACGAGCGGTTCTTCGGCTACGTGGAGAGGAGTTTCGCGAAGTATCCGGGCGAGCCGGCGAAGCAGCTTCAGCAGTATTTCGACGACCTCTCGGTGCGCGCGTCGGTGGACGACTATCGCGGCTGTCCGTTCGTGAACGTGTCGGTGGAGTTTTCGGACCCCACGCATCCGGCCCGGCAGTTCGTCTTTCGCAACAAGCAGCGTTTGATGGCACGGCTCATCGAACTGTCGACGGCGGCCGCCGCTGACGATCCAGAGGCGCTCGCGAATGCACTCGCTGTGGTGATGGAGGGCGTCTATGCGGCCAGCCAGACTTACGGCCCAGGGTGCGGGCCTATCCTGGCCGCACCGAAAGTCGCCGCGCAGTTGATCGCCGCCGCATGCGGTGGGACGCGGGCGGTTTGATCTGAAGCAGGGTCGAGCCGGGGTTGCGCCTTTTGCGCGCCGGGGATCGCGCCATGAGCAGAGCGGCGCCGGCTCGCGCCGTTAGAATGGTGCTTTTCCCCACCCGCCTTTGTCCGCCGTGTCGCCTGCCATGCCGTTGCCCGCCGAATCCCACGATGCCGTCGTTGCCGCCACCCGTCACTGGCTGACCGAGGCCGTGATCGGACTCAATTTGTGTCCTTTCGCGAAAGCCGTGCACACGAAGGGGCAAATTCGCTACGCCGTGAGCGAGGCCGTGGACATGGAAGCCGTCTTGACCGATCTCGAAGCGGAGTTGCAGACGCTGGAGGCCGCCGATCCGGAGGCCATCGACACCACGCTGCTGATCCTGCCGCGCGCGCTCGGCGATTTTCTCGACTTCAACGATTGCCTGTTTTTCGCCGACCGGCTCATCAAGCAGCTTCGGCTCGAAGGTGTCGTTCAGATCGCGAGCTTTCACCCCTCTTACCAGTTCGAAGGCAGCGCCCCGGACGATATCGAGAACTACACGAATCGGGCACCCTATCCGATCCTGCATCTGCTGCGCGAAGACAGCATCGAGAGAGCGGTTCAGGCGTTCCCCGATGCCGAAGATATTTACGAGCGCAATCAGGCGACGTTGCGGCGAATCGGTCTTGCAGGCTGGAACGAATTGATGAAGCGCTGAACGTAGGCGCGGGGACAGAGAGCGGCAATGCAATCCCGGTGGCGCGAATGGCGCTCGCCCGCAAAAGCCGCTTTTCTCACTGAAGAAGCCTCACCTCATCGGCCGGAACACATCACATCAGGCCTCAACAAAAAACCGCTCTTTCAACTCCTGAATACCGAGCGTGTCCATCACTTCGTTGAGCCGTTCGGCCGGCCGGCGCCGCGGCAGATTCTTGTATTGCGCGATGATCAGTTCGTTTTTCATCGAATGCTCCCAGCCGACCAGTTCGGTCACGCTGACCTGATACCCATGCGCCTCGAGCTGCAGGCAGCGCAGCACATTCGTGATCTGGCTGCCGAATTCCCGCGTGTGCAACGGGTGCCGCCAGATCTCGGTCAACGCGTTGCCGAGTGACTTGCCCTTGTTCTGCCGTAGCACGCCGGCCACCTCGGCCTGACAGCATGGCACCACTACGATGTACTTGGCCCGCTTGTCGAGCGCGAATCGGATCGCGTCGTCGGTAGCGGTATTGCACGCGTGCAGCGCCGTCACGATGTCGATCTGCGCCGGCAAACGCGTCGACGAAATCGACTCCGCGACCGACAGGTTCAGAAACGACATCCCCGTGAAACCCAGCCGCACGGCCAATTCTTCGGACTTCGTAACGAGATCTTCGCGGGTTTCAATGCCGTAAATGTGTGAAGCCCCACCCGCCGCGCTCTGAAACTCCTTGAAGAAAAGATCGTAAAGAATAAAACCTAGGTATGACTTGCCCGCGCCGTGGTCGACGAGCGTCAAGGCGCCTTGCTGGTCCTTGAGGTCCTTGAGCAGCGGCTCGATGAACTGGAACAGGTGATAGACCTGCTTCAGCTTGCGGCGGCTGTCCTGATTCATCTTGCCGTCGCGCGTGAGGATATGGAGCTCCTTCAGCAACTCGACGGATTGGTTCGGACGGATTTCGTGGGTTTTGCTGGACATCGTAGGTACCGCCAACAATTGCAGCGCGAACGTGCGACAGATGACGGAAAAAGGGAAAAGTTGCTGCCAGTTTACCCAAAGTGCGACTCGCTCACCCAGCGAGCCGCGGAAACCATGCGAGAAATGCATTAACCTGGAACGTTTCCTGCTCGAAAAGCATCACGGGAAACGTGCCGGGAGTGACTGAAAAACAGCTTGCGCCCCGGCTTCGGCCGATCCCGCAAGCCGTGTCGCCGATAACAAGAAGCTGCCGGCCGTGGCACCGAACACGCGAACCGAATGCATGTGGGGAAGACGGCCCCAGAAAGTGGGCCGAACGTTACGTAACAAGCAGCGCGCCGAGACTTCAACCGGACGCGTGCTCGGATGATAGAAGAGGCGGCAATGGATACGGTACCCAACGGAAACGTGGAACAAAAATTTCAGGAAATGCTGGCGAAGCTCATCGCGACGCCGGCCTGGTCGGAGAAGCAGCAACTCGAACTGGAGATGGCGCGCGACATCTCCACCGAAATGCTGCGCCTCGCCGAAGTCATGCGCGATGGCAGCGTCGACATGGAAACGTGTCTGACGATGCTCAAGTACGCCAAAGTGCTCGACTTCGTGATGACCACGCTCGCGTCGCGACGCGACATCAAACCGCAAACGCTGCGGGTCATCTTCAAGCTCGCCGGGCTGAAGGTGGACGAGGCGTACCCCGGCTAGCGTTCAGGAGAACCCCTTACGCGAGAACGCCGCGATCCGCGGGCGACGGCTCCAAGCCGCGCGCCCGGGTCGGACGAGACATTTTTCGTCCGCAAGGACGATTCCCTCACGCGCGCGGCGCCTCAGCCGGCGGTGTGCCTTCATGAAACAGCGTCTTGAGTTGCGAACGCAGTTCCGGCGAATCCGAGTGCTTGTGGATCGCAACGGCGTGCTGCACGGCGGCTTCGAGCAATTCGCTGTCGCTGTCGGCGGATAGCGCGACGGTGCAGTTCATTTCGCTCGGGAATTCGCGGCAATCGATGTATTTGCGGCTCATGGCTGGCTCCTTGATTTTTCAAACAATCGACCCTCCGCGCGAGCGGCGCACGCGCGAGCCATGACGCCGGCCGTCGCGCGGCGGCGATCGCCGCGATGCCGGCATTTGCCGGCCTTGCGTGCAGCATTGATCGCAGCGGTGGCCGCGTCGGGGCGGTAAGCAGTCGGTGGCCTGGTTTTGATGCGAGAAAGACGCGCACGGCGTCCGAGGGAAGGTGTTTGAAAGTATAGGTCGCGCGGGTCTGGAACACAGATGCGAACGTGCGCCGGACGGCTGCGCAAGCCCCTGAACGCAGCTTTTTTCGGCCTGCCGTGTTGGCCGTGCGTTTGCCCTGTGCCGTGCGCGGTGTGAAAATAGCGCCCTTCGCGCCGCTCGGGATCGTTCGGTCCGGCAGGCGCGCCGCTTCTTCCTTCCGCTTATCCGCAGGACCGCATGCGCTCTTCCTTGGATTCCGCCCGTGTCGCCGTGATCGGCGGCGGCCCCGCCGGCCTGATGGCAGCCGAGGCACTCGCCCGGCAGGGCGTGCAAGTCGACGTCTACGACGCGATGCCGTCGGTCGGCCGCAAGTTCCTGTTGGCGGGCAAAGGAGGCATGAACATCACGCATTCGGAGTCGCGCGAGCCGTTTCTCGACCGCTACGGCGCGCGCCGCGAACGGATCGCGCCGCTGCTGGACGTCTTCGGACCCGACGCGCTGCGGGCGTGGTTGCAGGATCTGGGGGTCGACACTTTCGTCGGCAGTTCCGGGCGCGTGTTTCCCACCGATATGAAAGCCGCACCGATGCTGCGCGCGTGGCTGCATCGGCTGCGTGAGACGGGCGTGCGGTTTCATATGCGGCACAAGTGGCGCGACTGGGGTCCCGACGCGGAGGACGCCATCGCGCACACGCTGCGGTTCGAGACGCCCGACGGCGAGCACACCGTGAGTTGCGATGCCGTCGTGTTCGCGCTCGGCGGCGCAAGCTGGCCGCGCCTCGGATCGGACGCCGCGTGGGTCCCGCCGATGGCCGCCCGTCAGGTGCCGGTGACGCCGCTGCGGCCGGCGAATTGCGGCTTCGACGCCGACTGGAGCCCATATCTGCGCGAGCGTTTTGCCGGTCAGCCGATCAAGCCGGTCGCCATCACGCTGACCGACGTAGACAATAAAGTCCACAGTCGACAAGGTGAAATACTTCTGACCGAAACGGGCCTCGAAGGGAGCCTGATTTACGCGATGTCGGCGACGATCCGCGAGCGGATTCTGGCCGACGGCGAGGCGACGATCGCGCTGGATCTGGCGCCAGGCTTGACGCTCGAGCGAGTCGTCGCGGACGTGACGCGGCCGCGCGGCTCACGCTCGATGGCAAGTCACCTGCACGGAAGAATCGGGATTGGCGGCGTAAAACTGGCTTTGCTGCACGAGATTTTGTCGAAGGAGGCGTTTGCCGACGCAAACGGCCTCGCGCATGCGATCAAGGCGCTCCCGGTGCGGTTCACGCGCGCCCGGCCTATCGCGGAAGCGATCAGCACCGCTGGTGGGATCCCGTTCGAGGCGCTCGATGCGCATCTGATGATCGAGCGGCTGCCCGGCTTGTTTTGTGCCGGGGAGATGCTCGATTGGGAGGCACCCACTGGCGGTTATCTGCTTACGGCCTGTTTTGCCAGTGGATTGGTGGCCGGCGCGGGGGCTGCGGCGTATCTGAAGGCGCTTAAGGCGCGCGGCGCGCTGGCGTGATGCCGCCGCGGGTTGCCGCTTTCTGGTCTCGCGGCAGCACGCCTCACCATTTCTTCCGCCGTCCGGTCAACTGAGGTGCTCTGGGCGCTATAACAGGACGGCAGGCGCGTGGCGTATCGCACGCTTCAAGACGCAAGACACACCGGCGCGATGCGCAGAGACGCAGCGTTCTCGTTTCGCGGCACACGCACCTGTTGCCGACTTTTTGCCCGCCAATGCGCTTTTGGCACCACAACGACGGCGCTGCCGTGTGGCGTATCACGAGGTTTCCCGGGACGCGAGGCGCGTCAGCGTGATGTGCGACGCGCCGCCTCTCAGCCGCGCCAACGCATCGCGCCCCGCCTCACCCGCCTCATCCGCTTAACGCGCCTTGAGACGCCACAACGACGTCACCTCGGCCACCCGCGCCGCGTGTAGCGCATCGGTCTCATCGGTCGACTTCGGATGGAGCGGGCGAATATCCTCGCGTCCCACCACCGTCAGTCCGGCCTTTTCGATTGCGGCAAGCAGCCATTCGCGCGACCGCAAGCCGAGATGCTCGGCGAAATCCGACAGGATCAGCCAGCCCTCTCCGCCCGGCGACAAATGCTCCGCGAGGCCCTTCAGGAAGCCGAGCAGCATGCGGCTTTCCGGATCGTAGACCGCATATTCGATCGGTGAGGCGGGTCTTGCCGGCACCCATGGAGGATTGCACACGACGAGCGGCGCCCGGCCTTCGGGAAACAGATCCGCCTGCACGACCTCGACCTGCTGGTCGTAGCCGAGGCGCGTGAGGTTCGCGCGCGCACAGGCGAGCGCTCGCGGATCCTGATCGGTTGCGACGATTTTCTTTACGCCGCGTTTGGCGAGCAGCGCGGCCAACACGCCGGTCCCGGTGCCGATATCGAACGCCTTGTTCAGCGACGGCAGCGGCGTGCGCGCGACGAGATCAACGTACTCACCACGCACCGGCGAAAACACGCCGTAGTGGGGATGGATGCGCTCGCCGAGCGCGGGAATCTCGACACCCTTCTTGCGCCACTCAAACGCGCCAATCAGACCGAGCAGTTCGCGCAGCGACACGACCGACGCCTCGTCGTTGGGCGGGCCGTAGGTTTCCGTACAGGCCTGTTGCACGTCGGGTGCGCGGCGCAGTGGAATCCCGTAAGCGGCGTCGAGCGGAATCAGGATCATGCCGAGCGTGCGCGCGCGTTGCGACTGCGCCTGACGATGCAGGTTGAACGCGTCGACCGGCGTTTCGCCGTGCTTGCGCGGTTTGCGCTCGAGCCGGCGCGTGACCGCCTGGAGCAACTGACGAGCGTTCTGGAAGTCGCCGTTCCACAGCAGCGCGGTGCCTTCGCAGGCGAGGCGGTAGGCCGAGTCGGCGGTGGTACGGTCGTCAGCGACGATGACACGTTTGGGCGGCGGCACGGCGGCTTCGGAACGCCAGCGTGCGGTGCGGGGGCCGTCGGCTTCGGGCCAGGTAATGGTTGCGGGGCTGGTCATGGTGAGGTGGGATCGGTGTTGCGGAAGCGACGTGCGGAAAACGTTGCGTCGTTGGGGGCGCGGCCCGCCGGAGTACTTGTTAGCGATGCCGACTGACGCCCGAATAGTACCTCTGTCGCGCGGTTTCACGGTGCGCTATTCGCGGACGGGCGGGATTGGAGCGGGGCGTCGGCGTACGAAATGTGGACAAAAAAATCCACAATCGACAAGGTGAAAGAGATATGGTGATTTTGAGCCGTTGGCGGTCTCACCGATACTGTGCGCAAAGGCTCGATAAGACCAACCGGCGGCCTTGATGGCGAAAGGCGTGAGCGATCCCGCACCGTGCTGTCGGCGCCATCGCACGCAAAGGCACTTCAATCACCAAGCCGGCCTGCGACGACAATTGCCGATACACGTCGTTTTCTCGACGCTGATCCAATATTCATTTTGTGGGACAGAAAAGCTTTAATGCCGAGAATATGCAAAATGCATAAATAGAGAATCGACTGCCTATTGCGTAACGCGACGTTTTAACATCGACTTCAATGAGCAAATAGACAGACGCGTATCCTCTCGGTATAGTTCTCACTAGTAACAATATGGCTGAAAAAAGAACCTGAGAGATCAAAAGTGGCGCGGCGTGATAGTCCGCCTAGCGCCCCAGTCAGACAAATAGGCCGTCCTTCAGTTGCGGACCCGTCGCGGTCCGCAACTCGTCTTTTTAACGTTTAATCGCCATTAGCCATCTTTTGGCGTTCAACGCATTCAAGCTCGTTTCCATCCGCAATACGACCATTTGTGCATCCCGGCAGGATCAGGTTAATCGCACGCCAGTGAATTGAATTGCGGACCCGCAAATAAAAAAACGGGGTTTCTGATTGAACAGAAACCCCGTTTCGTACTACTGGTGCCGGCTGCAGGACTCGAACCCGCCACCTCATGATTACAAGTCAAGCGCTCTACCTGATGAGCTAAGCCGGCATGAGGCCGTGATTCTACTTCATTTTACGATCTTGAGGCGAGCCCTTCCGCCACCTTTCGAACCATCATCGTCCGGCTGGGGGACGTTCGTCGCGCTATCCGCCTTCGTCGCAGTTGCGTCACTCGCCGGCGACGTCTCGACCGCGCGCGGCGCTGCGGGCGCAGCCGGCGCTGCGGCCTCGTCCGCCGGGACCGCATCGGCGCCGGAATCCTGCGCTTCGCCGCCCGCCGACTCGACCGGAAACGCCATACCCTGGCCGTTTTCGCGCGCATAGATCGCGAGAATATTCGCGACCGGCACCTCGATCTTGTGCGACTTGCCGGAAAAACGCGCGCTGAACTCGATCCACTCGTTGCCCATCTGCAACTGGCTGGTCGCCTCGAAGCTGATGTTCAACACGATCTCGTTGTCGCGCACGAACTGACGCGGCACGCGCGTCTGATTGTCGACCCGGACCGCGATGTGCGGCGTATAGCCGTTGTCCGTGCACCACTCGTAGAGCGCGCGCAGCAGGTAAGGCTTCGTGGAAATCTCTTGCATCAACAGTCCTCTTACCGGGCTTGGGCCCGCGCAACGAGCTGCGCGGCGCCCTCACCCCAAAGCCAAACTCAACGACGCATCACCTTTTCCGAAGGCGTCAGCGCTTCGATATAAGCCGGGCGGCTGAAAATGCGCTCGGCGTACTTCATCAGCGGTGCAGCGTTCTTCGACAGCTCGATGCCGTAGTGATCCAGACGCCACAGGAGCGGTGCGATCGCGACGTCGAGCATCGAGAACTCTTCGCCGAGCATGTACTTGTTCTTCAGGAAGATCGGCGCGAGCTGCGTCAGGCGATCGCGGATCGCGAGACGGGCCTTCTCGTGATTCTTCTCGGCGGCCTTGCCCTTCTCGTTTTCGAGCGTGCCGACGTGCACGAACAGTTCCTTTTCGAAGTTCAGCAGGAACAGACGGGCGCGGGCGCGCTGCACCGGATCGGCCGGCATCAGTTGCGGATGCGGGAAGCGCTCGTCGATGTACTCGTTGATGATGTTCGATTCGTACAGAATCAGGTCCCGTTCGACGAGAATCGGCACTTGACCATACGGATTCATCACGGCGATGTCTTCCGGCTTGTTAAACAGGTCGACGTCGCGGATTTCGAAGTCCATGCCCTTTTCGAACAACACCAGCCGGCAACGCTGGGAGAACGGGCAAGTTGTGCCGGAATACAGAACCATCATGTTTACGTTTCCTCAAAAAGCTGAAGGGCCAGCGCACGGAAAAACCGTTCAGCAGGTTTCTCCTGGCGCCGGCCCCACGCCGGGTGACGGCGTGATTATTTGATATGTTTCCAGTACGCGGCGTTCAGTCGCCAGGCGAAAAAGCTCAGGATACCGAGGAACAGCAGCACCCACACGCCAAGCTGTTTGCGGGTTTTCTGCGTCGGTTCGGACATCCATGACAGGTACGACACGAGGTCGGCCACAGCAGAATCATAATCTACCGGCGACATCGTCCCCGGAGTGAGCTGCTGGAAGCCGACAAATTTGTGTACCGTCTCGCCAGTTTTTTCGTCCGTTTCGTCACCGAACTTCGCTGCACGTTGCCCCTGAAGCTGCCACAGCACGTGAGGCATGCTCACGTTCTCATACACCAGATTGTTCCAGCCGGTGGGCCGCGTATTGTCGCGATAAAAACTGCGCAAATACGTGTAGAGCCAGTCCTTGCCTCGCGCCCGCGCTTCCACCGACAGATCCGGCGGCGCCGCCCCGAACCACGCTTTCGCGTCGTCCGGGCGCATCGCCACGGTCATCGTGTTGCCGACCTTGTCGGTGGTGAAGAGCAGGTTCGCCTGAATTTCGCTCGGCGCGATGCCGATATCGGTCAGGCGGTTGTAGCGCATCAGACTCGCACTGTGGCAATTCAGGCAGTAGTTTACAAACAATTGCGCGCCGTGCTGCAAAGAAGCGAAATTCTCCGCGTTATCCGGCGCGCGGTCGAGATGGAAATTCTCGTCCGCGTGAGCCGGAGCGGCCAGCACCGCGAGCAGTGTCGCGCCGATTAGCGCGCACGTCGAAAGCAGTTTCTTCATTTCGTGTTCTCCTGGCTCGCGATTAGTGAGGCTTGAACCGCACGCGTTCGGGCGGCTGCTTGAACTTGCCAAGCCGCGTCCAGAACGGCATGCCGAGGAAAAACGCGAAGTAGATCAGCGCGCACACCTGAGCAATCAACGTCGAGGCAGGCGACGGCGGCCTGGTGCCAAGGAAGCCCAACGTCAGGAAAGCGAGCACGAAGATCCCGTAGAACACCTTGTGAAAAAAGGGCCGGTAGCGGATCGATTTCACCGGCGAGTGGTCGAGCCACGGCAGGAAGAACAGCGAGATCACCGCGCTGCCCATCACCACCACGCCCCAGAACTTCGACTCGGTGAAGGCCATCGCCAGTATCACCAGCACCGCGAGCGCGGGCAAGCCGAGCTTCCACTTGCCGCGCGCGCGCACCAGCGCGAGCAGGCCGAGCAGCGCGATCACGATCATCAGCACGATCTTGAACGGATCGGTGGTGGCGCGCAGCATCGCGTAGAAGGCTGTGAAGTACCACACCGGCGCGATTTCCGGCGGCGTCTGCAGCGGATTGGCCGGCACGAAGTTGTTGGCTTCGAGGAAGTAGCCGCCCATCTCCGGCGCGAAGAAGATGATCGCCGCGAAGATCAGCAGGAACACCGTCACGCCCATGAAGTCGTGCACCGAGTAGAACGGGTGGAACGGAATGCCGTCGAGCGGCACGCCGTCCGGGCCTTTCTTCGCCTTGATCTCGATGCCGTCCGGATTGTTCGACCCCACTTCATGCAACGCGACCAGGTGGGCGATCACGAGGCCCACGAGCACCAGCGGAATCGCGATCACGTGAAACGCGAAGAAGCGGTTCAGCGTGACGTCCGAGACCACGTAGTCGCCGCGAATCCACAGCGACAGATCCGGGCCGATGAACGGGATCGCCGAGAACAGGTTGACGATCACCTGCGCGCCCCAGAACGACATCTGCCCCCATGGCAGCAGATAGCCGAAGAACGCCTCGGCCATGAGGCTCAGGAAGATCAGGCAGCCGAAGATCCACACCAGTTCGCGCGGCTTGCGGTACGAGCCGTACAGCAGCCCGCGGAACATGTGCAGATACACCACGACGAAAAACATCGACGCGCCGGTGGAGTGCATATAGCGGATCAGCCAGCCCCACGGCACCTCGCGCATGATGTACTCGACCGACGAGAACGCAAGCGTCGCGTCGGGTTTGTAGTTCATCGTGAGGAAGATGCCGGTGACGATCTGGTTGACCAGCACCAGCAGCGCGAGCGAACCGAAGAAGTACCAGAAGTTGAAGTTCTTCGGCGCGTAGTACTCGGAAACGTGCTTCTTCCAGGTGGAGGTCATCGGGAAGCGCCGGTCGATCCAGCCGACCAGCCCGGTCGTCTCTACTTCGTGGTCGCTCGCCATTACGCTTCTCCTTTCTCGTCCTTCCCAATCACGAGGCCGGTGGCCGACGTGAACATGAAGCGCGGGATATCGAGGTTTTGCGGCGCGGGTTTGTTCTTGAAGACCCGGCCGGCCATGTCGTAGGTCGAGCCGTGGCACGGGCACAGGAAGCCGCCTGGCCAGTCGTCCGGAAGATTGGGCTGCGCGCCCGGCTGGAAGCGCGGCGTCGGCGTGCAGCCCAGATGGGTGCACACGGCGACGGCGACTAGAAGATGCTTGTTCTCGGCGCGTGAACGGAATTCGTTGTTGCAGTACTCCGGTAACGGCATCGAAAAGGGATTCTTGCTGAGAGGATCCGCTACCTGGTTATCGGCTTTCTGGACGTCGGCGAGCATCTGGTCGGTGCGGTTGATGATCCACACCGGCTTGCCACGCCAGGCGACGGTCATCATGTCGCCGGGCTTGAGATTGCCGATATCGACTTCGACCGGGGCGCCTGCTGCCTTGGCCTTTTCAGATGGTGCAAACGAACTAACAAAGGGTACGACAATGGCAACACCTCCGATGCCACCTGCTACGGTCGTCGCTACCAGCCAGTTACGGCGGCTGCCGTCGACGACGCGTTCATCTTCCTTGTCTCGCATCACACGCCCCACTTCTGAGTTGGATTTTTCCTTCACGTCGCTTCTACCGCCGCTAGTTTGCGCGAATGGAGTCGCCATTTACAAGGGCCGATTGCCAAAAACCGTGCGAAGCCCTTGATAACTCAGGGTTTCTCCGTACGGATCGCAAACTTTTTTTACTTCCTTTTAAGTGCCCTCTGCGTTATTCGTGCCTTTTTCTTCTTTAATGCAAATCGCAATTCAAACTGGATTAGGGATATCGATAAAGAGGTGTTCCATATCGAACTGCTCGGACAGGTGCTTGCCCACCGCCTGCACGCCGAAGCGCTCGGTTGCATGGTGTCCGGCCGCGAGAAACGCGACGCCGCTCTCCGCCGATGTATGCATTATTGACTCCGAGACTTCGCCGGTCAGGTAGACGTCGGCGCCCGCGTCGATCGCCGCGTCGAACATGCCTTGCGCGGCGCCCGTGCACCAGCCCACGCGCCGCAGTTCGCGGTCCGGATCGCCGAACACGAGCGGCGTGCGGCCGAGTGTCTGCTCGATTTCCGCAGTGAAGTGTGCGAGCGTGATCGGCATCGGAAAAGTGGCGAGCCAGCCGAGACCGTTCTCGCCGAAGCGAGCGTCGCTGATCCAGCCCATCTTCGCGCCGATCTGCGCGTTGTTGCCGAATTCGGGGTGGTCGTCGAGCGGCAGGTGATAGGCGAACAGGTTCAGGTCATTGCCGATCAGCAGTTTCAGGCGCGCATGTTTGCGCCCGGTGATCTGCGGCGCTTCGTTGCGCCAGAAGTAGCCGTGGTGGACCAGCACGGCGTCCGCGCCCCAGTCGAGCGCGGCCTCCAGGAAGGCCACTGACGCGGTCACGCCGGTCGCGAGTTTATTGATCCGGCGTCGCCCTTCGACCTGCAATCCATTGGGGCAATAGTCCTTGAAGCGCGCGGTTTCAAGAAGATTGTTCAAGTACAATTCAAGTTCGATCCGATCCATATAAACCTCTAGTCTTCAGATGCTTAGACGCTTTTGGCTGTTCTTTGCCCAAGCGGTGACTGTGCTGTTGGCGCTGATGTTCATCATTGCGACCCTCAAACCGCAGTGGCTCCAGCGTCAAGGGCAATTCGGCAAGCAACTCGCCGAACCGATCGTCGCCCTGCGGGAAGTGGCGCCAGGCATCGGCAGCGGCCCCGCCCAGGCGTCATACGCGGACGCCGCGCAAAAGGCCATGCCCGCGGTCGTCAATGTGTTCTCCAGCAAGGATGGCTCACTGCCGCCCGATCCGCGCGCGAAAGATCCGCTGTTCCGTTATTTCTTCGGCGACAAGAACAAACGCAATCAGCAGGAGCAACCGGCATCCAACCTCGGCTCCGGGGTGATAGTGAGTTCGGAAGGTTACATTCTAACGAACCAGCACGTCGTGGACGGCGCCGATCAGATCGAAATCGCCCTGGCCGACGGCCGCACCACCAACGCCAAGGTGATCGGCATCGATCCTGAAACGGATCTGGCCGTGCTCAAGGTCAACATGACCAACCTGCCTACCATCACGCTGGGCCGCATGGACCAGACGCGCGTCGGCGACGTGGTGCTCGCGATCGGCAATCCGTTCGGCGTCGGCCAGACGGTGACGATGGGCATCGTCAGCGCACTCGGGCGCAATCACCTCGGCATCAACACGTTCGAAAACTTCATTCAGACCGACGCGGCGATCAACCCGGGCAACTCGGGCGGCGCTCTCGTCGACGAGAACGGCAACCTGCTCGGCATCAACACGGCGATCTATTCGCGCTCGGGTGGCTCGCTCGGCATCGGCTTTGCGATCCCCGTGTCGACCGCGCGCAGCGTGCTGGAGAGCATCATCACCACGGGTACGGTCACGCGCGGCTGGATCGGCGTCGAGCCGCAGGACGTCACGCCGGAGATCGCGGAGTCGTTCGGGCTCGATCAGAAGTCGGGCGCGATCGTTGCGGGCGTGCTGAAGGGCGGCCCTGCCGACCGCGCGGGCGTCAAGCCGGGCGACATCCTGATAAGCGTGAACGGCCAGGAAATCACCGACACCACGCGCTTGCTGAACGTCATCGCGCAGATCAAGCCGGGCACGGCCGCGAAGGTGCATCTGGTGCGCAAGGGACGCGAGATCGATCTGGACGTGACGATCGGCAAGCGCCCGCCCCCGCCGAAGCAGCCGGTCGAAGATAACGGCGGCGGCGACCAGGACGACGACGCAGGCTAAGGCAGAGGAAAGTACGCAGCGGGTCGCGCAGGGCATAGCGAGCGACCCGCCGGCCCCGGAAGCAAAAAGGGCAGTCCGCGACGGGCTGCCCTTTTTGCTTTGCGCGGGTCCTGATTTCCTGCAAGCCCCGGCGGGTGGCAATTCAACCCGGCGGAGAACTCGCGTCTTCGACCACGATCGGCTGCTTGCGGACAATCAGGCGCGCAGCAATGATCCCCGCTTCGTACAGCACGATCAGCGGAATCGCCAGGATCAGTTGCGAGAACACGTCCGGCGGCGTCACCACGGCCGAGATCACGAACGCGCCGACGATCACATACGGCCGGATCTCCTTGAGCTTCTTCAACGTGACCACGTTCATGCGAACCAGCAGCACGACGACGATCGGCACTTCGAATGTCACGCCGAACGCGATGAACATCGTCAGTACGAAGCTCAGGTAGTTGTCGATGTCGGTGGTCATTTCCGCGCCGAGCGGCGCGTTGTAGTGCGCCATCACGCGGAAGATGGTCGGGAACACCACGAAGTACGCGAACGCCATCCCGCACAGGAACAGCGTGTAGCTGCTGGCGACGAGCGGCCCCACCAGCTTCTTCTCGTGCTGATAAAGCCCCGGCGCGACGAACGCCCAGATCTGGTACAGCACGATGGGCAGCGCGATCACGAACGCGACCAGCATCGTCACCTTCATCGGCACGAAAAACGAGCCGGTGACGTCGGTGACGATCATCTTGCCGTCCTTCGGCAGGTTCTGCATCAGAGGACGTGCCAGCAGCCGGAAAATGTCCGGCGCCCAATAGACGAGTCCGATGAACACCACGATGACGGCAAGGCCCGCGCGGATGATGCGGTCGCGCAATTCGACGAGGTGCGAAATGAAGGTCTCTTCAGTGCCTTCGTTCTGGGTATGCTGGGGGTCGCTCACACCGGCCCTCGGTTAGAGATTGTCGTTCTGATCATCAGAAGAACCGCGTCGGACGACGCAGGGTGGCGGGCGTATGCCGCGCGACACGCGCCGCCCCCGATTGCACGCGCGTGCGACGCGTGGTGGCGCGTTTGTACCAGGTGGGCATGGCGGTCTGCTTGACGCGCCAGTTCTTGCGCCTGGGCGCCGTGGCCGGCGTGCTGCTGTGCCACGACGAATTGCCGGCGTCTTCCAGCGCGCCGCCGGCAATGCTCGGCGACACCGACGTGCCGCTGTTCCACGCGTCGTTCAGTTCGCTCTCGTGCTTGCGCAGATTGTCCTGAACGGAGGTTTCGACATTGCTCGCGGCCGTTTCGAACTCGGTCTTCATGCGCCGCAATTCGTCGAGCTCGATTTCGCGCGTGACTTCGGACTTCACGTCGTTGATATACCGCTGCGCGCGGCCGAACAGCGCGCCAGCCGTGCGGGCAACGCGTGGCAGGCGCTCCGGTCCGAGTACGACCAGCGCGACGACGCCGATCAGCGCCATCTTGGTTAGACCGAGGTCCAGCATGAAGTGGAATGTCCGTCAGTAACGCGGATGAGCCGCGGCTTAGCGGTAATCGCCAGAACGCGGCGCTTTTTCCTTCGCCTCCACATCCACCGCGCCGTTGCGCGGCAGTTCGCGCTGCTGCGCGTCACCTGCCGGCGTTTCGGCTTCCTTCACGCCTTCCTTGAAGCCCTTCACCGCGCCGCCCAAGTCGGCGCCGATGTTGCGCAGCTTCTTCGTGCCGAACACGAGTGCCACGATCAACAACACGATCAGCCAATGCCAAATGCTCAACGAACCCATGACTACTCTCCTTAACCCCGACACCGCACCGCGATGCGGTAAAAAATTCATGCGCCTTGCGGCGACCGAAGCGCGTGCGCTTGCTCTGTCGCTTGCGCTTCCTCTATACGTGGCCGCGGACTGTTCCGATTCAACCGGCGACAGGGCGAATGTCATTGTGGCCGAACCGTCGCGTCGTCGTTATTACAGTGCTTAAAAACGACAGCCGCGCTATTGTCCACGACCAAAACTCGCAGCCGACGCGTGTGACCCCGCTTTTGCGTCAGCCCATCCGTCGCCAGGGGCGCGGTCCCGCGAGAATGTGCGCATGCAGGTGATATACCTCCTGTCCGCCGCCGGGACCGGTGTTGATTACCGTGCGAAAACCCGTTTCGCCGCCGGTGTAGGCAACCCCGAGCTGGTCGGCCAGACGCGCCACCAAAACAATCATTCTACCAAGGAGAGTCGCATCGCTTTCGGTGCAATTCGACAGCGTGGCGATATGCTTGCGCGGGATCACCAGCACATGCGTGTCGGCGGCCGGATGGATGTCGCGGAAGGCAACGAACTCTTCGTCTTCGTGGACTTTGGTCGACGGAATCTCGCCAGCGGCGATCTTGCAGAAAAGGCAGTTCGGATCGTGACTCATCGTATTCCTGACGCGGTATGACTGGAGCGCGAAGCGACGCTGCAGAATTCGAGCAAAGCCCGATAAACGGGCGCACTACGCTCAGACCCAGGCACGCGGATTCGCAAGCGGCTTGTTATCGTACAGATACAGCCAGCCCTTGATAATACGGTACAACATCCAGATGCTGACCGCCCACAGAACCGGAATGCCTATCACCACGAGCAGCAGCATGGCGCCGATTGCGTAACCGAGCAGACACAGCCAGAAGGAGCGGATCTGCCATTCGAAGTGGGCTTCGTACGGCGTGCCCGCCACGTCGGGCCGCTTCACGTAGTTGATGATGATTGCGATCAGGATCGTCAGACCGCCTGTCAGCCAGTGGACCGCGTATAGCGCATAAAGCACGTGAGTGAGCGTGCGTAGACTGCGTTCGCGTTCCGGCTCCATCGCGTGGCGATAAACCGGCGGCGGGTAGCTCTCGTTCGGCTGTTCCATGCTTGCGTCCTCCCGATGATGCGCTCAGATGCGAATTCAGTGCAATATGGGCGCCTGCGCGCGGCTTCAGGCCGGGCCGGCCGATCAATCGCCGTTCTGTTCGCGTTCGCGGCTCTTGCGCAGCGCCTTTTCCTCGATGCCCGACAGGCCTTCGCGGCGCTCGAGTTCGGCGAGGACATCCGCCGGACTCAGATCGAAGTGCGACAGCATCACGAGGCAATGGAACCACAGGTCCGCGACCTCGCCAACGAGCGCCTTCGGCGCACCGCCGTGGCGCGCGTCCTTGGCGGCCAGCACGACTTCGGTGGCCTCTTCGCCGATCTTCTTGAGCACCGCGTCATCGCCCTTATGGAACAGGCGCGAGACGTAGGAAACGTCCGGGTCGCCGCCCTTACGGCTGTCGATGATCGCCGCGAGGCGCAGCAAGGTATCGGCGGTAGACGACGTGGTTTGGGTGGATTGCGTCATTTGTAGATGTGTTCGGGGTCTTTCAGCACGGGATCGACGGCGAGCCAGTCGCCATCATCCACCGAGCCTTCGAATTTCTGGAAAAAGCACGAGTGGCGGCCGGTGTGGCACGCGATGCCAGAGACCTGCTCCACCTTCAGCAGCACGACGTCTTCGTCGCAATCGAGCCGCACTTCGTGCACATGCTGCACGTGGCCGGACTCCTCGCCCTTGAACCACAGGCGCTGACGCGAGCGCGAGAAGTACACCGCACGGCCCAATTCGATGGTCTTCGCCAGCGCTTCGCGGTTCATCCACGCGAACATCAGCACGTCGTTGGTCGACGCTTCCTGCGCGATCACCGGCACAAGGCCGTTCGCGTCCCACTTGACCTTGTCGAGCCAATTCACTGCCGAGGGATTCACCACGTCACAACCTCACCGAAATGCCTTGATCGGCCATGAAGCGCTTGGCCTCGCCCACGGTATGCTCGCCGTAGTGGAAGATGCTCGCGGCCAGCACCGCGTCCGCGTGCCCGTTCCTGATGCCGTCGGCCAGATGCTGCAGGTTGCCCACGCCGCCCGACGCGATCACCGGAACCGGCACCGCGTCCGACACCGCGCGCGTGAGCGCGAGGTCGAAGCCGCTCTTGGTGCCGTCGCGGTCCATGCTGGTCAGCAGGATTTCGCCGGCACCGAGTTCGGCCATCTTGCGCGCCCATTCGACTGCTTCGAGGCCGGTGGCCTTGCGCCCGCCATGCGTGAAGACTTCCCAGCGCGGCGGCTCGCCGTCCGCGGACACGCGTTTCGCATCGATCGCGACGACGATGCACTGCGAGCCGTATTTGTCGGTCGCGTCTTTGACGAGTTGCGGATTCGCGACCGCCGACGAGTTCATACTGATCTTGTCCGCGCCCGCGTTCAGGAGGCGCCGCACGTCTTCGACGGCGCGCACGCCGCCGCCGACCGTCAGCGGAATGAACACCTGCGAGGCGACCGCTTCGATGATCGGCAGGATCAGATCGCGCTGATCGGAGGTGGCGGTGATGTCGAGGAAGGTGAGTTCGTCGGCGCCCTGATCGTCGTAACGGCGGGCGATTTCGACGGGGTCGCCCGCATCGCGCAGTTCGACGAAGTTGACGCCCTTGACCACGCGTCCGGCCGTGACGTCGAGACAGGGGATGATGCGTTTAGCTAGAGCCATGATCTTGCAATTCTGCCAATACCGCTGATGAGGCCGCTCACCCGGGGGCTTGCGGCGCTATGCCGGCGCGACCAGCCGCGAGGCTGCCGAGGCTGGATCACGCCGCGAGTAAAGCGCGGCCGCGACGCGCGACGTGTTGTTCCGCGGACGAAGCACCGCGTCCGCTGCGGACGAAGCACGATCGGGCCACCGCGACGGCCCAGGCTCGGGGCCTCGCCGCGAGCCCGAAGCGGGGTTACGCGTCGTCCGATTCGCGCAGCCGGTCCGCGAGTGTCTGCGCCGCCGCGAAGTCGAGATCGCCCGAGTAGATCGCACGGCCGCAAATCACGCCTTCAATGCCTTCGTCTTCGACTTCGCACAGCGATTCGATATCGGCGAGGTTCGACAGACCGCCGCTCGCGATCACCGGAATCTTCACCGCGCGCGCGAGGCGCACCGTCGCTTCGATGTTGATGCCTTGCAGCATGCCGTCGCGGCCGATGTCGGTGTAGATGATCGATTCGCAGCCGTAGTCCTCGAACTTGCGCGCGAGATCGGCAACTTCGTGGCCGGTCAGCTTGCTCCAGCCGTCGGTCGCGACCTTGCCGTCTTTCGCATCCAGCCCGACGATGATGTGGCCACCGAACGCCGTGCACGCATCCTGCAGGAAGCCGGGATTCTTCACCGCCGCGGTGCCGATGATCACGTACGACAGACCATCGTCGAGATAGCGCTCGATGGTGTTCAGGTCACGGATACCGCCGCCCAGTTGCACGGGAATCTCGCCGCCCACTTCCTCGATGATCGCCCGGATCGCCTCTTCATTCTTCGGCTTGCCGGCAAACGCGCCATTCAGGTCGACGAGGTGCAAACGGCGGGCGCCACGCTCGACCCAATGTCGGGCCATCGCCGCCGGTTCCTCGGAAAATATCGTCGCCTGGTCCATATCGCCTTGCTTGAGGCGTACACACTGACCGTCTTTCAGGTCGATGGCGGGAATCAGCAGCATAGCAATCGGGTGTTGTCTGGGAAGGGGTTGAAGGTCGGCGGCAGCGGCTGATGAGACAGTCCGTCAAAACGCCGTTTCGCTAGTTTAGTACAAGTCTTTCGACGCCCTTGCTGAGCGTCCTTTGCAAGCGAAATCGCAGTGCTGCGGTTACGGCGCGCGGCAACCGCCGCATTTGCGGCGCAATGGCGCGTGACAACCGGATGAAAAAAGGCGCTCACGGGTTCCAGTGCACGAAGTTGCGATACACGCGCAGCCCCGCGTCGGCGCTCTTTTCCGGGTGAAATTGGGTGGCGAAGATGTTATCGCGCGCCACCGCCGAGGTAAAGGGCACGCCGTACACCGTTTCGCCCGCCGTATGAGCCGCGTTGTCCGGCTGCACGTAGTAGCTGTGCACGAAATAGAAGAACGCGTTGTCCGTGACGCCGTCCCACAGCGGATGCGGCTGCGCCTGGCGCACGCGGTTCCAGCCCATTTGCGGGACCTTGAAGCGCGAGCCGTCGTCCTGCACCTGGCCTTCAAGGTCGAAGCGCAGTACCTTGCCCGGCAGCAGGCCCAGGCCCGGCGTATCGCCTTCCGCGCTCCAGTCGAACAGCATCTGCTCGCCGACGCACACGCCCATCAACGGCTTGCTGCGCGACGCCTCGATCACGGCTTCCTGCAAGCCGGACTCGCCGAGACTGCGCATGCAATCGGGCATCGCGCCCTGGCCGGGCAGCACCACGCGGTCGGCCGCGCGGATCGCCTCCGGCCGGTCGACGATCGCCACGTCCGCTTCCGGCGCAGCCTTGCGCAATGCCTGGGCAACCGAACGCAGGTTGCCCATTCCGTAATCCACAATCGCTATCGAAGTTTTCATTTCAAATTTGGCGGCAACGCCGTCAATCGATCGACGGTGAGGTCCAGCGCCGAACGACGGCCGGCCGACGCGCGGTGCTGGTCAATGAGTCGTCTGAAGTTGAGCGGCTGAATGCGGCTTGGTTAGGCTTAAAGGCTGCCCTTGGTCGACGGAATCTGGCCCGCCGCGCGTTCGTCCATTTCCGTCGCCATACGCAACGCCCGGCCAAATGCCTTGAACACCGTTTCCATCTGATGGTGAGCGTTCAGGCCGCGCAGGTTGTCGATATGCAGCGTGACGCCCGCGTGATTCACGAAGCCGCGGAAAAACTCGATCGACAGATCGACGTCGAACGTGCCAATGCGCGCGCGCGTGAACGGTACGTGGAATTCGAGGCCCGGACGGCCGGAAAAGTCGATCACGACGCGCGACAGCGCTTCGTCGAGCGGCACGTACGAATGACCGTAACGGCGGATGCCCTTGCGGTCGCCGATCGCCTTTGCGACGGCTTGGCCGAGCGTGATACCGGTGTCTTCGACCGTGTGATGGTCATCGATATGCAAGTCGCCATGCGCTTCGATCTCGAGGTCGAACAGACCATGCCGTGCGATCTGGTCGAGCATGTGGTCCAGAAACGGCACACCGGTGGCCAGCTTCTGCTGACCGGTGCCGTCCAGATTGATCTTCACACGGATCTGCGTTTCGCTGGTGTTGCGAACGACTTCCGCAAGGCGCATGGTAATTCCTCGAATCTAGCTAGAAAGCGATAGTAGTGTGGGGTGGGAAAACGGCAGCGCCGTTCGTTCAGTGCAGCACGAGCTTCAGACCGGCCAGCAATTGCGCATTCTCCTCCGGCGACCCGACGGTCAAACGCACGCAATTGCCCAGCAATGGATGCATTTTACTCACGTTTTTGATCAGAACCCGCGCGGTGAGCAGGGTTTCGAACGTAACGGACGCATCGGGCACGCGCACCAGCAGGAAGTTGCCGGCGCTCGGGAACACTTGCGCGCCCGGCAACGCGGCCACCGCCTGCGCGAGTTTCGTGCGTTCTTCGCGCAACTGCGCGGCTTGCGCATCGAGCACGTCGACGTGGTCGAGCAGAAAATCGGCGGCAGCCTGCGTCAGCACGTTGGTGTTGTACGGCGGCCGCACTTTGTCGAACTCGGTCAGCCACGCGGGCTTGCCGACCAGGTAGCCGAGACGGATGCCGGCGAGGCCGAGCTTGGACACCGTGCGCATCACAACGACGTTGTCGAACGCGTCGGCGCGAGGCAGCCAGCTTTGCTGGGCGAACGGTTGATACGCCTCGTCGATCACCACGAGGCTCTTGCCCGCCGCGGCGATGATGCGTTCCATGTCGGCGTCGTCGAAGAGCGTGCCGGTAGGGTTGTTCGGATACGCGAGATAGACGATCGCGGGTTCGTGCTCAGCGATCGCGGCGAGCATCGCTTCGGTGTCGAGCGTGAAGTCCGCGTTCAATGGCACGCCCACGAATTCGAGATTCGCCAGCTTCGCCGACATCTGGTACATCACGAAACCCGGCGCTGGCGCGAGCACCTTCGCACCCGGCTTCGCGCACGCGACCGACACCATGCTGATGATTTCATCCGAACCGTTGCCGAGCAGCACGTCGCAGCCGGCCGGCACGCCCATCACGCGCTTGATCTTTTCGATTAGCGCGTCCGGGCGCGGCGCCGGGTAGCGGTTCAGTGCGACGCCGGCGAGATGCTCGCCCAGATGCGCGGCCAGCACCGGCGGCAGCGGAAACGGGTTTTCCATCGCGTCGAGCTTGATGAAGCCCGTGGCGTCCGGAACCGGATAGCTCGTCATCGCG
Organism: Paraburkholderia sp. RAU2J; assembly: GCF_003634845.1. Lineage (NCBI taxonomy): Bacteria > Pseudomonadati > Pseudomonadota > Betaproteobacteria > Burkholderiales > Burkholderiaceae > Paraburkholderia > Paraburkholderia sp. RAU2J. Next base: position 982,891 of record NZ_RBXG01000001.1, read on the forward strand.
AGCACGTCGCGGCGGATGATGTCTTGTGGTGTCGTCATAGCTGTATGGAACCGGCCGCGAAGGAAGATGCCGGCCGGGCATCGGCGGCGCACGGGCCGCCCTGGTTGGTCTCTATTCTCGTAATGAACGGGAGGAGCAACGAGCGCGCGCAATCCGTCGCTGAAGTGTGCGGGCACCCGCTCGCTGGCTGCCCGCTTCTCTTCCGTGTCAGAGTCGCCGCGCCCCCACCGCTCCTAGCCGCGATCGTTGCTGTTTTGCCGCATCCGGTATTCGGCGCTGCGGGCATGCGCCTGCAGGCCTTCGCCATACGCGAGTTCAGCGGCGATCTCGCCGAGTGTCTGCGCGCCTTCCGCGCTGACTTCGATCACGCTCGAGCGCTTGAAGAAATCGTAGACGCCCAGCGGCGACGAGAACCGTGCGGTACGCGACGTTGGCAGCACGTGATTCGGCCCCGCGCAGTAGTCGCCGAGGCTCTCGCTGGTGTAGCGGCCGAGGAAGATCGCGCCCGCATGGCGAATCAGCTGGCCCCACTGATGCGGCTCCAGCGCGGAGATCTCGAGGTGCTCCGGGGCGATGTCGTTGGCGATGGCGCAGGCTTCGGCCATGTCGCGCACCTTGATCAGCGCGCCGCGCCCTTCGAGCGACGCGCGGATCACGTCCTGGCGCGGCATGGTCGGCAGCAATTCGTTGATCGCGTCATGCACGCGGGCGATGAACGTGTCGTCCGGGCATAGCAGGATGGATTGTGCGAGTTCGTCGTGCTCGGCTTGCGAGAACAGGTCCATCGCGACCCAGCGCGGGTCGGTGGTGCCGTCGCACAGCACGAGAATTTCCGACGGCCCGGCGATCATGTCGATACCGACCGTGCCGAACACGCGGCGCTTGGCCGAGGCGACGTACGCGTTGCCGGGGCCACAGATCTTGTCGACCGCCGGCACGGTTTGCGTGCCATAAGCCAACGCGCCCACCGCCTGCGCGCCGCCGATCGTGAACACGCGATCCACGCCGCCCAGCAGCGCGGCCGCCAGCACCAGCGGATTCTTCACGCCGTCCGGCGTGGGCACGACCATGACGATTTCGCGCACGCCGGCCACACGCGCCGGAATCGCGTTCATCAGCACCGACGACGGATACGCAGCCTTGCCGCCCGGCACGTAGATGCCCGCGCGATCGAGCGGCGTGACCTTCTGGCCGAGCACGGTCCCGTCGGCCTCGGTGTACTGCCAGCTATGGCTGCCGCACTCGATCTTCTGCTTCTCGTGATAGCCGCGCACGCGCGCCGCCGCCGCTTCGAGCGACGCACGGCGCCTCGGCTCCAGGCCTTCGAGCGCCGCTTCCAGCTCGGCCATCGGCAGCTCCAGCGCGGCGACGCTCTTCGCGTCGAGCCGGTCGAAGCGGTTCGTGTACTCGAGCACCGCCGCGTCGCCGCGCGCCTTCACATCGTTCAGAATCTGCGCGACCGAGCGCTCGATTGCTTCGTCTTCGCTCGCCTCGAACGCGAGCACCGCATGCATCGACTTGTGGAAGTCGCGAGCGGTGGAATCGAGTTTGCGAATCTTGATAGACATACGGGTATCCGTTTTCGGTAAGGCGCGCTTAACAGCAGGGTCACAACATCATCGGACCGCCGTTCAGCCGGCTTTCGACGCACGTTCGAACGCGTCGAGAATCGGCCGCAGCGCGGCGCGCTTCAGTTTCAGCGCGGCCTGGTTCACGACGAGGCGCGACGAGATCTCCATGATCTCCTCCACCTCGACAAGATTGTTGGCGCGCAAGGTATTGCCCGAACTCACCAGGTCGACGATCGCATCGGCGAGGCCGACGAGCGGCGCCAGTTCCATCGAACCGTACAGCTTGATCAGATCGACGTGTACGCCCTTGGCGGCAAAATGCTCACGTGCGGTCTCAACGTACTTGGTCGCCACCCGCAGGCGCGCGCCTTGGCGCACAGCCTTCGCATAATCGAAACCCGCTGCGACCGCGACCGACATCCGGCAGCGCGCGATATCCAGGTCGACCGGCTGATACAGGCCGCTGCCGCCGTGCTCGAGCAGCACGTCCTTGCCCGCCACGCCAAAGTCGGCCGCGCCGTATTCGACATAGGTCGGCACGTCGGTGGCACGCACGATGATCACGCGCAGGTTCGCGTCGGTGGTCGGCAGAATCAGCTTGCGCGAGGTTTCCGGATCCTCGGCCACTTCAATGCCGGCCGCCGCGAGCAACGGCAGCGTTTCTTCGAAGATACGCCCTTTCGACAGCGCCAGCGTGAGCGGTGCGCTCACCGCCGGCGACGACGACGTTTGCGGCATCGAACTCATGCCTGGCTCCCGGACACGCGGCGCACCTTCGCGCCGATCGCGTTGAGCTTGGTCTCCATCCGGTCGTAGCCGCGATCCAGGTGATAGATACGGTCGATCAGCGTCTCGCCTTCGGCACGCAACGCGGCGATCACGAGACTCGCGGACGCGCGCAGGTCGGTAGCCATCACCATCGCGCCGGACAGCTTGTCGACGCCGTTCACGAGCGCGGTGTTGCCGTCGATCGTGATGCTCGCGCCAAGGCGGTTCAATTCCTGCACGTGCATGAAGCGGTTCTCGAAGATCGTTTCGACGACCTGCGAGGTGCCGTCCGCGATCGTGTTCAGCGCCATGAACTGCGCCTGCATGTCGGTCGGGAACGCGGGGTATTCGGAGGTGCGGAACGTGACGGCGCTCGGACGCTTATCCATGCGCACGCGCATCCAGTCGTCGCCTTCTTCGATCGTGACGCCCGCTTCGCGCAGCTTTTCGGTCACGGCTTCGAGAATCAGCGGACGCACTTTACGCAGCGTGACGTCGCCGCCGGCTGCCGCCACCGCGCACAGGAACGTGCCGGCTTCGATGCGATCCGGAATTACCGTGTGCTTCGCGCCATGCAGCTTGTCGACGCCCTGGATCACGAGGCGATCCGTGCCGATGCCTTCGATCTGCGCGCCCATCGACACCAGCAGATGCGCGAGATCGCCGACTTCCGGCTCACGCGCCGCGTTCTCGATGACCGTTTCGCCTTCGGCCAGCACCGCCGCCATCAGCAGGTTTTCGGTGCCGGTCACGGTGATCATGTCGGTGACGATGCGCGCGCCCTTCAGACGCTTCGCGCGGGCTTCGATGAAGCCGTGCTCGATCGTGATTTCGGCGCCCATCGCCTGCAAGCCCTTGATGTGCTGATCGACCGGACGTGCGCCGATTGCGCAGCCGCCCGGCAGCGACACCCGCGCGTGGCCGAAGCGCGCGACCAGCGGGCCCAGCACGAGGATCGACGCACGCATGGTCTTCACCATCTCGTACGGCGCGACGACGTTGTCGACCTTCGACGCGTCCAGTGTCACACGGCCTTCGCCGCTCTCGATACGCACGCCCATCTGGCCGAGCAGCTTGAGCATCGTGCGCACGTCCTGCAGGTCGGGCACGTTGTCCAGATGCACCGGCTCCGCGCTGAGCAAACCCGCGCACAGGATCGGCAACGCCGCGTTCTTCGCACCCGAGACGACGACTTCACCCGACAGCGGGTAGCCACCTTCAATGACGAGTTTATCCATGCCTGTCAGTTCCTGATTGACCCGGACTTCGGCCGGGGCTGCATTGACCGTGTTCGACGCGCCGCTACCGGCGTCGCGTCCTTCTTGAGTAATTCGCACTAAATTTCCAGATTACGCGTTCTGCCATTCGGCGGGCGTCAGCGTCTTCATGCTGAGCGCGTGGATTTCTTCGCGCATGCGGTCGCCGAGCGCCGCATACACCAGTTGATGACGCTGGATCAGACGCTTGCCTTCGAAGCTCGGCGACACGATGGTCGCGAAGAAGTGCTGGCCGTCGCCTTCGACTTCGAGATGCTGGCAAGCGAGCCCAGCCGCAATGTATTGCTTGACCTGTTCGGGAGTCGGCAACATGAGAGAAGCTCCTGATCAGTGGCGCAGTTTGTAGCCGGAAGCGAGCATGCGCATCGCCACCACGGCCAGCACCACGAAGAAACCGGCGACGATCGCAAGGCTCACGAGCGGATTGATATCCGACATCCCGAAGAAACCGTAGCGAAAGCCGTCGATCATGTAGAAAAAAGGATTGAGACGCGACACTTCGCGCCAGCCCGGCGGCAACGTATGCGTCGAGTAGAACACGCCCGAGAGGAACGTGAGCGGCATGATCAGAAAATTCTGGAATGCGGCGAGCTGATCGAACTTCTCCGCCCAGATACCGGCGATCAGACCGAGCGTGCCGAGAATCGCCGCGCCGAAAATCGCGAACAGAATGATGTAGAGCGGCGCGATGAAGCTGACCGGCACGAACCAGATCGTCACGATGAACACGCCGAAGCCAACCGCGAGCCCGCGCGCCACCGCCGCGAGCACATAGGCGGCGAACATCTCGTAGTGCGACAGCGGCGGCAGCAGCACGAACACCAGGTTGCCGGTGATCTTCGACTGGATCAGCGACGACGAACTGTTCGCGAACGCGTTCTGCAACACGCTCATCATCACGAGACCCGGAATCAGGAAGCTCGTGTATTCGACGCCCGGATAAACCTGCACGTGGTCGCGCAATGCGTGGCCGAAGATGGTCAGATAGAGCAGCGCGGTGATGACCGGTGCGAGCACGGTCTGGAACGCCACCTTCCAGAACCGCAGCAACTCCTTGTAAAACAGCGTACTGAATCCACTGTAGCCGCTCATGCAAGCCCCTCGATCACTTCCGGACCGTTCATCACCTGAACGAACACATCTTCGAGGTCGGCCTTGCGGACCTCGATTTCTTCGAATGTACAGCCCGCTGCGCGGCACTGCGCGAGAATCCGCTCGACGTCGTCGTAGCTCGTGAGGCGCAGCAGATGCTGGCGGCCATTGCCGTTGCCCGCGCCGCTTTCCGCTTCGAGTGGACGCAGCTCGGCAGGCAGCACGCCCTGCGCGAAACGCACGAACAGCTGCATGCCGGCAAAGCGCTGCAACAGTGTGCTGGTGCGCTCCAGCGCGACCACCTCGCCACGCCGCAACATCGCGATGCGGTCGCACAGCGACTCGGCTTCTTCGAGATAGTGCGTGGTCAGCACGATGGTGTGGCCCTCGCGGTTCAGGCGCGAGATGAATTTCCACAGCGTTTGACGCAGCTCGACGTCGACGCCCGCAGTCGGTTCGTCGAGGACGATCACGGGCGGGCGGTGCACCAGCGCCTGCGCGACCAGCACGCGACGCTTCATGCCGCCCGACAGCGCGCGCATGTTGGCGTCGGCTTTGTCGGTGAGGTCGAGATTGGCCATGATCTCGTCGATCCACGCGTCGTTGTTGCGCAGGCCGTAGTAGCCGGACTGGATGCGCAAGGTCTCGCGGACGGTGAAAAACGGATCGAACACGAGCTCCTGCGGCACCACGCCGAGCGCGCGGCGCGCGTCGCGGAAGTCGGTCACGACGTCGTGGCCACGCACCGCGATACTGCCTTCATCGGCGCGGGCGAGGCCGGCGAGGATGCTGATGAGCGTCGTCTTGCCCGCGCCGTTCGGACCGAGCAGTCCGAAGAACTCGCCTTCTTCGACTGTGAGGCTGACGCCCTTGAGCGCCTGCAAGTCCTTGTAGCGCTTCTTGACGTTACGAATTTCTATGGCTGACATGACTGTGGGCCGCGTGGATCGCAGCGCCTAAATGAACCCTGTGGGAGCCTTGAGGCAGCCCGGAGCAGGGTCAACAAAATGCTAGGAGAAACGGAATTGGGGCCGGTGACGAGCACCAAAAAACGTTTGATTATAGGGCAAAAATCAGCGGGCCCGACTCGACCGGAAGGATTGGGAGCGACGCGGAGGGAGCGTCAATGCGGCGATGGTGGGGGGAGCGGCGTAGGCGCCAAAGCGGGAAGCCCGGGGACTCGCGTCGCGTAGGACCGGAGTATGCGCGAAAGCGCTAACCGCGGTCGACTCGCGTTGCGTGGGACCGGAGTATGCGCTAAAGCGCTAACCCCGGCCGACTCGCATTGCATGGGACCAGAGTATGCGCGAAAGCGCTACCCCGGCCGACTCGCGTTGCGTGGGACCAGAGTAAGCGCTAAAGCGCTAGCTCTTGTCGACTCGCGTTGCATGGGACCAGAGTAAGCGCCAAAGCGCTAACTCTGGCCGACTCGCGTTGCATGGGACCAGAGTAAGCGCTAAAGCGCTAACTCTGGTCGACTCGCGTTGCATGGGACCAGAGTAAGCGCTAAAGCGCTAACTCTGGTCGACACACCAGCGTATCGACGCCGTAGGCATGCGCGAGACTGGCGAGACCAGCCGGCAGATTGACGATCTCGAACTTGACGCCGCGTGCTTGGGCGGCACGCTGCCACGCGAGAAACACGGCCAGTGCGGATGAATCGAACTGCGCGAGCGGCGTGCAATCCACGCCGGTCGCGCCGGCCGAGATGCGTTGCAAACCCGCCGAGAGCGCCGCCTTCGCGCTCTGGTGGGTCAACGTTGCACCGCTCTCGAAGCGGTTCCCGACGGTGCTCAGCACTTCGCTCACGACTGCTTGCCCGCGGCGAGTTGCTGATTGCGCTGCGTGAGGAACTGGATCAGCCCGTCGACGCCCTTCTGCTGGATCTGCTCATTGAACTGCTGCTGGTACGCCTGGATCAGCCATGCGCCGAGCACATTGATGTCATACACACGCCAGCCTTGCGGCGTCTTGTACAGACGGTAGTCGAGTTCGATCGGCGAGCCGTTGTTCATCACCACCGAGCGCACCACCGTGTCGGTGTCGTCCGGATTCATGCGGAACGGCTTGTACTGGATCTGCTGGTCGCGCACCTGCGCGAGCGCGCCCGCGTACGTGCGGATCAGCAGCATCTTGAATTGCTCGACCACCTGGTTCTGCTGCTCGGGCGAGGCCGTGCGCCAGTTACGGCCCATCGCGAGTTGCGTGGTGCGGCGGAAATCCATGTACGGCAGGATCTTTTCGTTGACGAGACGAGTGATGCGCGAAATGTCGCCCTGCTGGATCGACTTGTCGGCGCGCACCGCGTCGATCACCTGCTGGGTGACGGTCTTGATCATGGCGTCCGGCGAATTCGTATCCACGGTTTGCGCCGATGCCCCGACACTAACGAAGGAAAACAACGCAGCGAACAACGGAATCAGGAAAAGTTTTTTCATATCGAGCCTAGCCTTAAAAGTAGTGCAAGCGTTTGAGCCGACCTTAGCACGCGAGTTCGAGGGCAATCCATGCGCAAACTGCGAGAGTCGTATCGATCTGTTACCGCCGCACGTTCAGCGCAATTTGAATGACGGAAAATTGAAACGCGTCGGCGGAACCAGTTGGCCTGCTGGGATTTGCGTCGTTTCCGGACCGCCGTTCAGGTTGAGCGGCGGGGTCTCCGACGCGCCCGACGCAGCTTGCGGCGGCGTCGCGACGGCCGGGCCGGATGCCGGCGCAGCCTTCGCCCCAGCACCCTGCGTGCCCGCCGTTCCGGTGACCGCACCAGCAGGCGCCCCGGCCGCGCCTGCTGCGCCCTCGACGTTCTCGTCGTACTTCGGCAGCGGCGCTTCCTCGTCGTAATTCGGCAGCGCCTGCGTGCGCCGGCGGCCGTCCGACAGCAGATACTGGCGGCGTTGCAGATACGCGTTACGCACGAACGAGTATTTGTCGAGCGCGGCGCCTTCCAGCACGTCGCTCGCACCCAGCAGATTCGCGCGCACGTTGACGACGTTCAGGCCGTACAGCGCCCAGCTCAGACCCGGCGGGTCGATGTAGCTCAGCGGGTTCACATAGTAGTTGCCGACCGAGCCGACCGCGTCGCGCACCGTGCTCGGGCCGAACAGCGGCAGCACCAGGTACGGCCCCGGCGGCACGCCGTAGTGGCCGAGCGTCAGACCGAGGTCGTTCTCGTGCTTGGGCAGCTTGGCGAGCGTCGCCACGTCGAACAGGCCGCCGACACCGAAGACCGTGTTGATCACGATCCGCATGATGTCCTCCACGCCGTCAGTGATCTTCAACTGCAGCAGGTTGTTCGCCGCGATGTAGACGTCGCCGATGTTCGAGAAGAAGTTCGTCACGCTGTCGCGCACCGGCTGCGGGGTCGCCCATACGTAGCCTTTGGCGACCGGCTTCAATGCGTACTGGTCGATCTTGTCGTTGACGGTGAAGATGGTGCGGTTCAGGCCTTCTAACGGATCGCCCTTGGTGGGTGTTTCCACCGTGGCGCAGCCGGCCAGCACCGCGGCCGCCACCACGATCGTGCCCAACTGGAAGGCGCGCGCGCCTCCGATGCGTGTGGTCTGCATTCTTGTTCTCCTTATTGACGGGCCGCGCCGGCGGCAGGCGAGCCCGGCGCGGGCGCCGGGGCGGGCGCGGCCGTCGCGGGCTTCGACGCCCCCGAATCCGCGGCCTTGCTATACAGGAACTGGCCGATCAGGTTTTCCAGCACGATCGCCGATTGCGTCATCGAAATCGTGTCGCCGGCCTTGAGCATTTCGGTGTCGCCGCCGGGTTCGAGTCCGATGTACTGTTCGCCGAGCAGACCCGACGTCAGGATCTTCGCGGAGGTGTCTTTCGGAAACTGGTACTGCTTGTCGAGATCGATCACGACGAGCGCTTGATACGCATTGCTGTCGAAGCCGATCGACGCGACCCGGCCCACCGTCACGCCCGCGCTTTTCACCGGCGCGCGCGCCTTCAGCCCGCCGATATTGTCGAACTTGAGCTTGACCGGGTAGGTTGCCTGGAAAGACAACGAGCTCATGTTGCCGGCCTTCAGCGCGAGAAACAGCAACGCCACGAAACCCAACACTACAAACAGGCCGACCCAGAAGTCGAGAACAGTCTTTTTCATCGTCATCCCAAAGTGAATCCGCCACGCCGCCAATGCTGCCCGCCGCGCGCGCCGAGAGACACGCCGCTGGCGGCCAACGTGCCGCGCAGTCTTAGCTGAACATCAGTGCGGTCAGCAGAAAATCGAGTCCGAGCACCGCCAGCGACGCATACACGACCGTTTTGGTGGTCGCGCGTGACACGCCTTCGGGCGTCGGCTTGGCTTCGTAGCCCTGAAACAGCGCGACGAAGGTCACCGCGAGGCCGAACACCACGCTCTTGACGACCCCGGCGCCGACATCGCGCCAGACGTCCACGCCACCTTGCATCTGCGACCAGAACGCGCCCGCGTCGACGCCGATCAGCAGCACGCCCACCACATAACCGCCCAACACGCCGACCGCGCTGAAAATCGCGGCGAGGATCGGCATCGAGACAATCCCGGCCCACAGGCGCGGCGCGACCACGACCTTGACGGGGTCGACCGCCATCATTTCCATCGCGGTAAGTTGCTCGCCGGCCTTCATCAGGCCGATCTCGGCCGTGAGCGACGTGCCGGCGCGGCCGGCAAACAGCAGCGCGGTGACCACCGGTCCCAGTTCGCGCACGAGCGACAGCGCGACCAGCAGGCCCAACGCCTGCTCGGAGCCGTAGCGATTGAGCGTGTAATAGCCCTGCAACCCAAGCACGAAGCCGACGAACAGCCCCGACACGGCGATGATCACCAGCGAATAATTACCCACGAAGTGGATCTGCTTCGTGACAAGGCGCGGACGGCGCAGCAACGGGAAAAATTCGAGCAGCAGCCGGAAGAAAAAACGCGTGGCGTAGCCGGCCGTGCCGAGCCCGCCGATCACCAAGCGACCGATCGCACTGATCGCACTGGTCATGACTGGCCTCCGCCGATGCCGAAGTCCGCCGCCAGCGACGCCTTGCTCGGATAGTGGAATTTGAACGGGCCGTCCGGCGCGCCGTCGATGAACTGCCGCACGGTCGGATCGGCCGACGCGCGCAGCTCGGCCGGTGTGCCTTCGGCGTGAACCCCGCCGTTGGCGAGAAAGTAGACGTAGTCCGCGATCGCGAACGATTCAGGCACGTCGTGCGTGACCAGGATCGAGGTGGCGCCTAGCGCCTGATTCAGCGCGCGGATCAGGTTCGCGGTAATGCCGAGCGAGATCGGATCGAGACCGGCGAAGGGCTCGTCGTACATCATCAGTTCGGGGTCGAGCGCGATGGCGCGCGCGAGCGCCACGCGCCGTGCCATGCCGCCGGAAATCTCCGACGGCATCAGGTCGCGCGCGCCACGCAAGCCGACCGCGTTGAGCTTCATCAGCACGAGGTCGCGCAGCAATTCTTCGGGGAGATCGGTGTGCTCGCGCAGCGCGAAGGCCACGTTTTCGAACACCGACATGTCGGTGAACAGCGCGCCGAACTGGAACAGCATGCCCATTTTGCGGCGCAGCGCGTAAAGGCCGTCGCGCGTCTGCTGGCCGACGTCCTGGCCGTGGAGGAGGATCTGGCCGCGCTGCGCGCGTACCAGACCGCCGATCAGACGCAGCACGGTGGTCTTGCCGCAACCCGAGCCGCCCATGACCGCGACGACCTGCCCGCGTTTGAAGCGCAGATTCAGGTTCGACAGGACGAGCTGGTCGCCGTAACCGAAGTCGACGTCGCGCAGCTCGAGTAGGGTCTCGGGGGAGGAAGACACGAAACTGACAATCCTTTTACACGGAAGGCCGAATTATAGGGCCATCATGCAAAAGTTGCCGTGAGGTGCCCTGTCTATTAAAAAAGCCTGACGATTATCGCGTAAACCCTTGCTGCAGGGCAGAAACGGCGGCCGCCGGATCGGCAGCTTCCGTGACCGCGCGCACCACCGCCGCACAGCCGACACCCGTCGCCAGCACGTCGGGCAGCACCTGCAAGTCGATGCCGCCGATCGCCACCAGCGGCACGACGCCGTCCAGCAGACGCACGTAGCGTGCGAGGCGCTTGAGACCCTGCGGCGCGGTCGGCATGACTTTGGTCGTGGTCGGAAACACGGCGCCCAACGCAATGTAGCTCGGCCGAAAATGCAGCGCTTTCAGAATTTCGTAGAAACCATGCGTCGACAGACCCAGCCGGATGCCGGCGGCGGCCAATGCGGACAGGTCGGCGGTATGCACGTCTTCCTGACCGAGGTGGACGCCATACGCGCCCGCTTCGAGCGCGGCCTGCCAGTGGTCGTTGATGAACACTTGGGCGTCGTGCGCGTGTCCGGCGGCCACGCAGCGGGCGATTTCGCGCTTCAGTTCGTCGGCGGGTTCGGCCGATTTGCGGCGCAACTGCACCGTCTTCACGCCGAAGCCAACCACCCGCTCGACCCATTCGGCGCTCGGCAGCACCGGGTACAGGCCGAGCCGGTCCGGGCATCGTGCGAACACTTGCGCGGGCGCGGCCGGCAAACCGGCAAGGCGCGGGAAACGGGCGAGGTCGGACGGAAAGGCGTCGTCGGCGCGGGTTTCGTCGCCGTCGCGCCACGCGAGCGCCAGCACCAGCGCATCGTGCGGATCGAAGCCGCAGTCGAGAAACGCGGCCAGCGCGGCAATCCAGTCATCCGCCAGATGGCCTTCGAGGCGGTACTTCTCCCCGCCCAGATGCAGCGTGGCCTTGTCCTGCGCCGCTTCGATCACACCGGCGCCCTGCACCAGCCAGCGCGCCATCTGCTCGCCGTGCTGCTGGGCGTCGGCGATCACGATCAGGTCGCCGCCATTCGGCTCGTCCGGCGCGGTCAGGCAGATGCGCCACGGCGCGTGCGTCGGCGGCCAGTCGCCCAGGCGCGCGCGGATGCGCTCCGTGGCTTCGGTGAGTTCGTCGGCGGGCGGCCAGAACAGGTCGCGATTCTTCAAGGCCAGTGTTTGCGTCATGCGGCGCTCCCGTCTTGGTGCCAGAACGGCATGCCGACCACCGGCGTGCTCGCGTGCGCGCTTTCGCGCTCGGCCATCGGCCCCGCCAGAAAAGCCTGGCGGCCCGCTTCGACGCCCAGCGCGAACGCGCGCGCCATCGCGTCGGGGTGCGTCGCCTGCGACACCGCGGTGTTCAGCAGCACGCCGTCGAAACCCCACTCCATCACCTGCGCCGCATGCGATGGCACGCCGAGCCCGGCGTCCACGATCAGCGGCACGTCCGGCAGCCGCTCGCGCAGCACCCGCAGCCCGTAAGGATTGATCACGCCCTTGCCGGTGCCGATCGGCGCGCCCCACGGCATCAGCGCTTCACAACCGGCGTCGAGCAGGCGGCGGCCGATCACGAGGTCTTCGGTGCAATACGGCAGCACTTTGAAGCCGTCCTTGATCAGCTGCGCGGCCGCTTCGATCAGGCCGACCGGGTCGGGCTGCAACGTGTAGTCGTCGCCGATCAGTTCGAGCTTGATCCAGTCCGTTTCGAAGATTTCGCGCGCCATGTGGGCGGTGGCCACCGCCTCGCCGACCGTCAGGCAGCCGGCCGTGTTCGGCAGGAGCGGCACGCCGTGGCGCTTGAGCAGATCGAAGAAGCCGGCTTCGGCGCCGCCTTCGTTCATCTGCCGGCGTAGCGCGACGGTCACCATGCCGGGGCGCGCCGCGTCGATCGAATCGGACAGCGACTGCAGCGACGGATAGCGCGAGGTGCCGAGCAGCACGCGGCTCGCGAAGGTTTGGCCGTACAGCGTAAGCGCGTCGGCCGTTTGGGGGGAAGTCATTTGCATCATCGGGTCTCCGGCAAAGCGTGGCGGGCGGCGGGGCAGCGCTTAGCCGCCGGCCACGGGTTGCACGACGTCGAGCCGGTCGCCCGGCTGCAGCGCGCGCGCCGCATGCTGCGTGCGCGCGACGAAATCGCCGTTCAGCGCGACCGCGAACGGCGGGCGCGCGCCGTACGCGGCGAGCGCATCGGCGACGGTCGCGCCTTCGGGCAGCGACAACGGCTTCTGATTGATATGAATGTCCATGGTGTTCGAATACGGTTCAATCGATGGCGAAAGCGGCGGCCGAGCGGCATGGGACCGCGCAACGCTCATGCTGGCTCCCGCGCGCAGTCCTGTTGGAAAAGCTCGCTCCAGCGGGCGTCGCGGCGCCACTCGGCGAACGCGTCGGCATCGCCGATACGGCCGTCGAGCAGCGCCGACGCGAAGCGCACGGCTTCGTCGGCGACCTCCGGCACGATCATGTAGCCGTGCCGGTACAGCCCGTTCACGCGCAACGTCCGCGCGCCGTCCCACAGGAGCGCCGGACGGTGGTCCGGCAAGGTCGGGCGGCATTGCGAATTCAGTTCGAGGATGCGCGCCTCGCCGAAGCCCGGATGCACCGAAAACGCCGCGCTCAGCAGTTCGAGCGCCGAGCGCACGCTGACCGGCGACATGTCCTCGCCTTCGACTTCGGTGGCGCCGATCACGTACAGGTCGTTCTGCTTCGGCGCGATATAGAGCGGATAGCGCGGATGCAGCAGCCGCACCGGGCGTGTCAGGTTGATACCGGGCGCATGCACCCGCGCGACTTCGCCGCGAATGCCCCGCAGCGTGGGCAGCACGGGCTTCGCGCCGAGGCCCCGGCAGTCGATCGTGATGCGCCCGGGCGGCAGCGACTGCTCGTCGACGGCCGTGTTCCAGTGGGTTTCGACGCCGCGCTCGGCAAGGCCCGCGGCCAACGCGGCCAGCACCTGGCGATTATCCAGTTGGCCTTCACGCGGCAGCAGCCAGCCCTGGTTGAAGCGGCCCGCCAGCGCGGGCTCGGCCGCGCCGACCTGCGCGCCGGTCAGCGTCACGAAACCGCCGTCGAGCAGGTCGGCCGGCGCGTTCGAGCGCACCCGGCGTTCGAACAGCGGCGCTTCGGTGCGGTCGGCATGATGCCAGACGACCAGCGTGCCATTGCGTTGGAAGAATACCGGCTCGGGCAATTCGGCCAGCACCTGCGGCCAGGTATCGAGCGAACTCGCGCCAAGGCGCGTGATGAGCAACTCGGCGCTGGCGGCTTCGGCGAGCGGCGCCAGCATCGCCGCGGCGACCCACGCGGCGGCCTGCGAGCCGGCGGCGTCGCCGCGCTCATACAGCGCCACGCGATGTCCCTGGCCCGCCAGACGCCATGCGACCAACCGGCCGCAAAGACCGCCGCCGAGAACGGCGAAATCAGGTTGGGCGGACCGGTTCATCGCGCGGACTCCCGCGTGTGCTTTGGTCTACGGCGGCAAGCAAGGCTGAAGCACGACGCGCCGACGGCGACGTAGCGAAGAGCAAAACACATATCTGAAGAATAGGCGGTCATCGAGTCCTTTCCGTACGGCAAAGAAACGCACGTACCCAGGACGAAACCGGCGGGTCAAGCCGGCCGGACAATACGCGCGTACCGAGGTACGGACGCCGTCCGGCGGGGAATGGAAGACTGGCTGCTTCCGGAAACTTCCCGCGCCGGTATTACCCGGATCGGGTGCAAAGGGTCTCTCTCAGCCTCGCCGCCGCAGCCTGAAAATCAAGCCGCCTGTGGGCGAAGCACCCCTGTTTCGTCGCAGCTCATTAGACCATAAAAGGCGCGGCGCCCGCAAACCAGCGGCTCGCGCGGCAGCATGGGTTTCAACCGGCACCCTGTTTCGTTGCGGCGATGTGGGCGGAGCCGAGGCTCTGGCACAATGCCGGGACCGGATGCCGCATGCGCGCTTCGCCGCATGCGCGGCGGGCGCCGCCGGGGCGAAGCCCTTAAGCGAAAATTAATTTTCGCTTAAGGGCCTCACGCCAGAATCGGGCGGTCGCCCAGACGCGCGTTCACCGAAACACGACGCCCGGGCAGGTATCGCACCGCCGTCGCAGAGCGGCCCGACATTGGGCCGCTTCGCGGCGCAATAGCCCGACATGGGCCGGCCGGAGTCGGGTCGGCGCTTCGGATCAGCACTTCGGGCCTGCACTTCATCAGGACGCTCATGACACCCAATTTTTCCTCCAGCCCCGCGCTGCCGCCCGACGAAAAAGTCTCCGCCTGGAGCCTGATCAAACCCTACTGGGTTTCCGAAGAACGCAAGACGGCGTGGGGTTTGCTCATAGCGATCATCGTGATGAACCTGCTCGTCGTGTGGATCAACGTGCGGCTGAACCGCTGGAGCGCCGACTTCTACAACGCGCTGCAAAGCAAGAACGTGCACGATTTCCCGCACCTGCTGATGGTGTTCTCGGGACTCGCGTTCGGCTTCATCATCCTCGCGGTGTACGGGCGATATTTGCGTCAGATGCTCGGTTTCCGCTGGCGCCAGTGGCTGACCACGCGCTATCTGAACGAGTGGCTGCACGACAGCGCCTTCTACCGGATCGAACGCGACCGGCTTGCCGACAACCCCGACCAACGGATCAGCGACGATCTGCAGTCGTTCGCCACCACCACGCTGTCGCTCACGCTCGATCTGCTGTCCACGGTCGTCACGCTCGTGTCGTTTATCACGATCCTGTGGTCGCTGGCCGGTGCGCTGACCATCTCGCTCGGCGGCATGCCGTTGCAGATTCCCGGCTACATGGTGTGGGCCGCGGCGCTGTATGCGGTGGTCGGCTCGCTGATCATCCAGAAGGTCGGCCATCCGCTCGTGTCGATCAACTACCAGGCGCAGAAAGTCGAGGCGGATTTCCGTTTCGGCCTCATCCGGCTGCGTGAGAATGCCGAACAGATTGCGTTCTACAACGGCATGGACACCGAGAAGTCGAACGCGCACTCGCTGTTCGGCCGCATCCGCGACAACTGGTGGCAGGTGATGAAGTACACCAAGCGGCTCACCTTCGTGCTGAGCTTCTATGGCCAGATCGCGATCATCTTTCCGCTGGTGGTCGCCGCGCCGCGCTATTTCGCGGGCGCCTTCACCTTCGGTGTCCTGATGCAGATTTCGAGCGCATTCGGCACCGTCAGCGATTCGTTCTCGTGGTTCATCAACAGTTACGCGAGCCTCGTCGAGTGGCGCGCCACCGTGAACCGGTTGCGCGAATTCCGCCGTGTCGTTCACGCGCCGCGTCTGAAGGAGTCGGTCTCGCCGGCCACCGAGCATGGCGGCATCAAGCTGCATTTCGTCGACGCCGATCAGCTTTCCACCGACGGCCTCAAGCTCGCGCTGCCGAACGGCAACCCGCTGTCGCGCATCCGCGATATCGCGATTCAACCGGGTTCGCGCTGGCTGGTGCGCGGTCCGTCCGGCGCGGGCAAGAGCACGCTGATGCGCGCGCTCGCCGGCCTGTGGCCGTTCGGCGACGGCTCGATCGACGCGCCGGTCACCGCGCGCATGATGTTCATCCCGCAGGTCAGCTACATGCCGATCGGCACGCTGAAAGCGGCGCTCGCCTACCCGTCCTCGGCCACCGCCTACACCGACGACGAATGCCGCGAAGCGCTCGTCACCTGCCATCTGTCGGAGTACGCCGACCGCCTGCAGGAGTCCGGGCACTGGACCCGCATCCTGTCGCCGGGCGAACAGCAGCGCCTCGCCGCCGCACGCGTGCTGCTGCACAAGCCCGACTATCTGTTCCTCGATGAAGCCACCAGCGCGCTCGATGCGGAAAACGAAGCGCGTCTGTATCGCCTGTTCACGGAGCGCCTGCCGAAGGCGGCGATCGTCAGCGTTGCGCATCGCGAATCGCTAGCTGCGTACCACGACGAAACGCTCGACGTCGAACGTGCGGGCGAAGCGGTCGCGGCCTGAGCATCGTGAGCGATATCCGCGACGTGAGCGCAGCCCGCCCTGATGAACGCGTCGTGCTGATCACCGGTGCGGGCTCCGGCATCGGCGCGGCGCTCGCCCGGCGCATCGCCGCGCCGCACTCCGCACTCATGCTGCACGCCCGTGGCGCCGACGACGCCGCCCGCCAGCGGCTTGCCGAGCTCGCCGCCGAGTGCCGCGCAAGCGGCGCACGCTGCGCGACGGTGTTCGGCGACCTCGCCGAACGCGGCGCCGCGGAACACGTGGTCCACCAGACGCTGGCACACTTTGGCGCACTCGATCAACTGGTCGCCAACGCGGGGCACGCGCAACGCCAGACCCTCAACGCGCTCGACCCCGACACGTTCAACGCCGCCTTCGCTGCGATGCCGGCCGCGTTCGCGGCGCTCGTCAAACGCGCAACCCCTGCATTGGAAACGTCGAAGCGCGGTCGCGTGATCGCGCTGAGTTCGTTCGTTGCGCACCGCTATCGCGCAGACGCGCCGTTTGCCGCGACGGCGGCGGCGAAAGCCGCGCTCGAATCGCTGGCCAAAACCGCCGCCGCGGAACTGGCGCCGCATGGCGTGACCGTCAACTGCGTGGCACCCGGCTACACCCGCAAAGATCGTGGTCCGAGCGCCGAGAATGCGTCGGCGTGGACGCGCGCCGCCGAAGCAACGCCGCTCGGCCACGTCGCCGAGCCTGCGGATGTCGCCGCGCTGATCGCGTTCCTGCTCTCCGACGAAGCGCGCCATATCACCGGGCAGGTGATTCATATCGATGGTGGTCTTACGCTCGGCTGAGCGGCAATCGCAGCAACGCACTGCGCAACGGGACACAACTCCCGCCACACGCGTCACGTCACACCTTCCCTTCGCCGCAACACAACACCCCGCAACATCCGGAAACACGCGAGAAGAGATCGAAAGCATTTGCGAAGCGGGCAAGCTGTTCCGCGCTTTGAAAATGCCTCCCGGCAGCGACGATAGTCATGCGGGCCGATCCCGTCCTCGCCCCAACGTCATTCACTGTTACCGGACTCTTTGCCCATGTCATTCGATCGCCGCTCCCATCCTTTGACCCAGCGCCTCGCGCTCGCGCTCGGCGCAGCGTTGCTGGTCGCGAGCACCGCGCACGCAGCGCAAGCCACTCAACCGAACGAGCCCGCGGACGTTTGCCCCGTGCTCAAACACATCGTCGACGCCGACGATTTCAAGCAACTGCGCAGCCAGCCCGCCGCGCAACTGCCGGGCGTATCGACCGCCGACGACTGCCGTGCCAACGCGCACACGTACGACTGCCACTGGCGCGCGCACTGGGAAGCCGACGGCGTGATCAACGATCCGCTCGAAGAATTCGGCGCCGACATCGCGGCTTGCTTCTCGAACGTCGTGCACGACGTCAACACGCCGACGCGCCAGCATTTCATCGTCACCACGGCCGAGCGGCGCGTCAGCGTCACGGCAAGCGTGCAAGGGCAAAACGAATTGCGCCTGCGCGTCACGCGCTGAGCGTGCGCGCAGGCGCCGTTCTGCGTTGCGATCCGCCGCGATCAGCCGCGTTCCTCATCGCCACCTGGCACCCGCTCTCATGACCCTCACGCCGAGCATGCGCGTCGACGCCCGCTTCACGCGACCCGCACGGGCCGCGTGGGTCCGGCTGCGGCGACCGTGCGCGTGGCTGGCCGTCGCCGCTGCGCTCGCGTTCGGGCTGAACGGCTGTGCATGGACGCTGATCCAGGCGGCCGACGCGACCGGCTCGGTGATTCAGGCGGGCTACGCGATCGCGGCGGGCTACTCGTCGCCGACCTTCGTCAATGGCAGGCCGGCCGACCTGCATCACGTCTGCATCGAAGTGAACCAGACGGTGTCGGTCGGCGACTTCGTGCCGGCGCTGCAACTCGCGCTCGACCGGCGCGGCGTTCGTTCGGACGTCTACAATCCGGGCACCTCGCCCGCGGGCTGTGAGGCGCGGCTCGTCTACAACGCCGCGATCGACTATGGCCGCCGCTCGTTCAGCGACGAATCGATCCAGTATCTGTCGATCATCGATCTGACGCTGATCCAGAACGGCCGCATCCTCGTCACAGCGCGTTATCAGACAGGCGGCCTCAACACCGACCGCTTCTCCTCCGCATCGACCAAGCTCAGCGGTCTGATCGACCGGATGGTGGTCGATCAGACCGACTTCGCGCACTCGCCGCCGCAGACCATTCAAACGTCGCAGGCGAACTGAGCGCCGGCTGCTTGCTTTGTCTTACGCGAGAAAGGATTCGAAAGCATCGCGCGCTTTGCTCCGCGCGCGCGCATCACTAAGATGCCCTGAATGAACCAAACCATTCTTGTCGTCGACGACGACCCCGTCGTACGTGAGCTCGTCAGCGAATATTTGCAGGGGCGCGGCTTCAAGGTCGCCACGCTCGAACACGGCATGGCGCTGCAGCGCAAATTGCAGGACGAGCGTCCCGCGCTGATCGTGCTCGACATCATGATGCCCGAGCTCGACGGCATCAGCGCACTGCGCGCGTTGCGCGTCGCCGGCGACGATATCCCCGTGATCCTGCTGACCGCGCGCGCCGATACGATCGACCGTGTCATCGGTCTCGAACTCGGCGCCGACGACTATCTCGGCAAGCCGTTCGAGCCGAGCGAACTCGTCGCGCGCATTCGCACGGTGCTGCGCCGGCGCGGCTCGATTGCGCCGAGTGCGCCGGAGCAGCGCGCGCCCTATCACTTCGGGCGTTTCGAAGTGAATTTCCCGGCGCGCGAACTACGCCGCGACGGCGAGCGCATCACGCTGCGTTCGAGCGAATTCGCGATGCTCAAGGTGTTCGTCACCCACGCGATGACCGTGCTCACACGCTCGCAATTGCTGGAGAAGTTGCACGGCAATAGCGAGGCGCATCGCAACCGCAGTCTGGACGTGTCGATCTGGCGTTTGCGCCGGCTGATCGAGGTGGACCCGTCCGAGCCGCGCTATGTGCAAACCGTATGGGGACGCGGCTATGTGTTCGTGCCGGACGGTGAGATCGGCGCGGCGGAACGAAGCGCTGCGCTCGCCTGACGCGGCCCGGCAGGCGAGCCGCACTGCGCGCAGCAACGCCACGTGTCCAAGCGTCAGAAAGTCAGCACGCTCAGGAACATTCTCTGCAGCCAGCCCAACGTGGTGGCGTCGGACACCATGCCCACGCCGGCCTGCTCGATGCGCGCATTGGCGACCTTGCTCGATGCGACGTAATTGCCTGCTTCGATATCCTTCGGATTGACGATGCCCGACAGCCGCAACCGGTCGCGGTTGCCGCTCATGGCGATCACCTTCTCGCCCGACACCACGAGGTTGCCGGTCGACATCGTGCCGATCACGGTGACGGCAAGCGTGCCGGTCATGCCGCTGACGTCGGTGAGGCTGCCCTGGCCTTTGTAGTCGGTGCTCGCCGAGCCGATGTTGAACAGCCTCGCGAGGCGCGCCGCGGCGTTGCTCGAGTGATCGGCGGCGTCGGCGGTGATGCTGCTCGCGCGGCTCGCCGCCGCGGTCGAGCTGTTGTTGCCGCTATACGATTCCGCGAGACGGATCGTCAGCACATCGCCGATATGTTGGGCGCGCGGCGTTTCGTAAAGCAGCAGCGGCGTGCCCGCCTGATAGATCGCGCCTTGCGTGTTGACGTTCAGCGGCGCCGAAGCGAGGGGCGGCGCCATCGGCGTCTCGACGATCGAGTTCAGTTGATGGCCCGCGCAAGCGGCGAGACAAACCGCCGTGCCTAGCGTGAGCGTGAGACGTAGCGCGATCATGCATGCTCCGTGAAGGGGGTCGGCCGGATGGGCCGGGTTCGCAACGGGTTCGACCGACGTCAGCGCACCGCCGCCGCCCTCCCATCGCCCATAAGAGCGTTTCGTCACCCCGCCTCCGCGCCGCTCGCCTGCCACTGCCGCGCGACCGACTTCACCCACGCATCCGAACCCTTCAGCAGATAAGTGAGCGTGCCGTTGCGGCTGCCCGGCAAAAAGCACAACGTGATAGAACTCACCGCGTTTTCCCACACGTACGTCGGCATCGCACCCGACGCCGCCACGTTCTGCGTCGCGAGACGCGGCGGGCCGTAGCGATCCTCGAGCGCGTCGCGCAAGTCCTCGGCGGTCAACTCGTCGATCACGAACGAAATCTCGTACAAACGCAGCGCGCTCTGCGCATCGGTCCGCGCGAAGCGCAGCACGTGCTCGAGCGCCGGCGCGCCGTCCACCACCGCTTGCGACATCGCCCAGCGATCATCCACGCGATGCGCCCAACGGCACGCGACCATCAGGCTTTCGCGCGATTTCAGCCGCATGCCGAGCGTGCCCGCCTGCACGTCGGTCTCGCAGACGGGCACGCTGCCGATTGGCGTCGCCCGTACGGTCGAACCCGCGCGGAATTCGTCGAGCGTGATGCCGAGCGCCACGCCGCGAAAAGCAAACGGCGCGTCCTGCGAGCGCCGGCGCGCGTTGGATGGCGCGTTGAACGGCGCGTTGAACGGGGGGTTGACGGACGCGTCGGCGGACCCGTTGTTCGACGCGGCGCCCACCGCCTTCGCTTCACGCGCGGCGGGCTGTGCGGCGGGCTGTGCACCAACGGCCGACGATAAGATGCCGCCCAATAGCGCCAGCGCGCGAGCAATCCGTGTGAGTGTCATGGTTCAGTCGATTGCGGAGGAGCACATATCGAATGGCGTGGCGGCGGCATGGCCGACGACCGGGATGATCTTCAGCGTGGCCGAAGTCAGCCGGCACGGCAGCGCGGCGACGGCACAGCCGCCAAGCGGCAGCAGCGCCGCGCCGAGTGTCAACCACGCGGCGGCACGGACGAGGCGGTCAAAAATTCTCGGAGTCGACACACAGGCCTCTGGAGATCAGGCAGTCGTATTGACGTTGTGTCCGACGAGCCCGGCCGGCGGCGACGGCTGCGCGCGGGTGGCGCTCTCCTGCGGCTGCGCACTCGCGGCCGGGTGGCTGGCGCTCGCGGGTTTGTCCCTCGCGGTCGTGGACGTGAGCGAAGGAAGCTGAGTCGAACTAAGGTTGCTGGGAATGGTCATGATGAGCCTCGCGTGGCACCGGGTTTCGATTTCACGCCACCGGCCGTGGTCCAACCCATCAAGGCTGTCTCCGGCATGCGGCGCAACGTACTGCACGGCGAATCATCGCGCCGCACCCGCATCGGCGATGCACGAAGCAAAGCGCGCTTTCCGGCGGTTCTTACGAGCCGTTCCGAGCCGTTGCCATCGGTTCCAATGCCTGCAGCGGTTACGATTGCGCAGCCATTTTTGATCGGCGGGAGGCGCCGATGTGGCACGGTTTCCGCGCGATTGCCCCGGCTCCAGCCGCGCTGAAATATGCTGTGAGCCTTGAGCGGCGGGCGTGACACGCGAGTCGTCCCGGACCGTGCGGCGCATCGTAAGCATTGGTAAGAAAACAGTCGATCGCGCGTTTGCGCGCGCCAGTCTAGAATTTCGCCATGAATCCACAGGTCCTTATCGTCGACGACGATCCGGTCGTACGCGATCTGCTATGCAAGTTTCTGCAATCGAACGGCTTCGACGCGTCCGTGCTGCACGACGGCACCCATCTCCAGCGCCGGCTCGAACGTGAACGGCCATCGGTCGTCGTGCTCGACATCATGATGCCGAACACCGACGGCCTGCGCGCGCTCACCGCGCTGCGCGCCGCCGGTGACGACATCCCGGTGATCTTCGTGACCGCGCGCGGCACGGTGGCCGACCGCATCGTCGGGCTCTCGCTCGGCGCGGACGACTACCTGATCAAGCCCTTCGATCCACGCGAATTGCTCGCGCGCATCCACACCGTGCTGCGCCGTCGCGGGCCGAGCACCACCAGCGCGCCGGAAGCCCGCAAGCGCTATCGCTTCGGCCCGTTCGAACTCGACTTCGCGACCCGTTCGCTGTCGCGCGCGGATTCGAAGCTGCCGTTGCGCGACAGTGAGTTCGCGCTCCTGAAGATCTTCGTCAACAATCCGTACAAGGTGTTGTCGCGCGTGCTGATTCACGACCTCGTGCATCGCGACAATCTCGCGTTCCGCGACCGTAGTCTCGACGTGCCGATCTGGCGCCTGCGCCGTGTGATCGAGGACGATCCGTCCAACCCCTGCTACGTGCAGACGGTGCGCGGCAAGGGCTACGTCTTCGTGCCCGACGCCAACGCCTCGCCCTTCGCCGACGAGGCCGCTCCAAGCGCATGAAAAATCCGCTGAACACGCTGTTCGGCAGAATGGCGTTGCTGTCTGCGGTGGTGTTGTTCGCGATTCAGGCCGGCTGGTTCGTGCTGGTGGTGATGCAGCCGCCGCGCCATGAAATCGACGGCTTCGCACGCGGCATTCTGCTGGTGCTGCAAGCCATCAACGGCGAGCCGATGAAAGGCACGGCGCTTGCGCCGGCCTTGCGCGTGCATCTGGTCCCCACCTGGAACATGCCGGCGAGCGTGCATCTGCGCAAGCCCACGGCTCATCCGCTGGTCGAACTGAGCCGGCATTTGCGGGAGAACCTGCCGCCTGGCACGCAGATCGCCGTCGACGATCTGCATCCGCCGCAACTCTGGGTGTTGTTCCCAGGCAAGTCGAACTGGGTGGTCGTGCCGGTCGATGTACCGCCGCGCCCGCGTTTTGTCGTCGAAGGTGCATCGATGCTGCTCGCCGCGCTGATTCTTTCGCTATTCGCGGTCTGGCAGATGCAGCGGCCGCTGTCGCGCGTCGCCACCGCCGCGCGCGCGTTCGGCTCGGGCGGGCGGCCCGAACCGGTGACCGTGCAGGGCCCGCGCGAGTTACGCGATCTGATCGGTTCGTTCAACGACATGATGCGGCGCCTGAATGAAGCCGGCGACGATCAGGCGGTGATGCTGGCCGGCGTCGCACACGATCTGAAAGCGCCGCTCACGCGGCTCAAGTTGCGCGCAAGCGTGCTGGTGGCGGAGAACGAACGCGCCGGTCTGATTCGCGATGTCGACTCGCTGACCAACATCGTGCAGCAGTTTCTCGAATTCGCCGGCCAATCCGCCGACGCGGGGCCGCCGGTCGAAGTCGAAGAATTCTTACGGGAGCAGTTCTCGTCCGGCGATACTTCCGGCGACAACACGGAAGCACCGCTTTTCGCGCTCGATCTGCGCGCGGGTCCCTCGTTCACGCTGCCGCGCACGCTGCTCGACCGGCTCGTGACGAACCTCGTCGACAACGCGCTCGAACACGGCACGCCGCCGGTGGAGATCACCACCGCGCGCGACGACCGGCATTGGACGATCAGCGTGCGCGACCACGGTCCCGGCATTCCTGACGAGCGCATCGCCGCGGCGATGAAGCCGTTCGTCCGGCTCGATGCCGCGCGTGGCGGCGAAGGCCATTGCGGACTCGGCCTCGCGATCGTCGCGCGACTCGCGCACGATCGCGGCGGGCGTTGTCATGTGCGCAATCACGTGCAAGGCGGACTGGAAGTGCGGATCGAATTGCCGGTAGGCGGGCCGGTCGCGTGACACGGGGCGAAGCGGCACGGCGAACGTGGCCGCTTACGCGTCCTTACTGGATGGATCCTCGCAATGACTGCGGCTTTATAGTCGGCGACGGCAACCTCGATGCCGCCCTTCTCTGTCCGCCCGGTTACTTGGGGCGGACTTTTTTTCGCCTGCGGTTTTTGCGCGAGTCTTTGACGCGCCTTAGCTCACGAGCCGGGCGCGCAACGTAT
This sequence comes from Paraburkholderia sp. RAU2J, assembly GCF_003634845.1. Taxonomy (NCBI): domain Bacteria; kingdom Pseudomonadati; phylum Pseudomonadota; class Betaproteobacteria; order Burkholderiales; family Burkholderiaceae; genus Paraburkholderia; species Paraburkholderia sp. RAU2J. The sequence continues at coordinate 1,007,076 of NZ_RBXG01000001.1, forward strand.
CGATCGTCGTTTGCGACATGCCGAGGCCGCGCGTCAGATAGTTCGCCATCGTGCCGTAGCTCATCTGCACCTGATCGAAACCGGCTTGCAGATAACTCTCCTGAACTTCCAGCAAAGGCATCTGGATCGCGACGGCGGCCTCGCCGTCCTGCGCGCGCAACGTCTTGGTCTGCTCGTCGAGCGACGCCGCCAGGTAGGTGTTGCTGAGCAGATAGTCCTGCATGATGACGTCGAGCGGCACGTTGGCGATGCCGAGCAACAGCGCCGCGACCCAGCCGGCGCGATCCTTACCCGCATTGGAATGAAACAGTTGCGCGCCGGCGCCGTCGGCAAGACGCGTCAGGAGCGTGCCGTACGCGGCTCGCTGCGCGGCGCCGGTCACATAGCCGCGCGCTTGCGCTTCCATGAACGCGGTGGCGGCCGTCGCCGTATCCATCACAGGCACGACGAAGTCGCTGCTGCCGAGCACGTTGAGCGTTTGCGACGTCGCGCCGCGCGGCAGCACGTCGTCTTGCCGCGCGATTTCGCCAGGCGTGCGCAGATCGTAGACCGACGCGATGCCGAGTTTGTCGATCGCGGTTTCATCGGCGCCGTTCAGCGTCAGCACATTCGCGCGATAGAACGCGCCACGGCGCACCCGTTTGCCATCGACGGTCGTGTAACCGGCGCCCACGCCCGCCAGATCGCGAAAGTTGCTGACCGACGCAAGACGCGGGGTCTCGGCCAGTTCGGTGTCGAGGTCGCCACCGCCGCACGCCGACAGCAACGCGCCGCCCAGACCGGAAGCGAGCACCACGTTCGCGGAGCCCTTGAGGAAGCCCCTGCGCGACATGGAGACTGCACCGCGCGTGCAATGGCCTTCCCTCACGATCGAACTGGCTGAGCGGTGGGACGGCGAGCAGGATTTCGCGGTTGCGGGCATTAGGCGTGGGCGTGAGGGAGTAATGCGCAGCATCGAGGCTGCGAGCGAAGTTTAACGGTGGTCAATATCTTTTGCGTTACACAGTAGCAGTTCGTAAGGCAAGGCGAGATCTGCGTTGGTCCACTGGCGGCGGCTCGATCGGCCAGCCAAAGGCGCGCGGCATGTTTCCGGACTCGTTTCTACCTGCTTGCGTCTCTTATCGCCGGTTATCGGCGCTTATCAGCGATTACCGCTGCTGCCATTTTTGACCACAACTGGCCGCAGGACGCCGCATCCCCGTAGAATACAACCACCCTGCTATCAAGCCCCCGCCGGCAGAAAGACCTGGAGACCACAACAAAACATGCCTTCTCTCCAATGGTTCACCGAGCTGACCACGCGCGAGCGCCGCACGCTTTACGCCGGCTTCGGCGGCTATGCGGTCGATGCCTTCGACTTCATGATCTACTCGTTCCTCATTCCGACGCTGATCGCGACCTGGGGCATGACCAAAAGCGAAGCCGGCATGATCGCCACCAGCTCGCTGATCTCGTCGGCCATCGGCGGCTGGCTCGCCGGCATTCTCGCCGATCGCTACGGCCGGATCCGCGTGTTGCAGTGGACCATCGCCACCTTCGCGGTGTTCACTTTCCTGTCGGGCTTCACGAACTCGTTCTGGCAACTGCTCACGACCCGCACGCTGCAAGGCATCGGCTTCGGCGGTGAGTGGTCGGTCGTGACGATCATGATGGCCGAAACCATCCGCTCGCCGCAGCATCGCGCCAAGGCGGTCGGCACCGTGCAAAGCAGCTGGTCGTTCGGCTGGGCCGCGGCGGCGATCGTCTATTGGGCAGCCTTCGCGCTGCTGCCGGAACAGTACGCATGGCGCGCGTGCTTCTGGATCGGCCTGCTGCCCGCGGCGTGGATCATCTACATCCGCCGCAATGTGAGCGATCCCGAGATCTATCTCGAGACGCGCCGCGCGCGCGAAAGCGGCTTCGACACCTCGCACTTCATGCAGATTTTCTCGGCCGCTCACGTGAAGACCACGCTGCTCGGCAGCGCGTTGTGCACCGGCATGCTCGGCGGCTATTACGCGATCACCACGTGGCTGCCGACCTATCTGAAGACCGTGCGCCACCTGTCGGTGTTCAACACCAGCGGCTATCCGATCGTGCTGATCGTCGGCTCGTTCACCGGCTATATCGTCGGCGCGATTCTGTGCGACAGGATCGGCCGGCGCGCGTCGTTCGTGCTGTTCGCCATCGGCTCGTTCGTGCTCGGCATGGTCTATACGATGCTGCCGATCACCGACGTCATGATGCTCGCACTCGGCTTCCCGCTCGGGATCGTCGTGCAAGGCATTTTCGCGGGCGTCGGTGCGTATCTGTCGGAACTCTATCCGAACGAGATACGCGGCTCGGGCCAGGGCTTCTGCTACAACCTGGGACGCGGGCTCGGCTCGTTCTTCCCGATCCTGGTCGGTACACTGTCGCAAACCATGACGCTCGTGAAGGCGATGGGTATCGTGGCCGGTTCGGGCTATCTGCTCGTGATCGTCGCCGCGCTGTGCCTGCCGGAAACCAAGGGCAAGGTGCTCGGCTCGACACGCGTGGCCATCTGAAATCGCCGGCATTCGCCTGAATTTGCCGTACACACACATGAAAACGATAGTTCTCGGCGGCGGCGTCATCGGCGTCGCCAGCGCTTTTTACCTGTGCCAGCAAGGCTGCGACGTCACGGTGATCGAGCGCGAACCCGACGTCGCACTGTCCACCAGTTTCGGCAACGCCGGCGTGATCGCCCCGGGCTATGTGACGCCGTGGGCCGCGCCGGGCATGCCGGCCAAAATCCTCAAATACCTGTTCAAGCCAACCTCGCCGTTGATCTTCCGGCCCACGTTCAATCCCGCGCAATGGCGCTGGATCGCGCGCTGGCTGCGCGAATGCGACCTCGAACGCTTTCGCGTCAACAAACAGCGGATGCAGCGCATCGCCTACTACAGCCGCGATTGTCTGCACGAGTTTCGCAGCCGCCATCCGTTCGATTACGGCCGCAGCCAGGGTTATCTGCAGCTGTTTCGCAGCGAGTACGACCTCGAACTCGCTCAACCGGCGCTCGCGGTGCTGCGCGACGCGGGCATTGCGCATCGGGAAATCAACGCGGCGCAATGTGTGGAGATCGAACCGGGATTGCGCTGGGCCCGTCAGACGCCGCTCGCCGGTCTCTATCTGCCCGACGACGAAGCCGGCGACTGCGCGCGCTTCACCCGCGAGTTGCGCGCGATCTGCGAGCGCAACGGCGTGCGCTTTCGCTTCGACACGCGTGTGACGTCGCTCGATGTGCAAGGCGCAGCGGTGCGCGGCGTGCGTGTCGACAGTGAACGCGGTAGCGAAGCATGGCAGGCCGACGCGGTGGTGGTGGCGTTGGGCGTCGATAGCGCGGCGCTGCTCGCACCGCTCGGCGTGAAAGTGCCGCTCTATCCCGTGAAAGGGTATTCGGCGACGCTGCCTATCACCGACGAAGAAAAGGCCCCCCGCGCCGCGTTGATGGACGAGTCGCTGAAAACGGCAATCACACGCTTCGGCAATAACTTGCGCGTGGCGGGGACGGCGGAGCTGGGCAATGGCCAATCCACCCTGCGCGAACAGGCGCTGCAGACGTTGATGAAAGTACTCGCCGACTGGTTCCCGCACGCGGCCAATCCCACGTCCGCGCATTTCTGGGTCGGCCGCCGGCCGATGACGCCCGATGGCGCGCCGCTGCTCGGCCCATCCGGCGTGGACAATCTGTGGCTGAACCTCGGGCACGGTTCGACCGGCTGGGCGATGTCGATGGGCTCGGGACGCGTGGTCGCGGATCTGATCGCGCAGCGCAAACCGGAGATCGATCTCGATGGGCTGACGTTGGCGCGATATCGGAAGTAACGGCGCATTCGCGCCAGGCCCGCGAACCACGGGACACTAAGAAGCCGGGTCCGCCCTCTCAGGCGGCCCGGCTTTGTTTTTCACCGCTGTGATGTACCGCCGTGATGTACCGCTTATGTGCCGTTGTTCAGCACATTGTCGTCTCCACCTCTTCCTGCAAGCAGTGGCCCATTTCCGTGTCACGCAATCCCAAGCGCGGACCACAACGGAAACCGGCCGAAGACGCTTTAGCGCGGCAGTTCCGAATGACCCATCAGGAACGCATCGACCGAACGCGCGCACTGACGGCCTTCGCGGATCGCCCACACCACCAGCGACTGGCCGCGACGCATATCGCCCGCGGTGAACACCTTGCCCACCGACGTGTAATACGCCTTGTCGCCTTCGGTCGACGCGCGCACGTTGCCGCGCGCATCCTTGTCGACGCCGAACGCCTCGAGCACCGGCGATACCGGTTGCGTGAAGCCCATCGCGAGCAGCACCAGATCGGCCTTCATTTCGAATTCCGAGTTCGGCACTTCCTGCATCTTGCCGTCCTTCCATTCGACGCGCGCGGCGATCAGCTTCTCGACCTTGCCGTTCTTGCCTTCGAGGCGCTTGGTCGCGACCGCCCAATCGCGCTCGCAGCCTTCGTCATGCGACGACGACGTGCGCAGCTTGATCGGCCAGTACGGCCACACGAGCGGCTTGTTCTCTTCTTCCGGCGGTTGCGGCAGCAACTCGAATTGCGTGACGCTCTTCGCGCCGTGACGATTCGACGTGCCCACGCAGTCCGAACCCGTATCGCCGCCGCCGATCACGACCACGTGCTTGCCCTTCGCGAGCAACTGGTTCGCGACCTTGTCGCCGGCATTGACCTTGTTCTGCTGCGGCAGGAAGTCCATCGCATAGTGGACGCCTTCCAGTTCGCGCCCCGGCACCGGCAGATCGCGCGGCGTTTCCGAACCACCGGCGACCACGACCGCGTCGAACTGTTCTTTCAGCTCGGCCGGCGTGATGGTTTCCTTTGCCGTGCTGCCGATGTAGGCCGGCAGCGAATCCGCCTTGCCGACGAACACGTTGGCGCGGAACGTCACGCCTTCGGCTTCCATCTGGCGCATGCGGCGATCGATCAGCCACTTCTCCAGCTTGAAGTCGGGAATGCCGTAACGCAGCAAGCCACCGATGCGGTCGTTCTTCTCGAACACGGTGACATCGTGCCCCGCGCGCGCGAGTTGCTGCGCGACAGCGAGACCCGCGGGGCCAGAGCCGACCACCGCGACCTTCTTGCCGGTCTTGTGCTTCGGCGGCTGCGGCGCCACCCAGCCTTCGGCCCAGGCTTTGTCGATGATCGCGTGCTCGATCGACTTGATGCCGACCGGGTCGTCGTTGATGCCGAGCGTACACGCCGCTTCGCACGGTGCCGGACAGATGCGGCCCGTGAACTCCGGGAAGTTGTTCGTGGAGTGCAGCACTTCGATCGCGTTCTTCCAGTCCTGATGGAACACCAGGTCGTTGAAGTCCGGGATGATGTTGTTCACCGGGCAGCCGTTGTTGCAAAACGGAATGCCGCAGTCCATGCAACGTGCGCCTTGAATCTTCGCTTCGTCGTCGGTGAGAGCCGCGACGAATTCCTTGTAGTGCTTCACACGCGTGAGCGGAGCTTCGTACGCCTCGTGGCGGCGTTCGAACTCGAGAAAACCGGTTGCCTTGCCCATGTGGTTCTCTTCTCTATCTGTATCTAGGGGTGATCTGGACCCGCCGCGCGTCGGATTGCCGGGCGGCGGCGGGTACGGCTAATGGTGACGTCCTGCTGACGGGCAGCGAAGCGAATCAGGCGGCGAGTACTTCTTTGTTCGCCTTCTTCGCTGCCAGCTCGCTCAGCGCGCGCTTGTATTCGGTCGGGAACACCTTCACGAATTGACGGCGCGATGCGTCCCAGTTTTCGAGCAGCGCTTTCGCACGCGGCGAACCGGTGAACTGGAAGTGACGCTCGATGAGCCCCTTCAGCAGTGCCTCGTCGGTCGTCTCGGCGTGCCACAGGCCCTTGTCGACGGTGCGTTCCTGTTCGGCCTGCTGCAAGACCGGATCGAGCGCGACCATCGACTTGTTGCACTTGCTCGCGAACGTGCTGTCCGGATCGAACACATACGCGACGCCGCCCGACATGCCGGCTGCGAAGTTACGGCCCGTTTCGCCGAGCACGACGACCGTGCCGCCCGTCATGTATTCGCAACCGTGGTCGCCCGTGCCTTCGACGACCGCCGTCGCGCCCGAGTTACGCACGCAGAAACGCTCGCCCGCCACGCCGCGGAAGAAGGCTTCACCTTCGATCGCGCCGTACATCACCGTGTTGCCGCAGATGATGTTCTCTTCCGACTTGCCGCGGAAATCGTTGGTCGGGCGGATGATGATGCGGCCGCCCGACAGGCCCTTGCCTACGTAGTCGTTGCCGTCGCCGACCAGATCCAGCGTGACGCCCTTCGCGAGGAACGCGCCGAAGCTCTGACCTGCGGTGCCCTTCAACTGGATATGCACCGTGTCGTCGGCGAGACCGTCGTGGCCGTACTTCTTCGCGATCGTGCCGGACAGCATCGCGCCGACCGTACGGTTCACGTTGCGCACCGGCTGGATGAACGAGACGTGCTCGCCCTTCTCGATCGCCGCCTTCGCCTTTTCGATCAGCGTGTGGTCGAGTGCCTTGTCCAGACCGTGGTCCTGCACGTCGACGTGCTTGCGCGCCACTTCGGCCGGCACTTGCGGCTGATAGAACACGCGCGAGAAGTCGAGGCCCTTCGCCTTCCAGTGCTCGATGCCTTTCTTCGTGTCGAGCAGTTCGGCACGGCCGATCAGGTCGTCGAACTTGCGGATGCCCAGTTGCGCCATGATCTCGCGCGCTTCTTCCGCAACGAAGAAGAAGAAGTTCACGACGTGTTCCGGCTGGCCCTGGAACTTCGCACGCAGCACCGGATCTTGCGTCGCGACGCCGACCGGGCAGGTGTTCAGGTGGCACTTGCGCATCATGATGCAGCCTTCGACGACGAGCGGCGCCGTCGCGAAGCCGAACTCGTCCGCGCCGAGCAGCGCGCCGATCACGACGTCGCGGCCGGTCTTCATCTGACCGTCGGCCTGCACGCGGATACGGCCGCGCAACTGGTTCAGCACCAGAGTTTGCTGCGTTTCGGCGAGACCCAGCTCCCACGGCGTGCCGGCATGCTTGATCGACGACAGCGGCGATGCGCCCGTGCCGCCATCATGGCCGGCGATCACGACGTGATCGGCCTTCGCCTTCGCGACACCCGCGGCAACCGTGCCCACGCCCGATTCCGACACCAGCTTCACCGACACACTAGCCGCCGAGTTGGCGTTCTTCAGGTCGTGAATCAGCTGCGCCAGATCTTCGATCGAGTAGATGTCGTGGTGCGGCGGCGGCGAAATCAGGCCGACGCCCGGCACCGAGTAACGCAGCTTGCCGATGTACTCCGACACCTTGTGCCCCGGCAGCTGACCGCCTTCGCCCGGCTTCGCGCCCTGCGCCATCTTGATCTGGATCTGATCGGCCGACGCGAGGTATTCCGCCGTCACGCCGAAACGGCCCGACGCGACCTGCTTGATGCGCGAGCGCAGCGAATCGCCGTCCTTCAGCGGAATGTCGACGATCACTTCGTCGCCGATCACGGACTTCATCGTGTCGCCGTTCTTGATCGGAATGCCGCGCAGTTCGTTGCGGTAACGGTTCGCGTCCTCGCCGCCTTCGCCCGTGTTCGACTTGCCGCCAATGCGGTTCATCGCGACAGCCAGCGTAGCGTGCGCTTCGGTGCTGATCGAGCCCAATGACATCGCGCCGGTCGCGAAACGCTTGACGATCTCTTTCGCCGATTCGACTTCGTCGAGCGGGATCGCCTTGGTCGGATCGAACTTGAATTCGAACAGACCGCGGAACGTCATGTGGCGCTTGGTCTGATCGTTGATCAGATGCGCGTATTCCTTGTACGTCTGGTACGAGTTGCTGCGTGCCGAGTGCTGCAGCTTGGCGATCGCATCCGGCGTCCACATGTGTTCTTCGCCGCGCACGCGGTACGCGTACTCGCCGCCCGCGTCGAGCATGTTCGCGAGGATCGGGTTGTCGCCGAACGCGTCGCGGTGCAAACGGATCGCTTCTTCCGCGACGTCGAACAGGCCGATACCGCCCACCTTCGACGACGTGCCCTTGAAGTACTTCTGCACGAGGTCTTCAGCGAGACCGACCGCTTCGAAAATCTGCGCGCCGGTGTAGGACATGTAGGTCGAAATGCCCATCTTCGACATGACCTTCATCAGGCCCTTGCCGACTGCCTTGGTGAAGTTGTAGACCGCCTTCTCCGCCGACAGATCGCCCTTCAGCCCGCTGGCGAGCTGGCCGAGCGTTTCCATCGCGAGGTACGGGTGCACGGCTTCCGCGCCGTAGCCCGCGAGCAGCGCGAAGTGGTGCGTCTCACGCGCCGAGCCGGTCTCGACGACCAGGCCAGTGCTCGTGCGCAGACCTTGCTGCACGAGGTGCGTGTGGATCGCCGCGGTGGCCAGCAGCGCCGGAATCGCGACGTTGTCGCGGTCGGTCTTGCGATCCGACACGATCAGCATGTTGTAGCCGGACTTGACCGCATCGACGGCTTCCGCGCACAGCGACGCGAGACGCGCCTCGATGCCTTCCTTGCCCCATGCCACCGGATAGCAGATGTTCAGTTCGTACGAGCTGAACTTCCCGCCCGTGTACTGATCGATCGCGCGGATCTTCGCGATGTCCTTGAAGTCGAGCACGGGCTGCGACACTTCGAGGCGCATCGGCGGGTTGATGTTGTTCGTGTCCAGCAGGTTCGGCTTCGGACCGACGAACGACACCAGCGACATCACCATGTTTTCACGGATGGGGTCGATCGGCGGGTTCGTGACTTGCGCGAACAGCTGCTTGAAGTAGTGATACAGCGTCTTGTTCTTGTTGGACATGACCGCGAGCGGCGAGTCGTTGCCCATCGAGCCGACTGCTTCTTCACCGGCTTGCGCCATCGGCGCCATCAGGAACTTGAGGTCTTCCTGCGTGTAGCCGAACGCCTGCTGACGATCCAGCAAAGCAGCGGCTTCGCGGCGTTCCGTCGCGACGTCTTCGGCCTTCGCCTCGATTTCGTCGAGCTTGATCCGGACCGCGTCGATCCAGCTCTTGTACGGCTTGGCATTCGCGAGGTTGTCCTTCAGTTCCTTGTCGTCGATGATGCGACCGTGCTCCATGTCGATCAGGAACATTTTGCCCGGCTGCAGACGCCACTTCTTGACGATCTTCGACTCGGGGATCGGCAGCGTGCCCGCTTCCGACGCCATGATGACGAGATCGTCATCCGTGACGATGTAGCGCGCCGGACGCAGGCCGTTACGGTCGAGTGTCGCGCCGATCTGACGGCCGTCGGTGAAGGCGATTGCGGCGGGGCCGTCCCACGGCTCCATCATCGCGGCGTGGTATTCGTAGAACGCGCGGCGGTTGTCGTCCATCAGCGTGTGCTGTTCCCAGGCTTCCGGGATCATCATCATCATTGCGTGGACGAGCGGGTAGCCGGCCATCACCAGCAGTTCGAGACAGTTGTCGAACGAGGCGGTGTCCGATTGGCCCGGATAGATCAGCGGCCACAGCTTCGGCAGGTCGTCGCCGAGCACGTGCGACGCGATTGCGCCGGTACGGGCGTTCAGCCAGTTGACGTTGCCCTTCACCGTGTTGATTTCGCCGTTGTGGGCGATCATGCGGTACGGGTGAGCCAACTCCCACGCCGGGAAGGTGTTGGTCGAGAAGCGTTGGTGCACCAGCGCCAGCGCCGAGACCGTGCGCTCGTCCTGCAGGTCGCGGTAGTACACGCCGACCTGACCGGCCAGCAGCAGTCCCTTGTAGACGACCGTGCGCGCCGACATCGACGGGACGAAGTATTCCTTGCCGTGCTTGAGCTTGAGCGCCTGGATGCGGTGGCTCGCGGTCTTGCGGATCACGTACAGCTTCCGCTCGAGCGCGTCGGTCACGATGATGTCCTTGCCGCGGCCGATGAAGATCTGACGGATCAGCGGCTCGCTCGCCTTCACGGTGGGCGAAATCGGCATGGTGTGGTCGACCGGCACATCGCGCCAGCCCAGCACCACTTGGCCCTCGGCCTTCACCGTACGCTCGAGCTCCTGTTCGCACGCGAGGCGCGATGCGTGTTCCTTCGGCAGGAACACCATGCCGACGCCGTACTCGCCGTACGGCGGCAGCGTCACGCCTTGTTTGGCCATTTCCTCACGATAGAAACCGTCCGGAATCTGAATCAGGATGCCCGCGCCGTCGCCCATCAGCGGATCGGCGCCGACGGCGCCCCGGTGGTCGAGGTTCTCGAGAATCTTCAGGCCTTGCTCGATGATCTCGTGGCTCTTGTGGCCCTTGATGTGAGCAACGAAGCCGACGCCACAGGCGTCGTGCTCGTTTTGCGGGTCGTACAGACCTTGCGCGGCGGGAACCGGGTGAGTTGGTTGCAGGTGGTCGTTCATGGGGACACCGTCTGTGAGGGGCCGGACAGGCCGTTAAAACCATTTTTCTATTGCCGCAGTTGGCATCGCAACCACGACGGCGCTCTTTACGCTGAACGCTACGCGTATCAAAAAGCGCCGGAATTCGGAATATACGCGACGAATCAATGGAATAGCAAATAAAACGTGTTGATTGAACCCCGATTATCAGATTGGTGCATCGCACTCATTTTTTATTGGTGCCATATCAAAATAGCGCAAAAGAAAACGGCATGCGCGATGCCGTTTCCCTGTACACCTTTGACGCGAAACGCTTTATTGCGTGTGCGGCGTTTCGCGGACCTTGCGCGGCCGCCCGCGCGGCAGCGGTGAGACGCGCCGGTTTGCGGCCCGTGCCGCCCATTCCCGGTAGGTATCGCTGCCCAGCACCCAGCCTTTCAGCGTGGCCTGCTGCAGCTGGCTGGCTTCGCGTTCGTCGAGCGGCTGCTCGCACAATTCGCGGTACGCGCGCTGACGCTCGAACGGCGTGTTGCCCAGAGACCAGTACAACGGATGGTCGGTGATCAGGCTGTCGAGCGTAAGGCCGATGTGATGACGGTAGCTCGACCAGCGATAGTCCTCCGGCGCGCTGACCAGTTGCGCGCGCAGCGGACACATCTCGACGACACGGCTTGCCAGCAGGAAGTAACGCTCGCCTTCGATCACGGTGGCCCGATAGCGGCCTTCCCACAGCGTGCCACGGCGCGCGTAGCGTCGATTGAAATGCGCGACGTAGCGACGACCCACCGCCTGCATCGCCTTGGGCAAGCTCGACTCTTCCGTCGGCGTGACGAGCAACTGCACGGCGCCCGGCATCAATGCGTACGCGTGGATCGAAAGATGATGGTCGCGAGAAGCCGCTTTCAGGCAGTCGATGAAGAGCTCGTAGTCCTGGTCGTCGACGAATGCGGGCTGCTGATCGAGCCCGCGAAGGATGACGTGCTGCGGCTGGTCAGGAACATAAAGACGTGCAAGCCGTGCCATGCTGGAGTATCCAATAGTCGCGTTGGTACATACCCGAAGGTCCGAAGAACCGCATGCGCTCAAGGTTCGGCGCGGCGCGGCTGAGCCAGAAACCGCGCGGCGCTTAGGGAGAAAGCTCTAACTGCCGCGTATGGTTTGTTTCAAACGTTCTCGTCATAATGAGCGGGCCTTTTTTGGAGGAGCACATATGAAATTAAAACAGGCCGTAACGGGGATGGCGGCGCTAGTCTGCATGACAACGGCAGCGCACGCACAATCGGCCGGCAGTTTTTACGTCACGACGGGCTGGTTCCATCTTGCGCCTCAATCGAGCAGCGACCCGTTGAGAGTGACAAGCATTGGCGGCAGCCCGACCAACATCACAGAACCGAACACTGGGGCATCACTCAGTTCAGCCGACACCATCGGCGTCACCGCGGGTTACTTCATCACCGACCACATCGCCACCGAACTGGTGATGGGCTACCCGCCCTCTTTCGATCTGAACGGTACGGGCAGCTTCGAACAATTTGGCAAGCTGGGTCAGGCGAAACAGTGGAGCCCGACGCTGTTGTTCAAGTACTACTTCAACGCTCCGACCGCTGCGTTCCGTCCGTATCTCGGCATCGGCGTGAGCCGCATCTGGTTCACGGACGAAAAGATCACCAACAGCGCATTCGAAGCCAACGTTCTGCATGGTCCGACCAGCGTCACCACGGATAGTTCGTGGGAGCCGGTCTTTAATGCCGGTTTCACCTACGCGTTCAACCAGCACTGGTTCGCGGGCGTCTCGATCTCGTACCTGCCGCTCAGCACCACGGCCAAGCTGAACACCGCCGCGAACACGCCGGTGGGCACGCTGAACGTGCAGTCGCAGACCAAGATCAAGCTGAACCCGATCGTTACTTACGTCAACATTGGTTACCGTTTCTAACGCTTCGAGAAATGGGGGGCGTAGAGCTAGGGTAGTCGAATTTTCGTGGCTTGGACAACGCCGTCATCCATTCGATGACGGCGTTTCCATTTGCGCTCGCAGCAAGGGTTGATCTGCGGCACGGCAAACCAGGTGCGGCACGCATGCGTGAGCATTTGTAAATTTGACCCGGAATCGGCTCGGCTCGTGCAATATCTGCGCAGGATTCTTCACCCGCGCCACGCCCCGAGGGGCTTTACGGGTTTGGCACCGAAGTTGCGTTCTCACGGTGTTTCCGCGTCGCGACGCGCTAGCGCGTCCCGGTGACAACGCGTGAACTCTTTTCACCCTCATCGACGGAGCGACCATGACAGCACTTCCGAATACGAGAGACGCCCTCGGCGAATCCTGGACCAGCACGAGCCGCCGCGCGCGGCGCATCGCCCGCCATAGCCGCCATGCGGCCGAAGACATCGCGGGCGAGTTGCGCACGCTGTTGACCGAACTCGAATCCACACTGGCGGACGGCACCCAGGCGGACGCGGTGGCATTGCGCGGCAAGCTGCGCAAACAGCTGGACGCCGCGCGCGCCCGCCTGAACGACACCCGCGATGTCGTGCGTGAACGCGCCGAAGTCGCGATGTCCGACGCGGACAATTACGTGCATGAGAATCCGTGGCAGACGATCGCAATCGTCGGCGGGGTGGCGCTGATCGCCGGCGCGTTGTTCGCGTCGCGGTTGCGCTGAGGTGCGCCGAAGGTGCACTTCCGTGGGCGCCCGAGTTGCACTCGTTGGCCACGCTGAGTGAAGAGTCGAGCCGCCATGATTCCGGCGGCTTTGACTGACGGTGATCAGTTGCGATTCTGAGGGTGCGCATGCGTCGGCGCCCCGAGCGGGGGGCCGATGAGCATTGGCTCGCTGTGCGCTAGTTGTCGTCGATCACGAACAGCCGCTGATACTCTTTCACCGCATAGCGATCCGTCATGCCCGCGATGTAATGGGCGATCAGTCGCGGCTGCTGCGTCACGTCCGTCGATTGATAGCCCGGCGGCAATAGCCGCGCGTCTTCCGTGAACGCGTCGAACAGGCCGATCACCACGCGGCGCGCCTTGTTGGCCATGCGCATCACGCGGTAGTGACGATACAGGTTCTTGAACAGGAAGCGCTTGAGCGCCGCAGCCTGAGCGGCGATCACGTCGCTGTGCGCGACGAGCGCGGGCGCAGCGCGCACGGCTTCGAGCGAGGCCGGCGCATGCCGGGCGATGTTCTCCCGCGTCGTATCGATCAGATCCACGACCAGCGTGTTGATGATTCGCCGCACCGTCTCATGGATCAGCCTGCGGCCTTCGATCTGCGGAAAATCGCGACGCGACGCCTCGAAATGCGTCTGCCACAACTCGACTTCGGCAAGCTGCTCGACCGTGAGGAGGCCTGAGCGCAGACCGTCGTCGACGTCATGATTGTTGTACGCGATCTCGTCGGCGACATTCGCGATCTGTGCTTCGATGGATGGCTGGCGTCCTTCGAGAAAGCGCTCGCCCAACGCACCGAGCCGCCGCGCGTTGTCTCGCGAGCAATGTTTGAGGATGCCCTCGCGCGTTTCGAAGCACAGGTTCAGGCCGTTGAACGCGCCGTAGTGCTCCTCCAGATCGTCGACCACCGCGAGGCTTTGCAGGTTGTGCTCGAAGCCGCCGTGCTCGCGCATACATTCGTTCAACGCGTCCTGGCCGGCATGGCCGAACGGCGTATGACCGAGATCGTGAGCAAGCGAAATGGCTTCGACGAGGTCTTCGTTGACGCGCAGATTGCGCCCCACAGAACGCGCGATCTGCGCGACCTCCAGGCTGTGCGTAAGGCGTGTGCGAAACAGGTCGCCCTCGTGATTCACGAACACCTGAGTCTTGTATTCGAGCCGGCGAAATGCCGTCGAGTGAACGATGCGGTCGCGGTCGCGCTGGAACTCGGTGCGCGCGCTCGGCGCGGCTTCGGGATAACGGCGGCCGCGCGATTGCGCGGAATGCGCCGCATACGGCGCGAGGTGCGCTTCGAGTGCCTCCTGTGTGGGCACGGCGATCGCCGCCACGCCTGCCGCCGGGTCATGCTGTACATCGTCGCTGCGCCTGTCAGTCACCGGATTCTCCGAAACATGGGCGGCGCCTCGTGACGCGGGTGCGTGATGCGTGGCTGGGTATTGCCTCGTCGTGTCTAGACAGCGGCGGCCAGCGTGGCGTGCACCTCGGCATCGGGCGCCTGGGTGATCAGCGTCTCACCGAAACGCTTCAGCAGAATGAATTTGATTGCGCCGGCTTCCGCCTTCTTGTCGACCTGCATCAGTTCGACATAGCGCCTTTCGCCGAGCGCAGGCGCTTGGGTTGGCAAGTGCGCGGCAACGATCACGTCGACGAGGCGCCGGCGCGCGGCATCGTCGAGATAGCCCATGCGCACGGACAGATCCGCCGCCATCGCCATCCCGCAGCCGACGGCCTCGCCGTGCAGCCACTCGCCGTAGCCGAGGCCGGCCTCGATCGCGTGGCCAAAGGTGTGGCCGAAGTTGAGGATCGCGCGCAGTCCGCCTTCGCGCTCGTCCTTGGCTACCACCGACGCCTTGATCTCGCACGAACGCTTGACGGCCTCGGTCAACGCCTCGGGCTCGCAGCGATTCAACGCCTCGATGTTGGCTTCGATCCAGTCGAAGAAATCAGCGTCGGCGATCGCGCCGGTCTTGATCACTTCGGCGACGCCCGCCGCCAGTTCACGCGCAGGCAGCGTGCGCAGCGCGCCGATGTCGGCGATCACCGCCTGCGGCTGGTAGAAGGCGCCGATCATGTTCTTGCCGAGCGGGTGATTGATGCCGGTCTTGCCGCCCACCGACGAATCGACCTGCGACAGCAACGTAGTCGGCACCTGAATGAACGGCACGCCGCGCATATAGCAGGCCGCGGCAAAGCCCGTCATATCGCCGATCACGCCGCCGCCCAGAGCAATCAGCGTGGTCTTGCGATCGGCGCGCGAGCCGAGCAGCGCGTCGAAGATCAGGTTCAGGGTGCCGAGGTTCTTGTGCGCCTCGCCGTCCGGCAAGACCACCGTCGACACCTGTTTGCCGAGCGGCGCGAGCGCAGCACGCAGCGTGTCGCCGTAGAGCGGGTCGACCGTGGTGTTCGTGACGATGGTGACCGAGCTGCCGGCGATATGCGGCGCGAACAGCGCGGTCTGGCCGATCAGATCCGCACCGATATGGATGGGGTAGGCGCGCTCGCCTAGTTCGACGTTGACGGTAATCATACGGTCCATTATGACGCAGGATGTTTGGCGACGCCGGCCATCTCGAGCTGCATCAGAACCATGTTAACGAGTCCGTTGACCGACGGCCGGCCGGTTTCAATCACGAAATGCGCGCACTCGCGGTAGAGCGGATCACGTACTTCGTAGAGCGCTTCGAGGCGCGCTTTGGGATCTTCGGTCTGCAAAAGCGGGCGGTTCTTGTCGCGCCGCGTGCGCAGCCACAGGTCGTGAGGATTGGCCCGCAGATAGATCACTACGCCGTTGTTCTGGAGCGCCGCACGGTTTTCCGGCCGCAGCACCGCGCCGCCGCCCGTCGCCAGTACGATGTTGTCGCGCCCGGTGAGCTCGGAAATCACGCTCGCCTCCCGCTCGCGGAAGCCCGCTTCGCCTTCCATCTCGAAGATCACGGGGATGCGCGCACCCGTGCGCGCCTCGATTTCATGGTCGGAATCGAAGAACGGGCGATCGAGACGGCGCGCAATGGCCCGGCCCACGGTGGTTTTCCCTGCCCCCATGAGACCTACAAAAAATACATTGGCGTGTGCGTCCCGCGCTTGCAACTGTGTCCTCTGGCTAATCCGGTATGGTTCGTGCCGCAGCTTACTGGCAAAGCGGCTGCCTTGTCGAGCCTACGCGCCGCCGCTGGCGAGCGGCGGCGGCCTGCCCCTAATTTATCGGAACAACGCTTGGCGTGATGAATACCGCCAGCTCGCTACGCTGGTCGCGATGCGCCCGATTGCGGAAAAGCGCGCCCAAAATTGGTATTTTGCCCAGGACAGGCACTCTGGTCACATCGTCCCGGTCATCGGACGCGTAAATTCCGCCGATCGACACCGTACCACCATCCTCGACTTCGACGCGCGTTTGCACGTGTTTGGTGTTGATCGCGGGTCCGGCGTCGGTCTGCTCGCCGACGCTGTCCTTGGCGACGTCGAGGTCCAGCACGACCCGGCCGTCCGGCATGATTTGCGGCTCGACCTCCAGTTTGAGCGTGGCCCGGCGAAACTGCACGCCCGACACGCCCTGTGCCACCTTGGCCTGATACGGTAGCTCGGTGCCCTGCTCGACCACCGCCTTCATGCGGTCGGCGGTGACGACCCGCGGGCTCGAGATGATTTTGCCGCGTCCCTCCGCTTCGAGCGCGCTCAACTGGATATTCAGCAGCCGCGTCGCGCCGGCGGCGAACAACGTGAGCCCGGCCGTGGCGGCGTCGAAACCGGAGATCGGCCGGGCCGACAGATCGTAGACGGTGCCGTCGGTGCCGCCGCTCAGACCTTTCGCCGTCCCGTCGGTACTCGTGGCAGCCAGCGAGAGCCGCACGCCGAGATTGCGCGAGAAGCCATGATCGCCCTCGACGATACGCGCTTCGATCAGCACTTGGCGAGTCGGCCGGTCGACGGCAGCGAGCAGCGCCGCGATCTGTTCGAGGCGCCCCGCGAGATCGGTCACGAACAGCAGATTGGTGCGCGGATCGGCGGTCACGGCGCCGCGTTTGGACAGCACGCGCTGCGTACCCGAGCCGGTCAGCAGGCGCCGCACGTCCTCGGCGTGCGCGTAATGCAGCTCGAAAGTGCGGCTCGCGAGCGGTTCGAGATCGGCGGCCCGCGCGTGCGCTTCGAAACGCTGCCGCTCGCGCGCGGCCAGATCCGCGACCGGTGCGACCCAGATCACGTTGCCGTGCCGCTCCATCGCGAGGTTGTTGACGTCGAGCAAGGTATCGAACGCGGTGCGCCACGGCACCTTGTCGAGCCGCAACGACACGGCGCCGCGCACTCGTTCGCTCGCGACGACGTTCAGCCCCGTGAACTCGGCAAACGCTTTGAGCACGGCGCCGAGTTCGGCGCGCTGGAAATTCAGCGAGATCGGTTTGTCGTCGGCGGCGAGGCCCGCGTCGGCTGCGCTTCTGGGTCCGTTACTCAGACGCACGCGCGGCGGCAACGGCACCGGCGGACCTTCGAGCACGCTGGCGGCGGCGCTATCGTCGCGAGCCGCAGCGAGCGACTGTTTTGCGCCCAGCGGCACGGAGCCTTCGGCGGCGGCGGCGAAATCGTCCGCGTTGGCGTTCTCGTTGGCCGACGGCGCGGCCGTTCGCGCGGCCGCGGGGTCCTCCGCTGGATCGTCGCGAAACGGATTCGGCACTTCCCCGAAAACGGCGCGCGGCAACGGGGCTGCGCCGTACGCGGGATCGGCAGACGCCACCGCGTCGTCGAGCGGCATGAAACTCGGCAACGGCGGCAGCAGCGGCTGCGGTGGCGTCGAAGCCTGCGCGGTGCCTGCGCCGAGCGCCGCACTAATGTAAAGGCCGATGTACGTTCGAACCCAAGGACGCGTGCGAACACCCGGAGATGCGTGAACACCGATGCGCGCACAAGTCGCAAGCGACGGCTTCGTCAGTCTTTCCGTCATGAAGCCTCCGCGAGTGCGAGCGTGCGTGTCGTATCGCCTCTCGCGAGCGTAATGCCGAGCGCGTCGAGCCGCGTCACGCGCTCGGCGCCCAACCGCTGCCCGGATGCGACGGTCGTCGCGCCGTCCGGCGTATCGAGCAAGGCCAGGCCGTGCGTGCGATCGCGCAGCACGCCGACCAGACGCAGTTGCGAGATATCGGGCATTTCGCCGGCTGCCCGCATCTGCGGTTGCGCGAACGGGTCGAAGAACACGATGTCCTCGTCGTCGTCCGCGTCGAGGCTCGCGTCGTCGAACGCGTGCGCGGCGTCATTCGAAGAAGCGGGCCGCAGCGCGCTGAACACCCGCAGCGTCGCCCTCACCGACAACGACGCGGCGTCCTGCTTGACGGACATATCGACGGGAACGATCAGCACTGGCATGTCCGACAGTCCGTGCAGAAACGCCATCAGGTGGACAAAGTCCGTGCGTGCGGTGAGCTGCAAAGGGCGCATGCGTTCCATGCCTTCGCCACTGGCCGCACCCGGCTCGAGCGCATATAAGGCGACGTTATTCGCGGCAGCCAATTCGGAAACGATGCGCACATCGTCTGCGGAACTCCACGAGGCAGCCGGCGACACCGCGGGGTTCGCCGTGGCTTTGCGGCGCAGCGAGGGCAACTGCGCAAGCGAGCGGCGCGCGTGCGCAAGACGCTGAGCGCTCGCGGCCAACGCCGCACGGCTCGTCTCGACGCCGCCAAGATCGGCGACGATCCAGCCGTGCGCGCCCAGCCCGAACACCAGCACGGCGATCAACAACGCGACCAGCCAGCGCCGGCGCAGGCTCCACGCAGCGAGCGGTAACCGCAACCGCCGGGTCCAATGACCAACAGAGAATTGGGTGTTGGCCACGCCGCCCGCCCCGGCAAAGATCGTACTCATTTCACACCTCCCGACCGTTCGGACTTCACAGGACGCGCCGCCGCAGATACCGCAACGTGGGCAGCTTTCGGCGCCGGCTCGTCCCAGCGCAGACGTGCGCCGAATTCGACCGGGCCGCTCACGCTTTCATCCGCGGGCGAGTTGCCGCGCGTCGTCGGGCGATGCAGGTCGCTCATCTCCGCGCCCTTCACGCCGCGGATCGCACTCAGGCGCTTGAGCCACTCGGCCGACGCCAAATGTCCGCGCGACGTCGCCAGCAACTCGGTTTCGTGCTCGCGCTGGCGTAGCTGCCGCAACACCACACCATCGCCGGGTTCGAAACTCAGTGTTTCGAGCAGATCGAGCAGATGCGCGAGCGGCTCGGACAAACTCGTCGCGCGTGCGGCATGCTTGCGCAACTCGTCTCGTTCGCGCAGCAAGGTAGCGTGTTCCGCGAGCGGCACAGTGAGTCCTGCCAGGGCGCGTTCGATCGACGCGCGCTGTGCATCGAGACGCGCCTTCCCGAATGCCTGCCAGCCGGCCAATGCGAGGACAGCGGCACAACCCGCGAGCACGGCAGCGCCCCATTCGCACGCACGACGCCGCCGCGCGAGCCGCACGTT
The DNA here is from genome assembly GCF_003634845.1 of Paraburkholderia sp. RAU2J. Lineage (NCBI taxonomy): Bacteria > Pseudomonadati > Pseudomonadota > Betaproteobacteria > Burkholderiales > Burkholderiaceae > Paraburkholderia > Paraburkholderia sp. RAU2J. The sequence continues at coordinate 1,026,522 of NZ_RBXG01000001.1, forward strand.
GCGTTGCCGGTACGGCATTAGATTGAAACCGCCGAGCCACGGCCGCGTGAGACGCGCGGCACGCGACGAAACCGCCGCGCGCGAACCAGCCGCCCCTGAAAACGAAAGGCCGCCCGTCATTCGATCACCCCGCGCAACGCAAGCCCGAACGCGACCGCCCCGGCCGGCTCATGCAGCAGCTCGTCGCTCAGCGGCCGGACGAGCCCAGCCAGCACCGAGCACTCGAACGGCAACACCGTGCAGCCCAACACATCCGCGATATCGGCCAGCGTGAAACCCACACCGTCGAGCAGATCGACTTCGCCGCTCACCAATGCGCAGTCGAGTACTGGGCCATGCACGAGATCGCGCAACGCATCGGCGAGATCGGCATGCTCGGGCGCCGGATAACGCATTTCGCCTGCGATGGAGTCGTCCACGATGCGCCAGCCGTATACGCCGTCCGTGCCAATCCACAGCGCCACATACGGCTCGAGCGGATCGAGTTCGCGGCTCGCCGCGTAGCGCATTGCGCGCAGCGCCGCATGCGGCTCGCCATCGACGGCGGTGAGCGAGATGCCGGCCGTCGCCGCGCACTCCATGCGCGCTTCGAGATGCTGGCGCGCGGTGGCGGCGATCTTCACCGAGCGGATCGGCGACGGCGTCTCATCGACCGACCAGTCGACCGCCAATGCATGCCGCTCGATTCCCGCGATGCGCTCGGCCTCGCCCATCACCGCAGGCTCCAGTGCGGTTAATGCATGGCCGCCGTCGTCCGCGCAATGGCTTTGCGCAGCGAGCCGCGCGAGCGGCACCGTGGCGGTCGACGTGGCCGACGCGGGCACTGCCATCGCGCATCGCAACGCGTGCGCCGCACACGCACGCGGCAAACCGGCGAACGCGTCGCGCAACGCACGCGCCACCGCCTGGCGGTCGGCGATCTCCGAGCCGGCCATCGCACCGGCGGCAAGCGCGACGGTGCTGACATATTCGAGATGCAGCGCGCCGGGTGCGCGCGAGCGCTGACTTACCACGACGAGACGCACGTTTTGCGAACCGACATCGATTCCGGCGCCGAAACGCTGCCGCCCTGATCGCACTGCCTGAAGCCACGAATTTCTGAACCCCATCACGCCCTCCCTCTGACTCTCGCGACGAACCATTCGAACGCGAGTGACGAGGGAGAATTGTGCGTAGTCGCGCCGCCGCGCGACACTCAGCCGAATGGCTAACGTTGCGCAGCACACGCCCTGCGCGCGATCAAAGCGTCTACAGTGAAGTCATTCCCGCGCCGTATGCGCAGACCTGACAGCACGCCTCGTAAGTGAGCCGAAAGCTAAAAAGCGAGGCGGCTATAATCGCGGGACTGTTTTTTGGTGCACCTATGCAATCCACGTCTCCTACGTCCCCGCCGCCCGCGCCTCAGAAGCGCAAACGCCCGCTATGGCTCAAGCTCATCCTCGGCTTTTTCGGCCTGATCGTCGCGGGCATTCTGTGCGTGCTGCTGGTACTCGGTTATGCGCTCGTCGTCGCCACGCCGAATCTGCCCTCGCTCGATGCGCTGACCGACTATCGCCCGAAAGTGCCGCTGCGCATCTATACGGCCGACCACGTGCTGATCGGCGAATTCGGCGAAGAGCGGCGCGACATCGTGCACATCCAGGACGTGCCCGATAGTCTGAAGAAGGCGATCCTCGCGATCGAAGACGCGCGCTTCTACGATCACGGCGGCGTCGACCTCACCGGCATCGCGCGCGCCGGCTTCGTCGCGCTGACCAACGGCCACGCCACCCAGGGCGCCAGTACGATCACGATGCAGGTGGCGCGCAACTTCTTCCTGTCGAGCGAGAAGACCTATACGCGCAAGATCTACGAGATGCTGCTCGCGTACAAGATCGAGTCGAAGCTGACGAAAGATCAGATTCTCGAGGTGTACATGAATCAGATCTATCTCGGCCAGCGCGCGTATGGTTTCGCGAGCGCGGCGCGCGTGTACTTCGGCAAGGATCTGAAGGATCTGACACTGGCGGAGTCGGCGATGCTGGCCGGTCTGCCGAAGGCGCCGTCCGCGTATAACCCGGTGGTCAATCCGAAGCGCGCGAAGGTGCGTCAGGAATACATCCTTCAGCGCATGTATGAGCTGCACTACATCACGCAGGAACAATACGACGACGCCAGCAAACAGGTGCTCGTCGTCAAGGGCGCTGGCAAGGAATTCAGCGTGCACGCGGAGTACGTCGCGGAAATGGTGCGGCAAATGATGTACGCGCAGTATCGCGAAGAAGCGTACACGCGCGGCCTGAACGTCGTGACCACGATCGACTCGGCCGATCAGGACGTCGCCTACCGCGCGCTGCGCAAAGGGCTGATGGACTACGAACGCCGCCACGGCTACCGGGGTCCGGAGGCGTTCATCAATTTGCCGGCCGATGCCGGGGACCGCGAACAGGCGATCGACGACGCGCTGCTCGAACATCCGGACAACGGCGAGATCGTCGCGGCGGTCGTTACCGCGGCGAGCCCGAAGCAGGTGGAGGCCGCGTTCATCGACGGCAATGTCGCGACCATTCAGGGGGACGGCCTGCGCTTCGCGCAGTTCGCGCTCGGGCCACGCGCGCAGCCGAATCAGCGCGTGCGGCCCGGCGCGATCATCCGCCTCGCGAAGAACGACGACGGCGACTGGTCGATCACGCAACTACCGCAAGTGGAAGGCGCGTTCGTTTCGGTGATCCCGCAGGACGGTGCGATTCGCGCGCTGGTCGGCGGCTTCGATTTCAACAAGAACAAATTCAATCACGTGACCCAGGCTTGGCGTCAGCCGGGTTCGAGCTTCAAGCCGTTCATCTACTCGGCGTCGCTCGAAAAGGGACTCGGGCCGGCCACCATCATCAACGACGCACCGCTCTTTTTCAGCGCCGCCGAAACCGGCGGCCAGGCGTGGGAGCCGAAGAACTACGGCGGCGGCTTCGATGGTCCGATGACCATGCGCACCGCGCTGCAGAAGTCGAAGAACCTGGTGTCGATCCGCATCCTGAACCAGATCGGGCCGAAGTACGCGCAGCAGTACATCACGCGCTTCGGCTTCGATGCGGAGCGTCATCCCGCCTATCTGCCGATGGCGCTCGGCGCAGGTCTCGTCACACCGTTGCAGATGGCGGGCGCGTTCTCGGTGTTCGCGAACGGCGGCTACCGCGTCAATCCGTATCTGATCGCCGAAGTCACCGATCAGCGCGGCATCGTGGTGGCGCACGCGCAGCCGCTGGTGGCCGCGCAAAGCGCGCCGCACGCGATCGAGCCGCGCAACGCGTACGTGATGAACAGCCTGCTGCAGAGCGTCGCGCAACGCGGCACGGGCGCGAAAACCAATGTGCTCAAGCGTACCGATCTGGCCGGCAAGACGGGCACGACCAACGATTCGCGCGACGCGTGGTTCGCCGGTTATCAGCACACACTCACGGCGATCGCGTGGATCGGCTATGACAATCCGCGCAGTCTCGGCGACAAGGAAACCGGCGGCGGCCTCGCGTTGCCGGTGTGGATCGAGTACATGGGGCGCGCGCTCAAAGGCGTGCCGGAGTACAAGATGCCGCGCCCCGACGAGGTAACCGAAATCGGCTCGGAGCTTTACTTCGACGACTTCACGCCGGGGCACGGTTTCGTCGCGACAGTCGGCGTCAGTCAGGCGACGCTGGACGCCGAGGCGAGCGCGGCGGCGGCCGCACCCCAACAGGTCGGCGAACAGGAAAAGCAGGACATCATGAATCTGTTCCGCGGACACTGACGCGTTCTCAGGTGTCGCTGGAAAAAACAAAACCGCCGCGCTCAAAAGATGCGCGGCGGTTTTGTTTTGGGCGTCTGATTTGCGCTACGCAGCGCTTGCCCGGCGTTGCCGGGCATTCGAGCGCGTCAGCGCCAGCGCCAAACTCGACGCCATGTGGCTTACGCCGAGAAGCGAACCGGTTCACCAGCCTGCTGCGTCGCGTACTCCGACAGCGCGGCGAAAAACTCGGTGCCGCTGCGCGTATCGCGCCATTCACCATCGACGAAACGGAAATGAAAACCACCCGCTTTCGCGGCGATCCAGATCTCGCTCATCGGCGGTTGCAGGTTGACGATAATCTTCGAGCGATTCTCGAATTCGAGCGTCAGCACGTTGCCGCTGCGCTCGAGTTCGATGTCGGCGTCGGTGTCGTCCAGCGCGCGTTCGATGGCGGCTAGCGCGGCTTCCGCACGGGTCAGGTAATCACTATCGGACATGCTAAACTCCATCGATTATTTATTCAGGGACAGTCATGCGAGTCGTATCTCGGATGCGCGCGGCGGCGCCCGGCCGCGCGATTGTAGCGGGTTTAGCCATTCTCGCAGGTTGTGCACTCGGTGGTTCCCTAGCCGGTTGCGGGCAACGCGGTTCGCTCTATTTGCCGACCGTACCGCCGCTTCCTGCTCCGCCGGCTACCCGCACGCAAACTCCGCCGCCGGAGAACGCGCAACCCGCGTCGGAAAGCGCCACTGACCTGAGCACCGTGCCGGATACCTCGGGCACACCGCTCTCGCTGGCACCGGAAACCGAACTCGCCACGCCGCCCGCTTCCGCTGCATCCGGTACCGCCGCTCCGCTGCCTGCCTCCGCCGTCACCCCCGTTCAATAGACTTTCGCATGACTCGATCCGCATTTGACTACGTCGACGGCGTATTGCACGCCGAAGGCGTGTCCGCCGTCTCTCTCGCCGAACAGTTCGGCACGCCGCTGTACGTCTATTCGCGCGCCGCGCTCACGGAAGCGTGGAACGCGTATGCGGGCGCTTGCGCCAGCCGTCGCGCGAGCGTGCACGTGGCCGTCAAGGCCAACAGCAATCTCGCGGTGCTGAACGTGTTCGCACGTCTCGGCGCCGGCTTCGACATCGTGTCGGGCGGCGAACTGGCGCGCGTGCTCGCGGCCGGCGGCAAAGCGGAGAACACCGTGTTTTCCGGCGTGGGCAAGAATGCGCAAGAGATGCGCGACGCGCTCGCGGCGGGCGTCAAATGCTTCAACGTCGAATCGATTCCCGAGCTCGATCGCCTGAACGCGGTCGCGGCGGAAATGGGCAAGAAGGCACCGGTGTCGTTGCGCGTGAATCCGGACGTCGATGCGAAAACGCATCCGTACATCTCCACCGGGCTGAAGTCGAACAAGTTCGGCGTCGCCTTCGAAGACGCGCGCGCCACATATCGCGCCGCCGCGGCAATGGCAAATCTGGACGTGGTCGGTATCGACTGCCATATCGGTTCGCAGATCACCGAAGTCGCGCCTTATCTCGACGCGGTCGACAAGGTGCTGGAACTGGTCGAGCAGATCGAGCAGGACGGCGTGAAGATTCGCCACGTCGACGTAGGAGGCGGTCTCGGCATCACGTACGACGACGAAACGCCGCCGGAAATCGGCGAGTTCGTGCGCACCGTGCTCGATCGCATCGAAGCGCGCGGTCACGGCCATCGTGAAGTGTATTTCGAGCCGGGCCGTTCGCTGGTCGGCAATGCGGGTGTGCTGCTTACGCGTCTCGAGTTTCTGAAGCCGGGCGCTGAAAAGAACTTCGCCATCGTCGACGCGGCGATGACCGATCTCGCGCGCCCCGCGATGTACGAGGCGTATCACGCCATCGACCCCGTCATGAAGCGCGACGTGCCGGCTCATGTCTACGACGTGGTCGGCCCGGTTTGTGAAAGCGGCGACTGGCTCGGCCGCGAACGGCTGCTGGCCATCGAACCGGGCGATCTGCTCGCGATCCGCTCGGCCGGCGCTTACGGCTTCGTGATGAGCTCGAACTACAACACGCGTCCGCGTGCAGCCGAGGTGATGGTCGATGGTACACAGGTCCATGTGGCTCGCGCACGTGAAGAGGTCAAGCAGCTGTTTGCGGGCGAAGCCATCCTGCCGGCGTAAACGGTAGCGCCTGCGCCACAAGATAAGAAAGGGCGATGCCGGCGCGGCATCGCCTTTTCTGTTTACGCGCCGTAGCCGCGCACGCCGCGTGATCGTCAGCGCGCCGTCGCCCTTCGCTCACGCAGCCAGATAATCAACCGCCATCCCAGCAGCACGACCATGATCGCGCCGTAGATCTTCGGCAGCAGCAGATCGTGCTTGCCCGCCTTCATCCACCAGAAATGCAGAATCGCGAGCGCGCCAATCGCATAGATCGCGCGATGCAGGGTCTGCCAGCGGCGCCCGAGTTTGCGCACCATCGCGCGTGGCGACGTCACGGCCAACGCGATCAGCAACACGAAGGCGGCAAAGCCCACCGTGATGAACGGCCGCTTGCCGATGTCCTTGAGAATGGCAGCCACGTCGAACCACTTGTCGAACCAGAGGTAAGTGGTGAAATGCAGCGTCGCGTAAAAGAACGTGTAGAGGCCGAGCATGCGCCGAAAACGCACGAACGCTGCGACGCTCGTGACGCGGCGCAACGGCGTCACGGCCAGCGTGATGCAGAGAAAGACAAGCGTCCAGAGACCCGTCGAACGCGTGATGAATTCGATGGGATTCGCGCCGAGCCGGTCAGTCATGCCGAACAGCACGATGCGCGCAAGCGGATACCACGCTGCGATAAATACCGCGATTTTGGTCGGCACGATCCAGCGCGCGCCGCCGGCGGGCCGCTGCTTCGCCGTCGCTGCCGTCTTTGCCGCTGCGGCGGGCGTGGCAGCCGGCGCACGCGATGCGTTGCGTTCGGTCGGGACAACGGGTTGTGTATCGGAAGCCATCGTCGCGCCTTAGAAATTCTTCTTCAGGTCCATGCCTTGATAAAGTGACGCGACCTGATCCCCGTAGCCGTTGAACATCAGCGTCTTGCGCTTCGGCGTGAAGAAACCGTCTTCACCGATGCGCCGTTCGGTCGCCTGACTCCAGCGCGGATGATCGACATTCGGATTCACGTTCGAATAAAAACCGTATTCGCTCGATGCGTACGTGTTCCAGCTGGTCGGCGGCTGTTTGTCGAGAAAGCGGATCTTCACCAGCGACTTGGCGCTCTTGAACCCATACTTCCACGGCACCACGATGCGCACCGGCGCGCCGTTCTGATTCGGCAGAACCTGGCCGTAGAGACCCATCGTCAGCAGCGTGAGCGGGTTCATCGCTTCATCCATGCGCAGGCCTTCGGAATACGGCCAGTCGAGCACGGGCGTCGATAGCCCCGGCATTTGCGACGGATCGGCCAGCGTGATGAACTGCACGTATTTGGCATTGCCGGTCGGCTGCACGCGTTTGATCAGCTCCGCTAGCGGCACGCCGATCCACGGAATCACCATCGACCAGCCTTCGACGCAACGCAGCCGGTACACGCGCTCTTCGAGCGGCGCGAGCTTGAGCAGTTCGTCGATGTCGTACACCTTCGGATTCCTGATCTCACCCTCGACGCTCACCTTCCACGGATGCGGCCGCAGCGTCCCGGCGTTGTGCGCGGGATCGCCTTTGTCGGTGCCGAACTCGTAGAAGTTGTTGTATGTGGTGATGTCCTTGTACGGCGTGATACGGTCGAGCGCGACGAATCTGGTATTGGTCTTCGCCGCCAGTTTCTGCGCCTTCGGGTCCGGCGACGTGTAGGCGGCCTGCGCCTCGCCGCTGCCGCCGATCAGACCGCCGAGCGCCACCGCGCCAGCCGCCTGCAACACGCGCCGCCGGTTCTCGAAGACACGCTGCGGTGTTATCTCGCTGCGCGCAATGTCGTCACCGACGAGTTGCCTTCTGTCGCTTCGTTTGATCCACATCGTGCTGCTCCTTCGCCCCTTCGGTCTGTGCATCTTACGGGGCCATATTGATGATCGCTCGTCCGGACCTGCATCCGCTCACCCGTAGGTACTGTGAGGACGAACACATTGGATGCAGCAAACATTCCGCCAGTCGTAAAAAAACCGCCGGTGCGAAAACACGCGGCGGTTTCTTGTCCATCCAAAGCGGCGGATCTTACAGCTTGCCGTAGCTATGCAGCCCCGACAGGAACATGTTGACGCCGAGAAACGCGAACGTCGTCACCAGCAGGCCGGTCAGCGCCCACCAGGCCGCGACCGCGCCGCGCAGCCCCTTCATCAGGCGCATGTGCAGCCAGGCGGCATAGTTCAGCCAGACGATCAGCGCCCACGTTTCCTTCGGATCCCAGCTCCAGTAGCCACCCCACGCTTCCGCGGCCCACAGCGCGCCGAGAATCGTTGCAATCGTGAAGAACGCGAAGCCGACGGCGATCGACTTGTACATCACGTCGTCAAGCACGTCGAGCGCCGGCAGGCGGTCGGCCAGCACGCCGCGCTCTTTCGCCAGATATGCGACGGCGACCATCGCCGACAGCGCAAAACTGCCATAGCCGATGAAGTTGGCGGGCACGTGAATCTTCATCCACCAGCTTTGGAGCGCGGGGACCAGCGGCTGGATCTGCTGCGCGTCGCGCGCGACCGAGTACCACATCAGGAAGCCGACGGCGGCGCTGATTACCAGCAGCACGAACGCGCCGAGCGCACGGGTGTTGTAATGCTGCTCGTAGTACAGATAGAACAGCGCGGTGATCAGGCTGAACAGCACGAATACTTCGTACAGATTCGAGATGGGAATATGGCCGACGTCTGCACCGATCAGATACGACTCGTACCAGCGCACCATCAGACCGACGAAGCCCATCACCACGGCAGCCCAGGTCATCTTCGAGCCGATCGCCGCGCCGGTCGCCGAGCGCGACAGCAGGCCGATCCAGTAGAACACGGTGGCGAACACGAAGAGCGCGCTCATCCACAGAATCGCGGACTGGCTCGACAGGAAATATTTGAGGAAGAACTCATTGTCTGCACGGCTCAGATCGCCCTGGTAGATCTGGATCGCCAATAGCGACAGCGCCGCGATCCCGACCATCAACGGACGCACCGGCTTCCAGCGCCAGCCGAGCACGACGAAGACGGGCACCGCGCACACCAGCACCAGTTTGTCGTAGTAGTTCATGAACGGGTGATAGCGCGACAGCGCGAACCCGGCGCCCGCGACCATCGCGATGGCGAACAGCCAGTCGACGATACCGAGTCGCTTCAGAAACGGACGCTCGTCATACTGCGCGACGTTGAGCGTTTCGCCCGCGAACACCCTGTCGGGCCGCGACGCTGAAGAGGAGGAGGAAACCTGAGTCAAGTCCATGATCTTACCGGGTCGAGTCTTGTGAGCTGGCGGACGGCGGGTCGGCGTCGCGTGGCTTGCCGGCGGCGTCGGATGTTTCGCTGAGCTTCGCGCCCAGCGCCGCGCCTACGGCGTCGCGCGTCTGCACGAACTCTTTTTCGAAGTCGAGCGTTTTACGCGCGCTCGACATCGCCATCACGACATTCGTGCCGTGATCGGTATCTTTGAGCCAGAACCAGAGGCGCCGTTCGCGGACGTAGAACATCGAAAAGATGCCCAACACGAGGAGCAGGCTGCCAAGATACACGACTTTTTTGCCCGGCGCGCGCGTCAACTGAAATACCGAAGCTTGCACCTGCTTGAAGGAGTCAAGCTGCAAATAGACCGGCGATCCATACAGAAAGCTGTCGGATATTGCGTTGATCGAACTCTGGACGAAGCGGCTCGCCTCCGCACTGGCCTGCGCCTCGGGCTCGCCGAGCCGCTCGCGCGACAGTTGCCACAAGTCCCACGTCGCGCCTTCCAGCATGCGCAGCAGCAGTCCAGCGGCCTTTTCCTGCTCGCCCTTCGGCACCGAATGGTCGATAAAACCGGCAATCGCCTGGAAGCCGCCGACCGGCTGGCCGTTGGGCAGCTTGATGGCGCTGTCCGCGCCGGCAAAAAGGGTCAGCACACGTGAGGCGCTTTCTTCGAGATGCTGCTGCAGTTCGGCGTTCGAACCCGGCACCGAGCGCAGCGCGAAGCGATGCGCGGCCTTGGCGCGCATGGCCGGATCCGCGAGCGTCGCGCGCAGGTTCATCCATTCCTTGACCGTGCCGCCGGTGTCGGCGGGAATGCGCAGGTAGCGGAACGGATCGTCCGGATTCAGGCGCATGCCGGCGAGGAACATCTTCTCGCCCGCGACGTCCACCGGCAGCATGTAGTTGTTGTACTCGCGCGCCTGGCCATCCTTGTCGCGCACCTTGTACTGCACCGACGGGCCGACGTTATGCAGGTCGAGCGGCTTCGAACTCTTCGCGCCGGAGCCGAGGCGCTCGTCAAACGCCTCTTTCAGCGAACGGTGCGCGGCGACGCCGCGGGCATCGTTCTGGCCACTGCCGTTCGAGATGTTTTCGACGTTAATCGCTCGGAAATCGGTGAATTCGACCGTCTGGCCGTCGGCGAGCGGCGTGGCCGTGCTGAGCGGCGCGTTGCCGCCGATCGTGCCGCCGAACGGCGCGGTCTTCGCGCTCGTGCCGGACATCGGATAGGCGGTCATCTGCATCTGCGAGCCGCCGTCCTGAAAGCTCGACTGGTAGATCGACACGCCGTCATAGGTGAACGGCTTGTTCACCTCGACGCGCGCCGGCACACGCGCGCCCGATTTATGATCGACCACGACGATATCGCTCGCGAACAGTTTCGGCATGCCGGTCGAGTAGTAATCGACGATGAACTTGTTCAGCTCGATCGAGAACGGCAGGTCCTGGATCAACGAGCCGTCCGGCTGGTTCAGGATTGCGGTCGACACGTGCTGCCCTTCCGGCACCCACGCGTAGCCACGGAACGTCGGGTTCGACTGCGACAGGCGATGTTCCGGCGGGATGTCGTTGATCACCGTGTTGGCGCGGATCGGCGATTTGTCGAACAGCCACATTTGTAGCTTGATCGGCAGATTGCTGTCGAGCAGGCCGCCGAGGCAGATCACGACGATCGCGATGTGAGCGGAGATATAGCCGAACCTGGTCAACGCGCCGCGCTTGGCCGCGATCAGCGTCGCGCCGTCGGACTCACGCGTGACGAATTTGTAGCCGAGTCGCGCCGACAGTTTGGCAAGCAGCGCCGAGGTCTGCGCGCGCGTGTCGTGCACCGCGAACTCGCCCTTGTGGTGGAACGCGCGCAGGCTGCCTTCGCGGACTTTATCTTTCCAGCTCCTCGCGTCGGCGAGCATCTTCGGCGCATTGCGGATCACGCACAGCGACACCGACACCATCAGGAAGCCGAGGATCAGCATGAACCACCACGAGCTGTACACCGTGTACAGGCTCAGCGAGCGGAAGATGTCCGCCCAGAACGGGCCGAACTGATTGACGTAGTTGGGATACGGATCGTCCTGTGTGAGGACGGTGCCGATGATGCTGGCGATCGACAGAATCACGAGCAGCGCAATGGCGAAACGCATCGAACTCAAGACTTCGACGACGCTGCGCAAGACGCGATTGCCCGACTTCGACTGCAAACCCGACGTGGTGACGCTCATTCAAACTCCGACTGAACAGCAAAAAAGGGTGAAGGGCTGTCGTACGCGCGACGCCCTCACCCTTTTCTTGTTTGTACCGGCCTCGCCGGACCGGTTGCGCTTGCGAGCGGACTTCTTAACGCAAGCCCGCGATGTAATCGGCTACAGCCTTGATCTCGCTGTCCGACAGACGCGATGCAATGGTATGCATCGCCTCGTTGTTGTTGCGTGCGCCAGGCCCTTGCGTGAACGCGGCCAACTGCGCCACTGAGTATTCCGCCCATTGACCCGACATACGCGGGAATTGCGATGGGATCCCCTGACCGGTCGGCCCATGGCAGCTCGCGCATGCCGGCACGCCCTTGTCGGCGATCCCGCCTCGATAAATTCTCTGACCGAGCGCGACAGTGTCCTTGTTATGCGCATAGCCGGGCTTCGGGGTCTGCGACGCGAAATAAGCGGCGACGTTGACCATGTCCTGTTCGGAGAGCGCCGCGGCCATACCCGCCATGATCGCATTGTTGCGCGCGGGCTGCTTCGCGCCCGGCTGAATCTTGAAATCCTGCAGTTGCTTGACGAGATACTCGGGATGCTGGCCCGCCAGCTTCGGATAGGCACCGCCGGCACTGTTGCCGTCCGCGCCGTGACACGACGCGCATACCTGCACTGCGATTGCCTGCCCCCGATTGACGTCCGGCTTCGCCGGATCTGCTGCTCGTGCCTGAATTGCCAAACCTGAAAGACCTGCCGCTACATGAAGCACCATCAGAGTCTTGCTCAGTCGATTCATTCGCACACCCTGTCTCGTCTTGTGGGATTTTAGAGGTTTTGCAAAATACGACGGCGACCGAGTGACCGCCAGGAGCCGCCAAGGCACGCGGGCTGGCCTCCCTCAAGTTTTCAGTAAACCATCGTATTGTACAATAACTCGCTAATCGCTAAGACGCCAGTCGGGCTTGACCCGTCCCCACTCCGGGTTCCCCGGCGTCTCGAATCCTGGCCTGATCATGTCCTTCCTGCTCCACCAATCCCGCTTTTTCACGACCGTCAATCATCTGCGCGATCTGCCGGCCACCTCGCAACCCGAGATCGCCTTCGCGGGACGCTCGAACGCGGGCAAGTCGACGGCCATCAATATCCTGTGCAATCAGAAGCGCCTCGCCTTCGCCAGTAAAACGCCGGGCCGCACGCAGCACATCAATTACTTTTCGGTGGGCAAGGCGGACGAGCCGACCGCGCATCTGGTCGACCTGCCGGGCTACGGTTATGCGGAAGTGCCGAGCGCAGCCAAGGCTCACTGGGAAGCGCTGCTGTCCACGTATCTGCAATCGCGCTCGCAATTGCGCGGCATGATCCTGATGATGGACTCGCGCCGCCCGCTGACCGAACTGGACCGCCGCATGATCGAGTGGTTCGCGCCCACCGGCAAGCCGATCCACACGCTGCTCACGAAATGCGACAAATTGACGCGACAGGAAAGCGTAAACGCCTTGCGCGCCACGCAGAAAGGGCTGGAGGAATATCGCACCGCCGGCTACCAGGGCGAGCTGACCGCTCAACTGTTCTCGGCGCTCAAGCGCGTCGGGATCGACGAAGCGCACGCGTTGATCGAAAGCTGGCTGATTCCCGATGCGAAGGGCGAAACGGACGGCGCGCAGTAAGTTCGGTCGCCGGCTCGGATAGGGCAAAAGTGCCAAATCCGGCTGCGCATAAAAAAACCCGCCGCTTAAACGGCGGGTCAAACAGCCTAATCGAAAAAACGACAGGCACCCGCTCAGGGAGGAGAAGCGGGGAGGTCAGCGCAAGGCGCCTTGCTCGATCGGTATGATATACCATTGTCTCGAAAAGTTTCCGGGAGCGGAGGCAGGCGTTACTTGTCCACTCCACACATCCACGACCTTCGATCCGATATGAGCTTCTACCCGCATTACCGTCCGCGCCGTATGCGCCGTGACGACTTCTCGCGTCGCATGATGCGCGAAAACATCCTCACCACCAACGATCTGATCTACCCCGTGTTCATCGTCGAAGGCACCGACGTGCGGCAAGCCGTACCGTCGATGCCGGGCGTCGAGCGCGTGTCGGTCGATCTGTTGATGGGCGTCGCCGAGCAATGCGTCCAACTGGGCGTGCCCGTGCTGTCGCTGTTCCCCGCGATCGAGCCGTCGCTGAAGACCCCCGATGGCCGCGAGGCGACCAATCCGGCCGGCCTGATCCCGCGCGCGGTTCGTGAACTGAAGAAGAATTTCCCGGAACTCGGTGTGCTCACCGACGTCGCACTCGATCCGTACACGAGCCACGGCCAGGACGGCGTGCTCGACGAAACCGGTTATGTGATCAACGACGAGACCGTCGAGATTCTCGTCGAGCAGGCACGTGCGCAGGCTGAAGCGGGCGTCGATATCGTCGCGCCGTCGGACATGATGGACGGCCGTATCGGCGCGATCCGCGAAATGCTCGAGAGCGAGGACCACATCCATACGCGCATCATGGCTTACGCGGCCAAGTTCGCGTCGGCGTTCTACGGCCCGTTCCGCGACGCCGTCGGTTCCGCGACGAACCTCGGCAAGAGCAACAAGATGACGTACCAGATGGACCCGGCCAACTCGAACGAAGCGCTGCGCGAAGTGCAAGCGGACATCGACGAAGGCGCGGACATGGTGATGGTCAAGCCGGGCATGCCGTATCTGGACATCGTGCGTCGCGTCAAGGATGAGTTCCAATTCCCGACTTACGTGTACCAGGTCAGCGGCGAATACGCGATGCTGAAGGCCGCCGCACAAAACGGCTGGCTCGATCACGACAAAGCCATGATGGAATCGCTGCTGGCGTTCAAGCGGGCCGGCGCGGATGGCGTGTTGACGTACTTCGCGCTGGATGCCGCGCGGATTCTGCGTTCGCAGAAGTAAGCTGACGGGCCGCCGGTTGGCGGCGGCCTGGATTGTTCAGGCGCTATGCGAAACGGAGGCGGGCCCTTTCAGGCGTGGCTCCGTTTTCTATGTCGGGATGTCGATTACGTCAGTTCGGCTGTTCTGGGATCAGTGTCGTTGCCGCCATTTCCCGATGTCAGGGCGCGTTACGCTCCCGGTGTGCCCGCGCGATCCAGCGTGCGCAAGAATTTATCCGCCGACTCATATCCCACGACGCGCAACACTTCCTTGCCGCCCTGATCGAAAAAGATGATCCCCGGCGGCCCGAACAGGCTGAAGCGCTTGAGCAACGCCTGATCGTCGACGTTGTTTGCAGTGACGTCGGCACGCAGCAGGTTCATCTGCTTTAATTTCGCCTGAACGCGCGGGTCGCTGAAGGTGAATTTCTCCATCTCCTTGCAACTCACGCACCAGTCCGCATAAAAATCGAGCATGGCGGGCTGTGCAGCCGTTTTGACGGCCTGGTCGAGTTCACTCGATGAACGGACCGTGGCAAACATCAGAGCGCCTTGCGCCGCCGAGCCCACCTTGCTGGAGCCATTCGCGGTGCCGACCTCTGCGTCGCGCGCAGCCAACACGGCGAGCGGCCGCAGGGGATCTGATGATCCCGCAGCCAGACCGACCAGCAGCACCGCCGCCCAGACTGCCAGCGCCGTACCGATTCCGCGGCCCAACCGCTGCCATACGGACCCGCCGACAACCGGCCCGGAAAATAACCCAAGCGAAACCGCCGCGATCAGCAACCAAAGCGCGCTCAAGAGCATCGTCGCAGCCGCGCCAAGCACGGGCCAAACGATCCACAGCGCCGCCGCAAGCAGCACGACGCCGAAGAAGACCTTGACGCCATCCATCCATGCGCCCGCACGCGGCAGCAGCGTGCCGGCTCCAAGTCCGACGATCAGGAGCGGCACACCGAGCCCGAGTCCCATCGAAAACAGCGCGGCGCCCCCAAGCACGGCATCGCCGGTATGCGCGATGAATGCCAGGACGGCAAAAAGCGGCGCGGTCATACACGCGCCGACCACCAGCGCAGACAGCGCGCCCATTACGGCGACGGCGGCGAATTTCCCGCCCGAGCGCCCACGCGATGCACGCGACACCCCCTCCTGCCAGCGCTGCGGCAGCGCGATGTCGAAACCGGCGATCAGCGTCAGCGCGAAAATCGTCAGCAGGACGCCGAATGCGCCGAGTACCCACGGGTTTTGAAGCCATGCTCCGAGGCTCTGTCCGAGCAGCGCCGCCGCCACGCCCAGTGCGGTGTACACGAGCGCCATGCCGATCACGTAGGCGAGCGATAACGCGAAACCGCGGGCACGCATCACCCGCGCGCCTTCACCGATGATGATCGCCGACAGGATCGGGATCATCGGATACGAGCACGGCAGGAGGCTGAGTACGGCGCCCGCGACGAAATAGAGCCCGACGATCGCCAGCAGGCCACCGCGCTGCAGCAGCGACTGCGCGTAGTCGGCGCTGGTGGCGCGCTCGTACCAAGGCTCGTCGACCGCCGTGGATTGCTGCGAGGCCGTCGTGGCGGCCGCCGCGCTGCCGGCGGGCTGCAAGGCTTCGCCGCTCACGCGGTACACACGCTCCATCGGCGGATAGCAAATGCCGGCATCAGCGCAGCCCTGCGACGTGACCGCCAGATCGAACGGTCCCTTCGCTTGCGTGACGGGGATGCGGATCGTAAGCTCGTTGCGGTAAGTCTCCACGTCCTTGTTGAACGTCTGATCGAACTTCACGTGGCCAGCCGGCAACTGCGGCTCGCCAATCGTGGCCGCGCCGTTCCGGGTCGCAAAAGCGAAACGCTCGCGGTACATGTAATAGCCGTCGGCGATCTTGTATGTCACGACGACTTCACCGGCCTTCTCGCTCGCCCTGAATTGGAACGCGACGGCTGGATCCAGAAAGTCGTCAGCGGCGCGGGCGGGCGTGGCGAACTGCGCGAGGATTACGCAACCGAGCAGGAAAAATACGATGCGCAGCGCATGACGCGCGCGCCGGTCGAGACCGTTAAACATGGAGAGGACGTTGGGTTTCAGCAGTGATCCACTGGCCGTACGCGGCCGTAGCCGTCGCTTGCCACGAGAGGATTTCCGGCGTGTCGTAGGGATGGTGAGCCTGGATGTACTGCTCGAGTTCAAGAGCACGTAAGGCGCTCGTCTTGAACAGCAACTGGATCTCCTGCGCGGTTTCGATTTTGCCCTGCCAGTGATAGCTCGACTGCACGCTGCCTAGCTGCGTGACGCACGCGCATAAACGCGCGGCCAGCGCATCTGCGGCGAGCTTCTGAGCGACGGCCACATCCGGCACCGTGGTCAGAATCAGGATCACATTCACACTCACAAAAGGCTCCGGCGCCACACGATTCAGGTGTCGATATCCTATCACCTAGCCTTATGGCGCCGCTGATCGTCTCGCAGACGCGCAGCATTTGGCCATAGTGGACGGGCACCTCGATGGCAAATGAGGCGCCAAAAACAAAAAAGCCAGGCTACGCGCCTGGCTTTTCTCGAAGCAAAAAAGCTTACTCAGCTTCCTGCACTTCAACTTCTTCAACTTCCGGACGATCAAGCAGTTCGACCAGTGCCATCGGTGCGTTGTCGCCGACGCGGAAGCCGAACTTCAGGACGCGCAGGTAGCCGCCCGGACGGGTAGCGTAACGCGGGCCGAGAACTTCGAACAGCTTCGTGACCGAGTCACGATCGCGCAGGCGGTTGAACGCCAGACGACGATTTGCCAGCGAGGGCTTCTTGCCGAGCGTGATCAGCGGCTCGACAACTTTACGGAGTTCTTTCGCCTTCGGCAGCGTGGTCTTGATGACTTCGTGCTCGATCAGCGAGTTGGACATATTACGGAGCATTGCCAGACGGTGGCTGCTCGTGCGGTTCAGTTTCCGCAGACCATGACGGTGACGCATGTTAATTCCTTCGATTCAAAGTTTTGGTCCAGCTCTTCTATCGCGCTCAATCTACCCGAAAGTAGCGAGTGCACGGGCCGGTAGTGAAAAAAGACAAGACGCGGATTTTAAGGGAAAATCCGCGTCTTTGCCAGTGCAGCGGGCGGGTTTCTGTCCCCGGATTGCTACTCGACTTACTTGTCCAGCCCTGCGGGCGGCCAGTTTTCGAGCTTCATGCCGAGCGTCAAACCACGCGACGCCAATACTTCCTTGATTTCGTTCAGCGACTTGCGGCCCAGATTCGGCGTCTTGAGCAGCTCGTTTTCCGTGCGCTGGATCAGGTCGCCGATGTAGTAGATGTTCTCGGCCTTCAGGCAGTTCGCGGAACGAACCGTCAGTTCGAGATCATCGACCGGACGCAGCAGGATCGGATCGATCTGCGGCGCACGCGACGGCGCTTCAGCCGTTGCTTCCGTGCCTTCCAGTGCAGCGAACACCGACAGCTGATCGACCAGAATGCGAGCCGATTGACGGATAGCTTCTTCCGGCGAGATCACACCGTTGGTTTCGATGTTCATCACGAGCTTGTCGAGATCGGTACGCTGTTCGACGCGAGCGCTTTCCACGGCGTAGCTCACACGGCGAACCGGCGAGAATGACGCGTCCAGCACGATACGGCCGATGATCTTGGCCGATTCTTCGCCATAACGACGCACATTGCCCGGCACATAGCCGCGGCCCTTTTCGACCTTGATCTGCACGTCGAGCTTGCCGCCCTTCGACAGATGCGCAATCACGTGATCCGGGTTGATCACTTCGCAATCGTGCGCGAGTTCGATGTCGCCAGCGGTGACAACGCCTTCGCCGTCCTTGCGCAGCGTAACCGTGACTTCATCACGGTTATGCAGCTTGAACACGACGCCCTTCAGGTTCAACAAGAGGTTGACCACATCCTCTTGCACACCGTCGAGCGTCGAATACTCATGTACGACGCCTGCGATCGTCACTTCGGTCGGCGCGTAGCCCACCATCGACGACAGCAGCACGCGCCGGAGCGCGTTACCCAAGGTGTGGCCGTAACCGCGTTCAAACGGTTCCATGACCACTTTCGCGTGGCTCTCGCCAAGCGATTCAACTGCGATGATCTTGGGCTTCAACAAACTGGTTTGCATAGGTTTTCCTTTTCAATACCCTCGGCTCGTTACACCGATAAGGCTGACCGGTAACAACCTGAAAATAAACAGCCGAGACGCCCCCTTGCGCAACGCAATCGGGGTGCCCCGGCCGTTAATCCGATTACCGCGAATACAATTCGACGATCAGGCTTTCGTTGATATCGCCAGCGATGTCGCTGCGTTCCGGCTTCGACTTGAACGTGCCTTCGAACTTCTTCGAATCGACTGCGACCCAGCTCGGCAGACCGCCTTGCTCAGCCAGCGACAGCGCTTCGAGAATACGGGCTTGCTTCTTCTTCTGTTCGCGCACTGCGACAACGTCGCCTGCCTTCACCTGCATCGACGGGATGTTCGACACGACGCCGTTCACCATGATCGCTTTGTGGCTCACGAGCTGACGTGCTTCAGCGCGCGTCGAGCCGAAGCCCATGCGATACACGACGTTGTCCAGACGCGATTCGAGCAACTGGAGCAGGTTTTCACCCGTGTTGCCCTTCAGGCGGTCGGCTTCAGCGAAGTAGCGGCGGAATTGACGCTCGAGAACACCGTAGATACGCTTAACTTTTTGCTTTTCGCGCAGCTGCGTGCCGTAGTCGGACGTACGTGCACCCGAGGTGCGGCCATGTTGGCCAGGCTTGCTGTCAAGCTTGCACTTGTCAGCGAGCGAACGACGGGCGCTCTTCAGGAAGAGGTCAGTGCCTTCACGGCGGGACAGCTTGGCCTTAGGGCCGATATAACGTGCCACGTTGATTCCTTCTATGATTAATCACGCGAATGCATCCATTCGCGCTAGTCCGAACCCTTTGGGTCGAACGGTGGGCTTAGTCAATTCAATAACGCAAGCAGCCTGCCGCCGCGCGGGGCGGCAACAGGCGCAAGCAAAACCCGCGTCTTAGATGCGACGACGCTTCGGCGGACGGCAGCCGTTGTGCGGCACCGGAGTCACGTCGGAGATCGCGGTGATCTTGATGCCAAGACCATGCAACGCGCGCACCGCCGACTCACGGCCAGGACCGGGGCCCTTGATCCGCACTTCGAGGTTCTTGACGCCGTATTCCATCGCCACGCGGCCTGCCGATTCGGCTGCCACCTGAGCTGCAAACGGGGTCGACTTACGCGAACCCTTAAAGCCCTGACCACCCGACGTTGCCCAAGCAAGTGCATTGCCTTGACGATCGGTGATCGTGATGATGGTGTTGTTGAACGACGCGTGAACGTGAACCACGCCCTCGGCGACGTTCTTCTTGACCTTCTTGCGAACGCGTTGCGCCGCGGAGTTGTTCGAAGCCTTAGCCATTACGTTTTCCTGTAACTGTCAGTTCCGCTTACTTCTTCAGCGATTGCGCTGCACGACGCGGACCCTTGCGCGTACGGGCATTCGTACGCGTACGTTGGCCGCGCAGGGGCAAGCCCTTACGATGCCGCACGCCACGGTAGCAGCCGAGATCCATCAGGCGCTTGATGTTCATCGTCGTTTCACGGCGCAGATCGCCTTCAACGATGAACTTGCCGACTTCTTCACGCAGCTTTTCGAGGTCTGCGTCGTTCAGGTCTTTGACCTTCTTCGAAAATGCCACACCAGCAGCGACGCAAATGTCGCGCGAGCGCGTGCGGCCGATACCGTAAATAGCCGTCAGGCCGATTTCAGTATGCTGGTGATTCGGGATGTTAACCCCTGCGATACGAGCCATTGTTTTTCCTCAAACAAAAAGCGCAAGCAAAAGCGCGGCGTTCAGCCTTGACGCTGTTTGTGGCGCGGATCAGAGCTGCAAATCACGCGCACAACGCCTTTGCGCTTGATGATCTTGCAATTGCGGCAAATGCGCTTAACCGATGCCATCACTTTCATGATATTACCCTTTTTTCAAATCACTTCGCCCGGAACACGATCCGCGCACGCGACAGATCGTAAGGCGTCAATTCAACCGTCACCTTGTCGCCCGGCAAGATTCGGATGTAGTGCATCCGCATCTTGCCGGATATGTGTCCCAATACGACATGGCCGTTTTCCAGCTTCACCCTGAAGGTAGCGTTAGGCAGGTTTTCGATGACTTCACCCTGCATCTGGATAACATCGTCTTTGGCCATAAGTCCTTTCAACGCATCGGGACGCCGCCGCCTTTGAAATTAGCTTTCTTCAGCAGCGATTCATACTGTTGCGACATAACGTACGACTGCACCTGCGCCATGAAATCCATTGTGACGACGACAATGATCAGCAGCGACGTTCCACCAAAATAAAACGGCACGTTCCAGCGCAGCACCAGAAATTCGGGCAGCAGACAAACAAACACGATGTAGATCGCACCAGCCAGCGTCAAACGCGTGAGGATACGGTCGATATATCGCGCCGTTTGATCGCCCGGGCGGATGCCTGGGACGAAAGCGCCACTCTTTTTCAGGTTGTCGGCCGTTTCCCTGCTGTTGAACACCAGTGCGGTGTAGAAGAAGCAGAAGAAGACGATCGCCAACGCGTACAGCAACACGTACACGGGTTGACCGGGCTTGAGGGCCTCGGCCACATTGTGCAACGTGTCTGCGAACCAGCTGGTACGCGACCCCGAACTAAACCAGTTCAGGATAGTTGCCGGGAAGAGAATGATCGACGATGCGAAGATCGGCGGAATCACACCCGACATGTTCAGCTTCAGCGGCAGATGCGAAGACTGTCCGCCGTAAATCTTGTTACCGACTTGCCGTTTGGCGTAGTTCACAAGAATCTTGCGCTGGCCGCGTTCGATGAACACCACCAGATACGTCACTGCGGCAATCAGCGCGACCACGATAATCGCCGAGATGATGCTCATCGAGCCGGTTCGCACCAATTCGAAAAGACCACCGATTGCGTTCGGGAAACCCGCCGCAATACCGCCGAAAATGATGATCGAGATACCGTTGCCAAGCCCACGTTCCGTGATCTGCTCACCCAGCCACATCAGGAACATCGTGCCGGTCACCAGCGTCACGACCGTCGTCAACCGAAACACCATCCCCGGATCGATTACCAGGCCCGGCTGATTTTCCAGTGCGACGGCAATGCCAAACGCCTGGAACGTCGCCAGCAGGACCGTAAAGATACGCGTGTACTGCGTAATCTTCCGTTGACCCGCCTGCCCTTCCTTTTTCAGCGCTTCGAGTTGCGGCGAGACAATCGCCAGCAACTGCATGATGATCGAGGCCGAAATGTACGGCATGATCCCCAGCGCAAAAATCGTGAACCGCGAAAGTGCGCCACCCGAAAACATGTTGAACATGCCAAGGATGCCGCCCGACTGGCTTTGGAACAACTTTGCCAGTTGGTCCGGGTCAATACCCGGCACCGGAATATGCGCGCCGATACGGTAGACGATCAACGCCAGCAGCAGGAACACTGCACGCCGACGCAGATCGCCAAACTTCGCCGCGCTGCGACCGGGTTTTGCGAGACTCGGGCTGTTAGCCAAGTACCTTCTCCGATGCAAATGCTAGTGACGGCAAATAACTTGCGCGTTACTCGGCAAAAGAGCCGCCGGCTGCTTCAATAGCAGCGCGCGCACCCTTCGTCGCACCCAGACCCTTCACAACGACCTTGCGCTTGAGCTCGCCCGTCGCAATGATCTTGGCGCTCCTGATCAGCTCGCCAACGAGGCCAGCTTGCTTCAGAGCCAGCAGATCGATTTCGTCGACCGGCAGCTTTTCCAGATCCGAGAGACGCACTTCACCGACGAATTCCTTCGTCAGCGAGGTGAAGCCACGCTTCGGCAGGCGACGTTGCAGCGGCATTTGACCGCCTTCGAAGCCAACCTTGTGAAAGCCGCCCGAACGCGACTTCTGACCCTTGTGACCACGGCCAGCGGTCTTGCCGAGGCCGGAGCCGATACCGCGACCAACGCGACGCTTTGCGTGCTTCGCGCCTTCAGCCGGCTTCAGGTTATTCAATTCCATTATCAACTCCTTGAGTCCTGGTCAGCCGCTTAGCTGATGACCTTAACGAGGTACGAAACCTTGTTGATCATGCCGCGCACAGCCGGCGTATCCTGCAACTCGCTAACCGAGTTGAGTCGGCGCAGGCCCAAGCCACGCACCGTTGCACGATGCGTTTCACGGGTGCCGATCAGGCTCTTGACGAGCTGGACCTTGACAGTTTTATCAGACATGGTGTCCACCTTAGCCCAGAATATCTTCGACGGACTTGCCGCGCTTCGCCGCGATGTCACCCGGCGTCGACTGCTTGCGCAGGCCGTCGAGGGTTGCACGAACGAGGTTGTACGGGTTCGTCGAACCGTGGCTCTTGGCCACAACGTTCTGCACGCCCATCACGTCGAACACTGCGCGCATCGGACCGCCAGCGATCACGCCGGTACCGTCCTTCGCCGGAGCGAGGAGGACCATCGATGCGCCGTGCTTACCGTGCACTTCGTGTTGCAGGGTACCGTTCTTCAGCGGCACCTTGAACATGTTGCGGCGAGCCTGTTCCATCGCCTTCTGAACAGCGACCGGCACTTCCTTCGCCTTGCCCTTGCCCATACCGACGCGGCCATCACCATCGCCGACCACTGTCAGTGCGGCGAAACCGAGAATCCGGCCACCCTTCACGACCTTGGTCACGCGGTTGACCGAAATCATTTTTTCACGAAGGCCGTCGTCGCGTTCGTCAGCCTGAACTTTCGCTTGCATCTTTGCCATGACGAATTCTTCCCTTAGAACTTGAGTCCGGCTTCGCGCGCCGCATCAGCCAGCGCTTTCACGCGGCCGTGGTAACGGAAACCCGAACGGTCGAAGGCGACGGATTCGATGCCGGCAGCCTTAGCCTTTTCTGCGATGCGCTTACCGATCAGGGTCGCCGCAGCGACGTTGCCGCCCTTGCCCGTCTGATCAGCCAATTGCGCACGCACTTCGGCTTCGAGCGTCGACGCGCTGGCGAGCACCTTGGTGCCGCACGGCGAGAACACTTGCGCATAGATGTGCGTGTTCGTGCGATGCACGGCGAGACGCGCGACCTGCAGCTCAGCGATCTTGATACGCGTCTGACGAGCGCGGCGCAGGCGAGATTGAGTCTTATCCATGATTGCGCACCCTTACTTCTTCTTCGTTTCTTTGAGGATCACAACCTCATTGGCATAACGCACACCCTTGCCCTTGTAGGGCTCCGGCGGGCGATAGCCGCGCACTTCTGCAGCGACCTGGCCAACTTGCTGTTTGCTGATCCCCTTGATCACGATTTCGGTTTGCGACGGGGTTTCAGCCTTGACGCCTTCCGGCATCTGGTGCACCACAGGGTGCGAGAAACCCAGCGACAGGTTCAACTTGTCGCCTTGCGCCTGTGCGCGGTAACCGACGCCAACCAGCGTCAGCTTGCGCTCGAAACCCTTCGTCACGCCGTGCACCATGTTCGCAACCAGTGCGCGCATCGTGCCCGACATCGCATTCGCTTCGCGGCTCTCGCCCACCGGCTCGATCTTCAACGTGCCGTTGTCGTTCACCACTTTCACGAGGCTGTTGGCAGCCTGCGAAATCGTACCCAGCGGGCCCTTGACGGTAATGCGTTCGTCGCTAAGGGCCACTTCTGCGCCTTGCAGCGCGATCGGGCTTTTACCTACTCGAGACATGTTTCTCTCCTTTCGGCCTTAAGCGACGTAGCAGATGACTTCGCCGCCAACGCCCGTTGCACGCGCCTTGCGGTCCGTCATCACGCCCTTCGGCGTCGACACGATTGCCACGCCGAGGCCATTCATGACCACGGGGATGTCGTTACGGCCGCGGTACACACGCAGACCAGGCTTCGAAACGCGTTCAATGCGCTCGATCACCGGGCGGCCAGCGTAGTACTTCAACACGATGTTCAATTCAGACTTCGCACCTTCGGACTTCACTGCGAAATCATCGATATAGCCTTCGTCCTTCAGGACCTGCGCAATCGCAACCTTGACTTTCGACGAGGGCATAGTCACCGAGACTTTCTCAACCATCTGCGCATTGCGGATGCGAGTCAGCATATCGGCGATAGGATCACTCATGCTCATTTACGTTTCTCCTATTACCAGCTCGCCTTGGTCAGGCCAGGGATCTCGCCGCGGAACGCGATTTCGCGAATCTTGTTACGCGCCAGCCCGAATTTACGGAACGTACCGCGCGGACGACCGGTAAGTGCGCAACGATTGCGCTTACGGGTCGGGTTAGAGTTGCGCGGCAGTTGTTGCAGTTCCAGACGTGCTGCGTAATGCTCTTCGTCCGACTTGCTCATATCGCTAATGATCGCCTTCAACTCTGCACGCTTGGGAGCGTACTTAGCAGCGAGGCGAGCACGCTTCTTTTCACGTTCGATCAGTGCCAGTTTAGCCACGGTAACCTCAGTTTCTGAACGGGAACTTGAAGCTGGCGAGCAGAGCCTTTGCTTCGTCGTCGGTCTTCGCAGTCGTCGTGATGCTGATGTTCAGCCCACGCAGTGCGTCGATCTTGTCGTAGTCGATTTCGGGGAAAATGATCTGCTCTTTCACACCGATGTTGTAGTTGCCGCGACCATCGAACGCACGACCCGACACGCCACGGAAGTCACGCACACGGGGGAGCGCAACCGTCACGAAACGGTCCAGAAATTCGTACATTGCCTGACCACGCAACGTGACCATTGCACCGATCGGATAGCCCTGACGGATCTTGAAGCCAGCGATTGCCTTGCGCGCCTTCGTGATCACCGGCTTCTGGCCTGCGATCTTCGTCAGGTCGCCAACGGCGTTTTCGATGATCTTCTTGTCAGCAACCGCTTCGCCAAGGCCCATGTTCAGGGTGATCTTGGTGATGCGCGGCACTTCCATCACGGACTTGTAACCGAACTTCTCGATGAGGCCGGGTACAACCTTTTCTTTGTAAAACTCTTGCAAACGAGCCATTTTTTTACTCCGCAGCGTCAGGCGCTCAGCTCGGCACCGGTCGTCTTAAGGAAACGGACCTTCTTGTCTCCTTCGACCTTGATGCCTACACGCGACGCCTTGCCATTCGCGTCGACCAATGCGACGTTCGAAATTTGCAGCGGCATCGTCTTGGCTTCCACACCGCCCGTCGTACCCTTCATCGGGTTCGGCTTGACATGCTTCTTGACGAGGTTGATACCCTCGACAATAACTTTGCCTTCGCCAACGGACAGCACGACGCCGCGCTTGCCTTTATCTTTGCCGGTGATGACGATAACTTCGTCACCCTTGCGAATCTTGTTCATCGCGACTCCTTACAGCACTTCAGGTGCCAGCGAAACGATCTTCATGAATCGTTCGCTGCGCAACTCGCGCGTGACAGGCCCGAAAATACGGGTGCCAATAGGTTCGAGCTTGGCATTCAACAACACAGCGGCGTTGCCATCGAACTTGATCAGCGAGCCGTCCTGACGGCGCACGCCCTTGGCGGTGCGAACCACCACGGCGTTATAAATTTCGCCTTTCTTCACGCGCCCGCGCGGCGTTGCTTCTTTGACGGTCACCTTAATGATGTCGCCAATGCTGGCATAACGACGCTTCGAGCCGCCGAGCACCTTGATGCACATGACTTCACGCGCACCCGTGTTGTCGGCCACTTCAAGCCGAGTTTCGGTCTGGATCATGGTTTATCTTTCCCAACTTAATCCGGTCACACCACCATGGCGTACCCGGTCAGTCTTGGTCCCGTCAGCCAATCGGCTGCTTGGGTATGAACAGCAGCGACGGCAAACGAAACCCGCCATCGCAATCCGGTGAATCCTTCGGAACAGGCTGGCGCCCGACCCGCTTCCCCCACCAACTTCGCCCGCGACGGGGCTCCCATAAAAGAGGGAAGACCGAGATTATAACAAATAATCCCGGTCTTGCAAGCGAAACTTACTGCGATTTCAATTACTTCTACAACTTTGCGGCGTCAGATGACGCGAGCAGCCTCGACCAGGCGAGCCACGACCCAAGCTTTCGTCTTCGAAATCGGACGCGTTTCCTGGATTTCAACGAGGTCACCCTCGTTGTACGTGTTCGCATCGTCGTGCGCGTGGTATTTCTTCGAACGCACAACGTACTTGCCGTAGATCGGGTGCTTCACGCGGTGCTCGACCAGCACGGTGACCGTCTTGTCCATCTTGTTGCTGACGACCTTGCCGACCAGCGTCCGCTTGAGCGAGGTTTTTACGCTATCGTTCATTTCTGGTTCGCCTTCTCAGTCAGGACGGTCCGCACACGTGCGATGTCGCGACGGACCTTCTTCAGCTGGCTCGTATTCGTGAGCTGCTGGGTCGCGAGTTGCATGCGCAGGCCGAATTGCGCCTTCAACAGGTCCGACAGCTCCTTGTTGAGCGCGGCCTGATCTTTCTGGTGAAGTTCGGAAGCCTTCATCATTTGCTCCTTAGGCGCCGAGCTGACGCACGATAAACGTCGTCTTCAGCGGCAGCTTAGCTGCAGCCAGACGGAACGCTTCGCGTGCCAGCTCTTCGGTTACGCCGTCCATTTCGTACAGCATCTTGCCCGGTTGAATCTCTGCGACATAGTACTCAGGGTTACCCTTACCGTTACCCATACGTACTTCAGCCGGCTTGTGCGAGATCGGCTTGTCCGGGAAGATGCGGATCCAGATCCGGCCGCCACGCTTGATGTGACGCGTCATTGCACGACGTGCCGCCTCAATCTGGCGCGCGGTCAAGCGACCACGACCGACAGCCTTCAGGCCGAATTCACCGAACGACACCGCGTTGCCGCGGGTAGCAATACCGGTGTTACGACCTTTCTGCTCTTTGCGATACTTTCTGCGTTTCGGTTGCAGCATCGTTATTCTCCAGTCTTCCCGTCGCCGCCGGCACCGCCAGCACGACGAGGAGCGCCACGGCGTGCACCTGCCGGGCCACCACCTTCACCATCGCGACGCGGACGGCGATCGCCACCCGGACGTGCGTTGCGGCGCGGACGCTTTTCTTCGGCGACTTCCTCAACCACCGGAGCGTCGTTGCGGCCGAGCGTGTCGCCCTTGTAGACCCACACCTTCACGCCGATGATGCCGTACGTCGTCTTCGCTTCAGACGTCGCGTAGTCGATATCAGCACGCAGCGTATGAAGCGGTACGCGACCTTCGCGATACCATTCCGTACGAGCGATTTCGATACCGTTCAGACGGCCAGCGCTCATGATCTTGATGCCTTGAGCACCCAGACGCATTGCGTTTTGCATCGCACGCTTCATCGCGCGGCGGAACATAATCCGGCGCTCGAGCTGTTGCGTGATTGAATCGGCGATCAGTTGCGCATCGGTTTCCGGCTTGCGGATTTCTTCGATGTTGACGTGAACCGGAACGCCCATGCGCTTTTGCAGCTCGGACTTCAGCAGTTCAATGTCTTCACCCTTCTTGCCGATCACGACACCCGGACGCGAGCTGAAAATCGTGATACGTGCGTTCTTTGCAGGACGCTCGATCACAACGCGGCCGACGGACGCGTTCTTCAACTTCTTCTTCAGGTATTCACGAACACCGATGTCTTCCTGCAACATCGCCGCGAAATTGTTGTTGTTCGCGTACCAACGCGACGCCCAATTGCGGCTGACGGCCAAACGGAAGCCAGTCGGATGAATTTTCTGTCCCATCGTATGACCCCTTAATTCCCGACCGTCACAGTGATGTGACAGGATTGCTTCTCGATGCGGTTACCACGGCCTTTAGCGCGCGCGGTGAAACGCTTGAGCGATGCAGCCTTGTCGATGTAGATGCTCGTGATCTTGAGCTCATCGATATCGGCGCCTTCGTTATGCTCCGCATTCGCGATCGCCGACAGCACGACCTTTTTCACGATTCCCGCAGCCTTCTTCGGCGAGAACGTCAGAACGTTCAGCGCCTTGTCGACCGGCAAACCGCGGATCTGGTCAGCCACAAGGCGCGTTTTCTGCGCCGAGATGCGGGCACCGCGATGAATTGCTTTCACTTCCATCATGAGCCCCTTATTTCTTAGCCTTCTTGTCGGCTGCATGACCCTTGAACGTACGGGTCAATGCAAACTCGCCAAGCTTGTGGCCGACCATGTTTTCCGAGATGTACACCGGAACGTGTTGACGGCCGTTGTGAACGGCGATCGTCAGACCGATGAAATCCGGGAGGATCGTCGAGCGACGCGACCAGGTTTTGATCGGCTTCTTATCCCGCGAAGCTGCTGCCGCCTCAACTTTCTTCAGCAAATGGGCGTCGCAGAACGGACCTTTTTTTACAGAACGTGCCATTGCCTACTCCTTAACGCTTGTGACGGCGCTGGACGATCATGCTCGTCGTGCGCTTGTTGCTGCGGGTGCGATAACCCTTAGCCGGCGTGCCCCACGGGCTCACCGGATCGCGACCTGCAGCCGTCTTGCCTTCACCACCGCCGTGCGGGTGATCGACCGGGTTCATTGCAACGCCACGCACCGTCGGGCGGATACCGCGCCAGCGGTTTGCGCCAGCCTTACCGATTTGACGGAGGCTATGCTCTTCGTTGCCAACTTCACCAATCGTCGCGCGGCACTCAACGTGGACGCGGCGGATTTCACCCGAGCGCAGGCGGACCTGTGCGTAGATGCCTTCACGAGCCAACAGCATCGCCGACGTACCAGCCGAACGCGCCATTTGCGCGCCCTTGCCCGGCAGCATTTCGATGCAGTGGATCGTCGTACCGACCGGAATGTTGCGGATCGGCAGCGTGTTGCCTGCGCGGATCGGCGCTTCCGAACCCGACATCAGTTGCTGACCGACGGTGACACCCTTCGGAGCAATGATGTAGCGGCGTTCGCCGTCTGCGTACAGAACCAGCGCGATGTTCGCGCTACGGTTCGGGTCATACTCGAGACGTTCCACCTTCGCTGCGATACCGTCCTTGTTGCGACGGAAATCGACGACACGATAGTGATGCTTGTGACCACCACCCTTATGACGCGTGGTGATGTGACCGTTGTTGTTACGGCCGGCGGTCGAGGATTGCGAGTCGAGCAGCGGTGCGTACGGCTTGCCCTTATGCAGATCCTTGTTGACCACCTTGACCATCGCACGGCGACCCGGCGAAGTCGGCTTAACTTTAACGATTGCCATGATTACTTGGCCTCCGCTTCAAAGTTGATTTCCTGGCCGGGCTTCAGGCAGACGTACGCCTTCTTCACGTCCTTGCGCTTGCCCATGAAGCGGCCAAAGCGCTTGGCTTTGCCCTTCGAGACCAGCACGTTGACGGAATTGACTTCCACCTTAAACAGCAGCTCGACTGCAGCTTTCACTTCCTGCTTCGTGGCATCGGGCGCGACTTCGAACACAACTTGCTCGTTCTTGTCGGCCACCAGCGTCGCCTTTTCGGAGATCACCGGCGCGAGCAGGACCTGCATCAAACGATGATCGTTCTTGCGAATCTCGCTCATGACAGCAACTCCTCGATCTGGGCGACCGCAGCCTTCGTGATCAGGATCTTCTTGAAGTAGATCAGCGACAGCGGGTCGGCGTAACGCGGCTCGACAACTGCCACATGGGCGAGGTTGCGCGACGCGAGGTACAGGTTTTCGTCAACCGTGTCGGTAATCACCAGCACGGAGTCGAGACCCATCGCCTTAAATTTTTCGGCCAGCAGCTTCGTCTTCGGCGCTTCGAGCGTCAGCTCGTCGACCACCGAGATGCGGCCTTCGCGGGCCAGCTGCGAGAAGATCGAGCAGAGACCTGCGCGATGCATCTTCTTGTTGACCTTGTGCGAAAAGTTTTCTTCCGGCGAATTCGGGAAGATCCGGCCACCGCCGCGCCACAACGGGCTCGACGACATACCGGCACGGGCGCGGCCCGTACCCTTCTGGCGCCACGGCTTCTTGGTCGTGTGCTTGACTTGCTCACGGTCCTTCTGCGCGCGGTTGCCGCTACGGGCATTCGCTTGATACGCCACCACTACCTGGTGAATCAGGGCTTCGTTGTAATCGCGGCCGAACACGACGTCCGACGCGCTAACGCCTGCACCTTCCTGACCATTGGCATTCAGGAGCTTAAGTTCCATTATTTCGCTCCTTTCACGGCACGCGTCTTCACGGCCGGCGTAACGAATACCTTGCCACCCTTCGCACCCGGAACGGCGCCCTTGACCAGCAACAGCTTGCGGTCAGCGTCGATACGAGCGATTTCGAGGTTTTGCACCGTTACCGTGTCGTCACCCATGTGACCGGTCATGCGCTTACCCGGGAAAACACGGCCCGGATCCTGCGCCATACCGATCGAACCCGGCACGTTGTGCGAGCGCGAGTTACCGTGCGATGCACGGCCGGATGCGAAGTTGTAACGCTTGATGGTACCGGCGTAGCCCTTACCGATCGACACGCCTTGCACGTCGACCTTCTGGCCTACTTCGAACAGGTCGGGACCGACCACGGTGCCGTTCGACAACTCGGCAGCCTTGGCGGCATCAATCTGGAATTCTTTGAGGATTTCACCGGCTTGAACACCGGCTTTGGCGAGATGACCGGCCAACGGCTTCGTCACGCGCGATGCACGGCGCGTACCGAATGCAACCTGCACGGCCGTGTAGCCGTCGGTTTCAACAGTCTTGATCTGCGTCACGCGGTTGTCGGACACGTCCAGCACGGTAACGGGAATCGAATCCCCTTCTGCCGTGAAGATACGGGTCATGCCAACCTTGCGACCTACGAGTCCAAGGCTCATCGTTTTCTCCATTCCCGACTGCGATTGGTCGGGGCTAATTTACAAAATGCCGGTGCCGTTTCGGGCGTGAATTCACGCTGCAGCGCACCGACTTTTTTGCGCAAATGCGCGAAAAGCCTTGCATTATAGCGAGGCTTTTCGTTTTCCGCAAGCAATCAATGACTTAGCGCTGTCCGGCAGGCCGGACAAGCTCCGGAAGCCTTATTGCAGCTTGATTTCAACGTCCACGCCAGCCGGCAGATCGAGCTTCATCAATGCGTCAACGGTCTTGTCCGTCGGATCGACGATGTCCATCAGCCGTTGGTGCGTACGGATTTCAAGCTGATCGCGCGACGTCTTGTTGACGTGCGGCGAACGCAGGATGTCGAAGCGTTGAATGCGGGTCGGCAGGGGCACCGGACCACGAACGATTGCGCCAGTCCGCTTAGCCGTGTCGACGATTTCAGCTGCCGATTGATCGATCAGGCGATAGTCGAAAGCCTTCAGGCGAATGCGGATTTTCTGGTTCTGCATGACAATTCCTTGGAAAAGAGCGAGGCGGTATTGCGCCGCCAGATAGTAAAAGAACGTAGAGCCGGGCGCCCGCTTGGGGCCGGCGCCCGGCTCCGGGCACCACTTACTGCATGTACTGCAAGGTCACAATCCGCGATTTTACTCGAGAATCTTGGCAACCACACCAGCGCCGACCGTACGGCCGCCTTCGCGAATGGCGAAACGCAGACCTTCTTCCATCGCGATCGGGTTGATCAGCTTCACCGTGATCGACACGTTGTCGCCCGGCATGACCATTTCCTTGTCCTTCGGCAACTCGATCGAGCCCGTCACGTCCGTCGTACGGAAGTAGAACTGCGGACGATAGTTGTTGAAGAACGGCGTGTGACGGCCACCTTCGTCCTTGCTCAGCACGTACACTTCAGCCGTGAAGTGCGTGTGCGGGTTGATCGAACCCGGCTTCGCCAGAACCTGGCCACGCTCCACGTCTTCACGCTTCGTGCCACGCAGCAGGATACCCACGTTGTCGCCTGCCTGACCCTGGTCGAGCAGCTTGCGGAACATTTCCACGCCCGTGCAGGTCGTCTTCACCGTCGGCTTGATACCGACGATTTCGATTTCTTCGCCGACCTTGACGATGCCGCGCTCAACGCGACCCGTCACCACCGTGCCGCGACCCGAGATCGAGAACACGTCTTCCACCGGCATCAGGAACGAACCGTCAACCGCGCGCTCCGGCGTCGGGATGTACGTGTCCAGCGCGTCGGCCAGGCTCATGATCGCCACTTCGCCCAGCTCGCCCTTGTCGCCTTCCAGCGCCAGCTTGGCCGAACCCTTGATGATCGGCGTGTCGTCGCCCGGGAAGTCGTACTTCGACAGAAGTTCGCGAACTTCCATCTCGACCAGCTCCAGCAGCTCAGCGTCGTCCACCATGTCGCACTTGTTCAGGAACACGATGATGTACGGAACGCCAACCTGACGCGCCAGCAGGATGTGCTCACGCGTTTGCGGCATCGGGCCGTCTGCAGCCGAGCACACCAGGATCGCGCCGTCCATCTGCGCTGCGCCCGTGATCATGTTCTTCACATAGTCAGCGTGGCCCGGGCAGTCGACGTGGGCATAGTGGCGGTTAGCCGTTTCGTACTCGACGTGTGCCGTGTTGATGGTGATACCACGTGCCTTTTCTTCCGGCGCCGCGTCGATCTGGTCGTATGCCTTCGCTTCGCCGCCAAACTTCTGCGTCAGAACCGTCGTGATCGCTGCCGTCAGCGTGGTCTTGCCGTGGTCAACGTGACCGATCGTGCCGACGTTCACGTGCGGCTTGGTCCGTTCGAATTTACCTTTAGCCATGTTTCTCTTCTTTCAAAAAGTTAATCGTTAAATGACTTGCCGCGCGCTTACTTCGACTTCGCGTTGATGATCGCTTCCGACACGTTGCGCGGTGCTTCGGAGTAGTGCTTGAACTCCATCGTGTACGTTGCACGACCTTGGGTCAGCGAACGCAGCGACGTCGAGTAGCCGAACATTTCCGACAGCGGGACTTCTGCGCGAACGATCTTGCCGCCGCCGACCATATCGTCCATGCCCTGCACGATGCCGCGACGGCCCGACAGGTCGCCCATCACGTTGCCCATGTAGTCTTCCGGCGTTTCGACTTCGACGGCCATCATCGGTTCGAGGATGACCGGCTGAGCCTTGCGCATTGCTTCCTTGAACGCCATCGAACCGGCCATGCGGAACGCGTTTTCGTTCGAGTCAACGTCGTGGTACGAGCCGAACGTCAGGTGAACCTTCACGTCAACGACCGGGAAGCCCGCCAGCACGCCTGCCTTCAGCGTTTCCTGGATACCCTTGTCGACTGCCGGGATGTATTCACGCGGAATCACACCGCCCTTGATCTCGTCCAGGAACTCGTAGCCCTTGCCCTGCTCGTTCGGCTCGAGCGTGATGACCGCGTGACCGTACTGGCCGCGACCACCTGACTGCTTGACGAACTTGCCGTCAACGTCTTCCGCCTTGCCGCGAATCGTTTCGCGGTAAGCGACCTGCGGCTTGCCGACGGTCGCTTCCACGCCGAATTCACGACGCATACGGTCGACCAGAATTTCCAGGTGGAGCTCGCCCATGCCCGAAATAATGGTTTGGCCCGACTCTTCGTCCGTTTGAACGCGGAACGACGGATCTTCCTGAGCCAGACGGTTCAGCGCGAGACCCATCTTTTCCTGGTCTGGCTTCGTCTTCGGCTCAACAGCCTGCGAAATCACCGGCTCCGGGAAAATCATGCGCTCGAGCACGATCGGGCTTTGCGGATCGCACAGCGTGTCGCCGGTCGTCGCGTCCTTCAGGCCGACTGCAGCAGCGATGTCGCCTGCGCGGACTTCCTTGATTTCTTCGCGCTGGTTCGCGTGCATCTGCAGAATGCGACCCAGACGTTCCTTCTTGTCCTTGGTCGCGTTCAGCACGGTGTCGCCAGAATTCACAACGCCCGAGTACACGCGGAAGAAGATCAGTTGCCCGACGAACGGGTCGGTCATGATCTTGAATGCCAGGGCCGAGAACTTTTCGTCGTCAGCAGCGCGGCGTTCACCTTGCTCGCCGTTTTCCAACTCGCCGGTAACCGGCGGGATGTCGATCGGCGACGGCAGGAAGTCGAGCACGGCGTCCAGCATGCGTTGCACGCCCTTGTTCTTGAACGCGGTGCCGCACAGCATCGGCTGGATTTCGCAAGCGATCGTACGGTCGCGCAGACCCTTGATGATTTCCGCTTCAGAGAGCTCGCCCTCTTCCAGGTACTTGTTCATCAGGTCTTCGCTCGACTCAGCAGCCGCTTCGACCATCTTCTCGCGCCACTCGTTGCACGTGTCAGCCAGCTCTGCCGGGATGTCTTCGTACGAGAACTTCGTGCCTTGCGACGCGTCGTCCCAAATGATCGCCTTCATCTTCAGCAGATCGACGACGCCCGTGAAGCTTTCTTCCGCGCCGATAGGCACCACGACCGGAACCGGGTTCGCCTTCAGACGCAGCTTGAGCTGGTCGTAGACCTTGAAGAAGTTCGCGCCGGTACGGTCCATCTTGTTGATGAACGCGAGACGGGGAACCTTGTACTTGTTAGCCTGACGCCACACGGTTTCCGATTGGGGCTGCACGCCGCCCACAGCGCAGTACACCATGCACGCGCCGTCGAGCACGCGCATCGAACGCTCAACTTCAATCGTGAAGTCGACGTGGCCCGGGGTGTCGATGATGTTGATGCGGTGCTCAGCGCGGTCGCCGGCCATGCCTTTCCAGAACGCCGTGGTAGCAGCGGACGTGATCGTGATACCGCGTTCCTGCTCCTGCTCCATCCAGTCCATGGTGGCAGCGCCGTCGTGAACTTCACCAATCTTGTGGTTCACGCCGGTGTAGAACAGGATGCGCTCGGTCGTCGTCGTTTTGCCGGCGTCGATGTGAGCGCTAATACCGATGTTACGGTAGCGCTCGATAGGTGTCTTGCGAGCCACTTTGATCCTCTATTGGGATGACGCGATGCGAGAAAATACCCATCGCGCTGTAACACAAACGGGCGAGGCGCTTTGTAAGCGCACCCGCCCGGAATTTCTTTCCGTTTTTCCGCTAAACCCGGGTTCGGGAAGCTTAGAAACGGAAGTGCGAGAACGCCTTGTTGGCTTCTGCCATCCGGTGAACTTCGTCGCGCTTCTTCATTGCGCCACCACGGCCTTCGGCCGCTTCGGAGAGTTCACCTGCCAGACGCAGGGCCATCGACTTCTCGCTGCGCTTCTTCGCGGCCTCACGCAGCCAACGCATCGCCAATGCCATACGACGCGACGGGCGCACTTCGACCGGAACCTGATAGTTCGCACCACCAACGCGGCGGCTCTTGACTTCGACCACCGGCTTGACGTTGTTGAGCGCTACCGTGAACACTTCCAGCGGGTCCTTGCCACCCTTGGTCTGGATCTGTTCGAAAGCGCCGTACACGATACGTTCAGCAACCGACTTCTTGCCGGACAACATCAGCACGTTCATGAACTTAGCTACATCAACGTTACCGAACTTCGGATCCGGCAACACTTCCCGCTTGGGGACTTCGCGACGACGCGGCATGTTTCTTCCTTTAACTTTTCAGTTGGAGCTACTCAGCCCCGCGGCCACCAACTAACCCGATTCATCTTCAAGACTTACCAGCCCGGTCGGGTGACCACTTACTCGACAGCACCGGCGATTCCGGCACCACCGCTATTACCGCCTTTGCAGGCGACCTGAAACTACTAAACCGGCTAGATTACTTGCCAGCCTTGGCACGCTTCGCACCGTACTTCGAGCGAGCCTGCTTACGATCCTTGACGCCCTGGGTATCCAGCGAGCCGCGAACCATGTGGTAACGCACACCCGGCAAGTCCTTCACACGGCCGCCGCGAATCAGCACGACCGAGTGTTCCTGCAGGTTGTGGCCTTCACCACCGATGTACGAAATAACTTCGAAGCCGTTCGTCAGACGAACCTTGGCAACCTTACGCAGTGCCGAGTTAGGCTTCTTCGGCGTCGTGGTGTACACACGGGTGCACACACCGCGACGCTGGGGGCAGTCCTGCAAAGCCGGGCTCTTGCTCTTCGTCGTTTCCGACGCGCGGCCTTTGCGAACCAGTTGATTGATGGTTGGCATTGTTTATTCCTGAAATTGAACAAAATCGACGCATCTGTTTCCGGGCAAAGCAGAAACGATTGCGCATCGAACTTCCGGACGGGCTGTCAGTGCGTGAATTGGCTTCGCGCGCAGGCATTCCAAGAACCGGAACCTAGCATAATATTCCGAAAATACTAAGGGAGTCAACAGGTTGCGATGTTTCGCACCCCTGCCGACCTTCCGTCGCATTGACGGGGCGCTCAATCGGCGGCAACGACTTCCAGCAATTCGTCGCCGAAACGGTCGAGTTTACGGGCGCCCATGCCCGGAATACCGCGCAAATCCTCAATGGAACCGGGGCCGTTACGGGCGATTTCCGCCAGCGTCGCATCGTGGAAGATCACATAAGCCGGCACGCCGTCGCTTTTCGCCGTTTCGGTGCGCCACGTGCGCAAACGCTCCCAGCGGGCGCGTTCGCGCGGCCCCATGCCGATCGTCGGATCGGCACGTTCGCTGGTGCGTCCGGACGACTGGCGCGTACGGGTCGGTTTCACGTAGCGGCGCATCGTCACGTTCTGCTCGCCCTTGAGCACCGGCTTGCTTGCTTCGGTCAGCACCAGCGAACCAAAACCTTCGTGATCGACCGTCAGATAGCCGAACGCCACCAGCTGGCGAAACACCGCGCGCCACTCCGGCTCGCCAAGCACCGCGCCGATGCCGAACGTGGTGAGCTTTTCGTGGCCGCGCTGCATGATCTTCTCGCTGCGATTGCCGCGCAGAATGTCGATCAGATACCCGGCGCCAAAATGAAAGCCGCTCGCGCGCTGCGCTCGAAACACACAGGACAGCGCCATCTGCGCCTCGCGCGTCGCATCCCAGGTTGCGGGCGGTTCGAGACAGTTGTCGCAGTTCCCGCACGGCTTGCTGGTTTCGCCAAAGTAAGCGAGCAGCCGGACACGCCGGCAGGTCGCCGCCTCGCACAAACCGAGCAGCGCGTCGAGCTTGCCGGTTTGAACGCGCTTGTGGGCGTCGTCGGCATCGGATTCGTCGATCATCTTGCGTTGCTGTACGACATCGCCGAGACCGTAGGCCATCCATGCGTTCGCCGGCATGCCGTCGCGACCGGCCCGGCCGGTTTCCTGGTAATAACCTTCGACACTCTTCGGCAAATCCAGGTGCGCCACGAACCGGACGTCCGGTTTGTCGATGCCCATGCCGAACGCGATCGTCGCGCACATCACGATGCCCTCCTCGCGCTGGAACATCTCCTGATGCTTCTGGCGAATCTCGAACTCCATGCCGGCGTGATACGGCAGCGCGCGCATGCCTTTTTCTTTCAGCCACTCCGCTGTTTCTTCAACCTTCCGGCGCGACAGGCAATAGACCACACCGGCGTCAGTGGTGCCATCCGGCTTCGAATGTTCGGCGCGGATGAAGTCCAGCAATTGCGTGCGCGCATTGTCTTTTTCGACGATGCGGTAGCGGATGTTCGGCCGGTCGAAGCTCGACACGAAGATGCGCGCGTCATCGAGCGCCAGACGGTGAATGATTTCGTCGCGCGTGATCGCGTCCGCGGTCGCAGTGAGCGCGATCCGCGGCACGTTCGGGAAGCGCTCGTGCAGCACCGACAACTGAATATATTCGGGGCGGAAATCGTGTCCCCACTGCGATACGCAATGCGCTTCGTCGATTGCGAACAGACCGATACGCGTGCGCTCAAGTAACTCCTGAAAACGCGGCGTCATCAGGCGTTCCGGCGCGACGTAAAGCAGGTCGATCTCGCCGTCGCGCAGCGCGCGCTCGGTGGCCATCGCCTCGGCGCCCGACAGCGTCGAGTTCAGATACGCGGCGCGCACACCGACTTCGGTTAGCGCGGCCACCTGGTCCTGCATCAGGGCGATCAGTGGCGACACGACGATCCCCGTGCCGAAGCCGCCTTCGCGCCGCACCAGCGACGGAATCTGATAACACAGCGACTTGCCGCCGCCCGTCGGCATCAGCACGAGGCAGTCGCCGCCGCCGGCGACGTGCTCGACAATTTCGCCCTGCTGCCCTCTGAACGCGGGATAACCGAAGACTTCGTTGAGGATTTCGAGCGGACGGGACATGAATTTGAGAGAAGCAGCCAAAAGCCGGTGACACGAATTTTACCAACGCATTCGTGCTGCGCCCGCGCTTTGCGACAACGTTAGCCATTCGGCCTACGAATCGACACAAGCGCCAAAAAAGAGGCGCATAAAAAAAGCCGCTCAGTCGAAACTGAGCGGCTTCGCTGGCTAGGGCCCCGGGCGGCGTGCGCCGCCGGGACTTACTCGCCTGAGTGCTGCTGTTCGGCAGCCGGGGTTTCCGGCGTACCGAATTCGAACGACTCTTCCGCTGCGATCTGATCGAAACGCTCGCGGTCGGACAGTTCCTTGCTCTTGCGTGCCTTGTGGAACGCGAGACCCGTACCGGCCGGAATCAGGCGGCCGACGATCACGTTTTCCTTCAGACCACGCAGATCGTCGCGCTTGCCCATGATCGCCGCTTCGGTCAGCACGCGAGTCGTTTCCTGGAACGACGCCGCGGAGATGAACGAATCGGTCGACAGCGACGCCTTCGTGATACCGAGCAACACGTTTTCGTACGTTGCCGGACGCTTGTCTTC
This sequence comes from Paraburkholderia sp. RAU2J, assembly GCF_003634845.1. Classification (NCBI taxonomy): domain Bacteria; kingdom Pseudomonadati; phylum Pseudomonadota; class Betaproteobacteria; order Burkholderiales; family Burkholderiaceae; genus Paraburkholderia; species Paraburkholderia sp. RAU2J. The sequence goes on from NZ_RBXG01000001.1 coordinate 1,065,234, forward strand.
CGCGATCATACGGTCGTTTTCGTCGAGCATATCCGACCGCTCGACCTGTTCGCCCGGGATGAAACGCGTATCACCGTTGTCCGTAATCTGCACGCGGCGCAGCATCTGACGAACAATCACTTCGATGTGCTTGTCGTTGATCTTCACGCCTTGCAGACGGTACACGTCCTGCACTTCGTCCACGATGTAACGCGACAGCGCTTCGACGCCCTGCAAACGCAGGATGTCGTGCGGATCCGCCGGCCCGTCGACGATCATTTCGCCCTTGTTGACGACTTGACCATCGTGCACCAGAACCTGCTTTTCCTTCGCGATCAGGAACTCGTGCTGGTTGCCCTCGAGGTCCGTGATCACGAGACGCTGCTTGCCCTTCGTGTCCTTACCGAACGACGTCGTACCCGTGACTTCCGCCAGAATACCTGCGTCCTTCGGCGAACGTGCTTCGAACAGTTCCGCCACACGCGGCAGACCGCCGGTAATGTCACGCGTCTTCTGCGATTCGGTCGGGATACGTGCGAGCACTTCGCCCACCTGCACTTGCTGACCATCCTTCACGGTGATCAGAGCGCCGACCTGGAAGCCGATCTGCACCGAGTGCTCGGTGTTCGGGATCTTGACTTCTTCGCCGCTCGCATCGAGCAGTTTGACCTGCGGACGCACCGTCTTCGACGCTTGCGAACCGCGACGCTTCACGTCGATCACGACCAGCGTGGACAGACCCGTCACATCGTCGATCTGCTTCGCAACGGTCACGCCTTCTTCGACGTTTTCGAACTTCACCGTGCCACCGTACTCGGTGATGATCGGACGCGTCATCGGATCCCACGTCGCCAGTTGCGTGCCGGCCTTGATCTGCGCGCCGTCCAGTTGCAACAGCGTCGCGCCGTACGGCACCTTGTGACGTTCGCGCTCGCGACCGTGGTCGTCGGTGATCATCGCTTCGCCCGAACGCGAGATGACGATCTGCTCGCCCTTCGCGTTGGTGACGTAACGCATCGTCGCCGTGAAACGCACCGTACCGTTCGACTTCGCTTCGACCGACGAAGCCACTGCCGCACGCGATGCCGCACCACCGATGTGGAACGTACGCATCGTGAGCTGCGTGCCCGGTTCACCGATCGACTGCGCCGCGATCACGCCGACTGCTTCACCGACGTTGACCGACGAGCCCCGGCCCAGGTCGCGGCCGTAGCAGGCTGCGCACAGACCGTAACGCGTTTCGCAAGTCAGCGGCGTACGCACGCGCACTTCGTCGATGCCGAGGCGTTCGATTTCTTCGACCGCGTCTTCGTCGAGCAGCGTGCCCGTTTCGTACAGCGTTTCCTGCGATTCCGGATTGACGACGTCAGCCACCGTCACGCGACCAAGAATACGGTCACGCAGCGCTTCGACGACTTCACCGCCTTCGACCAACGCCTTCATCGCGACGCCGTTGGACGTACCGCAATCGTCCTCGACCACCACGAGATCCTGCGTCACGTCGACGAGACGTCGCGTCAGGTAACCCGAGTTCGCCGTCTTCAGTGCCGTATCAGCCAGACCCTTACGTGCACCGTGGGTCGAGATGAAGTACTGCAACACGTTCAGGCCTTCACGGAAGTTCGCCGTAATCGGCGTCTCGATGATCGAGCCGTCCGGCTTCGCCATCAGGCCACGCATACCGGCCAGCTGACGAATCTGAACCGCGGAACCACGAGCGCCCGAGTCCGCCATCATGTAGATGGAGTTGAACGATTCCTGACGCGTTTCGTTGCCGTCTCGGTCAGTGACCGGTTCCGTCGACAGCTGTTCCATCATCGCCTTGCCGACCGCTTCCGACGTTGCCGACCAGATGTCGACCACGTTGTTGTAGCGCTCTTGCGACGTGACGAGACCCGACATGTACTGACGGTCGTATTCCTTCACCTTCTTCGCGGCGTCGCCGACGATGGTTTCCTTCTGCGGCGGCACAAGCATGTCGTCGACGCAGATCGAGATACCAGCGCGCGTTGCCAGACGGAAACCCGACTGCATCAACTGGTCGGCGAAAATCACCGTTTCGCGCAGACCGCACTTGCGGAATGCGGTGTTGATCAGACGCGAGATTTCCTTCTTCTTCAGCGGCTTGTTCAGCACCGAGAACGGCAGGCCCGGCGGCAGAATTTCCGACAGGATTGCACGACCGACGGTCGTCGCGTACAGCGAGATCTTCGGCACGAACGCCGGCGCGCCTTCCGACTTGTCTTCGTTGTGGACCATTTCCGTGATCCGCACGTTGACGCGGGAGGCCAGCTCGACTTCCTTGTTCTCGTATGCACGCAGCGCTTCCGAGACACCCGTGAACGTCAGGCCTTCGCCCTTGCCGTTCACGGCTTCGCGAGTCGCGTAGTACAGGCCGAGCACGATATCCTGCGACGGCACGATCGACGGATCGCCGTTGGCCGGGAACAGGACGTTGTTCGACGCCAGCATCAGCGTGCGCGCTTCCATCTGCGCTTCCAGCGACAGCGGCACGTGAACAGCCATCTGGTCACCGTCGAAGTCGGCGTTGAACGCCGCGCAAACGAGCGGGTGCAGCTGGATTGCCTTCCCTTCGATCAGCACCGGCTCGAAAGCCTGAATGCCAAGACGGTGCAGCGTCGGCGCACGGTTCAGCATGACCGGATGCTCGCGGATCACCTCTTCCAGGATGTCCCACACCACCGGCGTCTGGTTCTCGACTTCCTTCTTCGCAGCCTTGATGGTGGTAGCGACACCCATCACTTCGAGCTTGTTGAAGATGAACGGCTTGAACAGTTCGAGCGCCATCAGCTTCGGCAGACCGCACTGATGCAGCTTGAGCGTCGGGCCGACCACGATCACCGAACGGCCCGAGTAGTCCACGCGCTTACCGAGCAAGTTCTGACGGAAACGACCGCCCTTACCCTTGATCATGTCAGCGAGCGACTTCAGCGGACGCTTGTTCGCGCCGGTCATCGCCTTACCACGACGGCCGTTGTCGAGCAGCGAATCGACGGCTTCCTGCAGCATCCGCTTTTCGTTGCGGACGATGATTTCAGGCGCCTTCAGCTCGAGCAGACGCTTCAACCGGTTGTTACGGTTGATCACGCGGCGATACAGGTCGTTCAGGTCCGACGTCGCGAAGCGGCCACCATCCAGCGGCACCAGCGGACGAAGTTCCGGCGGCAGCACTGGCAGCACTTCGAGCACCATCCAGTCAGGCTTGATGCCCGAACGCTGGAAAGCCTCGAGCACCTTCAGGCGCTTCGCGTACTTCTTGATCTTCGCTTCCGAACCCGTGTTCTTGAGTTCGGTACGGAGCATCTCGACCTGTTCGTCGATGTTGATCGCGCGCAGCAACTCGCGAACGCCTTCCGCGCCCATCTCGGCACGGAATTCGTCACCGTATTCTTCGACCTTGTTGTAGTAATCCTCTTCGGTCATGATCTGCCGCGCTTTCAGCGGCGTCATGCCCGGATCGATCACCACATATGCTTCGAAGTACAGCACGCGTTCGATGTCGCGCAGCGTCATGTCGAGCACCATGCCCAGACGCGACGGCAGCGACTTCAGGAACCAGATGTGCGCGACCGGCGAGGCCAGTTCGATGTGGCCCATCCGTTCGCGACGCACCTTCGCCAACGTCACTTCGACGCCGCACTTCTCGCAGATCACGCCACGGTGCTTCAGGCGCTTGTACTTACCGCAAAGGCATTCGTAGTCCTTGATCGGACCAAAAATCTTCGCGCAGAACAGACCATCGCGCTCCGGCTTGAACGTCCGGTAGTTGATGGTTTCTGGCTTCTTCACTTCACCGAACGACCACGAACGGATCTTGTCCGGCGAGGCCAGACCGATCTTGATCGCGTCAAAAACTTCAGGTTGTTGGACTTGCTTGAATAGATCGAGCAAAGCTTTCATCGCTTCTCTCCAGTAGTCCGATTAGTTGCGGTCGAGGTCGATGTCGATACCGAGCGAGCGGATTTCCTTCACCAACACGTTGAAGGATTCCGGCATGCCTGCATCGATCACGTGATCGCCCTTGACCAGGTTCTCGTACACCTTGGTCCGGCCTGTCACGTCGTCCGACTTCACCGTCAGCATTTCCTGCAGCACGTACGATGCGCCGTACGCTTCGAGCGCCCATACTTCCATCTCACCGAAACGCTGGCCACCGAACTGCGCCTTACCGCCCAACGGCTGCTGCGTCACGAGCGAGTACGGGCCCGTGGAACGCGCGTGCATCTTGTCGTCGACCAGGTGGTGCAGCTTCAGGTAGTGCATGTAGCCGACCGTCACCGTACGTTCGAACATCTCGCCCGTGCGGCCGTCGTACAGACGAACCTGATTCTTCGACGGCGTCATGCCGAGGTTCTTCGCGATGTCATCCGGGAATGCCAGATCCAGCGCGCGCGACATTTCTTCTTCCGTCGCACCGTCGAACACCGGCGTTGCAAACGGCACGCCTTCGCGCAGGTTCTTCGCCAGTTCGACGATTTCGTCGTCGGTGAAGCTGTCCAGCTCTTCAGCACGGCCCGACTCGTTGTAGATCTTGGTCAGGAATTCGCGCAGTTCAGCAATCTTCGCCTGACGCTGCAGCATTTCGCCGATACGCCAGCCCAGACCCTTCGCGGCCCAACCCAGATGTACTTCGAGAACCTGACCCACGTTCATCCGCGACGGCACGCCGAGCGGGTTCAGAACGACGTCAGCCGGACGGCCGTCGGCCATGTACGGCATATCTTCGATCGGAACGATCTTCGACACGACACCCTTGTTACCGTGACGGCCGGCCATCTTGTCGCCAGGCTGCAGACGACGCTTGACGGCCAGGTAGACCTTGACCATCTTCAGCACGCCCGGCGGCAGTTCGTCGCCCTGCGTGAGCTTCTTGCGCTTTTCTTCGAACGCCAGATCGAACTGGTGACGCTTTTCCTCGATCGAGTTCTTGATCGCTTCGAGCTGCGCCGCTGCTTCTTCGTCCGCGAGGCGAATGTCGAACCAGTGGTAGTGGTCGAGATCTTCCAGGTAAGCCTGTTCGATCTTCGTTCCCTTCGCGAGCTTCTTCGGACCGCCGTTCGCGACCTTGCCGTCGAGCATGCGTGCGAGACGCTGGAACGCGTCGCCTTCCACGATGCGCAGCTGGTCGTTCAGGTCGAGGCGATAGCGCTTCAGTTCATCGTCGATGATCTGTTGCGCACGCTTGTCGCGCTGAATGCCTTCACGCGTGAACACTTGAACGTCGATCACCGTGCCGCTCATGCCCGACGGCACGCGCAGCGACGTGTCCTTCACGTCCGAAGCCTTCTCGCCGAAGATCGCGCGCAGCAGCTTCTCTTCCGGCGTCAGCTGGGTTTCGCCCTTCGGCGTGACCTTACCGACCAGCACGTCGCCCGCTTCGACTTCCGCGCCGATGTACACGATGCCCGACTCGTCGAGACGGCCAAGCTGCACTTCCGCGAGGTTCGAAATGTCGCGCGTGATTTCTTCCGGTCCGAGCTTCGTGTCGCGAGCCACGACATTCAGTTCTTCGATGTGGATCGACGTGTAGCGGTCGTCAGCAACCACCTTCTCCGAGATCAAAATCGAGTCTTCGAAGTTGTAGCCGTTCCACGGCATGAACGCGATCAGCATGTTCTGGCCGAGCGCGAGCTCACCCAGATCGGTCGATGCGCCGTCAGCTAGCACGTCGCCGCGCGCAACCTTATCGCCCATCTTCACGATCGGACGCTGGTTGATGTTCGTGTTCTGGTTCGAACGCGTGTACTTGATCAGGTTGTAGATGTCCACACCGACATCGCCCGCAACCGCTTCGTCGTCGTTCACGCGAATCACGATACGGCCTGCGTCGACGTAATCGACCACACCGCCGCGGAATGCCTGAACCGTCGTACCCGAGTCGACAGCCACGGTGCGTTCGATACCCGTACCGACCACGGCCTTTTCAGGACGCAGACACGGCACAGCCTGACGCTGCATGTTCGAACCCATCAATGCGCGGTTCGCGTCATCGTGCTCGAGGAACGGAATCAGCGATGCTGCAACCGACACGATCTGCGACGGCGCCACGTCCATGTACTGGATGCGATCCGGCGTGACCATCAGCGTTTCGCCGGCTTCACGCGACGACACCAGTTCGTCGGTCAGCGAGCCGTCGGCAGCCACCGCCGCGTTCGCCTGAGCGATCACGTAACGGCCTTCTTCGATCGCCGACAGGTAATCGATCTGATCGGTGACCTTGCTGTCCACGACCTTGCGGTACGGCGTTTCGAGGAAGCCGTATTCGTTCAGGTGCGCGTACAGAGCCAGCGAGTTGATCAGGCCGATGTTCGGACCTTCCGGTGTTTCAATCGGGCACACACGACCGTAGTGAGTCGGGTGCACGTCGCGGACTTCAAAGCCAGCGCGCTCACGCGTCAAACCGCCCGGGCCAAGTGCCGAAACACGGCGCTTGTGGGTGATTTCCGACAGCGGATTCGTTTGGTCCATGAACTGCGACAGCTGCGACGAACCGAAGAACTCGCGAATCGCCGACGAAATCGGCTTCGAGTTGATCAGATCGTGCGGCATCAGGTTTTCGCTTTCGGCCTGGCCGAGGCGTTCCTTCACAGCACGTTCGACACGCACGAGACCTGCACGGAACTGGTTTTCCGCCAGTTCGCCGACGCAACGCACACGGCGATTGCCCAAGTGGTCGATGTCGTCCACTTCGCCCTTGCCGTTACGCAGTTCGACCAGGATCTTGATCGTGGCGAGGATGTCGTCGTCTTGCAACGTCATCGGACCGACGATTTCGTCGCGACCCACGCGACGATTGAACTTCATACGACCCACCTTGGACAGGTCGTATGCGTCTTCGCTGTAGAACAGACGGTTGAACAGCGCCTCGACCGCTTCTTCGGTCGGCGGTTCGCCCGGACGCATCATGCGGTAGATCGCGATGCGAGCGGCCATCTTGTCCGCGGTTTCGTCGATACGCAGGGTCGACGAGATGTACGGACCTTGATCCAGATCGTTCGTGTAGAGCGTCTGGATGTCTTTGATCTTCGCTTCGCGCAGCTTCTCGAGGACGGTTTCGGTGATTTCGTCGTTCGCGTTGGCGATGACTTCACCGGTGTCGCCATCGACGACGTTCTTCGCCAGCACGCGGCCGAGCAGATAGTCTTCCGGGACCGAGATGAACTTGGTCTTCGCGTTGTCCAGGTCGCGAATGTGCTTCGCGTTGATCCGCTTGTCCTTCTGGACGATCACGTTGCCGTCGCGGTCCGAGATGTCGAAGCGCGCGACTTCGCCACGCAGACGCTCCGGCACGAATTCCATCTGCGCGCCTTCCGGCATCAGCGTGAAATTGTCGAACACGAAGAAGTTTGCGAGAATCTGCTCCGGCGTGAGGCCGATTGCCTTAAGCAGGATCGTGACCGGCATCTTGCGGCGACGGTCGACACGGAAATACAGCACGTCCTTCGGGTCGAACTCGAAGTCGAGCCACGAACCGCGATAAGGAATGATACGGGCGGAGAACAGGAGCTTGCCCGAGCTGTGCGTCTTGCCCTTGTCGTGTTCAAAGAACACGCCCGGCGAACGGTGCAGCTGCGAAACGATCACACGTTCCGTGCCGTTGATGACGAACGAACCGGTCGGCGTCATGAGCGGAATTTCGCCCATATACACTTCCTGTTCCTTCACTTCCTTGACGACCGGCTTGCTCGGCGATTCCTTGTCGAGCAGCACCAGACGTACTTTCGCGCGCAGGGCCGAGCAGTACGTCAAACCGCGCTGCTGACATTCCTTGATGTTGAATGCCGGCGGCGACAGCATGTAGCTGACGAACTCGAGACGAGCGAACCCGTTATGCGAAACGATCGGGAAAACGGAGGTAAACGCAGCTTGCAGGCCTTCCGGCTTGCGTTGCGTAGACGACGTGTCTGCTTGCAGAAACGTGCTGAATGATTCAAGCTGGGTAGCCAGCAGGAAAGGTACTTGGTGAACGATGGGGCGCTTCGCAAAACTCTTGCGAATGCGCTTCTTCTCGGTGAAGGAATATTGCATACGATCTCCGAATCACGGCGGGCATTGTTGTCGAGGCAGGATACCTTGATGAGACAACCCGAGTGTTCACCGACTGAGACCCGATGGCCGTCCGATGGCTTGAACGAGCCTAGAAGCTTGGTGGTTGGCCGCTACCAACCGCTGGCTGACGGCAGCGGATGCCTATGTTGCCCGCTACCCGACCAAACTTGCCTTCTGCAGTCGCTTCAGAAGACAAAGAAAAACGCCGGTCAATATTGCCGAAGGGCGGTTTTCTTTGGCTTCTGGGAGTCTCGTTTCTACCGAAACGGTCCTGTAAAAACGCGGCTCCCACAAAGCACAAAAAGGCCGGCGGTGGAAAACCGCCAGCCTTCGCACAGCGCGCTGAAACTTACTTGATTTCAGCCTTCGCGCCGGCTTCTTCCAACTTCTTCTTGGCTTCTTCAGCAGCAGCCTTCGGTACCGATTCCTTAACAGGCTTCGGAGCACCGTCGACCAGGTCCTTCGCTTCCTTCAGGCCGAGACCCGTCAGTTCACGAACAGCCTTAATGACGGAAACCTTGTTGGCGCCAACCTCAACCAGGTTGACCGTGAATTCGGTCTGCTCTTCAGCAGCAGCAGCAGCGCCGCCGCCTGCCGGGCCTGCCACTGCAACAGCAGCTGCCGACACGCCAAACTTTTCTTCGAACGCCTTGACCAGCTCGTTCAGTTCCAGAACCGACATCGAGCCTACGGCTTCGAGGATGTCTTCTTTTGCGATTGCCATTTGAAATACTCCTAAATTGAATTCGGATACAGCCAGCGATCAATCACGCTCGGCTGAAGTGCGTTACGCAGCGGTTTCTTCGCCTTGTTTCTTTTCTGCCAGCGCGGCCAAAGCGCGCGCAAAGCCGGAAACAGGTGCTTGCATAACGTACAACAGCTTGGAGAGCAGTTCTTCGCGGCTCGGGATGTTTGCCAGCGCTTGCACGCCAGCTTTGTCCATCACCTTGCCTTCGTAGGAACCAGCCTTGATGACCAACTTGTCATTGCCCTTGCTGAAGTCGTTGACGACCTTAGCAGCAGCAATTGCATCTTCCGAGATGCCGTAGATCAGGGGGCCAGTCATCTGCTCTGCCAACGGAGCAAACGGGGTACCTTCGACAGCGCGACGCGCCAGCGTGTTTTTCAACACGCGAAGGTAAACCTGTTGCTCACGCGCTTTCGCGCGCAGCTTGGTCAGATCGCCAACCGCGATTCCACGATACTCAGCCAGAACCACGGTCTGGGCTTTCGCGACTTGCGCGGCAACCTCAGCGACCACAGCCTGCTTGCTTTCTTTGTTGAGTGGCACGGTTAACCTCCAGATTCGATACACGCAGCGTGCGCATTGTGTACCGCGTTCAATAACGGCGTCCGACCAGTCAGGAGTATTTCGACCGCCCGACACCCGCATTGCTGCGGACATCAACCGGCTTCATCACTACAAAACCTTTTCGGGTTCGCCATCTGCGTTGGCTTTACATTAAGGACTCGCCTACCTGCTGCTTGCCCGCCAACGGTCTTTGACAACCGGCTGTGCGATGCAGACTGCCACCTCACAACCGCCCAAAGCCCATAAAACCGCCCCGACTTACGTCAAGGCGATGAAATTTATTACTGTGCTGCGAGCGATGCCTGGTCGACGCGAACGCCAACACCCATCGTGCTCGACACCGCAACCTTACGCAGGTAGACACCCTTGCTCGTTGTCGGCTTTGCCTTTTGCAGGGCTTCGACCAGCGCGCTCAGGTTGCTACGCAGAGCCGTCGGCTCAAACGAAGCACGGCCGATGGTCGCGTGGATGATACCGGCCTTGTCGACACGGAATTGCACCTGGCCAGCCTTGGCGTTCTTGACTGCAGTCGCGACGTCCGGCGTAACCGTACCGACCTTCGGGTTCGGCATCAGGCCGCGGGGGCCGAGAATCTGACCCAGCGTACCGACGACACGCATCGTGTCCGGCGAGGCGATCACGATGTCGAAGTCCAGCTTGCCAGCCTTGACCTGTTCAGCCAGGTCTTCCATACCGACGACTTCTGCGCCAGCTGCACGAGCTTGCTCGGCCTTTTCACCTTGCGCGAACACTGCGACGCGGACCGACTTACCGGTACCAGCCGGCAGCACGACCGAACCACGAACCACTTGATCCGACTTCTTCGCGTCGATGCCGAGTTGCACTGCAACGTCGATCGACTCATCGAACTTCGCGCTTGCGCATTCCTTGACGATCGACAGAGCTTCGTCGATCGCGTACAGCTTCTGACGATCTACCTTGGCTGCAAAAGCTTGCAGACGCTTCGAAAGCTTAGCCATTTACACGCCCTCCACGGTGATGCCCATCGAGCGGGCGCTACCAGCGATCGTACGAACCGCTGCATCCAGATCAGCTGCCGTCAGATCGGGCATCTTGGCCTTGGCGATGTCTTCTGCTTGAGCACGGGTAATCTTGCCGACCTTGTCGGTATGCGGCTTGCTTGAGCCCTTGTCGATCTTCGCAGCCTTTTTGATCAGCACCGTAGCCGGCGGCGTTTTCAGGACAAACGTGAAGCTCTTGTCAGCAAACGCGGTGATCACAACCGGAATCGGCAGGCCCGGTTCCATTGCTTGAGTCTGCGCGTTGAACGCCTTGCAGAACTCCATGATGTTCAGGCCGCGCTGGCCCAGTGCCGGACCGACCGGCGGCGACGGGTTGGCTTTACCTGCAGGAATCTGCAGCTTGATAAAGCCGATGATCTTCTTTGCCATGTTGAAAACCTCTTTGGAACGCTGCAGGAAAACTTGCGAACGTTCAGTGAGTAGTAGCGCGCGTTCGCCAAAAATCGACTACTGACGCTCCTCAACGACCTTTACGCGGGCCGTAAGCGCGAAATACGGGGCGCACCGATTGGTGCGCCCCGTGGAATTCTGCATTACAACTTTTCGACCTGGCCGAATTCCAGCTCGACCGGCGTTGCGCGGCCGAAGATTGTGACGGAAACACGGACGCGAGACTTTTCGTAGTTCACTTCTTCGACGCTGCCGTTGAAATCCGTGAAAGGGCCATCCTTCACCCGGACCATTTCGCCAACTTCGAACAGGGTCTTCGGGCGCGGCTTTTCCACGCCTTCCTGCATTTGCGACATGATCTTCTCGACTTCCCGCGGGGAAATCGGGCTCGGACGATTTCGCGCACCGCCAACGAAACCGGTCACTTTAGCCGTGTTCTTCACTAGGTGCCACGTTTCGTCTGTCATTTCCATTTCCACAAGCACGTAGCCCGGGAAGAAACGACGTTCGGTCACCGATTTGTGACCACCCTTTACCTCGACCACTTCTTCAGTCGGAACGAGGATTTGACCAAACTGATCTTGCATGCCAGCACGTTCGATGCGCTCTTGAAGCGCACGTTGCACGCTCTTCTCCATGCCGGAGTAGGCGTGCACCACATACCAACGCTTGCCACTCGGAGATGCCGGAGTATCGCTCATATCATTTCCAACCCAGAATCACCGAGAAAATCGCCCATTCGATGGATTTATCACTAACCCAAAGAAAAATTGCCATGACGAACACGAAGCCGAAAACTACGAGCGTTGTCTGGGTAGCCTCTTTGCGAGTAGGCCAAACAACCTTACGGACTTCCTTGTACGAATCTTTGGCGAAAGCGATAAAACTCTTGCCAGGCGCGGAGAGAAGACCGACCACAACACCCGCGATCGCACCAACAGCCAAGGCAGCTCCGCGGATGTACCATTCCTGACCATTGAGCCAGAAGAACCCCACGAACCCGGCCAAGACCAACAATACGCCTGCAACGAGCATCAACTTGTCGCCGGATGTATTTACAGTTTCGACGGAAGGATTCGCCATAACACCTTAACGAAGCGCCATACACGACGCAAGAGTTGGCAGGGGCAGAGGGAATCGAACCCCCAACCTTCGGTTTTGGAGACCGACGCTCTGCCAGTTGAGCTATGCCCCTAAACCATTTGGGGTGGACGACACCGCCAACCCCGAAACCACCGATCAACGAGAACTATCTGGCGTTACTCGAGAATCTTGGCAACCACACCAGCGCCGACCGTACGGCCGCCTTCGCGAATGGCGAAACGCAGACCTTCTTCCATCGCGATCGGGTTGATCAGCTTCACCGTGATCGACACGTTGTCGCCCGGCATGACCATTTCCTTGTCCTTCGGCAACTCGATCGAGCCCGTCACGTCCGTCGTACGGAAGTAGAACTGCGGACGATAGTTGTTGAAGAACGGCGTGTGACGGCCACCTTCGTCCTTGCTCAGCACGTACACTTCAGCCGTGAAGTGCGTGTGCGGGTTGATCGAACCCGGCTTCGCCAGAACCTGGCCACGCTCCACGTCTTCACGCTTCGTGCCACGCAGCAGGATACCCACGTTGTCGCCTGCCTGACCCTGGTCGAGCAGCTTGCGGAACATTTCCACGCCCGTGCAGGTCGTCTTCACCGTCGGCTTGATACCGACGATTTCGATTTCTTCGCCGACCTTGACGATGCCGCGCTCAACGCGACCCGTCACCACCGTGCCGCGACCCGAGATCGAGAACACGTCTTCCACCGGCATCAGGAACGAACCGTCAACCGCGCGCTCCGGCGTCGGGATGTACGTGTCCAGCGCGTCGGCCAGGCTCATGATCGCCACTTCGCCCAGCTCGCCCTTGTCGCCTTCCAGCGCCAGCTTGGCCGAACCCTTGATGATCGGCGTGTCGTCGCCCGGGAAGTCGTACTTCGACAGAAGTTCGCGAACTTCCATCTCGACCAGCTCCAGCAGCTCAGCGTCGTCCACCATGTCGCACTTGTTCAGGAACACGATGATGTACGGAACGCCAACCTGACGCGCCAGCAGGATGTGCTCACGCGTCTGCGGCATCGGGCCGTCTGCAGCCGAACACACCAGGATCGCGCCGTCCATCTGCGCTGCGCCCGTGATCATGTTCTTCACATAGTCAGCGTGGCCCGGGCAGTCGACGTGGGCGTAGTGGCGGTTAGCCGTTTCGTACTCGACGTGTGCCGTGTTGATGGTGATACCACGTGCCTTTTCTTCCGGCGCCGCGTCGATCTGGTCGTATGCCTTCGCTTCGCCGCCAAACTTCTGCGTCAGAACCGTCGTGATCGCTGCCGTCAGCGTGGTCTTGCCGTGGTCAACGTGACCGATCGTGCCGACGTTCACGTGCGGCTTGGTCCGCTCAAACTTACCCTTGGCCATTTTCGACTCCTAAGAGGATTTTTCCGTACGTTGCGCCGGGCGCAAACAATCACCGAGTACTTCTGGTGCCCATGGGCAGGATCGAACTGCCGACCTCTCCCTTACCAAGGGAGTGCTCTACCACTGAGCCACATGGGCGCTACTTCTGTATTGCTGGAGCGGGTGAAGGGAATCGAACCCTCGTCGTAAGCTTGGAAGGCTTCTGCTCTACCATTGAGCTACACCCGCAAGGATGCATGGATTCCCAACAACTGCTACAACTTGCATTCTGGTGGAGGAGGTTGGATTCGAACCAACGTAGGCGTAAGCCAACAGATTTACAGTCTGCCCCCTTTAGCCACTCGGGCACCCCTCCGCAGAGAACTGATGATTATGGGGGAACAACCGCTTGTTGTCAAGACTTGCTTGACTGTTCCAAACCCAAGGCTCTCACTTATATAGTGATGCCAGTCCTTCCGTAAACGCAGAAACCCCACCTTTTGGGGGTGGGGTTTCTGTTGCTGCTGGGGAGCCTGACGATTACCTACTTTCACACGGGCAATCCGCACTATCATCGGCGTGGAGTCGTTTCACGGTCCTGTTCGGGATGGGAAGGGGTGGGACCGACTCGCTATGGTCATCAGGCATGACTTGTTGTCGTGTCGCCTCTGGGGGCGGCACAACCAATCGGGAAGAAGTAGTGTCTGGTGATACTCACCAGAGGAGGCGGGCTGTGTTGTTCGAGGCACAACACTGATCTCAACCTGGGTGTCTGTTACCCCTTTCGGGGGTGGGATGTCCATAAGTGCCGAAGCACTGACGGTCATCGCAAAACACACCTGTTATAGGATCAAGCCTTACGGGCAATTAGTATCAGTTAGCTTAACGCATTACTGCGCTTATACACCTGACCTATCAACGTCCTGGTCTTGAACGACCCTTCAAGGGGCTCGAAGCCCCGGGGATATCTCATCTTAAGGCGAGTTTCCCGCTTAGATGCTTTCAGCGGTTATCTCTTCCGAACATAGCTACCCGGCGATGCCACTGGCGTGACAACCGGTACACCAGAGGTTCGTCCACTCCGGTCCTCTCGTACTAGGAGCAGCCCCCTTCAAATATCCAGCGCCCACGGCAGATAGGGACCAAACTGTCTCACGACGTTTTAAACCCAGCTCACGTACCTCTTTAAATGGCGAACAGCCATACCCTTGGGACCGGCTACAGCCCCAGGATGAGATGAGCCGACATCGAGGTGCCAAACACCGCCGTCGATATGAACTCTTGGGCGGTATCAGCCTGTTATCCCCAGAGTACCTTTTATCCGTTGAGCGATGGCCCTTCCATACAGAACCACCGGATCACTATGACCTGCTTTCGCATCTGCTCGACTTGTCGGTCTCGCAGTTAAGCACGCTTATGCCATTGCACTATCAGCACGATTTCCGACCGTACCTAGCGTACCTTCGTACTCCTCCGTTACACTTTGGGAGGAGACCGCCCCAGTCAAACTGCCTACCATGCACTGTCCCCGACCCGGATCACGGGCCAAGGTTAGAACCTCAAACAGACCAGGGTGGTATTTCAAGGTCGGCTCCACGCAGACTGGCGTCCACGCTTCACAGCCTCCCACCTATCCTACACAGACCGGTTCAAAGTCCAATGCAAAGCTACAGTAAAGGTTCATGGGGTCTTTCCGTCTAGCCGCGGGGAGATTGCATCATCACAAACACTTCAACTTCGCTGAGTCTCGGGAGGAGACAGTGTGGCCATCGTTACGCCATTCGTGCAGGTCGGAACTTACCCGACAAGGAATTTCGCTACCTTAGGACCGTTATAGTTACGGCCGCCGTTTACCGGGACTTCAATCAGGAGCTTGCACCCCATCATTTAATCTTCCGGCACCGGGCAGGCGTCACACCCTATACGTCCACTTTCGTGTTTGCAGAGTGCTGTGTTTTTATTAAACAGTCGCAGCCACCAGTTTATTGCAACCCCTTCACCCTTCTGGCGCAGGCCAGTCAGGCTACCGGGGCGTACCTTATCCCGAAGTTACGGTACCAATTTGCCGAGTTCCTTCTCCCGAGTTCTCTCAAGCGCCTTAGAATACTCATCTCGCCCACCTGTGTCGGTTTGCGGTACGGTCCTGTTAAACTGAAGCTTAGAGGCTTTTCTTGGAACCACTTCCAGTTGCTTCTTCACCGAAGTGAATGGCCTCACACCCTTGAATTGCGCGCCCGGATTTGCCAAAGCGCCTTCTCCAATGCAAGGACCGGGACTTCCAACACCCGGACAACCTTCCGCGATCCGTCCCCCCATCGCATTTAACAATGGTGCAGGAATATTAACCTGCTTCCCATCAGCTACGCATTTCTGCCTCGCCTTAGGGGCCGACTCACCCTACGCCGATGAACGTTGCGTAGGAAACCTTGGGCTTACGGCGAGGGGGCCTTTCACCCCCTTTATCGCTACTCATGTCAGCATTCGCACTTCCGATACCTCCAGCACACTTTCCAGTGCACCTTCGCAGGCTTACGGAACGCTCTCCTACCATGCACATAAATGTGCATCCGCAGCTTCGGTATATTGCTTAGCCCCGTTACATCTTCCGCGCAGGACGACTCGATCAGTGAGCTATTACGCTTTCTTTAAAGGATGGCTGCTTCTAAGCCAACCTCCTGACTGTTTTAGCCTTCCCACTTCGTTTCCCACTTAGCAATATTTGGGGACCTTAGCTGGCGGTCTGGGTTGTTTCCCTCTTGACACCGGACGTTAGCACCCGATGTCTGTCTCCCGTGATTGCACTCTTCGGTATTCGGAGTTTGCTATGGCGTAGTAATCCGCAATGGACCCCACAACCATGACAGTGCTCTACCCCCGAAGGTGATACACGAGGCACTACCTAAATAGTTTTCGGAGAGAACCAGCTATTTCCAGGTTTGTTTAGCCTTTCACCCCTATCCACAGCTCATCCCCTAACTTTTCAACGTTAGTGGGTTCGGACCTCCAGTACGTGTTACCGCACCTTCATCCTGGCCATGGATAGATCACCTGGTTTCGGGTCTACACCCAGCGACTGAACGCCCTGTTCGGACTCGCTTTCGCTACGCCTGCCCTAATCGGTTAAGCTTGCCACTGAATGTAAGTCGCTGACCCATTATACAAAAGGTACGCCGTCACCCCCTTGCGAAGGCTCCGACTGTTTGTATGCATGCGGTTTCAGGATCTGTTTCACTCCCCTCCCGGGGTTCTTTTCGCCTTTCCCTCACGGTACTGGTTCACTATCGGTCGATCACGAGTATTTAGCCTTGGAGGATGGTCCCCCCATCTTCAGACAGGATTTCACGTGTCCCGCCCTACTTCTCGTACACCCAGTTCTTCCTCGCTGTTTTCGCTTACGGGGCTATCACCCGCTATGGCAGCACTTTCCAGAGCCTTCAGCTAACAGTGAAGATAAAGAGTACAGGCTGGTCCCATTTCGCTCGCCACTACTCTGGGAATCTCGGTTGATTTCTTTTCCTGCGGTTACTTAGATGTTTCAGTTCACCGCGTTCGCTTCGCATGACCTATGGATTCAGTCATGGATACTCCATTCGGAGTGGGTTTCCCCATTCGGACATCTTCGGATCAAAGCTCGTTTGCCAGCTCCCCGAAGCTTTTCGCAGGCTACCGCGTCCTTCATCGCCTGTGATCGCCAAGGCATCCACCACATGCACTTGTTCGCTTGACCCTATAACGGGTGTGTCTTGCGGCCCGCGTTAGCGCTTTAGCGCTTACGCGGGGCTCATCCCCGAAGGGGACAAGGTTCCCGAAGGACTCTCCAGTTCACATTCCGCTACAGGTTGAGTATTCGTGTTGCGCCGTATTCCAAAGCAATCTTTCGATCACTTAAAAAATACATTGATACAATCACAACCCTGATTCACCTACCCGCACACCCATCTCCAGGTGTGCTTTCGTGAATCTCTTTACTACTTCTTCCTGATTGTTAAAGAACGACAGCCGATCGCGCAATCCCTGATTGCGTATCGCTCTGACTGGCTCAATCGCCAATGCTTGTTTCACTACACCGCCAACTCCCGTTAGCGCATGCAGACAAACCAGCATTGAGGATTGGTGGAGGATGACGGGATCGAACCGACGACCCCCTGCTTGCAAAGCAGGTGCTCTCCCAGCTGAGCTAATCCCCCAGTCATGCACAGACAGATCTGTCTGCCTCTACTCAAGGGGTTTTTTACCGGTTCGCGCAGCCACCGCAGAAACAGTGGTGGGTCTGGATGGATTCGAACCATCGACCCCCGCCTTATCAAGACGGTGCTCTAACCGGCTGAGCTACAGACCCCTGAGTCTGTCTTTTTCACAGCCGATAAGCGTGAGCGCTCAACACTTCTGACGCGCTTAGCTCGAGAAAGGAGGTGATCCAGCCGCACCTTCCGATACGGCTACCTTGTTACGACTTCACCCCAGTCATGAATCCCACCGTGGTAAGCGCCCTCCTTGCGGTTAGGCTACCTACTTCTGGTGAAACCCACTCCCATGGTGTGACGGGCGGTGTGTACAAGACCCGGGAACGTATTCACCGCGGCATGCTGATCCGCGATTACTAGCGATTCCAGCTTCACGCACCCGAGTTGCAGAGTGCGATCCGGACTACGATCGGTTTTCTGGGATTGGCTCCGCCTCGCGGCTTGGCAACCCTCTGTTCCGACCATTGTATGACGTGTGAAGCCCTACCCATAAGGGCCATGAGGACTTGACGTCATCCCCACCTTCCTCCGGTTTGTCACCGGCAGTCTCCCTGGAGTGCTCTTGCGTAGCAACTAGGGACAAGGGTTGCGCTCGTTGCGGGACTTAACCCAACATCTCACGACACGAGCTGACGACAGCCATGCAGCACCTGTGTTATGGCTCCCTTTCGGGCACCCCGGCCTCTCGGCCAGGTTCCATACATGTCAAGGGTAGGTAAGGTTTTTCGCGTTGCATCGAATTAATCCACATCATCCACCGCTTGTGCGGGTCCCCGTCAATTCCTTTGAGTTTTAATCTTGCGACCGTACTCCCCAGGCGGTCAACTTCACGCGTTAGCTACGTTACCAAGTCAATGAAGACCCGACAACTAGTTGACATCGTTTAGGGCGTGGACTACCAGGGTATCTAATCCTGTTTGCTCCCCACGCTTTCGTGCATGAGCGTCAGTATTGGCCCAGGGGGCTGCCTTCGCCATCGGTATTCCTCCACATCTCTACGCATTTCACTGCTACACGTGGAATTCTACCCCCCTCTGCCATACTCTAGCCCGCCAGTCACAAATGCAGTTCCCAGGTTAAGCCCGGGGATTTCACATCTGTCTTAGCGAACCGCCTGCGCACGCTTTACGCCCAGTAATTCCGATTAACGCTTGCACCCTACGTATTACCGCGGCTGCTGGCACGTAGTTAGCCGGTGCTTATTCTTCCGGTACCGTCATCCCCCCAGGGTATTCGCCCAAAGGATTTCTTTCCGGACAAAAGTGCTTTACAACCCGAAGGCCTTCTTCACACACGCGGCATTGCTGGATCAGGCTTGCGCCCATTGTCCAAAATTCCCCACTGCTGCCTCCCGTAGGAGTCTGGGCCGTGTCTCAGTCCCAGTGTGGCTGGTCGTCCTCTCAGACCAGCTACAGATCGTCGCCTTGGTAGGCCTTTACCCCACCAACTAGCTAATCTGCCATCGGCCGCCCCTTGAGCGCGAGGTCCCGAAAGATCCCCCGCTTTCCTCCGCAGAGCGTATGCGGTATTAATCCGGCTTTCGCCGGGCTATCCCCCACTCCAGGACACGTTCCGATGTATTACTCACCCGTTCGCCACTCGCCACCAGACCGAAGTCCGTGCTGCCGTCCGACTTGCATGTGTAAGGCATGCCGCCAGCGTTCAATCTGAGCCAGGATCAAACTCTTCAGTTCAAACCTGTTACTGTTTTTCGGTCTCTTTCGAAACCGGTCGCTCACTCAACGTACTGACGAAGTGTCCGACCATCTCCCGATGGTCAAACCTTCCTTTCATTACTGTGTGAGACTTGATACTTCCGCTTTTACGGCAGATTCCGCAGAATCCACCGTCGCGTCCCGCATCAAGCGCCCACACTTATCGGCTGTTAATTTTTAAAGATCGATCCGCTCACGCACAGCACCCACTTCAACCACCCGGCACTGCGTCGTTCTGCGTCGCTGCATCAGCAGCAGAGAAACGAGATTATGAAGGCTCTTTTTCGTTTCGTCAACAACATTTTTTCGCCTTCGCTTAAAACCTGCTGACATCACGACCGCTGGTTTCTGCCGCGGCCCTCGTTCGGAAACGAGGGGGCGAATAATAGGCGAATATTCAACCTGTGACAAGCATGTGACGGAATTTTTCCGTCGACTTACCTACGGCTCGAGTTCAAAACGGCATCCACGGGAACCGCTGCAGCCATTGCGGCATAACCGGCATCGCTGGGATGGATGTGGTCGCCACTGTCGAAAGCCCGCTGCAGCCGGTCCGGCTGCGCCCGGTCCCGCAACGCGGCGTCGAAATCCACGACGCCTTCAAACGCATGGCTAGTTCGAATCCATTGGTTGACGGTCAGCCGGATATTCTCCCGCTCCGCTGGCAGCGACGCCGGGGTCAGCGTCGCGCCAAACACCTTCACACCGGCGTTCCGCGCGACAGCGATCACCCGCTGGTATCCAGCAATCAGGTCCGCAGCCGTCACCGCGATATGCGGGGAGTCGCAGTCGAGCCCACTGCGAGGCGGCATCGCCGCGAAATTGATGTCATTGATGCCGATCAGCAGGATCGCCGTCCTGACGCCCGGACGCCTGAGCACATCGCGCTCGAAACGACTCGCCAACGCGTCGCCATAACAAGGCGAGTCGCTCAGCAGCCGATTCCCACTGATCCCGAGATTGACGACCGCGATCGAATGATCGCCTGCACCGTCCAACCGACGGGCCAGCGCGTCCGGCCAGCGTCGATTCTGATTCAGGCTGGAACGCATGCCGTCGGTGATCGAATCGCCGATCGCGGCGACCGCCGCCGCCGAAGACCCCGTCTCTACCGACAACCCGCTCACCCAGATGTAGTGCGTAAACCGGCCGCGGAATGCGTCGGCAGAAGCGTCCGCCACATGATTGCCCGGCACCGACACGTAATTCACCTGATTCGATACACGGTGCCATGCCGCAACCCGTTGTTCTGGCCCCATGACCGCACTGATCGCATACGGCACGCCTTCGGCGACATCCAGCGCGACGGGGTCGCTGTCCAGCTCTCCGCCTGCTGGAATGCTGACAGCCGTCCTGCCGCCAAACGTCACGCGCGCAGCGCCGTTTTCGACAACAGCCGCGCCGCCGGCCGAACGCGCTATGCGCAGTTCTTCGATGACAAGCGGCGTCTTGCCGTACTCGTTACTCAGATGGATTCGCGCAGACTTTCCCGACAGCGTCGGGTAAACAATCTGTCGGACAGTGCGCCCGGCGACTTCCGGTGCCCGGTACAACGGCGGCAAGTCCGCTCGCTGCGGAAGGGGTTGCAGCGCCGTTGCCCACGCGGCGACCCAATGTCCCGCCAGCGGGGCGTCGGCGGCGAAAAGGTTCGAGGAAGCGGCAAACTGCGCAAGCAGCGCGGCGCCGCACGTGGCGGCCAGGGTGCGAAGGGTCATTCGGGTGGTCGGTTCGAGGCCAAACGCGCATTGTGCCCGATCGCAACGGCAACCGCGGACGGCCGCGGACGGTCGCTAATGCACGCGGCCCATCCAAACTCAAGCCGGCTGCCCGCCGGTCATTTTCAAAGCAAGCGCTTCGGCAACTTCGATCCCATCGATCGCCGCGGAGTAAATACCCCCGGCATATCCCGCTCCCTCGCCCGCCGGATACAAACCCGCGACGTTCATGCTCTGATAGTCATCCCGGCGACGCACGCGAATCGGCGACGACGTTCTCGTCTCGACGCCCGTCAGCACCGCGTCGTGCATAGCGAAGCCCGCAATTTTCTTGTCCATCTGCGGCAGCGCTTCGCGAATTGCCTCGATTACATAATCCGGCAGCGCGGTGCTCAGATCGGTCGGATGCACGCCGGGTTTGTACGACGGCACCACCGAACCGAGCGACGTGGAAGGACGCCCGGCAATGAAATCGCCGACCAACTGGCCCGGCGCCATATAGTTGCCGCCGCCGAGCTCGAATGCGCGCTCTTCCCATTTGCGCTGAAAAGCGATGCCGGCGAGCGGTCCGCCCGGGTAATCGTCCGGCGTGATGCCGACCACGATTCCCGCATTGGCGTTGCGCTCCGCCCGCGAATACTGGCTCATCCCGTTGGTGACCACGCGCCCGAGCTCGGACGTCGCCGCCACCACGGTCCCGCCCGGGCACATGCAGAAGCTGTAGACCGCGCGGCCGTTGCTGCAGTGATGCACGACTTTATAGTCGGCGGCGCCCAGCTGTTTGTGGCCGGCAAATTTGCCGAAACGGCTGCGATCGATCAGACCCTGCGGATGTTCGATCCGGAAGCCGAGCGAAAACGGCTTGGCCTCGATATAGACGCCGCGCTCGTGCAGCATCTCAAACGTATCGCGCGCGCTATGGCCGACCGCCAGCACGACGTGATCGCAGCGCAAGGTCTCGCCGGTCGACAGCGTCAGGCCGCGCACCTTGCCGTCGTCGATGTCGATATCGTCGACGCGGGTTTCGAAGCGCACCTCGCCGCCCAGCTCGTGGATGGTCGCGCGCATCTTTTCGACCATGCTCACAAGGCGGAACGTGCCGATATGGGGCCGGCTCAGATACAAAATGTCTTCCGGCGCGCCGGCGCGGACGAATTCGTCGAGCACTTTGCGGCCGTAGTGCTTCGGGTCCTTGATCTGGCTGTACAGCTTGCCGTCCGAAAACGTGCCCGCGCCGCCTTCGCCGAACTGCACATTCGACTCGGGATTGAGCACCGACTTGCGCCACAGCCCGAAAGTGTCTTTGGTGCGCTCGCGCACGGCCTTGCCGCGCTCGAGGATGATCGGTCGGAAACCCATCTGCGCGAGGATCAATCCGGCAAAGAGGCCGCACGGCCCCATGCCGATCACGACCGGGCGCAACGTGGTCAATTGCGCCGGCGCCTTTGCGACGAACCGGTAAGTCATGTCCGGCGTCACGCCGCAGTGCGGCACGTCGGCGAGTCGCTTGAGCGCGACCGCTTCATCCGTTACCTCGACATCGACGATGTAGGTGAGCTTGATGTCGGCGCGTTTGCGCGCGTCGTGCGCGCGGCGAAACACGGTGTATCGGATGAGCCCGTCTTCAGCCACGCCGAGTTCCGCGAGGCGCGCACGGACGGCCGCTTCGAGGGCGCTCTCGGGATGATCGAGCGGGAGTTTGATTTCGCTTAGACGTAACATGAGTACCGGGATGCGGGAGGGCCGCCAATCGCGGCCAATTCGCAATTTTATAGGTTAAGTGCCGGCACGGACCAGCGACGCTGAAGAAACGCCCGTGACAAGCGGGCCGGAACACCAACAGCGTGGAAGGCTTCCGCCAAAAAATTTATTAACCGACCGGTCGGTTGGCTTATACTGAGCGAACTCAGACAACTTCCGCAGAGAGCGTCCCCATGTACACGCAATCCTTGGATATTCCCGGCAATGTTGCGCCAGTCGACGCGGGCGCGAGTTCGCCCGAACAGGCGCAGTTCGATGCGGTCATGGCCGCCGACGGCAAAATCGAGGCTCAGGACTGGATGCCCGACGCGTACCGCAAGACGCTGGTGCGGCAAATTTCCCAACACGCGCATTCGGAAATCGTCGGCATGCTGCCGGAGGGCAACTGGATCACACGCGCCCCGAGCCTGAAGCGCAAAGCGATCCTGCTCGCCAAAGTGCAGGACGAAGCCGGTCACGGCCTCTATCTCTACAGCGCGG
This sequence comes from Paraburkholderia sp. RAU2J, assembly GCF_003634845.1. Classification (NCBI taxonomy): domain Bacteria; kingdom Pseudomonadati; phylum Pseudomonadota; class Betaproteobacteria; order Burkholderiales; family Burkholderiaceae; genus Paraburkholderia; species Paraburkholderia sp. RAU2J. Next base: position 1,088,372 of record NZ_RBXG01000001.1, read on the forward strand.
CCGAAACGCTCGGCGTGTCGCGCGATCAACTGATCGCCGCGCTGCATTCGGGCAAGGCCAAATATTCGAGCATCTTCAATTATCCGACGCCCACGTGGGCTGACGTCGGCGTGATCGGCTGGCTGGTCGACGGTGCGGCGATCATGAACCAGATCCCGCTGTGCCGCTGCACGTATGGCCCGTATGCCCGCGCGATGATCCGCATCTGCAAGGAAGAGTCGTTCCATCAGCGTCAGGGTTTCGACGCGCTGATGTCGATGATGGCCGGCACCGACGCGCAACGCGAACTGGTCCAGCAGGCAGTGAATCGCTGGTGGTGGCCGGTGCTGATGATGTTCGGCCCGAGCGACAAGGACTCGATCCATAGCAATCAGTCGTCGAGATGGGGCATCAAGCGCATTTCCAACGACGACCTGCGCCAGAAATTCGTCGACGCCACGGTCGATCAGGCCAAGGTGCTCGGCGTCACGCTGCCCGACCCCAACCTGAAATGGAACGAAGCGCGCGGCCATCACGACTACGGCGACATCGACTGGGAAGAGTTCTGGCGTGTCGTGAACGGCGACGGCCCGTGCAACCCCGAGCGCCTCGCCACCCGCGTCAAAGCCCATAACGAAGGTGCCTGGGTCCGTGAAGCCGCCCTGGCCCACGCCGAAAAACAGCGCCAGCGCGCCCAACAGCACGCCGCTTGATAGACGCGGCGCGTCAGGAAGAAACAGGAGATAGAGCAATGAACAAGGAATGGCCGATCTGGGAAGTCTTCGTGCGCAGCAAGCAGGGACTCGACCATAAACACTGCGGCAGTCTGCACGCCGCCGACGCGCCGATGGCGCTGCGCATGGCGCGCGACGTCTACACGCGCCGCCAGGAAGGCGTGAGCATCTGGGTGGTGCCGTCGTCGGCAATCACGGCGTCCGCGCCGGAAGACAAGGCAGAGCTGTTCGAACCGGCGGGCGACAAGATCTACCGCCACCCGACGTTCTACACGCTCCCCGACGAAGTCAACCACATGTAAGCGCGGCCATGGACATCACGCCCCAACATCTCCAATACGTGCTGCGCCTCGCGGATACCGCGCTGATTCTCGGTCAGCGTAATAGCGAGTGGTGCGGCCACGGTCCGATCCTCGAAGAGGACATCGCGCTGTCGAACATGAGTCTCGATCTGATCGGCCAGGCGCGTCTGCTGTATACGCATGCCGCCTCGCTCGAGCAACGGCTCACCGGCAAGACGCGCACGGAGGACGACTACGCGTACTTCCGCGCCGAGCGCGAATTCGCCAACTACACGCTGGCCGAGCTGCCGCATTACGGCCCGCTGTGTGGCACCGCGCAAGCGGAGAAGGACTACGCGGTCACGATCGCGCGCAACTTCCTGTATTCGACCTTGATGGCGCATCTCTGGACCGCGCTGACGACTTCCACCGACGAACAGCTTGCGGCGATCGCGTCGAAATCGATCAAGGAAACCAGCTACCACGTGCATCACGCAAGCGAGTGGCTGATCCGTTTCGGCGACGGCACCGAGGAATCGCACCGCCGCGCGCAGGCCGCGCTGGACTACCTGCTGCCGTACACGCGCGAGTTCTTCAGCGCGGACGCGGTGGAAGAGACGATCGCCGCGGCCGGCATCGGCCCGCTGACCGCGGACCTCGAAGCCGCATGGCTCGACGATGTGCGCGCCACACTTGATGCGGCCACGCTGACGCTGCCCGAAGCGGTCAAACACATCACGACCGGCAAGCACGGCGAACATTCCGAGCACATGGGTTTCGTACTCGCCGAAATGCAAAGCCTAGCGCGCCAGCATCCTGGCGCCACCTGGTAATCCGACGATGACGACTTCGACTGCCATCGCTACGGCCGACGCCGCGCTCCAACGCGCCTGGGACGTCCTTGAAACGGTACCTGATCCGGAAATTCCGGTGGTGTCGATTCGCGAACTCGGCATTCTGCGCGATGTGCGCCGCGACATCGACGGCACGCTCGAAGTCGTGATCACGCCGACCTATTCCGGTTGCCCTGCGATGTCGCAGATTGCCGAGGATGTCGCCCATGCGCTCGACGTCGCGCAACTCAAGCCGTATCGCGTCGCCACTGTGCTCGCACCGGCCTGGACCACCGACTGGATGACCGCCGACGCCCGCGAAAAGCTGCGCGCCTACGGCATCGCGCCGCCCACGGGCAACTGCGGTTCGGCCGCGGCGCCACAGGAAAAAGTGGTGCGTTTCGTGCCTCGCGCACTGCCCGCACCTTCCTGCCCCCGCTGCGGCTCGGCGCATACCGAACGTCTCGCGCAATTCGGCTCGACCGCTTGCAAGGCCTTGTACCGCTGCCTCGACTGCCGCGAACCCTTCGACTACTTCAAACCATACTGATATGGCCACCCCGCAATTTCATCCGCTGCGTATCCGCGAAGTGCGGCGCGAAACCGCCGACGCGGTCTCGGTCGCCTTCGAAGTCCCGGTCGAGCTGCGCGACCTTTATCGCTTCACGCAAGGCCAGTTCGTCACGCTGAAAACGCATATCGACGGAGAGGAGACGCGCCGCTCGTATTCGATCTGCGTCGGCGTCACCGATTACGATCGCGACGGCGAACTGCGCATCGGCATCAAGCGCGTGCGCGGCGGGCGCTTCTCGAACTTCGCGTTCGACACGCTGCAGCCGGGCCACACGATCGACGTGATGACGCCGGATGGGCGCTTCTTCACCCATCTGAACGCCGATCAGGGGCAGCAGTACCTCGCGTTTTCGGGCGGCTCGGGCATTACGCCGGTGCTGGCGATCATCAAGACAACGCTCGAGGTCGAGCCGCGCAGCACCTTTACGCTCGTCTACGGCAACCGCAGCGTCGATCAGATCATGTTCGCGGAAGAGCTCGAAGACCTGAAGAATCGCTTCATGAACCGCTTCGTGCTGTATCACGTGCTGTCCGACGATCTGCAGGACGTGGAGCTGTTCAACGGGGTGCTCGACCAGCAGAAGTGCGCAGCCTTTATCGAGAATCTGCTGCCGGCTGATGCGATCGACGAAGCCTTCATTTGCGGCCCCGGCCCGATGATGGACGCCGCCGAGGCCGCGTTGAAGGCCGCCGGCGTGCCGCAAGAGAAAGTCCACGTGGAACGCTTCGGCTCCCCGCTGCCGCAAGCGGGCGTGCCGCCGGTCGAGATCACCGAAGACACACCGGCCGCCGACCTCGAAATCGTACTCGACGGCAAGCGGCGCAAGCTGCGCCTGCCCTATCAGGGTGTGAGCGTGCTGGATGTAGGCTTGCGCGCCGGACTCGCGCTGCCTTATGCCTGCAAGGGCGGTGTTTGCTGCACCTGCCGCGCGAAGGTGCTGGAAGGCGAAGTGAAAATGGAAAAGAACTACACACTCGAAGAGCACGAAATTCGCGACGGTTTCGTGCTGACGTGTCAATGCCATCCAATCAGCGACCGCGTGGTGGTGAGCTACGACGAACGCTGAGCCGCACGCCGCACGAAGGCCCGCGCGATGCCCGCGGCGCTTTCCGCAGCTTCGCGATCCTTTACACTAGGGGCCGCTCGCGATCGGACACCGGTCCTGGTCGACGAGCGGCCCCTTTTGTTATTGCCACAGCAAGCCACTGCTCATGAGCACGATTCACCTCACCAATGGCGACGTCGCCGCCGACTCCCTACGCACCGCGCTCCACGAAGCAGGCCGCGACGATCGCGTGCAGTCGCTACGGGACGACTTGGCCGTCGGCCCACTGCGCGGCATCGACGACGCGCCGGATGTGCGCGCGAACTTCTGGGATCGCATCAGCGTGGACACCCGGCGGGATTTCCTGCGGGAATTCCGCGAGCAGGCAGCGGCGCTGGACAACATCGCACGCGGCGAAGCGAATCTGGTGGTCTGGCATGGCGAAAGCGCGGCGGATCAACTGATGCTGCGCCGTGTGTGCTATCACCTGCGCAACAACCCGCAGCGCCTGAACGAGGTGCGTCTGTCGATTCGCGATCTGACCGATCCGGGCGCGTGGGCGCACAGCCGCCGGGATCGGGCGACCTCGGTCGGCATGTTTGCGCCTGCCGTGCTGCAAGCGCGTCTGGCTGACGCCGCGCCGATTTCCGTGCTGCGCATCAGCCGCCTCGCACTCGAATGGCAGGAGGTCAAGCACGCGAACGGTGAAACACGCCGCTGGCGCGACAACACATTCACGAGCGGCAGCTTTGCCGATCTGGACGCGCTGATTCTCGAGCGCATCACCGAAGACTGGCAACCTGCCGCCCGCGTCGCCGCCGAGCTGATGACCGCCGAGCTCTGGTTTCTGGTAAGCGACAGCATCGTGCTGTGGCGCCTGCGCGAAATGGCCTCGACGAGGCGCATCAAGCTGCGCGGCGACACCGGCGCGTGGCGCACACTGGAGTTGTGCGCGGCGCGCGCTCCCTGCCCAAACTAATAAAACCAAAGACTATGGCCCGCACCCGAGCCCCCGACCACGAAACCCAGCGCGAACAGATTCTCGAACTGGCGGCGGCGAAATTCGCCCAAACCAGCTATCCCAGCACGTCGATGGCCGATCTGGCCGCCGCGAGCGGGACCTCGAAAGCACGGCTGTACCACTACTACGCGAGCAAGGAAGCGATCCTGTTCGATCTGCTCGATCGCTACACGAAGCGGCTGATGCTGATCATCGCCGAAGTGGAAGGCGCCAGCCAGCGGCGCGGACTCACCGAGCGGGAAACCTTCGCCGAGCTGATCCGGGCGTTTCTCTCCGAGTATGAAACCTCGCATAGCCGGCACGTCGCGCTGTTGAACGACGTGAAATATCTGGTCGACACCCAGCGCGAGGTGATCCTGAACCGCCAGCGCGACGTGGTCGCGGCCTTTGCGCGGCAGTTGGCGCGCGCCTATCCGGAGCGCGCCACTCGCGAGAATCAAACCGCCCTCACCATGATGGTGTTCGGCATGATCAACTGGACGTTCACGTGGCTGAAGCCGGACGGGCGCATGGGCTACCGTGAATTCGCCGAACAGGTGGTCGGCATGGTGGATCACGGTTTGAGCGCGCCCCCGGCCAAATGACGCAAAGCAGCAATATTCGGAACATCCGCCTGCGGGCGACCTAATCATGTGGCATGGACGCCACGAACGCTCGTTCAATTTGATTTTTCTTTTTAAATCAATCAACTAAAAATAGGGCGCAAGTTTTTTAGGCATTCTCTTCAGCTTTTGATACGGGTTTTCCCTAGTGAGAAACTCCGCTTTCCGCTAAAATGGATTTTGCGGTGCACCAAGCCGCTCGATCACAAGGAGAACCCGACCATGAACATGATGCCCCCCCACGCCGTCGAGCCGATCGTCCCGCGCGATCGCGCGTCGCTGCCAGCTGGCCGCGCACCTGCTCTGGTCCGTGAACTCACGGCCGTCGATCGCGAACGGCTGCTGGCCCACTTCCTCGCGCTCGACGAAGACGACCGGCTCCTGCGCTTCGGCCAGATCGTGCCGGACCACGTCATTGAAAACTACGTCCGCGCCATCGACTTCACGCGCGACACCGTGTTCGGCGTGTTCAACAGCAAGCTGGAACTCACCGGCGTCGGGCACCTCGCCTATCTGCCCGCCGAAGGCGACAAGCGCACGGCCGAATTTGGCGTGTCGGTGCTGGAAAGCGTGCGCGGCCAAGGCATCGGCTCGAAGCTTTTCGAGCGCGCCGCCATCCGCAGCCGCAACACCCACGTCACGGTGCTGTACATCCACTGCCTCGCGCGCAACACCACGATGATGCACATCGCGAAGAAGGCCGGCATGAAGATCGAGTACGCGTATGGCGAAGCAGACGCTTATCTGACGCTGTTGCCGGCGGATCAGTCGAGCATCATCGCGGAGATGCTGCAGGAGCAGGTTGCCGTGTTCGACTACGCGCTCAAGCGCCAAGCGCGTCATGCATCCAGGTTGTTCGAGTCGTTCCTGCCGACGGCCGCCGCGGCCTGAGAAACCTGCGGTTGGGCCTCGGCTTCGGAGAAGTGAAAAAAGGGCAGCCATGCGGCTGCCCTTTTTCTTTGTCTACTGCCTGGCTACAACGTCACGTTCACAAGATCGGCAACGCCGTCGTCTCTTTGAACTTTTCGAGCGCGAAGCTCGTTTTCACGTCGATCACCGACGGATGGTGCAGCAGCTGATCCTGCACAAAGCGCGAAAAGTGCGCCATGTCCTCCACCTGGACCCGCAGCAGATAATCCATATCGCCCGTCATGGCGTGACACGCGACCACCTCCGGCCACGCCTGGACCGCCGCACGAAACAGATCGGCATGCGTGGCGTCGCCGCGCGGACCGGGCGCCGAGCCGCCGCGCTTTTCCAGCCGCACATTCACGTAGGCGAGCAAGCCGAGGCCGAGATGCTGCGCATCGAGCAAGGCGACATAGCCGCGAATGACGCCGCTCTCTTCCAGCCGACGAATACGCCGCAGACAGGGACTCGGCGAGAGATTGACGCGCTCGGCAATCTCCTGATTCGACAACCGGCCATTCTCCTGAAGGATTGCAAGAATGCGCCTGTCGATGGCATCGATCTCAACCTTGGCCATTTTCTGCCGCTCTTCTCAAAAAATAGGATAGAAAATAGCTCCAGCGTATCGACGCGCGATTAAATTCGCAAGTTTTCGTCTCACGGCGGACTTTACACTTGCTTCATTCGGTCGCACTCATCACCCATCCCCGCTCGCGCAACGCGCCGGCGCACATCAACCATCTTGCACGGGACCCGAGTCAGGCGCCCAAGCGCCGGCTCCGGTCGACAGGAGACAGACAATGCAGGTTTCAACCTGGGACAATCCGGTCGGCACTGACGGCTTCGAATTCATCGAATACACCGCGCCGGACCCGAAAGCGCTCGGCAACCTCTTCGAACAGATGGGCTTCACCGCCGTCGCGCGGCATCGTCATAAAGACGTGACGTTGTATCGCCAGGGCGAGATAAATTTCATCGTCAACGGGGAGCCGGATTCGTTCGCGCAGCGCTTCGCGCGCCTGCATGGCCCGTCGATCTGCGCGATCGCGTTTCGCGTGCAGGACGCGGCCAAAGCCTACAAGCAGGCCCTGGAAAAAGGCGCATGGGGCTTCGACAACAAGACTGGCCCGATGGAGCTGAACATCCCGGCGATCAAAGGCATCGGCGACTCGCTGATCTATTTCGTCGATCGCTGGCGCGGCAAGAACGGCGCGCAGCCAGACAGCATCGGCAACATCGACATTTACGACGTCGACTTCGAACCCATTGCCGGCGCGAACCCGAATCCGGTTGGGCACGGTCTGACCTACATCGACCATCTGACGCACAACGTGCATCGCGGCCGCATGCAGGAATGGGCGGAGTTTTACGAGCGCCTGTTCAACTTCCGCGAAGTGCGTTACTTCGACATTGAAGGCAAGGTGACAGGCGTGAAGTCGAAGGCGATGACCTCGCCGTGCGGCAAGATCCGGATTCCGATCAACGAAGAAGGCTCGGAAACGGCAGGCCAGATTCAGGAGTATCTGGACGCGTACCACGGCGAAGGCATTCAGCACATCGCGCTCGGCACCAACGACATCTACCGCACGGTGGACGGCCTGCGCGCGGCGAACATTTCGTTGCTCGACACGATCGACACTTACTACGAACTCGTCGATCGCCGCGTGCCGAATCATGGCGAGCCGCTCGACGAACTGAAGAAGCGCAAGATCCTGATCGACGGCGCGCCGGAAGATCTGCTGCTGCAGATCTTCACCGAAAATCAGATCGGCCCGATCTTCTTCGAGATCATTCAGCGCAAGGGCAACCAGGGCTTCGGCGAGGGCAATTTCAAGGCGCTGTTCGAATCGATCGAACTGGATCAAATTCGCCGTGGCGTGGTGCAGGACAAAGTCTAATGTGAACACGCAAGCAGAAATGAAAAGGGCGAGGATCGCAAGATCCTCGCCCTTTTCATTTGCGCCGTTGCCTCTAGTGAAATTCGGGAGGACAACGGCTGGTTATCAACCGACACGCCGCTTCAGCGGCGCATCACGAATTCTGGTTTCCCTTGTCCGCTTTCGAGGAACGCGAAACGCGGTCCATGGCGATGCTGGCCGGCACAACTTGCGCCGTCCGGCTCATCGCGTTCGAGAGCGCCCCCGCGCTGCCCGGGTTCGAGCGCACCGGCGCGCTCATGGCGAAGAAGGCTGCTGAGACCATCAGGAAGGTCTGGATGTTTCTAGTGTTCATGCGTACTCCTTTTCTAACTGCCCTGTTGTCCTGAAGCTCCACCGAATGCGGAGCGTTACGCAGACATTGCTCACAGGTGGGAGTTAGACAGGAAATTGAACTGCGGTTCCGTGAATTTGTCGCTTTTACAGCTTGTTACAGGCGCGGTTCGCAACGTGACGCCACGCAAACCCAAGCTGCATGGAAAGGTCTCGCACGCACCCGCGAAGCCCCTTTTGGGATGGCTTTTTGGCATGCTGCGGCGGGTTTTCACCAGTGCTACCATCACCTGAAACACGTCAATATGACGGCCCCGGCCCTTCGCATTCACAAGATGCCACGGCCCAACAAAGTTTTGGTGATCCCAAACTGAGTGGAGGAGTACACATAATGAATGCCCCGCTAGACGCAGGTCAGCGAGCCTCGCTCGAAGCCGCGTTGTCTTCCGTCACGCTCGACGACAAATACACTCTCGAACGCGGCCGCGCGTACATGAGCGGCATCCAGGCGCTGGTGCGTCTGCCGATGCTGCAACAGGAACGCGACAAGGCCGCCGGACTCAATACCGCCGGCTTCATCTCCGGCTACCGTGGATCGCCACTCGGCGGACTCGACCAATCTTTGTGGAAGGCGAAGCAGCATCTCGCCGCGCATCAGGTCGTGTTCCAGCCGGGCGTCAACGAAGACCTCGCGGCCACCGCCGTCTGGGGTTCGCAGCAGGTCAACCTGTACCCGAGCGCCAAATACGACGGCGTGTTCTCGATGTGGTACGGCAAGGGACCGGGCGTCGATCGCACCGGCGACGTCTTCAAGCACGGCAATTCGGCGGGCTCCGCGCGCCACGGCGGCGTCCTCGTCCTCGCCGGCGACGACCACGCGGCCAAATCCTCGACGCTCGCGCATCAGTCCGAGCACATCTTCAAGGCATGCGGGCTGCCGGTGCTGTTTCCGTCGAACGTGCAGGAGTATCTCGACTTCGGTCTGCATGGCTGGGCGATGAGCCGCTACTCCGGTCTATGGGTGGCGATGAAGTGCGTGACCGACGTGGTCGAATCGTCCGCTTCGGTGGATATCGACCCGCACCGCACGAAGATCATCCTGCCGGAAGACTTCGCGATGCCCGACGGCGGCCTGAATATCCGCTGGCCCGATCCGCCGCTGGTTCAGGAAGCGCGTCTGCTCGACTACAAGTGGTACGCCGCGCTTGCCTATGTGCGCGCGAACAAGCTGGATCGTATCGAAATCGATTCGCCGCACGCGCGCTTCGGCATCATGACCGGCGGCAAGGCCTATCTCGATGTGCGTCAGGCACTGACCGACCTCGGCCTCGATGACGAAACCTGTTCGCGCATCGGCATCCGGCTCTACAAGGTCGGCTGCGTCTGGCCGCTCGAAGCGCAAGGCGCGCATGCGTTCGCGCGCGGTCTCGACGAAATCCTCGTGGTCGAAGAGAAGCGCCAGATTCTCGAATACGCGATCAAGGAAGAGCTATACAACTGGCCCGACGCCCAGCGTCCGCGCGTGTTCGGCAAGTTCGACGAGAAGGATGGCGCGGGCGGCGAATGGTCGGTGCCGATGGGCAACTGGCTGCTGCCGGCGCATTACGAATTGTCGCCGGCGATCATCGCCAAGGCGATCGCCACGCGGCTCGACAAGTTCGATCTGCCGTCGGACGTACGCGCGCGCATTGCCGCGCGCATCGCCGTGATCGAAGCGAAAGAAAAGGCGCTCGCGCGCCCGCGCGTGGAAGCCGAACGCAAACCGTGGTTCTGCTCGGGCTGCCCGCACAACACGTCGACCAATGTGCCAGAAGGCTCGCGTGCGATGGCCGGCATCGGCTGCCATTACATGACGGTGTGGATGGATCGCAGCACCAGCACGTTCAGCCAGATGGGCGGCGAAGGCGTCGCGTGGATCGGCCAGGCGCCGTTCAGCAACGACAAGCACGTATTCGCCAATCTCGGCGACGGCACCTACTTCCACTCCGGCCTGCTGGCGATTCGCGCGGCGATCGCGTCGAAGGCGAACATCACCTACAAGCTGCTCTACAACGACGCGGTTGCCATGACCGGCGGCCAACCTGTGGACGGTGTGCTCACCGTGCCGCAGATCACGCATCAGCTCGCCGCCGAAGGAGCGACGAAAATCGTGATCGTCACCGACGAGCCGGAAAAGTATTCGGCGAATGTCGGCCTCGCGCCGGGCATCGACATCCACCATCGCGACAAACTCGACGAAGTGCAGCGTCAGCTGCGCGAAATTCCCGGCACCACGATCCTGATCTACGACCAGACGTGCGCCACCGAGAAGCGCCGCCGCAGGAAACGCGGCACGTATCCGGACCCGGCGCGGCGGGTCGTGATCAACGAGGCCGTGTGCGAAGGCTGCGGCGATTGCTCGGTGAAGTCGAACTGTTTGTCCGTCGAACCGCTCGATACCGAGTACGGCACCAAACGCCAGATCAACCAGTCGACCTGCAACAAGGACTTCTCGTGCGTGAACGGCTTCTGCCCAAGCTTCGTCTCCGTTGAAGGCGGTCAGTTGCGCAAGCCGAAGGCGGCTTCAAGCGTCGGGGGCGACGCGATGCCGCCGGTGCCGGAACCGGAACTGCCCGCGATCGACCGTCCTTATGGCGTGCTGGTCACGGGCGTCGGCGGCACGGGCGTCGTGACGATCGGCGCACTGCTCGGTATGGCCGCGCATCTGGAGAACAAGGGCGTCACCGTGCTGGACGTCACCGGCCTCGCGCAAAAAGGCGGCGCCGTGATGAGCCACGTGCAGATCGCGACGAACCCCGCCGACATCCACGCGACCCGCATTGCGATGGGCGAAGCGAGTCTCGTGATCGGCTGCGATGCGATCGTCACCGCCAGCGACGAATGCGTGTCGCGGATGCAGGTGGGCCGCACACGCGTGGTGTTGAACAGCGCGCATACGCCGACTGCCGAGCTGATCAAGAATCCGAACTGGCGCTTCCCTGGCACCAGCACGGAAGCCGACGTGCGGGCCGGCGCCGGCGACGACGGCGTCGCTACGGTCGATGCGAATCACTTCGCGCTCGCACTGCTCGGCGATGCGATCTACACGAACCCGTTCGTGCTCGGCTACGCGTGGCAGCGCGGCTGGGTGCCGCTCACGTATCAGTCGCTGATGCGCGCGATCGAGTTGAACAACGTGCAGATCGAGAAGAACCGCGCGGCCTTCGAGTGGGGCCGGCGCGCCGCGCACGATCTGGCTGCGGTACGCAAGCTCGTGCAATCGCAGGGACGCGGCGCGGCGGCGGAAACGGCGAGCAGCAAGATCATCGCGCTGCATACGCCCAAGGCGCTCGACACGCTCATCGACAAGCGCGCCGACTACCTCGCGGGGTGGCAAAACCGCGCGTATGCCGAGCGTTATCGCGCGCTGGTGTCGGAGGTGCGGAAGGCGGAAGCGGCGCTCGATCCGGTCGACGGCCAGTTGCCGCTGACCGAGGCGGTCGCGAAGAATCTGCACAAGCTGATGGCGTACAAGGATGAGTACGAAGTCGCGCGTCTCTACAGCGACCCGGCGTTCATCGAAAAACTGAAGGCGAATTTCGAAGGCGACTGGAAGCTGCACATTCACCTCGCGCCGCCGACGTTTTCGAAAAAGGACGCGCAGGGCCATCTGGTGAAGAAGAAGTACGGCCCGTGGGTCTTCAGCGCGATGCACGTGCTCGCCAAACTCAAGTTCCTGCGCGGCACCGCGTTCGATGTGTTTGGCAAGACGGAGGAGCGTCGTACCGAGCGCGCGCTGATCGTCGAGTATGAAGCGCTGGTGCGCGAACTGATCGGCGGGCTGAGCGAGCAGAAGCGCGAGCTGGCCATTGAGTTGGCGAATCTGCCGGACGGCATCCGCGGTTATGGTCACGTGAAGGAAAACAACCTGAAGGGCGTGCGTATCAAATGGAACGAGTTGCTGACGCGCTGGCGCTCGCCGGAGGCGGGCAAGACGCAACATGCTGCGTGAGCGTGAAAGCGCAAGCCTGATCGCTTGACCGGTTCATCGGTCTGGGTTGGAAATTGAAAAGGCGGTGACCCTCACGGGCCACCGCCTTTTTTTGCCTGCGATTCCTTCCACGATAAAAAAACGCCACGGAACTACTTCCGTGGCGTTCTCCCCTCACTTCTCGGCAGCGCATGCGTTGGAACACGCCCCGCCTCGACTTTCAGGCCACGCGCGTTACTTCGCGTTCACCGGCTTGCGCGCGTTTGCCGAAGCCACCGCCGTCATGTTGATGATCCGGCGCACCGTCGCCGCGGGCGTCAGCACATGCACCGGCTTTTCCGCGCCGAGCAGGAACGGACCGACCGTCACGCCTTCGCCGCCGACCATCTTCAGCAGGTTGTACGCGATGTTCGCCGCTTCGACATTCGGCATGATCAGCAGGTTCGCTTCGCCGGTCAGCGTCGTGCCCGGGAACGCGGCCTTGCGGACCACTTCCGACAACGCGGCATCGCCGTGCATCTCACCGTCGATTTCCAGCGTCGGCGCGCGTTCCGCAATCAGCTTGCGCGCCGCGGCCATGCGCTGCGACGACGAAGACGGCGCGCTGCCGAAGTTCGAATTCGACAGCAACGCGACCTTCGGCGTGATACCGAACTTCTCGATCTCACGCGAAGCCAGCATCGTCATGTCGGCGAGCTGTTCAGCGGTCGGCGTTTCGTTCACGTACGTGTCACAGATGAACAGGTTGCGGCCCGGCAGCATCAGCAGATTCATCGCGGCGAAGTTCTGCACGTTGTCCGCCTTGCCCAGCACCTGCTCGATGAAGTTCAGGTGCATGTGGTACTGGCCGATCATCCCGCAGATCATGCCGTCGGCTTCGCCGAGGCGCACGAGGATCGCGCCGATCAGCGTATTGAACTTGCGCATCGCGGCCTTCGCGACGTCCGGCGTGACACCTTCGCGCGCGCCGAGTTCGTGATACGCCTGCCAGCATTTCTGATAGCGCGGATCGTCTTCGGGATCGACGATCTCAACGTCTTCGCCGCACTTGAGCTTCGAGCCCATCTTCTTCAGACGCATCTCGATCACCGACGGACGGCCGACCAGAATCGGCTTGGCGATCTTTTCCAGCAGCACGAATTGCGCGGCGCGCAGCGCGCGCTCGTCTTCACCTTCGGCGAACACGATGCGCGCCGGCTCCGACTTCGCCGCCGCGAACACCGGGCGCATCACCATGCCGGTGCGATACACGGTCGTGCCGAGTTCTTCGCGGTACGCGTCCATGTCCTTGATCGGACGGGTCGCGACGCCCGAATCCATTGCCGCCTGCGCAACAGCCGGCGCGATCTTGATGATCAGGCGCGGATCGAACGGCTTCGGAATCAGGTATTCCGGGCCGAATTCCAGCGAGTGGCCTTCGTACGCCTTCGCGACTTCATCGCCTTGATCGGTCTCTTCGGCCAACTCGGCAATCGCGCGCACGCAAGCGAGCTTCATTTCTTCGGTGATCGTGGTTGCGCCGACATCCAGCGCGCCGCGGAAGATGAACGGGAAGCACAGCACGTTGTTGACCTGGTTCGGATAGTCCGAACGGCCCGTCGCGATGATGCAGTCCGGGCGAACCTTCCTGGCCTCTTCCGGGCGGATTTCCGGCTCGGGATTCGCCAGCGCCAGAATCAGCGGCTGGGTGCCCATTTCGGCGACCATTTCCGGCTTCAGCACGCCGGCGCTCGAGCAGCCGAGGAACACGTCGGCGCCGCGAATCGCGTCGGCCAGCGCGCGCGCTTCGGTGTTCGCCGCATAGCGTTCCTTCGACGGATCGAGATTGCCGCGGCCTTCGTAGATCACGCCCTTGGAATCGGTGACGAGAATGTTCTTCTTCGACAGACCGAGATTCACCAGCAGATCCAGACAGGCGATAGCCGCCGCGCCCGCGCCCGAACACACCAGCTTCACTTCGTCGAGCTTCTTGCCGACCACTTTCAGGCCGTTCAGGATCGCCGCCGACGCGATGATCGCAGTGCCGTGCTGATCGTCGTGGAAGACCGGAATTTTCATGCGCTCGCGCAGCTTCTTCTCGATGTAGAAGCACTCGGGCGCCTTGATGTCTTCGAGGTTGATGCCGCCAAGCGTGGGCTCGAGCATCGCGATCGCTTCGACCAGCTTGTCCGGATCGGACTCGGAAAGTTCGATGTCGAACACGTCGATGCCGGCGAACTTCTTGAACAGACAACCCTTGCCTTCCATCACCGGCTTCGCGGCGAGCGGGCCGATGTTGCCGAGGCCGAGCACGGCCGTGCCATTCGTGATCACGCCAACCAGGTTGCCGCGCGAGGTGTACTTCTGAGCGTCGAGCGGTTCGTCGTAGATCGCCATGCAGGCTGCGGCGACACCCGGCGAATACGCGAGCGACAGATCGAGCTGATTCGATAGCGGCTTGGTGGGCGTAACCGAAATCTTGCCGGGTTTCGGATTCTGGTGGTATGCGAGAGCGCTTTGCTTAAGTTGTTCGTCCATTTTTTGGCCTGCGAGACGTAAGAAATTGGGCCCGGCACACCACACGGCCGGCGTCGCCTGCATCTGTCGAATGAAGCACCGACCGAGGCGGTTTTGCGCATGCGCCGGGTAGGCGTGGCGTTGAACCGCGACGACGAAGAGGGCAATGCGAGGACGATGCGGAGTGCTTCGCGGGCCGGTTAGTGTACACCCCGCATGCGTCGATGCACTGCGTGGTTAACAGGACTCGCCATCGGCGAAACAAGGGCTGGCGATGCTGCGACGCCGCACCCATCGCGCCGTTTGTCGTCCGCAAGTGATGCGCAGGCCATCGCAGCCCATGACGCTCATTCGAGCTCGGCGCCTCGTCGTTCGGGAATCAGAAAAAGTGTCGCGAAGATGTCGAGCAGATAGATCGAAGCAAGCAAGGCAAGCGCCGCACCGAACGAATAACGTGCGGCCAACGCGCCGACCACCACCGGCCCAAACCCGCCGACCGCCCGGCCGACGTTGAACAACACGTTCTGGGCGGTGGCGCGCGCATCGGTCGGATAGAGCTCTGAAATCAGCGCGCCATAACCGCCGATCATTCCGTTGACGAACACGCCCATCGCCGCGCCGCCGATCAACAACGCCATAGGTGTGCTCAGGTGCGCATAGACGAACACCATCACCACGGCGCCCGCCTGGTAGAACAGAAAAGTCGGCTTGCGGCCGAAGCGATCGGCCGCGACGCCGAACAGCCAGATGCCGCTCGCCATGCCGAGTATCGTCGCCGCGGTCCAGATGCCGGATTTGGTCAGCGAATAGCCGAAGGTCTGCGACAGATAGCTCGGAAGCCAGATCATGAGGCCGTAATAGCCGAAGTTCTGCACCGAACACAAAATCGCCACGCCGATGCTGGCGCGCGTGGTGCGACCATCGACGACCAGCAGCTTGAACGGCAGCTTGCGCATGCCGCGCGCCACGCGCTCGTTGAAGAGCGCCGGCTCCTCGACGCGGCGCCGCACGAAGAACGAGACGGCGGCGGGCAGCAGTCCGAGGGCGAACATGCCGCGCCAGCCGATCACCGGCAACAGCAGCGGCGTCAGCAAAGCGGCCGCCAGCACGCCGGCCTGCCAGCCGAGCCCGACATACGACGATGCGCGCGCCCGCTGCGACGCGGGCCACGCTTCGGCCACCAGCGCCATGCCGATGCCGAATTCGCCGCCCAGCCCAATGCCGGCGATGGTCCGATACACCAGCAGGTCCGTATAGCCCTGCGCCAGCGCGCACAGGCCGGTGAACGCGGCGAAGAGCAGGATCGTCCAAGTTAGCATTCGCACGCGGCCGAAATAGTCGCTCAACACACCGAAGATCAGACCGCCCGCGACCGCGCCGATCAACGTCCATGTGACAAGCGAGCCGGCCTGGGTGGAGGTCAGATGCAAGTCGGCGGCGATCACCGGCAGCATGAAACCGAGAATCAGCAGATCGAAGCCGTCCATCGCATAACCCAGCGCCGACGCGAGCAGCGCGCGGCCTGCATAGCCATTTTTCGCGGGGGCGCGGATGTCGGAGGCGGAGGAGGCGGCGGTCATTGAAAGCATTCCGTAGGTCAAGGGGCACGCGGCTGCGCCCGAGAAATTCGCGTGAGTGTAAAGGCGCCCCCGACTGCTCACAAGCGAGACCAAAATGCGGCGGGCGAGCTCCGGCGCAGATTCGACGGCCGGCCCCGGCATGGTTCGCAACGCCGGCTTGGCGCCGGCCGTGATGACCGCCATTCGCGCTAGCCGCGCACGACGGCCTCGTCCGAAGGGTCCGTTTCAGGTAAAATGTCGGCCTACGCGCGCAGCAAAAACCGGCCTTTGTCCACTAACGGCGCCACTGACCGGCAGCGTATTCCGCCCAGCATGGCGCGGCATACCTCGCTTGCTGCGCCACCGGGCCGCGCGCCCGCTTCTCCCGCTCATACCCAAGGATCCCGCCCATGACAGGCTTCGATCGCCAGACGATCTCCGATACGACCGCAAAAATGCTGCTAGAAGTTCAGGCAGTGCACTTCAACGCGGAGAAACCGTACATCTTCACGTCCGGCTGGGCGAGCCCGGTTTATATCGACTGCCGCAAGCTGATTTCGTATCCGCGCGTGCGTCGTGGCCTGATGGAAATGGCCGAAGCGACCATCCTGCGCGACGTCGGCTATGAGCAGATCGACGCCGTCGCCGGTGGCGAAACCGCCGGCATCCCGTTCGCGGCATGGCTGTCCGACCGCCTGATGGTGCCGATGCAATACGTGCGCAAGAAGCCGAAGGGTTTCGGCCGCAACGCGCAGATCGAAGGCCTGCTGACCGAAGGTCAGCGCGTGCTGCTGGTGGAAGACCTGACCACCGACAGCCGCAGCAAGATCAACTTCATCAACGCGCTGCGCACTGCCGGCGCCACGGTGAATCATTGCTTCGTGCTGTTCCACTACAACATTTTCAAGGAAAGCGTGTCGGTGCTCAAAGACATCGACGTCGATCTGCACGCGCTGGCCACGTGGTGGGACGTCCTGCGCATCGCCAAGGAAAACCAATACTTCGACACGAAGACGCTCGACGAAGTGGAAAAATTCCTGCACGCACCGGCCGAATGGTCGGCAGCGCATGGCGGCGCAAACGCGACGCCGCAGTAAGCAGCAGACGTCGCGTTAGCACAGACCTTCTAGCCGTCTGAATTGAAAAAGCCGCCTGTCTCACGACAGGCGGCTTTTTTGTCACCCGGCGCTAAGACATGTCGCCGGAATCTTCCGGTGCGGGCGACGACAGATTCAGCAAGCCGTTGCTCTGCGCATACTGGAACAATTCAGAATCGCGATCGATACCGAGCTTGCGCATCGCCGCGTTTTTCTGAGTGCTGATCGTCTTGATGCTTCGGTTGAGCTGCTCGGAGATTTCCTTGATCGTCATGCCCGATACGAATAAACGCACCACTTCCAGTTCGCGTTTGGACAGCATAACGTCATCACTCTTGCCACCGGAATTCATGCGTAGCGTATCGAGCACCGCCTTCACCGAAGGGCTCATGTATTCGAGGTGGCGGCTGACATGCTGCACCGCGAGCCCAATGTGGCTCAGATCGTCAGATTTATGAACGACCGACGTCACGCCCAGCTCCCTCAGCCGCTTCAGCAGTGCAGCATTTTCCAGCATGGTGAGCACGACAATGGGAAGATCCGGGAAATTGCGACGCAGATAGCCGATCAGCTGCAGCCCGTCGCCATACTGCCCGCCCGGCATCGCCAGATCCGTAACAAGCACGTCACAGGGCGAGGTTTGCAGCATCTTGACCAGCTCAGTTGACTGCCGCGCACGACCGACGACTTCCAGCCCCGGAAACTTGAGCAGCGCGTGCTCCGCACCGAACAGAATGACCGGGTGATCGTCGGCGACCACGACCTTGAGGTGATCTTGCATCGCCCTCCTCTCGATTGGTAAATCACTCTCCACAACTTCTACCATGTCTTTCTATGTTGTATGCACACGAATGAGAACGCGGGGCCGGTGTCGCGCGGGCAATTCCTCCGACTATAGCCGATTTCCCCTTCGCAAATCCCACGGTGTGGCAACAATGATGTATCGCAGAGCTAATGCTAGACTTGATTCGACCTTGGGGCACGATTAAGGACAACAACCATCGCGAGGACAAGCACCTCGCGCCCTGATAGGAGAACCGGCACATGCGCTCGCGTTGCCTGGTTGTTTCGCTTGCTTTACCGCTGTACCGTACGCCGTTCTTCACCTGCGCGACGCTGGGGTTGGCTCTATTCCTGATGCATAGTCCATGCGCGTTCGCCGAGACCCCGTTCACGCTGACGAGCGCCAGTTTCCATAGCGGCAAGGTGGAAGCCGCACAGGTTTTCAATCAGGCCGAGTGCAAAGGCGGCAACCGTTCGCCGCAACTGACCTGGCGCGACGCGCCGGCCGGCACGCGCAGCTTCGCGATCACCATGTTCGATCAGGATGCGCCGGGCCGTGGCTGGTGGCATTGGGCGGTCGCCGGCATTCCGGCGAAAGTCGACAGCTTGCCCGAGAACGCGAGTTCCTCCGGGTTCCTTACTAAACTCGGCGCCGTCGAGGCGCGCAACGACTTCGATACCGACGGCTATGGCGGCCCCTGTCCGCCGCCGGGCAAACCGCATCGCTACATCATCACTGTCTATGCGCTGAGCACCGCCGACCTGCGCCTCGCGCAAGGACGCCCGGCGCTGATGTTCGATCATGAGATCGGCACTGCCTCGCTCGGTAGTGCGCGCATGGTGGTCAATTACGGGCGGTAGGGTCGTCCGATGGGTTCGTCGGATCGAGCGCAGCGACGCGGCGAGGTCATGAAGCTTGGTGTACGGTTTGCATCGACAGGCCGCGCGCGCGGAATTTCTGTCATCCGTGCGCCCTAATGTGCGGCGAGGCGGTGCGCGCGGCTCTCCCTGCGCACCATTGCTGCGCCTGAACCCATCCTGTTTCACTACTGCCGGAGAACCTCATGTCGAAGATCGTCATCGTTTATCACAGCGGCTACGGCCACACGAAGAAGGTCGCTGAAGCGGTGCTCGCGGGCACCATCGAAGCCGGTGCGCAGGCGCGGCTCCTGCCGGTCGGCGAAATCGACGATGCGGCCTGGACCGAACTGGCCGGCGCCGACGCCATCATCTTCGGCGCGCCGACCTACATGGGCGGTCCGTCGGCGGACTTCAAGAAATTCGCCGACGCGAGTTCGAAGCCGTGGTTCGGCCAAACGTGGAAAGACAAGATCGCGGCCGGCTTCACCAACTCGGCGACCATGAACGGCGACAAGTTCTCGACCATCCAGTACCTCGTCACGCTCGCGATGCAACACGGCATGATCTGGGCGGGCACCGGCATGATGCCGTCGAACACCAAGGCGGCGACCCGCAACGATCTGAACTACGTGGGCGGCTCGACCGGCCTGCTCACGCAATCGCCGGCCGACGCGTCGCCGGAAGAGGCGCCGCCCGCCGGCGATCTGGAAACGGCGCGAATGTTCGGCGCCCGCGTGGCCGGCGTGACGGCACGGTGGATCGCCGCGCGCGGCTAACGCGCCGCCGCTCTGTCGCGAACCGGGCGGCATCGGCTGGTATCTACCCCACAAGAGGTCACGCCGATGTCACGTTCGGCGCGCATCGTCGTTTTTTTCGCCCCGTTTCGCACGTCCGCCGGCGTGAGGTCTTAAAATAGCGTTCCGGCGCGGCGTCGCGCCCCGTTTCCAGCAAGCGAGTGAGATCGAGATGAGCACGAAAGTTTTTGTCGACGGACAGGAAGGCACGACCGGCCTGAAGATTTTTGAATACCTGTCGCAACGCGCCGACGTGGAGATCCTGCGTATCGAAGAAGCGAAGCGCAAAGACCTCGAAGAGCGCCGCCGTCTCATCAACGCGTCGGACGTCACGTTCCTGTGTCTGCCCGATGTCGCGTCGCGCGAATCCGCTTCACTGGTCGCCAACGATCACACCGTGCTGATCGACGCGAGCACCGCGTTCCGCACCTCCGCCGACTGGGCGTACGGCCTGCCCGAACTGGCCCGTACGCAACGCGAGCGTCTGCGTACGGCCAAGCGCATCGCCGTGCCTGGCTGCCACGCGTCGGCCTTCGTGCTGGCAATGCGTCCGCTCGTCGAAGCGGGCGTGGTCGCGGCCGACTTCGCCGCGCACGCTTATTCGATCACCGGCTACAGCGGCGGCGGCAAGAAGATGATTGCCGAGTACGAAGCTGGCGGTAACGACAAGCTCAAGAGCCCGCGTCCCTATGCGCTCGGCCTCACGCATAAGCATCTGCCGGAAATGGCGGCGCACACGGGTCTGACTTCGGCGCCGATCTTCACGCCGATCGTCGGCGACTTCTACAAGGGTCTCGCCGTCACCACGTTCTTCTCGCCGAACCAGCTGGCGAAGAAGGCCACGCCGCAAGACGTGCAGGCGCTGTTCGCCGAGTACTACGCGGGCGAAGCCTTCGTGCGCGTCGCACCGTTCGATGCTGACGCGAACCTGGACAGCGGCTTTTTCGACGTGCAGGCGAACAACGACACCAACCGTGTCGACCTGTTCGTGTTCGGCAACGAAGAGCGCTTCGTGACCGTCGCGCGACTGGACAATCTGGGCAAGGGCGCGTCGGGCGCGGCGATCCAGTGTATGAATCTGGCCATCGGCGCGGCCGAAGAAAGCGGCTTGAAGCGCTGAATAACCGAGGTATCGACGGCAGTTCGCCGTCGCTTCCATCGAAAAGCCGGTCTGCAAAGACCGGCTTTTTTGTTTTAAAAGCCACTCGCGTTAATTCTAATTGCAAGCTCGACTGGTATTAGCCCGAATTTCTAAAAAAAGAAAATCGCAATGCCGTGCACTACCGGTAATTCATTCCTTTAATTCGCTCGCCTCGCATAGTTTTCCGCATAGGGAAACACCCAATTTTTTCGCGAACGATCGTTCGAAGATGATAGAGCCTTTTTGCCATAACGCTTGCCCATCACGGGCGTGCGGCGACGCAACGGCGCCGTCCTGTTCGCGAAAATCACTTTTCTGTTTAAAAGGGCCGCAAGTGTCCGTGCAGTGCGTACGCGCCGAAATTCACGCTGTTTGAATCGATCTTTTTAGACGGCTCATTCAATTGACAGCGATTAACCGCGCAGCGAAATTACTTCGCACAATTACATGAACGGAGACAGCGGTATGTCGCACGCCATTAATCTCGGCCTCGCAATGGCCCTTGCCACAGCGCCATTACTCGTCGCTTGCGGCGGCGGCAAAGCCGACAATCCAGGCACGATCGACACGCCGCAATGCTCGGGCGCGAGCTGCGGCGTGCAGGGCCCGCCCCCCACGGGTACTGGCGCGGCCGCGTTATGCCCCGCTACCGCCGACATCGTCAAAACCACCTATCTGGGCGGAGCGGGAAGCGGTGAAGTCGTCCAGGTGAACATCGACGCGACGGCGATGACTTACACGCTGAAGTGGCTCGAATCGCCGATTCCGTTGCGCACGGGTCAGGTCACACCGACGCGCGCCGGCACGCAAATCACCGGCGCGGTGATCCACCCGCCCGCCGGTGCGCTGCCGACCGCCGAACAAACGCGCTGTGCGTTCATTCTCGGCGCGGGCACCGGCACCGCACCCGGCGACGGCCAGCCTTACACCACGCCGGACTTCGTCAACAACCCCAATCCGCCGATGATCCTTGTCGGCCTCGGCGTCGCGGGCGGTGGCATTCCGGGCGCAACGGTCCAGTTCGACGGGCTGACGATTCCGCTCGTCGGCTCGGGCATCGGCAAAGTGCCGAGCCGTCATTTCGACTTCTATCCGTTCCTCGGGTTTGCCAGCACGACGACCGACCTCACCAAGCTGGCCGGCACCTACAACGGCTTGCTGTATCACCTCGCGCCGTCGGGCAACTATGCGACGGTCGCGACCAACACGGTCGAAACCTTCGACGCGAGCGGCGCCTGCACGAGCAGCAATACCGCCAATCCGAACTACTCGGCGAACGCCGGCGGCTGCCTGACGACCGGCAATGCGCTGACGCTGAACAGCAATGGCTATTTCGACAGCCAGCTCGCGCCGCAAATCGTGCCGCAGTTCCAGTTGCCGCTCATCGGCGCAAGCGGCAAGTCGGCGACGGCGCACATGATTCTCGGCCAGATCAATGGCGCGACCGTACCGCTGGTCGTGCGCACGGGCGCCATCAATCTCGGCACCGATCCATTCCACCTCGACGCCAAAGTCGACGACGAATCCGGCATCGCCATGCTCGCCGCGGCCACGCCGCTTGCCTCCGGCGGTTTCGACGGCGGCTACGTGGGCGCCGACTCGAACTTCAGGAACACCGCGACCTTGATCCAGGGCGCCGTCGGCACCTTCATCAACCCGTCGACTTCCGCGCCCGAAGACCATTTCGGTCTGACCTACGGTCTGCAGAGCCCAGGCCTCGTCGGGGTGCAGGGCAGTGCTGCCGGCTTCGCGATTGCGTCGGGCGGCCTCTATGCCATCGCCATCCAGGGCACGGAGAACGGCGGCCTCGCGCCCACCTCGGCCAACGCGGATACGCCGAGCACGCCCTACTTCGGCATCGGCGCGCAGATCAGCAAGTAACGCGCAACGAGCCGGCCGTTCGCGGTGCGGAAAAAACACAAAACAGAAGGTGGCTGGACCGGGAGCCGGCCACCCACAACGAGAAAATTCTGGAGGCGGTATGAATTGGAGAGTCTTTTCGGTGCTCGCTTTTGCTGCGCCGTTGTTGGGGGCGTGTGGCGGGGGAGGCGGCGGTGATGGGCCGGTGACGGAAGTCCGCCTGTGTCCCGCATCGCTCGACTACGGCACGGTGTTCACGGGCGGCGGCGGTGACGGCGAACTGGTCAAGCTGCAACTCGATACGACCGGGATGACGTGGCAGGTCAATTACATCGAGTCGCCGATCCCGGCCACCGCCGGCACCGTCGTCCCGACTCGCGCCGGCCAGACCGCGAGCGGCACGCTGACGCAGGAAACCCTGCTGCCGACTAACAAGCTCAACCAGTGCGCGTTCCGGCTGAACGGCGCGAGTCTCGACCCGAACCGGCCGGCGCGGATTTTCGTCGGCGAAGGGGTGGCGGGCGGCACGATTCCCGGCGCGGAGATTTCGTTCGGCGGGATTCTCGGGGTGGGCGCGGTGCCCGATACCACCTTCCCGTATTACCCGTTCATCGGCTTCTCGTCGATTGAAACGAATCTCGCGAACGTCGCCGGCACCTACAACCAGCTTGGCTATCACCAGGTGCCGTCGCAGAATTTCGCGCCGGTCGCGGTCGATTCGAAGATCACGATCAACGCGGACGGCACGTGGACCGAGTGCGACAACTCCGGCATCAACGCCGGCACCTGCCAGCAACCGGGCGGCAATTTCGCGCCGGCGGCCGACGGCAGCGGCGGGTTCCAGACCAACAACCTCCTCGGCCAGGCGAAACCGACACTCGCGAGCACGCCGAAAGCCCGCGGTTACATGATCGTCGGCAAGCTGCGTAACCAGCTTGTGCCGATCCTCGTGCGCGCGGGCGCCGCGAACTCGTCGATCACCGTGCCGCACAACGACGCGCTCGGCCCCTATGCCGACGATGAATCGGGCATCTCGATCCTGTCGCCGCAAAACACGATTGCGGTGAACTCGCAGAACGGTGAGTACATCGGCGTGGATAGCCAGTTCGATTACCGCACCACCGCGCTCGAAGGCACCGAGGCCACGCTGCTGGATCCGTTCAACGCCTCGCAGGCCTCGCTCGCGACCGCACTGAATCTGGACTTCACGCAAACCGTGCCGGGCGTCGTGACGACCATGCACGTGGGCGCCACGACCGGCACCACGCCGACCGGAAAGATGATCTTCAGCGGCGGTGTGTTCGGCTACCTCGATCTGACCAACGCGGCCTCGCCGTACTTCACGATCGGCGCCTTCGTCCAGTAGCGGGCGCGGCATACGCCGCCCGTGCGCCACGCGGTGTTCGCATTCCGGCTGCCGTGCGCTTTGCGCGACGCGGCAGCAGGCGCCCCACGACTATTCAGCGCTCTGGCCGGGCCGACCAGCCCGCCGCCGCTCGTCGCGCGCGATGCGCCGCACGAGCGCCTGAGGAGAAAAACATGAAGAAGATCTGTCTCGCGTTACTGGCCGGGCTGCTGTCGGCCAGCGCGTACGCCCAGCATGCGGGCGACAACGTTGCCGTGCTCGGCTGGTTCCACGTGATGCCGCAGGATTCGAGCACGCCGCTCACCACCCACGTCGCCCCGACGCCGATCAACACGCCGCTGCGCCTGCCGAGTTCGTTCACGTCGGCCGGCACGGGCTTGTCGACTAATAGCGCGAATACCGTCGGTCTCGTTTTCAGCCACTACCTCACCGACCATATCGCGGTGACGACGGTGGCAGGCGTGCCGCCGGTCTTCAAGATCTACGGACACGGCGTCATCAAGCCGCCGGGGCCGGCGGGCGCGCTCGGCCAGCAGGATCTGGGCGATCCCCAGGCCAATCCGATCGTGAAGAGCGTGCGCCAGTGGAGCCCGGCGCTGATGTTCCAGTACTACTTCAACTCGCCGACGGCGAAGTTCAGGCCGTTTGTCGGCATCGGCGTGTCGTACAACTGGTTCTCCGACATCCAGCTCAGCGACAACTTCGTCAAGTCGACGCAGAACAACCTCGGCGCGGTGCTGGCCGCGGGCGCCGGCAAGCCGGGGCAGACGCAGGTGTCGGCGAAGGCGTCCTCGTCATGGGCGCCGGTGTTCAATGCCGGTCTCGCGTACAACATCACCGATCACTGGGGTCTCGTGGCCTCGGTCACCTACATTCCGCTGAAGACCACGTCGTCGGTCATCATCAAGGCGGCGGATGGCACGGCGTTAGGGGTCTCGAAGGCGGACCTGAAGGCCGATCCGATCATTTCCTTCCTGGCCGTCTCGTACAGGTTCTGAGTTCCGCGCCTATACGACAAAGCCGGCGACTCCACGCAAAGGGGTCAGCCGGCTTTGTTTTTCCGCGCGACGTTTGATGCAGCCGACGCCGGCAAATTTTGGGCGAAAAAAAGCCCGCCTACGTGGGCGGGCTGAATCCATATCAGAGGAGACATGGAGGAGACAGACGAACTATAGCAAATGATTTGGTGCGACGCAACATGAAAATTAGGGTTGACCCTCAATGTTGTTCAAATACAACGCTCCGGGCGCGTATGAATGCGGCCGCCTGCCTAATGGCGCACCAGCGCCATCATTGCGCCGAAGCCGATGAACAACCCGCCCGTCAGCCGGTTGAACATTCGCGCGACGCTGCGGCTCTTCAGTCTCGCGCCGATGCGGGTGCCGAACCCCGCATACACGAGATACCAGCTCACCTCGATCGCCGCGAAGGTCGCCACGAGCATGCCGAATTGCGGCAGCTTGGGTTGCGTGGCATCGATGAATTGCGGCAGCAACGCGGCCGCGAACAGAATGGCCTTCGGGTTGCTGCCCGCCACCAGAAAACCGTTGCGAAACAGCGCGAAACGCGAACGTGCGGGCCTGGCGGCGAGTTCGTCGACGCTATCGGCGGCGGCTTCGTCAGCCGGTGCGCGCCATGCCTTGATGCCCAGATAGACGAGGTAGGCAGCGCCGATCATGCGCAGCGCGTTGAACATGGCCGGCCACGCCGCGAGCACGACACCGAGTCCCGCCGCCGACACCGCGAGCATCAGCACCAGCGCCGACAGACAGCCAGCCATGGTCGCGCTGGAACGGCGCAAGCCGTGCTGGGCGCCGTGCGTCATCACGAGCAGCATGTTCGGACCGGGAATCGCGGAAACGACAAAGACGGTGGCGACAAACAGCCACCAGGTATGCAGAGTCATGAGAATCGAAGCGGATTGGGATCGGGCGGCTATTATGCCCGCCCGGTTGGGGCTTTGTTTGAGGCTTTGTTTGCAAATGTGTCCGCGCGGGACCCGCTTCCGCGTTTGCGTCCGCGGCGGCAGCGAGCGGCTTCCCGCACGCGCCGCCCCGCTCTTTTAACGCCCGGCTCGCCGCGCCGCCACCTGGCCCAGCACCGCAAAGTCCTTCTCGCCGTCGCCGTGCGCCACGGCTTCGATCAGGCTGTCGCGCACCACACTGGCGATCGGCATCGGCGTCGTCACTGAATCGGCTGCGGCGAGCACGAGGCGCAGATCCTTCAGCCCGAGACGCGCCTTGAACAGCGCCGGCTCGAAGCGCTGCTCCGCGATCATCTTGCCGTAGCCCGAATAGACCGGACCCGTGAACAGCCCGCTCGTCATGACGTCGAGAAAATCCTGCATCGCGAGGCCATGCCCCGTCACCATCGCAGCCGCTTCACCGAGCGTCTCGATCGCCGCGCCGAGCATGAAATTCGCGGCGAGCTTCATCACGTTCGCCTGTTGCGGCAGCGATCCGATACGCCAGGTTTTCTGGCCGATCACGTCGAACACCGGCTGAACCCGGTCGATCGCCTCGGCCGGGCCGCCGGCAACGATCGTCAGCTTGCCCGCAGCCGCGACGTCGGGTCGCCCCAACACCGGCGCCGCCACGTAATGGAGTCCGCGCGACGCATGCGCGGTCGCCAGCTCCTCGGCCAGCGCCACCGAGATCGTCGCCATGTTCACGTGGATCAGGCCACGCGGAGCATGCTCCAGCAATGATGCGGTAACGACCTCGCGCAATGCGCTATCGTCGGCCAGCATCGAGAAAACCGCGTCGCCCGCAAACGCTTCGGCCGGCGTCGCGACGACCAGCGCACCGAGATCGGCCAGCGGCTGCGCCCGCTCCGGCGAGCGGTTCCACACGCGCACCTGATGCCCGGCTTTCAGAATGTTTGCAACCATCACGGCGCCCATCTCGCCGAGACCGATAAAACCGATGTCCATCTGTCGCTCCGTCTTCTAAGGAACTCGAAGTAAAGCACATCGATGCGACACGTGCAGGGCAGCGCGCAACAAAACACAGTGCGATACTGCTGCGATGGTCACCGCGACATTCCGCTTCTATGAGGAGTTGAACGACTTTCTCGCCCGGCCGCTGCGCCGGCGCGCGTTCAGCTACGCCTGCGCGTCCAACGCGACCGCGAAGCACATGATCGAAGCGCTCGGCGTGCCGCACACCGAAGTCGAACTGATCCTGGTGAACGGCGAATCGGTCGGTTTCAATCATCCGTTGGTGGACGGCGACCGCATCGCCGTTTATCCGAAGTTCGAGGCGCTCGACATCCGCCCGCTCCTACGCGTGCGCGAACGGCCGCTGCGCGTGCTGCGTTTCATCGCCGACGCGCATCTCGGCGGCCTCGCGCCGCTGCTGCGGCTAGCCGGCTTCGACACGCTATACGACAACCACTATCCCGACGCCGATATCGAAGCGCTTTGCGTTGCGCAACAGCGCATCGTGCTGACACGCGACCGTGAGCTGTTGAAACGCCGCAGCATCACGCATGGCTGCTATGTCCGTACGCTCAAGCCGCGCGAGCAATTGCGCGAAGTATTCGAACGGCTCGATCTGGCCGGCAGCGCGCAACCGTTCCGTCTGTGCCTGATGTGCAATGCGCCGCTGCGGCGAATCGCGAAGGAGGAAGTCGGCGCCCGCGCACCCGATGGCGTACTGGAACGGCACAACCAGTTCGTCACCTGTGACGTGTGCCGGCGCGTATTTTGGGAAGGCACGCACTGGCAGCGGATGCGCGCGCTGATCGATAGCGTGGCGGTGGCGCCGGAGCGGCCAGGTTAAACACCGTTCGGAGTTCGCGCTGACGGTCCTGAAGCTCTGCGCCTGTTCGCGGCTCACGTGCGTCGCCCTATGGGTTGCTGCGCGTCTGCTGCCGGCTCTGAGCGCCGCCTTTCCCGCTACGCACGGCGCGGTGCGTACAATGCGGGATTACTTATCTGGCAGAGGCCTTCCGTATGGCGATGAAAAAAACCGACCTTGAAAAAAACAAGGCGCTCAAACTGAACAACGCAATGAAGCAGTCGACGGCCGAGCGTTTCGGTAAAGCCGCAGCCGCCGAGCCGAAGCTCGATCGCCGCGAGCAACGCAAGCTCGATCAGGCGCAAGGCCTCGTGGCGTTCGCGTGCAAGCTGAACGGCGAACTGGTCACCGAGTTGAAAACGCGTGCCGCCACGCATCCCGAGGGTATGACCGGCCTGCTGAACGAAGTGATCAAGCGTGGCCTCGCGGGCTGATCGCCGTATCACCCTGCCGTCCATGCAAAAAGGCCAGAGCTTGTGCTCTGGCCTTTTTGCTGACAACGCCTTTTTGCGCGCCCGCGCGACGTTGGCCATCTAGCGCCGCACACCGCGCCGGCTCGCCCGGCGAACCGGACGTCAGCTTAGTTTTGCACGCCCTTGTCGTTCGTGCCAGCGGCCGAAGCTGCTGCCGAAACCGGAGCGCGCTTGCCGTGCGTCTTCAGGTGCTTGGAGTGGTGCTTCTTCGGCGCGCTAGCTGCTGCGGCCGGCGCTGCTGCGTCCGATGCCTGTGCGAAAGCTTGAACGGAGACCAGCGCGATCGATGCGGCTGCGAGCGAGACGATAACTTTTTTCATGTGTTGTTCCCCAAACCTTTGCGACTGAGTCAATGTGAATGAAATAAGCTGCGCGGTAAAGCAGGCAAGGCACGAGCGCCTCCCCGCTCCCCGCGCAGAGTATTACCTGGCGTAGGCAGTTTGTCATGCGCAAAACTCGATATGTATTTTCCGGGAGACAGCTTGCTTGCGACATGCTTTCGATCGCTAAGCATTCCATACCAGGGACATTACCTAGCTGTCTTCAGACGAGATTACGCAGCAGGCTGGCGGTTTCCTGCAGGGTCGGCAACACGCGCTGCAGCGCGGCGTGCGCCGACTCCTGGCCGATCGGCATGCTGACGCTGATCGCCGCCACCACCGAGCCATGCCGGTCGCGCAACGGCACCGCGACGCCGCGCACCCCCAGTTCGAGTTGCTGGTCGGTGACCATGTAACCGTTGCGGCGGATTTCGCCGAGCACTTCGCGCAGCCGTTCGATCGTCGAGTAGGTATAGGGCGTGAACACCTTGATCGGATAGGACGCGAGCCAATGATCGATGCTTTCGGGTGCCTGGAACGCCAGCAGCACCAATCCCGCCGACGACAACGGCGCCGGCGCGCGCGAGCCGAGCACGAAGCCGACCGCCATCGCGCGATTCACGCCGTTGCGCGCGACGTACACCACGTCGTGTTCGTCGAGGATCGCGACCAGCGCGGTTTCCTGCACGGTCGCGGTGATGCGCTGGAGAAACGGCTGCACGGTGCGCGGCAGGCGCGCCGAATCCAGATTCGACTGGCCGAGCCGCAGCACGCGAGGCGCGAGCCAGAACAGCTTGCCATCGGTGTCCACGTAGCCGAGTTCGCGCAGCGTCAACAGGTAACGATGCGCTGCGGTGCGCGACAGGCTCGCGCGGGCGGCCACCATCGTCGGCGTCATGCGGGCATGCTCTTCGTCGAATGCTTCGATGATCGCCAACGCCTTCGCGGCGCCGGCGATCCAGTCTTTGTCGTCCATCGCGGTTGTTTGAAAGTCGGCGGGGTGGCGTAAGGTGTCATTCGGCCGGACGGCCGTTGCGCGATTATCGCGCGAGTTGGACGGTGCGCACGGGAAGGCGGTGTTCAATGCGAACCGACCGACGCCGTGGCCACCCACCCGTTGTTCCGATCATGGCCGGCTGCCCGCGTATCATGTGGGCGATTCGGGACAGGGCAGCGCGCGTGCATTGAAGCCCCTCCGCATTGCATAGTGCGCACAGCGCCGCCCCCGCTGCCCGAAACGCCGCGAACGCCTCATAAGAACCATCCCACTCGAATAACCGCCTGTGAATCCCGACACCCGCCAACACCTGCGCGCCAATCTGCTGATGCTGATCGCCGCGATGATCTGGGGCTCTGCATTCGTCGCGCAACGCCTGAGTCTCGATGCGATCGGACCGTTCCTGTTCACCGGCTTGCGCTTCCTGCTCGGCGCGCTCGTCGTGCTGACGCTGATCGTGTGCGTGCGGCGCTCCGCGCTCGCCGAACTGTCGAAGCGCGAACCCGGCGGCGCACGCGAGTTGCTCGGCGCCGGCGCGCTGCTCGGCGTGGTGCTTGCCGCGTCGATCTCCTTGCAGCAGATCGGCCTGCAATACACCAAGGTCGCCAACGCCGGCTTCATCAGCTCGCTATACGTGGTCATCGTGCCGTTGCTCGGCGTGCTGTTTCGGCACCGCACCGGCATTGCCACGTGGCTCGGCGCGTCGCTGGCGGCCGTCGGCATGTATTTTCTGAGCGTCGACGAACACTTTTCGATGCTTGACGGCGACTGGTATCAACTGGCGGGCGCCCTCGTGATCTCCGTGCAGATGATGCTCGTCGGGTACTTCGCGCTGCGCCACGACACGCTCATGCTCGCACTCGTGCAATTCGTGACGTGCGGCGCGACATGCCTCGTGGTCGGCCTCGCCATCGAGCCGGTTAGTCTTGCCGTGATCGCGCGCGCCGCCCCGACGATCGCCTACGGTGGAGCACTGTCCGTGGGCATCGCTTATACGATTCAGGTGGTCGCGCAAAAGTACGCAGCGCCTTCGCACGCGGCGGTGATCTTCAGCATGGAAGGGGTGTTCGCCGCGCTCGCGGGTTGGCTTGTGCTGGGCGAAACGCTGTCGACACGCGCGATGTCCGGCTGCGCACTGATGCTGGCGGGTCTGATCGTGTGTCAGGTGATGCCAGGCTGGCGACGTGGGCGCGAGCGCGTGCGTCAGGCGTCGTGACGGCGTAGCTTAGCCAGCGCGCCTCGCTCGAGACCGCGAAGACGCTCGGCGACCGCGCCCGGCGCCCTTCAGCCCGGGTACATCAGCTACGCCGCGCGCGGATGAGCGAAAACATTCGACGTATCGCCGGTCGGCGGAAACACGCACCAGCAGCCGTCGTCGTGACGAAAGAAGAAGAGACTTCGTGTGCCGCCCTTGGCAGACGTCTCGACGCGTACATAACGCCGGCCTCCCACGCGGGTGCGGCTGAATTCGGTGACGTGGACCGGCGCGGACTGCGCCGGTGCGAGCCACTTCTCCACCAGAAAACGCAGCGACTGTTCGCTCGCGGCTCTCATGATCCGCTCCTGACCGGCTTGTCCTGACGCGCATCGCGCGGGGATTCAGGGTTGTCGTCGCTGTCGGCGGCGTCCGCGTCGGCTTCCGCGGATGCGAGGGCGATGGCCCGGTTGGTGGCTGCCGCCCGCAGCGTGCTGCAATGGGTGGCATGTCGGATATCCGCTAGAAGACGGACGAGCTGTCGTGCTGATCTGCGTTTCATACACCCCCCCGCACTGCACCAATAACTTCAGAAAACACTTTAACTCTATGCCTGGATGGGCGTCGCCGAAATGTTTTTCGCTAATTAGCAACAGTTGCGCTTGCAAAAAAAGACACGCAATCTTCGTACCGTCCAGTCTCAATGTGCGCGTTCGGCAGATGAGCGTCTGTACGCTGGCGAGCGCTCTATGCGCCGGAAGAGCCCGGCTCAGCGGCCTGTGGAAGAAATGGCCGGGAGGTAGTTATCCACAAACATCTATGAATAACTTTGGGATAGCGCATAGGACAGCCTGTGCGCGGATTCTTGATAAAGCGCACGCGCGAGGAGTCCGTGTCAGAGTTATCCCCGCTTTGTAGTTTTTCTACACGTTTGATCCGCAGGGTTACGGATTTTGCATGACCTTGATGCAATGGGACATTTGGGAGTTATCCACAGAGGCGGTCAATCCTTGTTATCTACTACTACATATGTATACGTATGAAGTAAAAAACATAGGATAAGTACCGCTGTGCGATGAGATCGAAGGCTGAGGCGGTCCTGACCAGCCCTACCTTAACCGTTCGTTCACGCGGAACGGCACCTCAAGGCAACGCGAGAACTCCGCTTGCCGGTTGAACCGCGGTGGCCTGGCCCACTGGTGCAGGCAAGTCGGGAACGAGCGTGGGCGTCGTCACTTCGACCGGCATCGGCAGAAGACGCGTTTCGATGTGGCTATTGGCAACCGGCTGCGTGCGCACGACGGTCTGCAGATAGTGATCCACGAGGCCGAAGAAACGGTCATAGAACTTGCCCGACGGAATGGTTTCGCTCGAGATCTTGACCATCGCGTCGCTGTTCGAGCGGATCGGCAGCGAGAGCGAACCCAGCACGCTTAGCCCGACGCTTGCCGACGTATCGCTTTTCTTCAGCGCAAAGCCGTTCTGCACGGCGTTGACGTAAACGATGCTCGTATCGCTCGCCTCCTCGCCCGGCGTGCAGACCACATGAAACTCGACGACGACGTGGGTGTCGCCCGTCGGCTGGAAGTTCTTGGTTCCGTCGACGGTATCGTTGCCGGTCATCGTCGTCAGGTAGCCTTGGCTCAGCAGGGCGCGGCGCGCGGCTTCGCAGCTATCCGTGGTGCTCGAATTGAAATTGCGCGCGTAAGGACTCGCGCCGGTTTCGAACAATTCCTGCTGGAATTTCGGTTGCGGTGCGCTGCTGCACGCGGCAAGGATCAACAGGCCGAACAGGGCCGAGGTCGTGGTTTTGGAAAGCGAGGTCAACATGGTCGATTGCAAGGGACGCTGCGTGAGCGCGAATGGAAATGCATTGTAGAGCGGGTCGCCCGGTGTGCGTAAAAAGCATGCAACGTCAGCCGCGCGCCGCCTTGCACGGCATGACGAACGCTTACCGCGGCGGGTTGTAGCGCCGCAGGCGGAAAGAAAACGAAGGAAAAAACCAGTTCAGTGCGATGCCGCAGGCAAACCACTCGCCGCGGCGCTGCTTGCCTGGGCCCCGGCAGTGATGGCAGGCACGGCAAACGCGTTCGCCCAGTAACCGGGCGCCGCGCAACGCTCATCCTTGCAAGTGTCGGCGGCCGTTCCAGGACGCTGGCCAAGGTCTTGCGACGCGGCGATCTCGGCGAAATCTTCGGCGCGCAAGCTGACCTTTTGCGCATACGCCTTTGAACCGCCGTAGTTCTTGAGCGCGGCGTTCAGGTCGCCGTTGGCCGAGCGCATGTAGCCGTACAGGATGGCCGAGCCCACTTCGATGTTCGCGGTCGGCTCCGTGAGGTCCTTGACGTTCCGCAGCAGCCCGCGATGAGCCTGCGGCACCACCTGCATCAGGCCAGTCGCGCCGTTGGCACCTTTGGCCTTTTCCTTGAAGCGGGATTCGATCGAGATGATGGCCAGCAGAAGCGCCGGCGGGAGGGAATATTTCGAAGCGGCGGATTGCACCGCGTCGGAAATCTTTTGAGCTTTATCCTTTGCGAGACCGAACTTGTGCGTCAGATACGCGGACATGCGGTCGGTGTTCTCGTCGGCCGTTGCGGTCTGCATCAGGCCGAGCGAAAGCACGATCAGGCAAAGTAACCGGCTCATGAGGGGAATGGAAGGATGAGGACCGGGCATTATAGCGTCGCACCGAAACGAGGCGTCCGGCGAGCGCAATTTCTCTTTTTAAATCAAGGATGATCGGTTTCCAGCGCTGTTCACCTCACTCCGCTCGCGTTCAGTTCGTAATCGGGGTCGGCGTGTCGGAGTGCCCGCGGCCGGATTGCTGAACAGGGGTTTTTGACTCTTGGCTTATGTTCCGTTAGTTGCATTTAAGATCCAAGACAGTAATCGAGTTCGCTGATGTCAAAGTGAAAGCTCACTGCGCCGGTTCGAAGTGTTCGATCGAGTGCATGGATCTGAGTGAACGCTTCCTGTTGAATCGGCGAGGATGGTCGGGTCGAACATGTCTTTGAAGCGTGTCCCATATCGAGGATGCTCCAGTGTCGCGAGCAGCGAAGCTTCACGATGCTGCCGCTCCGTCCACAGCTTAATTACGTCGGCCTCCTCCCCGCTGCCGGTTGAATTCCCCCGTATTTGAGACAATGAACGCCGCCCGCGAACAGGGTGGCGGACAACCGGGTGTAGGCTTGGCGTTTCCCACCGATGCCGTCCCATCGAACAAGAGATGTTTTCAGGTATGAGCAAGACTGCGTTTATTCCCAGCGTCCCCGGGACATCGGAGGACGATTTCGACGTATCGGCCATGTCGAAGATGGCCGGCTACCGGCGTTTCTTTGGCGTGTTGAAAGTGATACGGTCCACCGATGGTCGCGTGCTGTTTCCGTTCGACGGCGCCCCGGAACTCGGCCCGTATCCGTCCAAACTGGAGGCGATTGCAGCTGCTCACGTGTACGGCGAACACATCGTGGCCAGCGACCTGGCGCGCCCGGAGTTGTGATGAGGGCGTACGGCGATCCGTCGGCCAGTCGCCTCGCGTGATCATTTCGGAGCAACGAATGGCTAGTCTGCGCGGAAGGGGCTCATCGGCTGCTGCCATGTGGAACGCGGCCGCGCTGATGACCGTGCTGACGGCCGCAGCCAGTCAACCCGGCTTTGCGCAGAACGCCGACGTCGGACGCCGCGCAAGCAGCACTCGGGAAAGCGGACGTCGTTCACGCGCAGGTACGCGTTGCCGCGCTCAATGCCGCCACCAATAGCGTGACGCTACGCGGCCCGCGCGGCAATCTTGGCGACGTGGACGTGAATCCCGCCTTGGTCGACGTCACTCTGCTGCGGGTCGGCGACAAGCTGAACGTGGCTTATGAACAGGCACTCCTGCTTCGCATCGACAAGCTCGCGACAAAAGGTATGCGTGAGCGCGTCGAAACGACCGTGGCGATTCCGGCATCGGCGGGGATGACGTCGTCCGCGCATCGGGTGCGGGTTGTCGTGACGCTGCGTGGGCCACGGCACCAGCAGGTATTGCGAGCGGCGCAGGACATTCCGCTCGATCGGCTGAGAGTCGGCGACAGCGTGCGGGCCGAGTTTATTTCGCCCGCGGCCGTGGCGTTGGCAAGGAATTGATTGTTGCCTGCGCGGGCGCTGATGATCGAACCGCTCAGGAAGAGTCTGTTCTCTGAACAGCACGCAGTTCGGTCTGCTGCAAGACTTCGTGTTTTCGCCGCTGCACGCGACGATGAACGCATTGCGCGCGGGTCTACGTTGCCGGCTGCTTCGCGCGGCGTGGCGCCGCGCGATTGCACTGCGTCCGGTTACGTCGAAGAAGACGGCTGAAACGCCATTCCGCCCTCGGCCTCGCTCCAGCTCGCGACCCACTCGGGTAACACCGGCGACGCTTGAGTAATGTCCGCCAGTGCCAGCAATTCGGCAGTCGTCACGGTACCGCCCTTTCGTTTCAGGAACCGCGCCCGAACAACGGCCAGCGCGACTTGCACATCGCCACGCACGAAGCCCTGTTCGATGAAGATGTGCTTTTCATCCCAGCCGATAACGCGAGTGTGCACGTCATAGCGATCACCCAGCTCCAGCGAGCGATGAAAGCGCAGCGTTTCCAGCGTGACGACCGGATACCAACCTTCTGCTCTCAATTGCCGCCACAGGCCGCTGCGCATCATCAGATCGACGCGCGCAAGATCGAGGATCGTGAAATAGCGTCCGTTATTCATGTGGAACAATACGTCGAGATCGTTTATCCAGACGCGAAACGGCGTGACGCAGGTGTCGAGCACATGCAGCCGGCTGCGGCGAGCGCTGCTCAACAACAGGAGTATTAGACGTAGCAGGAGACTCATGCGAAAACCTGGTGATCAGATAGCTGCCATGGGTGGCGGGGACTGCATGGTAGCCGCGATGATGAAACACGGCGCGTTGGACGCGGATCAATCTGTAGAGCACCGTCTCGAACATATGTTCACGCCAGAACGGCAAGGCACTCGTCGTGACGTTCGGCGTTTCGAAAGCGGCAAATAAAAGCGGCCATCGGGAATGGCGGGCCATTGACTGACGGCTATTCGTTCAGCGAGATGGACGTCTTTTCCCTTCCTGTTGCGGAACGTTGAAAACTTTTTTCTACCCTGCAGACATTTTCTCGATGTGCAGAGGTACATTAATTCGGTTACCTGGCCGTAAGTCACCGGAGCTACGAATGACGGATCACAACGAGTTGGCCACCGGGCCGGAATACGTTCCGGAATCGCTGCGAACACTCGCGGCGTATCTGGAGCGTGCACTTGATAGCGCGACGAGCATCGTGATGATGCGGCCCACCGACGATGTCTGCATCGTGTATTTGGGCGACCCCGCGGGTCTGCGCGAAGACCTGAAGCAGATTGCTACGATTGCAACATCGGTGGCAAACAGTATGCTGGAGTCGACTTTTTCGGGCGTGAACGAGCTGCAAATCAACGGCCAGCTCTATCGTTTCGCCCGCAGCTTCACGCAGGTCGACGACATGGCGGCTGTCGTCTTTTCAATGGATTAGACCTCGGCTTGTTGCTACGCAACTGCCTTCCTGCGCCGACGATGCGACGTCGCGCCAGGTCCTTAAAATGCCGGACGGCAACTTGGTCGGGGTGGCGCGGTCTCAAGAACCGTGACCCGTTGGCCGTTCGACTTGCATTGTCTTGCCAAGCGCCGGCCCTGCGGCAACCGGTTCAAAAGGAGGACTAATGCATCCGAGACGATGTTTGGCATTTCTGTTTTCCGTGGCAACCCTCAGCTCGACCGGGGCATGGGCGAGCGATATTCAATGCGCTACCACGCGGCAACCCGCCGAGCGCGTCATATGCGACCACGCGATACTCGACAACGAGTACGACGATATCGCCGCTGAGCAGCAGGCCTTGCTGAATAGCGGGAAGCTATCGCCCGAGCAGCTTACCCGATGGAGGCAATCGCGAAACGCCTGCTCCGACGTCCACTGCATTGACACGGTATTTGCGCAATGGAAAACAATTGCCAGGTCGGTCGAAGCAAATGCCGCCGTTGTGCCTATGCCTGCCATTGCCTCGGCGACGGAAGTAGCCCCTGTCGGACCTGCTTCCGATGCAGACGCTCTTTCTGCAACTCAAGGCCTACCAGCATCCGCGGCGGCATTACCAACCTCCGAAGCATCGCTTGTGCGTCAGGGTAGCGCGGCCGGCGTTGCGCTCCCGCAGCCGGTCGCGAGCCAGGTTTCTTCACCAGTGACCCCATCCTCGGCTTCCGGCGCGGGTGAATCTCGCAGCAGCGCAGGGTTGAGCGCTGGACTGATGCTTGTCTTACTCATTGCGATTGCTGCGGGTGCATTCGTCATTCGTCGAAGCACAGGCCTTCGGCGCAGCGAAAAAACGCGGGATCGTTCGCGGTAAGAACATGCTTGAACTGGGGCCGACTCGGGTGAAGTTGGACGGCTTTGCGAAAAAGACCTCTCCCTATGTCAGCAACGCAGCGTGGACGCGCTGGCAGCGATTCCCGAGCTGCGTCTGGAGGGCAGTCACAAAAAAGGGCGCGGGAAAAAATCTCCGGCGCCCCTTCGACATTTATTGTGGCTACGCCTGGGTCAGGCAAGGCTGAGCGACCGGGAAGAGCCCTCGTAGCCGAAATTAATGCAACTGAGAGCATGGTGTCGCGAGTCGCCCCTCACTCCACCGTCACCGACTTCGCCAGATTCCGCGGCTTATCCACATCCGTGCCTCTTGCACACGCCGTGTGATACGCCAGCAACTGCAGTGGCGCGACATGCAGAATCGGCGACAGCAAACCATAGTGCTCCGGCATCCGGATCACATGCAGCCCTTCATCGTTGACGATCTTCGTATCCGCATCGGCGAATACATAAAGCTCACCGCCGCGCGCGCGCACTTCCTGAATATTCGACTTCAGCTTTTCCAGCAGCGCGTCGTTCGGCGCTACCGTCACCACCGGCATCGCTTCGGTCACGAGCGCGAGCGGCCCGTGCTTCAACTCACCGGCCGGATAAGCCTCGGCATGGATATACGAAATCTCCTTGAGCTTCAGCGCCCCTTCGAGCGCGATCGGGTAATGCATGCCGCGCCCGAGGAACAGCGCATGTTCCTTGCGCGAAAACTCTTCCGACCACGCGATGATCTGCGGCTCCAGCGCCAGCACGCTATTCAACGCGGCCGGCAAGTGGCGCAACTGCTTCAGGTAGTCGGCTTCCTGTTCTTCGTTCAGATGACCGCGCAGCTTGGCCAGCGTGGCTGCCAGCACGAACAGCGCGACCAGTTGCGTCGTAAACGCCTTGGTCGACGCCACGCCGATCTCGCGGCCCGCGTGCGTCAGGAACGACAACTCCGTCTGACGCACCATTGCGCTCGTGCCGACGTTGCATACCGCCAGCGTGTGCTTGTGTCCGAGCGACTGCGCATGCTTGAGCGCCGCAAGCGTATCCGCCGTTTCCCCCGACTGCGAAATCACCACCACCAGCGACCTCGGATTGGGCACCGACTCGCGGTAGCGATACTCGCTCGCAATCTCCACCTGGGTCGGAATCTTCGCGATCGATTCGAGCCAGTACTTCGCCGTCAGGCCCGAGTAATAGCTCGTGCCGCACGCGAGAATCAGCAGGCTGTCGATCTGGGCGAACACGTCGCCGGCAGCCTCGCCGAAGATCGATGCGTCGAACGAATCGGTTTGCGGAATCGTGTCGGTGATCGCACGCGGCTGCTCGAAAATTTCCTTCTGCATGAAGTGGCGATACGGGCCGAGTTCGACCGCGCCGCCATAAGCCGCGACCTGACGCACGTCGCGCTGCACATCGTTGCCATCGCGATCGGCAATACGCACGCCGTCGAGCGACAGTTCGCACACATCGCCTTCTTCGAGGAAGATGAAACGTTCGGTGCTGCCCGCGAGCGCGAGCGCATCCGAGGCGAGGAAGTTCTCACCGTCGCCGAGCCCGACCACCAGCGGCGAGCCCTGCCGCGCGCCGACCACCGTATGCGGCTGATTTCTGTGCAGCACCGCGATAGCGTACGCGCCGTGCAATTGCGCGATCGCTTCACGCACGGCGGCGAACAGGTCGCCGCGATACACGCTGTGAATCAGGTGCGCGATAACCTCGGTATCGGTCTGCGAGACGAACTCGTAGCCCTTGCCCCGCAGCATTTCACGCAGCGATTCGTAATTCTCGATGATGCCGTTGTGTACCAACGCGAGCGCATCTCGCGAGAAGATC
This sequence comes from Paraburkholderia sp. RAU2J, assembly GCF_003634845.1. Lineage (NCBI taxonomy): Bacteria > Pseudomonadati > Pseudomonadota > Betaproteobacteria > Burkholderiales > Burkholderiaceae > Paraburkholderia > Paraburkholderia sp. RAU2J. The sequence goes on from NZ_RBXG01000001.1 coordinate 1,127,511, forward strand.
GGGTGCGCGTTGTCCGTCACCGGGGCGCCGTGCGTCGCCCAGCGCGTATGCGCGATACCCGTGATGCCTTCGAGATGGCCCTCGTGCACCTGCTCGTCGAGATCGGCGACACGCGCGACGCTGCGCGCGCGGCTCGGTCCGTTCTCGTCCAGCACCGCGACGCCACACGAATCGTAACCACGGTACTCGAGGCGCCGCAGTCCTTCGATCAGGACGGAAACAATGTTACGTTGCGCAACCGCGCCGACAATGCCACACATGGCTCATTCCTTTTCAATGCTGGGTTTCAGGGAGCGCGCTTCGCGCACGCATCACGCCCATCAGTTCTTTTTCTTGACCGGGCGAACATAGCCCGTTTTGCTTGTTTGTTTTTTATCGTTCAGAACCAGCGCTTCGGCTTCGACGTCCTTCCAGACCGTCGTGCCCGCCGCGATCGTCGCGCCGCGCTGCACGCGCACCGGAGCGACCAGTTGCGTGTCCGAACCGACGAACACGTCGTCTTCAATGATCGTGCGGAATTTGTTCGCGCCGTCGTAGTTGCAGGTGATCGTACCCGCGCCGATATTCACGCGCGCGCCAATATCCGCGTCGCCGATATACGTGAGGTGATTCGCTTTCGAGCCGCGACCGAGCACCGCGTTCTTCACTTCGACGAAGTTACCGACATGAGACTCGTCTTGCAGCGTTGCGCCTGTGCGCAAGCGCGCATATGGGCCCAGTACGACATTGGCCCCGACCTCGGCGCCTTCGATATGCGTGAACGCGTCGACGCGCGTGCCGGCGCCGATGCTCGCATTGCGGATCACGCAGTTCGGCCCGACGCTGACGTTGTCGGCCAGCGTCACGCTGCCTTCGAACACGCAGTTCACGTCGATCGACACGTCGCGGCCGCATTCGAGCGTGCCGCGCACGTCGAGGCGCGCGGGATCGGCGAGCGTCACGCCCGCCACCAGCAAAGCATCGGCAACGTTGCGCTGATGGATCCGTTCGAGTTCGGCAAGCTGCTGCTTGCTGTTCACGCCGAGCGTTTCCCACTCGTCGTCCGGCTGGGTGGTGACGACTTCGAGGCCGGCTTCGATCGCCATTTCGACCGCGTCGGTCAGATAGAACTCGCCTTGCGCGTTGTCGTTCTTCAACGCCGCGAGCCAGCCGGCGAGACGTTCGGTCGGCGCGACGATGATGCCGGTATTGATTTCAGGGATCTCCAGCTGCTCGGCGCTCGCGTCCTTCTGTTCGACGATACGCGACACCTTGCCTTGCTGGTCGCGCACGATGCGCCCGTAACCGGTGGGGTCGTCGAGCGTCACGGTCAGCACGCCATAACCGCCCTGCCCCGCGCGTTCGGTCAGCGCGCGCAGCGTGCTGGCGCGCGTGAGCGGCACGTCGCCGTACAGCACCAGCGTGGGCGCGGACGGATCGAGCAGCGGCAGCGCCTGCTGGACCGCGTGGCCAGTGCCGAGCTGCTGCTCCTGCACCGCGAACTGCACGTCCGGCGCCGCAGCCGCCTCACGTACGGCTTCGGCGCCATGGCCGATCACGACCACGAGCCGTGCGGGTTCGAGCGCGCGAGCCGTGTCGATGACGTGAGCGAGAAGCGGCCTACCGGCCAGAGGATGGAGCACCTTGGGAAGCGCGGACCGCATGCGCTTGCCGGTGCCTGCCGCCAAAATCACGATGTTCATGGCGTCGGCAATCAGTCAGTTTGTGGCCGACGATTCTATCATGCGCCAAATGCCGAAAAAGGCGCGCTGGCGCGCATTGGACGGCGGGTCCGATAGCGCGGAAGCGCCCATTTTCCGGGCATTTCCGTCAAAGATCGTCGAACTGGACAATCGAAATCGGCTTCGCTGCGCCGAGCATGGCGCCATCTTCGTTACCGGTCGAACACGGCTCTTCGTCGAACGCGATATCGCCTTGCGGATCGGCCTCGCCGGTTGCGCGCAGGCCCGCGAACGGGAACAGCTTGTGGTCCATCAGATGCGACGGCACGATGTTCGACAGCGCGTTGAACATGTTCTCGATACGCCCCGGGAAACGCTTCTCCCAGTCGCGGATCAGCGCCTTCATCTCGGCGCGCTTCAGGTTGGGTTGGCTGCCGCACAGATTGCACGGAATGATCGGGAATTCGCGCAACTCCGCGTATTTCTCCAAGTCGGTTTCCTTCACGTAGGCGAGCGGCCGGATCACGATGTTCTTGCCGTCGTCCGATTGCAGCTTGGGCGGCATCCCCTTCAGCTTGCCGCCGTAGAACATGTTCAGCAACAGCGTTTGCAGGATGTCGTCGCGATGATGGCCGAGCGCGATCTTGGTCGCGCCGAGTTCGCCCGCGACACGGTATAGAATGCCGCGCCGTAGCCGCGAGCACAGCGAGCAGGTGGTCTTGCCTTCCGGCACCAGCCGCTTGACGATGCTGTAGGTGTCCTGGTTCTCGATGTGAAAGGGAATGTCGAGCTGCTTCAGGTATTCCGGCAGGATGTGCTCCGGGAAGCCCGGCTGCTTCTGATCGAGATTGACCGCGACGATGTCGAAGTTGATCGGCGCGCGTTCGCGCAGCCGCATCAGGATGTCGAGCATCGCATAGCTGTCCTTGCCGCCCGACAGGCAGACCATCACCTTGTCGCCTTCCTCGATCATGTTGAAGTCGCCGATCGCCTCGCCGACCTGGCGCGCCAGGCGCTTGAACAGCTTGTTGTTCTCGTACGCTTCCTTCTGCTCGCGGCGCGTGAGCGGCGACTTGGCCTTCGCGGCGGGCGCGCTGTCGTTCAGGATTTCCGGAGCATTCATGGCTCAATCCTCTTTGATTCGGAAAACTTCGACGCCCACGGCGTCGCAGTCGGGATACACGTCCGGCTTCTCGGTCGACACGCGCGCGGCCCGCACCTGCGGGTGCTCGAGCATGGTCCTGACGAGGTCGTCGCACAGCGTTTCCTGCAAGTGGATGTGACCTTGCGCGACGCGGCGCGAGATGGTGGAGCGCATGAAATCGTAGTCGACGACTTCGTTCAGCTTGTCCTGAACCGGCGTGGACAGCGCGAGCGGCACGAACAGTTCGACGTTGATCACGACGCGCTGTTCGCCGCGCTTTTCGAAATCGTGCACGCCGATGTTGATGTGCACTTCGTAGTTGCGCAGAAAGAGCCGGCGGCAATCGGCGAGCCGGGGGTGCGAAAGAGCGGCAAACATGTTCGTTTCCAGTCGAAAAAAGCGTGCGGGGCACGCAAAGGGGCGCCTCAGGCGCCCGTCAAAAACATAACGTCGCGCGGCAGCGGCACGAGATGCTGCCCGCCGTCGACCACCAGCGTCGTTCCGGTGACGCCGGCTGCATCCGCGAGATACAGCGCGGCGGCGACAACATCCTCGGGCCGCGACGCGCGGCCCAAAGGCGTGATTCGGTGAGCGGCCTCGAAACCGTCCTGCGTCTGGTCGGCGGATTGCATCGTGAGGCCCGGCGCGAGCCCGACCACGCGTACTTTCGGCGCCAGCGCCTGCGCAAGCGCCACCGTGGCGCTTTGCAGCGCCGCCTTCGACAGCGTGTACGACAGGTAATCCGGATTCATGTTGTACAGCTTCTGATCCAGCACGTTGATTACCACCGCGCGCTGACTTTCGTCGGTGCGCGCGGCCTCCGGCGTCGCCTCGAACAGCATGCGCGCGAGCACCAGCGGCGCACCGAGATTCATCGCGGTCAGCTTCAGCAGCAGGTCGTAGCCGACGTTGTGCGCCGTGTCTTCCTCGAAGCGCGACGCGTTGTTGACGATGCACACCGGCCGGCCCAAGGCCGCCGTACAAGCCGGCAACAGCCGCTCGACCTGCGCCTCGTCGCCCAATTCCGCGTGCAGCGCGACCGCCCGGCGCCCCAGCGCGCCGATTTGCGCGACCACTTCGTCGGCCTCTTCGCGCGACGCGCCGTAGTGAACCGCCACGTCCCAGCCGCGCGCCGCAAAACCGAGCGCGAGCGCGCGCCCGATGCGGCGGGCGGCGCCGGTAATCAGCACGACGCGGGGCGTTTCAGGGGCGCGGTCAGCGGCGGTGTCTAGAGAGGCGGTCATTTACAATGCGGGGATGAATCCGAAAGCTCACCAACCCGATAGTTTACCTGCTCCCGGCCCAAGCGCGCTGGCGCAGTCCGAAGCACTGGTCGCGCGGCTGCGTGCGGAGCTCGACAGCGCCGGCGGCTGGCTGCCATTCGACCGCTACATGGAGCGCGCGCTTTACGCGCCGGGACTCGGCTATTACAGCGGTGGCGCGCGCAAATTCGGTCTGCGCGGCGACGACGGCAGCGACTTCGTCACCGCGCCGGAACTGTCGCCGCTGTTCGCCGCGACGCTTGCGCGCCCGCTGGCCGAAGCCTTGGAAGCGAGCGGGACGCGCGAGGTGATGGAATTCGGCGCCGGCACCGGCAAGCTGGCCGCCGGCCTGCTCAACGCGCTCGATGCGCTGGGCGCCGAGTTCGACAGCTACTCGATCGTGGATCTGTCGGGCGAATTGCGCGAACGTCAACGTGAGACGATCGCGGCGGCCGCGCCCGCGCTGCTGGCGAAAGTCCGTTGGCTGGACGCGTTGCCGGAGCGCTTCGAGGGTGTGGTGGTCGGCAACGAAGTGCTGGATGCGATGCCCGTGCGGCTATTCGCGGCAACCGGCGGCGTCTGGCACGAACGTGGCGTGGTGTGGCGCGACGAGGCGTTTGCGTTCGACGATCGCCCGGTATCCGCGGCAGCGGACACCGCATTGCTCGCGGACATCGACACTGCCGGCGAAGACTACCTGACCGAAACCCACGAAGCCGCGAGCGCCTTCACGCGCACCGTCTGCACGATGCTCGCGCGCGGCGCGGTATTCCTGATCGACTACGGTTTCCCGCGCCACGAGTACTACCACGCGCAGCGCGCGCAAGGCACGCTGATGTGTCATTACCGGCATCGCGCGCACGGCGATCCCTTCCTCTACCCGGGGTTGCAGGACATCACCGCGCACGTGGAATTCACCGGGATCGCCGAAGCCGGTGTCGAGACGGGCGCGGATTTGCTGGGCTTCACGTCGCAAGCGCGCTTCTTGCTGAATGCGGGCATCACCGACGCGTTGTCGGAAATCGATCCGGCCGACACGGCGCGCTTCCTGCCCGCGGCGAATGCGGTGCAGAAGCTGTTGTCCGAAGCGGAGATGGGCGAACTGTTCAAGGTGATCGCCTTTTCGCGCGGGCTGGACGATACGCTGCAGGCGTTTTCCAGCGGCGACCGCTCGCACACGTTGTGATCTTTTGCCTGATTGGGCGTTAGGAATTCGTGATGATCCGCTGGCTCTTGACTACGTTCGTTGCGGTGGCGGTGTTGTCGGCCTGCTGGCCGTGGCTCAGGAAGATCGGCATTGGCCGGATGCCCGGCGACGTGACCTTGCGCGTGTTCGGCCGTGAGTATCCGTTTCCGTTCATGTCGACGCTGGTGCTGTCGATGATCCTGTCGCTGCTGGCGAGGGTGCTTTAAGTCCGCGTTGCCTTTGACCACGGCGGCCTGCGCCGCGAAGGCCAAAGGCAGCCACACCACCGAAGCACCCTAGCGCAGCGCCGCTTCCACCGCGCGCACCCGCTCCTGATGCACGGCGTCCTTGATGCCGGCAGGCGCATCGGCCATTCGTTTGGCCACCGCACCGGCATCCACGCCGCGCGCCGCGACGAGCGCGAGCCTCAGCCGCTCGGCCTGCGGATAGTCGCGCATCTCGAACCCCAGCCGGCCGCGCGCATCGGCCTCGCAGGCCTGCAAGGCTTCGGCGAAGCGCGCCGGTTTGCGAAGCGCGTCGCTGCGTTCGAGCAATCTCACTAACGCCGCCGCCCCCATCTCCGTCACGCGATGAATGTTGCCGTGCTCGCGCGCCACCAGCAGCGCGAGATCGCGGCAGTCGTTCGGCACGCGAAGCCGGTCGCAGAGCGGCTTGAGCAGGTCCACGCTGCGCCCCTCGTGGCCGATATGCCGCGGCAGCACGTCCTCAGGCGTGGTCGCCTTGCCGAGGTCGTGCGTCAGCGCGGCAAACCGGACCGGCAGCGCATAGCCCTGCTGGGCGGCATGATCGACCACCATCATCACGTGCACGCCGGTGTCCACCTCGGGATGATAGTCGGCGCGTTGCGGCACGCCGAACAGCGCGTCGATCTCCGGCAGAATGCGCGCCAGCGCGCCGCACTCGCGCAGCACCTCGAACATGCGCGAAGGCTTTTTCTCCATCAAGCCGCGCGACACTTCCTGCCACACGCGTTCGGCTACCAACGCATCCACTTCGCCCTCGGCGACCATCTTGCGCATCAGCGTCAGCGTTTCCGGCGCGACCGTGAAGTCGACGAAGCGCGCCGCGAAGCGCGCAATCCGCAGAATCCGCACGGGATCTTCGAGGAACGCGTCGCTCACATGCCGGAACAGCCGCGCCTGCAAGTCCGCCTGACCGTTGAACGGGTCGACGACCGGACCGCTCAACTCGCCGTCCGGACGCACCTCGCGCGCCATCGCGTTGATCGTCAGATCGCGGCGCGCGAGGTCTTCCTCCAGCGTGACGTCCGGCGCATAGAAGAACTGGAAGCCGTGATAGCCCGCCGCCGTTTTGCGCTCGGTGCGCGCGAGCGCGTATTCCTCGTGCGTCTGCGGATGCAGGAACACCGGAAAATCCTTGCCCACCGGTCGATAGCCCTGCGCCACCATCTGCTCGGGCGTCGCGCCGACCACCACGTAGTCGCGGTCCTGCACCGGTACGCCCAGCAACTCGTCGCGGATGGCGCCGCCTACCGCGTAGATGTTCATGGGCATACGTCTTGATAGGCAATCGCGTGGGTCTCGCGACGCGAAGCGTCGATCCATGCCTGCACCGCCGGCAACGCGGTGATCCGCTCGACGTATGCCGACGCGGTTTCGGACAACGGCGGCTGCCAAGTGTTGAAGCGCATCGCGACCGGCGCATACATCGCATCGGCAATGCCGAACTCGCCGAACAGGAAAGGTCCACCATGCGCGCTCAGGCACTCGCGCCAGAGCGTCTCGATCCGCGCGATATCGGCGAGCACGCCCGGCGTTGCGTTCTTGCCCGGAAACGACGCGCGAATGTTCATCCACATGTTGGAGCGCAACTCGCCGAAGCCCGAATGCATCTCGGCGCTCACGCTGCGGGCGAGCGCGCGCGCCGCCGCATCGCGCGGCCACAGCGCGTGCTGCGGGAAGCGCTCGGCCAGTGTCTCGGCGATCGCCAGCGAATCCCAAACGGCCTGCCCCGCGTCGTCGATCAGACAGGGCACCTTGCCCGGCCCGGCCGGCGCATGAGCGAGGATCGCGGCGGTCGTGCCGGGCTCGTTCAGGTGGATCAGCACTTCGTCGAACGGAAGGCCGAAGTGCTTCAGCAGCAGCCACGGCCGCATCGACCATGACGAGTAGTTCTTGTCACCAATTAGCAGTTTCATGCTTCGTTTCAATGGGGAGAGGATTTGAACGGGTACGTCAACGTCCGGCGCTCGCGCGAAACGTGTCGAAGCGCGAACGCGTCGACGCGCCGGTCAGATACACCGGCGCAATCGTTTCGATACTGGCGGGCTCGATGCCGAGTTCAGGCGCGAGCGGGCCGCTCAACACGTTGTCGACTTTCATCGAATCGAGATTGTCTCGCGAGATCACCGGTTCCCCGGGCGCCATTTCGAAGGTCAGCGCCTGCAGGCGCGCCAACGCGTCCGGCAAACGGATGATGCGCGCATGCTTGCCGATCACGTCGCCGCAATAGGTGACGAGGTCTTCGAGGGTGTAAACGGTCGGGCCGCCCAGTTCGTAGGTGCGGCCGCTCGCGGCGTCGAGATCGAGCACGTTGACGATCGCCTTCACGACATCTTCGACATACACCGGCTGGAATTTCGCATCCGGCATCGCGAGTGGGAGCACCGGAAGCATCCGCTGCAGGAACGCGAACTTGTTGAGGAACTGGTCCTCGGGACCGAAGACCACGGACGGCCGGAAGATCGTCCACGCGACGTTGGCCGCATGCACCGCTTTCTCGCCGTCGCCCTTCGAGCGCGAGTACATGCTGGGTCCGTTCGGATTGGCGCCGAGCGCGCTGAGATGAATCAGCCGGTGCACGCCCTTGCCTTCGCAGGCGGCCACGATCCGGGTCGGCAGATCGACTTGCACGCGCGCGAACTCCGGACCGTATGGCGTGCCGCGTTTGCCATTTAACGTGGCGACGAGATTGATCACGCAATCGGCGCCTTCGACGAAGCGCGCGAGCTGGACCGGATCGAACACGTCGGTTTCGATCACGTCGATGGGAAGCAGCGTGAGATGGCGGGCGTTGTAGCGCCGCCGCGTGGCGATGCGCACGTCTTTGCCCGCTTCGACGAGCGCGTTGACGAGATGGCTGCCGATAAATCCGGAACCGCCGGTGATCGCAATGGCTTTGTGTCGCATTTTCGACTCCCTGATGGAAGCCGCGGCAACGGCTGGCGTGGCGCGCCGAGGCCTCGAACGAGGCCGCGGCGGCACGGCGCTTTACGGCGCGATGTAACCCAGACGCGCCTTCAGCGATTGCGGACGGCCTTCGAACAACGCCGCGTAGTAGACCGTGTTGGATAGCACGTTCTTGACGTAGTCGCGGGTTTCCTGGAACGGGATCGCCTCGGCGAAGATCGCGCCTTCGACCGGATGCTGCAACGACTGCCGCCAGTTGCGCGGACGGCCCGGGCCTGCGTTATAGCCGGCGGTGGCCAGCACGGCGGACCCGTCGAACTGATTGTAGATCATCGACAGGTAGTTGGTGCCGAGCAGGATGTTGGTGTCGATGTCGTTCATCTGCTCGCGCGAAATCGGGCCGAGGCCGATCTTTTTCGCAACCAGTTGCGCGGTGCCCGGCATCAACTGCATCAACCCGCCCGCGCCGACTTCGGAGCGCGCGTTGATGATGAAGCGCGATTCCTGGCGAATCAGCCCGTACGCCCACTCAACGTCGAGCCCATTCGACTGCGCGTCGCGCTCGACGATATCGCGGAACGGCGACAGATAACGCAGCGAGAAATCGTGCTCGCTCTTCGTGCGATCCGCCGTGTTGACGGTGCGGTCATAGAGCTGGATACGGCGCGCGTATTCGGCCGCCGCGAGGAGTTGGTGGTCGCTCATCGTGCGCAGCGGCCAGTTCCATTCGCGATTGCCTTCGAGCCGCAGATTCATCGCATAGAAGCGTTGTGCGAGATCGAAGCCCGGCGTGTTGCCGGCCTGCTGGACTTCAGCGTCGCTCACCGAGGTTTTCGGCGGCGCCGAGATCTTCTGGCCCAGTTCCTCGGCGGCCAGTTGACCGTAGAAGTTAAAGCCCTGCGCGATCGACTCGAATTCCTGGTTGGCCGTGGTCGTGTCGCCCGCCTGCTTCAGCGCGCGCGCGTGCCAGTAGACCCACGACGGCTGCTTGCGCAACGCCTCCGGCATCTGCTCGATCGACCAGCGCACCATGTTCCAGTCACCCGCCAGCAGCGCGCTGCGGGTGCGCCATTCATACGCGGGATTCGACAGCTGCGCGTTCGCCGACAGCCGATACCAGTCCACCGCGCTCGGCATCTGCTTGGCGGCCGCCTGATAGGCAATCGTGCCCCAGCCGATCGCGCGCTCCGGCGAGTTCAGCGACGGCGCGACCGACGCGAACGTGGCCGCAGCCATCGCCGGATCGTTGCGCGCCATCCGCGTGATCGCCAGCAGCGCCAGTTGATGCGACTGCGCATCGGGACCGACGCCGCGCGCCAGCAGCAACGGCGGGGTGCTCGTGGCCTGGCTGAACAGCACCGGGTCGGGCGCCTGGTTGCCGAGCGCGTCGAGCAGCTTGCTGCCGGTGCTCGTGTAGTTCTGTTCGTACGCGAGACGGATCTGCTGCCAGACGTCGTCGGCACTGAGCTGGCGGTTCACGGCGAGCACGGTGATCAGATCGACGCAGCCGTCGCCGTACCACTTCGGCTCGACCAGCAGCGCGCGCGCCGCGTCGGCGACGTTTTCGCCACGCGAGGCGCGCGATTCGAGCGCGTAGCACTTCACCTGGGTGTCGTCGTTCAGCACGAAGCGCGCGTATTGCTGGTCGAAGTTGCGCCAGTCGTGCCGCGTGCCGAGCACCGTGAGGTAGTCATTGCGCAGACGGTCGGCAATCGCCTGGCCGTCGTACTTCTGCAGGAACGCGAGCACCGGCGCGTCCGGCGCGTCGACGCGCGCATGGCCGGTCGAATCGAACAGTTGCGGCTTGAGCTGGAAGTACTCCAGATACGAAGGCGCCGGATAGTTCGGGATCATGCTCGCCAGTTGCGCCGCGCGCGCCGCATCGTTATTGCGGGCAGCCTCGCGCAACTGGACGAAAATCTGGTCGTCGTTGGTGAGTTGCGAAAAGGGAACGGGCTTGACGGCGGCGGCCGTGCTGCACGCGACGAGTGCCGCTGCGGCGAGCGCCAGACTGGCCGCGCGATATACTCGATAAAGGCTTTTTGACATCGTTGTTTCTGGAGCGCGAATTGGACCAAAGCATAGCATGCAACCCCGTGCCGGCCGCGAAAAAGGCGCTGCGCCGGACGCTATTGGAAACGAGGCTGCAAGCGGCTTCCGAGCCGGCGCACAACGCCGCGCTCGGCCGCCACGTGCTCGATGCGCTGGAGCACTATGGTGTGGACAGCGTAGGATTCTACTGGCCGCTTTCCGGCGAATTCGACGCACGCGCTACGATCTCTCTGTGGCTTGCGGCCAACGCTCAACGAGAAGCCAGCTTGCCGATTATCCAGACACGCGGCGCACCGCTCGAATTCCATGCGTGGCACCCCGACATGGAGATGAAGATCGGTCATCACAAGATTGCCGAGCCGGTGTCGGGCAAGGTGGTGATTCCCGAGCTGCTGCTCGTGCCCTGCGTCGGTTTCGACGACGCCGGCTACCGGCTCGGTTACGGCGGCGGCTATTACGATCGCACCTTGGCCGCGTGGCCGGGTTCGAAACGGCCGCTGACGGTGGGCATCGCGTATGAGGCGTGCCGCACGCCGGCACTGCAACGCGAAGCACACGACATTGTTCTCGACCTGATCGTTACCGAGGCCGGTTTCCATCCACGCCCGGCAGGTTGAGCCGCGCATGCGGCGCGCGTACTGGCTTCACGCAGCCGCACCAGCCCAGCAACCCGTTATAGGGACGCCGCCGCCCGCGCGGCCGTGTCGTACAGACCGGACGCGTTGCGCATCAGCTGCGCCGCATCGCCGATCTGTTCGTTGGTCAGGCCGCTTTCCTTCAGCGTCGAAATCAGACAGCTCTCGCGCACCTCACGATACTTCAGACACAACTCGCGGCCCGCCTCGGTCGCCGAAAAAAACACTTCCTTGCCGGTCTTTTCGCTTTTTACGTACCCTCTAGCTACGAGCTTCTTCAACGCATAGGTGGCGACGTGCGTGTCTTCGATGTTCAGCACGAAGCAGATGTCCGCGAGCTTCTTGCGACGCTCGCGGTGGCTGACGTGGTGCAGCAGCGATACTTCGATCGCGGTCATGTCCTTGTCGCCGGCCGCCGACATGCAGCGCACCATCCACCGGTTGAAGGCGTTGCCCGCCATGATCAGCGCGTATTCGAGTTCGGACAGTTCCGCGCTGGTCTCGGAGACGAGATGTTCCGACGAGACGATCTTGGTGGGATGACGCGACATGACAAAGAGCCCGAGGGACAGGATGAGAAGGTGTCGGGAGTGTACGACGAGCCAACGATCCCGGCGAGCCTGGCACAAACGCTTATTGAGAAATTGTTGATATTTTATTGATAATGTACGCTTCAACTACCGCATACCGGCGCGGATTGCGCGTCAAAGGGTCTGCGGTGCCCGCTTCCTGCCATCCGCCCTGGGCCGTTAAGCCATGAGCCAACCAAGAATCTTTCCGCTCGGCGATGCCGCGCTTGTCTGCGAAGCGCCGCCGCCCGCCACGCTGGCGTGCCAGCGGCGCGTGTGGGCGGCCGCCGCGCTCGCGCGCGACTGGCCGCATGTGCTGGAGGTCGTGCCGGGCATGAACAATCTGACGCTCGTGTTCGATCCTCTCGAAGCCGATCGCGACGCGCTCGGCGAACAGTTGCTGGCCGCGTGGGACGCCGCGGGCAAGACGCCCGAGCCGGGTCGCGAGGTCGAAATTCCGGTGCAGTACGGCGGTGAGTTCGGCCCGGATCTGCAGGCGGTCGCCGATCACACGGGTCTGACCGTGCGCGAGGTCGTGCAGCGTCACGCGGCTGGCGAGTACGTGGTCTTTTTCCTCGGCTTCCAGCCGGGCTTCGCGTACATGGGCGGTCTCGACGCCGCCTTGCATACGCCGCGCCGCGCGTCGCCGCGGCTGGAAGTGCCGGCCGGCTCGGTCGGCATTGGCGGAGAACAGACCGGCATCTATCCGGCCGTCTCGCCCGGCGGCTGGCAGCTGATCGGCCGCACCGAGCTGCCGCTGTTTGACCCGGCGCGCCGCCCGCCCACCCTGTTGCAGCCGGGCGACCGTGTGCGCTTCACCATCGCGGAGATACATGCATGATCGATGTGATTCGCGCAGGTCTGTTGACCACGATCCAGGACCTCGGCCGTCACGGCCAACGGCATCTGGGCGTCGCGATGGGGGGCGCGCTCGACCGGCTGTCGCTCGAAGTCGGCAACCGGCTGGTCGGCAACCGGCCCGACGCGGCCGGCCTGGAAATCACCTTCGGTCCGACCGTGCTGCGCTTTCTGCGCGCGTCACGGGTCGCCATCACCGGCACCGAATTCGGCGCGACGCTCGACGGCAAGCCGGTCTATTCGTGGTGGAGCCTGCCCGTGCAAGCCGGCCAGGAGCTGGTGCTGAACGCGGCGAAACGCGGCATGCGCGGCTACGTCAGTGTGGCGGGCGGCATCGACGTGCTGCCGATGCTCGGCTCGCGCAGCACCGATCTCGCCGGTCATTTCGGCGGACTCGGCGGCCGCGCGCTGCGCGACGGCGATCGCCTGCCGGTCGGCGTGCCGCAGCAGCGCGGCCAGGTCGGCTTCACGCCCGAGGCGCCGGAGTTCGGCGTGAAGGCGCCCAGCTGGTGCAAGTTCGTGCTGGTTCACGAGCCGCTGCGGCGCGGCCGGCATCCGTCAGGCGTGCCGTGGGCGGTGCCGATCCGCGTGCTGCGCGGCCCGGATTACGACAGCTTCACCGAGGCCGCGCACGAATCGTTCTGGGCGGACGAATGGCTCGTCACGCCGAACAGCAACCGCATGGGCTATCGCCTCGCCGGCGTCGAACTGGAACGCACCCGCAAAACCGACCTGCTCTCGCACGCGGTGCTGCCCGGCACGATCCAGGTGCCGCCGAACGGCCAGCCGATCGTATTGATGAGCGACGCACAAACCACCGGCGGCTATCCGAAGATCGGCGCGGTGATCCAGGCCGATCTGTGGAAACTCGCGCAGGTCCGTCTGAACGCCGCGGTGCGCTTCATCCCGACCACGCTGTTTGAAGCGCGCCAGGCTTTGCTGGAAGAACGTACGTACTTGCGGCAGATCGACGCCGCAATCGCGATGCATGAAGAACGCTGCGCGCGCCCGTCGGCCGTCGCGGCGCTGTAACACTCAGTAGGGGAACACCATGGAAATCGATTTGAACGCCGACCTCGGCGAAGGCTGCGGCTCCGACGAGGCGCTGCTCGACCTCGTCAGCTCGGCGAATATCGCCTGCGGCTGGCACGCGGGCGGTCCCAATGTCATGCGCGAATGCGTGCGCTGGGCGGTGCAGAAAGGCGTGTCGATCGGCGCGCATCCGAGCTTCAACGACCCGGAGAATTTCGGCCGCAAGGAAATGGATCTGCCGGCCGGCGAGATTTACGCGGGCGTGCTGTATCAACTCGGCGCGCTGTCGGCGATCGCCCAAGCCGAGGGCGGGCGCATCGCGCACGTCAAGCCGCATGGCGCGCTGTACAACCAGGCCGCGCGCGACGCGAAGATCGCCGACGCGATCGTTTCGGCGGTGCACGATTTCGATCCGTCGGTGGCCGTGTTCGCGCTCGCCAACGGCGGTCTCGTGACGGCGGCTCGCAACGCGGGTCTCGTCGCGATCGAAGAAGTGTTCGCCGACCGTGGCTATCGCGCCGATGGCTCGCTGGTGCCGCGCAAGGAACCGGGCGCGCTGCTCGACGATGAAAACGAAGTGCTCGAACGCACGCTCGCCATGATCCGCGAGCAGCGCGTGCAGGCCGTGGACGGCCAATGGGTGCCGCTGAACGCGCAGACCATCTGTCTGCACGGCGACGGGCCGCATGCGCTGGCGTTCGCGCGGCGCATTCGCGGCGCCCTGGAGGCTGCCGGCATCGACGTTCACGCGGCCAACGCCGCACGCGTCTGAGCGGCGGCTTCGGCGGCCAGACAGACAGCGCAAGTCACTTCCAGCGACACGTCCAACGCCCCGCTTTCGAGCGGGGCGTTTGCCAGGTGCAGGATGCGTTGCAATACCCGGCGGGCAAACCGCGAACGCAGGTGCAGGTGCAGGTGCAGGTGCAGGTGCAGGTGCAGGTGCAGGTGCAGGTGCAGGTGCAGGTGCAGTTTGAAGTGCAGATGTACGCGGTTCGAAGCAACGCGGCCATCAAGAGCCGTGGCAACACCAAGACGGCGCATGGAACACCACGCGCCGGCCCACGTCTGCCGCTAACCGCGGCGAGGTTGAAACCCTGTTTGGAGATCCTGATGCAGTCAACTGTCAGTCTATGGCCGCTCATCGGCGTGGCCGTCATCATCGTCGGCTTTCTATTGCGGTTCAATCCGATGCTGATCGTCGCGGTCGCCGCGATCGTCACCGGTCTCGCCGCGCACTTCCCGCCTGAAAAAATCCTCGCGCAGATCGGCACCGGCTTCATCAAGACGCGCAACATCCCGCTGATCATTCTTTTGCCGCTCGCCGTGATCGGCCTGCTCGAACGGCACGGGCTGCGCGAGCGCGCCCAAGCGTGGATCGGCGGCATCAAGGCCGCCACCGCGGGGCGCTTGCTGATCGTCTATCTGCTGGTGCGCGAGCTGACCGCCGCGGTCGGCCTGACCGGGCTCGGCGGGCATCCGCAGATGGTGCGCCCGCTGATCGCGCCGATGGCCGAAGGCGCGGCCGAAACGCGCTTCGGCAAGATCAGCGACGCGGTGCGTTTCAAATTGCGCGCGTACGCCGCGGCCACCGACAACGTGGGCCTCTTCTTCGGCGAGGACATCTTCGTCGCGTTCGGCGCGATCGTGCTGATGACGACCTTCCTGAAGGAAGCGGGCATCGTCGTCGAGCCGATTCACGTCGCGGTGTGGGGCATTCCGACCGCGATCTGCGCGTTCATCGTGCACGGCTTCCGGCTGTATCTGCTCGACCGCCGGCTCGAACGCGAACTGCGCGGCCATGCCAAGGGCGGCAGCGCTGCCGTGTCGTCGACGCAATCCGCAGCGGGAGACAAAGCATGACGTTTACGATCACCTATCTGTTCTGGCTGCTGGGCGTGGTGCTGCTGATCGTCGGCGGCATGATCGTCACCGACAGGACGCATCCGCGCCGTCTCACCGCAGGAGGCTTCTGGATTCTCTATGCGCTGATCTTTCTGATCGGCGACCGGCTGCCGCCGGCGGTGGTTGGCGTCGCGGTGATCGTGATGGCGCTGATCGCCGGTTTCGGCGGCGTCACCGCGGCCAGGCCGAAAACGCTGTCGCTCGACGCGCGCAAGGCAAGCGCCGCGCGTCTGGGTAACAAGCTGTTCGTGCCCGCGCTGACGATTCCGGTCATCACCGTGATCATCACGCTGTCGGCGAGCCATCTGGTGTTCGGCGGCGTGCCGCTGATCGAGAAGGCCAACGTCACGCTGATCGGTTTCGGCATCGGCTGCGTGATCGCGCTCGCGGTGGCCTGCGTGATGACGCGCGACACCGTCGGCCAGTCGATGAAGGAAGCGCGCCGGCTGGTCGATGCGTTGTCGTGGGCCGCGGTGCTGCCGCAGATGCTCGGCATGCTCGGCCTTGTGTTCTCCGACGCGGGTGTCGGCAAGGCCGTCGCGCACGTGACCACGTCCTACATCAGCCTCGACTATCGCTTCGTCGCGGTGGCCGTGTACTGCATCGGCATGGCGCTCTTTACGATGGTGATGGGCAACGGCTTCGCCGCGTTCCCGGTGATGACGGGCGGCGTCGGCGTGCCGATTCTGGTCGGCGTGTTTCACGGCAATCCGGCCGTGATGGTCGCGATCGGCATGTTCTCCGGCTACTGCGGCACGCTGATGACGCCGATGGCCGCGAACTTCAACATGGTGCCAGCCGCGCTGCTCGAACTGCCGGACAAGAACGCGGTGATCAAGGTGCAGATTCCCACCGCGCTGCCCTTGCTGGTCATCAACATCCTGCTGCTGAATTTTCTGATGTTTTTATAGGACGCCTGCGTTCAAGGCGGTCTACGCCGACGCATCACAGCGCGCAGCTGTGATGCGTCGCTCAAGCACTCGTTGCTGATCGTACGCGACCGAATTAAGAAGCGTCCGATCGTCGGAACCGGGGGCGGCACCTAAGATCGCGGATGGTCTCCCATCCCACGCGCCGGTGCGTGCAGCGCGCGCCGCTTGCGATCCTCTGCAGGTGTCCATGGAACATCCATCCCGCCGCGACGGCGGCTCCGCCACCCACGTCACCTCGTTGATCGACGCCGCGCTGGCCGCGCACCAGGCAGGCCAGCTCGACGCCGCCGACGCACTCTACCGCCAAACCCTCACACTCGACCCCTCGCATGCGAAGGGGCTGCATTACTTTGGCGTGCTGCATTATCAGCGCGGCCAGCACGACACCGCCGCTCGCCTGATGAGCCGGGCGCTCAAGCTCGATCGCCGCGACGCCGCGTGCTGGAGCAATCGTGGTCTCGTGGCCGCCGCGCTCGGCCACCTCGACGAAGCCACGATCTGCTACGACCAGGCGCTGCAACTCCAGCCGGATTTCGCCGACGCGCGCAACAACTTCGGTGTCGCGCTGCAAGCGCAAGGCGCGCTGAACGAAGCGCTCGAGCAATACCGGCTCGCGCTGGCGTCGAACCCCGCGATGATCGACGCGCATCTGAACCTCGGCACGGTGCTGAGCAAGCTCGGCCGTTTCGACGAAGCGCTCGCGAGCTATCGCGCCGTGCTTGCGCTCGACCCGAACATGGCCGAAGCGCATTTCAACGCGGGCAATGCGTATCAAGCGCAAGGCCGTCACGACGCTGCCCTCGCCAGTTTCGAGCGGGCGCTCGCGTTGCGCGCGGATTATGTCGAGGCGCACGTCAATCTGGGCAGCCTGATTGGCCGGCTCGGCGACTATGCGGGGGCCGAAGCGCATTACCGGCGCGCGGTCGCGCTCAGGCCGAGTCCGGCCCACCTCGTGTGCCTCGGCGGTTCGCTGGCCGCGCAAGGCCGGCTGAAAGAAGACGGCGAAGAAGAAGGCTTGTATCGCGAGGCGCTCGCGCTCGATCCTCACTACGCGGATGCGCATCAGAATCTCGCGTGGCTGCTGCTCAAGCGCGGCGATTACAGGCAAGGCTGGGCGGAGTTCGCGCTGCGCTGGCGCAAGCGGGACTACGACGCGATCGCAGTGCCTGGCGTCGCCGAATGGCGTGGCGAGCCGCTCGACGGACGGCGTCTGCTGGTGGTCGGCGAACAGGGTTTCGGCGACCACTTCCAGTTCCTGCGCTTTGCGCGCGTGCTGCAGGCGCGCGGCGCGACGGTCGACCTCCGCGTGCGCGAGCTGTTGCTGCCGTTGGTCGAACGGATACCGGGCGTGAATCGCGCGTTCAGCGGCAAGCCCGATGGCGAGTACGATTTTTGGGTGCCGATGATGAGCGTGCCGTCCCGCCTCGGCACCGGGATCGACACCATTCCCGCCGAACTGCCCTACCTGTTCGCCGACAAGGCGAAGCTCAAGGCATGGCGCCAGCGGTTGGGCCCCGTCAATAAATTGAAACGCAAAGTAGGCCTGGTATGGGCCGGCAGTCCCACGTTCGGCAACGACCGCTACCGCTCGATGACGCTGGCGGACCTGAGCGCGTTGAGCGGGTTGAAGAACATCGTGTGGTATCCACTGCAGAAAGGCGCGGCACACGCGCAATTGGCCGACGCGCCGCCAGTGTTCCGCGCACGCGATTTCACCGCCGATCTGACCAGCTTCGACGAGACCGCCGCGCTGATCATGCTGCTCGATCTGGTGATCGCTGTCGATACCGGCGTCGCGCATCTGGCGGCCGCGCTGGGCAAGCCGGTGTGGCTGCTACTGCCCGCCAACGCCGACTGGCGCTGGCTGCAAGCGCGCAACGATACGCCGTGGTATCCGGGAATGAGGTTGTTCAGGCAAAAGACGATGGGAGACTGGGAGGCGGTGGTGGCGGAAGTCGCGCAGGCTCTGCAACGGCAATAGGACCACCGCGGCTCAACCCGGCTCAACCCGGCTCCACCACGAACCCGCGCTGCCGCAAAAGCTGCAATACGCCCTTGGGTCCGCCCAGATGCAGCGCGCCGATCGCAACGAACACCGGCTTGTTCGGCGCGGCGATCTGCAGCATCCGCGACACGAAGCGCCGGTTGCGCTCATAGACGATCCTGTTGTCGATCGAGGCGGAGATCCGCTGGTCGCGCGCCAGATTTTCGGATTTCGCGGCCTGCCACGCGGCGATCGCATCGGCATCGCCGACCCGCCACAGCCGATGCAGCGCGCGCACATCCGCGACGTTTTGCGCGGGCGTCTGCACCAGGTCCTGCGCGAGCATTTCGCGCTGCTGCGCAAGCGAGAGACCCGTGAACGCGCGCATCTGCTGCCGCAGCGTTTCGAGTCCGACGATCTTGCCGCGCGTCTCCAGATACACGTTCTGCAGTTGCGCTTCCGTGCCGTACTCGGTCTGCAGGCCGGCGCTCAGCGAATCGTAGGTTTCGACCACCAGCGAGGCGAGCCAGGGCCGCATCTTCTTGATCGCATCGAGCGCGGCGGGATTGCCGCGCAGACGCAACGCCAGCTTGTGCCACAACGGTTCCGGCAACGAGCTCGGCAGACAGTCGCGCTTGCACACGCCGTACTTCGACACGTCGTCCTGCGAGATCAGCAGTTCGTCGGGGGAGAGTTCGAGCGCCAGCGTCGGGGAGGCGGCCAGCGCGGCGAGGATCGGCGGCCGGAACGGCTGGGCGGCGGGATAGTCGGCGGGGTCGCCGACATGCAGCGTGCCCAGCACGTAGATCGTGGTCGTGCCGCGCGTGGCGACATAGAACGGCATGCGCGCCGGCTGCGTGCGTACCGGACCGCTCGCGGTGGTGCCGGGCGGCGCAGGCGACGGCGGCGGCGGATTGAAGCCCGGCACGCTCGCGCGCGGCGGCGTCTGCATGCCGGGCACCGGCACCGCCGGGCGCCCCGCCTGGGCCGGCGCGGTAGCCGCCGCGCCCGCCGCATGCGCGAGCTCGGCGGGTGCGGAGCCGAGACAAAGAGCACAACACACGCCCACGAGCGCGGCACCGTTCAGTGCACGCGCTCGCCGGCGCCGCGCGAAAGCAGCACCGCAGCCGCCATCACGCAAGCGGCGCGCAAGACGACGCGCCGCTACCGCATCAGGCATCCACGTCCCCCACCTCCTCGGCGCGGTGACACGACACCTGACGGCCATCCACTTCGCGCAGCTTCGGCTCCTCACTGCGGCAGCGGTCGATCACATACGGGCAGCGCTGGTGGAACGTGCAACCCGAAGGCGGATTCAATGGCGACGGCATTTCACCTTGCAGCTTGATCTTGATGCTGCGATCCGCCTCGAAAATCGAAGGCGTCGCCGACATCAACGCCCGCGTGTACGGATGGCGCGGTTTCGAGAAAATCCGCTGCTTGTCGCCGAGTTCGGCCACGCCGCCGAAGTACATCACCATCACATCGTCGGCGATATGCTCGACCACGGACAAATTGTGCGAGATGAACACGTAGCTGGTCTTGAACTGCTCCTGCAGGTCCATGAACAGGTTCAGGATCTGCGCCTGGATCGACACGTCGAGCGCCGACACCGGTTCGTCGGCGACCACGATCTGCGGATCGAGAATCATCGCGCGCGCAATCGCCACGCGCTGCCGCTGGCCGCCGGAGAACATATGCGGATAGCGCTTCGCATGCTCCGGACGCAGGCCGACGGTGCGCATCATCTGCGCGATCCGTTCGGCGCGCTCGGTGGCGCTCAATTGCGTGTTGATCGCGAGCGGCTCGCCGAGCGTCTGCTCGACGGTCTTGCGCGGATTGAGCGACGCGAACGGGTTCTGGAACACCATCTGCACGCGCCGCCGCAGCGCCGCGATCTTCGCGTGATCGGCGCCCGCCACGTCCTCGCCGTCGATCAGCAGACGCCCGGCCGTGGGCGTTTCGATCATCGTCAGTTGACGCGCAAGCGTGGACTTACCGCAGCCGGATTCGCCGACCACCGCGAGCGTCCGGCCGCGTTCCAGCGCGAACGACACGCCGTTGAGCGCCTTCACCGTGCCCGACGCGAACATGCCGCGCTTGACCGTGTAGTACCGCGCGAGCTGGTCGGCGACCAGCACGTGATCACCCGTAGGTTTCGACTGGCGCCGCGTTTCGAGTACTGCGTTCATCGTGCGCCTCCACGGGTGTGAACGTTGGCGTCGCCGCTCAGGTTCAGGGGTTTGATGCAGCGCACGCGCGCCACTTCGGCGTGACCTTGCATCGGCGCAAGCGCGGGCCGCGCCTTCATGCAGTCGTCGACCACGTACTTGCAGCGCGGCGCGAACAGGCACCCTTTCGGGCGATCGTCGCGCCCCGGCACCATGCCCGGCAACGCCGCCAGCCGCACCGCGCCGACGTTGTGCTCGGGAATCGCCGCCAGCAACGCTTCCGTGTACGGATGATGGGGCGCCGCGAAGATGTCCGGGACCTGGTTCGTTTCGATCACTTCGCCAGCGTACATGACCGCGACGCGCTGCGCGACCTCGGACACCACCGCGAGGTCGTGCGAGATCAGCACGAGTGCCATGCCGCGCTCCTTCTGCAGCTTGATCAGCAGTTCCATGATCTGCGCCTGGATCGTCACGTCGAGCGCGGTGGTCGGCTCGTCGGCAATCAGCAGCTTCGGGTTGCAGGCAATCGCCATCGCGATCATCACGCGCTGGTTCATGCCGCCCGACATCTGATGCGGGAACGAACCGATGCGGCCTTTCGGATCGGGAATGCCTACCTGGTCGAGCAGTTCGAGCGCGCGTTTGTCGAGCGCGCTGCCGCGCAGGCCTTCGTGCAGCTTCAGCACTTCCTTGATCTGATAGCCGACCGTGTAGCTCGGATTCAGACTCGTGAGCGCATCCTGGAACACCATCGCGATGTCCTTGCCGATGATCTTGCGGCGCTCCTTCGCCGATGCATTCAGCAGGCTCCTGCCGTTGAAGGTGATCTCGTCGGCGGTGACTTTGCCGGGCGCGTCGATCAGGCCCATCAGCGCCATCATCGTGACACTCTTGCCCGAGCCCGATTCGCCGACCACGCCGACTACTTCGCCCGGCGCGACGTCGAGGTTGATGCGGTCGACCGCGGGCAGACCGTTGAAATTCACCGCCAGATTGCGGATGGTCAATAAATTAGCCATGTCATGCCATCCGTTTCAGTTTGGGGTCGAGTGCGTCGCGCAGCCCGTCGCCGAGCAGATTGATCGCGAGCACCGAGATCAGGATGGACAGGCCAGGCATGGTGACGATCCACCAGGCGCTGTCGATGTAATCGCGCGCCGAGGCCAGCATCGCACCCCACTCCGCCGACGGCGGCTGCACGCCGAGCCCGAGAAAGCCGAGCGCGGCGGCATCGAGAATCGCCGACGAAAAACCGAGCGTGGCTTGCACGATCAGCGGCGCGGTGCAGTTCGGCAGCACTTGCGAGAACATCAGCCGCAAGGTGCCGGCGCCCGCTACGCGCGAAGCCGTCACGTACTCCTTCTGCAACTCGCCCTGCGCCGATGCGCGCGTCAAACGCACATAACCCGGCAGCGCGACGATCGCGATCGCGAGCATCGTGTTGACGAGACCGGGGCCGATGATCGCGACCACCGCGACCGCGAGCAGCAGCGACGGCAACGCGAGCAGCACGTCCATGATGCGCATGATCGGCGTGTCGGCCCACTTCTCGAAGAACGCCGCGATCAGGCCGAGCACGATGCCCGGAATCAGCGCGAGCACCACCGACACGAAGCCGATCCAGAACGACAGCCGCGCGCCGTACATCAGACGCGAGAGGATGTCGCGGCCCGCTTCGTCGGTACCGAGAATGAACTTCCAGTTGCCGCCGTCGAGCCACGCGGGCGGAATCTTCACGAAGTCGCGATATTGCTCGATCGGGCTGTGCGGCGCGATCAACGGCGCGAAGATCGCGACGAAGATCAGCACGAGCACGATGACACCTGCGCCGACCGCGCCACGGTTGTGCGAGAAGTTGGCCCAGAATTCACGGGCCGCGATGGCGCGGCCGCTTGGCGGAGTGACTGCCTGAGGGACTGTGTTTTGTATGTCTGCCATGGTCGTCATGCCTCCCGCAGAGCCGCCTCAAGGGAGGCATGTGCCCCCGCGGGGGGCAGCGAACGTGAGTGAGCGTGGGGGTTCATATTTTCACCTCGTATGGCGGATGCGTGGGTTGAGCACGCCGTACAACAGATCGACGACGAGGTTCACGACGATCACCAGCGTGGCGATCATCAGGATACCGCCCTGCACGACCGGATAGTCGCGCCGGCCGATCGCGTCGATCAGCCATTTGCCGATACCCGGCCACGAGAACAGCGTCTCGGTCAGCACCGCGCCCGCGAGCAGCGTGCCGACCTGCAGGCCGATCACCGTCACGACGGGAATCAGCGCATTGCGCAACGCATGCACGACGATCACGCGCCCAGGCGACAAGCCCTTCGCGCGCGCGGTGCGGATGTAGTCCTCGCGCAGCACTTCGAGCATCGACGAACGTGTCATGCGCGCGACCACGGCCAAAGGAATCGTGCCGAGCACGATCGCCGGCAGGATCAGATGGCTCAGCGCGGATTTGAACGCGCCTTCGTCGGTGGACATCATCGCGTCGATGAGCATGAAGCCGGTCACGTGCGGAATGTCGTATTCGACCGCGATACGGCCCGACACCGGCGTCCAGCCGAGCTTCACCGAGAACACCATGATGAGGATCAAGCCCCACCAGAAGATCGGCATCGAGTAGCCGGTGAGCGCGGTGCCCATCACGCCGTGATCGACCACCGTGCCGCGCCGGAGCGCGGCGAACACGCCCGCCGGGAGGCCGACGATCAGCGCGAACAGCATCGCGCAGAGCGACAGTTCGACGGTAGCGGGAAAGCGTGCGAGGAATTCGCCCATCACACTCGTGTTGGTGATGATCGAAGTGCCGAGATCACCGTGCAGCGCGCGGCCAATGTAATGGACGTACTGCATCGGCAGGGGTTCGTCGAGCCCGAGGCGGTGCATCGCCGCGGCGTGCATCGCGGGATCGACACCGCGCTCGCCCATCATCACTTCGATGGGGTCGCCCGGTATCAGGTGAATCAGCGCGAACGCGAGGATCGTGATGCCGATGAACGTCGGTATCACCATGCCGACGCGGCGCAAAACAAAGCGGAACATGGTTCGTCCCTATGGTCTTGATGAAGAAAAAACGCAACCGGCGACGAGGGCTTGTGACCCCGGTCGCCGGACCATTTCGACCAGTTTTCTAACCGTGCGAAAAGCGTACTGCGCGAAATTTACGGCTTGCTTGCAGGCTGATGCCCCAGCTTACTTGACACTCACGCCGTCGAAGCGCGCGTAGCCGAGCGGTTCGATGCGCATGTCAACCACCTTCTTGCTGACCGGCTGGTAGACCGTCGAGTGAGCAATCGGCGAGAACGGCAGTTGCTGCGCGAAGATCCGCTGCGCCTCGATGTATGCCTTGGTACGTCCGGCCACGTCGGACGTCACGCGGCCCTTCTGGATCAGATCGTCGAACGGCTTGTAGCACCACTTCGAGAAGTTGTTGCCGTTCACCGCTTCGCAGCCGAGCAGCGTGCCGAGCCAGTTGTCCGGATCGCCGTTGTCACCGGTCCAGCCGATCAGCATCGTGTCATCTTCGCCCGCGTGTGCGCGCTTGATGTACTCACCCCATTCATACGTGACGATCTTCGCCTTCACGCCGATCTTGGCCCAGTCGGCCTGGATCATTTCCGCCATCAGACGGGCGTTCGGGTTGTACGCGCGCTGCACGGGCATCGCCCACAGCGTGAGGTCGAAGCCGTTCGGATAGCCGGCCTTCGCGAGCAACGCCTTGGCCTGGGTCGGATCGTAAGGCGCGGCCTTCAGATCCTTGTAGAACGACCATTGGGTCGGCGGCATCGGATTCGTGGCGAGTTGACCTGCGCCCTGGTACACCGATTCGACGATCGCCTTCTTGTTGATTGCCATGTCGAGCGCCTGACGCACTTCGACCTTGTCGACCGGCTTGTGCGTCACGTTGTACGCGAGGTAGCCGAGGTTGAAGCCCGGCTGCGACGGCATGTCGATGTTCGCCTCGGCCTTCAGCGGCGCGATGTCGGCCGGACGCGGATAGCTCATCACCTGGCATTCGTCGCGCTTGATTTTCTGCACGCGCACGCCGGCGTCCGGCGTGATCGAGAAGATCAGCTTCGAGATCTTCACCGCGTTCGGCTTCCAGTAGTCAGGATTGCCGTCGAAGCGGATCGTCGCGTCCTTCGTGTAGCTGCGGAAGATGAACGGGCCCGTGCCGACCGGGAACTGGTTGATGTCGGCCGCCTTGCCGGCCTTCAGCAGCTTGTCCGCATATTCGGCCGACAGGATCGACGCGTATTCCATCGCCAGATTCTGGATGAACGGCGCGTTGACTTCCTTCAGCGTGAACTTGACCGTGTACGGGTCGACCTTTTCGACGCTGGTGATCAGCTTGTCGAGACCCATGTCGGTGAAGTACGGGAACTGCACCGGATAGGCCTTACGGAACGGCTGGTTCGGGTCCAGCATGCGCTGGAACGAGAACACGACGTCGTCGGCGTTGAATTCGCGCGTCGGCTTGAAGAACGGCGTGGTCTGGAACTTGACGCCGTGGCGCAGATGGAACGTGTAAACCTTGCCGTCGGGCGACACATCCCACTTTTCAGCGAGACCCGGCTCGACCTTGGTGCCGCCGCGTTCGAATTCGACGAGACGGTTATAAACGGTGAACGTGTTGGCCGTGAAGTCGACACCCGTCGTGTATTGAGCGGGATCGAAACCCGCGGGGCTGCCTTCTGAGCAGTAGACGAGCGTTTTGTTCGGAATCTCGGCGCGCGCGTTGTTCGCGCCCACCAGCGATGCCACTGCAGCAGCGACGAGCGTCGTAACACGCGCGGCGCGCAACAGGTTGTTTTGCTTCATGTTTCCTCCAGGTTCAGGGCCGGCTCCCGCCAGCGTAGCGCGATCTTACTTGAGCTTGGCTCGCGGCAACAAGCGGAGGAAATTCCCCCCGTTGACGATCGGAAACACTTCGTGCATAAAGACAGCCGCACGCCGGCGAGGGCCGGAGCGTGCGGCTTCAGCGGGCAAGTGCAGCAAAAAGACGGCCCGCCGCGCTTATTTGAGGCCGACGTTCATGAACTGCGTCGGGCCGAACGGGTCGATCTTGAAACCCACCACGTTCTTGCTGATCGGCTGATACACGGTGGAATGGGCGATCGGCGTAAATGGCACCTGGTCTTTAAAGATTTCCTGAGCCTGCATATAGACTTTAGTGCGCTCCGCCATATCGGTGGTGCCGCGGCCTTTTTTGATCAGATCGTCGTAAGGTTTGTAGCACCATTTGGAAAAGTTACTGCCATTCACCGCGTCGCAACCCAGCAATACCGCGAGCCAGTTATCCGGATCGCCATAATCGCCGGTCCAGCCAATCAGCATCGCTTCATGCTCGCCCTGATGGCCGCGGCGAATGTACTCGCCCCATTCATAAGTGCCGATCTTCACCTTCACGCCGATCTTCGCCCAATCGGCCTGCAGCATTTCCGCCATCAGCCGCGCGTTCGGGTTATACGGGCGTTGCACCGGCATCGCCCACAGCGTCAGGTCGAAGCCGTCGGGATAACCCGCCTGTTTCAGCAGCGCTTTCGCCTTTTCGACGTCGTATGGCGCGTCTTTCAGGCTTTTGTCGTAACCCCATTGCGTCGGCGGCATCGGGTTGGTTGCCGGCTGGCCGGCGCCCTGATAGACCGAGTCGATAATCGCTTTCTTGTGAATCGACATATCGAGCGCGCGGCGCACCAGCACATTGTCGAGCGGCTTTTTCGTGGTGTTGTACGCGATATAGCCGAGGTTGAAACCCACCTCGTTCGGCATCGCAAGCGATGCGTCGGCTTTGACCGCCGGAATATCGGCGGGCCGCGGATACGACATCACCTGGCATTCGCCGCGTTTCAACTTCTGCAGACGCACCGCGGGATCGACGGTAATCGCGAATATCAGTTTGCTGACTTTGACCACGCCCGGCTTCCAGTAATCGGGATTGCCGTCGAAGCGAATCGTGTCGTCCTTCGTGTAGCTGCGGAAAATGAATGGGCCGGTGCCGACCGGATATTGATTGATATCGGACGCCTTGCCCGCCTTCAATAATTGATCCGCATATTCGGCCGACAGGATCGACGCGAACGGCATCGCGATTTGCTGCAGGAACGGCGCGTCGACTTCCTTCAACGTGAAGCGCACCGTGTAGGGATCGACCTTCTCGATCTTCGTGATGTTTTTGGCCAGGCCGAGATCGGTGAAATACGGAAACGGCACCGCGTACGCCTTGCGGAATGGCTGATCGGGATCGAGCATTCGCTCGTAGGTGAAGACGACGTCGTCGGCGTTGAATTCGCGCGTCGGCTTGAAGAACGACGTCGTCTGGAACTTCACGCCGTGGCGCAGATGGAACGTATAGGTCAGGCCGTCCGGCGACACCTCCCATTTTTCGGCGAGGCCCGGCTCGATATCGGTGCTGCCGTGCGCGAACTCGATCAGCCGGTTGTAGACCGTGTACGAGCCGGCGCTGAATTCCACGCTCGTCGTGTATTGCGCGGTGTCGAAGCCCGCCGGGCTGCCTTCGGAGCAGAACACGAGGGTCTTGTCGGGCAGCGTGGCCGCGTGTGACGCGACGGGCGCCATGCCGCTCGCGGCGAGCGCGAAAGCGGCAAGAGCGGGCAGGCAGAACTGGTGAAGCGCAAACAGCCTCTGTGACACTGTCATATTGTTCTCCGCACAGCAGCCGGGTCGGCTGCGCTTCGATCATAGACAGCACAAAAATGAGCTTCAACAGGGACTTACCACGTCGCGCGCGGCGCAGCGTATGCGCGCGGCGATCTTTTTTGAAATAACCAGCGCGTGATAATGGATGATTTAGGCGATCCTTTAATTGGCATCATGACCTCGTACCAATTCACCAACAACTGGTTCGACACCCTCGCCAAAGGCGTGTGGGACCAATTGATGACGCACCATGCGCCCGCGAGGATTCTCGAAATCGGTTCGTACGAAGGCGCGAGCGCCTGCTATCTGATCGACACGCTGGCGCCGTACCAGCCCATCGAGCTGCATTGCATCGATAGCTGGGAAGGCGGCATCGAGCACCAGGCCGGCGGCGTCGCGCCGGCCGACATGAGCGCGGTCGAGGCGCGCTTTCATCGCAATGTGACGCTCGCGGCCGGCAAATATCCGGGCCGCGCGCAGCTCACGGCACACAAGGGGTACTCGGACGAATGCCTCGCGCGTTTGATCGCCGCGGGCAGGAAGGGTTACTTCGACTTCGTGTACGTCGACGGGTCGCACCAGGCGGCCGACGTGCTGGCCGATGCCGTGCTTGGCTTCAGGCTCTTGAAGGTGGGCGGCATCATCGTGTTCGACGACTACCTGTGGTCGGAGCAGTTGCCGTCAGGGAAAGACCCGCTGCGTTGCCCGAAGCCCGCGATCGACGCGTTCGTCAATCTGAACTTCCGCAAGCTGGAAGTGCTGTCCGCGCCGTTGTATCAGCTCTACGTGCGCAAGGTATCGGATTAGTCCGCGCGGCCGTTGCAGCCGCGCGGATTTTTCATGGGCTGCTGCTTGACGGCTTGATCACGCGCCGAGCCGTTCGCAGATCGCCTTGGTCGCCGCGGCACCGTTCAGGGTATAGAAATGCAGCCCCGGTACCTTCGCGTCGATCAGCCGCTGGCAGAGGTCCGTCACCACATCGAGCCCGAACGCGCGAATCGACTCGCGGTCGTCGCCGAAGCTCTCCAGCCGGCGCGCGATCCAGCGCGGCACTTCGGCGCCGCACATTTCGGAGAAGCGCATCAGCTGCGAGAAGTTCGTGATCGGCATGATGCCCGGCACGATCGGCACATCGACGCCGAGCTTGCGCGCGTCGTCTACGAAACGGAAATACGCGTCGGCGTTAAAGAAGTACTGCGTGATCGCCGAATTGGCGCCTGCCCTCACCTTGTTCGCGAAGTTTTCCAGATCGTGACGCGGCGAGCGCGACTGCGGATGGTATTCCGGATAGCCGGCCACCTCGATCCAGAACCAGTCGCCGAACTCGGCGCGGATGAAGCTCACCAGTTCCGACGCGTAACGCAATTCGCCGACTTCGCCCATGCCGGACGGCAGATCGCCGCGCAGCGCGACGATGTGGCGAATGCCATGCTTGCGGTACTCGTTGAGGATCGCGCGCAGGCTCTCTTTCGACGAGCCGATGCACGACAGGTGCGGCGCCGCCTCGAGCCCTTCCTTCGCCATGTCGACGACGGTATCGAGCGTGCCCTGTTGCGTCGAGCCGCCGGCGCCGAACGTGACGGACACGAACTTGGGCTTGAGCGACGCGAGTTGTGCGCGCGTGGCGCGCAGCTTGTCGACGCCTTCCTGCGTTTTCGGCGGGAAGAATTCGAATGAAAGTTCGATCGGGTTCATGATTCAGTAAGTCAACCTAAACTGCGGTTGCCGAAAATGAGCGCGGACAGCAGCCACGAAACGATGCTGTACAGAATCGAGCCGAAGAACGCCGACCAGAATCCCGACACTTCGAAGCCCTTCAGCAGCGACGCGCACAGCCAGAAGCACAGCGCATTGACCACCAGAATGAAGAGTCCGAGCGTGAGAATCGTGACGGGCAGCGTCAGCAGGATCAGCACCGGGCGCAGGATCGTGTTGATCAACCCGAGCACCACCGCGACCAGCAAGGCGGTGCCGAAGCTGCGGATATGGATCGACGGAACGAGATAGGTGATGATCAGCAGCGCAAGCGCGTTGATCAGCCAGGTCAACAGCACGGTCATGTAGAGCTCCTTGTCGGCAGGATGTCCATTGACGGAAAAAGCACGGGAAAATGAGGGCATGGCGAACGAAGCGGCGCATTACGCGCCGCCCTGTCTTCAAGCCGTCATGCGAAAACCGCCCGCGTGCTTAATAACGGTAGTGGTTCGGCTTGAACGGACCGTTCTTGTCGACGCCGATGTAGCCGGCCTGATCGTCGGACAGCACGGTCAGGGTCGCGCCGATGCGCGCCAGATGCAAACGGGCGACCTTCTCGTCCAGATGCTTCGGCAGCACGTACACCTTGTTCTCGTACTTCTCGCCCTGCGTGAACAGTTCGATCTGCGCGAGCGTCTGGTTCGTGAACGAGTTCGACATCACGAACGACGGGTGCCCCGTCGCACAACCCAGATTCACGAGGCGGCCTTCGGCCAGCAGGATCACGCGCTTGCCGTCCGGGAAAATGATGTGGTCGACTTGCGGCTTGATGTTGTCCCACTGGTACTGACGGGTCGACGCGACATCGATTTCCGAATCGAAGTGACCGATGTTGCAGACGATCGCGTTATGGCGCATCGCCTTCATGTGGTCGTGGCCGATCACGTGGTAGTTGCCGGTGGCCGTCACGAAGATGTCGGCCTTGTCGGCGGCGTATTCCATCGTCACGACGCGATAGCCTTCCATCGCCGCCTGCAGCGCGCAGATCGGATCGATTTCGGTCACCCACACGGTGGCGCCCAGACCGCGCAGCGATTGCGCGCAGCCCTTGCCCACGTCGCCGTAACCGGCGACCACCGCGATCTTGCCCGCGATCATCACGTCGGTCGCGCGCTTGATGCCGTCGACCAGCGACTCACGGCAGCCATACAGGTTGTCGAACTTCGACTTCGTGACCGAGTCGTTGACGTTGATCGCCGGGAACGGCAGGCGGCCTTCCTTTTCCATCTGATACAGGCGGTGCACGCCGGTCGTGGTTTCTTCCGTCACGCCCTGGATGTGCGACAGACGCGTCGAGTACCACGTCGGGTCCGCGTCGAGGTGCTTCGCGATCGACTTGTACAGCGCGACTTCTTCTTCGTTGGTCGGCTTCGAGATGACCGAACGGTCTTTCTCCGCCTTCGAGCCGAGGATCAGCAGCAACGTGGCGTCGCCGCCGTCGTCGAGGATCATGTTGGCGAATTCGCCATTCGGCCATTCGAAGATGCGGTGCGAGAATTCCCAGTATTCGTCGAGCGATTCGCCCTTGAACGCGAACACCGGCGTGCCGGCTTGCGCGATGGCCGCAGCGGCATGGTCCTGGGTCGAGAAGATGTTGCACGAAGCCCAGCGGACATCGGCGCCGAGCGCGGTGAGCGTCTCGATCAGCACGCCGGTCTGAATCGTCATGTGCAGCGAACCTGCGACGCGCGCGCCCTTCAACGGCTGCTGCGCCTTGTACTCTTCACGCGTTTGCATGAGACCGGGCATTTCCGTCTCGGCAATGGTGAGTTCCTTGCGACCCCAGTCGGCAAGCGACATGTCGGCAACGATGAAATCTTTGGAAGCTTGCGAATCGATAACTGCGGCGTTCATCACGCCCTCCTTTCTAAGAAATTGACTAGAAATTTGACGTGAGCGCGGTTCGATGCGGTAGATAGGACAGCGCGATGCGCGTCCGACCCCTCCGATTGAAGCCTTCGAGCCTGGCGGGCGGCCGGCGAATATGCTGATTCGCGGTACCCGTCGCAACGCTCCTCGAAGACGAACGGCGATTGTAGCAAATCGAGATGGCTTCGGGGCGCGCGGGCGCGGCGTGGATCGCGCAGCGGCGGGATGGGGTGGGGAGCGTGGCGGCGGAGCCCGCCTGGCAGGCGTCAGCCTTCGATCACCCGCGCCGCGCGCAATCGCCCGATGCCCGCGCGAGCGGTGTTGAGGAACTGCCGGGAGAAGCGGAACGCATCGGCGATATCGGCCGCGGCCGGAATCTGCAGTCCGAGCGCAACGCGGAAGTAGCGTTCGGCGTGGATGCCTGCGTGGTAATGCATGCGCACGCGCTTCACGTCATCGAGACGCGGGTTGCCGAAAATCTCGCGCAGCGCCCACGAAAACGCGCCGTCTTCGCCGCCCAGGCGTCGAAACGCATCGTCCATCGGAAAGCCGCCGAGCGCTGCGTACACTGCACGGCGGATGATCAGGCTGCTCGGCACCGTATTGCTGAGCGTCTGCGCGTGTAACGCGAAGTCGGGATGCGCGGTGAGTTCGACGGGAAAATCCGTGTACTCGACGTCGAGCCGCACCGAGACTTCCGCCGGATTCTGCGTGAGGAACGCGCTTGCTGCGTGCAGTGCGCCGGGCAGGTATTCGTCGTCGGCGTCGAGGAAGGCGAGCAGATCGTGCGAGGCGTGCAGCGCGCCCCAGTTACGCGCCCGCGCCGCGCCGCCGTTGTACGGCATGCACAGCAGACCCACACGCGGATCGAGGCGGCCGTAATGGGCGACGATTTCCGCGGACGCATCGGTCGAACCGTCGTCCACCACGACGATTTGCGCGGCTTCAGGTTGGATCAGACAGCTTTGCAACGCGCGAGCGAGCGTGGCCGCGCCGTTGTAGCAGGGAATGAGGATCGAGACGGGCATCATGAGTTGAAGCGGGCGTGTGGGTCGACGTTGGAAAGCCGTCGATGTTAGCCCGCTTCTCGCGGCGTCCATCTTGAAAACGCGGCGTCTCGACGACCTGATCGGCGGGCCGCTGCCTTAAATTGGCAGCAGCCCCAGCATCGGCGCGAGCAGCACCATCACCACGCCGGCGATCATCATGGTCAGACTGGCGACCACGCCTTCTTCGCTACCGAGCTCGCGCGCTTTCGCTGTCCCCACGCCATGCGCCGCCGCACCGAACAGCGCGCCGCGCGCGAGTCGCGTGCGCAGCGGCACGAGACCCAGCACGAGTTCGCCGAAGAGCATCCCGCAGACACCCGTGGCGATCACGAAGAGCGCGGTGAGATCCCGCGGTGCGTGGATCCGGTCGGAGACGGCGAGCGCGAACGGTGTCGACACCGAGCGGGTCATCAGGCTGCGTTGCAACTCCGGCGACAGATGCAGCAGCTTCGCGAGCATCAACGAGCCGCCAACGGCCACGACGATCCCCACCGTCACGCCGACCGTCAGCGAAATCCAGTGCCGCTTCAGCAGTTCACGGTATTCGTAGATGGGCACCGCGAACGCAACGGTCGCGGGCCCGAGCAGCCACATCAGCCAGCGCGTGTCCTGGAAGTAGATGGGATACGGAATGTGCGCGAGCACGACAATCGCCGCGAGCACGGCCGGCACTGCCAGCAGCGGCGTCAGCCACGGCGATCTGAAGCGCGCGTACAGCGCCTTCGACGCGAAATACAGCGCCACCGTCAGCACGAAACAGCCGGCTGCGATCAGACGCGAGGCATCGTCGGCGAACAGGGACGAATAGAGCGTGCTCATCGAGGGGGCTTGGGCGGCAATGGCAGATCAGGAAAACTCAGGTGCGCGCCGCGTGCCGCGCGACCATCACGCGGCGCAGCGCAAGGCGCCGCTCGAGGCGGGCAGCCTGCTCGACCGCGAAGGCGACCGCGATCATCACCATCAGCGTGCCGCCGACCACCACCAGCGCGAGACGCCAGCCGTCCTCGCGGAACAGCCCGCCGTACTGCACGGCGGCAACCGCGGCCGGAATGAAGAACAACAGCATGTCGGACAGCAGCCAGTCCGCGCCGGCCTTGACCCAGCGCGGCGCGATACCACCGCAAAACAGCAGCGCGAGCAACACGACCAGGCCGACCACGCCGCCCGGCACCGGCAGGTGGAGCATGCGCACGGCGAAATCGGCGACGACCCACAGACCCGCCAGCGCGGCGCTTTGCACGACGATCCGCGCGACGCGCAACGCACCGCTGGCGCGGCCGGCGTGGGCACGGGCGGTGTAAGCGGGAACGGGCGTCGTCATGGGAATCCCTGGGTGACTTCGAATGAAAGCCAGTATAGGTTGCACCGCAACATAAATATAATGACTTACAATCATTCAAATCATTCCAATTTGGAATTCCGGAGGCCGGGATCGTGGAACTACGTGCGCTGCGGTATTTCGTCGAAGTGGTTCGTCAACAGAGCTTCACCGTCGCGGCCGAGCAGATGTTCGTTACGCAGCCGACCATCAGCAAGATGGTCAAGTCACTGGAAGACGAGATCGGCTCACCGCTATTGCTGCGCGACGGTCGTCAGATGGTGCTGACCGATGCTGGCCGTATCGTCTACCAGCGCGGTCAGGACGTGCTGGCGGCGCACGCGCAATTGCAGGCGGAACTGAACGATCTCGACACGCTCGGCCGTGGCGAGCTCACCATCGGCATTCCGCCGATGGGCGGCTCGCTGTTCACGCCGGCCATCGCTG
The DNA here is from genome assembly GCF_003634845.1 of Paraburkholderia sp. RAU2J. Taxonomy (NCBI): domain Bacteria; kingdom Pseudomonadati; phylum Pseudomonadota; class Betaproteobacteria; order Burkholderiales; family Burkholderiaceae; genus Paraburkholderia; species Paraburkholderia sp. RAU2J. Next base: position 1,161,167 of record NZ_RBXG01000001.1, read on the forward strand.
CGTTCCGCCAGCGTTATCCGAAGATCGAGCTGAAGCTTTTCGAGCAGGGCTCGCGCGCGATCGAAGCGGCGCTGATCAACGGCGAGCTGGAGTTGGGTGGCGTGCTGCAACCGGTCGACCCGGAAAACATCGAGGTGCTGCCGATGACGCGCCAGTTGCTCTGGCTCGTCGCGCGTACCGGCTCGCGCTGGGATCACTTGCACGAGGTGCCGCTTGCGCAACTCGCCAGCGAACCGTTCGTGTTCTACGGCGAGAGCCTCGCGCTCAACGATGTCGTGCTGAACGCGTGCCGCACGGCGGGGTTCGCGCCGACCATCGTCGGGCGAAGCGGGCATTGGGATTTCATGGCGGCGCTGGTGCTGGCCGGCGTCGGCATCGCGCTGCTGCCCGCGCCGTATTGCCGCCGGCTCGACCCGGCGCAGTTCACCTGCCTGCCGGTGGTCGACCCGGAGATTCGGTGGGAAATGGCGATCGGCTGGCGCCGCAACGGTTATCTGTCGCATGCCGCGCGCGCGTGGCTCGACGTCGCGCGCGAGGCGTTGCCCGGCCAGGCCGGCGACGATTTCATGCTGGGTCCGGGCATCGGCATGACGGGCATCGCGCCGCCGACGCGAACTCCGCCCGCCGAATGACAGAATGCCGGCCGGCATCCGATGCCCGCGCGTGACGCAGCCAATTACGGCTGCGCGACGAATTCGATGCGACGGTTGGTGAAGCGCCCGCCAGCCGTGTCGTTGCTCGTGACCGGATTCGCATCGCCGTAGCCTTGCGCGATCAACGAGTCGGCCGGCACACCTGCGTTGACGAGATACGCGCGAACCGCCTCGGCGCGCTTCTTCGACAGTTGCAGATTGGCTTGCGCGCCGCCGACGTTATCCGAATAGCCGGCCACTTCGAGCCGCACCGTCTTACCGTTGTGCACACAGGCGTTCAACCCCCGCGCCGACTGGTTCAGGTCTTCCACCGCCGAAGCCGGCACACGGGCGCTCGCGCTCGCGAAATTGATTACCTGCAGATTCAGCACCTTAACGATGTCCGCCGCCACGCACGTGCTATCGGGTGCGAACAATCCTTTGACCGCGCTGCGGAAGTTTTCGGTGGCGTCGGCGACCGCGTGCGCGACATCGAACGTACCGATGTGATACGACGCGCCGAACAGCGACTTCAGCTTGCCGAGCCAGCCGAGCTTCGTGTCGGCCGCGCTGCCGCTGAGTTCGACGCGCGTGCCGTCCACTTTCACTTCAGCGCCCGGCAGCGCCATCAACGGAAACAGGCCGTCGAGATGCGCGAGCCAGTCGGCGGGCTTCACCTGCGGATCGACCGTGACGTTCTGGACAACATTGGCGACGCCCAGCCGCTTCGTCAGTTCGTCGATCAACTGGGTCTTTTCCGCTTCGTTGCCGACCGTGGCGGTGAGCGTCGGCTTGCCGGCGGCGTTGACGGTAAAGGCGAGCTGGCTGTCTTTGGTCGGCTCGAGCGCGGCGGCTGGCGCGCTGGCGGCGCTCGCCGCGGCGGCGCTGGCTTCGACCGTCGACGCGGCGGCATCGCTGCTCGCTGCCGTGGCGGTGGCTGGCGTCCCCGACGCTACGCGCGCTGCGGAAGCCGGCTGCGCAGCAACAGCCGTTTGCGCGCCGCTAGTCGCGGAAATCGCCTCGCCGCCGCCTGACCCGCCGTGGCAGCCGCGCAAAAACAGAAAAGCCAGCACGGCCGCGACGGCCGCCAGCAGCCACCAGAGCCACGCGTGCGACCGGCGCTCTTCGCGCACCACCGCGTCCGCCGGCACGTGGATCGGCGCCAGCATTTCCGGCACCGGCTTGCCGGCCGGTGTGGGCTGGTCGATATGCGCCGATACCGCTTTGAGTTGCGACAGGATGCTGCCGGTGAACGCGCTCAGGCCGCCCACGCCCAGCGCGCCCAGCAGATGGTCGTTCAGATACGGCGTAATGACGGGAAGCTGCTGGCTCAGCAAAGCAGGCAACTGGCCGACATTGCCCCGGCCGTCGAGCAGATGCCGCTTGAGCACGCCGAACAGCGTTGCGCCCACAATGCCCGTGATCGCATGCGCGGCGTGCGCGGGCGCGCCGGTTTGCCGGGCGACCTCGTCGCTGACCAGATCGGTTGGGCGATTGAGCCCGCGTTCGAGCAGTTGGCGCCCGACGGTTTCCAGCTGGTTCAAACCGCTCGTGCTGGCGAGCAGATGCGGCAACTGTTCGGCGATGTGCCCGTCCACCTCCGGTGAAAGGATCGTCGTGAACAGCGAGCGCGCACCTTCGAGCGTCGCCCCCTTGTGCATCAGGCCTGCGACGAGCGCGGGGCCGGTGGCAGTCAACGCTTTCTGGGCGGTTTCCGCCGGCAGCCCCAGGCGTGCGCCGAGTTGCCGCACGATATCGTCCGTCAGCACGGACTGAACCAACTGGATCACATTGAGACTCATTGCTTCGCTTCCTTGAAATTCCGGGCGCGCCACATGACGCGCTCTTTTTCGCGGCGCGATTATAGGAGCTGAGGAATCTCAAAATCGAAGCTGGACAATTTATGACAATTGACCGACGTTGTTCAAATTTGCCCTGAAAATGAAAACAGATTGGGGACTTTGATGTGCTCAGGCGGCCCGCGCCGCCATGCCGCCGATGCCCGCTGGCGACGTGCTCAGCCCCGTCGCGCCATCACGGCGGCTGGCCGCGATCAGCTCGGCCGCGCGCTCGCCGATCATCACCGTCGGCGCATTGGTGTTGCCGCCGATCAGCGTCGGCATCACCGAGGCATCGACGATCCGCAAGCCGCTCACCCCGCGCACCCGCAGTTGCGGATCGACCACCGAGCGAGCGTCGCCGCCCATCCGGCAGGTGGCCGCCGGGTGGTAGATCGTGTCCGCGTGCCCGGCGATGGTTTGGCGCAATTGCGCGTCCGACTGTCCCGCATGCGTGTACAACTCGGCGCCGCCATGCAGCGCGAGCGACGGCGCATCGAGAATGCGCCGCGCCATCTTCACGCCGTCCACCAGCAGATCGAGATCGCGCGCGTCGCTGAAAAAACGTGGATCGATGACCGGCGCGGTACGCGCATCGGCACTCGCGAGCGTCACCATGCCGCGGCTGTGAGGGCGCAACACGCACACGTGCAGCGAGTAGCCGTGGCCCCAATGCATGTGACGGTTGTGATCGTCGACGATCGCCGCGCAGAAATGCAGTTGCAGATCGGGCCGCGCGAGCGTCGGCCGGCTCTTCAGAAAACCGCCCGCCTCGGCGACGTTGCTCGACAGCATGCCGTGCCCGTGGCGCATGAAAGTGACGAACTGCGGCAGCATCCGCGCAATCCCGCGCACCGAAAAACCCGTCGGCTCGATCGACGCAACCCGCTTGTTGATCGTGAAATCGACGTGATCGATCAGGTTCTGGCCGACCTCCGGCGCGTCGTGCAGCACGGCGATGCCGAGCGATTGCAGATGCGCCGCCGGCCCGATGCCCGAGCACATCAGCAGTTGCGGCGAATTGAACGCGCCCGCCGCCAGCACTACCTCGGCGCGCGCTTCGAGCGTGTCGGTGCGGCCGCCGCGCACGATCTCCAGGCCGCTCGCGCGTTTGCCGTCGAAGTTGACGCGCAGCACGGTCGCATCGGCGATCGTGTGCAGATTGGAGCGCGCGCGATCGTAGATATAAGCGCGCGCGACGCTGCAGCGGCGGCCATCGCGCTGCGTCACCTGGTAGAAGCCGATGCCTTCCTGGTCCGCCCCGTTGAAATCGCGATTCGGTTGGTAGCCGGCTTCGAGCGCGGCCTGCACGAAGCGCGTCGAAAACGGATTGCGGTAGCGCAAGTCGGAAACGGTGAGCGGGCCGGCGTCGCCGTGCCACGCGTCGGCGCCGCGCTCGTTGCCTTCGGCGCGGCGGAAGTACGGCAGCACCTCGGCCCACGACCAACCATCGCAACCGAGCTGCGCCCATTCGTCGTAATCGAGCGGATGGCCGCGCGTATAGATCATCGCGTTGATCGCGCTCGATCCGCCGACGCCGCGCCCGCGCGGCTGATAGCCTTGCCGCCCGCCCAAGCCTGGCTGCGGCGTCGTCAGATAGCCGTAATTGGTTTTGAGTTTGTTGGGCACCACGGCCGCCACGCCGAGCGGCATGTTCACGAACAGATTGCGGTCAGTGTGCGGACCGGCATCGATCAGTGCGATCGTCGCATCGGGGCAGCTATCCGCGAGACGGCTCGCCAGCGCGCAGCCACCCGAGCCCGCGCCGACAATGATGTAGTCGTATTGCATCCGCTCCTCCTGAGGGGCCGCGTTGCTCGCGCACCCTGTCTCATGCACACTTGTCTACGTGTGTTTCAGCGGCATTGTAAGGAGCGCTCCAAGGCCGCGCCGCCTGCGCGCCAGAGCGATTCCTCTAAACGCAAGCGCGGCCGCGCCCCTATGATGAAAGACGCGCGCCCGCCCGCCAGCCGGCCGCGCACGTCATTCAAACAGGGCGCGGCCGGCGCCCTCCCCCAGCGTGCGGCACGACACGCGGCGATTAAACGGCACACCGTCGCAGCTCCCGTCGATCAGCACCGGCGAGCCTGCGGTGAACGGAGACAGCACATGGAACGGCATCACTTCGGCCAGACGCACGACGTGACGAATCAGGTCCCGCCGCTAGCGGACTACAACCTCTTTTCCAGCGACGTCGCGTTGTCCGCCGCCCTCGAACGCGACGGTGCCGGCTGGCATCGCGAAGCCCTGCTGCGGCATGGCGCGGCGCTCACCGCCCCCGAGACGCTGGCGCTCGCTGAACTGGCCAACCGTCACACACCCGAACTGTTCACGCACAGCCCGCGCGGCGAGCGCATCGACGCGCTGGAGTTCCATCCCTCGTGGCATACGCTGCTTTCGCTTTTGCGACGCGAGGGACTGCATGCGCTGCCGTTCTCCGATCCGCAAAACGGCGCGATGGCCGCACGCTGCGCCGGCTACTTTCTGCATGCGCAGCTCGAATCCGGTTCGCTCTGTCCGTTGACGATGACCTTCGCCAGCATCCCGGTATTGCAGCGCGAGCCCGGCTTGTTCGATACGTTGCGCGACAAGCTCTACTCCCGCGAGCACGATCCGCGCGACGTGCCGCTCACGCAGAAAACGTCCGCGATGATCGGCATGGGTATGACCGAGAAACAGGGTGGCTCGGATGTGCGCACCAACCAGACTCACGCGCATGCGCTCGCCGCCGGGGGGCGCGACGGCGCCTACCGGCTCGTCGGGCACAAGTGGTTTTTCTCCGCGCCGCAGTGCGACGCCCATCTCGTGCTCGCGCGCACCGACGATCACACCGGCCTGTCGTGCTTTTACGTGCCGCGTTTCGCGCCGGACGGCCGCAAGAACACCGTGCAGATTCAGCGTCTTAAAGACAAGCTCGGCAATCGCTCGAATGCGAGCAGCGAAGTCGAATTCCTCGACGCGTTCGGCGTCATGATCGGCGACGAAGGGCGCGGTGTGCCGACCATCATCGAAATGGCGAACTACACGCGGCTCGATTGCGTGATCGGCAGCGCGGCGTTGATGCGCGCGGCGCTGGTGCAGGCGATCCACCATGCGCGCCATCGCAGCGCGTTCGGCCGGCAGTTGGCCGACCAGCCGCTGATGCGCAACGTCCTGGCCGATCTCGCCCTGGAGTCCGAAGCGGCAACGGTGCTGTTCATGCGCCTCGCGCGCGCGTTCGAGGCATCCGCCGACGCTTCGTCCAGCTCACCCGCCGAGCGCGCGTGGCGGCGCATCGTCACGCCGGCGGCGAAGTACTGGGTTTGCAAGCGGGCGCTGGAATTCACCGGTGAGGCGATGGAAGTCTGGGGCGGCAACGGCTACGTCGAAACCGGTCCGATGGCGCGCTTCTACCGTGAAGCGCCGGTGAATTCGATCTGGGAAGGCTCAGGCAACGTGATGTGCCTCGACGTGCTGCGCGCGCTGGAGCGTGAGCCGGAGGCAGCGCAAGCGCTGTTCGCCGCGTGGCAGGCGCAGGCAGGCGCGCAGCCGGCGTTGCGCGCCGCGCTCGGCAAGCTGGCCGCCACGCTCAACGGCCCGGCCGATGAGCGCGAGGCGTCGGCGCGCCGGATCGCCCAGCAGATCGTGCTGATCGCGCAGGCCACGCTGCTCGTCGAACATGCGCCCGCCGCGATCGCCGACGCGTTCATCACGACGCGTCTCGCCGAGGGCTGCGGCGAAAGCGGCCGCGTGTACGGCACGCTGCCGGCCACGTTCGATCATGCGGCGATCATCGAACGCGCGTTTCCCGCGTGAGATTCGCGCCTACATCAATGTGAAACACTCGAAGCAGATACCGCCAGATCAATAAGCGCGACCCAACGCGCACCGCCATCCAATCAGGGAGTGGGCCCGCATGAAGAAGGATTTGCCCGAGCTCGCCGCGCTCGAAGCACTACTGCGCGATCAACGCGATGCCTACCTGCGCGCGCCGTACCCGTCGTGGGACACGCGCGCCACGCATCTGAAAGCGTTGCGCCAGGTCATGCTCGACAATCGCGACGCGCTCGCCGACGCGATGAGCGCGGACTTCGGCAATCGCGCGAAAGAAGAGGTGCTGCTCGCCGAGTTCCTGCTGGTGAAGGAAGAGATCGACGCCGCGCTCAGACACGGCAAACGCTGGATGAAACCGCAGCGCCGCAGCACCAGCAAATGGCTGCTGCCGGCGCGCGCGAAGGTCGTGCCGCAGCCGCTCGGCGTGGTCGGCATTCTCGTGCCATGGAACTATCCGGTGCTGCTTGCCGCCGGGCCGCTGATCAGCGCGCTGACCGCGGGCAATCGCGCGATCATCAAAATGTCCGAACTGACGCCGCGAACGTCGGCGCTGTTCAAGCAGCTAATCAGCCAGACCTTCGCGCGCAATCACGTCGCGGTGGTCAATGGCGACGCGACGCTCGGCGCCGCGTTCAGCGCGCAACCGTTCGATCACCTGCTGTTTACCGGCTCGACCAGGGTCGGCCACGAAGTGATGCGCGCGGCGGCCGAGCATCTGACGCCGGTCACGCTTGAACTCGGCGGCAAGTCGCCGGCGATCATCGGCGCGCAGGCGCGCTTTGACAACGCAGTCGACAACCTCGTCGCCGGCAAGACGTTCAACGCGGGCCAAACCTGCGTCGCGCCGGACTACGTGCTGGTGCCGCGCGGCACGGAGCAGGCGTTCATCGAGCGGGCGCGCGCGCGGATGGCGAAGATGTATCCCGCCTTTGCGACCAACCGGGATTACACGTCAATCATTTCGCCGCGCCACTTCGCGCGGCTCGAGCGTCTCGCCGACGAAGCCCGCGCTGGCGGCGCGCAACTGCATGCGCTGACCGACACCGCGCCCGATCCGGCGAGCCGCCGCTTCCCGCTGACCGTCGTCACGAACGCGCCCGACGAATGCGCGCTGATGCAGGAGGAAATTTTCGGGCCGCTGCTGCCGATCATCCCTTACGACACGCTCGACGACGCGATCGCGTACATCACCACGCGCCCTCGTCCGCTCGCGCTGTATCTGTACGCCGACGATGCGCCGACAATCGAACGCGTGACGCTCGAAACGATCGCGGGCGGCATGGCGGTCAACGAAACGCTGATGCACCTCGCGTGCGAAAGCCTGCCATTCGGCGGGGTGGGCGCGGGCGGAATGGGCGCGTATCACGGCTATGAAGGCTTCGTGACCTTCTCGAAGATGAAGCCGGTGCTGACGCAGTCGCGGCTGAACGCGCGCGGCTGGATCGCGCCGCCGTATGGCAGGCGGGTCAACGCGTTGCTGAAGTTGATGATGCGCTTCTGATCAATCCGTCCAGGCCGCGCAGAGCGGGCGCCGTCTAGCGCTGCGCCGTACCGCCCTCGATCTCGCTGGCCACCACGTCGGTCACGTCCTGCGCGGTGGCGCCGCCGTGTGCCGGTTCATCCTCGGCGCCGCTTTCCAGCCGATGCAGCCACGCGAGCAATTCCGCCACCGCCTGATAAAGCTGTGGCGGGATACGCGCGTCGAGGTCCACCTGCATCAGCAGCGAGACCATCTCGGGCGCCTCGTGGACATACAGGCCCGCTTCCTTGGCCCGCTGCACGATCATTTCGGCCAGCAGCCCATAGCCTTTGGCGACCACGCGCGGCGCGGGGTCGCCACTTTGCGTGTCGTAGACGAGCGCGGCCGCGGTGCGGCGGTGTGTGCGGCTCATCAGATATCCCAGTCGAAATCGTTGCCCGGCGCGGCTGGCGCGCGAGCGCCGCGCGTGTTGCGGCGGGCCGCCGTCGCGGCGTCGGCCGCCGGGCTCGCGGAGGTTGCGGAAGCCGACCCCGCCGTCGACGCCGAGCGCGCATAGGCCGATGCCGCGGCCTGCGCCTGCGCCGCGCTCGCCGCCGTGGCCGCGGCGCCAGGCACGCCACCGCCGATCTCGCGGATCGTCAGGCCGTTCAGTTCGATGCCCGCCGCGGCGAGCCGCTGCCGGAAGCTTTCCCCTTGCATCGCGAGCCGCGCCGCGCCGCCCGCACTCGCCTGCACGCGCGCCATGAGCCGCATGCCGGTCAGCGTCAATTCGGCGTCGACGGTGCCGAGCGTTGGAAGCGACAACGTCAGGCGCGTGCGCCAGGGCTGGTCATCCTCGCTCGCCATGCCGCCGCCGCTGCGGTCCCATTCGTCGCCGTCCTGCTCGATGGTCCAGTCGAGCCGCGCGCCCGGCCACGCTTCGCCGCTCCAGCGAAACTGCCCGGTCGCGAGCAGATCCAGTTGCTGCCTCACCAGCGGCACGGTCGCGGGATGCACCGCCGCGGCCATCGATGGCGAATTCTGCCCCGCGCCCGTGTCGGCGGTTTGCGCCGCCGCGCTGTGCAGCCCGGCATGCGCGGGTTGGCCGGCCAGGTCGGACAGCAAATCGGCCAGCACTTCACCGGCGACGAAACGTGCGGCCTGCGCGGTCAGGATCGACGGCATCGCGCGGGCCGTGGCGGCGTTCTCGGGTGCGCCGCCCTGCACGCCGCCATTGGAAGTAGTGCCGGTGCCTTGCCGCATCGAGCCGTTCGGCAGCGGCGCGTCGCCGTCTTCGTTGGTCCAGTCGAGCGGTAATTGCGCGGCCGCCACCAGCTTGTTTTGCGCCTCGTCGGCGAGGTCCGCCGGCGAGCGCTGGCCGGCCAGCCATTGCGCGAGATGAGCTTCGTAGAACAGACCGGTATCACTCACGGTCCGTTCGAGCGCGGCCGCGAGCGCCGCGACCGGCACCTGGGCTGCCGCGATACTGGCGGTGGCCGCAGCAGCCGTGGTCGTCGTGCCGGCAGTGGCGGGATTTCCCTTCAGCGTGGTGGACTCGGCGGAGGTGTCGAACAGCGGCAAGCCGCCGACTTCAATATCGAGCGCCGGTGCGGCCGGCCAGATCGGCGTCTGGCCGAGCACCGCCAGGGTGGCCTCGCCGCCCGCGTGCGCGATCGCATTGAGCGTCAGCGCGACGGCGGAAAGCGCGGTTTGCGCGGAAGGCGGCGGCGTGGACGGCGCGGCCGGGGATACCGTAATCGGCGCGGCATCGACACCCGCCGCACCGGTCTGCGAGGTGGCCGTACTGCCCGGCGCGATGTTGAGCAGACTGTCGACCCGGCTCGTAAGCACCGAAGCGATGGCCGTGTCAATTCCGTTCATGCCGATTCCTTGGTCACATTGGCGGCAGCGCGCTCAATCTCAAATCAGTCCGGTCTGGCTCCGCGATCCGGAGACGCGGCGTACGCACGCCGGCTCAGCGCGCGCCGTACAGTTCCTTGAGCACGCGCGTCGGCCGTCCGGCGAACAGCGCCGACAGGTTGGCCATGCACGGATTCGCCAGATCCCGGATGGCGGCGTCGTCCGCGAGAATCTGGCGGATCAGCGCGTATTTACGCAGACGCTCGGCGTCGTCGAGCTTCACATCGGAGTCGGCCTCCTTCAACGCTTCCACCAGATGCCGGTACTCCTCCTGCAAGTGGACCAGGTCGTTCCACAGTGCGCGCCGGGCAGCCGTCAGCATGCGGCAGGAAATCGCTGCGATCGCCTCGTAGCGGGCAAAATATTCTGCGTTCGATGTCATCTCATGCTTTCCGCGGCCGGCTGGGCTGCCATCCGCGCGATCTCCGGGCCAATGCCGATCCATGCTTCTTCGAGCGTCGCCAGCAGGCCGTCGACTTCGACGAGCATCGTCTCGCTCTGTTTGATATTGGCTTCGAGCAGCCGGCGCGCCATGTAGCTGTACAGCGCGTTCAGCCGCTCTGCAATCTCGCCGCCCACCTCAAGGTTGAGCGACTGCTGCAGCCCGCTTTCGACAATGCGAATCGCCTTGCTGATCGCCATGCCACGCTCGGCCACATTGCCTTGCTGCAAATGCATCCGCGCCTGCGCGATCGCCTGCCTTGCACCCTGGTACAGCAACACGATCAGACGATGCGGACTTGCGCCCATCACACTTGTCTCGACACCGACGCGTGCATACGCATTGGCTCCAGCGTGTCCTTGGGAAAACATCGGCGCTCCTCTTCTCATACAGACTGCGGTTTTGGTCGTGGCATGGCCGTTCGGAGCATCGCAGCGCCCGAAGTTGCCCTGTATCCGGGTTATCGGATACGCAACGACAAAGCTTTAGGCCGATGTAAGGAGGAATAAGGGGCGTATCGCGCACGAGCCTGCGCCATGGGCGACGGGGCTCGCCAGTCTCCATGGCGAACCACGCCGGCCGCATGCGGGCCGCAGCGACTGCGCCACGCCCGCGAAGGCGCGAACGCCAGCGAGTGCACCGCCGTCGCGGGCGGCGCTGCCGGCAGTCGAGCAAGCTCGTGCAGGCCCGCGCAGGTTCAGCCGGGCGAAGCCGCGGGCGGCTCGCTCAGACCGCCATCTGCGCGATGTCGTTGTAGGCGGAAACCAGCTTGTTGCGCACCTGCAGGCCGAACTGGAAGCCGACGTTGGCCTTCTGCATGTCGACCATGACGTCGTTCAGCGACACGTTCGACGAACCCAGTTCGAACGCCTGCGATTCGCCGATCGCGGTTTTCTGGTCGTTGCTGATCTTGTCGAGCGACGCCTTCAGCGCCGACGCGAAGCCGCCGGTGGTCGCCGCGCCGGACTGCTCGGCCGCCGGGGTCGTGCCGCCGGCCGCCTGCGCCGCCATCGCCTGCATCTGTTGCAGCGCCGACGAGAGCGCGTTCACGGGCATGGTCATGTTCTCTCCGTTGAATGAAGGACCGGCGGGTTATAGCCGCACTGCACAGCCGTACCGATCTGAACCGAAGCATAGCAAGCGCCCCCGTCGCAACAGCCCCGAAAGTAGAGGGGAAACCCCGCTCTATTCAAGCAATCGGGTTGAGCGGCGCTGCGGATAATTTCAAGGGTGAAAGTCTCTGTCCGTACGCCCGCCGACCCTCGGCGCGCTCAGGCGGCAGAACGCAAAGGCATCCCGGAGATACCCGACGCATGGATTCGTCAGCCAACTCTTTGATCAACCCCGACGCCCGCATGGGGCTGGCCGGCGCGCAGCCTGGCACCGGCGCGGCCGGCGCCGGCCAGGCCGGCGCCGACCTGGGCGGGCTCGGCGGCAACCTGGGCGGCATGGGCGGCAACTTCACCCAGCGTCTGTCGGGCCTCGCGCAGATGCGCGGCAACCCGCGCGCCCCGCTGATCTTCGCGGTCGCACTGCTGGTTGCGATCGTGGCGGGCCTGTTCCTGTGGTCGCGCGCGCCGGACTACAAGGTGCTGTTCAGCAATCTGTCCGACCGCGACGGCGGTTCGATCATCGCCGCGCTCCAGCAGGCCAACATTCCGTACAAGATCTCCGACAACGGCGGCGCGATCCTCGTGCCGGCCGAGCAGGTGCACGAGATGCGTCTGCGGCTCGCCTCGCAAGGCCTGCCCAAGAGCGGCTCGGTCGGCTTCGAGCTGATGGACAACCAGAAGTTCGGCATCAGCCAGTTCGACGAGCAGATCAACTATCAGCGCGCGCTGGAGGGCGAACTGGAACGCACGATCGAATCGATTTCGACGGTGAAGTCCGCGCGCGTGCATCTGGCGATTCCGAAGCCCTCGGTATTCGTGCGCGACAAGGAAGCGCCGTCGGCGGCCGTGCTGGTGAACCTCTATCCGGGCCGCGTGCTCGACGAAGGCCAGGTGGTCGCGATTACGCACATGGTGTCGTCGGCGGTGCCGGAAATGCCGGTGCATGGCGTGACGATCCTCGACCAGGACGGCAACCTGCTGACGCAGCCGACCACCGGCAGCGGACTCGACGCGACGCAACTGAAGTACCGCCAGCAGATCGAGCGCAACACGCAGCAGCGCATCAACGCGATCCTCGCGCCGCTGTTCGGCGCGGGCAACGCGCACTCGCAGGTCAGCGCCGACATCGACTTCTCGCACAGCGAACAGACTTCGGAAAACTACAGCCCGAACGGCAACCCGCAGCAGGCGGCGATCCGCAGCCAGCAGTCGAGCAGCGCCACCGAAATGTCGCAAGGCGGCGCTTCGGGCGTGCCCGGCGCGCTGTCGAACCAACCGCCGCAACCGGCCTCCGCGCCGATCACGGCGGGCAATGGCGCGAGCGGCGTCACGACCACGCCGGTCAGCGACCGCAAGGATTCGACCACCAACTACGAGCTCGACAAGACTGTGAGCCATGTCGACCGGCCGATGGGCGGTATCCGGCGTCTGTCGGTGGCGGTGGTGGTGAACTACCTGCGGGTGGCCGACGCGAAGGGCAATGTGACCATGCAGCCGGTCACCGCCGACAAGCTCGCGCAGGTCACGCAACTGGTGAAGGACGCGATGGGCTTCGACGCGGCACGCGGCGACTCGGTCAACGTGGTCAACAGCGCGTTCACCGCCGACATCGATCCGAATGCGAACCTGCCGTGGTGGCGCACGCCGGACATGCTGGCGCTCTACAAGCAGATCGCCACCTATCTCGGCATCGGCGCGGTGGCCCTGTTCCTCTACTTCGTGATGGTGAAGCCGGCCCTGCGCCGCGCTTTCCCGCCGCCGGAACCGGTCGCCGTGGCCGCGCTGGACTCGCCGGACGAGCCGGTTCTGCTGGACGGCATTCCGGCTGCGGAGCGCGATGGCGCCGTGGTCGAGATCGAGACCGACAGCGAAACGCTCGCGCTCGAAAACGCGAAACACAAATACGAGCGGAACCTGGAATTCGCGCGCAGCATCGCGCGCCAGGATCCGAAGATCGTTGCAACCGTCGTGAAAAATTGGGTGTCCGATGAGCGCTGAAGGCGTAGTGAAGAGCGCGCTGCTGCTGATGTCGATCGGCGAGGAAGAAGCCGCGCAGGTGTTCAAGTTCCTCGGGCCGCGCGAAGTCCAGAAGATCGGCGTCGCGATGGCCGCGCTGAAGAACGTGACCCGCGAGCAGGTTGACGAAGTCCTGCAGGAGTTCGTGAAGGAAGCGGAGCAGCACACCGGCATGTCGCTCGATTCGAACGAGTACATCCGTTCGGTACTGACCAAGGCGCTCGGCGACGACAAGGCCGGCGCGATCATCGACCGCATCCTGCAAGGCAGCGATACCAGCGGCATCGAAGGCCTGAAGTGGATGGATTCCGCGGCGGTCGCCGAGCTGATCAAGAACGAGCATCCGCAGATCATCGCGACCATCCTCGTGCATCTGGACCGCGATCAGGCGTCGGAAATCGTCGCCTGCTTCACCGAGCGGCTGCGCAACGACGTGCTGCTGCGCATCGCCACGCTCGACGGCATCCAGCCGGCCGCATTGCGCGAACTCGACGACGTGCTGACGGGCCTGCTGTCCGGCAGCGACAACCTCAAGCGCAGCCCGATGGGCGGCATCCGCACGGCGGCCGAGATTCTCAACTTCATGTCGAGCAACCACGAGGAAGGCGTCATCGAGAACGTCCGCCAGTACGACGCGGAACTTGCGCAGAAGATCATCGATCAGATGTTCGTGTTCGAGAACCTGCTCGATCTGGAAGACCGCGCGATCCAGCTGCTGCTGAAGGAAGTCGAGTCCGAGGCGCTGATCATCTCGCTGAAGGGCGCGCCGCCCGCGCTGCGCCAGAAGTTCCTGTCGAACATGTCGCAACGCGCGGCCGAACTGCTCGCCGAAGACCTCGATGCACGCGGTCCGGTGCGGGTCTCCGAAGTCGAAACGCAACAGCGCCGCATCCTGCAGATCGTGCGCAATCTGGCCGAGAGCGGTCAGATCGTGCTAGGCGGCAAGGCGGAAGATGCATATGTCTGATCAGAACTCCTCGGCGAAGGCAAGCCTCTCGGCCTACCAGCGCTGGGAGATGGCCTCGTTCGATCCGGTGCCGCCGGCGCCGCCGCCCGAGCCCGAAGTCGACGACGGCGCCGCGTTCGAAGCCGAACTGGAACGCCTGCGCGACGCCGCGCACGCGCAGGGCATCGCGTCCGGCCACGTGGCCGGCCAGGCGCTCGGCTACCAGGCCGGTTACGACCAGGGTCATGCGCAGGGTTTCGAGCAGGGCCAGAGCGAAGCGCGCGAAGAAGCGGCGCGGCTCGCCGCATTGGCGGCGACCTTCAAGACGGCGCTCGACGGCGCCCAGAGCGCGATCTCCGAAACGCTGGTCGCGCTGGCGCTGGACATCGCGCAGCAGGTGGTGCGCCAGCACGTGCAGCACGACCCGACCGCGCTGATCGCCGCCGCGCGTGAGGTGCTGGCCACCGAACCCGCGCTGGTCGGCGCGCCGGCCCTGATCGTGAGTCCCGCGGATCTGCCGGTCGTCGAGGCCTATCTGATGGAAGAGTTGCAAACGCGCGGCTGGACAGTGCGCACGGATGCGTCGGTCGAACGCGGCGGCTGCCGCGCCCAGGCCGGCACCGGCGAAGTGGATGCCGGCATCGACACGCGCTGGGAACGTGTCGCGGCCGCGCTCGGCAAGGTGAGCACATGGTGAAGCCGACCCTCGAAGAGATTCGCGCCAGCGACCTGACGCCGCTCGAACGCGAACTGGCGCTGGCGTCGTTCGGCGCCGAAGCGCTTGCGGATGTGAATGCGGCGGATGGGGTCATGCCCGCGGCGACCTCGGCGGCGACATCTTCGGTGACGTCCGCCGCGGCCGCGGTTGCCGCGATCGAAGCGGCCTTGCGCGACCCGGCTCACGCGCATCCGGCGACGGGCACCGCCGCGAGCCGTGATTCCGCCGCTCCAGGCGCTGCCTCCACTGCCGCCATCCACGCAGCCTACGACCCCGCGCTCGACAGCAACCCGCACATGCAAGCCTGGCGAGGCCGCCTCGACGCACTGCGCGCGCGCAATGCGATCGCGAAGCCGCTGCGCGCGTGCGGACGATTGACGCGCGCCGCCGGCCTCGTGCTCGAAGCGGTCGGCCTGCGCCTGTCGGTCGGCGCCGAGGTGATGATCGAACTGCCGCTCGGCAGTTCGCTGCCGATGGCCGAAGCCGAAGTCGTCGGCTTCTCCGGCGACAAACTGTTTCTGATGCCGACCACCGAAGTAATCGGCCTGCTGCCCGGCGCACGCGTCTATCCGCTCGAAAGCGCGCCGATCGCCGACCCGATGGCGGGCGCGAAACGTCTGCCGGTCGGCTGGGAATTGCTCGGCCGCGTGCTCGACGCGTCGGGCCGTCCGCTCGACGGACTCGGCCCGCTCGGTGCGCACGCCGACGCGCCGCTGTCCGCGCCGGTCATCAATCCGCTGAACCGCGAGCCGATTCACAAGGTGCTCGACGTCGGCGTGCGCGCGATCAACGCGCTGCTGACCGTCGGCCGTGGTCAGCGCATGGGGCTCTTTGCCGGGTCGGGCGTCGGTAAATCGGTGCTGCTCGGCACCATGGCGCGCTACACCAGCGCCGAGGTGATCGTAATCGGCCTGATCGGCGAACGCGGTCGCGAAGTGAAGGAATTCATCGAGCAGATTCTCGGCGAGGAAGGTCTCGCGCGCTCCGTGGTCATCGCGGCGCCGGCCGACGTCTCGCCGCTGTTGCGGATGCAGGCCGCGTCGTATTCCACTTCACTCGCCGAATACTTCCGCGACCAGGGCAAGCACGTGCTGCTGCTCATGGACTCGCTGACCCGCTACGCGATGGCGCAGCGCGAAATCGCGCTGGCCGTGGGCGAGCCGCCCGCCACCAAGGGCTATCCGCCTTCGGTGTTCGCCAAGCTGCCGGCGCTCGTCGAGCGGACCGGCAACGGCCCGGCGGGCGGCGGTTCGATCACCGCGTTCTACACCGTGCTGACCGAAGGCGACGACCAGCAGGACCCGATCGCCGACTCCGCGCGAGCGATTCTCGACGGCCACATCGTGCTGTCGCGCTCGCTCGCCGAGGCCGGCCATTATCCGGCGATCGACATCGAAGCGTCGATTAGCCGGGCAATGACCGCGCTGATCGACGATAACCATCTGAACAAGACGCGTATGTTCAAGCAGATGCTGTCGCGCTATCAGCGCAACCGCGATCTGATCAACGTCGGCGCGTATTCGAGCGGGCGCGACGCTGTGCTCGATCGCGCAATCGCGCTGTATCCGCGGATGGAAGCATTTTTGCAGCAAGGTTTTCGCGAATGCGCAAACTTTGAACCCAGCGTCGAGATGCTGGACGCACTGTTTGCCCAAGGAGGCTGACGATGGCGAAGCACTTTCCGATCAAGACGCTCATCGGCCTCGCGCAGGACGATGTGGACGCCGCCGCGCAGCGTCTCGGCCGCGCGCAGCGCGAGCGCAACGACGTCGAGGCGCAGCTCGATGCGCTCGTGCAGTACCGCGATGAATACCACTCGCGCTTCACGACGACCGCCCAGAGCGGCATGCCCGCCGGCAACATGCGCAACTTCCAGGCGTTCATCGACACGCTCGACGCCGCCATCGACCAGCAGCGCAATCTGCTCGCGACGGCCACCGCCCGTGTCGAAGCGGCGAAGCCCGACTGGCAGCGCCAGAAGCAAAAGCTCGGCTCCTACGAAGTGCTGCAGGCGCGCGGCGAAGCAGCCGAAGCAAAAACCGTCGCGCGGCGCGATCAGCGCGACGCCGACGAATTCGCCGCGCGGATTCTGCGCATGCGCGCCGAAGGCATCTGAGGGGGCGAGCGTCGCCCCGTCTCACCGACCACCCGTATGACAGATTGACAGGATTCCTTATGTCGCTTCTTTCACAGATCGGCTCACAAATCGGTTCGCTGCTCGGCTCCGCCGGCAACTCGTCGACCAGCGCGGCGATGGCCGCCGCGGCGAGCGCCAAGCCGTTCTCGCAAACCTTGCAGCAAAGCATCGACCAGCAGAGCAACGCGGCCGCGCAGAGCGCGAGCCAGCAGCAGGCTTCGTCATCGTCGGCGGCTTCGTCGAGCGTGCACGACGCGCCGCCGGCCGATTCCGCCACGCAACAGGCAAACGACGCGCAGAGCAGCAACAGCAGCAGCGACAGTTCGACGAACGCGGCTTCATCCACAACATCTCCGGATCACGCGCAGCAGGCGTCGAACGACAAAACCCCGACGACGCCGGCGAAATCCGGCAACAACACGACACCAGCTGATGCAGGCGCGGCTGCAGCGGCGGCCGCCGCACACGCGCAAGCTCAGGGCCAGGCGCAAGCTCAGGCCGACGCAAACAGCGCCACGACGACCACCGATCCCGCCACGGCCTTGACCGACGCCGCGGCCGCGCTGACCGGCACGGCCACCGCCACGACACCCGGCCTGGCGGCAGGCAAGAAAACCACCGCTACCGATCCGAAGTCGTTGCAGGACGCATTGCAGGCTGCGCTCGCCGCACTGGCGAGCGGCCAGGGCACGGTGCCGGCGCAGGCGCTGGCGAGCGGCGCGGCAGCGGCGAGCGGACTGGCGAGCGCGAACGGCGGGCTGAACGGCTCGGCGGACGGCAAGTCGCTCGCGAGCGGGCTATTCGGCGAAGGCAAGGGCTTGAACGCATCGAAGGGCGCCACGACGGCGACGGCTGCGCCGACGACGCTGACCGACCCGGCTGCGGCGGCCAAGTCAGCGGTTGACACGCTGACGGCCACGGCTGCTGGCGCTCAAACCGACAACCTGTCGTCCTTCAAGAGCGCGGCCGACGCGGCGACTGCGGCCCTGGCCGCCACGCAAGCCGCGGCGAGCGCCGCGACGACGGCCGCCGCCCAAAGCACAGGCACCGCGAGCGCGGCGGAAGCGGCGAACGCACTGGCGCCGCAGGTCGGCACGACCGACTGGGAAGAGGCGCTGAGCCAGAAGGTGGTGTTCCTGTCGAACGCGCATTCGCAGAGTGCCGAACTGACGTTGAACCCGAAGGATCTCGGCCCGCTGCAAGTCGTCTTGCAGGTCGCCGACAACCACGCGCATGCGCTGTTCGTTTCGCAGCACCAGTCGGTACGTGAGGCGGTCGAGGCGGCGTTACCGAAGCTGCGCGAGGCGATGGAATCGAACGGCATCGGGCTGGGCAGCGCGAGCGTCAGCGACGGCTTCGCGCGCCAGAGCAGCGGCCAGCAACAGAACGCCGATTCGGGCCGCACGGGCGGCAAATCCGGCAGCGGCGGCGGATCGTTTGGCGGCGGCACATCGGACACGATAGACACGGTGGCCAACGTCGCGGTGAAGCGCAAGGTTGGGCTGGTCGATACATTCGCCTGACGCCTGACGCTTGGCCGCGGAGCGGCCTTTGCATGCGACCTGCGGCCGTTCGCGCGCCAATTGCACGCGCGCGGAGGCCCGGGCTTTTCTTGACCTGAAAGCAGCCCCCAACGACTTCTCGATTCGAGGGCCCCTGAGCACTCCACCGGTTCGATGAACGACCGCGACGGCGCGCGCAGCGCCGCCGGAAGAATGACTGCCTTGTCGCTAAGGCTGAATGTGCGCGGGCGCTGATTCCAGATGCACCACTACCCCCTCCAAGCCAGGGGACCCGCTTAAGAATTAGCGGTGTGAAGCCGCTTTCTTTGCTTACTTTCTTTGCGGCGGCAAAGAAAGTAAGTGCCGCCCCGCACAGGGGCAACGCCAATAGACCACCGCGAACTCAAGGAAAGGCCAACACCGAAGGCAAACAGCCAAACACGCCAGCCTAAAACCAACCCAAAAACCAGAGATAGCCCGCAATCCCCCTTCTTTTCGACCCATCGATCCAAGCCCAAATCAACAACAATCACCCTCACCAGCACTAAAGGCACGCAAAGCAAACCACATGGCATCCACGACCGCAAACCAGCAAGCCGCGCCCGCCTCCCCGGGCCCGTTGAAGCGCATCATCCTGATCGCCCTCATTGCGATCGTCGCCGCGGGCGCAGCCGGCGCGGGTGTGTGGTTCTTCATGTCCAAACGCGCGCCCGCCGCGACCTCAGCGGAAGCCGCGCCGCCGCCGACCGCGGCGCCGCTGTTCTTCCCACTCGAATCGATGACGGTCAACCTGCAATCGGACGACGGCCAGCAGCACTTCCTGCGCATCGGCCTCACGCTCCGGCTCGGCGACGCCGCCTCCCAGCAGCAGCTCACCGAGCACATGCCGGAAGTGCGCAGCCACATCCTGCTCGCGCTCTCGAACAAGCACCCCGACGATCTCGCGCCGCTGGAAGGCAAGCGCGCGCTCGCCGAAGAGCTCAAGACGCTGATCGCGCAGCCGACCGAAAAGGGCGCCGCGCCGATCCACGTGCAGGACGTGCTGTTCACCGAATTCGTCGTGCAGTGAACGCTCAGTGACGTTATCTAGCGCTGCCACCATCAACCGCCACGGGACGCACGAGGAATAAGCCATGGGCCACGAAGAGTTCATGTCCCAGGAGGAGGTCGATGCCCTCCTCAAGGGCGTCACCGGCGAGTCCGACTCGGAAGCCGAGCAAAGCGACCGCTCGAGCGTACGCCCGTACAACATCGCGACGCAGGAACGCATCGTTCGCGGCCGGATGCCCGGCCTCGAAATCATCAACGACCGTTTCGCGCGTCTGTTGCGCGTCGGTATTTTCAACTTCATGCGGCGTTCGGCGGAAATCTCCGTCGGTCCGGTGAAGGTGCAGAAGTACAGCGAATTCACCCGCAACCTGCCGATCCCGACCAACCTGAACCTGGTCCACGTGAAGCCGTTGCGCGGCACGTCGCTGTTCGTGTTCGACCCGAACCTCGTGTTCTTCGTGGTCGACAACCTGTTCGGCGGCGATGGACGCTTCCATACCCGCGTCGAAGGGCGCGACTTCACGCAGACCGAGCAGCGCATCATCATGAAGCTGCTCAATCTGACGTTCGAGCACTACGCGGCGTCGTGGAAAAGCGTGCGGCCGCTGCAGTTCGAATATGTGCGCTCGGAAATGCACACGCAGTTCGCCAACGTCGCCACGCCGAATGAAATCGTGATCGTCACGCAGTTCTCGATCGAGTTCGGCACGACGGGCGGCACGCTGCACATCTGCATGCCGTATTCGATGATCGAGCCGATCCGCGACATCCTCTCTTCGCCGATTCAGGGCGAAGCGATGGACATCGACCGCCGCTGGGTGCGCGTGCTGTCGCAGCAGGTGCAGGCGGCGGAAGTGGAGCTGAGCGCGGACCTCGCGCAGGTGCCGGTCACGTTCGAACAGATCCTGAACATGCGCAAAGGCGATGTTCTGCCGATCAACATCCCCGAGCGCATCACGGCGAAAGTCGACGGCGTGCCGGTGATGGAATGCGGCTACGGAATTTTCAATGGTCAGTACGCGTTGCGGGTCCAGAAAATGATCAGCGCAGCCGACACGATGAAGGAAGGTGGATATGAGTGACCTGAACGCAAAGCCCGAGGCCGAACTGGCTGCCGGCGAGCCGCAACTGGCCGCCGGCGCGGCCGAGGACGATGACGCGATGGCCGACTGGGCCAGCGCGCTGGCCGAGCAGAACGACAATGCCGAAGTCAGCGCGACGACGGCCGGCGTGTTCCAGCCGCTGTCGAAAGTCGAGCCGACCTCGACGCGCAACGACATCGACATGATCCTGGACATTCCGGTCCAGATGACCGTCGAACTCGGTCGCACCAAGATCGCGATCCGCAACCTGTTGCAACTCGCCCAGGGCTCGGTGGTGGAGCTGGACGGCCTCGCCGGCGAACCGATGGACGTGCTGGTCAACGGCTGCCTGATCGCCCAGGGCGAAGTGGTGGTCGTGAACGACAAGTTCGGCATCCGTTTGACCGACATCATCACGCCGTCCGAACGCATCCGGAAGTTGAATCGATGAAACGCTTGACCGCACGCGCCGTGCTGAACGCTTCGCGCGAAGCCCTGCTTCGCGCCGGCGTGGTCGCCACGGTGGCGCTCGCCGTGCCCCTGTCGGCGCACGCCGCCGACATGAACGCGGTCAACAACGCCGCGAACATCGCTTCGGGTGTCGGCGCCGGCTCGTCCGTTCCGGCGCTCGGCGTCGGCGCGGTATTGCAAACGATCGTCGGCCTGCTGGTCGTGATCGGTCTGGTGTTCGGCTGCGCGTGGCTCGCGCGCCGCTTCGGCCTGCAGCCGGGCCAGCGCAGCGGGCTCGTGAAGACCGTCGGCGCTGCGTCGCTCGGCGGCAAGGAGCGCGTCGCGGTCGTCGAGATCGGCGACACGTGGCTCGTGCTCGGCGCGGCGCCCGGCAACGTGCGTCTCCTGCATACGATGCCCGCGGGCTCCGCCACGCCCGATAGCGTCGCCGTTACGGCCCCGCAAAACGGCGCTGCTCGCGCACCGCTGCCGGGCACCTTCGCTCAACGCTTTCGCGACGCTTTGAAAGGTGAAGTAGGCAAACGTTTCAACGCGCACGGCGGCGGGGACCGGTAATGCAGTTCAGTTCCATGCAAGTCAGCGTTTCGTCGCTGCGTGACGCACGCCCTGCCCCGGTGCAAGCCGCACTCAAAGTATTGCGCCGTGTCGCGCCACTCGCGCTGCCCCTCGTCGTGCCCACGCTGATGCTCGCGCTGCCGACGCTGTCGTTCGCGCAAACCGCCGGGCTGCCGGCTTTCAACACGAGCCCCGGTCCGAACGGCGGCACCACCTACTCGCTGAGCGTGCAGACGATGCTGCTGCTCACGATGCTGTCGTTCCTCCCGGCGATGGTGTTGATGATGACGAGCTTCACGCGCATCATCATCGTGTTGTCGCTGCTGCGTCAGGCGCTCGGCACGACTACCACGCCGCCGAATCAGGTGCTGGTCGGTCTCGCGCTGTTCCTCACACTGTTCGTGATGTCGCCGGTGCTCGACAAGGCCTACAGTGAGGGCTACAAGCCGTTTTCCGACGGCACGATCTCGATGGACCAGGCGGTCTCGCGCGGCGTCGCGCCGTTCAAGACGTTCATGCTGCGCCAGACCCGCGAAAGCGATCTCGCGCTATTCGCGCGCATCTCGCACGCGGCGCCGATGCAGGGTCCGGAAGACGTGCCGCTGTCGCTCCTCGTGCCCTCGTTCGTGACCAGCGAACTGAAGACCGGCTTCACGATCGGCTTCACGATCTTCATCCCGTTCCTGATCATCGACATGGTGGTGGCGAGCGTGCTGATGTCGATGGGGATGATGATGGTGTCGCCCGCCACCATCTCGCTGCCGTTCAAGCTGATGCTGTTCGTACTGGTCGACGGCTGGCAGTTGCTGCTCGGCTCGCTCGCGCAGAGTTTCGTTTAACCCGCATTTTTTGGCGCACTCACCATGACACCTGAAGCAGTCATGACGCTGGCCCACCAGGCGATGTATGTCGGCCTGCTGTTGGCCGCCCCGCTCCTGCTGGTCGCGCTGGTCGTCGGCCTGGTGGTGAGTCTGTTC
Source organism: Paraburkholderia sp. RAU2J (assembly GCF_003634845.1). Taxonomy (NCBI): domain Bacteria; kingdom Pseudomonadati; phylum Pseudomonadota; class Betaproteobacteria; order Burkholderiales; family Burkholderiaceae; genus Paraburkholderia; species Paraburkholderia sp. RAU2J. The sequence continues at coordinate 1,183,837 of NZ_RBXG01000001.1, forward strand.
CAGGCGGCCACGCAGATCAACGAATCGACGCTCTCGTTCATTCCGAAGCTGCTCGCGATCGCCGTCACGATGGTGATCGCCGGCCCGTGGATGCTGACGACGATGCTCGACTATCTGCGTCACACGCTCACCAGCATTCCGACGCTCGTCAACTGAGCGGCGCGCCGCCACTTCCCTCGCCATGTTCACGGTCACTTACGCTCAACTGAACGGCTGGCTGACCGCGTTCCTCTGGCCGTTCGCGCGGATCGCCGCGCTGATCGCCACCGCGCCGGTGTTCAGCAACGTGTCGATGCCCGCCCGTGTGAAGATCGGCCTTGCCGCTTTCACCACGATCATCGTCGCGCCGACCATCGGCGCCATGCCGCAAGTCACGGTGTTTTCGGCGGCCGGCGTGTGGGTGCTCGTCAACCAGTTCCTGATCGGCATCGCGCTCGGCGTGACGATGCAAGTGGTCTTCCAGGCGATCGACGCCACCGGCTACTTCATCGGCCTCGGCATGGGCCTCGGCTTCGCGACCTTCTTCGACGCACAGGCGACCGGCTCGGGCGTGGTGATCTCGCGCTACATGACGACCATCGCGATGCTGGTGTTTCTCTCCGTCGACGGCCACTTGCAGATGCTGGCCGCGCTGGTGACGACGTTCCAGTCGGTGCCGGTGTCGGCGAACCTGCTCGCGCCGCACGGCTGGCAGACGCTTGCGAACTGGGGCGGCTCGATCTTCGCGGCGGGCTTGCTGCTGTCGCTGCCGGTGGTGGTGGCGCTGCTGATCGCCAACCTCGCGCTCGGCATTCTCAATCGCGCCGCACCGCAGATCGGCGTGTTCCAGATCGGCTTTCCGCTCACGATGCTGGTCGGTCTGCTGCTGGTGCAGTTGATGCTGCCGAACATGATCCCGTTCTTCGTGCGGCTGTTCGACGGCGGCATCGACGAGATGGGGCGGGTTGCGGCGGGCTTGCGATAAGGCCGCGGCTCGGCAGACCCTTCGCGCCGGAATTCACGGCATAAAAAAACCGGCTCGCGCCGGTTTTTTTCTGTCGCGTTCGTGCATCAGTTGTTGATGTACTGGAACAGCGACATGTTCTGGATCTGCACGAACGCTTGCTGCGAAGCCTGCAATGCCGCCTGCTGCATTGTGTACTTGCTGATCGTCGCCACCATGTCGGTCTGGGTCAGGTCCGCGAGGTTGCTTTGCGTTTGCAGCGAGTTGGTCTGCGTGACGGTTTGCAGCGCCTTCACCTCCTGCTCGCGCCCGCCCACGGACGCCTGCACCGCCGTCACGTTGCTCAGCGTGTTGGACAACTGCGTGAGGCCAGTGTTCAGCGCGTTCTGCAGGTTCGCGGTCGCCGCAGTATTCCCCGTCACCGGCTGTTGCAGTGCGGCGATCATCGCGTTGATGTTGGCGAACACGTCCGTGCCCGCCTGCTTGGCCGTCTTGACCGTAAAGGTGTCACCGTCGGCCGGTGTGCCGGTGATCGCGACAGTCTGACCGCCCATCGTGATGTTGGCTCCATCGGTATAGGCTTGCGGCGTGCCTGCGACGCCGGTGGTCGTGTCCGTGATGGTATAGGTCTGCGCCGCGCCGCTGCCGGTGAACTGGATCTGATACGCGTCCGCGTTCGCTGCATTGGTCGGATCGTTGACCGTCACCGAGCCGATCACGCCGGTGCCCTGGTTGGTCGAACTGCCGCCGGCGACCGGCTCCGCATTGACCGCGCCGACGCTCATGAACACGGTAAGCCCGTTGTCGCCGGTCGCCACCTGGTTACTGTCGGTGACCTGCACGGTGCGCGTGCCGGTATCGCCCGAATAGACGACGTTGCCGCTCGGGTCGGTCGTAAATGCCTGCGTGCTGTTCTGAAATCCGGAGAACAGCGAATTGCCCGCGCCGTCCGTCGCGTTGGCGTAGGTCAGCAACTGGTCGCGCAGGGTTGTCAGCTCGGCGGCAATGGCGCTGCGGTTCGAATCGTTCAGGCCACCGTCGCTCGCTCTGAGCACTTGTGTGTTCACGCTTTGCAGCGTGCTGATCACGCCGCTGAGCGTCGAGTCCTCGGCCTGCAGCGACGACAGCGCGGCGCTCTGGTTGGTGGTGTATTGCGACAGCGCCGTCGCCGTCGAACTCAACTGCACCGCCTGGGCCGCACCGAGCGGATTGTCGGCCGCCGTGTTCAGGCTGATGCCGCTCGAGATTTCCTGGTAGATCTGGGACAACTGAGCCTGCTGGTTGCTCATTGTCTCGACGTTCATGCTGAAGTATTGCGAGCTGGAGATACGCATGGTTCAACGCCTTACGAGAAGATGCCGAGCAACGTCTGGAACAGGGTCTGCGCGGTCTGGATGACCTTGCTGTTGGCCTGATAGAGCTGCTGATACTGAAGCAGGTTAGCTGCTTCCTCATTGATATTGACACCTGACACGGACTGCTGCGCGGCGGTGATCTGCGTGACGAGCGAGGCCTGCGCGGTGCTCGAAGTCTGCACCTGGCTCGCCTGGTTGCCGATGTTGTTCACGTAGGTCGCGTACGCGCTCGTCAGCGTGGACGTGCCGCCCGACATCACCTTCGAGGTGGTCAGGTTCGACAGCAGTTGCGCGTTGCGGCCGTCGTTGGTCGCGCCGGTGTTCGGACCGATCGAGAACGTGTCGCCGTCCGCGGGCGTGCCGCTGAGCGTGACCGTCACGCCGTTCATGCTGCCGGCAACGGCCGAGTTGGTCGGGTTGTCGATCGTCAGCGTCGCGCCCGAGCTGGGCGAGTACGGCACGGCGGTCGTCGCCGAGGTGATCGTGTACGAAGTGGGCGGCGTGCCGGCCACCGTCACCACCGAATTCAACGGGAAGCCCGTCAGGCCCGTGCCCGCGGTGTAGGTGATGGTCGAGGCCGTGGTCGGCGCGCTGTAGCCCGCCGTGACGGTGCCCTGCGTGATCGCCGCGCTGCCGGTATTCGACGCGGAGGCCGACGCCAGCACCGGCGAGGCCGCCGCGATCGCCGACGGCGACGTGGTCGTCAAAGCGAAGCCGTTCAGCGCGCCGCGCGTCGGTTCGACCGAGAACGAGTCGCCGGCCTTCATCGTGCCGGTGGCTGAGAACTGCAGCCCGCCGATCGGGTTGGTGAGGTTCGTCGCCGAGCCCACGATGCTGCCGGTCGCGTTGTCGGTCAGCGTGTAGGCGGTGCCGTTGTACGACAGCGTGTAATCGCTGGTGGTCGGCTGCGTTGCGTCGGCAAACGACACGGAAAGCGACGCGTTGCCGGTGTTCTGCCCATTCGCATACACCGTCGGCGAGCCGACCGTGAACAGCGCGCCGCCCGCGGTGCCGTTCAGCGTGATGCCGAGTTCGTTCTGCGCGTTCACCTGCGCGGCGAAGCTGGTAGCGATGGCGCCGAGCTGCGCTTGCGCCGGATCGAGCGTCTGCGAACGGAACTGCAGCAAGCCGCCGAGCGTGCCGCCGGACACGTTGGTGTCGGACAATGTCTGCGGCGTCGGCGCCGGCTTCGCGCCAGCCTGGCCGAGATACTGGACCGACAGTTCGCTCGGGTCGCTGGCGGACGTCGCCGTACCGAGATTGAAGCTGTTGCCAGCGGACACGAGCGGCTGGCCGTTGGACATGAACACGCTATAGCCGCCGTTGTTCTGCACGACCGACACGCCGATCAGTTGCGACAGGTTCGATACCGCCAGATCGCGCTGGTCGAGCAACTGGTTCGGCGGCTGACCCTGGCTGCTCGCCGCGGTGATCTGCGTGTTCAACTGGGCGATCTGTTGCGTATAGCTGTTGATCTGCGTGACCGCGTTGCTCAGCTGGGTGTTGACGCTCGAGCGCAACTGGTCGTACTGCTCGCCGGCGGCGTTGATCTGGTTCGCGAGCGTCTGCGCATCGCTCATCGCGGTCTGGCGCGTCGAGACGCTGGACGCGCCGTTGGCGACGTTCTGCAAACCCGTGAAATAACCGGTGATGGCGCTCGCGATCCCCGCAGTCGGACTGCCGACCAGGTTGTTCAGCTGCGTGATCATCGTGTTATAGGCGGACAGCGCGCTGCTCGACGATTGCGCGTTGTTCAGCTGGGTCGCGAGGTACTGGCTGTACTGGCGCTGCACGGTGGTCGTCGACACGCCCGACGGCAGATAGCCAGAACCGGTGTAGCTGCCGCCGGTTTCCGCATAGACCGGCGTCTCGATCGAATAGCCGGGCGTCGACGCGTTGCTGATGTTCTGGCCGGTCGTCGTTAACCCCCACTGGGCTGCATTGAGTCCGCTGAGGCCGATGTTTAAGAGATTGCTGGACATGCGTCATCCTGAAGGGCGACACTGCAGACATGCCGCCACGTTACTTGAACAATCTGTTTAACGGCCCACAGTGAAAAAAATTGAGGGCCATTGCGATGCGTGCGCGACTTCGTTGCAACGTTTGCGAGGCTGGCCGGGCGCGGCGCTGGTGCGAGTTCACGTGCGCCTCATTGCGTGGGTTGCGCCGCGCTCTTTCAGACGAACCGCGCGGGCCGTTCCTCACGCGGCAAGCGCGCAAGGCCCGGATCAACGCCGGTCCACCCGCCCCGCATCCGCTTAACGCACCAGCGAACGGCGCTTCATTTCAAGCTGCGTGATCAGACGTTGCAGCGTGTTTTCGGCGCTGCCCGGCAGCGTCAGAAAACGGAAACCGAGTTGGTAGCGCCGCGTGCCGTTCGGCAACGCCGTGGCGCGGTGCGACACCAGTTGCAGATCGAGCGACAGGCGGCCGAGCGCGCCGAGCGACAGTTCGCAATCTTCCAGACGCGTGTCCATCGGCAATTCGGCGACGCGTTCGTCCGTGGTGCGCATGCCAACGCCGCCAAGCGACAGATCGTGCACTTCGAAGCGGAACGTGTCGCCCGCGGGCAGACGGCCGCTGCACATGTACGGATCGAGAATCGGCGCATCGACGCGGAAATACTCGCGGCGTTGCACGTAAAACAGCACTTCGGGGAAGTCGGCCTCGAACGCGGGCAGTCCTTCGAAGCGGGTCTCGCGCGGCGTCGCAGTGACGAACTCGAGGCGCACGCCGTCCGGCGCCGCGTGGAATTTGCAGCGCGGCGCGGCCAGCAACCCCGTGTTCTGATCGGACAACGCGCCCCAATCGAAGGTGAAGGTGCGTCCGCGCACGTCGACGTCGAGCAGGCGCGTCACGAGCTGGCCGCCTGCATATTCGACGGTAAGGAAATCGCCGCGATTGACGAGATTGCGCAACTGAACGCCGATCTCCAGCGGATTGCGGCGGCCGAAATCCGGCGCGCTATCGTCTTGCGGGGCGTGCGGCTGGCCGTGCGTGTCGGTCTGGCCGTTCGACTGGTTCATATCCATGGGCTTGCCGGTATGCATGTTCTTGCGGGCGCGTGCCAGGGCTCCTGCCGGAGCTTTCGCGCGGCCCCGATCGAAGCCGCGACACACGCATTCAACCGGACGTTGCGACTTTTCCGGTATCGGGTCTTAGCTGATTAGCGGCAGCATCCAGCCAAAATTTAGGGGCTTTAATGAAATATTTGCCGCAAACGTTAAAACGCAAGGACCTCTCGCGGGTGGACCGGCCGCCTCCCGGCGGCCCGTCCACCCGTCTTGTCATGCACCTCGCCCCGTCGCGGGCATGGCTTTTTATCCGGTACGTCGGTTTGCTGCGAGCCGGCTTCGGCCGGCATGGCGCTGCATGACTGCGTCGCTGCATCGACGGCAGATCAGCCCATCTTCTGCATGATCGACATCAGTTTTTTGGCGTAATGCGGGTCGGTCGCGTAACCCGCGCGCTGCATGCCGTTGGCAAAGCCGTTCACGTCGCGCGACGAATTGATCACCTGCGCGTAACGCGGGTTGCCCTTGAGCAGGTTCGCGTAATCGGTCATCGCTTCCTGATACGAGTCGTACGCGCGGAATTTCTCGACGGTGCGCTGCGGCTTGCCGTTCACATATTCGGTCGTGACGGTCGAGACGGTCTTGCCGGTCCAGTCCTTACTCGCCTTGATGCCGAACACGTTGTGGCTGGGCGAACCGTCCGTCTTCCTGATCTCGCTCTTGCCCCAGCCCGATTCGAGCGCGGCCTGGCCGATGATGAAGCGTGCCGGAATGCCGGTCGCGGCGCTCGCGGCCTGGGCCGGCGCGGCGAGCTTGTCGACGAACGCGTCGACCTTCGGCGAGCTGCCGTCGCCGCGCAACGGCGGCGTCAATGCGCTATTGGCCGAGTAGCCCTTGCCCATCGCCAGCTGACCGTTGGCCTGCGCGTTGCCGTAGGCCTTCGCGAGCGCGTTGAGCGCGGCGGTCTGGCCTTCGTCGCCACCGCTTCCGCCACCGCCCAATGCGTTGGCCATGCCGGCGAAACCGCCCGCGCCACCTGCACCGCCCGCGCCACCGCCTGTCTGGATGCCCTGATTGCGCATCAACTGCTTGAGCATCGCGTCGGCCACGCCAATGCCCTTCTTCGACAACTGCTGCGACATCTGCTGATCCATCATCGACGTGAAGGTCGCGCTGTCGTGCGAATCGAACGGGCCGTCCTGCGGCGTCGCATCGCGCATGCTCTTCAGCATCATCTGCGTGAACACGGCGTCGAACTGCTGCGCGGCCATCTTCATGCCGGCTTGCGGCGAGGCCTTGGCTTGCGCGCTCAAACTCGCGAAGCCCTGCACGTCGAGCGCGAACCGGCTGGTCAGGTCGTTCGCGGTATTGGTCGTATCCGAATTCATCTGGCGTCTTCCTTAGATGATTTCCAGGTCGGCGCGCAACGCGCCCGCCGCCTTCATGGCCTGCAGGATCGACATCAGATCCGCGGGCGTCGCACCGAGTGCGTTGAGCGCCTTCACCACGTCGGCGAGATTCGCGCCGGCGCTCACCAGCCTCAGTGCACCGTTGTCCTGCTTCATCTGGATCTGCGACTGCTGCGCAACCACGGTGCGGCCGTTCGAGAACGCGCCCGGCTGGCTCACCACCGGTTGCGTGTTGATCACCACCGAGAGGTTGCCGTGCGCGACCGCGCAGTTCTGCAGCGTGACCATCTGGTTCATCACGATCGAGCCGGTGCGCGCGTTCAGAATCACCTTCGCGGCGGCCTGCGCGGGCCTCACGTCGAGGTTCTGCAATTGCGCCATGAAGGCGACCTGCTGCTCGGGATCGCTCGGCGCGCGCAACTGGATCGTGCGGCCGTCGAGCGCGGTGGCGGTGCCGCCGCCGAACGCGTTGTTGACCGCCGCGACGACGCGCTGCGTGGTGTCGTAGTCCATCTCGTTCAGGTCGAGTTGCATGGTGCCCGCTTGCGACACCGAGGTCGGCACCGCGCGTTCGACGATCGCGCCGCCAGCGATGCGACCTGCTGCCAGCGTATTGACCTGCACCTTGCTGCCGTTGGCACTGGCCCCGGCGCCGCCGACCGCGAGATTGCCCTGGCCGAGCGCGTACACCTGGCCGTCGGCGCCCTTGAGCGGGGTGAGCAGCAGCGTGCCGCCGCGCAGGCTCTTCGCATTGCCGAGCGACGACACGGTGACGTCGATCTGTTCGCCCGGCCGCGCGAACGGGGGCAGCACCGCCGTCACCATCACGGCGGCGACGTTCTTCAACTGGATGTTCGACAGCGACGACTGCGAGTTGCTCGAGCCCGCCGCCTGGTTGTTGATCGAGATGCCGAGGTTCGCCAGCATGTTGGCGAGCGTCTGCGTGGTGAACGGCGTCTGCGTGGTCTGGTCGCCGGTACCGTCGAGACCGACCACGAGGCCGTAGCCGATCAGCGGGTTGTCGCGCACGCCCTGGATCTGGACGAGGTCTTTCAGGCGTTCGGCATGGGCGGGCGTGGCGGCCGGCAGCGCCGCACAGGTGAGCGCGACGAGCGCGAGCGCACGGCCGGCACGCTGGGCGGTGACGCCCACGGCGGCCCGGGCGGCGGCAAGCACGGCGCGGGCTGCGCGGCGAAGGGAGACGGTACGCATGGTCACCACGGCGACACGTTGAGGAAGAAGCGCTGCAGCCAGCCCATGTTCTCGGCCTCGTTGAGATAGCCCTTCGCGGAGTACTCGATTTTCGCGTCGGCCACCTGGGTCGAATACACCGCGTTCAGGCTGGAAATCGTGTTCGGATTCACCACGCCCGAAAAGCGCACGAATTCGTTGCCCTGGTTGATCAGCATCTGCTTTTCGCCGCTGACGATCAGGTTGCCGTTCGCCTGCACGCCCGTCACCGTGACGGTGATCGTGCCGTTGAACGTATTCGACGCATTGGCGCCGCCGGTGCCCGAAAACACGTTGGCGCCGCTCGCGCTCAGATTGGCCTTGGCGAACAGGCCGCCGAGGAAGCCCGCGGTCGGCACCGCCAGATTCGTGCTGCCGTTGCGATTCGCATTGGCGCCCGACGACTTGGTCGCGTTGATGTTTTCGGCTATCACGATCGTGATGATGTCGCCGACATTGCGCGGCCGCTGGTCTTCGAACAGCGGCCGGCCCGCATAGCCCGGGTTGTAGATCGAGCCCGGCGCCTGCGCTTGAGGTGGCACCGGCGGCAACGCCGTCATCGGCTGCTGCGTGATCGGCTCCCTGGGCACGAGGCCGCAGCCACCCAGGGCCGCGAGCAGCGTGAGCTGCACGAGCGCCTGAGCGGTGCGCGAATGAACCGGAATGCGAGTGAAGTGCGACATCTTGATTACCGCCTTTTATTCCCAGTCCCTCAAACCTGCATCTGGCTGAGGGTCTGCAGCATCTGGTCGGAGGTGGTCACGGCCTTGCTGTTGATTTCGTAAGCGCGCTGCGTCTGGATCATGTTCACCAGTTCCTGCACCACGTTGACGTTCGATGCTTCCACGTAGCCCTGATTCAGCGTGCCGGCGCCGTTCAGGCCCGGCTGCGCGATGTTCGGCGCACCCGACGAAGCCGTTTCCGAGAACAGGTTCTCGCCTTTCGCGTCGAGGCCGGCCGGGTTGATGAAGGTGGCGACCTGCATCGAGCCGAGCTGCTGGCTATTGGTCGAACCGGCGACGGTGATCGACACGACGCCGTCGCTGCCGATCGTGAGCGACGTCGCGTTGGTCGGAATCGTGATGGCCGGAATCACCTGATAGCCGCTCGACGTCACGAGCTGCCCCTGCGCGTTGGTCTGGAACGAGCCGTCGCGGGTGTAGGCGGTGGTGCCGTCGGGCATCTGCACCTGGAAGAAGCCCGCGCCGTTGATCGCGATGTCCTTCGAGTTGCCGGTCTGCTGCAGGTTGCCCTGGGTGTACAGGCGCTCGGTGGCGACCTGTTGCACGCCGGTGCCGAGCTGGATGCCGGACGGCAGTTCGGTTTGCTGCGTCGAGTTCGCACCCGGCTGGCGGATGGTCTGGTACAGCAGGTCCTCGAACACCGCGCGCGAGCCCTTGAAGCCGTTGGTGCTGACGTTCGCGAGGTTGTTCGAGATCACGTCCATCTGCGCCTGTTGCGCATTCATGCCGGTAGCGGCGATGTAGAGCGAGCGATTCACTTATGTTCTCCTGTGTCGACCGGAGTTAGCGCTTTAGCGCTTACTCCGGTCCCATGATTGCTATGCCGGGGCGATCCGTTAGCTGAAGCTGAGCAGCTGGTTGGCGGACTGATCGTTCTTGTCGGCGTTCTCGAGCAGCTTGGTCTGCATCTGGAACTGCCGCGCGTTGGTGATCATCGAGACCATCGCGCTGACCGGATTCACGTTGCTGCCTTCGAGCGACGCCGGCGCCAGCGTGACGGCCGGATCGGCGTCGGCGGGGTTGCCGTCGGCGGTGCGAAAAAGGCCGTCGTCGCCGCGCGTCATGGTTTGCGGGTCCGGATTCACCAGCTTCAATTGATCGACCGTGACTACCGCCGTCGGCGGATCGCCCGGCGTCAACGCGGACACCGTGCCGTCCTTGCCGATCGTGATTTCCGCGCCCGGCGGCACCGACACCGGCCCGCCGTTGCCGAGCACCACCTGGTTGGTGGCATTCACCAGCTGGCCGTTTTCGTCGACGTGCAGATTGCCGGCGCGCGTATAAGCCTCGTTGCCGTCGGCGGTCTGCACCGACAGCCAGCCCGGCCCCTGGATCGCCACGTCGAGCGGATTGCCCGTCTGCTGGATCGGCCCAGGCGTGTAGTCGGCGCCCGGCGTCGACGACAGCACGAAGGTGCGGGTGGTGTTGTCGTTGATCGAACTGCCGTCGCCGAACGACATGGGCACGGCACGGAAAGTCTCGAGCTGCGCACGAAAGCCGGTGGTCGATGCGTTCGCGAGGTTGTTCGCGACGATCGCCTGCTGTTCGAGCGCCTGGGCGCTGCCCGACATCGCGGTGTAGATCAGCCGATCCATGATGGGGTCCCGGTCGCTTACAGGTTGATCAGGGTCTGGTCGACGGTCTGCTGGGTCTTGATCGTCTGCGCGTTCGCCTGATAGTTGCGTTGCGCGGTGATCAGATTCACCAGTTCGCTCGTCAGATCGACGTTCGAGTTTTCCACCGCGCCGCCTTGCAGCACGCCGTGGTTGGTCGAGCCCGGCGTGGAGATCTGCGCGACGCCCGATGCCGAGGTCGCGCCGTATTCGTTGTTGCCGAGGTCGATCAGGCCGTTCTGGTTCGCGAAGTTCGCCAGCACGATCTGGCCGAGCGCGGAGGTCTGGCCGTTCGAATAGTTGCCGGTCAGCGTGCCGTCGGCGGCCACCGTGAAGCCGGTCAACTGGCCCGCCGCGTAACCGTCGGGCTGCAGGCTGTTCACGCCGTCCTTGCCGCCGTACTGCGTGGTGCCCGCGAGGTTCAGCGTGATGCTCTGCGGCGTCGTCGAACCGTCGGTGGTCGGGATCGAGAGGTCGAACGTGTACGGCGTCGAGGTCGCGGTGCCGTTCGCATTGGTCGTGCCGATCAGCTTGCCCGACGAGTCGAAGTTCGCCTGGCCGACCAGCGTCGCCGTGCCGGTCGAGGTGCCCGCGTAGACGTTCCACGTGCCGGCCGCCGACTTCGCGAAGTACATGTTGACCTGCTGCGAGCCGCCGAGCGTGTCGTAGACGGTCGTGCTGGTCGAGTAGTTGTACGTCGACGAGCTGTTCTGGTTGAACGCGATAGGCGTCGGCGCGACGGTGTAGCTGTCGTTGGCCACCGGCGTGCCGCTGAATGTGATGCTTTCGCCGTTGCCGAGCGTGATCGCCGTGCCCGCCGTGTAGATGCCGGACGTCGACGTGCCGAGCGTGTTGTCCGTGACCGTGTAGTCCGTCGCGCTGGTGAACTTGATCGTGTAGTTGTCGTTGTTCGTGCCCGAGGCGGCGTTCGTGATCGTCGCGCCGTTGCTCGCGAGCGTGCCGGCGTTGGTCGCGCCGGCCGTCACCGTCGGCGTGCCCAGCATCAGATCGTCCTGCGCATTCAGGTTCAGGCCGGCGGCGATCGTGGTGGTCGCCGTCGGCGCGATGTTCGCGGTCGGCACCTGCAGCGGCACGGTCTGCGCGCTATTGATCACGCCGCCGCTGTTCGCGGCGTAGCCCATCAGTTGCAGGCCTTGCGCGTTGGTGATGTAGCCGTTCTTGTCGAGCTGGAACACGCCGTTACGCGAATAGGTCAGCGTGCCGTTGTTGTTCATCTGGTAGAAGCCGTTGCCGTTGATCGCAACGTTCAGCGCCTGATTGGTCGAGGTGATCGTGCCTTGCGAGAACTGCTGCTGCACTTCCGCGAGCTTCGTGCCGATACCGACCTGCTGGTTCACCGCGGTCGCGATCGAATTGGCGTACATGTCGGCGAATTCGGCGGTGCCGCTCTTGAAGCCGACCGTGTTGGCGTTGGCGATGTTGTTGCCGATCACGTCGAGATCGCTCGACGATGCCGACAAACCGCTCAAACCTTGCTGGTAACCCATGCCGTTCTCCGTATCTGGAAAGTCGTAACTGAATTGTTCTGAATCAGAGGATCGCGGCGACGCTGGTCAGGCCGACCGTCGTCCCGTTCGACAGGACGAGGCCCGCCGTGCCCGAGCTCTGCGTGACGACGCTTTCCACCGTCGCGCCGGTCAGCGTGGTGGCGGTCGCCTGCTGTCCGTTGATCGTGCCCATCGCGGTGATCGTGTAGTTGCCGTCGGGCAGCGCGTTGCCCGCCGTGTCGGTCGGCGTCCAGCCGACCGGAATCGTGCCGGCGGACTGCTTGCCGAGATCGATCGTGTTGACGATCGTGCCGGCCGAGTTCTTCACGACGACCTGCAGATCGCTTACGTCGTTCGCGAGCGTGACGCCGAACGCGCCGGTTTTGCCGCTCGCCACGGAGATCGAGTTGCCCGGCGCGAGCACGGTCGAGCCGATCAGCAGCGCGGCCTGCGATTGCTGGCCCGCCGAGAGCTGCGTCGACAGCGAGCTCAGCGAGGTGTTCAGCTGGCTGATGCCCTGCACCGTGCTGATCTGCGCGAGCTGCGAGGTCATCTCCGAGCTGTCCATCGGATTGGTCGGGTCCTGGTTCTTCAACTGCGCGACGAACAATTGCAGGAAAGTGTTCTGCAGATCGGCGGCCGACGTGCCGGACGTGGCGGACGTGCTGCTGGTCGAACTCGTGCTGCTGTTCGTGCCGTTCATCGTGTCGAGCAGCGTCTGCGATACGGTCGTGCCGTTGCTGCCGATCGTGGTGCTAGTGGTCAAGGCGTTCTCCTCAGGTTCCGATCGTGAGCGTTTTCAGCATCAGGGTTTTGGCCGTGTTCAGCGTTTCGACGTTGGCCTGATAGGAGCGCGAAGCCGAGATCATGTTGACCATTTCCTGCACCGGATCGACGTTGGGCAGCGTGACGTAGCCGTCCGCATTGGCCGCCGGATTGCCGGGCTCGTAGGCGGTCTTCATCGGCGACGGGTCATCGACCACGCCCGTGACCTGCACGCCGCCCACCTGCTGGCCGGAGCCCGAGCGCGCGCCGCCGAGCGGGTTCACCGCGAACACGACCTGCTTGGCCTTGTACGGCTGGCCGTCCGGGCCGGTGGTACTGTCCGCGTTGGCGAGATTCGACGCCGTCACGTTGAGCCGCTGCGACTGCGCGGACATCGCGGAGCCGGCAACACCAAAAATATTCATCAGGGATGGCATGGTTTCCTGACCTCTCCTGCCGGTTCGAGCCGGCCTCAAGTTAAGTCCCGTAGCGATTTGTTCGTGCTTGCTGCTGTGTCTCTTGCTGCGTGTGCTGTTATGAACCCGACGTGATCGCCGCCAGCATCGTTTTGATCTGACTCGACAACACCGTCATGCCCGATTCGAAATGCAGTGTGTTGTCGGCGAACTGGACCCGCTCGGTGTCGATATCCACCGTGTTGCCGTCGAGCGCGGGCTGCGTCGGAATCCGGTATTGCAGATTGCCGTAGTCGTCGGGCGCGCCGCCGGTCGCGGTGAGCGTCGCTTTGCCGGCCATGTGGCCAGGCTCCGTCGACACCATCGACATACCGCTCGTCACGCCGGCCGGCTGCGTCATCGCGAGCGTCGAGCTGTTCGACGCGCCCTGGCCGGCGGCCGTGCCGCCCGTCTTCTTCAGCGCGCCGGCCAGCGACGACGCGAAATCGACGTCGCGCGCCCGGTAGCCCGGGGTATCGGCATTGGCGATATTCGACGACAGCAGCTCCTGTCGGTAAGCGCGCACATCCAGCGCCTGACGGCCGAAGGCGAATTCGGCATCGAGTTTGTCCAGCATAGAAATCTCCCGAGAGGGTTCCCTAGGCTTCCCATCACTGCGCCGCTCGCGAACTGCATCGACCGGGAAGACCTTTTTGCATGAGGTGCATCTTATGGGCCGAACGCAAGCGGCAATCGGACGAATAACCGGGAAAGGGGGCTTCTATTCAACGTTTGCGTGGCGGGGGCGCTCACTAGAATGCAAGGCGTACCGATGCATTCGATGGAGACTCACGATGGACCAGCCCACTTCCGATTTGCCGCAGCGTGCGAGCCGCGCGGCGGCGCATCGCCCGGGTGCGTCCTTGCATGCATCCGCAGAGGCAACCGCGGTCGCTTCGCTGCGCGCCGGCCGGCCTGCGCGCGTCATGCGGCTGGCGCCGCGCCTTGCCATGCGCGCCGCTTCGCGCGTCTTCACGCGGCTGGTGGTGAGCGTGGCGCTGTGGGTCGCGGGCGGCATCGTGCTGCTGCCGGGCACGAGCCAGGCGCAGGAAGCCGGCGGCCCGATCGTGATTCCGGGTCCCGCTGAAAAGAATCCCGGCGCGCTCGCCGATATCGCGCAGCAGATGCGCACGCCGTCGCAGCGCGCGGCTTCGGCCACCTCGCTCGCCGCCGCCACGGCGCAATCGATCGGACGCGGGCCCGCGCCGCGCGACGCGGATCCGTTCACACGCGCCGCCGGCACGAGCGGCGCGATCGTCATTCCGGGCGCGAACGAACCGGCCGCCGCACCGGCAATGATCCGCACCAACTTCAAACCGGACGCCAACGGCGTCGTGACAATTCCCGCGCCCGGCAATGCCGGGGGGTCGGCGAACGTGGCGCGCGTGAATGTCGCGCCGGCTTCGCGCGCGGTCATGCCGGTCATCGTGACGCCTGCGCCGACGGCGGCCCCGTCCGCCGTCCAGCCGGTCGACGCCAGCGCGCCGCAAGGCAGCGGTTTCGACACCCTCGCGTCGCGTGGCGAGCCGCCGCAATTCGGCGCGAACGGCAAGCCGATCGCGCCGACGGCCACCGCGATGCCGAGGCGTCCCGTGATCGCCAGAATGCCGGCGGTGCGCCAGCCAGCGCCGGCCGTCGCGCAGAAAAACATGCAGGCAGCCGCGATTGCGCAGCCGGCGACACTGCCCGGCCAGCAGGACGCCGAAGCGATTCACGCCGCCGCGCTGGCCTTTTTGCAGCAGCAGTCCGCCGGCTTGCCCGGCAAGATCGACATCACCGTCGCGTCGGCCTTTCCGCGTGGCCTCAGCGCCTGCGCCTCGCTCGAACCATTCATGCCGACGGGCGCGCGCCTGTGGGGCCGCATGACCGTCGGCGTGCGCTGTGCGGGCGAGCGTCCGTGGACCATCTATCTGCAGGCGCGCGTCTCGCTGCACGCCACCTACTACCTCGCTGCCCGCGCCATGGCGCCGGGCGAAGTGCTCACCGCCGCTGACCTCGTCGCGCGCGACGGCGACCTGACCGGCCTGCCGCAAGCGATCGTCACCGATCCCTCGCAGGCGGTCGGCTCGGTCTCGCTCGTGCGGATCGCGGGCGGCATGCCGCTGCGCCGCGACATGCTCAAGAGCGCATCCGCGGTCGCGATCGGCCAGACGGTGCGGGTCGTGGCTGCCGGCAACGGCTTCTCGATCTCGGCCGAAGGCAGCGCGATGAACAACGCGTCGCCGGGCCAGCAGGTGCGGGTGAAAACCGCGAACGGGCAGGTCATCTCGGGCATCGTCAAGGACGGCGCGACCGTGGAGATTCAACTGTGAACGGGCGGACCGCCGTGCGCCACACGCCGGAACCGGCTGGGGCGGAGGCGGCATCGAAGGGGACGGATCGCGTGGAAAAGCAGGGTCCGGCGTGGACCGATTGCGCTAAAGTTTTGATCAGCGGTTGCCGTTATCAGGATCAAATCGTTCAGGAAGCCAATCGTGAAAGTCGATTCCACAACCAATTCGAATCTGCCGACGTTGAAAGACGCCCTGTCCCGCTCGCAACAGAGCGATGGCACCCCTGCGGCCGGCACCGCGCAGGCCGCGAGCACGGCGGCGGCCACCACGGCCAGCGGTTCGGGCGACGCGAGCGTCAGCCTGTCGGGCCTGTCGCAGCATCTACGCAGCCTCGCGGCGTCCGGCTCGGCCGACATCGACACGGCGCACGTCGAGTCGATCAAGCAGGCCATCAAGGGCGGCACGTTGCAGATCGATTCCGGCAAGATCGCCGACGGCGTGCTGCAGACGGCGCGCGACCTGTTGCAGAACAAGACCTCGTCGACCGGCCATTGAGCGGCACAGCGAAGTGCGGTGAAATGCCGGGCGGCGTTCGACCAACCCGGCTCGCGAATCATGCGCGAGCCGCCGTGCCCAGCGAGTTGCTGAGATGAAAGACGCCCTGCTTGCCACCCTCATCGACGAATATTCGACCGTCGAGGCGTTCGCCTCGATCCTGACCATCGAGTCCAAGGTGCTGGCCTCCACGTCGGCGCTGGAAGAACTGCCCTCGATCGTCGAAAAGAAGACTGAACTGATTGGCGTGCTCGCGCGCCTGGAAGCAGCGCGCGACGCGCAACTGGCCGAGCAGGGCTTGCCGGCCGGCTGGCCCGGCATGGAACTGGCGGCCGACTCGGATGCGCGGATCGCCGCACAGTGGTCGCTGCTGCAAAAAGCAGTCGAGCGCGCCCGGCGCGCCAATACCAACAATGGCGAGTTGATCCGCGTGCGGATGGATTACAACCAGCGCGCGCTGACTGCCCTGCAGGTGCACGCACCGCGCAAGGCCAACAACTTCTACGGGCCCGATGGGCGGATTCCGGCGCACTCCGGAGTTTGAAAAGCATCGGCGGCCAAGTGGCTGCCGCACCGACCCCGGCCCTGTCGGCCACACCTAGGCTGAACGCAAAGGCTCGTCATCGACGAGCCTTTTTCTATTGCGGCGCCCTCACCTCATTGCCCGCCCTCACGCTCCAACGTTAGCCATCTGGCTAGCTGGCGCACAACGCCGCGTCGCGTTGAAATGTCATCCCCCAATCGAGTTTTCGCCGCCGCCGCCGCGGCTTTGCCGTTGCGGCGCATCCACAGGCAAAACTCCGCTCACCTAGCGAGGTTGTGTAATCGTGTGTATAGTTGCGGGAGTGCAATATGAACAGCGCCGAGGTCGTCAGACTGATCCACGCCGATGGCTGGCAACTTGTCCGGATAACGGGCAGCCACCATCATTTTCGGCACGCGGTAAAGCCCGGTCTCGTGACCATCCCGCATCCGAAAAAGGATCTGCCGCCCGGCACCGTGAACAGCATTCTGAAACAGGCGGGTCTGAAATGAAAAACCTGGTCTTTCCAATCGCCATCGAACCCGGTGACGGGAAGCATGCGTTCGGCGTGGTGGTGCCCGACATCCCGGGCTGCCACTCGGCGGGCGATACGCTGGAGCAAGCCTACGCGAACGCGAAAGAGGCCATCGAAACGCATCTCGAGACCTTGATCGACGAAGGTATGCCGCTGCCCGAACGCCGGACGCTCGACGAGCATCGGCTCAATCCTGGCTTCGCAGGATTCACGTGGGGCCTCGTGACCACGCGCAATATTCCGGCGCTGAAGAAAGCGGTTCGCATCAACATCTCACTGCCCGAGGCGCTGGTGCATGAGATCGATGCGTACGCGCAGGCGCGCGGCATGTCGCGCTCGGCCTTTCTCGCGCTCGCCGCCGAACATGAAATGGCTGATGCCTGAGGAGCGCGGTGTGCGTGTAGCGCTACCCGTCCAACCTCGAACAGTCCCGCTTCAGTTCGCCTCGGCGTTCGCCCAGGCCATTTCCCGCAGCCGCGTGCGCAGGCGCGCCACGGCCTGGCTGTGCAACTGGCACACCCGCGACTCGCTGACCTCCATCACCGCGCCGATTTCGCGCAGGTTCATGCCGCGCTCGTAGTACAGCGACATGAGCAGCTTCTCGCGATCCGGCAGGCGGTCGATCGCCTCCACGAGCGCCGAGCGCAGGCTGTCATCGAGCAGCGCCGACAGCGGGTCGGAATGATCCACGCAGTAGCGGTCGAGAAACGGCTCGTCGTCGGCGGAGCGGTCGAAGTCTTCGTAGTAGATCAACTGGCTGCCATGCAGGTCCTGCAGCATCGACTGATATTCGTCGAGCGGCATCTGCAGGTGCTCGGCCACCTCGGTTTCGCTCGCCGAGCGGCCCAGGTTCTGCTCCACCTTATGCACCGCCGTTTCGACCTCGCGCGAGGTGCGCCGCAAGCTGCGCGGCAACCAGTCGTTGCTGCGCAACTCGTCGAGCATCGCACCGCGAATCCGCTGGCTGGCGTAGGTCTCGAACTGCGCGCCCTGATCTTCCTTGTAGCGGCCAGCGGCATCCAGTAATCCGATCATGCCGGCCTGGATAAGATCGTCGAGATCGACGCTCGCCGGCATCTTGGCGACGAGCTGCAAGCCGAGGCGACGCACGAGCGGTGCGTACTTCGTCAGAACTTCGGCTTGGGAAATCTTTCCCTGGGCGTTATACATCGTGCTCCCCTTGTCCTTGTGTCGCCTCTCAGGCGTGCTGCGCGGACGGTTGGTCGGCGTGTTGCGCCGCTGTAACGGTCGCAGGCGCCATCCAGGGCGTTTGCGACGACATCGCTGGCCGCATCGGCCAGTACTGCAATTCGGCGGCGAGATGGCGGAAGTCGCGCGCAGCCGGTGTCGATGGGAACGCATCGACGACACAACGCGACAACTCCTCGGCTCGCGCCATCCGCGCATCGGCGGCAATACAACCGGCGTCTTCCAGCGCCACCGCCAGGTAGCGCCCGGCCACGCCGGCCAGGTTGGCAAACGTCGTATGCGCGTCGTTCACGCTTTGGACGTGGTTCGTCAGCACGCGGAACTGCGCGATCGCGTGCGCGTAGTGCAGACGTTTCATGCATGCGTACGTGTCGGTGATCGCCTGCGCCGACACGCGCGTGACGATCATCACGTCGTGCGCCTGCCGCGCGAATGGCGACAGGTGGCCTTGCTCGTCGATCTGCGCGTCGATCAGCACGATGTCGGCGGACCCGCCGAGCAGCACGTTGAACTGCGCGGCCGTGTGGCCTTCGCGGTTGGCGCGCGAGGCGGCCAGCACCGAAAACCCCAGCGCGTGCCGCGCGGCGGCGTCGTCGAGCGTCATCTCGCCACGCATCACCGCCGAAAAATTGCCGGCGCCGCGCAAGCCGCCGAGCATCGCGCTCACCGAGCGCTCGCCGACGCATTCATCGACCACGAGCACGTCCTTGCCCTGCTGCGCGAGCGCCGCGGCGAGGTTGACCACCACCGTGGTGCAGCCCACGCCGGCCGGGCCGCCCGTCATCGCAATCACGCGTGCGCCGCTGCGGGCAAGCAGCCGCCGCAGCCCCTCCGCCTGATCCGAAATGAGCTTATCCAAAGCGAACCTCGTGCAACTCGGCCGTCGAACGTGCTGATAGCGCGGACAGCAGCGCCGGAATATCGTCGTCATGCGGCACGAACGGCGAGTTGTCGCGCGGTATGCAGAAGGTGCTCTTGATCAGGAATTTCTTCGTGGCGACGTAGAGGTTCTCCGGCACCTTCTGACCGGTCGACACGTAGTGCACCGGCAGCTTGTAGCGGATCACCGTATCGAGCACACCGCCGAGATTGGTGGCTTCGTCGAGCTTGGTCAGAATGCAGCCGGCGAGCGGCTGCTGATCCGGCGCGCGCTGATACGCCTGGACGACCTCGTTGAGCGTGTCGCCGTGACTCGTCGCGTTGAGCAGCAGCAGGCGCTGCACCGGTTGGCCGGCGCGGCACAGCATCGCGATCTGGTCGGACACGAGGCGATCGCGCTGGCTCATGCCGATCGTGTCGATCAGCACGATGTGCTTGTTGCGCAGTTCGGAGAGCGCGAGTTGCAGGTCGGCGCCGTCTTTCACCGCATGCACCGACACGCCGAGAATCTTGCCGAAGATGCGCAACTGCTCGTGGCCGCCGATCCGGTAGCTGTCGGTGGTGAGCAATGCGACCTTGCTCGCGCCGAAGCGCATCACGCAGCGCGCGGCGAGCTTCGCGGTGGTCGTTGTCTTGCCCACGCCCGTCGGGCCCATCAGCGCGAACACGCCGCCACGCTCCATCAGCGCGTCTTCGTCTTCCATCACCGGCAGGTTCGATTCGAGCACCGAGCGCACCCACGCCATGCCGCCGTCCATCGTCTCGGCTTCGTCGGGCAGGTTGTCGACCATCATCTGCACGAGCTGCGCGGAAAAGCCCGCGGCGAACAGGTGCTTGGTGAGCGCGGCGCGCGCCGGGTTGCGGCGCTGACGATCGCCCCACAGCAGGCCGGCGAAGTGTTCTTCCATCATGCCGCGCATCGACGACAGTTCGTTCATCACGGTGTCGTTGACGACCTGCTCCATGCGCGCCTTGATCGCTTCGGCCACGGCTGCCGGCGTGCGTGCTTCGTCGTTGCCCGATTGCACCGGCGCGAGCTTTTGCGCGCTGCGGCGCGCGGCCGCTTGCGCAGCTTCACGGGCCCAGTCGGGCGTGTCGGTCTCGGGCGTGGCGGCGACCGGTCGGGCTGCGGCCAGGTCGATTTCGACGGCAGCGCCGAGTCCCTTGGCGGTGGCGGCGGACGGCGTCATGGCCGCGGGGCGCGCGCTGTATTCGCCCTGTTGCTGCTGTTCGGCGGCGATGCGACGCGCATGGTCGATCAGCCACGGATTCGATTCGGCCATCGTGCGCGGCGCGGCGGCCTCTGCCTTCGGCACGGCGGGCATGACAGGCACGCCGGCGGCCTTGAGCACATCGGCGCGCATGTCTTCCGTGAGACGCGCGGCGGCTGCGCGGGCGCTCGGTCCGGTGGGAATCGGCTGCGCAACAGGTTGACCGATCGCCGGCACCGGGTTCGTTGCGGCGCCCGGCAAGGCCGTGGTCGGAGCCATTGCTGCGGCTGTCGGCTGAAGTTGGGGCGTCGCTTTCGGCGCCGCCGCTTTCGGAACGGCCGGTGTCACTTCAATCGCGGCCGTGCTGAGCGGCGCGCTGGCGGGCATCGTTTCAGCGCCCGCTTCGGGACTCGCGCCGAACACCGACGAAAACACATCGGGCATGCCGCTCGCATACGGGTTCGCTTGCATCGCAGGCAGCGCGCGCGGCGCGGCGGGCAGTGCCAGTCCAGCACCTGAACTTGTCGGCGCGGCTTGTGCCGCACTGGCGCCTTCGCGAGCCTTCGGCGTGATGGCTGCGAGGTCGCTGTCGGCCAGCGCGACGATCTCGACGCTGCCGTCGTCCATCGTGCGATTGGACAGCACGACCGCATCCGGGCCCAAGGCTTCACGCACGAGACGCAGTGCATCGCGACTGTTGGCACCGACAAATTTACGAATGTTCAAGCTGGACCCCCGATGAGGTAAACGGACTGACGGACCGGCAACACACCGCTTCCCATTGAGATCAATTATTGCGAAAGCTGTCGAGCGACGATCGATGGATAAAGACCGTTAAAGGCGGGCAATTCGCGCGATGGAAACTCGGCCGGCGCGATGCGCATGGGGGTTTCAGACAGACCTTCGAGCGGCCTGGCACGCGCTTTCGCGACGAGCACGGGTCTGCATCGGAGCGATCGCGGGGTGCAGCGGGTAAGCCGCCGAAATGAAAACCGGCGCCCGAGGGCGCCGGCGAAAGGCTGCGTGCAGGTCTGCGTCCGGGTCTGCGTCTGCTTGTGCGATTGCGAACGCCGGGCGGCGCGTCAACCATGTGCGCCGATCAGATTCACCACCTTCACGTTGCGTGTGTCGGGCACTTCCGCATACGAGAGCACCTTCAACTGCGGCAGGCTGCGGCGCAGGAAGCGCGCGAGCATCGGCCGCAAAGCATGCTGCACCAGCAGCACCGGTGCGAAGCCGAGGTTCTGCTGACGCGTCATCGCCTTCTGCGTTTCGTTGAGCAGCGTGTTCGCGAGCCCCGGCTCGAGTCCCGGATTCGCCCCGGTCGAGAGCGCCTGGGACAACACCCGCTCCAGATTCGAATCGAGGCCCATCACCTGCATGTCGCCGGTGCCGGGGAACCACTGCTGGGTGATCGCGCGGCCCAGCGCGAGCCGTACGGCGGCGGTGAGATCGTGCGCGTCGCTGATCTTCGACGCATGTTCGGAGAGCGCTTCGAGAATCGTGCGCAAATCGCGGATCGGCACGCCTTCCTCCAGCAGGTTTTGCAGCACCTTCTGCAGGGTGGTGAGCGGGAGCGTCTTTGGCACCAGATCGTCGACCAGCGACGGCGTGTCCTTCTGCATCCGTTCGAGCAGCGCCTGCACTTCGCGGCGGCCGAGCAGTTCCGACGCGTGCGTCACGACCAGGTGATTCAGGTGCGTGGCCACCACCGTGCTCGAATCGACCACCGTGTAGCCGTACACCTGCGCCTGTTCGCGCAGATTCGTATCGATCCAGATGGCGGGCAGGCCGAACGCCGGGTCTTGGGTTGGCGTACCGGGCAGCGCCGCGGAGACCTGACCGGGATTGATCGCCAGCCACTGCCCCGGAAACGCTTCGCCGACGCCCACTTCGACGCCCTTCAGCGCGATGCGGTAACCGTTCGGCCGCAATTCGAGGTTGTCGCGAATATGAATGACCGGCGGCAAAAAGCCGATCTCCTGCGCGAACTTCTTGCGGATGCTCTTGATCCGCTTGAGCAGTTCGCCGTCCGAGTTCTTGTCGACGAGCGGGATCAGCCGGTAGCCGACTTCGAGGCCGAGCGTGTCGATCATCGTCACGTCGTCCCAACTTGCTTCGGTGTTTTCGACCGGGGCCAGCGCGGCTGGCGCGACGTCGACGAGTGCCGTGCTGGTCTTGCGCTCCTCGGCACGTTTTTTCATCGTGCGGCCGAGCTGGATCAGACCGCCGCCGAGCAGCAGAAACGCGAAGTGCGGCATGCCCGGAATCAGGCCCATCAGCACGAGAATGCAGCCGGTGATGATCAGCACGCGCGGGTTCGTGAACAGCTGGCCGGTGAGCTGCGTGCCGATGTCCTCGTTGGTCGCGACGCGCGACACGATCACGCCGGCCGCAGTCGAAATCACCAGCGACGGAATCTGCGCGACGAGGCCGTCGCCGATCGTCAGCAGCGTGTAGTTCTTGCCCGCCGCCGCGAAGTCCATGTTGTGCTGGACCATCCCGACGATCAGCCCGCCGACGATGTTGATCACCATGATCAGCAGACCGGCGATCGCATCGCCGCGCACGAACTTGCTCGCGCCGTCCATCGAGCCGTAAAACTCGGCTTCCTGCGAGACTTCCGAGCGGCGCTTTCTGGCCTGCTCTTCGTTGATGAGGCCCGCGTTCAGATCGGCGTCGATCGCCATCTGCTTGCCGGGCATCGCGTCGAGCGTGAAGCGCGCGGACACTTCCGCGATCCGCCCCGCGCCCTTGGTGATCACCATGAAGTTGATCACCATCAAAATGATGAAGACGACGATACCGACCGCGAAGTTGCCGCCCACAAGGAAGTGGCCGAACGATTCGATCACCTGGCCGGCCGCGTCCGGGCCGGTGTGGCCTTCGAGCAGCACGACGCGTGTCGAGGCGACGTTCAGCGACAGCCGCATCAACGTCGAGAACAGCAGCACGCTCGGGAACGCGGCGAAGTCGAGCGGCTTCATCGTGTACATGCTGACGAGCAGCACCATCACGGAGAGCGCGATGTTGAAGGTGAACAGCAGATCCAGCAGGAACGGCGGCAACGGCAGAATCATCATGCCGAGGATCATGCAGATCAGCACCGGCCCGGCGAGGGCGCGCAGGTTGGTGCTGCTCAAGGCTTCCGGCCGTCGGGCGAGGAAACCGGCGCGAGCGTTCATGCGGAGGCTCCTGAAGCGTCGTCGTTAGCGGGGGTTAGGACGTCGGCGGCTTCCTGCTCGGCTTCATCATCCGATAGGCCGCCCTTGTCGAGTTCCGGCGGCACGTCGAAATCGGTCGGTGCGACCGGCGCGACGCCGCCTTCGGTTTTGAAGCGCCGCAACTGATACACCCACGCGAGCACCTCGGCGACCGCGCCATACAGCGGGCCGGGAATCTCGCGGTCCAGATCGACGTTGTGATACAGCGCCCGCGCGAGCGGCGGCGCTTCGAGCAGCGGCACGTTGTTCTCGGCGGCGATTTCGCGAATCCGCGCGGCCACCAGGTTCACGCCCTTCGCGACCACCCTCGGTGCGCGCATCTCACCGTCGGCGTATTGCAGCGCAACCGCGAAGTGCGTCGGGTTGGTGACCACGACGTCGGCTTTCGGCACCTGCGTCATCATCCGGCGACGCGCAATGGCGCGCTGCTGCTGGCGAATCTTGCCCTTGATGTGCGGGTCGCCTTCGCTTTCGCGATGCTCGCGCTTCACTTCTTCCTTCGACATGCGCAGCTTCTTGTGGAACTGCCAGAGCTGATACGGCACGTCGAGCGCGGCGACCGCGAACATGCCGGCGACGGTCATGCCGCAGCACACGGCGATCAGATGCACGGAGTTGGCAAGCGCGATATGCAACGGCTGGGTGGCGAGCGCGACGATCTCTTCGCGGCGATTCCAGATCGCCGTGCCGCCGATGATGCCCACCACCAGCGTCTTCACGATCGACATGCCGAGCTGGATAGGCCCGTTGATCGAGAACATCCGGCCGAAGCCTTCAATCGGGTTGAGCCGGCTGAACTTCGGTTCGAGACCTTTCGCCGACAGCTGCCAGCCGCCCAGCGCCATCGGCGCGAGCAAGGCGGCGAGGCCGGTGAAGGCGAGAATCGGCAGCAGCGCGTAGAAGCCCTCGCGGCTCGCCGCGCCCGCGCCGATCAGCATGCGGCTGGTTTCGAAACTGCTGGCGTGGTCGAACGTGAGCGACGCGCGCAGCATGTTCTGCAAATGCTCGCCGATGCTGCCGGACATCCCCCACACGCCGTAGAACCCCGCCGCCAGCAGGGCGAACGTCGACAGTTCCCGCGAACGCGCGATCTGCCCTTCCTCGCGCGCCTTCTGCAGGCGCCGGGGAGTGGCTGATTCGGTCTTTTCGAGGTCGCTGTCCTCTGCCACAAAAGCTCTCCAGTCGGCCGAGGCACGACGCCTCTTTCCAGTGAGAGCGATTATTCCCGCTCGACGCAAGCGGCGATCGGCGGATAAGGGCGGAGAAAGGGGGGTATTTCGACGGATGAAGCGCAGCGCCGCGCGTGACTCGCGCGGCGCTCCGGTCTTACGTTGCGGCGCTACGCATCAGAAGGCCACATAGGGCGCCTGGCCGCCGCTCAGTGTCCGGTCGATGCCATAGTACACATGACGGCCATAGAAGAACGGCAGCCCGAGGTCGAAGCTGCTGCCGCCGCCGATCTGCCCGGCGAGGTTGTTGAACGCGTAGTTGTTGGCGTTGCTGAACAGCGTGGCCGCACTGACGATGCCGATGCTGACACTCGCGGTCGTCTTGTTCAGTCCGACCAGCGTGATCGAGCGGGTCTGCGCGGAGTTCGGACAGTAGAAGCCCGAGAACTTGCTGTCGCACAGTGCGAGCGAGCTATCGGTGAAGAAGTAGCCGTTCGAGCCCGAATCGAGGAACGCCTGCACAGGCGTGCCGTTGAAAGTGCTGTCGTTCATATCGCCATAGGCGTCGGTCGTGAAGACCTGTGTCGCGCCGAGCACATTGTTCGATTGCGTGCCAACGCCGAACACCAGCGTGCCGCTGGCCGACGCCGCGCCCGCGTCCGGCACGGGCGGCATCTGCACGATCAAGCCGTTGTTGTTGATCGCGAAGTTGGCCACCGGATTGGCGACCTGCTGCGCGAACGGCACCGCCGTGCGGGTGCATGACGTACCGCCCGGGCAAGCGAAGTAGTTGCTGTAGGTCGCAGCGGTCGCCGCGTCCGCGCAGGTCGCGCCGCAATCGAAGGGCGCCGTGCCGACGCCGAGTATGCCGTTGGCGCCGAGATCGCTGGCCGTGTTTTCCTCCGCACCGTTGCCGCAGCCGCGCGAGGGCACCGTGCTCGCGTCCTTGTCGCCGATGATCTGCAGCGGGATCGCGGCCGTCGTGGTTTCGCCGCCGATCGCGATGGTCGCGGTGCGCACCGTGCCCCAGGTGAAGCCGTCGGCGAAGGTCGCGCACTCGGCGAGCTGCGCGCCGTTCACGCTGCTGACCGGCAGCGCGCCGAGCAGCGATGCGTTCAGCGCCGAGCTGACCACCCGCAGCCCGAACGAACCCGTGTCGAGCTGGATGTTGTTGATGGTCTGGCAATTGGACGTCGAACCGGGCGCGCAAATCGTTACGCTGACCGTCGGAATATTGATGACGCCATTCACGCCCCGCCCCACCGTGATCGGCGTGGTGTTCGCGGCGGTCGCGGCGATCGGCTGCTGGGTCGGGCTGGCCGGCAGCGAACCGCCGTTCAGTATGCTCGACGAATTGCCACCGGAACTGCCGTCGTCTCCGCCGCCGCATGCGGCGAGCGTCGCCAGAAGCGCCACGGCGAGAGCCGCCTGCAGCCAGCCTTTGAGGTTCATACCGAGATGCTGGGTTCGCATAGTCGTCCTCGCCGTCACTGGATGTCGGAACCGCTGACGCCGGAGGGCAGCGCTGGCGTCAGCCAGGCCTGCCCGCTGAACGCGCCCATGTGGCCGCCGGAGCGCACCACGAGCCCGCTCTGGTCGACGCTGACGGGACCGCGGGCACCGCCGCGCGCCGCGCGCACGGCCTTCACGCCAGCGACGTACTGCGGGAAATAGCTGCCGAGCAGATCGTTCAGATCCGGCATTTGCGGGCCGCGCCAGGCGATGCCGAAGACGGCGCCGTCGGCGGCGAGATATTCGCGCACCACGGTGCCGTTGCCGAGCGTGGTCTCACGCACGGTATAGGACGAGGAAGCGGAAGAAGTGGTGCCCGATGCCGAACGCATCACGCTCTGGGCCGCCGAGGCGGCAATGCCGCCGCCGGGCTGGACGACGCGGGAAGAAACCGATGCGTCCGCGGGTGGCGTCATCGGCGCCCCGCCCAGTCCCGCGTGAGCGGACTGCACGGCCAACAGCGAACAGGGCAAGGCTAACGCCGTAACGAACCCGGCGCGGCGTATACGACTCCACATGGTGATGCTCCTCCCGAACTGCGCTCGGTTCGCATCGCGCGCGAACCGGCTGCAAATAGGCAGATCATACGGCACGGCCGCAGTGGGAATCAGAGGGGCCTCGCCCACCGAGCCACCGGCCGGCGACTATATCCGCCGGAGCGCCGTGCCGCTGCTTGAGCCCGTAGTATGCCTGTGGTTCGCGCGCAGAGACAGCAAGCGCGCGGGGAGGCGCGGCTTGCCATGCGTGACGATGGCCGAGCGGAGCGAACGAATGGCTGGCCTGGGCTGCCTGTGAGGCCGCATGGCCGACAGGCGGCCACCAGCGCTGCCAGCGTCAGAAACCCAGGCTGGCGAGCAGGTCGTCGACCTGCGATTGATCCTGCATCACGTCCGTCTTGCCTTCCGGATTGATCTGCGGGCCATTCAGCAGATGTTCGGGGCTGCCGGTCGGGGACACCTCGGCGGCGAGCGCCGCCGCGTTGGCCGCGAACTGCTCGCGCCGTTCGAGCGCGATGTTTTCGACCAGTACGCCGAGCAACTGCTGCTCGATCAGGTACACGACATCCGTGATCTTCTTGATGACCTGGCCGGTCAGATCCTGGAAGTCCTGGGCGAGCATGATCTCCATCAGCTGCGCGTTGGTCGCGCTGGTCGCCTCGGGCACCCCGCGCAGGAAGGTGCGCGTGTCGTTCATCAGCGCGCGCACTTCCTCGCGCTCGATCGGCGCCGCGTACCACTGCTCCCAGCGCGCGTCGAGTTCGCCCGCGTCCTTCTGCAGTTGCTCCTGAACCGGCTTGGCGACATCGATCGCCGACAGCACGCGCTCGGCAGCCTGCTCGGTCATGTCCGCGATGTACTTCAGACGATCGCGGGCATCGGGCACGGCTTCCGCCGCACGCTCGACGTGCTTGTCGAGCCCGAGCTCGCGCATCGAATCGCGCAGCGTGCGCGTCAGTTGTCCAATGCGGGCGAGAATGCGGTCGGACGTGTGGTCGCCACTCTCGCCGACCGCTTCGGCGTGAGGCGCTTGGGTCGGCAAATTCACGTCAGCTCCCGGTCTTCGCCATCTTCTCGAGAATCTTGTTGAGCTTCTCGTCGAGCGTCGCGGCCGTGAACGGCTTGACGACATAACCGCTCGCGCCGGCCTGCGCCGCCGCGATGATGTTTTCCTTCTTGGACTCGGCCGTCACCATCAGCACCGGCAGATGCGCGAGGGCGGCGTCGGCGCGAATGGCTTTGAGCATCGCGAGGCCGTCGAGGTTCGGCATGTTCCAGTCGGAGATCACGAACTCGTAGGCGCCGCTGCGCAAACGCGCGAGACCCGCCTGACCGTCTTCCGCCTCGTCGACGTTCGAGTAGCCCAGTTCCTTGAGGAGGTTGCGGACGATCCGGCGCATCGTCGGAAAGTCGTCAACTACCAGAATCTTCATTCCCTTATCCATTTCATTCCCTTTGCTTGTTCCATGTTGCGGCGCTTGACCGCCTCAATCCATCCGGTGCGCATCATACCCGCTGAACGCGGTCACCCATCGACGACAAACGCGCCATCACGCGCCGGCTCATTTCCGGCAGCGCTGCGATCTCGTCGGCCGCACCGAGCGCAATCGCTTCGCGCGGCATGCCGAACACGATGCAGCTCGCTTCGTCCTGCGCGAGGGTGTACGCCCCCGCCTTTTTCATCTCCAGCAGCCCGGCGGCGCCGTCACGCCCCATCCCGGTCAGAATCACGCCGATCGCGTTCTTGCCCGCATGCTGCGCGGCCGAACGGAACAGCACGTCGACCGACGGACGATGCCGGTTGACCGGCGGCTCGTCCGACAGATGCGCGATGTAGTTAGCGCCGCTACGCGCCAGCAACAAGTGCGCGTGGCCCGGCGCGATATACGCATGTCCGGGCAACACGCGTTCGCCGTGCTCAGCTTCTTTAACGGTAATCCGGCACAAACCATTGAGGCGTTGCGCGAAAGATTTCGTAAACCCCGGCGGCATGTGTTGAGCGATCAGCACGGCGGGCGCATCCGGCGGCAGCGGCACCAGCACCTCGCGGATCGCTTCGGTGCCGCCCGTCGACGCGCCGACGATGATCAGCTTCTCGGTACTGAGCAACGGATTGTTGAAGAGCGGCGCGGCGCCGGCCGGCGCATGCGCGGCCTGTGCGGCATGCGCGGCCGCATGCTGCGCCGGCGCGGCCTGGCGCACGCGCGCACGGGCCGCCGCGCGAATCTTGTCGGCGAGCTTTTCCGAGTAGTCGAGCATACCGTCGCGAATACCGACCTTCGGCTTGGTGACGAAATCGACCGCGCCCAGTTCCAGCGCGCGCAGCGTGATTTCGTTACCGCGCTCGGTCAGCGACGACACCATCACGACCGGCATCGGCCGCAAACGCATCAGCTTCTCGAGGAAGTCGAGCCCATCCATGCGCGGCATTTCGACGTCGAGCGTCAGCACGTCCGGGTTGTGCTGCTTGATGAGATCGCGCGCGACCAGCGGGTCGGGTGCGGTCGCGACGACGGTCATGTCCGGCTGGCTGTTGATGATTTCGGTCATCAGGCTGCGGATCAGCGCCGAATCGTCGACGCACAGTACTTTGATCTTTTGCACAGCGCTCACGCCTCCTCTGTGGTTCTGGCGTTGTTTGAATGAATCGGTCGCGGGCTCGCGCCGAACAGCTCGATGCGCGGGCGCGCGGCGGCGGGCGCCGCAAACAGTTCGACCCGCTTGCGCGCCGCCGCGAGCCGTTCGGCGCGCGCTTCGGGGCTCTGCCGCACGAGCGCGCGTTCGCGTTCGGCGACGCCCGCTTCCTGCTGCACGCGCAGTTTCTTCACCATCACCTGGCCGGTGCGCGGCATGAAGGCAACCTTGCGCGGATGCGAGCCTTGCAAATCCTCGGCGACGATGCGGATTTTTTCGGTCGCCAGATAGCGGCGCACGAATTCAGAATTGCGGTCGCCGATGTTCATCGTCGTCATGCCCGCGAGCACCGCGCCGCCGCCGAACACCTTCGCTTCGAAGCGCTCGCGCCGCCCGCCCGCCTTGATCAGTTCGTTGATCAGCACTTCCATCGCGTATGCGCCGTAGCGCATCGAATCCGATGCGGCTTGCGCGACGTCCGCGCCGTCGTCGGGCAGCATGAAGTGATTCATCCCGCCGATGCCCGCCGTGCGATCCTGGATGCAGGCCGCGACGCACGAACCGAGCACGGTGACGAGCACCATGTCTTCGCTGGTGGTATAGAACTCGTTCGGCAACAGCTTCACGCCTGGGCGCTGGAAGTGGTTGTCGTAATACAGATTCGATGCGATCGGCAGGGCGCTGCTCATGCTGCCACCCCGCTCGTCGTGTGGTGCGCGGCGCTACCCGTTGCGCCCGTCGTGCGTGACGCAGGGCGGGCGCCGCCCACGTCGCGCGTCAATTCGTAGACGGTCTGACCGCGCAGCTTGAATGCCTGCGTCACGTACGTGAAGTTTTCCGAGTGCCCGGCGAACAGCAGGCCGCCCGTTTTCATCAGCGGCTCGAAGCGCGCGAGGACTTGCGCCTGGGTCGGCTTGTCGAAATAGATCATCACGTTGCGGCAGAAGATCGCGTCGAACTGCGAGCGCAACTGGTAGTCGCGGTCGGTCAGGTTCAGTTGTTCGAAGCGCACCAGCGCGCGCACTTCAGGGCGCACCTTCACCATTCCCGCCTGCGCGCCGGTGCCTTTGAGGAAGAAGCGCTTGAGCCGCTCGGGCGACAGGTGCTTCACCTGGTCGAACTGGTACACGCCGGCTTCGGCTTTCGCGAGCACCTGGGTATCGATGTCGGTGGCGAGCACCGACGCCTGGCGCGCGCCGCTTTCGCCGAGCGCTTCGATCAGCGTCATCGCAATCGAATACGGCTCTTCACCGGTCGACGCCGCCGAGCACCACACGGACACCGGCTGTGCGCGACGCGGCACGAAGTCGGCGAGAATCGGAAAGTGATGCGCTTCGCGGAAGAACGCCGTCAAATTGGTAGTCAGCGCATTGGTGAACGCTTCCCACTCGGCAGGGTCGTTTTCCGCTTCGAGCAGATCGAGATACTGCTTGAAGGTGTCGAGGCCGCGCGCACGCAAGCGGCGCGCGAGGCGGCTGTACGCCATGTCGCGTTTGTGATCCGACAGCGAAATACCCGCGCTGCGATGAATCAGCTCGCGAATGCGAGCGAAATCCGCCGACGTGAATTCGAAGTCCCGTGCCTGCTCACTGGACCTGCCCGACTCCGCCCGATCGGGTGTGACCCGTTCGGGGCTTGCCCGTCCGGGTCGCTGCTGTGCGCGCGTTGCCATCATGTGAATTCCTGCCTGCGATACGAGCCATTCCGCTTGCCACCCGGCGAAGACGCCAGCGCAGAAACGGTTGTGTTCGCGGGGTCGCGCCCGCCCGCGAGGTTTGCCAACACGCAGTCGGCCCGCGACACGCTGAACCAGCGTGCTTCGATGATTCGCCCATCAACGGGCGAGATGCCGAATGACTGCATGTCTTTGTGCCACTTCCTAAAACGTTTCCCAATCCGCGTCGGCGCCTGCCGGAGCAGGGCTTGCCGGAGCCGGACGTGCAACGGCGCCGGTAGCTGCGCGGGCCGTCGCCTTCGGCTTGAGCGCAGGTTCGACGCGTGCGCCTGCGTCGTGGCTTGCCGAAGCCGGCGCGGGGTTCGCTGCCGATGCCGCAGTGTTCGAGCTTGCTGCGTTTGCAACCCTTGACGCCGCCGGATGCGCCGCGCCGTTCGCCGTCGACGCTTGCGCCACGGCTTTAGCGGACCGCGAGCCCACGCCGCCGTTCACTCGCGCTGCAGCCTGCTGACGCACCGCCGTACCGCCGGCGCGCGTCTGGCCG
Organism: Paraburkholderia sp. RAU2J; assembly: GCF_003634845.1. Lineage (NCBI taxonomy): Bacteria > Pseudomonadati > Pseudomonadota > Betaproteobacteria > Burkholderiales > Burkholderiaceae > Paraburkholderia > Paraburkholderia sp. RAU2J. The sequence goes on from NZ_RBXG01000001.1 coordinate 1,215,312, forward strand.
CCAGCCACTTTCCAGCCGTTCACCACCGCCTGCAACTGACGCGTCTGGTCTTCGAGCGACGCGGCAGCCGCCGCCGCCTGCTCGACCAGCGCCGCGTTCTGCTGCGTGACTGCGTCCATCTGCACGACCGCGCGATTCACCTGCTCGATGCCGCCCGACTGTTCTTCGGACGCCGCGCTGATTTCGCCCATGATGTCGGTCACGCGGCGCACCGCCTGCACGATCTCGTCCATCGTCGTGCCGGCGCGGCCGACCAGCGCCGAGCCGCTTTGCACCTTGTCGACCGAGTCGCCGATCAGTTCCTTGATTTCCTTCGCGGCGCTCGCGCTGCGCTGCGCGAGACTGCGCACTTCGCCGGCCACCACCGCGAAGCCGCGGCCCTGTTCGCCGGCGCGCGCGGCTTCGACCGCCGCGTTCAGCGCGAGAATATTGGTCTGAAACGCAATGCCTTCGATCACGCCGATGATGTCGACGACCTTGTTCGAGCTGGTCGCGATGCCCTGCATCGTCGTGACGACCTGGCTCACCACGTCGCCGCCGCGCGTGGCGATGTCGGACGCGTTGACGGCGAGCTGGCTCGCCTGGCGCGCGTTCTCGGCGTTCTGCCGCACGGTGCCGGTCAACTGCTCCATGCTCGACGCGGTTTCCTGCAGCGAAGCGGCCTGCTGTTCGGTGCGCTGCGACAGATCGGTGTTGCCCATCGCGATTTCGCGCGCGCCGGTGTCGATCGATTCGGCGCTGCCATGCACCGCCTTCACCATCGTCGAGAGGCTCTCCTGCATCCGCTTGATGCCGTCGAACAGGCGGCCGATTTCATTGTGGCTGTACACCTCGATCGTCTCGGACAGGTCGCCCGAGGCGATCCGCTCGAAGCAGGTCGTCGCATCTTTGAGCGGCTGCACGATCAGCCCGCGCAGCGCGAAGCGGATGCCCACCACCAGCAGCAACGCGAACACCGTCATCGCGACGATCAGCGTCATCATCAGCGACGCGTTGGCCTGCGCTCTCTCCTGCTGCTGCGTCACGCCTTGCTGCAACGCCTTGATGACCGCCGCCGACGCCGCGTCGTACGCGATGAACATCGGGCTGATCTTCGTATCGGCGATCGCGTGATACGCGGCCATGTCGTTCGCGTTCAGCGCCGCGAACTCCGGCTCGACGCCCTCGTGCATCACCGCCGTGCGCTTGGCGAGCACGTCGTCGAGCAAGGCCTGGTCGATGCCGGGTTTCGGTGCGTCGAGATAGGTCTGCCAGTTCTGGTTGCCCTTCGCGAGCAGTTCCTGCGCGCGGTCGATCGCTTTCTTCGCTTCGTCCGCATTGCCCGCGGCCGACAGCGTGTTGAAGCGGTCCACCGCGAGACGCGAGCGCAACAGGTAAGAAGCCGCGTCGTCGAGTGCGTGAATCGCCACCAGGTCGCCGCGCGCGATGCGATCGAGCGACTGGCTCGCACGATTCAACGCGCTTAGCCCGAGGGCGCCGACCGTCACGGTCAGCGCAACCAGAAGGACCCCTACTGTCGTCAGCGACGTGCGGATCGACCACCTGTTCAGCATCTTCACGCTCCCTTACCTATCTCTCGTTTCCGCCTGGCCGTTGTGTTCACGCCGTGTTCCGCCTAGACGCCGAGCGTTTCGATCAGCGCCATTTCGCGGCTGGTCATCAGCTTTTCGATGTCCATCAGAATCAGCATGCGGCCGTCGACGGTGCCGAGCCCCGTGAGGTACTCGGTCGTCAGCGTCGCGCCGAACTCGGGCGCCGGCATGATCTGGTCGGTGGCGAGCGTCAGTACGTCGGACACGCCGTCGACCACCATCCCGACCACGCGATGCGCGACGTTCAGGATGATCACGACCGTCTGATGGTCGTACTCGACGCGGCCCAGATGGAACTTGATGCGCATGTCGACGATCGGCACGATGATGCCGCGCAGATTGATCACGCCCTTGATAAACTCGGGCGCATTGGCGATCCGCGTGACGTTGTCGTAGCCGCGGATTTCCTGCACCTTGAGAATGTCGATGCCGTACTCTTCGGCGCCGAGCGTGAAGACGAGGAATTCCTGACCGCCGGCGTCCGCCTGCTGCGCGTCGCGGCGGCTGCTCGTACCGTTCGCGTTCGTGCCGCTCGAATTGATGGATTGGACTTCTGCCACGTTAGCCCCCAAACGGTTGGGATGAAACAAGTTGAATGAGTGTTGCGAATGCTGTGCGCCGTGCGCGTTCCGCGCGCGTCACGGTCATCATGCGAGGCTCATCGCGCCGTGCGCGTTGCGGGTTTCGCGGTTCAGCGCCGCCACGTCCACGATCAGCGCGACACTGCCGTCGCCGAGAATGGTCGCGGCGGAAATGCCGTGCACCTTGCGGTAGTTCGTTTCCAGATTCTTCACGACCACCTGCTGCTGTCCCACCAGCTCGTCGATCAGCATCGCGAAGCGGCGCCCCTCGGTTTGCATGATGGTGACGATGCCTTGCGTGGGCTCCTGCTTCGCGTCTTCGACGTTGAACACTTCGTGCAATGCGACCAGCGGCAGATATTCGCCACGCACGCGCACCACGCGCTCGCCGTTGGCCACCGTGTAGATATCCTCGGCTCGCGGCTGGAGCGATTCCATCACGAAGTTCAGCGGCAGAATGAAAATCTCGCTGCCGACCTTCACCGACATGCCGTCCAGAATAGCCAGCGTGAGCGGCAGGACAATTCGCGTGGTGCTGCCCTTGCCGGCGTGCGAGGTGATTTCCACGTGACCACCCATCGACTGGATGTTGCGCTTCACCACGTCCATGCCGACGCCTCGGCCCGACACGTCGGTCACCTGTTCCGCCGTCGAGAAGCCCGGCAGGAAGATCAGGTTCCAGACTTCATCGTCGGTCATGGTTTCGCTGACCTGCATGCCCTGCTTGGCCGCCTTCGCGAGAATCTTGTCGCGGCGCAGACCCGCGCCGTCGTCGCTTACTTCGATGACGATGTTGCCGCCATGATGCGCCGCCGACAGCACCAGTTGCCCGGTCGAATCCTTGCCCGCCGCGCGCCGCGCCTCCACGGTTTCGATGCCGTGGTCGAGACTGTTGCGCACGAGGTGGGTCAACGGATCGATGATCCGTTCGATGAGGCTCTTGTCGAGTTCGGTCGCCTGACCGAAGGTGACGAGTTCGACCTCCTTGCCGAGTTTCGCCGCCAGATCGCGCACGAGACGCGGGAAGCGGCTGAACACGTAATCCATCGGCATCATGCGGATCGACATCACCGCTTCCTGCAGATCGCGCGCGTTACGCTCGAGCTGGGCCATGCCGTTGAAGAGGCGATCGTGCAGCGCCGGGTCGAACGTGCTGGTGGTTTCCGCGAGCATCGCCTGCGTGATCACCAGTTCGCCGACCAGGTTGATCAGCTGATCGACCTTTTCGACGCCGACGCGAATCGAGCTGCCTTCGGCGCCTGCGGCGGCAGCCGCCGGACGCGCTGCCTTGCGGTCGTGTTCGGCGGGCGCGGCCGCGCCCGGTGCCACCGCGTTGGGCGCAGCAGCCGATTGGGCCGCGGCGGGCGCCGGGGCTGCCGACGTTGCCGATGCCGCCGGCGCGTCGAACTGCCCTTGCGCCGCCGACCCGGCGGACGCAGCGATGCCGGCCGCCGGCGATGCTGCCTGGTCCGCCTGAACCGCGTGTGCTGCCGGTGTTGCCTGTGCTGCTTGCACCGGGGTCGAGGCGGCAGCGTCGGGCGTTCCAGGTTCGCCTTGCTGCGTCTCGTCCGCCGGTGCGGTGCCGCGGCCGATCGAGATCTGACTTTCGTCGATCACGAAACAGCACACGGCGATGATGTCGTCGGAGGGTACGTCGGTCGCGAGCCACAGCATCAGATCGCCGCCACTCTTGACCTGCCCGACGATGTTGCCCAGGTTGCCGAGCTCTTCGGCCAGCAGTTCCTGGTCCTTCTCACCAACGCCCCGTAGCGTAATTTTCAGATGGGGACCGGCATTGTCGGCGCTGCCGCCGACAATGCCTGCCTCCGCGGCTTGCCCGGTCTGTGCCGGTTCGCCGTCAGTCCATTCACCCGCCGCCTGCACCGCCTGTTCGACGACGTGCTCGGGCGGGGTGCCGCGTTGTACTTCTGCTGCCTGTACTTCAATTTGTGCCGCTGCCGCGGCTTGAGGGGCCGCGCCGAAGACGGCATGCGCCTCGGCGGGCGCGCCGCCGAAGCGGCTCTCCGCATGCAACTGTTCGAGCTTCGCGCAGATCGCGCGGGCCACTGCCCCGTCCGGCTCCGAGCTTGCGCGATAGTCGGCGAGCTGGCCCGACAGCACGTCCTTGGTTTCGAGGAACGTGTCGATCATGTCCTTGCGCAGCACGAGTTCGTTATTGCGCGCGCGATCGAGCAGCGATTCGAGAATGTGGGTCGTCTCCGTCAGCGCGGTGAAGCCGAAGGTCGCCGCGCCGCCCTTGATCGAATGCGCCGCGCGGAAAATCGCCGCGAGGTCTTCGGGGTCCGGATGGGCGATATCGAGATTGAGCAGCAACTGCTCCATCTGCGCGAGCAGTTCGTCCGCTTCGTCGAAGAAGGTCTGATAGAACTGAGTGATGTCGAGTGTCATGCCTGGGTCACCGCGAGAGTTCCTGTCTGGGCTTGGGCTGCCATGCCGCCGCGCCGAGCGCTTTCTATAACGTGTCTTGTCTAAGGGGCGCTTATGCCTGATCCGGCTCGGCCAGCGCCGCCACCAGTTCGGTCAGCAGGTCGGGGTCGAGCGGCTTTTCGATCCAGCCGGTCGCGCCCGCCGCCCGCGCCGCAGCCTTGAACGGCTCGCCCGATTCCGTCGTGAGGACGAGGATGGGCGTCGCCTGGTAAGCGGGGTTGCCGCGCAGCGCGGTGATCAGGTCGAGACCGGTTTTGCCCGGCATATGCTGGTCGGTCAGCACGAGGTCGAACGACATCGCGAGGGCGTTTTCGAGCCCTTCGTCGCCGTCCGCCGCGAGCGTCACTTCGTAGCCCGCTGTCGTCAGCGTTGCGGCCAGGATTTGCCGCATCGATGCCGAATCGTCGATTGCCAGAATGTGCCTGATCATTGAAACCTCGCTGCACTTAACGCTTGGGATCGCCGCGCCGTGCGCGCCAGTGGGGCGCGTGCTTCGGTGTGGCGACCGCTGTCTGTTACTGGGCCGCCGGCGCTGGCGCCGGCAACTTCGGTGCAACCGTCACCGGCTGCGCAAGTTTTTGCAGCAGCGGCTTGGAGCCGGCTGCGTCGTCCGACAGGGTGGTCGTGGTGGAGTCGTCATGATTGAGCGCATCCTCCGACTTCCTGTTCAACACGATGATGCTGATGCGGCGGTTTTCCGGGTCCATCGGGTCCGCCTTGTTCAGGTTCTGCGTCGACGCGAGGCCGAGCACGCGCATCACCTTCGCTTCGTCCATGCCGCCGCCGATCAGCTCGCGACGCGACGCATTCGCGCGGTCCGCGGACAGTTCCCAGTTGCTGTAGCCCTTCTCGCCGCCCGCATACTGCGCGGCGTCGGTGTGCCCCTGCACGATGATGCGGTTCGGCACGTCGTTCAGCGTGTGGCCGATTTCGCGCAGAATGTCGCGCATGTACGGCTCCACCTGGTCTTTGGCGGTCGCGAACATCGGCCGCTTCTGCGAGTCGACGATCTCGATGCGCAAGCCGGTCAGCGTCGAGTCGATGCGGATCTGCTGCTTGAACTGGCGCAGTACCGGATTCGCTTCGATCGCGGCCATCAGCTTGACCTGCAGATCGTGCAGGCGGACCTGCTCGCGACGCTCCAGCTCGCCCTGCAGCTGCTTCACCGAGTCTTCGTTGCTATGCGATACGGTGCGCTCGGCGCGGCTGCTCGAGCCGTCGGTGGAGCGCGTCACGCCTTGCGCGTCGGTCGAGATGTCGCGGCCGCCGCCCTTCAGAATGCTCGAATCCTCGGCGCTGCGGTCGCCGCCCCACAGCGTGATCTTCAACGGCTGGTTGAAGTAATCGGCGATGCCCTTCAACTGCACCGTGGACGCCGAACTCAGCAGCCACATCAGCAGGAAGAACGCCATCATCGCCGTCATGAAGTCCGCGTACGCGAGCTTCCACGCGCCGCCGTGGTGGCCGGCTTTCTTCGGCGCGGAGCGCTTGACGACAATGGCGCGGTCTTTGTCCTTGCTCATCGGTTCGGTTCCCGGCGCCCTTTACTTCGCCTTGACGCGGCGCACGTGCTCTTCGAGCTCGGCGAACGACGGGCGCTCGGTCGAGAAGAGCACCTTGCGGCCGAACTCGACGGCAATCGCCGGCGCGTAGCCGTTCAGGCTCGCCAGAATCGTCACCTTGATGCACTGGAACATCTTGGTCGACTCGGTCACGCGCTGTTCGGCGACGCTCGCGAGCGGTCCGATCAAGCCGTACGAAAGCAGAATGCCGAGGAAGGTGCCGACCAGCGCCTGCGCGATCATCTCGCCGAGCACCGCGGGCGGCTTGTCGGCCGAGGCCATGGTGTGCACCACGCCCATCACCGCGGCGACGATCCCGAACGCGGGCATCGCGTCGCCGACCTTGTTCAGCGCATGCGCGGGCGCTTCGCCTTCCTGGTGGTGCGTTTCGATCTCCTCGTCCATCAGGCTTTCGATCTCGAACGCGTTCATGTTGCCGCCCACCATCAGGCGCAGGTAGTCGGTCAGAAACTCGATGATGTGCTTGTCGGCGAGGATCTTTGGGTACTGCGTAAAGATCGGACTCTTGGTCGGATCATCGATGTCGGCTTCCAGCGTCAACGTGCCTTCCTTGCGCGCCTTCGCCAGCAGGACGTAGAGGAGCGCCATCAGCTCCATGTAGACGTCCTTGTTGTACTTCGCGCCCTTGAAGAGGGTCGGGATGACGCGCACCGTGGCCTTGATGGTCTTCATTCCGTTACCGAGAATGAACGCGCCGATACCGGCGCCGACGATCATCAGCACTTCAACGGGCTGCAGCAGCGCGCCGAGATGGCCGCCTTCCAGCGCGTAACCGCCGAAAACGGACAAAAGCGTCACGAGTGTTCCCACGAAAATCAGCACTGCCGAGCCCTCACAAAGAAGCGACGGTGACCGTCGTTAATCTTGTTTACGGCAACGGAGCAGAAAACTTTGACGGAAAAGCGGCTGGTCGCTGCGGTGTAAACCAGAGGGCGGCTCAACCGGCGCGGCAAGCGTGCGCGGCGTATGGCGTCAGCGGCGGCATGAGGCCGCCCGGCAGCCCGTCCGACGGAGCGTGAGGGCCGCCGGACGGAGCGCCGGCGGCATGCGAGGCGCCCAACCCAGCCGGTTGCGCTCAAGCCTCGACAGCGGCGAGACTTGAGCGGACCCGGGCGTCGGCGAATTTCTTTGTCTTACCCGCGCGCGACGGCGGCTGACACAGCCCGCAGACGAAGGCGTGCTGCGGATCGTGGGCATGCGCGACAAAATGCCCGCGGCACCGGCAGCAGGTGGTCATCTGCAGCATGCCGGAGCCGAAGAAACGCACCAGCGTCCACGCGCGCGTGAGGCTGAGCACGGGCTCGTCGTCGTGCAGCTGGACGTGTTCCAGATAGAGCCGGTAGCTCTTCACGATCGACTGGATCGTCTGGCAGCCGCCGTGGCCGGCCATGAAACGGTAGATGTTGTAGAACAGCGAAGAGTGAAAGTTGGGCTGCCAGGTCATGAACCAGTCGGTCGAAAACGGCAGCATGCCCTTCGGCGGCGACACCCCTTTCAGTTCCTTGTACAGCTTGATGAGCCGGTCGCGCGACAGACTGGTTTCCGCCTCCAGCAATTGCAAACGCGCGCCAAGTTCAATCAGTTCGATGGCCAGGGTGATTTCCCTGACTTCGAGTACGACGCTTTTAGTGGCCATCCGCGTGCCATTCCCCTCGCCCGATCGCTTTGTGTGAGAAACGGATCGCCATCAGCCGAGTTGCTCGACCGGCTGGCTTGCCATCAGGATCGCGGAATGCGCCTGGGCCACGGCGCTCGATTTGCCTTTGTCCGCGAGCGCGGACAGCACGGCATGGTCGTCGAAACGGAAACGGCACAGCACCTGATTGGACGCCGCGAGCTTGACGGTCTGCGCCAACGACAGATTGGCAAGCACATCGGCTAGCTGGTCCGAAATCCCCATGCGAAACATGCCCATAGGCTTGTCTTCGCGCAGCAGACGCTGCGCGAGCAGGAGATAAGACAGGTTGACTTCTCTGATCTCATTGAGCATATCGCTTGTCGCGCTCATGATTCCCCCGGGGTATATCTGGCTGGTCAGGCCGTTTACGGAAACGTTTGCTCGAACGCGCGCGCTCAAACCGCACGAATTGGCTCGCTCCTAGTCTTGCGGCCATTGTCTCGAAAGGGGGGGCGAACGAAAATCGGAGAGACACCCTGCCTGTTTGACGGATTAATCCGTCATTGTTGTAGGAATTTTTCCTACACGGACGGCTGCGCGGGGAATTGAATGAAGTGAGACGGCGCCCAGCTTGGGATGCGTGATGCGCCTTGAATTTTTTGCTGAAAGCGGACTGAACTAACCGGTGAGTTCGTGTCGGTTCATATTCCGCATCTTTGCGGCGGTGAAAAGCAATTATATGACGTTTTCACTGCTATGCAATGTGACTCGTGTAGACGCTTCTTCCCAACTTCCCGGCCGCTCAGGCCCGCGAATTGCTAATGTCCTCTGTCAGCTGTTCGGCGTTCGTCTATGCGGGCCAGATCACGCGCGTCCCGATTATCGGGACAGCCCTCCAGATGCGCTGTAACGGGCGATGTTTCGCGCTGTAACAACATTAAGCGTTTGAAAAATGACTCGAATTAGCGCGGCCGATCCCGATAATGAACGCTAAGGGATTACCCGATGCAGGTTCGGAGCACCCCCGGGCGGCGGCATACCGCGCCCACCGTCCGTCTGGCATTCGCTCCTCGCTCTACTCGAGCGCCGCTGTGCGAAGCCGTTGTGAATAGGAGAAACCGCATGCGAATCGCACAAATTGCGCCGCTGTATGAAGCTGTCCCGCCGAAACTCTATGGCGGCACCGAACGTGTCGTGTCGTATCTGACCGAAGCCCTCGTCGACCTCGGCCACGATGTCACGCTGTTTGCGAGCGGCGACTCAGTCACGTCCGCGAATCTCGACGCATGCTGGCCGCGTGCGCTGCGCCTCGATCCGACGATCCGCGACGCACTGGCGCCGCACGTCCTGATGATGGAGAAGGTACGCAAGGTCGCGCATGAATTCGACGTGCTGCACTTTCACCTCGACTACATGCCGTTCCCGCTCTTCACCACGATGGACACGCCATTCGTGACGACGTTGCACGGCCGCCTCGATCTGCCGGAATTGCAGCCAGTGTTCGACGCGTTTTCGAATGTGCCGGTGGTGTCGATTTCCGATTCGCAGCGTTTGCCGCTGCCGCAGGCCAATTGGCTCAACACGATCTATCACGGCCTGCCGGAACAATTGCTGACGCCGCAAGCGCACAAGAAACCGGAATACCTCGCGTTCCTCGGCCGTATCTGCCCGGAAAAGCGCGTCGATACAGCTATCAAGATCGCTGCGCAAAGCGGTTTGCCGCTGAAGATCGCCGCCAAGGTGGACAAGGTCGATCAGGAATACTTCAAGCGTGAAATCGAGCCGTTGCTGTCGATGGCGCACGTGGAGTTCGTCGGCGAGATTAACGAAGCGCAGAAGCCGGAGTTTCTGTCGGGCGCCAAGGCGTTGCTGTTCCCGATCGACTGGTCGGAGCCGTTCGGCCTCGTCATGATCGAATCGATGGCATGCGGCACGCCGGTAATCGCGTTCAACCGCGGTTCGGTGCCCGAAGTGATCGATCACGGTGTGACGGGCTACATCGTCGAGGACGTGCAAGGGGCGGTCGCCGCGCTGCAGCGTCTCGATGAATTGTCGCGCACTGAAATCCGCGCGCAGTTCGAGCGCCGCTTCAGTTCGAAAACGATGGCGCAGAACTATGTCGATGGCTATTCGGCACTGATCGATGCGACGCGCCGCCCGGTATTGCGTCAGGTTGCCGTGGGCTAACACCCGTGTTTGAAACGGCTGATGCGCTTTCGCGTTCAGCCGCTTTGACAGTTGATTGGGTCACTTACCTGCTGCGTGCATCGCTTTCCCGCGCATTCCAATTTGCAGGTCAATAGCAGGCAAATCTGACACGCGAATCGTTTGCGCAGGCGAGGAATTCGGAGTTATCCCGCTTCCTCCACAGAAAAGCCGCCCCAAAGGGCGGCTTTTTTAATGCCGGGAATGGATACGCTTCCATCCCAAAATAGCGTTCGGCAAATAAAACGGGGCGCCGATCGACCTTCAATTGGCTTTCGGTCTCGCCGCAGCGCGACTCAAACCGCGCCAATCAAAAAGCGCTCGCGATTCTTGCCGACAATCCACTTGGGCGGCTTGCCCCGCCCACTCCACGTGTTGCCCGATTTCGGATCCTGGTATTTCGCCGGCAGCGGCGCCTTCTTGGGCGGGCGTCCGCGCTTGGCGGCGGCGGCAAAGCCGAGGTCCTGTGCGGTTAGACCGTATTCAGCGATCTTTTGGCGGATGTCGGCGACCACATTGTCAATTTCAGTCCGCCGCGCTTCTTCTGCTTGTGCCTGCAATTTGGCGATCTGCGCCTTGAGGTCTGCATATTGAGACATTCGGTTCTCCCCTTTTTTAGAACTCATTCGACGGCAGACTAACTGTAATTATAAAAATTCGCAATGGCCAATAATACCGATTTAGGAAGATTTCCTCTGATAATTATTAACCATTGGTGAATGAAAAAACAGGATCTTTATCGACCAATAATCGGTAAAGCAGCCCTCGCCCTTGACAATTGTTGACACCCAGTTTGGCGGTGTTTGCCTAGAATTGCGCGGTCAAGGCATGCACCGCAGTCAGCCGTGTGTGCTCCGGAAGCATCAACCTTTTTAGGATTACCAATCATGCAGTTGTCAAAGCGCGTTGCCGCGGAGCTGTTCGGCACTTTCTGGCTCGTGCTCGGGGGCTGCGGCAGCGCGGTCCTCGCCGCGAACTTCGCCGGCCCGGTTCATGGCCTGGGCATTGGTTTCGTGGGCGTGTCGCTCGCATTCGGCTTGACCGTGCTGACCATGGCTTTTGCGATCGGTCATATTTCCGGTTGCCACCTGAATCCGGCCGTGAGCGTCGGGCTGACCGTCGCCGGCCGTTTTCCGGCTCGCGACCTGGTGCCATACATCGCCGCGCAAGTGATCGGTGCGATTCTGGGTGCGCTGGTGCTGTCGCTGATCGCCTCGGGCAAGCCGGGCTTCGACCTCGTCGCCAGCGGTTTCGCCAGTAACGGCTACGGCGAGCGCTCGCCAGGGCACTATTCGCTCGCTGCAGCGTTCATCTGCGAAGTTGTGATGACCGGGTTCTTCCTGTTCGTGATTCTCGGCGCAACCGACAAGCGGGCGCCGGCCGGCTTCGCACCGATCGCCATCGGTTTGTGCCTGACGCTGATTCACCTGATTTCGATTCCGGTCACCAACACGTCGGTCAATCCGGCGCGCTCCACTGGCCCGGCACTGTTCGTCGGCGGCGCAGCGGTCGATCAGTTGTGGCTGTTCTGGGTCGCGCCGATCCTCGGCGCCGTGATCGCGGGCGTGATCTATCCGTTGATCGCCGAGAGCCGAAGCCGCAATGCGCAAGAAATGGCGCTCGACTGAACGGCAAGCTCGTTAATCGACGCAGTCAAAGCGGGCGCCACGGCGCCCGCTTTGTATTGGTGCAAGCGTGACGCACTGGCTTGTCGTCCGGCAGTGGCCGGCCATGAACGCGCTGCTAGAATCGGCCACTTCCAGGCTCGTACAGGTGCTACCGATGATTCGCTCCCGCAGATTCCTACATCGCGTCGCATCCATCATCGGCGGTTTGTGCGCTGGCGTGCTCGCGCTACCCGCCGCGCAGGCGGCCGACGGCAATATCGAAACACTGGTGTTCGTGCGACATGGCGAGAAACCCGCACAAGGCTTCGGTCAACTGAACTGCCAGGGCCTCAACCGGGCGCTTGCTTTGCCGGCCGTGATCGCCGCCAAGTTCGGCAAACCGGATGCGATCTATGCGCCCGATCCCGGGCAGCAAAAAGACGACAATGGCCGTTCTTATTACTACGTTCGTCCGCTGGCAACGGTCGAGCCGACGGCCATTCAATTCCAGATGCCGGTGCAAACGCCGTATGGCTTTGCGCAGATCGACCAGCTTGGTACCGCGCTCGTCAATCCGGCCAACCGGAACAAGCTGATCGTCGTCGCGTGGGAGCACAAACTCATCGTAAAGCTATTGCGCCAGATGGTGAGCGCGCACGGCGGCAATGCCGCTGACGTTCCAAACTGGCAAAGCGGCGACTTCGACAGTATTTATGTCGTTCGCCTTGACTGGCAGGACGGCACAGCGCGCGCCAGTTTCAAGCGTGACCGCCAGGGGCTGGACGGACGCGCGACCGACTGTCCTTGCGCAGCGCTGCCGGGGGCGCCGTCGGCAGCCGCGTCTGCCGCGGTTTCGACGAATGCGGCAGATTAATTGGGTAATACAGATGTAAGCCGCGATTACGCAGCGCTCGGCCCGAATTGAATCGAGCGCAGCGCAGTTCGTAATCCGGCAGGGTTCGATACGCTGAAAAACCTTATTCGACGGGCTGTCGAGCGAATTGCATGCGATGCACGATTTAAGCCGATGCCGCGCTTCGTTCCGCTGAAACACTGCGACGATGCTTTCAGTCCGTAACATCTCGTCGCAATCAAAGCCGAGCGCAATGCGTACATTGGTCCTGTGCGACACACATACGTCGCTTCACAGGAGAACAAGATGAAACGCATCGTCACTCATTTGCTGGTTGCTGCCGGACTCGCGGCGGGCGCATGCGGGGTCGCGCGAGCGCATACGAATCTGAACATCGGCCTGTCGCTTGGCGCACCGGTTTATGCACAGCCCGCCCGCGTCTATGCGGCGCCGCAGCCGGTGTACTACGGCGGCTGGAATCATCGGTATGAGCGCAGCGACTATTATCGCGGCGACCATCGGTATGACCGCGGCTGGGGTCACGACAATCGCCACTGGGGCCACGATAACAGGGGCGACCGCCGAAGCGGCTGGCACGATTGAGTTTGATCCTCGCGCGGGGAACGGCCAGGCATCACTAGCCTTGATTTGACCCGCCGCGCCGCTGGTAGACCGGCCTCATTCGCCAACCCGGCCCGCCTTCACGAACGTGGATGCGGGCCGGGGTTCGTGCGGATCAGGACATCAGCTCGTCGTCGAGTGAGAAGAGCTTGCGCAAGTGGTGCGCGACGCCCGCTTCGAAGTTGTTGCCGATGCGCGGCACGTTCGGCAGACGCGCAATGAGATCGGGATTGGCGTTGTTCATCATGAAAGGGTGGCCGGCCGTTTCCAGCAGGTCGATGTCGTTCATGTTGTCACCGAATGCCACGCACTGCGACGCGTCCACGCTGAGCTGCTCGAGCACGATTTGCAACGCGCGCCCCTTCGAAACGTTCGACGTCATCACTTCCAGACAATCCGGCAGCGAGTAGGTCACATACAGTTCGTCGCCGAATTCGCGTGCAAGATTCTCCGCGACGTGCGCGAGGTCGGCGGGCTCGCCGATATAGAGCGCCTTCGCGATGTCGACGCCGTCGTGTTTCGGCAGATCGGTTACTTCGTAGGTGAAGCCCGAGTCCTGATGGAATTTCAGCAGATCCGGCGCGTCGCGGTCGATCAACCACGCCTGGTCGGCGAACAGGTTGACGATCACGCGGCCATGCGCACCGGCAATTTCCGGCTGCACCAAACGTTGGACGATGGCCGGCGGCAGGTCGTCGGCGTGGATCACGGCGTTGTCCGGCGCATGAATGCGCGCGCCGTTCGACGTGATCAGATACGGACTGATGCCCAGCAAGTCACGGATACCCGCGACGTCGCAAAAATGGCGCCCCGTTGCGATCACGAACCGCAGCTCGTCGCTTTCCAGTTTGCGCACGGTGGCGACCGTGAACGGGTCCACCTGATGGTCGGCGTTGAGCAGCGTACCGTCGAGATCAGTGGCGATGACTTTGTACATGGTATGAGCGGTCGGGGCAGCGTCGAAGTGCGTATTTTACCGTCCCCGGTCGCGCACGCAGGATCTCGGCTGCCACCTCCAGCGATTCTCAGCCGGCAAGACGCGCCGCTTCGCGCTGCGCCAACTGCAATCCACCATGCGCCGAGTCGGCGAGCGGCTCACGCAGACGCGCCTGGTAGACCTGCGGCACATACTCGCGCAACGGCGCGCCGAGCCCGCCGCACAGGGCGACCGGCAGGGTTCCCGAGGCGTCCAGCGCGGCAATCATCTTGCCCACTTCGACGCCTGCCTCGCCGAGCCATCGCGCCGCGAACGGGTGCGTGGGATGCTCGAACGCAACCGGCGCGAGCTTCGCATAAGCAGTCTGGTTGGCCGCGCAGAGCCAGACGACGAGACCGTCGCGGTCCTGAGCTCCGGTGTGGGCGAGCAGCGCCCGCGCGAGGTCGTCGTTAGGCACGCGGCCGTCGAGCACCTGCTGCGCATGGACGATGAGCCGCAGTCCGAGCCACGCACCGCTCGCTTCGTCGCCCGATGGGTAGCCGTAACCGCTGGCGACGAGAAATGCGCCGTCTGCGGCCAGCGAAGCCGCCACGCTGCCGGTGCCAAGCGCCACGATCACGCCGGGCGCGCCGCCGTGCGCGCCGAGCAGCGTCGTATAAGCGTCCTGCTCCAGCGCGAGTCCGGCGACCTCCGGCGCTTGCGCGCGGAACTCGGCCAGCCAGTCGCGATTATTGACGCCCGCCAGGCCGCAACCGAGCACGCAGCGCGACCAGTCCAATGTCTTGCCCGCGCGCTTGAACGCTTCGCCGCAGCCGGCCTCGATGGCCTGCCATGCGCGCTCGATGCCGAGCCCCAAACCCGACGGCCCGCTCGCCGCCTGCGCGAGTTCGCGCCCCTGCGCGTCGCCGAGCACCACACGCGTACCGGTGCCGCCGCCGTCAATGCCGATCAGAAAGAAGTCCTGGTTCATCGAGTCGATTGAGTTCCGTGAGTGGATAGCGCATAGCGTGGCAGGTCATTTTCAATCCCGCAATTGGCCGAACGGCCAGCTTGCGATGCGCGCCGCTTCCGCTATGCTGGCGGGCGACATCACAACGGGAGCGCGACAGTGACACAGCGATGCAACTGGGTATCGAGCGAAGCGCTCGCACACTACCACGACACTGAATGGGGCGTGCCTTCGCGTGACGATCGGCATCTATTCGAGATGCTCGTGCTGGAAGGCGCTCAGGCGGGCTTGTCATGGTCGACCATTCTCAACAAGCGGGCCGGTTATCGCCGCGCGTTCGCCGACTTCGATATCGACGCAGTGGCGCGCTTTACGCCGAAACACGTGGATAAGCTGGTGACGAACGAAAGTATCGTGCGCCACCGCGGCAAGATAGAAGCCGCCATCAGCAACGCACGCGCCGTCCAGCAGATTCAGGCCGAGCACGGCTCGCTCGCGAACTTCGTATGGTCGTTCGTCGACCAGACGCCGATTCAGAACGATTGGGCCTCGTACAAGCAGGCGCCCGCGTCGACCGAGGTGTCGGACGCGCTGAGCAAGGGGCTCAAGCGCTACGGCTGCAAGTTCGTCGGCTCGACGATCTGCTACGCGTTCATGCAGGCGGTCGGCATGGTGAACGACCACGAGACGAATTGCATGTGCCGCTCGCGATGCGCCGCGCTGGGCAAGAAGGGGCGTAACCGCAAGGCCGGTTGAGCCGGCCACGGGTTGGCCGGCGCCTCGCCCGTTGAAGTCGCGAGGACGCCTAGTGCCGCGGCTCTAACAAAGGAAAGCCGTCCAGGGAAAGTCCCGAGCACAGTCGCGTCTCGCGCGGCGTCTGGCCCGCGGGCGCAAGGCCGCAGGGACGAGGAAGGCGTGCTGCATATCCTCAGGACACCCATCAACAACCTATCCGGCAAAGCCCGACTGCGCTTCCGACGCATCTCGACCGTTATACGGCTATGAGCGGTGATGTGCGCTGCGCAGGTGACAGCCGCGATTCCGCGCAGGACACGACGCGTCGAAGGCGGGAACTGATGGCTTTTCGTCGTGCTACTCCGGAATTCGCCAACTGGCGCGCACCGGATACTACTGCTCATGCGCCAGACAACGAATAATCGCTGCGGCACGCGCTGGAGACCAACCATGAAAACGCTTAACTTCCTGACGCATCAGGACATTTTCGACCAGGCCGTGGCCCACCTGTTCGATCAGAAACGTGCCGCGTTGCTGCCGCGCGGCGGCGGGGCTTATCGCGGCTATTGCGGCGGCTGCCCGGTCGGCAGTTTTATCAGGCCGCGCGACTACATGACTGCGATGGAAGGTATTCCGGTGCGCTTTATCGGCAAAACGCCAATCGCGGTGCCCACTTACATGGACATCGGCGTCTCGGCGCTGAAAAAGGCGCTCCTGCGCGCACGCGTCAACGTGTACGACCAGGCCACCGTCGATCTGCTCAGCTGCCTGCAAAATGTCCACGACGTATTCGGCACCTGGGAATGGCGCGATCGACTTGGCTCGATTGCCCGTCAGTTCGGTCTGTCCGCCGACCAGCTGAAGAACGCCGCATAGCGGGCGCGATGGCGTTGAGGTGGCGAGGCGCAGCCGTAAGCGCGTTTGCCTTGCCGGAGGTTCACCGTATCGCGGATCGGCCGAGGCGCTACCTAGGCTTCGCTCGGCCCAGTCGCCCGCAAAGTCGCGACCTTGCAGATACCAAAAAACAGCGCCCAAAAGCAAAACGGCGATGTGGCTTCTTTCGAAGCTCACACCGCCGTTCGGCGTACGGAAAAGCGTGCTTAGTGCAGCTTTTTCGGCAGCATCTGGCTGCGCAGGCGCTTGTGCAGGCGCTTCACAGCAGCAGCCTTCTTACGCTTACGTGCCGTAGTCGGCTTTTCGTACGATTGGCGCTCACGCAGTTCAGCGATCAGGCCATTCTTTTCGATTGCGCGACGAAAGCGGCGAATTGCCACTTCGAACGGCTCGTTTTCCTTCAGAAGAATCGTCGTCATGTAATTCCTAAATCAATCACTTGATACGGGTTAATTTGCGTGGCAGGGAGACCGCTCACGCGCCGGCCCTCCGGTCGTTTCGATTCATGGCCAGTAACAGGCAAACGCGGGGAAACCCCGGCCAAACCACGAATGAAACGAGAGGCAAAGCGGCCACGGAGGCCGGAAAAGAGAGGTGTGGAGCTCACCGCGGAACGCGGACAGACGTATTGCAGAAGCCGCGCCTGCTGCCGTTTCGCCAACCTTTCATCAATGAAAAACACTGACGAAACAGGCAAAGATCTCAATTCACTCCCGATGATATCAGGAAACTCTCCATCCTACCAGGGTTTAGCGATTGCGCCAGGCCTCTTGAACGATCAAGCACTCGCCTCGTCCAGTTCGCGGATATCGTCACCGGTCAGCATCAGGTGAACGGCCGCCGCGAGGCTTTTGAGCTGGTCCACCGAGGTCGCGCTGGCAATTGGGGCCGTGACACTCGGCCGCGCGATCAGCCAGGCTAGCGCGATCGCGGCCGGCGTGCTGCCGTGTCGTTCGGCGACATGGTCGAGCGCCGCCAAAATGCGCAAGCCCCGCTCGTTCAGATATTTTTCGACCCGGCTGCCACGTGCCTTGCCGGCCAGATCGGCCTGCGAGCGGTACTTGCCGGACAGAAAACCGCTCGCGAGGCTGTAGTACACGACCACGCCGAGCTGATTGGCGAGCGCCACCGGTTCGGTATCGCGTTCATATTCCGCGCGGTCGTACAGGTTGTACTCCGGCTGCAGCAGTTGATATTCGGGCAATCCGTGCTGACGGGCCACGGCGAGCGCCTCTTCGACGCGCGCGCCGCTGTAGTTCGACGCGCCGATCACCCGCACCTTGCCCGCCTCGATCAGCTTCTGATACGCGCCGAGCGTTTCGACGAGCGGCGTGTCGGTGTCGTCGTCGTGGGAAAAATAGACGTCGATGTAATCGGTTTGCAGGCGCCGCAGCGAATCCTCGACGGCCGCCTGAATATTGGCCGCCGACAGGCCCTTGCGCTGCGGATGCTTGGACACCTTGGTGGCGAGCACGATCTTGTCGCGCTTGCCGCTTTGCCGGAACCACTTGCCGAGGATCGTCTCCGACTCGCCGCCCTGATTGCCGGGCACCCAGGCCGAATAGACGTCGGCGGTGTCGATGAAATCGAGTCCGGCATCGACGAACGCATCGAGAATCGAAAAAGAAGTGTTTTCATCCGCGGTCCAGCCAAATACATTGCCGCCGAACATAAGCGGCGCGACCTGCAATTCGGAGCGGCCAATCCTGCGCTTTTGCATGCGTTCTCCACGATCAATAACGGGCGAACGAATGAGAATACGCCCACTTTGAATGCGCTGCAGCGCATCGAATGGATCAGCCTGCAAGCGGCTCAGTATTTGTTACGCGGCTCGCGCTTCACCGCCGGCTTCAGAACTGCGCGATGCGCTGGTATTGGCTGACGTTGCGGGTGGCCCGCATGCTGGCCTGATACTCCGCGGCGAGTTCGCTCTGGGCCAACTGCGCCTCCGCGGCGATCCGAGTGTCGATCTCGTGAACGAGCCTGAGCACATCGAGCGCGGCGGGCGCCTGCTGCGCATCGAGCGACATGAGCAGCGGCGAACGCTCGTCCGCGAGCTGCGCCGCCCGTTCCCAGTCGGCGACGGCCGCAGCCTGCTCGATGGACTTGGTGAGTTCCCAGATACGATCGATGCGCGTCGCGAATTCCATGTCCTGCCTCCCCCTTCCACTCAGCTCTTGTTGTCGGACAGCGCGCCGGCGCTGTTCGTGCCGCCGAACAGCTGCGTCAGATATTGCGAGTTGCTGTTCATCGTCGCCATCAGCGTGTTGAGCGCCGTGAACTGCGCGTTGTACATGCTGGTGAGCTGGGTTTGATAGTTCGTCAGCGAGGTCTGTTGTGTCGTGAGGTTCGTCAGGTCCGCGTTGAGTGCGTCAGTGCGCGTCTTGATGACGCCGCCGTCCGACAGGTAGCTGGTGATGTTGCTGTTCAACTGCTCCGCGACACCATTGGTCGAGTTGAAGAGCGACGCCACCGTCGACTGATTGTCCTTCAATGCGCTGTTCAGCGTGTCGTCGTCGACCGTGAGCGAGCCGTCCGCATTCAGTGAGATGCCGATCGAGGCGAGGCTCGTCGTCGTGTTGCCGTCTTTGACGCCGGTCGAGACGATCGAGGCCAACTGATTCTGCACCATGTTCAACGTCGAGTCGCCCAGCAGCACGCCCTGCGATGTCGCGGTCGAACTGTACGCGGTCAACGCGCTCATCGTCGTGACGAGCGTGTTATACAGCGTGACGAACTGGTTGATCGTGTTCGCCTGCGAGGTAGTGTCCTGCGCGACCGTTAGCGTCTGTGGCGTCGAACCGGTCGTATCGACGGAAGCAGCAGTCAGGTTCAGCGTGATGCCGGACAGTGCGGAGGTCACCGTGTTCGTCGAGCTGGTGACGCCGGTGCCGTCGATCGTGAAATAGGCGTCCTGCGCGGCCGTCGTCTGGGTCCAGTAGGCCGTGCTTTTGACGCCCGTTCCCGAGCCGTCGTCGAGCGTCGACTGGTTGGCCGCGAGCTGCGCGCTGGTGGCGCCCGACGTACCGGTCAACGTCGTGCCGTTGTTGCTCGACACGGCGAGATTGTTCAGTGCGTCGCTCGCATTCGAATCGGTGATCTGCACGCTGATCGCGCCTGCGGAGCCTGTCGAGGTCGAGTGCAGCACGAGGTGGGCGCCGTCCGCGCCGTTGACGACGGTAGCGGAAACACCCGGGTTGTTGCTCGCGCTGTTGATGGCCGCGGCGATACCGGAGATCGTGCTGTTCGACTTGTCGAGCGAAATCGTCGTGCTCTTGCCGCCCACGGAGAGCGTCATCGTGCTCGATCCGGAGGCGAGCGGCGTCTTCGCGTCATAGCCGGTCGAGGTCAGCACCTGGGCCGTCGCCACCTGGGCGACGTCAATCGAATACGTGCCGGCCACGGCACCGCTGGCCGCCGTGGCCGTGATGCCGGTTCCGGTGCCGCTCATCGTCGCCGTGAAGTCGTTCAGGGCCGTGCCATCCGAGAGAGAGGTCAGTCCGGCTTGCAGCGCGGAAAGGGCCGCCGAGAGCGTGCCGTAGGCGGAAATCTGGGTATTGTCCGTCGTCTGCTCTGCTGCGAGCGTCGCAGCCTGGCCGGCGATCTTGGAGTTGACGAGCGCCGTCACGAGCGAATTCACGTCCATCGACGAATTGGTCGAACCGCTGATGATTGACTGCGCGGCTGCCTGCATCGCGGCGTTGCTCGCTGCGGTGGTGGCAGCGACAGTACTGGCGATCGAACTTGCGCTCGAGGATACGGTGGACATGGACAGGCTCCGTGTTTCGGCGATGCCGTATGAATCGATTCAGATCTGAAAGCGGTAATCGGGAGGCAGGCCTCCCGATGGTTTTGCGTCCCACGCGCCGGGTGGGGCGGGCGGGACGCGTTGCATTGCTACATGAAGCCGATTACTGCAGGAGCTTCAGGATCTGCTGCGGTTGCGAGTTCGCTTGCGACAGCACCGAGATACCAGCTTGTTGCAGCACTTGCGCCTTGCTCAGGTTAGCCGTTTCTTGTGCGAAGTCGGCGTCCTGGATCGACGATTGGGCCGACGACAGGTCGGTCGACTGAGCCTGCTGCGTCGTGCTGATCGCGGTGAAGCGATTCTGTGCCGCGCCGAGCGTTGCTTGCAGGTTGTTGACCGCACTCAGCGCGTTGTCGATGGTCAGCATTGCTGCCGAAGCGCCGTCCTTGGTCGAGATGTCGATCTGCGAAACCGTGTTCGACGTGGTCAGCTTGTCGATGGTCGTGCCCACTGCGGCTGTAACCTTGTCCGCAGCCACGACATTCGCGTCAGCCGTGACGCCAGCGTCCGTGACCGCTTCGATGTCGGTCACCATCTGCGCACCGGTTTCGCCACTCATCGTGGTATTGCCGTTGGCGTCCGTAGCAGGAGCAGTAGTTGCGGTCGCGAAGATGTTGGTAGCAGCAGTGACATTCAAGGCTTGGCCATTCTGGTCCGTGAGGGTGAAGCCGCCCTTACCGTCGGCAAGCACGTTGATCTGCGTGATAGTAGCGTTGGCGGTGGCAGCAACCGCGAGCGTATCTGAAGGATCGCCCGCTGCAGCCGGGATCGCGCCCGTCGTAGTTGCCGTGTAGTAGGAAATCGTGGATGCGTCGGTGATAGCGTTGCCGTTTTGGTCCGTGTACGAGACCGCGCCCTTGGAGGTATCCCACGAAGCCGTGATCGACGAGATGCCCGGAGCCGCCGCCGCTGTGCCGGTGTTATCCAGCGAGACCGAGAACGAGCCGAGCGTGTTGCCCGCTGCCGGAACGCCGCCGCCAATCGAAGCAGCGGACATCGACTGCGAGAGATTCAGCGAGATCGACTGACCGACGTTTGCGCCGACCTGGAACGACGCACTGCCCAACGAGCCGTCGAGGACGTTCATGCCGTTGTACGTCGTTTGCGATGCGATACGGTTCACTTCCGCGACCTGCTGCGTCACTTCCTGTTGCAGTGCGGCGCGATCGGTATCGGTCATGCTGCCGTTCGACGCTTGCGTCGCGAGCTGGCGGATACGTTGCAGGCTGCTAGTCAGCGACGACAGGCCGCTCGATGCGGTTTGCACCATCGAGACGCCGTCATTCGAGTTCGACACACCTTGATTCAGACCGTTGATCTGGGTCTGCATGATGTTCGAGATTGCCAGACCTGCCGCGTCGTCCGCTGCGCTGTTGATGCGCTTGCCCGACGACAGACGCGTGATTGCTTGCGACAGTGCGCTGCCCGAGCCGGTCAGGTTCTGCTGTGCAACCAGCGAGTTGATGTTGCTGTTAATTCCGAGCATGAAAATTCTCCTGTTGGGGGCCGTCAGCCCGTTACATGCCATATAGATCAAGGCATCAGCGAACGAGGCAGCTATGTTCGTTTGCCGCCCGCCTTGTTTGTGGTAACGGCCCGTCCAGGAAAAACTTTATGGGGACAACACGCATATTCGTCGATTCGGCAGACGAAAACATCCGCATGCCGGATTGAGCAAACAAGTTGCAGATGCAGGCCTCAAGCCGGCCAGATTGCCGCCGTTAACGACCGGTCGAGGCCGCTGACAATCGGCCGCTCCCGGTGGCACCGAGCCTCGATCTGGCCGCACCGACGCTCATCGGATGGAGCACTCGAACCGGCCGACTTGCGTGGCCGCCCGCTCAACGCGTCAGCGTCACCACCAGATAAGTGACGTACAGCACGCCGCATAGAAGCAGCGCCCACACCGGCACACCGCGCTCGCGCACATTGACGCGAAGCCACGCGGCAGCGGCCAGCGTGATAACGATGCCCGTCACCACTTCGATACGCGGCGTCCACGGCGTCAGCAGAATGCCGATTGCGGGCAGCAGCGTCCCCTGAAAGACCATCGCGCCGGTGATGTTGCCAAACGCGAGCGTGTCCTTGCCGCGCCGGATCCACAAGATGCTGTTGACCTTCTCCGGCAGCTCCGTGGCGATCGGAATGATCAGCAGCGACAACAGCAGCGGCGACACGCCCACCGCTTGCGACACACCCCGCACGCCGTGGATGAACCCCTCCGCCCCCCACACCAGCAACGCGACGGCCACGATCAGTTGCAGCATGATGGTCGCGAAATTGGTCGGCATGCCGAGACGCGCCAGCAGCATCTTGCCGGGCGCTTCGGTGCCGTGCCCGGCGTCGACGAGCTGATTCGACGCGCGAAACGTCATCACCACGTAGGTCACGTAGACGCCCACCAGCGCAACACTGAAAAACGCGCGCACGACCATCTGCTCGTGCGGCACGTACATCGCCGCGGCCGCCAGCACGAACGCGCACAGGAAATAGTTGAGGTCCCGCGTGAAGCCGGTGCGCTCGGGCGCGACCCAGCCTTTGACTCCGCGCGCGCCAAGAATGGCGAGCGTCATCAGAAACGTGGACAGTGTGGAGAGCATCAGCGGCGCACCGAGAATCGCGCCGACGCCAATTTCATGGTTGACGGTGTTATCGCTCGTGCCGCCCGCGATGGCAAGCAGCGGCACGAGCGTTTCCGGCAGCGCGGTGCCGACGGCCGCGAACAGCGAGCCAGTCACACCTTCGGAGATTTTCAAACGTTCGCCGAGATGTTCGAGCGCATTGGTGAAGAGTTCGGCTGCCACCAGAATGACGAGCAGCATGATCGCGAGTTCGACAAGCAAACCGGTCATGCAAGGCTCCCGGCGCATGCGTCGAAAGCACGGCTGCTCGCTGGATGATGAGCCGATGCGAAAGCATGCGGGCAGTATGTGGGGATACTTGACGGCAACCTACGGTGATTCACAGGGCAACTCCACGGTCGGACGTATGTGACGAACCAATGACGCACCGCCACCCGTCCGACCAGAACGAGGCAGTACGTCAATGGTCTCGCCAAACCGAACCGGTCGAACGCGCCATGACCCACAGGCCAAGTATGTTGACGCGCTCTCCTTCAAAGGATGAAGGAAGGCTACTCCCCAGTGACCGGGGGATTCTAATCGCAGGCGCCGCTTTCAACAAGCTTGTGCTGACATGTCAGCGGCAGCGACGCGCGTTGGATTTTCGCGTCGTGGATAGGACGGCGGGGATTGCGAATGTGGAAATGCGAGTCGATGGAACTGAGGTCACGCCAGATCGACGACTGCGATATGCGACGAACTCAAGGATGCAGCAGAGACGGGGGGATGAAACGACGAGAAACCAGCGCCGAAATTTCGGCCAGATTTGGTGCGCCCGGCTGGGATCGAACCAGCAACCCCTGCCTTCGGAGGGAGGTAGAACGATCCGAGAGCCATATAAATCAATTACTTAGAAACGGCGCTCGATCAATTTTCCGCGTCCCTCGTCCCTCACGCGTCCTGCGTCTTTTGGGAAATTAGCTCTGAGCCGGATTGCTCAGGCACTTTATTTTACTCGAAGGGACGCAAAGAGGCGGTTTCGCCGCGCTGTATACGTATACAGAGGTTGACTGGGCCGAAGCCTCCTTTTCGAACACTGTAAGATGGACGAAAGCCGCGCGGCTGGACCGGTCGCCCGCTCCAGGTCGCCAGCCAATGTCCGGCCCGCAAACGAAGGAAAAGGCCGCAGCGCCTTTTCAGACGCGCGGCCTTGCTTCGGTACTCAGGTGATGCTGCGAAGCCTGAAGGTCACTTGCAGGCCACAGCACGACGGTATCGGCTTTGCATGGGGTGCGTTGGAGACCGATTCCGAAACAAGGCATCCGTTCGCTTCACCGCTGCGGCGAATTCCTTCCGGCGCTGCTCCTTCTCCAAGCGCTCTGCCGCCTGCTGCTGCTCGAACAAGGTTTTCATAGCACTTTCGAAACTCACGGCTGCGGCCCTCTCTTCAATTGATCCCGCCAGCTGAGCATTGCGCCGCGAACCCGACCAAGATCCACCAATCCCAAGTGCGTCGCTCGCAGCGCGGTTTGGTAATACTGAAAGTCTGTTTCTACTCCGCGATCCACCACGCTCGCCTCCATATCGTGCGTGGTTCCTGTGGACGCCAACGAAAGACCGGTCACTTTGAATTTCGTGATCTCTTCGAGCAACGCGCGGGTCTCAACCGTTACATCGGCAATCACCCATTCACCGTCGAATCGAGCGTTCGATACTCGCCCCTCGATATGGTGCGGCTCGATGACATTCCTGTGGCCTGCGATCAGAGGCAAATTCTCGATGCCGTCCAAGAACTCCACACGCCCGACTTCCTGCGGCGGATAGTAGACGTTGAACATTTGATACGCGTCTTCGCTAGGCCGTCCAATTTCACGCCCGAACGCAGGCATAATGCCAGCCCTGAACAGGCGGCAATTGGTGAATACAACGTTGCCGAGTTCCGTTCTAGTGAAGCTCATAGCCGCGCCCTTCAACCAAGTCTTCGATGAAGTTTTGATGGTCACGTTCCACGCGCATCCGAATGACGTCTGGGTGATCCACGCCCAACTCGCAAGTCTTCTCGCGGATCGCTTCTTCAATGCGCATGATTCGCGCGCCGGTCTTGTCGAAGAAATAATCGGCAGCACCTATAAGCAGCAAGATCATGTTCTTCGCATCGTTCTTGTTGGCGTCAGTGGCATCGGGACTGCGCGCGACCGATACTAAAGCGAGGATCAGTTTGTTTCGGGTGATGTGGCCTGTAATCATTTCAGCCGCCCATAAACGGTGTCAAACTCGTCCACGCGAGCAGCAGAGTCGAAGGTGCCACGGACGTTGCGGGTATCGAACGCCGCCAGCGTGTCGAGCATATACACCCGATAGCGAAAACCTGTTCCGCACATCACCTTCTGCACTTCGCTTTTGGGTCGCGCGGCCTTAACCATCGCGTCTATCGCTTCGCCGCGCTGCTTGATGCTCATGGCGGCCATGCTGCCGAAGAGCGTATCAATCATCGTTGGCTCGTCCAGCTGCTCTAACGCACCGAACAGCCGCTCCATCATAGTTTGGTCAGTCATTTCCGTTTTCCTCTCAATCGGTTAATCAGTTGCCGTGCGGCAATCACGAAAGGGTCGATCATCGCCATTACCCGGAGCGCACCAAGCGCGGCAAACAGAAGGTCGCGAATGTTGTCGCTCGTCTGGGGTTCCATTCAAGCTGCTGCGCCCAGAACTTCGAGTGACATGTCATACGGCAAATCCTTCGCCGCGCGCTCGCAGAACTCAGGGTAGCTGTCACAAATCTCCTTCCGGCATCCGGGGCGCTTGCTGACGATCCTGTTCGTGTGCGCGGCGAGCGAACCAAGGGGCAATTCGCCTGTCGCTTCGAGGAAGTCAAGAACGCTGAGGAAGGCGAGAATGCGAACATCTAGCCGCGCGTCGAAATATGAAAATTGAGCAAGACTGGACGTACTCCGACCGTTGCGACCGGAGAAGGCGATTGAGAATGGAAGCACCACAGTTTCCGCGCCAACAACGAAGCAACCGGAGTACATGACGAGTCCGCAGCGAGGGTCGCCCGGTCTGCGATTGAAATTGGATACGATACGAATTTCATCGAAGTTGGGGTTGAATTTTTTAAGCGGGCTGGCGATACGGAAAAGTTTCGCAGCAAGGAAAGATTCAAAGATGTTCATCATAGGTCTCGAAGGTCAATAAAAAAATCGAAGGTATAGAGCCGCCCCAATTGGCTCACATTGAGGCGCGGCTCTGTGCGCTACTTACTCAGCCGCGCGGCGTGAACTTTGACTCGCCCTCGCGACCAAGCGCGAACAGGTCGTCAGCGGTCGCAGGGCGCTCTTCCATGCCGAACTTGGCGCGAACAATGTCGCCTGCATCGCCGATTGCCTCAGCCGTACGAAGCCGCGAGAGTTTCGCGCGAGCCGCTGCAACACGTGCGGCGTCTTCAGCGGTCAGAATCGGGCGGCCCGCGTCGAATCCAGCAAGCCCTTTCTCTTTGGCGATTCGCTTGTTGATTTCGATGCGTGCGGCGCGGAGACTATTGCCGGTCGTCGGCTCTGCCGCTGCCGCATCAATTCCAGCCAGCCCTTCCTCTTTGGCAATGCGCTTGTTGATTTCGTCGCGTTCTTCTTCGCTTCCTGCCACTTCGTTACGCGCGGCGCTGAGGCCGTTGCCGCCTGCCGTGGGCGCGGCTTTAGCAGCAGAGGCAGTGGGAATCTCGATGCCGTGCGCTGTAAGCAGCTTCTCAAATTCCGCCATCAATTCTTTGTTTCCGAGCACTCGCTCTGCCAGCGCCTTCGCTTCGGGAAGGTCGCCATCACGTGCAGCAAGCAGCGCTTTCAATACGTCAGGCGCATCCTGCACCCTTCGCGCCGCGCCTTTCATATCGCCAATTTTCGTTTGCATCCACTTCGGCAGATTCGCCAATCCGGCTTCGGCCTGAGTGCGCGGATTGCGCGGGATACGATCGTGAATCATACGGGTCGTCATTTTTGCTACTCCAGTTTGTGAAGGACTCCGAAGAGTCCGGTTGAGAAATTTACGCCTTGATTGCCGCGTGCTTGCTTCTATCGTACGTTACGGACACACGCGAACGGCGCGCATCGAATCAGCCCTTTGTCCCTGTGGCGCTATTGACGAGCAAATCATTGATGCTCTTCGTCAGCTGGTGGTTGACTTCGGCAGCGACCGCCTTTGGATCGGTCGCGCCATTGACGTTGATGATAATAGGTCGCTCGTCCACCGTTCGCGTACGCTCGCCAGCCGGTTGCGCGCCTACCACGCCTGACGAGTACTGCCGCATCAGGTCCAGGCCGCGCGACTGGTCACGGAGTTCCATCTGCAACTTGGCGTAGTTCTGCGCCGGAAGACCGCCCACGGATAGCTGTTGCTTGAGTCCGTAGATGTGGTTTTCGATACCGGCCTGCATCTGCTGAGACGCCGACGCGGCATCATCTCTATGCACGCCGCCGCGCTGGATTTGGGCCAGCGGGACGTTCAAATAAGACGCGATGGCCTGCTGTACTTGGCGCACCTGCATCTTCTGCTTGCTCTCGCCTATCCCAGCGCCGCCAGTGCCGAGTACCTTTTGGACATACATAGGGTCGCTGTTCCCGTTGTACCCGCGAAGGGCGGCAGCTACATCGCCGTTGTTCCGCTTCAGGAACCCCGAATAAATCCGCGCGCCAGTGTCGATGTTGGTCGCCGGGTCGCGGTAGTCCTTCAGCCCGTAAGCCTTCTGATTGCCGCGCGTGATCTGCATTAAGCCGCCTGCACCGGTCGGACTGACGGCCAACGGGTTCATGGTCGATTCAACCTGTGCCATACGCTTGAGCAAACCAACGCTCACGCCGTACTTCTTCCCGGCAGCTTGAAAGTACTCGTCGTATGCAGTCGGTCCCACCTGCGACACCGATCCGCTGGCCGCTGACGATCCGGGCAACCCGCCAGCCTTTCCGATCTCACCAGCCCAAGCCGCCCACGCCTGCTGAATGTTCACGGCAGAAGAGAACGACTGGACCGCGCCAGCGAACATGTTGATTGCGAGCGCCATTTGATTGGCGGTCTGAATTCCTTGCTTGCTGGTCTCGTCCATCTTATCGACAGCAGTGTCGCGCTTATCGGCGGCCTTCTTATCGGCTTGGCCCTTCTGCTGTTTGTGCGGGTTTGACCTGTTCGGGTCATTATTCAAAGCATTATGCGCACCCTGATAATCGGCGTCAGGAATTCCATTCAGGCGTCTCCACCATCCAATAAAGCCGCCGCCCTTTTCCGGGTGAGCCTTTGCATCGCTTGTTGTGGCGGCGATGCTTCCTACCGGTCCGGTCTTTTTGAAGTCGTGAACTGCGTTTGGAATTGCCTGTGTCAGCTTCTCCATAATCTTGACGAGTTCTGTCAGGAACGGCAGGAGCGGTTCCGCGAGTTCGTTGGATACTTCAGTGAACTTCTCCTTAAGCTGGCTGAGCTCATCATTGAACTTCGACAGGCTTTGTTCAGCTTGCTCGCGCTTCTCGATTTCCTCACCGGTCATTTCGGTGATCTTACCAATCGACGGTCCCAGCTTCTGCACGGTCAGCAGCCAGTCTTGGCTGAGTCCGGTCGCCTTGGCGATGCCTTGAACGTCGCCTTTCGACTTCCCTTGCAAGCCGCGAGCGAGTTGAGTCAGTTCTGTGTTCAGGCCGGTCGGAGTCTGGCCGCGCTCGCCGACATCAACACCCAGATAGTTGCGCATGATTCGCGCTTCACGGCCCAGCCGCGAAGGGTCCGCGTAGGCGGCGTTGGCCATCCCGGCAAACGTCTTGATTCCGTCTGCGGCCTGATCGCGCGAGATGTAGCCGCCAGAGCCTTTGACGAACTTGCGTTGATATTCCTCCATCCGAAGCCCGCTAACCCCAAGCTGCATGCCTTCGGAGCGTTGCTGGTTGTACTGCTCGCGTAGTTGCATCACGGCCTTAACGCCCAGCGCCAACGCGCCCAGCGCGGCAGTAGCGCCCACGAACTCCACACCCATCGCACGGACGGCGCTGGACACCGCGTTGAGACCGGGCACGAGCTTGCCAAGTTCGCCTGCTGCGTCCGCTGCGAATTGTCTGGCCTCACCGCCACTTTTCTTTGAAGCCGCGCCAACGCCGTTCATCTTCTCTTGGAGCTTCTCTAATTTCGCTACACTGTCCTTTAATTCCACAGTGTACTGAAGCACAAATTTATCAAGGTCGTCTGCCATTACTTGCTCTCTGCCTGCTTCGTCAGACGGTTGACCTTTGCCGCTGCTGAATCGATCACTTCGGACTTTTGCATAGCGCCTTTGAACACGTAGCGCGCGCCGGTCGGGCCGTTCGTGTAATGCGCCGCGCCAGCAGCTACCATCGCTGCGCCCAACTCCGCGTTCGTGATGACGTTCGTATAGCCGCTGTCGATTGCGGCCTTGCGGATTGCCGCGCCGTCCACCGTGATTTCGCCTGTGGCTCGCGCACGAAGAGTGGGAGCGTCGGCAAGGATCGCAGGCATGCGTTTAATGAGTTCATTGCTCATGTCATTGGCCTCCCGTTCCGTTACCAACGAGAGCCTTGCGCGCTGCCTTCTCGCGGCTCGTTCGACGCTCTTTAACGAACTCGGCAAATGCCGCGTCGTCACGGTTCGCGGTGGTAGCAACCGGCTCGTCGGTCCACGCTGCTTTCATCCCAACGCGGAATGCCATCGCGTGCGACTGCGTAAAATGCGATGCCTCGTCGCAACGGGCGGCGAGTTCTTTGGCGATACGGTCTGCGCCCAGCACTTCAACCGCGTCACCCGCTGATGTCTGATACAAGCGCGTGCGCTCGAAGTGCTTGGCCGCGAGAACGACCGCATCAGGGTGCCCGAATAGCTGTGTTCCGAATGCGGCGATGAACGATGACATCGAGTCGTGCCCGGTTACGCGCAGGGTGGCGTAGAGTTTGATGTTTACGCTGCCGCAGATTTGTCGAACGAGAAAAGGCATAGCAAAGTCTTTCGCTACAAGATCAACTTCGCTGTTAGTCCGGTGATAAATCTTGGTGTCCATGTATTGATAACCTGATTTGATGAGCGTGAATCGGAGATAAACGAAACGGCGTTATAGAATTATCGTTTGCATATAGTGTTCGAATACACGCAGCGTGTTAGGTCCACACCGCTACCTATTCGAGCCGCACAAATCTCAAACAAACGTCACAAGATAGCCCTGGCCGGTCGGAGTTCGCCGCGCGCTACAGACGGCCCGCTCGTCTTGCTCTTCTTGCTTGGTCAATTCAGCCAGTTCAAAGCACGCGATGTTCCTCGCGGCCATGCGAACGGCTTCCATCCGACTTTGCGCGCCGGGAAATGAATAGCGTTGGCCTTCCGTTTGAGAGTGACTAATCTTCACCATGCCCGCTGCCGTCAGAGCGTGCAGAAGGGCACTGGGCGTGAGGTTGTGCTGATATCCGATCCGCTCGAAGGCCGCGCGGATTGCCAGCGTGGTAATGGTCATGTCGGCGGTGCGAAGATGCCGTTTCATCGTGGCTACTTCGATTGCTCGCGGGAGGGCCGCGCGTGCAGGCGCGTTGTCCAGTGCGCGCTTGGTTTGATGGCTGTCGGTCATCACCGCTCGCTCCGTGTTGGATAAAGCGGGTAGGTTATTGCTGCGCTGTGTACTGCGCCGGACTTTTGGAGCGCGTTAATACACTCGGATGGCCTGTTGCGTGGACGGCTGGCGGCTGCGGACAAAAAGAGAGGGCCACGCGGACCCTCGAAACCAAACCACGCGCTACCGATGCCGCCAGAGAGGCCGCACCAACCAATCGACACCTGTGATTGGAGCGCCTAGTGTAGGGGCGCGATGTGTCCAAGCATAGGTTAGTGAACACTGCAAGGTCGCACGCATCTAGGTGGGACGGTGAACAGACGCCTACCACAGAAGAATGTCCATCACCAAACGGGCTGCAATTGAGATGATCAATTGGAGTTGGTCATCTCGCGTCCATACTATGTGCGCTGTCCGTTTCGTACTAAACGGTGAGACAAACGTACACAAGCGAATCCGTAAAATAGCTCTTAACGGTTAAGCGAAAACGGAAGCCGGAAAGGAGAAGGCCCGCAATGCCGGGAAGCGAGAGCGGGCCTTCAAGGTGAAAACTCGCGTTGAACGGCGCGGCCTTCGGTGTTTATTCTACCGCACCGCTGCGCTCGCTACGCGTACATTAGGAGTCCTACTATGGGCTACTTCAAGGACGCTTTGGCTATTGGATGGGTTTGTTTCAACCTCGAACTGATCGTGCGGTGCGTCGCTGATCGGTTGATAACGGAATGGAGTAAGTGAGATGGCTAATCACTCAATTGCGTCTGCTGCGGTCACTCACGAACTGCGCGCGAGCATCGAGCCGATCCTTCAGCGCGAGCGCATCACGCTCTCCGAATACCTGCGGCTATGTCTCGTGAATCTGCGCGATAACGGAAAGCCGCCCTTTGAGGTGCCGGAAGAGAAGCGTGGCCGCGCTCTGCGGCATGGCGGCCTGAAGGCTGATGTGAAGACTGCGTGATATTGATTTACACGTTGTGCCGCAGCAAGGAACAAAAAGAAAAGCCGCTGTGACCTTTCGATCAAAGCGGCTTTAGCAGTTGAATCTTGAACCTAACCGCTGTGACGAGCAGCGGAACAACAGAGCAACGCAACGAGGTTAGTATGCCGAATCTTAATGACGCTGAGAAGCGTGAAGACGATATTTCTGTTTCCGCCCAACGACATACGGTGTCTGTTGAGGCGCTGTGCAAAACTCCCGCGAAACGTAGAGAAATGGCAGAAGAGTTTTTGCTGGAACTCAGCGCGAACTGCGAAGATGACGAGCGGGTGCTCGTGTGCCAGAAGGATGAAGTTGATGGCGGCTGGCCGATGAAGGGGTTTAATGAATCCACGACTCTGCGCGAAGACGAGAACATCTATGCCTGCATCGCTACGGTCAACAAGTCTGCACACAAGGATACGGGCAAGCCGGTTTGGTCGCGGAAAATCGAGCACTTCCGAGGCGGCCATGCGCTGATGCTGGACGATCTTGGCACCGGCAAAGGATCGAAAGGTGCGATGACCGTGGATGCCCTAGCTTCCATGCTTCCACCTACTGCCGTAGTCGAGACCTCGCCAGATAACTTTCAGGTTTGGTACTTCTTTGATGCTCCTGAGCGCGACGCAAAGCGTTTCAAGAACTTCATCGTCTCGTTCGTTGAGCAGGTAATGGTCGAGGGCGGCGATAAACTTGATGACCCGGTGCGGATCGCTCGCGTGCCGTTCGGTGTAAATACGAAGCGGACGCCTGATGGCGTGTTGAAGTACGCAGACGAGAGCGGCAGGCCTTGGACAGTGCGCCTTGCCGACGCGGACTATGACCGGCGCTACTCCATTGACCGAATCGCCGCAGCCTTCAATGTGGAAATTCGCGAATCGGCTAAATACGAGAAGCGCGAAGTGAAGACCGTTGGCAACGCTTTCGATGACGCGGTTCTCGCTGCCGAGGTCGAGGCACTACGCGAGGCAGGTTCGCTGCTCGAAGACCGCTCCACGCCGGGTAAGTATCGAATCCGTTGCCCGTGGGGCGCTGAACACTCCTCTGGGGACGGCCTGGATGCTTTTATCGCGGGTCCGAGCGCCGGGATGGACAACCCCTATGTGTTCTCGTGCTCGCATTCAACGTGCAAAGAGGCGAAGCGCGGTTGGACGGCCTTCGTTAAAGAAGGATGCGGCACGCATATCGAGAAGCTGGTTGAAGCGGCGCTGATCCAGGTGAACGCTGAGGCCGCTGCGAACGACAGCGTTTGGGCGGAATTCCTGTTTGCGGACGGACTTTCTGCCGTTGTTGAAAAGGCTGAAGAACCGAGCAAAGTCGAAGAGAAGAGCGCTGCCGATGCGATGAAGCGAGGCGTCGATGACCGCGCAGAATCCGAATCGAGGTCGTCTGCCGATCTTGGTGTAGGTGCGGCAAATTGGATGAAGGGGTGGTGGTACTCGATGGCCGAGGGGAAAGTTTGCCGACCGGGCTCGAATTTTTTGTATAGCCAGCAAGACTTCAATGCGGCGTTCGGTTCGTTGTTCGCGCCGCTGCGGAAGGACAAGGCGCTGACCCAAGGTGCACAAAGCGCGTACACCTACGTACAGGACAACCACCGATTCAATATGTGCGCCGCGACGGCGTACGTGTGCGGCCATCCTAGCGTGTTCCAATGGGAGGGGAATGTCTGGGTAAATCTGTTCAACGAGAAGTCGATCCCTAAGACGGCAGAAGAGTACACGCCGGAAGGACTCGCCGCGATCAAGTTGATCACCGATCACATCGACAACCTGACGGGCAACGAAGACAACTCTAGTCGCATTCTTTCGTGGATCGCGATGAACGTGAAGAAGCCCGGCGAACTGATCGGCTTTGCGCCGTTGATTAAGGGCATCGAAGGTGACGGCAAAACGATCATCTTCCAAGGCCTTATGGGGGCGCTGCTGGGAGATGCTAACGTCAGCCTAGTGTCGGGAGACGAAATCACGGAGAACACCGGTTGGGCCAAGGGGCACGCCGTTGTCGCAATCGAGGAGATCAAGGCCGCGAGCGGCGATAATCGACACCAGATCACGAACAAGATTAAGCAATACATCACCAACAAGAAGGTTGACGTTGTTGATAAGTACGTCAAGCGTCACGTCACGATGAACGCGACTAACTACGTGGGCATGACGAACTTCGCAAACGCTCTGCCGCTGAAAGACGGTGATCGCCGCTGGATGGTCATCTTCACGCAGTGGAAGGCTATTGAAGAACTCATCAAGAAGGTCGGCGGCCTTGAAGCCTACTTCGGCAGAATCGGTCATGCGATTAAAACGCAAGCACCCCAGATTCGGAAATTCTTTGGCGAATATCAGCTTTGCGAAGGTTGGTACTGGGGCATGCGCGCCCCCGAAACGGAGGACAAAAAGGTGATGGTTGGTCTAGAGGCGACAGATTCTGGCAAGACAAAGCTGGATGCGTATTTCGAAGTTGGCGAACTTGGAGTGAGTCGCGATGTCGTTGCTACGAGTTTGCTTGGCGAGCACATCGCCCGCGATACGGGCGTGCGCTCACGGAACACAAGGCAGATCGCGACGATGATGGTGGACATGGGGTGGCACAGGGTTCCGTTTGACGTGTTCTGGAACGATAAGGCGCAGACCGTGTACGTGCGCGATGCTAAGGATTACGAGGGTCGCACGAGGCAGATGGCAACGGAGCGCGTGAAGAAGCTTTTGGTGGCTACGGATACGCAAGAGAATCGTAAAAAGTGGGAGCCGTTCCCCAAGGCGTCGGGCTTCTGACTCGTTAAATCTGATCTACTAATCATTGGGCAGGGTCGCTTTCGGGCGCTCTGCCCTTTGTTTTTTTGACTCGGGGCGTGAGAATTTATCGGACGTCGGATAATCCTCGGATATCTCCGAGAGCACCGAAGTCATTGATACGAAAGGGGAATACACTAAATCCTCGGATATCTCGGAGGTTCCGCCTATATTTACCCAGCGATATAGATACTCGCCAAAGCGTAACTACGACAGTTACCTTTTTCCAGGAGTCTTTATAGAAACCTCCGAGATATCCGAGACTTCCGAGAATCCGGCTTAACCCATTGTATTTATGGTATTTCTCATCTCCTCGGATATCCGAGATACATCCGAGACCTCCGAGACTTGCTACTCACAATCCCTCGGCCCACCAACACGCAGGGCGGCGATGCTCTTGTCGTTCCGCACGCGATTCTCATAGCAACCGCCTTCAAAGGGCGGTCCCTCGCGCTAAAGTGTCAACGGCACTCAGGAATTGATACAGTTTCTGTCGGCATCGGCACTTCAGATTTGATACACCGGGTTGTAGTGTTATTGCGGTGCCGACCGCATTCCGTTGGCGGCGTTCTCCTTTGTCGTAGTCGATCTCTTCATAACCAGTCCGGCGCGCCGCTTGTCGCGTAGTCGATAGCTCTCGCCCTGGATCGCCACGACGTGAGCGTGATGCAATAGCCGGTCGAGCATGGCAGCAGTGAGCGTTGCGTCATCGGCGAACGTCTGGTCCCACTGCCCGAATGGAAGGTTGCTGGTCACGATCAGACTGCCGCGCTCGTATCGTTTGGCGATCACCTGGAAGAACAGGTTGGCCTGTTCACGGCTCATCGGCAGGTACCCGATCTCATCGATGATCAACAGCCGGTACGGGTTGATGAACCGTTTGAGGGCGTCGCCCAGCTGATTCTGCCGATGTGCCGTGGTCAGTATCATCAGCAGGTCTGCTGCCGTAATGAAGCGCACCTTGATTCCAGCTTGCGTTGCTGCATAACCAAGCGCCATTGCAATGTGCGTTTTGCCTGTGCCACTCGGTCCGAGTAATACGACGTTCTCGTTTCGCTCCAGAAACGTCAGACTCGCCAGCTCCTGAACCTGCGATCTGGGCACACCGCTGGCTGCTGCGAAGTCGAAACCGTCGAGGGTCTTGATCGTCGGGAAGCCTGCCAGGCGTGCAAACGTCGCGCGCTGCCTGACGAGCCGCGCCGTGTGCTCGGCCTTAAGTACCGATTCGAGAAACTCTGTCAGGTTTACCTCATCGGCGATCGCCTTTTGCGCCAGGTGCGGCAACGCGTCCGCGATGGTCGTGAGCTTCAGCTGGGCGCATAGCTGCGCCACTCGTTCGTGTGCGATGTTCATGCGGCAACCCGAATCAGCTGGTCGTACACGGACAGCGGGTGCTGTAGCGGAGATAGCCAGTCGTGGAATCGCTCGCGCAACTCCTGTCCGCTCGCCGGTGTCGTTGCTGGCAACAGCGACGGATACGGTGGCGGTACGCTCTGCAAGGCCTTCTGCTCAACAAGCAACTGCTCGCCTGGCTTCAAGCGGGTCGTTCCATGTATCCGGACATGCGCAACTTCGCGTAGCCAACGCCAGACTTCAGTGTTGGCGGTCGTCACGTCCAGTTCGACGTTGGCCGCCTTGAACTGGGCGGCCAGCGGAACGTAGAAACTGCGGCGCAAATATCCGTTCATCCGTTCGACCTTGCCTTTGGTCTTCGCGCGATAAGGCCGACAAAGCTGGGGCTGAAACCCGTAGTGCCGGGCGAAGTCGAGAAACCCCGGCTGGAAACGGTGCTGCTTCGGACCATAAGCATCCCGCTCGATGACAACGGTCTTCATATTGTCGTACAGCGCACGGCGCGGCACACCGCCGAACCAGTTAAAACAGTTGACGTGACACCTGAGCAAAGTATCGAGTCGCATGTCGGAAACGAATTCGACGTAAGTCGCGCGGCTATAGCCGAGAGTGGCCACGAATGCGAACAGATTCGCTCCTTTGCGCCGGCGGAACTCGACCCAGTCGACCTGCATCTGATCGCCCGCGGCAGTCTCGAATCGCACCAAAGGATCGGGCGCCGGTAGAGGCCGCAATGTCGCAACGAACTTGCGCACGATTCTCTCGCCGCCATTGAATCCCTGCGATTGGATCTCGCGCCACAGAACTGTCGCTGGAATCCAGTCCGGTGCCGCTGACGCGATCCGTTCCCGAAGATAGGCTTCGAACGGTTTCAGTATCGAATCGCGCGCAGTCGCTGCGGGCCGAAACATCGGCGCGTCCTGCGTCGCCAGATATTTCCTCACCGTGTTGACGGAGCAGCCAACCTCACAAGCAATGGCACGCAGGCTCTTGCCCTGCTTGTGCAATATCCTGATCTGCATGTATCCCTCGTACGAGATCATCGCCGCTCAAAGCGGCCATTATCCCTTCGTCGAGGTGTATCAATTCCTCAGTGCCGACGGTGTATCAATTTACAGGTGCCGATGACAAAAGCAAAGCGTCTCGCCCAACAAGGGACTCGTGAGGGACGTTGCACGCAGGCGGCGATGATCTTCTGCACTTCGACCCGCGTTCACTAATCCTCGATATGCTCCGCGCGTAGACACCCCGGAATACGAACGAAGAGCGACGATCATGGACCTAACCGCATACGAGCCTTTCGAATTTGCTGACGCGGAATACGCGCAGCAGTTCCATCCGTGCTTCGATGCCTATATCGAACTGCGAGTGAAGGGCATGCCGCGCGATCTGGCCGTGATTGAAGCATTTGAGCTGATCCGTCTGAAGGTAAGTCTTCACAACGCCGAAGAACTCGGACGCGCGGCGGATTGCAACCCGTACGTGAAGGCGCGGTTCGAGAAAGTGCTGGCGGCGAAGGCCGTAACGAGTGACCTCTGGACCCAGAACAGGGCAGTCCATAACCTGCTCAAGCTTATCGAAGACCCGCGTGTAAGGGACACGACGCGTTTGAACGCTATCAACGCGCTCAACGTCATGTGCGGCTATCTCGAACTGGATGACAGTGTGAAACGCAAGATCGGTCACACGCTCGAAGACTTCTACAAGATGACTGCCGATCAATCTTCAAGCCCGAAGACGCACTGATTATGGAAGCCAACGAGTACAAGACCATCCTGAAGGAGCACGGCAGACGTGTCGCAAACCGTGCGGCATACGCTGCGTTGGGGCGCGATGCAGAGCACTCGTTGAACGGCTTTTACGCGATGTACGGCAACGAAGCAGGCCTGCCAGAGAACGAGCGTTGCAAGACCGGGTTGGTCGATCAGTTCGATCCTGTTGGTTGGAACAAGCACTACAGCAACCACCCGGCAAATCCTCTCAGCCCGATCTATCACGCCACAAGAGGCGCAAGCGCACATTGGTTCGATCAGCTGTTCGGCGCGCGAGAGTTCTGGGGTGATTGGGTCATCCGCTTTCTGTACAAGTGCATAGTGCTTGACGAACGGATTGAAGAATCTTTCCTCATCGTGGACGATCAAGGTGAGTTCGTCACGGTCGCTGATGGCTGCTATTACTGCGCGTGGTTTGCGGGTTGGTTCGGATGGACGGAATGGGTAAGAAGCTTGAATGCAGACGATGTGTCTGCACTGCGGCTCGTGCTGCGAGTCGTCGTTATGCAAGAGTTCAATCACCGCCACCCGGAACCGGGTTCACCTGAAGCCGAAGCGTTCTTGGAAAAGCACAAGTTGCACACATAGGCAAAACATTCTTTCACTAACCATAGGAGTACATAGCAATGAACACCAACGTAGAGAACACCATCCCGGCAACCAAGGTCTGCCACGCCGTACCGGGCGAGATGGACACGATGAAGATGCGCGGCTACCAAGGCCCGACTAACGGCGCGCACCCGGTCGATCACTCGGAAGCAAGCCGACTGGCCGCAGCGGCTGGAGCAGAGCAGGATCGTTTGATGGAGTATCGCGATACTTCGGCGCAAGCTGCTCTTGTGGATCGATCGACCGTTGCAGAGGCCGAACTGGTCGTGGCTGAAGCTGAACCGGTCGTGGCTGAGTCGTCCGCCGCTCCTACTGAGTAACGTCCTACCCGCGTCCCGCTAGGTGCTGATCCCAAGCGCCCAGCGCCTGCGACCGCCTTATAGGGGCGGTTGTGCTAAACGCTGGCTCTAGCCCGTTGTGGCGCCCCGCCCATCTCGTATCCTTCCCGCCTTGGCAGCGCCCTAGCCGAACACCGTTTTACACACGTGGCGCGGCTGTAACCGCCCATCGAGTAGCGCCGCCCGCACTGCCAACCCACCGCATTACCAACGCATCGCATCCAATTTGCTCTCGATCCGATCCCACTTGTGACGCCTGCGCAGTTTCTCAAGATCGTCAGCAGTCGCGCCAGTGGCTTCGAACACGTTGAATTCCTGCTGCTGCAATGACGGACTCGTGCCGGTTCTCGTCCGACCGCATGCCGTTTTCGCATACGCGTAACGAAACCGTCCAGCCGAAACTCGCATGTCATCATCCCTTGCAGGGAGTAGGCGCACAGATTCGCGCGACTTCAACTCAAACGGAAAAGTCAGACCGTCCGGTGCGACGAACTTGATGGTGGCATCGTTTGAGTCTCTTGGCTTAACACCAACCTCGCTCACGTACACAGGAAACTGGCTCAGGTTGACCACTTGAATGCGTATCTCATACGTGTCCGGGTCGGCCGTCGAGCCTTCAAGTGGAATAGTCGGCACGACCTGCAGTGAAACGCGCTGCGAGCGCACCAGCATGTACACATTGACGGCCACAAGCACAACATTCACGACGCCCAGCGTGATATTCACGGCTGTCGCTACTGAACTCATTTCAACACCCACTTACGGTAGCTCGGAACGACCCGAAGTGATGAGGGTCAAGCGTTAGCATCAAGCATACTTTAGTGAACAACTCACGCGATTTATTTGCGTTGCAGCGTATTGCAGTGTTCATTGGAGTTTCGTCAAATGCGTCCTGTGCAGCGATCTTGCTGCGTAACCAAACAGGAGAAGTGACGTGAATAAACCGTTGATGACGAAAGATCAAATTACCCAATCGTGCCTTCGCCATGTAGCGGATATTGGACTGACAAAACGCAAGGATCGGGAGGTAGCTGCAAGAGCTTGGGGCTCACTGCGTGGATTGTCTGAATTTCTTGATGATTTTGACCTTCTGCCACTTTGCACCCAGATGTGCGGCGGAATTCGGGAACGCTTGTCGAAGAAGGGAGAGTTGCAGTTTTTAGCTTGGATTGAAAGGCGAATGGCCGAAGAACAGCGGGTCACAAAGCCGACAGTCGCAAAACGGGCAGCGTGAGCACCGCGCGTCCCGCTCGCGTCCCTTTACACGCGCGGCAGGGCGCAAACCTTGATCCTCCAGTTGCGGCCTCGCCTTCCAAAGGCGGTTGCGCTCGCTCTGCCGCAACGCTTTCCCAGACAGAACGCTTAGAAGCGCTGCTCGTAATAGCGTGAAATTCGCACAAGCGTCGCGCCGTATTCATGCGCGGTTGCCACGGGGTCCACCCAGCTAAACTTGAATGGCGCGATATTGGTGGCGATGAATCTTAGGACAATCAGCTCATCGAAAGAGGACGAAACGCGGGCAACGAGTCTTTGCTCGGCGGCCTGAGCCTCTTGAGCAGGATGTTTGTATCCGCCAACGCCTGTCGTTGAAAACTCTCTCTCGCCTTCTAGACTGCGGTAAATCGACGCATAGTTCACGCCAATGACACCAACGCAGATAGGATTGTTGCCGCCCCTTCGAAACTCGGCCGCTTGATTCAGCATGTCCGAGCCGACACGGTCCAACTGCTTGATCATCGCTTTAGCGAGGACTTTTGTCTCCGTCCCGACTTCAGCATCCGCGATCTTTCCAAACCTAACTGCGTATAAATCTCTCGTTTCCGGGTCGATACCAGGAACCGCTGCGCCAAAAAAACCATCACCTCGGCGATGCGGTCTGCCAGTGGTCTTGTTCGTGGAGTTCGCTACGCTACGACCACTGTCGATATTGCTAATGAGCTTCGCGGAGCGACCAAGCGCATAGAGGTCTTCCACGAGAAATGACGCGACGAAATCACCGCGAGTCGAGTCACGATGGCGATATTCGTTGTTTTCGAATAGGGAGCGGAATGAATCGAGAAGCTTATAACTCGGAGCGGTCGCCATTTATCGTGGTTTTAAATCAAATCGTTCACATGCTTATCAAAGTGCCCCTTGAGGCGCCCGTCAGCATAGGACGATTCAGCGCGGTCTGCAACTTTTCCGTTCCGATACGCAGGTATTCCGGATCAATTTCGTTGGAGATCGAATGCCGCCCCGACTTATACGCCGCAATCGCGGTCGAGCAGGTGCCCGCGAACGGATCGAGCACCACATCACCTGCAAACGAGAACATGCGAATCAACCGCTCAGCCAGTTCGACAGGATAAGGCGCGGGGTGACCGTTTCGTGTCGAAGCCCCTCGCACATCCGTCCAGATCGGTTGCCACCACGCCTGCATCTCGTCCTTTGTCAGCATCGAGAGCGCCTTTTGTAGCAGCGATGGCGTACGGTAGGTGCCCCCTTTACGCATGAAGAGAATGAACTCAACGTCATTCTTAACGATTGCACCCGGCTGGTACGGCTTACCATAAAACCCTGCTCCGTTCCCAGCGGCTTCTGTCACCCCGTTGGCGATCTTGTTCCAGTAGATTGGAGACAAGGAATCTAAGCCGAACTTGCGCGCCCGAACCTGAATGTCCGAATGCAGCGGCATAACGTAGTGGCGGCCAGCTTTCTTACGCGGCAAACAAACGTCTCCGACCACACAGCAGATTCGTCCGCCCGGAGCTAGCACGCGAGCGCACTCAGCCCAGCACAGGTCAAGCTGCTTTAGAAACTCCTCGTAGTCTTCGATGTGTCCCATCTGAGAGGGATGGTCACGATAATCCTTCAGCGTCCAGTAGGGCGGCGAGGTAACGACTAGATGAACAGACCCGTCCGGAATCCAAGACAGGTCGCGCGCGTCTCCTAGATGAGTCCCATGCCGCGTCTCGTCAAATGGAGAGGGCCAAGGCACAGACCGAAGGGTCAGATTAATTTCGCGGAGCTTCGCAAGGCTTTCAGAGGTATTGTCGCTCGTCGGTATATCGTTCAAGAAGTCATACGCGTCGAGATCCTCTCGTTTCATTTCTGATGCCTTTGATAAGA
Source organism: Paraburkholderia sp. RAU2J (assembly GCF_003634845.1). NCBI lineage: Bacteria > Pseudomonadati > Pseudomonadota > Betaproteobacteria > Burkholderiales > Burkholderiaceae > Paraburkholderia > Paraburkholderia sp. RAU2J. The sequence goes on from NZ_RBXG01000001.1 coordinate 1,256,824, forward strand.
GCTTATTTTGGAACCGCATCGTCACCGCGTATCTGCGCCGTTGCAAGGCAGAGCGGCCCGTTTGGCGCTTGAGCGATTTTACACGCGGGACCGAAGGAAGTACTGTAGAAATTAACAGGGTTTCGCCCTGATCTGGAAAGAGGCCGCCCAATGCTGAGCGGCCTTGTGCGTATGCCTTATCCAAGCTTCTTCGCAATATCCTCAGCGCGCGGCGCGGCGTACCGCTGGATCATAGACAACGTGCGGTGCCCGCTGACCTGCGAGACTTCCACGATATTCAAGCCCCGCTCCAACATGCGCGACACGCCCTCCCGGCGAAGGTCATGAAACCGTAATCCGTCGATCTTGACCCGTTCGCGCAACCGGACAAACGCGTGCTTAAGGCTGCACCGGTCTTTGCCGAACGCCCAAAGCACCCGGTCTCCCTTGCGCTCCAGTCCGCTCAGCACCGCCACCGCGCGGCTCGATAGCGGGATTGTTCGTGGGTGCCCGTTCTTCGTTACCGGGAATCGCGCGGTGCGCTGCTCCAGATCGACGTTCTTCCAAGTCAGCGCCAGCAGTTCGCCTTGGCGCGCAGCAGTCTCCACCGCGAGGATGATGGCGGGCGCTAAATGGATGATGCGCGATTGCTTGCAGCCTTCCAGCAGCTTTTCGAGTTCGCCCGGTTTGAGTCGCCTGTCGCGCGGAGCCGGTGCACGAGGCCGCGTGATACGGCACTCAGGAACGGCAACGCCCCATTCGATCTTCGCCCGGTTCAGCGCGGCTCGAATAATGTTGAGTTCGCGCAGGACCGTTCCGGCAGAAACCTTCTTCAACCGCTCATCGCGATAGGTCGCGAATACGGAAGGCGTCAGATCGGCAACGCGAACTTTCGTGAACGGTTCCTTGAGCCAGAGGGTGATTCGGTGCGCGTCCAGATCGCCGCTGCGGAGCGTGGGCGTGACCTCTTCCCGGTAGCGCTTCAACAGATCGCCAAGTGTCGTATCGGCCTGCGGCTGGGTCGCCTGACCCTCGCCTGTGTCCCAGGAACGTTCGATACCGCGAGCCCACTTCTTGGCATCCGCGAGGCTTCGGAAGGTCTTCGTTAGGGTGGGAAAATCACTGCGGCGGCACTTTGCCTGATACGTGACTTCGCCGGAAGCGATCACGCGTTTTGAGAATGTAGCCATTGCTGCGTCCCTTTTCGAGTCCCTTGGACGCGAAGAGCAACGCGAGAGATAACCTAAGTGCTTGAAATCACTTGGTGCGCCCGGCTGGGATCGAACCAGCAACCCCTGCCTTCGGAGGGCAGTACTCTATCCATTGAGCTACGGGCGCTTCAACACGACAGCGCGGCAACCAGAACGGATGCGGCGCCAAAGCGAGACCGCAAGGATACCCGGTTTCGGCCACACCGTCCACCGGACGGCCGATATGGCAGGATTAGGCGCCTTTCGGCAACTCCCGCGCGCTCCGGGTAAACGCCTGCTGAACACTCCGCCGCCGCCCTCGCCGCAGCCGAAATCTTGCGTCTATAATCGTCCGTGGCTGATATAGAACAAGAAGTTGCCGTCACGCTGTACCGCTCACATACCCACGGAGACGAGACAAGCATGAGCGAAGCACCCCACGGAGCCCCGATCAAAACCCCAGCGCAACTTGTCGCCGCGATCATCGCCGCGTTTGCCGTACCGATCGTCATCATCGTTCTGCTGGCGTTTTATGTCGATAATTCGACACGCACCGGCGCCGGCACCGACTCTCTCTCCGAAGCCGAAGTCACCGCCCGCATCAAGCCACTAGCCCAGGTCGAAATTCGCGATGCCAACGCGCCGCGCGTCTACAAGAGCGGCGAAGAGGTCTACAAGGCCGTTTGCTCCGCATGTCACGCGTCGGGCACGGCAGGCGCGCCGAAATTCACCAATACCGCCGACTGGGCGCCGCGCATCGCGCAGGGCTTCGACACGCTCTGGCACACGGCGCTCGCGGGCAAGGGCGCGATGCCCCCGCGCGGCGGCACCAGCCCGGACGACTACAGCGACTTCGAAATCGCCCGCGCGGTGGCCTACATGGCGAACAACTCCGGCGCGAGCTTCCCAGAACCGGCGCAGCCGGCCTCCGGTGCGGCGGCGGCCTCCGGTGCGGCCGCGGCGGCCGCGCCGGCGGGCGCTTCGGACGCGGGTGCGGCTCAGGCACAAGCCGCCGCAGCCATGGCCGCGATGGCAAGTGTCCCGCAAGCCGCAGCGCCGGCAGCCGGTGCTGCCCAAAGCGCGGACGCGTCGCAAGCCGGCAAGGCGTTGTATCAGCAGGTCTGTCAGGCGTGTCACGCGGCGGGCGTGCTGAACGCACCGAAATTCGGCGACAAGCAAGCCTGGGCGCCGCGCCTGAAAGAGCCGATGGACACGGTCTACAACTACGCGCTGCACGGCAAGGGCGCGATGCCGCCGAAGGGCGGGTCGAGTGCGTCGGATGCCGACGTGAAGGCCGCCGTCGACTACATGGTCAGCGCGGTGAAGTAAGGCTTTCGACAGAACGCGCTGCGTGTGCTTGGCGCGCGAAAGGAAAATCCCTGCATGCGGTGACGCGATGCAGGGATTTTTTTATGCGCGATGCGTTTATGCGTCAGGCCCGATGGTGCGCGTCCGGGGGCGCACGCGGCACGACTGAATGCAATGCGTCCTAGACAAAGGCTCATCGCGGCGCGCGGTGTCTCGCCAACGAACGAGCGGACTGACAAACGACGCAAACAGAGCAACCCGCAGCGTGCCCGGAACAAGCGCTTGAGACAGGCACCGGCACCGGGCGTCCACCCCACTTGCTCAAGGCTTCTGCAACAACGCCTTCAAACTCGCGAGCCGGTCTTTCGGCGACATCGGCGCTTCTTCCGGCGTCGGCGGCGGCGCATCGTCGAGCAGCATTTCGGGGATGAAGCGCGACGGCTCGCACACCACCGTCTCTCGTGCGCGCTTGCGCTTCTTGCACCAGTTCAGATGCAAACTGCGCTGCGCCCGCGTGATCGCGACGTACATCAGCCGGCGCTCTTCCTCGATGCGCGCGTCGTCGATCGGTTCGTCGTCGGGGCCGCCGCGATGCGGCATGATGCCTTCCTCGACGCCTACCAGAAACACGTGCGGATACTCCAGCCCCTTCGACGCGTGCACGGTCGAAAGCCGCACTGCATCCGGATCTTCCTCGCGGCCTTCGAGCATCGACATCAGCGCGACGGTCTGGATCAGGCCCAGCAGATTCTTGCCGGTGTCGCCGAAACCGTCGGCGGTGTCGTAACCGGTCGCCTCACTGTTGGCGGCGCTCTCGGGCTCGGCCTTGGTGCCTTTGCGCTTGAGCCACTCCATGAACTCCAACACGTTCTGCCATTTGGCCTGCGCCTGACGTTCGTCGAATGCATCGTACAGATACGCTTCGTAGTGGATCGCGTCCATCAGTTCGTCGAGCAGCGTGCCGGCCGCGTCTTTCTCGGCGCGATCGGTGAGGCGCTGCATGAAGTCGCAGAACACGCGCATCGGTTCGATCTGGCGCGGCGACAGACGCGCCTCGATGCCGCCCATGTACACCGCCTCGAACAGCGAGACCTTCGCCTGGCCTGCGAACGAGCCGAGCGCTTCGAGCGTCGTATTGCCGACGCCGCGGCGCGGCGTGGTGATCGCGCGGATGAACGCGGGGTCGTCGTTCGCGTTGGCGATCAGACGCAGATACGCGCAGATGTCCTTGATCTCGGCCTTATCGAAGAACGACTGCCCGCCGGACAGCACATACGGAATCCGCTCGCGACGCAGCACCTGTTCGAAGATGCGCGCCTGGAAATTGCCGCGATACAGGATCGCGTAATCGCGGAAATTCGCGCGCCGCTCGAACTTGTGCGCGGACAGCCGGAACACCACGGACTCGGCCTCATGCTCTTCGTCGTTGCAACCCGTGACGGTGATCGTGTCGCCCATGCCGTGCTCGGACCACAGCTTCTTTTCGAACAGCTTCGGATTGTTCGCGATCACGTTGTTCGCAGCGGTCAGAATGCGCACCGTCGAGCGGTAATTCTGTTCCAGCTTGATCAGATGCAGCTTCGGAAAATCCTTGCTGAGCTGGCCGAGATTTTCGAGCGTCGCGCCGCGCCAGCCGTAGATCGCCTGGTCGTCGTCGCCGACCGCCGTGAACGCCGCGCGCTTGCCCGCGAGGAGCTTCACGAGTTCGTACTGGCACGCGTTGGTGTCCTGGTACTCGTCGATCAGCAAATAGCGCAGCTTGTTCTGCCAACGCTCGCGCACCTGCTCGTTCTTCGCGAACAGTTCGGCGGGCAGGCGGATCAGATCGTCGAAATCGACCGCCTGATACGCGTGCAGCGTCGCCACGTAGTTGCGGTAGACGATCGCGGCCTGATGCTCGTCTTCGTTCGCGGCGATCGCAATCGCCTGCTCGGGCATGATCAGGCCGTTCTTCCACAGCGAGATGATCGACTGGATCTTGCGGATGAAGCCCTTGTCCGTCGAGCCCACCTGCTCCTGAATCATGCCGAAGCAGTCGTCCGAATCCATGATCGAGAACTGCGGCTTCAGTCCGACGTGTTCCGCCTCCTGCCGCAGAATCTGCACGCCGAGCGAGTGGAACGTACACACCGTCAACTGATTGACGGGCACCTTGCGGCCTTCCTTGCCGGGCGTCGTGAGCGTCTTGCCTTCGAGTAGCTTGCCGACGCGCTCGCGCATTTCGGCCGCGGCCTTGTTCGTGAACGTGACGGCGGCGATGTGGCGCGGCTCGAAGCCTTTGGCTTCGATCAGGTGGGCGATTTTCTGCGTGATCACGCGCGTTTTGCCGCTGCCTGCGCCGGCGAGCACGAGACACGGACCGTCGAGATAACGGACCGCTTCATTTTGAGCGGGGTTCAGGCCTGCGGACATCGTCTGTGGATGGGTGATGCGGTTAAGAGCGGTGGTCGAGGGCACGTCGGCGTGAAAATCGCCGGCTGGAGGCCCGGGGGCATGCTGCGCGGCCGCGTCGGCTGGAACGGGCGCCCGCAGGGTGCGAGGGTGTTCCGGTCCGGCGCGATTTCGCGCGAGAGGAGCGATGTTAACACGGATGCCTGCGATGGACGCCGCGCCGGACACCCCGGCGGCTAGCCGTGACCGACACCCGGGCCGGCCCCAAGCGGTCCCCGCCGAATCACCGCGACGATGCTGAGGGTCCGCCTCCAGGTCATGCCACAATTACGGTGTTGCGCGCCGTCGCCGCGGTGGCAAAGCGGCGCGCCGTTTTTGCAGGAAGACACGCATGCCCGGATCGCTAAACATTGGATTGATGGGTTACGGTTTTGCTGGCGCGACCTTTCATGCGCCGGTAATCGCGCATTGCGGACGCGCGAGCGTCGCCGCCATCGCGACGAGCCAGCCCGAACGCGCGCAGGCCGACTATCCGCACGCGAAAGTCGTGGCCGACCTCGATGCGCTGCTGGCGCTCGACGACATCGACTGCGTCGTCATCGCCACACCCAACGACACGCACTTCGACCTCGCGCGCCGCACCCTGGAAGCCGGCAAGCACGTGGTGGTCGACAAGCCGGTCACGCTGAGCGCCGCCGACGCCCACACGCTGGCCAACATCGCGCTCGCGCGGGGCAAGCTGTTCATGCCGTTCCACAACCGTCGCTGGGACGGCGATTTTCTGACCGTGCGCGATCTGCTCGCCCGCGTGGAACTGGGGCGCGTCACGCAGTTCGAATCGCACTTCGATCGCTTCCGGCCGGGCGTGCGACAACGCTGGCGTGAAGAGGTGTCGCGCGGCGGCGGCTTGCTGTTCGATCTCGGGCCGCATCTGATCGACCAGGCATTGGCGCTGTTCGGCGCTCCGCAGACGGTCTCGGCGACGGTGCGCACGCATCGCGACCAGGCGAGCGCGCCGGACTACGTACACATTCAGCTCGGCTACGGCGAGTTCGAGGTGGTGCTGCACGCGAGCGCGCTGACCGCGTTGGCCGCGCCGCGCTTTGCAGTCCACGGCACGCGCGGCAGCTATGTGAAACACGGCCTCGACACGCAGGAAGACCAGCTGAAAGCAGGCCTGCGGCCCGGCGACGAAGGGTTCGGCGCCGGCAATACCACGGGCTTGCTGCGCGTGCTGGAAGGCGATCAGGAAGTCGAGCGCGAAGTGCCGACCCGCAATGGGGACTACGCCGGGTTCTATATCGCGGTGGCGGACGCCATCCAGAACGGCATTGCATTCCCTGTCACGGCTCAGGATGCTGTCGACGTGATGACCATCATCGAGCTTGCCGCGCGCAGCTCGGAAGAAGGTGTGCGCTTGCCGTTCGCGCGCATTCTCTGAGCCGCTCGAGCGCGCGGCACGACGCCTTGTGTACCTAAAACTGCACGAGCCGCCGGGCTCGCGCGGGCAGAAACCCGACACCTCCGAAAGGAACATAACGTTACAACTCTGCCCGCTCGCCGGTCAGCGCGCGGCCGCGCTCATTCGTTGCTACCTGAGTAGCATCCCCACGACAACGACTTCCGGAGAGTCTATGCCTCGTATCACCCGCGCCATTGCAGCAGGCGCCCTGCTCAGTTCTCTCGCCGCCTGTGTGGTGACTCCGCCGCCCGCGCCGGCGCCACACCCCACCCAGCAGCAGATCGCGGATCAGCGTCTGCGTCAGGTCGAAGGCCGGATCGACAATCTCGGCCGCCGCATCGACAAACGGGTGAATCAGGGCGACTACCCGCCGCCGCAAGGCGCATCCCTGCATCATCGGCTGGACGTGATCCGCCAGGAAGCGCACGACATGGCCGCGCAACATGGCGGCGGCCTCACCGCCGACGAACAGCGCGTGCTGAATCAGGAGCTGGACAACGCGGCTCACGCGATCGGCGAGTAAGCGGCTCCGGTTCGGTCATCGAAGCACCACCCGTCGAAGCAGCACCCGTCGAAGCAGCACCCGTCGAAGCAGCACCGTTACGCAGCCCAGCGCGGGCAAGCCGGCCCGCGCTTTTTTTTCGCCCGCGCGTGCCGCAGCCGCCTCCCTATAGGCCGCCAGCCTTTATTTGACAAGCCCCCGGCCGTCGCGTACATTCGCCGCACGCGTCGGGAGAGCGCGCTGGCCGCCGAATATCGCAGGCCGCGCCGCCGAAGGGGCACACCCGCAAACTCTCAGGCAAAAGGACCGACCGCGTCGAAAAACCCTCGCCAAAGCAAGCTCAAGGCAGCGGTTTTTCGCACTCTGGAGAGCGGCAGTAGCCGTCTGCGTTTTGGCAACATCATGCAGATTCAGGCAGGCTGCCCACCGAAGGGGCGCGCGTGTCACCGTGACGAAGCAACGTTCACGGTCGCGCAATCTCTCAGGTATCGAGGACAGAGGGGTCATGCAGAACCACGCTCGCAGGCACCTTGCTGCGAGGCGTCGCGCCGCATGGCCTTTTCTGTTTCGCGAGATGCCCGAGGCCCCATGACCGAACTCAAACACACCCCGCTCAACGCCACCCATCGTGCGCTCAATGCCCGCATGGTCGATTTCGGCGGCTGGGACATGCCTGTCAACTACGGCTCGCAGATTGACGAACACCGCGCCGTGCGCACCGACGCCGGCATGTTCGACGTCTCGCACATGTGCGTGGTCGACTTCACCGGCGAGCGCGTGCGCGCCTTCTTCGAATACGCGCTGGCCAACAACGTCGGCAAGCTGCAAACGCCCGGCCGCGCGCTCTATTCCTGTCTGCTGAACCCGAACGGCGGCGTGATCGACGATCTGATCGTCTATTACTTCGGCGAAGACCACTTCCGCGTGGTCGTCAACGCCGGCACCGCCGACAAAGACATCGCCTGGTTCGGCCAGCTCAACGCCGACGGCGGCTTCGGCCTGACCATCACGCCGCGCCGCGACTTCGCGATCGTCGCCGTGCAAGGCCCGAACGCGCGCGAGAAAGTCTGGCAAACGGTGCCCACCGCGCGCGCCGCCACCGAAGCTCTGAAGCCGTTCAACGCGGCACGCGTCGAAGGCACGCCGTTTGGCGAACTGACCGTCGCACGCACCGGCTACACCGGCGAAGACGGTTTCGAAATCATCGTGCCGGCGGACCACGTAGCGGCGCTGTGGAACGCGCTGCACGCGCAAGGCGTGCGCCCGGCCGGCCTCGGCGCGCGCGACACGCTGCGCCTTGAAGCCGGCATGAACCTGTACGGCCAGGACATGGACGACAGCGTCTCGCCGCTCGACGCCGGCCTCGCGTGGACCGTCGATCTGACCTCGCCGCGCGAGTTCGTCGGCAAGGGCAAGCTCGAAGCCGACGGCTCGAAGGCCGCATTCGTCGGGCTGATCCTGCTGAAGGAAAACGGCAAGGCCGCGGGTGTGCTGCGCGCGCACCAGAAAGTCCTCACGCCGCAGGGCGAAGGCGAAATCACCAGCGGCACTTTTTCCCCGACGATGCAGGAATCGATCGCCTTCGCGCGCGTGCCCAAGGGCGTGCAGCCGGGCGACACCGTTCACGTCCAGATTCGAGACAAGGCCGTTCCCGCGAGCGTGGTAAAACTGCCATTCGTGCGCAATGGCAAGGTGCTGGCCGTTTAGGCAGCCGCGCGCACGTCCCCTCTTTTTTAAGCCAATACCGAATCACACCGCACAGGAGCATCCGATGAGCATCCCGGCCGACCTCAAATACACCGAATCGCACGAATGGGTCCGCACCGAAGCGGACGGCACGCTGACGGTCGGCATCACCGACCACGCGCAGGAAGCGCTCGGCGACATCGTCTTCTTCGAAGTCCAGCAACTGGGCAAGACCGTGACCGCAGGCGACACCGTCGCCGTGATCGAATCGGTGAAGGCCGCTTCCGACATCTACGCGCCGGTCTCGGGCGAGATCATCGAAGCGAACTCGGCCGTGGCCGACTCGCCCGACTCGGTCAACAGCACGCCGTACGAAAGCTGGCTCTTCAAGATCAAGCCGGCCGCCGACGCGACGCAAGATCGCCTGATCGACGCCGACGCGTACACGAAGTCGATCGGCGCCTGATCTGCTTCACCTTTACGTTTAACCCGCCAGGTGCGGCGCGTCCCTCTCGAAGCACAGGGATAGCCGCACCGCCAGGAACACCCATGAAGCTCGAACACCCGGATCGTCTGATGAACCGCACTCCTCTCTCGCTCGCCGCGCTCGAAGTGCATGACGCCTTCGCAGAACGGCATATCGGCCCGGATTCCGCCGACCAGCAAGCGATGCTCGAAGCCCTCGGCTTCGCCTCGCGCGCCGCGCTGATCGACGCCGTGATTCCGAAGACGATCCGCCGCACCGAAGCGCTGCCGCTCGGTCCCTTCGCGCAACCGAAGAGCGAGGCCGAAGCGCTCGCCGCGCTGCGCGAACTCGCGGACAAGAACCAGGTGTTCCGCTCGTATATCGGGCAGGGCTATTACAACGCGCACACCCCGACGGTGATCCTGCGCAACGTGCTGGAAAATCCGGCGTGGTACACCGCGTACACGCCGTATCAGCCGGAAATTTCGCAAGGCCGTCTGGAAGCGCTGTTGAACTTCCAGCAGATGATCGTCGACCTGACCGGTCTCGCGATCTCGAACGCATCGCTGCTCGACGAGGCCACCGCCGCCGCCGAAGCGATGACGCTGCTGCAACGCGTCGGCAAGCCGAAGTCGAACGTGTTCTTCGTCGCCGACGACGTGCTGCCGCAAACCATCGAAGTGGTGAAGACGCGCGCGACGCCGGTCGGCATCGAAGTGAAAGTCGGACCCGCCGCTGAAGCCGCGAACTCGAACGCGTTCGGCGTGCTGCTGCAATACCCCGGCGTGAACGGCGACGTGCGCGACTACCGCGCGCTGACCGAAGCGATCCACGCAGCGGGCGGCCACGTGGTGGTCGCCGCCGACCTGCTCGCGCTGACCGTGCTTACGCCGCCCGGCGAATGGGGCGCGGACGTGGCCGTCGGCAATACGCAGCGCTTCGGCGTGCCGGTTGGCTTCGGCGGCCCGCATGCCGCCTATCTCGCGGTGCGCGACGAATTCAAGCGGCAGATGCCGGGGCGTCTGGTCGGCGTGACTGTCGATGCGCAAGGCAATCCCGCACTGCGTCTCGCGCTGCAAACGCGCGAACAACATATCCGCCGCGAGAAGGCCACCTCGAACGTGTGTACCGCGCAAGCGCTGCTCGCGATCATGGCCAGCATGTACGCGGTCTATCACGGCCCGCACGGTCTGAAGACCATCGCGCTGCGCGTGAACCGCATCGCCGCGCTGCTCGCCGAAGGCGCGAAGCAACTCGGCTACACGCTCGTCAACGAGACCTTCTTCGACACGCTCACGTTCGACACCGGCGCGCGCACGCAAGCGCTGCTCGACGCGGCAACCGCCCGGCGCATCAACCTGCGCCGCGTGAGCGCCACGCAAGTCGGCCTGTCGATCGACGAAACCACGACGCGCCACGATCTCGCCGATCTGCTCGCGGTCTTCGCGCAAGCGGCGTTCGCAAGCGACGTGCCGCAAGTCGATGCACTCGACGCCGCAATGGCCGCGTCGAACACCGCGTCGGTGCCGCCTGCGCTGGAGCGCACCAGTGCTTACCTCACGCACCACGTGTTCAACCGTCATCATTCGGAAACGGAAATGCTGCGCTATCTGCGCAGTCTGTCGGACAAGGACCTCGCGCTCGACCGCTCGATGATCCCGCTCGGCTCATGCACGATGAAGCTGAACGCGACCTCGGAAATGCTGCCGGTCACGTGGCCCGAGTTCGGCCAGATCCATCCGTTCGCGCCGGCAGAGCAAACCGTCGGCTACCGCGAAATGATCGATCAGCTCGAGGAAATGCTGGTCGCCGCAACCGGCTATGCCGCGGTTTCGCTGCAACCGAATGCCGGCTCGCAAGGCGAGTACGCCGGCCTGCTGATCATCCACGCGTATCACGCGTCGCGCGGCGAAGCGCATCGCAACGTCTGTCTGATTCCCGCTTCGGCGCACGGCACGAACCCGGCGTCGGCGCAGATGGCCGGCATGCAGGTCGTGGTGGTCGCCTGCGACGCGCAAGGCAACGTCGATATCGAAGACCTGAAGAAGAAGGCCGCGCAACACGCCGACAAGCTCGCGGCGATCATGATCACGTACCCGTCCACGCACGGCGTGTTCGAGGCGAACGTGCGCGAAATCTGCGAGATCGTGCATGCGCACGGCGGCCAGGTTTACGTGGACGGCGCGAACATGAACGCGATGGTCGGTCTGTGCGCGCCGGGCCAGTTCGGCGGCGACGTCTCGCACCTGAACCTGCACAAGACCTTCTGCATTCCGCACGGCGGCGGCGGACCGGGCGTCGGTCCGGTCGCGGTCGGCGCGCACCTCGCGCAGTTCCTGCCGAACCAGATCTCGTCGGGCTATGAACGCGCGCCGAACGGTATCGGCGCGGTATCGGGCGCGCCGTACGGCTCCGCGTCGATCCTGCCGATCTCGTGGATGTACATCGCGATGATGGGCGCGAAGAACCTGACCGCGGCCACCGAAACCGCGATCCTCAACGCGAACTACGTCGCGAACAAACTCGCGGCGCACTATCCGGTGCTGTATTCGGGCCCGGGCGGTCTGGTCGCGCACGAGTGCATTCTCGATCTGCGTCCGTTGAAGGAAACCAGCGGCATCACCGTGGACGACGTCGCCAAGCGCCTCGCCGACTACGGCTTCCACGCGCCGACGATGAGCTTCCCGGTGCCGGGTACGTTGATGGTCGAGCCGACCGAATCGGAATCGAAGGAAGAACTCGACCGCTTCATCGAAGCGATGATCGCGATCCGCAACGAAATTCGCGCGGTCGAAGAAGGCCGCTCGGATCGCGAGGACAATCCGCTGAAGCACGCGCCGCACACCGCCGCCGTGGTGATCGCCGACGACTGGAAGCATGCGTATGCACGCGAAACCGCCGCGTATCCGCTGCCCACGTTGATCGCGAAGAAGTACTGGCCGCCGGTCGGCCGTGCGGACAACGTGTACGGCGACCGCAATCTGTTCTGCTCCTGCGTGCCGATCGCCGACTACGAGTAAGCGGCGTTGCGCGCCGCCCGCTGTCCGGACGGGCGGCAGGGCGGTGCGCGCGGTTCCGCCCGGGCTTCTGTCGCTCGTGGCCGCAAACGGCTAACATCACACACCGAATCAGCCTAACGAGGAGTTTCGCATGGCGCGAAAGGTGCGATCGATGCAAAGCCGGGCCGCAGCAACGCGAGCCCGTCCGTGGCGGCAAATGTGTGTCTTGGTGCTCGCTGGCGCGGCCGCGCTGCTGCCGCTGCGGCAAGCGCAGGCCGCAATGAATTTCTGTGCGGCGCCCGCGTTGCAAACCAGCGAGCGCACCAACGCCGATCCCGGCGTGAAGGCACTCGTGAGCAACGTGCAAACGCATCTGAACGAGCAGCCGCATGCGCTCGCGAAGCTGCATACCGAGGGCACGCTGCCGCACGAGGGCATCTACGATCAGAGTGTCGAAGCGGAGAAGGATCTCGATCTGCTGCGCGACGCCGCGCTTGCCTGGCGCGCGACCAGCGACGACCGTTTTCTGAAGCTCGTCGACCGCCTGCTGTACGCGTGGGTCACGACCTATCAGCCGAGTTTCAATCCGATCGACGAAACCCATTTCGAAGGGCTGATCCTCGCCTACGACATGACCGCGAGCGCGTTGCCCGTGAAGACGCGCAACGCGGCAATGACGTTCCTGACGAAGCTCGCGAACGGCTACATCGCGCAGATCGACGCCCAACCGCGGCCGCTGAAGGGCACCTTCCGCAACAATTGGCAGAGCCACCGGATCAAGCTGATCGCGATGGCCGCGTTCACGCTCGACAACCGCAAGATGATCAATGCGGCGCAGCGTCTGTTCGTCGAGCATATCGGCGACAACATCGCGCCGGACGGCTCGACCATCGACTTCAGCGAGCGCGACGCACTGCGCTATGTCACCTACGATCTGCAGCCGCTCGTGATGGCCGCGCTGGCCGCGCGCCGCCACAACCGCAACTGGCTGCAGGAGAAGGGCGCCAACGGCGCCACGTTGCTAGCCGCGCTCAACTGGCTGGCGCCGTTCGCGTCCGGCAGTCAGACGCATGAAGAATTCGTGCATTCGAGCGTCCCGTTCGATGCAAAACGTCGCGAGGCCGGCTTGCCTGGCTACTCGGGTCCATGGGACCCGAAGAACGCGACGGAACTGTTTCACCTGGCCGCGCGTCTCGACGGACGCTTTACGCCAATCGCGCTACAGCTCGCACCGACGCCGCCCGCGTGGCTCGCCGTGTGTTTGCCGCTGCCGGCGCGCTAATATCTACTTATCAGCAGGGAGCAGTCAATGGCAGTCAGCGTGTTCGATCTCTTCAAAATCGGCATTGGTCCGTCCAGCTCGCACACGGTTGGGCCAATGCGCGCGGCGCTGATGTTCGTTCAAGGGCTCGAACGCGACGGACTGCTGGACGCGACCGCATCGGTGAAGGTGGATCTGTACGGATCGCTCGGCGCGACCGGCAAGGGCCACGGCACGGATCGCGGCGTGATGCTCGGCCTGATGGGCGACGCGCCCGACACCGTCGACCCGGACACGATCGCGCAACGGCTCGAAGCGGTGCGGGTGTCGCGCAAGCTGCCGCTGCTCGGCACGCACGACGTGCCATTCGTGCAGAAGGATCACATTTCGTTTTATCGCCAGGCGTTGGCCGAGCATCCGAACGGGCTGAAGCTACGCGCGTTCGATGCGCAGGGCGAGACGCTGCGCGAGTCGACCTATCTGTCGGTGGGCGGCGGTTTCGTGGTGACAGCCGGCGCGCCGAACACGAAGGTGCTGAGCGCCGTCGATCAATTGCCGCACTCGTTTCGCACCGGCAATGAATTGCTCGCGCTGTGCGCATCGACCGGCAAGAGCATCGCTCAGTTGATGTGGGACAACGAGCGCGTCTGGCATACCGAGGAAGAGACGCGCGCCGGCTTGCTGAAAATCTGGGACGTGATGCAATCGTGCGTCGCGCGTGGCTGCGGCATCAACAACCCCGACGCCGATGGCAACTTGCCCGGGCCCTTCCAGGTGAAGCGTCGCGCGCCGCAGTTGTATCGCGCGCTGTCCGGCAATCCTGAACTCGCGCTGCGTGATCCGTTGTCGATGATCGACTGGATCAATCTCTATGCGATCGCGGTCAACGAAGAAAACGCCGCGGGCGGGCGCGTCGTCACCGCACCGACCAACGGCGCCGCCGGCATCATTCCGGCCGTGCTGCATTACTACACCCGCTTCATGCCGGGCTCGAACCAGCAAGGCGTGATCGACTTCCTGATGACGGCGGCGGCCATCGGCATTCTGTACAAGCTGAACGCGTCGATTTCCGGCGCGGAAGTGGGCTGCCAGGGCGAGGTGGGCGTGGCCTGCTCGATGGCCGCGGGCGCGCTTGCCGCCGTGATGGGCGGCACACCGAAGCAGGTCGAGAACGCCGCGGAAATCGGCATGGAACATAACCTTGGACTGACCTGCGATCCGGTCGGCGGGATGGTGCAGATTCCGTGCATCGAACGCAATGCGATGGCGTCGGTGAAAGCGGTCAACGCGGCGCGTATGGCGTTGCGCGGCGACGGCAGCCACTACGTATCGCTCGATTCCGTGATCAAGACCATGCGCGAAACCGGCGCGGATATGAAGACCAAGTACAAGGAAACCTCGCGGGGCGGGCTGGCGGTGAATATCGTCGAGTGTTGATCACACTCATTCATTGCACATGACGACGCGGGCCAAGGCCCGCGTTTTTCATTTACGTGCTCACGGCCTTCGCTTCAGGTTCGCGCTTCGTCGGACGGGACAGTTGCGCTGCGCCATGACAGCGCACGCGCGCTCGGCGTAAGCTGTCGAAGCGCCCATCGGCCGGCACCTCACGTGGGTCGATGCGGCACTATCCGACCGCACTCACGTACTGCCTGGAGGCTTCTTCGCAATGTCGCAGCCGAACGCTCTCGTTTCAGATTCCAACCTTGCTCGCACGACCGGTGCGCGTCTCGTCGTCGATGCTCTGCTTACGCATGGCGTCGAACGCGTTTTCTGCGTTCCCGGCGAAAGTTTTCTCGCTGTGCTCGATTCGCTGCACGACGAGACCGGGCGCATCCAGACCATTGTGTGCCGCCACGAAGCCGCCGCGGCGAACATGGCGGAAGCGGTCGGTAAACTGACCGGCCGCCCCGGCGTCGCGCTCGTCACGCGCGGGCCGGGCGCGACGCACGCGTCAATTGGCGTGCATACCGCGTTTCAGGATTCCACACCGATGATCCTGCTGATCGGTCAATGCGCACGCGAGCATCTCGACCGCGAGGCATTTCAGGAAATCGACTATCGGCGCATGTTCGGCCAGATGGCGAAGTGGGTCGCGCAAATCGACGACCCGAAACGTATTCCCGAATATCTGAGCCACGCGTTTCACACAGCGACCTCCGGGCGGCCGGGGCCCGTCGTGCTGTCGTTGCCGGAAGACGTGCTGAGCGATGCATGCGATGCCGTGGCCGGCGTGCCGGCTTATCAACGCGTGGCGGCGTCGCCCTCGGCCGCACAGATCGACAAGCTGCGTGAGTTGCTCGAAGGCGCGCAGCGGCCTATGGTGATCGCGGGCGGCAGCGGCTGGACGCTGGCCGCATGCGCAGACTTGCGGCGCTTCGTCGAGAACTGGCAACTGCCGGTCGGCCTCGCGTTCCGCTTTCAGGACACGCTCGACAACGAGCATCCGAACTACGCGGGCGACGTCGGCCTCGGCATCAATCCGGCGCTGGCGCAGCGTATCCGCGATGCCGACGTGTTGCTCGTGCTTGGTCCGCGCATGGGCGAAGCGACAACGAACGGCTACACGCTGCTCGACATTCCGAAGACGAAGCAGACGCTCGTGCACGTGCATCAGGGCGCGGAAGAGTTGGGGCGTGTGTATGTCGCGGATCTGCCGATCGTGTCCGGCATGCCTGAACTGGCTGCGGCGCTGGCGGCGTTGCAGCCAGCGTCCGGCCAGCCGGCGTGGGCCGGCGCGGCCGAGGATGCGCATCGCGCCTATCTCGAGTGGCGCAAGCCGCGCCCGATTCCCGGCGACGTGCAAATGGGCGAAGTGATCCAGCAACTGCGCGCGCATCTGCCCGCCGACGCGATCCTCACAAACGGCGCGGGCAATTACGCGACGTGGCTGCACCGGCACTTTTCATATCGGCACTACCGCTCGCAACTCGCGCCGACGAGTGGCGCGATGGGCTACGGCGTGCCCGCGGCAATCGCGGCGAAGTCGCTGTATCCGCAGCGCGCGGTCGTTGCGCTCGCCGGCGACGGCTGCTTCATGATGGCCGCGCAGGAACTCGCGACGGCCATGCAGTATGACCTTCACGTGCTGTTCATCGTCGTGAACAACGGCCACTTCGGCACGATCCGGATGCACCAGGAGCGGCATTATCCGAACCGCGTGCATGGCACGGGGCTCACGAATCCGGACTTCGCGGCGTTCGCGCGGTCGTTCGGCGCGCATGGCGAGACGGTGGAGCGGACCGAGGATTTTCTGCCGGCCTTGCAACGCGCCATGAATGCGCAGCGCGCGGCGGTGATCGAGATTCGCATGCCGCAGGAAGCGAGCACGCCGGGCGCGACGTTGGAGCAGATTCGCGAGCAGGGGAGGAAGATGCGTGGGGAGTAGGCGGACTAGTGTGCAGAGCAGTTCGAAACAACTACTCCATAAGAAAACCCCGCCGAAGCGGGGTTTTCTTTGACTTCCGACGTCAAAGCAAGCAACAAACGCCGCTTACTTCCCGCCCACGCTTTGCAGCGTCGTCCACTTGCCGTCGACCACCTTGTACAGCGTGATGCCGCCGTTCTTCAGATCGCCGCGGCTGTCATACGCGAGATTCGACGACGTCACCGCCGGCATCGAGGTCTTCGCGAGCACCGGCAGGTACTTGGCCGGATCGGTCGAGTTCGCGGTCTTCATCGCCGTGAACATCGCCATTGCGCCGTCGTAAGCGTACGGCGAGTACGTTTGCACGTCTTCGTTGAAACGCTTCTTGTACTTCGCGACGTAGTCCTTGCCGCCCGGCATTTCTTCCAGCGGCAGGCCGGCAAGCGATGCCACCGTGCCGTTCGCCGCGTCGCCCGCGAGCTTGATGAAGGTCGGCGTATGAACCATTTCGCCGCCCATCAGCGGCGCCTTCACGCCGAGTTGCTTCATCTGCTTGACCATCGGTGCCGCTTGCGAATCCGCGCCGCCGTAATAGATCAGGTCCGGGTTCGCCGACTTCAGCTTGGTCAGGATCGACTTGAAGTCGACGGCCTTGTCGTTCGTGTATTCGCGATCGACGATCGTCGCGCCCGAAGCCTTCGCCGCCTTTTCGAACTGATCGGCGAGACCCTGGCCGTAAGCCGTGCGGTCATCGACGATCGCGATCTTCTTCATGCCGAGGGTCTTGACCGCGAACGTACCGGCGACCGAACCTTGCTGCGTGTCGGACGTCATCATGCGGAACGTGGTCTTGAAGCCTTGCTGCGTGTATTCCGGCGCCGTCGCCATTGCGATCTGCGGGATGCCTGCGTTAGCGTAGATGCGCGAAGCCGGGATCGTGGTGCCCGAATTGAAGTGACCGAGCATGCCCTTGATACCGTCGTCCACCAGCTTCTGCGCGACGGTCGTGCCGGTGCGCGGGTCAGCCTGGTCGTCGGCCGAATCCAGCACGAAGCGAACCTGCTTGCCGCCGATCACCGGCTTGGTCGCGTTCATGTCTTCCACTGCCAGCGTGATGCCGTTCTGGAAGTCCTTGCCGTAGTGAGCCTGCGCGCCCGTCATCGGACCGGCGAAACCCACCTTCACGTCTTCCGTCGATTGTGCGTTGGCCGTCCCCGCCAGCGACATTGCTGCAACCAGCGCTGCGCCTGCCAGCTGTTTCATCTTGTGTTGCATAGCTTCTCCTTGGTACCAGGTGTAGATGGAGCGATATCGGGGTCGCCGTACCGCTTCCGTTTTATTGAAGGGATCAATGAGGTTCGCTCAACCGATCGTCATCAAATTCGCATTGCCGCCTGCCGCCGCCGTATTCACGCTGACCGAGCGTTCGGTCAACAGACGCTCGAGCGCGTAATCCTCTTCGCCGCTTTCCAGCGCGCGCGCCGCGACGCCCTGCACCGAGACGATCGGCCCCGGACGCTTCGCGACTTCCTTCACCAGCGCCAGCAGTTCGTCGCTGTCGCCTTCGAACAGCACGGCATCGAACGGCGTATCGGCGCTCTTCTTCACGCTCGCGTACGACTTCAGCGAAGCGGGCAGTTGCGACACCAATTGTTCACCCGCCGCGCCTTCGAACAGCGCACGATTTCCAGTAGCCAGCGCGGCGGCAAACTGCACGCGCGCACCGCTCTGCGTCGACGCGACGCACAGCACCGTGCCGCGCGCGCCCAGCGTGTAGGTATTGCGCTCGCCGGTGGGCCCCGACAACACCGCAGTCGCGCCCGCCGGCACATGCGACAGATAACCATCGCAGCGAGCGGCCAGTTGCGGCTGGCGTTCGGTGATCAGCCAGTCACGCAGCGCGGTCAACGCAGCGGTCGGATTGTCGCCGTTTTCGGCGGCTTGCGGTACATCCGCGACCAACGCCTTCTCGAGCGACTTCGGCAAACCCGCCGGACGCGTCGCGAGCAATCGCTGCAGATACAGCGCGCCGCCCGCTTTCGGACCGGTGCCCGACAGACCTTCGCCACCGAACGGCTGCACACCCACCACCGCGCCGATCACGTTGCGGTTCACGTAGATGTTGCCGACGTGCGCGCGGCTGATCACGTGAGCGATCGTTTCATCGATCCGCGTATGGATGCCGAGCGTCAGGCCGTAGCCGGTCGTGCGGATCTGTTCGAGCAGCTTGTCGAGCTGGCTGCGGCGATAACGCACCACGTGCAGCACCGGGCCGAACACTTCGCGTTTCAGTTCGTCGATGCTGTCGAGTTCGATCAGCGTCGGCGGCACGAAGGTGCCTTGTGCGCAGCCTTCCGGCATCGGCAGTTGTTCGACCTTGCGGCCTTTCTCGCGCATCGCCGCGACGTGCGCGTCGATGCCGCGTTTCGCGTCCAGGTCGATCACCGGGCCGACGTCGATCGACAGGCGGTCCGGATTGCCCACCGCCAGTTCGCGCATCGCGCCCGTCAGCATTTCGAGCGTGCGGTCGGCGACGTCGTCCTGCAGACAAAGAACGCGCAGCGCGGAACACCGTTGACCGGCGGAGTCGAACGACGATTGCAGCACGTCCGCAACCACCTGTTCGGCGAGCGCCGACGAATCGACGATCATCGCGTTCTGGCCGCCGGTTTCGGCGATCAGCGGAATCGGCTTGCCGTCCGGATCGAGCCGGTTCGACAGCGTCTTGTTGATCAGGCGCGCGACTTCGGTCGAGCCGGTGAACATCACGGCACGTGTGCGCGGGTCGGCCACCAACGCCGCGCCGACCGTTTCGCCGTCGCCCGGCAGCAGTTGCACGGCGCCCGCCGGCACGCCGGCTTCGCGCAGAATCCGCACGGCTTGCGCGGCGATCAGCGGCGTTTGTTCAGCAGGTTTCGCGAGCACGGTGTTGCCGGCTGCCAGCGCCGCCGCCACCTGGCCCATGAAAATCGCCAGCGGGAAATTCCACGGGCTGATACAGACCACCGGCCCCAGCGGACGGTGCGTGTCGTTCGAGAACTCGTCGCGGATCTGCGTGGAGTAATAGCGCAGGAAGTCGATCGCCTCGCGGATTTCCGCGACCGCGTTCGCCAGCGACTTGCCGGCTTCGCGCACCACCAGACCCATCAGCGTATGCATCTGCGCTTCCAGCAGATCGGCGGCACGCGCGAGGCAATCGGCCCGTGCGTCGACCGGCGTTGCTTGCCAGATCGGCGCCGCGGCCACTGCATGCGCGAGCGCGGCGCTCACGTGCTCCGGCGTCGCTTCGACGACCGTGCCGACCAGGTCACGCTGGTCCGCCGGGTTGCGCACGTCGCGGGCGGTGCCCACGGCGATCTCGTTGTCTTCGAGCATCGGCGCGGCGCGCCACGGATGATGCGCGCTCGCCAGCAACGCCGACGACAACGACGCGAGGCGATGCTCGTTCGACAGATCGAGGCCCATCGAATTGAGACGCTCGGCGCCGTACAGATTGCGCGGCAACGGAATCTTCGCGTGCGGCGCGCCGAGCGGCACGATCTTCGACGCTTCGTCGACCGGGTCGGCGATCAGGTCCTTGATCGCGACGCTTTCATCGGCGATGCGGTTCACGAACGACGTGTTCGCCCCGTTTTCCAGCAGGCGGCGCACGAGGTACGCGAGCAGCGTCTCGTGCGTGCCGACCGGCGCGTAGACGCGGCACGGACGGTTCAGCTTGCCGGCGGACAGCGGGCCGGTGACTTCCTCGTACAGCGGCTCGCCCATGCCGTGCAGGCACTGGAACTCGTACTGGCCCGGGTAGTAATTGTTGCCCGCGAGGTGATAGATCGCCGACAGCGTGTGCGCATTGTGCGTGGCGAACTGCGGATAGACCGCGTCGGGTGCGCCGAGCAGCTTCTTCGCGCACGCGAGGTACGACACGTCCGTATAGATCTTGCGCGTGTAGACCGGATAGCCTTCGAGACCGTCCACTTGCGCGCGCTTGATTTCGGTGTCCCAGTACGCGCCCTTCACGAGCCGCACCATGATGCGGTGACGGCTGCGGCGCGCCAGATCGATGATGTATTCGATCACGAACGGGCAGCGCTTCTGATAGGCCTGCACCACGAAGCCGATACCGTTCCAGCCGGCCAGCTCCGGATCGAAACACAGCGCTTCGAGCAGATCCAGCGAGATTTCGAGGCGGTCGGCTTCTTCGGCGTCGATATTCAGGCCGATGTCGTAGCGGCGCGCGAGGATCGCCAGCGAGCGCACGCGCGGCAGCAGTTCGCTCATCGTGCGCTCGTGCTGCGAACGCGAGTAGCGTGCGTGCAAAGCCGACAGCTTGATCGAGATGCCCGGGCCTTCGTAGATGCCACGGCCGCCGGCGGCCTTGCCGATCGCGTGGATCGCCTGTTCATACGATGCGTAGTAGCGCTGCGCGTCGGCTTCGGTGGTGGCCGCTTCGCCGAGCATGTCGTACGAGTAGCGGAACCCGCGCGCTTCATATTTGCGGCTGTTGGCAAGCGCTTCGGAGATGCTCTCGCCGGTGACGAACTGCTCGCCCATCAGGCGCATCGCCATATCGACGCCCTTGCGGATGAGCGGCTCGCCGCCCTTGCCGATCAAACGCGTCAGCGCCGACGAGAGACTCGTTTCGCTATTGGTCGTCACCAGCTTGCCGGTGATCATCAAGCCCCAGGTGGCGGCATTGACGAACAGCGACGGCGCCTGGCCGACGTGCGATTTCCAGTCGCCCTTGCTGATCTTGTCGCGAATCAGCGCGTCGCGGGTCGCGCGATCGGGGATGCGCAGCAGCGCTTCGGCGAGGCACATCAGCGCCACGCCTTCCTGGCTCGACAGCGAGAATTCGTGGATCAGTCCTTCTACGCCGCCGCCCTTGCTCTTGGTGCGCAGCGTTTCGACCAGCTTGCCGGCCATGGCCTGCACGTCGCCTGCGAGATTGGCCGGCAAGCGCGCCTGACCGAGCAGGAACGGCACGCACTCAGGCTCCGGTCGACGGTATGCAGCAGTGATCGCCGCGCGCAGCACCGATTGCGGTTGCACGTTTTGCGCAAATTCGAGGAATGGATGTGACGCACCGTCTTCCTCCTGTTCGACCGCCGTGCCGTCGGCCAGATCGGCCGAACCGTTCGCGCCCGACAATTCAGGCGGCAACTGGCCGTGCTCGATTTTCTCGAGATAAGCGAAGATCGCCTGCTTGATCAGCCAGTGCGGAGTGCGTTCGAGGCGGGTGGCGGCATCTTTCAGCCGGGAACGCAGGAGGTCGTCGACCTTGACGCCAAGGGTGGTGCTAGCCATGTTTCCTTCTTCGGATACCGGATGAATGCCTGGTGAAAGACTAAAAGTTGGGCGAATCGTACGCCTCCAAATAAAAAGGTGCAACCAATTCCGCCGAAAGGTTGCACCCCCATGAAAGCCTTATGCGACAGGGGTTTCCGGCCGACGGCGCCACTCGCGGCAACCCCGGTTGCGCTCGGTATTTTCCCTGGCCTGATTCTTTTTGCATTTGCCCTTATCAAATGATCCGGCGCGCCGTTATAGAGACATAGCGCGCGGCCTTAGGGCACGCAAAAAACGATACGGGGTTTTTGAGGACTGGCGAAATGGAAAAGTGGCTGGTGGTATTGGGCATCTGGGCGATGTGTGCGGCCTGCGCGGTGCTGTTCATTCGGGGCGCGACGGCGGGGTCGAGCAAGCGCATCGTCTCGAAAGGGGGCGCACGCGCACCTTCGGGAGATACGCGAGCCGCTTTGAACGACTGAGCCGCACGCGCGGCGTCCCGGGCTAGTGCGAGTGGGAGAGCGGTGCTAGCCGCCGCCGGGTGTGGATTGGCCAGCACGCGTCGCCGGGCTTAAACCCCGACGCGGGGTCGACGCACGCGTCAACACGACGGGCGATGCTCGAACTGCGCGCAGCCATCGCCCGGTGAAACCAGCTGGTCATGCAGGCGGCACAGGCGGCTATCCGCGACACTTGCGCCGAACCCGGAACTGAATACCGCGAGTCCCGGCATGCTTTGCTCGAGCGAATGCCGATCCTCGGCGCGGTGCCGACAGTCGGCGCAGCGCGGCTCGCACGCCGGGTGGTGCGCGTTCTCGGTCCTGTCGACGTGCTCGGCCCGGTGTGCCACGCGCCTCACCCGAGACTGTTCCAGTACGCCGCGAACACATGCGCGGACAGCACGTAGCCGATGACGATATTGATCACCACTCCCGCAGTGAACGCGAGGAACGGCTTCAGGCCGGTCGCCGAAAGCGAACGCAGGCGTGTCGTCAGGCCGATGCTGAGAAAACAGAACGTGAACGCCCAGGTGCGCAATACGGTAATCGGCGCGACGAATTCGGGCGTGACGATTTTGCGGTAATCGGCCAGCGAATAGTGGCTGGCGATCCACGTCACCAACGCGGACGCGACGACAAAGCCAATCACGAATTTCGGAAAACGCGCCCAGATTTCGCCGGCATTCGGCTTCGCTTTGACGCCGCTATCCTGCGACTCCCAGCGCGTCGTCGCGACGATCGCCAGTACGAACGCCCAGATGCCGATCCAGATATCGCGGCCGACCACCTTCATCAGCGTGAACGCCTGCAGCGATGCCTCCTGCGCGCCGGCAATCGCGCCGCCCGCGTGCCTCGCGAAGTCGCCGTAGGCCTGTGCGGCGGCGATGCCGGCGGCGTCCGCGAATTCCGAGGTGCCGATCCACGCGCCCGCGACCGCCGTGGATAGCCCGAGCGAGCGCGACGCGAACGGCAGCACGAAGATCATCACGATCGCCCACAGCACCACCAGCGTAATCGCCACTGACGCCTGTTCGCGCTTGGCCCGCACCGCGCCGGCAATCGCGATCGCCGCCGACACGCCGCACACCGCGCCGCCCACGCCGAGCACGGCGGCGAAGCGCCGGTCGAGTCCGAACGCCCTGGCGGCGAAGAAAATCACGAAGAACGTCACGAGCGACACGATGGTCGCCTGCGCGACCGCCACCGGTCCGGCCCACACCAGCAACGTGAACGGCAGCGTCGCGCCGAGCAGCACGATGCCGACCTTGATGTAAAACTCGACCCGCAAGCCCGCCGAAAACCAGTCGGGCAAGGTGAACACGTTCGAGATCAGCAATCCGAGCGCGAGCGCCACCAAGGGCGGCTCCAGGTTGTACTTCGACGCATTGACCCATGCGCCCAGCGTAAAAATCAGCGCCGAGGCGATGAAAAGAATCAGGAACGCCGCGAGGAAGGCGCCGACATGCTGCTTCAGCAGCGCGAGACTTGCGCCGAACAGCAGCGCAAACACGATGAACAACGCTATATAGTTCGGCAGATGCGTGCCGAGGTCCTGCGCGGCCTGGCCGATGCTCGACCATTTGGCCGGCGCCACCGCCAGCCACTTGATGCTGCTGCCCGACGCGAACAGCGCCCAGGCAATCACGATCACGAGCAGGCCGACCCACACGGCCAGCCAGTCTTCTGTGAGCAGGAGTCCGCCGCCGTGCGTGCCTTGGCGCCTGGCTGGGGTCGCGCCGCTCGGCACGGTCTGGTTGCTGTCGCTCATCACAATGCCCGAGGAAGTTGAGGTGCATCGGCGCGGGAATATTGGAGTTTTGCCTGAATAGGCGCCGATTCGGCGAATATAGGCGAGCGGCGTCGCAAAACGAAACGACCATTCGCTCTATGAATATGACCTGAAGAAGTAATGCGGGCCGCCGGCTGGCGGCCGACGTCAGATGTCGAGCGGATCGACTTCGAGATTCCAGCGCAGCACGCCTTTCAGGCCGCGCAGCAGCGGTTGCCACGCGCGCAGCGTGGCCTGCAGTGCAGCCCGCGACGCGCTTTCGATCAGCAGTTGCGCGCGATGCACGTACATCACCTTGACGATGGTCAGGGGCACGGCGTCGTAGACGGTCACGCGCTCGGCGGCCGGGATGCCGGTCAGTTCGACGGCGGCCTGCTGCAGAAAGGCGAGCGCGGCCTCCAGCGTGCGACCCTCGGCACGCAGCAACGCCTGATAGACGAACGGCGGCAGGTGCGCGTCGCGCCGCTCGGCCAGCGTCGAGTTGGCAAAACCGACGTAGTCGTGGCGGCCCAGCGCGTGGTACAGCGCGTGGCGCGGATAACGCGTCTGCACCAGCACTTCGCCAGGCAGACCGGCTCGGCCCGCCCGGCCGCTCACCTGCATCAATTGCGCAAACAGGCGCTCGCTCGCGCGGAAATCATGGGAGAACAGCGCGGTGTCGGCATTGAGCACGCCGACCAGCGACACGCGCTGAAAGTCGTGCCCCTTCGCGATCATCTGCGTGCCGACGAGGATGTCGACCTCGCCCGCGTGGACATCGGAGAACAGCGCCTGCGCGCTGCCTTTGCGGCGCGTGCTGTCGGCATCGATGCGCAGCACACGGGCGCCGGGCACTGCGCTCGCCAGCGTTTCCTCGACGCGCTGCGTGCCGCGCCCCATCGGCGCGATGTCGACGTTGCCGCACTCCGGACACGAACGCGGAATGCGCGACTCCCAACCGCAGTGGTGACAGCGCAGCGCGCGCTCGGGTTTGTGCAGGACGACGTAGGCGCTGCAGCGCGGACAGCCCGCGACCCAGCCGCACGCATCGCAGGCGAGTTGGGGCGCGTAGCCGCGCCGGTTCAGGAACACGAGGCTCTGCTCGCCGCGCTCGAGCCGCGCCTTGAGCGCGGCAATCAGCGGGCCCGACAAGCCTTCCACCGACGCCCGCCCGCGCCGGCGCTCCTCTTCGAGATCGATCAGCCTGACGGTGGGCAACACGGCGTCGGCTACGGCCCGGCGCGACAAGGTGAGCCGTTTGTAGCGCCCCTGGTCGGCCTGCCACCAGCTTTCGAGCGAAGGCGTCGCCGAGCCGAGTACGACCGGCAGACCCAGTTGCTTGGCCCGGTAGATCGCCAGATCGCGCGCCGAATAGCGCAGACCTTCCTGCTGCTTGTACGCCGGATCGTGCTCCTCATCGACGACGATGATCGCGAGCTTCGGCAGCGACGCCAGCACCGCGAGGCGCGTGCCGAGCACGATGCGCGCGCGCCCGGTATGCGCGGCGAACCAGTGGCGGGCGCGTTCACCTTCCGCGAGGCCGCTGTGCAGCGTGACGATCGACGTGCCGTTCAGCGCGGCGAAGCGCGCGCGGAACGCCGCCTCGAATTGCGGCGTCAGATTGATTTCCGGCACGAGGACGAGCGCCTGGGCGTCGGGCTTCGCGGCAAGAATCTCGGCGAGCGCGCGCAGATACACCTCGGTCTTGCCGCTGCCCGTCACGCCGTGCAGCAGGAACGGAGCAAAGCCGTCCGCGTCGCGAATCGCTTCGACGGCGGCCGTCTGCTCGTCCGTAAGCGTGGGGAGCACGGGCGCAGGCGCGCCGGGCGACGCCGCAGCGGCCTGCACCTCGGCAGCCTCGATGATGTCGAGCGCCACCCACCCCTGCGCTTGCCATGCTTCGAGATTCGCAAGCGCTTTGGGGTGGAGCGCGCGAGTGTCGGCGGCCAGCAGGAAGTCGGCGTCGGCGAGCGACTGCGCGAGCTTTCGCAAGGCGCTCGCGCGGGCCGGCAAGGCGTCGGGCAATGCCGCCCGGCCTTCAGGCGTGAGGCTATAGCGCTCCTCCGGTGCGAACAGGCGCGACCAGCGCGACGCATCGCGCAACGCTTGCGGCAACGCCGGCAACGCCACCTCACCGAGCCCGCGTTGGTAGTAGTCGGCGGCAAACGCGCTCAGCCTCAACCATTCCGCCGACACCGGTGGACACGCGGTGCATAAGCCGCTGACCGAGCGCAGGCGGTTCGCCGGCACGTCGCTGTGAGCGGTCACTTCGCAGACGAGCCCGACCACATGCCGCTTGCCGAATGGCACGCTGATGAGCATGCCCGGCGCGACGGGCTCAGATGCGTCGTATCGGTAGTCGAACAGGGTCGGCAGCGGATGATCCAGCGCGACGCGGACGAAGACCTCGCTCACGCGGTCGCACGACGTGGGAGTGCTGACGCGACGTGACGCAACGTCGCCACGCACATTGGACAAGCAGAGCGCCGGTCAAAGTTAAAGTAAAACTTCAATAACGGCGCTAAGTTTTGGATTCCGCTGAACAATTGCAATCGATCCGATGGCCTGTGGATAACTTTGTTGAAAACTTCGCCCGGATGGGCCGAGAACCGCGTCGCGGCGGCCTTCTGTGGGGTATCGCACATTTCGTCTGGCACCCGTCAAACCCTTGCCTGACAAGGGTTGGATCAAATGCGCACGCATTGTGCAAGGGTCGGGACACGACGAAAGGTTCTACTGCGCCGCAGCGTGGCAAATGTGCATAAGTCAAGTCTTGACAATCACGAGACCGCCATCCGACGGCCCCTGGACAGCAATTCTCCCCTTAGGCCCGGAGCCCACTTCGCTGCGTCGCAACAAAAATGGTAACGATTACGGCCTCACGTTAGTGCATGTGCGCCGCTGCGAATTGCGCGGCTGTGACGATGCACTTCGTCGACCAGCTCCGCCACGTTTTCCGGCGGCGTGAACTGCGAGATACCGTGACCCAGATTGAAGACGTGGCCCGGATGATTGCCGAAGCTCTCGAGGACCGCGCGCGCTTCCATGCGAATCGAAGCGGGCGGCGCAAACAGCACTGAAGGGTCGATATTGCCCTGTAGCGCGACTTTGCCGCCCACGCGCTCGCGAGCTTTGCTCAGGTTCACGGTCCAGTCGAGACCGACCGCGTCCACGCCGATCTCGGCTATCTCGTCGAGCCACAGACCGCCGCCCTTCGTGAAGGTAATCACCGGCACTTTCTCGCCGTCGTGATCGCGCTTCAACTGGTTCACCACCTGCTGGATGTACTGCAGCGAAAAGCGTTGATATACACCGTCCGCCAGCGCCCCACCCCACGTGTCGAAAATCATCACGGCTTGCGCGCCGGCTTCGATCTGCGCGTTCAGGTAGGCTGCGACCGAACGTGCGTTGACGTCGAGGATCCGATGCATCAGATCCGGACGTGCGTAAAGCATCGACTTGACGGTGCGGAAGTCCGCCGACCCGCCGCCTTCGACCATGTAGCAGGCCAAGGTCCACGGGCTGCCCGAAAAACCGATCAGCGGCACGCGTTGGCGGCCTTGCGCGTCCGTGAGCGCGGTGCGAATTTCGCGAACGGCGTCAGTCACGTAACGCAGCGTGGCGTCGATGTCCGGCACCGCGAGGCGCGCGACGTCGTCTTCCGTGCGCACCGGGCGGGCGAACTTGGGCCCCTCGCCGGTAGCGAACTCGAGTCCGAGGCCCATGGCGTCGGGCACGGTCAGGATGTCAGAGAACAGGATCGCGGCGTCGAGCGGGTAACGATCGAGCGGCTGAAGCGTGACCTCCGTCGCGAACGCCGGACTTTTTGCAAGATTAAGGAAACTGCCCGCGCGACCCCGCGTGGCGTTGTATTCCGGCAGGTAACGACCAGCCTGCCGCATCAGCCAGATCGGCGTGTAGTCGGTCGGCTGGCGCAGCAACGCGCGCAGGAAGGTGTCGTTCAGGAGTTTATGGGCCACGTTTCGTACGACTGAGGGCAAAGGAGCATTTTACCGGAGCGCGCTCGCCCCATCGCGCCTGATGCGACCAATAACTGTCCGGCCGCATGGCAGCGACAGTTTTCCTGGCCGCCTGCAGCATGTCACCCTGGCTGAATGGCCGATGTTCAAGCCAGCTTCACCAAGCTACTATCGGACCTTCTTACCAGACAATTACATACAAATGGAGACTCGATGAACAAGCTAGTACTTGCCATCCTCGGCGCCGTCGCCGGTGTTTTGATGCACGCAGGCGTGGCCGGTGCGCAGACCAGTCCCGCCGCGCCGTCGAGGCTCGACGAAATTCTTAGCCGCGGCACGCTGCGCGCCTGCACGACCGGTGACTACAAACCATATTCGTTTTACAAAGGGGACGGCCAGTTCGAAGGCATCGACATTGACATGACGGAGTCGCTCGCCAAATCGCTCGGCGTGAAGGCGGAGTTCGTCAAGACGTCATGGTCGAACCTGATGAACGACTTTGTCTCGAAATGCGATATCGGCGTGGGTGGGGTGTCACCTACGCTCGAGCGGCAAAAGCGCGCGTTCTTCACGCAGGCTTACATGATCGACGGCAAGACGCCCATCGTGCGCTGCGACGACGTCAGCAAGTATCAGACTGTCGCGCAAATCGACCAGCCATCGACGCGCGTGATCGTCAATCCGGGCGGGACCAACGAGCGTTTCGCGAAGCAGTACTTTGCGCATGCGAACCTGACCGTCTATCCCGACAACGTGACAATTTTCAAGCAGATCCTTGCCGGGAAGGCCGACGTGATGGTGACGGACGCCTCGGAAACCTTGTTGCAGCAGAAGCTGAATCCGGGTCTTTGTTCCGTGCATCCGGACAAGCCCTTCCAGTATGGCGAGAAAGCCTGGCTGCTGCCGCGCGGCGATGTGACTTTCCAGCAGTATGTCGACCAATGGCTGCACCTTGCGCGGGCGACTGGCGAATATCAAGCCATTTCGGATAAGTGGTTGAAATGAAGTAAGTGGCCGGCCGTTGCCAATTAGTTCTGGCGGCGGCCACCATCGTGTAACGAAGCTCGTCGGGTTTAAGCAAAAGCCTAACAACGACGCGGAACGGCTAATTTAGTGAATTGGCCCCTACGGACGCGATTCAAAAACAGTGAAGTGTTGCTTTGCAACACTTCACTCTGGGGTTTAAGTACGAAATTTCCTGCAGCTTGGGAACCCCTGTAACACGGAGATCTTGCCCGTAAAAGATGCGCATGCAACCATTTCATGCGGAATCGACTGAACAATTTACGCCGCAATATGCGACACGAATAGCATCAATCATGCGTATGAAATTGCGAGCCAGTCATCAGTAAAATTTACGTTTCAACCGGCCAAATTTGGCAATTAGTCCCGCAGCGCCTTATCTGGCGGGCGTTACAACCTGAAACACTTTGTTACCGCGCCGCTAGAGTAATTCGCCCACAATGCCTCAACGGTTTCAACACGGATGTGGCTGGGTGCATGGTGTGAGCGGATACAATGCACTTGCCGGTCGGCCTATGCCGAAGCCCTGAGAAGGGGCATCCCTGCTGGGGCCGTATTCGGTGCAGGGTCGCCGTCTCAGGTGCTCCAACTTTGGTCTCCTCGCGCTAACCCCGTAGCGTGTGGTTTTTAGCGGGCTCCAGGCCCGCTTTTTTTTCGTCTGGCCAAACGTTTGCGCGCAAGACGTCGCTCCGGGTTGCTTCTATTCAGGGTCGGTTCGCGAAGCCCACTAAACGCCTCTGGCTTCTGTTCGCGCCGAGCGGCGTTTGTCCTCAACAATTGCCAGCGCGGCGCTGCCCAGCCGGGCGCTGCCCAGCCGTCATGCCGTCTTGTCTTCCCGCAGCTTCAATTCGCTGATCATCCGTTCGCGCATGATGAATTTCTGCACTTTGCCGGTCACCGTCATGGGCAGTTCGTCGACGAAACGGATGTACTTCGGCACCTTGTAGTGCGCAATTTGCCCCTGGCAAAACTGCTGGATCTCTTCGGCGCTCGCCTGCTCACCCGAGCGCAGCACGACCCACGCACATACTTCCTCGCCGTACTTCGCGTCGGGCACGCCGAATACCTGCACGCTCTGAATTTTCGGGTGGCGGAACAGAAATTCTTCGATCTCACGCGGATAGATGTTTTCCCCTCCGCGAATCAACATGTCCTTCAGTCGGCCGACGATGTTGCAGTAACCCTCGGCATCGAGGGTTGCCAGATCGCCGGTATGCATCCAGCCGTCGATCACGCTTTCGCGCGTCTTCGCCTCGTCGTCCCAATAGCCCTGCATCACCGAGTAGCCCCGCGTGCACAGCTCGCCAGTCTCGCCTACCGGCACGATCTCGCCGAGCGGATCGACGATCTTCACCTCCAGATGCGGCTGAATGCGGCCTACCGTGGTGGTGCGTTTGTCGAGCGGGTCGGTCGTCGAACTCTGGAACGACACCGGGCTGGTTTCCGTCATGCCGTACGCAATCGTGATCTCGCTCAGATGCATCTTCGAGACGACCTTCTTCATCGTTTCGATCGGGCACGGCGAGCCCGCCATGATGCCGGTGCGCAGTTGCGAGAAGTCGTACCCGGCGAAGTCCGGGTGATCGAGCTCGGCGATGAACATGGTCGGCACGCCATGCAAGGCGGTGCACTTTTCTTCGGCCACCGCGGCGAGCGTCGCGGCGGGGTCGAAGCCCTCGCCTGGAAACACCATATTCGCGCCGACCGATACGCACGCGAGCACCGACAGCACCATCCCAAAACAGTGGTATAGCGGGACGGGAATGCATAAGGCGTCTTGCTCGGTCAGCCGCATCGCCATCGCGATGTAGCGCGCGTTGTTGACCACGTTGCTATGGGTTAGCGTTGCGCCTTTCGGATTCCCCGTCGTACCGCTCGTGAACTGAATATTGATCGCTTCGTGGCATGTCAGCGTCGTGCCAAGGGCTTCGAGTTGCGCGGTGTCGAGCGTCGCGCGTCCCCGTTCAATCAGTTCGGAAAAGCTCATCATGCCAGGCGTTTCGGTATCGCACATGCGAATCACGTAGCGCAACTCCGGCAACCGTGCGGCGTGAAGTTCCCCCGGCGCCTGCGCCGCCAGCTCGGGGGCAAGCTCCTGCAACATTTCGAGGTACATCGACGTCTTGAAACGCTCGGCGGCAATGACCGCCTTGCAGCCGACCTTGTTCAACGCATATTCGAGTTCCGCGAGTCGATAGGCCGGATTGATGTTGACCAGCACCGCGCCGATCCGCGCGGTCGCGAATTGGGTGAGCAGCCACTCCACGCGGTTCGGCGACCAGATGCCAACGCGGTCGCCCTTCGCGATGCCGAGTGTGAGAAGCCCGGCCGCCAGCACGTCCACTTCATCTGCAAATTCCTTCCACGTCCAGCGAATACGCTGCTCGCGAAACACCACGGCCGGGCGGTCGGCAAAGCGCTTGGCCGTGTCGCGAAGAAACTGGCCGACGGTCGCTTCGCTCAACGGGATTTCGGTCGACCCGCGCACATACGACAGCCCGTCTTTGGGTTCGATGAGTGCACCTTCGCCTGACGCTTGCGTTGCCATGGTGTTGTCTCCGTGAGTGGAAGCTCGTCCGATTGAAATGAATTTGAAATCGATTGTGCCACCGGCGTGCGTTCTTACGGCATCAAGTCTTACCCGCAGCGCATCGCGCGGATTTGCGCGGCAGGTCTGCAACCGGCCGGATCGCATGATTTTGCTGACCTTTCCGTAAACGTCAACTAGTGGTCAAAAAAAAAGCAGCCGCGAAGGCTGCTTTCTCTCTGATACGTGTGCCTTACTTCTGACCACGCAGCTTGCGCAGACGCTGAATCGCAGCGAGCTGAGCCGTCGCGTAGGCCAGTTCCGCTTGCGCGGTGGCATATTCGAGGTTCGAACCCGTGTTTTGCAGCGCTTCTTCCGCACGCTTGCGTGCATCTTCAGCTTTGGCTTCGTCGAGATCCTTGCCACGGATCGCGGTGTCGGCGAGAACCGTCACTGCGCCCGGCTGGACTTCGAGGATGCCGCCGGCGACGAACACAAATTCTTCTTCGCCGTTCTCAGCTTCGATGCGCACCGCACCCGGACGAATCCGCGTGATGAGCGGCGTGTGACCCGGCAAAATGCCGAGTTCACCCGCTTCGCCCGGCAGCGCGACGAACTTCGCCTGGCCCGAGAAGATCTGCTCTTCCGCGCTGACGACGTCTACTTTAATGGTTGCCATAACTGTCGACTCCTGTCGACGAGAGGTAGCGCTTCAGCGCTTACTCTCGTCCCATGCAAGGCTGAGGTGAGCGTAGTGAGAGGCGCCCGCTTTGCGTTCCGATACAGCACAACCATATCGACACGCACGGCCGGCGCCCGCTTCGTTACACCCAACCCTTACTGGATCTTCTTGGCCTTTTCGAAGGCTTCGTCGATCGTGCCGACCATGTAGAACGCTTGCTCCGGCAGATGGTCGCACTCGCCTTCAACGATCATCTTGAAGCCACGGATCGTTTCCTTCAGTGGCACGTACTTGCCCGGCGAACCCGTGAACACTTCGGCGACGTGGAACGGCTGCGACAGGAAACGCTGGATCTTACGAGCGCGCGCCACGGCGAGCTTGTCTTCCGGCGCCAGTTCGTCCATGCCCAGAATCGCGATAATGTCGCGCAGTTCCTTGTAGCGCTGCAGCGTTTGCTGCACGCCGCGCGTGATCGAGTAGTGCTCTTCGCCGATCACGTGCGGGTCGATCTGACGCGAAGTCGAATCGAGCGGGTCGACTGCCGGGTAGATGCCCAGCGAAGCGATGTCACGCGACAACACGACCGTTGCGTCCAGGTGGCCGAAAGTCGTAGCCGGCGACGGGTCGGTCAAGTCATCCGCAGGGACATACACGGCCTGAACCGACGTGATCGAGCCGGTCTTGGTCGACGTAATACGCTCTTGCAGCTTGCCCATTTCTTCAGCCAACGTCGGCTGATAGCCCACTGCCGACGGCATACGGCCGAGCAGTGCCGACACTTCCGTGCCTGCCAGCGTGAAACGGTAGATGTTGTCGACGAAGAACAGCACGTCGAGGCCTTCGTCACGGAAGTGCTCGGCCATCGTCAGACCGGTCAGCGCGACGCGCAGACGGTTGCCCGGCGGCTCGTTCATCTGGCCGTACACCAGCGCGACCTTGTCGAGAACGTTCGAGTCCTTCATTTCGTGATAGAAGTCGTTCCCTTCGCGGGTACGCTCGCCAACACCGGCGAACACGGAGTAACCACCGTGTTCCTTAGCGATGTTGTTGATCAGTTCCATCATGTTCACGGTCTTGCCCACACCGGCGCCACCGAACAGACCCACCTTACCGCCCTTCGCGAACGGGCAGATCAGGTCGATAACCTTGATGCCGGTTTCGAGCAGTTCGGTCGACGGCGACAGCTCGTCGAACGCCGGCGCCTTCTGGTGAATGCCGCGCACCACGTCCGAGTTGATCGGGCCGGCTTCGTCGATCGGGCGACCCAGCACGTCCATGATCCGGCCCAGCGTCGGCTTGCCGACCGGCACGCTGATCGGATTACCGGTGTTCTTCACGACCGTGCCGCGACGCAGGCCGTCCGATGCACCCAGACAGATGGTACGGACGACGCCGTCGCCCAGCTGTTGCTGGACTTCGAGGGTCAGTTCCGAACCTTCGAGAATGAGCGCGTCGTAAATCTTCGGCATGTCCGAACGCGGAAATTCCACGTCGATCACCGCGCCGATGCACTGTACGATCTTGCCTTCTACCAAAGCAGTAGTACTCATCGCTTTTCCTTTAGATACTCAATTCTTCACTCGCGCAAAGGCGCAATTTCGATGGGGTCGCCTAGACGGGGCCGCCTGGACGGGTGCGCCTGACCGGCGCACACGAAGCGGCATGCCTGACCGTCAAGGTCAGACTGCCGCTGCGCCACCGACGATTTCCGACAGTTCTTTCGTGATCGCGGCCTGACGGCTCTTGTTGTATACGAGCTGCAGTTCGTTGATGACCGTCTTCGCGTTGTCCGAAGCGGCCTTCATCGCGACCATCCGGGCCGACTGCTCCGATGCCATATTTTCCGCGACGGCCTGATAGACCAGCGCTTCGACATAACGCACCAGCAGTTCGTCAACCACTGCCTGCGCATCCGGCTCGTAGATGTAGTCCCACTGTGTGCTCGGCGTCGTGCCGTCTTCTTCCTGGCGCTCGAACTGTTCTGCCGACAGCGGCAGCAGTTGCTCGATCACCGGCTCCTGCTTCATCGTGTTGACGAAGCGTGTGTACGCCAGGTACACCGCCGAAACCTTGCCTTCCGAGTACAGGTCGAGCTGCACCTTCACCGCACCGATCAGCTTTTCCAGATGCGGCGTATCGCCCAGTTGCACGACGTTCGAAACCACCTGAGCGCGCAAACGGTTCAGGAAACCCAGGCCCTTGCTGCCGATCGCAGTTGCTTCGATCGTCTTGCCTTGGCCTTCCAGTTCCTTGAACTTCTGCAGCGACGCGCGCAGCACGTTGGTGTTCATCCCGCCGCACAGACCCTTGTCGGTCGTGACGAGGATGATGCCGGCCGCCTTCGCGCCTTCGTTCGACACCATGAACGGGTGACGATACTCCGGGTTCGCGCGGCTCATGTGCGCAGCGATATCGCGGACCTTGTCGGCATACGGGCGAGCAGCGCGCATGCGCTCCTGAGCGCGGCGCATCTTCGATGCGGCCACCATCTCCATCGCTTTCGTGATCTTGCGCGTGTTTTGCACGCTCTTGATCTTGCCGCGAATTTCCTTCATTCCAGCCATTGCTTGCTCCTTGTCGGCCCGAGTTAGCGCTTCAGCGCTTACTCGGGTCCCATGCAAAGCGATCGAAGCAGCACGGGTGCATTCACATGCGGCCCGCGCCGCTTCAAGGTCCGTTTATGCCTTGCGGATCACTCGCGGATCAATAAGCGCCGGACTTCTTGAAGTCTTTAAGGGCCGTGTGCAGCAGGCCTTCGTCGTCCTTCGAGAGTTCCTTGGTATCTTCGACGCGCTTGACCAAGTC
This sequence comes from Paraburkholderia sp. RAU2J, assembly GCF_003634845.1. Lineage (NCBI taxonomy): Bacteria > Pseudomonadati > Pseudomonadota > Betaproteobacteria > Burkholderiales > Burkholderiaceae > Paraburkholderia > Paraburkholderia sp. RAU2J. Next base: position 1,292,003 of record NZ_RBXG01000001.1, read on the forward strand.
GGCGTGGCTCGACTTCAGGTATTCGCGCAGGCCCTTTTCGAACGGCAGGACTTGCGAGATTTCGAGGTCGTCGAGGTAGCCGTTGTTCGCTGCGAACAGCGAAATGGCCAGTTCCCACACTTGCAGCGGCTGATACTGCGGCTGCTTCAGCAGTTCCGTCACGCGGCGGCCGCGCTCCAGCTGCTTACGGGTCGCTTCGTCGAGATCCGATGCGAACTGCGCGAACGCCGCCAGTTCACGGTACTGCGCGAGGTCGGTACGGATACCGCCCGACAGCTTCTTCACGACCTTCGTCTGAGCCGCACCACCGACGCGCGACACCGACACGCCGGCGTTAATTGCCGGGCGGATACCTGCGTTGAAGAGGTCGGTTTCCAGGAAGATCTGGCCGTCGGTAATCGAGATCACGTTCGTCGGAACGAATGCGGTCACGTCGCCGGCTTGCGTTTCAATGACCGGCAGTGCCGTCAGCGAACCGCTCTTGCCCTTGACTTCGCCGTTGGTGAACTTCTCGACGTAATCTTCCGAGACGCGAGCAGCACGTTCCAGCAGACGCGAGTGCAGATAGAACACGTCGCCCGGGTAGGCTTCGCGGCCCGGCGGGCGGCGCAGCAGCAGCGAGATCTGACGGTATGCCCAGGCTTGCTTGGTCAAGTCGTCGTAAACGATCAGCGCGTCTTGACCGCGGTCGCGGAAATATTCGCCCATCGTGCAGCCGGCGTACGGTGCGAGGTACTGCATCGCAGCCGATTCCGAAGCCGAAGCGGACACGACGATCGTGTATTCCAGCGCGCCGGTTTCTTCCAGCTTGCGCACCACGTTCATGATCGACGAAGCCTTCTGGCCGATCGCGACGTAGATACAGAACAGGTTCTTACCCTTCTGGTTGATGATCGCGTCGACTGCGACTGCGGTCTTGCCGCACTGGCGGTCGCCGATGATCAGCTCACGCTGGCCACGGCCGATCGGCACCATCGCGTCGATCGACTTCAGACCGGTCTGGACCGGTTCCGAAACCGACTTACGCCAGATCACGCCCGGAGCAATCTTTTCGATTGCGTCGGTCTTCTTCGCGTTGATCGGGCCCTTGCCGTCGATCGGGTTGCCGAGTGTGTCGACCACGCGGCCGAGCAGTTCCGGACCCACCGGCACTTCCAGAATGCGGCCCGTCGTCTTGACGATGTCGCCTTCCGAGATGTGTTCGTACTCACCCAGAATCACGGCGCCGACCGAGTCGCGCTCGAGGTTCAGTGCGAGACCGAAGGTGTTGCCCGGGAATTCGAGCATTTCGCCCTGCATCACTTCCGACAGGCCGTGAATACGCACGATACCGTCGGTCACGGAGATCACGGTGCCCTGGTTGCGAACGTCTGCGCTCGCTTCAAGGCCCTGGATCCGGCTCTTGATCAGCTCGCTGATCTCAGAGGGATTGAGTTGCATTATTCGCTCCTGATAGTCAATTCTGTTGCGTGCCAGCCGCTTCAGCGCCTAAAGCGCTTCAGGCCGTCAGAGCCGTCTGCATGCTGGCAAGCCGCGCGCGGACCGAGGTATCGAGCACTTCGTCGCCGACCGTCACGCGCACGCCGCCGATCAACGACGAGTCCACCTGGACCGTCGGCTTCAGCTTGCGTTTGAACTTGCGTTCGAGACTTGCGACGAGTTCGTTCAACTGCGCGCCTTCGAGCGGGAATGCGCTGACGATCAGCACATCGGCCGCCCCTTCGCGGGCGTTCTTCAACTCTTCGAACTGCACGACGATTTCTGGCAGCAATTGCAGGCGATGGTTGTCCACCAGCATTTGCACCAGATTCTTCGCTTGCGCGTTGTCCTTGAGCGGCGACTTGACCGCGGTCAGCAGCAATTCGCTGACCTGGGCGCGGCTTACTTTCGGGCTCGAGGAGATCGACAGCACTTCGGGCAGACGCGCAACCTGTGCCAGCTCCTGCACGAGGGTGGACCAGGCGGCGATGTCACCAGCTTCGGCCACGCCAAACAGCGCTTCTGCGTACGGACGGGCGATGGTTGCAAGTTCGGCCATGATCAGAGCTCGGCTTTCAGTTGATTCAGCAGGTCAGCGTGAACTGCCTGGTCGACTTCGCGCTTCAGGATCTGTTCGGCGCCCTTCACAGCGAGTGCAGCGACTTCGCCGCGCAGCGTTTCGCGCGCCTTCACGACTTGCTGCTCCGCGTCGGCCTTCGCTTGCGCGATGATGCGAGCGGCTTCAGCTTGTGCCTGAGCCTTGATTTCGTCAGCGACTGCCACCGCGCGCTTTTCCGCGTCGGCAATACGTTGCTGACCGTCGTTGCGAGCCTGGGCGAGTTCCTGGTCGACGCGCTTGTGAGCCGCTTCGAGTTCTTGCTTGCCCTTTTCAGCAGCCGACAAACCGTCAGCAATCTTCTTCGAGCGCTCGTCGATGGCGTTGATCAACGGCGGCCACACGAACTTCATCGTGAACCACGCGAGGATCAGGAACACGACCATTTGCGCAAACAGGGTTGCGTTGAGATTCACGGTGTTTCCTTAAACGTTGCTAGTTCGGAAAGTGAAACGGCAAGGCGCTCATCGATTCTGTATTCGATCAGCGCCCAAGTGCCCGTTCCGCCCTGCGCCTTTACCAGTTATAGCTCAGGCGCAAACTTCCGAGGAACCTCAGCCTGCCAGCTTCGACAGCAGCGGGTTCGCGAACGCAAACAGCATTGCCACACCAACGCCAATCAGGAACGCCGCATCGATCAGACCAGCCAGCAGGAACATCTTGGTTTGCAGCGGGTTCATCAGTTCCGGCTGACGAGCACATGCTTCGATGTACTTGCCGCCCATCAGGCCGATACCGATACAGGCGCCGATTGCACCCAGGCCGATGATGATGCCGATACCGATGGCGGTCAGACCCTGGATGTTGGCGATGAAAGCTTGCATGATCACTCCTTTGTGAAAAGTCTTTTAGAACTGGTTGGAACTGGGATTTGAAAAACTACGATTCGTGGTCGACGGCGCCGGTTAGTGCGTGTCGTGTGCCTGGCCGATGTACACCAGCGTCAGCATCATGAAAATGAACGCCTGCAGCAGAACGATCAGGATGTGGAAGATTGACCACACGGTGCCGGCGATCACGTGGCCGATGAAGCCAAGCACCGTCGTGTCCGCGCCGAAGCTCCAGAGGCTGCCGAGCAGGGCAATCAGCAGGAACAACAGTTCGCCCGCGTACATGTTGCCGAACAGCCGCATGCCGAGCGACACCGTCTTCGCGACGAACTCGATGATGTTCAGTGCAAGGTTCGGGATCCACAGCAGGGGATGCGCGCCGAACGGAGCGGACAGCAGTTCATGCACGAAGCCGCCGGCGCCCTTGATCTTGAAGTTGTAATAGATCATCAGCGCGAACACACCGAGGGCGATACCGAGCGTGCCGTTCAGGTCGGCGGTCGGCACGATGCGGTGGTGCGGGATGACTTCGGACAGACCCAGCCAGCCGATTACGTGGCCCGGCAGGTCGACAGGGATAAAGTCGAGCGAGTTCATCAGCGCGACCCAGACGAACACGGTCAGGGCCAGCGGTGCGATGAAAGTGCGCGTGCCGTGGATCATCGACTTCGATTGATCCTCGACCATTTCGACCAGCATTTCGACGGCGCACTGGAAACGGCCGGGCACGCCGGACGTCGCCTTGCGGGCAGCGAGACGCAGGATGAGGATGGTGGCCAGACCGCAAACGATCGACCAGAAAAGGGTGTCCAGATTCCACACGTGAATGTCGAAAATCGACGTCTGGTGCGCGGTGGAAAAGTTCTGCAAGTGGTGCGCGATGTACTCGGACGGATCCATTGCGCGCGTGCCTTCGCTAGCTGCCATATCGTTAAAGCCACCCAAATTGTCGAAAATCGTCTTAGGCCGCACCCGCAGCAATGCTGTATTGCGGGAACACGCCGGGCGCGGACCGTGTCATATCCGCACACCTGGTGCCGGCGCTGCGCGCCAGCCTGAATTTTTTGCTGCTAACTGTTTCTGCTACCTTAGCGCCACGCCAAGGCGATCCAGTAAGTCTTGAGCGCGATGAGGTAGGTCACGAGCAGCGGCACCCAGCGTACGTCGTGATACCAGAAAGCGATGGCTACAAACATCGCAATCGTTGTCCCCATCTTGAGCGCTTCGCCGATCATCCAGCTCATCACTGTCTCGGCGCCGCTCAGCGTTCTAAGGCGTGCCGCGAACAGCGCGCCAGGGATCCAGCAAATCGCTCCCCCCAGGAACGCGGACAGCGCAGCAGCGCCCGGCGGCTTGTAGAACAGCCACCACACCAGCGTAACACCCAGGGACAAAACCATTTGCGCCATCACGACCTTGAAAGGCGTGACGCGCGATGGACGACTCACGTTAGGACCAAACAGCTTTTCAGCCTCGGCCCGCGTGAGCGGAACGATATTGTTATCTTCTTGCTCGACGCCCCACGACTCGTCATGCGTAACTTGCTGGCCGGTGGACGAATCGGAAACGGTGCGTTCAGCGCGGTGCCCGTCGTGCCCATTCTTCGGCGCTTGATTCGACGTTTTGACCGCCATCGCAGTGTTCCGAAAGTCTTGTTCAGCTCGCGAGCTTTCGCTGCGCTTACGGGGTTGCCGTGCAATTAAATCCGGGCGATTGTAAGCGATAGTTGCAGGCAATTCAAGACTTTAGGCCGTTCAATAACCGGCATCAAAGGCGCCCTCGCCGCGCGGGAACAGCATTCTGCCAAGGGAAAACACGCCAAATGTAAGGCGGCTGGGGGATGGCAAAACGGGGAGTTGGAATCGCGCAGGTTTGCGCCTGATCACAGGTCGCGCAGACGTTATGGCGGACGTGTCGAAAACACAACAAACGTCAATTTTTGCGTGCGGGATTGGCCGCCGACAGGTAGAGGTCGAGCGGCGTGGTGGTGCAAGGTTCCTTATAACGAGGCGGCGAAGTCAACGGCAGATTCGCGAGCGAGTTAACGGTTGACTGCGAACAATTGGCTTAACCGCGCCATGCGGGTTAGCGTCATACCGGTGCGTGGGCTCTGCCCTCCCCCGCAAGCGGCGCTGAGCCTCGCGAGGACACGACGCCACCCACCTGTGGAGAAGGAAGCCTAATGCGCGGCCGGAATCCTACGCACCGCGTCGGCGGTTACCGCAAGCCGGCCCGCCCGCCTCCCGCACCGCAACCAAACGGCCTCGTTGGCACGAACAAGATTCGCGTGAGACACCGATATATCCGGATTCCTTATTATCCGACGCTCGCTTTTGTTTAGGAATCCAACCAAATTTGACGCGGGATGCGAAGCAACAGAACAGGCCGACCAGGTGTAGGCGTAGCGCCCACACCGGAACGTGGCTAAAGTGCGCCGAATAGCTTACGCACGAACGTTGAACCCGCCGCAAGCCTATTCAGCACCCTTCCTACGCGATCTGCGTTTCACGCAGTGGCATTACCACGCAATCGAACGAGAATGCCTTCCAGCGCATCCAGATCGCCGAAGTCCACCAACACTTGGCCCCGGCCGCGTCGACCGAGCTTGATCTTGACCGTTGCCGACAGCAGATCCGACAGTTCCTCCTCAAGCCGCCGCGTATCGCGTCCGCCATCCGGATTCGCGCGCGCCTTGACCGCTGGGGCAGCCTTGGTTGTCGTCGTCACCAGTTTTTCGGTTTCACGCACGGACATGCGCTTGTTGACCACCTGATTGGCCAACGTGATCTGCGTGGCGCCATCGACTGCCAGCAGCGCGCGGGCGTGCCCCATGTCCAGATCGCCGGCCAGCAGCATCGTCTGCACCGGCGACGCGAGGTTGAGCAAGCGCAACAAATTCGAGACCGCGCTGCGCGAACGGCCCACCGACTCTGCCGCCTGCTCGTGCGTGAAATTGAACTCGTCGAGCAAGCGCTGGATACCCTGCGCCTCTTCCAGCGGATTCAAATCCTCGCGCTGAATATTTTCGATCAGCGCCATCGCGGCGGCAGCCTGGTCTGGCACATCCCTCACCAGTACCGGCACCTCGTCGAGACCCGCAAGGCGCGCGGCACGAAAACGCCGCTCCCCCGCAATGATTTCGTATCTGTCCGCCGAAACAGGACGCACGAGGATCGGTTGCATCAGTCCCTGGGCGCGGATGCTGGCCGCCAGTTCCTGCAACGCGCCTTCGTCCATTCGCGTGCGCGGCTGGTACTTGCCCGCCTGCATCTTGCTGAGCGGCAGCACATTGGGCGCACCGTCGATCGTCACCGCTTCCGTGATATCGGCGGTACCGCCTAGCAATGCCTCAAGACCGCGGCCCAATCCCTTCTTTCTTGCTACTGCGTTCATCGTGCTTCCTCGGTCCACTTAGGATGCCTGGGGGGCGTCATTCAACGCACGCACCCGCTCAATCATTTCCGCGCCGAACTGCACATACGCCTGCGCGCCGCGCGATGCCCGGTCGAACACCACGCCGGGCAAGCCATAGCTCGGCGCCTCGGCCAGACGTACGTTGCGTGGGATGACCGCGTCGAATACCTTGTCGCCGAAATGCTCTTTCAGTTGATCTGAAACTTGCTGTTGCAACGTGATGCGCGGATCGAACATCACTCGCAGCAGGCCGATCACCTTCAAGTCCCGGTTCAGGTTGGCATGCACCTGTTTGATCGTGTTGACCAGATCGGACAAGCCTTCGAGCGCGAAGTACTCGCACTGCATGGGAATCACGACGCCGTGCGCGGCGCACAGGCCGTTGAGTGTCAGCAGCGACAAAGCCGGCGGGCAGTCGATCAGCACAAAATCGTATTCGCTCTCGACCGCGGCGAGCGCCGCCTTCAACTGCCGTTCACGGTTCTGCACGCTGACGAGTTCCACCTCGGCGCCCGCGAGTTCGCGGTTCGCGGGCAGTACGTCGTAGCTGACTGCTTCCGGACGGATTCGCGCATCGGCCACCGATACGTTATCCACGAGCACTTCGTAGACGGTGTTAGCGCACGCGGCCTTGTCGATACCGCTGCCCATCGTGGCGTTGCCCTGCGGGTCCAGGTCGATGAGAAGAACTCGCTGTCCCTGCGCTGCCAAGCTCGCGGCCAGATTGACTGTGGTGGTCGTCTTGCCGACGCCACCCTTCTGGTTCGCAACGCAGAAGATTTTTGCCATCGTTGGTGTGTCCCTTTTGCTGCTGGATGAAGAAAAAATCGCTGATGATACTGGAGCCGATCTGGGCTGGCAGCAGCCTCAGTTGTCGGCGTCCACCAGAACCTTGATCAGATGCCGCTCCGCGTCGAGCAACGGCACTTGCAGCCGGATGATCTGCTCCACGTGGGCACCGGCCGGCAACCGTTCGATTTCACCCTCCGGCCTCACGCCTTTCATTGCCCAGATCGCACCCTGCTCCGCAACCAGATGACGGGCCAGTGTAACGAAATCCGCGAGCTCTGCGAATGCGCGCGAGACGATTACGTCGAACTTTGCCGGTACTTCGGCGCCCGGCCGCAAAGTCTCGACGCGGCCAGTCACGACCGACAGGTTGGCAAGGCCGAGTTCGGCCTTCGCCTGCGACTGAAACGCCGTCTTCTTATGAACGATGTCGTTCACGGTGACGGTCCAATCGGGCAAAACGATCGCCAGTACGATTCCTGGAAGGCCGCCGCCCGACCCCACATCGAGCGCCGACGACGGGCCACGCGGCGCGAGATGCGGCACAATCGACAGTGAATCGAGAATGTGCTGGATCAGCATTTGCCGTGGATCGCGGATCGCCGTCAGGTTATAGACGGCATTCCATTTCGACAGCAGCGCGACGTAGTCGAGCAGCTTACCGAGTTGCGTGTCGCTCAGATCGAGGCCGAGTTCGCGGACACCGTCCGCTAGCAGTGGCGCCAACGCTTGCTGAATACTGCCCTTCTGGCTCACCGTCATTGCGTCACCGGCGTGCTATCGGCGCCAGGTTCGGCGGGTTTCGTCGAACGACGGCCGAAGCCGCGCTTCAGATGGACCATCAGCAAGGAAATTGCAGCCGGTGTGATGCCCGAGATGCGCGATGCCTGGCCAATAGTTTCGGGACGGAATTGCGACAGCTTCTGACGAGCTTCGAACGAAAGGCCTCGGACTTCCGCGTAGTCCAGCCCTTCGGGCAGGCGCGTGCTTTCGTGGGCCTCGTTCCGCTCGATCTCACCAGCCTGACGGTCGATATAGCCCTGATATTTGATGCCGATCTCGACCTGTTCCTTGATCTGCGCAAGCAATACGTCGTCTTCCGCGAGGATCTCGGGTGCGCCGCATGCGCCAGCACGCAATCCGCAAACGCCATCGTAGGTCACGCCCGGGCGGCGCAGCAGATCCGCGAGACTGTATTCATGGTCGATTGGCTTGCCGAGCAAGGCTGTCGCTTCGTCGGCAGGCAACGTCTTAGGATTGACCCACGTCGTGCGGAGTCGCTCTGTTTCACGTGAAACAGCGTCGCGCTTGCGGCTAAAGGCGCCCCAACGAATGTCGTCGACCACGCCAAGCTCGCGCCCGATCGCAGTCAGGCGCACATCGGCATTGTCTTCCCGAAGGCTCAGACGATATTCGGCGCGGCTAGTGAACATCCGGTACGGCTCGGACACGCCGCGAGTCACGAGATCGTCGACCAGCACGCCAAGGTAGGCCTGATCCCGACGCGGACACCATGCTTCCTTGCCCTGCACGTACAACCCGGCGTTGATGCCCGCCAGCAGGCCTTGCGCGGCCGCCTCTTCATACCCGGTCGTCCCGTTGATCTGGCCGGCGAAGAAGAGACCGTTGATCACCTTGGTTTCCAGCGATGCCTTCAACCCGCGCGGATCGAAATAATCGTACTCAATCGCGTAGCCCGGTCGCAGGATATGCGCGTGCTCCAGACCGCGCATCGAGCGCACCAATTCCAGCTGCACATCGAACGGCAGGCTCGTGGAAATCCCGTTCGGATAGAACTCGTTGGTGGTCAGCCCTTCCGGCTCCAGGAAGATTTGGTGCGATTCCTTCGACGCAAAGCGGTGGATCTTGTCCTCGATAGACGGACAGTAGCGCGGCCCTACGCCCTCGATGACGCCCGTGTACATCGGCGACCGGTCGAGCCCGCCACGGATGATGTCGTGCGTCCGCTCGTTCGTGTGCGTCACCCAGCATGGCACTTGCCGCGGGTGCTGCTCGACGCGCCCGAGAAACGAAAACACCGGCACCGGGTCCAGGTCACCTGGCTGCTCTTCGAGTTGCGAAAAGTCGATCGTGCGACCGTCGATCCGCGGCGGCGTGCCGGTCTTAAGCCGGCCTTGCGGCAGCTGCAATTCCTTCAGACGTGCAGAAAGCGAAATCGCAGCAGGATCGCCGGCGCGACCACCGGTATAGTTGTTCAAACCCACGTGAATCTTGCCGTCGAGGAAGGTTCCGGCCGTCAACACGACCGCCCGCGCGCGGAAACGAATTCCCACCTGCGTCACGGCGCCAACGACACGATCGCCCTCCACCATCAGATCATCGACCGCCTGCTGGAACAGCCACAGGTTCGGCTGATTCTCCAGCCGATGCCGAATCGCCTGCTTGTACAGCAGACGGTCCGCCTGAGCGCGTGTGGCCCGAACTGCGGGGCCCTTCGAGGAATTGAGGATGCGGAACTGGATCCCGCCCTCGTCCGTCGCGGCTGCCATGGCGCCGCCGAGCGCATCGACTTCCTTGACCAGATGGCCCTTGCCGATGCCGCCGATCGACGGATTGCAGCTCATCTGGCCGAGGGTTTCGATGTTGTGGGTCAGCAGGAGCGTCGTATTGCCCATACGCGCCGAGGCCAACGCGGCCTCTGTGCCGGCATGACCGCCGCCAACGACGATGACGTCAAATTCTGTGGGAAAGAGCATTGCGGATCTCACGCCAGATCGTCGCGTGAGCCTTAAAGGAAAAGTATGGGCGAATTATAACGGGTTCGGTTTCGGCCCGACTTTCGTCCGAATGGCCATACATAAAAAAAGCGGTGTGTTTCACGTGAAACACACCGCTTCGATTTGTTGCAACTAGCTAAAAAATACGCACCTACGCTACTTTCTTAGCTAACCCCAGATAGGTTTCGATGACGCGCGGGTTCTGCGCCAAATCCGGGGCGGGCCCCTCCAGCGCCAACTCTCCGGTCTCCAGTACATACCCATAGTCGGAAATTTGCAAAGCGGCTCGCGCATTCTGCTCGATCAGCAGCGTCGCGACGCCGGTCTGCCGTAATGCGCTAATGATGTGAAAAATCTCTTTTACGATCAGCGGCGCAAGACCCAGACTCGGTTCATCGAGCATCAACAGATCGGGCTTGCCCATCAGCGCACGCCCCACCGCCAACATCTGCCGCTCACCGCCGGACAACGTACCGGCAGCCTGCTTGCGACGCTCTTTCAGTCGCGGAAACAGCGTGAAAACGGGCTCGAGCTGGTCGAGGAAATTGCGCTCCCCCGCGCGCTTTCGCCGATATGCTCCGAGGACAAGATTGTCTTCCACTGTCATCGATGCAAAAAGCTCGCGCTTTTCGGGCACCAGACACATGCCGCGAGCGACCCGTTTCTCGACCGGCACCGCGCTGACGTCTTCGCCCTGATAGATCACGGCGCCCTTCGCATGGCCGGTAGTCGGCAACGCGCCCATGATCGCGTTCAGCAACGTGGATTTGCCCGCGCCGTTTGGGCCGATCACCGAGACAATCTGCCCGGCCCGCACCTTGATCGCCGCGCCGTGCAGCGCTTCGACCTTGCCGTATCGGACCGACAGACCGTCCACATCGAGAATCGGTGCAGCAGCATTCATTGTGTTCTCCATCACTCGACCCCGCCCAGATACGCTTCGAGCACCGCCGGGTCTTGTTGCACATCCAACGGCAAACCTTCCGCGATCCGCGTCCCGAACTCCATGACGACTAGACGATCAGTGAGATTCATCACGAAGTCCATGTCGTGCTCCACCAGCAGCACGCTCATGCCTTCCGCCTTGAGGCGACGCAGCAAATCAGCGAGCTGCAACTTTTCCTGATAGCGCAAGCCGGCCGCAGGCTCGTCCAACAGCAACAACGTCGGGTCACAGCACAAAGCGCGAGCAATTTCGAGAATCCGCTGCTGGCCCAGCGCGAGACTGCCCGCCTCATCGTACATATGCTGTTCGAGCCCAACGCGACGAATCTGGCGAGCCGCCTCCGCCATCAAGCGCGCTTCTTCCGCGCCGTTCAGACGCGCGACACTGCGCCAGACGCCGGCCTGGCCGCGCAAATGCGCGCCGATCGCGACGTTCTCGAGCACCGTCATCCCCGGCAGAAGCTTGACGTGCTGGAAGGTTCTGCCGATCCCACGCCTAACGATTTCACGTGAACTCAACGAATCGATACGCTCGCCGCGGAACGTGATCTCGCCACTGGTCGCCTGTAGTACCCCCGTCACCAGATTGAAGGTCGTCGACTTACCGGCGCCGTTCGGCCCGATCAGGCCGATGATTTGCCCCGCTTTCACCTCGAAGCTGACATCGTTGACCGCGACCAGACCACCGAACTGCTTGCGCGCCTTGTTCACCATCAACAGGTCTTCGCCGGCTTCCGGCTTGCTGCGCTGCGGCAACGGTTCGGCATGATCCGCCAGATGCGCGCGCGGACCACGCGGGAAGAAGCGTGCGACGAATGGCCAAACCCCTTGGCGGGCGTACTGCAGCAGTAACACCATCAAGATGCCGAATACGATCACTTCGAAGTTGCCGTTCTCACCCAGCAGCTTCGGCAGCAGCGTTTGCAGATAGTCCTGGAGCAACGTGAGGATTGCCGCGCCGAGGACCGCGCCCCACACGTGCGATACGCCTCCCACCACCGCCATGAACAGAAACTCGATGCCGTGATTCAGACCGAACGGCGTCGGATTCACCGCGCGTTGCAGATGGGCGTACAGGAAGCCCGACACCGACGCCAGCACGGCTGCATAGACGAAAATCACGACGCGCATCCAGCCAGTATTCACGCCCATCGCCTCAGCCATCATGCCGCCGCCGCGCAGCGCGCGAATTGCCCGCCCCGGCCGGCTATTAAGCAGATTCTGAACAGAGATCACCGCACCAAGCACGACCACCCAGATCAGGTAATAGATATGCCGACCAGACTCCAGGTTGATGCCGAAAACATTCAGCACCGGAATCCCGTTGATGCCGTCGTACTTACCGAGCATTTCCAGATTGCCGAACAGATAGAACAGCGCAAGCCCCCACGCGATCGTGCCGAGCGGCAGAAAGTGGCCGGACAGGCGCATTGTCACGAGGCCCAGCATCAGCGCGATCAATGCGGTCACGACGACGCCCGCGATCAACGCGAGCCACGGCGACACACCATATGTGGTCGTCAGATACGCGGTCGCGTAGGCGCCGATGCCGACGAACGCCGCCTGCCCGAAGCTCGTCATCCCGCCGATGCCGGTCAGCAGCACAAGTCCGATCGCGACGATCGAATACAGGCCGATGTAGTTGAGCAGCGTCACCCAGTATTCGGGCACGTGAATCGGCTGCGGCAACACCGGCAGCGCGAACAGCACCACGAGGAACAACCAGAAGAACTTGTTTTGCATGATCCGTTTCATCGTGTCACTCCTCTTCCTCTTCGGCGTGCGGGCTGGCAAGACTTCGCCAAAGCAGCACGGGGATGATCAGCGTGAACACGATCACTTCTTTATAAGCGCTCGCCCAGAACGACGAATATGACTCCAGCAGGCCCACCAGGATAGAGCCCGCCGCCGCCAGCGGATAGCTGACCAGACCGCCGATAATCGCCCCCACAAAGCCCTTCAGACCGATCAGGAAGCCCGAGTCGTAGTAGATGGTGGTCAGGGGTGCCACGAGGATCCCGCACAGCGCGCCGAGCCCGGCTGCCAGCGTGAACGCAAGGCGCCCCGCTTGCGTGGTGCCGATGCCGACGAGCCGCGCGCCGAGCCGGTTCACCGACGTCGCGCGCAACGCCTTGCCCGAAATCGAGCGATCGAAGTACAGATACAGCGCGCCGATCAGCACGACCGCGGTGCCGACCACCCACAGACTTTGTCCGGAGATCGACAGGCTGCCGACGTTGAACGTCGAATCCGAGAACGCGGTCGTGCGCGAACCTTCCGCGCCGAACATCACGAGCCCCAGCCCAACCATCGCGAAGTGCACCGCGACTGCCACGATCAGCAACAACAGCGTGGTCGCTTCCGCGATCGGCTCATAGGCAAGCCGGTAGAGGAGCGGGCCCATCGGAATCACGATCAGAAGCGTCAGAGCGATCTGTACGATCATTGGCAGCGGCTGTAGGAAAACACCCCGCGTGAGCGCGTAGACCGCGATCGGAAACAGCAGGTATTTCCCGGCTAGCGTGACCAGGGTCCGTGCCGCGTTTCGGCGACGCTCGGCATGCCGCACCAGCCCCGCCACCTCGACGACGAAGCAGGCCGCGCCCATCGCCATCAGTAGCCAGCAGGTGGCCGGAAACTTCTGTGTCTGCAGAGCAGCGAGCGTCAACGCGCCGTACGAAACAAACTCCCCCTGCGGGATGAAGATCACCCGCGTCACCGAGAACACCAGCACCAGCGCGAGCGCGAGCAGCGCGTAGATCGCACCGGTGGTGATGCCGTCCTGCGCGAGGATCGCCGCAATTGATAGATCCATACTTCCTCGTCCTGAAGCGTCGAAATCGAAATCGGGAAACGGTCGCGGCGTGGCGGCACAAGCCGCGGCCGGCCACCGACCTGCAATGCCTGAAAAGGCAACCGCCGCACCGTGTTCCGGCGCGGCGGTCGATGCCATTGTCATCGAACACAATGGCAATGCGGCGTCAGATGCCGCAGATTGCGCGAGAGGCGCGTACCGCTTTTATCGTTAGTCGTTCTGCAGCTTCCACTTGCCGTCGACGATCTGCACGATCACGCGCGCACGCTTGTCGAGGCCGTTGTGGTCGGTCGTCGTGGTGTTCATGATGCCGTGCGACACCGGCAATTCCTTGATGTTTTCGAGCGCGCCGCGCAGTGCCACACGGAATGCTTCAGTGCCCGGCTGAGCCGTCTTCAGCGCGACCGGAATCGCCGCTTGCAGCATCTGGCCGGCATCCCATGCGTGACCGCCGAAGGTCGCCACCGAGCCCGCTCCATACGCTTTCTCGTACGCCGTCTTATACGCTTGCGACGACTTCTTCACCGGATTCGAATCCGGCAACTGGTCTGTCACGAGGATCGGGCCAGCGGGCAGGAATTCGCCCTCGCAATCCTTGCCGCACACGCGCAGGAAGTCGTTATTCGCGACGCCGTGCGTCTGGTAGACCTTGCCCTTGTAGCCGCGCTCCTTGAGCGTCTTGGCCGGCAGCGCCGACGGTGTACCCGCGCCGGCGATCAACACGGCGTCGGGATTCGCGCCCATCGTCTTGAGCACCTGGCCGGTCACCGATGCGTCGGTGCGGTTAAAGCGCTCGTTGGAAACGATCTTCAGCTTGTGCGCGGCGGCCGCAGCGGTGAAGACGTTGTTCCAGCCGTCGCCATACGCGTCCGCGAAGCCGATGAAGCCCACCGTCTTCACGCCGTGATGCTCCATGTAGTCGGCGATCGCGTCGGCCATGAGGCTGTCGTTCTGCGGCGGTTTAAAGGCCCATGCGCGCTTCGCGTCCATCGGCGAGATGATCGCCGCCGATGCCGCCAGTGAGATCACCGGCGTCTTGCCTTCGGCGGCGGCGTCGAGCATCGCGAGCGAATTCGGCGTGATGGTCGAACCGATGATCGCGTCGACGTGGTCCTCATCGATCAGCTTGCGCGTGTTCTGCACGGCCTTGCCGGTATCCGAGCCGTCGTCGAGCACGATGTACTGCACCGTCTTCCCGCCGATCTCTTTCGGCAACAACGCGATCGTGTTCTTCTCAGGAATCCCGAGCGATGCAGCCGGCCCCGTCGTCGACAACGTCACCCCGATTTTCACCTGGGCAAACGCCGCGCCGGCACCGCACATCAACGCCATCGCGATGCCGGTGCGTACCCATTGCCTTGTCTTGTTCATTGCGAGTCTCCAAACGCTTTGAAGCGCGTATCTGTAATCCGGCTTGACGACCGGGTGTCTGAATCTAGTTATAGGGTTCAGGTGTGCCAAGCATGGTTTTCCCCGCTCGGCGCGAATACCTTCGCCGTTTTGTTGGGTGCCGCTCCCCTCTCTCACCACGACTGCCAACCGCCGCGATGTCCTGCGGCCGTCGCCTCACTTCCCTGCTTCGAATTCGACTCAACAAACCACTAACATATTAGTAGTATTGCGTTCTGCATCATTGACGGTCAATAGACCGCTAGGCAAATGCGGGTTTGTCCTGAAGCGATGGAACCACACTTTTCACGTGACACCGGGCAATAAAAAAGACGCGTCAACTGCACGCGTCTTTTTCAATGAGGTTCCTCGTCGCTGCGCCTTTGCTCAGTCGCCGGCCAGCTTCCACTTGCCGCCGACGATCTCCACCATCACGCGCGCCCGCTGGTCTAGGCCAGCGTGGTCGTTCGCGCTCATGTTGAAGATGCCGTGCGACGCGGGCAGGTCTTTGGTGTTCTCCAGTGCTGCACGCAGTGCCTCGCGGAACGCTGGCGTGCCCGGCTGGCCCTTCTTCAGTGCGAGCGGAATCGCGCGTTGCAGCAGCAAGCCCGCATCCCACGCGTGACCGCCGAAGGTCGACACCGAGCCGGCGCCATAAGCGGCTTCGTACGCGTGCTTGTAGGCGAGCGCAGTCTTCTTCACCGGGTTCGAATCGAGCAGTTGATCGGCGACCAGCAGCGGGCCAGCGGGCAGCCAGGTGCCTTCGCAGTCCTTGCCGCACACTCGCAGGAAGTCGTTATTCGCGACGCCGTGCGTCTGGTAGTACTTGCCCTTGTAGCCACGCTCCTTGAGCGTTTTCTGCGGCAGCGCGGCCGGCGTGCCCGCCCCCGCGATCAGCACCGCATCCGGGTTCTGCGACATCATCTTCAACACCTGACCCGTGACCGAGGCGTCGTTGCGCGCAAAGCGCTCGTTCGCGACGACCTTGATCTTCGCGAGATCAGCGGCCTTACCGAACTCCTTGAACCAGCTCTCGCCGTACGCGTCCGAAAAGCCGATGAACGCGACCGTCTTCACGCCGTGATTCGCCATATGCTGCGCGATCGCGGTGGCCATCAGAATGTCGTTTTGCGGTGTCTTGAAGACCCATGCGCGCTTCGCGTCCATCGGTTCGACGATGCTCGCCGCGGCAGCCATGGAGATCATCGGCGTGCCGCTTTCGCTGGCGACGTCGATCATTGCGAGCGAGTTCGGCACGACGGTCGAGCCAATCAACGCATCCACGTGATCTTCACTGGTGAGCTTGCGTGCGTTCTTGACCGCCTGGGTGGAATCGGTCGCATCGTCGAGCACGATGTAGTCGATTTTCTGACCCGCCACCTCTTTAGGCAACAACGCGACGGTGTTCTTTTCCGGAATACCGAGTGAGGCGGCCGGCCCCGTTGCCGACACAGTGACGCCGATTTTCACGTCCGCGAATGCATGACCGCTCCATGCTGCGGATACCCCGGTGGCGACCAATGCCGCGCTAATCCAACGCAATGCCGACTTCATCCCGCTCCTCTATCAACACCGTTATTCGTTCGAATTTAAATCTACGGATTTAAATACCGACCCAGTGGTCGGTGAATAGCGAGTTTAGCGGACGAAAGCCCCACGCCGCAAGCGTTTTACAGGGTTATACAGTGTGATGTCGTGGCCGCTTCGGCGAATAAAAAAGAGCCGCCGAATTAGCGAAAGAATGGAATGACGCTATAACAAAAGCACAAATAAAAAGCGCTGTTGGATATCAATCCAACAGCGCTTTCGTCTGGGCACTGAGTGCCTCATTGTCTCCTCGTTCTCCACCTGCAAATTTCGTGGTGCATCAGAACTGCATGAAGGTTAAACGACCACCCCCTCTGCTACAACTAGCAATTACCCTAGTGGTGCAATGCGGCACCGAATTGGGGCACGTTGGGACGGCCTTGCCGACGTGCGTGCAAGCGCTATCCGATTTCGCGATTCACATGCTCAGTGCGTCGATGGGTGCCGAATTAGATCGGATACCGAATCAATTTCGCATCTCACCATGCCCCCCTACTACGCACCGCACCGCGCATCAGGCCCGCAACGGCCGCACCCGCGCAATGATCTCGCCGACGATACCGCGCCGGAACGCCAGCACACACGCAATGAAAATCACGCCGGTCACGATCGTCACCGACTCGCCCAGCGAACGGAACCAGTCGATGCCGGTCGTCGCCGCGAGCGCCCCACCGATGTCGCCGAGCCGGTCTTCCAGCGCGACAATCAACGCGGCGCCGAGCAAAGGCCCGAACAACGTCCCCATACCGCCGACGAGCGTCATCAGGATCACCAGACCGGACATGGTCCAGTAAGCGTCGCCGAGCGTCTCGAAGCCTTGCACGAGCACTTTGAGCGACCCCGCGAGACCGGCCAACCCCGCCGACAGAATGAACGCGAGCAGCTTGAAGCGATCCGTATCGTAGCCGAGCGACACGGCCCGCGGCTCGTTTTCCTTGATCGCCACCAGCACCTGGCCGAACGGCGAGTGCACGATCCGCACGATCAGCAGGAAGGCGAGCACCATCACGATCAGCATGACGAAGTACAGCGTGACATCCGAGGACAGATCCAGCAAACCGAACAGCTTGCCGCGCGGCACGCCTTGCAGGCCATCTTCGCCATGCGTGAACGGCGCTTGCAGGAACACGAAGTAGACCATTTGCGCGAGCGCCAGCGTCACCATCGCGAAGTAGATGCCTTGGCGGCGAATCGCGAAAAATCCGACGATCAAGCCGAGCAAGGTCGCCACCGCGGTGCCGGCAATCACACCGAGTTCGGGCGAAAAGCCGAGCGTCTGCATCGCATAACCCGTGACGTAACCGGCCGACGCCAGAAACATCGCGTGTCCGAACGACAGCAATCCCGTATAGCCGATCAGCAGATTGAACGCCGCCGCGAACAGCGCGAAGCACAGCACCTTCATCACGAAGAGCGGATAGATGCCGAGCACAGGCACTGCAATAAGCCCGATCAGCAGCAGACCGTAGAGCACTTTTCTCTGCATCATTTTTCCTTGCCGAAGAGGCCCGCCGGGCGCACCAGCAACACGAGCGCCATGATCACGAAGACGACGGTGGCCGACGCTTCCGGATAGAACACGCGCGTGAGCCCCTCGATCACGCCGAGCATGAGACCGGTGAGTATCGAGCCCATGATCGAACCCATCCCGCCGATCACGACCACGGCGAACACGGTGATGATCATCGACTGGCCCATGAGCGGCGACACCTGAATGACCGGCGCGGCCAGCACGCCGGCGAACGCGGCCAGCGCGACGCCGAAGCCGTAGGTCAGCGTGATCATCAGCGGCACGTTGACGCCGAACGCCTCGACCAGTTTCGGATTCTCAGTGCCTGCGCGCAAATAGGCGCCCAGGCGCGTCTTCTCGATCACGAACCATGTCGCGAAGCAGACCACCAGCGACGCGACGACCACCCACGCGCGATAGTTCGGCAGGAACATGAAGCCGAGATTGGTCGCGCCCGAAAGCGCCGACGGCACGTCGTACGGCTGGCCGGACGAACCATAGATCGAACGGAATACGCCTTCGACGACGAGCGTGAGCCCGAACGTCAGCAACAAGCCATACAGATGATCGAGCTTGTACAGCCAGCGCAGCATCGAGCGTTCGATCGCGATACCGAACAGCCCGACGAGCAGCGGCGCCAGCAGCAGCATCACCCAGTACGGCAAGCCGAAATACGACAGCCCCATCCACGCGAGCATCGCGCCGAGCATGAATAACGCGCCGTGCGCAAAGTTGATCACGTTGAGCAAGCCGAAGATGATCGCCAGCCCGAGACTCAGAATCGCGTAGAACGAGCCGTTCACGAGCCCCAGCAGAAGCTGGCTCAGCATCGCCGGTAGCGGAACGCCAAAGATGTCCATTGAAGCCCTTAACCCCTGAAGCCATCGCCTAGGTGAGATCGCTCACGCACGATCCGGCCTGCGCGCGACAGGCGGCAACAGCGCCCATCGCGCGCGGCATGTGAAACGGTTTGCCCTCTGCCTGCCGCCCACCGCCCATCCGCCAGCGCGCGCGGCAAGACTTCGACAGGCAGACGGCCTCAAGACCCTCGATCCACGCTCACTTCCACGCCGCGCAGCGCGTTTCCGCCTTGGTCGTGAACGCCTGCTCGCCGGGGATCGTCGCGACGATCTTGTAGTAGTCCCACGGCTCTTTGGATTCGGCCGGCGTCTTCACCTGCATCAGGTACATGTCGTGGATCATGCTGCCGTCCTGACGCACGTAGCCCTTCGCGTAGAAGTCGTCGATCTTGGTCTTCTTCAGCTGCGCCATCACCTTGTCGGAGTCGGTCGAGCCGACTGCCTGTACGGCCTTCAGGTAGTTCATCGTCGCCGAGTAGTCGGCGGCCTGCAGGCTCGACGGCATCTTCTTCATCTTGTCGAAATAGCGTTGCGCCCACTTGCGCGAGTTGGCGTCCTTGTTCCAGTACCAGCTATCCGTCAGCACCAGACCTTGCGTGGTGTCCAGACCCAGGCTGTGTACGTCGTTGATGAACATCAGCAGCGCGGCGATCTTCATCGTCTTGTTGATACCGAATTCCTTGGCGGCCTTGATCGAGTTGATCGTGTCGCCGCCGGCATTGGCGAGGCCCAGAATCTGCGCCTTCGACGCTTGCGCCTGCAGCAGGAACGATGAGAAGTCCGACGCGGACAGCGGATGACGCACCTCCCCCAGCACCTGACCGCCATTCGCTTTCACCACGTCCGACGTGTTCTTTTCGAGCGCCTTGCCGAACGCATAGTCAGCCGTCAGGAAGAACCACGTCTTGCCGCCCTGCTTGGTCACCGCCGAACCCGTGCCCTTGGCGAGCGCGGTCGTATCGTACGCATAGTGGATCGTGTACGGCGTGCACTGTTCGTTGGTCAGCGTGTCCGCGCCTGCGCCGATGCTGATGTAGACCTTGTGCTTCTCGCCCGCCACCGTGTTCATCGACAGCCCGGTCGCCGAGTTCGTGCCGCCGATCAGCATATCGACGCCATCACGGTCGAACCACTCGCGGGCTCGCGACGCGGCGATGTCCGCCTTGTTCTGGTGATCCGCGTAGACCAGCGTGATCGGCTTGCCGTTGACCTTGCCGCCGAAGTCGGCGATCGCCATGCGAATCGCTTCGAGGCCGCCCGGGCCGTCGATGTCCGCATACAGCCCCGACAGATCGGTGATGAAGCCGATCTTCACCGCATCGTCGGCCGCTTGCGCGCTGCCCATCGTGAGAGCGGCGCCGGCCGCGACCGCGAAACAAACTGAGGCAAGCCGCGCGAGTGGGTTCTTTTTCATTCGTGTCTCCTGGGTTCTTCGCTTGTGGTTATCAGAGGCAATCGGGCGCGTGGCTATAGGTTCATACGCCCAGTAAATCGTGCAGCACCGGCATCTTGCCTTCGAGTTCGTTCGCCTCGAAGTGCTCGACGATCGAACCGTGCTCCATCACGTAGAAGCGATCGGCAAGCGGCGCGGCAAAACGGAAATTCTGTTCGACCATCACGACCGTATACCCGCGCGCCTTGAGCGTGACGATCATGCGAGCAAGCGCCTGCACGATCACGGGCGCGAGTCCTTCCGAGATTTCGTCGAGCAGCAGCAGGCTCGCGCCGGTGCGCAGAATTCGCGCGACCGCCAGCATCTGCTGCTCGCCACCCGAGAGGCGCGTGCCCTGGCTCATGCGGCGTTCCTGCAGATTCGGAAACATCGAATAGATTTCTTCGAGCGACATCATGTGCGCCTTGTCGCCGACAGGCGGCGGCAGCAGCAGATTTTCCTCACACGAGAGGCTCGAAAAAATGCCGCGCTCTTCCGGGCAATAACCGATGCCGCAATGCGCGATGCGATGCGTGGGCAAGTTGATCGTTTCGCGTCCGCCGATGCGGATCGAACCGGTGCGCCGGCCAGTCAGCCCCATGATCGCGCGCAGCGTGGTGGTGCGGCCCGCGCCGTTGCGGCCGAGCAGCGTGACCACTTCGCCGCGGTGCACCGTCAGATCGACGCCATGCAGGATGTGGGACTCCCCGTACCACGCCTGCAAGCCCGCGATCTCCAGCGCGGGCGCGGCATCGCCCGTGCCGCTCACTTCGAGGCCTTCGCGCTCGACAATCGTATTCATGCGTGAGCTCCGGCGAGCGCCGCGTCGGCGCTGCCCATATACGCTTGCATCACGAGCGGATTCTTCGACACTTCCACGTAGCTGCCTTCGGCGAGCACCTCGCCCCGTTGCAGCACCGTGATCGTGTCGGAGATACCGGCGATCACGTTCATGTTGTGCTCGACCATCAGGATGGTGCGGCCGCTCGATACTTTTTTGATCAACGCCGTGACGCGGTCGACGTCTTCATGCCCCATGCCTTGGGTCGGTTCGTCGAGCAGCATCAGTTCAGGCTCCATCGAGAGCGTGGTGGCGATTTCCAGCGCACGCTTGCGGCCATATGACAGTTCGACGGTCGGCACATCGGCGAAATCGGTCAAGGCAACCTGGGTGAGCAGATCCATGGCGCGGTCGTCGAGCTGGCGCAGCGTGCGCTCGCTCTTCCAGAAGTGGAATGACGTGCCAAGCGAGCGCTGCAAACCGATGCGCACGTTCTGCAATGCTGTCAGATGCGGAAATACCGCGGAAATCTGGAACGAACGGATGATGCCGCGCCGCGCGATTTGCGCCGGACGCTCGTGCGTGATGTCGACGCCGTTGAAAACGATCTGACCCGCAGTCGGTTCGAGAAATTTGGTGAGCAGGTTGAAGCAGGTGGTCTTGCCCGCCCCATTAGGGCCGATCAGCGCATGGATCGAGCCACGGCGCACGCGCAGGTTCACCCCGTTCACGGCGATGAAGCCTTTGAACTCGCGAGTCAGACCGCGCGTTTCGAGAATCGTATCGCCGAGAATCATGTTCCCTTCCATACGGAGTAAGGCGAAGCATTACGGTCTTCCGCGCAAAGCTTTGCGCGACTTGTTATGACGGCGGCACCCCTTGCCGCTCGTTGGCGTGGTGCACCAATCCGGACGGTAATCCATGGCGCGGCACGCAGCATCGCTGCCATTGTCGCGCCAATGATGCAGCGCATTCATTGGGATTTGCACTTAGTGAAGCGTGTCCGTCCTGTGCGCGGCCAGCGGCGCGGCCCACGCGTACGGGAACGGTCGTGAGACGGCGGTTCGTGAGACGCCGGTTCGGCAAACATGACCGATGTCTCATACCATAGACCGTGCTGACGCTCCAACGCTGCCTTGTCACACAGCGGACATAGAAGGCGCCGCGCTGGTTTGCTGCGCGACATTGCCGCTCACACGAGCGCGGCGATCTTCACGGATCATGTCGCTCGCACGTTCGGCAATCATCAGCGTGGGCGAGTTCGTGTTGCCCGACGTGATGTTCGGCATCACCGATGCGTCGACCACGCGCAGTCCGTCGACGCCAAGCACGCGCAGCCGGTTGTCGACCACCGCGGCCGGATCATCGCTCGTGCCCATGCGGCAGGTCCCGACCGGATGGAAGATGGTGGTGCCGACCGCGCCGGCGGCCTGCTGCAGTTCCTCCTCGGTCTGATACTGGATGCCCGGCAAGATCTCCTGCGGCCGATAACGTGCGAGCGCCGGCGCCGACACGATGCGGCGCGTGAGACGCAACGCGTTGGCGGCTACGTGGCGATCGTAATCGGTGGACAGATAGTTCGGCGCGATCAGCGGCGGCGCCGACGCATCGGCCGATTCGATGTGGATGCTGCCACGCGAAGTCGGCCGCAACTGACACACCGACGCCGTGAACGCATTGAAGCGATGCAGCGGTTCGCCGAAGCGATCGAGCGAAAGCGGCTGCACGTGATACTCCAGATCGGGTCGCATGAGCGAACGGTCGGCGGGATCCGATTTGGCGAACGCACCGAGTTGCGACGGCGCCATCGACATCGGCCCGCTTTGCAGCAACGCGTATTGCACACCGATCATCAGCTTGCCCCACCAATGTGCGGACGCCGTGTTGAGCGTGCGCACGCCGTCGACTTTATAGGCCATGCGCAGTTGCAAATGATCCTGCAGATTTTCGCCGACGCCACGTAAATCCTTGACGACCTCGATGCCCAGATTCTGCAAACGCGCACCGTCGCCGATGCCGGAGAGTTCGAGCAGTTGCGGCGAGTTCACCGCGCCCGAGCTGAGGATGACTTCGCAGCGCGCCTTCGCGAGATAGTCGGTGTTGTCGCCGCGATATTCGACGCCGCAACAACGGCGTCCTTCGAACACCACGCGCTGGGTATGCGCACCGGTGATGATCGTCAAATTCGGACGTTTGAGTGCGGGGCGCAGGAACGCTTTCGACGCATTCCAGCGAATGCCGCGTTTCTGATTGACGTCGAAGTAGCCGACGCCGGTGTTGTCGCCGCGATTGAAGTCGTCCGTGGCGGGAATGCCGCTCTGCTGCGCGGCCTTCGAAAACTCTTCGAGAATCTTCCATTTCAGGCGTTGTTTTTCGACGCGCCACGGTCCGCCCGCGCCGTGCGACTCGCTGGCGCCGCCATGATGGTCTTCGCTGCGTTTAAAGAGCGGCAGCACCGCGTTCCACGACCACGATGCATCATTGGTCACGCGCGCCCACTCGTCGTAGTCTTCGCGCTGGCCGCGCATGTAGATCATGCCGTTGATCGACGAACTGCCGCCTAGCACGCGTCCGCGTGGATACGACAGCGCGCGTCCGTTCAGACCGGCTTCCGGCTGCGTTTTATAAAGCCAGTCCGTGCGCGGATTGCCGATACAGTACAGGTAGCCGACCGGCACGTGAATCCAGTGGTAATCGTCCTTGCCGCCGGCTTCCAGCAACAGGACGCTCACGTCCGGATCTTCGGTCAGCCGATTGGCGAGCACGCAACCGGCCGTTCCCGCGCCGACAATGATGTAGTCGAATTCGCCCTCCAGCCGCCGGGCGGCCGCATGCGTGCTTTCGGTGTGGCTCATCGCTTCAGTCTCCTAAGCTTTTTTTCGCGCGGCCGCATTGTTCTCATGCGGCCGCGGCGTCAGGCTCTATTTGTGTTTTCTGTGCGTGCGAACGCAACCGGCCTGACTATTTGGCGACCGGCATCGCAAACTCGGCGCCCTTCGCGATACTGTCTGGCCAGCGCTGCATGATGCTCTTGTAGCGCGTATAAAAACGCACGCCTTCTTCGCCGTACGCATGATGGTCGCCGAACAGCGACTTCTTCCATCCGCCAAACGAATGCCATGCCATCGGCACCGGAATCGGGACGTTGATCCCCACCATGCCGATCTCGATCTGCCGCGAGAATGCCCGCGCCACACCGCCATCAGACGTAAACAACGACACGCCGTTGGCGAACTGGTTGGCGTTGATGAGTTCGACCGCGGAAGCGAAATCCGGCACGCGCACCACGCACAGCACGGGCCCGAAAATCTCTTCGCGATAAATCTTCATGTCGGTCGACACGTCGTCGAACAATGTGCCACCGAGGAAGAAGCCCTTCTCGTGGCCCGCAACCTGATGACCGCGTCCGTCGACCACCAGCTTCGCGCCCGCCTCGATGCCCGCATCGATATAGCCGACCACCTTCTCGCGATGCGTTGCCGTCACCAACGGCCCCATCTCGGCTGCGGACTCCATGCCGTTGAGGATCTTCAGGCTCTTCACGCGCGGCGTCAGCCGCTCGATCAGTTCATCGGCGATATGACCCACCGCGACCGCGACCGAAATCGCCATGCAGCGCTCGCCCGCGGAACCGTATGCGGCGCCGATCAGCGCATCGACCGCCTGATCGAGATCGGCGTCCGGCATCACGACGAGGTGATTCTTCGCGCCGCCCAAGGCCTGCACACGCTTGCCGTGTTTCGTTCCTTCCGTGTAGATGTATTCGGCGATCGGCGTCGAGCCGACGAACGACAACGCGCTTACTTCCGGATGCACGAGCAGCGCGTCGACCGCGACCTTGTCGCCATGCACGACGTTGAACACGCCATCGGGCAAGCCGGCTTCCTTCAGCAATTCGGCGAGCCGGTTCGACGCCGACGGATCCCGCTCCGACGGCTTCAGCACGAACGTATTGCCGCACGCAATCGCGACCGGGAACATCCAGCACGGCACCATCATCGGGAAGTTGAACGGCGTGATGCCGGCCACCACGCCGAGCGGCTGGCGCAGATTCCAGTTGTCGATGCCGCCGCCGATCTGATCGGTGAAGTCCGTCTTCAACAGATTCGGTATGCCGCAGGCAAACTCGACGATCTCGATGCCGCGCATCACCTCGCCCTTCGCATCCGAAAACACCTTGCCGTGCTCGCGCGTGATCAGTTCGGCCAGTTCGTCGTGATGGCGGTCGAGTAATTCCTTGAACTTGAATAGCACGCGCGCCCGTTTGATCGGCGCGGTTTCGCTCCACGCGGGAAAGGCGGCTCGGGCAGCAGCGACCGCGGCGTCCACTTCCGCGACGCTCGCAAGCGGCACGCGCGCGCTCACGCTGCCGAGCGCAGGATTGAAGACGTCGCCGAAACGGCTGCTCGTGCCGTCGATCGGCTTGCCGTTGATGAAATGGGTCAGCGCGCGCGCGCCGCTGGTGGTGGTGCTTGCGCTGCGGGTAGTCTCGCCCTGAAGTGTCTCGCTCATGTCTTTCCTCGTCCTGTGAAATCTTCCGCCCGCCGCGCGAGGCGCGTCAAAGGCGTGCTGAACGCCCAGCGTACGGCGCTTCGGTGCGACAAATCCAATGAGTAATGCTCAACTGCGCTATAAGCCGCGCTAATATCAGCGTATGGATCTCATTCTGCTCCGGGCCTTCGTCACCGTGGCGCGGGAGGGCAACCTCACGCGTGCCGCAGTGCAGCTTCACCTCACCCAACCCGCCGTCAGCCTGCAAATCAAGCATTTGCAGGAGACGCTCGGCGTGACACTGTTCACGCGGACTTCGCACGGCCTCTCGCTCACGCGCGACGGTCAGGCGCTGCTGCCCCATGCCGAACGCGCGCTCGGCGCGGCGGCCGATGTGCAGCGGGCCGCGCAGTCGCTGCGTCACGAAGTTCGGGGCCGCTTGCGGATCGGCACGATTCTCGACCCGGCGTTCCTGCGCCTCGGCGGCTTTCTGAAGCAGCTGGTGGAGGCCTGGCCGCATATCGAAACGGCCTTGCGGCACGGCATGTCGGGCTGGGTGCTGGAGCAGATTCGCGCGGGCGAACTGGATGTCGGCTACTACATCGGCCTGCCGTCCGACGACGAACCGCGCGACGGCCCCGCGTTCCACGCGCTCACGCTCACCCACTTCCAGTATCGCGTGCTGGCGCCGGCCGGCTGGAAAGACCGTGTCAAAGGCGCGCGCGACTGGCGCTCGCTTGCCGCGCTGCCGTGGATCTGGACGCCGCCCGCGTCCGCGCACAACCGCCTGCTGTCGCGCTGCTTCGGCGAGGCCGGGGTGAAACCGGTCAAGGTGGCGGAAGTGGATCAGGAGCCGTCGATGCTCGATCTCGTGAAATCCGGGGTCGGGCTCACGCTCGCACGCGACGCCACCGCGATCGCCGAAGCACATGCGCACGCGCTGACCATCATCGACGGGATTACGGTGCCGACCCAGCTCAGCTTTGTCACGCTCGAGGAACGCAAGGACGAACCGGCGATTGCCGCGGCGTTGAAGCTGATCGAGCAGCAATGGGCGACCTGAATGCCGGCGTGCGCGCAGGCCGCATGCGACAGGGCGGCTGCGATATGAGTCGCGCTAATGCCAGATGGATGCGAGGCGCTAAACGCTCGTCGGTGCAAGCGATGCTGGTAACCGCCTCTCGCGCCCTGCACTCGCTCAACGATTCATTTCCTCCCGAAACGACACCGTCACGCGGTTTTTGTTAGATTGGCGGTTCGCGCTCACAAGCCGACCCCGCATCGTTTTCTGTTCCGCATGACTTTGTCCTTCCCGGCAGCTTCGCCCCGGCAACACCAGAAGCCGCCGACCACGCCATCCTTCGACAGGAGCCTGACATGGCACGCAACATCGAAATCAAAGCCCGCGCCCAGCATTTCGAGCAACTGCGCGAGCGCGCGGCGCAGCTCGCGACGGACGCGCCGCTGATCTTCCGCCAGCAGGACTTTTTCTACGACGTGCCGCGCGGCCGTCTGAAACTGCGCCAGTTCGACGACGGCACGCCGGCCGAACTGATCTTCTATCAGCGCGACGATCGCGACGGCCCGAAAGCGTCGTATTACACGCGCAGCCCCGTGACCAATCCCGAAGCGATGCACGCGCTGCTCGCCACGGCGTTGACCACGCGCGGCATCGTCACCAAGGAACGGCATGTGTATCTGACCGGGCGCACGCGGATTCATCTGGACCGCGTCGACGGTCTGGGCGACTTCGTCGAACTGGAGGTGCTGCTCGCCCAGGACGACGACGAGGAAGGCGGCCATGCCGAAGCCCACGCGATGTTCGAGCGCTTGGGCGTCGCGGAAGCGGATCTGGTGGCGGTGGCGTATGTCGATCTGCTGAACCCGGAAGGCGAGTCGAAGCAGGTCGCGTAAAGGTCACGCAAAGGTCACGCAACGCGAGCCGCGTCGAAATCTTCCCGGCTCTGCGTGCCGCCCACCTCAGCCAGCGGACGATCCCGGCGATAGATGACCGAGCGGCAGCGGCCCGTTGCGCTTGAAGGTGGTCAGCACGATATTCGAGCGCACGCTGTCGACGCCCGGTACGCGCATCAATTTCTTCATCACGAAGGTCGACAGATAATTCAGATCGGGCGCGACGATGCGCAACAGGTAATCGGCGTCCCCCACCACTGCATGACATTCGAGCACTTCAGGCAACACGTCAATCTGTTGCTGGAATTGTTCGATGATCGAGTCGCCGTGGTGCTTCAACTTCAAACTCGTGAAAGCGGTGACGCCGAGCCCGAGTTTCTCTGGCCGTAGCACGACGCGATAGCCGTCCACCACGCCCACCTGTTCCAGCCGTTGCAAACGCCGTCCAATCTGCGATGGTGACAGCGGCACCTGCTCGGCCAGTTGCTGATGCGTGGCCCGGCCGAAGCGCTGCAGCACGTCGAGCAGTGCGAGATCGAAGTGATCGAGTTCCAACATGTCAATTGTCCGCATTTAATCGCCGTCTAATGCACGATTATTGCATATCAATGGCTAAAAACGCCAACATTGCGCCCTTCCCGCGCACTTGCCGCTCTACACTCGCATCATCGATTTCACTGTCATCGCCGTCGGGCGCAGCACCCATGTCAACAGCAACCAGCACCGCCAACACCGCCAGGCTGAAAGAGCAATTCGACGCCGGCCTCGAAACCCGCGCCGATTTCACCATCGATCAACCGACCGACCGATACGGCGCAGTCGATCACGCGGTATGGCGACAGCTCTATGCCCGCCAGACCGCGCTACTCGAAGGCCGGGTCTGCGACGCGTTCCTCGCGGGCGTCGAGCGTATCGGCATGCCGGCCGACCGCGTGCCTTCCTTCGATGAAATCAACGCGAAGCTGACGCCGGCCACCGGCTGGCAAATCGTCGCCGTGCCCGGTCTCGTGCCGGATCAGGTGTTCTTCGAGCACCTGGCGAACCGCCGCTTTCCCGTGACGTGGTGGGTGCGTCGTCCGGACCAGCTCGATTATCTGCAGGAGCCGGACTGTTTCCACGATCTGTTCGGCCACGTGCCGCTGCTGATCAACCCGATATTCGCCGACTATATGCACGCGTACGGCCGCGCCGCACTCGCGGCCAACGACGCCGGCGCGCTGCCGCTGCTTGCACGGCTCTATTGGTACACAGTGGAGTTCGGCCTGATCCGCGACGCGGCGAGTCCGAACGGTGTGAAGATCTACGGCGCGGGCATCGTGTCGAGCAAGGGCGAGACGCTTTACAGCCAGCAGAGCGCGGCGCCGAACCGGTTGCGCTTCGATCTGGAGCGCGTGATGCGCACGCGCTATCGCATCGACACGTTCCAGAAAACCTACTTCGTGATCGATGACTTCGAGCAGCTGTTCAGCGTCGCGCAAACCGATTTCGCCGCGCTGCTTACGCGACTTGCAGCCGAACCGGCCTTCCTGGCCGGCGACGTGCTCGGGAACGACCGCATCATCACGCGTGGTTCGCAGGAAGGCTGGCGAGCCGACGGCGACGTTTGACGTCGCCAGCGCGGCTGCATCGGCAGCGGGTTCTTCGCATCCGTGAAAAAATAGTGAACGCGCTCGCCCGCCGGCGCGCGTTCCGATCGAGGAGGTAACGCATGATTCAGAAACTGACTTCCGCAGAGCGCACTGCGCAGATGGCTCGACTGCATGGCTGGCAAACCGTCGCGGAGCGCGACGCGATCCAGCGCAAGTTCGAGTTCGCAGACTTCAACGCAGCGTTCGGCTTCATGACGCGCGTGGCGATCAAGGCGCAGGAAATGGATCACCACCCGGAGTGGTTCAACGTGTACAACAAGGTGGATATCACGCTGTCCACGCATGAAGCCGATGGCGTCACCGCTCGCGACATCGAATTGGCTTCGTTCATCGACAGCATTACCGCGTAATACAAAAAATCTACGGCGTTTCACGCGGGTTTACCTGCCACGCGTTGAACAATCCCGCACAAATGAAAGGACAATGCAGGCAATCCCGCGTTTAATCCTTCAGTTCTACAGGCTATTATTAAGGCGCACGTAAGTTTCCCAGGCTTGCCTCGCAATCCCGTCCAAACGATCCGGCGATAGCGTCTGTTGACGCTGTACAATCAGCAGCGCATACGGCTTGGAGAGCGCGCTTGCCTCCTTGCACAGAACGAGTTCGTCGCCGCTCGAAGGTGAGCGGGCGCGCCAGAAGTTGATCGCGGCTTCCAGTTCGTGAATGGATATATCGGACATGACTTCGTGATCGCTCAGTAGCGCTGAAGGCGGCTCGATGGCTGCTTCGTGGCCCGTTCCCGCCAATCCGGCATGGCCACGCCGCACGCTGCCTTTGTGCAGCAGGCGCCCCGGCGAACCGCTTGCCCAAACGCCTAAACCCATTGTACTTGAGCGAATTCCATGCGACTCCTTCTGATCGAAGATGACCGCCCCATCGCACGCGGCATCCAAAGCAGTCTCGAACAAGCCGGCTTCACCGTCGACATGGTCCACGACGGCATTTTCGCCGAACAGGCCCTCACGCAAAACCGTCACGAGCTGGTGATCCTCGATCTGGGTCTGCCCGGCATCGACGGCATGACACTGCTCTCGCGCTTTCGGCAGAGCAATCGCCACACGCCGGTGATCATCCTCACCGCGCGCGACGAATTGCACGACCGCGTGCAAGGCCTGAATTCCGGCGCCGACGACTACATGCTGAAGCCGTTCGAACCGGCTGAACTCGAAGCGCGCATCCGCGCGGTGATGCGCCGCAGCGGCCCGCACGGCGACATGCCGCGTCCGGAAGTGTCGTTGGGCGGTGTGCGTTTGTCGGGCGTCGATCGCCGCATCTTCAACGACGACAAGCCGCTCGAACTGTCGCCGCGTGAATTCGCGGTGCTCGAAATGCTGCTGCTGCGTCATGGCCGCGTGGTCAGCAAGGCGCAACTGCAAGATCACCTGACGCATTTCGGCGGCGATCTCGGTGACACCGCGATCGAAGTCTATGTGCACCGGGTGCGCAAGAAGCTCGAGAACTGTCGTGTCGAAATCGTCACGGTGCGCGGTTTTGGTTACCTGTTGCAGGAAATCCGCCAGGCCGCATAATCGTCATGAAGGCCGCAAGTTCGACTGCGGCCTGACGGTGCCGGGCCGGCGCCGCGCACTCCGTGCGCAGTTCGCCGGCATCCGGCGAATTTCACGGCGCACGACGCCGTTGCCACTTTCCCACGCGTTCGATCATGCCCCAGCCGGCCGCCAATAGTCTGCGCCGCACGCTGCTGCGGCGCCTCGCTGCACCTCTTTCACTGCTCGCGCTGATGAGCGGCCTGATCGCTTACTGGCTGGCTTGGCAGTACACGCAGCATGTCGTCGACCGCTCGCTTGCCGACCTCGCCACCGCGATTTCCAAACAGATCCAGATTGCCGGCCCGGATGCGCCGATCACCGTGCCGCCGCTCGCTCAGGCGATGTTCTCCGATCCGGTCGAACAACTCGTCTACCGGATCAGTGACGGCGAGACCGAAATCGCCGGCGATCACAACCTGCCGCTGCAAGGCACCAGCGTGCGCCGCATGCATTACGCGTACGTGTTCGAAACGCAGCACAAAGGCGTGACGGTGCGCGTAGCACAGGTGCGGGTCGATCAGCCGAGCGGCAATCCGATCGTCGTCGAAGTGGGTCAGCCGGTGCATCACCGCTTTCGCATCGCCGCCGAGTTTCTCGTCGCGATCATGATGCCGCTGCTGTTGCTGCTGCTGGCGGGCTGGGTGATTGTCTGGCGGGTCGTCAATCAGCAGCTTAATCCGCTCACCGATCTCGCGGACTCGCTGAACCGGCAGACGCACACGTCGCTCGAACCGGTCGACGAAACCTATGTGCCGGTCGAAATCCGGCCGCTGACGGGCGCCCTGAACGCGCTGCTCGGCCGTCTGAAAACTGCGCTCGACGGACAGCGCAAATTCATCGCCGATGCCGCGCATCAATTGCGCACGCCGCTTACCGCCGTGAAGCTGCATGCGGAACAGGCGGCGATCGCGCGTGATCCGCAGCAGACGCTCGCCGCGGTGCGCGAGCTGCGCGCCGCGGCCGACCGCGCAGTGCGACTGTCGAATCAGTTGCTTTCGCTGGCGCGCGCGGAGCCGGGCGAACAGGCGGCCCGCTTCGTCAATGTAGACATGGCCGCGCTCGCGTTCGATACCGGCGCGGAGTGGGTGCCGCGCGCGCTGACCTTCCACGTCGACCTCGGCTTCCAGCGCCTCGACGACCCGGACAACGATCATCCGTTGATCGCGCGCGGCAATCCGGTGCTGCTGCACGAAGTGATCGCCAATCTGCTGGATAACGCGCTCAAGTACGTACCGCCGTCGCGCTTCGATGGCAGCCGCATCACGGTGACGGTGTCGCAAACGACGATCGACGATCTGCGCATGGCGGAGATCGTGGTCGAAGATAACGGGCCGGGCGTGCCGCGTATACAGCAGGCCGACCTCTTCAAACGGTTCTTCCGCGGCGACGGTCAGAGCGACGCCGGTGTCGATAGCGGCGCGGGTCTCGGTCTCGCGATCGTCCACGACATCATGGTGCTGCATCGCGGCAGCGTGCATTACGAGGACGCGCCAGAAGGCGGCGCACGTTTCATCGTGCGGATTCCACTCGTGCCGATCGTCGTTCAGAGCGACACCACCGACGCCGAGCCACGCCGCCAGGCAAAAAAATCGGCGCACTCGGCGCCGATCGACATGTAACGGTGTTAGCGGGCTGCTTTGAACTCAGTGACACGAGAGAGCAGCCCAGGCAGCCCCTGCGTCACTTCTTTTTCGCTTTTTTCTCCGACGCCTTCACGCCCGCCTTTTTCGCCGACTGGCCGGCCTTGCCCGCGCTCTTCTCTTTCTCCGGCGGCGCCAGCATCGTGCCGCGGCACTTGCGAGCGCCGCAACGGCATTCGTATTCCTTCTTGAGCTTCTTGGTCCGACGCGCGTCGATCACGAGGCCGTAGTCGTAAAAAACCTCCTCGCCTTCCGCGATATCGCGCAACGCGTGCACGTAGACGTGGCCGTCGATTTCCTCGGCTTCGCAGTTCGGCGCGCAGGAGTGATTGATCCAGCGCGCGCTGTTGCCGTTCACCTTGCCGTCGATCACCTTGCCGCTATCGAGCGCGAAATAAAATGTGTGATTCGGTTCGGCCGGATTATGTGGATGACGGCGCAATGCTTCTTTCCAGGAGATCCGCTCGCCCTTGTATTCGATCAACCGCTCGCCGGCCGCAATCGGTTCGACGGCAAACACGCCTTTGCCGTGCACACCCGAACGGCGCACGGCGATCCTGCGTGAACTCATTGAATGAATCCTTGTGAAGAACTGGGGGTGAAGTCCGGCAGCCGCTTGAATTGCCCGCGTCTGACGCGCTGCTTTTTTCTGACGCGGATAGCAAACGCGGCGCCTTGCGAGCGCCGCGTCGACTTGCGACGCGCAATGCGCCACATCCGGCATCCTACACGCTCAAGACGGCTTCGTTCAACCGTCAAAGAAACGCGCTCGCGCAACCTGCGCTGCTAGCTTCACCGTTGTCCGAAGGAAATGTCGCCGAACAGCGCTTTCTGCTCGCGCGGTTGCGAACGCCAGTATTGCGGCGGCGCTTCGACCGTCGCACCGAGTTGCGCTGCGGCATGCCAAGGCCAGCGCGGGTTGTACAGCAACGCGCGAGCCAGCGCGATCAGATCCGCGTCGCCTGCTTCGATCAGTTGCTCGGCGTGCAGCGGATCGGTGATCAAGCCGACGCCGATGGTGGTCAGCCCCGTGGCCTGCTTGACCGCCTTCGCGAACGGAATCTGATAACCCGGCTCGAGTGGAATCTTCTGCAACGGCGACACGCCACCAGAGGACACGTCGATCCAGTCGCAACCACGCTTTTTCAACTCGTGCGCGAAAGCAACCGTGTCCGCGAGCGTCCAGCCGCCTTCGACCCAATCGGTCGCCGAAACACGCACGCCGACCGGTTTGTCGGCGGGAAAGGCGGCGCGCACGATATCGAAGATTTCGAGCGGAAAGCGCATGCGGTTTTCGAGCGAACCGCCATAGTCGTCGTCGCGCTGATTGGCGATCGGCGAGAGGAATTGATGCAGCAGATAACCGTGCGCTGCGTGCACTTCCAATGCGTCGACACCGAGACGCGCGGCACGTCGCGCAGAGGCCGCGAACGCTTCGCGAATCCGGTTCAGCCCGGCTGTATCGAGCGCGAGCGGCGGCTCTTCGCCCGCCTTGTGCGGCAATGCGGAGGGCGCGTGCGGCAGCCAGCCGCCTTGCGCCACCGGAATCAGCTGGCCGCCTTCCCATGGCACATGGCTCGACGCCTTGCGCCCGGCGTGCGACAACTGCATCGTCACCTTGATATGCGAATGCTTGCGGATCGCCGCGAGCACCGGCGCGAGCGCGGCTTCGGTGGCGTCGTCCCACAAGCCGAGATCGCTCGGCGTGATGCGGCCGTCCGGTTCGACGGAGGTGGCCTCGATGAACAGCATGCCGGCGCCCGACAACGCGAGACCGCCGAGGTGCAGCATATGCCAAGCTGTCGCCTCGCCACGTTCGGCGGAATACTGGCACATCGGGGACACGACGATACGATTGGGAAGCGTCACGCTACGCAGCGTGAGCGGAGAAAAAAGCGCGCTCATGGATTACGCCCAGTGAAAGCCCGAGAGCGATCGAGCATAGCACCGTGAGCGGTTTACTGCATGTACCGTCGGTCAGGCTTTGGCTTCCACCTGATCGAGCCATTCACTGAACATCCGGCAGGTGGCGGCTTCGAGCGCGGGACCAAATTGCGCGGTGTCGGCCCGCAACCGACGCGGGTCGATGCCATGACCGGCAAGCTCGCCCGCGTTACCGATCAGCCAGGGCTCGAAGCGATCGGCACGAATCTCCGGATGGCACTGCAAGGCCAGCACGTGGTCACCCCAGGCGAACGCCTGGTTTTCGCAGGCGGGCGTCGATGCGAGACGCGTTGCGTTATCGGGCAGATCGAAGGTGTCGCCGTGCCAATGCAGCATCGAAGTATGCTCGCCATCCAGATGACGCAGCGGCGATGCGCGGCCGGCATCGGTCAGCGTGAGCGGCGTCCAGCCGAGTTCGGTATGGCCCGCGGGATAGACGCGCGCTCCGAGCGCACGCGCGATCAGTTGAGCGCCGAGGCAGATGCCGAGCGTCGGCAATCCGGCCGCGATGCGTTTTTCGATCAGCGACAGCAACGGGACAAGCGTTGGATAAAGCGCGTCGTCGGTGGCGCTGATCGGGCCGCCGAGCACCACCATCAGTGACGCGGCAACCGGGTTCGGCGCCTCGATTCGGGCGAAGCCTACATCGAGATAACGGACCGGGCGCCCGCGCTCACCGAGCACTCGCTCAAGACTGCCCAGATCCTCGAAGTGCACATGACGAATGGCCAGTACTTCGCGATTCATCGGCCTGCCCCACCTTCAGGTTGACTAAAGACTTGCCGCTACACGGCGCCAGACGGCTGACTGGCGAGGAATACCGCCCGCTGAAGCCGGCTTGGCAGTGTAGCGGATTGTCCTGGACGAAAGCGCTTACTGCGCAAAGATCTTCCAGGTCTTCTTCTGGGTGGCGACGTCGGCGGTTTCATGCACCGAGCAGTCGAGACGCAGATCCGTATCGGACATCTTCATGTCGAGCAGCGCGCAGTAATGCGGCGTCTTCTTCGGATTCTTGCTCGGCTCGAAGTGCGTGCAGCTGAGGCACATGCGGTGCGGCGGAATCGTGCCTTGCGCCTCGAGTTGATAGATCGTCTTGAGCAGCGTGCGATAGAAAACGGCCTGCTCGTCGTCACGCAACGTGCCCACCGCCTTGCCCAGAAAGTCCGGCCATTGCGCGGCGCGCTTCGCAGCCGTGCGCCCACGCGCCGTCAGGCGAACTGCGAGGGCGCGGCCGTCGTCGAGGGCGCGGCGCTTTTCGACGAGGCCTTTGGTTTCAAGCGTGCTGACCGCGTCGCTGGTGGTGGCGGCGGTCAAGGCCGTTTCACGGGCGATTTCGCCGAGGCGCATCGGCCCCTTGCGTTGCATCAACAAGACCAGGATTTCGCCCTGAGTCGGCGTGAGACCCGCGCCTTCGGCCCATTCCCAGGCCTGGCTTCGCATCGCCGTGCTCAATCGCAATAGGCTATGGGTCACTCGCCCGGCTGCCTGTTCTCCGTATACGCCTTCGCTCATAATCTTCGATTCGTTTATTTACAGCTTTAGGACGCCGCCGGTGAACCGCTTGCCGACTTCGCCCGTAGCTTGTGTGGGGTAGCTTCGCCCAAGGGCGGACGAAACCGTTTTCTCTATCTCAAAAATTTACCGCCTAGCAATCCCGAGGCGGTGAAACAACATTCTATGCGAGAGCGGCAAATCGTACAGCTAACTTATCCAGTGCTATCTGTGGATAACCTTGGGAAAACACGTGGACAGCATGCGCATCGATTCCTGGCGCGCATTCGGGGCGGGCTGGACGGCACCGGAATAGTCCTCGTTCAACGCGCCGATGCGCGCCCAGCCGCTCTGGTTATGCTTTTCGCAGCATGTTGACTTTGCAGGGAATTATTCAGTTGTCCACAGCCTCATGCGATGCACGCGCACGGCTACTAGGTTGGTATACGTAAACTTTGGAAAAACTTGAAGGCCGCGAGCGCAAATAAATTTCGAAAAAAACCCGCGCGAAGCGGGTTTTTTTTGATGGCCGAGCTGCGCAATGCCGTCCAGAGCTAGGCTCGCCATTGCAAACACTGCTGCCGAACCGCTTCGTGCAGGGACTTTTCCTGCGCAAACACACCGCGCAACCAAGTCGCGTCATTCACCTGCCCGCGCGCGATTGCGCCGATTTCGGCGAGTGCATGGGCCGAGCCGAGCGCCTGCGCATGCGGTGCGATCAGGTCGAGCGTTTCGAGGATGTCCTCTGAAATCGTCTTGCGTTCGCCCGTTTGCGGATTGATGCAGACGCCGGCCAGACCGAAACGGCATGCTTCGAAACGGTTGAACGTGTAGACGAGATAGTCGTCTTCCTTCGGCGCGATCGGCTTGTCGAGCAGCAGATGGCGGGCGAGCGTCTGGATGTAGCACGCAATCGCCGCGGCGCGGTCGACCGAAAACGGCGTATCCATCACGCGCACTTCGATCGTGCCAAAGCCAGGCTTCGGCCGGATGTCCCAGTAAAAATCCTTCATGCTGTTGACCACGCCGGTCTGGACCATCTTCGAAAAATATTCCTCGAAGCTGTCCCACGTCAGCACGAATGGCGCGCGGCCCGACAACGGGAACGCAAAGACGGAATTCAGGCGTGCCGAATGAAATCCGGTATCGACGCCTTGCACGAACGGCGACGAGGCGGACAGCGCGATGAAATGCGGGATGAACCGCGACATCGAATGCAGCAGATACAGCGCGCTGTTCGGATCCGGGCAACCGATATGCACGTGCTGGCCGAACACCGTGAATTGCTTCGCGAGGTAGCCGTACAGCTCTGACAGATACTGGAAACGCGGTGTATCGACGATCTGCCGCTCGCTCCATTGCTGGAATGCGTGCGTGCCGCCGCCACACAAGCCGACGTTCAGATGATCGGCCGCGGACACCAGCGTGTCGCGAATCTTGTGCAAATCGGTGACCGCCTGCTCGTGCGTCGTGCAGATGCCGGTCGACAACTCGATCATGCTCTCGGTGATTTCCGGCGTGATGTTGCCGGGGATCTTTTCGTCCTTGATAAGACGCAGCAGATCCGTGCCGGCTTTGGTCAGATCATAGTCATGCGTATTGACGATCTGCATCTCGAGTTCGACACCAAACGTAAACGGTTTCGAATCGATGAAGGGTTCGAGTGACATGGCGTCCCCTGAGTCAGGTCGGCCGGGTAGCTGTCACTTGCCCGGCCGCTTTTGAATCGAATGAGTTGAATGAAACGTCGCCTGCCGCGAGCGCGCGGCAGGCGCTTACCGCGTTGACTCTTCGCGCCGTTCAGCGACGAGCGCGAGGCTGCGATAGACGAGCCACGGCCCGAGAATCTGCAGCACGAAAATCGAACACATCACGATTGCCCGCAATTGCGGATCGAAATTCGGATAAAGGTTGTAGGTATCGTCGACCAGCAGATAGGCAAGCGCCGACATTGGCGATAAAGACAAACCAAGCGCCGCCCCCTGCTTCCAGTTCAAGCCGCTCGGCTTGGCGAACGCCATGACACCGATCAGCTTCGCGATCAGACGAGCAACGATCAGACCCAGCGCCGCGACACCGCCGAGCGCGATGTGCCGCCATTCGAACGACGTCAGCGTGAGCACGAACAGAATCACGGTCAACAGCCAGCCGGCGGTGCCGAAATGCTGCGGCCACAACTGCGGGCGCGCCTCGTGATTTTTCACGATGATGCCGGCGGCCAGCAGCGCAAGAATGGTCGACAGCTTGAACAGATGCGAGACGGCGATCGCCAGCAGCACGAGGCCGAATAGCGCGACGAACGAATGCTCGTCCTGCATGTTCAGCCGGCGATAGAAAAACGTGCAGGTGCGCGCAAGCAGATACGCGAGCACGAGCGAGCCGATCAGCAGGTAAAGCGGTTGCAGGATCGTCGCGAAAACATTGCCGTAAACCTCCTGATGCAGCCAGCTCGACACGAGCTTTTCGATCACGACCGCATACATGCTGTTCAGCGCGGTCAAGGTCAGCAGACGCTGGGTCACCTGGCCTTCTGCGCGCAATTCCGTTTTGAGCTGGATGACCATCGCGGGCGACGTTGCCATGGCAATCGCAGCGAGCACCATCGCCACCATCAGCGGCACGTTCAGGAACAGCAACACCGGCAGGACGAAGGCGAAAGTCAGCGTGGCTTCGGCCACGCTCGACAGGATCAGCCACGGATTGCGGCGGATCCAGCGCAGATCGAGCCGGCTTCCGAGTTCGAACAGCAGCAGACCCAGCGCGACGTCGAGCAACGGACGCGCGGCCATTGCGGAATCCGCATCGATCACGCCGAAGCCGGCCGCACCGGCAATCAGGCCAATGACCGCATAGCCGGAAATGCGCGGTAAACGCCACGCGCGATAGCACAGCTCACCGCACAGACCTGCGGCAAGCAAGGCGAGACCAGCCCAAAAGATGGCGTCGGGTGAAAGCGGCCAGGCTGGAAAAAATGAAAACGCCGAATTCATCGTGATGGGTTCTCCTTTGCAGCAACGGCGGACGACACGAACCGGCGCAAACACCGGCGAACAGGCGGGCGCGCGTGAGGCGCTCACCATCGCAATCGCTTCGCATGGCCAGCGTTGCGAGTTTTCATTGATCGGATGATCTGAATCTGAATGCGCTGCAGCCGCGAAAGAGGCAGGCACATTCAAGGATGAGGCTGTAGCAAACGAAACGGCGAAGAACGCCGTCGACTTTGAATCAGATTCTGATTGAGCGGCACCGTTCCGTTGCCGCGTGTGCCGCCAGAGACCAGGCACGACGCGAAAAGAACGGCGATTGTGCCATAGCTTTTTCAGCCTTGACCGAAAACACACGAACATGCTGGCAAAACGGTAAAAACGTACGTTATCTCCGTGCCACCGGGAAAAAGCGACTTTTTTACCGCAGCAGACTGTCGAGTTAACCGTCAGATTGGACGCCGCGTATGTGCTTTTGAGGACATTGCCGCAGAAGTTTTCGCGTTGGTTCGAAGGGGATTACCACACCGATGACCGCGTCTCCAGCGTTGGCCTTGCTGTTTACAGGTTTACTGTATGTATACGTAGTAACAGTTAACAAGCTGCCTCGGTTTCTGTGGATAACTCATGTTTACCGAAGCGAATCATTGGTTTGCCGACGGCATAACCGGATGCACAGCATGTGCGGGAGCAGCGCGTATACGCGAGTAACTTTTTGCGCTTTTCGGCGCGGAGAAAGTTACCCCGTTTACGTCCACAACGGGTCCACACGACTTGCGCGGGTTAACAGCATGGTTATCCACACCCTTCGGTGGATAACTCTGTCGACGCGTATACGTGCGTATCCCGACGGTTGACGGGTGGGCCGGCCCTCCGGTTAACCGTTAGCCGACCGTTCCCTGCCGCAATGCGCGCAGCAGGAAACGGGCGGGATCGATGTCTTCGGCCAGATCGCGTTCGAGCGGCCACGGCTCGCCTTCTATTTGTGACGCGATCAGTTCGGCGCCTAGCGTTGCCCACACCAGTCCGCGCGAGCCGTATGCGAACGCGCCGTAGACGCCTTCCATGCGCGGCAGATCGAGCGGCCATGCACCGCGCAGACGCTGCGCATCGCGGGCCGCTTCG
This sequence comes from Paraburkholderia sp. RAU2J, assembly GCF_003634845.1. NCBI lineage: Bacteria > Pseudomonadati > Pseudomonadota > Betaproteobacteria > Burkholderiales > Burkholderiaceae > Paraburkholderia > Paraburkholderia sp. RAU2J. The sequence goes on from NZ_RBXG01000001.1 coordinate 1,331,976, forward strand.
CCTTCGTCGGCGAGTTGGCCGATCATCGGCATGCGGTCGCTCGTGACGCAGCGAAACGCGACGCGTCCGGCCAGCGCCGCCGACCGTGCGGGATCGCCCGCGGAGGCGGCAAGCGGGGCATACGCCGGCAGCATCTGCGCGACGCGCTCGAGGTTTTCCAGATGACCGCTCGCGCGCAGCGACGTCTCGGGGTCGTCGAGTTCATACGTGGCGCCCGTCAACGTGACGCCGTTGGCAAGCGGCACCGCGTAGCCTTCGCCGATCACCGGCAACGCGGGCGACGGCGCGGTGCCCGAGGGTAGCAACGTCAGTTGGCCACGAATGCTGCGCGTCGGCGCATGCTGCAAGCCGGCGAAGCGCGCTGCATCGTGCGCGCTCGCGACGATCACCACCGGCGCGCGCGCGACGGCCTGGCCCGCCGTGTCGAAGACGGTCCACTGATCGCCCGACCGTTCCAGCCGGGCGACCTCGACGCCGAAGCGGCGTTCGAGCAACCCGCCCGCCGCGGCGAACTGTGCGGCGCAAAGCGACGTCGGATCGACCCAGCCTCCCTGTGGGAAAAACCAGCCGCCGCGTACGAGCGGCATGCCGGCGAGTTGTCGAGCGTCTTGTGCCGAGACGGGCGTCACGTACGCGCACGGATAGCGGAACGCAGCGATCGCGTCGCCAATCGCGCGAGCTTCGTCGTCGTCCGCGGCGATCTGCAGCAAGCCTGGGCCGCCGCGCAACGGTCGATGACCGAGCCGTTCGAGTTCGGCCCAGCGCCGCAACGCATACAGAAAGCCGGCTCGTGTGACGCGCGAGGCGACGCTGTCGTCGCGGGAAATCATCGGGTGGAACACGCCGGCGGGATTGCCGGACGCGTCCTGCGCGACCGACGCATGCCGCTCCAGCGACGTCACGCGCCAACCACGCGCGGCAAGCCGCTCGATGACCGCGCTGCCCGCAAGCCCTGCGCCGATCACCACCGCATGCCGTTCGCCGAGTGCGAGCGGGGCGGGTGGCTCGTAGCGGCGCACGCGCCAGCGCGGCGCGAAGTGGCCGACCAGCATCGCCCGTTTCCAGCCGAAGCCGTCGATCTTTCGATACTCGAAACCGCATTGCGTCAACGCGCGTTTAATCTCGCCGGCGCTGCTGTAGGTGGCGAACGTGGCGCCCTCGCCCGCCAGTCGAGCGAGCGCCTTGAAAACCGGCAGGGACCAGAGCTCTGGATTTCTGGCCGGCGCGAAGCCGTCGAGATAGAACGCATCGGCGCGCAGTCGCAAGGCCGGCAAGCTGTCGAGCGCGTCGGCCAGCACCAGCGTCAGCATGACGCGGCCCTCTTCGAATTCGAGCCGGTGCGTGCCGGGGACGAGCATCGGCCATGCGTTCGCGAGCGTATCGGCCAGTTCTGCCACCGCCGGATCGGACAGGGTCGCCGCATAGACGCTGCGCAGATCGGCGACGGTAAACGGATGCTTCTCGGTCGAAACGAAATGCAGCCGCTCGCATCGCGCCGGATCGGCGCGCCATGCGGCCCACGTCACGAGGAAGTTGATGCCCATGCCGAAGCCGGTTTCGAGCACGGTGAAAGTGCGGCGGCCTTGCCAACGTTCGGGCAGCGCGTTGCCGTTCAGGAAAACATAGCGAGCCTGTTCGAGACCGCCCACGGCGCTGTGATAGATATCGTCGTAGAACGGTGAAAACGGGGTGCCGTTGTCGCGAAAAGCGAGGACAGCGGGGATCAGCGGATCGGTCATGCGTCGGAAAATGACGCTCGCAAGAGCGGTTCTAACGTTACCGCCAGCGCGCGCAGCTCGCCGGACGGCGAAAAAGACGCGCCGAACGTTGGCAAAAACCAACGCCAAGCCCCGTCCCTACTGGGTTTCAGCCCTCCGTGAGAGGTCGTTGAGCGCAAAATCGCGTTTTCCTCGCCAGATCGACGCTCGAACCTCGCAATTCTTCGAAACCCTTATCCTGATTGGGTTTGCGCTGCGCTATCATAGCAAGCGCCGCGAATTGAGCGGCAGCACGGCCAATGGACAGTCATCTGTCCTGTGCTACCGGATCCGGGGGATCCGGAGCCGTAGCTGCTCGACGGCGCGGCCGCGCACGTATAATCGGCGCGTTCGCGCTGTTCGTATCAACCTAAACTCAGAAAGGAACCTTAATGAACAAACAGGAACTGATCGACGCCGTCGCAGGACAGACGGGCGCCAGCAAGGCTCAAACCGGTGAAACGCTGGACACGTTGCTTGAAGTGATCAAGAAGTCTGTGTCGAAAGGCGATGCGGTCCAGTTGATTGGCTTCGGTAGCTTTGGTTCGGGCAAGCGCGCAGCGCGTACGGGGCGTAACCCCAAGACCGGCGAAACCATCAAGATTCCGGCAGCCAAGACCGTCAAGTTCACGGCAGGCAAGGCGTTCAAGGACGCGGTCAACAAGCGCTAAGCAGATTGCTGCCAGGCAGTTGACACCCGCCAACGGCGGGTTTTTTTTCGGCTGCGCGTTGTGCGCGGGATAAGCCGCGACACACGTCGCGGCCTTTTTGATCGCATCGACGCGGGGTGACGCCGTTCAGTCGTGACGGTGGTCGTGATCATGCCCATGACCGTCGTGATCATGATGATGATCGTGATCGTCTTCGTCGAAATCCCAGGCGGGAAACGGATCGGCGAACTGTTGCCAGCCCTGCGGCCCCAATGCGTATTCGCCGTCGCTCAGCAGACACGCGTCGAACTTCGCCGTCCACTGCGCCGGGTCGATGCCGACCCCGATCAGCACTAGCTCCTGGCGACGGTCGCCAATGCTCAGATCGTCCGGATCGCCGTACCAGTCGCCGGCGATTTCGGCGGCCAGTTCCTCGTCGCCGTCCGGCCATTCGCTGCGGTCCTGCGCGGCCCACCACATGCCCGCCGGACCATGCCGGCAAGCGCCGCCGGCCTGCGACAGCGAACCGGCAATGTCGTTGCGCGTCGCGAGCCAGAAGAAGCCCTTGCCGCGCAAGACGCCCTTCCACTCCTGATGCAGCAGCGCCCACAGCCGCTCCGGATGAAACGGCCGGCGCGCCCGATAAACGAAATTGCCGATGCCGAACTCGTCCGCTTCCCCTTGAGGCGCATGGCCGTGGCCGTGCTCATGATTGAGCGACGCGAGCCAGCCCGGCGCACTCGCCGCCTCGTCGAAATCGAACCGGCCGGTGTTCAGCACTTGCGCGAGCGGCACCGCGCCGAAGCGGCTGACCACCTGCACCGCACGCGGGTTGATGCGCGCGAGGATGCGTTGCAAACGCGTGAGCTCGTCTGCGCTCACGAGGTCGGCCTTGTTCACCACCAGCACGTCGCAGAATTCAATCTGCTCGATCAGCAATTCGACGATGGTGCGGTCGTCTTCGTCGGTCGCGGCGATGCCGCGCTCGGCGAGCGCGTCGGCCGAACCGTAGTCGCGCAGGAAGTTGAACGCGTCGACCACAGTCACCATCGTGTCGAGCCGTGCGACGTCGGCGAGCGAAGCGCCTGCATCGTCGACGAAGGTGAAGGTTTCGGCGATCGGCATCGGGTCGGCAACGCCGGTCGATTCGATCAGAATCGCATCGAAACGCTGTTCGGCGGCCAGGCGTTTGATCTCGACTGCCAGATCGTCGCGCAGCGTGCAGCAGATGCAGCCGTTCGACAGTTCGACGAGCCGCTCTTCGACGCGCGACAGCGTGGCGGTATCGCGCACGAGCGTCGCGTCGACGTTGACGGCGGCCAGGTCGTTGACGATCACGGCCACGCGCAAACCGGCGCGATTCGCGAGAATGTGGTTCAGGAGCGTGGTCTTGCCGGCGCCCAGAAAACCGGAGAGCACGGTGACGGGCAATAGCGGCTGGTTCATCGCAGTACGGAAAAGCAAGAGGATTGGAGGGCGTGCCGGGCTTGGGGCCGCATGACTGCGCGACCGGTTTGACGCTTGGGCTCGACGGCAGCACGAAGCCGCATTGTGCATCAAAACGGGCGGCCGCCGCGTGACTGGCTGGATCGGCGGGGCTTGGCCAGCGTGTCTGGAAATCGGGCGGCAGCATGAACGCCAGGACGACACGATGTGGAAAATGCCGATGCGCGCTCACGGGCAGACCGCGAAATGCGTCAAGCAGTCAGGCGGGAAGCGGACTCGAAAAAGGGAAAATGAGGGCGATAATCACGACAGACGCCAGCGGCAGACAGCCCAAACAGGCCTGCTCGAAAAAACCGCACGCTCAACGTGTAGCCGGCATCAGATTCCACTTGCGTAGAATAGCGACGATCTGCTGCGCATACTTGTCGCGCAAAGTGGGTGTCTCGGAGTGGTATGCGCCGACCGCTTGCCACGTGTTACCGTATTTGTTCATCTGACGGCGCAGATGCCAGGCCGCGATATAGACGTTCTTGCACGGCTCCATCAGCGTGCCTTGCGAGATGCCGTACTGGGCGAGCGTGGGCAGATGGATCGAATTGATCTGCATCACCCCGTAGTCGGTCGAACCGTTGGCGTTCTTGTGTTGCGCGTCAGGCCGGTTGTGCGACTCCTGCCATGCAATTGCGCGTAGAATCAACGGGTTAACTTTTTGGTACTTCGCTGCTTCGTCGAAGCAATCGGCGCGTGCTGACCCCGCTGCTGCCAGCATGGCGAGTCCCGCGGCGATGGTGACGAAGGCATGATTCATCGGTCAAGAGGACTAAGTAAAATCGCAAGAGTAAGGGTTGGTAAGGCATTTATCCGGCCATATTCCAGCCGACGACAGCCGCTAGGGCACGCCGGTAGGGCCTTTGTCCAACATCCGGGAAAACCCGCGTCAGCAAACTCTCAACCGGAGACTCGAACGGCTCGTATCATACCGGCAGTCCGACCCGCGTCAAGTTAGCTAACAGACATAAGCGGACGGAAAACGAAGCGCTCTGCCGGTTTCACCAAGCGCCGTCTACCTTTCAATTGCATGACAAACGGTGCGGGCTTTCAGGGGAATCGCACATCACCGCCCGTTTTGTGACAAATCGGACATGAAAAACTGTTACTGTTCATTTTTTTCGGACGTCGGACGGTCGGAGCCCGCAGCGACCTTGGTCCGCGAGGCCGATCCACAGACCGGCAGGGTGGTGGCTTACCCCCGTGTCCGCACTGCATGACCGTCGGCAGCATCGGCTGCCGGCATCGATATCACAACCCATGAGAAGAAATTGTATGGCTTTGCGTCGCGTTGCAACGGCGCTGCTGGTGGCTGGATTGATCACCGCGCAGACAGCACAGGCTCAGGTGACACTCAACTTCGTGAACGCCGATATCGACCAGGTTGCCAAGGCGATCGGCGCGGCCACCGGCAAAACGATCATCGTCGACCCGCGTGTGAAGGGCCAGTTGAACCTCGTGTCGGAAAATTCAGTGCCGGAGGACCAGGCGCTCAAGACCCTGCAGTCCGCTTTGCGCATGCAGGGTTTCGCGCTGGTGCAGGACCACGGCGTGCTGAAGGTCGTGCCGGAAGCCGACGCCAAGCTGCAGGGCGTGCCGACCTACGTCGGCAATGCGCCTGTCGCGCGCGGCGACCAGGTGGTCACGCAGGTGTTCGTGCTAAAGAACGAATCGGCCAATAATCTGCTGCCGGTGCTGCGTCCGCTAATTTCGCCGAACAACACCGTGGCCGCTTACCCGGCCAACAATACGATCGTCGTCACCGACTACGCCGATAACGTGCGGCGCATCGCGCAGATTATCGCGGGCGTGGATACCGCGGCGGGCCAGGCGGTCGCCGTCGTGCCGCTGAGAAACGGCAACGCGATCGACATCGCCGCGCAGATGACCAAGATGCTCGACCCCGGCGCGATCGGCAGCACCGACGCGACGCTGAAGGTCTCGGTCACCGCCGATCCGCGCACCAACTCGCTGATGATCCGCGCCTCGAACGGCGGGCGTCTTGCCACCGCGAAGGAACTCGCCAAGCAGCTCGACATGCCGACCACGATGCCTGGCAACATGCACGTCGTGGCGCTGCGCAACGCGGACGCCACGCGGCTCGCGAAGACGCTGCGCGGCATGCTCGGCAAGGGCGGCGACAGCGGCTCGTCGAGCGGCTCGGGTGAAGCGAATTCGTTCAACCAGGGCGGCGGCGGCGGCGGCTTCTCGGGCGGCAATTCGACGGGCACTTCGGGCACCCCGCCGTTGCCGTCGGGCGGACTGAACAGCAGCTCGATGTCCTCGCCGCTGACCGGCAGCGGCTCGGGCGGCAACAATGCCTCCGGTTCCGGCAGCCTGCTCGGTGGCGACAAGGAGAAGGGCGAGGACAACCAGGCCGGCGGCATGATCCAGGCGGACTCCGCCACCAACTCGCTGATCATCACGGCGGCCGAGCCGGTGTACCGCAATCTGCGCGCGGTGATCGATCAGCTCGACGCACGCCGCCCGCAGGTCTACATCGAGGCGCTGATCGTCGAGTTGAACTCGAACACGAGCGGCAACCTCGGCATTCAGTGGCAGATCGCGAACAACTCGGTGTTCGCCGGCACGAACCTGCAGACCGGATCGAGCAACAGCATCATCAACCTGACGGCGGCCGCCGCGGCGGCCGGCACCACCGGCGGGCTTGCCACGGCGCTCGGCAACGGGGCTTTGCAGCAGGGCCTGAACGTCGGCTGGATTCACAACATTTTCGGCGTGCAAGGGCTCGGCGCGCTGCTGCAGGCGCTGTCGCAAAACGCCGACGCGAACGTGCTGTCCACGCCTAACCTGATCACGCTCGACAACGAGGAAGCGAAGATCGTCGTCGGGACGAACGTGCCGATCCAGACCGGTTCGTATTCGAACCTCACGAGCGGCGCCACGAGCGCGGCGTTCAACACATTCGACCGCGTCGACGTCGGTCTGACGCTGCACGTGAAGCCGCAGATCACCGACGGCGGCATTCTGAAGCTGCAGCTCTACACCGAAGACTCGGCGATCGTGAACGGCACCACGAACGCGGTGACCAACCCGTCGGGCCCGCAGTTCACGAAGCGCTCGATCCAGTCCACGGTGCTCGCCGACAACGGTGAGATCATCGTGCTGGGCGGTTTGATGCAGGACAACTACCAGGTCAGCAACAGCAAGGTGCCGTTGCTCGGCGACATTCCGTGGCTCGGTCAGCTGTTCCGCTCCGAACAGAAGACGCGCGAGAAGACTAACCTGATGGTGTTCCTGCGCCCGGTGATCATCAACGACCGCGATACCGCGCAGGCCGTGACGTCGAACCGTTACGACTACATCCAGGGTGTGCAGGGCGCGTACAGGTCGGACAACAACGTGATGAGGGACAAGGACGATCCGGTGATGCCGCCGATGCCGCTCGGCCCGAGCCAGGGCGTGCCGCCCGCGATGAACCTGTTCGATCTGAACCAGATGCGCCGTCAGCAGGCGGCGCCGCAACAGGTACCGCAGCAGGCGCCACAGGCCGTACCGCAAGCCGTGCCCCAGTCGAGCCAGCAGCCGGCGCAGCAAACCGCCCCGCAGCCGGTCACAACGCCCTATCCGACGACCGGCACGGAGCCGACCACCGCATCACCGGGAGCGCGTCCGTGATTCAGGCGCCCGCGCAAACAGCGCACCGCGCTCAGGGCGGCGACTCCGCCAACGGCGAGCGCGCCGCGCCCTCGCCGCTCGCCGCGCGGCTCGTGCCATACGGCTTCGCCCGCAACGGTCAGATTCTGGTCGCGCATCAGCACGCGGACAGCCTCGAAGTGTGGATCAGCGAGCGCACCAGCGAAGCCGCGCTCGCCGAAATCACGCGCAACTTCGGCGTGGTGTCGGTTGTACGTTTGCCTGCCGACGAACTCGCGCAGGCGATCAACCAGGCGTATGCGCGCCAGGACGGCAGCGCCGCGCAGGTGGTCGGTGAAGTAGAAGGCGAAGTCGATCTGTCGCGTTTGATGCAGGACATCCCCGAGGTCGAGGATCTGCTGGAATCCGAAGACGACGCGCCGATCATCCGCATGATCAACGCGCTGCTCACACAAGCGGCGCGCGAACAGGCGTCGGATATTCACATCGAGCCGTTCGAGAATGCTTCCGTGGTGCGCTTCCGGGTCGACGGCACGCTGCGCGACGTCGTGCGCCCGAAGAAAGCGCTGCACGGCGCGCTGATCTCGCGGATCAAGATCATGGCGCAGCTCGACATCGCGGAGAAACGCTTGCCGCAGGACGGCCGTATCACGTTGCGCGTCGGTGGGCGTCCGGTCGACGTGCGAGTGTCGACGCTGCCGACGGGCCACGGCGAGCGCGCGGTGTTGCGTCTGCTGGAAAAAGACGCGTCGCGTTTGAACCTCGAAGCGCTTGGCATGGCGTCCGACACGCTCGTCAAGTTCGACAAGCTGATCGGCAAGCCGCACGGCATCGTGCTGGTGACCGGCCCAACCGGCTCGGGCAAAACGACCACGCTGTATGCGGCGATGTCGCGGCTCGAGACGACCACGACCAACATCATGACGGTCGAAGACCCGATCGAATACGACCTCTCCGGCATCGGCCAGACACAGGTCAACGAGCGGATCGGCATGACCTTCGCGCGCGCGTTGCGCTCGATTCTGCGGCAGGACCCGGACGTCATCATGATCGGTGAAATCCGCGACCTCGAAACCGCGCAGATCGCGGTGCAGGCGTCGCTCACCGGCCACCTCGTGCTGGCAACGCTGCATACGAACGACGCGGCCTCCGCGGTCACGCGTCTGACCGACATGGGTGTCGAGCCGTATCTGCTCGCCTCGTCGCTGCTCGGCGTGCTGGCGCAGCGGCTCGTGCGGCGGCTGTGTCCGGTGTGCCGCGAAGAGCGCACCGAGGACGACGGGCGCGTGCGCTGGCATCCGGTGGGCTGCGACAAATGCGGCCAGTCCGGTTATGCGGGACGGCGCGGCGTCTACGAACTGTTGTTGATCGACGAGTCGATCCGCACGCTGGTCCACCGCAATGCGGCCGATGCGGAGATTCTCACGGCCGGCCGCGAGCAAGGCATGCGTACGTTGCGTGAGGATGCGAACCGCTGGCTCGAGTCCGGGCTGACCTCGTTGGAAGAAGTGATTCGCGTGACGGGCGGAGCGTAAACGCATGCCGGCATTTCGTTTCGAAGCAATCGACGCGGCGGGCAAGGCGCAAAAAGGCGTGCTCGACGCGGACAGCGCGCGCAGCGCGCGTACCAACCTGCGCTCGCAAGGCCTCACGCCGCTCGTCGTGGAGCCCGCCGCATCGCGCGTGCGCGGCGAGCGCAATCAACGGCTGTCGCTCGGGCGGCGTTTGTCGCAGCGCGAACAGGCGATCCTCACGCGCCAGCTGGCCAGTCTGCTGATTGCCGGTTTGCCGCTCGACGAAGCGCTCGCCGTGCTCACCGAGCAATCGGAGCGTGACTATATCCGCGAACTGATGGCGTCGATTCGCGCCGAAGTGCTCGGCGGCCATTCGCTCGCTAATGCGCTGACGCAGCATCCGAAGGACTTCCCTGAAATCTATCGGGCGCTCGTCGCCGCCGGTGAACACACCGGCAAGCTCGGGCTGGTGCTGTCGCGCCTCGCCGACTACATCGAGCAACGCAACGCGCTCAAGCAGAAGATCGTGCTCGCGTTCACGTACCCGGGCATCGTGACGCTCATCGCGTTCGGCATCGTCACGTTTCTGTTGAGCTACGTGGTGCCGCAGGTGGTGAACGTGTTCGCCAGCACCAAGCAGCAACTGCCCATCCTCACGGTGATGATGATGGCGCTGTCCGGCTTCGTGCGTAGCTGGTGGTGGGCGGTGCTGATCGGCGTGCTCGGTGTGGCGTATCTGGTGCGCTCGGTGCTCAGGCAACCGGGCCCGCGCCTCGCGTTCGACCGCTGGCTGCTGACCGCGCCGCTGCTCGGCAAGCTCGTGCGCGGCTATAACACCGTGCGCTTTGCCAGCACGCTCGGCATTTTGACCGCAGCGGGCGTGCCGATTCTGCGCGCCCTGCAAGCCGCCGCCGAAACGCTCAGCAACAACGCGATGCGCGAGAACATCGACGACGCGATCGTGCGCGTGCGCGAAGGCACGTCGTTATCGCGCGCGCTCGGCAATACGAAGACGTTTCCGCCGGTGCTGGTGCACCTGATCCGTTCGGGCGAAGCGACCGGTGACGTGACGACCATGCTCGACCGTGCGGCCGACGGCGAGGCACGCGAACTGGAGCGCCGCACGATGTTCCTGACGAGCCTGCTCGAGCCCTTGCTGATTCTGGCGATGGGGGGCGTGGTGCTCGTGATCGTGCTGGCGGTGATGCTGCCGATCATCGAGTTGAACAACCTCGTGCAGTGATGCGTGAGGAGACCGGATTGCGCGGCGTGCGGGTTTGACGGACGGCGGGCGCCGCACAATCGGTTGAGGTGAGCTGAAGCGGTTGAAGCTGATTGATGCGTTAATCCGGCAAAACGCAGGCAAAAAGCATAGTCCAGATAAAAGCGCGCAAGCCGCGCGCATTCGCTTCAGCGCCGGTGTTTAGCGCACGTAGATCGTAGGACCGCTGGCGTTGGCGGGCAGAAAGACTTCGGAGTGCGCGCCGTTGCGGTCGATGATGATCGAGCGGGCCCGGACCTCGGAAAGTTTGGCGCCTTGCATCAGCGTGCTGCCGAGCGACACCGCATGCGGCGGTTCACCGCCCACGCTGACGATGGCCGCGGCGCCTTCGCGCAAGGCGAGGATGCCGAACAGATGCACGTCCTGGTTGACGCTGCGCGTGAGCTGACCGCCGAACAGCGTGGCGGCCTGGTCGGTCGAGACCTGCGCGTGCGCGGCGGCGGCGGGCAACGGCGCGCCGGACATCGTGGTGAGCGTGATGACCCAGTAGGTCAGCGTCGCGCAAAAAACGGCGAACAGCGCGAGCGACAGAAGGCGGATTTGGATGGCGTTCATGCGCATCATTGTACGGACTATTGTGGAAATTGCGTGGCGTTGGAACCCTTCAACACCATGACATTAAAATGACCGCCCGGGCGTGTTCAATAGCGGCCTGATAGCTGACCAGCGAACCCCGCCCAGTCGAAAATTTCACCTGAAAAGAGGTAGCAAGCTATGCAACTGTCGACCACTCGCCGCACTGATATCGCGGGTTCGCGCAGCCGTCGTCAGCGCGGTTTCACGCTGATCGAAATCATGGTCGTCATCGCGATTCTGGGCATTCTCGCCGCGCTGATCGTGCCGAAAATCATGAGCCGTCCGGACGAAGCGCGCCGGGTCGCCGCCAAGCAGGACATCGGCACGATGATGCAGGCGTTGAAGCTGTATCGTCTCGACAACGGCCGTTATCCGACCCAGGAGCAAGGCCTGCGCGCGCTGATCGAAAAGCCGAGCACTGATCCGGTGCCGAGCAACTGGAAGGACGGCGGCTACCTCGAGCGTCTGCCGAACGATCCGTGGGGCAACGCGTATCAGTATCTGAATCCGGGCGTGCACGGTGAGATCGACGTGTTCAGCTACGGCGCGGACGGCAAGGCCGGCGGCGAAGGCAATGACTCCGATGTCGGCTCGTGGCAATAGGCGCGCTGCACAACTTTTGATTCTCCCGCGCGCGATGCCCGCGCTGCTCTGCAGTGATGCTCGCACGCTTTATCGATACATCGTCGTTTGATCTTTGGTTGATCGTTTCGTGGCCGGCACTATGCGTATGTCCGCTTGCAAGTCCCCTGTGGACACTCCGTGTCCGGTCTCGCCGCCGCGCGCGGCGTGCGCTGGCGCGCGTCGTTCGCGCCTCGCCGGCAGCCGGCGCCGCGACGCGGGCTTCACGCTGCTCGAAATGATGGTGGTGCTGGTCATCGCAGGCCTGCTGGTATCGTTGACCGCGCTGACGATGACGCGCAATCCGCGCACCGATCTGAACGAGGAAGCGCAGCGTCTCGCGCTGCTGTTCGAATCGGCCGGCGACGAAGCCCAGGTGCGCGCGCGGCCCATCGCGTGGCAACCGGTCGAGGGCGGCTTCCGGTTTGATCAACGCACTGAAGACGGGTGGCGTCCGCTGCGCGACGATCTGCTCGGGCCCCGTCAGTGGGAAGGCGGCGTGACCGGCGTGACGATCAGCTATCCGGGCTCGGATTCGCAGCCGAGCCGCGTCGTCTTCGGCACCGAAGCGATCGACGTACCGGTGCAGATCACGCTGTTTTCGGCGGCGGGGCGCGCGACAATCGTCGGCACCGGCAATGGCCGCTATGAGGTGCACTGAGATGCGTCGTTGCAGCAGCAGGACCGCTCGCCAGCGTGCCCGACGCGCGCAACGCGGTTTCACGATGATCGAAGTGCTGGTCGCGCTTGCGATCATCGCGGTGGCGCTATCGGCGTCGTTGCGCGCGGTCGGCAGTCTCGCGAGCGGCGAAGCCGATCTGCATCGCCGCCTGCTGGCCGGCTGGAGCGCGGACAATACGCTCGCGCAGTTGCGTCTGACGCATGCGTGGCCGAACGTCGGCGCGACGAGTTTCGATTGCTCGCAGGGCAATTTGCAATTGATCTGCACCGAGCATGTGACGGCGACGCCGAATCCGGTGTTTCGTCGTGTGGAAGTGATGGTGACGATGCCTGGGCGTTCCGGCAATCTCGCTCAGATGGTCACGGTGGTCGCGAATGAAAACAACCGCTCGCTCTGAGCGCCGCCGCCGATCGGGCGCGCGCGGCTTCACGCTGATCGAATTGCTGGTGGCGATCGCGATCATGGCGGTGATCGCCGTGCTGTCGTGGCGCGGGCTCGACCAGATCATTCGCGGCCGCACCACCATCACGAACGCGATGGAGGAAGAACGTGTCTTTGCGCAGGTATTCGACCAGATGCGGATCGACGCACGGCAGGCCGCGTCCGACGACGAGTCCGGGCAGGCGGCAATTTCACTGTCCGGCAACACGCTGCAGATCGTGCGGCAGATGAACTTGCCGGGCACGGCGCCGCGCCTGCAGGTGGTGCGCTACCAGGTGTCCAATGGACGCGTGATCCGTTACGCGTCGCCGCCGCTTGCCAATGCCGGCGAATTGCGACGCGCTTTGCGCGGCAGCGAAGGCGAAGGCTGGAGCGCGGTGCCGTTGATGGGCGGCGTCGGTGCGATCTCCGCGCGGCTCTACGTGCCGAAGGTCGGCTGGACCACGCAGATGAAAGACGTGCAGAGCGCGATCACCGAGGCCGACAACAACCTGAAGGTGCCGCAGCTCGGCAATGCGCCGTTGCCGCGCTCGGTGACGGGGCTCGAAGTGAGCGTCGGGGCGCGCTCGCTGGCGCGGCCTGTGACGCGGGTTTTTCTCGTCGGAGAATGATATGAAATTCTCTTGCTCATCTCCGCGACGCTTTTCATCTTCTTCGCGCTCGCCATCTCGCGCACGAGAGCAAGGCGCGGCGATCATCAGCGCGCTGCTGGTCGTCGCGTTATCGGCGATTCTGGTCTCGGGCATGCTCTGGCGCCAGCAGGTGCAGATTCGCCGGATCGAAAACCAGCGGCTGCTTTCGCAGGCGCAATGGGTCGCGCGCGGCGCATTGGACTGGACCCGTCTGATCCTGCGCTCGGAAGGCGATACGTCGGCCGGCATCACCTATCTGGGCGGACTGTGGGGCGTGCCGATCGCGAAGACGCGCCTGTCCGATTTCCTTGGCCAGATCGGCGAGGTCCGTGCCGAGCAAGGCGCGGCAACCTATCTGTCCGGTTCGATCGAAGACGCGCAGGCGAAATTCAATCTGCGCAATCTGGTGGCGAGCCCCGCGCCCGGCGTGATGCAGCTGAACGACGAACAGATCGGCGCGTATCAGCGCCTGCTGGTGTCGCTCGGCGTGAACAGCCAGCTCGCGAAAGCCACTGCCGTACAGGTGCGCAACAGTCTCTCGCAGTCGGCGACCCGCTTCCAGAGCGTCACGTCCACCAGCGGCTCGACGACATCCGCGACGCCGACCATTCAAGGCGGCGCCACCGGCGGCAGCTTCACCGACAAACCCGGCATCGAAGACGGCGACGACAACGCGGCGGTCGCGCCGCTGCAAATGACCGGTGTCGATTCGCTGCTCGACATTCCCGGCTACACACCGGAGATGGTCGCGCGCTTGCGCCCCTTCGTCACGGTGTTGCCGACCGTCACGGCGCTCAACATGAACACGGCGTCGGCCGAAGTGATCGCGGCGGTCGTGCCGGGCATGAGCCAGTCGGCCGCGCAAAGTTTCGTCGCGAGCCGCACGACGGTGTTCTTCCACAACGTCAGCGACGTGCAGCTCGCGTTGCGCGGCGCCGGCGTGCAATCGGTCGCGATCGATCCGGCCGAAATGGACGTCAACTCGAACTACTTTTTGATCCACGGCCGCGTGCAGCACGAACGCGCCGAGGTGGACCGCACGACGCTCGTCTATCGCGACGCGATGACTCACACTACGCGTATCGTGCGGGTACAAGACCAACTATGAATAACGCAATTCCCGGAGAGAGTGGCCTTTGAGCACGCTGATCGTCCTACTGCCGCCGCGTGATCCGGCGGTGCCATCGCAGGAATGGCAATTGCCCGAGCTGCCGTTCGTTCTGCTCGACAAGTCGGGCCGCACCCAGCGCGCCGGCCGCTCGGCGCTCGCGCTGCTGCCGCGCGCGACGTCGACGGTGCTGATGGTCGCCGCGCGCGACCTGCTGATGATGCCCACGACGCTGCCGCCGCTGCGCGGTCCGAAGCTGCGTCAGGCCTTGCCCAACATCGTCGAGGATCAGCTGATCCAAGACCCGCAAACCTGTCACATCGCCGTCGATCCGCAACCGGCCGCGGGCGGCCGGCAGCTGCTCGCGATCATCGACCGTGGCTGGTTCCGCTTTATCTGCGAGGCATTCACGACGGCCGGTCACCGCAGCTTGCGTGCCGTGCCGGTGACGCGCTGCCTGCCGCAGGCAGCCGCGCCCGCTACCCTCGCCGAAATCGCGGAACTGGTCGACGCGGGCGAGCCCACGCTGGCGGGCTCGGCCGACGTCGCGACGGCGCTGCCGGGCGTCGCGCCCGTGGTGGCGCCCGATGTCGCCGCCGTGGTGCCGATGGTGGCCGCCGTGCTCGGCGCGGTGGTGCCGACCGCGCCCGCCTTGCTGCTGGAAGGCGTGGTCGAGAGCGACGTGCCGCGCGTCGAACTGGCGATTGCGCGTGGGGCGCAAGGCGAAGGTATGGCGGTGCCGGCCAATGCGGTGAACACGACGCTCGGCGCGCTCGCCGGCGCGGCGTCCGTCTCGCTGTACATGCTGACCGAAGTGCCGGGCAACGAGCCGGGTCTCGCCGCGAACAGCCCGGCGCGCCTCGCCGCGCATATTCACGGCGCGAGTCCGTTGCCGTTCGAGCAGCTCGCGCGGCGCGCGCTGGAGTGCCGCTTCGATCTGTGTCAGTTCGAGTTCGCGTCGCAGCCGTGGCGGCTCGACCGCGCGACGCTGCGGCGTCTGCGCCTGCCGGTGCTGCTGGCGATCGGCGCGCTGATCATCGCGATTGTCGGCGCGAACGTGCAGTGGCTGATGCTCGCGCGCCAACGCGACGCGATCAGCACGCAGATGACCGAGCTGCTGCTCAACACCTTCCCGAAGACGACGGTCGTGCTCGATGCGCCCGGCCAGATGTCGCGCCAGTTGCAGCAGCTGCGCGTGGCGGCGGGCGAACTGTCGCCGGATGACTTCCTGTCGCTCGCCGACGGCCTCGCGCGCTCGCTCGCGCCGGTGCCGGTCAACGGCATCGCGGCGCTCGACTATCACGACCGGCGGCTCGATGTGACCTTCAAGCCCGAGGTCAAGCTCGACCCCGACTTCGCGAAGCGGCTCGGACGCAACGGGCTGAGCGGCGCGATCGACAGCAATACCGGCAAGTGGACCATCAGGAACGGACAATGAAAGCTGAACTCGCTCAAACATGGGCCGGCTTCTGGGACCAGCGCACCGAGCGCGAAAAAGCCATCATCACGTGGGGCGGCGGTGTGCTCGCCGTGGTGCTCGCGTGGTCGGTGCTGTGGGCGCCGGCGCAGGAAGGCCGCGCGCATCTGCGTGAATCGCTGCCCAGCCTGCAGCACCAACTCGCGCAAATGACCGCGCAGGCGAACGAAGCGCGCGCGCTCTCGGCGGTCGCGCAAGGCGTCGCGCCGACCGGCGCCGCGCTCAAGGATGCGCTCTCCGCGTCGCTCAGCGATCACGGGCTTGCTGCCACGCAGGTGCAGGTGATCGGCAACGCGGTGCAGATCCAGATGAAGAACGCGTCGTTCCCGGCGTGGACCAGCTGGGTCGACGATGCGCGCAAGCAGTTCAAGGTGCAGATCGCCGAGGCGCATGTCACCGCGCTGAAGGACGACGGCCAGGTGGATCTGACGGCGTCGTTGCAGCCGTCGACCGCGAAATGAGCGCGTCGCTACGGGGTTTCGCATGAGTTACTGGATGCGGCGCGTACGCGTCGCGCTGCCGTGGGCGGTGGTGGGCGGGCTGGCCTCCGCGGCGGTGATGCTCTCTCTGTTGCCGGCTGCCTGGATCACGCCGCAGTTCGCGCGGCAAACGCGCGGCCACGTCAATCTGGTCGACCCGGCCGGCTCGCTCTGGCATGGCTCGGCCACGCTGATGCTGGCCGCCGGCTCCGACATGAGCGCGGCGACGCTGCTGCCTGGCCGGATCGAATGGAGCACGGCGTTCTGGCCGCTGTTCACCGGCCGGGTGCGTATGGTCATGCGGCATAGCGAGGCGATGCCCGACCCGATCACGGTCGACGCCACGCCGCGCAGCGCGACCGTCACGCCCGGCACGATCGCCGTGCCGGCTTCGCTGTTGAGCGGTCTCGGCGCACCCTTCAATACGCTCGATCTGCAGGGCAATGTGCAGCTTTCCTGGTCCGACTGGCGCAGCTTCAACCGGGAAGCGTTCGGCCAGCTGACGGTGACGCTGAACGATGTCAGTTCGCGCGTCTCGCTGGTCAAGCCGCTCGGCTCGTACCGCGTGACCTTTCAGGCGCAAGGCGCATCGTCCACGCTCGATCTGACGACCCTCAAGGGCCCGCTGATGCTCAACGGCAACGGCACGATATCTGCCGCGTCGACGTCGTTTCACGGCACCGCCAGTGCCGCCCCCGAAGCGCGTGAAAACCTCGCAGGGCTATTGAATCTGCTGGGCCGGCCGAGCGGACCGGATACGGTGACGTTGACGTTTGCACACTGAGGTTCGCGCACCGACGTTTGCGGCTGGCGCGACGGTGCGGGTCGCCTGCCCGGTTGCGCTGGCAGGATAAAAAAGAGGCACGGGCGCATTTCGCGGCCATGCCTCTTTTGCTTCGCACCGGCGAGCGGCGCGGCGCTTATCTGCTCTGAACCTGCTGTTGCGGCGCGGCCCCGCTCTGCGCGACGGGCACCGCCGATGCCGCCGGCAACGGCGCCGGCGCGGCCACGTCGCCGGTTTCGCGATTCATCTGCGATGCCTCCCAGCCGCCGCCCAGCGCCTTCACCAGACCCACCGACGACACCATCCGTTGCCCAGCGATGCTCTCGAGCTTCTGCTCGGCCGTGAACGCCGTGGTCTGCGCGGTCAGCACGTTGACGAAGCCGACGGTGCCCGCCTTGTACTCGTTCGTGACGATGGCGAGTGCCTGCCGGGCCGAGTCCACCGCTTGCCGCTGCACGACGATTTCCTGTTCGAGAATGCGCAGCGACGCGAGGTTGTCCTCGACGTCCTGGAACGCGGCCAGCACCGTTTGACGGTAGCTGGCGACGTCCGCGTCGTAGGTGGCGCGGGCGGCTTCGGTCTGGGCCTTGCGCAGACCGGCGTCGAACAGCGTGGCCGCGAGTTGCGGGCCGACCGTCCAGAAGCGCGACGGCGCGGTCAGCAGCTGCGAGAACACCGAATTCTCGAAGCCGCCGGTGGCCGACACCGTCAGCGTCGGGAAGAACGCCGCAATCGCCACGCCGATCTGCTCGTTCGCGGCGGCGGCCTTGCGTTCCGCCGACGCGATGTCCGGACGCCGCTCCAGCAGCGCCGACGGCATCTGCGCGGGCACGGCGGGCGGGGTTGCGGTGAGCGGCATTGGCGGCAGCGTGAAGACCGAGGCAGGCACGCCGATCAGGACGGCGATCGCGTGCTCGTCCTGCGCGCGCTGGATGCCGTTGTCGATCGCGGCGGCCTGCGCGGACTGCAACTGCGTTTGCGCCTGAATCACGTCCGAGCGCGCGGCGACACCTGCGGCGTACTGGTTCTGCGTGAGTTGCAGCGAGCGTTGATAAGCCGCGACGGTGTCGTCGAGCAGCTTCTGGGTGGAGTCGAGCGCGCGTAGCGAGAAATAGGTTTGCGCGAGCGTGGCCTGAGCGGACAGCCTGGCGTTCGCCAGATCGGCGGCCGCGCCCTGCTGGCCCGCTGTCTGCGCGTTGACCGAGCGAGTGACCGAACCCCACAGATCGGGCTCCCAGCTGGCGTCGAGTTGCACGTTGAAACTGTTGCCGACGCCCGAGCGGCTGCTGCCGGTCGTCGAACTACCGCTCGATGCGATGCCGTTGCCGGAACGCGTCGCGCCCGCCGAAGCGCCGATCACCGGGAAATACGCCGAACGCGCCTCGCTGACCAGCGCGCGTGCCTGCCGATAGGTGGCGGCGAATTGCGCGACGGTCTGGTTCGCGGCGTTCAGCTTGTCTACGAGCGCGTTGAGTTGCGGGTCTTCGTAGATTGTCCACCAGTCGCCGCGATCGTGTTGGTCGGCGGGTTCGGCGACTTTCCAGCCGGGGGCGGCCTCCTTGAACGACGCGGGAATCTCCGTGGCCGGCCGCTTATAGTCGGGGCCGACGGCGCAAGCGGCCAGCAACGTGGCGAGGGCCGCTGTTATCGCAATGGTCAGGGCGCGAGGCGCAAGCGGCCGCGCGCGCGAGATTCGATCAGACTGCATGCAATGAATTCCTTCTGGACGCCGCAATGCGGCCGATGGCGGCACCGTCGGCCGGGCGAAATCTTGGTCTGCCGGAATGTTAGCGTATGAGCCCGCGTGAACGCGGGAAACTGAAAGGGTAATGCGGGGATGCGCGCAGGTGTGTTACTTGGGGTGTCGCGATGGTTACGTGCTGTTACCGGCGCGCCCGGCAGGCAGCCGGGGCCGTTAAACCCGTGATTCCGTCGACGTGGTCTGGCGCGCCAGTCGGCCCGCCGCCGCCCGGCACGGCGCATCGCCACGCGCCTGGCAGGCAGCTGCGGGACTGGCCGCATGGGTCGCGTTGCCTGCCGCTGTCGTGATGCCCTCGGTCAGGAGCGGCGCAGCGGCCCGCTTCACCTCTGTCGCCTGCCCGACCCTCCTGCCCCGCCGATGCTCGGCCCAAGCCAGCACCGCGACCCCCACCGACCCGCCGGGCAACACGAACAGCCCGGCGAACAGCGCCAGTTTCCACCAGCGGTGCGGCCCCTTGAAGCTATGCAACGCGGAATCGGTCAGGGAGCGGCTCAAGCCGCCAAGGGTGTTTTTGAGGTACAGCATGGGGGAAATCCTTTTTGCACGGCGCGCTCGCGGCGTGCAGACAATCGGTCAGAACATGGGCTCGGAGGCGAGTAACTCGTTGCCTGTAATAATATTGACTATGCAATTAAATTTCAACATACTTTGCGCCGCGCGCGTGTTTCGTGTTGTTTTTCTGTTGGCCGGGGCAGCGCGTCATTTGATTTGACTTGCCTGCTTAGGCAGCTAAACTTCGTTTCTGATTCCCGACGTTCTGGAAACACCATGATCGACGGTCCCTACAAAGCGCACGAGATTCAACTGACGACGAGTCTCGGCTACTACCTGACGAAAGCGCGGAACGTGCTGGTCGAGCGGACCGACCGCGCGGTCAAACCGCTCGGGCTGACCGCACAGCAGATCGGCGTGATCGTGATGTTGTCGTCGCAGCGCGCCAGCACACCGTTCGAGCTGTCGCGCGCTATGTCATACGACAGCGGCTCGATGACGCGTCTGCTCGATCGACTTGAAAAGAAAGGCTTTGTGGTCCGCACGCGCAGTGACGCCGATCGCCGGATGGTGAAACTGGAACTGACGCCGCAAGGTCACGACGCGGCACGCCAGTTGCCCAGTCTCGGCGCGGCGGTGCTGAACGAGCAATTGCGCGGCTTCTCCGCCGACGAGCATGCGACGTTGATCGATCTGCTCGCCCGCTTCATTGCGAACGGTCCCGGCGACGGACTCGGCGCGGGCTGCGGGTTGGGGCCGCCATCGGAGTCGCAGGGAGAATCACCCGAAGAGGCCTCGCCGGAGTCCGGCGGCCAGTAACCCAAAAGGCGTTTTTTGAAAGCGCCCTTGCCTTTGAATATCTGTCTGGGCAGAGGATGTTCCGGCATATAAGTGCGCTAGTCGAAGGGCGCAATAAAGCTGCCGTGACAAGCTTTCCCGACTGAGGAGAAGAATTTATGGACGCCACGGCTTCCGCCGCTGCCCGGCCCGCCGCCGAACCCGCCCCGCTCAAGGGCGGGGCGCTCGCCTTGCTGACGGTCGGCCTCGCGCTCGGCACCTTCATGGAGGTGCTCGACACCTCGATTGCGAACGTCGCGGTGCCGACCATTTCCGGCAGCCTCGGCGTGGCGACCAGCCAGGGCACGTGGGTCATCTCGTCGTATTCGGTGGCGTCGGCGATCGCCGTGCCGCTGACAGGCTGGCTCGCGCGGCGCGTCGGCGAAGTGCGGCTCTTCACGCTGTCCGTGCTGCTTTTTACGCTTGCATCGGCGCTGTGCGGTTTCGCGCACAACTTCGAGTCGCTGATCGCGTTCCGGCTCGTGCAAGGGCTGGTCTCCGGGCCGATGGTTCCGCTTTCGCAAACCATCCTGATGCGTTCCTATCCCCCGGAGAAGCGCGGGCTTGCGCTCGGCCTCTGGGCGATGACCGTGATTTGCGCGCCGATTTTCGGACCCGTGATGGGCGGCTATATCACCGACAACTTCACGTGGCCGTGGATCTTCTACATCAACGTGCCGATCGGGCTGTTCTCGGCGGTGTGCGCCTATCTGCTGCTGCGCGGCCGCGAGACGAAGACCACCCGTCAACGCATCGATGCAGTCGGCCTCGCGTTGCTCGTGATCGGCGTGTCGTGTCTGCAGATGATGCTCGACCTCGGCAAGGATCGTGACTGGTTCAACTCGACATTCATCGTCGCGCTGGCGGTGATCGCGGTGGTGTCGATCGCGTTCCTGCTGGTGTGGGAGATGACGGAGAAAGAACCCGTCGTCGATCTCTCGCTGTTCAAGGACCGTAACTTCGCGCTCGGTGTGCTGATCATTTCGTTCGGCTTCATGGCCTTTTTCGGGTCGGTGGTGATCTTCCCGCTGTGGCTGCAAACGGTCATGGGCTACACCGCCGGCCTGGCGGGTCTCGCGACCGCGCCGGTCGGCCTGCTCGCGCTGTTCCTGTCGCCGCTGATCGGCAAGAACATGCACCGGCTGAACCTGCGCATGGTGGCGAGCTTTGCGTTCATCGTGTTCGCGTTCGTCTCATTCTGGAACTCGACGTTTACGCTCGACGTGCCGTTCAATCACGTAATCTGGCCGCGTCTCGTGCAAGGTATCGGCGTGGCCTGCTTCTTCGTGCCGATGACGACCATCACGCTGTCGAGCGTCCCGGACGACCGGCTCGCCAGCGCGTCGGGTTTATCGAACTTTTTCCGGACCTTGTCGGGAGCGATCGGCACCGCAATCAGCACGACGTTCTGGGAGAACGACACGATCACCCATCACGCGATGCTGACCGATTCGGTGAACGTGTATTCGGCGAATACCAACGCCTACACCAATGCGCTGGCGGGGATCGGACTCTCCGGCGATGGCGCTACCGCGCAATTGAACCAGGTGGTGACCGCCCAGGCGTACATGATGGCCACCAACGATTTCTTCCGCATTTCCTGCGCGGCGTTTCTCGTGCTTGCGATACTGGTGTGGATTACCAAGCCGCGCAAAGGCGCAGGTCCTTCGATGGGGCATTGAGCTTTATCGCCATGCTTCGCACGCTGACGCGGGCAACCATGCGAGATCTTCGCATCGTCGCCCGCGTTTGTATTCATCACGGCATCACTACTGCGTCAGGGCTTCGCCAGTGCTCGACGGAATCGACTGCCCTTGCGCGGAATCCGGATGCATGGCCGTGGGCGCCGCTGGCGGAGACGGTTTCACGTCGCCTTGCGGTGCGCCGGCAGCCACGCCGCGCACGTATTGCTTGAAGTCGGCGCCGGCTTCCCAGGGGTTCGGCTTGCAACCCAACGAGCTGTCGCAATGCGCGGCAAAGCCGATGGTCGCCGTGCCGTCGGGGTTCGCCGCGCGCGTGATCTCATACGCCAGCGCACGCTTGCCGCCGTCTGGTCCGGCAGTCTGAATCAGCGAGTCGGTCGCGGATTCAATCCTGTAGGTCGAATGGCTCGACACCCATGACTGCGCCCGTTGCCACCACAGGTCGCATTCCGCTTTGTTCGAACACGTCAACGGCTTCGTCGCGATCTGCATGACGTCCGGATCGACCTGCCCTTGCGTCGAACATCCCGCCGCTGTTGCCAGACACAGCGCGGCCAACAGACCTTTGTTCATCACGTCGATACCTCCTGCCTGGGAGCGTGTCATACCAGGTTGGACCACGGTGCTGGTGTGGTGTTTCATCTGCGTCAGGGAATCGTCAGAGGGCGCGGAGAATTTGCCGATCCCGTTCGACGCGCTGCCGTACGGCACGTAGTCGTTACCTGCGGATAGTAAAGGGCGAGAAAAAAGCGGCCACACGTGGGCCGCCTTTTCGTCATGTCGCTATGCGTGTCGTTCAGACGCTGAACCGGTTCAACGTGTACGCGCGATAAGCGGCGACGAATGCGTCGAACGAACCGACTTCTTCACGCTCGAGTTTGCTCTGCTCGGCCAGCGACTGCGCAGCGAGTTCAGTGAATGCCTGCGTTTGCGCGGCGTCGAGCGGACGCGAACGGAAATACGCGGCGTGCGCTTCGCTTTGCTCGAGGCCGAACGCGAGAAAGCTCTGCTGCTTGTCGCGCATGATTTGCAGCACACGTGCCGACGGCGTCAGCGTCACGTCCGCGAGCTTCGCGCGCTGGACCGCCACGGCGCGCGCGTGCTCGTCGCCGCCCTGCAGTTCGTCGAGCGCGGCGGCCGCCGTGTCGATCTGGCTCATCAGTTCGTCGGCCCAATCCATCATCGCAACGGGGCTGCCGTCGCGCGTCAGTTCGAGGCCAGGCTTGCGCCCTTCCATCGTCACGCGGCCAAAATTCTGATTGGCTTCGCAATAGGCGGCCGGCGGCAACGGCGCGCTGTCGTCGAGCGCGCAGACGAGCAGGTACGCGTCGAGAAAGCGCGATGTCTCCAGCGAAATTCCGCTTGGCTCGAACGGATCGATATCCATGCAGCGCACTTCGACGTATTGCACGCCGCGCGCGGCCAGGGCATGCAACGGACGCTCGCCCGGATGCGTGACGCGCTTCGGACGAATCGTCGAGTAAAACTCGTTTTCGATCTGCAGGACGTTGGTGTTGATCTGCACCCACTCGCCGTCGCGCTGCGTGCCGATTGCTTCGTACGCCGGGTAAGGCTGGCTCACGGCCTTTGCGAGCGCGTCGAGATAGCCCGGTAGCGTGTCGTAGTCGGCATGCAGGGCGGCTTGCGCGGCGGTGTTCGAATAGCCGAGGTCGCTCATGCGCAGGCTCGTGGCGTACGGCCGGTACAGCGTGTCGGCGTCGAACGTTTCCAGCGAGTGTTTGCGGTCGCGGAGAAAACGACGATCCAGCGCCGGCGACGCGCCGAACAGATACATCAGCAGCCAGTTGGTGCGGCGGAAATTGCGGATCAGCGCGAGATAACGTTCGGACTGGAAATCGACTGCGGTGGCGGTGGATTGCTGGTCGGCATGCAGGAGCCGCCACACTTCTTCGTTCAGCGAATAGTTGTAGTGGATGCCTGCGATGCACTGCATCGAGCGGCCGTAGCGCAGCGCAAGGCCAATGCGGTACACGTACTTCAGCTTGCCGATGTTCGACGTGCCGTAATGCGCGATTGGAATGCCTTCGTCGGTGTCGGGCAGCAGGCAGGGCATCGAGTTGTTCCAGAGGATCTCGTCGCCGAGTTCCGCGTAGACAAAACGATGCAGCGTGTCGAGCTTCTCGAGCGTCACCGCGACGTCGTGTTCGGCCGGCGTGATCAGTTCGAGCAGTGCTTCGGAGTAGTCAGTGGTCAGCGAGGGATGCGTGAGCGCCGAACCCAGCGCGCGCGGATGCGGGCTCAAGGCGAGCTTACCGTCCTGCGTGACGCGCAGGCTTTCCTTTTCGATGCCGCGCAGACCGCGTGTCAGCGCGTCGCGCTGCGGGCCCGAGGTCAGCACGGACAAGCGGTGCAGGAACGCGTCGGTCGTGCGGGGAGGTGTCGTCGTGTTTGGCATTGATGCGAGTCGGGCGATGTCGGCCGCCATGTGCCGCTCGACTGCTCGCGGGCAGCACTGCGCGGTCGACAACGTTCGGCGGAATTTTCAGTAGCGGGCACTTTAACATCTCGCTACGACGCCTGCTTGAGCCCGCTCTGGCGCCCCTTCAGGGCCGCCAGTCCCGCCCGTTTTCAGCACGAATCAGCCTGCCGGCCGGTTCTCCGCGCTGCCCCGTCGCACACTTTTATTCGACCCGCGTGCCCGTGCAACTTCAGCCGCCGCGTGCGGCGCCCGCGCGGTCCGCCACCTCGTTCCAGAGATGCATGGCCGCATACGCGCGCCATGGACGCCACGCGTCGGTACGGGTGCGTTGCTGCGTCGGCCGCACGAGCAACGGATCGCGCGCGCAGATCGACTGCATCAGCACGAGGTCCCATGCGGGCCACGCGTCGGCGTCGCGCCATGCCCGCATCGCGACGTATTCGACGGTCCACGGGCCGATGCCGGGCAGCGCGAGCAACGCGGCACGCAGGCTGGTCGCGTCGACGACCTTGCTGTCGAGCGGCACGTCGCCGGTGGCGACGGCATGCGCGAAGCCCTGCAACGCCGCGACGCGTTTGCCCGGCATGCCGATCTGCGCGAGATCGACAGCGGCCAGCGCGGCGGGCGTAGGAAAGCGCCATGCGGTGTTCTCATGCGGATGGCCGTCGATGCGCTCACCGGCGCGCTGCACGAGCCGTCCGATGATCGTGGTCGCCGCTTTCACGCTAACCTGCTGGCCGACGATCGCGCGCACTACGAGCTCGAAGCCCGACCACGCACCCGGCACACGCAGGCCGGGCGCGGCCTCGACGAGCGGCGCGAGCCACGGGTCCGCGGCGAGTTCGGCGCCGATCTTTTTCGGATCGGCGTGCAGATCGAACATCTTCGCGATCGGCGCTGCGAGCGCGTCGGCGTGACGGCTCGCCGGCCCTTCGATGCTCGCGACAACACAGCGTTTGCGCGGATGCAGACGCACGCTCAGCGTGCCGCTGTCGCCGGCCCAATCGATCGCGCGGCGATACGTGCCGTCTTCGACCGCCTCGACGCCGGGCGTCGCGCGTCCGCCGAAAAAGCGCAGCAGGCGCGGCCAGTCGAATGGTGGTTTGAACGGCAATTCGAGGGTGGTGACTTCGTCGAGCGTACTCACGCGGCGTGATCCAGTTTGGCGGGGGTGGTGGTGAGGGAATCGGCGCCGGCCGCGGCTGGCTTTTTGCGGCCAGATTGCTCGAGCGAAACGTGGCCGGCATGCTGTGCCTCGTTGTCGAGCAGCGCGGCCTTGCGCGGCAGGCCCCAGCGATAGCCGGCCAGCGCCCCGCCCTTTTGCACCACGCGATGACAAGGAATGGCGAGCGCCACCGGGTTCGTCGCGCAGGCGGTCGCCACCGCGCGCACCGCGCGTGGTGAGCCGACCGCTTCGGCGATCTGCGAATAGCTGCGCGTTTCGCCGTAAGGGATGCGCCGCAGCGCGTCCCACACACGTTGCCGGAATGCGGTCGCGGCAATGTCCAGCGGCAGATCGAAGTCCTGACGGGTGCCGCGCAGATAGGCGTCGATCTGCGCGATGAACGGCGCGAGCTGTTGGGCGTCTTCCAGCTGGTCGGCGTTGGCGAATTCGCCACGCAGTTCGTTGACCAGCGAGGTGTCGTCGTCACCGAAACCGATTTTGCAGATGCCCTTGTCCGTGGCCGCGACCAGCACGAAGCCGAGCGAGGTCGGCGCGCAGGCGTAGCGCACGGTCAGCCCCGCACCCTTCCTGCGATACGCGGACGGCGCCATGCCCAGTTCGGCCGGCGCGCTGTCGTACATCCGCGAGGGCGAGCCGAAGCCGGCGTCGAGCGTGGCGCGCGTAACGTCCGCGCCGTTTTGCAGCGCATCGCGCAACGCGGCGCCGCGCTGCGCGGCCTGATACTGCCGCGGCGATACGCCCACCACGCGCTTGAACAGACGTTGAAGGTGAAACGGGCTGACGTGCACGGCATCGCTCAGTTGCGCGAGCGTGAGGCGCTGCTGCGGGTCGGCGTCCAGCGCGGCGCACGCACGATGGATGATCTCCAGTTCGCGCGGCAGGCCGCCGGGCTGGCATCGCTTGCAATCGCGAAAGCCCGCGGCGCGGGCGGCGGCGACATCGGTAAAGAAAGCGACATTCTCACGGCGCGGCTGGCGCGAAGCGCACGACGGACGGCAGAACACGCCGGTCGTCTTGACTGCGTAGAAGAATGCGCCGTCGGCACTCGGCTCGCGGCGCGTGACGGCGGCCCAGCGCTCGTCGTCGGAGGCCCAGCTCGTGGTGGCCGGGACGGGGCGGGGTGCGGCAGGCTCGGTCGTGCGGTTCATGATGGTCTCGAGGTCAGACGTGGTCGATGCTCACCAATGTAGGCCGTATGCTCACACCCTACGCCCCGGTTCTTGCTCTGTCATTGCGCTTGTTGGTTGGCTGGAACGGCCGCCAGGCGGTCGTTTTGCCACAAAGTGCGACAATTTGGCCCGATATCGGGTTTTCCCTTAAAAAGTTATTGCGTCGCATCAACCCCGTGTGTATATTAGTACCTGTCTCCTCCATGTCTCCTCCTGATATGGATTCAGCCCGCTCCACATAGAGCGGGCTTTTTTTCGTCTGTACGTTCCCCGCATGGCTACTGATCCGGCCCTCACGGCCGGATTCATGGCCCCGCTCACGGCGGCGCCCTTTCTCCTACACTGGCTAATCATCCGTTGTGCCAACTAGCGAGAGGCGTCCGACATGAAAATCCACATTCGCGAGATCGATCACGTCGTCATCCGGGCGACGGACGTCGAAACCATGACGCGCTTTTATTGCGACGTGCTCGGCTGCAGCCTGGAAAAGGAACAGCGGGAACTGGGTCTGACGCAATTGCGCGCAGGGCGCTCGCTGATCGACCTGTTGCAGGTTGGCGGCAAGCTCGATCACGCCGAAAACGGCGCGCCGGGCGCGGGACGGAATATGGACCACGTGTGTTTGCGCGTCGAACCATTCGACGCCGACGCGCTCAAGACGCATCTAACCGGGCATGGCGCGCGGCTGGGCGAACAGGCGCTGCGCTATGGCGCAGACGGCTTCGGCCAGTCGCTATATCTGTTCGATCCGGAGGGCAACATGGTCGAACTCAAGGGGCCGCCGGAAGCGGCGCGGGTGACATCGCTTTAGGCGTCAGGCTGATGGCGGGACTGAACACCGCTTCGGCGCCAAAGCGAGTCGAATTGCGAGTCAGGCGCCAGCGCGATTCGCAAGCCGTCAGCCCTTACGCGTTGGCCGGCGCCTTCAACACCGCCCACTCGATCTTCACCGCATCGGCTTCGGCACTGCCGAGCCATGCTTCGCCGTCCTGCACCGTGCATTGCAGGCGCATCGTGCGTTCCGCCAGCGTGCCGAGCGCCGCCGCGACATCTTCGCCGAGGGTCCACACCGTTACGTTGCGCATGCGCTCCACCTTGTTGCGCACGCCCTGCCACCAGATGTCCGACGCGCGGCCGCCGTAGGCGATCACGATCACTTCGTTCGAGCGGCCGCTCGCCTTGGCGATGCGCCGTTCGTCCGGTTGGCCGACTTCGATCCACGTTTCGATCGCGCCGGTGAGATCTTTTTGCCACAGATCCGGTTCGTCGACATCCGACAAACCTTTGCAGAATTCGAGGCGTTCCTGCGCGAAGAGCGCGAACGCCGCCACGCGGACCATCATCCGCTCGTCGGTTTCCGAGGGGTGGCGGGCGATCGTCAGCGAATGGTCGGCGTAGTAGTGCCGGTCCATGTTGGCGATCTGCAGTTCCGCCTTGTAAATCGTCGATTTGAGTGCCATGCCGTTGCTAAACCAGGCGCTCGCTCCACCGGAGCGAACAGAAAAAGAATCGTCGACGACGCGTTGCCGTTTTCGGTGTTTGTTGTACATCGCATTTCTCCCGCGCCGTCAGCCGGCGGCCATGCCAACGGGAGAAGCATTTATCGCGCCACTGCCGGCTCGAAAGCCGTGCCGTAGACCCCGGCGGCGGCTTCGCGCAAGGCTTCCAGCACCACGGCCGCGGCAGGCGAGAGCAAATGCGACTGGCGCGTGATGATACCGAATGTATCCATCCTGCACGGTAAATCGATCGGCATACGCGTGAGCACACCGTACTGTTGGTATTGACGCGCCACTTCGTCGGGCAGAACGGCCAACATGTCGCTCTGGAGCAGCAAGCTCGAAATCGCGAGGAAATTGTTGGTGTTGACCACGTTTTGCGGCGGATTCAGGCCGATTTGCGAAAATATCAGATCGAAGCGATGACGCAGAACGCTGCCCGGCGGGTGTAAAACCCAGCTCGCGTTGACGATTCCCCGCAGCGTCAAACCTGTCTCATTTTCGAGTGGATGGCCAGGCCGAGCCACCACACAGAGCGGTTCGTCGGCGAGCGGCTCGTAGCGGACTTCGGCCTTGAACTGGTTCTGCCGCTCCAGCACCCGGCCGATCATGATGTCCAGTTCGCCTTCGGCGAGCCGCGGCAGCATCACGTCCGAGGTTTCCACCTCGGCCCAGATTTGCAACTGCGGATAGCGCTCCTTCACGCTGGCAATCGCGCGCGGCACCATCGTCGCGGCGGCGGCCGCAATCACGCCGATGCGCACCTGCCCCGCGAGGCCGGAGCGCAGCGCCGAGATTTCGTCGTGAGCGTGGCTCAGATTCGACAGCACCATGCGCGCGTGCCGGATCATCACCTCGCCGTACAAGGTCGCGTGCATGCCGTGTGGCGTGCGATCGAACAGGCTCACTTCCAGCATGTCCTCCAGCTCCTTGAGCAGGCGCGAGGCGGCTGGCTGCGTCATGCCGAGCACGTCGGCGGCCCGGCGCACGTTGCCCTCCTCCTCCATCGCCGCGAGCAGCAGCAACTGGCGCGTCTTGAGCCGCGCCCGGACGAACCAGTTCGAATAACTTCGCGTCATCGTTTGTCTCCCAATCTTGTTTTTCGCTGAGCGGCATGAAGCCCGTGTGACGGACGCTTCATCCGGCACCGCGTCAATCATGCCATACCGAAACTGATATCGGGATGGCTTAAAAAGGGATTGGAAAGTTATTGGCACGGCTCATACCATTCGTGGACTTTCCAAGCTTCCCACGTGGCGCCCTTCGATGAACCGCGATTCGCTCGTCCCGCTCGTTGCCAGTCCGTTTCGCCATTACATCAATGGCGGATGGGAGACGGGCGCGACCGCGGGCGTGTCGTTGAACCCGTCGGACCTCGACGAGCCGGTCGGCGAATACGTCCGCGCGGACGTGCGGCAGACCGATACGGCGATCGAAGCCGCGCACGCGGCGTTTCGCGACTGGTCGCTGGCGTCGGCGCAGCGACGCGCGGACGCGCTCGACGCGATCGGCACCGAGATGTTGGGCCGCCGCGACGAACTCGCCCGGCTGCTCGCGCGCGAAATCGGCAAGACCTTGCCCGAGGCGCAAACCGAAGCCACGCGCGCGGGGCAGATTTTCAAGCTGTTCGCCGCCGAAACGCTGCGTGCGTTTGCGGAGCCGCTGGCATCGGCGCGCGCGGGCGTCGAAATCGACGTGACGCGCGAACCGCTCGGCGTGGTCGGCATCGTCACACCGTGGAGCGCGCCGTTGGCGATCGCCGCGGCGAAGATCGGCGCCGCGCTCGCGCACGGCAACTGCGTCGTTTTCAAGCCGGCGGAGTCGGCGCCGGCTTGCGCGGCGGCGCTGGCTTCGATCATCGGCCGCGCGGGCTTGCCCGCGGGCGTGTTCAATCTGGTGATGGGCAGCGGCCGCCAGGTCGGCGCGCGGATCGTCGCACATCCGCTGGTGGCGGCAATCAGCTTCAGCGGCTCGACGGACACCGGCACGCGCGTGCTGCAGGCCGCGGCCGCCCGTCAGGTGCGTGTGCAACTGGAGATGGGCGGCAAGAATCCGTTCGTGGTGCTGGCCGATGCGGATCTCGACGGCGCGGTCGATGCCGCCTTGAGCGGCGCCTATAGCTCGACGGGTCAGCGCAGCACGGCGGCGGCCCGGCTGATCGTCGAGCGCGCGGTGTTCGAGCCGTTCGTCGACGCATTGCGCACGAAGCTCGCCAAACTCTCGGTCGATCACGCGTTGAAGCACGGCACGGACATCGGCCCGGTCGCCAACGCCGCGCAACTGGAGCGCAACCTGGACTACGTGCGCATCGGTCAGCAGGAAGGCGCCCAACTGGTGCGCGGCGGCCAGCAACTGGAGCGCGCGACGCGCGGCTACTTCTTCGAACCGGCGCTCTTCATCGGCGAGCCGGAACACCGCATCGCGCGCGAGGAGATTTTCGGGCCGCTCGCCGTCGTGCTGCGCGCGCACGACTACGACCACGCGCTGCATCTGGCGAACGACACCACCTACGGCTTGTGCGCCGGCATCTGCACACGCTCGCTCGAACGCGCGCGGCATTTCCGCCGCCACGTCCAGAGCGGCCTCGTCACGATCAATCTGCCGACCACGACCGTCGAGCACCACGCGCCCGGCGGCGGCCGCAAGGCGTCCGCCTACGGCGCCACCGACGCAGCGTTCTGGACGGCCGTGAAAACGGCCTATGTCGCGGGCTGATTGCGATGAATGTCACGCATGGCCTTCCCCACCGTGCCGTTTATCGCGCAGCCGCAATCCGATGCGCCGCGCATCCCAAGCTTCATTCGCGCCCCGGCTGACGCCGCCGCGCATGACCCTGCTGCACGCTAACGAAATCAATGCAGCTTTTCAACCTCAGGAGACACGCAATGACCAGCAAGCTTCGCCGTTTGACCCTCACCGCGATGGCCGCCGCCGCCCTCGCCGCTCCGTTCGCCATGCAACTTTCCGCGCACGCGGATCAGCCGCTCAAAGTCGGCTTTCTCGTGAAGATGCCGGAACAGGCGTGGTTCATCAACGAACAGAAAGCCGCAACCGCGCTCGGCCAGAAGGACGGTTTCTCGGTCGTCAACATCGGCACGCCGGATGGCGAAAAAGTGCTGGCCGCGATCGACAACCTCGGCGCACAAGGCGCGAAGGGCTTCGTGATCTGCGCGCCCGACGTACGCCTCGGACCGGCGATTCAGGCGCGCGCGAAGCGCTACAACATGAAGTTCGTCACCGTCGACGACCAACTGGTCGACTCCACCGGCAAGCCGCTCGCGAACGTGCCGCACCTCGGCATGTCGGCATTCAAGATCGGCAATCAGGTCGGCACGGCGATCTCGGAGGAAATGAAGCGCCGCGGCTGGAAGCCTGAAGAAGTCGGCGCGCTGCGCATCACGAACTACGAACTGCCGACCGCGAAGCTGCGCACCGACGGCGCGACGCAATCGCTGCTGGCTGGCGGCTTCAAGAAGGAAAACATTTTCGACGCCCCGCAGAAGACGACCGATGACGAAGGCGGCTTCAACGCGTCGTCGCCGGTGCTCGCACAGCATCCGAACATCAAGAAGTGGGTGATCTTCGCGCTCAACGAGGAAAGCGTGCTGGGCGGCGTGCGCGCGACCGAGCAACTGCATATTCCGGCGGCCGACGTGATCGGCGTCGGCATCAACGGCGCGGGCGAAGCGTTTGCCGAGTTCCAGAAGAAGGAACCGACGGGCTTCTACGGCACGATCGCCGTGAGCTCGACCAACCATGGCAAGGACAGCACGGAAAACCTCGTCGAGTGGATCAAGGACGGCAAGCAGCCGCCCGCCGACACGCAGACCACCGGCAAGCTGATGGTGCGCAGCAACTGGCAGGACGTGCGTAAGGAACTGGGCATCTAAGCCCGCTTCGAGTCCGCAGGTTCGGCGGGCCGGCTCCGCTCACGCGAGACCGGCCCGCGCAGTCGTCAGCACGGTAGTTGAGTTGTTCACCGCTTGAGGTTTTCCAATGACGTCCATACCCACCGAGTCTCCCGGCGACGCAGTCGCGCTGTCGGCGCAAGCGCCCTCGCCCGTCTCTGTCTTCGTCGATGACGCGCAACCGTATCTGCAACTCGACGGCATCACCGTGCGCTTTCCCGGCGTGCTCGCGCTCGACCAGGTGTCGCTCGAAGTGCGGCGCGGCGAAGTGCATGGTCTGATGGGCGAAAACGGCGCCGGCAAATCGACGCTGCTCAAGGTGCTGTCCGGCGTGAATCAGCCGGCGGCGGGCACGCTGTCGCTCGGCGGGGTCGTGCAGCAGTTCACCACGACGAAGGCAGCCATCGCGGCTGGCGTGGCGATCATCTACCAGGAACTGCACCTCGTGCCGGAGCTGACCGTCGCGGAAAACCTGATGCTCGGCGCGCTGCCCAATCGCTTCGGCGTACTGGACGAAAAGGCGCTGGTCGCGCGTGCGGTGCGTGAGCTGGAGCGGCTCGGCGAAAAGATCGATCCGTCGCAGCAGGTCAAGAATCTGTCGATCGGCCAGCGCCAGATGATCGAGATCGGCAAGGCGCTGATGCGCGACGCGCGCGTGATCGCTTTCGACGAACCGACCAGTTCGCTGTCGTCGCGCGAAACCACGCAGCTGTTCCGGATCATCCGTGCGCTCAGGGCCGAAGGCCGCGCGATCATCTACGTCACGCACCGGATGGAGGAAGTGTACGAGCTGTGCGACCGCGTCACGGTGTTTCGCGACGGCCGCCGCATCGACACGTTCGAAGCCGGCGCGGGACTCGATCGCGATCGCCTGATCAGCTGCATGGTGGGCCGCTCGATCGCCGACGTGTACGGCTATCGCTCGCGCGAACTCGGCGACGTGCAACTGCAGGTCCAGGATCTGATGGGACGCGGCTTGCGCGAACCGGCTTCGTTCGCGGCGCGCAAAGGCGAGATCGTCGGCTTTTTCGGGCTCGTCGGCGCGGGCCGGTCCGAGTTGATGAAGCTGATCTACGGCGCGGTCAAGCCGGCCGCCGGCGAAATCACGCTCAAGGGCAAGCGCGTGCGCTTCGCCTCGCCGCGCGACGCGGTGCGCGCGGGCATCGCGCTGTGCCCGGAAGATCGCAAACAGGAAGGCATCGTATCGATCGCCTCGGTGTCGGACAACGTCAACATCAGTTGCCGCCGCCATTTCAGCCGCTTTCACGTGCTCAACGGCCGCAAGGAAGCGCAGACCGCCAAAGAATTCATCGGCAAGCTCGCGATCAAGACGCGCAACGCCGAGACGCCGATCGGCACGCTGTCCGGCGGCAATCAACAGAAAGTGATTTTGTCGCGCTGGCTCGCCGAAGAGATCGACGTGTTCCTGATGGACGAACCCACGCGCGGCATCGACGTCGGTGCGCGCAGCGAGATTTACGGACTGTTGTACGGGCTCGCCGAAGCGGGCCGCACGGTCATCGTCGTGTCGAGCGATCTCGCCGAAGTGATCGGTGTCGCGGATCGCGTGATCGTGATGAAGGAAGGCTGCATCGTCGGCGACCTGCCGAAGGCGCAGGCCACGCCGGATGCGCTGATCAAGCTCGCGCTGCCGCGCTGACGCCCCGCTCCACCCACTCGACTCGAACCGAACAAGCCACTGAATCGCGCTTATTGAAACGGAACAGACATCATGCAGACACCCTCCACCGACTCCCCGACCCCAGCCGTCGCTTCCGCGGGCCTGAGCGCGCGCGCCGCGCGCACCTGGGACCTGATCAACAAGTCCGGCATCGTGATGGTGTTCATCATGCTGTTCGCGGTGCTGTCGTTCACCGTGCCGGACTTTCTCAGCTCGCGCAATATCCAGGGCTTGCTGCTCTCCGTCACGCTGATCGGCTCGATCTCCGTCACGATGATGTTCGTCCTCGCCCTCGGCGAGGTGGATCTGTCGGTGGCGTCGATCGTCGCGTTCGCGGGCGTGGCGGCATCCACGGTGATCACCGCGACGCATAGCGTGCTGCTGGGCGTCGCGGTCGGGGTGCTCGCGGGCGGCGCAGTCGGCCTGGTCAACGGCGTGCTGGTCGCGCGCTACAAGATCAACTCGCTGATCGTCACGCTCGCGATGATGGAGGTCGTGCGCGGCCTCGCGTTCATCACGTCGAACGGCGACGCCGTGATGATTTCCGAAGAGCGTTTCTTCGATCTCGGCGGCGGCTCGTTCCTCGGCATCTCGTTTCCGATCTGGAGCAATATCATCGGCTTCGTGCTGTTCGGCTTCCTGCTGAAGAAGACCGTGTTCGGCAAGAACGTGCTGGCCGTCGGCGGCAACAGCGAGGCCGCCGTGCTGGCCGGCCTGCCGGTGACGCGGATCAAGATCACCGTGTTCGTGCTGCAAGGCCTCGTGACGGGCTTCGCCGGCGTGATGCTGGCGTCGCGCATGAGTCTCGGCGATCCGAAAACGTCGGTCGGGCTCGAACTCGGCGTGATTTCGGCTTGCGTGCTGGGCGGCGTTTCCCTGACGGGCGGCGTCGCGACGATTTCCGGCGTGCTGGTCGGCGTGCTGATCATGGGTTCGGTGCAGGATGCGATGAGCCTGTTGAACGTGCCGACTTTTTACCAATACCTGATCCGCGGCGGGATTCTGCTGCTGGCGGTGCTGTTTGACCAGTTCCGCCGCAGCAAGCGCGTGCACTGACGCACGGGCGGCCGACGCCGTCGCGTCGATTCTAGAGTTGTTCCTGCGCTTTGCGAGAAGGCGTACTGCCGATGCGGATCGAGAATCCGCATCGGCCTTTTTCTGGCCTCTTTCTGGCTTGCTGAAAAGTACAGCGCACGCGCGTGGGCATAAAAAAGCCGGGCATTTCAATGCCCGGCCATTTTTACTCGCAGGTTTGCACTCTTCGGCTTGGAATCGCTCGAAGTTTTTTCAATTCGCGAGAAACCGCATTCCGCCATTTATTCCAGAATGGCGGCGCGCAGTTCGACGATCGGTTTATTGCTTGATAAATCGATCGTTTGCCCACAAACCTTGCGTATCGCTATTGCCGGAATTCACGAATTCGACATCGTGGCCGACCACGCGTACGACCCGGAAACTCGAGTCCTGCGGTGTCGACACGCACTGATATCCGGAGAAGAATTCCTGCATTTTTTGCTGTTCGCCGGCTCGTGCATGCAGGTCGGCGGCGTCGAGTTTATCCTTCGACAGACAACCATAGGCGTTGGCCTTGAACTGGATGGTTTGCTGCGGCTTGATCACGACGTCTTGCGCCTGAACAGTCGCGGCAGCCAAACCCGCAATGGCGAAAACAACGGCGATGCGCATTTTCATATGTTCCTCCGGTGCGGGTTGAATACTCAGGTTAGCTATGTATTTAACTTTAACGTTGAACCCGCAACTTGCACTTTAGAAGAACGTCAACGAACGACAAGCACATCTTGTGTGCGGTCGCAACAGTGGCGAATTGTCGCACCTGCTGTCGCAGCGACTTTGGCCCCGTGCAGTGGTCTAAACGGTGGGCAATAACACGGATAAATAAGAACCCGGCGGGGCGCAGTGCTTTAACAGTCAAGCTTTCGCCGCACGCATTCGCGTAAACGCGCAGCATCAATTAAGCGATTTAATACAATTAAATAGCGCACTTTGTGCATCGCACACAAAGTCGTTCGGCCGCGTCATTGAGAAATGCGAAATAACGGTGTGCATGCAGAAAATAAACAATGCCAGGCAATCGATCCGCGCGGCCACGGCCAAACCCACGCGACCTGCTGCGGGTGCACGCGGTCACTCGACGTGCTTGCCGGCGTTGAAGAACTCCGACTGGAACATGCACATGCGCAATGCATTGTGATACCGGCCATTGCCGAAAAATTCTTCGATCAGTTCCGCCTCGTGCCGGAAACCGCATTTTTCGTAGATATGAATCGCGGCGGTATTCGACTTGTCGACGATCAGATAGATCTTGCGCAAGTTCAGCACTGAAAACGCGTAGTCGATCGCGAGCTGCGTTGCGACGGTGGCGTAGCCGCGGCCTTGAGCGTGTGGGGCGATGATGATCTGGAATTCGCCGCGCCGGTGGATGTAATCCAGTTCGATCAATTCGACGACGCCGATCGTCTGGCCCACGTTGTCCACCGCGACGAAGCGTCGTTCGCGCAAATCGTGCACGTGCTGATCGTAAAGTTGGGATAGTTCGGAGAACGTCTCATACGGCTCCTCGAACCAGTAACGCATGATCTTCGCGTTGTTGTTCACTTCATGGACGAAGCGCAGATCGGTGCGTTCAAGTGGGCGCAACGTGAGTTCGCTGCTTCGTTCGGTCGTCATCGAATCCCCCTGAACCGTTAATTTGCGTGAGTCTGCGCGCGCGCCCGGCCGTGGCCCGCGCCGTTCCTGCACGGTCTGCCCGATACAGCTTTGCGTCTGCAAAAAGCGTGCGAAACGCACACAGAACCGCCAAGGCCGCCCACGCCGGGGAGGGCGGAAGCTTCGAATCGCCAAACGCTAGCTGCCGCCCGTTTCGGTACGGCGCGGCACGCACGGTGCTCTACAATGAAATTATGCTCCTGCGATCGGAGGCCACCGTGATCGAGCAATTGATATTGGGCGTATTCCTCGTCGTGCCGCTGCTCATCGTCGCGTTTCTTTTTTCGGACGAACTGTGGCAGGAACATCGTCACCTGCATGACATGCGGCCCGTGCGTCTGAGGCATCGGCGGATGGACTGGCGGCATCCGCTGCGCCGCACGCGAGACCGTCTCTGAAGCGCCGCAGCGCTTCTGTGTGCGGCAGGGCGCGCAACGCGCCCGCCATGTTGGAATGGCGGGCCGTTAAGTTTCGTGCGCCGGCTGTCGCCAACGCGTATCCGAAGGCCGAATGTAAGCGCCCGCGGGCGTATGTCCAGGGATGAAGCGTCGCCACCACGTGCCGCCGCCGCGCCATCGTGAATGTGTCAACAACCCGCCAAGTGCGGGTTTTTTATGCAACCCAATTTTTATCTCGCCCGGCGCGCTGCATCGCAAAGAAAAAAGCCTGCCGTTGCGGGCAGGCTTAAAAAGAGATCCACACTCGTTGCCTTGAGGCTACAAGGCAGATAACAGTCTAGTCGCGCCGCGCGCGCCGCTTGTTTCGGCCGCTATTACACTTGTTACGGCGCATGACCACGTGCCCCGGCGCCCGGCCTCAGTCGGCGCGCCAATGCGCGCGAATGCGCTTGGCGAGCGCCTCGAGCGTGTCCGCATCGGCGACATCGCGCGCATGCATGTTCAACGGCTGGCCTTCCCAGCGCGGGATCACGTGAAAATGCACGTGCCGCACGGTCTGTCCTGCCGCAGCGCCGTTGAATTGGCCGATAAACACGCCGTCGGGGTGCAAGGCCGCGCGAACGGCGATCGCGAGCTTCTGCGTCATGCGCATGCTCGCCACCAGCGACGCATCCGACAACTCGAAAATCTCTGCCACCGGCTCTTTCGGCACGACCAGCAGATGGCCGTCGGCTTGCGGCATCAAGTCCATGAACGCCAGCGCGGCATTGTTTTCGGCCACTTTGATGCAGGGCAGTTCACCACGCAGAATTCTTGCGAACGGATTGCTGTCGTCGTAGTTCATCGCGCTTCCTTTCCTGGTTGCAAGTTCGGATCGATATAAGGCAGGGCTGCCGACATTGTCTACTACATCTGTTACAGCGCACGCGCGGCACGCCTGATCGCCTGCGGCGGCTGGCCGTAAGCGCGTAGAAACGCGCGGCGCATGCGCTCGGTGTCGATAAAACCGGTGTCGGCGGCGACCGCTTCCATCGAATGACGGCCTGCTTCGAGCATCGCGCGCGCGGCTTCGACGCGCAACGACTCGATGGCCTTGGCCGGCGACTGCCGGGTTTCGTCGCGAAACGCCCGGCTGAACTGGCGCGGACTCAGGTGCGCGATGTCGGCCAGCTGCTCGACCGTCAACGGCTCGTGCAGATGGCTTTTCGCATACGAGAGTGCGTTCTGGATGCGGTCGGATTTCGGCTCGAGCTCCAGCATGGCCGAAAATTGTGACTGCCCACCGGTGCGCCGGTGATACACCACGAGTTTTTTCGCGATCGCGCGCGACACGTCCACGCCGAGATCGTTTTCGACCAGCGCGAGGCACAGGTCGATGCATGCCGTCATGCCCGCCGAAGTCCACACCGAACCGTCGACGATAAAAATGCGGTCGTCGTCGACCCTCGTCGCGGGAAAGCGTTCTTGCAGGGTGCGCGCGTGAACCCAGTGGGTGGTCGCGTGGCGGCCATCGAGAATGCCTGCCTCGGCCAGCGCGAAGGCGCCGGTGCAGATGCTGGCGGTGCGCCGCGACGCGACGAGCGCACGGTTCAGAAACGCCAGCATGCCCGGCGACGACGGCGCGATCTGCATCGCGCCCGTGACGATCACGGTGTCGTAGGCGGGATCGCCGAAGGCTCGCGTGGCGACCTCGACGCCGGACGAGCTACGCACCATCCCGCCGTGCTCGGAGATGGTCTCCACCTCGTACTCGGGTTGGCCGGCTTCCAGATTCGCCAGCTCGAATATCGCGACCGCGACCATATCCAGAATCTGGAAGCCGGGAAAAACCACCACGCCGATATGCTTCATCGCGATGTCCTGAAACGAGGTAAATACGACATTTGAGACAAAAGACTACGCGCCTAGACTTGTCTCGTCAACAGTGTCTTGCCGGCCGAAAGCGGGCGGCGGCGCAGGTTCACGGCTTGTCTCATTCAACGGATAGGGCAGCGGCGCGACGCGCCAGGCCCGCAAGGAGCGCTCCAAATGGCAACGCAAGCAGGCAAAGGCAGCAAAGGGACGGCACTGGTGACGGGGGCGTCGTCGGGCATCGGCGCGGTGTATGCGGATCGCCTCGCGCGGCGCGGCTACGACCTGATCCTCGTCGCACGCGACGGTCAACGGCTGAAGGGTCTCGCCGAGCATCTGACGCAGGAAACCGGACGCCACGTGGATACCGTCAGCGCCGATCTGACCGTGAAGGCCGACGTGCGGCGCATCGAGGAGCGGCTGCGCGCGGACCGCGCGATCACGATGCTGGTCAACAACGCGGGCGTCGGCGCGTCGGCCCCGTTGATCGACTCGGACATCGACGAACTCGAAAAGATGATCGACCTGAACGTGACCGCGCTCACGCGTCTGACCGCGGCGGCGGTGCCCGGCTTCATCGAGCGGGGTAACGGCGTGGTGATCAATATTTCGTCGATCGTGGCCTTGGCGCCGGAGCTTCTGAACGGGACGTACAGCGGCACCAAGGCCTATGTGCTGAACCTGACGCAATCGCTGCATCACGAAGTGGGCGACAAGGGCGTGAAGTTGCAGGCGGTGTTGCCGGGCGCGACCAGCACGGCGTTCTGGGACCGCGCGGGACTGGCCATCGAGAATCTGCCCGCGCAGATCGTGATGACCGCCGAGGACATGGTGGACGCCGCGCTTGCCGGTCTCGACCAGGGCGA
This sequence comes from Paraburkholderia sp. RAU2J, assembly GCF_003634845.1. Classification (NCBI taxonomy): domain Bacteria; kingdom Pseudomonadati; phylum Pseudomonadota; class Betaproteobacteria; order Burkholderiales; family Burkholderiaceae; genus Paraburkholderia; species Paraburkholderia sp. RAU2J. The sequence continues at coordinate 1,371,610 of NZ_RBXG01000001.1, forward strand.
ACTGGTGACGATCCCGGCGCTGCCGGACGCGGCCGATTGGGACCGGTTGAACAGCGCTCGCCAGCAGTTGCAGCCGAATCTGTCGCACAAGCTGCCGGCGGAGCGTTATACGCGCGCCAAGGCCGCCGCCTGACGACGAATCGACTGGCGGCGCAGTTCACCGCCAGTCCGTCGCCACATCGTCGGGATCGGCCAGCGTCAATCCCGACGATGGCAACGGCAGCGCCGTCTTGTATCGCACCTGTTTGAGCGCAAAGCTCGAGCGGATATTGGAGATGCCCGGAATCTTCGTCAGATGATCGACGATGAACCGCTCGAGCGTCTGCATATCCGGCATCACCACGCGCAGCAGATAGTCGGCGTCGCCCGTCATCAGATAGCACTCCATCACCTCGGGCCGCTCCGAAATCGCCTGCTCGAAGCGCAGCAGCGCGTCTTCCACCTGTTTTTCCAGACTCACCTGAATGAACACGTTGATGCGCAGCCCGAGCGGCTCCGGGTTCAGCAACGTGACCTGCTGCTTGAACAGGCCCAGCTTTTCGAGCGCCCGCACGCGATTGAAGCAGGGTGCCGCGCCGCTATGTGACGCTCGGCACCGACGGCTTCGGCCGCAGCGACACGCGCCAGGCGTTGCGCGAATTCTTCGAAGTGGATCGCAAGGCTATCGTGTTGGCCGCGCTGCAGGCGCTCGCGGACGACGGCGCAATCGAGGCCCGTGTGCTGGATGCTGCGCGCAATAAGTATCGTGGTGATGCGCCGGCCGGCGCGGCGCCGTGGCAGTGCTGAGAAGGCCAATCAGCCGCTCACCGCCACCTGATTTTTCCCATCCCGCTTCGCGCGATACAGGCCGACATCGGCGGCTTCGATCAGCGTCGTCACCGGCTCGGCGGCCGACGGCACGAGCGTCGCCGCGCCGATGCTGATCGTCACGACGCCGCTTGCCGAGCCCGCATGCGGGATCGCCAGCGCCTCGATCGCGAGGCGGATTTTTTCGGCGAGCAGGCGCAAGCCGCCCGCCGACGTGCCCGGCACCACCACCGCGAACTCTTCGCCGCCAAAGCGCGCCGCGAGATCGGGTGAGCGCCCGAGACACGACTCGACGGTTTGCGCGACGCGCTTGAGCACTTCGTCGCCGGCGACGTGCCCATAGGTGTCGTTGTAGGCCTTGAAGTTATCCACATCGATCATGAGGAAGCCGAGGCCGGTCTTGTCACGCGTACCGCGGCGCCATTCGGCGGCCAGGTATTGATCGAGATAGCGGCGGTTCGACAGACCCGTCAGCCCGTCCGAATGCGTGAGCCGCTGCAATTCGAGGTTGGTCGCGAGCAACTGCTGTTGCGATTGACGCAGTGCCCGGTAAGCCTCGTCACGTTGCAGCAGGTTCAGATACGAGCGCGAGTGATAGCGGATGCGAGCGATCAGCTCGATGCGGTCCGGCAGCTTCACCAGATAATCGTTGGCACCGGCGGCAAAGGCCGCGCTTTTCACGAGCGGCTCTTCCTTGGTCGACAGCACGATGATCGGAATGTCGCGGGTCGCCGGATTCTGCCGGTATTGCCGCACCAGCGTGAGACCGTCGGTGCCCGGCATCACGAGATCCTGAAGGATCACGGTCGCGCGGGTTTCCTCCGCGCACTGCACCGCGTCTTCGGGCGACGCGCAATAGTGGAAGTCGACGCTCGCTTCGTCGGCCAGCGCCTGGCGAATCGCCTCGGCGATGATCGCCTGGTCGTCGACCAGCAACACCATGATCGGGCACTCCGCCGCGGGTGGATTGCCGAGGATGCGCGCCAACGCGTCATCGATGGCGAGGTTGGGCGCGTCCTCCGCGAGCGCCTGCGCATTCGCGTCGGGTTCTGCAAGGCCTCGCGCAGCGGCGTTCTGATGCGGTTCGGGAGTGTCCATGATGTTCAGCCAGAATGAATGTCAGTGAATCGGGCTCGTCGGTGGCCGGTGCGTTCTATTGCGCGCTCGCCGCAGCGGCGAGCGCGGCGGCAATCCGGGGCAGCGGCAGGATCGCAACGGCCGCGCCAAGCGCGGCGGCCGCTTTCGGCATGCCATACACGGCGCTGGTCGCTTCGTCCTGCGCGATCGTGTGATAGCCCTTGGTGCGCATCGCCTTGAGACCGATCGCGCCGTCGCGGCCCATGCCGGTCAGCAGCACGCCGATCGCACGCGCCGGCCAGCGCGCCACCACGCTGTGAAAAAACACATCGACGGAAGGGCGATACGGCGTTTCTTCCGGCACGCGCGTGTAGCCGAGTGCGTCGGGCAGTTTGAGATGCAGATGATCGTCGGTGCCAGCGAGCAGCGCGAGGCCCGCCTGCGGCCGGTCGCCTTCGCGTGCGATCCGCACCGGCAACGCCGATTGCTGGTTCAGCCAGTCCGCCATGCCGGCGGCGAACGCCGCGTCGACGTGCTGCACGATCACGACCGCCGCGTTGAAATCCTTCGGCAGCCCGGCGAGCAGCGTGGCGAGCGCGGCCGGTCCGCCCGCCGACGCGCCGATCGCCACCAGCGGCGTATCGCGATTCGTCACGCGTGCGATCCCCGCCGCGGCCGCCGCGCCGGGCGCGTGGCGCTCCTTGACGAGCGCGCCGATGCGATCGATCTTCGCGATCAGCGTGGCGATGCTCCGGTGCGCATCGGGACCGCTCAGCGACGGCGTATCGACGGCGTCGAGCGCGCCCGCGCCCATCGCCTCGTAGACGCGCCACGCGTTCGCGCCCACGTCGACGGTGACGATCAGGATCGCGCACGGCGCGCGCGCCATGATGCGGCGCGTGGCCTCGATCCCGTCGATGTTCGGCATCACCAGATCCATCAGCACGATATCGGGCCGCTGCGCGGCGCAGAAATCGACCGCCTGCTCGCCGTCCTGCGCGACCCACAGCACGTCGTAGTCGTGACGGGCGGCGAGGGCGCGCCGCAGCGCCTCGACGGCGAGCGGCATGTCGTTGACGATTCCGATCTTCATCCGTTTACCCGTAGGCCTCGCCGATCAAATCACGCACCGCATCGAGCAGTGCTTCGTCATGAAAACTGCCTTTCGCCAGATAGTAATCCGCGCCCGCGTCGAGACCTGCGCGGCGATCCTCTTCGCGATCCTTGTACGACACGATCATCACCGGCAGCGCCTGGAGTTGCGGATCGCGTTTGATCAGCGTGACGAGTTCGATGCCGTCCATGCGCGGCATGTCGATGTCGGTGATGACGAGATCGAAGCGTTCGCCGCGCACCGCGTTCCAGCCGTCCATGCCGTCGACCGCGATCGTCACGTCATAACCGCGCGTGGCCAGCAGCTTGCGTTCGAGTTCGCGCACGGTGAGCGAATCGTCGACCACCAGCACGCGCCGGACGACGCGCTGCGCCGTCGAAGTGCCGCCATGCTGCGCGTGCCGCAACTCGCCGCCCGCCACGAGCCGCTCGACCGAACGCAGCCAGTCGTCGACGTCGGCGATCAGCACGGGATCGCCGTTTTCCATCAGCGCGCCGGCCGTGATGTTGCGGATCTTGCCCAGACGCGGGTCGAGCGGCTGCACGACCAGCATCCGCTCGCCGAGAAAACGGTCGACCACCACGCCGTAGGTTTGCGGGCCGTCGCCGATCACCATCATGCAGACGGCGCCGTCTTCATTGGCGGGCGGCGCGGTGTCGAGAATCTGGTGCGCGGTGACGACGCCGATGCGCCGCCCCGAGAACGCGATGTGCTGATGCCCTTCGAGCAGTTCGATGTCCGCACGGCTCACGTGCAGCGTGCGGTTCACGTGCGCGAGCGGCACCGCGTACGGCTCGCCCGCGACTTCGATCAGCAGGCTGCGGATCACCGACAGCGTGAGCGGCAGTTGCAATTGCACGCGCGTGCCGAGGCCCGGCTCCTGGGTGATGCGCACGCTGCCGCGCACGCGTTTGACGACGTCGTGCACCGCGTCGAGTCCGACGCCGCGGCCCGACACTTCGGTTACCTGATCGCGTAGCGAGAAGCCGGGCAGGAACAGAAATTCCAGCAGCTCGGCTTCCGACAGACGCGCGGCCGTGTCCTCGCTCGCCAGCTTCTTGCGCACGATCGACGCGCGCAGCGCGGCGAGGTCGATGCCCGCGCCGTCGTCTGAGACGGTGATCAGCAACGCGCCGGCCGTATGACGCGCGTCGAGCGTAAGCGTGCCTTCCTCCGCTTTGCCGCGCGCGAGCCGCACGGCGGGTGCTTCGATGCCGTGGTCGAGCGCGTTGCGCAGCAGGTGGCCGAGCGGCGCTTCGAGCAGATCGAGAATGTCGCGGTCCACCTGGGTCGATTCGCCGACCAGTTGCCAGCGCACTTTCTTGCCGAGCGACCGCGCGACGTCGCGCACCATGCGTGCGAGTCCGCCGGTGCCGTCGCCGAACGGGCGCATCCGGCATTGCAGCGCGGCGTCGTAAAGCTGTTGCGACAGATGCGTCGAGCGGCGGTCGAAGCTTTCGAGATCGGCAAGACGTTCGGCCAGCAGATGCTGCGATTCGGCGGTGAGGCGTCGCAGTTCTTCGAGCGCCGCGTGCGCACGCGGATCGAGCTTCAGGTCGGCAAGCGTTTCGTGCAGCTGATCGAGCGCGCGGGTGCTGTCGCGCTGTACGCGTTTGACTCGCAGCATCGATTGCGCGAAGGGTTTCAGCCAGCGCGATTCGACCAGCGATTCGCCCGAGAGCGACAGCAGCCGGTCGAGGTTGTCGGCGCGCACGCGCAGCATGCGGCCGGGGTCGTTGGCGGTGCTGCTCGTGCTGGCCGGTGCGGTGGGTGTATCGGCCGCGATGCTCGCGGGCATGGCGGGCACGGGCGTCGTCGAGGCTTGCGCGCGCAGCGTATCGGCCAGCAGGTTGAACGCGGCATCGGCGTCGGCGGGCGGATCGGCCCGGGCCGCCGACGGTTCAATGACCGCGCGAGGCGTCGGCGCTGACACCACTGACCCCGCGGCGACCGGTGGCGCCCCCTCGCGCCGCAGCGGAGCCCCATGCGGCGCCACCCTCGCCATGCGCGCCTGCAACGCAGCCACGCATGCGCCGACCGCGTCACGCGCCGACTCGTCTTCATCGTTGCCGATGTGCGCGACGATATCGACCCCACGCAGCAATTCGTCGATCCACGCGGCGTCGAGCAGCGCACGGCCTTCCTGCGCGGCGACGAAGCAGTCCTCCATCGCATGCGCGAGTTCGACGCCGACCTGCACGCCGACGATGCGCGCCGCACCCTTCAACGAATGTGCGGCGCGCATGCAGGCTTCGAGCGCGGCGGCGTCGTTGGGTGCGCGGTCGAGCACGAGCAGGCCGTCGTTGAGCACGCGCGCCTGGGTCCGCGCTTCTTCGCGGAACAGATCGATCAACGACGGGCGGCGCGGGTCGTCGGTCATCCGAGGCTCCGGTTCAGCGTGTCGAACAGCGCGTCGGCGTCGAGCAGGCCGACGCTCATGCCGCGCCACGGCGCGACCGCGCGCGTGTGCGCGGCGGCTGCTTGCGACAGCGTCGCGGGCGGCGCGCAGAAAGTGGACGGCGCGAGCCAATGCACGCCGTCGACCTGATCGACGGGAAACACCGCGTGCTCTTCGTTACGCGAGACCACCAGCAGGCGCGGCAGATCGTGGCGCGACGGCTGGCCGTCGCGCGCAGCGGCAGCGGTGGTGGTGTCGGCTTCGAAACCGAGCAGGTGCGTGAGCGCCAGGCACACCAGCAATTCGCCCTGCACATTGACCACACCGAGCACCGCGCGATGCTGCCGGTGCGGCAACGTGTGAATCGGCCGCGTCTGCACGATGCGCTTGAAGATCGGCGTGGGCAGCGCGAGCCATTCGGCGCCGATCCGGAACACGAGGAACGATTCGTTCGTTCCCCGCGCGTCGTGCCGCGGTTGAGCGGCCGTGCGGATGTCATGGCGTGACAGATCCACGCGCGGAATTGGCTGATCGAGCAGTTTGGCGGCGGCCGCTTCGAACACGGGGCAATTCAGGCAGCGCACGTAGTCGGCCAGCCGCTCGCACGACGAATCGCCGCGCACGCCGATGCGGTTCCAGCAATCGTCGAAGCCCACCCTGCGATCGTCAGCCACGTGGCGCTCCCTGTGCGCGCGTCGCGCGTTGCATCAGGCGGCGCGCGCCGTCGCGATCGCCTTCGAGTTCGAGCAGCGCCGCCAGATGCGCGAGCGCTTCCGCGTGCTGCGGCTCGAGATAGAGCGCCTTGCGATACTGGCCGCGCGCGAGGTGCGTGTCGCCGCTGGCGTCGGCCAGCACGCCGAGCAGGTAGAACGCGTCGGCGTGCGGCGCGTGCTGCTCCAGGTACGCGTTGATCGCGGCGGCGGCTTCCGTCAGACGCCCGGCGTCGGCGAGTGCGTGCGCGGCCCGGAGTGTGTCGCGTGCGGCGGTGGTCGGCGCATGCGGCGGCGAAGCGTTGGTCTGCGGCGGTTGCGAGTTAAGCGCGGGCGTTACGGGGATCGGTGGCGTGCCAGCATGTCGCGCACTGCCGTTGTAGAACAGATTGGGGCGGGCCGCACCATCGAGCGACGCGCTTCGCGTCACCTCGTCGAGCGCTGCGCCCGCGACCGGATCGGTCCATGCAAAAGGCTCGGCAGCAAACGCCAGCGCAGGCGCGAGCGCAGGCACCGGCGAATGCGTCATCGCGAGGGCGCCGGCGAGCGGCGCGGTGTGCCGGCCGTGCCACGGCGCGTCGGCGGGCGCGGCGCGCCGAAACGCGAACGCCAGCGGAATCTTCGCGGACTGCATACCGTGGCGCATCGGCAGCCCGGTTTCCGCTGGACCGACGAACAGCGTGCCGTTCTCCGCCAACAGGCTATCGAGCGCGTGCAACGCGGTCTGCTGCGTTTCACGGTCGAAGTAGATCAGCACGTTGCGGCAGAACACGAAGTCGTAGACGCCGAGCGCCGCCGCGTCGATCTGCATCAGATTGGCGCACGAGAAGCGCACCGTGTCGACGATGCGCGGCGCGAGACGCCAGCCGTCTTCGGTGCGGGTGAAATGCGCGTCGCGAAAAGCGAACGCATTGCCGCGAAACGAGTTGCGCCCGTAGAGCGCTCGCTGCGCAAGCGCGAGCGAACGTTCGCTGATATCCATTGCGTCGATGCGAAAACGCGCGGCGTCGATGCCGTCGTCGAGCAAACTCATCGCGATCGTGTATGGCTCTTCGCCGGTCGAGCAGGGCAGGCTCAGGATGCGCAGCGGCAGTCCGGCCGCGCGTTCGTGAAGACGTTCGTGCGCAAGCCGGGCGAGCGCGTGGAACGCGTCGGCGTCGCGATAGAACCAGGTCTCCGGCACCACCACGGTTTCGATCAGCGCTTGCACCATCGCCGGCGATGCCTGCATCGCGTCCCAATAGTCGGCGAGCGTGGCTGCGGCAGGCCTCTGCGCGCGCCATGCGGCGGCGCGCTGATCGACCGCGCGCTCGATTGCGTGATGACCGAGCGACGCCGCGTCGAGCCCCATGGTTCGATGCAGCAGTTCGGCGAAGCGTCGATAGAGCGGCGCGTTGTCGTGATGCGCGTTCATGCGTGCGCCTCGGGAAACAGCAGCGCCTTGACGTCGTCGGGCAGCAGATGTTCGGTGCGCACCCACTGCACGAAGCCGCCCGCGTCGCTCGCGACCGGGCCCAGATAGCGCGCGTGCGGCACGTCGATGCCGGTCTCGTGGAATGCTTCGGCATCCAGACGAAGCGTGCGGGTCGCGCCTTCGAGCAGCAGCGCGAGCAGCCGCACGGCGCCCGCATGCGGATAGCGCACCAGCACGACGCGCGTCGACATCAGCTGTGCGGCCGGACGGCCGAGCGCCCGTGCGGGCAGATCGATCAGCGGCAGCGGCGCGCCTTCGTAATCGAGCACGCCCGCCACCCACGACGGCGCGCCGGGAATCGCCTTCGGCGGCGATTGCGGCGCGAGCGGCATCAGACGCTCCACCTGCGTCGCGTCGATCACGTAGCGTTCGCTATCGAGCGTGAAGAGGATGAAGAGCATCGGCGTGTGAGCAGTGACGAAGCGGGGCGCTGGCGGGTTCGCCTTGCGGCGCGCGTCAGGCCACCACCTTGAAGCGCGACACGCCGGTGCGCAGACTGTTGGCGACGTGCGTCAGATCGTCGATCGCCTGAGTCGACTGCCGTAGCGATTCCGCCGTCTGCTGCGCGGCCTCGGACAACTGCGTCAGCGCCTGGGTGATCTGCTCGGCGCCGGTCGCCTGGGTCTGCATCCCGTCGTTGACCATCGAGAAGCGCGGCGCGAGTTGCTGCACCTGCTGGATGATCTGCGTGAGATGGCCGCCGACGTTCTGCACGTCGAGCATGCCGCGCCGCACTTCCTCGGAGAACTTGTCCATGCCCATCACGCCTGCGGCCACCGCCGACTGGATCTCCTTGACCATCTGTTCGATGTCGTAGGTCGCGACGGCGGTCTGGTCGGCGAGGCGGCGGATCTCGGTCGCCACGACCGCGAAGCCGCGGCCGTATTCGCCCGCTTTTTCCGCTTCGATCGCCGCGTTCAGCGAGAGCAGGTTGGTCTGGTCCGCGACCTTCGTGATGGTGGCGACCACCTGGTTGATGTTGCTGGCCTTCTCGTTGAGGATCGCGAGCTTCGCGTTGACCGAGCCGGCCGCTTCCATCACGAGGCGCATGGTTTCTTCCATGCGCGCGAGACCGGCGTGGCCGGTGCCCGCGAGTGCCGCCGACTGGCCCGCCACATCCGATACTTCGTTCATGGTGCGCAGCAGGTCGCGCGAGGTCGCGAAGATTTCCCGCGACGTCGCGCCGATCTCGGTCGTGGTGGCGGCGGTTTCGTTCGCGGTGGCTTGCTGTTCGCGCGAGGTTGTGGCGATTTCCGTCACCGACGTGGTGACCTGCATGGCCGATTTCTGGGCCTGGCCGACCAGCGCGGTGAGTTCGTCGGTCATCCGGTTAAAACCGGCTTCGAGCGCGCCGATCTCGTCTGCGCGATTCAGATGCAGGCGTTGCGTCAGGTCGCCCGTGCGCATCACGTCGACCACTTGCAACACCTTGGCCATCGGCGTGGTCACCGCGCGCAGCAGCCAGTAACCGGCCAGCACGGCGGCAATCGCGGCGAGCAGCAGCATCACGAGCAACACGATGCGGGTGGTCTCGACCGAATTGCGGATGCTGTCCGTGGCTTGGTCGGCGTAGCTCTTGTTGTCTTCAACCAGCTTGCGCACCGACAACCGGCCGGTTTCCCAGATCGGCGTGAGCTGCGTGTTGAAGATGCGCGCGGCGTTGTCCTTCGAAGCCGGCAGGGTGTCGAGCAACGCGGTCTGGATTGGCAGGTACTGCGCGTGCTGCTGGCGGAAATGGTTGAACAGGTCCCGGTCGGTCTGGCGGGAGATGGTCGAGCTGTAGTCCTCGATCAGCTTCTGGAGCGTCTGCTGGGTTTCCTGCAAACGCGTCGCATCGCGCTTGACGGCGTCGGGGTCCGCGTCGACGTAGATCAGACGCTGCGTCACCGAATAGTTCTCGAACCAGGCCGCACGCATCGCGGTCGCGTAGTAGAGGCCGGGCATCGAGTCCTGCTGCTGACTCTTCGCGTCACGGTCGATCGCGCCAAGTTGCTGGAAAGTGACGATTGCCATTACCAGCATCACGATCAGCACGATCCCGAAGCTGCACAGAATCCGTTGACGGATGGTCCATTGTTTCACGCGCACGTCCCTTACTTTTGGCTTGGTCCCCGATTCCCGGCTTGCTGACACCGGTCTGTCCCGTAATCGACGGATCAGCAAGCTTGGCGGGTCGTCGGATTGGTGGATTTGTCCGACGGCTTACGCGGCGGATTTTACATTGATCGGGAGATTGTTTCGCAATTGTCAATTGGCGGTGGGACGGCGGACGACGTTCGCGAGGGCGTTTGTAACGTAATGTTCCGTTACCACTTGCAGCATCTATTTCTACGGACTCCCTTCACAATCCATTCCATGCCTGAACGGCGGGAGCTGAAAATGAAAAAGATCGCAGTGGCGTTGGTGATGGTGGGAAGTCTGAGCATGGCAGGGCAAGCTTCGGCTCACGGTCATGGCGGTGGCGACGTGGTCGGTGCGCTGATCGGCGGTGCCGTGCTCGGCGCGGTGGTGAGTTCCGCGTTGACACCCGCGCCGGTGGTGGCTTACCAGCAGCCTGTCTATGCGCAGCCGGCTTACCAACCCGCTCCGGTCTATGCGGGGCCGCCGCCGGGATACTGCTATGACCCGTATCAGCGCGGCTATGTCGCTTGCGCTGCGCCGCCGCCGGCACAGTATGGATATGGGCAGCCGCAACCGGGCTGGTGATCGTCCGAGAGCGCGCAACCCCGGCATGCCGCAGAAAAAAGGCCGTCGCTCGATGCGACGGCCTTTGCATTGAATGCACCGGTCAGCGTTTGCTCAATGTTTCTGATGCAGCCATTCCGCATAGTGCGTATCGAGCCAGCGCTCGAGCCTTGGCGGCTTCGTCGTGCGGTGATAGAGGGACGCCGCCCAGATGGCAAGGCCGATCACGATCATGACGGCCGGCCCCAGCAAATAAGCGATCAACGATTCAGGCATCGGAACCTCCGTATCGGCTTGCATCGATGCTTCAGTTTAGGCGATGGGAATCGGGGAAAAAAGAACCGTGTGAAGCGATTTGGCGGCGCGCTTTATGCCAGACAAAAGCTCACCTTTGAAACCTAGCGGACAATTTTATTTTTGATTCAGATCATCGGCTTGCCGACCTGGTTGGTCGAGTTGTGTACCTAAAAATTACCCTTCGCAAAAGGCGAAAACGTTCGTCAGGCCGGGTGACTTGCCATACGCCGCGCGGTTTCGAGCTGTTGATCGACGAAGTCCGCCCAACCTTGCAGGATTCGACGCTGCTGCACCGCTTTGTCCTCTGACGAGAGAGCGTCGGCAGCAAGCGCGGATACGCCGTCGAGCGTGTCGTCTCCCTGCGCGAGTTTGCGCACATGCGTCGACGCGGTACGCCGGAAGTCGTGTAGCACGAAATGTTCAACGTCGAGCCCGAGCGCCTTGACCGCCTGATTCAACGTGCTCTTCGCGATGGGCCGATCGTCGCCCCGGACGCTCGGGAAAACGAATTTTCGGCTGGCCCCGGCGCTGTGAAGCTCGCGCAGCATCGAGACCGCCTGACGCGGCAAATAGACGATGCGGTCCCGGCCCATGTTCAGACGCGCGGCGGGAATCGTCCACAGCGCGTTGTCCAGATCGAATTCGGCCCACGTCGATTCCACCAGATCCGACTTGCGCACCATCGTCAGCACGAGCAGATGCAGCGCCAGTTTCAGAGGGCGGCGAATGCTCGACGCGTCGATCGCGCGCAGCATGTTGCCGATTTCCGCGCCGGAGAGCACGCGAGTGCGGCTGTCGAAGGTGGCGATCGAGCGCGCCGGAACGACCTCGGCCGGATTGCCGGTTGCGAGCTGGCGCGCCATCAGATAGGCGTAGAGGCGCTTGACCACGTTGCGCGTGTGGAGCGCCATTTTCGGCGAGCCCCGATTTTTGATCCGCTCGCAGATTTCGACGATGTCATCCGCGGTGACCGCGTTGATCGGCTTGCCGCCGATCGCGGGCAATACGTCCTTGTCGAGCGCGCGCCGGGTGGTGCGGCGATATTCGGCCGATTTGCCGGCCATGGCGGTGGCGAGGTAGAGGTCGGCGGCTTCGCGCAGCACGTCCGCCTTGCTTTCGGCTCCGCGATCGCGCCGGGCGGTGGCAACCGGCGAGATGCCTTGCGCGACCATCTCCGCGTATTTCTGTGCCTTGGCCCGCGCGACGCGCAGCGAGATCATCCGGTAGTCGCCGATGGTCGCGAGCGGCTGGCGCTTGCCGTTCAGGGTGTAGCGAAAGCGCCAGATCTTGGTGCCAGTGGTCATGACTTCGATGACGAGGCCGTTGCCGTCGGCGACGCAATAGCGGGTAGCGCGCGGTTCGAGCGCGCGAATCTGGGATTCAGTGAGGGGGACAGCGAGGCGGGGCATGCTCGGATCGTTGAGACGGACAGCGGCGATTTTAGCGCTTATGTGTGCTGTGTACCAAAGATTCGGCGATTTTTGCGTCAACAACGTTAATGAAGGTAACTTGCGATGCGGTGCCCGGAAGTCGGGAAAATGCCTACCAGCCGAGCAATCCCACGAATCTCAGTTCCACTGCTACTTGCCAATACAAAATCTGCTGAAAATCACCCCCAGCAGATCATCCGAACTGAACTCACCGGTAATCGAATTCAACTGATCCTGTGCGAGCCGCAATTCCTCGGCGAACAGATCCAGCGCCTGCGAGTTCTGATCCGCGTGGGCGGCCGCCGTCGCCAGATGCTCCTCGGCGGCGCGCAATGCGATCAGATGCCGCTCGCGCGCCAGGTACACGCTTTCCGCGCCGGCCTGCCAGCCGGCGATCCGCAGCAACTCGCCGCGTAACAGCGCGACGCCGTCACCCTGTTTCGCCGACAAGCGCACCTCGCTGAGATCGAGATCCGCGTCAAGTGCCTGGGTCGCCGGCACCAGGCCCGTCAGGTCGGTCTTGTTCAGCACGCGCACCACCGGCACACCGCCCGGAAAGCGCCCGGCGATCGCTTTGTCCTCGGCGGTCATGCCGGTGCGTGCGTCGAGCAGATGCAGCACCACGTCCGCACGCTCGATTTCGCTCCAGGTGCGCGCAATGCCGATCTTCTCCACTTCGTCTTCGGTGTCGCGCAGACCGGCAGTGTCAATCACGTGCAGCGGAATGCCTTCGATCTGGATGGTTTGCGCGACCTTGTCGCGGGTCGTGCCCGCGATCGGCGTCACGATGGCCAGCTCGGCGCCCGCCAGCGCATTCAGCAGCGACGATTTGCCGACGTTCGGCTGGCCCGCGAGCACCACCGACAAACCTTCGCGCAGCAACGCGCCCTGGCGCGCTTCACTCAGCACGTGCGCGAGGCGCTCGCGAATGCGGGCCAGCTTGCCGCGCGCATCGGCGGCTTCGAGGAAGTCAATTTCTTCTTCCGGAAAGTCGAGCGTCGCCTCGACCAGCATGCGCAGCGTGATCACCTCTTCGACCAGCGCGTGGATGTCGCGCGAAAATGCGCCGTCGAGCGAGCGGCCGGCCGAACGCGCGGCGGCCTCGGTGCTGGCCTCGATCAGATCCGCGACGGCTTCGGCCTGCGCCAGATCGAGCTTGTCATTCAGGAACGCGCGGCGGGTGAATTCGCCCGGCTCGGCAAGACGCAAGCCGAATGCGCGGCCGGCGTCGATACAGCGCTGCAGCACGAGTTGCAACACGACCGGACCGCCGTGGCCCTGCAGCTCGAGCACGTGCTCGCCGGTGTACGAATGCGGCGCCGGAAAATACAGTGCGATGCCCCGATCGAGCGCTTTACCGCTGTCGTCCAGAAACGGGACGTAGCTGGCGTGGCGTGGCGCGAGCGCTTGTCCGGTGAGCGCCTGCATCAGCGGCTGGGCCGCCGCCTCTGCCGCGCGGCCGAACGAAATCCGCACGACACCGATGCCTCCCCGGCCGGGCGCGGTAGCAATGGCGACGATGGGATCGGAATCGGTGGTGAGCATGGGGCGTCGAGAAAGGCGGAGAGAAGGGCGGGACGGCGGCAGTTGAACAGCGCGAGGCATTGTAACGCGGGCGCGGGCGACGACTGCGCAGCGGGGCCGCCAATGCGTCTGTCAGTGATTCTGATGTCAACTTATATTTATCTCAAATAAGCTAGGATTATTCCTACATTCTCTTAGGAAAAGCGAAGTGAGATGAGACAAGAGGATGGCGTGGACGCCCACGGAATAAAGAAAAAATAGAAAATTTCAAATTGCTGAAACGCTTTGTCTGGCGCGGCTCGTAAGCTAAAACTATCTCAAATACGCTAATACCAAGCTTGACTGGTTGTCAACTCGGAGGATACTGAATTGCACAATCTGGCCCATGCCGACCGACAAAGAAAAAGCCGCCTTCGCCAAACGGCTGAAGGATCTGCTAGAGCCGCTCAAGATACGCGGCGGGACCAAACTCGCCGAGCAATTCAACCTTCGCTATCACGGCGAGCGTCCCGTTACGCCGCAAACCGCGCACAAATGGTTGACGGGTACGACGATCCCCAAACCGGACAAGCTGCGCACGTTAGCCGAATGGCTGAACGTCAAGGAGCATTGGCTTCACTACGGACCGCCGCCCGGGTCGAGCAGCAGACCCAGGGCGCGTGGCGAGAAATACCCGCCGACGCCGGAAACGATCGAACTCGCTTCGAAGATCGCATCACTGATGCCGAAAGACCGCAACCTGGTCGAGGAGATGATCGAGCGCTTTTACGGCGAAGACACCGAAGAGTAATCGACGAGTCGAGGGCGCCGTTCGAGATTCGTGCGCCCATGAAAAAAGCCGCCCGGTTTGCACCGGGCGGCTTTTTTTGTCGCTGCTTGGTCAGTCAGCGTCGGCCTGCTTCAGCCCGACGCGAGGCGGCGGGCTCTGCCGCCGCCTTTCAGACAGTCCGTCAGGCGGGCTTCACCGACGACTTGCCCATCATGCGCGTGATGTAGTACTGCTGCGCGATCGACAGGACGTTGTTGACGACGTAGTACAGCACCAGACCCGCCGGGAAGAAGAAGAACATGACCGAGAACGCGATCGGCATGAACATCATCATCTTGGCCTGAACCGGGTCCGGCGGCGTCGGGTTCAGCTTGGTCTGCAGGAACATCGAGACGGCCATCAGGACCGGCAGGATGAAGTACGGGTCCTGTTGCGACAGATCGTGAATCCACAGAATCCACGGCGCGCCGCGCATTTCCACCGAAGACAGCAGCACCCAGTACAGAGAGATGAACACCGGAATCTGAATCACCACCGGCAGACAGCCGCCGAACGGATTGACCTTCTCGGTCTTGTACAGCTCCATCAGCGCGGCGTTCATCTTTTGCGGATCGCCCTTGAAGCGTTCGCGCAACGCCTGCATGCGCGGCGTGATCGCCTTCATGCGCGCCATCGACTTGTAGCTCGCGGCCGACAGCGGGAAGAACACCGCCTTGATCAGCACCGTGAGCAGCACGATCGACCAGCCCCAGTTGCCGACATAGCTATGGATTTTCTCGAGCAGCCAGAACAGCGGCTTCGCGATGATCGTGACCCAGCCGTAGTCCTTCACCAGTTCCAGACCCGGCGCGATGCCTTCGAGCATGCGCTCTTCTTCCGGACCTGCGAACAGGCGCGCCGACACGCTGACCGTCTGGCCCGGCGCGATGGTCGGCAGCGGCTGCTTGACGCCCACGCGATACAGCGACGGATCGATCTTCTCGACGTAGATGTCGCGCTTCGCGCCCTGCTGCGGAATCCACGCCGACGCGAAGTAGTGCTGGACCATCGCGATCCAGCCGTTGTCGGCCTCGTGCGCGTAATCCTGCTTGTTCTTGTCGATGTCGCCGAACGTCATCTTCTGGAAGTGATGCTGATCGGTGTAGACAGCCGGTCCGATGAAGGTGTGCGAGAAGCGCGGCGTTTCCACCGGCTGGTCGTCACGCACCAGTTCCATGTAAACCGACGGCGTCACCGGCGTGCTGCCGACGTTCTGGATCTTCGTGTCGACACCGATCACGTAGCTGCCGCGCGTGAACGTGTAAGTCTTGATGACCTTCACGCCACCCTTCTCCGGCGACTCGAAGCTCAGGCTGAACGTCTTCTCGTCGCCCTTCAGTTCGGTCTGCTGATTCGGCATCAGCGTGAAGATGTCGTTGTGGTTCGGGAAATCGCCGCCGAGCAGACCCGTGCGAGCCAGATACGTGTGATTGTTCGTGCGGTCGAACAGCGTGATCATCAGATCCGGTGTCTTGCCGTCGCCCTGCTTGATGAGCGAGAGCCGCGACAACGTGCCGCCGCGGGTGTCGATCTCACCGCTGTAGACGTCGGTGGAGAACTTCACGAGTTGCGATTGCGTCGCCGCCGGCGCGTTGCCGGGCGCGGCTGCGTTGGTGGCCGGCAGATCGGCCGGCTGGGTTCCCGGCGTCGTGGTTCCCGGTGCGGCGCTACCGACGGTCTTGGTCGGCGTGGCGCTCGGGAAGAACATCGACGGGCGTCCGTGGTCGCGTTGCCAGTTGTCGAACAGCATGACAGCTGACATGAAAAAGATGACCCATAGGACGGTGCGTTTGATATCCATGCGTTGTCTCAGTGTCGATGGAACGGCGCGTCAGCGCTTTTCAGAAGTGGGAGGCGGGACGAGATCGATGCCGCCCGCGGAAAACGGGTGGCAGCGGCAAATACGCCTGGCGGCGAGATAAGTCCCGCGCGCGGCGCCATGATACTGGATTGCTTCGCGCGCGTAATCAGAACAGGAAGGGTAAAAACGGCACCGGTTGCCGAGCATTGGGCTCACGGCAACCTTGTAAAAGCGCAATAAAGCGATGAGTACCGTTTGCATGGCTGATGCGGCCGGACGGCGCCGCGCAACGTGGAGTACCGGGTGACGCCCGTCCGGCAGGGCGGCCAAAGCGGCCTGAACTGCCGAACCTTCAAAACGGGCGGTCACTTGAGCATCATTCCGTCTTGGGCGCTTCCGCGGGCGGCGCCTCGCGACGGACAATTTCGCGCGCTGCCTTGTCGAGCAGCGCTTCGATTTCACTGCGGCACAGCGCCTTCAACGGCGGCGACGAGGCGCTCGGCATAGCCTTCTTGTCGAAGCGCGTGTGCAAACGCAGCAGCACATCCCAACCGCCGAATTCCGCGCGACGCAACCGGAAGGCTTCACGCGCGATTCGACGTACCAGATTACGCGTGGCCGCGCGCGGCGCATACTTCTTGCCGATCACGAGGCCCAAGCGCGCGTCGTTGCCGGTAGGCCGGCCGTAAACCACGAAGTGCGGGGTGCGGCGCCACGGGCGCAAACGAAAAACGGATGAAAATTCATCCGTTTTCAGTAGCCTGGCGACTTTGGGAAAGGCGGCGTGCGCTCGCAACGGAACCGAGCCCGGTTGCTGCGCCCCAGCCGCTCCCGCTTCGCCGCGGGCTTCGGTCACAGCGCGCAATCCGCTCGCCTTAGATGGCGAGGCGCTTGCGGCCCTTCGCGCGACGTGCGTTGATGACCTTGCGGCCGCCAGCGGTCTTCATGCGAACGCGAAAGCCGTGGGTGCGCTTGCGACGGGTAACGGAAGGTTGGTAAGTACGTTTCATGTTGCTCTCACTTGATCGAAAAAAAACCGCGCGAGCATCGCTGAAAGCGCAATGGCCGGAGGTTTACTGAAATTGGTTTTCGCGGAACCCGCTATTTAAACCGCTTTTCCGTTGGCCGTCAATAGCTTAGCCAGGTTCGGCCGCAGACCGGGCCGCGTTCGCCAGATGATCCGTCCCTGTGGATAACTCCCTTCCGGGTCCGTTTTGGCGTTAGAATCTCGCCTTACTTCCCAAAAATCCTGCACGCCGCTCCGGCTCGCTTGCCCCGCAAACCCTTGTGGCACAAGCGCCTGGAGCCGTTACGCCTGGCTGCTCAGGGCCTTGTTGCGCGCGCGCGACAAGGGCAGCGGCGACCGCCGTGCACACCATAACGACAGCAACTCGATGAACGATTTCTGGCAACACTGTTCCGCATTGCTGGAGCGTGAGCTTACGCCCCAGCAGTACGTGACGTGGATCAAACCGTTGGCCCCGGTCGCCTTCGACGCCGCTGCGCACACGCTTAGCATCGCCGCGCCGAACCGCTTCAAGCTCGACTGGGTCAAGAGCCAGTTCTCCGGCCGCATCGCGGATATGGCCCGCGATTTCTGGCAAGCCCCGGTCGACGTGCAATTCGTGCTGGATCCGAAAGCTGGCATGCGCGCCTTCGCGGCAGCGTCCGCGCCGGCTCGTCCGGCTTCGTCCGCGCCGATGGGCGGCGGCCATTCCGGCGGTGGCGCCGCAGTCGACGCGGCGGTCGGCGCCGTGCAGGCGGCGCAAATGGCCCGCGCCAACCATGCCATGGCCACGCAAAACGCTAACGCTCGCGCGGCTGCCGAAGACGCCGCCGACCTCGATCTGCCGAGTCTCGACGCGAACGAAGCCGCAGCCGCACGCCGCACCTGGCGTCCGGGCCAAAGCGCCGCTTCGACCGGCAGCGGCGAAAACGACTCGATGTACGAGCGCTCGAAGCTGAATCCGGTTCTGACCTTCGACAACTTCGTGACCGGTAAGGCCAACCAGTTGGCGCGCGCTGCGGCGATTCAGGTCGCGGACAACCCCGGCATTTCGTATAACCCGCTGTTCCTGTATGGCGGCGTGGGTCTGGGCAAGACCCACCTGATCCACGCAATCGGCAACCAGCTTCTGATGGACAAGGCCGGCGCGCGGATTCGCTACATCCACGCGGAACAGTACGTGTCCGACGTGGTGAAGGCGTACCAGCGCAAGGCGTTCGACGATTTCAAGCGCTACTACCACTCGCTCGACCTGCTGCTGATCGACGATATTCAGTTCTTTTCGGGCAAGTCGCGCACGCAGGAAGAATTCTTTTACGCGTTCGAGGCGCTGGTCGCGAACAAGGCGCAGGTGATCATCACCAGCGACACGTATCCGAAGGAAATTTCGGGGATCGACGACCGCCTGATCTCGCGCTTCGACTCGGGCCTCACGGTCGCGATCGAACCGCCCGAGCTGGAAATGCGCGTCGCAATTCTGATGCGCAAGGCACAGTCGGAGTTCGTCAGCCTGAACGAGGACGTCGCGTTCTTCGTCGCCAAGCATTTGCGCTCGAACGTCCGTGAGCTCGAAGGCGCGCTGCGCAAGATCCTCGCGTACTCGAAGTTCCACGGCCGCGAAATCACGATCGAACTGACCAAGGAAGCGCTGAAAGACCTGCTGACGGTGCAGAACCGGCAGATTTCGGTGGAAAACATCCAGAAGACGGTGGCTGACTTCTACAGCATCAAGGTCGCTGACATGTATTCGAAGAAGCGTCCGGCGAACATCGCGCGGCCGCGGCAGATCGCGATGTATCTGGCGAAGGAGCTGACCCAGAAGAGCCTGCCGGAAATCGGCGAGCTGTTCGGCGGGCGCGACCACACGACCGTGCTGCACGCGGTGCGCAAAATTGCCGACGAACGCAGCAAGGACGCCCAGCTGAACCACGAGCTGCACGTGCTGGAGCAGACGCTGAAGGGCTAAGCGGGCCGGACGGGAAAATCGACCTGTTTATTTCCAAACTCGCCCCCATTTTAGTGAGGCGGTTCCATTTTCAGGCACAATACAGGTTTAACCGCCCGGCGGCCGCGGGCGGATTTCACGCCGTGACGGGCGCTGCGTGGCGCCGGCGGGGAGCCACGGCTGCATGCTGCAAACCTTACCTGGCAAGGCGCGCAGGCCGTTATATCAACGAAGGAACTCTATGCAACTGGTCAAGACCGAACGCGATAACCTCCTCAGGCCGCTGCAAACTGTGAGCGGCATCGTCGAACGCCGCCATACGTTGCCGATCCTCGCCAATTTGCTGATTACCAAGAACGGCCCTGATGTGTCGTTCCTGTCGACCGACCTCGAATTGCAGATCACCACGCGTGCCGATTTTGGCGTGGGCGGCGATTCGGTGGCGACCACGGTGGCAGCACGAAAGCTCCTCGACATTCTGCGCGCGATGCCCGACGGGCAGGTCACGCTCACTTTGAACGACAAGCGCCTGACCGTGCAATCCGGCAAGAGCCGCTTTGCGCTGCAAACGCTCGCCGCGGACGAATTCCCGACGGTCGCGCAAGCTAAAGACTACGGCGCGAACCTCGTGGTTCCCCAGAAGACGTTCCGCCAGTTGCTCGGCATGGTCCATTTTTCGATGGCCCAGCAGGACATCCGCTACTACCTGAACGGCATGCTGCTGGTGGTGGACGGCGACCAGCTGATGGCGGTCGCTACCGACGGCCACCGTCTGGCGTTCTCGTCGATGAAGATCGAAGGTTCGTTCTCGCGTCAGGAAGTGATCATTCCGCGCAAGACGATTCTGGAATTGCAGCGTCTGCTGGAAGACATCGACGACACACTGAAGATCGACATCGCGCAAACGCAGGTGAAATTCACGTTCGGCCAGGTCGAACTGGTGTCGAAGCTGGTGGAAGGCAAGTTCCCCGACTTCCAGCGCGTGATCCCGAAGTCACACAAGAATCAATTCCTGATTGGCCGCGAAGAGCTGCAACGTTCGCTGCAACGCGCGGCAATCTTGACGTCGGACAAATTCAAGGGCGTGCGCTGCATCATCGAGCCGGGCCAGTTGAAGATCATGTCCACCAACGCCGATCAGGAAGAGGCGCAGGAAGAACTGGAAATCGCGTACGACGGCGACAGCGTCGACATCGGGTTCAACGTCACGTATCTGCTCGACGTGCTCGCGAACCTGAAGGTCGACATGTTGCAAGTGAGCCTGGGCGACGCCAGCTCCAGCGCGTTGATCACGATTCCCGAGAACGACGAATTCAAATACGTGGTGATGCCGATGCGCATCTGACGCGTCCAACACCTGGAACACACCAAGGGGCGCAGCGCCCCTTTGGCGTTTTTATGGCGTTTTGAAAAGTCCCGAGCAGCAACCTCGCAGTAACGCAGAACCGGAAAAAATCCATGACTGAAACGAACAATACGCAACCCGACAACAGCTACGGCGCCTCGTCCATTCAGATCCTCGAAGGTCTGGAGGCTGTGCGCAAGCGGCCGGGGATGTACATCGGGGATACATCGGATGGCACCGGTTTGCACCACCTCGTGTTCGAGGTGCTCGACAACTCGATCGACGAGGCATTGGCCGGGCACTGCAACGACATCCAGGTGATCATTCACGCGGACAACTCCATCTCGATCACCGACAACGGCCGCGGCGTGCCGACCGGTCTGAAGATGGACGACAAGCACGACCCTAAGCGCAGCGCCGCCGAAATCGTGATGACCGAACTGCACGCCGGCGGCAAGTTCGACCAGAACAGCTACAAGGTGTCCGGCGGCCTGCACGGCGTAGGCGTGTCGTGTGTGAACGCGCTCTCCGCGTGGCTGCGTTTGACCGTGCGCCGCGACGGCAAGAAGCACTTCATGGAATTCCACCGTGGCGTGCCGCAGAACCGCGTGATCGAAGAGATCGACGGCGTGGCCGTGTCGCCGATTCCGGTGGTGGGCGATACCGAGAACCGCGG
The DNA here is from genome assembly GCF_003634845.1 of Paraburkholderia sp. RAU2J. NCBI lineage: Bacteria > Pseudomonadati > Pseudomonadota > Betaproteobacteria > Burkholderiales > Burkholderiaceae > Paraburkholderia > Paraburkholderia sp. RAU2J. Next base: position 1,392,707 of record NZ_RBXG01000001.1, read on the forward strand.
TACTGAAGTGCACTTTATGGCCGACGAGACGATCTTCGGCAATGTCGAATATCACTACGACATCCTGGCCAAGCGCATTCGCGAGCTGTCGTTCCTGAATAACGGCGTGCGCATTCGCCTGACGGACCAGCGCAGCGGCAAGGAAGAAGATTTCGCGTTCGTCGGCGGTGTGAAGGGTTTTGTCGAGTACATCAACAAGAACAAGGCCGTACTGCACCCGAACATTTTCCACATCAGCGGCGAGAAGGACGGCGTCGGCGTGGAAGTGGCAATGCAGTGGAACGACAGCTACAACGAAAACGTGCTGTGCTTCACGAACAACATTCCGCAGCGCGACGGCGGCACGCACCTGACCGGGTTGCGTGCGGCGATGACGCGCGTGTTGAACAAGTACATCAACGATCACGAAGTCGCGAAGAAAGCCAAGGTCGAAACGTCCGGCGACGACATGCGCGAAGGGCTCTCGTGCGTGCTTTCCGTGAAGGTGCCGGAGCCGAAGTTCAGCGCGCAGACCAAGGACAAGCTGGTGTCGTCGGAAGTGCGTGCACCGGTGGAAGACGTGGTCGCGAAGGCGCTCGAGGAATTCCTTCTGGAAACGCCGAACGACGCGAAGATCATTTGCGGCAAGATCGTCGATGCCGCGCGCGCGCGCGATGCGGCTCGCAAGGCGCGCGAAATGACGCGTCGTAAGGGCGTGCTTGACGGCGTCGGTCTGCCTGGGAAACTGGCGGATTGCCAGGAGAAGGATCCCGCGAAGTCCGAGATTTATATCGTCGAGGGTGACTCGGCAGGCGGCTCGGCGAAGCAGGGGCGTGACCGGAAATTTCAGGCGATCTTGCCGCTGCGCGGCAAGGTGCTCAATGTGGAGAAGGCGCGCTATGACAAGCTGCTTTCTTCGGAGCAGATCGTGACGCTGATTACCGCGTTGGGTTGCGGGATTGGCAAGGACGATTACAACCTCGAGAAGCTGCGTTATCACCGCATCATCATCATGACCGATGCTGACGTCGACGGTGCGCACATTCGGACGCTGTTGCTGACGTTCTTCTATCGTCAGATGCCGGACATGATCGAGCGTGGGTATATTTACATCGCGCAACCGCCGCTGTTCAAGATCAAGGCGGGTAAGGACGAGCGGTATCTGAAGGATGAAGCCGAGGTTAATGCTCACATTCTGAAGCTCGCGCTGCAAGGGTCGGAGCTGGTGGCTTCGGAAGGCGCTACGCCGATCACCGGCGATGCGTTGGGCGAATTGGCTCGGGCTTATCTGCTTGCGCAGGCCGTGGTGAATCGTTTGAGCCGGTTGTACGACGCTGGTGCGCTCGAGGCTGTGATGGATGGGGTGGTGGTCGACCTCACGAGTGAAGCTGCGGCCGAGGCTTCGGCCAAGGCACTCGAGGCCAAGCTGCGCGACGACGCACTGAAGCCCGAGGTGACGGTCACCACGATGTATGACCCGGTGCGTGAACTGCGCTCGCTGCGCGTCGCTCGTACTCACCACGGTAATCAGAAGATTTCGGTGTTCGATGAAGAGTTTCAGTTGACTGCGGATTATCAGCAGCTGATCAATACCGCTAATACGTTCAAGGGGTTGATTGGCGTTGGCGCAGTGATCAAGCGTGGTGAGCGGAGTATGGCGGTTAGCGACTTCAAGAGCGCGATGAAGTGGTTGCTGGCTGATGCTGAACGTAACGTTTCCAAGCAGCGCTATAAGGGTCTCGGTGAGATGAATCCTGAGCAGCTTTGGGAGACGACGATGGATCCGACGGTGCGTCGTTTGCTTCGTGTGCAAATTGAGGATGCTATTGCGGCTGATGGCATTTTCACTACGCTCATGGGGGACGATGTGGAGCCGCGGAGGGCTTTCATTGAGTCGAATGCGTTGAGGGCGGGGAATATTGATGTTTGAGGGGAATTGTAGTGCAGGGAGACTGAATTAATTAGACTGCAGATCCTTATTAATCAATGACTTGCTAACTAATTCGGTCGAGTCACACGGACGACCCGAACCGAAATAGTTGGACTAGCCGGATTTGCGTCACGAATTAGTTGGACTGGGTGGACAGATTGAAAAAACGCACGCGAGAACTCGAACCATTTCGGCGTGGAGCACATCGCGAATATCGCCGGGCGTTGATGCGGCGCCAGCGATCCCAACGGCGCCGAGAACCAAATAGTAGATGCACTCAGCGTGGCGCGCCCGCAAACCCGACGATTGGCAATGACAGTGTGTGTGCCCCGCCGGTCGCGAGTGCATCGCGCCTTTCCGCGAAAAGGGAACGCCCGGCGTAGCGCCACCGCCCACAATTTCCGGCAGTGCCGCCTGGCGAATCGCAACAGCTGTCCCGGAGAAGCCAGCTTCGATGGCCGGACCGATCCGTTACCTGTCTTTGAAACGCTGACGACGCGACCGTCGGCAGAGGGTCGTGAGTGTGCTTTCGCTGACGCATGCAGTTGGAGTTCTGCCGCGCGACGCCGGCAACGTCAGCATTACGCCGCGCTGCTGACGTTGAACGGAACGGCCTCAACGTCGGCAAAGGCCGAAAAGTGAGCGGCGTCTGCCTGCCCCCAATTGCATTGGCCATGCCGAAAACTGGCGAACCACAGAGGCAGATCGTTGCCGGCTTGATGGACTGCGCGCCCCGCTCGCTTGCGATGGGTGCAGGCGGACATATCGAGCGCCTGCCATTAAGTCCGCCAGAGTGGCGATGTCGTGAGTAACGAAGTGATTCGGTGGTCGAACATGTCGCGGTTGAGGGGGATAGCGGCGCCAGGCGACTGCTTGAAAGCGACATCACAGTATCAGGGAATGAAGCAATCGTTTCCGCGCCCCATTCCGCCGATAATCGTCTCGATTTCCACCGACGAACGGTAGGCGGAGAATGTGGGAGGCACTTCCGTCTCGAATGGATACTCCAGGTTAGCGTAGATGTTATTCGCGGCCTGTATCGGCGAGCCGCTTGCATCCGGGAATAGCCGCCAGTGTCGACGCGAAGAACAGTCCACGAAATGCGTGCGTCGCTGAAATGCGGTAACCAACCCTGTTGATAAAGAGCCAGAAGCGATTCATGATTCATCACATATTGGATGGAGGATGACCGCATTTGCCTGAGCAGTGATGTATCGTCTGACTGTAGCCGAACTACAAAGCAAACGCCCGTAGTTGGCGGATTAATCGATATTTCCTTATTGTGGCGCAACTCATTCGCAGGATCCGAACGCGGCGTTCATTTTCCAATGTGTGTCTTCGACACCGCTGAAGCACTATCGCTCAAGAGGGTCAGAAAGCGACGCGCATGCCCCGGAACGTCTTGTCGTCGGAAGGCACTTTTTTGTTCGTGCAGTTATCGCGGCCGCCACCGTCGTCGCTCAGCAGATAGAGTTGTTTCGTCCCGGCAATCTCGAACAACCCCTCGATGTGCAAGTCAGGCGGACTGATGTCCTTCCAGTGCACCGCAGCCGCGCCGGGTGCGCCGCTCCATTTGTAGATCGCGAACTTTGAAGACGGCGTGCCCGGCGCGCCATCATCGACAGGTCCAGCGACGATGAAGTACTCCGAACCGACACGCTCCATGCTGCGAATCCCGCGCTGACCTAGATCGAGCCGTATGAGGTCGCCGAAGACGGGCACCGCGTTCTGATCGACAACCGCGGCGGGATTCGTGAGCTTCAGGACGAACGCCATCTCCTTCTCGCCTGAAAGCGGATTTCTGAAACCTATTAGCAAGCCGCCGTCTTCAGTGGCGGCGAGCCCTTCTATATTCAAGCCTTTCGGCCGTTCGGCGCCCCGCGCCGATGCATCGCGCAACTCGGCAAAACGCTCGTCCGACGTGATCGCCTCCAGCAATCCATCATAAGGCTTCGCTCCGATCTGTTTGACTGTCGGCGATGCGCCAGTCGTATCGATGCGCGTCGCGAACAGACGATGACGCGCAGGCCTGAGGTCGGCATCGTTGTTCCGGCTGTGCGAGCCGATCCAATAGATCCGCTCGTTGATTCGTGCCGCGCCTTCAAGGTCGGCTTCCTTCTTGCCGTCGCTGCCGCGCAAGAAGTCCCAGAGGTCCACGATGCTCACATAGGCGGGAGAGTCGTATCGGTAGACGACGAGGAGATTCATTTCATCATCGGCAACGACGAAGTGACCAGAACCGAGATCGATACCCGCCGACGCGCTGCAGATGCCACGATACGTCGTGACCGATTCGGCGACGGCCTGCGATGCGAACGTAGCGATCACGCAAGCGCAGGCAGCGACAAGAAGACGCAATGGAAAGGAGCGCATGGAGTGAACCGGCGAAGCCGATGGTTCTCCTCGCCGCACGGCCGCCGGAGCAAGGCTCGTGCTGTCGTCCGCTTCCTTTGGCTGGTTCATCAATTTACGCCCTCGAATACGTGTACGGTGCTATTCCGACTGGTGTCCCTCTTGGCTAGTTCGCGAACAACTCGCCGAATTAGTCTGATAGAAGCGCGTCGTTGCTCCATTACTTCTAGTTGACGGTTGAACGGCATCTTTCATTCAAGGCAAACAGAGGCGTCTCGTCAAGTTCGTGTGTCTCACCCGCTTAGAGTTCGGCCGCCGCGGTTAGACAGACGATTTCGCATCGATTGTGAGCGCAGCTTCGGCATGCAAATAAGTCTCTACGATAGTGGGGAAGTTATGCGCCGCGTTTCAGGTAGGGTTTGTCGCGGTTAGTCCGACAGCGCGCAGCAATGACCGTTTTGATCTCTTATGCGCCGTCACGATCCGCTCGGCTGACACCTGCCCGATGGTGCAGCCCGGCACTGCGCGCATTCAAAGTCCCGTCTTGGTCAGGCGGCTACCCGTGACTTCCTGAACGGTTGTCAGCTCAAACACCTTCCAAATTCCGTGACACAGCTCAATCCCGATCTGTTAGTTTGAATTTCGCTGGAAAGGGATCCGATTCGCGTGTCGCCGCTTGGCGGGGAGTCCATGCTGTGTTCATGGTGCAACTCTACCCACATCGCTACCCCGCTATCAAGCGCCGTATAACATTGAGATCTGTGTGCGGTAAGCCGCACAAGTGCGCATCCATCCACATCAACCGGTCCGCGATCTCCTATCGTTCTCAAGGGAAATGAAAGGCCTGCCGCGAACGAGTACTCGTCGACATCGTGCCAACGCCAGTGGCGAAATGTTTCGGGGATTCTCCGCACAGATCTGAATTAGAAAGCGAGGGAATCTGAGCAACCACAGGTATCGTTGCGCGTGACCGTGGCACCGCTACGGCCGAAAAAAATCTGGATTGAATATCGGTCCGCGACCAGCCCATGGCAACCGGACGAACCACAGTCAACCTCCGTTGGGACATAAACGCTGTCGTGTGCAACTCGCCCAAAAATGTAGAAGCGGATTTTTCTCGTCTTTCCTGACGTGGATCTCCTTGAGAATTCTTGCGTGTATTGGCACCGCGCGAGATCTTCTAATCTTTGGATTGAATGCTGGAAAGCGTGAACTACCCTTCGCAACACGCAACACGCAACACGCAACACGCGACACGGGGCGTACCTTCACACAACCATTACCGGCCAAGTCACCGACCACCGAATTGAGTGTGAGAAAAATCAAATGGATAAGCAAACGAGATGAGATCCTGGCCCGAGTCGCGGCTACAGAAGTCCAGCGGCGGCGCGTTCGGAAACTAGTCGGCGAGGGGCGCTGGCGCGAAGCTGAGCCAGACCTCGAGCGCGCACGAGCATACTCAGCACGTCGGCGCCGGTCCGACCGAAACGGACCAGAATCGATTGTTGGAGACACCATCGACTTCCAGCGTGTCAGTTTTCTGCCAGTAGGCGCACAACGGGCACGGGCTGTAGCCTATGTCGAGGTCAATTACGCCACGACGTCGGAGCTGGGAACCGAATTTCCAATCAGCCATGACCTGTTTATGACGAATAGTCATGTCATCAAGCACGAAGAAGCTGAAATACGATTGCCTGCCCCGTACAGCTCGCTCTCGGACCTCGGGGGAAAACTTGGTTTGCTTGCTCATGGGCTCCATTCAAGAATTGGAGCCTCCACTAAACCCGGGACGGTTAACTACACGCCTGTCATAATCCCTAGACAGTGACCGGGACGGGCGAAGAAAAGTCTCGTACGAAGCGGAGTTCTGTCGATTGGTCGCTCTCCAATCTGTGACAGTCTGTCCACTCGTTCCGCAGACCACGGAAAACTTCAACTCTTTGTAATGACTGAGTATGCGCCTTCTAATGGAAGATCGTGTCCGAGCACGAGCGGCTCGCATAGTCTTATTTCAACCTCGCCACTAGATTCTGGACGGTTGATGGATCGGCGGCGGATCCCTCGTCTTCGAGCAAAAGCGTGAGTTCACCTAAAGCTCCGCGGGAGTCATCATCCTCCAATTTTGCACCTTTCAGCCCTTCCTCGATGATACCGACCATCTTGCCAGGGGCGCTCGTATCAGCCTGGTAAAGAATGGCGTTGTCCCATTCGTCCAGGCAACTGAAGTACTTCTCATGGTCTTCCCGGGAAGTCCGGTCCTTGGGTTCCTTTACATCGGCGACGCAAGCGGGGGGCGAGACGGTCGTTGCTTCCTTCGCGATGGGTTGGATGGCTGCCATAAGGCGCCAGATCAAGGCGGCATTTGGCGTTATCCCGGGCGGAGCGTCTGGCGTGAGAGTCGATGCGGTCTCACCGAGAGTGAATAGTGAACGGCAACTGCGGTAGATGGGTTCCTTCCCAATCGTGACCTGGTATTCCTTAGCGTCGCAGTTACCTGACGCCCGCGCCGTAGCATCCCAGAGACACGAAGTTTCGAGAATGTCTTCCTTGCGCTCCACACCGCAGTACCGGGAACGGTCGGGCTCAAAGAACTCCTCGAATGGAGTCGCGTATGCAAGGCTGGTCGGCAGGAGAAGCAGCATAGCGACAAGGTTTGACGCAACACGCATTTTCACGGGTACTTACCTCACCGAAAACTACGTTCCAAATCCCGCATCGGAGGCCCAAGCCGGCGATAGTCCCTCACGGACGGGTCAGGAAGCACCATTAGCCAGCCGTCGATGAGCTGGTCGAGTTTCTCAAGCTCGCGGCGGTATCGTTCTACGGTCTTCGCCGTTTCCCTGCGCGCGTCGTCCGAAAGTGCAGAGACTTCCCTAAGCTGTTCGCTTGTGGCGAACACTTCGGCATCGCAGACCGTCCCCGTTTGGGGCGAGCAGAGCGCCCTTATGTAGCCAAAAGCTAAGGGGGAGTCAAGGGCGCTCGCATCTACCGTCGCAAGACCGGACAGTGCCTTGATCCGGTCACCATACTGCAATAGAGTTTGCACCCTGGCCTCATACAGATCGCGCAATTGGTTAAGTTGCGCAATTTCCGCCTTAGAATCTGCCTCGTTGGCTTTCCTGGCGTCATTCGACACCCACAGCCTATACAACGTCGGAGCGACGGTATAAAGATCCTCCATGGGTTTCGCCTCAACGGAGGCTGCGTATGCGCCATCTTTCAAGGATGTTTTCAGTTCCGCGAGTTCATCGGTGCCAAACATGTCGTAGACGCTCCCGATACCGTAAATTGCATACTGACCGGCCTGCAAGTTTTTCTGGTACTCGGACACTGCGTTCTTCAGATTTTTGGATACTTCGATCGCGATATACCGACCTGCTCCGCCAGGATATGCGACCTTGGGCGGGGGACTGAATAACTTACGCAGCCTTGCAGCCGCGCCGGCGGACCATTTGGTCAGTTTGGCCCACGCCCCGCCATATAGCTTGATGTTTTCTACAAGCGTCCGCGCTCTGAACAGTCCGCCAAGCGATTTGACTGGATCGCTGGCCAGCGTCTCTGTTGCCTCGGCGACAATACGCTGTGTCGTGCGCAGCACGCTGTCGGGTGCCGCCGCCGTGTTGGCATTGGTCCCCGTACCGCCCGCAGCGTCTTCGAGCATCGATTCCACCCTCAGCCGCTGCGCGCCAAAAAATGAAGCGACCGGTAACACACGGTTGGCTGCGTCCGTCACAGGCACCATCGCAATATTTCCCGCAGAAACGTCCCAGACGGCCACCTGTGCTGTCCCGATCTCTCCGGTAGCAAACGCTCGGGCGCTTCGTCCCTCGGCATACAAGGCACCGGCCATCTCCGGATTCGTCTTGGAGTAATACTTCGCCTGCCTGAGAGCTTCGGCTCCCTGAACTAGTCCGGGGCTTCCCCTCAAAGCGGGGTCAAGTTTGTCATATTCGCCTAGCTCAATGTCCGCCGCGTTACTCAGTCCGTTCGGTGCGCTGCCTGCGAGGGATTCTTGTCCCACTAACCTGGCGGAGTCCACCGCGAGCGTGGCAGCGCGCACCACCTCCACCGGCAGAACCTCCCTGCCTGCGAGACTGCTCTCCCCCGACGGGGCATCTGCCACACCTAGAGCCGAAAGCCTTGCATCTAAGTTCTTCGCGCCATCGGTCGCAAGTTTTAACTTCTCACCAACCGCGCCGAGATTAGTTGAGATCATGTCGCCCGTCTGCTGGGTCGATTGAGCAAGCCCCTCGTTACGCGCCTTCACTGCGCCCGCCAAGTCTTCCGCTGTCGCATTGGCCGTCTGCCGCACCCTGCCTAGGTTGAGTTCCACACTCTCGTTTCTGTTGATAGCTGCCGCCCGGTACTCGACCATTTCCTCGGCGAACAGTGAGCCGAAGTAACCGGCCGATTCGATATACGGCTTCGCCCCCCGGCTCACCTCACGGTAGGAGCCTGCGTCGGCACCCGCATCAGATCCCGCTTCAGCTCCGCCTCCAGCGCCCTTGATGTATATGACGCCGGTCTCATTGGGAGGTAGGTCGCCAATCCACGACCCCTGCTTCACCTCTCCGACTGGCCCTGGTTTACTTGGCTCAAAGCGCGTGCCACCGGGTGTGGACACCGCACAATCCGCAGTGCTATGCAGCGTTTCCCCGTGCCAGACGCGCCTAACGCATATCAACTCTCCCCACGGTCCGGCAAAGCAATTCGAGGCCTGTAAGATGAGGGCGCAGAGAATCAATGGGATGCGCATAGCCTGGCCGCCCTCGCCCCATGCATTTCCGAGAAGGTTTTTTCCGCTGCCGTGACGCTATCCAGCAACGCCTGGAAGTCTGGGCCGTATGTACTACCGACGCCGACCGCAGCCTGCAGCTGCGTCCTCTTCTCGGCGAGGACAAGCGCGTATAACTGATTGGCCCCAAGCACTTCACCGCACGATGCCGCATTCAAAGCTCTGGACTCGAAGTACTGAAGGTCCTTGCGTTGCCGGCTTATGGTCGCTTCTACAGCCACCGACTCGTACTCACTGGCAACAGCGCTTGCGGTTTTCTGCACTCCCGTGGCGTCGGTAACTTCCGCGAGGAGTGCCGGGATCTGTTGCGCATTTAGTCGGGTTCGCATGTTCGAAAGCGCGACAGCGGTGGCCGATGAGGCTTGCAGGGCGGAGGACAGCGCGATGCGTGACTTCTCCAAGCTCTGACGGATCAAGGGAAGAGACGATACCTGTGCGCACGTCATGCGAGACATGGATAACACCTCAGCTGGGGAGACGACGCGCTGGGGAATGCGGGAGATCGCGTTTTTCGCCTTTTCTTCCTGCTCCTTCTGACTATCGGCACCAAAGATTGCCGTGACCACGGATACCAAGCTCTTCCAGCAGTTTCCACCGCTGTCGCCGCGGTCGCCACCATTTGCTGACGCTGCGCCCTGATTTTCGCCTCCGCCAAATTGGCAACTTATCTCCACATACCACTGCGGTTCTGGTAGCGCAATCTGCTGGGATATCTTCTGGCCGATTCCGGCCATATCGACTGTATACAGTGCGTTCGTATCTTCGCAGAGGGTATCCACCCGATCAATCTCCGCAATGGCAGAACGCAACATCTTGGTGGCCGCGATCGTATTGAGATCCGTCAAGTTAATGCGTGTAAGAAGCTCTTCGCGATTGTCAAAAGAAGCAACCTCCGACTTCGAAATATCTTCTGTGTCGATTAATTTCCCCGTCACTCCGAGAACCAGCGCGGATTTGATGGGAAGTCCGCGGAAATAATCTAGCCAGCGAAGTTCCAGCTCCTGTCGGGCAATTTCGACGGTAAGCGCATGCACCTCGTTATCGACGAAATTAGCGATTTTGTCCCCCCAGTCGTCCTCGCAGCCCGAAAGCAGAAGGCTCGTCACCGCCAACGCCACCACCCTGGTTGCCGGCTTCATGGAGCGATCAGGCCGGTTTTCTCGACCACGAGCTGGTCCAGCACGATCACGAGACGCTCCTCTGCCTGTGCCAGTCTGTCTCTCGCCTGATAAAGCAGCAACACTGCGTCGAGCAAGTTGTCACTCGCGCGAGCCCGCGTAATAAGCGACTGAGCCTGTGCAAGGCTGTCATCCGATGACAGTCCGTTTGTGGTCGGTGCGTCCAAGATCGTTTGCACAAACGGCGTAAGCGTATTGTCGAGGGGTTGATCTTTTTGGATGGCTCCGATGGCGCTGTCCAGTAGCGCGACGCTCAGGGCTTGTCGCAAGCCGCGCAGCAGGGCGATTTGCTGGTCCACGAAGGGACCAAAGTTGTCCTTGGCTACCTGACTCAGAAGTTGGTCCGCAAGCATTAGCCCCTGCCGATCCTCCGGCGCTAGTCGCGGCCCGACATCAGTCTGCAGCAGCGAGGTGAAATAAAGGGGGAGATAAATCCGCTCCCAGCGATTCGCGACCTTAGGGTCTGAATACTGGCTGAGAGCTTCACCGAGCCCCATGTACTTCGGCGTTCCGGAGGTCACCGAGGGGCTCTCGAGCACCGCTCGGGTCATGAGGATGACGGGAAGATAGTCGGTCAATGGTAGTGGGCTGGCGGCGAGCGCCTTTTTCGTTGACTCGAGAACGTGTGCAGATACCGTTGCGCCAGACCAGAGCGATACGCCAACTAATGATTCCTGATTGGGCCCATGGGTGCCTCCCTTGGATTGGCGCGTCTCCGAGATTTTGAGATCGATGTAGTGGTCTCCCGTACTACGATCGATACTGACGAGACTTTCCTTCGGAAAAAGCGTCTTTGACCCGTCCGGGCGCAGAAGCGTCGCCGTGCGCTCCGTGCCGGCGTCCTCGCCATTGCTCAAATACCTAGCGGCGGCCAAAATGTTGATGGGACATTGGACTGGGTTTGCGCAGGACGGTATCTTTACCCGGGATTCGAGTGAGTATGAAACGCTTGAGCCGAAGTCCTCGATGCCCTTGACCTGCTTCCAGAAAGCGTCTTTCCAGCGTGATCCGCCTACCACTGCGGAAACCACACCAATTTGATAGTGCCGACCAGCCTCTTGGGGCGAAAGATCCTTGCACGACGTCTCATTCCGCGAGCAATTTATCTGGAGAATAGGGCTGCTATCAACGCTATAACGAATCGCGGCCAGCGAATCCGACAACTCGTGGCTCTCCCGCTTCTCGATAAGTTGGTCACTAATTTTTACAAACGACAGATTCTGAGTCTGACAATTTGAATTCGCACACAGCGAATAGGTCAGCTTTCCGTCCATTTCGGCATAGGGTTCCCCCGACACCAGTGGCTTTCCTGTCCCCTGATTTACCAGTCGACGTCCCTGCTGCCAGCTGCGGCTGATCAAGTATCGCGCCATCTCCGGGCATGCCGCACCAATCGAAGCCAACTCTACGCCCCAAGCCGCAATTTCGCGAAGCCGTAGCGTCAGATTGACGTTCGGGCTACTTGCCCGAGAGCGCGTCTCGGCATACGAATAGAACAGCCAACGCAACGACTCTCGAAGAGGGAGGCTGCCGTCGTTATATAACGCCGCGAGCCTGCGGACATCCGAACGAATGCCCAGATCTGTGATGACCCCTTCGATCTGCGTGCCAAGCGACGCGTTCGGCTTGCCGCGCAACGCATCGAGACGTAACTGTGCGAGTCTCGCTTCGCCCCGGAGCGGATGCTTGTCCGCAAGGCGAATCGATGTGGTCAATGCCTTGAATTCTGCGTCCCGCGTCGCATCGTCCCGCGCCAAAGAAAATATTCCCCATAACAGGCGCGATGAGCCCAGTCTCGCCTCGGGATTCGTAGAAATACTGGTTTCGAGCGATTTCAACGCCCTTCGGGCGCAATCGAAGCCATCCTTACGATTGAACGTGAAGTACGAGGCTTTGACGGCGATCGGAGTCGCAATATTCGCAGATGTACAGACGGCTGTCTCAACGACTTCTTCGGAATCGATCGCCAATGCGGACTCTGCGGTGCTGACAAGCAACAGGAAGGTGATGGGGTTCGCTATGAGCCGTCGAGCGTTGGCTGCGTGGAATCGGGCACGCCTTCGCCACCCACGCGCGTCTCCTGAATGCCTTCGAAAAATGTGAGTCGGCAAGGGGCCTCCTCATGTTCCAACATTCCAGGCACGGGCTACACGCCCTGGCACTTCGGAAATAGAAAGTGCTAGCTTGCGCGCACCAAAAGGTAGTTTAGTCATAGCATGCCGGCGCGCAAGCATGCAATGTGCGATGCCGCACGTCCAGTCAAGGATACCAATGCAGCAAACCTTGCCTCAAGCAATCCGTCACGCAAAGACGTGACTGGAATGCCGTACTCGATATCCTGGAGAGAAACGCAAGCGTTCCGCGCACTGGCACGATAACCGCGTGCACCTATAAATTGCTGCGGTGAAAAAAGGCACCGTTGCCCGCAAAATATCTCAATCCAAAGACCGGTAACCCTTGGTCGGGACATGGCCAAGCTCCGGCCGGGATTGAGAGGAACTCCAAGCTTTCCTTATCCCTCTCTCAAGAAAAAAAGCTATTCGGCGGTAGCTTTTACGTTGTCACCTGAACTGATTCAAGCCGGAACCCACGCTTGGCGGCGCGACGTTTGAGGGCAGCGATACTTCGTTGGTGTTGCTGCTCCTCGACCACCACCGCGTCTGCACCAAGCATCAGGGCTGCTGCCAGTCCTCTCCCGTCCGCTATGCCGCCGGCGGCAACCAGCAAAGTCTCAGGCGAGCGTTGTTTCAAATAGTCGGCAGCTTCCGGCACAAACGGAAACGTTGAACGGTTTCCTCCGTGCCCCCCTGCCTCGGTGCCCTGTACTACGATCGCTGCGGCGCCAGCTTCCAGGGCCACGTCGATCTGCGACAAGAACTGCACCTGGCAGATCAACGCGGCGCCCGCGTCGCGGATTTCTGCTGCAAACGGTCGAGGGTCACCAAATGACAGGAACACGCATGACGGCGAGTGTTGCAACGCTTTCGTCAGCATCGTCGGCGCACGCGCCAGAGCCCAGCTGATAAATCCAACGCCGAATTTGCCGGATTTCGCTCGAGAAAGTTCGGTTTCTAGATCAAGGTCCCAACCCAGCGTCCCTGCGTAGCCTCCGCCAACGATCCCCAGTCCTCCGGCGCGACAAACAGCAGCCGCGAGCGCCCCGCCAGTGACGAACGCCATTGGCGCACAAACAATCGGATGCTTGATGCCAAAGCGCTCAGTGAAACGTGCGCTAATCATCATGTCTTCCGACGGAACCGCTTGGTTGCGACCTTACTATTCGGATCTCGAACGCGACCGAAATAAGTTTCTGTTGTCTCTGGAAGTCTAGTGCTCGGCCCAGTTGTTGATAGCCATTTGCCAGACGCTAACCACCGAGCGCAAAGACTTCAAAGCACGTTCACGATGATTTCGGTGCGTATTTCGGACGAACGTGACCGGCCGTTTCGGGATGGTGACCAGCGATTTCGGCAACGTGACCGGTCATTTCGGGAATGTGACCGAGCGGACCGGAAGGCAGGATTGGCGTTGCGCATGACATCAACTACGCGGGCTATGCTCGCCGGCTTTTGCCGGAGAGAGCATGCCCGCGCACCGGATGAACATGCGCATGATCAAGGATGTTTTACGACTTAAATTCGACGGCGGCTTCTCGCACGATCGGATCGCCACGTCATTGGGCATATCCAAGGGCGTGGTCACGAAGTACATAGGACTGGCCGGTGCCGCCGGGCTGGACTGGGCAAGCGCCTGTGAGATGGACGAAGGCGAGCTCGAACGGCGGCTGCTCGGCAAGCCCACGGGGCCAGCAGGCTACGCCCAGCCCGACTACGGACGCATCCACCAGGAACTGCGTCGCAAGGGCATGACGCTGACGTTGCTGTGGGAGGAGTACCAGACCGAGTTCGCGGACCGGCAGACTTACCGCTATACGCAGTTCTGCGGGCACTACAAGGCTTTCACGAAACGCCTGAAGCGCTCGATGCGTCAGATTCACCGCGCCGGCGAGAAGCTGTTTGTCGACTTCGCCGGCCCCACGTTGCCGCTGACGACTGGACGCCGCGCGCACATCTTCGTGGCGGCCATGGGCGCATCGAGTTACACGTTCGCATGCGCGACGCCAGCCGAAACGATGGAGGACTGGCTGGGCGGCATTGCTCGCGCGCTGACGTTCTATGGCGGCGTGCCGCAGCTGATCGTGCCGGACAACCCGCGCGCGATGATTGCCGATCCCGATCGCTATGAACCTCGCGCCGGTGACACCGTGCTGGACTTTGCGCGTCACTACGGCACGTCATTCCTTCCTGCACGCGTATATCGTCCGCAGGACAAACCGAAGGTAGAGGTTGCGGTCCAGGTGGTCGAACGCTGGATCATGGCGCGCCTGCGTCATCACCGGTTTGAGTCGGTTCACTCGGTCAATGAGGCGATCCACCCGTTGCTCAAGAACCTGAATGAGAGGCCGTTCCAGAAGCTGCCGGGATGTCGCACCAGCGCATTCGCCCAGCTGGACGCGCCGGCACTGCAGCCGCTGCCGGCACAGCCCTATGAACTCGCGCGCTTCAAGACAGTGACGGTTCACATCGACTATCACGTCGAGATCAACAAACACCGCTACAGCGTGCCGCACGCGCTGGTCGGTCTCAAGCTCGATGCGCGCATCACGGCGGGCGCTGTCGAACTGCTGCATCGCGGTCGCCGTGTCGCCAGCCACGCACGCAACGACCGCGCCGGTGGCTACACCACCGTCGTCGAGCACATGCCGGCGGCACACCGCGCTCATCTGGAATGGACGCCGCAGCGGCTGATTCATTGGGGACAGCAGATCGACGCGGCAACCGGCGCGCTCGTCACCCGGCTGCTGCAGGAGCAACGCCATCCGGAACACGGCTATCGGGCGTGCCTTGGATTGCTGTCGCTCTCACGTCGCTATGGCAGCGACCGTCTCGAAGCCGCCTGCGCGCTGGCGCTGGAACTGGGCGTGCACCGTTACCGCCACGTGCGCGACATCCTGGTCAACAACCGCGACCGGGCGGCGGTGGCGACACCTGCCGACTGGATCAGTCCAAGTCACCCGCATGTACGCGGCCCCGGCTACTACCAATAAAGAGAACCTACCATGATGATGCAACAGACATTGACGCAACTGCGCACACTCAAGCTGGACGGGTTCGCTGACGGCCTGGAAGAACAATTGACGCAGCCCAGTGCGGCCAGCCTGAGCTTCGAGGAGCGCCTGTCACTGCTGGTCGACCGGGAAGCCAGCTGGCGTGATGATCGCCGTCGTACCCGACTGCTCAAGCAGGCGCGCCTCAAGTATCCGCAGGCCGCCATTGAAGATCTCGACACGCGCGCTGGCCGTGGCGTCGATCCGCGCTCGCTCACGAGCCTTGCACTCGGTGACTGGGTGGAAGCCGGCTACAGCCTGCTCATCAGCGGCCCAACCGGCGCTGGGAAATCGTGGCTCGCTTGCGCCCTGGCCCAATACGCTTGCCGGCGCGGGCATTCAGCCTTGTACCTGCGCGTGCCGCGACTTGGCGAGGAGTTTCGAGTTCTGCACGGCAACGGCGGCTTCACAAAATGGCTGCTGCAGGTTGCCCGCGTCGACGTGCTTCTACTGGACGATTGGGGAATGGCGCCCCTCGATGCGATGGTTCGAAACGATCTGCTCGAGATGATCGATGACCGCTCGGCGGGAAAGGCGACCATCGTCACCAGCCAGTTACCGATTGAGCACTGGCATGGATGGATCGGCGACGAGACCATCGCCGACGCAATGCTCGACCGCCTCATGCAACGTCATCACCGGATCACGCTCACCGGTGAATCCCTCAGAAAAGCATCCCCTAAACCCAACGTCCTGGAGCCCGAACTCGACCAGAACTAACAAGAAAATCTACAATCAACACCGCGCAACGCCCAACCCCGCCGAATCGGTCACGTTCCCGAAATCGACGGTCACGTTCGCCGAAATACGCATCACTGCGACACCCGCCGTAAGGTAGAGTCTTGTGGCGACGTTCATGTAGGGAATTTCATGCAGATCATCGTAGTGCAAGTCACTCACGTCGCCGAGTGCACGCCGGAAGTGATCGAGTGTAAATACATCGTTTGTTGAGTCTGTCATAGGTATTCCCCTCTGTCCGGCATTACCCAATTTTCTCGTGCGCGACGATGATGCATAGGCGACCGAACGGCGTTATTTTAGGCTCGCGGGAGCATACACGCGCTCGCGCTCCAACTCGGTCATCTGCTTGCGCTGCTCATCCGTCAGATCGAGCGTCTTAGCACGATCAGCGATACGGCGAAACGCGACCTCGCGATGCGTCTTGAATATGTCAAAAAAGCCGTCGCCCGGCAGGCCGTCCTTCGCCTTTGCCATCACCACCGAATAGATGACCTCGTCCCACGATCCAAGCTCTGAACATGCCTTCTCCAGAGTATCGTAGACATCGGACGGCGGCGTCTCTGTCGGGAACGCACCGAACAATTGCTTGAACGTGACCGTTCCGCGACTCGATGCAGCGCTGCCAACCATAGCGCGCACCACGCCAACATATCGGTTAAGAACCATATAGAGCCTCGCCATATCCAAGGTAAGCACACAGCCTGTAATCAGCGCGTACGCAGTGATCCGCCCCGCCCCTCGACGGTTCACCCTCGCGCTGTATCGTGTTTCCTCACATCCGCAAAGGCCGCAGCTCCGACGGAGTCGCCTGAACGCAGCCAGAACCTGCGAGCACCGTTGGATCTGGGGCCTTATTTTTCCGCGCAAGTTTTATGGCATCGCCAGATACGAGGGCCGCGTCGAAGGGTCGCCGACAAAGGAGGCGAATTCCTCCGAAGTCGTACCTAACATATCCAGTGACGATATTCGACTGTTCACCTTTCTGAATCGGTACACCAGCCGCGTCGAGGGCCGCAGTGAGACTGGGCTGCAAAATCTGAAAACTTTGCGGCTCGTTGCTGTAGATGCCAGCAAGTCGCATGACCGTAGACGAAACAGGGACAAAAAGCGCTGCGCCGGATACAACGATATTCGAGAGCAGAAAAAACCCAAGTGAAGCAAGCTTGAGCGGTTGATAGAACCCGGGCCTCCATGTGCGAGCATTAAGATACATATATCCGGGCAGCAAGCTAACGGCTGTTGTGCCAAAGCACACGGAGAACACGAGTAGCTTCTCCAGCCAACCGCCGTCTGCATGTCGCTCTGCTACGTGTAGGGTAATCAAGAGCGGTATTGATGTCGCCGTCAACGCGAACATGGCGACTAACGCCAAGCCAATTGCGTGGGCCGCGGAGAGAGGTAGTTTTCCACCGATCTTTGCGGGGATATCTAACGAACTGCGGCTATAGACACCAAATATAAACGCTGCAATAAAGGCCATCGCGAACATGATCCAGACCTGGTTCGTTTCCAGCTCAACTACCAACGCTAACCCGGCAAGCCATCCAACAGTTGCCCAGCCGAACAGCCGTGGTACGGCTTTCGGAAGGATGCTTTCATTGCGGTAGTTCCACATGGTGCCAATCAGTAGTAGCGACGGTGCGATGAATTGCAATAGAACAGCCACCGCGATCAGCACCGCCGCAATAAAGAGAAAGACCAAACCACTGCCGGACATCGCAGAGTCCTGAAACAAGTTTGTCCAGTGTATTGATCGTAGATAGCTCCACACGAATAGGGCAGCCGGGAGCAAGGCAACTGGCGCTACCTTCCATGCGACGTCAAGCGTATCTTTGACCATCGCGATGGTCTCTTTGTACGTGTCTTTTAGGTTGACCAAAGGCCGCTCTGAAACAGGTCCGCCCAACGTTCCCTTGCCGACTTCGTCAGCCATGTGCTCGTCCGACGATGGTGCTGTATCAAACTTACCCGATGAAGGAATCGAATGTAGGGTTCCCTTTTGAAGGGGATTTTGGTGGCCACTACGGCCATTGCTCGAAGGTTCTTGACGACCGTCTTCCATCGTAGCTCTCCAAACTTTGTTTTCGTTGTGCGCAGTGACCAGCTGACCACCACACAGGCTAAGGAGCACAGCAATACGCCAACTGCTCCGTGACCGCTACACCCGCGTGGCGATGCGGATTTTCTGCGGGAACACCATGACATTCAATGCATGAGGACTAGCGGCACGTGGAACCTTGCTTTTGACCCGCATAAGGCGGGCTAGCCTTGCGCGCATCCATCCATGCCAGCCAGCCTTTACGATAGGCGCATGCATCGACCAGCGCATGGTGCTCACGGTTGTCTGTCAGGTAGTGCGTCATTACTGCATCGTGATATACCGAGGTATCGATCAGCGGTCGCAGATCAAATGGCGCCGCAGCAAGGTTAGGCGGCGTCGATTCGCCGAGCACCTGCAAAAGGAATCGAAAATCCGTCATCGAGTCACAAGCGACACGCACCGTACGCGGAGAAGCGGCGAACCAGTTGAGTAGCCTTTCACGAGCTTTCAGCAGTGACACAGCCGGTCCGCCAAGCAACGGCAGAACCTCCCGTTGAACGAAATCAGAGCAGTCGTTAAGCTTCCAGGTATCTTCGAGCTCAACATAGAACTTTCTGCGTCCGTCCTCCGTCACGATCCCGAGGCTAATCAGCTTCGGTGACGGTTGACCAAGTCCGGTGTACTCGGTGTCTAGAAAGACAAGCATAGCTGGGGCCTCTCGGCGAAAACGTCGGCGCGCCGTCGCTTGGCGGCCTCTGGGAACTCCGTTAAAGCGCACAGTTGACGTTGCATTGCCAGTAACGGCGCGCTACCGCGCTGAAGAGAATAGCTGATTAATCAGCTCACTAACGATTTCGAATGTGTGCAGGACCGAGTTGTGAAGGACGCCCGAGCCATGAGCGTACGTGTTTCGAATTCTGGGCAGAGTGTCGATGAATGTGCCGATCCAGTCCTGGTCGAAATCCTCGGATAATGGTTCTATATTCGAGTAGTCGACCTCGACCGTCGTCAGGCCAAGGCGGTGCATCTCCTCGATCTGTTGGAACTCGGCACGTTGTCTGGCACGTTGCAACGCTCGCTCTCGGGTCCACGAAAACCGGTCATTCGATACCAGTTCTCGTTGCCGTGCTTCCTCCAGCAAGTTTTTCAGACCACGTGACCGCCTGGCCCCTTCTCGTGAGGATTGCGCCACCCCGGCAGCTAACCGCTCGCGGAGTGCGAACTCGAGCGACGTGAGCGCTTGTTGCTCTGCCACAGGATAAAAGCGATAGACAAACCATGCGTACGCGTAGAGATTTTTCGCCGTTTCGAAGTGGACTCGGACCGACCGGGGTACTCTCACGCTTAGGCCGACCGATACTACGTCTGCGAGATGTTCGGACACAGTAACTGGCTGGATCTCGCCGGTGACACCGTCCCGCCGTGAAAAAAATCCGTTTCGGATATCGGCTTCATGGAGCGAGTCGATTGTCCTCAGCAAATCGCACGGGTCCAAAACTTCGGGCGACATGTCTTCCATTTTCTACCTGCGTTCAGGTTAATTGATCATCCTTGGCTCAATGACGGTCGGCGGTTGACGTCGCATCAGATCGCGTCGACATCAATGCCATCACCTCTCGTGCAGAAAATCTCCATACCGCTGAACCGTCCACCGATGGCCCTCCGACCGGCCTCAGCACATGTGAGCGAAGCAAAGCGTACGCACGCTTGCGCGAAATTTGCAAGGTTTCTCGTGCATCCGCAAGTGTCATCCACTGCGCTTTCTCGTGGCGGAACGCCTCCACACTGCACCTGCTTACTGTACCCGACGTTCGGCCGGCGGCCGTCTTGTGCGTTTGTCCCTCCAGAGTGCCGTCCGCGATCAATACCAAGATCGTGTCGCGCTTCGTCCTCAGCAGCTTCGCCGCCGACGTGAGCGGAATCCAGGCATGTTGACGGCGGGTCGCCTGCGACAGCCGCCGATTCCTCTGGGCCAGCTGGCCGACCCATTCGCGGCTGACATATGAGTCGAACTCCCGACGCAGAAAATCGAACTGATCAGCTGCGAAGCGCTTGTACAAGGCAGTATAAAAGTAACCGAACCGGGCAGTCAGGCGGGCGCATGAATTGTCGGCCCCTCTGTTACGACAAACCATGCGCAGTAGCTCTTGATACCCGCGCGGCCAGTCGAGAAATGCCCGCCCTGCTGCGTCTGCTGTTGCGGTTGCCACCGAGACCTCATCCAGATTTGCGATTTTGGTAGGTTTTGCCGCATTGTTGGACGCATATCCACCGAGAAACATGCAGGCTGCCAACAGGTCCTGAAGCCCGAGGAGCCCAACGTTTGTTCGATGCAGGGCGGGTTCTCCGAATGCTTCCCCGGTCAATGCTGAAGACAGATAGGCCCCTACGGCAATCTCCGCGTCCGTAGCCGTTTCTGACGCAGCTTCTGTCAACGATCGGCCGCAGTTGCACAGAGAAACAAAGCGCCGTTTCCAGGACAGCGGTTGCTTGCAACCGGGACAGGAGTCGCGCAATCGGGCGCGATGGATCGGGCAGGCCACCATCAGCGTCAAATCCCAGGCTGCGCGCCATCCTGGCCTTTCCGCGAGACATTCCAGGCAGTAGCGGGGTCTGCGTCCGTTCCAATACTTCGCGCTAAGGCGACCCGGATCAGCGGTGTTGAGATGACGAAAGTGGCTTACCTGACCACGGAGCGGCTGCAGTGACAGCCCAGGAAGCATCGAGCCCACCCTCGCTAGACCATCGACACCATGCTCGTCAGAGGCCAAAAGATCCAGATCAAGCAACGATGAGAAGCCGTTACATTCTGATAGACGAAGCAGGTAGCCTGTCGTGCTCTCATCAGGCATTGGCGCGAAGCGAACCAGAAGCTTGGTCATGTTGCTACCTCACGAGTGTGGCAAGTGAACGCTTTGCGACAAAGCACGTGCCGAATGTCACACTATCCTCGACGCGTCGGAAAAGTCGTACACGCTTTTCAATGACAGCCGTCATCACTCGTTGAAATCCAAGACAGCTCATTGGCGTGAGTTCGCTCAGCCGCACCATGCTGCTCAGGTCAGTGGTCAGCGTACTATTGTCTCGCAACCATCGCAGAAAGCGATCAATCTCAGACGACAATACGAACGTGCTTCCGTCGAAACGGTGTAAGAGCCCGACGCGGATCAATGCAAGACGCTGGCGGCTTGTCGCACCTATCAGCTCTTCAGCCTCGCGAGTGCTGTGAAGGACGATGTTCATTTGCCGAATCGCCTGAATGAGGTCTCCCAGGGAAATAGATTCGCGTTGGCTGCGGGCCTCGGAGCTGCCTATGCTCGTCGCCCTCCGTATTGATATGGCTAGGGATCCATCGCTGCCCGCTTCTAGCCTGTCTGGGTTGACCGCGAACCTCCGTCCTTCCCGATACACAGTGAGGTCGTCAACATACTGGTGCACCAATTCGGTCAAGAAGGCCGGGAGTGCCATTGCACCTCGACGGCGATTCAAGTAACGAGTCGGCGCCCTCGCGATAAGCTTTTCGAAAGAGATGAGTAGAGGCTTCCATCCGACCAAGTGGCTCTGCGAGATCCTGTTCAGTTCGTGCATAGCGCTTGTCGGCGAAGCTCTGAGCAGCTCGGCCGCAAGAATCGTGGCGCGTTTCTCTGTCTCAAGGGAAGACTTGGTGGTTGGATGGAAGTGATGTGATCGTGTAACAATCGTCGACAGGAAGTTGGAGACTGCTAGCCACTCCAACGGGCTCATTCGACGCACTTTGGTACAAAATAGCTGCTGCTCAATCAGATCAGTTTCTGCGACCTCGAGAACTGCTGCAGAAATCTGCTTACTGATTAGAGCAGCCTCAATGGGAGCTGGTGTCGTCTCCGTCTGGCCAAGATCGAATCCGCATTTGCACGATGTGGGTCCAGGTCGATCCCACCCTACGAGCTCGGTGCATTGCGGGCAGCGCTCCACGAGCCATACACAATGCAACTCGCATATGGCGATGGCGCGAAAGTTCCAGATAGCCCTGAAAAGTCCGCGCTCACCAATGCATGCTGGGCAATATGCGATATACGGGTCGCGAAAAAAGTAGTGCGTTGCCCAATATAGTGAGCTAGTACGCACGCCGGGAACACGCCGGTGCCGGCCTAGCAGCTCGTGTAGGATGCATACGTCGAGATCAACAAGTTGAGCGACCGTGGCCACCTCGTCTGCCCTGCAAAGGCTGGCCTGGATCGACCGCACAAACCGCCCAAGCGCTGGGTGTCCGCTGTACCCATTCATCACCCCAAGTCTCAGCAAATAGCTCAGTACGTGTTCGTCGCGCGCCGGTCGAGGACGGCAGATAAAACGCCGACCTGTGGAGGCAGCGTGGGTAGCCAAAGAACGGTCTCCCGGCATAGGGCAATAGTCTCCCACATGAAGCGGCCATGACAGGATTGAGACGTACGCGCCTATCTAGACAGAAACTCAAAAATGATATGGGCGCGTACACTATCAACGGATAGAGTTACTCTTTTCATCCAGAACGATCTCAACGGACGTGGTCGGAATCGTCCTTGTAGCCAAAGAACGGCTCGCTTGCGTTAGTCAGCGGCCTGTTGATGAAGCTTGGGTGAAACGGGTTTAGACGGCCTACACCTTCTGGCCAGATGGCGTCGGAAAATGCCCTGCTGAGGACACCTCGATCGATTGCCGCGCGTCCGTCTTCAATGACGATCTCGACTGCCGCGGCAACGAGCGTCATTACATAGCCAATCAGACCAAAGGTCGCGTAGTGCATCTGCTCGACGCTGGCTCCACCACCTGTGAGTTCGGGAACACACGGAACCGGCAAGATGCCATATATTGTACGCAAGAGACCGTCAAAAATGCGCCGCGACCGTTTGTCAGCAATGCTGAACGGCTCAAGTGATATCTGCCGCGAAAAGCGCCGACGCAACTGCTCGTTGCTCTGCAGGATTCGCCTGCAGCGGCGCAAGCCCATCAGCACGAAGGGAACTTTCGTTTCATTGATAAGACTTTTCAACCAGTCAGCGACCGCCGTCTCGATCTTTTCACTCGAATGATCGATAAAGTGTTGAAATTCATCCAGGATAACCAGTTCTAACTGGCAGTTCTTAAACAGCATGACGATCCGTTGTGTCATATCTATGGCAGTTCCGCGGGCGAATAACGGATCGCCTAACGCTAAAAGGATGCGTTCTGCGACGTTCTTTATCGTCGGTTTCGCGGGTAGCTCAAGATGCAAAACGGGAATGATTGTTCCATTCTCTGTTTCACGACGAGGATGATGCTTGCCGTATTCCTTGCGAAGTGTAGACTTGCCGCTACCGGATACTCCCGTAATGATCAGGCATCCTGGCTCCTGAAGTCCGAATCGCCCCATCCGATGGCACCGTCGGATGGCGCTGATACCGTAGGCAAACGCTGGATGTTCGATAAGCGTCTCACGTACCGTGGCCACCGACTCATACTTCTTGTCGATAAGATGCTGAATTTGATTTTCACGTTTCTCGTCGCTCTCTATATATTCGTTATCCGAATCATTTATGATGTGGGCGTTCATGATAGCTTCTCCAAGCGGCCGTAACAGTGGGCCGAAAAATCTGCAATGCGTTAAGCGCCGCGAGGCTTTGGATTTACGTCGTCGGGCGAAGACGTTCCGCGCCGGATTGGGAACAAAGGCGTCTCGACATCATCATTCTCAATGTCACCCGACACATCCGCTTCCTCGATCGGTTCGAGCGGCAACGGTATCTGACGCGTTTCTTCTCGCTGCATCAGGGCCTCACGGTCCGCATTAGTAGCTTTTGTACGCTTCGACTTCGAATTCGTTGGCGAACACTCTCGGATAAGCCGGTCGGTGTCTTCACGCAACGCGGACTTGGCAGCGAGTAGCGCAAGGCGGAGCGGTGATGTGTCGTAGTCTTTCCTTGCCTTCGCAAGCATCCACTTGTGCTGCTCGGCAGTAATACCTTCGGCATATCCTGCTATCGTGCATCTGGCTTCTATGTACTGAGCGGCCTCTTCATCAAACACAAAAATGATGCCGAGGTCATCGGGATCCGTCCGCACCGTGACTTCAATGTCACCGCGTCGCCGTCGGAGATCCTGAAGCGCGGGCGACGCATACTGTAGTGAATGCACTTCGATACCATTTTTGCTGAGAGTGCGAATCGCAGTGTTACCGAGATAGACACTCACAACGTCGGTTGACGGAGGCAACCGGGGGGCGAATTTAGCAATGCCTTCGTCCCATTTCTGCCTTGGCGTAGTCTGGATTCCTCGATGAAAGCTCACGGAATAGACGTCCACAATCCATCGATGAACGAGTTCCTGTAGCGCCTCAAAGGTTAGCAAAGCTGTCCGTTCAGAATCGTATGCATGCCGCTCACCATAGGTGGCGAACGTTGTTCCTGGCTGGATATGAACCAGCCCGTAGTTAAGCGTCTTGAGTGAGCGTTCAATGCGTCCCTTCATCTGCGGTGCCCGGGTTGGGCAGTAGATCACGTGGATTCCGAGTTCCGCGCACGCCGCCTCCAGATCCTGCGCATGAAACTCGAGACCGTTGTCACATACGAGCTGGTCAATGAGTCCATAGACGGGCCAGTCGCCAGTTACCCTCGGGAACCGATCCTTGACATACGACTTCGGCAAGATCGCATGTTTCAGACATCGCAAGACAGAACGTACGCTTGGCTTACGGAAAGAGATGTGGATCCCGACAATCATCCGTGAATATGCATCAATCATGACCGTTATCCACGGTCTGCCAAGTTGAAGACCGGTACTGGAATCAACCACCAGAATATCGAGTGGTGTGTGATCAACTTCTACGCGTTCGAGCGGCCGTGTGCAAATAGGTCCCTTCCCGTATATCCGTGTTGCTTCCCTGGCATATTTTTCACCGTACCGCCTCTTTAAAATTGCATAACGGTCGATCCGCGCAATGACACGATTAAGCATGCGGCGGGTAACGCGAGGCAACGCATCTTCGGGCGCTCGGCGACGGTTCTCCATTTCGACTTCGTGCTGGACCCAGTCGAGCACCTCTCGAAGTGACTCGCGCTGCGGAGTCAGATAGATCTTTTCGATTCCCTCGTTTATCAATTCTGACAGCTTGTCGGGAAGTTCAGCCGGCCTGTGTCCTCGAAGTTCCGATTTGTCTATGAGTGCGCGAATGTCGAAGTTCGCCCATACCCACCGTGTTCTCCAACGATAAAAGCTTGGTAGTGACGGCGGGCGTTCACTACGATATTTCGGGTCAAGCTCGCTCCACACCTTGCGAAGAAGATTCGCCACAACGTTGCGCGGGTATCCTACCCGTCCGTCCGGGCAAATCGCATGCAGATACTTCCACTTTGCTATGGTGTTTGTCTGAACGCGATGCGAAAAATTCGAGAGACCGCGCTCGATACACCGTTCCGGCGGAACATCGACCGCCGCAATCCGAGCTTCTTCGCTTGAAAGAAATTTTAGTTCTCCGCTTTCATATCGCGAGAGAAGCTCCGCGACTTTATGTGTTGATTTGCTTGCGTCGCTGAGAGACGTCACATGCACGGATCGATCGATCACATCCTGTATCAGATAGTTAACCCTGTGCAGCGAGAAGGACTCCCCAGCCCTAAACGAATAGCGCGTCATCGTGGCTCTCCTCAAACGGCAACAAAAGGGTTGATCCAGTAATCTCCGTGTCTAGACAGCAGGTCAACTCGCGCGCGGCCAGACGATGAACAATCGAGCGGCCCGACGCCCCGATTCGGAGTGCCTCCGCGATGGTCCGATTCGCAAGGCTGGAGGGGACGGCGGGTTGCGTTGCCCCGTCCAGCCATTTTCCGTAACGCACCTGAAGCAGCGTTTTGATCTGAGCCAATCTGATTGACTTCCGAATCTGTAGATCGGTCAGCAAGAGAAACTGCTCTCCCTGACTTTTAAACACCTCCGAAAGTCGGTCGAACTTTTCCTGGTTTCGCTGCTCGGCTAGCACGTCGGCAGGCTTCACTTCTATGAGCCAACGGCGACCGTCGCTCCAATCGACGGCGAAGTCCGGCGTGTAGGTTCGCGAAGCTGCGCCGACGCGATACCTGATGGTCTTCGGCTGCTCGACAAATCGAACGACACCCCGTGCAAATTCGAACAAGTGGAGGCAGTCAAATTCCAGAAGACTCTCGCAGCGGACAAGCCGGTTGTTCTTTGGCGAAAAAAACTTGGCGCGAAACCCTCTGCCTGTCGGCGTAACAGGATTGCGCGCCGGATGCCTGGAAGTTTGCGGCGGAGAAGTGTTTGGCCGACTGGCGCCGGCGCCATCATATGGGACGTCCATGATTGCTCCTACGACTGAACTGCTGCTCGTTGCGTATGACGAGCAGGTTTCTTGAGCGATCCACGGTCGGGGACGAGCTGTGCCACCAGGCAGCGTCGGTCGCTGCCCGACTAACGAAATTGCCCGAATCCGGACGAAAAAGTGTCCCCACACAGGCGAATCTGTCCCGTGCGTTTTCCCATGAATCGAGGAAAAGCGGCTTGACTGTCGCGGAGGGGCGGACGATACTAAAGGCGTCAACCGGGTTAGTGTCGTTCGCTAGCTCGCAACGGGGCAAGCCGCAAGGTCTTGTCCCGTTTTTACATTGGCGCCTCCTCTTTCGATCGTCGTTTTATGCGACTTGGCTGATACGCCGGTTGCGAACGTATCTCCTCGTCGAGCCGGACAATCGCGCGGATGGTCGCAATTTGCCCGGGCGACAGCCTTCCGAGCTTTCGGCCAAGCTCCGCATACATCCGGTACTCATCGGTAGGCAAATCCGGAATCAGCTGAATGCTCGTCGGCGAGTCCGCGAGCTCCCTCTTCAGGCCTGCTTTTTCGTCAGCCGCAAGCTGCAACGATTCAGCGAAACGCTCCAGGAACTCAGGAGACGGATTCTTGCGCCCCAGTTCCACGCCGGACACATGCGAAGCATCGTATCCAACCTTCTCAGCAAGCTCCTGCTGCCTCAGTCCAGCTCTCAATCGAAGGGCTCGGAGGAAAATTCCTAGGGGCGTTGACATAGAGGAATGGCGATAGATGGTCACACGATGTACCAACCATAGGCCAAAGTCGAAATCCCGTCAACACACAAGCATTTGATTTTAAATACTAATTTCTCTATTTCACAATGACACCAAGCCCGATTTTCTGACGTTGGAAGTCGAGAGCAATGCGCGGGATCTTGTGATCGCGGATTACAGATGCTACGGCTCGACGAGGGCACTTATCGTGCCGTGTATGGATTCCTGCCATTTCTAGGCTATTTGCTCCGGCCATTTATAATTCCATACTGATATTGGCACGACCGCCCATGTCTTCTCCCAAGCGAAGTCAATTCGACGCTTTTGCCCAAGGCGAGGAACCTATGCGCGCCGGGAACGTAAACCTTCATTGGGTCGGCAGTCCAGTGAATCGGGGATGATCGACAATGGAAAAAAAATCGCTATCTGAACGCGACGTCTGCAGCAAGTTCATCACCCCGGCACTAACGACAGCCGGCTGGGACATGCATACTCAGTTACTTGAGGAAGTAGCTCTGACAAGCGGTCGAGTCGTAGTTCGTGGCAATAAGGCGAAGCGCGACGCGAAGACCATCCGGCGCGCGGACTACGTGTTGTATTTCAAGCCCGGTATTCCGCTCGCGATCGTCGAAGCGAAGGACAACAACCACACGGTACGCGACGGCATCCAGCAGGCGCTTGCCTATGCCGACATGCTCGACGTCCCGTTCGCCTTTTCGAGTAACGGCGACGGCTTCGTCTGGCATGACAGGACCCTGCATGACGGCGTGCTCGAGCGCGAGATCGCGATGGACCAGTTTCCGTCGCCGGCGGACCTGTGGCAGCGCTACCTAGCGTGGAAGGGCATCGGGCCGGAGGCGGAGCCGGTCTACGCGCAGGACTACTACCCCGGCAAACCGGCCCGCTATTACCAGCTGAACGCGGTGAACCGCGCGATCGAGGCGGTCACGAAAGGGCAGTCGCGGATCCTGCTGGTGATGGCAACGGGCACCGGCAAGACCTATACCGCGTTCCAGATCATCTGGCGGCTGTGGAAGGCGCGGGCGGCGAAGCGCATCCTGTTCCTTGCCGACCGCAACATCCTGGTGGACCAGACCAAGACCAACGACTTCAAGCCGTTCGCCGGCGCGATGACCAAGATCGAAAATCGCGAGGTCGACAAGTCTTACGAGATCTACCTGTCGCTTTATCAGGCGGTGACTGGCACGGAAGAAACACAGAACATTTACCGCCAGTTCAGCCGCGACTTTTTCGACCTCGTCGTGATCGACGAGTGCCATCGTGGCAGTGCGGCCGAGGATTCGGCCTGGCGCGAGATCCTCGACTATTTCAGCTCCGCGACCCATCTCGGGCTGACCGCGACGCCGAAGGAAACCGCCGAGGTGTCAAACATTACCTACTTCGGTGAGCCGGTCTATACGTATTCGTTGCGGCAAGGCATCGAGGACGGCTTTCTGGCGCCGTACAAGGTGATCCGGGTCGATCTCGACAAGGATCTGGGCTGGCGGCCCACAGCCGGGATGGTCGACAGGCTGGGGCAGTTGGTCGAAGACCGGATCTACAACCAGTCCGACATGAACCGGTCGCTGGTGCTGACGCGGCGCGACGAAGCGGTCGCGAAACGCATCACCGAATTTCTGCATGCGACCGACCGGATGGCGAAGACCATTGTGTTCTGCGAGGACATCGACCACGCGGCCCGGATGCGCCAGGCGCTGGCCAACGCGAACCCCGACCTGGCGGGCGCCAATCCGAAGTACGTGATGCAGATCACTGGCGACAACCCGGAAGGCAAGCTCGAGCTCGACAACTTCATCAATCCCCGCAAGGACTATCCGGTGATTGCCACCACGTCGCGCCTGATGACGACCGGCGTCGATGCGAAGACCTGCAAGCTCGTCGTACTCGATCGTACGATCAGGTCGATGACCGAGTTCAAGCAGATCATCGGCCGCGGCACGCGGATCGACGAGGAGTACGGCAAGCTGTGGTTTACCATTCTGGACTTCAAGAAGGCGACCGAGCTGTTTGCCGACCCGGCCTTTGACGGCGATCCGGTCGTGGTGTTCGAACCCGGGCCTGACGAACCCGTGGTTCCGCCGGAAGAGGACGGCGATCCAATGGGTGACCCCCTTGGCGGTCTGGACGGAGACGCTAGCGACATGCCAATTATTGTTGGTGGGCCTGACGGGCCAAGCACAGGCCGAACCAAGTACGTCATTGACGAAGTGCCCGTTTATGTCGTCAATGAGCGGGTCCAGTATCTGGGCCCCGACGGCAGGCTGATCACGGAGTCGCTGCGCGACTTCACGCGGATCCAGATCGGCAGACGCTTTGTGTCGCTCGACGCGTTCCTGCAGGCCTGGAACGATGCTGACAAAAAGCAGGCGATCGTCGCCGAGCTCGAGGAACAGGGCATCCTGTTCGACGAATTGGCGAGAGAGGCCGGCAAGGACCTCGACCCGTTCGACCTGGTTTGCCATATCGCGTTTGGCCAGAAGCCGCTGACTCGGCGGGAACGCGCCGAGAACGTCAGGAAGCGCGACTATTTCGGCAAGTACGGCGACACCGCGCGGCAGGTGCTCCAAGCGCTGCTTGAGAAATATGCCGACGACGGCATTGAAAATATCGAGCGTCCAGAAGTGCTGCGGCTCGCGCCGCTCGACCAGCTCGGCTCGCCGGTCGAACTGGTTCAGGCGTTCGGTGGCCGGGCCCAGTATCAGGCTGCGATCCGCGAGCTCGAACGCTCGCTCTATCAATAAGGTTTCACCGGTTCACTCATGACAATCAGCTCTACCTTTATCAAGTCCGTTCAGGACATCATGCGCCAGGACGCCGGCGTCGACGGCGACGCGCAGCGGATCTCACAGCTGACCTGGCTGCTGTTCCTGAAAATTTTCGACGACCAGGAAACAGAGCTCGAACTGATGCGCGATGCCTTCAAGTCGCCATTGCCCGAGCGGTTACGCTGGCGCAACTGGGCAGCCGACCCGGAAGGCATCACTGGCGATGAACTGCTGGCCTTCGTGAACGCCGACCTGTTTCCGTCGATCAAGGGACTCAGTGCAGACTCAAAGCGCAATGCGCGCGGTTTCGTGGCCCGCGAGGTGTTCAGCGACGCGTACAACTATATGAAGTCCGGCCAGCTGCTGCGCCAGGTGATCAATCGGATCAACGAGATCGACTTCAATAATCGCGCGGACCGTCACCTGTTCAACGATCTGTACGAGCGGATTCTGAAGGACCTGCAGAGCGCTGGAAATGCGGGCGAGTTCTATACGCCTCGGGCCGTTACGCAGTTCATGGTCGACCAGATCAACCCTCAGCTCGGCGAGCGAATCCTTGATCCGGCGTGCGGCACTGGTGGTTTCCTCGCGTGCGCGCTCGAGCATCTAAAAGTTCAGCGCAGGAGTATCGAGGACGACGTCGTGGTGCAGAACGCCATTAACGGCGTCGAAAAAAAGCAGCTACCGCACATGCTGTGCGTCACGAACATGATGCTGCACGGCATCGAGGTGCCGTCGCTGATCCGCCACGACAACACGCTGGCGCGACCGCTGGCTGACTATGGCACGCGCGACATGGTCGACGTGATCCTCACCAATCCGCCGTTTGGCGGCACCGAAGAACCGGGCATCGAAGGGAATTTTCCGGCGGACGTGCGCACCCGGGAAACGGCCGACCTGTTCCTGGTGCTGATCATTGAGCTGCTGAAGCACAACGGCCGCGCGGCGGTGGTGCTGCCGGATGGCACGCTGTTCGGCGAAGGTGTGAAAAGCCGCATCAAGGAAAAGCTCTTAAACGAGTGCAACCTGCACACGATTGTGCGGCTGCCGAACGGCGTGTTCGCGCCGTACACCGGCATCAAAAGCAATCTACTGTTCTTCACCAAGGGCACGCCGAGCCAACACGTCTGGTACTACGAGCACCCGTACCCTGCGGGCTGCAAGAGCTACTCGAAGACCAAGCCAATCCGCATCGAAGAGTTCGACGCGGAAAAGACATGGTGGGGTAGCGAAGCGGACGGCTTTGCGGGCCGCGTCGAGAACGAGTTCGCTTGGAAGGTCGATATGGCGACCCTAAAGGCGAACGGCTACAACCTCGACCAGAAGAACCCGCACAAGGGCGATGAGATCAGTCACGACCCGGACGAACTGCTGGCCCAGTATCGGCAGCTGACGGCGCAGGCGCAGGCATTGCGCGACCAGCTCAAGGGTATTCTGACGGACGCGCTGGGAGCCCGGGCGTGAGGCCGACTGAAGGATTCCAGCTACTGGCCACCGCGCCAGAGGGCATGACGCGCCTGCGCAAACTGATTTTCAGTCTAGCAGTGATGGGCAAACTGGTACCGCAGGAGCAGACGGATGAGCCTGCGCGTGTTTTACTTCAAGAGATACGTACAGAGAAAAACCGGCGAATCGCAACGGGTACGATCAAGGCAGAAAAACCGTCGACCGAAATCGATGACAAGGAAAAGCCGTACAGCCTACCGGCCAACTGGGAGTGGGTTCGATTTGGCAACGTCTCTATCAATCGGGACGGAGAGCGGGTTCCCGTATCGTCGGCGGACCGGGAAAAGCGCGCGAAACTGTACGACTACTATGGAGCCTCCGGAGTCATCGATAAGATTGACGGATATCTGTTCGACAAGACATTGCTGCTTATCGGCGAAGACGGAGCAAATCTAATAAATCGTTCGACGCCCATCGCATTCCTTGCTACCGGTAAGTACTGGGTAAATAATCACGCCCACGTTGTTGATGCGACTCACGATGTTGTCATGCAGTATCTATGCCTTTTCATCAACGCGATCTCGCTAGAGCCGTATGTCACAGGTACAGCTCAGCCGAAAATGAATCAGGCGAAGCTAAATGACATCGTTGTCGCATTGCCTCCTATCAAGGAACAATCACGCATCGTCGCGAAGGTCGATGAGCTGATGCGCCTGTGCGATGAACTGGAAAACCGTGGTCGCTTGGAGGCCGAGCAGCACGCGCGGCTGACCGCGACGCTGTTCGATGCGCTCGCCGCAAGCGAGTCGCCACACGCGCTCGCCGAAAACTGGTCCCGTATTGCAGCCCATTTCGACCTGCTGCTCGACCGGCCGGAAGCGGTCGACGCGCTGGAGAGGACGATTCTGGAGCTTGCTGTGCGTGGGCTGCTGCTGCCAGTCGACGAGCGCGACGGAACGACTTCACGAGTGGATGAAACGGCAACGGCAAACGCTGTCGAGCAAGCTGATGAAGCAACCCATGATTCGCTAAACGTCGCGCCGTATGAGATTCCGTCGTCTTGGTCGTGGATCCGATTCGGCGAGATCATGCGTGATTTGCGGTATGGCACATCTGCGAAATGCGACTACAAGGTTGATGGGATCCCTGTATTGCGCATTCCGAACCTAAAAAATGGTCGAATTTCGACCGAAGACCTCAAGTTCGGGGCGCTAACCACGCAAGAGACTGCGCGGCTGGCACTTGTTCCAGGTGATTTGCTTCTTATCCGTTCGAATGGCAGCGCAACGTTGGTAGGTTCTGCCGCGCTGGTCAGAGAGGAATCTCGCGATTTCGCATTTGCAGGCTATCTGATGCGGATTCGACTTCGAGAGGATGTCGCTCTGTCAACATACATCATGCTGGCATTGGAGACCGAGGGGGTGCGAGCGCAGATAGAGGGTCCGATTCGAAGTACGTCGGGCGTGAAGAACATTAACAGCACGGAAGTATCCGGATTGCAATTTCCACTCCCCCCCTTGGAGACACAGTGCCGCATCGTTGATCGTGTCGATGACCTGCGCCGCCTCTGTGCCGACCTCCGCGAGCGTTTAGTCGCACGCCAAGCCTGTCAGACCCGCTTCGCTGAAGCCCTGGTCGAGCAGGCCGCATCCACCGCTCCACTAGCAGCAGGCAGGGACGACCTGGCAGCGGCCGCCTGAAGAAAGGTTGTCAGCAGGCGGACGCCGCAGCGGGTGACCGGGCGATGGGCCAAGCGCCATCTGCCCGCCGGCCATGGCCGGCGGGCGCAGGAAGGGCGCGTCAACTATTGATAAAAGCGGTTCTCAATAACTACCGTTGCACCCGGAAACTTGGTGTCAAACGTCCGCTTCGCGAGGTGGCAGGCCGAACGTTGTCTTCCGGGATCATTTAGCGTCGTTCACAGCAGCGTCGCCCACATAGAAACAGGCCTATTCACTCATTCAAACAGCCGTTCTGCAGTCAAGGAGTCGGGCTGCAGGATGATTGCCCCCGCGCACACGCGAGGTTGGCAAGCGTCGTATCGAGCAGAGTTAGTTGACTTGGCTAGCTCACGAAGCGCCGTGTTGTCTTCGACGATTAGCCCGTCCTGCAAGACGTTTATACGCTCAGAGTGCTAGAGTCGCAAAATCTCAGTATCGAATATAAAAAATGAGCCCGACAAAGCCCGGAAGTGAAATCCGTCGACTAATCGAACAACTGGCTGACACGATCCATATTGACGATCTCGCCGAGCGGCTGGGAATTCCGGTAAGGCGAGTAGGTGGCCGTTCGTATGCGCAATGCATATTCCATAACGACACCAACCCATCCATGGCGCTGTATCCGGGCACACCGCGAGATAAGGCGCATTACCACTGCTTTGTCTGCGACGCTCACGGCGATATCTTCGAACTAGTCAAACAGTCGAAAGGATTGGACTTTGTCGAGGCGGTGCGCTGGCTGGCGTCGTCCTATGGATTAGCGTCGCCAGCACTAGCAAGTGGTGCATCAGCAAGAAAGTCCCCGATAACAATAGGTCGGGCGATCGTCGAACCGACGCCCGCAGATTCCGGCGTTCTCGAGCGCGTCGTCGGGGTGTACAGGCAGAAGGATACGAAAGCACTTGAGGAGTGGCTGAAGGCTCGCGCGCTGCCCAAGGAAGTCGCCGCCGCGGCAGAGCTGGGATTTGCTGCCCCGGCTACGCTTGTGAATTATGTTGAAAACGGCCGATCTGATTTCGGCGCGTTCAGGGAACTACTCGGTCAATTGCAAAGCGCAGGCCTAATACGGTCTGAAAGAAAGAAGTTAGATGTTGTCGCTGCTGAGACTTATCTAAATCTCGGAGGGCAATATAGAGATTTCTTTAACGACGGTCGGGTGATTTTTCCAATAAGGGACGCTTCAGGACGAATGTTAGGATTTGCGGGAAGAAGGTTAAACGAGTCGCCCGCGCCGAAGTATCTCTATTCGCCGAACCTGCCTAAATCGCAGGTGCTCTATCGAGCAAATTTCGCGCTTGCCAAAATCAAAGCCGACTTAGCCAATGGTGCCAAGCCGGTGGTGTACGTTTGTGAAGGACTAGTCGATGCTTTGAGGCTCGAAAGCATTGGGTTGTCCGCCGTGGCAGTTCTCGGCGCGCGCATGTCGGACGCTCAAGCTCGAATCCTAATCGATTTCGCTGGTACGTTGCCCGATATGGCTCCCTTGCAGGTCCGATTCTTCCTAGACCAGGATGGGGCGGGTTTGAAAGGGGCTGCAGCATCCATACAAACTGTCCTCAAACTTGATAAAGACGTGCGCCTAGAGTTAGGGTTCGTCTGGCCACTGGACAGTCAATCGGCTCATTCGCAATCGCTTCCAATTAAGGATCCGGACGATTTACTCAGAATGTTCGATGAGCCGGAGCCGGCAATTGCATATCTTGACCGCTCCACTCACCCGGTCGCGGTAGCGTTTCTGGCTGAGCGGCTCAGGGTTCCCCCCGTAGACATCCTAGAAGATAACCGCTGGGAAACTATTCCCCTTGGAGCGAAATATCGCCTAGCGGTACTACTTGAGAGCTTGGCAGGTGGTCTTATCGATCGCGTCCTGACAACGGGAACGGCACAATCTGACTCATACGGCAAGTGGCATCAAGATGTCTGGCGATTTATTCTGAATCCGGTTCCTACACATGTTGGACTACCGATCCAGTCTGCGGAAGAAATCGCCCTGCAACTGAATATCGCGCGTGAGCTCGCTCAGGCGGGCGCAAACAAAGGCGAGGTGCTCTCAGATATAGCGGCATGGAGGCGCGTATCACTTGCCGCCACCGCGTTTAACGAAGGTCTCATAACGCGCCTCCAGCAGGTCCAGTTCCAGCCGATCGAGCCTTTCGACGCTGTCGTCGTGTCGAGAGGATTTGGCAAGGATGCAGAACGCCTCAAGGCAATGCCATGCCTTGAGGATTTGATCGTACAGCAGTATTTAATGAATGAACTGCTTACGGAGCGCCTAGACGACGGTTCCGAGTCGAAATTTAGCAACCATATTCCGGCCGTTCGCTACTACCGCTCAATTGATCACGTGCGCACAACGGGCGAATCAGGAGGAACTGAACATAGCGAAACGCTGAGTTTTGCGTATCAAGTCGACATGGATGCGCTAGAAGGCCGCTCTCCTCCTAGCGAAGGCGGAATGTTTCGCCCATATTTTGAGTGCTGGCGCGGCTTCATCTCTTCGCTGCTGAAACAGGGACGAGCGATGAACCATGTTCATATGGTCCGTCTAGATTTGAAGAGGTACTACGATCGTATAACGCGTATCGTCGCAAAAGACATTTTGGGTAGCAGCATTGAGTCGGCGTACAAAAGCCTAGGTGATAGTCGCGAGGCTTTCGTTCCGCTCCTCCGCCCTACGGCACTACAAGCCGAGCGTCAACATGCTGCTATCGATTTTCTCCTGGACCAGAGCTTCGGATTTTACTACTACCATCCGAACACGGGACACCCGATAGCATCCGATCGGGAGAAAGGCATACCACAGGGGCCAGTGCTGTCCGCGTGGCTCGGAAATATTATTCTCTTCAAGCTTGACGCTGTGATGCGTGCAAAGCTACAGGAGCTTAATCTCGACCAAGTGGTTCGGGCTGGCTACGCGAGATATGTCGATGACGTAGTCATTTTGGCCGAAAATCAAGGGATACTCGATGTTCTGAGAGCGGCCGCTGAGGATGTCACTCGCACTCTACAGCTTGAACTGATCTCGAAAGAAAATTTCGCGCCAATGTCAGCGGGGGAATTTTCACAGCATCTAACCGCAGGCCGCGCACTACCGGCCTATGGCCCGCGAGAAGAGGCGCTACTCCTTGAATCTGGTGATGGCGACGCCGGCTGGGGTATGTGGCAGACCGAGGGTCCACGCCGGCAAACATCATTGGAGCTTCTTCGGGATTCTCGGCTGTACGCCATGTCGGCCGACACGGTTTTAGATCAAGTTTACACGGCACTGAGGGCTGATGATTTGCGACCGGCGGAACTAGGGAAAGCTTCGCGCTGGTTGTGGTATCAAGCCGCGCTGTCCTTCAAGGAAACTAAATATAGTGCGAAAGATGTCATTGCGCGCTACTGGAAGCTTTGGGGTACCGTAACTTCAGGCGCACCTTTTACACTAGATGTACGAGTTCCTTGGGATGATCCGGCATTCCATGCGATCGAGGGATTGGAGAATCTGTTCGAGAGGGCAAACCGTGCCGAATTTGGTTTGACACCAGAAGAATCAATTGAACGGACAAGGTGTATCGCTGGACTGGCGCGCGTAGCCCGCTCTCTGGAGTTCGCGCGCATGTTTGAACAAACCGATCGCGAAGATGCGCCCCCAGGATGGGGACACGGGACAGAGCGCTTGCGTCGAATGTTTTTCCAGCGCGTCATTTGCATGCGCTGGAAGGCCGCGTGTTTGACCGATGACGCTCCCATGGCTGATTCTCGCAACGAAACAGCCCAGATTTTGCTCCGTCATCTTGGTGACCCGCTGCGCGCTTCGCTACGGCGATCACTTATTACCGATGCGGAAACTTGGAGGACTGGTACAACGGGTGTCGCAGTAACCTCTAGCGGCCAGTCTGAATTCAATGTGTTGAGCGACGGGTTTCAATGGATCCATCGAGCGATCGCAGCGCTGGCATCGGAAACGGATTTTTCAGAAGCGGATCCGCTGTCAGGGTTTGATAGTGACCTCGAAAGGATGGAGCGGTGGCTGAGGGATGATAGAGCAGCGCATTTTTCGGTTACGCACGATAGGTTTCTGCCGTTGCTGCGTGGTCTATTGCCGAATGATGATGATCCGTTCAGCACGCTTGGGCAGCAAAAGCAGGACGGCGAGACTACTTTGCTCTCTCTCCAGACGCTTGCCGCTATCGCGCCGAGACAGCATCTGGCAAAGTTGCTATCAAGACGAGGACACTTGCTACAGGGCGGCGGAGAAAAGCTCCCTCTTCCGCCTTTGCCAGGCGTACCTGCGAGAGGGCTACTGCTCATTTCTCATGCCGAGAGAGATGGTAATTGGGCAAAAATCTCGACCGTATGGTGGGTTACGCCCCAACGAGAAGATGCGGAAACGTTGCTTCCTAGCTTCCGCCTTGCGTCCGCGAGCGGAACCGTCGAAGAAATCGCGCTCGACTGGCAGCGTGTCCAAGGGGTGGATGGGCTTCAAATGTTTAGCGCCGCATGGGCTGCGGACAACTCGCCTGCTTACGCGCTGTTGCAACCTCCCGCGTTGTCAATAACCACCCGCTGTTTGGCGTGGATCGCGGATGCTTACGAGTCGATCGCAAAGTTAAATCATATTGTCGGGCAAGATATGTCGACTGACGGTGCCGAGTTTGCACCGGCTTGGCCATATTTGGTCGTCAACTTGCGTCCCGAGAGACCCGACGAGACCTCATTAAAGCTGACACTACTCTCGCCGCGTTATCCACGGTCGTCGCTTGACGGTCTAGCATTCGTGCGTAACGGCGCGCGGGGCTTGCAGACGTACGACGTGCCGGAACTATATGGTCGACATTGGCGAGCTGGTGTTCTTCTGTCCGATTTATTCGGGTTTCGAAGCGATCTCGATCAGTACGCTTCATTGAACCCACTCGCTCTTGGTCATCACGACGCCGCTGACAGCCTTGAACCCGCCGCGCATCTTCTTCGTAACGTTCTTCGTAAGTTACGAGGAGCATACGTAAACGGACGTGTACTCCAATCCCCGCCAGGGCGAGATTACATCCCTGCATCCGTCGCCCGATCACTTGACCTGTTACGAAAATTCCCGGTTGACGGGGAATACCACAACGCGATGGCCTACGTGCTTTCTAGCGAAGCAGAGACGGCCGGAATGCGGACACGCCTCGCGACTGACGTATCGCTCGATTATCCTGGCATCGGGGGAGCTTTCTTCGAGCAAGTCGCCATGCGCGTCGTCAGCCGGATACAGCTAGGTTGGCTCGGTCAACTCTCTGAGTCGGATACTATCAACGCACTGTCGACGGAACGCATCCTGCCACGGACATACTGGTCTCTAGCCAATAGGTTGTCGTCATTACGTTCGGCCACGGAGCGTATCGGAGAGCAAGAGCGAAGCTTCACGGTACTGATCTCAGGATTGCGGCTTGCAGCCATATCGGCGTGGTTACGTGAGCTGACGTTTTCGGTGGAGGCCCTTCCAAGAAAGGAAGAATGGCCACTCCCCCTCGATGGTGAAGTCGCCGAAGTATGGCAAATTGAAGAGAGAGGTTTTCTTTTCGATCGGCCTGATGGATCCGTTAGCGCTCTTACAGAGTTCTTCCAAAAAAAAGTTGTCGAAGGCGCGTCGGAGCGGGCATTCGCAAGCATTACCCCACTCGGTTGGCTGATTTTGTTGGCGGGCAGAATTGGTCTGATCAACGGATTAATGAGAAGACCGTTGATGCGCGAATGGAGCACTGACCAGGTTGATCGCGCAAAAGCGCTGGCAACTAGCCTTGCGGCAATTGCATCTGCGACTGGTGAAGATGGAGACGATGTCCATCCCGACTGGCCGTTTGAATGCGACCGCGCAGCTGTGCTTGCGCAATGGGCGACACCTTCGTTTGCTTCGAGCGCGGTCATCGTCGGCGAATTCGAGGCGAATATCGGCCTCAATCATACTTCTCGGATAGTCGGGCCCTGGAGACTTGATCCTGCGGATCGCAGCTTCACCGATTCGGGCGGAGGTAAGTGGGGCGTCGCACCATGGCAGATCCTTTTGGGCGGAGGCGCAAAACCAGAGCGGGTCACGATAGGAAGGCGAATCCTCAGCATCTGGGATGAAACACGAGACGCTGAAGGAAACCTTTTACTCGTCGCCGCACGCGATGCACGGCTTGGTAAATTGCTAAACGAGGCTTTCGCTCGTAAAGACTCGCAAGGCAACGTGGCACCGGACACGTTAGGAAGCCCTTCCGAAAGGGCTGGTGGTGCCGTATTCGAGACTGGTATTCATACAGCTGACGAGACGTCTGAAAGAGGTAGCCAAGCCGACAACACGCAAGAATCGCGTTCATCGATCAATGAGCTACGCGCGACCAATGATGCGCTGCGAGGATTTAGGCAAACCTCCACTCCTTCCGGTTCATCGTCATTGGGTCAACGGACTGATTGGCGGACGTTGCAGCAGAACACGTGGCAGTTGAGACGAGCGAAGTCGCCTGGACACGTACGCATTGCCTTGATGCAGTGGGAGCTGGATGAGACCTACCATCATCCGGCAATCGACGCGGATAAATGGGACAAGAAATGGCCGCCACGGAGGGAACCGGTCGGGGGAATACCTAAGCCACTTTTACCCTTTGAAGCGAGTGCAATCGAATATCGTCGCAGACAGTTTCTAACTGAGGCCCTAACCGCATGCGAAAGTTTCAAGGTGGATGTTCTGGTGCTCCCGGAGTACTCGGTCAGACCTGATACGGTCGGTTGGCTGAAAAACCAGCTGCAGCTAAGGACGGGGGCACCCTCGGTACTGGCTGGCACCTACAAGTTGCATGGCAGATCGTCAGATTTGAACTTCGAAAAGGTATATCGGGAGATTCTCGGTTTAGCCGAATATCAGAAGACGTTCGAATCGTCGTCTGTCGTCGCGAAGGGAAGCAACGGAGGTTACATTTCTGGCGAGCACAGTGCAGTACTAACCATGCTATCGCCTTTGGAGTTGGAGAATGGTGAACGAGTCGTCTGTACCTTCTCGCGGCGGAAGAAGTATCCGTCCCTCGCCGCCGCCGAAGTCTTTAACCCCCCGCTAGAACCGCTGGAGCCGCTCTTTTCGAGTTCGGGGCTGTTGCACGAATTGGGGCGTCGTTCCAAGGGCGGGCTTCGTTCCGCCACTCCAGAGGCGGTATCGGCAGCCGAAATACTCCATTACGTCGACAAGCTGCGACA
Organism: Paraburkholderia sp. RAU2J; assembly: GCF_003634845.1. Taxonomy (NCBI): domain Bacteria; kingdom Pseudomonadati; phylum Pseudomonadota; class Betaproteobacteria; order Burkholderiales; family Burkholderiaceae; genus Paraburkholderia; species Paraburkholderia sp. RAU2J. The sequence goes on from NZ_RBXG01000001.1 coordinate 1,433,070, forward strand.
TCTGGAATGTTTCGCAGAATTTGTGTGCTCAGAACTGTTCTTGCCAATGAGCCTTGCCAACCATCAAACGCTCGCTGTAGAACTGCACAAACTAGCGCGTCGATTCGGTTCAAGAATTGACGAGAAGGGCGCGATGACGCAAGTACAGGACGACATAGCGAACGTTGCGAGATTTCTGGGTATCTCTGATACAACAGCGACGATGAAGCGACGTTCAATTTTGCTGGTGCCGGCGATGACGACCAGATCCGCCGACTATTGGATCTTCGGCCAAGCCGCTTTGCTCGCCGGCGGGGCGACAACTGTCTTTTGCAACGCCGTCGATAGCCATGCGGTCGGAGGAAGTTGCTTCATTGGGCGAAATAGTTGGAATGGGGGCGGGCAGAACGTCCACCGCGACACGAACATAACTCCTTATGCAGGGTGGTCAAAGGGTATTTACTACAGCAGTCGCTCCGACGCTCTTGGCGATAGTGAGCAGGCGATGGTTATCGCCGACGTTGATCCGCTGTTTATGCATGAAGGCAAGCCAAGGCCGCAGGCGCTGGCGAATCCACTTCAGCTCGTTGCTTACTTGCCTATTGTGGAGGTCGACGAAAATAAATCACCGAAATTCGGATCTGACTTGCACGACAGACTAGCTTCGCTGGTCCCATCGCAAATCAGGAGCCGCATCGTCGAGCCCACGGTTCCGGGTATCAGGGAACTGAAGGAGTGCATTTCGGCACAGCTCGCGGCTAAGGACAAGTGGACGGATCCGAAAAAAAGCTTGGCGGTGTCCTTCAACGAGCGCTTTAGCCATTGGGAGAACTATTGGAACACAAATGTAATCGTTGGAATGCCGCCAGCGCTCGTGGACTGGCTGTGGGTGGAGAGCTCACCAGCCACTCAAGCATCTCGGGGAGTCGAAATTTTTGTTCCGGGGTACTCGGATGACGATCCATCGTTGGTGCCAACCGATCACTCCATCCGATAGCGCGCGACTTTTCTGGAATTAGAGGGAGAGCCCAGCATCGAAGCTGGGCTACCAAAAGCCATTTGATCCATTTGTCGCGATCGTTCCCACTGTCCCTCAAGGGGCAGTGTCGCGAACGATCGATGTGTCGGGAAAACCCGGTTCAGTGGCTTAAACGTTTCGCGCCAACAATTGCTGTCGCCGCGAGACGTGAACGCCGACTACTGTCGACAACGCCATCCGAACTCGTAGTCCGGCTAGTCTCACGATTTCCGCTTTTCCGGTCTCACGAGAAGCGCCCTAGTCTCACGAATTCCGTTTCCCTGCAGTAGGTAGCCTCATGACCTGAGAAACCGGACGCATAAACTGAGAAATTTAGGATTCTCGTCCTTCGATAGCCATTGATAATTGGTGGCACGGAGGGTAGAACGGAGTCCGCCGGGCCCGTAAGTAGAGATACTTACGGGCCCATTTCTATCATCAGTTGACACTTGCTGCGAAGGTTGAGGCCGTTATTCGGCAAGCGTCTTCAACAACGCGTCCCGCTTCTCCTGATAAAACTCAACGTCAGCTCGGTTGCCATCTCGTCCGACAAATCAGCAATTGGCGGCGGCATGACACAGGTAGGCGTAACGACTTAGCACCCCTTTTCCACGGTTATCCCAGCCAAGGAAACTGCGTTGTGGATGTCGGCCCGTCAAAGCCTGACGTCGACTTCAGGACAGTTTGGCGAGCAGCTTGATGAAGTTGCGCTTCGCACGATACGCCGCCCGAATCGCCTCCAGTTCGCTGGTGAACTCCGCACGTTCATCCAGCCTTGCCCGCAGCATGCCGATGGCCCGCACGATTTCAAATGCCTCGTCATATCGGGCGTTGCGCGAGCCGCTCTCGGCAGCGACCGGCAGCAGGCGGTGATAAAGAGCGATGGCGTCGTGCGGATGGGTTTTGCCGCGGACAGAGGCCATCTCAGGCCACAGCTGGATTGCGACCGGACCTCCGGTGAACGTTTCCCATGCGACGTCGTTCTCTTTCCCGGCCAGAAAGACCTTGACCAGTTCGGTCCGCGTCGCGCGCTGCCAGACACTGCGTTTCGATTTTGCGACCGACTCCTCTTCGCTGACCAGCGCCCAGAGATGCCTGAGAGCACGCTCCCGGGTTTCGTCATGCCTGCCGGTGGCCGTAGCGACCTTCATCAAGGCGGGAAACGCCTCGGCCGTCGGCTGCATCTCGAAACGGCGCCATGCGAACGCATCGGCCTTGTCGAATTCGCTGCGACGCAGATACGCATCAATGCAGAAGTCGAGCAGGCGCTGGTCAAAGCTCTTGCCGGATTCCTTGATGCCGCGCTCGGCCCACACGAGCCCCTCGTCCGGGCGACCGTGCTTAACACAAAGCTCCGCCACCAGCAGAAAGCGGTACGGACTCGAGAGGTCCTTCGAGCGAATGCGAATCAACGTATCCACGTCTGCGTCGAGTTCGGCCAGCGCTTCCATCGCGTGTTCGAGCTGCATGCGCGGCGAGTCGTATGACCGTCGATGTTCTTTACCCGGCGCGAGCGCGGGCAGCGCTTCCCAGGCCTCGTTGACGAGTTCGCGATAGCGGCTCAACCCGTCCTTGCCCAATGGCTCCGCATAGGCCGGAAGAACGTTGTAGAAGGTGTCCCATTTGCCTTCTGTCTGGAAGCGGAATAGTCGCTCCGCCAGCTTCACCGGGTCGGGGCCCGTCAACGTGCAGGCATCGAGATGAACAGACGCCAGCTCGAAAATGGCCGGCATCACATCCCCACCAGAGTCGTCAATCTGTTCGAGGCTCTGTTCCGCACCCGCAATCGCCAGTTCGGAAAGTTCGACCACCTGTGCGGCGTGCGGCCCGGCAAGCCTCTGGCGCAGCATGTCGGCCAGCGACATCAGGCCATCGCCGTATGCACCAGACTCCCGCCAGTCCAACGGCCGGGAAATGCGGGTCGCCTGCCTGACGGCGGCCTTCATGCCGGGCAAATCGGATGCCCCCGCGGCACGCGCAGCGAACAGCAGCTTGTCACGCAGCGTCAGGTCGCGTTCGACGGCGTCCATCAATAATTCCTGAAGCGCACCCGTGTCCAGCGTCGCGACGTATTCGCGAATCACTTCCTCGAAGGTTTTCCGCTTTTTGCGTGGCTTCCCCGGGCCCGATTCTTCGGCGTGAAACACCTCTTCACCGGAATTTTCGAGCCAGGAAAGTGCAACGGCGACAGCGTGCTTGCAGAACACGCCTTCGTCGCCTACGGGACAGCTGCATTCATACGCGAGTTCGCCATCGTCGACGGCGAGTTCAACCCGGTAACGGTGCGTGCCTCTCACGGTGGCGCGAACAGCGTCATCGCGCTCATCCAGGCGGGAGACGACACCATCGTGAAAATAAGCCTTGCCGCGCGCAAACGTCTTCGTGTCGGCGAGCGACTGGACTTCGGCAAGAGTGAGAACCTCGGAAAGCTTTGTAGAGCGGGACATCGGTTGACCGGTGAAAAACGGATAAATGTGAACGAACAATAGAGCTCGACACAAGACAATACACCTTGGCACAAAACAATAGAGCGTGACATAAGCGGACGCCTGACTATACTGCCCGGTTTGGTTAGACCGTGCTGGATGCGAGGACGACGTTTCAAGACGCAGAGCGACATCGACAGATACGTAGCGCGAGGGTACGGACAGGGTTCTGGCCCAGACTACAAGCCCTGGCTTCGCGTGCAGCATGTGGCATCGCGTGGCCGACCACGGCAAGGTTCAGGGCTACGACTGAAAACAGACATCTCATGGATGGCCGGAATGGGATTTTCGCGATGTTCGGAAAGGTATAGATTCTGATGATCTTGGCGGAGCAAAAATATAAAAGGCGGATTTGACCTGTCCGACCCAGGATTCGAAGCCAAAGAAGGCGCGAGCGCTTACGTGAGTGCCTGGTCGGAAAGCAATTGGCAGATGCTGAACGATCGCGGCGTTATCGGCTGGACCTCTTCCTGAATTATTAAACTTACACGTATTGCATTAACAGTGTGCCGATTGCACAAGAGGTTTGGTCAACAATGGTTAATTCATGTGCCGTGCTATTTACCATTGCGCTGACGCGATGATAATGTCCGCCGTGGAATGATTCGGTGGGCTGTTCGAGCGAATATGCACCGTAATCTTGAAATAAAACAGGACTACGAAATACAAACGGGTATGGGGATCAGCTCTCGCCTTCTCGCAGCGCGTCTATTGCAACGTGATCTTGCGCGCTTTGGTGCATGGACTGAGGGTTGCCTTGCTGCGCCAGCTTGCGATAACGGCTCGCCTCGTCCGCGCTGGATGCGTGTAACGGCGTGGATCATGGTGGTCGTGATGTATTTCGCGCCCGCCTTGCTGCTGGCAGAGGCGACCGCACAGGCCGCGCCGATCGTCGATCCTCGCGCTCCGGTTTCGTTCCAGCCAACGATTACCCAGACCAGCACCGGCGTACCAGCTGTTAACATCGCAGCCCCGAATGCAAATGGCCTTAGCGCGAACCAGTACAGTTCGTTCAATGTCGACAGTTCGGGCCTTGTGCTCAATAACAGTCTGGTCTCCGGCACGCCGCTGCTTGGCGGCACGCTCGGCGCGAATCCGAACCTCAATGGGCGCGCGGCCACCACGATCCTGAACCAGGTGACCTCGACTGCGTCGTCGACACTGGCAGGTCCGCTCGAGGTCTTCGGGTCGCCTGCCTCAATCATCATCAGCAATCCCAACGGACTTTCGGTCAACGGACTTTCGCTGACGAACGCACCGGGTCTCGTGCTGACCACGGGGGTGCCGCAGTTCATCGCCGGCCCTGGCGGCAGCGCCACCAGCTTCGCGAATGCGGGCGCCGTGGCGTATAGCGTTTCTTCGGGCAACGTGACGATCGACGGCCCTGCAGGCGCCAACGGTCCCGGATCAGGTATCGAAGGGACGGTGGGCAATATCGACATCATCAGCCAGTCGGTAAGTCTGAATGCGCCGCTCCATGCGAACCAGGCCGTCAACGTCATCGCGGGCAGCCAGACGGTTACGCCAGGCACGACGGGGAGCTCCAGCACGAGCTACGCCACCTCGAACATCGCCGGGGGAACGCCAGGCGCGGTCGCGGTCGATGCGAGCCAGTACGGTTCGGTCACTGCTGGGCAGATCTATATCGTCTCGACCGCGGCAGGCGAGGGTGTGAACATGCAGGGACCGCTGGCGGCGACCGCTGGCAACCTGAGCGTGAATTCGAACGGCGACATCACGGTCGGGCAGACGTTTGCGAACCAGAACGTGAGCCTCACCAGCGCTGGCAAGGTCACGATAAGCAATACAGGTCTGGCGAACCAGAACTACACCGTCAATGCCACAGGCGACATCAATGCGACCGGCAGTGTCTCGGCGGGCCAGGATATCGCACTTACCGCAAGCAACAACCTGAATGCGGCGACGGTGGCCGCGAACGGGCAGGCGAGCCTTGTTGCAGGCAATTCGATGACGCTCGGTTCGCTCGCGGCAAACGCGATCAACCTGCGGGCGGAGACGGGCGATCTGACCGTCAATTCAGCGCTTGCCGCACCGGGCACGATCGCGGCGGTAGCCGGGCGTGACCTGACGATCAACGGGGCCGTGCAGGGTGGCAGTACGGTGGCGCTCACGGGCGCGCGTAGCGCGACGATCAATGGGTCGGTGGCGGCGGTCGGCGACACGACGATCACGGCCCGGACGGGCTCTGCATCCGTCTCAGGCAATGTACAGAGCAACGGGGCGTTCACAACGACGGCAGCGCAGGACGTGGCACTCGGCGGTACCGTGCAGGCGCAGGGGCCGGTTTCGGTTACCGCAACGAATGGCTCCATTACCGGGCAGGGTAATGTCGCCTCGTCGAACGACGCGGTCTCGCTCACCGCAGGCCAGAATGTGCAGGCGGGCGGCAACCTGCAGGCAGGCACGGACCTGAGCGTGAGCGCGGGCGCCGACGCGATGCTTGGCGGGACGGCGACGGCTCCGGGCGCAGTCACGGTGACTGCGGGGCGGGATGCCACGCTCGCCGGTGCGGCGACCGCGGGCATGACGCTTGCCGTCAACGCAGGCCGCAATGCTTCGATTGACGGCACAGTCGCGTCGCTCGGCAACGTGGCATTGTCGGCCGGGGCAGGCACGCTTGCCACGACGGGTGATGTCGTCAGCCTTGGCACACTTAACGCGAGTGGCCAGCAGGGCGTGAACCTGGGTGGCACCGTGTACAGCCAGGGCAACGCCTCGATCAGCTCGGGCGCAGGAACGGTGACAGTGGGCGGGACCCTGTCGAGCCCCGGCGCGATCACCGTGAACGCGGCGCAGGATGCGACGCTCGCGGGCACCGTCCACAGCGGCGGCGACACGGCCGTCAACGCCGGCGGTAACGTGGCGCTGAACGGCGGCCTCGAGGCCGACGGTACGGGCAACGCGACGGTAACGGCAGGCGGCAACATCACCGGCAGCGGCGCGATCAACGTCGCGAACAACACCACGCTGACTGCTGGCAACAGCATCGCACTGACCGGCGCGCTGCAGACCGGCAACGACCTGAGCGCCACGGCGGTGCAGGACATCTCGACGGGCGCGGTGACGGCGGTCGGCAATGCGAGCGTGACGGCCACGAGCGGCAGCGCGACGCTCGGCGGCGATGTGCTCACCGGCGGCAACCTGGGCGTGAGCGCCGGCACGGACGTGAACGTGCCGGGTAGTGTCACGGCGCTGGGCGACCTGAACCTGAATGCGCAAGGCGGCAACCTCATGGCCAGCGGCCCGTTGTCGGCTGCGGGCAACGCGACGCTAAACGCAGGACGGAACCTGGCGCTCAACGGCCAGACCAGCGTGTCGGGCAATGCGACGCTCACGGGCGCGAACATCACGACGCAGGATGCGGACGTGGGCGGCAACCTGACGGCCACCGCGACGCAAAACCTCGACACCTCGGCAGGGACGGTCAGCGTGAACGGCACCGCGACGCTCGCGGGTGGTACGGTGAGGACCGGCAATACGCTGGTTGGGGGCGCCTACAGCGCGACTGGCTCGCAAACTCTCACCACGACTGGCACGGGCGCTTACCTTGGCGACGCGACGCTCGCGGGTGGTACGGTCACGACCAGCGGCACGCAGATGGCCGCGGGTACGCTGACGGTCTCGGGCTCGACGGTGACGAACACAGGCGCGCTCTCGGGCCTGAGCGCGGCGAACATCACTGCAGCAGACCTGATCAACAGCGGCACGGTGTATGGCCCGGCGATGAACGTGTCGGTCGCGAACAGCACGGCCAACATCGGCGCGCTGATGGCGACCAGTGCGCTCACGCTGACGACCCGCGCGCTCGACAACAGCAACGGTGTGATCTTCGCGGGCGACGTGAACAATCCAACGGCCGCCACGGGCGATGTGACGGTCAACGTGACGGGCGGCGATGGCAGCTTCAGCAACACGAACGGGCAGATCCTGGGGCAGAACAGCGTCACGCTGAACCTGCCGAACCAGACGGTGGATCCGTCATCCGCCACCTTTGGCACGGTCAATGGCGGCAACGCGCTGAACCTGTCGGTGGCGGCCATCACCAACAGCGGAACGTGGACGCTGCCGGGCACGAACGTGACTGTTTCGGCATCCCAGGGGATGACGAACAGCGGCACGATCGGCCAGGCGGCAGGTTCGCTCGCGCTTGACGGCGCCGTCATCAACAGCGGCACGATCGCCGCGCAGGACCTCACGGTCAATGGCAACCTCGCCAATCAGGCAGGTGCGACTGTACAGGCCGGTGACGCCTTTACGCTGAACGGTTCGGGCACGAATGCGGGCACGATCGAGGCGCTCAACAAGCTGACCATCAGCGGCACAAGCTACGACAATTCGAACGGCATCACGAAGGCCGGCACCGGTGCAGGCAGCGGCAACATGGCGATCAACCTGTCGGGCGATCTCACCAATTCCGGCGGCACGATCACGGCGACCAACGACCTCGCGCTGAGCGCGGCGAACGTGATCAATTCGGGTGCGTCGGGTTCCGGCGCGACCACGACCACGACGACCGTCATCGACAATCCGGCGCTGCTCATGGCGCTCGTGGTCGGCTCCGACACGCTTGACGAGGCCACGATTTACGGTGCCGAGAACGGCTTCTGCTGCGACATCACATCGACGCCGCAGAAAGTGACGCTCGCGGATGCACTATCGGCTGACGGTACGGCGGCAGGGGTCACTGAGGGCGTCCTTACCCTGCTGCCCGGCAGCCCGCCGGTGACGACTTCGGGCACGGTGACCTTTGTCGAGGTGGAGGTTCCCACGGCATCGGGTGGCATGCAGAACCTGTGGTTTGTCCAGACGCCGGATAACGCAAGTCAGGCTATCGCCACGAAGACCATCGCGTTGCCCACGGTGACGGAAACGACGACCACGACTGGCGGTGCGCCAGGCGCCAGTTCGGTGATTGCCGCAGGCCATGATCTGAGCCTGACCGCGAACAGCCTGGACAATCAGGGTGGCACGGTCAGCGCGGGCCATGATGCAAACATCAACGTGCAGTCGCTTAACAACAGCGGCTCGACGTACAGCTCGACCGTGACGGACGGCGTCGATCTCCCCTCGCTGAATGCGTTTCTCGCGGCCGCGCCATCGACGATTTCGATCTGGAATAACTACTACGGGGATATGGCGGTAGGACCCTACACGGTGGGCTATTACATTGCACCGCCGGGTATCCGGCTCGACTCGCCTGGCACCGTCACGCCCGTGTCCACCTCGTCCTCGCTGACGGTGCAGGGCGCAACCGGTCAGATCGTGGCCGGTCACAACGTGAATCTCTCGGGGGGCGACCTCACGAACGCGGGCACCATTGCCGCCGCGAACGACGTGAACATCACCGCGAACAGCTTCACAAACCAGGGCACCAACACCGGGACGATGACAACCACGGCGGGTTGCGCGGCCGGCCATAGCGGTTGCACCGCAGGTGCCACGACCAATAACAATTCGCAGAGCTACAGCTACCAGCAGCTCAACGCGAACGTCACAGCGGGCAACGATATCGTCGTCGCCGCAAACGCCGTCAGCAATACTTACGGCAACCTCGTCGCCGGACGAAACGTCGTGATCGGTGGTGCAGGTACAGATGCGAGCGACGGTTCGGGCACCCCGACGAACCTGACGCAGGCCGCAAGCGTGACGAACACCTCAGGTGCGATCGCGGCGGGCAACGACATCGATATCAACGCGTCGAGTATCGTCAATACGATTGCGGCGCCGGTGCAGGTCCATGAAAACTACGGGAGTGCAAAGCCGTTTGCGGGCTGCTCGTCGAACTGCGAGGCATACGTCGATGTGCAGTCCGCCAGCCCGGCGACGATCACGGCGAATCATGACGTCAACCTGAGCGCCGGTACATTCGCAAATATGGGCAGCCTCGTGACGGGCCTGAACAACGTCACGATCAATGCGACGACGGCCGCGTCGAGCGATAACCAGTACCTGAATGCGTACTGGCACGCGAACCTGTCGTACTACGATGCGAACTTCCCGGCCTGGGGCTGCGCAGGCAATTCCGCGCTGTGCGCGTCGCTTTACGGCGGCGCTTACCAGAGCGCGCAGGCGCAGGATCCGGCGGGGTTGCCGGATGCGGCCGGTCTGCCGGACTTCGTGCCAGGCACGATCCAGGCGGGCAACACGCTCGCGGTGAACTCGCCGACGTTGACCAACACGGGCAATGTGATCGGTCAGACAGTGAATCTGACGGGCTCCACGCTCGTCAATGGCCTGACGAACCCGAATGCCTACACTCCACCGCCTGCAGTAGCGGGCCAGGTGATCACCCTTGGGCCACCTTCCGTGCCGTCGACGGCGACGACCACCGTCAACGCCGCGGGCCTGGTGACGAACCTGACAGGTCAGCCGGTGTCCGTGACGGGGGCCGCGGGTCTGCCGTCGAACTCGCCGATTGGCGTGACGACGGTGGGCAAGCCGGTCGCGCCGTCCGTTGGCCGCACCAGCGCGCTGGCGGGCACGACGGTGGCCACGGTGGGCGGGCAGACGCTGAATGTGACGTACCTGCTCAATAGCCCGGCGTCGGCGGTGACAGGTGACCTGTCACCTGCCGCACTGCTCGCACGGTTGCCCGCGAGCCTGCAACCGGATACGACGCAGTTCTACTACGACCCGTACACTCAGGCGCAGCAGGTGGAGCAGGCCGCGCTGCAGGCAACGGGCCAGTCGAGCTTCTACGCGCTGCCGGCGCAGACCGACAGCCAGACCCAGCAGACGGTCAACAATCTGGACACAGCGGCGCTGTATGGCGCGGCGCTGCAGTATGCGGAGCAGAACAACGTTGCGCTCGGCACGCAGCTGAGCCAGGCGCAGCTAGCGCTGATCAACGCACCGATACTCTGGTACGTCGAGGAGACGGTGCCCGAGCCGGGATGCACGGCAACAGGTAATGGCGCATGCCCGACCGTGCAGGCGCTGATGCCGGAGGTGCTGCTGCCGCAGAACTTCGCGACCGTGAATGCAGACGGCACGATTACCGGGACGAACGTTGCGCTGAACTACGCGAACAGCATTCTCAATACCGGATCCGTCAGTGCGGAGAACCTGAGCGTCAATACCGGCTCGCTGACCAACGAGCAGCGGTCGACCAACGTCGGCAACATCTACGCTGAACTGGCCGGTGGTGCGGGCGTGACGGACACGACCGGCACGGTGGTGCAGCAGGGCGGCCTGATGAGCGCCGCGAACTACCAGCTCAACGTCGACACGCTGAACCAGATCGGCGGGGCACTGCAGCAGGTCAACGCGGACGGCAGCGCGAACGATGCGCCGACCGCGCAACTGCTGGCGAACCTGAAAGCGCAGCTCGCGGGCAACTTCACGCAGTCGTCCGTGAGCGACAACCTGCAGACGTCGGTCGTGGCTGACCAGGGCATGAGTGTGCTCGGCACCGTTTTCATGATGACGGTGATGACCGTGATCTCGATTGGCACGGCGGGTGCGGCCTCCGCGGCGATTGGTGCGATGGCGGGCGCGGCGGGTGAGGCGGTTGGCTCGGGGGCGACGTTTGCGGCTGCCGGTTCGGGAGCGAGCGCACTGGGTGCGGGTGTCGGTAACGTTGCGCTGTCGGCGGCAGTGGGCGGGATGGTGAACAGCGCGATGGGCCAGTCGTTGTCCGGTGACGGGTTCAACCTGGGCCAGATGTTCGAGGCGGGGGCGACGGCGTTTGTGACGGCGGGCCTGACGAACGGCATCACGTACGCGAACGGTACGCTCGGCTTCACCACGCAGGCGTCGACGAACAGCCTGGCGGCGCTGGCGGGTGTGCAGGCTGTCGGTGGTGTGATGGTGCCGACGACGACCGCTGCCACGGGCGATACCCTGCAGACGGTGCTGGCTCTTGCAGCAGTGACGGCTATCCAGGGGGGTACCCAGACCGCGATCGGGGGCGGCAGCTTCCTGACCAATCTGCGCAACAGCGCGGTCAGTGATGTGGCGGCGGCTGGTGCGTTCGCGATCGGCAACGAGTTCGGTGACCAAAGCGGATTCTGGACCACGAGCAATCCGCTGTATGCCGCCGAGCACGCCGCTCTGGGTTGTGCTGCGAGTGCTGCTGAGGGGACTGGATGCGCGAGCGGTGCCATTGGCGGGGCGGTGTCGGCCGGGTTGAACCCGATCATCGATGCGAATGGGAATATCCCGCCAGTTGCCTTGACGGCGATCGAAACGCTGGTGAGCGGCGGCATCGCCGGAGCGTTGGGCTTTAATGTTCAGGGTGCGGTGACGGCGGCGCAGAACGAGACGCTGAACAACTGGCTGAATCACGTTCCACCGAGCCCGATGTTCCTGTCGGACCAGCAGCGTTACGACAATGCGGTAGCGGCGTGCGGCAACGGCGACCAGCAGGCTTGCGCTACGGCAAGTGCGCTTCAGACCCAGTCCCAGCAGAACGATGCCTGGCTGGCGAATGCATGTGCAGGTGGGACTGGCACGCCAGCATGTAAGGCTGCCGTGACCGCAGCGCTGGCGGGAGGAAATAACGTCCAGTTCGTTAATGGGACAGCCTACGCGTTTGATCCCAATGGCCCGGCGATCAAGGCAGTTGGCGATCCGTATCAGACAGCCTACGCAAATTCGTTTGACGGACAGGTGGCGCAGAGCACGTCCGATGCGTTGCAGTTTGCGCCGATCGACATCCCTGGTGTTGCTGCCGGGCTGGGTGCAATCGGCAATGTAGTGAGGTCGCTGATTGGCGACAGCGGCATCATCGACGCTGGCATTCAGTGGGGTAAGGGAATCATGGGGCAGGGCATGCCGTGGGAGCATTACCTCGCTGCTCAGTTGCCTGCCGAATCGAGGCTGCCGCCGAATTTTAAGACCTTCGATTTTTACGATCCTTTAAGTGGTGTTGCTACGAGCGCGAAGACGCTTGACACCACGACCGCAGCTAGACTGGCTGATCCGTCACAGGTGTATTCGTCGCTCAAGAGTAATATCGACGCAATCACCAATTTCCCCGGATATCAGCTGAGCGGCGTGAGCTTAACGCCCGACATGATTGCTTCGAGCAATTTGCAGGTTGCGGTTCCGGCTAGTACCACACCGGCTCAGTGGCAACAAATCAGCAACGCTGTTCAATACGGGGCGAGCAAGGGTGTCAACGTGAAAATTACGGTAACGAGATGACAGATGTCGTAAGGAAGCGCTGGGCGAGCGCCTATGAGAATCGCGATTTCGTTCAGGTCGAAACCCAATCGGGATATCGTGGTGGACTTCCCGATCCCCTTGGAAAGAGGATTCAAATATCGAATCCGGCAACGGATGAGGCACTAGGTCGTGCCGTACTCGACGCATTGGCGGCAAGCCGCTTCCTGCATCCCAATGAACATCGGGAATTCTTCGATATTAGAGGCAGGGTGGTGCCGCAGTACGAGGGGTGGGTAAAGTCAGTGACGGATGCTTACGGGTACAAGACGCGACGAGCACTATTCAAGGATATGAAGAGCTGCGGTATCGAGGAACAGGACGGGGTGATCACGATGCGCCCAACGCATCACGAAAAGCTTGAGGCGTGGAGCGGCTTGGGTATTGCTGAAGACAGCTTTGTGCGAGTTCGGGCTGATTGTGATTCAACGGAAATCGGCGCGGCGTTACGATTTGCGTTCAGTCGGTGCACTGGTTAGGCGCATTACGGTTAAGCACGCAGGATAGGATTGCGCCGGTTATTACCGCCCGACAGCAGCAAACAGTGGCGTTACACAGAAATAAAAACAATGTTCCGACAACAACTCTTTTTGCCGCTTTTACCCACGTTAGCGGCCTGCATAGTTACGCTATCGGGCTGCGCGCCGGCTGTGCCCGTGCAGCGGGCCCGCCTCACTGTACCTGCCGATCCACAGATCACGCGGGTCTACGTCGTCCAGCAACAGGTGATTGTTCGTCTCAGCTCCAGCTATGAGCGCAGGATCGCCGACCAATCGCGCTGGCGCGTAATTGGGACGTTGCCGCAAGGACAGGTGTTCAAGCCGGTTGACGCCGTCTTCACGATCGAGGGGCGGCAGATTCATGAAGCCTGGCTCGTCGTCAAGGATGGCCGTTTGACTGGCTTCTATCTTCCAGGCGAAGAACATTTTTCGCCACTTGCTCCATCTGTTTCACTCACCTTCGGAGAACCCTGATGAAAAACCTGATTCGTACGCTCGCATTCGCAGGCAGCGCAGCGCTGCTCGCTGCAGGTTGTGCTTCCGGACCACAATACAATGAGATGGCCTCTTCGATTCCGACACTTGCGGCGGATCACGGCCGTATCTACTTTTTCCGGTCGGGTTTGGTTATTGGTGCGGCGATCCAGCCTGAGATCAAGCTGAATGGCATGGTGATCGGACATTCGAAGCCGGGGGGCTTCTTCTACGTTGACGAGCCGGCGGGCCAGTACACCGTATCGACGGAAACAGAAACGGAGAAAACCCTGTCATTTGCTCTGGATGCAGGCGAAACGAAGTATGTCCGCACTTCGATATCGATGGGTTTGCTGGTCGGCCGGATAGTGCCATCGCTTGAGCAACCCGATACCGGTGCAAAGGACATCGCAGAACTGAATTACACGGGAACGTCCGACGCGCAGGACCACCCCATACGCCAGAACACCAGCAAAGATTAACAGCAGGACGCAGGTGATTCGAACCGCAGCATCTGGTGACGCTCGATCGGTTGGATGACACTCACGGGCACATGCTTAAAAAATCATCCGATCCGCGTGAGTTCAGGTTAGTACTGCAAATTGTTAAAAATGTATAAAAATCAGATAAGGCCCTTTCCGCTTACCCACATCGCTGCGGTGGCCAGTGCTCTGCTCTGCGCACTGACAAAACCAGCGCTGGCGGTGGGCATCGTGCCTGACGGCAGCACCGCGACGAGCGTCTCGACGGCAGCAAACGGTCGCCAGACGGTCGCCATCGCACCAGCAGCAGGCGGCGTGTCGAGCAACACGTACCGCTCGTTCAACGTGTCGGCAGTGGGCGCGGACCTGAACAATACGGGCATCAACGCGCGCACGATCGTTAATCAGGTGACCAGCACGAACCCGTCGCTGATCCAGGGGGCGGTCAACGTCCTGGGCTCGCGCGCGAACGTGATCCTGGCGAACCCGAACGGCATCACCGTCGACGGCGGCAGCTTCGTGAATGCCGGTCACGTCGTGCTTTCAACCGGTCAGGTCAGCTTCAGCGACATCACACTCGCGCCGGGGCAGATCCAGCGCGACGTCGTGCTGACGACGAACGGCGGTGCGATCATCATCGGCGCGGGCGGCCTCACGGGCACGCTCATCAACCTTGACCTCGTCTCGAAGCAGCTCGCGGTCAACGGCCCGGTCACGAACGACTATTCGAGTTCGACCGGTGGTATCCGCGCGATTACCGGCAACAGCACGACAACGTGGGACACGGGCCTGTCGCCCTCCGACAACGGCCACGACTGGCTCGTTGGCCTGACTTCGCCCGGTGTGCCGGGGGCGGGTTATGCGGTCGACATCACGCAGGCGGGCGGTCTTACCGCGGGCCGCGTGCAGCTCATCGTCACCGACCAGGGGGCGGGCGTGCGCAGTGCCGGTACGCTCAACGCCACGGCAGGCGACGCGGTTGTGCAGGCGAACGGTGACATCACGATCGCGGGCGGTTCGGTGACCGCAGCCAACGACGTGACGATGACCACACCCGGCGCGGTGTCGGTACAGGGCACGCCGATGACCGCCGGCAGTAACGCAAACGTGACGGCGGGGACCAGCATTGCGGTTGCAGGCGGCGCAGTCGAGTCGGGCAACGCTACGACGCTCAACGCGCAGGGGGGCCCGATGACCTTGCAGGATACGAAGGTCACTGCCAGTCAGGATGTCTCGCTGACGGCGACCGAGGTGTTCAGCGCGCAGGGCAGCCAGGTGCTGGCGGGGCAGGATGTGTCACTGCAGGCGATGGGTATCACCCTGTCGGCTGATGGCAACGGAGCTTCGACCGTCTCGGCAGGCCGCAATGCGACGCTCGCGAGCAGTGGCGACCTCACGAGCACCGGCAGCACGGTCAAGGCCGGAAACGACACGGCCGTCAGCGCGGCTGGCGCGGTGACGCTGCAGGACGCCCAGGCGTTTGCTGCAAACGACCTGTCGCTGGACGCGGGCGGAGCGCTGTCGATGCAGGGCGGACAGATCGGCGCTAACCACAACGCAACGCTTCAGGCTGCGGGCATCACAGTCTCCGACGACGCGTCGGGTCCTGCGACCGTGCGTGCGGACAATGCGTTGGCGCTGAAGAGCGCTGGCGACATTTCGGATACCGGCAGCCTGATCCAGGCAGGCGTCGTGCAGCCAGACGGTTCGCTCCTGGGCGGCGACCTGATGCTCGACGCGGGCGGCAGCATCACAAACCGCTCGGACGCCACGAACCTCGGCATCCTATTTTCGGCGAACGGCCAGGTGCTGTTGACCGCGCAGGGCGACATCACCAACGACAACGCGCGCATCCTCGCCAACGGCGGGATCTCGCTCGCCGCACAGGGCGACGTGAACAACGTCATTGACCATAGCGGCGGTGTCAACGGCGGAACGCCAGTGGCGTACTCCGACGAGGGCGGCGGGTTCCTGTTTTTCCAGCATCAGTCGAGCGGATTCAATGTCGATTACGGCACCGTGAATGCGCCGGACCAGCTCGCCTATATCGCATCGAGTGCCGGCCCGGTTGCGATCACGGGGCGCAACGTCACCAATTCGGGCGGGATGATCGAGGCCAGCAATGGGGACGTGAACATTATCGCGCGCGACGCATTCACCAATGCGGCGGTGTTCGCCGGGCAGGCCAGCTACTCGCAGAGCTGCTTCATCCTCTGCCACGGCAGCGCGTCGAGTAGTGTGACGCCCTATGGTGGGTCGATCATGGCGGGTGGCGACATGACCATCAAGGCCGGCACGAGCGCGGCGAACATCGGGGGAAACGTCTACGCGCACGGCGACCTGACGGTTGACGCACCTCTCACCTACGCGACAGGCGTGACGGGCTACTTGTCGATCAACCAGGACCGCGGTTTCAAGGCGTTCTTTGGATCGACGTGGGCGCAGCTCATCGCGATGGACATCGGCGGCGGCTTCACGGCGGACGGGCTCGTGACACTCACGGGCGACGCGATTGTCAACGGCGGCTATATCTCGGGCGGACAGGGTGTCAGAGGCCAACTCACGACGCTGCGTGCGCCGTCGAGAACGCCGGTGCAGATCGGCCAGCACCTGGGCCTGACGACGTGGTTGTGGTTCTAACGATGCAGATGAAGAATACCTGGCGGCTCGCAACACTCCCGGCGGCGATGGTCGTCGTAACGAACGTCTGTGCGCAGACACCCCCACCGATCGCACCGCCTGTTGCGCCGCGCCCCGTGCAGGACCCGGCGCAGCAACTGATCGACCAGCAGCGCGAGTCCGCGCGTCAGAGGCAGCTTGCCGAACCGCCGGCACAGATCAGCGTCGCGCCGTCTGGCAGCGATATCTCGCTGAACATTCCACTGGACACGCCGGTCGACCAGATCCCTGAACCCGGCCCAACCTTCCGGGTCGAGCACATCACCCTGACCGGACCGGAAGGCAGGCCGCTCGTCCAGACCACCGTTTCGCAGTCGACGCTGGACGCGATCACCGCGGCCTTTGCCGGTCACGAAATCGGTTCACACCGTCTGAACGTACTGCTGCGACGTCTCACCAACGCCTACGTGTCCGCCGGATACGTGACCACGCGCGCAGTGCTCGGGCCGCAGAACATCGGCGCGGGTACGCTGACGGTCGTGATCCAGACGGGCCTGATTGAAGCCTTCACGGTCAACGGCCAGCCCATCCGTCGCCTGGCGACGAACGAAACTTCTGCCGGCGGCGGATGGCTGACCGATGCGGGCTACCAGAACGCGTTCCCGACGGGCCCGGGCGAACCGTTGCGGCTCTCCGACATCGACCAGGGCGTCGCGCAGATCAACCGCCTGCGCCGCAATCAGGCAAGCGTGCAGGTGCTGCCGGGACAGGCTGTGGGCGATTCGGTGATCGCGATCAGCAACGTACCCGGCGACCGCACGTACTACACGCTCGGCGTCGACAACTATGGTGCCCAATCGACGGGTGTGACGCGCTATCGCGCGGGCGTCGAGGCGGACAACCTGCTCGGCCTGCAGGAGTCGCTGAGCCTGAACTATATCGACAGCCTCGAGAGCAATGCGCTCGTCGGTTCGTTCGCGATTCCGTGGGGCCGCAATACCTTCAGCTATACGCTATCGGACTCCGAATACCAGCAGCTCGTCGGCACCACGGCGCTCGAATATGGCCGCACGCTCGGCCATATCTTTGGCTGGAACTATCAGATCGGACGTACCGCATCTGACCTCACGGCGCTCGACGCAACGCTGTCGTGGCGGCGAACTGACCGCGAGATCAACGACAACGACCTCGACCCCCAGCGCGTGGCCGTGCTGCGTGTGGGCGGCAACTGGCTGCATCGTTTCGTGCTGAACGATGCGCAGGGCAACCTAACGCTCGACGCGGGTCTCTCGCAGGGCCTGCCGTGGATCGGCGCAAATCATGATGGAGCGGATGCGCCACGTACCGACGCGCATGCGCAGTTCACGAAGTTCGATGCAACGGCGAGCTGGACAGTGCCGCTGCCGAAGCTGGGCCGCGCCGCACTCGCATATCGCGGGACGCTGGGCGGTCAGTACACGAACGTGGCGCTTTACGGTACCGACCAGTTGTACCTCGGCGGCATGGACACGATCCGGGGCTTTCGTTCGGGTGACATTGCGGGCGACCGGGGTTTTTATTCGCGTAACGAGCTGGCGTGGGTGAACGTGCCGGTCTGGCATGACGGGCGCATTGAACCCTATGTATTCCTCGACGCGGGCAAGGCCGACCTGATCGCAGTGCCGGGATTCTCAACGTTGGCAGGCGCCGGGGTGGGCCTGCGTGCGCAATGGCAGTGGCACCGTCAGCAGTTTTCGGCCGAAGGACTGGTGGGACGGCAGCTCTGCCGGCCCGCAGCCATCGGCCCGAAGTCGACGCTCGCGCTGGCCACCATCAATTGGTCATTCTGAGTACGGCAAGACGCTGCTTATTGCCCTTACTCACACGGAGTCGAACCGAACATGAATCGCAGAAATTCAATGAAGCCGCGATGGTGCGGGCTGGTCCTGCTCGCGCTGCTGGCGATTGCACAGTCGGGCTGCAGCACGACGGACGGGATGTCTGCCGTGATGCCGGACGATGCCCGCGTCAGCACAGGGCGGGTTGGCGGCAAGCAGTATCTGACGACGGTCGTGCCGCAGTCGTCGGAGACGCCGTCAGCCAGCATTGGAGCGGGGGGCATCAGTGGCGGTGGCGTCAGTGGAGTGGGGCTTGGCGCGGGCCTGAGCTTCGACCTCTCGCGTCTGTTTGAACGGCAGGTTAACTCGCCAGTCAGGGTCTACCGATATGGTGTCCAGCTGCCGGACGGATCGAAGCGCGATGTCGATAGTCCGCTCGATCTTCAACCGGGGAACTGTGTGAACGTGATCGACTCCAGTCGACCTGGCTATCCGAGGTTGGCACGCGCTGGCGAATGCTGACGCGTGCTGCCCGACGTGAGCGACAACTCATTCTCAATAACACTTATTTCAAAGAGGTGTACCGATGTTCCGACTCAACAACATGATCCGCGCCGCATGCGTGACGGCCTTTGCCTCGGTCGCGCTCAGTATTTTCGCATCGTCGTCCGCACATGCAGCCGACGCGCCCGCGTCGAACCTGCCCGCTGGCGCGGTTGCGGTCGTCAACGGGGTGCCGGTGCCGCAGAGCCAGCTCGACGATGCCGTGAAGATGGTCACGGCAAAGACCGGGCAGCCCGACACACCGCAGTTGCGCCAGATGCTCAGAAGTGGACTGATTGCCCGCGAGGTGTTGCGGCAGAACGCCGAGAAGGCCCACTATGATCAGAAGCCGGAAGTGCAGCAGGCGCTTGCCACTGCGAAGGTCGGCACTGAGATCCAGTTGTACCTGAAAGACAGCATTCACCCGGAGGCGGTGACGGACGCACAGGTGAAGGCACGCTACGACGAAATCGCCGCTTCGCTCGGCAAGGACGAGTTCAAGCCGCGCGTCATCACGGTGGGGGATGAGGTCACCGCGAAAAAGGTACTCGACAAGATGAAGGCGGGGCAGCCGTTCGAGGCACTGGCGAAGGAATACAGCGTGGCTCCGAGCAAGGCGAACGGTGGCGAAATGCCGTGGATCAGTTTCCCGGTGCCAGTGACCGAGGGCAGGACACAGGGTCTGCCAATGGCGCTGGCGCAGACGATCTCGAAGTTGCCGGTGGGCGGGGCGACGCCGCTGCCGGTCCAGGTCGGGAATGTGTGGGTGATCGTTAAGCTCGATGCGAAGCGCCCGACGCAGGTGCCGGCGTTCGATCAGGCGAAGGATGCAATGCGCAAACAGCTGGAAACGCTCGCGATGGAGAAGGCTGCGGCGCAGTTCACCGGAAACCAGCTGAAGAATGCGTCGATCCAGCAATAAGGCCTCGGCCCCGAAAGGCCAACGGACCGCCGACGACAACATGCCGGCGTGGCTGCGGGCTTTTGAGCCAACGGGTGCCGCTCTCGCGTGCGCGCGCCGAGGTGCCCGATCATGCGGACGTCGCACTTACCGCGTATGTCGAGCGTGCGTGGGAAGAAGCGTTCTCGCTATCGGAGAATCCATTTGCCTGTCCGCGCTGCGGAAGTCGCCATACGGTACTGCGATCGCGCCGCTCCAGCCGGGCCGGGCCAAGTCCGCACTTCAGATGCCATACCTGTCAGCAGGATTTCAACCGGCGGACCGGCACGCCGCTCGTCGGCCTGCGTCGCCCGGAGAAGTTGCGGCACCTCATTCCCCGGCTCGGACAGCAAACTTCCATCGAATCCGTCGCGGACCGTCTCGGTGCGGCCGGGGCGCAGTGGCATGCGGTTTGTGGCCACACGATGGCCAGATAGGCCAACTGCATCGGACAGGGCAGCGCGGCCAAGCGCTCGCGAAATTGCATGGTGAAAACCTGGGCAGCCGGGGGAACGAGGACTCCCGCCAACGCCCCCAAACTTATCCACACCCCCCTCTGGACAACTTTTGTAGAAACCCCCTGGCACCTTGTGGGCGAAACTTTGATAAACCCGCAGGTTAACCAGGCCGCACAAAAGTTTTCCCTGGCTCCTCCCTCCTGTCCGCCCTTACTCCGCAGACTTATGGTTTACGCAGCCCATTGATGCGTAAACGAAGTTTCGCGTTATCCACAGCCAGGTGCGATGCTTGTTAACTGTTACTACGTATACATATACAAAGACTATAAAAACCAGAGAGGCATCCGGAAAGCGGGCTGCGTATACATGCATAAGCCTCCGCGAGCGCGTTCACAAACGCGGTCAACCGTCAAACCAACGGTAAACAGATCTCGGTAACCAGTTCCGCAGGCGCAGTCTCCTTCGGGCTATTCAGATACTCCTCGAACACCGGCGCGTCCGCCGCTTCACGCCCCGACTGCACGAGCCACGTCCCATACAACCACTCGTACGCCGCCCGCAGATCGCTATACGGACCCTTATGCCGCAACACCGCGTATTCCCCGCCTTTAACATGCGCGACTGAAACCGGTGGATTCACCGTCACCGCCACTTGCAGCGGATGCGGCAACGACACCCCAGCCTTCGAGCGCAACGCGTTTT
This sequence comes from Paraburkholderia sp. RAU2J, assembly GCF_003634845.1. Lineage (NCBI taxonomy): Bacteria > Pseudomonadati > Pseudomonadota > Betaproteobacteria > Burkholderiales > Burkholderiaceae > Paraburkholderia > Paraburkholderia sp. RAU2J. Next base: position 1,454,274 of record NZ_RBXG01000001.1, read on the forward strand.
CATCGACCACATGAGGATCATCGAAGAAAATCCCGATCATTCGCATCTCCGCCGCCAGCAAATTATGTTGAGCGAGCCACCCGAACAAAGCATCGAACGCTTTGCTGATTTGTATATATGGCCCCACGTGATCCACCGACAAAACCTCAATCGGCTCCACATAACGAATCACCACTTCGCGCATCGTCATTTGACCGTCTCCTGTAAGCGCCGGACGAAACCGGCAATGCGTGCCTTGCTTGCGAAACCGCGCCGGCGGCACGCCACGCCGTGCGAAAAGTGCGCGCAAAAGACTGCAAACTGCTGCAGCCCGATCGCTCGGCGATTCTCCGCAATCGGCATCGGACCGTTCGCGAGATAGCCCCGCCGCGCGATGCAACCGCAAGCCGCGAACCGTTGTCGCGACCGTCTCGCCATACATTGCCTGATAAATCCGATGCCAGTGATACGGCGACAGGCACGCTATGCCAGCGAACCGCGCGATATCGAGCGGCTCGTCGAGATGATCGCAAATAAGATCGAGCACGCGTGCGAGCCGCGTTTCGTATCGAACCCGATTGCCTGATTCGTTCATGAATGACCTTGCCGACAAGGAGCGGCACATAGGGAAAGACAAAAGTACCACGCCCTCGATGACCCAATCCTGCGAACTTCACACCAGACTGGTAACCGCAGTTAAGCGCCCGTTAACACCCGAACGCACCGATAACTTTGCCGAATTTCGATAACACCCTCGAATAATGGCTCCCTACCATCGGCTGAAGCCTGTCGGCCCATGCACCGCAAACCCTTGCGGCGTCGAGCAAACCGCGTCAACGCACACACGCGAACCCAGGAGCATCCGATGAAGCCAGCGTCCAATCAGCAGTCGATCGGTCAGGCCATGCATCACGAGCTGAAGCAGACGCTCGGCACATGGCAGCTATGGGGCATTGCCGTCGGCCTCGTCATTTCCGGCGAATATTTCGGCTGGAGCTATGGCTGGGCGAGCGCGGGCACGCTCGGCTTCGTCATCACGGCCATTTTCGTCGCCGCGATGTATACGACCTTCATCTTCAGTTTCACCGAACTCACGACATCGATTCCGCACGCGGGCGGCCCCTTCGCATACGCGCGCCAAGCGTTCGGTCCGACCGGCGGTTATCTCGCGGGCGCGGCGACGCTCGTCGAATTCGTATTCGCGCCACCGGCCATCGCTCTCGCCATCGGCGCTTATCTGCATGTCCAGTTCCCCGGACTCGAACCCAAGCACGCTGCAATGGGCGCGTATCTCGTGTTCATGGCGTTGAACATCGCCGGCGTCCAAATCGCCGCGGCGTTCGAGTTGTGCGTGACGCTGCTCGCAATCTTCGAACTGCTGGTCTTCATGGGCGTCGTGTCGCCGGGTTTCCGCTGGTCGAACTTCACGACGGGCGGCTGGGCCGGCTCGAACACCTTCAGCATGGGCTCGTTCCACGGCATGTTCGCGGCGATCCCGTTCGCGATCTGGTTTTTCCTCGCGATCGAAGGCGTGGCAATGGCGGCCGAAGAGGCGAAAAACCCGAAGCGCTCGATTCCGATCGCCTACGTCACCGGCATTCTGACGCTGGTCGTGCTCGCGATCGGCGTGATGGTGTTTGCCGGCGCGGCCGGTGACTGGACCAAACTGTCGAACATCAACGACCCGCTGCCGCAAGCGATGAAATTCATCGTCGGCGAACACAGCGGCTGGATGCATATGCTGGTGTGGCTCGGCCTGTTTGGACTGGTCGCGTCGTTTCACGGCATCATCCTCGGCTACTCGCGGCAGATCTTTGCGCTGGCTCGCGCGGGCTATCTGCCGGAGTGGCTCTCGAAGGTGCATCCGCGCTTCAAAACACCGCATCGCGCGATTCTCGCGGGCGGCGTGGTCGGCATTGCCGCGATCTACAGCGACGAGCTGATCCAGTTCGGCGGTCAGACGCTAACGGCAAACATCGTGACGATGTCGGTGTTTGGGGCTATCGTGATGTATATCGTCAGCATGCTGGCGTTGTTCAAGCTGCGCCGCAGCGCGCCGAACATGGAGCGCCCGTTTCGTGCGCCGCTGTTTCCGTTCTTTCCGGCATTCGCGTTGGTGGCGGCGGTGATCTGTCTGGCGACGATGGTTTACTTCAATTTTCTGGTGGCGATCGTGTTCGCCATCTTCCTCGCGCTGGGCTACGTATACTTCCTGTTGACGCGTCATCAACGCGAGGCGGCGCCCGCGGACGCTTTGCTCGAAGAATGACGTGACGAATCGAGCCGCTGTGCGAGCAGCGGCGATGGAGTCGTAAGCATGAGATACACCGAGTCGATCGGCAGCCGCACGTATCGCTTCGCCGATCTGAAGACGCTGATGGCGAAAGCCAGCCCGCAGCGCTCCGGCGATCAACTCGCGGGCGTCGCGGCAGTGACCGAAGAAGAACGCGTCGCTGCCAAAATGGCGCTCGCGCAGGTGCCGTTGCGCACCTTCCTCAATGAAGCGCTGATCCCGTACGAGAGCGATGAGGTCACGCGCCTCGTGATCGACGATCACTCGCCGCAAGCGTTCGCCGAGATCGCGCATCTGACGGTCGGCGATTTCCGCAACTGGCTGCTGAGCAGTACGACCGATGCGGACACGCTCACGCGTATCACCGCCGGTCTCACGCCGGAGATGGTTGCCGCTGTGTCGAAGCTGATGCGCAACCAGGATCTGATCCTGGCGGCGCGCAAACGTCCGGTGATTACGCGCTTTCGCAACACCGTCGGCTTACCGGGTCACATGTCGGTGCGTCTGCAGCCGAATCATCCGACCGACGACGTCAAAGGCATCGCGGCTTCGATGCTCGACGGCCTGATGTACGGTTGCGGCGATGCGATGATCGGCATCAACCCGGCGAGCGATAATCTCGCCGCGATCACGAAGCTGTTGCTGATGATCGACGAATTTCGACAGCGCTATCAGGTGCCGACGCAATCGTGCGTGCTGACGCACGTCACCAACACGATTGCCGCGATCGAAAAAGGCGCACCGGTCGACCTGGTGTTTCAATCGATCGCGGGCACGGAGAAAGCGAACGCGAGCTTCGGTATTTCGCTCGCGCTGCTGCAGCAAGCATATGAAGCGGGACTGTCGCTGCAACGGGGCACGGTCGGCAACAATCTGATGTACTTCGAAACCGGGCAGGGCAGCGCGTTGTCGGCCGACGCGCATTTCGGCGTCGACCAACAGACCTGTGAAGTGCGTGCGTATGCGGTGGCGCGCAAGTTCAATCCGTTCCTCGTGAATACCGTGGTGGGCTTCATCGGACCGGAGTATCTGTACGACGGCAAGCAGATCACGCGCGCCGGTCTCGAAGACCACTTCTGCGGCAAGCTGCTCGGCGTGCCGATGGGTTGTGACATCTGCTACACGAACCACGCCGAAGCCGATCAGGACGATATGGACAACCTGCTGACGCTGCTCGGCGTCGCGGGCATCAATTTCATCATGGGCATTCCGGGCGCGGACGATGTGATGCTCAACTACCAGAGCACGTCGTTCCACGACGCGCTGTATGTGCGCAACGTGCTCGGTTTGCGCCGCGCGCCGGAATTTGAGGAGTGGCTGGAGTCGATGCAGATCACCGACGCACGCGGTGCTTTGTTGAGTGCGTCGCCGCAGCAACCGCTGCTCGAAGGCGCGCGCGACTGGATGGGCATGGCATGAGCGACTTCCTCGAAAAGAACCCATGGAACGCGCTGCGCGAGTTCACCAACGCGCGTATCGCGTTGGGCCGCGCAGGCAGCAGTTTGCCGACTGCGCCGTTGCTCGCGTTCAACCTGTCGCATGCGCAGGCGCGCGACGCGGTGCATCATCCGCTCGATGCCGATGTGTTGCACGAGCACTTGCGCGCGCAAGGCTTCAAGACATTGGATGTGCATAGCGCGGCGCCCGATCGTGAGCATTATTTGCGGCGTCCCGATCTGGGCAGGCGCTTATCGGAGGAGAGTCGCGCGATGCTCGCAAAGACGCGGGCCGCGCCGAGCGATGTGGTGTTCGTGATCGGCGATGGTCTTTCCGCGTTCGCCGCATCGAAGCAATCGGTCCCGCTGCTGCAAGCCGTTTGCCCGACACTCGCGGATTGGACAATCGGCCCGGTGGTGGTGGCACGGCAGGCACGCGTCGCGCTCGGCGACGAAATCGGCGAGTTGCTCAACGCGAAGATCGTGGTGATGCTGATCGGCGAGCGGCCTGGTTTGAGTTCGCCTGATAGCCTCGGCATTTATCTGACGTACGCGCCCAAGGTGGGATGCAGCGATGCGCAACGCAATTGCATTTCGAATGTGCGCCCGGAAGGACTCGACTACCCGCTGGCCGCGCACAAGTTGCATTACCTGCTCACGCATGCCCGTCGCCTGGGGCTCACCGGCGTCGGCCTGAAAGACGATAGCGATGCGCTGCTGGCAAGCACTCCAGCAACGCCCGCTATCGGTGACGATTCAAACAAGGCCGCGACGTAACCTACGACGTAAGCGACCCGACATCAGCCCTCAGGCATCCGCCCGTTCCACCGGATGAATTTCAAGCCACGCATTCTCGTCGTCTTCGAAGAGGCGGGAGCGCGTGAGAAACCGCATGCCGCTCGGGCGCTCCAAAGAAAACATCCCGCCATTACCGGGCACCACGTCGATGATCAGTTGCGTGTGCTGCCAGTATTCGAATTGCGATTCGCTCATGTAGAACGGCACGTCCGCGATCGTCCCGAGTTTCACATCGGACCCGCCGACCATGAACTCGTTGCGGGGAAACATCATCGGCGCGCTGCCGTCGCAGCATCCGCCGGATTGATGGAACAGCACCTCCCCATGTTCGGCGCGCAGCTTGCCGATCAACTCGACAGCGGCAGGCGTCGCGATCACGCGGGCGACTTCTTTCTCATCGGCCATCACATGCCCTCGCTGAAAAAGAGCGAGCCGCGCAATGCGGCCCGCCCCGGTCGGACCGTTAGCGTTAGAAGAACCCGAGCGGCTTCTCGCTATAGCTGACGAGCAGGTTCTTGGTCTGCTGGTAGTGATCGAGCATCATCTTGTGATTCTCCCGGCCGATGCCCGATTGCTTGTAGCCGCCGAACGCCGCATGCGCCGGATACGCGTGGTAGCAATTGGTCCACACGCGGCCCGCCTGGATCTGCCGGCCGAAGCGATAGGCGCGCGTGCCATCGCGCGTCCAGACGCCGGCGCCCAGACCGTAGAGCGTATCGTTGGCGATTTCCAGCGCTTCGTCCTCGGTCTTGAAGGTCGTGACCGACACCACCGGCCCGAAGATTTCCTCCTGGAAGATGCGCATCTTGTTGTGGCCGCGGAACACGGTCGGCTTCACGTAATAGCCCTTGCTCAGCTCACCGTCGAGCGTGTTGCGCTCGCCGCCGATCAGACATTCGGCGCCTTCCTGTTTGCCGAGGTCGACGTACGAGAGGATCTTTTCGAGCTGCTCCTGCGAGGCTTGCGCGCCGATCATCGTCTTGCTGTCGAGCGGATGCCCTTGCGCAATCGCGGCGACGCGCTTCAACGCACGTTCCATGAAGCGGTCGTAAATCTTTTCGTCGATCAGCACGCGCGATGGACACGTACACACTTCGCCCTGATTCAGCGCGAACATCGTGAAGCCTTCGAGTGCTTTGTCGAAGTAGCTGTCGTCGGCGTTCATCACGTCGGCGAAGAAGATGTTCGGGCTCTTGCCGCCGAGTTCGAGCGTCACCGGAATGATGTTCTGGCTCGCGTACTGCATGATCAGACGGCCAGTCGTGGTCTCGCCGGTAAACGCGATCTTCGCGATGCGCTTGTTCGACGCGAGCGGCTTGCCGGCTTCGAGACCAAAGCCGTTCACCACGTTCAGCACGCCCGCGGGCAGCAGGTCATGAATCAGTTCGACCAGCACGAGGATTGAAGCGGGCGTTTGCTCAGCGGGCTTCAGCACCACGCAGTTACCGGCGGCCAGCGCTGGCGCGAGCTTCCACACCGCCATCAGGATCGGGAAATTCCACGGGATGATCTGACCGACCACGCCGAGCGGTTCGTGAAAGTGATAGGCGACAGTGTCGTCGTCGATCTCGGAGATCGAGCCTTCCTGTGCACGCACCGCGCCGGCGAAATAGCGGAAGTGATCGATCGCGAGCGGAATATCGGCGGCCATGGTTTCGCGCAGCGGCTTGCCGTTGTCGATCGTCTCGGCGACCGCGAGGCGTTGCAGATTCGCTTCCATCCGGTCGGCGATACGGTTCAGGATGTTCGCGCGATCCGCCGTGGAGGTTTTGCCCCATGCGACTTTCGCACGGTGCGCGGCGTCGAGCGCGAGTTCGATATCGGCTTCGCGTGAACGCGGGATCGACGTGAACGGCTCGCCGGTGATCGGCGACACATTGTCGAAGTACTCGCCGCCCACGGGCTTCACCCATTCCCCACCGATAAAATTTGCATACTGCTTCTTGAACGGGAATTCGGTGGTCAGAAACTGCATCTCCGCGTGATTCATCTGTGTGCTCCTCGCATGATTGAATGGGCTGTATTCGGCGCGCTATACCGCTCGGCCGTGACAGCCTAGAGCCAGAAGTGTGCCAATGCACCGCGCCGGTGACCCGTGCACGCGCAGCAGGCATCGGCGCACGGCATCGTGCGCAGCGCTGTTCAGGCCAAGGCACTGGAGCGTTTCGTTTCTGACCAGTGTGTGCCGTCCTGTTCATGAATTGAACAGGGCGCGCGGGCGAGAGCGCGACAAGTGGGTTCGGCATGGGACTTGCCTTCCTGTTCTCTTCCCCTTCCGTTTGCGCAGGTCCGGTATGACGACCGATACCCGAGACGACAGCCTCATCAATCCGACGCTCGCGCCGCACCCGAGCTTCCGCGTGCAGACGCGCGTCGCTCACGACGCCGATGAACAGGCGGGCAATCTGCACGGCTGGAACCAGACTTATGACCAGTTGACCGCGGGCTGCTTCGTCGGCGAACTGACGGAGCTGTGCATCGATCACATGCAGGTGTTCGTCGAGACGACGAGCCACACGTTGCGGCAAACCTGCGAGGTGCAGAAGGACGCGTACTGGTTCGGTATCCCGACTTGCACGACGGCTTCGGGCCGCATCGACGCGCAGGTGATCGCCGGCGACGCGCTCGCGTTTCGTCCGGGCGGCGTGGAGTTCGAATTGCTGACCTCGGCGGGCTACGAGATTTTTGGCGTGGTGGTGAAGGGCGAGGTGCTGCGCCGTTATGCGGCGGACGTGGAGCGTGTCGGTCTCGCCGATCATATGCCGCACAACGAAGTCGTGCCGATCGGCGTGGCGCGCAAGGCGCGCTTATGTGCGTCGCTGCGTCAATTGCTCGACGACGGCGCGGCGAGCGGCGCACCGTTGTCTGCGTTCGCGCGCAACAATGTGCAGGCGTCGGTGCTGGCATCGCTGTTCGACGTCGGCGCGTTGCCGGCGGCGGAGCCGGTTGCGATGCCGGCGCGGCCGCGTCGTCAGTCGATCGTGTCGGAAGCGCGCGAGTACGTGCTGGCCCATCGCGATCGCGCGGTCAGCGTGCCGGAGTTGTGCGAGCGGCTGCATGTGAGCCGGCGCACGCTGCAGTACTGCTTTCAGGACGTGCTCGGCATGGCGCCCGCCACCTATCTGCGCGCGCTTCGTCTGAATGGCGCGCGGCGCGATCTGTCGAATGCATTGCGCGAATCGCGTTCGGTGCAGGATGTCGCGGCGGCGTGGGGCTTCTGGCATCTGAGCCAGTTCGCAACCGATTATCGGAAGCTATTCGGCGTACGCCCGTCGGAGACGTTGAAGGCGGCGGTGAGCGTTCGCCACGGCATGGCAGAAGCAGGTTCGTTCGCTCACTAGGCGCACGGGCGGCACGCGAGCAGCGGACAGGCAGCGGTCCCGCCGTTCAGGCGCCAGCAACACGCGCCTCGTATCCGTGCGCAACTCACTTGCGCAACAGACGCAGCCCGTTCCCCACCACCAGCAGGCTCGCGCCGACATCGGCGAACACCGCCATCCACATCGTGCCGAGACCCATCAACGTCAGCACGAGAAACACGCTCTTGATGCCGAGCGCCAACGCGATGTTCTGCACCAGCACCGCATGCGTCGCCTTCGACAGACGGATGAATTGAGGAATCTTGCGCAGGTCGTCGTCCATCAGCGCGACGTCGGCGGTTTCGATCGCGGTGTCGGTGCCCATCGCGCCCATCGCGAAGCCGATGTCGGCGCGCGCCAGCGCGGGCGCATCGTTGATGCCGTCGCCGACCATGCCGACCGTTGCCCCATTAGCCGACCATTGGGCGACCGCGTTCAGCTTGTCTTGCGGCAACTGGTCGCCGCGCGCTTCGTCGATACCGACCTGCTGCGCGATCGCCGAGGCGGTGTGCCGGTTGTCGCCGGTGAGCATCGCCGTGGAGACGCCGAGCTGCCGCAATTCGGCGATGGCGGCGCGGCTCGTCTCCTTCATCGTATCCGCGACGGCGAAGAGCGCGAGCACGCGCTCCGGGTTCATCAGCATCACGACGGTTTTGCCTTCGCCTTCGAGCGTGTCGAGGCGCGCTTCGAGCGACGCCGAGCAGTGGCCGAGTTCTTCGACCAGCCGATGATTGCCGAGCCAATACGGCGCGCCGTCGATAGTGCCGCGAACGCCGCGTCCCGCCAGCGCTTCGAACGCATCGACCGTGAGATGGGCCATGCCGTCGCTTTGCGCCGCCGCCGCTATCGCCATCGACACCGGATGATCGGAGCGCCCCGCGAGACTCGCCGCGAGCGCCCGGCAACGGAGCGCGTCTGCCATGCCGCCGACGCCGTGTAACTGCTCGAACTCGGTCTGCGCCGGTTTGCCGTGCGTGATCGTGCCGGTCTTGTCGAGCGCGAGCCGGGTGAGCTTGCGGCCCTGTTCGAGATAGGCGCCCCCTTTGATCAGGATGCCCTTGCGCGCGGCGGCCGCGAGCCCGCTGACGATGGTCACCGGCGTCGAGATCACGAGCGCGCACGGACAGGCGATCACCAGCATCACCAACGCCTTGTAGACCCACTCGTGCCACGCTCCGCCCAACAGCAGCGGCGGCACGACCGCGACGGCGAGCGCGATCGCGAACACGATCGGCGTATACAGCCGCGCGAACCGGTCGACGAAACGTTGCGTCGGCGCTTGGGTGCCTTGCGCTTCCTCGACCGCGTGGATGATCCGTGCGAGCGTCGTGTTGCTGGACCCGGCCGTGACGCGATAGTCGAGCGAGCCCGCCTGGTTGATCGTGCCGGCGAACACGGCGTCGCCGATGGTTTTGTCGACGGGCAGGCTCTCGCCCGTGATCGGCGCCTGATTCACGCTGGAGCGGCCCGCGACGACCTCGCCGTCGAGCGCGATCCGCTCGCCCGGCTTCACGCGCACCACCGCGCCGAGCGGGATCGCGTCGAGCCTCGTGAGTTGCCAGCCGCCTTGGGGTTGCCGCACGCTCGCCTGCTCCGGCGTGAGTTGCATCAAGCCCTGGATCGCATGGCGGGCGCGGTCGAGCGACTTCGCCTCGATCAGTTCGGCGATCGTGAAGAGCACCATCACCATCGCGGCTTCCGGCCACTGGCCGAGCATCAGCGCGCCGCTCACCGCAATGCTCATCAACGCGTTGATGTTCAGGTTGCCGTTGCGGATCGCGAGCCAGCCCTTGCGGTACGTTGTGAGGCCGCAGGAGACGATCGCGAGGAGCGCCAGACCCGCAGCCAGCCAGACCGGTGCGCCGAGCCAGCCAGCGGCCTCTGAGCCCGCCGCGGCGGCCCCGGCGAGCGCGAGCGGCCACCACGGCCTGGGCGGTGCGGGCGAAACGGCGGAGGGCGCTGTGCCGGAGGCGGTGCTCGCGAGTTCGGGCGTGAAGTCGAGTGAGTGGAGCGCGGCGAGGATCGCATCAAGGGCATGCGGCGCGTGGACGACCGTCAGCACACGCTGCATCAGATTGAAGTCCATGCTGCGCACGTGGGCCATGCGGCTGAATTTCTTGCGAATCAGCGCTTCCTCGGTCGGGCAATCCATCTGCATGATGCGGATCGCGGTGCGCATGTCGTCGCCGACGGCTTCGGATCGCGGCAGCGCGATGGCTGCGGAGATCGCGGTTGCGGGTGTGCAGCAATCGGCGGCGGCATGGGTGTCGTGGGCATGAGCACGAGCACCGCGACGGCCATTGCCACGATCATGGCCACGCGCATGCGGATCGACACGCCCACAACACCCCTCTTGCCCGTGCGCATCCCCATGCTCATGAGCATGCCCCTCACGACCATGAGCACAGCCTTTCCCCTCTTCATAACGGTCCGCTTCGGATTCGCTGACGTGACGCATTGGTGGCTTCCTGGTTCGATTTGTGGTCTAGTAAACACCTTGAAGCCACTACAAGGTCAAGGCCGCTATCCGGAGGGTCCATGAAAATCGGCGAATTGGCGGAAATCGCCCATTGCACGACCGAAACCATCCGTTTCTATGAGAAAGAGGGCCTGTTGCCCGAGGCGGATCGCACCGAGGCCAATTACCGCAGTTACACGGCGAAGCACGTCGAGCGTTTGCGCTTTATCCGCAATTGCCGCGCGCTCGACATGACCCACGACGAAATCCGCGCGTTGCTGCTGTTAACCGACGCGCCGGCGAACGGCTGCGGCGGCATCAATACGCTGATCGACGAGCACATCGCGCACGTCGACACGCGCATCGACGAACTGAAGCAACTGAAACTGCAATTGACCACGTTGCGCGAGCAATGCCGCGGCGAACAGGCCGTCGAAGACTGCGGCATCGTGCACGGCCTGAGCGAAATGGATGTGAGCGCGCCGCGTGCGCGCCATACGCATCTGGGCTGAAGCGTTCCGGCCGCATCGCGTGATCGAGCGCGGCGACCCCTTCATGGCCGGGCCGTTCGTGCGGCCCGCCCGATAAACCCCGAATCCAGTTGGAGAATCAACGTGTTTACCTGTAGAAATCAGTCCTGCGACGCGCAGTGGGAACTGTCGGACGTCGTCATCAAGAACGAAGGACAGGGGCTGCTGTTCCGTTGCCCGATGTGCGGCGCGCGCAATTACGTCGAGCGTTTCGACGGCGAAGACGGCTCGGTGCTGTACGAACAGATCGAAGGCCGTCCCGCCCCTGGCCCCATGGCCGACTAGTCTCCAGCCAATAGCGAACCCTCACCCTATGAACAGTCCCACCACCGCCGGCGCGCCGTTTAGCGCATTGCCGCTGCCGGACGCGACCCTCGCGAACCTGACGCAGCTCGGCTACGTCGAGATGACGCCGATACAGGCCGCGAGCCTGCCGATCGCGCTCGCCGGCCATGATCTGATCGCCCAGGCGAAAACGGGCAGCGGCAAGACCGCGGCGTTTTCGCTCGCGCTGCTCGCGCGCCTCGACGTACGCAACTTCGCCGTGCAGGCGATGGTGCTGTGCCCGACGCGCGAACTCGCCGATCAGGTCACGCAGGAAATCCGCCGCCTCGCGCGCGCGGAAGAAAACATCAAGGTGCTGACGCTGTGCGGCGGCACGCCGATGCGGCCTCAAACGGCCAGCCTGGAACACGGCGCGCACATCGTGGTCGGCACGCCGGGCCGCATCATGGATCACCTCGAACGCGGCAGCCTGCCGCTGCAAGCGCTGAACACGCTGGTGCTCGACGAAGCCGACCGCATGCTCGACATGGGTTTCTTCGACGATATCTCGACCGTCGTGAAGCAATGCCCGAAAGAGCGGCAAACGCTGCTGTTCTCGGCGACATACCCCGAGGGCATCGTCAAGCTGAGCCAGCAGTTCCTGCGCAATCCGAAGGAAGTGAAGCTCGCCGAGCGGCACGACAACACCAAGATTCGCCAGCGCTTCTATGAAGTGACCGAAGACGAGCGCCTGCATGCCGTCGGTCTCCTGCTCAACCACTATCGCCCGGTGAGCACGCTCGCGTTCTGCAATACCAAGCAGCAATGCCGCGATCTGCTCGACGTGCTGCGCGCGCAAGGTTTCCATGCGCTCGCGCTGCATGGCGAACTCGATCAGCGCGAGCGCGATCAGGTGCTGATCCAGTTCGCGAATCGCAGCTGCTCGGTGTTGGTCGCCACGGACGTCGCCGCGCGCGGTCTCGACATCGCGCAACTCGAAGCGGTGATCAACGTCGACGTAACGCCGGACCCGGAAGTGCACGTGCACCGCATCGGCCGCACGGGCCGCGCCGATCAGGAAGGCTGGGCACTGAGCCTCGCGAGCATGAACGAGATGGGCCGCGTCGGCAGTCTCGAACAGGCGCAAAAGCGCGACGTCGAATGGCACAAGCTGTCCGAACTCACGACGACGAGCAAGGAGCCGCTGCTGCCGCCGATGGAAACGCTGCAGATTCTCGGCGGCCGCAAGGAAAAGATCCGCCCCGGCGACGTGCTCGGCGCGCTGACCGGCGAGGCGGGTTTCGCCGGCTCGCAGATCGGCAAGATCAACGTAACCGAGATGTCGACCTACGTGGCGGTGGAGCGCAGCATCGCGCGCGACGCGCTGCGCAAGCTCAGCGCCGGCAAGGTGAAGGGCAAGAAGGTCAAGGTCCGTCTGATGGACGACGCCTGATAGCGCCCGCTATCAGGACATCGTAAGGGGTGGCGGCATTCGCGGCCGCTCCCTTCGCGCATCACATTACGTCATACCTGCGCTTTATTTCGGGTGCTTTTCGCGGCCCGGTTTCTTCCCCAAGGCTTTGATCCGATTGGCTTCACCGGGCGCGGTGCGCTTTCGCGCGCGTCATGACGTAAACGCATGCCGCGCATGACAAAGTTTCGATTGTGACGGTTCTTTGGCTGATGCCTAATCACCAGACCGGAAAGGCCGCCGCACTGTCGGTGCGTCCTCGAATCCGCAGCCGGATGAAGAAAGGGAGATAGCCTTATGCAGAGCGCCATGCAAGCCCGCTCGAAACTGCCTGACGTGGGCACGACGATTTTTACCGTGATCGGCCAGCTGGCCGCTCAATACGATGCGCTGAACCTGTCGCAGGGCGCTCCGAATTTCGCGCCGGACGCGAAACTGGTCGACGGTGTCGCGCAAGCGATGCGCGCTGGCCACAACCAGTACGCGCCGATGGCCGGCATTGCCGCGTTGCGCGAAGCGCTCGCCGACAAGGTCGAAACGCTGTATGGCGTGCGCTACGACCCGGTCAGCGAAGTGACCGTGATCGCCAGCGCGAGCGAAGGGCTGTATTCGACGATCAGCGCACTGGTGCATCCCGGCGACGAAGTGATCTACTTCGAGCCGTCGTTCGACAGCTATGGTCCGATCGTCCGGCTGCAAGGCGCGACGCCGCTGGCGATCAAACTCTCGTTGAGCGACTTCCGCGTGGACTGGGACGAGGTCGCTGCCGCGATCACGCCGAAGACCCGCATGATCATCATCAACACGCCGCACAACCCGACCGCTACCGTGTTCAGCGAGGCCGACGTCGCGCGGCTGAAGGCGCTCACGCGTAACACCGACATCGTGATTCTCGCCGACGAGGTCTATGAACACGTCGTGTTCGACGGCGCGAAGCATCAGAGCATGGCGTGCGACGCCGAGCTCGCGGAGCGCAGCGTGATCGTCTCGTCGTTCGGCAAGTCGTATCACGTGACCGGCTGGCGCGTCGGCTATTGCCTCGCACCCGCCGCGCTGATGGACGAGATTCGCAAGGTCCATCAGTTCATGGTCTTTTCCGCCGATACCCCCATGCAGTACGCGTTCGCCGATGCGCTGGCCGATCGCGAAAGCTACCTCGGCCTGTCCGCGTTCTATCAGAAAAAGCGCGATCTGCTCGCGCACGCGCTGCGCGAGTCGCGCTTCGAATTGTTGCCGAGTGAGGGCAGCTTCTTCATGCTTGCCCGTTTTCGCGGCATCTCCGACGAAAGCGACAGCGATTTCGTGCTGCGCCTGATTCGCGATGCGCGCGTCGCGACGATCCCGTTGTCCGCGTTTTACACTGACGGCACGGATTCCGGTTTGATCCGCCTCAGCTTCTCGAAGGACGACGCGACACTGCTCGAAGGCGCGCGGCGTCTGTGCGAGATCTGAGCGCGCTGACGAACGTGGTCCGCAGCACTGGCTGGTTTTTTGAACGCAGTATGATCGTCGCGCCTCGTTACGCCGCCGTGCATCGGCATGCTGCGGCGCGGGCGATACGACGAAATCGAAAGAAGAGAAAGGGATTCGCTATGAAGTTGCTCAAGCCTCTATTGGCGCTGGCCTGCGCATTCGCGTCGCTCGCGGCGTCGTCCGCCGCGAGTGCCGCCGACACCGCGACGCTGCGCTTCGGCGTCGAAGCGCAGTATCCCCCGTTCGAATCGAAAGGCCCGAACGGTGAATTGCAGGGGCTCGATATCGACGTGGGCAATGCTGTCTGCGCCGCCGCGCACATGACGTGCAAGTGGGTCGAGACCTCGTTCGACGGATTGATTCCCGCGCTGCAGGGCCGCAAGTTCGACGCGATCAATTCGGCGATGAACGCGACCGAGCAGCGTCGGCAGGCGATCGATTTCACCACGGTCGTGTATCGCGTGCCGACGCAATTGATCGCGCGGCGCGACAGCGGCTTGCTGCCGACACCCGAGTCGTTGAAGGGCAAGCGGGTGGGCGTGTTGCAGGCGTCGATTCAGGAGACCTTCGCGAAGACGCATTGGGAACCGGCCGGTGTGACCATCGTGCCGTACCAGGATCAGAATCAGGTCTACACGGATATGGCGGCCGGACGTCTGGACGCGACGCTCGTGCTCGCGCCTGCTGGACAAACGGGTTTTCTGTCGAAGCCTAACGGCAAGGACTATGCGTTCGTCGGCCAGCCGGTGCGTGACGACAAGATTCTCGGCAGCGGCATCGCGTACGGGATTCGCAAGGGCGATACGGCGCTGCGCGATCAGTTGAACGCGGCAATCGCGAAGGTGCAGGCCGACGGGACGGTGAAGACGCTGGCGACGAAATATCTCGGCAATATCGATGTGAGTGCGAAGTAAGTTATTGCTGCATGCGCATACGCACGCGCGGTGATGTTGACGCTCTCGCGGTGTTGGCTTGTTGACGGCGTGTTTGACGGCTACGATACGTAGGCCTCGCTTTGGCGAGGTCTATGCAAGCATCGGAGAGCACGCGGATGAGCGGAATCACAGAGGCGGCAAGCCACGTTAAGAGCGCTTCTGCGCCGAAGTTCTGGCGCAGCGACGCGCTGCCGTTCATCGAAGCACGTTCCATCGACGACGGCCGCGAGGTCTGCTACGCCAAACACTCGCACGAGACGTTTTCGATCGGCGCTGTGACCGGCGGCCGCAGCGTGTATCTGAATCGCCATGCGCGCGAGTGGATCGGCGCCGGTGCAGTCGTAATGATGAACCCCGACGACGTGCATGCATGCAACCCGATCGCCGACGAGCGCTGGTCGTATCGCATGCTGCATGTCGACGTCGAATGGCTCACGGGGCTGCAACACGAACTGGGCTTCAGCGAGAACCGCGCGTTTTGCGCGTTCTCGCAGACCATGACGCTGGATGCGGCGTTGTTCGATGGCTTGGACCGGCTGTGCGCGATTCTGGTCGCCGACGATGCCGACACGCTGCGCAAGGAAAGCGCGGCGATCACCTTCTTCTCCGAAGTGCAACGCAAGCTGAATCCGGCGTCCTTGCCGGATCGCGAAGCAAGCCGGCAACTGGCGCGGGCTGCGGAATTCATCGCTGAAAACTGCACGCAATCGCTGACACTCGAAGACATTTGCGAGGTGGCGGACTTGTCCGCGTCGCATCTGATTCGCGTGTTCAAGCAGCGCTACGGGATGACCCCGCACGCTTATTTGATCAACCGGCGCATCCAATACAGCCGCGCGCAACTCAGACGCGGCCGTCTGATCGCGGATGTCGCACTCGATGCCGGTTTCGCCGACCAGGCGCATTTGCAGCGGACGTTCAAGCGGCTGGTCGCGGCGACGCCGGGGCAGTATCGCACTTGACCTCGACTTTGACTTTGATCTGGCGAATGCACTGAGCGGTGCACAGCGCGGTGCGTCACTCCATCAGCAGATATAGCGCGCTGGCCGCAAGCAGCGCCGCCATCACGCGATTGAACGGCCTGACCCGCTCCGGTTCCTGCAAGTATTTGCGCAGGAACGTGCCCGCGTAGGCCCAACTCGCAATCGACACGTAGCAGATCACGAAGTACAACGCGGTGAATTGCCAGACGAGGCCGCCGTCGCCGTTGGCCGCATAGGCGCCCATGCCGGCCAGCGACGCGAGCCAGGCTTTCGGATTGAGCCATTGCATCGCCGCGCCATGGGCGAAGGACGGGCCGCGAGACGGTTTATCCGTGCCGAGACGGCCGTCGTCAATCGCGAGCGTGTACGCCATGTAAAGCAGGAAGGCGATGCCGGCCCATTTGATGATGTCGATGAGATTGGGGAAATGCGTGAGCAACTCATGCAGACCCAGTCCGATGAGCAGAAGCAGCGCGGTGAAGCCGACGGTCGCACCGCTCACGTGCCGCATGCTAGCGGCGAGTCCGTGCCGGGCGCCCGCGCTGAGCGCGACGACGTTCACCGGGCCGGGGGAAATGGAGCTGGCGAGCGCGAAGGCGGCCATGGAGAGTAAGACGGTCATCAGATGCCTCGGTACGTGAGCGCGTTGCGCAGGAATGGCGACGGTCAACGGTATCGGGCGCAGGGGTGGGGTGTATTGAAGGAAATTGCTTTGTGGGAGGAGAGCGCTTGAAGGGCGCTAGAAAAGCAAAAAGCCCGGTCGCGAGGACCGGGCTTTTTGCTTTGAATCTTTGGGTGGGGCGTGAGTGACTCGAATACTCGACCGACTGACTCATGCAGCCGACTCTCGGACATTTCGGTGTGCCACCTGTGACTGCATCATTCCGGCCTTGCCGACGCGCCGCTACCGTGATCGCGCGTAGGTTCGCCCGCGCTCGCCGACGGGCTCATTGACGCCAGAATCTCGTCGCGGCAAACCGCAAGGATTTCGTCGGCCAGCGGCGAATCGTCCGGGCAGGCGCGCGACATGACAATGGCACCGACCGCGTGCGCCAGTATGTCGAGGGATCTGGCTCGCGCCTGGCTTGGGTCCACCCCGTCCAACGCACTGCCCTCGGGGTTCAGCACAGCCAGCAGGCTCTCAATGCCGGCCGCGAACGTGGCCCGAACTGCTTCCGACTGACGCGCGGCATCCCCGCTCAGTGCGGCCATCGTGCAACCGGTTGCGCGGGCGTCGCGGTGCTCGCGGGAAAGGTAGTACCGCACAAACTCAGGCGCGTTCACACCCTCGCTCAGCGCCGCGGTCTGCGCGATGCCGCAGGCCGCCGATTCCGCCATCAGGTCGGCCTTGGAACGGAACTGCTTGTAGAAGCCGCCGTGGGTGAAGCCGGCGGCGGCCATCAGATCGGCAACGCCAACCCCATCGTAGCCGCGCTCCCGAAACAGCCTGGACGCCGTCTCGACGACGCGCTCCCGGTTGGCCTGCGCCTGTGCCTTGGTGATCTTCATTTGTTGACCACTGTGAGTGCATATCTGCGAAGGCTTCATTATACATTGATGTCGATCGTCATCAAAACCTTGACAGGTTGGATTATGACCGTCATCATTGAGCGCACTATCAACCCTGGAATGTGACGCAACATGAGCGACACGACGCTTTTCGAGCCCTACGCCCTCGGCCGCCTGACACTCGCCAACCGCTTTGTCATGGCACCGCTGACCCGCAATCGCGCAGGCGCGGGGCTGACACCCGGCGCACTGGCCGCGACCTACTATGCGCAGCGCGCCTCGGCCGGCCTCATCATCACGGAGGCCACCCAGGTGTCAGCCCAGGCGCAGGGCTATCAGGACACGCCCGGCCTCTACACACCTGAGCAGATCGCCGGCTGGCGCAAGGTCACCGAGGCTGTGCATGCCAAGGGTGGGCGCATCTTCGTGCAACTCTGGCACGTCGGCCGTGTTTCGCACGTCGATGTCCAGCCTGGCGGCGCTGCGCCGGTCGCGCCTTCGGCGATTCGCGCTGCGACAAAAACCTTCGTCAACGACGGATTTGTCGACGTGTCCCAGCCACGTGCGCTGGCGCTTGTCGAATTGCCGGGCATCGTGAACGATTTCCGCCAGGCTGCGGCTAACGCCATTGCAGCCGGCTTCGACGGCGTGGAGATCCACGGTGCCAACGGCTACCTGCTGGAGCAGTTCATCAAGGACGGGGCCAACCAGCGCACTGACGCCTACGGCGGCTCCATCGAGAACCGTGCTCGCCTGTTGCTGGAAGTCGTCACTGCGGTGGTGGAAGAAATCGGCGCCGACCGCACTGGTGTGCGCATCTCGCCTGTGTCGCCGGCAAACGGCATCTCGAGCAGCGATCCCCAGCCGCAATACCACTACATCGCCGGGCAGCTCAGCGCGCTGGGCATCGTCTATCTGCACGTGGTCGAGGGTGCGACCGGCGGCCCGCGTGATGTCGCACCGTTCGACTACGACGCGTTGCGCCGCCGGTTCAGGCAAACCTATCTGGCCAATAACGGCTACGACCTGGAACTCGCTACCGCCGGACTCAACGAGGGAAAGGCAGACCTGTTCGCCTTCGGCCGCGCATTCATCAGCAACCCCGATCTGGTGGAACGCCTGAAGACCGGCGCACCGCTGGCGCAGCCCGACTTCGCCACGGTCTATGGTGGCGGCGCTGCGGGCTACACCGACTACCCGAGCGTTGCCGCCTGAGGCGTGCTGCTTGCGTCCGCGTCCGAACCACTTTGCAAAGGAAATAACCCATGACCACGCTTCCGACTGTTCTCATCACCGGCGCCTCCTCCGGCATCGGCGCCACTTACGCCGAGCGCTTCGCCGGCCGCGGCCACGACCTCGTGCTGGTTGCACGCGACAAGGCGCGCCTCGATACGCTGGCCGCACGTCTGCGTGAAGAAAGCGGTGTGGCCGTCGAAGTGCTCCAGGCCGACCTGACCCAGCCTGGGGATCTGGCCGCGGTCGAGACTCGCCTGCGCGACGACGCTCGCATAGGCATCCTCATCAACAACGCCGGCATGGGTCAGGCGGGCGGCTTCGTGCAGCAGACCGCTGCGGGCATCGAACGCCTGATCACGCTCAACACCACGGCGCTGACGCGGCTCGCAGCCGCGGTCGCTCCGCGCTTCGTGCAGTCGCGGACCGGAGCGATCGTCAACATTGGCTCGGTGGTGGGTTTCGCGCCCGAGCTCGGCATGTCGATCTACGGCGCGACCAAGGCCTTCGTGCTGTTCCTGTCGCAGGGATTGAACCTCGAGCTGTCGCCCAGTGGGGTCTACGTGCAGGCGGTGCTGCCGGCGGCGACCCGCACGGAGATCTGGGAGCGCGCCGGCATCGACGTCAATACGCTTTCCGAAGTGATGGAGGTCGGCGAACTGGTTGATGCGGCGCTGGTCGGCTTCGATCGCCGCGAACTCGTCACCATCCCGCCGCTGCACGTGGCCGGGCGCTGGGACGCGCTGGATGGCGCGCGTCAAGGGCTCATGTCGGACATTCGACAAGCGCACGCGGCCGATCGCTATCGGCCAGAAGCCTGACCACTGCGGCTTCCGTCCTACCCGAAAGCCAGCCATGCCTTATCGACCGATGCCCCGGCTCAGCCCTCAACATGTAACCCGATGACTGACGCGCCTACACGGCGCCCCCACGCTTTGCGGATGATCGCTTCGACCGGCCGGTTGGAAGAGACGGACTATCTGCGCGAGCTGGGTGCGGCCGAGGTTATCGACCGTCGCACGTTGTCCGAGCCGGGTGCACCAATCGCCAAGGAACGGTGGGCCGGAGCGATCGACCCGGTTGGCAGCCACACGCTGGCCTACGTGCCGGCGCAGACCTGCTACCACGGCGCGGTGGCTGCCTTCGGGCTCGCGCAGGGCGCGGACCTGCCCGGCTCGGTGTTGCCCTTCGTCCTGCGCAACGTGACCCTGGCCGCCATCGACTCGGTCACGCACCGCAGAACATGCGGCTGGAAGCATGGGCACGTCTGTCTGTCGACCCGGACCCCGGAAAGCTCGCACGCACTACCCGGATGGTCGGCCTGGCCGACGTGCCTGGCCTCGCAGATGCGGTATTCCCGGGCCGGGTGCGTGGCCCCACCGTCGTGGACGTCAACGCATGAAGGCCGAGCCCAAGGAATCGATGATGATCAGTTTGAACCCAGATAGCCAATCGGCAACGTCCTATGCCCACGCACCGAACAACCAGCTCAGGGCGGCCGGAACCACCTTCGCTTACCGTGAACTGGGCCCGCACGGCGGCATTCCGCTGATCCTGCTCAACCACTGGGGCGCCGTGCTGGACAACTTCGACCCGCGCATCGTCGATGGCCTGGCCCGCGAGCGTCGCGTTATTGCGATCGACTACCGGGGAATCGGTTCTTCCGGCGGCATTGCGCCCGTGAGCGTGGACGAGATGGCGCACGACACCATCGCGTTGATCCGCGCGATGGGTTTCAATCAGGTCGATCTGCTCGGCTTTTCGCTCGGCGGCTTCGTGGCGCAGGACGTGGCGCTAAAGGCGCCTGACCTGGTGCGCAGGCTTATCCTCACAGGCACGGGGCCCGCGGGCGGTCAGGGCATCGATCGTGTGGGGGCCATCTCCTGGCCACTGATGCTCAAGGGCCTGGTGACGATGCGCGACCCCAAGACCTATCTGTTCTTCACCTCCACCGCTAACGGCCGGCAGGCAGCAAGCGCATTCCTCAAGAGGCTGAAGGAACGCGAGGCGGGGCGCGACAAGGGGCCGACACCCCGCGCGTTGCACCGCCAGCTCAAGGCGATCAAGGCTTGGGGCCAGCAGGCGCCGCAGGACCTCGCCCGCCTGCACATGCCTGTCCTGATCGCCAATGGAGACAACGACATCATGGTGCCCACGGCCTTGAGCCACGATATGGCCCGCCGCATTCCCAACGCGCAGTTCGTCATTTACGAGGACGCGGGACACGGAGGCATCTTTCAGTATCACACCGACTTCGTGATCAAGGCGCTGAAGTTTCTGGCGCAATGGATCCTTCGCGGTCAGCGACAGGTACCCAACATTGGATTTAGAACACCATGAAAGCGCTCACCTTCAAACGCTATGGCAAGTCACCCGAGATCGGGTTCGCCGAAGTGCCTCGCCCCACGCTAAAGCCTGATGAACTGTTGGTCCAGGTCCACGCGGCGGGGTTGAACCCAATCGACAACATGATTCCGGCGGGAACGTTCAAGCCCGTCCTCAAGTTCGAGTTGCCCGCTACGCTGGGCAGCGATATTGCCGGTGTGGTGACTGAGGTCGGCAGCCGTGTGACGCGTTTCAAGCCGGGCGACGCAGTCTTTGCCAGCCTCTTCGATCTCGGCAGGGGCTCGATCGCCGAATTCGCGGCGGTGCCGGAGAGCGTCGCCGCGTCGAAGCCGTTCAATCTCGACTTTGTGCAGGCTGCGGCCGTTCCGATGGTCGGGCTCACCTCCTGGCAGGCGTTGAAGGAGCGCGCCAATCTTCGAGCTGGCCAGAAGGTGTTCATCCCTGCCGGGTCCGGAGGTATCGGCACGTTTGCGATCCAACTGGCAAAGCACTTCGGCGCCAGGGTGGGAACGACCACCAGTACGGGCAACGTCCCACTAGTAACCAGTCTGGGCGCGGATGAGGTCGTCGACTATAAAAAGCAGGAATTCGAGAAAGTGCTGCGCGGCTACGACGTGGTGCTTGGGACTATCAGAGGTGACGCGATTGAAAAATCCATAGGCATCCTCGAACCGGGGAGCAAGATTGTGTCTCTCATCGGGCCGCTGGACGCAGCGTTCGCCCGTGCTCGCGGGCTAAACTTTATTCTGAGGTTGGTATTCGGGCTAATGAGCCGCAAGATCATGCGGCTTGCGAAAACGCGGGATGTATCCTATTCATTTCTCTTCGTGCGTCCCGATGGCACCCAGCTTGCCGAAATTGGCGAACTGCTTAAGTCAGAACGCGTTCGTCCAGTGATCGACAAGGTCTTTCCGTTTGAGCAAGCGAAGGAAGCGCTTGAATACCTGGCCCAGGGACGCGCCAAGGGCAAGGTCGTCGTGAGGGTCAGGTGAGCTGCCAAACGGTTGACGGTTGACTATGCGTGACCTTGCCCTGGCGTTCGAAGAGGCGCAGGGGCGACTAGGGCAAGGCTCACAGAGACCCGGATGGCCGCTCAGGGGAGCGGAGCCGACGCCCGAATGTCTGAGCAAAAAAACGCGCGAATGACGCTTGTTAGCCGCCCACTGCCTCATACGATCACCATGAATTGGTCGAAGCACTCGGGTATCGACTGACGACACCCGACCCTGTATAGATAGTCCGTCCCGCTTTCATCGATACTGGTGGGACTGGCAGCGAGCTGCCAGTCGAGGCGGGACATGCACCCGTGGACTACGAATATCCCGACCCAAACGCCTGGACGATTGCCGCTTTAGCTTCGAGTCCACGGGTGCGCCTGCGTCCGATAACGAATACTCAGGGTTCGCCGTGGCACCGGCTCACTATATTGCCTTCGCTGGACGCAAGCATGCATGTCCCTACGGGGTAATCTATCACTTGCGGAGGTTCACATGGCACCTCTATCGAACCAGCAATTCAAGGCTTTCGTCGGCCTCGACTGGGCAGATACCAAACATGACATCTGCCTACAGCAGGCAGGCGACGACAGGCGCGAGTTCGACTGCATCCCTCACCAGGTTACGCGCATTGATGAATGGGCAAAGGCGTTACATCAGCGCTTTGGTGGTCCGATCGCGGTCGCGCTTGAGCTGGCCACAGGGCCGATCGTCTCTGTGTTGCAGAAACATGCGTTCGTCACTCTATTCCCGATCAACCCTGCAATGCTCGCGAAGTACCGTGAGGCATTCAAGCCGAGCCGGGCCAAGGACGATCCCACCGATGCCGAACTGGCACTCGACCTGCTGCTGCGCCATCCTGAGCGGTTCAGCCCGCTCAGGCCGCAGAGCGCAGGCATGCGCTCCTTGCTGAGCCTGATCGAACAGCGTCGTGAACTGGTCGGCGACAAGACCCGGTTCACCAACCGGCTAACCAACGCACTCAAGCAGTATTATCCTCAAGCCTTGGAATGGTTCGACGACATCGACACGGTGCTGTTCTGTGATTTCGTGACCCGCTGGCCTACTCTGCCGGCAGCCAGGCGCGCGAACAGAAAGACCCTTGAAACGTTCTTCCATGCGCACAATTGTCGCCGGGCCCAACTGATTGAGGGACGTCTGGAGTCAATCCGCTGCGCTGCATCGCTCACTGATGATCCCGGTATCGTTGCACCTCACCGGTTGCTCGCGCTGATGCTGGTGACGCAACTGCGCACAGCGCTCGCTGCGATTGACGTGTTCGACAGGGAAATCGCGGCAGTCGCACGGGCGCTGCCCGACTTCGACCTGTTTGACAGCTTGCCCGGCGCAGGTCCGCATCTGACACCGCGCCTGCTGGCTGCGTTTGGCGAGCAACGTGACCGCTTCAGGGGCGCGGATGAACTGCAGAAGTACTCCGGCATCGCGCCGGTCACCGAGCGCAGCGGCAAGAAGTGCTGGGTGCACTGGCGCTGGCAATGCCCGACCTTCCTGCGCCAGACCTTCGTCGAATGGGCGGGCCAGACCATCAACAAATCGTTCTGGGCGGGCGCCTACTACCGGCAACAGCGGGCGAAGGGCAGCTCGTATCAGGCCGCCGTGCGGGCATTGGCGTTCAAGTGGATACGGATCATCTACCGCTGCTGGCAGACCGGAACGCGGTACGACGAGAACATCTACCTCAACGCCTTGAGGAAACGCGGTTCACCACTCCTCGGGAACCTCGGGCTTCCGGGGTAGCCCGCTCCGGTCGACGGGTTACGCAACTGCTTCCGGATCCGTGGGTTGCCTCCGCTTGACGTCATGTCGCGAGTTGTCCACGGCCGGCCGGCGGGTCGCCTGTTATGACCATGACGCTGGCCGGCGGTGGGCAACTCGCCAGATGAGCGCACGACGTTTCTTCGACATCCGCCGTTTCATGAATGAGCGACGCCCGAGGCTACAAGGTCAAGGATGTGGGCTGCGCATGCCCTCGGAAAAACCTTGACTGACCGCCTCAGGGCGTGAAGCGATCATTCGACTGGAACTCGCGAACGACCACTTTTCGTTGGACTACTGCCCGATGCGGTCGACCGGAGCCGATCTTCAACGGCCGGAGAGAAGACTTCCAGTGCGCGGGCGAATCTGCCGAGGGCGGCTTTCGTAGCGCGCTGCCATACGACGGAACGCCGGCGTGTAACGCAATCTCAAGGCGGCGATGTGACGCGTTCGAATCGAAGCGCCGCCTCCATGGTCGCCGCTTTAACTCGATGCCCATTCTTTCGCGGTTGCTTCCGCGAAATCCCGATACGAACGCGGCGCGCGGCCCAATAGCGCGGTGAGCGCGTCGATTTCCGTCGATGTCGCCACTGCGCCGTCCTGCTGGTAGCGCCGCATCATCAAGCGCAAGTCGTACGCGAGCCAGTCCGGCGATACCTGTTTGAGCCCCGCTTCGAGCGCATCGAGATCGTCGCCCGCATAACGGATGGGGCGTTGCAAGACGTCCGCCCAGATTGCGAGGATCGAATCTGCGGTGAGCGCATCGGGACCGACGAGTTCGAACGTCACGCGAGGCAAGGATGCGGCGGATCGCTCGCGGCGCAGCAGTTCGCGCGCGGCTGCGTCGCCGATGTCGCGCACATCCACCATCGAAATGCCTTTACTGCCGATCGGCATGGCGTAGATGCCGTGCCCGAGCAGCGCCTCTTTCTGACGGACATCGTTCTGGATGAAGTACGCGGGACGCAACACCGTCACGGGTAAATCCATCCCTTCGATCATCCGTTCGACCGTGTGCTTACTCGCGAAGTGCGGCACGTCGACGTATTCGGCGCCCTTGAATACCGACAGATAAACGATGCCCTTCACGCCCGCTTCGCGCGCAATGCTCATCGCCTGAAGCGCTTGCGTCAGTTCGTCGGCTGCGTTCGGCGCGAGCAGGAATAGTGTGTCGATGCCTTTCATCGCCGCGCGCATTGCGGCGATGTCGGAGAGCTCGCCTTTGATCGGCACAACGCTGCCTTCGAACTTCGCCTTCTCCGGCGAGCGCGTGAGCGCGCGCACGTCTGCCCCTTCGTTTTGAAGATGCGCGATGACTTGCGAACCGACGACGCCCGTGGCGCCCGTGACCAGAATTGTCATGTTGTTTGTCCTTGGATACGTGAAGGGCCGTCGTTTGTCGGGCCCGGCAGAAACAACGATAGCCGTTCCATGCGCGGGTCGAAAGCCCGATAATCGAGACCATCTGTCTCGTCAGTGGAACGTCTATGGATCTCGCCGCTTTAGCCGACTTCAACGCCGTAGCCGAACATAAGGGCTTCGGCCCAGCGAGTCGGGCGCTCGGACGTCCCAAGGCGACGCTTTCGCGTCACGTCGCGGAACTCGAAACGGATCTGGGCGTGCGTCTCGTCGAACGTGGCTCGCGCATGCTTCGGCTGACCGAAGAAGGTCACGCGCTCCATGAACGCACGCGAGGCCTGCTCGCAGAAATCGTCGAAGCGGGCGAAGCCGTCGCCGCGCGCGCACCGGTGCCGAGCGGGCGATTGCGTGTCAGCGCGCCACTAGTATTCGGTCAGGTCGTGCTGAGCCGCATCGCATCGCGATATGCGTTGGCCCATCCACAAGTGGAACTGGAGATCGTCGCCGAAGACCGCATCGCCGACCCTGTACAGGACGGCTTCGATCTCGTGCTACGCATCAATCCGCCGCAGGATGCGCTGCTCGTCGGACGATGCATTGCGACGGACCGCCGCGTGCTCGTCGCGCCACCCGGTCTGTCGATTCCGCGCGCGCCGAGCGATTCCCGAGCGCTCCTCGAATTGCCTGCGATATTGATGAGCAATACGCCTGTCAATGCGCGCTGGCAGATCGAGATGAAGAACGGCATGACTCGCACGATCGCGCCCGCGCCGGTCTTGCGCATGTCGTCGTTACTGATGGTGCGTGAAGCCGTGCTCGACGGTGCGGGCGCCGCGCTGCTGCCGGGTCTGCTGGTCGAGCAGGACGTGCATGCGGGGAAGCTCGTGCAGCTTGGTCTCGAAGCAGGTCCGCCCGTCGAGATCTGGGCACTCTACAGCTCGCGGCGATTGCTGAGTGCCAAGGTGCGAGCGTTCATCGACACCTTGCAGCAGACAGGAAGTTTGCGGCCTACCTCGGGCGCTGGCTTCAGGCAGTAATGCAGAGCATCGAATGAGGCAATGAGGCAGCACGGATAGTTCCCGCTGTCGCCGCACTCGCGCGTCTCGCAAAGACGTGTCTCTTTGAATTCCTGCAGCACGCTATCGAGGTCGACAAGTCGCGTGAACAAACTATGTTCCAGTCAAGACTGATGCATTGCAGAACATCCTTGTAAATACGCGGCACAAAGTCGTTTCGGCCGAAGCGTCCGACAGATCATTGGGCATTGTCATGTTGAAGCAGAGGATGCCGTCGATCAATGCGATAACGGCGAGCGCGTGGTCGGCGAAAGGACCCGGCAACTGTATGTTGAGGCGCTTGCATAACTGCTCGATGAAGTACGCGACCATGTCGCGCTTTTGCAGGCATAGGGCATGCACATGCTGTCGGAATTTCGCATCACGCGTGGCATGCAAACGTGCCTCAGCCCAGACGATGTAGTTGTTATCGTCGCGATAGCACTGCGCATATAACAAGGTGAGCTGTTCTTGCAGGTTTTCGCTGGACGGTGCGGCGTCTCGCAGCGTCTGCAAGTTTTTTTGCATGTTCTGGTGATCGAGACGGAGCAGTTCGACGAATAGATCGCTCTTGCTGCTGAAGTTCGAGTAAAACGCGCCGCGGCTATAGCCGGCCTGGGCTGCGATATCCTCCACGCTGGTCGCAGCAAACCCCTTTTCGGCGATGCTCGACGCTGCTGCGTCGAGCAGGCGCCGCCGGGTTCGCTCGCGGCTTTCTGCTCGCGTCATTCGTTTGTGTGGCATGCGGCAAAGCGCTCATATGGCAAAGAACGATGGCCAGAATCCACGCTCCTGGCAAATCGTTGGGTGCTTAGGGCTGCTATTTGATGGCGACCGCTTCGGATTCGCGCGGTTGCCATCCGCCGCCGAGCGCCTTGAAGGCAGCAACGGCTGCGCGTGCGGATTCCGTTTGCGCCTGCACCCGCTCATCGGAGGCGCGTAGCAGGTTGTCGTCGGCCTGCAAGACTTCGATCAGGCTGACTACGCCTTTTTGATAGGCCGCGAACGAGGCGGCTCGCGCCCGGCCGAGCGAGTTCACTCCCTGGGCGAGTACCACCGCCTGTGCCTCCCGCTTGACGAGTGCCGAGAATGAGTTCTCGACGTCTTCGGTTGCATGAAGCGCGGCGAGCCGATACGCGGCCAGCACTTCCGCCTGCTGCCCCTTGGCCTGCTCGATCTGCGCATTGATGCGGCCGAAATCGAACAGACGCCAGCGCAGCCCCAGCACGCCAGCGGCCTGATTGGCGCCGGTACTGAACAGGTTGCCGCTGGCCACCGAGGTGGCGCTGCCGAGCAGTCCGCTGAGCGACACCTTAGGGTAATACTCGGCGACGGCCACGCCGATGCGCGCGTTCGATGCAGCAAGGCGACGCTCGGCCGCGATCAGGTCGGGCCGGCGCCTGAGCAACTCTCCCGGGGATCCTGTGTCCGCGATCCGCGGGGCGACCGGGATGTCACCAGCGTCGACCAGTTCGGCCCGATGCGTGCCGGGCTGTGAGCCCAGCATCACATCCAGCGCGTTCATCGCTGCATCCAGACCCGCCTCGAGGACCGGGACAGATGCCTGAACCTGGGATAGCGCACCTTCGGCCTGGCTCACCTGAAGGTCGGCCGCCAATCCTTTGCTATACAGGAGGTTGATGGTCGAAAGCAGATCCTGCTGTGTCTGCACCTGCTGTCGGGCAACCTTCAGACGGGCCTGCAATCCACGAATCGTGATGTAAATGTCGCCAGTCTGCGCCGCCACTGCCAGGCGCGTGGCCGCCGCGCCGGCTTCCGAAGCCTGGTATTCGGCAAGTGCCGCTTCCCGCCCGCGACGCAGGCCACCAAACACATCCAGTTCCCAGCTCGCGTTGAAATTAGCCTCGTAATCATTGCCGTAGCGATCGAAACCGGGCGTGGAATTCAGGACTCGCCCCAGGGGGGTTTCGACCGACTGGTAGACTCGCGCCGCCTGGCCGCTGACATTGCCGGACGGCAGCAGCGCGGCATTCGCCGCGCCAAGTCCCGCGCGCGCCTGCGAGACGCGAGCGGCGGCCTGGGCGAGGTCCAGGTTCTGTTCCAGCGCGAGCGTGACGAATCGTGTCAATTGAGGATCATCGAAACCCGTCCACCACGTGACAAGGTCGGCACTGGCCGCCGCGTGCCGGTGATCCACCGCGGCCTGGCCCTGGAACTGCTCGGGCATGGCTATGTTGGGCCGGACATAATCGGGGCCTACAGCGCAGCCAGCCGAAAGACTGGCGACAATAACCGCGGCAAGGATGGGTTTGGGTAGCATGAGCGTCTTCGCAAGGGTTCCGGTTGTGACTATAATACCAAATAGTCACTGGTTGTCCATTCCTGTATGCTCTACCCATGAAAAAAGCCACCACTTCCCCCATCCCGGCGCGCGGCCCCGCTGACCACGAGGTACGGGATCAGATCGTTGTCGCCGCCACCGAGCACTTCAGCCGGTATGGCTACGAGAAAACGACGGTCTCAGACCTCGCGAAGGCCGTCGGTTTTTCCAAGGCCTACATCTACAAGTTCTTCGAATCCAAGCAGGCCATTGGCGAGATGATCTGCGCCAACTGCCTGCACCAGATCGAAACCGAAGTCAGGGCGGCCGTCGCACAGACCGATCTGCCGCCAGAGCAGCTGCGGCGGATGTTCAGCGTCTTCACCGAAGCGAGCCTCCGTCTGTTTTTCCAGGACCGCAAGCTCTACGAGATTGCCGCATCGGCGGCCACGGAGAACTGGCAGTCGGTGCTTGCGTATGAAGAGCGCGTCCAGAAGTTGCTTCGGGACGTCCTCCAGGCGGGTCGGCAAAGCGGGGACTTCGAGCGCAAAACACCCCTCGATGAGACTGCGATGGCGATCTATCTGGTGATGCGCCCCTACCTTAACCCAATGCTGCTGCAGTACAGCTTCGATTACACCAGGGTCGCGCCTGCACAACTGTCCAGTCTCGTGCTCCGCAGTCTGTCGCCTTGATGGAAATTTCGGTTGTGACCATTGACTAATTTGGTTACTAGAACCATAATGGAAGCCGTCATCACTCATCGATGGGACTTTCATGTTCTCGCGTCGCCTCGCCACTTCCGCACTCGCCTGTGCGCTGCCGTTTGCGCTAGCGGCCTGCGGCGAAAAAACACTGCCCGATCCGCGCACCGAAGCCCCACTGGTGCGCATGGCCGTCGTTCAGCGCGCCGTCCCCGCGTCCCGTTCGTTGACGGGGACCGTCGCGGCACGCGTGCAGAGCGACCTGGGTTTCCGTGTTTCGGGCAAGGTGCTGGAACGGCTGGTGGATGCCGGCCAAACCGTCAAACGCGGTCAGCCGCTGATGCGCCTCGACCCGATCGATCTCAAGCTTGCCGCGCAGGCCCGGCAGGAGGCGGTCACCGCCGCGCGGGCACGGGCGCAGCAGACCGCGCAGGATGAGGAGCGCTATCGCGACCTGCGCGGCACCGGTGCGATCTCGGCGTCGGCCTACGACCAGGCCAAGGCGGCCGCCGATGCCGCCAGGGCGCAGCTCAATGCGGCCGAAGCTGACGCCGACGTGGCGCGCAATGCGACGGGCTATGCCGGGCTGATGGCGGACGGCGATGGCGTTGTGATGGAAACATTGGCCGAACCCGGTCAGGTCGTCAGCGCCGGACAGCCTGTCGTGCGCCTCGCTCACGCCGGGCGTCGCGAGGCTGTCATCCAGCTACCCGAAACCCTGCGTCCCGCGATTGGCTCGGTCGCCCAGGCGACGCTTTTCGGCAGCAGCGGCAGCACCGTGCCGGCGACGCTACGTCAGCTGTCGGATGCGGCAGATCCCCGCACGCGGACCTTTGAAGCGCGGTATGTCCTGCAGGGAGAACTGGCCGACGCCCCATTGGGCGCCACGGTGACGGTCCAGATTCCGGACGCGCGTTCTGCGGTGCAAGACGGTTTGCAGGTGCCGATTGGCGCGGTGCTCGACGCGGGCAAGGGCGCGGGCGTGTGGGTGATAAACGGCGAGCCGGCCAAGGTTGCGTGGCGGCCGGTGACGGTCCTTCACCTGGACGACGACAGCGCTCGCGTGTCAGGTACATTGAAGCAAGGCGACCGGATCGTCGCGCTCGGCGCGCAGCTGCTGCGCGAAGGCGAGCAGGTCCGGCTGACGAGTCAAGCCGTCGCCGTCGCGTCCGAGGGAGTCCGTCCGTGAGCGAAGGCCGTTTCAACCTGTCGGCGCTCGCCGTGCGCGAGCGCTCCATCACCCTGTTCCTGATCTGCCTGATCTCACTGGCCGGGCTTGTTTCGTTCTTCAAGCTGGGCCGGGCGGAAGACCCGGCGTTCACGGTCAAGGTGATGACCATCATCACCGCGTGGCCCGGGGCGACCGAGCAGGAAATGCACGATCAGGTCGCCGAGAAGCTCGAAAAGCGCATGCAGGAGCTGCGCTGGTACGACCGGACCGAGACCTATACGCGACCAGGCCTCGCCTTCACGACCTTGACCCTGCTCGACAGCACGCCGCCGTCGGAAGTACAGGAACAGTTCTACCAGGCCCGCAAGAAGATCAGCGACGAGGCAGCCAACCTGCCGGCTGGCGTGATCGGGCCGATGGTCAACGACGAATACTCGGATGTCACGTTTGCCCTCTTCGCACTGAAGGCCAGGGGCGAACCGCAGCGCCTGCTGGTGCGCGATGCCGAGACGCAGCGCCAGCGGTTGCTCCACGTGCCGGGCGTGAAGAAGGTCAACATCATCGGCGAGCAGTCGGAGAGAATCTATGTCGAACTCTCACATGACCGGCTGGCAACGCTGGGCGTGAGCCCCCAGGACGTGTTCGCCGCGCTCAACGGTCAGAACGCCCTGACGCCGGCCGGCTCCGTGGAGACCAAAGGTCCGGAGGTGTTCATTCGCCTGGACGGTGCCTTTGACAACCTGCAGAAGATCCGCGACACGCCGGTCGTCGCGCAGGGCCGCACGCTGAAGCTGTCGGACATTGCCACCGTGACGCGTGGTTATGAAGATCCGGCGACGTTCATGATCCGCAACAACGGCGAACCTGCACTGCTGCTGGGTATCGTGATGCGCGACGGCTGGAACGGGCTTGATCTCGGCAAGGCGCTGGACAGCGAGGTCGGCGCCATCAACGCCGGGCTGCCGCTGGGCATGAGCCTGACCAAGGTCACCGATCAGGCCGTCAACATTCATTCGGCGGTCGACGAGTTCATGGTGAAGTTTTTCGTTGCGCTGCTGGTGGTCATGCTGGTGAGTTTCGTCAGCATGGGCTGGCGGGTGGGCCTCGTCGTTGCCGCGGCCGTACCGCTGACACTCGCGGTGGTGTTCGTCGTGATGGCCGCCACCGGCAAGAACTTCGACCGCATCACGCTCGGCTCGCTGATCCTCGCGCTCGGCCTGCTCGTGGACGACGCGATCATCGCGATCGAAATGATGGTGGTAAAGATGGAGGAAGGCTACAGCCGCATCGCCGCCTCCGCCTACGCGTGGAGTCATACGGCCGCGCCGATGCTGGCGGGCACGCTGGTGACCGCCGTCGGCTTCATGCCCAATGGCTTCGCGCGCTCCACGGCCGGAGAATACACCAGCAACATGTTCTGGATCGTCGGCATCGCACTGATCGCATCGTGGGTCGTCGCGGTGGTCTTCACGCCCTACCTGGGTGTGAAGATGCTGCCCGACTTCAAAAAGGTCGAAGGCGGTCACGACGCGATCTACGACACGCCGCGCTACAACCGCTTCCGTCAGCTGCTCACGCGCGTCATCGCGCGCAAATGGCTGGTCGCCGGTTCCGTCGTGGGCCTCTTCGCCTTCGCCATCCTCGGTATGGCGGTCGTCAAGAAACAGTTCTTCCCGATCTCCGACCGTCCCGAAGTGCTGGTCGAGGTGCAGATGCCCTATGGCACGTCGATCTCGCAAACCAGCGCTGCCACAGAGAAAGTCGAAGCGTGGCTCGCGAAGCAGAAGGAAGCGAAGATCGTCACCGCCTACGTCGGGCAGGGTGCGCCGCGCTTTTACCTGGCGATGGGACCGGAACTGCCCGATCCGTCGTTTGCCAAGATCGTGGTGCGCACGGACAGCCAGGATGAGCGCGACGCATTGAAGCAGCGACTGCGTCAGGCCATCGCGGGCGGACTCGCCCCGCAGGCGCGCGTGCGGGTCACGCAACTCGTGTTCGGTCCATATTCGCCGTACCCGGTCGCCTACCGTATCTCTGGTCCGGACCCGGACAGGCTGCGCGGTATTGCGGGAGAAGTTGAGCAGGGGATGGAGGCCAGCCCGATGATGCGCACGGTCAACGCCGACTGGGGCACGCGCACGCCCACGCTGCATTTCACCTTGCAGCAGGATCGCTTGCAGGCCGTGGGGCTGACCTCCAGCGCCGTGGCGCAGCAGCTGCAGTTTCTGCTCAGCGGCGTGCCGGTCACCGCCGTGCGTGAGGATATTCGAACCGTGCAGGTCATGGCGCGTTCGGCCGGCGACGTGCGGCTCGATCCGGCCCGGATCGGCGATTTCACGCTGGCTGGCGCGAACGGGCAACGCATTCCGCTGTCGCAGGTGGGCAAGGTCGACGTGCGCATGGAGGAACCCATCATGCGCTGGCGGGACCGCGTGCCGACGATCACGGTACGGGGCGACATTGCCGACAATCTTCAGCCGCCGGACGTATCGACGGCGATCACGAAGCAGCTTCAGCCCATCATGGCCCGGCTGCCGACCGGCTACCGTATCGAAGAGGCGGGCTCCATCGAGGAATCGGCTAAAGCGACGACCGCCATGCTGCCGTTCTTCCCGATCATGCTGGCGGTTACGCTCATCATCATCATCTTCCAGGTGCGCTCGATCTCCGCCATGGTGATGGTGTTCCTGACGAGCCCGCTGGGCTTGATCGGGGTGGTGCCGACGTTGATCCTGTTCCGGCAGCCGTTCGGCATCAATGCGCTGGTCGGCCTCATCGCGCTATCGGGCATCCTGATGCGCAACACGCTGATCCTGATCGGACAGATCCACCAGAACGAGCAGGCGGGGCTGGATCCGTTCCATGCGGTCGTCGAAGCCACCGTGCAGCGTGCCAGACCGGTGATCCTGACGGCCATGGCGGCGATCCTCGCTTTCATCCCGCTGACCCATTCGGTGTTCTGGGGAACCCTCGCCTACACGCTGATCGGCGGTACGTTCGCCGGGACGATTCTGACCCTGGTCTTCCTGCCGGCGATGTATTCGATCTGGTTCAGGATTCGACCCGGCGGTATCGCTGGCTTGCGCAAAGATCGGCATGAGCAGGCGCAGCCTTCCGAGCAAACGCTGCAGGACGCGCTCGACGCGGGCAGTTAAAAACACCATCAATTCACCTGAAGGGAGCTGGTCATGTCGAATTCCACTGTTGTCGCTGTTACCGGCGTGTCATCGGGTAGTCCACGCGCAAGGCAGCGCGACTTTAATTGGACTGCGCGAGGTTTATTGGAGATACGTGGCTGACCCGAGTGGTGAGGCTGGGTTCCGCTACATGGCACACTGTCGGCGGTTTAGGCTGTCGGGGGATGCGGAATTCAACCCATTCCGATACCCGTTTTTCTCGCCCGAGGCCGGTTCGATTTCGTCAACCGATCGCCGGCTCGGTACTGCAGCCACCGTGCACATGCAGCAAGGGCCTAGCGGCCTCGAGCGGGCGACGTTTGTGGAGCTACCGCTAAGGTGGTGCACCGTCAGGTGACGACCTCATCGCAAGCTCACGTAGGATCCACCGCAGCCTTTCGCCCTGACTCGAGCTGAGTGGCGAGTCTGGAGTGCGGTCCTTGACGTTCTGACCACGTCGGTCAACACAGACTGTCAAGCGCTGCCCGACGCCGCCGGCAGTCCCTCTGTGTTCCAGCGCAGCATGCCGCCGGCGAGGTTGGCCACCTTGCCAAAGCCTGCCTTGGTCAGCAGCACGCTAGCCTGGGCCGAGCGGACCCCCGAGCGGCACACGACCACAACCGGACGCTCGCGATCCAGTTCATCCAGCCGGCTCATCAACTGCGAGAGTGGCACCAGCTTTGCACCTGGCAGATGGCCCAGACGATCGATAAACTCCCGCGCCTCGCGCACATCAACGATCTGTAGCGTCGCCGCATACTGCAGCAGTGCCATGGGCTCGATCTCCCACACTCCACTGAAGCGCAGCGTCAACGGCGCCCAGTCCGGCGCTTGCGCCGCAGCCGCGTCGCCCTCCGGTTGTCCGCAACGCAGGTTGGCGGGCACCGCCGCGGCCATCAGCTTGGGATGGGGCAAATTCAGGTTGTCCATATGGCCCGTGAAGTCGCCGACATCCACGTCGCCGCCGAGGCGCGGGTTGAAGCGCCTCTCCTCGGCCACGCTGGTGACGGTGATGCCGCGATAGTCGTGCGCAGGATAGAGCAGGCAGTCGTCGGGCAATGTCAGGATCTGCCCGCGCACGGAGGCGAACAGCTGCTGTGGGCTACCTTGCTGGAAATCGGTGCGGCCACAGCCGCGAATCAGCAGGCTGTCGCCGGTAAAGGCCATGCTCTGGTCGTCCAGAACATAAGTCAGGCAGCCATTGGTATGGCCGGGCGTTGCGCGTACGGTCAAATGGCGCCTGCCGAAGTCGATGCGATCGCCGTGCCGCAGCGGCCGGTTCACTCCCTCGGCGCCGACGACTGCGGCGAGTGCGATCAGGCTGCCGCAAGATTGACGCAAGCGCCATGCGCCGGTCACGTGGTCGGCGTGTACGTGGGTGTCGAGCGTAGTCGGCAGCCGCAGGCCCAACTCCTGCAGCAGCGCCATGTCCCGCGGCACCTGCTCGTACACGGGGTCGATCAGCAACGCTTCGCTGCTGTCGCCCAGCAAGTAGGTATAGGTGGAGGAGGCAGCGTCGAAGAGCTGGCGAAAGATCATCGCGGACCTCCGAGGGGGGAACGCAAGACGGCCCGGCACGGGCCGCCTTGCCTGTGTTCAGTCCGGCTGCGGGGTGGTGCGCAAATACGGCTTGATGGTCTTGAAGCCGGGGAAGGACTGCTCCGCCTCTTCGTTGCTGACGGCGGGCGTGATGATCACGTCCTCGCCCTGCTTCCAGTTGACCGGCGTGGCCACCTTGTATTTCGCGGTCAGCTGCATCGAGTCGAGCACGCGCAGGATTTCGTCGAAGTTGCGGCCAGTGGTCATCGGATAGGTCAGCATCAGCTTGATTTTCTTGTCAGGCCCGATAATGAAGACAGAGCGCACGGTGGCGTTGGTGGCCGCGGTGCGCCCCTCGCTCGTATCGCCCGCATCGGCCGGGAGCATGTTGTATAGCTTGGCCACGGCCAGATCGGTGTCCCCGATCATCGGATACTTGACGGCGGCTCCCTGAGTCTCTTCGATATCTGCGGCCCATTTGGCATGGTCTTCGACTGCATCGACCGAGAGGCCGATCAGCTTGGCGTTGCGCCGTGTGAACTCCGGCTCGATCCTTGCCATGTACCCCAGTTCAGTGGTGCAAACCGGCGTGAAATCCTTCGGGTGCGAGAACAGGATGGCCCATTGATCCCCAATCCAGTCGTGGAAATCAATGGTGCCCTGAGTGGTGCGCGCAGTGAAGTTGGGAGCGACGTCGTTGATACGAAGCGACATATTGCCATCCTGTGAAGTAGTGGGTTATGCGGAAGACCTGATCCAGGCGTGCAACCCCAATCGATCGGAGACGGGTGACCCGTGATTTGGAAAAAAGGGCCAAGTATATCGGTCATCACTCGCGAACCTGTATTCACCCTCATCGAAATCTAGCCGGGCTCCCGCTTTGCTGGCGACGGCCTTGGAAACGAAGACATCCGAGCGGGGATTACGGGCGCTAAATCAAACTGCGTCTGTTCGGCAGCGCACGGAATCGCCCGCTAACTCGACTTTGATGAGACGGCTGTACCTTGGAAACGGCTCGTGCAAGGGCGAAATTTCGAACGGCGGTTCAGGCTCGCGCATTGTTGATCGCGGGCGGGAATGATTTATCGGTCGATGCTCTTTTGCGTGAGGCACTGAGCGGCCAGGAAAAACCATCCGACACACCACGATGATTACACAGCGCCACCGCTAACAATGTCAAGCGACATTCCTGGAACTGAAGGTTATGCAGAACACGCGGCTGCCCTGGCCAACCAGCGGGGCGAAACATCGTTGACGGACCCCGCCGGCCGGTGATGCATCTCATACCGGCCGCGCCATCGCTCATCCTCGACCTGGGCGCCGGCATGGGCCGTGATGCCGCGGCGTTGGCAGCGATGGGACACTCGGTGTTACCCGTGGAGCCCGTTGAAGGTCGGCAATCAGCCACATTGCTGACGTTGCACCCACCCGGCCCAATCTCGGCAATGGCCGACCAGCGCGTGCCCGCATCGGACCGATTTCGGGGTAGACCAGCCGTTCGAGT
The DNA here is from genome assembly GCF_003634845.1 of Paraburkholderia sp. RAU2J. Taxonomy (NCBI): domain Bacteria; kingdom Pseudomonadati; phylum Pseudomonadota; class Betaproteobacteria; order Burkholderiales; family Burkholderiaceae; genus Paraburkholderia; species Paraburkholderia sp. RAU2J. Next base: position 1,490,901 of record NZ_RBXG01000001.1, read on the forward strand.
GACCTCTGCGAGGCTTAGGCGAGTGGCAGAAAGTGGCCCGAACCCGGTCCGACATGGACTGGCCGGCGTGGTCGGCCATTGAAGTCCCCGTCGGACAGCAGTCGACCCTTCCCGCCCTCAGCCAGCGTATGCGAATGTTGCCGCCGCGCTCCAAAGCAGCCATTCCGCCGCGGCGCCCGGTCGGACGTATGGGGGCACTGCTGATTCGTGTTCGCTCCCACCCATGGTCACGAAGGGCCTTGCTATACAGACCGGTGGAGCCGGTGGTCGATCCGCTCGCGACTCCTTCGGCCCTGTCGCCGCGCGAGTTTCAGGTTTTAGGTGAAATGGAGGAGCAGGACGTTGGCGGCCTCAGCAAGTCTGAAGTTACCTGGCGTTAGCGCTCTCCATCTGTATGTCGGGACCGCGGCGAGGTAGCCGAACGACGAATACGGTTTCGGATGCGTCGGAGCGTGCGTCTACTTCGCCGCCGTGAGCACGGGCGATCTCTCGGGTAATGAAGAGTCCCAGACCGAGGCCGTCCTGCGACCCAGCGCGGCTTTGGCTACCCGCGCCGCGCTCAAGCGGCTCGAATATGCGACGAAGGGTAGACGGCGGTATCGCCGGCCCGCGGTTCCTGACCTCGATCGATATCTCCGAATCCCCACCGGTGAGCGCCACCTGCACTGCGGCTGTCGGCTGTCCATACTTGATCGCGTTGGCCACCAGGTTGCCGAGCGCCTGCTGGATTCGCCGGCCGTCGCAGACTGCGCGGGTGTCCCCTGTCACACCGAATTCGATTCTTTGCGTTCCGTGCGCAGCCCGTAGCTGGTCCAGTTCGTCGGCGACCAGAGCCGCCACCTCAACGGGCGCAGGCGCTACCCGGATACCGAGACCGAGCTTCGTGCGGCTGAAATCCAGCATGTCATCGAGCAGTCCCTGCATCCGCGCTCCGCTCCTGATCAACCGTGCCGCGGCGGCGGAGATTTCCTGGCCATCGTTGAGTTTGCGAGATGGTACGCGGTCATCTGGATCGTCTGCAGGGGACCGCGCATGTCATGCCCGAGCATGCCCAGGAGCAGGTTGCGCGACCGCTCAACCTGACTGCTGAAAAAGCTGACCGACTCGGTCAGCGCCTGATCGATCGCTTCGTTAAAACGGACCAGGTCGTCCAGTTCTCGCGGTTCAGCCTCACTGCCGTTCAGCCAGAGCCGCAGCACGGCAACGCGCAGCGCGCACGCCAGGCTCGCTTATTGCTGCTACGTCGGATTTAATCCCGCCGCGCCGCTGACCGGCGTTACCAGGTTGATCAGATGAAGATGAACCACGTTGACCCGCAATCCGACGCCTTCAGCTCTGCGTGGCTCCGGCTTTGGGCCGAGTCCACTCAAGACTACTCCATCTTCGCCCTTTCTCGCGAAGGTACTGTGCTCACATGGAACCCAGGCGGCGAATGCATTCAGGGCTATCGCCCCGACGAAATTATTGGTCGGTCGTTCTCCCTTTTTTACCCCGAGGCCGAGCGTGCCGTGGGCGCGCCCGAGGCCGCCCTGCGCGCCGCCACCGAGGGCGGGCGTTATGTCGCGGAGGGCTGGCGAGTGCGCAAGGATGGCACGTCGTTCTGGGCGAACGTCGTCATGACACCGCTGCGCGACAGCGGCGGCGAGCTTATCGGTTTTGGCAAGGTGGTCCGCGACGTCAGTGACAAGAAGGCCGCTCACGACGCGGTGCTCGAAAGCGAGCGCAGCTTCCGTCTTCTGGTCCAGGGTGTAACCGACTACGCCATTTTTATGCTGTCGCCCGACGGGCACATCACGAGCTGGAATGCCGGCGCTCGACGCATCAAGGGGTACGCCGAAAACGAGATTGTCGGTTCGCATTTTTCCCGGTTCTACACCCCGGAGGATGTCGCGGCGGGCGTCCCCTTCCGGGGCCTGGACACGGCACGACGGGAGGGACGTTTCGAGGCCGAGGGGTGGCGCGTGCGCAGCGACGGAAGCCGTTTCTTCGCGCATGTCGTGATAGACGCCATTCATGAAAACGGTGAGCTGGTCGGATTTGCAAAGATCACGCGCGATATCACCGAGCGACGGCGCGCCAGCGAGCAGCTCGAGCAAACGCAGAAAGCCCTGTTCCAGGCACAGAAGATGGAGGCCTTGGGCAAACTGACGGGCGGCGTGGCGCACGACTTCAACAATGTTCTCCAGGTAATGCGGGGCAATCTGGAACTGCTCGAAAGCCGGCACGGCCGCGACGACTGGAGCGCTGAGCGGCTGGGTAACGCGCTTGACGCGGTTGATCGCGGCGCGAAGCTCGCGTCACAGCTGCTGGCCTTCGGTCGCCAGCAGCCCCTTGAACCCGTCGTCATCAACCCCGCGCGTCAGCTTCAGGCGCTGGACGACCTCTTGCGGCGGGTACTGGGCGAGAGGGTCGAGATTGAGTCCGTCGTTGCCGGCGGCCTGTGGAATACCATCGCCGATCCCCATCAGCTTGAAAACGTGATACTGAATCTGGCCATCAATGCGCGCGACGCGATGCCGGACGGCGGTAAGCTCACACTTGAACTCGCCAACGCGACGCTTGACGATGAGTACGTTTTAGCGCTTGCCGACGTCTCAGCCGGGCAGTATGTGATGCTGGCGGTCACGGACACGGGGACGGGCATGAGCCGGGAAGTGATGGAGCGCGCTTTTGACCCGTTCTTCAGCACGAAGCCGGAGGGCCGTGGCACGGGCCTCGGCCTGAGCATGGCCTACGGCTTCGTCAAGCAGAGTGGCGGCCATATCCGGCTCTATAGCGAGGTCGGTGAGGGAACGACAGTCAGGATCTATCTGCCCCGCTCAACCGGCACGGCGGTTGAGGCCAGACGTAGCACCGGGGGCGTCCTCAAGCATGGCAGCGAGACCATCCTCGTCGTGGAGGACGATCTGAAGGTCCAGTCGACAGTCGTTGAACTTCTCAGCGGTCTCGGCTATGCGGTGCTCAAGGCCAACGACGCCGAGCAGGCGCTGACCGTCGTGGCGAGCGGCGTACATATCGATCTGCTGTTTACCGACGTGGTGATGCCCGGCGCACTGCGCAGTCCGGAAATGGCCAGAAGGGCAGTCCAGATGTTGCCCGGGCTGAAGGTGCTTTTTACGTCGGGTTATACCCAGAACGCGATCGTGCATGGTGGCCGGCTCGATGCCGGCGTGGAACTGCTGAGCAAGCCCTACAGCCGTCGGCAGCTTGCCGCCAAGGTGCGGCAGGTACTCGGTAACAGCAATATCGAAGCAACCGGAGCGGGTGCGGCCCGTACGCGTCCAAGGGAGGGTGTCGGGCCAGCCGGAGACGGTGAAGGCCTGCGCATCCTGGTCGTGGAAGACGACGTTGCGTCGCTGGACGCAACCTGTGAGCTGCTGATGTTGCTCGGGATGGCTCCGCAGCGCGCAGAAAGCGCGGCGGCGGCGCTCAATGCATTGGAAGCGGACGACTATGACGTCCTCTTCACGGACGTCATCATGCCCGACATGTCGGGCACCGAGCTCGCGCGACGCGCGGCTTCCGCACACCCGGCACTCCGGATTATTTTCGCTTCCGGAAACGTTGTCCCGGAGCACGAGAGGTTTGACTTCGAATGGTCGGCGCTGCGCAAGCCCTTCACGCTTGATCAGTTGCGCGCCGCGTTGCAGCCGGCCGACAGCTGACGGACGCAGCGCCGTGCCGGCGATGGACACGCGGAGACACAGCGCAACTGAAAGGACTGGCTCCGTAGCGCGGCGCAGTCGCCCGGCGGTAATTGTTGTTTTACTGCGGAGCGAGAATTGCAGTCGATGCCTATCAAACTGTGCGTGAGGCCGCTACGCAAAAAGAGTGCGGATTCATGGCGAACTGCCGTCGCCATTGACCTCGTCGCCGGTCCTGATGAGTAGTTCGCGCCCTTTCGTGGTCGCGAACTACTCCGGCCCCATTCTTTTCTGGCGAACAGCGCGATCACACCGTCGCGCTTGCGTCCGTCCATGAGACGAAGTTCGGAATCAGCCTTGATGACGGGGCTCAGGCTGGCGTCCGGGCTAGCCGATATCAATCGTGCGGCCCACGGATCGTGGTGGCTCTGACTTCGGCACGGTCAACGTGAGCACACCATTGTCGAACTTTGCCAGGGCATGATCGGGGTCGGCGTTCTCCGGCATCGGGATCGTACGTACGAAGCTGCCATGGGCGCGCTCGAGCCGGTAGCATCCGTCTTCCTCGCTGCGCACATCCTGCTTTTTCTCGCCGCGCAACACGAACGCCCCATCGTCGACGGTGACGCTCACATCCTCCCGCTGCATGCCGGGCAGCTCGACGGTCACACGCAAAACCTTTCCTTCGTCGACCACGTCGATGCGCGGCTGGAAGCGCGATGAACTGAAGTCCCCGAACCATCGTTCCAGTGCGCCGCGGCCAGCGAACGGGTCGTGAAAAAACTCCTCCACGACGCGCCACGGTTCGCGCATGAACAATCTCGGTATGTCAGGCCAGGAGGCGCGCCACTGGTCGGTGGCCGGCTGGCCTTCCGGGCTGTCCGCATCGGATTTGCGCCCGGCGCCGCGAAGGAATTTAAAAGGATTCCACTTCTTCAGGTCGGTGTTCATCGTAGCGTTCTCCTTAAGGCACGTCTGGCAGGAGAGCCGGATGCCGGTCATTTGGCGGAAACAGTGGCGTGAACGTTGATGTTTCCGACTGCCAGTACGCGGCTGCCGTGGTCGCCTCGCCGTCGACGCTCCTGGCCCGCGCAGCGAACGGACCGTCCGGGGACCGGCGTAGCAGCATTGCCGACACGCTGACCGGGGATTCACTCCGGCGCCCCCGACGGCTGTCCTGCATCTTGGCCTCCACATCGGACGGCGGCGGCCAGACGACCGCCACCGGGTTTTCTCCTGTCGTTGTCACCCGTCTGCCGGGTTCAGGTCGTGTGCACTTCGATCCGCCGCGGCCGCGCTTCGTCGCGGCGCGGTATCGTCAGCTTCAGCACGCCGTCCTTCAGGTTTGCGTCGATTTTCGTTGGGTCGAAGTCAGCCCCAAGAGCGAACGCCCGCGCGAAGTGAGGCTGGCGGATCTCGGCGTGATGCAGACGCAGCCCCTCCGGCGTGGGTACAACTGCCTCTGCCTCGATGTACAGGTTGCCATCGTGCACCTTTACATCGAGCCGGTCCTTTGTCACACCGGGCAAATCCGCCCACAGGGTGATGCCCTGACTATCCTCGAAGATGTCCACGGGCGGCGTCAGCGTGATCAGGCGTTGTGACTGCTCGTCTTCGCGCCGCGCCACCGCCTTTTCGTCTTTCCTGGCAAGTTCTGTGGTGTCGTTCATGATGTCCTCCTCAGTTCTGCGACGGGTTTCATTGAACGGTGATGGCCCGCGGCTTGGATGTCTCCCGCTTGCCGATGCTGACGGTCAGGCAGCCATTGGTGTATTGCGCCTTAACGTTGTCGGGGTCCGCGTGCTGCGGCAGTTCAATGACGCGCCGGAAAGAGCCGACGAACCGCTCCTGCGCATAGGTGCGCGTGTCGTCGCCAGCCGCGTCCGGCTGTGCGGTCCTGCGCTCGCCGCTGATGGTCAACAGCCCTTTGTCGATGGATACGTCGAGGTTCGCCGGATCGATACCCGGCGCGAACGCGACGATCTCGATCGAGTCGTCAGTCGAACCGATGTTGACCTGCGGGAACGCGCCGGAGCGCCCGGAACGGATGCTGGACGGGAAGCCGCCGAAGAGGCTCGCCATCTGCCGTTGCAGACGGTCGAACTCGCTGAAAACGTCGGTCCCGAAGTAGAGATCACTCATGGTCATTTCCTCCTTCAGACCAGCAGGAAGACGAACCGGCCTACGCGCTCCAGTTCGTCTGCCGTGCTGCGGGCAAACAAATAGAAACACGCAGCGCGCCAGACTACTCGCGCGACTGCCTGAGCGGAATTTAAGATAGGAATCCTGCGCGAAAATTTCAAGAGGGTGTTGCCATTTTTTACCCTTGAATTTGGCCGGCCGCATCCCTACCTCCTCGACACCCCTGACGGACCATGCGAGGACACCATGGAATTCGAATACGACTGGCTGACACTGGGACGACACCGGATCCGGCTGCGCTCAACAAAGGGTTTCCCGACCGAGACGATGCGCACGGCGGTCGAAGTAATCCGGCTGGCGATCGACAACAATATGAGCGCCCGTGCGCGCCTGGTTGAAGTGGTATTCCACCGGGAATCCGCTTACGAAATTGCTGTCGGCACCACCTTTGCCGACGACCGCCTTTGCGCGCCGCAACTGGAAGCGGCGGTCGCGACGGTCCTGGGTCTGCAGCCCGCGCAGATCAATATTTTCGTGACCGTAGTGACGCAGGAGGAGGTTGATCTGCACTTCGGTGTCTACGAAAGAATGCTGGCCGAAAAGCTTGGCGTGGTGCCACCGATCCAGTGATCGCACAACGGCGGTCAGCCGGCAGCAAGGAGCAATACACAGGCCTTTTTACGGAAAGAAGGGGCCGCCGATGCCGTCTTACCGCCGACTTTCCATCATGTAAGGCGCGCTCCGCAATTGTTTGGAGACTCGTCTATGAGTAATGATCCTCGATCACATAATGACTGGCCTTAAAGAAGGCAATCGGAGCTGATGGAAATGGTCGGTTGCCGCCTTGCTGAATGGCGGTTGCTGCTCGTCAACAGGCGTTCCCGATAGAGTGCAAGGGAACGCTCATGGCCGTATCCGGGCCGACGGCGAGCGCACCAAACCGACCCAAAGCGCACGGTCGATGTGCAATCACGGCGATGGTTGTCCCGAAGCGTCGCGCTTGGCGAAGATGCTTGCCATTTCCGCCGCATTCTCGGTTCCCCAAGTGCACAGCGGGACGATCGCGTCGGCCAGGCTGCGACCGAGCGGGGTCAGCGCGTAGTCGACACGCGGCGGCACCTCCTTGTAGTCGGTCCGCGCTAGCACTCGATCGGCCTCCAGATCCTTCAACTGCTGGATCAGCACCTTGTCGCTGACGCCTTGTGTCAAGCGCTTGAGCTCGCCGTAGCGCTTCGGGCCGTCGCGCAAAAAAAACAGGATCAGCGGTTTCCACTTGCCCGAGATGATGCGCAGGGTGGCGTTGAGCCCACAGCCGGTATCGCAAATTTGAGAGGACGTCGTCATGTTTTGGTACTTACCAAAAAGTGCATACTTGTCCTAATGTAATCAGGTCTGGATACTTGTGCAACTCCCAACGAAAGGATCCATGACATGACCAGACTGAATGGAAAGACCGCCGTGATCACCGGCGGCGCTACCGGCATCGGCCGCGCCGCGGCACAGCGCTTCATCGAAGAGGGCGCCTTCGTCTTCATCTTCGGCCGCCGACAAGAAGCGCTCGACGCCGCTGTGGCCGACCTCGGGCCCAATGCCCGCGCGGTGAAGGGCTCGGTCTGCGAGCCGGCCGACCTCGACCGACTCTACGCGGCCGTGAAGGCCGAGCGCGCAACCCTCGACATCGTCTTCGCCAATGCCGGGGCCGGAAGCCCGCTTCCGCTCGGCAAGATCACTGCCGAGCACATTGACGATATCTTCAATACCAACGTGAAAGGCTTGATCTTCACTATCCAGAAGGCGTTGCCGCTGATGGGCCGAGGCGGTTCGATAATCCTGACCGGATCGAGCGCCGGCACCACGGGGGCCCCGGCATTCAGCGCCTATAGCGCGAGCAAGGCCGCAGTGCGCAACCTCGCGCGGACTTGGGCGGAGGACCTGAAAGGCACTGGCATCCGGGTCAACGTACTGTCGCCTGGGCCGACGGCGACCGAACTCGCGAAGGAGGCACTAGGCGAGGAAGGCATGAAGGCGTTCGCCTCGATGAATCCGCTGCAGCGCATGGCCGATCCGGCGGAGATCGGGGCGGTCGCTGCTTTTCTCGCGTCGCAGGACAGCAGCTTCATGACCGCCAGCGAGGTCGCCGTCGACGGTGGCTTGGCGCAAATTTGACACGCCGCGCCCGGCCGGTCACTCCGTTCGGTATTCGGAGCCCGTCGGGCGTGGTGAACCAAAGGAGAATATATGAGCTACGCAATTATCGGCTTCGGCAAGGTCGGCCAAGCTCTTGCAAAGGCGTTTGCCCGCAGCGACATCGAAGTATCCGTTGCAACCACGCGCGACCCCGAAAGCTTTGCATCCGATGTGGCCGCGATTGGACCTGCGATCATCCCCAAAAAACTGGCGGATGCCGTCAAAGCGGACATCATTTTTTTGGCTGTCCGTTTCGAGTCGCACCGGGACGTCGCGAAGGCGCTGCCCACCTGGCAGGGGAAGACCATCGTCGATGTGACCAATGCCTACGGCGTGCCCCCTGAGGAACTGGGAGGACAGCCGTCTTCGAAGGTCGTCGCGAACGCCTTCACTGGCGGAAGACTGGTCAAGGGCTTCAATCATTTGGTCGCTGCTGTACTTGGCCAGGATCCGGCCGTACACGGCGGTAGGAGAGCAGTGTTCCTATCGAGCGACGATGACAGCGCCGCAGCGGAGATTAGTTCCCAGACGGCTTGGCATTACGCTTACTAATAAGGCGATGTACTCGCCGAAAGATATGCTGTGGCTGAGTCAGTTTGACTCATTCGATCTCGATCGAAAACAGAAGGCGATTGTGCTGATGTGCCAAGGCGGTCGGATTTTTTCCGCCGCTAACGTTTGGGATGCTGTCGGAATAGTGGACACCGAAGATTACCGGAAGTTAGTCGACTCGTTACTTAAGATGGGTATTCTTCAGAATGAAGTCGAGCGAACTGTTGCAAAAAGACTGGCATCGAAAAGGAAATTTCCCTACCGGGAATATCCACGTTATCGAATAGGCCTGCCGGCGCAGCCGCGAAAAGCGACATCGATCGACGAACGCGCACCAAGGAAATTAAGGCGGACGAGTCGGTTGTTGAAGAGGCCGACATTGAGCGCCGTCGAATTTTTATTGGGAACCGACCGCCAGAGACATCTAATCGGAAATTATTCGAAATTTTTTCGGAACCAGGTGAGATCGTTGACCTTCGAGTACCGCGCAGGCACACTCATGCGAAAGGGTACGCCTTTATTGAATTTGCTTCAGACGACGCGGCGACGCGCGGGCAACGAAACGAAAAGATGAAGTACCGATCATGTACGAAGATCGTAAATTGGTAATCAGTATCCCTAAAAAGGGCAGTAAAAGAGAAAACGTAGTCTGTCCAGTTCGGACTGTCCAACAGAGGTTTAGCGTCTGTGAGTCGGTTCGAAAAATGAAAGGAGTGGCTTCCCGATAAGTGGACCTGCTCATGGTCTGTGCGCGCAATGTCTAGGGGCGGCATAAGTCAGGTTCGAGAGCGCGCGGGGCTGACCGAATGCCGAACCTGTGCCGCCCCCCAAGACCGAGCGGCCGACTAACGGATGATTCGCACGTTCGGTCACACATTCGTGGCATTGCCCAAGGCGTCCCCGGCGCTACGATACACGAGCCGACTGTAGACAGTGCGACACCAGTACTCGCGGGGTAACTAACCTTCACCCCGGTCTACGAGATGTGTACGAACTAAAACGCGACAGCGACCGTTGTAGAAGCAGAACGGACTTTTGAATGGCTTGGCGTAAGCGCGGACCAACGTCCCTAGTGGCCGGTTGCAGCGCTACGTGACCGGGGCAACACGTGCCGATCGGAACGTGCTGCCACGATGTATTGTTAACCGTGGCAGCATCATTTACAGGTCATCCGATGAAAACGCTGGACGTCTCCCAGGCGACCGCCGCCGCCCAGGCGGGCGGCGTCCTGTCGGCCATCGTGAAGGCCGGCGCCTTCTACGTCGAACTCGAAGCGCGCACGGCCGGCACCGCCGTGCTCGTCACGTCGAACAACCGGCGTCCGCGAATCTGTCGAGCCTGATACCGGCTCCGGGTAACACCGCTATGCACCGGTGACAGACATGACGCTGTCCGGCGCAAGAAGATCTTTTTCAGCGGTTCGGGCAACGCGGGCCTTCATGCCGCCCTTCATGATCACCCCTGGTTATTTTGAGAATCCGGTTATTGTAATAATCGGAAACGTAGAGCGATTTATCAGGGCCGAACACAAAGCCGGTGCCAGATGCGGGGCCGATACTGAAGCCGGATCCAATCGTTGTAGCCTCACCACGCTTGTTGTAGGTAAGCAGTTCAGTGCCATTCAATACGTAGAGCGCCTTTCCGAAACCACCTTCGGCAGGCCCGAAGGCGAGATAGGTATTGAATCCGGCCAAGCCGGTCGCAAACGCATTGTCCGCAACTGTCCCGTCGGCGTTGTAAATCCGGATGGTCCCGTCGGCGATCGACAGGACGATCCGGTTGTCGTCGGCGATCGTGATACTGTTTGGCCGGTTCGGGGTGGAAAACAATACAGTGGGAGAGCCGCCATTGCTCACAAGGATCCGCGGGAAGTCGTCGGAAAACACCAGGCGTCCTCGTTGATCGAACTTCATATCATCGACATCGGCAAAGCCGGAATTGAATATCACCGCGGATGTTTGGTCCTTGAAGATCGCGGCCAGAATGCCGCCGCCTCCGACGAGCACGGAATTGCGCACGCCGCCTATCCGTCCGGAGGCGTCGAACAGCACTGCATCCGGGTCAACCTGGGGCGGGCCAAACTCAGACACCGATCCGCCGCAGGGCTCCACCTTGTGAATCCGGTTGTTGCTTCCTCCCTGCCGACCCACGTAGAGCGCCCCGTCTGGCGCGAACGACAATTTCATCGGTTCGGGTACATTGGCATAAATCGAAACGTGGAAGCCGGCGCTGAGGGTCGGCAAGTTCGCCGTGGAATTCGCTGTTTGGACCTGTCCCGACGCGAAGGAGGTGGCGCTGGTCTGGTCACTCCTGACCTGATCGTTGGCGGCGCTCAAATTGGCGGTGTCGTTGGTCTGGGTTGCATGTACGGTGCCGGCGAAGCCGAACAGGATGGATGCGAGCAGGGAAGGAAGAAAGTTGCGCATGATAATCCTCATATGATGAGGCGAGACGCGAGACATGCATTGCGCTCCTGGCGGCCAGCGTGGCATGGCGATTTATTCGTTCCACCGGCGAGTCGCAGAACACTTGTCGATTCGACCGCGACACGGCGTGGGCGTTCATCCGTTCGTCGATTTCGTTTTACCAGGTCGATCGTTAAATAGAAGCGCACCCGCTTTAGAAGCGCACCCGCTTGCCCTTCGCGGCAGTTGGATTTGCCGTTACCTGAAATCAGTAGAGAGCGATCGGCAGCACTCGACCCGCTGCGGTCTTTCGACGCCACGGCGTGCAAACGGCGGTTTTGACCTGCTAACAGGGATGCAGGTAGGGTTTGCCCAACTAGGTCAGCTCAACTATGAAGGGCCACGTGCGGTCAGCAAGGCGAGTGCCTCTCGAAGCAAGAGCACTGATGCGCTGACGTCCGACTCCGACCCGTCCGCTCTGCCGGTCATCGACAGGTACCCGTCGCTGTTGCGGATATGCGTAACACCGTTACGGCGCTGTACGACACCATTCCGGTATCGTGACCGTCGATTCCGGCTTCGTGACCGCGGATTCCGGAAAGCCCCGGAAATCGGTCACGTTCGTCCGGAATGACCGGTCACGATGAATCGGAATGCTCGGTCACGTTCGTCCGGAATCGTCGGTCACGTTAGGCCGGAATACCCACTCATCGATGCAATTGATTTTGTGATCGGCAATATGAGTCAGGACGTATTCCAGGTGGGCGCGCGAGTTGATGCCGTTCAGCTTGCCCGTCCCGATCAGGCTGTACATCGCGGCGGCCCGCTCACCTCCTTGTCGGAGCCGGCGAACATGTAGGTCCGGCGATCGAGGGCGACACAGCGCAGGGCGTTTTCGGCAAGAGCGTTGCTGATCTCCAGGCGACCGTCTTCGCAGTACAGCACGAGCGCGTCCCATTGGTTGAGCGAGTAGCGGATCGCCTTGGCCAGCTCGGATTTCGTCGGCAGCGCGGCGATCTTGTCTGTCATCCACGCTTTGATGGTTGCGATCAGCGGCACGCTCTTCTCCTGTCGCACGCGCTGCCGCTCGGCGGCCGGCTTGCCATGGATGCCGGCCTCGATGCCGTACAGTTCGCCAATCAGCTCGAGCACGTGTCGGGTCGCTTCGGTCGGCGTGCGCACGTGAACGTCATAAATGTATCGCCTCGCGTGAACCTTATGACGAGGGGCAAAACTAGCCAAGTTAGAAACCTGGCAATCACAAGAATTTACCGATCATCACTGTCCGAAGGATTTTTTTGTTGAGATTTTTGTACGGGCTAACGCCTATCCGCTCCAGATTGACAAAGCAACTTACCAAAGCTCTTCAGTGAGGACTCCCGCACAGAATGGACCTCGCAAACGTTAAATCATCCGATGTTGCATTTTTTAAGCGATTTGCGAAGTTTTGCCAACTATCGCTGGGCACAAAAATAATCGATACGGATTGCTAAAGTTGCTTGCTGCCTCGCCGTTATAGGAATTACCGGCCGTCCCGGCTCGTAATGCGCAGCAATGATTTGTCGCCCTTCTCTTTGTTTGGGCGAGACGGGCATGGGATGTGGCTGGCTATACCCGGTTCTTGGCCTTCCCGGGAGAGTTTTTCTATCTGTTGTTTTACGGGGGAAACACATGATCAAACTCTTGAAAGCGTTTGTTCGCGATGAGCGTGGCGTGAGCGCCATGGAATACGCGATTCTGGCTGGCATCGTTGTCGTCGCTCTGACAGCAGTCGGTGTGACGATGAAAACATCGATGGGTGATTTGTTCACCAACCTGTACGCGAAAATCACGGCCGCTTCGACGTAACGATGGTCAGGGGTTCGGACCGGTTCGATCCGAACCCCTGTCTGGCTCACCTCGCATTTCTATACGGCGACCTTCGTGCACCTACTGTCTCTCGGCATTCGTTTCCTTGTGCTGTGCGCTCTGCTGTGGCTCGCGGTCATCGACATTCGTTCGCGACGCCTGCCGACCCGCGTCGTGCTGGCAGTCGGCGCGCTGTTTTTCGCGGACGCGCTAATCCTTCGTCTGCCCGCTGACGAAGTGATCGTCCACCTGGTGTTGGCGCTGGGGGTGTTCCTCGTCTGTGCCGCGCTCTTCGCAGCGAAGATGCTCGGCGGAGGTGACGCGAAGCTGGCGTCGGTCATTTTTCTGTGGGTTGGCTCGAGTCTCGCGCTGCCGGCATTAACACTGATTTCCGTGATCGGGACGGTGGTGTCCCTGATCAGTCTTGCCACGCGAAACATGAATCCGGACCAACGAGCCCTGCCGATGCGGGTGCTGGCGCTGTTTTCCGGAGCACGTGGCGTCCCCTACGGCGTAGCGCTCGCCTTTGGCGGCGGTCTGATGATCGTGCTGCCGGCCGTGATGCCTCTGATTTTGAAGCGATAGGACGGCGCTCCCATGTCAAACGTCATTAAATTCGCCGTGCTGATCGTCGGAGCCATCATGATCGCCCTGATCGTGCGGGTGGTCGTAGCGAGTGGATCGCATCCGTCGAAGGCTGTCATCAAGACGCAAAAGGTGCTGGTGAGCGCAGCCGATCTCCCGCAGGGCTTGCTCCTGCGCGACGAAGATATGGTCTGGAAACCCATGTCCCTCGCCGATATCCCGGCGGGCGCCATTGTTGCCGGTACGCCAGGCGCGCCCGAACTGAAGGGTGCGTTGCTGCGTCATGCGGCAGCGACCGGCACCGTCCTCGTGGCCGAAGACGTGATTCTGCCGGGTGCACCGGGATTCCTGGCGGCAACGCTCAAGCCTGAAATGCGCGCGGTGTCGGTGGCCGTCGACGACGTCTCCGGTAACGCAGGGCTGATCCAGCCGGGCGATTACGTCGATCTGCTGCTGACGCAGCAGATGGATCGCCGCACCGACTCTCCTGATCTCGCCGTGTCGAGCGAAACGGTGGTCGAGCACGTGCGCGTGCTCGCGGTCGGCTCCGAAATCAAGCGGCCGAAAACCGGCGACGGCGCGGAGCCGATGGGAAGCCGCCCGGCCCGTACGGTCACGCTGGAAGTCACACCGCGCATGGGCGAGGTTGTGTCCGTCGCTGCACGGCTCGGCAGCCTGTCGCTTGCGCTCCGCAGTTTCGCGACGGCTTCGCGCGACCCCGCCGCATCGGCGCCGGCTTCCGCCGTACAACCGGCGCCGGTTTGGGCGGGCGACATCTCGCGCGCCGTGCGCGACCTCCCGAGATCGCGCGCAGTCCAGCTCAGCGCCACCGCACCCGCATCCGTCGCAGCGCGGCCGGTCATGATCTACCGAGGCTCCGAGAAGTCCGACCCGGCAGCGGGTACTGCCGGAGGGGGAGACAGCGCGCCGCCGTTGCCGTCCATTCCCGCGCAACGCTGACGTCGTCTAACCGCGGGATCAGGTTCATTTGCCAGGATAGAGAAACGTGAAAATGCCGTTCAGTCCGATTCGCAAAGCAGTATGGTTGATGGCTTGCGCGGTTTCTTGCGCGGTGCCGATACTCGCAACGCCGGCGCACGCGGCGCCATTGCGCTCGGACAAGTCGCACGGCGCTGCCTCACATCCGGCCTCCGCGGGGCGCACGGCTTCCTCTCACGCCACGTTGCCGCGGACTGTCGCTGCGACATCGATGGCCTTGCCCAACGATGCATCGGCGCCACTGAACGTCAGTGAGGGTAAAGGCACGCTGGTGCCGCTGAACGAGGTCGCCACTTCGGTCTTCATCGCCGATCCGACGATCGCTGACGTTCACGTCCCGTCGCCGAAGGCCGTGTTCGTGCTGGGCAAGAAAACCGGTAACACCACGCTCTACGTGCTCGGCGCGAACAACAAGACATTGGTGCGACGAACGGTCGTGGTCGGGCGCGACATGGACGGACTGCGCAACATGATCGCCGCGCGCTTTCCCGGCATGAACGTGCAGGTGAGCACGGGGAAGGGCTCGTTGCAGCTGTCGGGCAAGGCGACCAACCCGTCCGACGCCGACGCCGTAGTCCAGGCCGTCACGCCGTATCTGGCGGACAAGGAAGTCCTGATCAACCGCATGACGATCGACCGTCCGCTGCAGGTGCAGTTGCGCGTGCGAATCACGGAAGTGGACCGGAACGTAACGCAGCAGCTTGGGATCAACTGGCAGGCAATGGGTAACTCGTTCGGCAATTTCTACGGCGGCCTCTTCAGCGGGCGCCCGATCTACAACCTGAACCAGCCAATCATCGGCCCGACGGGCCAGACGACTTATCCGGTGAACCTGCCGAGCAATAACGCGTTTTCGCTATTCGGCGCGTTCAAGACGAATAACGTCAATATTCAGGCGCTCGTCGATGCATTGAACCAGGAAGGTCTGCTGACCGTTCTTGCCGAGCCGAACCTCGTGGCGATGTCCGGCCAGACCGCAAGCTTCCTCGCCGGCGGCGAATTCCCGATTCCGGTGTCGCAGACCAACGGCGCGATTTCCGTTGAGTTCAAGCAGTTCGGCGTGAAGCTCGACTTCACGCCGACCGTACTCAACGATCGCCGCATCAGCCTGAAGGTGCGTCCGGAGGTGAGCCAGATCGACACGTCGGTGAGTGTCACGACGGGCGGCATCACGGTGCCGGGGCTAAGTGTGCGCCGTGCCGATACCACCGTCGAACTGGGGAGCGGCCAGAGTTTTGCGATCGGCGGCCTGCTGCAGAGCAATACGACCGACATCATTTCGCAGATCCCGGGCATGGGCTCCATTCCTATTCTGGGCAAGCTTTTCTCGTCGACGAATTACCAGAACAACAAGACGGAGCTCGTGATCATGGTGACGCCCTATCTGGTCGAGCCGACCGACTCGTCCAAGCTTCGCACGCCGCTCGAATCGCTGGTATCGCCCAGCAGCGACGTCGAATACAGCTACAACCGTCAGGCCGGCAATGGGTCTTCCGCGTCTGATCAACCGCGTCTCGTTGGCGCGGCCGGATACGTCTATTGAGCCGCTTCAGGAGCCCGACCTAATGAAAACCGTCCGTCTTCTTACGCTCCTTCTCGTCTGCGCTATCGCGGCCAGCGTCAGCGGATGCTTCAAGCCCCCGTTCGGCATGCCGGATTCGTCGACGATCGGCTTCGACGGCCACTCCGTGTTGCCGCCCGATTGCGCCAAGCTCGCGCGCCCGTCGGTGCTGACGGACGCGGGCTGGCATCGCCCGAGCATGGAGTGGGGCTGTGCGACTTACACCAATCTCGCAGCGCAAGTCGCGCATCCGGAAGATCTCGTCAAGCCGCAGCCACTCGGTCCAGCCGACGCCGCCGTCGCGGCGAGCGCGGTGCATCGTTACGAAACCGGTCGTGTGATTCCGCTCGACAGCGGCACTTCGCGCGATTCCAAGTGACGCGGCTAACACTCACGGAAGACGACCATGAGCACGACTGAGTTCAACTCTACGAAGAACAACACAGGAACCCGGGTCGCCGATTTCATTGCGTTCGTGAACGACCGCAAGACGGAGCAGGTGCTCAAGAGCTTCGTGCTCGACCAGGTCATGCCGCATACGCACGTTGCAGTCGGCGGAGTCGATGACGCGATTGCTTACCTGGCGAAAATCGAACGATCGCCGCAGTTCCTGCTGATCGATCTGCAGAATTCGGTGATGCCGTTGTCGGACCTCGGCCGGCTCGCTGAAGTGTGCGAGCCTTCCGTTCAGGTCGTGGCCTTGGGCGAGCGTAATGATGTCGGGCTGTTCCGCAGTCTCCTGAAGATCGGCGTGCGCGATTATCTGGTCAAGCCTCTCACGGTCGAACTGCTCAAGCGGACCGTGAATGTCGCCGAGGGCAAGGTCAGCCCCGTGATGCTGGCGCGCGCGGGCAAGACGATTGCGTTCGCAGGAACGCGCGGCGGCGTCGGCACGACCACGGTCGCGCTCAACATCGCCCGCCATCTGGCCGAGGACACGCATCGCCGGGTGGCCTATGTCGACCTGAACCTGTACGGCGGCGCGGCGAACAGCATGCTCGGCATCCAAAGTAACAACGGCCTGAGCGACGTGCTACAGAACGTGCATCGGCTGGATCCGCAGTATGTGGAGCGCACGTTGATCGCAAAGGGCGCGCGGCTCTTCGTCCTGTCGGCCGAACTCGATTACGGGAACCTCTCGCCGTTCCAGGGGGGGGCGCTTGCGCGCGTGCTCGAGCTGCTATGCGATAGCTTTCACTATGTGATCCTGGATGTCGGCAGTCTGACCGACCCGCTTGCAGGCGACGCGTTCGACTATGCATCGCGCGTCTATCTGGTCGCCGACCCTTCGGTGCATTCGACGCGCGAGACGATACGTATCTTGCGTTTTATCGAGGACCGCGACAACAACCCGCCCACTTCGCTGCTGCTGAACAATCCGAATGCGGCGAGCACGGGCAAGGTCCAGGCGGCCGACTTCACGGCGGCCGTCGGACGTGCCGCGCTGTATGAGATTCCGTTCGAAGCCAAGGCAGTCACTGTCGCCGAGAACCTGGGCGAGGCGCCGAACGAAAAGGCGCCGAACGGCTTTAATCAGACCATCATGCGAATCGCACGCGACCTGACCGGTCAGCCTGCGGCCGCTGAACGCACGTTCTTCCAAAAGCTCAGATTCAGGAGGCGCTGATGTTCGGGCAAAAGCAGGCTCCGCGTACATCTGAAGCGACTGTTGACGCCGCAGCAGCGGAAGCTGTCGCCGTGATCGAAGCGACGGCGGCGCCAGCTGCGGCTCGCTCGCATACGTCGGAGGGCAACGAGACGCTGGTGCGCTCCGAGCTGTTCAGAACGATCCGTAACGGTGTGTTCAGCCTGATAAACGCGTCGGCCGCGGTCGGCAAGACGCGTGAGCAGATGAAACCGGGCGTCGAGCAACTGGTGCTCGAAATTGCGGAGCGCGAACGCCTCAACATCACGATGTCTGAACAAGGGCAGATCGTCGGTGAACTGTTGAACGACATGTTCGGCCTGGGTCCGATCGAACCGTTGCTTGCCGACGAAACGATCACCGACGTGCTGGTCAACGGACCCGATCAGGTCTACGTAGAGCGGCACGGACGCCTGGAACTCACGCCCTTCAAGTTTCGAGACAATGCGCACGTCGTCAATGTGGCGCAGCGGATCGCCGCTGGGGTGGGGCGGCGGGTCGACGAAAGCAGTCCGATGGTCGATGCACGTCTCGCCGACGGCAGCCGGGTGAACGTCGTGCTACCGCCGCTCGCCATTCATGGGGCGAGCATTTCGATTCGTAAGTTCTCGAAGCGCAACATCACGCTTTTGCGGATGGCGCAGCAAGGCAACATGTCGCTGCAGATGGCGAACCTGCTCAAGCTTGCGAGTACCTGCCGGCTGAACGTCATTGTGTCGGGCGGTACCGGCTCCGGCAAAACTACCTTGCTCAATGCGCTGTCGCACTTCATCGGACTCGGCGAGCGGACCATCACCATCGAAGACGCGGCCGAGCTGCAACTCGTCCAGCCGCACGTCGTCAGTCTGGAGACGCGGCCAGAGAACGCCGAAGGACTCGGCGGCGTCGCTCAGCGCGATCTCGTGCGCAATGCGCTGCGGATGCGTCCGGACCGGATCATCCTCGGCGAAACGCGTGGTGCGGAAGCCTTCGACGTGTTGCAGGCGATGAACACGGGCCACGACGGCTCGATGACCACGATCCATGCGAACACTCCGCGCGACGGCATCACCCGGCTTGAGAGCATGGTGATGATGGCGAACGGGAACCTCCCGCTTCTATCGATTCGCCGGCAGATCGCGAGTGCGGTGCACCTGATCGTGCAGATCGAGCGGATGCGCGACGGCATGCGCCGTGTCACCCGCATCACCGAACTGGTCGGCATGGAAGGCGACGTCATCATCACGCAGGATCTGTTTACGTTTCGCTACGACGCAACCGCCTATAGCGAAGAGGTCAAGGGTGTCTACGAATCGGCGTTGGTGCGACCGGCGTTCTCGGCGCGCGCGGCGTATTACGGGCTCGAAGATGCGCTGCTGGAGGCGATGAGGCCATGAACAGGGTTGACCTCCTTACGACATGCGCTTTCATACTCGTGCTGATGCTCGGCGTGATGTGGCTGGTCATGCAGGACATGCGCAAGCACCAGCCTAAAGCAAGGATCAAGGCGCGTATGGAAGAAGCGTTTTCCTCGCACGACTTGCGCACGCGAGACGACAGGACACGCCATACCGACCTGTTCACGATCAGCAAACGCGACAACGCGATAAGCCGCCGGTATGGACCGAAGGCGGCGCGCCTGCGAACCGTCGCCGGGAAGAACGGCATTCGCGTCGTGCTGGCGGCAGGGGGGGCCGGCGCGCTCGTTGCGATGCTGATGACGCGCTTCATGCCGCTGCCAAGCTTCGCTATACCGCTGCTTATCGTCGGACTACCGATATTTGCAGGCGGCCGCGCTTATCAAACGCTGGTCCAGCGGTTTCGCCGACGCTTTCTCGAGGGCTTCCCTGACGTGATCGACCTTATCGTGCGCGCGGTGCGTGCTGGTGTCCCGGTTACGCAGGTCATCGGCACCGTTTCGAGCGAGTGCCCTGAGCCGATGCGTCGTGAATTCAAGCTGATGAGCGATTCGCTGCAGGTCGGTCTCGATCTGGAAGAAGTGTTGGCCGTGGCCGTCAAACGCATTGAGATCGCGGACTTTTCATTCTTCTGCGTGTGTCTGTTGCTGCAGCGTGAAACGGGCGGCCAGCTTGGCGAGACGCTCGAAGGTCTGGCCGGGATTGTTCGGACACGTCGTGAGATCCGTCAGAAAACGAAGGCGCTTACGGGAGAAGCCCGCATCACGACCAAGATCATGGCTGCCATTCCAGCGGTGATCATGCTTGCTATGTATGCGATGAATCGAACCTACCTCTTTATTCTGTTCAAGACGCTTCCCGGCCAGAAGCTTCTGACGTTTGGCGCGATCTCGCTCGCGATCGGCCTGACCGTCATCGGCAAAATTTCAAAACTGGATACCTCGCGATGAGTCCGGCCAACGTCGAAACGCTGATCAACCTGCTGATGCTGTTTGCGCTGTTCGCCGCGCTCGCGATCTGGTGGGCGACGAAGCACGGCGGCAGCCGCGGACGGATCGCCGAGCGAGCACGGCAAGCCGCGCTCGCCCAGCGGGCAGGCAGCACGGAGTCGGAGGAACTCGAGGAAGGAAGCGGGTTTGGCCAGCGCTTCCTGCATCGCCTGGCGGTGGTGGGTGACCGCCTGCCGCTGTTCGACGCGAAATATCGCCTCAAGTTGAAGAAGGAAATGCTTCAAAGCGGCTACCGCAGCAACCTCGCTGTGTCCATCCTGCTGGCGGTCAAGTTCGGAGTCGGTCTGATCTGTGCCGCGCTGACGGTCATGCTGGGGTCACACATTCCGGTCTTTGGCGGCTATCCGGCGTTTCGCGGTGTGATGATGCTCTTCGTGTTCATCATCGGAATGATCATCCCCGAATACGTCGTTTCGTTTCGCGCGTCGCAACGCCGCAAAGAGATGGAAGGGTGCTTGCCCGATGCACTCGATCTGCTCGTTATCTGCACGAACGCGGGTAACAGCCTCGGCGTGAGTATCCGGCGCGTGGCCGATGAACTCGCGACAATCTGCCCGCCACTTTCGAGCGAATTTGCACTGACGGCCGACGAACTCAAGCTCTCCGGTGACAGCACGCGTGCGCTGCACGGTTTGGCCGAGCGGATCAATCTGCCGTCGATCCGCGCGCTCATTTCAACACTAACGCAGTCAATGCGTTACGGCACCCCGATCACCCAGGCACTGCGTACGCTGTCGCGCACCGAACGGCTCGCCCACATCGTTTCGCTGGAAGAGAAGGCTGCCAAGCTCGCTCCAAAGATGGTCGTGCCGATGATGCTGTTCATTCTTCCCGCGGTCGTGGCGATTGCCGCCGGCCCGGCCGTTATCCAACTGATGGATGCACTCGCCAAACAATGAAAAACGCTCATCTCACCATTGCTCGCCGTGTGCCCGTCACGCGAGGCATCCAGCTTCTGGGTTCTGTCCGGCGAGCCTCGCTGATCGCTTGCGGCATGTCGCTGTTGACGCTCACCGCTGCGTGCACGACAACCGAACGCGTCTCCGAAGCGCGGCCCGTAATACGCAACTCGACGCCCACGACCATGAGCGAGCTTCGAATCGCGGACACGGCGCTCGACTCCGGCAACCTCGAACTGGCGACGACGCTGTACGAAAAAGCGGTAAAGGCCGACCCGCATTCGGTCGAGGGATTGACCGGGCTCGGTAATACCCTTTACGCGGTCGGCGATTTCACGCGGGCGGGTGTCTACTACGAGCACGCAAGCCAGGCCGATCCGCGCGCGACCGCACCGCTGATCGGCATCGCGCGTGTCGCGATTCACCAGAGGCGCTTCGATACTGCGATCGCCACCTATCATCGCGTACTAGCGGTGACGCCGAACGATCCAATGGCGTTGGCGGGGCTTGGCGCGGCGTTCGACCTCACGGGCGATCATCTGGGCGCGCAGGCTGTGCTTCGCGATGCATTGAACATGAATCCCGGCGATCCAATGCTGAGCGTGAACCTCGGTCTGTCGCTGATCCTGAGCGGCAATCCGCGTGAAGGCGCGAACGTGCTGCTCGACGTTACACGTTATCCTGCGGCGCCCCCGCAGGCTCGCCAGGATCTCGCGCTTGCCTATGGCCTGCTCGGCAATACCGAAGCGGCTGCTGAAATCCTCGGGCGCGATCTGCCCAAGGCATCGGTGCAGGACAACTTGCGCTTCTACGAAATCCAGCGCGAGCGCCTCGCGCCGCGTCCGGCTACGTCCAAAGTAACGGCAGTGCCGACCGCCTCTGTCCAGGCAGCGAGCCTCCGATGAAAACGGCAGCCTCGCAGCGGCGTCGCCGGCTGGCCCGCTTCCTTGCCGACAACCGTGGGGTCTCGGCGATCGAGTTCGCCCTCCTGTCGCCGGTCGTGATCCTCCTGACGCTGGCCACCTTCGAGCTTGCGCTCGACATGATTGTCGACGCAACGGTGCAGATTGCGGCTGAATCCGCGTCGCGCACCGGGCTGACCACGACCGATCCGGCCACCGGCACGCGTTCGGATCAGGCGAAAAGCATCGTGATGAGCGTGCTGGGCCGCTGGCAGAACATCGGTGCAACGGTGAGTATCAACACCTGGAACTATGGCAATTACGACAATGTTGGCACGCCAAACTATCAATCGAACATGGGCGGTCTCGGCGACGTCGTCGCTTACCAGATCAGCGTCACCTTGCCGACGGGCTTCACTGGCATATACAGATTTTTCGGAGTGACGTTGCCGCTTACGTTTCAACGCAATTACCTCGTGCAAAACGAAAAATGAAAAGTGCGATGAAAAAAATGTCATTGGCCAGTCGTTTCGGCCTTCTTCGATCGGATCGCGGCAGCGTGACGATCGAGTTCGTGATTATCGTCCCGCTGATGCTGCTGATCCTGCTCGGCTTTAGCGAGGTGTACCTGTACATGCGGGCCGTGAGTCTTGTCGAGCATACAGCCTTCACGCTCGCCGATTCGCTGGGGCAGATGACAGCGGTTGTCGACGACCCCACGACAGGTTCTACGGACAGTCTCGGTTCGCTCTGGAACGCGGCGACGCTGCTCGCCGTGCCGAACGCATTGCAGACGAAGGGTGGCGTTTATATCACTTCGATCTGCGATCAGGCGATGGCAGGCTGCAACGCGGCCGCCCCGGGCACGAAACCCTACGTACCCAGCGCGCCGACGATGGCTGCCGGTACGCCGGTGCGGTTCTGGCAGCGGAGCGCGCCTTGGACCCTGGCCGCCATGAAATCGCGGGAAACGGCCACGAGTCTCTTGCCGGCAACATGGCCGTTTCGTAACGGTGATTCGGCGGTCGTGGTGGAGGTGTTCTATTCATACACGCCCTTCTCGATGACCATGCCTTTCTGGACGAGCGCACCAGGCACTCAGACCATCTACGAACGAGTCTATGTGCGCCCGCGTGCTGGCACTGCACTGACTTTGGTGTCGTCATGATTTTCGACCATATCGCGGCACGAGCCGCCAATCGGTCGACCCGCCACGTGGCTCCATTACAGCCTCGCTCTCTCACGAGATTGCTCAGCGGAGACGAGGGTTCGCTCACGGTCATGTTCTCGCTGTGCGCAACCATGATGATCGGATCGATGTGCACTGCCATCGACACCATTCATTACCAGATGACGCAGACTCGCATCCAGATGGCGCTCGACGTCGCCACGCTGTCTTCGGGTGTCAACCTCGCGCATTACCCGAGTACCACGGGGAGCAGTCTTGCGCAGTGGCAAGCCGACGCGCGCGCTTACTACAATGCGAACATGCCGTCGGGTTACATGGAATTCAGCATGCCTGACCCCAAGTTTTCGGCGACGGTCAGCGGCATGCCTTCCACTGGCCAGACCATCAAGCTCTCTGCGACGGGTAGCGCTCCGTTGCTGGCACCGATCATCTTCGGTAATAGCGCATCGGGCGACGGGTCCGGTTCTGGTTCCGGCTCCGGCTCCGGCTCCGGCGGAGCGCCTGACACGGTGACTATCTCCGCCAGCAACACGGCGCTGCGCCAGCCGCAGAGTTTGCTCGAACTGGTCCTGGTGCTCGACAACACTGGTTCGATGTCCGACTACGCGAGCAGCGACAAGACGCAGGGCACGAAGATCCAAGGGCTTCGCACGGCGGCCACTGGCCTCGTGAACAACATCTTCAGTGTTCCGAAGAACAACTCCTACGTCGGGCTTGTGCCGTTCACCACCATGGTCAATTTGGGCAGCGCGCTGCTTCCGAGCGGCAGCTGGATGACGCCGAGCTTCACATACAACCCGAACTATGTCTATATGACGCGCCACTCTGGCGTGACCGGATCGGGATGGGGCGGTTGCGCCGTCGAGCCGCGCGATGTGAGCTCGAACCTGTATCCACAGGCCTATGCACCGTTGAATTCGCCAGGATTCACGCCGTTCTTCTTTAACGTCCCGAAGGCAGGCTTCACGGTTAAGACGTACAAAAGCACGAGTGGTGGCAATAACAATTGTGTTGAGTCGAGTACCAACACCGTGGCCGGCGTTCCGCTGACCCTGCAGACCAACGGTTCGACGACAACCTGCGGCATCAGCAACGGATTGGGTATCGCCGCGGCCTGGGGCCAGGCAAGCCAGACCAACCCCAAAACCAAGACCTATGATCAGAACGGCAACGTCAACGGAACCGGCAGCCCTTGCTCGATCGCGCCGGTAAAATTCCTCACTCAGGACGCGAACTCGCTGACCACCGCCATCGGCGGTATGCAGGCCGCGGGCTCGACGATCATTCCGACGGGCCTGCTGTGGGGCTGGCGTATGTTGTCGTCGGACTGGTCGAACAATGTGTCGAAAGGAAACGGCTGGGTGTCGACCGACAACACGTTGCCCCGCCCGGAGATCACGCAAGGATTGCAACGGGTCGCGATCGTATTGACCGACGGCGAGAATGATCCAGGGAGCGCGAACGGCATCATGCCGCCGCCGTCCTTCAACGGCTTGTCGGGCGTCGGGAGCAGCGCGTTGCAAGCGCCCACCGTCACACGCCTGAACGGTTCGTCGCTCTTCGACGGCTCGACAACATCGGTCGACGACATCAATGCCTTCCAGCTCGGTGTCTGTACCGCGATGAAGAACAGCGGGATCGTCATCTACGCGATTACTTTCGGGAGCGACGCATCGAGTGCGGTGGCACAGCAGACGATGCAGAGTTGCGCGTCGCCGGGCAACTACTACCATGCACCGACCAACTCGGACCTCAATACCATCTTCCAGCAGATTGCCAGCAGCCTTGGTGTGCTTCGATTGACGCAGTGAGGGGAGGCGGGCGTGGCCGACCCGGAATGTAGACCGGGTGCGTTGATGCGGCGGCGTGCAGACGCGAACGTGTACTTGTCCGCGCTGTGTCGCAATAAGGCGCTGCGGTATCAGTAAGTGAACGTTCGCAACAGGCCGGACAAGTCCCGGCCGCTATTGCTGCATCGAAGGGTGGTTCGTCCCTCGGGGGTGAACGCTCGCGAACCGATTGTGAGTACGGTCGCGGAGGATCGCAGGAAGTGGGCGAACAGGCCGAACAGGCGAACACATCGCCGTTGTTTAGTCTCGGCGGCGACGTCGGTAGTCGACGTGCGTTGACGAAAGCCGGTTACACCGCGGTTACATGGGCGCCAGGAAACAAAAAGCCCGGTCGCGAGGACCGGGCTAAGTGCTTGATTTCTTTGGTGGGGCGTGAGTGACTCGAACACTCGACCTACGGATTAAGAGTCCGCTGCTCTACCAACTGAGCTAACGCCCCCAACAGAAGCGAAATTATGCAGTAACTTTTCGAGCTTGCCAAGCCCCTTTAGTAAATTTCTTAAAAACATTCGCGTCCGCAGATGGGAGTCATTCCTCGATGGCGCCACGAGCGTGAAAAACGCGCGGCGCTGATCGTCCCGGTATCATGTCGCGGACATCTCACCGCGCGAAGCGTCGCGCGGCTTTCGACCGGGGACTGCCATGGATGAGAAAGAAATTATCGAGTTGCTCGACCGCATCCTCGCGCCATGGGTTCGTGCGCTCACGCTGACCCCGGTCAAGGCTGATGAAGAAAGCGCCACACTGCGCCTGCCGTTTTCCGGCGGCCTGCGCCATGCGGGCGGCGTGATCTGCGGCCAAGTGTTCATGGCGGCCGCCGACACGGCGATGATCATCGCCATTTCGGCCGCGCTCGGCGGCTTCAAGCCGATGAGCACGGTGTCGCTGAACATCAACTTCATGCGCGCGGTCCGCAAGGGCGACGTGCTGATCACCGCGCGCGTGCTGCGCATGGGCCGCAATCTGGTGTTCGGCGAAGTCGAACTGTTCGATGAAACCGGCAAGATGGCCGTTCACGCCACCACGACCTACGCGCTGCTCGACTGAGACAGAAACAGCGCGGCAAGCCGCACGAGAGGAAAAACCAGGATGTTCGATCAGGTCGTATTCGCCGGCGGGGGCAACCGCTGCTGGTGGCAGGCGGGTTTCTGGGACGTGGTGCAGCCGGAGTTACAGGTCCGGCCGCGCGTCATTACCGGCATTTCGGCCGGCGCCGCGACCGCGTGCATGCTCTACACGCGCGACTCCGACTGGGTCATGCGCTATTACCAGGACGCACTACGCCACAACACCCGCAACGCTTACTGGGGCAACCTGCTGCGCGGCGAGTCGGTGTTTCCGCACTACCGGATCTACCGGCAGGCGCTGCTCGACATCTACGGCGAGAAGTTTTCGACGCTTGCCGACGCGCCGGAAATCCGCATCGGCGTGTCGCACCTGCCGCGCTGGCTGGGCGCGCGCAGCGCAGTCGCCGCGGGCCTGATCGCGTACAACATCGAGAAATACGTGCGCAAGACGCTGCATCCGACCTTGGGTCAGACGCTCGGCTTTCATCCGGAATTCGTGCGTGCGCAGGATTGCGCGAGCGTCGAGGATCTCGCGGATCTGATCCTGCAATCATCAAGTACGCCGCCGTTTACGCCGGTTCTGCGGCGCAACGGCCGGCCGGTGCTGGACGGTGGCATGGTCGACAACGTGCCGGTCGGCGCACTCGACGCCAGCGCCCCCGGTAACGTGCTGGTGATGGTCACGCGCCTCTACCCGCGGCCACAGATGTTCGTCGTGCCGCACGGCGTGCAGCAACGGCTTTACGTGCAGCCGTCGCGCAAGGTGCCGATTTCGAGCTGGGATTACACGAGCCCTTCCCAGATGACGCATGCATACAACCTCGGTCGCGCCGATGGCGAGACCTTCCTCGAGCGCGTGCCCGATCTGCTGGAGGCTGGCGCGCACGAAGCGCGCTGAGTCGAGCTGAGCTGCACGGATGGGTTGCGCGTGAGATCGCGTACCGGCCTGCCACCAGCCGCCGGCAATCGTCGCCGGGGCAGCCAGTCAACGCCCAGCTTTACCGCCGGCGCCCGCCCTGCAACGCTTCCGGATTCGCGACGCTGGCGGTATCGCCGGCGTCGAACGCCAGAATGTTGTTGAACGCCGCGGTGAAATACTGCTCGTAGCTCTCGCGTTCCACATAGCCGATGTGCGGCGTGCAGATCACGTTTTCCATTCGCAGCAGGCTGTAGCCCTGCAGGATCGGCTCGCTTTCGTAGACATCGATGGCGACCATCCCCGGCCGGTTGTGCGACAGCGCGCTCACCAGCGCGTTTTCGTCGAGCAGTTCGGCCCGGCTCGTGTTCACGAGCAAGGCGGTCGGCTTCATGCGCATCAGGTCTTCCTGCTTGACGATGCCGCGCGTGTCGTCGTGCAGACGCAGGTGCAAGGACAGCACGTCGGTCTGCTCGAAAAGCGCTTCGCGGCTCTCGGCCACGCTATACCCGTCGGCGCGAGCGGCTTCACGCGAATGCTCGCGGCCCCAGATCAGCACGTTCATGCCGAACGCCTTGCCGTAGCCGGCGACCAGACGGCCGATCTTGCCGTAACCCCAAATCCCCAGCGTTTGACCGCGCAGCACCTGACCCAGACCGAAGTTCGGCGGCAGCGCCGACGTCTTCAGGCCGGATTGCTGCCAGGCGCCTTGCTTAAGGTTAGCTACGTATTGCGGAATGCGGCGCTGCGCCGCCATGATGAGAGCCCACGTCAGCTCGGCCGGCGCGAACGGCGAACCGGTGCCTTCCAACACGGCGACACCGCGCTCGGTGCAGGCCGCAAGATCGATGTGGCCGGCCACTTTTCCGGTCTGGCTGATCATGCGCAGTCGCGGCAATTTGTCGAGCAGTTGCGAGTTGATTCGGGTACGTTCGCGAATCAGGACGAGCGCGTCGACTTCGGCGAGACGGCTTGCCAGCTGGCCGAGTCCGCGGACGGTATTGTTGAAAACTTTGACTTCGTGATCGGCCAGCAATTGAAAGCAGTCGAGCTTGCGAACAGCGTCCTGGTAATCGTCGAGGATGGCAATCTTCATGGTATGTGTCTTGCGGCGCACCATGACGGTGCGGAATCGAGTGTTATGCTCACTGTCCCTCCATGTGACTTAGGTCACATGCCGGTGTGGCAGGATGCCTTACCGTAGATGCTGCTGCAAAGTACAACAGCACCACGCTAAGGGCAAATTGAAATCGTTTTTAACAGTTTGTTGCGTGTTGAGGCAAGCCGCTTTACAGACGGTTGCAGAAGCCCCGTCAATAGGGCGCCTCCGCCAGACAGACTGGATGGCTCAGGATGACCTGCGCAATTGCGCGTCGGGTAGTCGACACCTCGCGTGATGAATTGAATGCCTCTCGCATGCAGCGTCGCCGGGCTAGTACCGTTTTTCTATTGCTTTCAAAACGGAGACAGGTCGATGAATCATCCCTCATTTGAAGGACAGCCAGCTATCAAGGCGCCAGCGTGGGTCAAGAACCGCAAACTGATCGACTGGGTGCGGCGGGTTGCCGCGATGACCAAGCCGGCCAGGATCGTCTGGTGCGACGGCACGCAGCAGGAGTACGACCGACTTTGCGCGCAGATGGTCGAAGCGGGCACCCTCAAGAAGCTCAATCCAGCGAAACGTCCCAATTCTTACCTGGCATGGTCCGATCCTTCCGACGTCGCGCGCGTCGAGGATCGCACCTTCATCTGCTCGCAGCGTGAGGAAGACGCGGGCCCCACCAATAACTGGATCGCCCCGGACGACATGCGCGCCACGCTCGACGGCCTGTTCGACGGTGCGATGCGCGGCCGCACGATGTACGTGGTGCCGTTTTCCATGGGGCCGCTCGGGTCGCCGATCGCACACATCGGCGTCGAGTTGAGCGACAGCCCGTACGTCGCGACCAACATGCGCATCATGACGCGCATGGGCCGCCAGGTGTACGACGTGCTGGGCGAAGAGGGCGACTTCGTGCCGTGCGTCCATTCGGTCGGCGCGCCGCTCGCGGCGGGAGAGGAAGACGTGTCCTGGCCGTGCAACAAGACCAAGTACATCGTCCATTTCCCCGAATCGCGCGAAATCTGGAGCTACGGCTCCGGCTACGGCGGCAATGCGCTGCTCGGCAAGAAGTGTTTCGCGCTTCGCATCGCCTCGACGATGGGCCGCGCCGAAGGCTGGCTCGCCGAACACATGCTGATTCTCGGCGTGACGTCGCCGCAAGGGCGCAAGCATCACGTCGCGGCGGCGTTTCCGTCGGCGTGCGGCAAGACCAACTTTGCGATGCTGATCCCGCCGGAAGGCCTGAACGGCTGGAAAATCTCCACGATCGGCGACGATATCGCCTGGATCAAGCCGGGTAAGGATGGCCGTCTGTACGCGATCAATCCCGAAGCGGGATATTTCGGCGTCGCGCCGGGCACGAGCGAAAAGACCAACTTCAACGCGATGGCCACGCTGAAGGAAAACGTCATCTTCACGAACGTCGCGCTGACGGACGACGGCGACGTCTGGTGGGAAGGCATGACCGACGAGCCGCCCGCGCACCTGATCGACTGGCAGGGCAAGGACTGGACACCGGCCAGCGCGAAGGAGAGCGGACGCAAGGCGGCGCATCCGAATGCACGCTTCACGGCGCCGGCCTCGCAATGTCCGTCGATCGACGCGGACTGGGAAAATCCGGCTGGCGTCCCGATCGATGCATTCATCTTCGGGGGCCGCCGTTCGACCACCGTGCCGCTCGTCACCGAAGCGCGCAACTGGGTCGAAGGTGTCTACATGGCGGCGACCATGGGCTCCGAGACGACCGCCGCCGCCGCCGGCCAGCAGGGCGTGGTGCGCCGCGATCCGTTCGCGATGCTGCCATTCTGCGGCTACAACATGAGCGACTACTTCGGTCACTGGCTGAAAACCGGCGAGCGTCTCGAAAGACTGAACGCCAAGCTGCCGAAAATCTTCTGCGTTAACTGGTTCCGCAAAGGCGCGGACGGCAAGTTTGTCTGGCCGGGTTTTGGCGAGAACATGCGCGTGTTGAGCTGGATGGTTGGCCGGATCGAAGGCACGGCGCAGGGCGAGGAGCACGCTTTCGGCGTGTCGCCTCACTACGAGGACATTGACTGGAGCGGGCTGGACTTCAGCCGTGAGCAGTTCGAGCAGGTGATTTCGGTCGACGACGCCGCGTGGCGCAACGAACTCGCGCTGCATGCGGAGCTATTCGACACATTGCGAAATGGTTTGCCCCCCGCTTTGACGCAGGCCAAAAAGGCGCTCGAAGGGAAACTCGCAGCTTGATCATGTGAGCGTTCACTTCTCGACTAAAGCCGCCTTCGGGCGGCTTTTCTTTTCTGATTCGACCCCCGCTCGAGGATTTTTTCTGATTCCGCAATGCTGGAGCGACCTTTGCGTCTGTTCGAACAAAAAAGACTGTACTAGCTGCGTCGCAGCAAATTGTTTCGTTTCAAGGAACAATCGACGGTCATGCCCCACATTAGGGAATACAGTCGCACGAAAATTGACAATATTTCCGGTTTCGCGGGCAACTTCTGCACGATTTCGCGAGTCGTAGGAGAATTCCAAGTTCGCTGCACTGGTTTTCACCAATTGTCAGAAAGCTGTAACACGGCAGGAGTTGTCCTATGGATCATTTGCAGTCGATGCGAGTTTTCGTCAAAGTGGCGGATCTCGGCAGTTTTGCCCGCGCTGCGAGCGCGATGGATATTTCCAACGCGGTCGCCACCCGTCACGTTGCCGACCTCGAAGGCCGTCTTGGTACGCGGCTGCTTAATCGCACGACCCGCAGCTTGTCGCTGACCGAATCAGGTCAGGTGTATCTCGAGCGTGCGCGCCAGATTCTCGACGAACTGGAAGACGTCGAACAGATGGTGGTGGCGCGTAATCACGAGCCGGTCGGCACGTTGCGAATCGTCGCACCGGTCGTCTTTGGTTTGCATAATCTCGCGCCCGTGCTTCAAACGTACGCGGAGCGCTATCCGAAAGTCATCCCCGATGTCACGCTGGTCGACCGCCAGGTTGATCTCGTCGAAGAAGGCTTCGACGTCGGCGTGGTGATTGCGCGGCAAATGCGCAGTGCCAGCATCGTCACGCGGCGCCTGACCACCGGCTGCATGACCGTGTGCGCGACGCCGGCCTATCTGGAGAAGCACGGCACGCCGACGCGTCCCGAGCATCTGCTGGAGCATCCGTGCCTGAGTCTGCCCTCCGAGTACTGGGGCGACGAGCGAGTGTTCACGGGCCCGGAAGGCGAGGTGCGCGTGCGTCCGTCGAACGTCATCGTTGCGAATAACACGGAAATGCTGCGGCAGTTTGCGCTGCTCGGCATGGGCATCGCGATTCTGCCGAGCTACCTGATCGGCCGCGACATGACACGCGGCAGACTGGTGCGCTTGCTCGGCGATTACCGCTTGCCGCAGGTGGAGATCAACATCGCCTATCCGAGCCGTCGTCACTTGCCGGCGAAGGTGCGCACGTTCATCGATCATCTGGTCGAGCACTTCAACCAGACGCCGAACAGCGTGCTCGGTGAGCAATGGATCAAGGACGGCCTCGAGCGGCCCGTTACGTCGGCGGCGTTCGATTCCGCGGACTCCATGCCGCCGGAAGCGTTCGATGGCGCCGAGCCGCTGTCGCGGCTGCTGGACAGCGAGCTGGCACCCGTGCCGAAGACTTTGGCAAAGACGACGAATCGCACCCGGCCAACGGCTTTGTCGCCGCTGTAACGGTTGGGATGACAGAAGGCAGCAACGCAGGCATATGCCTGTGGACATTAAAAAGGCGCAGTCACCAAAAGTGACTGCGCCTTTTTTCATGGCAAGCGCGGAGGAGACCTGCCGGACGTGAAACGTCTTCCGGCGCGGCTATCAGCTTGAATCAGGAGCCGGTTTTACGCGCTACCGCTTTCTTCGCGGGCGCTTTCCTGGCTGCTGCGGTTTTGCCCGCAGGCGCTTTCTTCGCCGCAGCCTTTTTAGCGGCGGGCGCAGTCTTTACCGCCACTGCCGTTTCTCCATCGTCCGACTCCGGCGCCGCCTTCGCAGCCGATTTGGCCGCCGCGGTCTTCGCGGCAGTCTTCGCCGACGGCTCTTTCTTCTCGAATTCGAAGCCGATCTTGCCGTCGTTCTGCTTGACGAGGAACGCCTTGAAGTTACGTCCGGTGCGCGACGACTTGAAGTTCGTCAGCAGGTCCGTGCGGCCTTCTTCGAGCAGCTTGGCCATCTGCTCACGGGCAATTTCCTGCTGCAGGATCACCTTGCCCGAGCGGAAGTCGCAGGTCTTCGGGTTGGCGACCGAGTTCTCGCAGACGTAGCTCATGCCGTGTTCGAACACGCGACCCTTGCACTTCGGGCAAGCGCCCACCGGCTGCTGATCCGAGAAGTCAGGCGGTTCACCGTCTTCGCCGCCCGCATCCTGGCCGAAATCGAACTCGAGCTTGTAGTTCTTGATCTCGTCGTCCAACGACAGCTTGAGGATCGCCGAGAACGGCCGCCCCATTTTGCTGCGGAAGCCCGACAGCGGTCCGATCGTCTTGTTCTGCAGGAGTTCTTCGACTTCTGGAATTTCGAACTGGCGTCCGCCCGGAATCTTCGAAATCGAAAACTCGCATTTCGAGCAGGCGAAACGCCGGTAGTTCTCCTTCACCTGACCGCCGCAATTCGGACACGGCGTCTGCAACGTCGCGTAATCGCCCGGGATCGTGTCGGAATCGTATTCCTTCGCGCGCTTGACGATCGTCTGCGTCATGCGTGCGATTTCCTGCATGAACGCATCGCGAGGCAGGTTGCCGCGTTCCATCTGCGAGAGTTTGTATTCCCACTCGCCGGTCAGTTCAGGCGCGGTCAGCTCTTTCACGCCGAGGCCGCGCAACAGCGTCATCAACTGGAACGCTTTAGCGGTCGGAATCAGATCGCGGCCTTCGCGGATCAGATACTTTTCACCGAGCAGACCTTCGATGATGGCCGCACGCGTAGCCGGCGTGCCAAGCCCCTTGGCCGCCATCGCTTCGCGCAACTCGTCGTCTTCGACGAGTTTGCCCGCGCCTTCCATCGCCGACAGCAAGGTCGCTTCGTTGTAGCGTGCGGGCGGCTTGGTCACCAGTTGCTGAGCGGCGATCTTGTCGGTCTTGACCTTCTCGTCCTTTTGCACCGGTACCAGGTTCGCGTCTTCACCGCTGATTTCACGGCCGTAGACCTGCAACCAGCCGGGTTCGACGAGCACCTTGCCTTCGGTTTTGAAGTGATGGCCGACCACTTGGGTGATCCGCGTCGTCACCCGGTATTCGGCGGCGGGGAAGAACACCGACAGGAAGCGCTTCACGACGAGGTCGTAGAGCTTCTGCTCCGGCTCGGACAGATTCTTCGGCGCTTGTAGCGTCGGGATGATTGCGAAGTGGTCGCTGATCTTCGAGTTGTCGAAGATGCGCTTGTTCGGCTTCACCCAGCCCTTGTCGAGCACCTGCTTGGCGAACGGCAAATAGTTGTTGCTTTCCTTGAGCATGCCGAGTGTCTGCTTGACCGTATCCATATAGTCTTCCGGCAGCGCGCGAGCGTCGGTCCGGGGATAGGTCAGCACCTTGTGCTTTTCATACAGCGCCTGGGCGAGGCCCAGTGTGTTCTTCGCCGAGAAGCCGAAGCGGCCATTGGCCTCGCGCTGCAAGCTGGTCAGGTCGAAGAGGGCCGGCGACAGCTGTGTGGACGGCTTCGATTCTTCGGTCACTGTGCCGATCTGGCCGCGGCAGGCGGCGACGATCGTTTCGGCCGCGGGCAGCGCCCACAGACGCGAATCGCGCTTTTCCGGGTCGAACTCGTCGCGCTTGAATTTCGGATCGAACCAGCGGCCTTCGTAGAAACCGCCCGCACAGACGAACTCCGCCTTCACTTCCCAGTAGTCGCGCGGCACGAAGCGGCGAATCTTCTCTTCGCGCTCGACGACGATCGACAGCGTCGGCGTCTGCACCCGCCCGACCGTGGTCAGGAAGAATCCGCCGCCCTTGCTGTTGAACGCGGTCATTGCCCGCGTGCCATTGATGCCGACCAGCCAGTCCGCCTCCGAGCGGCAGCGCGCCGCATCGGCGAGCGGCTGCATCTCTTCGTCGCTGCGCAGACGGGCGAAGCCGTCACGGATTGCGCCGGCCGTCATCGATTGCAGCCACAGACGCTGCACCGGCTGCTTGGCTTTGGCGTGCTGCGCGATCAGGCGGAAGATCAGCTCGCCCTCGCGCCCCGCGTCGCATGCGTTGATCAGACGGTCGACGTCCTTACGCTTGAGCAGCTTGGTCAGCACCTTCAGGCGCGACTCGCTCTTGGCGATCGGGTTCAGATCGAAATGTGGCGGAATGACGGGCAGATTGGCGAAGCTCCACTTGCCGCGCTTGACTTCGTAGTCTTCGGGCGCGGCAATTTCCAGCAGGTGGCCGACTGCCGAGGAAAGGACGTAGTCGTCGCTTTCGTAGTACTCGTCATGCTTGGTAAAGCCGCCCAAAGCGCGCGCGATGTCGTTCGCGACGGAAGGCTTTTCGGCGATGATCAGTGCTTTGGACATGACTCGATGTGAGGTTGGTAGATCCGGGTTGTTGGCCTTGAGTGCGCCATTTAAGCGCGCGACCCTCGTTTGCGACCTTTGCGACCCATTGACGACCGCTTTATAGCACACGGCGCGAAGGCGGCGTGTCAAGTGCCCTAAAAGCGCGCCATCATAATTGCGCGCTCAGACGTTGGGCAAGCTGCGGCAAACGTGCTGTGTAGCGCTTTCAACACGCTCTCGCAGCGACAGTCGAGCGGCGGCGCCGCCGCGGTCAGGCGACCGTCAGCGCGGGCCGCAGCTTCGGCGCGCCGGTGATGCCAGGCACGGCCGTCAGGTCCAGCAACATCCGCTCCACAATCGACGCCTGTGGCAAAACCGTACCGAAAAAGCGTGTTGTGACCGAGTCTTCGATCAGGATGGTCGGGAAGTTCTCGACATCCAGATCGTCGAAGCGATCCGCATGGGTTTCGATGTCGATCCATGCGAAACAGATATCGGGATGCCGGTCGGCCAGTTTGTCGAAAGCGTCCCGATAATCACGACAGGTCCCGCACCATTGCGCGCATAGGCACGCCACGAACAGCGTGTCGGGCTCGTTGACGCGCTCGGCGATCCGGTCTTGGTCGGTGTCGAGATTCAGCGCGGGCATGTGGTGGGTTCCTTGCGTACTTTGTCAGGTGCTTTGGCGCGAATGTAGCATGGCCGATGCCGAAGGGTGGTCAACCCTGGTCCACGCGAGCTCGGCTGTGGCTGGCCCGCATGAAACGGCCACCGGGCAGCAAGGTCACCTGTCCGGCGAGTTCCAGTTGCAGCAACGTGGTTTGCAGGGCCGAGTCCTCCATCTCGGTGCGGGTGGCCAGGATTTCAAGCGTGGTCGGCGAGTGGCCGAGCGCCGCGAGGAGTCGCTGCGCATCGGGAGTGGCCGGGGTAAGGGGCGGCGCGGGCGATTCTGGCGTTGCGAAACCGGCGCGGGCCGCTGCTTGCTTCGCCGCCGCGGGTCGTGGTTTCAGCGGTGTTCCTGCTGCTAGCGACAGCGTGGTCGAGTCAGGCGCGGCCTCCGAGCCGGCACATACCGCTCCGCTCGCGTCTGAAGTCGCCGATTTCGAGTGATTCATATCGGCGGCCGGCGCCGTTGCCAGCGCGGGCTGAACCTTTGCCGAAGCGCCGACTGGCGGCGTATTCCGCGAATCGACGCCATCCCGAAGCACAGTCTGCGTTGAAGCCGGGGCAGCACGAACCGCCGGCCGCCTGGCAAAGCCCAATTCTTCCAGCACTTCCTCGGGCGATTCCACCAGCTTTGCGCCTTGCTTGATGATCCGATGACATCCGCGCGACAGCGGCGCGTGAATCGAGCCGGGCAACGCGAAGATGTCGCGTCCCATTT
The DNA here is from genome assembly GCF_003634845.1 of Paraburkholderia sp. RAU2J. Classification (NCBI taxonomy): domain Bacteria; kingdom Pseudomonadati; phylum Pseudomonadota; class Betaproteobacteria; order Burkholderiales; family Burkholderiaceae; genus Paraburkholderia; species Paraburkholderia sp. RAU2J. The sequence goes on from NZ_RBXG01000001.1 coordinate 1,526,656, forward strand.
CATTGGCGAGCCGCGCGGTGATCAGCGAGCCAGAGCGCATCGCCGCCTCGACGATCACCACGCCGCTGGCCAGCCCGGCGATCAGGCGGTTACGCTGCGGAAAATTGGCGGCGCGCGCGGGCGTGCCGAGCGGCCACTCCGAGAGAATCGCGCCCTGCACCGCGATCTGCCGCGCCAGCGCATGATGCGCCGCCGGGTACACGAGATCCGCGCCGGTGCCGATCACCGCCACCGTGCTGCCGATGCCTTCCAGGCCGCCCCGATGCGCGGCGCCGTCGATGCCGAGCGCCAGTCCCGACACGATGACCACACCTGCAGCCGACAGCTCGCGTGCGAAACGCTCCGCGTCTTCGACGCCTTGCGGCGTCGCGCTGCGGCTACCGATGAGAGCGACCGCTCGCGTATGCACCAGATCGAGCCGGCCTTTTATATATAGAAGTGGCGGCGGGTCGGGCATGGTCAGCAGCGCGGGCGGGTACGCGGGGTCGTCGAGTGTCACGACCTGATTGCCTGGCAGCTCGCGCCATGCGATCACCGCGTCGAGTTGGGCGTCGAATTCGGGGCCCGGCGGCGCGAGCGCGGCGCGCGCTGCGGCTTCGCCGGCGACCCCGGCCAGGGCTTGCGGCGATTGACCTAAAATCGCTCCCGGCAATCCAAAAGCGCTCAGCATCAAGCGCAGCGCCGCGGGTTTCAGCCCCGGTGCGAGCGACAGCCGCAGCCACGCGGCGAGTTCGATGTCGGTTGCGGGCAAGGTGTGCATTGCGAGTCGCTCCTTCTGCAGGGCCAGCGGGCAGGCGGGCGCCATGCTAAAATTTTCATCATCCGAAATAACCGCAGCGCCGCGCCCACCCGCGCGGGCCCGTCGTTTAGCGCATGTGGCGCGTTGAATCGAACCGGTTCGACACCATCTATCCTCGGCGCAATACGATGGGCCCACAACCTGGCCGAACGGCCAACACGAACCCTTCGACGGTCAGCGGCGCCTCAAATCACACTCGAAATCATGGCTTTACTGAATATCCTCAACTATCCGGACAAGCGTCTGCACAAGGTTGCGAAGCCGGTCGAACAGGTCAACGACCGGATTCGCCGTCTCGTCGCAGACATGGCCGAGACCATGTATGCAGCGCCTGGCGTCGGCCTCGCCGCGACCCAGGTGGACGTGCACGAACGCGTGATAGTGATCGACGTATCGGACACGCACGACCAGTTGCTCGCGTTCATCAATCCGGAAATCCTCTGGTCGAGCGACGAGCGCAAGCTCTCGGAAGAGGGTTGCCTCTCGGTGCCGGGCATTTATGACAACGTCGAGCGCGCCGAGAAAGTGCGTGTGCGCGCGTTGAACGAGAAGGGCGAAACCTTCGAACTGGATTGCGAAGGGCTGCTCGCCGTGTGCATCCAGCACGAAATGGATCACCTGATGGGCCGCGTGTTCGTCGAGTACCTGTCGTCGCTGAAGCAGACGCGTATCAAAAGCAAGATGAAGAAGCTCGCCCACGCAATGTAATGCGCGTTCACCTCGTCCATCGTCCCCGTTCATGAGTCATTCGTTGCGCGTCATCTTTGCCGGTACGCCGGAGTTCGCTGCGGCCGCGCTGGCCGCGATTCACCGTGCCGGTTTTCCGGTGCCGCTCGTGCTGACCCAGCCCGACCGGCCCGCTGGGCGCGGGATGAAATTGCAGGCGAGCCCCGTCAAGCGCTACGCGCAGGAGCACGGGCTCGAGGTCGCGCAGCCGCCTTCGCTGCGCCGCGCTGGCAAATACCCGGCGGAAGCCGCGGCCGCGATCGAGCAGCTGCGCGCCACGCCACACGACGTCATGGTGGTCGCCGCCTACGGCCTGATCCTGCCGCAGGAAGTGCTCGATATTCCACGGCTTGGCTGCATCAACATTCATGCGTCGTTGCTGCCGCGCTGGCGCGGTGCGGCGCCGATCCATCGCGCGATTGAAGCGGGCGACGCACAAACCGGCATCACGCTGATGCAGATGGACGTCGGCCTCGACACCGGCGCGATGATCTCCGAAGCGCGCACGCCGATTTCCGCCGACGACACCACCGCCACGCTGCACGACCGTCTGGCGCAGGATGGCGCGAAGCTCATCGTCGACGCGTTGATCGAACTCGAGCGCAACGGCAAGCTGACATCGACCCCGCAACCGGCGGACGGCGTGACCTACGCGGAAAAAATCGGCAAGCACGAAGCCGCCCTCGACTGGCGCCGCCCGGCCGAGGTGCTTGCGCGCCAGGTGCGTGCGTTCGATCCGTTCCCCGGTGGCGTGGGCACGCTGGAAGACGGCAGTTCAATCAAAATCTGGGCCGCGATTCCCGCTCAAGCCCAAGGCAACAGCGCGCCCGGCACGATTACCGAAGTCTCTGTCGACGGCGTGATCGTGGCTTGCGGCGAAGCCGCGTTGCGTTTGACGCAATTGCAGAAACCCGGCGGCAAGCGCCTGCCGGTGCGCGAGTTCCTCGCGGGCTCGACGTTGGCCGCGGGACAGCGTTTTCAACTTCCCGAAGCAAAGTAACAGCTCGCGCATGTCTTGAAAATCGGCCGTTTGGCCGATGTTCAAGACCGCCGCCGCGACCCTGCCGCGCGTTAGAATCCTCTATGCAGTCGCCCAAATTTCGAGGTTTTCAATGTTCGGCATTACCCATTTCGAGTTTTTCGTCGTTGCTGTCTTCCTTCTGAACGTGACGCCCGGTCCGGACACGGCGTACATCGTCGGGCGCAGCGTCGCTCAAGGCCGTGGCGCGGGTCTGATGTCCGCACTCGGCATCTCGGCGGGCTGCTGCGTCCATTCGCTTGCGTGCGCGTTCGGTTTGACCGCGCTGCTGGCCGCCTCGACCACGGCGTTCACCGTCATCAAGTTCGCCGGCGCGATTTATCTGATCTACCTCGGCGCGCGCCTGATTTTCACCAAACCTGCAGCGCGGACGGCGGTGGGCGACGCACGCGCGGCCGATGCACCCAAGTCGCTGAAGCAGCTTTTTCTGCAAGGCTTCTGGACCAATGTGCTGAATCCCAAGGTCGTGCTTTTCTTCGTATCGTTTTTCCCGCAGTTTGTGACAACCGGCAGCGAACACAAAACTTTCGCGTTCCTCACGCTCGGCGCGGTGTTTGTCGTGATGAGCATGTTCTGGAACAGTTTCGTCGCGTGGATCGCGGGCAGCGTGACGCAGCGCTTTTCGGGCAAGCCTTCGGTGAAGAAGTGGCTGGATCGGGGCGTCGGCAGCGCGTTCGTCGGCCTCGGCATCAAGCTCGCCACCGCATCAAGATGATTGAATTTTCTCCATCCGTCCTTATCTAACGTTTCGCTTACAATCAGGCGCCGCGTTCTAGCGGCGCAGAGATGGAGCCCACGTTTTAGGAGTTGCAGACATGTTCAATTGGGTCAAAACCGCGATGTTGATGGCCGCGATCACGGCCCTTTTCATCGTGATCGGCGGGATGATCGGCGGGTCGCGCGGCATGATGATCGCGCTCGTGATCGCCCTCGGGATGAATTTCTTCTCGTACTGGTTTTCGGACAAGATGGTGCTGCGCATGTACAACGCGCAGGAAGTCGACGAAAGCAGCGCCCCGCAGTTCTATCGCATGGTGCGCGAGCTTTCCACGCGCGCCAATCTGCCGATGCCGCGCGTCTACCTGATCAACGAAGATGCGCCGAACGCCTTCGCCACCGGCCGCAATCCGGAGCACGCGGCGGTCGCTGCCACCACTGGCATCCTGCGCGTGCTGTCCGAGCGCGAAATGCGCGGGGTGATGGCGCACGAACTGGCACACGTGAAGCACCGCGACATTCTTATTTCGACCGTGTCGGCAACCATGGCCGGCGCCATTTCCGCACTGGCGAACTTCGCAATGTTCTTCGGCGGCCGCGACGAGAACGGTAATCGGTCGAATCCGATCGCGAGCATCGCCGTCGCGTTGCTGGCGCCGCTCGCGGGTGCGCTGATTCAGATGGCGATTTCACGCGCGCGCGAATTCGAGGCCGACCGCGCTGGCGCGCAGATTTCCGGCGACCCGCAAGCGCTCGCTTCGGCGCTCGACAAGATCCATCGTTACGCGAGCGGGATCCCGTTCCCCGTGGCCGAGCAGCATCCGGCCACCGCGCAGATGATGATCATGAATCCGCTGTCGGGCGGCGGCATCGCGAATCTGTTCTCGACGCACCCGGCCACTGAGGAACGCATCGCGCGTTTGATGGAAATGGCGCGCACGGGGCGCTTCGAGTAACGCCGAGTGACGTGACGGAAGAAGGCGGGCCCGCAGGCCCGCCTTCTTCATTTCACGCGCCGTAAGAGGGCGCATGCGGAAGCGTCGCCGGATGATTTCACGAAAAATCTCAGATAGCACCACCCGGCGAATTCGCTTCACCTCTTTCCTGCCGTTGCAGCGAACCCGCGCTCGCCGCTACGCTCGCACGATTAGCCTATGATTGGCCGCCCCTGATTTGCCATGACTCCACCGTTGGCCACCCAGCCGCGGCGGCCCCGGCCCGACGCCACGCTACAATGTGTGCTGATTGCGCCGCGCGCACCGTGCGGCCTGCCTTTGCCTCTTTCATGACATCAAAGCCTTCTTCGCGTTCTGCTTCTCCGTCGGCACGTCCGCGCGAATCCCGTTTGTCGATGTTGCATCTCGCGCCCGAATCGCTGGGTTTCGCGCTCGACTGTGCCGGCCAGGCTGTCGGCGCCGTGCGTCTCGGCGCGGCCTTGCCGGCCGCGCTGCAATCCGTCTTCGTGTCCGCGCCTGAGGGCAGCGCCGCCGCCGCGCGCGGCGCGGTGCAGGACATCGCGTACCGCACGATGCGGCGCCTCGCGACCGCCGAATGGCTGATGGCGAAGCTGGTGAAGAAAGTTCCGCCGCCGCACGTCGGCCATGTGCTCGCCTGCTCGCTCGCGCTGCTGGTCGATGATGAAGCGAGCGCCGCCTACACGCCGTTCACCGTGGTCGATCAGGCGGTGAGCGCAATCGCTGCGCGTCGCGAATTCGCGTTCGCGAAGGGGCTCGTCAACGCGGTGCTGCGCAATTTCCTGCGCGAGCGCGAGACGCTGCTGAGCGCCGCGCAAGCCGACGAAGTCGCACGCTGGAACTATCCGGCCTGGTGGATTGACGCGGTCAAGCGCGCATGGCCCGACGCGTGGCAAGCGGTGCTCGCGACCGGCAACACGCAAGGCCCGCTCACGCTGCGTGTGAACGCGCGCCGCTCGACGGTCGATGCCTACCTGCAAGTGCTGCAGAGCCATCACGTCGCCGCGAGCCGGGCCGGCGACTACGCCGTCAGGCTCGACACACCGATGCCGGTGGACCGCATCCCCGGTTTCAGCGATGGCGTCGTCTCGGTGCAGGACGCCGGCGCGCAACTCGCCGCGCAATTGCTCGGCGTGCGTGACGGCATGCGCGTGCTCGACGCGTGCGCGGCGCCAGGCGGCAAGACCGGCCACCTGCTCGAACTGGCGAATCTGCAGCTCGTGGCGCTCGAAAGCGATGCGTCGCGCGCGCGCCGCATCGGCGAAAACCTGCAGCGGCTCAAGCTCGAAGCGGAAGTGCGCATCGGCGATGCGGGCACGCCCGCGAAGTGGCACGACGATATCGACCAGCCGTTCGACCGCATCCTCGCCGACGTGCCGTGTTCTGCATCGGGCATTGTGCGGCGTCATCCGGACATTCGCTGGCTGCGCCGCGCGTCCGATATTCCCGCACTGGTCGCAGAACAGCGCCGCATCCTCGATGCGCTCTGGCCGCTCGTGAAGCCGGGCGGCGAGTTGCTCTACGTTACGTGTTCGATCTTTCCCGACGAAGGCGAATTGCAGGCGCAGTGGTTTGGAAACAAGTATCAGGATGCGGTACGATTGGACGCGCCAGGGCAACTTTTACCTTCAGTCGCCCGCGCGCCCGCCGATACCTCGGCCGGTTCCCATGCCGGACAATCCGCTGAAGACAGCGCCGGCGCGAACTCAGACCACGACGGATTTTTCTACGCGCGCTTTCAGAAACGGTGACCATCAAACGCTTCTTCCCGCTTCGGCTCGCTGCCGTGCTCTGGATCGCGCTGGCCGTATGGCTTGCAGCGCCGGGCGCGGCGCACGCTGATTCGATCGCGGTGCAGCGCGCGTCGCTGCAAGCCGACAGCAGTGGTTGGAGTCTCGACGCGCGTTTCGACTTCGAGCTCAACAGCAATCTCGAAGATGCCGTCAACAAAGGCATTCCGCTCTATTTCACGACCGACTTCGAACTGAGCCGGCCGCGCTGGTACTGGTTCGACGAGCAGCCGGTGAGCGTGTCGCAGAGCATTCGCCTGTCGTTCCAGCCGCTGACGCGCGAATACCGCGTATCGAGCGTGTCGTCCGGCGGGTTGCAGCTCGCCTTCAGCACGCTCAAGGATGCGCTCGCCGTGATCAAGCACGTCACGTCATGGCATGTGATCGAGCGCAATCAGGTGCGCGTCGGCGAAACCTACAACGCATCAGTGCGCATGCAACTCGACATCGCGCTGATGCCCAAGCCGTTCCAGATCGACGCGGTGAACAACCGCGACTGGAACCTCGCCTCCGAATGGAAGCGCTTTACCTTCACGGCAACCGAACGTGCTAAATAAAGTGCGCTCAACCACCAGTGTCAGCAGCATCGTCGTGCGCGTGCTGGTGTCGACGGTCGCGGTGACGGCCGTGCTGCTGCTCGTGCTGCTGGCCGCCGCGAGCGCGAATACCGAATTCTTCGACCGCTATTACCAGTGGCTGTACGGCGCCAATGTCGCGGTCGCGATGATCTTTCTGCTGGTCGTGGCGACGCTCGTCATCCTCATCATCGTGCGGCTGCGCAAGGGTAAGTTCGGCACGCGGCTGCTCGCGAAACTCGCGTTCTTCATGGCGTTGGTCGGCGTGGTGCCGGGTGGCATCATTTACGTGGTCTCGTATCAATTCGTGTCGCGCAGTATCGAGTCCTGGTTCGACGTCAATGTCGAAACTGCGCTCACGGCCGGTCTGAATCTCGGGCGCGGCATGCTCGACGCGTCGCTGTCTGACCTGCAGACCAAGGCCCGCCTGATGTCCGAGCAGATCGCCAGCGCGGACGCCGCCGGCACCACGCTCACGCTGTTGCGTCTGCGCGATCAGTTCGGCGTGCAGGACGCGATCATCGTCGAGCCCACGCGCAGCATGTCGGGCGCGACACCCGACATGCATGTGGTCGCACAGGCCTCCGGCAATTACGCGATGCTCGTGTCGAACGACCTGCCCACGCCGCTGATGATCGAACAGGCGCGCGGTCGCGGCTACGCGGCGATCGAAGGCGAAGTGGACGGCGATCCGCAAGCGCATGGCAGCAAGGGCGTGCTGCGCCTGCGCGTCGTGCAGCGCATCCCCGACTCGAACGCTTCGCTGTTGCAGCCGGCCGAACGCTTCCTGCAACTCACGCAGCCGGTATCGCCGTCGCTCGCGCATAATGCGGACGCGGTGCAGCGCGCTTATCGCGAGTACCAGGAGAAGGCGCTCGGCCGCACGGGCTTGCGCAAGATGTACATCGGCACGCTGACGCTCGCGTTGTTTCTCGCCACCTTCATCGCGATGATGCTCGCGCTCGCGCTCGGCAATCAACTGGCGCGGCCGCTGTTCCTGCTCGCGCAGGGCACCAAGGAAGTCACCGAAGGCGATTACACGCCGAAGCGCGAAATCAAATCGCGCGACGAGCTGGGCTTTCTCACGCAGTCGTTCAACGCGATGACGCGGCAGTTGTCCGAAGCGCGCGCCGCGGTCGAGAACAACCGCATCGCGCTCGAACATTCGAAGGCGTATCTGGAAAGCATCCTCGCGAATCTGACCGCGGGTGTGTTCGTGTTCGACCGGCAGTTCAGGCTCACCACCGCGAATCGTGGCGCCGAGCGGATTTTCCGTCAGCCGTTCCAGACCGTGCTCGGTTCGTCGCTCGATCAGATCGGCGCGTTGAGCGAATTCGGCGGCATGGTCCGCAAGGCGTTTGCCGATCGCGAAGCAGCAAGCGGCGACGGTCACGATGATCGTGGCCACTGGCAGCAGCAGTTCTCGATTCAGGTGCCGGGCGAAACCGAACCGCTCACGCTGCTCGTGCGTGGCGCGCGCCTCGTCTCGGCGACGGACCGCGATGCCGAAGACATGCAGACCTCCGGCTACGTCGTGGTGTTCGACGACATCTCCGACGTGATCTCCGCGCAGCGTTCGATTGCATGGGGTGAAGTCGCGCGGCGGCTCGCGCACGAGATCAAGAATCCGCTCACGCCGATCCAGCTCTCCGCCGAGCGATTGCAGATGAAGCTCGCCGACAAGCTGTCGCCATCCGACGCCGACGTATTGAAGCGCGGCGCGACTACGATCGTCAACCAGGTCGCCGCGATGAAGCAGATGGTCGACAATTTCCGCGACTATGCGCGCACGCCTCCGGCCGTGCTCGCGCATCTGCAGTTAAACGATCTGGTCAGCGAAGTGCTCACGCTGTACGGTATCGAAGAAGGCAAGGGCGCGATCCAGGTGGAGCTCGCCGCGTTGCCCGCGATTCGCGGCGACGCGACGCAATTGCGGCAGGTGATTCACAACCTGCTGCAGAACGCGCAGGATGCGGTAGCCGATGTCGAGCATCCGCGTGTGTTGCTCGAGACGAGGACAGTAGAATACGGAGACCCCGACACGGAAGGCAAAGTACGCGTCGCGGTGCGTCTGACAGTATCGGATAACGGACCGGGGTTCCCCGCGCGCATCCTCACGCGCGCATTCGAACCTTATGTGACGACCAAGGCCAAAGGTACGGGTCTGGGTCTTGCAATGGTCAAGAAGATCGTCGACGAGCATGGCGCGCGCATCGACATTCGCAATCGCATGAAAGCGGGCGACGTGATCGAAGGCGCGCAGATTTCGATCCTCTTCCTTCAACTGGCGGACGATGCCGCGGCACCTGGTACAGGGCCGCGACCGGCGCACGGCAGCGGTGCGTCGCAGGGAAAGACAAAAGCAACAGTGCAGACAAGGGCAGCGTAAATGGCAACCATCCTGGTGGTAGATGATGAAATGGGCATCCGGGAATTGCTCTCGGAGATCCTGAGCGACGAGGGGCATGTCGTGGAGGCCGCTGAAAATGCGCAGGAAGCGCGCGAGTTCCGTTTGCGCCAGGCGCCGGACCTCGTGCTGCTCGACATCTGGATGCCCGACACCGACGGCGTGACCTTGCTCAAGGAATGGGCGGCGCAAGGGCAACTGACCATGCCGGTGATCATGATGTCCGGTCACGCGACCATCGATACGGCGGTCGAAGCGACCAAGATCGGCGCGCTCAATTTCCTTGAGAAGCCGATTGCGCTGCAGAAGCTGCTGAAGGCCGTCGAGCAGGGCCTCGCGCGCGGCAATTCGGCCGGGGCGCTCGGCGGTGCAGCGGCCAAGCCGGTGTTGCCGGTGAGCGCGTCAGCGGTGGCGTCGTCGGCCGCGTTGCCGATGCTGTCCACCGACGGCATGGGCAGCGGTGCGCTGGCCGCGCAAACGGCATCGATCTCGTTCGACATTCCGTTGCGCGATGCGCGCGATGCGTTCGAGCGCGCGTACTTCGAATATCACCTTGCGCGCGAGAACGGCAGCATGACGCGCGTGGCGGAGAAGACCGGTCTGGAGCGCACGCACTTGTATCGCAAGCTCAAGCAGCTCGGCGTCGATCTCGGCAAGAACAAAGGAGAGTGAGGACGTGTGTGAGCGCGGAGTCTCACGCGTGGCTTCCGCCACGACATATTTTTTCACGCAGGGGCTTGTCATACTGAAGACCCCTTGATATCATTTCGTTCTTCGTTGGCCCGGTAGCTCAGTTGGTAGAGCAGCGGATTGAAAATCCGCGTGTCGATGGTTCGATTCCGTCCCAGGCCACCAGGATTCAGCCCCAGGAAATCGCAAGATTCCTGGGGCTTTTCCTTTTCTGACGGGTATTCGTGGCTTCGGCTTGCACGTACGCTGCGCCAGGACGCGCTCGGCGGCATTCGGCGTCGCGTGATAAAATCGCGCCAGTTCAAGGACTTGCGCGCAGGCAAATGTGTCACCTGCGTCGCGCCTGGATGCCGCGCGGCACAGGCCGCCATCCGCCCCGAACCCTTCGCCCGACGATTAACGGTATAAGCGCCCAGCGACTCTGCCTGCAGAAGGCGCGGCCTATACTGCTTTGGGCCGGCAGCAGTGCCGGCACGCGTCGCGCCGCGTTGCTCGCATGGCGCACCTCGCGCAGCGCGACGTGGCACTCATCATTCACGGAGTTTCACGGTGATCCGCAAAGACGCTAAGCGTAGCGCTCTCGTGCTGTTTTCCGGCGGCCAAGATTCCGCCACGTGCCTTGCCTGGGCGCTCGATCGTTACGAGACGGTCGAAACGCTCGGCTTCGATTACGGTCAGCGTCATCGCGTCGAACTCGAATGCCGCGAAGGATTCCGTCAGGGTGTCGCGCGAGCGTTTCCGGCGTGGGCCGAGCGGCTCGGCGAAGACCATATGATCGATCTGTCGGTGCTCGGCTCGATCAGCGATACCGCGATGACGCGCGAGATCGAGATCGAAGCCACGGCCAACGGTTTGCCGAATACGTTCGTGCCGGGCCGCAATCTGATGTTCATGACCATCGCGGCGGCGATTGCCTACCGGCGCGGTTTGCAGGTGCTGGTCGGCGGAATGTGCGAGACGGACTTCTCGGGCTATCCCGATTGCCGCGACGACACGATGAAGGCATTGCAGGTCGCGCTGAACCTCGGCATGGACACGCGCATGCTGCTCGAAACGCCGCTGATGTGGCTCGACAAGGCCGACACGTGGCGTCTCGCGCACGAGCTGGGCGGCGACGAACTGGTCGAACTGGTACGCATCGAGACGCACACCTGCTATGTCGGCGAACGTGCCGAACTGCATGCGTGGGGCTTCGGCTGCGGCGAATGTCCGGCATGCCGCTTGCGCAAGCGCGGCTACGAAGCGTACCTGGCCGGCGAAAAGGTCACCGAGCCGCCGCTCTGACAAACGGCGCACGACGCAACAACGCAGTCAGCAGCGCAACGCAGTCCATCATTTTCAGGAACACAAGGCAGAAAGCAGCATGAGTTACGCGGTCAAGGAAATCTTCTACACGTTGCAGGGCGAGGGCGCGAATGCCGGGCGTCCCGCCGTGTTCTGCCGGTTTGCCGGCTGCAATCTGTGGTCGGGCCGCGAGGAAGATCGTGCGCAAGCCGTGTGCCGTTTCTGCGATACCGACTTCGTCGGCACCGATGGCGAGAACGGCGGCAAGTACCGCAGCGCCGAAGACTTGGTGCAGTTAATCGCGTCGCAATGGCCGCAAGGCGAGGGCAAGCGTTTCGTGGTCTGCACGGGCGGCGAGCCGATGTTGCAGATCGATCAGCCGCTGGTCGACGCGCTGCATGCCGCGGGCTTTGAGATCGCGATCGAAACCAATGGCTCGTTGCCGGTGCTCGACACGATCGACTGGATCTGCGTGAGCCCGAAGGCCGACGCGCCGCTCGTCGTGACCAAAGGCAACGAGCTGAAGGTCGTGATCCCGCAAGACAACCAGCGCCTGTCCGACTATGCGAAGCTCGACTTCGAGTATTTCCTCGTCCAGCCGATGGACGGCCCGTCGCGCGACATCAACACCAAGCTCGCGATCGAGTGGTGCAAACGCCATCCGCAATGGCGCCTGTCGATGCAGACCCACAAGTATCTGAACATTCCCTGATTGCCGTGCTGACGATTACACGAAAACTCGAATTCGACGCGGGTCACCGCATCCCCGATCACCGCAGCCAGTGCCGTAATCTGCACGGCCATCGGTATGTGCTCGAAATCACGCTGCAAGGCGATCTGGTCGACACCGAAGGCGCGCCCGATCGCGGCATGGTGATGGACTTCGCCGACGTGAAATCGCTTGCCAACGAGCATCTGGTCGACAGGTGGGATCATGCGTTCCTCGTCTACGAAGGCGACACGCAGGTGCGCGGCTTTCTGGAAAGCATGGCGGGCCACAAGACGGTGGTGCTCGACCGCATTCCAACCGTGGAAAACCTCGCCGCTGTCGCGTTCGATATTCTCGCGAACGTGTACGACGCGCACTACGGCGTGAATCTGCGCCTGCACAAGGTGCGTCTGTACGAGACACCGAATTGCTGGGCCGACGTGGTCCGCGACTAGACCTCGAGGCGCACTTGCGCGCCCATGGAAAGTCCCCTTCGGGGACGGCCTGACCTCGGCGTTATTGACACGGTATGATCGCTCCGATAACCACACGGAGCGAGACATGCCGGTCACCGCATTGCGTCGCAACAGGCATCCAGGCCGACCCGGCCTGCGCCATCGTCTTTGTTCCTGCCGGGCCCACGAGGCCGGCCTGCTTTCCCGCGTTTCAGGCGATCCGTGCGATCGTCGTCACGGAGCGCGGCGATGAGCACTTTCACCAATCCCCTCAAGCAACGTCTGGCGGAAGCCGATCCGCTGTTCGGCCTGTGGCTGTCGCTCGGCAGCGACGCGGCCGCCGAAGCGCTCGCGCACGCCGGTTTCGACTGGCTGCTGATCGACATGGAGCACGCGCCGAACGATAGCGGCGACGTCGCCTCGCAACTGCGCGCAATCGCCGCCGCGCATCTGCCGAGCGAGCCGGTGGTGCGCGTGCCGGCCAGCGAAGGCTGGCTCGTCAAGCGTGTGCTGGATGCCGGTGCGCGCACGCTGATGTTCCCCAACATCGAATCCGCCGACGACGCGGCCCATGCCGTGCGTCTCACGCAATATCCGACCGCCGGGGCGCTCGACGGCCAGCGCGGCGTCGCCGGGGTGGTGCGCGCATCGGGCTACGGCATGCGGCGCGATTACGTGCAGACGGTCAACGCGCAGATCGCGACCATCGTGCAGATCGAGTCGGCGCGCGGCTTGCAGGAGGTCGAGAAGATCGCGGCAACGCCGGGTGTCGACTGCCTGTTTGTCGGACCGGCCGATCTGGCCGCGAGCCTCGGCCATCTCGGCGATTCGAAGCATGCCGACGTGCAGGCGGCGATGGTGCGGATCGTCAGCGCTGCCGACAAAGCCGGCATCGCGGCCGGCATCTTCGCGATGGACGTCGCGAGCGCGAAGCAGCATCGCGATGCCGGTTTTCGTTTCATCGCGCTGGCCGCCGACGTCATGTGGATGTTGCGCGCGACCCGTCAGGCGTTGCAGGAGGTGAGGTCATGAAGTGCAGGGTGCAGGCAGTCCTCGTGCAGGCGGTGGTCACGGCGGCGTTGCTGATGAGCGGCGTGGCCTATGCGCAGGACCGGGTCGCGAAGTCGAACGATCCGGAGACGCAAACCGCGGTGGCCGACTACAACGCCGGCAATCTGGGTGCGGCGCTTGCCGAGTTTCGCAAGGCCGCCGAGCGCGGCAGCCGGCTCGCCGAATTCAACTACGCGATGATGCTGCTCAACGGTGAAGGCACGCCGGTCAATGTCGACGAAGGCAAAAAGTGGCTGCGCAAGGCCGCCGACGCCAACATGTCGCATGCGCAATACGTGTACGGCAAGATGTACGACGATGGCGAGTTCGTCGGGCGCGATCCGGTTGAGGCGCACCGCTGGTTTCTGAAGGCCGCGCAACAGGGCCACGTGCAGGCTGAGCTCGCGTTGGCCAACCAGTTTCTCGACGGGCGCGGCACCGAGCGCGACAACAAGCAGGCGTTCGTCTGGTACAAGAAGGCGGCTCAGGGTGGTGACATGACCGCGCAATACGTGACCGGCTCGTTCTACGAGCGCGGCGGCGACGGCGTGGACAAGAATCTGAACGTCGCGCGCGCCTACTATGCGGCAGCGGCGGCGCAGGGCGATCCGGCGGCGCGTCTGAAGTATCAGCAGCTCAGCACGCAGCTGCGGGATCAGAAAGAAGTGAAGCCGCAGTAAATGAAAAAGGGGCGCTGCCGTGAACGGTGCGCCCCTTAAGCATTTTGATTCTTCGTTCAGGCCTGCTCCAGCCAGCGTCAAACTTCGACCATGGCGGCGTGGCCTCTCGCGCCGCTAACTCTGCATCAGCCGCTTCTGCCGCGCGACGCTCATGATGAGGCCGATCGCGACCCCCAGCGTCGTCAGTGCGGTGCCGCCGTAGCTCATGAACGGCAACGGCACGCCGACCACCGGCAAGATCCCGCTCACCATACCGATATTGACGAACGCGTAGGTGAAGAAGGCCATCGTCAACGATCCGGCTAGTAGCCGCCCGAACAGTGTCGCGCCGTTCGCCGCGATATACAGCCCGCGCGCGATCAGCAGCATGTAAAGCGTAAGCAGCACGACCCCGCCGGCCAGGCCGAACTCTTCGGAGAACACCGCGAAGATGAAGTCGGTGTGTTTCTCGGGGATGAACTCCAGATGCGCTTGCGTGCCCTTCAACCAGCCTTTGCCGAGCGGGCCGCCGGAGCCGATCGCGATCACCGCCTGAATGGTGTGGAAGCCCTTGCCGAGCGGATCGGAGGTCGGATCGAGCAGGGTACAGATGCGGTGCTTCTGATAGTCGTGCATCAGCGGCCACTGCACCTCAGGCTGACAGATTTTGTCCTGAAACGCCGCAATCGAAGCGACCGCGATCACGCCGGCAATCAGCACCGGCACGATCAGTTTGAAACTCAGGCCCGCGAAGTAAATGACGAAGAAGCCCGCCGCGAACACCAGCACGGCCGTTCCCAGATCGGGTTGCTTGGCGATCAGACCGACCGGCACCGCGAGGATCAGAAGACCCACCAGATAGTCGTACCAGCGCATCACGCCTTCGCGGCGCTGGTAGTACCAGGCGAGCATCAGCGGTGTGGCGATCTTCAGGATCTCCGATGGCTGGATCACCACGCCGACATTGATCCAGCGCTTCGCGCCCTTGCGCGTGAGGCCGAACATCGCCACCGCGACGAGTAACGCGATCCCGAACGTATAGAGCGGGACCGCGAAGCGCATCAGCGTGGTGGGCGGCACATTGGCGAGCCCCCACATCAGCACGAACGTCAGCAGGATGTTGCGCAACTGGTCTTCCACACGGCCGGGGACATCCAGACTCGCGCTGTACAGCGTGACGATGCCGACGCACAACAGCAGAAACACGATCAGGGCGAGCGGGCGGTCGAAGCCCGCGAACATCTGCTTGATGCGCTCGAGCCAGGCGCGCTTGTCGAATTGCATGCCTTTCTCCTTACTCGTCGATGCCGCCGGTAGCCGGCTGGCGCGGCGACGTGGCCTCGGTGGCGTCATCCCGCGACGGGGCGGGGCGCGTGACGGCGGTCGGCGTCGGGTCGCTGGCGGGACGGGGTTGATGCGGAGCGCCAGATTTACGCGGCGCTGGTTTCTTCGCGGCAGCGGACGCAGAGGCGGGCATCGCCGCCGACGCACCTGTCGCCGCTGCGGCGGAAGCCGCTGCCGGCGCGGACGCGGCATTCGCGGCAGCAGAAGACGCCGCAGCCGCAGAGGCTGCCGCCGCTGCCGAAGCCGCTCCGGGCATCGGCAACGCGGTGAAGCCTGCGGCGATTCTGACTGGCTGCGCGCCTTCCTGCAGTGTCGGCGCATCGCCGACCTGCGGCGCGGACGCGTCCTGGGTCGCCGATGCCGCCGCCGCGACGGCCGCCGCCTCGGCGCCCGGCTTGTTCTTGCCGACGAGGTAGTAATCGAGCACCTTGCGCGCAATCGGACCGGCCGACTCCGCACCCCAGCCGCCGTTTTCGACGATCAGTGCGAGCGCGATCTTCGGTTGCTCGGCCGGAGCGAACGCGATGAACAGCGCATGGTCGCGCAGATGCTCGGCGATCGCGTGACCTTTGTAGTTCGCGCCCTGCAGCGAATAGACCTGCGCCGTGCCCGTCTTGCCGGCCGCCTGATACTGCGCGCCGATGAACAGTTTGGACGCCGTACCGTTGGTCACGACGCCTTCCATTGCGCGCTTGATGAAGTCGATGTCCGACTGCTTTACCGCGATCTTGTCGCTCGGATCGCGCACCACCGCGCGGGTGTCCTTCGTGATCGGATTTTCGATGTCGCGCACGAGGTGCGGCTTCATCACGACGCCGTTGTTCGCGAGCGTCGCGGTGGCGTGCGCGAGCTGCAGAATGGTGAACGAGTTGTAGCCCTGACCGATGCCCAGGCTGATGGTCTCGCCTTCATACCAGCGTTGCTGTTCGGGCTTACGGTACGCCTTGCGCTTCCATTCCGTCGACGGCAGGATGCCGCGCGCCTCGCCCGAGATGTCGATGCCGGTGATCTGGCCGAAACCCCACGGCTTCATGAAGTTGGCGATGTTGTTGACGCCGAGATCGTGCGCGAGCATGTAGAAATACGTGTCGTTCGACACGACGATCGCGCGGTTCATGTCGATCCAGCCCTGGCCCGAGCGCACGTCGTTGCGGAACGTGTGGCCACCGAACGTGTACGAGCCCGGATCCTGGAAACCCCAGCCCGGCGTACGCTTGTGCAGCGTCAGCGCGGCGAGCGCCATGAACGGCTTGTAGGTCGAGCCCGGCGGGTAGGTGCCATGCAGGGGCCGGTTCAGGAGCGGATGGTCCGGCGAGTTATTCAGCTCGTCCCAGGTTTGCTGGTCGATGCCGTCGACGAAGGAATTCGGGTCGAAGCTCGGCGCCGATACGAACGCGAGCACGTCGCCGGTTGCCGGTTCGATGGCGACCAGCGCGCCGCGGCGGCCGGCGAACGCCTGCTCGGCGACCTGCTGCAGGCCGATATCGAGCGACAGCACGAGGTTGTTGCCGGGCGTCGCCTGGGTGCGCGACAGCGTGCGCACCGGCCGGCCGCCGGCCGTCACTTCCACTTCCTCGAAGCCGGTCTGGCCGTGCAGTTCGGTCTCGTAGCTCTGCTCGACGCCGATCTTGCCGATGTAGTCGGTGCCCTTGTAGTTGTTCGCGTCTAGACGCGGATCGTAGTGGTCCGGATCGCTGTCGTTCTGGTCGCTGGCGTCGTCGATACGCTCCTGGTCGCGCTGCGAAATCCGGCCGATGTAGCCGATCACGTGCGCCGCGGTCTCCCCGAGCGGGTACTGGCGGAACAGGCGCGCGCGCACTTCGACGCCGGGGAAGCGGAAGCGCTGCGCGGTGAAGCGCGCGACTTCGTCGTCGGTCAGGCGGGTGCGGATGGGCAGGCTTTCGAAGTTCTTCGAATCTTCCTGCAGCTTCTTGAAGCGGCGGCGGTCACGGGCATCGATCGACACCACGGTCGCCAGATTGTCGATCACGTTTTCGAGCGAGTCGTTCAGCTTCGACGGCGTGATTTCGAGCGTATAGGCCGAGTAGTTCTTGGCGAGCACCACGCCGTTGCGATCCGTGATGATGCCGCGGTTCGGCACGATCGGCGCGACGGAAATGCGGTTCTCGTCGGCTTGCAGCGAGTACTTGCTGTAGTGCCAGACCTGCAGGAACAGGAAACGGAAGCCGATCAGCCCGAAGCAGACGAACACAAACAGGCCCGCCGCCGCGACGCGCAGGCGGAACTTCGAGAGCTGTTGCTGTGTGTCCTTGAATTCGGTCATGCGATTCTGCAAAAGGCCGGACGACGGCCATCATGAGTGTGCGCCTGATCCGGCCGGAACCGGAGGGCATGAACAGCGATGTGCGTCGGGCGGGCCGGCGGATGAGTTCCATCGGAACGGAACGGCCGGCGCGCCCGATGCGGGATCAAATGGGCCGCGTATCGTCCGGATCGGCCGGGCGGCGTTGCGGCATCAACAACAGCACGCTGGCGATCGGCCACAGCGCGGCTTCGACGAAACCGTCGATCAGGTAACCCCAGCCCGGAAACGCCGCGCCCGTCAGCAAGCGGATCACGAACGGCACCAGCTGCGCGACGACCAGCAGCGGCATCACCGCGAAGGTCTGCACGCCGAGCGACATCCACAGCACGCGACGGTGGATCGTGATCGCCCCGTACGACAACAGCGTGTACGCCAGCGCGTGCTCGCCGAGCAGGCTGGCGTTGTGCACGTCCATCAGCAAACCGAGGAAAAATGCGATGCCCATGCCGACTTTGCGCGGCTGGTGCACGTTCCAGAACAGCAGCACGAGCGCGACGAAGTCAGGCACGCCGACGAGGCGCCCCCATGGCATCAGATTCAGCAGGAACGCCGCAGCGAGACTGAAGGCGATGAAGTACGGATTGACCGGCTGCAGGATGTATTGCGGACGATTCATGGCTTGGCTCCCGACGCAGCTTGTGGCTTCGCGCTCTTCTCGGGGACCGGTTTCTTTTCTGCGGCGGCGGACTTCTTCTCTGCGGCGGCCGGCTTGGCTGGCGTTTTTTCGACGGGCTTCGCGGTGGATTTCTCCGTCACGGGCTTCTCGGCCGCTTTTTCCCCCGGCTTGGCGGCGGATTTATCCGCTGCGCCCTTGCCGTCCGCCGATTTGCCGCCCTTCTTCTTCGCTTCCTTCGCGGTGGTGGCCGCGTCGGGCTCTTCGGGCGGACGCGGCGGCACGTCGTTGACGTAGTGCAGCACGAGCAGTTGACGCGCGCCGCGCACCGGCGCGACCGGCACGCAGACCACGCGCGCGAACGCCGTGTCGGCCTGTTTGTCGACCCGCACGACCTTCGCGACCGGCAGTCCCGGCGGATACACGCCGTCGAGCCCGCTGGTGACGAGTTCGTCGCCGGTTTGAACGTCGGCACTGATCGGCACGAAGCGCAGGTCGAGCGTATCGCCCTTCGGCGTACCGTAGATCACGCTGCGCAAGCCGGTGCGCACGATCTGCACGGGCACCGCCTGATCCTTGTCGGTGAGCAGCGTGACTTCGGCCTGCAGCGGGAACACGCGCGTCACCTGGCCGATCACGCCATCTTCGTTGACGACCGGCGAGCCGTTCTGGATGCCCTGTTGCGCGCCGCGCCCGATGACCACCTTCTGCGTGAACGGATCGCGCGTGTCGTACTGGATTTCAGCAGGCAGCGATTGCGTGGTCGAGCGCTGCGACAGTTGCAGCAGCGCGCGCAAATGGGCGTTTTCGGCGGCAAGTCCGGCGGCGGTATTGGCTTGCTGCGACAGCTGCAGGTCTTTCGTGCGCAGCTTGTCGTTCTCGCTGCGCAGTGTGGCGCTGGTCACGGCCAGATCGGCGGCGCCCATGAAGATGTCGCGCGGCACCAGAGCCGCGCGTTGCAACGGATAAAGACCCGCGCCGAGCACGCCGCGAACGATTTCGAGCGTCTGGAAGCGTGCATCGGAGATCAACAGGGCCAGCGCCAGCACGACGAAAAATAGCAGTCGTGCCAGTGCGGAAGGGCCTTGCTTGAACAGGGGCGGCGGACTGTATTCCATGGTCGGCGCCGGGGGCGTGAACAGTTGAGTGAGACGGCGGCGCGCGACGGACGCGCGCTCAGCGCGCGGCGGCTGGTTGGCCCAGCCGGTGACAAACACAAACCGGCCCGCAAGGGGCCGTGTGCCAGATCCGCGCTACTGACATGGAGAGGGGCTCGCTTACTCGTACGAGAAGATGCTGCCGAGCTTGTCCATGCGTTCGAGCGCCATGCCCGAGCCTCGTACGACGCAGGTCAGCGGGTCTTCGGCGACGAGCACCGGCAGGCCGGTTTCTTCGGCGAGCAGGCGGTCCAGATCGCGCAGCAATGCGCCACCGCCCGTGAGCATCATGCCGCGTTCGGCGATGTCGGCACCGAGTTCGGGCGGCGTTTGTTCCAGCGCGATCTTCACCGACGACACGATCTGGTTCAGCGGATCGGTGAGGGCTTCGAGAATTTCGTTGCTGGAAATCGTGAAGCTGCGCGGAATGCCTTCCGACAGATTGCGGCCCTTCACTTCCATTTCCTTGACTTCGGAACCCGGGAACGCGGAGCCGATTTCCTTCTTGATCGCTTCGGCGGTTTGCTCGCCGATCAGCATGCCGTAGTTGCGGCGGATGTAGTTGACGATCGCTTCGTCGAACTTGTCGCCGCCCACGCGCACCGAGCCCTTGTACACGATGCCGCCGAGCGAGATCACGCCGACTTCAGTCGTGCCGCCGCCGATGTCGACGACCATCGAGCCGGTTGCTTCCGACACCGGCAGGCCGGCGCCGATTGCGGCGGCCATCGGCTCTTCGATGAGATAAACCTGCGACGCGCCCGCGCCGTGCGCCGCTTCCTTGATTGCGCGGCGCTCGACCTGGGTCGAACCGCACGGCACGCAGATGATGATGCGCGGCGACGGCGAGAACATGCGCGATTCGTGAGCTGTCTTGATGAACTGCTTGATCATCTGCTCGGTGACGGTGAAGTCGGCGATCACGCCGTCTTTCATCGGGCGGATCGCCTCGATGTTGCCCGGCACCTTGCCGAGCATCTGCTTGGCTTCCTTACCGACTGCCTGGATGGTCTTCTTGCCGTTGGGACCGCCTTCCTGGCGGATCGAAACCACCGACGGTTCGTCCAGCACGATGCCTTTGCCACGCATGTAGATGAGCGTGTTGGCGGTGCCGAGGTCAATCGCCAGATCGTTGGAGAAGTAGCTGCGAAGAAAACCGAACATTCAAAATCCTGTCTCGCTGGGGGCCGGGCCTCGCAACGTTTGCGTAGGGCGGCAGCGGAAAAATAACAGCTTCAACCGGGCGGACACTACGCCACTTGAGCTTGAAACTGCGAGGGAGTCTACCGGAGGCCGTTGCGAAGCCAAATCAGAAAAATCCGAACGATCTTTGGGAATTGTTCAGAAAGGACTTGGTAAGTCGGTCCGGGTTTGGGTCGAACGCGTAATGATACCTTATAATTTTGGATGTTTTGAAGGAAACGGAGGGCACTTTTTGCCCCCGCCGACCCCCTTTTTCGGGGTTGTCCTATTGCCTCGTAACTTGCTGTTGCAGCGTCGTTTTTTTCGTGCTGCGACGGTCCACCACAATTTCCGGTGACTGCATGGCTCTGACCCTGACCGATGTTAAACGCATCGCGCATCTCGCGCGGCTCGAACTGGCCGACGCCGACGCTGAGCACACGCGTGCCCAGCTCAATGGTTTTTTCGGCCTTGTCGAGCAGATGCAGGCGGTCGATACCACCGGCATCGCCCCGCTTGCCCACCCGATCGAGCAGATCGAAGACGTCGCGCTGCGCCTGCGTAACGACGCCGTGACCGAAACGGTCGAACGCGAAGCCTTCCAGCGCCCGGCGCCGGCCGTTCAGGACGGCTTGTATCTCGTGCCGAAGGTGATCGAGTAAGTCCCGCGCTGCAGGCCCGGCGTGGCTTGCCAGCCTGCGGCGTGCCGCCCCGCACGAGCGGCGTGCGCGCCCATCGCGGGCTTCCTCGCCCCGGTTTGCCGGCGGGCAGCCCGATGCCTCCACGGCAGCGTGACCGCGCTGCCGCGCTTTCCAGGATAAAACGCAATGCATGAAAAAAGTCTGACCGAACTGCGCGCCGCCTTGGCGGCCAAGGAATGCTCCGCAGTCGAACTGGCGCAGTTGTACCTGAAGCGGATCGACGCGGCCAATGGCCTGAACGCGTTCATCCAGGTCGATCACGAATTAACGCTCGCGCAGGCGAAAGCCGCCGACGCGCTGCTCCACACCGGCCATGCCGGACCGCTGGTCGGCCTGCCGATCGCGCACAAGGATGTGTTCGTCACCAAGGGGTGGCGCTCCACCGCCGGCTCGAAGATGCTGGCGAACTACGAAAGCCCGTTCGATGCCACCGTGGTTGCGCGTCTGCAGAACGCCGGCATGGTGTGCGTGGGCAAGACCAACATGGACGAGTTCGCGATGGGCTCGTCCAACGAGAATTCGTACTTCGGCCCCGTCCAGAATCCGTGGGATCCTAAATCGGTGCCCGGCGGTTCGTCGGGCGGCTCGGCGGCGGCGGTGGCCGCGCGTCTCGCGCCCGCCGCGACCGGCACCGACACCGGCGGCTCGATCCGTCAGCCGGCGTCGTTCTCCGGCGTCACCGGCATCAAGCCGACATATGGCCGCGTGTCGCGCTACGGCATGATCGCGTTCGCGTCGTCGCTGGATCAGGGCGGCCCGATGGCGAAGAGCGCCGCGGACTGCGCGACGCTGCTCAACGCGATGGCCGGCTTCGACGAGCGGGATTCCACGAGCCTCGTGCGCGACGACGAAGACTACACGCGCTATCTCGGCAAGCCGTGGCAGGACAGCGGCGCGCACAAGCCGCTCGCCGGCCTGCGCATCGGTCTGCCGAACGAGTACTTCGGCGCGGGTCTCGCCGACGACGTGCGCGCCTCGATCGACGCCGCCCTGAAGCAGTACGAAGCGCTCGGCGCCACGCTGGTCGACGTCTCGCTGCCGAAAACCGAACTGTCGATTCCGGTGTACTACGTGATCGCGCCGGCCGAGGCGTCGTCGAACCTGTCGCGCTTCGACGGCGTGCGCTTCGGCCATCGCGCCGCTGAATATCGCGATCTGCTCGACATGTACAAGAAGTCGCGCGCCGAAGGTTTCGGTCCGGAAGTGAAGCGCCGCATCATGGTCGGCGCATACGTGCTGTCGCATGGCTATTACGACGCGTACTACCTGCAGGCGCAGAAAATCCGCCGCATCATCGCGCAGGACTTCCAGGAAGCGTTCAAGCAGTGCGACGTGATCATGGGACCGGTCGCGCCGTCGGTAGCGTGGGATCTCGGCGCGAAGGGCGACGATCCGGTGCAGATGTATCTGGCCGACATCTACACGCTGTCGGTGAGCCTCGCCGGTTTGCCGGGCATGAGCGTGCCGTGCGGTTTCGGCGCGGGCGCGAATGCGCAGCGTCCGGTGGGTCTGCAGATCATCGGCAACTATTTCAATGAAGCCCGGATGCTGCAGGTGGCCGACGCGTTCCAGCGCGCCACCGACTGGCACCGCAAAGCACCGGCAGGAGTGTGAGCACCATGACCAAACAATGGGAAGTCGTGATCGGTCTGGAGACCCACGCGCAACTGTCGACTCAATCGAAAATTTTCTCGGGCGCGGCCACGCAATTCGGCGCGGCGCCGAACACGCAGGCTTGCCCCGTCGACCTCGCCTTGCCGGGCACGCTGCCGGTGATGAACCGCGGCGCGGTCGAACGCGCCATCCAGTTCGGTCTCGCGATCGGCGCGACGGTGGCCCCGCGCAGCATTTTCGCGCGCAAGAATTATTTCTACCCTGATCTGCCGAAGGGCTATCAGATCAGCCAGTACGAAATCCCCGTGGTGCAGGGCGGCCAGGTGACGATTCAGGTGCCTGCCAATGAGAAGGCGGGCAAGGAAGCGTACGAGAAGGTCGTCAACCTCACGCGCGCCCATCTGGAGGAAGACGCGGGCAAGTCGCTGCACGAAGACTTCGCGGGCATGACCGGCATCGATCTGAATCGCGCGGGCACGCCGCTGCTGGAAATCGTCACCGAGCCGGAAATGCGCAGCGCGGCCGAAGCGGTTGCGTATGCGAAGACGCTGCACACACTCGTCACGTGGCTCGGCATCTGCGACGGCAACATGCAGGAAGGCTCGTTCCGCTGTGACGCGAACGTGTCGGTGCGCCCGGTCGGTCAGGCGGAATTCGGCACGCGCGCCGAGATCAAGAACCTGAACTCGTTCCGCTTCCTCGAAGAGGCGATCCAGTACGAAGTGCGCCGTCAGATCGAGTTGATCGAAGACGGCGGCACGGTGGTGCAGGAAACGCGTCTGTACGATCCGGACAAGCGCGAAACGCGTTCGATGCGCAGCAAGGAAGACGCGCACGATTACCGCTATTTCCCCGACCCCGATCTGATGCCGCTCGTGATCGACGCGGCGTGGGTCGAGCGCGTGAAGGGCGAGATGCCGGAGCTGCCGGAAGCGATCCAGCAGCGCTTCGTGTCGCAATATGGCCTCACGCCCTACGACGCCAACGTGCTGACGTCGAGCAAGGCGATGGCCGCGTACTACGAAGCGGTGGTCGTCAAGGTCGGCCCGGCCAACGCGAAGGTCGCGGCGAACTGGCTGATGGGCGAAGTGTCGTCGCAACTGAATCGCGAAGGGCTGGAAATCGACGCGTCGCCGGTGTCGTCCGCGCAACTCGCGCTGCTGCTGCAACGCATTGCCGACGGCACGATCTCGAACAAGATCGCGAAGGAAATTTTCCTCGCGATCTGGGAAGAGAAGGCCACCGACGAAGCCGCCGCCGATCGCATCATCGAAGCGAAGGGCCTCAAGCAGATTTCGGATACCGGCGCGCTGGAAACGATCATCGACGAAGTGCTCGCCGCGAACCAGAAGTCGGTCGAGGAATTCCGCGCCGGCAAGGAAAAGGCGTTCAACGCGCTGATCGGTCAGGCGATGAAGGCGACCAAGGGCAAGGCCAATCCGGCGCAGGTGAACGAACTGCTGAAGAAAAAGCTGTCCTGAGTTGAAGAAGCGCGGTCTGGGCGTTGTCGCCCGGACCATCACGGGCTGTTGCCGGAAACGAAAGTGGGGCAACGGCCCGTTTCATTTTGCTGGCTCGTTTTTTTTCGAACCGCTGAACGCAGATCACGGAGTGTGTGGATGGCGAAGCAACCCGAACTCGACGATTTCCGCGTGCCGTATTTCGACGACGGCAAGAAAAAATTCAAATTCTCGCTGAACGATTTCGATACGGCTGCGAAGCCATTTTCAACCGGCTCGAAAGATGCGGACCGCGAGCGGCTCGCCGAGATCGGTGCGCAACTCCAGACCCAGCAGGAGTGCCTGCACGCGCAGCAGAAGCGTCGCGTGTTGCTGGTGCTGCAAGGCATGGATACGAGCGGCAAGGACGGCACGATCCGCGCGGTATTTCACGACGTCGATCCGCTCGGTTTGCGCATCGTCCCGTTCAAGGCGCCGACGCCGGTGGAACTGGCGCACGATTTTCTGTGGCGCGTGCATGCGCAGGCGCCCGCCGCCGGCGAGCTGACGATCTTCAACCGCAGTCACTACGAAGATCTGCTAGTGCCCACCGTACGCGGCGAACTGGATGAGCAGGCGTTCGAGCAACGCTGCTGCCACATTCGCCAGTTCGAGGAGATGCTTGCGTATAGCGGCACGACTATCGTCAAGTGCATGCTGCACATTTCGAAAGACGAACAGCGTCAGCGTCTGCAGGCGCGTATCGACGACCCGAGCAAGCACTGGAAATTCGACGTGGCCGATCTCGACGCGCGCAAGCAGTGGGACGCGTATCAGTCGGCGTATCGCGACGCGCTGGCCGCGACGTCGACCGACTACGCGCCGTGGTACGTCATTCCCGCCGACTCGAAGACGCATCGCAATGTGATGGTCGCCGAGTTGCTGTTGCGCGCGCTGGATGCGCTGAAGCTCGAATACCCGCCTCCCAAAGAATCGCTGAAGGGCGTCAAGGTCGAGTGAGACCGGCTGCGCCCCCTGGCTCCAGAAACGAATCGAACATAAAGGAACGACATGTTGCGTGTGATTACCGCCAACCTGAACGGCATCCGCTCTGCGGCGAAGAAGGGCTTTTTCGACTGGTTCGGCGAGCAGAACGCCGACGTCTTGTGCGTGCAGGAAATCAAATGCTCGCAGGACGACATGACGCCGGAATTCATGGCGCCGCACGATTTCACCGGCTATTTTCAGCACGCGGTGAAGAAGGGCTATAGCGGCGCGGGCGTGTACACGCGTCACGAACCGGACGAAGTGGTGATCGGCTTCGGCAGCGAAGAATTCGATCCGGAAGGGCGCTATGTCGAATTGCGCTTCGGCAAGCTGTCGGTGATTTCGGTGTATGTGCCGTCGGGCTCGAGCGGCGACGAGCGCCAGCAGGCCAAGTACCGCTTCATGGACGAGTTCATGCCGCATCTCGCCGAACTCGCGAAAGAGCGCGAAGTGATCGCGTGCGGCGACGTGAACATCGTCCACAAGGAAATCGACATCAAGAACTGGAAGAGCAACCAGAAGAACTCGGGTTGCCTGCCGGAAGAGCGCGCGTGGCTGACCAAACTGTTCGACGAAGTGGGGTACGTCGACGTGTTCCGCACGCTCGACCAGCGGCCGGAACAGTACACGTGGTGGAGCAATCGCGGTCAGGCGTACGCGAAGAACGTCGGGTGGCGGATCGACTATCAGATCGCGACGCCGGGCATCGCCGGCAAGGCGAAGCGCACCGACGTGTTCCGCGATATCAAGTTCAGCGACCATGCGCCGCTGACGGTCGACTACGATCACAAGGTCAAGAAGTAAGCACCCGTGCCGCGTCGCTCAATACCCGTCTGTCAATCGCGGATCGGCTTGCGGCGCGGACGGCCCATGCCCGCGTAATCCGGTAGCGCGTCCACGCTCTTGCCGATCGCCTTCGCATAGAGCGGCAGCATGTCCGGCAAGCGCTTGATGATGTCCTGACGACGCGCCGGCGTGTACGGATGCACGTAGATGAAGCCGCGCTCGCGATCGCCGCGCGTTGCTTGCGCGAGCTTGTCCCACAGCGTGACCGCCGCGCGCGGATCGAAACCGGCGCGCGAGGCGATGTCGCTGCCAATCACGTCGGCTTCGGTTTCGTCGGTGCTCTCGTACTTCATTTCCAGCAGGCGCGAGCCGATGCCGAGCGGCGCAGCGCCGAGGTCGGCCAGCCCGAATAGCTGCGGGATCGTGCCGGTCGAATCGAGCTGGCTCGCCTGGAGCTGGCCGAGCCGTTCGCGTGCATGCTCGCGCAGCGCGTGCGCGATCTCGTGGCCGATCAGCATGCCGAGCTCGTTGTCGTTCAGACGCACGCGGTCGAGCAACCCGCCGTAGACGACGATCTTGCCGCCCGGCAGACAGTACATGCGGATATCGGGCGAGCGCACCACCTCCACATCCCACTTCCAGTTTTTGGCCCGCTCGTTCCATTTCAGCGAGTACGGAATCATCCTGTCGACGATCGACCGTACGCGCGTGACGTGCGCATCGGCGTCGCCGTACAGGCGGTTGGCGTGCTCGGCGCCGTACGCAATCTGGCTGAACTCTTCGGCGGCTTGCGCCTCGAGCATCGGCGACGGAATCAGATTGCGGAACACCATGTAGCCACCGAAACGCAACTGAGTGTTCGGAGTGTACGAGAGCGGCGAGGCGGGCGGCGCGGAAGTCGCCGCAGGCGTTTTCGCGGTGACGGGCGGTTGAGCCGGCGGTGTCGCGGAGGTCGGTGCGGTGGTGGCGGGCGTGCTGCCGGTGTTCGGGCTGCTCGTCGCGTTGTTCGCGCCGGGTGCTGCCGGGGTCGGGTTCTCGGCACCGGCCGTCACCGCCGCGGACTTCGCCGTAGGCGCGGCCGCCGGGCCCGTCGCGGTGACCGGTGCGGCGGCTGTGGCCGCGCTGGCGCCGGCCGCCGGTGCGCTTGCCGCGTACGCGCCCGACGGCATGGTCAACGCCAGGCCGCTTGCCCAGCCTAGCGCGCAGGCCGCATACAGTACCGTGCGCGTCGCTTTGAACGACGGAACCCAGGTCGCGCGCAAAGGCCGCGCACGCATTGAGCGTTGCGTCTTCACGAGCGGGTTCTCCACGGCGCGATGCGCAACAGCAGCAGCATGCCGGGCAACGCCAGCACCGTGCACGCGATGAAGTAGTCGAACCAGCCGATCTGCGCGACCACATAACCGCTCGCCGCCGATGCCAGCGTGCGCGGCACCGACGCGAGGCTCGTGAAGAGCGCGAACTGCGTGGCCGTGTAGCGCGGGTCGGTGGTGCTGGCGATATACGCGGTGAAGGCCGCCATCGTCAGACCGGTGGTGAAGGTTTCGAAGCCATACACCAGTGCGAGCGCGACCGAGCGCGGCTCGAACTGCACGGCCCAATCGATCCCGACCAGCGCGAGCACCTTCGTCGTCCCCTGGCTGAGCCAGACGGCGATGTCGTAAATCTCGGCAAGACCCGGCGATGCCGGACCGAGATGCGCGAGCCACGCGAAGCCGAGCGTCGACACCATCTGCAGGACGCCGAAGATCCACAAGCCGCGGCCAATGCCGATCTTCATCAGCCAGATCCCGCCGACGATGCCGCCCGCGAGACTCGCGCCGAACGCGGTGGTCTTCGCGATCACACCGATCTGCGTGCGCGAAAAGCCGATGTCGAGGAAGAACGATGTGGACAGCGTGGTCGCCATCGTGTCGCCGAGCTTGTAGAGAAAGATGAAGCCGAGCACGAACAGCGCGCCGCGCCAGCCGTCGCGCTGAATGAATTCCCGGAATGGCTGCACGATCGCTTCGCGCAGGTTCTTCGGCGGCTTGCCGTGCACTTCGGGCTCGCTGACTACCAGCGTCATCACCATGCCCGGCAGCATGAATGCCGCCGTGACGATGAACACGGTGGTCCACGGCAAATGGTCGGAGAGAATCAGCGCGAGCGAGCCGGGCACCAGCGCCGCGATCTTGTAGGCGTTCACATGGACGGCATTGCCGAGGCCCTGCTGCGTGTCGCTCAGCAGTTCGCGCCGGTACGCGTCGATCACGATGTCCTGGCTCGCGCCGAAAAACGCGACCAACGCCGTCAAAGCCGCCACCGTCCAGATCGAATCGCGCGGCGACACGAACCCCAGCGTCGCGATGGCGCCGGCCACGAGGATCTGCGTGACGAGCATCCAGCCGCGCCGTCGGCCCGGACGCCAGCCCGGAAAGCGCGGCATGTAGCGGTCCATCAGCGGCGCCCAGATGAATTTCCAGGTGTACGGGAACTGGATCAGCGCAAAGAGGCCGATTTCCTTCAGGTTGACGCCTTCGGAGCGAAGCCATGCCTGCACCAGATAGACGAGCGTGAATAGCGGCAGGCCCGACGTAAAGCCGAGAAAGACGCAGATCAGCATGCGCGTATTCAGGAACGCGCGCCAGCCGGGATGTTCTTCGTGAGCGTTAAGTGCAGGCGCCTCGTGCGGCGGGTTCGACATGTGGATAATTTGCGTTAGCTTTTCTTGACGCGATAGACCGCAAGACTACCACGCCAGTTCACGCCCCAGCGCACGGTCTGCCCGTCGTGCAGTACCACGCGGTCGAGAATTTCGATGCCGACTTCCGGTGCGAGCGCTTCGAAGTCCTCGATGGTCAGCACCCGCACGTTCGGCGTGTTGTGCCATTGATAAGGCAGCGACTTCGACACCGGCATGCGCCCCTGTAGCACCGACAGCCGATGCGCCCAGTAGCCGAAATTCGGAAACGACACGATGCATTCCTTGCCCACCCGCACCGTCTCGCGCAGGATCGCGGCGGTCTGATGAATGGTTTGCAGCGTCTGCGACAGAATCGCGAAGTCGAAGCTGCCGTCTTCGAACAGGCGCAGGCCGTCTTCGAGATTCTGCTGGATCACATTGACGCCGTTTTGCGTCGACGCCAGCACGCCCGCGTCGTTGATCTCGATGCCGTAGCCCTGCACGTCGAGTTCTTCGGTCAGCAGCGACAGCAGCGAGCCGTCGCCGCAGCCGAGATCCAGCACCGTGGCGCGCGGTTCGACCCAACGGGCGATCGCGCGGAAGTCCGGGCGCAGCGCCAGGTAATCGAGTGCTCGCTGGTTCATGCGTTCACCTCGTTCGCAATACGTTCGTAGTAGGCGCGCATCACGTTGTGATAGCGCGCGTCGTCGAGCAGGAAGGCGTCGTGGCCGTGCGGCGCGTCGATCTCCGCGTAGGTGACGGTGCGCTTGTGGTCGAGCAGCGCCTTCACCAGTTCGCGCGAGCGGGCCGGCGCGAAACGCCAGTCGGTCGTGAAGCTCGCAATCAGATATTTCGCCGTGGTGTGCGCGACCGCTTTGGTCAGGTCACCTTCGAAAGCTTTGGCGGGATCGAAGTAGTCGAGCGCGCGCGTGATCAGCAGATACGTATTCGCGTCGAAGTAGTCAGCGAACTTGTCACCCTGGTAGCGCAGGTACGACTCCACTTCGAACTCGACGTCGAAGTTGAAGTTGTATGCGTCCAGTGCGCCTTCCGCGCGGCGCAGCGAACGGCCAAATTTCTCGGCCATGTCGTCGTCCGACAGATACGTGATGTGGCCGATCATCCGCGCGACGCGCAGGCCGCGCTTCGGCTTCACGTTGTGCGCGTAGTAGTTGCCGCCGTGGAAGTCGGGGTCCGACAGGATCGCCGAGCGCGCGACCTCGTTGAACGCGATGTTCTGTGCCGACAGCTTCGGCGTGGACGCGACCACGATGCAATGCGCGACGCGCTCCGGATACATCATGCTCCACGCGAGCGCCTGCATACCGCCGAGGCTGCCGCCCATCACCGCGGCGAAACGCGTGATGCCGAACTGATCGGCGACGCGCGCCTGGGCGTTGACCCAGTCTTCGACGGTGACGACCGGAAAGGTCGCGCCGTACGGGACGCCAGTGGCCGGGTCGATACTCATCGGCCCGGTCGAGCCGAAGCACGAGCCCAGGTTGTTCACGCCGATCACGAAGAACTTGTCGGTGTCGAGCGGCTTGCCCGGGCCGACCATGTTGTCCCACCAGCCGACGTCCTTCGGGTTGTCCGCGTACACACCCGCGACGTGGTGCGACGCGTTGAGCGCGTGGCACACCAGTACCGCATTGCTGCGCGCGGCGTTGAGCGTGCCGTAGGTCTCGACCATCAGGTCGTAACCGGCCAGCGAGCTGCCGTTCTGCAGCTGCAGTGGCTCGGTGAAATGCATTGTTTGGGGAGCGACGATACCGATCGATTCCATTCATTCCGCCATTAAAAAAACAGGCGGCTAGATGGCGTCGGCGAAGCACGGAGGAACGACTGTGTGCGCGGCTGACGACCTCTTTAGCCGCATTTATAGTGAACCGCGGGAGTATTCCAGTGGTTCGCGCGCCCGCAATCGAGTCAGCAAATCGGCGCGTGATGAGTGTTCAGGGTGATCCGGATCGCGGTCCCGGATGCATCGAAGGGCCGCGTTCAGGCGCAAAGTATAGCGGAAAATTTCGTGCGACAGCGTCGCCGGCGCACCCTCGCGCGCTGCGTGCCGCGCGGATTACTGAAGGATCAGCAGCAATTGTGCGTCGGCGTGTTCGGCGGGCATCCGGGCGAAACCGCTGCGCACATAACGATGCCAGCGGCCGATGATGTAGCTCAACAGCAGGCTCGCACGGATCGCGGGATCGTAGCCGGCAGGCAGCGGGGCGGCAGTGTGTGCGGCGTCGTTCGTGCCTTCGCTGGCGTGCGCAATCGCTTCCGTCTGCGCCAGCCGCAAACACTGCTTCAGCGATGCCTCGACGCGCTCCAGCATCTGGTTGACGCGCTCGGTCAACCGTTCATGCTCGCCCACCAGCGCCTCGCACGTCAGCACGCGCGTCATGCCGGGGTTCTTCGCGGGGAAATTGAGCAGTATCAACGCGATGGCGCGTGCTTGCAGCACGCCGTTGCTTTCCTTGTCGGCGATCTGGTTGATGAGGCCAAAGAGCGTTTGCTCGATGAACTCGATCAAGCCTTCGAACATTTGCGCCTTGCTGGCGAAATGGCGGTACAGCGCGGCTTCGGACACACCGAGCCGGGCGGCAAGCGCCGCCGTAGTGATCTTTTCGCTTTTCGGCGCTTCCAGCATTGCGGCGAGCGTCTGCAGAATGTGCACGCGGCGCTCGCCCGGCTTCAGACGCTGCGCGCGCTGGGTGGCCGCTGCATTGGCCGGCGCAGTGGCTTCGTGTTCGGCTAAGGCTTCGTCAGGTTTGTCGATCGGCTGCATGGCTGTCGTCCCGGCTGCTGTCCCTTCCATCGAACCGAGCGGCTGCCCAGTCGTAGCGATTTTAACGAACGAATGCACCGGTCGACATAATGCGGCCGGCCGGTGCCCGGCAGACGCGTCGGCACGCCCTGCGCGTGCGGCTTGCGCGGCAGATGCCCGGTGATCCACACCGTGCGGATGCCGAGACGCCGATAGTTCTTCAGATGCGAGCGCGTGTCTTCGACGAGGATCGCATCCTTGAGCGAGACATGGGCGTCGTGCATGGCCTTGCGCAACATCGCGTGATCGGGCTTGGCGCGCCAGCGGCGGCGATCGCGCATGTGCTCGATGGCGATCACCTGCTCGAACAGACGTTCGATGCGCAATTCGGCCAGCACCGCGCGCGCATACGCTTCAGGCGCGTTGGTCAGCACGATCTTGCGGCCCGGCAACGCCGCGACGAGGCGCGCAATGCCGCGTTCGTGACGGATCATCGAGCCGAGATCGGGGAATGTGTGCACGACCTTCAGGAAGTCGATCGCGTCGAGCGGATGGTGGCGCGTCAGGCCAAGCAGCGCTGCGCCGTAGCGCTGCGTGTAGCCGGTGCGCAGACGGTTGGCTTCGTCGATGTCCACCTGCAGCGCGTCGATGATGTACTGCGTCATGCCGTGGTTGATCGCCGGGAAGATGGCGTGCGAGGCGTGGTGCAGCGTGTTGTCGAGATCGAACAGCCAGACCGGCTTGCCGCCTGCGATATGCGGACGACGGCGGCGGGAAGTGGGGGTGCGCATGGTGGAGAACGCCGTTCAGGCGCGGACGGGCGCTGCTCGCGGCGAACGTGGAGCGTTCGCGATGCGGGTGGCGCGAGAGAAGGAGAGTGCTGGCTGGTGTGCCACGAGCGCGCTTCGAGAGTGGTTGCGCGCGCCGGACACCGCGCATTGGCCGGGCAGTGTGCCCGGCTTCGCAGCGTAACCGCACGGCACACATGACGCGCCGTTGCGGCGCGCCGTGTGTGCCGGGATTGATGCAGGAGTCAATGCGCAGGCATCAATGCGAGCGGATCATCGTGCCGAACGGCTGTTCGGTGAGAATCTCCAGCAGCACCGAGTGTTCGATGCGGCCGTCGATGATGTGCACCGAGCGCACGCCGCTCTTCGCCGCGTCCAGCGCCGAAGAGATTTTCGGCAGCATGCCGCCGGAGATCGTGCCGTCCGCGAACAGGCCGTCGATTTCGCGAGCCGACAGATCGGTTAGCAGATTGCCTTCCTTGTCCATCACGCCCGGGATGTTGGTCATCATCACGAGCTTTTCGGCGTTCAGCACGACCGCCAGCTTGCCGGCGACCAAGTCGGCGTTGATGTTGTACGACAGGCCGTCTTCGCCGAAGCCGATCGGCGAGATCACCGGAATGAACGCGTCGTCCTGCAGCGCCTTCACGACCGCCGGATTGATCGCCTCGACTTCGCCCACCTGGCCGATGTCGACGTACTGGCCCGGGTTGTCGCGATCCGGCATCAGCATCTTGCGGGCGTGGATCAGGCCGCCGTCCTTGCCGGTCAGGCCGACCGCGTGGCCGCCGAAATGATTGATCAGCGTGACGATGTCCTGCTGCACTTCGCCGCCGAGCACCCATTCGACGACTTCCATCGTCTCTTCGTCGGTGACGCGCATGCCCTGAATGAACGTGCCCTGTTTGCCGATTTTCTTCAGCGCCTGGTCGATTTGCGGACCGCCGCCGTGAACGATCACCGGATTGATGCCGACCAGCTTCAGCAGGATCACGTCGCGCGCGAAGCCCTGCTTCAGACGCTCCTCGGTCATGGCGTTGCCGCCGTATTTGATGACCACGGTCTTACCGTGATACTGGCGGATGTAGGGCAGCGCCTCGGCCAGGATTTCAGCCTTCAGGGTGGGCGCGATCTGCGAAAGGTCGGGAAGCTCGGACATGGCGGCAGGCTCAGGCACGGAACAGTTAAAACAGGGCGAATTGTACAGGACTGGCGCGCTGCAACAGGGTTTTCGATAGCTGCGCGGGCCGCGGGCGGCGTGGGCTTTGCGCACTGCGCAACGGCAGGCCGCAGGCTTCGCTCGACCATCAAGCTTAACGCGCTCACGTGACGTTCGTGAATTGGCCGAATGGACGACTCACGCGGGTTCGCCAGTCGTGGCATCATCTCCTGATCGATGCCTCGGCGCACGTCCCAGCCCGTCATGAAACCGTCCGCTTCCCGTTCAACCAACAGCCCGCGCTGTCCGCGCTGCGGTAATGCGTTCGATTGCGGTAGGCATGCGCAGCCGTTCGAGTGCTGGTGCCGCGAGATGCCGTCGTTACCGGCGGACAGGCTCGATCCGGCGCGCCCGTGTCTGTGTCCCGAATGTCTGGCCGGGGAGATTGCGCAAGCGGCTCATGCGGGACCGGGTGCCGGCCCGGCCTGAGCTGGCTGTAGCCCGCGGCGAGGCCGACGCCCCGTTGGCGAAACGCCGCAGAGCTAGGCCGCGCAATGTTGGGCAGCCAACGTGCGCAGGTCGCGGGAGACCGCTTCCAGCGGCGGCTCCCATTCGCCGAACCGCGGCTGCCGGTACAGCGTCGCGCTCGGATACCACGGGCTGTCGTTGCGTCCGAGCAGCCAGACCCAGTGCGGATTGACGTCGAGCAGCACCCACGTGCGCTGGCCGAGCGCGCCGCTCAGATGCGCGACGGACGTGCACACCGTGATGACCAGATCGAGTTCGCTGACGAACGCGGCGGTGTCGTCGAAAGTCGCGAATTCGGCGGTGTGGTCGGTCATCGGCAGACCGGCCGCTCGCGCGGCGGTCACGTCGGCGTCCGCGCCCGGTTGCAGCGAGTAGAACGCCACGTCCTGCATGCCGCCGAAATGGGCCGCGTAGCGTTCCCATCCGACACGCCGGAACGGATTGCGCTGATGGCCAAGGCTGCCGGTCCACGCGAGTCCGACCTTGAGCCGCGATTCCCCTGCGAGCCGCTTGCGCCACGAGTCGCGCGCCGACGCTTGCGCAAACAGATACGGCGACGCAGCCGGAATCGTTTCCTCGCGCGTCTCGAAGATCAATGGCAGGCTGAGCAGCGGAATTTCATAGTCGAACGGCGGTAGCGTTTCGACGCCTCCGCCGGCGGAGTATTCGTCCACATGGCTGCCGAGGCAGCGCGCAAGCAACGCGCCCATGTGCGGAAACGAATTCCACGACAATCGGCCGCCCTCGCGATGAACACGCTCGGCCAGCATCGGGATATAGCGGCTGAATTGCAGGAGGTCGCCCATGCCCTGTTCGCCCCACACCAGCAGAGTCTTGCCCGCGAGCGGTTCGCCACGCCAGGCGGGTGCCGGCATCTGCGGACGGCCACCGCGGAGCTCCTGCGAACCGTCCCAACGCGCCTCGTGCGACAGCCAGCCGTTCGCGTACTCGCCGCGCACGAGTTGCAGCATCCCGAGACCGGCGCGCATCGTGGCGTCATGCGGCGCCAGCGTGCAGGCCGTTGTCACGGCGTGTTCGGCTTCGCTCCAGCGTTGCGCTTCGCGTAGCGCCAGCGCATAGTTGTTATGCGACAGCGGGCTGTGCGGCGCGCATTGCACGGCGCGTGCGCCCGCTTCCAGCGCATGCGGCAGATCCATGCTCAAGCGATACGTGTTGGTGAGATTGATCCAGCCGTCGCCATTGGCGGGTTCGTCGCGAACCGCGCTTTCCAGCAACGCCCGTTGTTCGTCCAGGTCCCCGCCGCTGAGTATCAGCGCGGCGGCGAGATTGTTGCGCAATTGTGGCAAGGTCGGTTCGATGGCGAGCGCGCGGCGGTACGGAGCGACGGCTTCGCGATGCAGATTGGCGATCTGCAGCGCGTAGCCGAGACGAAAGTGCGTAAGAGCGCGATGCGGATCGAGTTGAGCAATAATGGCGGCGAGCTCGATCGCGTCGCGCTGACGATGCTGTTCGGAGAAGCTTGCGATGAGTGCGGCGAGCGAAGCGTCGTCGAGTGGATGCAACTGCGCCGCCGCCTCGAAACAGGCAGCCTCCGTTGCCGCGCTACCGCTTTCCCTCGCTGCGGCGGCATCGCGCAAATAATTCAGGAAAGCTGATGAGGCGTCGGCTTCGCGGTTGGAGGTAGGCGGCATGGAACGGTTGCGCGGCGCGGGCGCCGATGACGAAAGACCGGACCATGCGACGCTGTCGCAAAAGCAATATGTTACCGGCGGCACCGCTGCAAAGTAAGTCGGAGTATTCCGAACGGGTAGACTAAAGTGATGCACCGTATAACCAACACCGGCCGGGTCAATCTTGGTCATCTGTTCTGGCTGCGCAGCCTCGCCATCATCGGTCAGCTCATGACGATCGCATTCGTGCAGATCTTCATCGGCGTGAACCTGCCGCTGCCCGCGATGCTGCTCGTGATCGCGCTCGAAGTGCTGTTCAACGCGCTCACGTGGTGGCGCGTGTCGCAGCAACGGCCCGAGTCGAACATGGAATTGTTCGGCCAGATCTGGGTCGATCTCGGCGCGTTGTCCGCGTTGCTGTTTCTCTCCGGCGGCACCACGAATCCATTCGTTTCGCTCTACCTGCCGTCGCTCGCGATCGCCGCCGCAGTGTTGCCGTGGCAACTGATGGCATGGCTCGCGGCGTTCGCCGTGACCTGCTACGCGGTGCTCGGTTTCGATTCCGTGCCCCTCAATCTCGACAACCCCGCGAACCTCTTCGACTACTACCGCGCCGGCATGTGGGTCAACTTCATGGTCAGCGTCGGGCTGATTGCATGGTTCGTCGCGCGTATGTCGCGAGCTCTGCGGCTACGTGACGCAGCGCTCGGAGAAGCGCAGCAGCGCTTGCTTCAGGACGAACGCGCGGTCGCGCTCGGCGTGCAGGCCGCCACCGTCGCTCACGAAATCGGTACGCCTCTGTCTACAATCGCGATGTTGTCCGAAGAATTGCGCGACGCGGCACGCAGCGACAAAGAGCTCGCACCGTACAGTGCCGATCTCGAACTGCTCGAACAGCAGATGACGCTATGCACGTCGGCGCTGGCCCGCTTGCGCAGCCGCGCGTCGACGACGACCAATCGACAGCCGGTCGGCGCGTGGCTCGAATCGTTTGCCGAGCAGTGGCGCCTGCGTCATCCGCATGTGAAGTTCGAACGGATCGGCGCACCGCCCGCGGATGTCAGTCTCGACGACACGGTGGCCGTCAGCCAGATCCTCACGATCCTGCTCGACAACGCCGCGCGCGCGAGCCGCGATCACGTGACGCTGTCGTGCGCGCTCGATCCACGCGGCGAGAAAGTCGTCTTCGAAGTCTGCGACGCGGGCCCCGGGATTCCGGCCGCACTGCGCGGCTCGCTTGGCGCGATGCCGGTGGACAGCACACAGGGCGGTCACGGTGTCGGCCTTTATCTGGCCTTCTCGGCGGCGTCGCGTCTGAAGGCTTCGATCGAGCTGACCGACGTCAGCGCGATCAAGCCGCGCGGCACGCGCGCGGTGCTGAAAATTCCGCTCGCCGGCGGGCGCAAATTTTCTGGCGCGGGCCGTCAAGGCGCCACGCCATCCAACACGGAGAAACAGGCATGAGCGAAAAGAATTTTCTGGTGATCGACGACGACGAGGTGTTCTCCGGCATCCTCGCTCGCGGTCTGACGCGGCGCGGTTACACGGTTAGCGAAGCGCACAACGCGGACGAGGCGATCAAGCTGGCGAACCAGCAGAAGTTCAGCCAGATCACGGTGGATCTGCATCTCGGCAACGACTCGGGCCTGACGCTCGTCGCGCCGTTGCGCGATCTGCAGCCCGACGCGCGCATGTTGGTGCTGACCGGCTATGCGAGCATCGCCACCGCGGTGCAGGCGGTGAAAGACGGCGCGGACAACTACCTCGCGAAGCCCGCCAACGTCGAGACGATCTTATCGGCGCTGCAAACCGAAGCGAGCGCGCTGCAAGCGGAAGAGGCGATCGAACATCCCACGCCGTTGTCGGTGGCGCGTCTGGAGTGGGAGCATATTCAGCGCGTGCTGGCCGAACACGGCGGCAATATTTCGGCCACGGCGCGGGCCTTGAACATGCATCGTCGAACGTTGCAGCGCAAGCTGGCGAAGCGGCCGGTCAAACAGTAAGTCGTTCTGCTTCGACGTAAGCAATGTGACAAAAGAAAACGGGCTGCCTTCGATTAAGGCAGCCCGTTTTTTTGTGCGTCAGATTTGATCTGCGTCAGGCAATGTGAATAACCTGACGCAGCATGTGCATCGACACGGATATCACAGCACGTAACGCGACAGATCTTCGTCTTCCGCCACTTCGTTCAGCGCGCGATCGACATATGCCGCGTCGATCTGCACGGCCCTGCCCGAGTGGTTGCCCGCCGAGAACGACACCTCTTCGAGCAGTTTTTCGATGACCGTGTAAAGACGCCGCGCGCCGATGTTCTCGGTCTTCTCGTTGACCGAGTAAGCGATCTCGGCCAAGCGCCGAATCGCGTCGTCGGCGAATTCGAGATGCACGTCTTCAGTGGCGAGCAGTGCCTGATACTGCTTGACGAGGCTCGCATCGGTCGACACGAGGATCGATTCGAAGTCGTTCACCGACAGCGAGTCGAGTTCGACGCGAATCGGAAAGCGGCCTTGCAGTTCGGGAATCAGATCGCTCGGCCTGGCCAGATGAAACGCGCCGCTCGCGATGAACAGAATGTGATCGGTCTTCACCATCCCGTACTTGGTGTTGATCGTGGTGCCTTCGACGAGCGGCAGCAGATCGCGCTGCACACCTTGGCGGGACACTTCGCCGCCGCCTGCTTCGCTGCGCGACGCGATCTTGTCGATCTCGTCGAGGAACACGATGCCGTTCTGCTCGACGTTCTGCACCGCCTTGGTTTTCACCTCTTCGTCGTTGAGCATCTTGCCGGCTTCTTCGTCGGTGAGCACCTTCAGCGCTTCCTTCACCTTCATCTTGCGGCGCGCCTTCTTGCCGCCGCCGATGTTCGCGAACATCGAACGGATCTGCTCGGTCATGTCTTCCATGCCCGGCGGCCCCATGATGTCCATGCCCGCTTGCGGCTGTTCGACGTCGAGTTCGATTTCCTTGTCGTCGAGCAGGCCTTCACGCAGACGCTTGCGGAACGTTTGACGCGTGCTGCTGCTTTCGTCGGCGGTGTCGGCGGCGCTCGAACTCGCACCGAAACCGACCGGGCGTGCGCTCGGCAGCAGGATGTCGAGAATGCGGTCTTCAGCCTGGTCGCCGGCCTTGGTCCGCACTTTGCGCATTTCCGTTTCGCGAGTCTGCTTGACCGAAATCTCGATCAGATCGCGCACGATGCTGTCGACGTCGCGGCCCACATAACCGACTTCGGTGAACTTGGTGGCTTCGATCTTGATGAACGGCGCATCCGCGAGCTTCGCCAGACGCCGCGCGATTTCGGTCTTGCCGACGCCGGTCGGTCCGATCATCAGAATGTTCTTCGGCGTGATTTCCTGGCGCAGCGGGTCTTCGACCTGCTGACGGCGCCAGCGGTTGCGCAGCGCGACGGCCACGGCTTTTTTCGCGCGGCCTTGGCCGATGATGTGTTTGTCGAGTTCGGAGACGATCTCGGCAGGGGTCATTGTGCTCATCGTGGGTCCTTACTCGATCGTCTCGATAACGCGGTTGTGGTTCGTGTAGATGCACATGTCGCCGGCAATCTCCAGCGACTTCTCCACGATTTCGCGGGGCGACAGCTCGGTGTTGTCGGCGAGCGCTTTCGCGGCGGCCTGCGCGTAAGCGCCGCCCGAGCCGATCGCGCAGATGCCGCCTTCCGGATCGAGCACGTCGCCGTTGCCGGTGATGACGAGGGTGGTGGTCGCGTCGGCGGCGATCAACATCGCTTCCAGACGACGCAGCATGCGGTCGGTGCGCCAGTCTTTCGCGAGTTCAACGGCGGCGCGCGTGAGGTTGCCCTGATGTTTTTCCAGCTTCGCTTCGAAGCGGTCGAGCAGCGAGAAGGCGTCGGCCGTGCCGCCGGCGAAGCCGACCAGCACCTTGCCGTTATAGATGCGCCGGACCTTCTTCGCACCGCCTTTCATGACGATGTTGCCCAGCGTTACCTGGCCGTCGCCGCCGAGCGCGACCTTGTCGCCGCGGCGCACGGAGACGATCGTCGTGCCGTGAAATTGCTCCATATGCGTTCCTCTTTGCAAAACGGGTAGGACGCGGCAGCGCGACGCGCTACCGCATGAATCCTGAAAACGGACGGCGCACGACGCTGTAATTCGACTGGTCGGCGCGCGCTCGTGCAGCGCATGTCCGATTTATTTTAGGGCGTGCGCGGTCATATCAAGAGCTGCCGAATGGCATAAGACAAAAAACCGGGGATTGGGTGCGTGCGCGGCAATGGTGCAGCGGCGGGCGGCGCGAAGGGGCCAGCCTCGCCGCGAGGCGCCTCATGCGACGAAAAACGACGACCGTCGGATGTCGAACCGCATCGCCGAAACCGAACAGCGGCGGGCATGAAACCGCTTCACAGTGCGGCGCACGACTGCGTCGCACAAAAGAAAAAAGGCGCACGTTTCACCGTGCGCCTCTCGACGAAGCAGCGTGTCAGGGCGCGGAGCCGAAGCCGCGCCACAGGCTTTCAGTCGCCGAACAGCTTCTGGCGCAGTTCGCGGCGTTCCTGCGCTTCGAGCGACAGGGTTGCCGTGGGCCGCGCGAGCAGACGCGGAATGCCGATCGGCTCACCGGTTTCCTCGCACCAGCCGTAGTCGCCGGAATCGATGCGCGCGATCGATTGCTGCACCTTCTTCAGCAGCTTGCGTTCGCGGTCGCGCGTGCGCAGTTCGAGCGCATGCTCTTCCTCGATCGTTGCACGGTCGGCCGGGTCCGGCACGATTACGGTTTCGCGCAGGTTCTCGGTCGTCTGGCCGGCATTGCGGAGAATGTCCGCCTGCAGCTGTTCGAGCTTGTTCTTGAAGAAGGCGAGCTGATCCTCATTCATGTAATCCTTGTCGCTCATCTTCAGGATTTCGGCTTCGGTCAAGAGTCGTTTCGTCGTCATCTGGCTTACTTCTTCAATGTGAGGCAAAACTCTTACATAGTGCCCGCACTTTCGTATTGCCCGCAAAGGCGCCTCGAGGACGCGGAAGCGCGAAGGCGGGCACGAACGGTGGACTGTCGTGACGCCGAAGCGCCTGGCGCCCACACGCCGGGCGTCGCAACGCCAATGCGGGGCCGAACTCCTCTGGAAACCGATTCTCAAATGCTCCTGAGGTATTGCTTGCCGGCAGCGCACCTTGTCAGGCAGTGCCAGCCGGCATGGTCGGCGTCGTTCCCGGTCAAGTTTTTCCGGCGCCGCTTCAGGCCCTGCGCGACCTACGCGCTGACCGGGCAATTCGTTGTCATTCTCCAGTGGGGACGTATTGTAACTGAATCACAATCCGGTACCGCAACTAGCGAAAATCTCCTTACAGCGCACCAATATCCCGAAAATATAACGCGCGCACGACCAAAAAGCGATGGTCGTGCACGTATTAATACAGCAGGGTTTTCACGCGCTTTTCATTCGCGTGACTTGTTCGGGGCCTTGCAACCGGACGTCACGCGCATTCGGCAGATGATTAACGCCGCGCATACGGCCACATATGTGGCGAGCGCGGCAGCGCGGCGTGTGCCGCGCCGCTGCCGCAGCACGGCAAGCGCCCGCGCTTAGGCGAGACAGGCGTCCAGGCCGTCGGTGATCAGGTCTTGCGGCAGTTCGATGCCGATGAACACCATCTTGTTGGTCTTCTTCTCGACCGGCTGCCATTTTGCGGCCAGATCGCTGCCCATCATCTGATGCACGCCCTGGAATACGACCTTGCGATCGACGCCCTTCATGTACAGCACGCCCTTGTAGCGCAGCAGGCGCTCGCCATAAATCTGCAGAATGCCGCCGAGGAAATCTTCGAGCTTGTTCGGATCGAACGGCCGATCGTTGCGGTACACGAACGACTTGATCTTGTCGTCGTGATGCGCATGGTGATGGTGCGCGTGATCGTGGCCTTCGTGGTCGCAATGGCCGTGGTCGTGAT
Organism: Paraburkholderia sp. RAU2J; assembly: GCF_003634845.1. NCBI lineage: Bacteria > Pseudomonadati > Pseudomonadota > Betaproteobacteria > Burkholderiales > Burkholderiaceae > Paraburkholderia > Paraburkholderia sp. RAU2J. The sequence goes on from NZ_RBXG01000001.1 coordinate 1,568,195, forward strand.
CGCAGTTTTCGTGATCGTGGTCGGCGTGCGTATGGCCGTGCTCGTCATGCGCGTGAGCGTGGCTGTGGGCGTGCTCGTCTTCGGCGAGGAAGTCCGGGTCGATTTCCAGCTTCGAATTCAGGTTGAAGCCGCGCAGATCGAAAATTTCCTTGATGTCCGCTTCGCCGAAATTGACGACCTTGATCGCCGCCTTCGGGTTCATGTGCAGCAGACGGTGGCGCAGATCGCTCACGTGCTTTTCGTCGACCAGATCGGCCTTGGTGATGAACAGGCGGTCGGCGAAACCGACTTGACGCTGCACCACTTCGTGTTCGTCCAGTTGATGGTTCGCGTGCTTCGCGTCCACCAGCGTGATGATCGCGTCGAGCAGGAATTCGCTGGCGATCTGGTCGTCCATGAAGAACGTCTGCGCGACCGGGCCTGGATTCGCGAGACCGGTGGTTTCGATCACGACGCGGTCGAAGTCCACTTCGCCCGCCTGTTTCTTCGCCGCCAGATCGCCCAGCACGCGCGACAGGTCGCCGCGAATCGTGCAGCAGATGCAGCCGTTGCTCATCTGGATGATCTGCTCGCTGGTGTCCTGCACGAGGATTTCGTTGTCGATGTTCTCTTCGCCGAACTCGTTTTCGATGACGGCGATCTTCATGCCGTGTTTTTCGTTCAGGATGCGCTTGAGCAGGGTGGTTTTGCCGCTGCCGAGAAAGCCGGTCAGGATGGTGACTGGGAGCATGTTGGTCGCCTGTAGTTCGTGAAACGGTGCGTGATCGAAAGCGTAGCCGGGCGCGGCGGCCGGATGGCGCGCAGCCCTGTGTAGCCGGTTATTGAACCATATCTGTCAAGCCCGCGCTGACGGTCGGGGTTCCCGCCCGCCGGCGCCAGCGCCGCCCGAGCGCTAAACGAGCCTGAAAAATAAGCTCAAATTATGGGCGATCAGGCGATTTGCAACAGCAGACCCTTCAGGTATTCGCCTTCCGGGAACGCCGTGAGCAACGGATGATCCACGCCCGCGCCGAGGCGCTTGAGAATGCGCGCATCGACGCGCGCGTCGGCGGCCGCGCTGGAGACGATCTTCTGGAACAGTTCGGAGTCGATCGCGCCCGAGCACGAGTAGGTGCACAGCAAACCGCCCGGGCGCAGCAGCTTCAGGCCGGTCAGGTTGATGTCCTTGTAAGCGCGCGACGCGCGGTCCACGTGTTCGCGCGACGGCGCGAATTTCGGCGGGTCGAGCACGATCAGGTCGAAGCGCTCGCCCTCGTCGTACAGACGGCGCAGCGTCCTGAACGCGTCGGCGTCGAGCCAGGTGGCGCGTTCGGCGTCGAAGCCGTTGGCCGTTACGTTCTGCTGGGCGAGCGCCAGAGCTTCGCCCGACGAGTCGATCGACACCACCCGCTTCGCGCCACCCTTCAACGCCGCCAGCGAGAAGCCGCCGGTGTAGCAGAAGCAGTTCAGCACGTCGCGATCCTGCGCGAGCTGCTGCACCAGCAGGCGGTTGTCGCGCTGATCGACGTAAAAGCCGGTTTTGTGGCCGTTGCGCACGTCGACGTGATAGCGCACGCCGTTTTCGCTCGAAATCAACGCATCCGATGGCGCCTCGCCCGCCAGCACGCCGGTGATCTGTTCGAGTCCTTCCTTCTGGCGAATCGACACGTCCGAACGTTCGTAGACATTCGGGCAGCCGGTCGCGCCGACCAGCACCGCGACGATTGCTTCCTTCCACGCCTCGACGCCCGCCGCCATGAACTGGCAAACCAACTGACTCCGCTGGCCTGCGTCCGCGGCGACGTAATGATCGACGATCAAGCCGGGCAGGCCGTCCGCTTCGCCGAAAATCAGCCGTACCGCGCCGGTGTCGTGCACCATCGTCTGACGATGCGCGAGCGCGCGCTGCACGCGGCGTTTGAAAAACGCGTGATCGATCGGCTCGGTTTCGTCGAAGCTCCACACGCGCGCGCGGATCTGCGAATGCGGACTGTAGGCGGCGCGCGCGAGAAAGCGGCCGTCGTGCGCGCGCACCAGCACGGTTGCCCCGGGCGCGGGATTGCCATCGACGCGGTCGATCGCGTTGGCATAGACCCACGGATGGCGGCGCAGCAGCGATTTTTCTTTCGACGGTTTGAGCGTAACGGTATTCATCAGGGTGTCAGCAGAGCAATGGCCGCGTGGCAACGCGCACGCAGCGAGTGAAGCGAAAGCGCAGGAGACTACAAGCCGAATAAGCGGCGTCAGTCGCGTTTTTTGGCGCGCGGATGCGCCTGGTCGTAGACGTGGGCGAGGTGCTGGAAATCGAGCGCGGTGTAGACCTGCGTAGCGGTGATGCTGGCATGGCCGAGCAGTTCCTGCACGGCGCGCAGATCGCCGCTCGACTGCAGCACGTGCGTGGCGAACGAATGCCGCAGCACGTGCGGATGTACGTTGGCGGGGATGCCCGCGACCAGCGCCGCGCGCTTCACGCGCTCACGCACGACATTCGGCGACAGGCGGTTGCCGCGCGCCGACAGAAACAGCGGATGCGGATCGTGCTTGACCATCTGGCCGCGCACCGCGAGCCATGCGTTCAGCGCGGCGAGCGCCTTGCTGCCGACCGGCACGACGCGGCGCCGGTTGCCCTTGCCGAGCACTTCGACTTCGGCGGAGTCCAGCTTGAGCCAACCGGCGGAACGGTAGCCGTCGGCATCGGCGAAACGGGCGTCGAGGCCGACCAGTTCAGCGAGACGCAGACCGGACGAGTAAAACAGTTCGAGCATCGCGTGATCGCGCAACCCTTCGGGCGATGCGATGGGCGGCGTTTCCATCAGGCGCGTGGCGTCGTCGACGGACAGGGCCTTGGGCAGCGTCCTCGCCTGCTTCGGCGCGCGCACGGTGGCGACAGGATTGGCCGGCAGCTCGACGCGGCCGGCGAGCCAGCGATAAAACGCGCGCCACGCCGACAGCCGGTGGCTGATCGAGCGCGCCGTCAGGCCGCCCGCATGCGCGCGCACTACGGCGCCGCGAATGTCGACGGCGCTCAGGCTTTCGAGCGGCCGACCTTTGGCCAGCAGCCTGAGTTCTTCGAGTTCGTGGGTATAGCCGCGCAGCGTATGCGCCGACAGCCGCCGCTCATGTTCGAGGTTCGACAGGTACGCGGCGATCGGGTCGGCGGCGGTCACGGTAGCGGGCTCGGGCGCGTGCGTGCGGGCGGGCGCAGGTCAGCGCGGCAGCAGACGGCTCAGCGCGGCGCTCGCCAGCGCGCCGATCTGCGTCAGGAAATCGGTGGCCATGCCGTCGTGGAAGCGGCGCGCATCGGCCGAGCCCATCACCAGCAGACCGAAGGTGGGCGCCTCTTCGTTGGCCTCCGGGTCGCGCAGCGCGAGCAACGCAATCGATTCAGTGACGTGCGCCGACTCGGACGTGGCACTGCCGCACGCGCTCTCGTCCGCCACCGCGCCGACCGCCGGAGTTAGCCACTGCGCGGCTTCGAAGCCGGTGTTCGCGCCGCAGTACGGCGTCGTGAGACTGCCCGCGAAAATGCGCACTTCCTCGCCGACGTGGCGCGCGAAGTCGGCCTGAGCGTAAGGCTCGGCCACGTCCCACACGCGCAGCGCGGCCTGCGGCACGTCGAAAATCTCGCGCAAGCCGGTGGCGATCGTGCGCGGCAGCGCGTACGGATCGCGCTCCGCTATCACGCGGATGGTCCAGCGGTTGAATTTCGACGCGATGCTGTCGTTCTCGTGGCCGTAACGCAGCAGTTCGGCGAGGCGCCGTTCGAGATGCTTGTTCTTGTCGCGCAGCATTTCCATCTGCCGTTCCTGCAGCGACACCGCGGCTTTGCCGTGCGGGTTCGCAAGCCGGATGGTCGCGAGCATTTCCGCGTGTTCGGCGAAGAATTCGGGGTTGGCGAGCAGGTATTCGGCGACTTCGCGATCGTTCATGGTTTCGGCTAAAGGACTACGGGACGACGCCCCAAGGGCGGCGCATCGGTCAATGAGTTTAAGCGGCCAACGAGTCGGCCAGTTCGATCTCGCCTTCGAAAACGGTGGCGGCGGGGCCCGCCATCAGCAGCGGTTCGCCTTCGCGGGTGCTGTCCCACGTGATCGTCAGCTTGCCGCCGTGCGTGTGGACCAGCACCGGTGCGTCCAGCAGCCCGCGCCGGATGCCCGCCGCAACCGCCGCGCAGGCGCCCGTGCCGCACGCGAGCGTTTCGCCCGCGCCGCGTTCATACACGCGCAGCCTGATCTCGCTGCGGCCGACGATCTGCATGAAGCCCGCATTCACCCGCTGCGGGAAGCGCGCATGGCGTTCGATCACCGGGCCTTCGACCAGCACCGGGAACGCTTCGACATCGTCGACCACCTGCACGGCGTGCGGATTGCCCATCGACACCACTGAAATCCAGCGCGTCGTGCCGTTCACGTCGAGCGGCCAGAGCGTGTCCGTGCCTTCGCGGCGCCCTTCGAGGCCCTTGGTGGCGAACGGCACGCGTGCCGGGTCGAACACCGGCGCGCCCATGTCGACCAGCACTTCACCGTTGTCCTGCACGGTCAGCGTAATGATGCCCTTCTGCACTTGCACGCGCACGCTGCGCCGATCGGTCAGGCCGCGGTCGCGCACGAACTTGACGAAGCAGCGCGCGCCATTGCCGCAGTGCTCGACCTCGCCGCCGTCGCAATTGAAGATGCGATATCGGAAATCGACGCCATCCACGGTGGGCTTTTCGACCAGCAGCAATTGATCGGCGCCGACGCCGAAGTGCCGGTCCGCGAGCGCGCGCACCTGCGCCGGGCTCAGGTTGACCGGTCGGGTGAAGCCGTCGAGCACGACGAAGTCATTGCCCGCGCCGTGCATCTTGGTGAATTTCAGTTTCATCGCGCTATTGTAAGTGACGCGCCGGCAGGTGAGCCGAACGCCGCGTTATTTCCGCGTTCGGGCGGCTTGTCCGGCTGGCTGCGCCGGCGTCGTTCAGGTCGAACCGGGTCAGTACACGCTCGGGACGCCCGGCGGCCGGGTCTTGAAGCGCTTGTGCACCCAGTAATACTGCTCGGGCAGCAGCGGAATCTGCTCTTCGAGGAAGGCGTTCATGCGCCGCGCGTCCAAGTCGTCGTCGCCGGTGGGATAGTTGTCCCAGGGCTTGAATACCTTGAGGCGGTAACCCTTGTAGTTCGGCAGCACTTCGCCGATGAACGGCACGACCTGCGCGCGGCCGACCTTCGCGAGACGCCCCACCGCGGTCAGCGTGCAGGTCGGCACGCCGAAGAACGGCACGAAGGTGGAATTGCGCGCGCCGTAGTCCATGTCGGCGCCGAGCATCACCGGCTTGCGTTCGCGCAGCCAGCGCAGCACGATGCGCGCGCTGTCGGCGCGGCTCGCCATGTCCGCGCCGAAACGCGCGCGCGCCGCTTTGGCGACCTCTTCGAGTTCCGGGTTCGACATCGGCTGATACAGCGAGCCGCATTGACGCTTGAGCGAGTAGTTCAGGAAGATCGACCCGGCCTCGATGCCGACGAAGTGAAAGCCGAGAAACAGCGTAGGCGGCAGGTTCGGGTCCGTCAGATCGATCGCGCTGTCGAGCTGGATCAACTTTTCGAGTTTCTTCGCCGAGCCGAACCACTGCACGCTGCGTTCGATGTAGCTGCGGATCGCGTGGCGGAAGTGTTTCTGCGCGACATCTTCGCGGCGCTCGTCGCTCCACTCGGGAAAGCACAGCGTCAGATTGGTGTGCAAGATGCGCTTGCGGCGGCTCGGAATCTGATAGAGCAGCCAGCCGAGCCCGTCGCCGAAACGGGCGACGAGGCCATAGGGCAGCAGTGCAAAAAGTTTCAACAGCCCGATCGCGAGCTTCGCGCCATAGCGGCTCAGCATGCCGCCTCCAGGAAAGAAGAGGCGCTGCGCACGACGGATTTCAGGAAAGCGGAGAAATTGACGTAATACCGCACTCGTGGACACTCTGTGACAATCAAAGGAAGTCGCTATAATAAGGGCTTCGCCGAGTTAATAGACAACTTGCGGGGCGAAGCTGGCGGGTGCGATCCATGTGATATGCGCCGGCCGGTCAAAGTAATCCGCTAAAGCGTCGCCGCTTCAGACTCCCGAAGCTGGCTACGTGAAACTCAACCGTAACCACCAAACAGGAGTCTGCAACGTGGCAAACGACTATCTCTTCACTTCCGAATCCGTCTCCGAAGGCCATCCCGACAAAGTCGCGGATCAAATCTCGGACGCGATTCTCGATGCGATCCTGGCGCAGGACAAATACTCGCGTGTCGCAGCAGAAACGCTGTGCAACACGGGCCTGGTCGTGCTGGCCGGTGAAATCACGACCACGGCGAACGTCGATTACATCCAGATCGCGCGCAATACCATCAAGCGCATCGGCTACGACAACACCGATTACGGCATCGACTACCGCGGCTGCGCCGTGCTCGTCGCGTACGACAAGCAATCGCCAGACATCGCCCAGGGCGTGGACCGCGCGCACGACAACAACCTCGATCAAGGCGCCGGCGACCAGGGCCTGATGTTCGGTTACGCGTGTGAAGAAACGCCGGAGCTGATGCCGCTGCCGATCCATTTGTCGCACCGTCTGGTCGAACGTCAGGCGAATCTGCGCCGCGACGGCCGTCTGCCGTGGCTGCGCCCGGATGCGAAGTCGCAGGTCACCGTGCGTTATGTCGACGGCAAGCCGCATTCGATCGACACCGTCGTGCTGTCCACGCAGCACTCGCCGGACATCGATCTGGACACGCTGCGCGAAGCCGTGATCGAAGAAGTCATCAAGCCGACGCTGCCCGCCGAACTCATCAAGGGCGACATCAAGTTCCTGGTGAACCCGACCGGCCGTTTCGTGATTGGCGGTCCGCAAGGCGATTGCGGCCTGACGGGCCGCAAGATCATCGTCGATACGTACGGCGGTGCGGCGCCCCACGGTGGCGGTGCGTTCTCGGGCAAGGACCCGTCGAAGGTCGATCGCTCGGCGGCCTATGCAGGCCGTTATGTCGCGAAGAACATCGTGGCCGCCGGCCTCGCGTCGCGCTGCCTGATTCAAGTGTCGTACGCGATCGGCGTTGCGCAGCCGACTTCGGTGATGGTCAACACGTTCGGCACGGGCCGCGTGTCGGATGCGACGATCACGCGTCTGGTGCAGGAGCATTTCGACCTGCGTCCGAAGGGCATTATCCAGATGCTCGACCTGCTGCGCCCGATCTATGAGAAGAGCGCGGCCTATGGTCACTTCGGCCGCGAAGAGCCGGAATTCACGTGGGAATCCACGGACAAGGCGCTCGCGCTGGCGGAAGCCGCCGGCACCGAACCGGTTGCCGCGCTCGCCTAATCAGCACGCGCTGCCCGCTTCAAACAAAAACCCCGCCGGCGTGAGCCGGGCGGGGTTTTTTTATCGCCTATTGCGTAGTGCGTCGCTGCTTCGTCGCGCGGTTACTCCGCGTCATGGGAAACCGCCACGCGCGCGTCTGTTCGGAAACCGCGCTAGCGATAGCGGCGGGGTGCGTGTCCGAGCCCCGTCTTAACGGCTCGCAAACGCGAACACGAACCAGCCGCTGCTGCTGCTCGTCGACATGCGACGCGGGCGGCGGCTCGTATTCTGCTGCGCGGGAACCGGTGCGCGTTGCGCGGCGGTGAGCCGCAGCGGTGTCGGTTTGCGCAGCAGCGTGCGCAGCGAGAAGCGGCGTGAACTGCCTTGCAGGCGCAGTGCTGAGAAGAATGTGTGGAACCACGTGCGAATGCCGTCGACCGCTTTGGCATCGCGCCACTGTTCGCCCAACGCGCGGGTGCGCGTGGCGTGATGACGCAGCGCGCGCACGACGTGGCGGCGCGCGGGGCGCGCCGCTTTCAGTGCGGCGCGGGTAAGACGGGTGCTCAGAAGAGTATGCATGGCTTCACAGGTAGGCAACGTGTCGCGCGACGGAGGGTGCGCCAATAGCAGCAGCAAACATGCCAAAGGCGGTGTCCCGAGGGACGGCACGAAAGCCCGGAATTCGTCGGAAAAAAGCACGGAGCTCGGCGGCGCGGGCCTGGGCGGCCTGGGCACGACGCAAAAGTGCGGGAGCGGCGATCAACATGCGTGCAGGCTACACGTGATTCATGACGCCAAAAAGTCGGGTTTTTACCCTGCGAATACGGGTTATTACGAAGATGGAGCGCAACGCACGCCCGCGCGGCGGGCACGCCGCGGTCGATTATCGTGCGCGTTTGCCCCGTCGCTGTGCCGTACCGGCGTTCCTGCGCGTGAAAGTCGTGAGTCAGGCTGCGTCGCGTCGGCGGGTGAAACTGCGCGCAGTGCGATCGCGCCCGTTTTACAATCGAGCATCGGCTAGTCGACAGTAACGGATCACCATGTCATTCCATTCGAAGAAAGAGCAAATTCAGACGTTGCGGGAGCAGGGCTTCGTCGTGGTGCCCGATTTGGTGTCGCCCGAGCGTTGCGCCGAATTGAAGCAGATCGCGCAGCAGCAGTTGCAGGAAGCGGCGGTGCCGATCGAATTCGAAGCGGATCTGCAGTACCCCGGCGCGCCGTCGTCGAAACACGCGCCGGGCGGCCATACGGTGCGGCGGCTGTTGGATGCGTATGGGCGCCATCCGGCGTTCGCGCAGTGGGCGACTGCGCCGGAAATTCGCGGCTGGATGGAGTTGTACTTCGGTGAAGAGCCGCGCCTGTCGCGCGCGCATCACAACTGCATGATGACCAAGCATCCCGCATACGGCAGCCTGACCGGCTGGCATCGCGATGTGCGCTACTGGTCGTTCGAGCGTGACGATCTGGTATCGGTGTGGCTCGCGGTCGGTTCGGAAACCGTCGATAACGGTGCGCTGTGGCTCGTGCCGAAGTCTCACAGCGAGCCGTTCACGTCCGACCGGTTTGACGAAGCCAAATTTTTCCGCTCCGACCTCGAAGAGAATCAGGCCTGGATTCGCGCGGCGGTGTCGCCCGAACTGAAGGCCGGGGACGTCGTTTTCTTCCACTGCAACACGCTGCACTCAGCGGGCAAAAACCTCAGCGACCAGGTGAAGTTTTCTCTGGTGTACACGTATCACGGCGCGAGCAATGTGCCGTTGCCGGGCACCCGTTCGGCTGCGAAGCCTGAAGTGGCGTTTTAGCTTTTTATCGTTGGCGGCGGCGCTCGTGTGCGTTCATTTCATGCGATCGAACGCCAGGCGCCGCACCCGTCCATCAGCGCTTACCGTTTGCGTCCGGACAGCGCGATTCCCGTGACTCCGGCGAGCGTGGCGATCACGCCGGCCACGATCAGCATGATCGCCTTGTTGCTCGGCGAACCGGTGAACACGCGCGCGACGTCGCTGCTCACCGAATTGAACGCCTGCCCGCCGAAATACAGCAACACGATCCCGCCGACGAGCAGCGCGAATGAAATAGCCTTCGTCATGCATTCCTCCCATAAGCTTCGACCGGCCAAAGTGTAAGGGACCCGCAAGCCATCGTCCATCCCGCATACTGGGCGTCTGCACGCATCGCGTCGATTGGCTACCATAGCGCTCTGGCTGCACTTCGCATAAACCTATAAAGCAGCCCGCCTCTCGCAACGTGTGATCGCCTCACGCCCGCATTGACCGGGCGACTTCACCAACAAGGACACTAGCAATGGCTTACGAAGCAGCTTCCGAACGCTATTCGGACATGCAATACCGCGTCTGCGGCAAGTCGGGTCTCAAACTGCCGGCGCTGTCGCTCGGCTTGTGGCACAACTTCGGCGACACCACGCCGATCTCCACGCAGCGCGACATCCTGCGCACGGCGTTCGATCTCGGTATCACCCACTTCGACCTCGCGAACAACTACGGGCCGCCGTACGGCAGCGCGGAGACGAACTTCGGGCGTCTGTTCAAGGACGATTTCAAACCGTATCGCGACGAGCTGCTGATTTCGTCGAAGGCCGGTTGGGACATGTGGCCGGGTCCGTACGGCCAGGGTGGCGGCTCGCGCAAGTACGTGCTCGCGAGTCTCGATCAGAGCCTGCAACGCATGGGACTCGACTACGTCGACATCTTCTATTCGCATCGTTTCGATGCCGACACGCCGCTCGAGGAAACCGCCGGTGCATTGGCGAGCGCCGTGCAACAAGGCAAGGCGCTGTACATCGGCATTTCGTCTTACTCGGCAACCAAGACGCTCGAAATGACGAAGCTGCTCGCCGAGTACAAGGTGCCGCTGCTGATCCATCAGCCCGCGTACAACATGCTCAACCGCTGGATCGAGCATGAGCTGCTGGATACGCTGGAGAAGGTCGGCGCTGGCACGATCGCCTTCACGCCGCTCGCGCAGGGTTTGCTCACCGGCAAATACCTGAATGGCGTGCCGGACGATGCGCGCGTCAACAAGCCGGGCGGCGGTTCGTTGAAGCAGGAGCATTTGAGCCCGCAAAACATCGAGCACGTGCGCAAGCTCAACGACATCGCGCAGCGTCGCGGGCAGAGCCTCGCGCAAATGGCGCTGGCGTGGGCATTGCGCGATTCGCGCGTGACGTCGGTGCTGATCGGCGCGAGCCGCGCGGAGCAGGTGCGCGAGAACGTCGGTGCGTTGAAGAACCTCGCGTTCACGAAGGACGAACTCGCGGAGATCGACCGCTACGCGACCGAAGGCGGAGTCAATCTGTGGGAGAAGCCGTCGACGGATCAGGCAATCTGATCATCGCGACCCGCATCCGCAGAAAGCCGATGAGCAGAAGCGAAAAAGCCGCCCGTGAGGCGGCTTTTTTACTGTGCGCTACACCAGCGCCGGCAGACCTTCAACCAGCGCGACTGCGCAAATCACGCCGATCAGTGCGCCCAGCACACGCAGCGCGTTGTGCCGCATTTCCGTCTTGCAGGGTAGCGCGCCGACAAATAGCGCGCCCGCGAGCGCCATCGGAATGACGAGGATGAAATCGCCGATCGTGAAGTAGGTCATCATATTCGTCTCCCATGCAACATGGTTGCTATGTATTGGTCGCGAAGGGGCGGCTCGATCTGCCGGAGTCATTCACCGCCCCCGCTCGATTTGAGTATAGAAGACCGTTAGATCGGCGTAGCAATGACGTGCGGCGCCGCGGCGACTTTTCGCAAGGCGCTGAATGCGCTGTGGCAAGGCTCCCCACGATTGGCGCGGCGCAGCAAACAGATCGAAAAAAATGAAGTGTTTGCTTACGCGGGCCTTACTTTTTGGTGCGATTCAATGCGCAATGGGTGGCGGCGCGAACAGATTCGAGCTTTTAGGCGGCCGCCTTTTCGCGTCCGCGCAAACGCCTCGCCGCAACGAGCCCGATGACGAGCAACGCGCCCACGAGTCCGGCGACGCCATTCCATCCATGACCGGCCCACACGCGGCCGCCGTACGAACCGACCACGCTCGAACCAATGTAATACGCGAGCAGGTAGAGCGCGGCGGCCTGGCCTTTCGCGTCCTTGGCGAGGCGTCCGACCCAACCGCTCGCCACCGAGTGCCCGGCGAAAAATCCGAACGTGACGCACGCGATGCCGGTGGCGATCATCGCCAGCGGATGCAGCATCGTGAGGGCGAGACCGAGCAGCATCAGCAGCAAACTGCCGGTGAGCACGCGCGCGCGGCCGAACGTATCGGCCATGCGCCCCGACCATGGCGACGCGATCACACCGGTCAGATACACGACGAAGATCGCGCCGATTTCCGTTTGATTCAATCGATACGGCGGCGCGAGCAGCCGGTAGCCGATGTAGTTGTACAGCGTGACGAAGCTGCCCATCAGCACGAAGCCGAGCAGGAACAGCAAGGGCAGACCCGGCCGCGTGAACTGCTTAAGCAGCGCGGTGCGGTGATGCGCGAAGCCGAGTCCGCGCCGCGGCACGAAATGACGCGACGGCGGCAGCAGCGCGCGAAACGCGAGCATCGACAGAAGGCCGAGCACGCCGATCGTGCCGATCGCCATGCGCCAGGAAAACAGATCCGCGACGACACCCGTGATCACGCGTCCCGCCATGCCGCCGATCGCCGTGCCGCCCACATAAAGCCCCATTGCAAGACCGAGGCCGTCGGGATGCACTTCCTCGGCGAGGTAGGCCATCGCGACGGCGGGCACGCCGCCGAGCGCGAGACCGAGGAGCGTGCGCAGCACGAGCAACTGATGCCACTGCGGCGCGATCGACACGCCGATCGTCAGCAACGCGGACACGGTCAGCGACAGCGTCATTAGCTTGTGACGGCTCCAGCCTTCGGAGACGAAGCCGGCGACGAACACGGCGAGCGCGAGCGCGGCGGTGGTGAGCGAGAGCGATAAGCTGCTTTGCGCGGGCGTCACGTCGAACGCCGCGGAAAACGACGGCAGCAATGGCTGCACACAGTACAGCAGCGAGAAGGTCGCGTAACCGGCGAACAGCAGTGCGATGCTGGCACGCCAATAGGCGCGGCTGCCGCGTTCGAGGTAGGGAATGTCGGGCACGGCGGAAACGTTGGGAGAAGCAGACGAAGAAGGAGCAGCCGAGGTAGCAGTCCGCAGGGATTCCGGCGGCGGGGTCACGAAAAAATCTCCTTGGGGAAAGCGAAACGCGCAAAAGGAGTTAAGGATACGCTGAAATAGAGATGCAGGCCGGCGCGATGCGCGGCGCCGCCGCCGTGAAGCGTCATGCTTGCGTGAGTGCTCAGCAGGCGCAGCACGGCTGTTCGACGCAGTAAAGCCTGCTCACTGAAACCGATAGCTACCCGGGCGCTAACCCTGCGCCGCTGCATCGCTGGCCGGCGGCGACGGATGCACGAGCTGCTCGTCGGTCGGCAGCGTCGACGCATCCCAGCCGCCGCCGAGCGCCTTGACCAGCGCGACGCTCGCGGCCATCCGGCGGCGTGCGATCGACACCGCATTGCGCTCGTTGGTGAGCGCCGTCGTTTGCGCGACGACCACGTCGAGATACGTGATCGCGCCGTTTTTATAGCGGTCCGACACGACCGACAGCGCGCGCTGCGCGGCGGCCACCGCGTCGTCCTGCGCGGCGGCTTCCTGTTCGAGCACGCGCAGCGCGGCGAGATTGTCCTCGACCTGGCCGAATGCGGCGAGCACCGTTTGCCGGTATTGCGCGACGCTTTCGTCGTAGTGCGCGCGGGCCTGTTCCTTCGCGGATGCGCGTCCGCCGAAATCGAGCAATGTGCCCGCGAGAGCCGGCCCGAGCGACCACAAGCGGCTCGGCGCGAGCAGCCATTGACTGTAGTTGGTCGCTTCGAGGCCGCCCGTCACCGACAGAATCAGGTTCGGGAAGAATGCCGCCGTCGCCACGCCGATCTGCGCGTTCATCCCGGCGACCTGCCTTTCCGCGGCCGCGATGTCGGGCCGCCGTTCGAGCAGCGCGGACGGCACGCCCGCTTGCGCCACCACGGGCACGGCCGCGAGCGGCGCGACCGGCAGCGAGAAAGTGGAGGGCGGCTGGCCGATCAGGATCGCGATTGCGTGTTCGAGCTGCGCGCGCTGCACGCCGAGCTCGAGTGCTTGTGCTTCGGTGGTTTTCAGTTGCGTCTGCGCCTGTGCGACGTCGGCATCGGTGGCGATGCCGCCGGCGTAGCGATGCTGCGTCAGATCCAGCGCTTCGCGATAGGCCTTGATCGTGTCGTCGAGAAGCTGGCGCTCCTGATCGAGCCCGCGCAGTTCGAAGTAGTCTGTCGCGAGTTCGGCCTGCATTGACAGGAGCACGGCTTGCGTGTCGGCGGCGCTGGCCTGCGCCTGCGCTTTCGCCCCTTCGACGCTGCGCGACACGCGGCCCCACAGGTCAGGTTCCCACGACGCGTCGGCCTGCACGAGGTAGTCGTTCAGCGTGAGGCCGGCGGTCGATTTGTGCAGCACGTTTTCCGAGGATCGCGCGCGCGAGTAGGCGGCATTCGCGGTGACCAGCGGGAAGAAGCTCGAACGATATTGCGCGACCGTGGCGCGTGCGGCGCGAAAGCGCGCTTCGGCCGCCTGCACGTTCTGATTCGCGCCTGCGACCTGCTGTTCGAGCGCATCGAGCGATGGGTCCGCGTAGATGCTCCACCAGGCGCCGCGCGTCAGCATGTCGGCGGGTTGCGCGGGCTTCCAGCCGGTGCCTTCGAGTTCCTTGAAGGTAGCTGCGGCGGGTGTGGGTGGCTTGACGTAGTCGGGGCCGACGGTGCAAGCGGTGAGGGTGATGGCCAAGGTCAGTGCGCATGCTGACGCGCCCATGGAAACGGGCATGAGGGCGCACCCGGGCGTGGCCGTCATGCTGCGGTGTGCTGCTCGCGCGGTCATGACGATGCCCTCGCCGCCGCCGCCGAAGCGCCAGCCGCTCCGTCACCACCCGCCCCCGCACCCGAAGCACCCGCCGCCCCTTCTGCTTTGCGCGGCACGATCCGCACAGGCGCGCCGTCGACAATCGAGTCCTGCGGATTCAAGATCACCTGCTCGTCGCCGTGCAGCCCGGACGCAATCGCAACCCGCGTGCCGAAGTCAGTCCCGAGCGACACCGGCAGCAGTTTCACCTTGCGTTGCGCATCCACGGTCGCGACCTTCACGCCATCTGGGCGGAACAGCAAAGCGTTGCCCGGCACCGTGAACGGCGCCGCGCCCGCGCCCAACGCGAAATGCACCTGCGCATAGGCCCCCGGCAGCAAATCGCCATGGCGATTGTCGACATCGACCTCGACCAGCATGGTCCGTTGCTGCTGATCGACAGCGCCCGCGGTGCGCGCCACCGTGCCCGGATAATGCCGCGACGGCGTTTCGGTCAGCGTGAGAAACGCTGTCTGCTGGGCACGCACCTGTTGCGCATAAGCCTGCGGCACATTCACATACACGCGCAGCCGATCCGCCTGCGCAACATGAAACAGTTCCTTCGCGGGCCCACCCGCGCTGCCCGCGTCGATCAACGCGCCGACGTCGACGTTGCGCGCCGTCACCATGCCGTCGAACGGCGCATACACCTTCTGGAACGACTGCGTCTTCTCCAGACGCGCGACGTTGAAACGCGCCGCGTCGAGCGTGGCTTTCTTCGCGAGCATGTCGCCGACCTTCTCGTCGGTCTCCTGCTTCGACACCGATCTGCTCTTCAGCATCTCGCTCCAGCGATCGGCGGTGCTTTTCGCGAGCGCATAGTTCGCGTTGGCGTTCGCGAGATCGGCGCGGGCGGCGCGCAGTTGATCGTCCACTTCCGGCGTGTCGATTTCCGCGAGCAATTGACCGCTTTTCACGCGCGCGCCGATGTCGGCGTACCACTTTTTCAGATAGCCGTTGGTGCGTGCGTAAATCGGCGTGTCGAGAAAGGCCTGCACGTTGCCGGGCAAAACGAGATCGAGTCCGGCCGACGACTTCTGCGGGCGCACGACTTCGACGCTCATCTGCCTCGCATGCTCGGCGTCGCGTTCGAGCGCCGCGTGCGCACTGTGACGCGACCAGATGCCCTGGGCTGCGAGCGCGATCATTACCACGGCCAGCACGACGACGAGCCAGCGCGTGCGCTTCGCTTTCGCGGGATCGCGCGCGCTGCCGGAACCGTCTGGACGTTGTGCTTCCATCAAACTTCCCCTATGTATTTGCGCGGGCAGTCGACGCTGCCTCTTGTATTGCATGCGGTGTCGCGCATCGTATCGCGTGCCATGTGTATCGCTTCTTGCCTCATGGCTTACCCACCACATGCCCGGCCGCCCGCTGACGCCGCGCCGCGAGCCGCCGGTAGATCATCGAGAACACCACCGGCACGAAGATCAGCGTCGCCAGCGTACCGACCGTCAGCCCGCCGATCACCGCGCGCCCGAGCGGCGCATTCTGCTCGCCGCCTTCGCCGAGACCGGTCGCCATTGGCACCATGCCGATCACCATCGCGAGCGCCGTCATCAGCACCGGACGAAAACGCGTGAAGCCCGCTTCGATTGCCGCACGGGTCGCGTCGCCATGTTCGAGCAACTGTTCGCGCGCGAAGCTGATTACAAGAATCGAATTGGCGGTGGCGATGCCGATACACATGATCGCCCCCGTCAGCGCGGGAATCGACAGGGTAGTGTGCGTGAGAAACAGCATCCACACGATGCCCGCGAGCGCACCCGGCAGCGCGGTGATAATGATGAACGGATCGAGCCATGACTGAAAGTTCACCACGATCAGCAGATACACCAGCACGATCGCGAACACGAGACCGGCGAACAGGCCCGAGAACGAATCGTTCATGGTCTGCACCTGGCCGCGGATTTCGATGGTCGAGGACTTGGGCAGTTCGGCCCGGGCTTCGTCGACGATCTTGCGCATGTCGTCGGAGACGCCGCCGAGATCGCGGCCGTCGGCCGTGCCGAAAATGTCGATCGTGGTCTGCGCGTTGTAGTGCGTGAGCACCGCGTTGGCGGCTTCGCGCCTCATGGTGGCGAGCGAGCCGAGAATGTTGGTGCGGCCGTTCGCGTTCAAAGGGATGTTCGCGAGTGATTGCAGCGAATCGATCGTGTATTGCGGCGCTTCGGTGATCACGTTGTAGCTCACGCCATTGCGCGGATTGAGCCAGAACGTCGGCGTGGTTTGCTGGCTGCCGGACAGGGTGATCAGCAGATTGCTCGCGATCTCGCGTTGCGAGAAACCGGCTTGCTGCGCGCGCGTGCGATCGACGTCGATGAAGATGCGCGGCAAGTCGGCGGGCTGCTGGATGCGCACATCGGCCAGACCCGGCACCGTGCGCAAACGGTGCAGCAAGTTCGCGGCGAACACGCGATTGCCGGCCACATCGCGGCCGACGATCTGAATGTCGATTGGCGACGGCATGCCGAAGTTGAGCGTCTGGCTGACGATATCCGCAGGCAGGAACGCGAACTGCACGCCGGGGAATTCGTCGGTGAGCGTGTGCCGCAACGTGCGCACGTAGTCGGCGCTCGGATGATGATCGGGATTCAGCGTGATCAGCACGTCGGCATCCGAGGTGCCGATCGTGCCCGTGTTGCTGTATGAGAGGTTGATGCCCGACACCGGCAAGCCGATATTGTCGATGATCGAATGCAGCTCGCCCGCCGGGATCAACTGGCGAATCCGCATGTCGACGCGATCGGTGAGCACGGCGGTTTCCTCGACCCGCATGCCGGTTTTGGCACGCAGATGCAGTGCGATCGTACCGGCGTCGACGGCCGGGAAAAAGTCACGCCCGAGGAACGGCATCAGCAGCATCGATGCACCACAGCCAAGCAGAAACAGCGTCACGAACAGACCCGGCCGCGCGACGCGCGCTTCGAGAAACACGCGATAGCGCTGGCGCAGACGCGCAAACCCGCGTTCGAAAGCGTAGTGCACGCGCATGAACGGATTGCGCGTCTGCGCGGGCGCGTGATGCAGCTCGGCCGGTTTGTGGTGATGACGCAGCAGATATTTCGCGAGCGTCGGCACCAGCGTGCGCGAGAAGAAATAGGACGCCAGCATCGCGAACACCACGGCTTCGGCGAGCGGAATGAACAGATAGTGTGCGACGCCCGTGAGCAGAAACATCGGCACGAACACGATGCAGATCGACAGGGTCGACACCAGCGTCGGAATCGCGATCTGATGCGCGCCGTCGAGAATCGCCTGTTCGAGCGTCTTGCCCTGTTCCAGTTGATGGCTGATGTTTTCGATCGCCACCGTCGCATCGTCGACCAGAATCCCGACCGCGAGCGCGAGCCCGCCGAGCGTCATGATGTTGATGGTTTCGCCGAGGATCGACAGCGCGATGATCGACGTGATCATCGACAACGGAATCGACACGAAGATGATCAGCGTCGCACGCCAGTTGCCGAGGAACAGCAGAATCATCAGACCGGTCAGGCACGCAGCGATCAACGCTTCACGCAGCACGCCCTGCACCGACGCGCGCACGAACAGCGACTGATCGGCGACGGGATCAATATTCAGCGACGCGGGCACGAGATTGCGCAGCGTCGGCATCATCGTCTTGATGCGGTCGACGATATCGAGCGTGGACGTGTTGCCGCTTTTGTTGATCGTGAGCAGCGACGCGCGCTGGCCGTTCACGCGCACGATGTTGGTCTGCGGTTGAAAACCGTCGCGCACATGCGCGACGTCGCGGATATAAACGGTGCCGTTGGCCGTCGAGCGGATCGGGATGTTGTTCAGACCGGCCAGCGAATCCGGGCTGCCGTTCATTTCCACCGAGTATTCGGTCGAGCCGATTTTCGCGGTGCCCGACGGCAGGATCAGATTCTGCGCGGTGACGGCGTTGACCACGTCGAGCGGCGAGAGATTGCGCTCCTGCAACTTGCGCGAATCGATATCGACCATGATCTGCCGCTGCTTGCCGCCATAGGGCAACGGCGCCGACGCACCGGGTACGGTGGCGAGCTGCGTCTTCAGAAAGTTGTTGCCGAAGTCGTACAGCTCCTGCTCGGTGAGCGACGCGGACGACAGCGCGAGCCGCAGGATCGGCACCGTCGACGCGTTGTAGCGCAGGATGAACGGCGGCGTGATGCCAGGCGGCAGCGAGCGCAACTGTGCTTGCGACAGCGCGGTGACCTGCGCGAGCGCTTCGTTGATATTGGCGTGCGGCTGGAAAAAGATCTTGATGACCGCGATGCCGTTCAGCGAGGTCGATTCCGTGTGTTCGATATCGTTCACCGCCACCGACAATCCGCGCTCGTAGTTGAGCACGATGCGCTTTTCCATCTCGTCGGCGGGCAGGCCGTTATACGACCAGATCACCGAGAGCACGGGAATGTCGATGTTCGGGAAGATGTCGGTCGGCGTGCGCAGAATCATGAGCGGCCCGACGATCAGCAGGAGCAGCGCCAGCACGACGAAGGTGTAGGGACGCCGCAGCGCGAGACGAACGATCCACATGGCTAGCGTGCCCGCTCGAAAGCGCGAAGGGAGCTGCCGTGCGCACACGCGACGCGGCGGCCGCGCTGAATATGGCGCGCGCGGCGGCGCAGACCGTGGCGCGATGAGGGCGTGGTGCGCCGATTAAACGAATCGCCCTGACGGTGCACGTTTTTGATATCCCACCCCAGCAGGGTTTATGATGGTCTCGTTACGAGGTTTTACGCCCAGATCATCGGTCGCGCGCAGCCTAATTGGAATAGGGCGAAACGACGGGTGAACAGCCTTTAATTCGCGCTTTCCAACGGCGCGTAAAACGGGAACAATCACTCGAACCTCTCACGCGAATCACGCGCAGCAGATTGGGTGCGTACGCAACGTTGGCGGCGAAGCGGCGCTTTTATCATCACCTTGACCGGCATGAAATCACAAAGCCGGCTACGGGAGAAACGGGGAAACATCATGCAAATCGGTTCCATTGTCCGATCGGTGCATATCGCCGTGCCGCAAGGCGCGCGCGGAATCGTCATGCGCATTCTTGGCGACATGGCCATGGTGGCGTGGTACGCCGGCGAGCCCGGTGCATCGCCGCATCTGAATACTGAACCCTTTTTTCTCGAAGACCTGATCGACACCGGCGAGCAGGTCCGCCCGTCGAGCGCGCAGATGCACTGACGGCATTTTGCTGTCGAAGTCCAGGCGCGTTGTAGCTGAGTTGTAATCCGTATCGTGAGCCGTCGCTCTCGTCTTTGACGGCGGCCCGGCGCACAATGCGGGCATGAACGACGACAACCTCGACTCCCAGGACGGCGCGCAGAGCGCCGTGCCTTTCGCCCGGCTCCAGCCGGAAATCGTGCTCGACGCGCTCGACAGCGTGCTCAGCACGATCGGCGTGCGCACCGATGGCCGCATGCTGCCGCTCAACAGCTACGAAAATCGCGTGTACCAGGTGGGCGTCGAAGACGGCCCGCCCGTGGTCGCGAAGTTCTATCGCCCGGAGCGCTGGAGCGATGCCGCCATCCTCGAAGAACATGCGTTCGTCGCCGATCTCGCCGCTCGTGAGATTCCGGCGGTGCCTGCGCGTACGTTGGACGGCCGCACGCTGCATACCTTCGACGGTTTTCGCTTCTCGATCTTCGAGCGCCGCGGCGGCCGCGCGCCGGATCTCGACCGGCGCGACACGCTCGAATGGCTGGGTCGTTTCATCGGCCGCATTCATGCGATTGGGCAGACGCAGGACTACGCCGAACGGCCCACGCTCGACATCCAGACATTCGGCTATGAGCCGCGCGACTTCCTGCTCGCGCAGCACTTCGTGCCCGACGACGTGCGCACCGCATGGGAGACCGTGGTGAATCTCGCGCTCGAAGGTGTCGAGCGCGCGTTCGAACGTGCCGGCGATATCCGCATGTTGCGCATGCACGGCGACTGTCATCCGAGCAATGTGTTGTGGACCGACGCGGGCCCGCATTTCGTCGACTTCGACGACAGCCGCATGGGTCCGGCGGTGCAGGATCTGTGGCTGCTGCTGCCGGGTGAGCGCGCGGAGGCCTCGCGTGCGCTGACGGATCTGCTCGCCGGTTACGAAGACTTCTGCGAGTTCGAGCCGCGCGAACTGTATCTGGTCGAAGCGTTGCGCACGCTGCGGCTGATTCACTACCAGGCGTGGCTCGCGCGTCGCTGGGACGACCCGGCATTTCCGGCGGCGTTTCCGTGGTTCAACACGCAGCGCTATTGGGAAGACCGCATCCTCGAAATGCGCGAGCAGATCGGCGCGATGCAGGAAGGGCCGCTCTGGCCGGTTTAAAGGCTCGCGCCGCATGCGATTGCGCATGCCATTCGCGAACGGTCCGAACATGAGGCGGATGAGGCTGACCGCTGGCCCGCACGTGGCCGCATGGTGCGTGACAGGGGTCTGATGTGTGCATCGTGGCAGCGATTCTGGCAGCTACATAGGGGCTGCGGCGCGCGCGCAGGCGGGCAGGCTTTTCAAGGCGCTTGCGACACCACGCTCGACGACTCCACCAACGTCGACTTGACGATCACCTCCGCGCGCACGTCGCGCCCGATCGCTTCGAGGGCAGGACGCATCTGCGCGAAGTCCTCGGGCGAGCAGACCTCGCTTGCGAAATGAGTGGCGCCGTCGCGCGTCATCGTGACGACGTTGCTGAGCGGATCGAACGTGTACTGCGACTGGAAATCGACGAAGCGGTCCTGGGTGCGCTTTGCCTCCGGCATGTCGAGCGCCCGAAAGTTGACGGGCAATTCGCCTGCCTTGTTGGTCTAGGGATCGTCCAGCCTTGCCGGCGTATTCGCGCTCTCGACAGGAAGGCCGGCGAGCCAGCCGAAAGCGGCAAGGCAGGCCACGGAGGAGAGTCGCATGGCAGGCAGGTATACGAACGCGAACGGCAACGTTGACGGGATCTGCGCTTGGAGTCGGTTTGCGCTGGGTGGATGTCAAGCCGCTGTCATACATGGAAATAGAGCACGGATTGAGCAAACCGCTTAAACGTGTAATGATATCCATTCTCAATTGAAAGGCATCGCCAGCTATTTGTCACATTTCTCCTCCTCGGTGACTGCCAGCCAGCCTCTCAACCGGACGACCAGGGACCGCACGCCGGGCCGTCCGGCCCCTTCCCCGAATAAATTTTTATAACCGCTGCCGGTGAGCGCACGTGATCCGTCGCGCGCCGGCGACGCAGCAACCCGCTGCGCCTGGAGCCTGGATGTGAATGCGCCTGATTCGATCGAAGTGAAACCCGCTGCCGCAAACAGCACCCAGTACACCGTCCATACGCCGGGGCGCGGCCATCATCTGATGGACGGTGCCGAGCAGGCCGCGCGGCGCCAACGTTCGCGGCGCGCAACTTTCATCAAGTGGCTGCGCAAGGTGCATGGGTGGGTCGGTCTATGGGGTGCGGTGCTGGGTTTGATGTTCGGCGTGACCGGTTTTCTGCTGAACCATCGCGGCGGGCCGCTGAAGGTGCCGACAGGCGAGCCGCAGGTCGAGGAAATGCAGATTCCCGTGCCGCAAAAACCGCTGCATTCGCCGATGGAGATGGCGAAGTGGCTGAAGAAAGAGCTGAACATCGACGGCAAGCCGGGGCGCTCGCGTCGCGAGCCGGCGCATCCGGTGGCGTGGGGCGAGCGCAGCACGATGCAGCCGGAGTTCTGGCAGGTCGGCATCGTGGGGCCGTCGCAAAGCATGCAAGCCGAGTACTGGGTCGGCAACAGCTTCGTCTCGGTGAAGCGCACGCAGAACTCGTTTCTTGCCACGATGAACAATCTGCACAAGGGCGTGGGCTTGAGTGTCGGCTGGGTGCTGTTGATCGACACGATTGCGGGCAGCCTGATTCTGCTGTCGCTCACCGGCGTGTTGCTTTGGACCGAGTTGAATAAACGCCGCGTGGCGGGCGTCGTGCTAATTGGCGGGTCGGTGATCGCGGCGGTGGTGTGCGGGTTGATGTAAGCAGTTGAGCGGCACGGCTGATGTGCGCAGCGCAAACGGGCGCTGCGGCCGCGGCTGCGGCTGCGGCCTCAACCGCGCCGCGTCACCACCTCGTCATCACCGCCAGATCGCAGCGCCTCTCTCAGAGGCTTTCACTAAACGCTACATGCCGCGCCACCAGAAGCAGCGATCTCCCGTGCCGCCTTCGCACCTTCCACCCGCAGCAGCGTAGGCAACGAAACGCCGTTCTTGGCCGCCGTCACCTCGGCGAGAATGGATACGGCGATCTCAGGCGGCGTCCGGCTGCCGATATAAATCCCGACCGGCCCATGCAACCGCGCCAACTCAGTCTCGTTCAGATCGAACTCCTTTAGCCGCTCGCGGCGCGCCTGATTATTCCGGCGCGACCCCAAAGCACCGACATAAAACGCCGGTGTCTTCAGCGCCTCCATCAGCGCGAGATCGTCGAGCTTCGGGTCGTGCGTCAGCGCGATCACCGCGCAGCGTTCGTCGAGCTTCATGTCGATCACGGTGTCGTCGGGCATCGTCCGCACGATTTTCGTGCCGGGGATGTTCCACTCCTCGGTATATTCCTCGCGCGGATCGCACACCGTCACCTGATAATCGAGCCCCACCGCGATGTGGCACAGGTAGCGCGACAACTGCCCCGCGCCGATCACCAGCATCCGGTAGCGCGGGCCGTGAATCGTCAACAGCCGCTCGCCGTCGAAATGCACGCCGTCGGTCGCCTGCGCGTCGCCGAGCCGCACCGAACCCGTGGTCATGTCGACATCGCGCACGACGAGCCGGCCGTTCTCCACCGCGTGGCACAGTTCGGCGATACCGCTTTGTTTCGTCAACGGTTCGAGCACCAGCTGGATCGTGCCGCCGCAAGGCAGGCCGAAGCGATGTGCTTCCTCGGCCGTGATGCCGTACTTCACCGCTTCCGGATGCGTCTGCTCGATACCCCTATGCCGCACCCGGTCGATCAGATCGTCTTCGATGCATCCGCCCGACACCGAGCCCACCACGAGCCCGTCGTCGCGCACCGCGAGCATCGCGCCCTCGGGACGCGGCGACGAGCCCCACGTCTTCACCACCGTCACCAGTAGCGCGCGATGTCCTTCTTCCAGCCAGCGTGCGCTGGACTTCAGGACTTCGAGATCCACGCTGTCCATGATCGTTTCCTTTTCGTTGCGTCTGCGTCGGCACCGGACTCGGCAGCCGACGCGTCATTCGATTCCGTACCGGTCTGTGTGCCAGCGGCCTCGTCGCCGTCGGCGGGCGCGGCATTGTCGCCCCCGCCCTCTCCCGCGACCTGTACGCCGAAGCGTTTGAAGAATTCGCCAGCAATTTTACGCGCCGCGCCGTCGACGAGCCGCGAGCCGATCTGCGCGAGCTTGCCGCCGACCTGCGCGCTCGCCGTGTAGCTGAGCTTCGTCGCGGCGTCGCCGTCGGGTTCGAGCGTGACGCGCGCGTTGCCTTTCGCAAAACCCGCCGCCCCGCCCTGGCCCTCGAATACGATGTTGTACGCGTTCGGCGCGTCGATGTCGGTCAGCTGCATGCGCCCCTTGAAGCGCGCCTTCACCGGACCGACGGCGGCGCTCAGCGTCACCAGATACGCGTTCTCGCCATCCGGGTCGATGCTTTCGCAACCCGGAATGCAGGCGCGCAGAATCTCCGTATCGTTCAGCGCGTCCCAAGTGCGCTGCTGCGCGACCGGCAGTGTGTGGGTTTCGGTCAATTCCATGACGTTGCTCCTGCGGTTGTCGTGGCCGCGCGGGT
Organism: Paraburkholderia sp. RAU2J; assembly: GCF_003634845.1. NCBI lineage: Bacteria > Pseudomonadati > Pseudomonadota > Betaproteobacteria > Burkholderiales > Burkholderiaceae > Paraburkholderia > Paraburkholderia sp. RAU2J. The sequence goes on from NZ_RBXG01000001.1 coordinate 1,592,156, forward strand.
TGGTCGAGGCGCGCGTGTGAGCTGCGCGAGATCGCGGCCGAACGCAGCCAGACTGTCCAGATTATGAACCGGGCGATGCGCATCGACATACGGCAGGATCGCCTGCACGCCGCGCGCCTTCGGAGAAAAGCCGCTGAAACGCAGCAGCGGATTGAGCCAGACGATGCGGTGCGCGAAGCGGCGCAGACGCGCCATCTCGATGTCGAGCACGTCGATCGCTTCATGGTCGAGGCCGTCGGTGACGAGCAGCACGGTGGCTCTGCCGGTCAGCACGCGCCGCGCCCAGCGGCGGTTGAACTCGGCGAGCGCCGCGCCGATCCGCGTGCCGCCCGACCAGTCGAGCACCTGGTCGGTGAGCGTCGCGATCGCCACGTCGGGGTCGCGCTCGCGCAGCGCGCGCGTCGCGTTGGTCAGGCGTGTGCCGAATAGGAACACCTGCAGACGTTCGCGCGACTGCAGCAGCGCGTGGCAGAAATACAGCACCGCGCGCGAGTAACTGCTCATCGAGCCGGAAATGTCGAGCAGCAGCACGAGCGGCGGCTTGCGCTCGACCACCGCGCGATATTTCCACACCGTCCAGTCGCCGCCCGCGCGCACCGCGTGCCGCGCGCTCGCGCGCAAGTCCGCATGGGTGCCGTGCGAGGCGGCCTTCAGACGGCGCGTCGGCTCGGTCGCGAGCGGCAGCCGCTGGCCGCGGATCAGATGGCGCAAGCTGCGCCACTCAGCTGCGGAAAGCGTGTCGAAATCACGATGACGCAACCGCTCTTCGGCGCTGAACGTGACGTGCGCGTGCAACTCGTGCTGCTCGGTTTCCTGCGGCGTCCTGCTATGCGGCGACGGCGGCGCGCGCACGGCCAGCGCATCGGCGAGACGGTTGTTGCGTTTGGGCGGCGGCAGACCGTCGCGGACTTTCGGCAGCAGCAGCGCGCGCAGCTTGCCTTCCCAGTCCGGATCGCGCCAGAACAGATCGAATGCCGCGTTGAACAGGTCACGTTCGTCGGGTGCGCAGACCAGCAGCGCGGCGAGGGCGGCGCGCACGTCGTCGCGGCGGCCGAGATCGATCCAGTGCAAGGCGGCGAGCGCGTCGACGGCTTGCGCGGGCGACATCGGCAAACCGGCGCCGCGCAGCACGCGCACGAAATGGACGACGTTGCGGGCGAGCGTGGGCGTGTCGTCGCGCGGCGCGGCGCTCACGCCCGAAGTCGCGCTGACGATTCGCGCGGCTGGCAAACCCACTCGCGGGTTTGAGTCGGAAGCGTCGCTATCGCTGTCGCCGCTGTCGGTTCGGTTCGTCATGCTGGCTATCCGGGCGCGGTGAGGCATTGCGCAATCTGCGCGGCATCCACGCGCGCCAGATCGTCCTGATACTTGAGCAGCACGCCTAACGTGTTCTGCACCGATTGAGGATCGAGCTCCGTCACCGACAGCGCCTCCAGCGCGCGGCACCAGTCGATCGTTTCGGCGATGCCCGGCGCCTTGAACAGATCCATGCCGCGCAGCCGATGCACGAAGTCGACCGCGCGCCGCTGCAACTGCACCGACGTCTGCGGCGCACGCGCGGCGACGATCTCCAGTTCGCGCTCGCGCTCGGGATAGCCGATCCATTGATACAGGCAGCGGCGTTTCAACGCGTCATGCACTTCGCGCGTGCGGTTCGACGTCATCACGACGAGCGGCGGCTGCGCCGCGCGCACGGTGCCGTATTCGGGAATCGATACCTGGAAATCCGACAGCAGTTCAAGCAGAAAGGCCTCGAACGGTTCGTCGGCGCGGTCGATCTCGTCGATCAGCAGCACGCGCCGCGCGCCGGGATGATGTTCGTCCGGCATCAGCGCTTGCAGCAGCGGCCGCTTCAGCAGGAATTCGCCGCGATACAGCGTGTCGTTGTCAGGGCGCTCGCCGGCGGCTTCGGCCAGCCGCAGCGCCATGATCTGCCGCGGATAGTCCCACTCGTAGAGCGCGCTGGCCGTGTCGAGGCCTTCGTAGCATTGCAGCCGCAACATCGTGGTGCCCAGCATGCCGGCAGCGGCCTTGGCGAGCTCGGTCTTGCCGACGCCCGGCTCGCCTTCGACGAACAACGGCCGCTCCATGCGCAACGCGAGATACAACGCGGTCGCCAGTTCGCGGCTGGCGAAATAGCGTTGGGCAGCGAGTTGCGCGAGGGTGTCGTCGATCGAAGCTGGCTGCATGGCGGTCCTGAATCTGCGCGCTCCGGGCGGTGAAGCGCGACGCCGGTGAAACGCGAAGCGGGGCGGCGCACCTCGCCTCGCGTGGTTTGGCGAACGGGACGGCGCTGACGTGCTCAGGCAAACTGCACCACACGTCAGCCGCCGATAGCAAGGATCGCTAAGCGTTCGCCTTCGTCACCGCGCGCGCGGCCAGCACCGGAATCAGATGCGCGCGGTACTCGGCGCTCGCGTGCATGTCGGTGTTCAGATCGCCGGGCGGCACGCTGACCCCGCGCGCGGCGTCCGGTGTGAAATTCGCCGACAGCGCGCTCTCCAGTTCCGGCACACGAAATACCGCAGATGCCGCGCCCGTCACCGCGACGCGCACGCCGCTCGCGAACTTCGCGACGAACACACCGACCAGCGCGAAGTGCGACGCGGGATTGCGGAATTTCTCGTAGGCCGCGCGCTCGGGAACCGGAAACTCGACGGCGACGATCAACTCGTCGGGCGCGAGCGCGGTCTCGTACATGCCGACAAAGAAGTCGCTCGACGCGATGCGCCGCCGCTCGGTCACGATGGTCGCATCCAACGCGAGCGCCGCCGCCGGATAGCAGGCGGCCGGGTCGTTGTTGGCGAGCGAGCCGCCGAGCGTGCCGAGCGCGCGCACCTGCCGGTCGCCGATATGCGCGGCGAGATCTGCGAGAGCCGGCGACACGCGCCGCAATTCCGCGTGATCCGCGACGTCGGCATGACAGACGGCTGCGCCGATCGTCACCTTGTCCGCGTCGACGGTGATCGACTTGAGCGCGGGAATCCGCGTCACGTCGATCAGTTGCGACGGCTGCGCGAGACGCAGCCGCATGGTGGGCAGGAGGCTTTGGCCGCCGGCCAGAAACTTCGCGTCGCTGTCGGCGGTGAGGAGGGCGGCGGCCGCTTTGGGATCCGTCGCGCGTTGATACTCGAATGAATACATGTCGAATGCTCCGCTCAGGATCTCAATGGGTTTGGGCTGTGCGAATCGCGGACCACACGCGATGCGGCGTCGCCGGCATTTGCAGATCGGTCACGCCGAGCGGCGCGAGCGCGTCGATGATCGCGTTGATCACCGCCGGCGGCGAGCCGATCGCGCCCGCCTCGCCGCAGCCTTTGACGCCAAGCGGATTGTGCGTGCACGGCGTGCCCTTCGAGGTTTCGACCGTGAAGTCCGGCAGATCGGACGCATGCGGCATCGCGTAGTCCATGTACGAGCCGGACAGCAGCTGGCCACTGTCGTTGTCGTACACGCAGCGCTCGAGCATCGCCTGGCCGATACCCTGCGCGAGCCCGCCATGCACCTGGCCTTCGACGATCATCGGATTGATCACGTTGCCGAAATCGTCGACGGCGGTGAACTTCTGGATGCGGCACACGCCCGTTTCAGGATCGACTTCGATCTCGCAGATGTACGCGCCCGACGGATAGGTGAAGTTGCTCGGATCGTAGAACGCGCTTTCTTCGAGGCCCGGTTCGAGCACGTCGAGCGGATAGTTGTGCGGCACATACGCGGCGAGCGAGATTTCGGCGAATGCCTTCGTGCGATCGGTGCCCGCGACGCGGAACACGCCGTCCTTGAACTCGATGTCTTCGGCTGCGGCTTCGAGCAGGTGCGCGGCGATTTTCTTCGCTTTCGTTTCGATCTTGTCGAGCGCCTTCATGATCGCGGAGCCGCCGACAGCGATCGAGCGCGAGCCATACGTGCCCATGCCGAACGGAATCCGGCCCGTGTCGCCGTGGACGATCTCGACGTTTTCCAGCGCAATGCCGAGCCGGTCGGCGACCACTTGCGCGAAGGTCGTCTCGTGTCCCTGGCCGTGACTGTGCGAGCCCGTAAACACGGTGACCGAACCGGTGGGATGCACGCGAATCTGTCCGACTTCGAAGAGACCGGCGCGCGCGCCCAATGCACCCGCGATATTCGACGGCGCGAGACCGCACGCTTCGATGTAGCACGAGTAGCCGAGCCCGCGCCGCTTGCCGTTCTTTTCGGATTCCTGCCGACGTGCTTCGAAACCTTTGACGTCCGCGAGTTCGAGCGAGCGCGCGAGGATGGTCTCGTAGTCACCGGTGTCGTAGGTGAGGCCTACCGGCGTCGCATAGGGGAACTCGCGGATGAAATTGCGGCGGCGGATTTCCGCCGGATCGAGCTTCATCTCGCGCGCGGCGGTTTCGACGAGGCGCTCCACGACGTAGGTCGCCTCGGGGCGGCCCGCGCCACGATAGGCGTCGACCGGTACGGTGTTGGTGAAAACCGCTTTCACTTCTGCATAGATCGCGGGCGTCGTGTACTGCCCGGCGAGCAGCGTCGCGTAGAGGATGGTGGGCACGCTCGACGAGAACGTGGACAGATACGCGCCCATGTTGGCGATCGTGTGGATGCGCATCGCGAGGAACTTGCCGTCCGCGTCCATCGCGAGTTCGGCTTTCGTCACATGATCGCGGCCGTGCGCATCGGAGACGAATGCTTCCGAGCGCTCGGCGGTCCATTTGACCGGGCGGCGGATCTTCTTCGAGGCCCACGTCAGCGCGACATCTTCGGCGTACAGAAAGATCTTCGAGCCGAAGCCGCCGCCGACGTCCGGCGCGATCACGCGCAGTTTCGATTCCGGCAGCGACAGCACGAACGCGGCCATCAGGAGACGCTCGACGTGCGGATTCTGATTCGCGACGTACAGCGTGTAGCTGTCGTCCTGCGCCGAGTAGCTCGCATTGACCGCACGCGGTTCGATCGCATTCGGAATCAGGCGGTTGTTGACGATGTCGAGCGTGGTGACGTGCGCGGCTTTGGCGAACGCGGCGTCGGTCGCGGCTTTGTCGCCGTGGCCCCAGTTGTAGCAGACGTTGTCCGGTACTTCATCGTGAACCGCGGGCTGGCCCGGATCGGCCGCATGCGCGGTGTCGACTACGGCGGGCAGCACGTCATAGTCGACCTCGATCAGTTCGGCGGCGTCTTTCGCGGCCTTGATCGAATCGGCGATCACGAGCGCGACCTGATCGCCGACGTGGCGTGCTTTCGTATGCGCGATGATCGGATGCGGCGGCTCGTTCATCGGCTTGCCGTCGGTGCTGTGGATCAGCCAGCCGCACGGCAGCCCGCCGACGTTCTCCGCGGCCATGTCCGCGCCGGTGAAGATTGCGACCACGCCCGGCGACTGTTTGGCCGCGGTGGTGTCGATGCTGTTGAGCTTCGCATGCGCATGCGGCGAGCGCAGGAAGACCGCATAGGTTTGCTGGGGCAGGACGATGTCGTCGGTGTACTGGCCGTTGCCGGTCAGAAACCGGTAGTCTTCCTTACGTTCGACGGAAGCGCCGATGAGGTGAGTGTCGGGTGCGTTCATCGTCGGCTCCTCAGGCGGTGAGCGGCGCGGCGGCCGTGGCGGACGGAGCGGCATTGGCGCTGGCCGTGCCGGAGGACTTCATGCCCTCGGCGCCTTCTAGCACTGCCTTGACGATGTTGTGATAGCCCGTACAGCGGCACAGATTGCCGTCGAGCTGCGCGCGCACGTCTTCGCCGGTGAGTTCGGGCTGACGCTCGACGAGCGACACCGCGCTCATCACCATGCCGGGCGTGCAGAAGCCGCATTGCAGACCGTGGCAGTGTTTGAAGGCGGCTTGCATCGGATGCAGCGTGCCGTTCTGCGCGAGCCCTTCGATGGTGGTGACGTTCGCGCCTTCCGCTTGCACCGCGAGGATGTTGCAGGACTTGATTGCGCGGCCGTTCAGGTGGACCGTGCACGCGCCGCACTGTGCGGTATCGCAGCCGATGTGGGTGCCGGTGAGGCGGAGTTGATCACGCAGGAACTGGACAAGCAGGGTGCCGGGGTCGATTGAGGCGCTAATGGGCGCGCCGTTCACCGTCAGACTGATGCTGATCGCCATGAAGTGTCTCCTGATGGGGATGAGACCGGACCTTTGTTTTCTTGCCTTCAGCTGCCTGTTCGTGGGGTCCGATAAGGGTGCTGCGGATTTTTATGAGTCTGCCGAAAAGTAAAGCACAAATCGGGCTGGCGCGCTATGAGGGGAAGTGTGCGAGCCGGTTTTGTTTTTTTTGTTTGTCTGGATGTCGGGCTTTCGTTGAATTCGCTGCGCGGCATTTCTTGGGGTGTTGGCGTTTCCTTGATGTCGCGCTTGGGGTGTTGGCCTTTCCTTGATGTCGCGGTGGTCTATTAGCGTTGCCCCTGTGCGGGGCGGCACCTACTTTCTTTGCCGCCGCAAAGAAAGTAGGCAAAGAAAGCGGCTTCACACCGCTAATTCTTAAGCGGGTCCCCTGGCTTGGAGGGGGTCGTGGTGCATCTGGAATCAGTGCCCCCGCATATTCAGCCTCAGTGACAAGGCAGTCATTCTTCCGGCGACGCTTCGCGCGCCGACGCGGTCATTCCTAAAACCGCCAGCCCATTTTTCCGGCGTGTGCCCTTCCTGAAACCTTGAAGGCCGGCCCTTCATGAGGCGGTTGTCTGCCATTCGTTTTTTTCGTCCGGACGCCTCCTCCCCGACACGCTTCATTTGCGCCGCCTCGCCGGGGCGAAGTCGATAGCCCCACCGCACACGACCAGAGCTGTTGGTTTCCCACGCAGACCCGTCCGCGACGCACGCAGTGCGGAGTGGGAGCGGATGACGGCTTTGTCACTCGCGTGGAATGTGCGGGCGCACCGATTCCAGATGGACCACTACCCCCTCCAAGCCAGGGGACCCGCTTAAGAATTAGCGGTGTGAAGCCGCTTTCTTTGCTTACTTTCTTTGCGGCGGCAAAGAAAGTAAGTGCCGCCCCGCACAGGGGCAACGCCAATAGACCGACGTGAATTCAAGGAAAGGCCAACACCCGAATAGCACAGCCCAAAAGCGCCGCGAAGGCAAAAAAAGAAACCTCACTTCGCGAGTTTCGAATTCCGCCGCGAATACCCGAAATAAATGACCATGCCGATCAAAAGCCAGATACCAAAAGCAGCCCAAGTCACACCCTCAAGATTGAGCATGAGAAACAGACACGACGCCACAGCCAGAATCGGCACCACCGGCACACCCGGGCAACGAAACGCCCGCGGCAACTCAGGATGCGTCTTCCGCAAAACAAGCACCGCAATCGACACCATGGAAAACGCGGCCAAGGTGCCGATATTGATCAGCTCGGCGAGCACATTCAACGGCACCAGCGCGCCGATCAAGCCAAAGAAAATCCCCACGAGCCACGTCGTGAAAAACGGCGTCGCAAAGCGCGGATGCAGCCGCGAGAGTCGCGCCGGCAACAGCCCGTCACGCGACATTGCGAAGATGATCCGCGTCTGACCATAAGCCATCACCAGAATCACCGTCAGCATGCCGAGCACGGCGCCAAGGTCGATAAATCCCGCGACCCACGTCTGCCCCGCTTCCTGCAACGCGTACGACACCGGGTGCGAAATATTCGCGAACTTCGCCGACGGCACGATGCCCGTGACCACCGCCGCCACCGCCACGTACAACACCGCGCACACGGCCAGCGACGCGATGATCCCGACCGGCAGATCTCGCTTGGGATTTTTCACCTCTTCCGCTGCGTTCGACACCGAATCGAAGCCGATGAACGCGAAGAACATGACCGCGGCCGCGCCGAATACGCCGCTCCAGCCGTTCGGCATGAACGGATGCCAGTTGGCCGGGCTCACGTGGAAAACGCCCACGCCGATCACCAGCAGCACCACGGTCACCTTGATCGCGACCATGATGTTGTTGATCCGCGCGGATTCGCGAATGCCGATCGACAGCAGCGCGGTGATCACCATCATCACGAGGAACGCAGGCAGGTTGAACAGGGTCTCGTGGCCGGGCAATGCGCCCGGCGCCGCCGTCAGCGCGACCGGCAACGACACGCCGAAGCCCGACAATAAAGATTGCAGATAGCCCGACCAGCCCACCGATACGGCGGACGTGGCCAGCCCATATTCGAGCATCAGATCCCAGCCGATGATCCAGGCGGCCAGTTCGCCGAGCGTCGCGTACGAATACGTGTAGATGGAACCCGCGACCGGAATGGTCGACGCGAATTCGGCATAGGCGAGCGCGGCGAAGCCGCACGCGAGTGCCGCAATCAGGAACGAGATCATTAGCGCCGGGCCGGCCTGGACGGCGCCCGTGCCGGTCAGCACGAAAATGCCGGTGCCGATAATGGCGCCGACACCGAGGAAAGTCAGATCGAGTGCGCCGAGCTCTTTCTTCAAGCCGGCGTTCCGAGCGCTTGCCGCGATCATGTGCTCGACGCTCTTTTTGCGAAACAGGGACATTGGCGTGGGTCTCCAGTAGTGCACGCGTGTTGCGCGCCGAATGTCGGGGAAACCCGCGATTTTAGCGGATGCGCGTCGCCGCACTATTGTGGGACATACAGCGGAGCGCCCAGCCGGTGGACGGAAACTCCCGGCCCGAGGGGCTTCGCGCGTGGCGTTCATGCGCAGGACGCATACCGGCAGCCAAGCTTTCGCTCGATGCGCGAATAATGGGGAGGGAATCTTTCTCTTGCAAACGAGCCGGGCAGCGGTTCGCTAGTCAGCGGACAGGGAGAGGCGGCAACGCAGGCGGGCTCAGCCGGCCATCGCCGGGTTCAGATCGACGAGGCGGTTACTCATCACATAGAACGTGAGTTCGGCGTTATTGCGCAGCTTCATTTTCTCGAGCAGGCGCGTGCGGTACACGCTGACCGTCTTGACCGACAGCGACAGCGCCGCCGCGATATCCGTCAGCCGTTTGCCCGACGCGAGCATGCAGAGCGTCTGATATTCGCGATCGGAGAGCTTTTCGTGCGGCAGCTGTTCGCCGTCGAACGACACGTAGTCGGCCAGCGCTTCGGCCATCGCCGGGCTTACGTATTTGCGGCCGGCCGCGACCTGCTGGATCGCGCCGATCATCTGCGCGGCGTCGACCGTCTTCGACAGATAGCCGGCGGCCCCCGCCTTCAACGCGCGCACTGCGTACTGGTCCTCACGGTACATCGAGAACATCAGCACGGCTACGCGCGGCGCCTTGCGCTTGAGCCGCTTGAGCACTTCGACGCCGTTCATGTCGGGCAGGGAAATGTCGAGCAGCACGACGTCGTAGCTCTGCAGGCCGACGGCGGTGAGGGTGTCGGCGCCGCTTTGCGCCTCGATGACTTCGCGCGCCACGCCGCGGTCGAGCAGCAATTGGCGAACGCCCTGGCGAACCACGGCGTGGTCGTCGGCGATCAGGATGCGCAGGCTCATGACGGCGCGCTCACGATTGCAGCGCGCGCTGCTCGGCGCGAGGCGTGGGCGCGAGCATCGCATCCCACGCAAAGCGCGCCTGCACCCGTGTGCCGCGCTGCGTGCTGGCGTCGGCGGCGTGGTGCGGGCTGCTGCGCCGGACGCTGACGCGCAGCGTGCCGTCAAACGCGGCGCAACGCGCCTGCATGCCGCTTAGGCCGAAATGACCGCCATGACCGGCATGGCCACGGCGTTGGCGGGCGTTGCGCGTGAGCCCGATCCCATCATCGCTGATGAGCAGCGTGAGGTGACGACGGTTCGTCTCGATGCGTACGTCGGCGGATTCGGCGCGGGCGTGCTTGACGATGTTATTCAGCGCTTCCTGGGCGACGCGGAACACGGCCAGCGCCGCGTCGGCGGGCAGGCGCGTGAGACGCGCGTCGGCGGCGCAGACGAAGCTCGTGCGCAGTTGCGTGCGGGTGGCGAAGTCGCTGGTCCAATGCGCGAGCGCCCCGACGATGCCGGCTTCCAGCGACGGCGCGTGCAACTCCGCGACGGCCTGGCGGCTCGCGGCGCACACCGCGTCGAGCGAACGGTTGGCGACGGCGAGCGCGGCAGCGCATTGCGACGGCGCGTGGGCGGGCAGCCAGGTTTCGACGCCGGCCAGCGCGAAGCGCGCCGCGGTCAATTCGGCGCCGAGGCCGTCGTGCAGTTCGCGCGCCACATGATGGCAGGCGGTTTCGTGCGCCTGAACCAGTTCGGCCGACAGTTCGCGCACCCGCGCACGCAGTTGCGCGAGCTCGCGCTCGACTGCGGTGGACGGCGCGACGAATCCGTCGCGGGCCGCTGACGGGGAAAGCTGGGCGTTGAACGGGACGACAGTCGACGTATCCATGAGTTTCCTGTTAGGAAGCCGTACGGACAGCGAAGCGGGTGCGCATCTGCGCCGCGAAGACGAAAGAACGCATGCGAATCTCGAGCCTCCGGGTGTGGCCGTTACGTATAGCACGCGACGGGTAAAACGCCATGGTGCGAAGTAACGAAATTTACATTCAGTAACATCTAGATCGAACGACGAAAAGTCTGTCGAATTGCCTCGTCGTGCGCCGGGATGATATCTCAAAAAAATAAAAAATGCAGTTGCACCAAGGGTTAGCGCTTATATCTCATGCAGTGCTTGATGTTGGTCAACTTTCGAGCAAGCCTGCATATGTAGGAAGAATACCGACATTAAATGTCAAATTTACGGCGTGAATTTGTAACTGGCAACAAAAAAGGAGCCCGAAGGCTCCTTTTTTGTTGGATCTGCGGCGCAAGCCGCGAAAAGCAGTGCGCGGCTTAGCCGACGAACGCCTTTTCGACCACGTAGTGACCCGGCGCGTTGTTGCTGCCTTCCTGGAAGCCCAGGTCGTCCAGCAGCTTGCGCGTGTCGCGCAGCATGTGCGGGCTGCCGCACAGCATGATGCGGTCGTTTTCGAGCGAGAAGCCCGGCACGCCGAGGTCGGCGAACAGCTTTTCGGTTTCGATCAGCTCGGTGATGCGGCCGCGGTTCTGGAATGCTTCGCGCGTGACCGTCGGGTAGTACAGCAGCTTTTCCTGCACCAGTTCGCCCAAGTGCTCATGTGCCGGCAGATGGTCGGTGATGTATTCCTTGTACGCCAGTTCGTCGACGAAACGGCAGGTGTGCGTGAGCACGACGCGCTCGTAACGGTCGTAAATGTCCGGATCTTTAATGATCGACATGAACGGCGCGAGGCCCGTGCCGGTGGACAGCAGCCACAATGTCTTGCCCGGCAGCAGGTTGTCGGCCATCAGCGTGCCGACCGGCTTCTTGCCGATCAGCACTTCGTCGCCGACTTTCAGATGCTGCAAACGCGACGTGAGCGGGCCGTCCTGCACCTTGATGCTCAGGAATTCGAGATGCTCTTCGTAGTTCGCACTCGCGAGGCTATACGCGCGGATCAGCGGCTTGCCATCGACTTCGAGGCCCACCATCGTGAACTGGCCGTTTTCGAAACGGAACGACGGATCGCGCGTGCAGGTGAAGCTGAAAAGCGTATCGGTCCAGTGATGGACGCTCAGGACGGTTTGTGAATTCAGGTTGCTCATGGCTTCTTGGATAGTGCGAAAACAAAGGCGGCCAGTCGTTTGAGCCGGCCGGCACGGCAAGGGCGATGCTGCGCTCACCCGTGGACGGGAGTCACGCGCAATCCGCTATTTTAGCGCGCCCGGAGCCGAAGGGCGGCGGCGCGGCGATTGAGCGTGGTGATGCGGGTTGCCGAACCTGGAAGCGGCGGCACCGGCTGTCGAAACAATCGGGCGCCGCGAACGACGTTGGCGTGAAAGCGGCCGCGCTTCAGCAGGGGTACGGCGATGGGCGAAAAGTCGCGCTAGGCCGCTGCCATCGGCCGTCCGGCATGCGCCGGATAGGCGCGCCGCGCGGGCAACATGATCGGGATCATACCGAAACGTGGCGTGCGCTGCAGCATTGACCCTGCTGAGAAAACTGGCAAATGGGGCGCAGGGAGGGGAAATCAGCTGGCCGGTGGATAGCAGGGCGTGAGCGCGGAGACTTTCTACCCCGCATGGTCCGGTGAGCGATTTTTTGGTACACGAAGGTGGATTCGACGCGTCACGACTTGACTGAAGCGTAGGTGAGGTAAGGATCGGCTTATTTGCCAGTGCGATGACGCCGAGCAGGTGAGCGGCCGGACCGAATCGCCCGAAACCGCCCACAGCCTCACCTTGAAGTTGCCAACTCACGCGAGAGCCTACGCCGGCGCCGCCACCCGCTTTTTCCCGCGCTGTTTCAGCACTCGCGCCTGCAAGACGATCACCAGCAACAGGAACACGCCACGAATCACCGACTGCCAGTACGCCGACAAGCTGATGAAACCCAGGCCGTTTTCAAAGTTCAGCAGGTTGAAGACGAGACCGAGCAGCAGCACGCCGGCAATCGTCATCGCGACCGAGCCTTCGCCGCCGGTGAGCAGCGTGCCGCCGAGCACCACCGCCGAAATCGCGAACAGCTCCCAGCCGACGCCTTCGTTCGGCTGTCCCGCGCCGAACTGCGCGGCGAGGATCACGCCCGCCATGCCTGCGAGCAGCCCGCTCACCGCATAGGCCATCACCAGTGTGCGGTCGACGTTCAGCCCCATCAGCCGCGCGGCTTCCTCGCTGCCGCCGATCGCCAGCGAATGCCGCCCGAAGCGCGTGCTGCGCAACGCGAGCCAGCCGAGCACGGCGGCGGCCGCCGCGACGATCCCCGGAATCGGCAAGCCGAACAGATCGCCTTGCCCGAAGTTGCCGAAGTTCGATTCGGACGCAATCGACACCGCATCGTTCCTGCCGAGCAGCAGCGCGACGCCGTGTGCGCCGAGGCTCGTCGCGAGCGTCACGATGAACGGCAGGATTTTTAGCCGCGTGATGATGAGTCCGTTCAGCACGCCAACCGCGAGTCCCGCCGCGCAGCCCGCCAGCACCGCGACCCAGCCGCCGTACACGCTGGTCAGCGCGGCGACGACGCTCGCGAGCGCGGCCACCGTACCCACCGACAGGTCGATGCCGCCGGTGATGATCACGAAGGCCATGCCGATCGAGATCAGCGCGAACATCGAGTTGTAGCGCCAGAACGACGTGATGTTGTACGCCGAGCCGAAATGCTCGTAGCGCACGAGGCCGAAGACGACGAGGGCCGCCAGCGCGAGCAGGATAGGAAGATTCTTTTTCATCGCATGAGTCCGGGAGTGTCCGTAAGCTGCGTCAGGCGTTAGCGCGAGCGCCGTTGCACATAAACGGCCGCGACGATAATGCCGGCCTTCACCACCAGCGCCGCCGCGTCGGGAATGCCGTGCGCGAGCAGCGTATAGCGCAGCAACTGGATGATCAGCGCGCCGATCAGCGTGCCGCCGATGTACGCCTTGCCACCCGTCAGCGCGGTGCCACCGACGGCGACCGCGGCGATCGCATCGAGCTCCACCCCGAGCCCGACCACGTTCGCATCGGAAGACGAATTCACCGAGATCGAGATCAGGCCGGCGAGACCCGCGAGCGCCGCGCACAACGTGTAGGCGATCAGCTTGACGCTGGCGGTCGGCACGCCGCACAGGTACGCGGCTTTTTCGTTGCCGCCCGTGATCAGCAGGTACTGCCCGAACAACGTCTTGCGCACGACCCACACGAACACCGCGACCAGCGCCAGCATCAGCAGCACCTGGAACGGCACGCCCGCGACCTTGCCGAGCGCGATCCACTGGAAAGCCGGCGTGTTGAACGCCTGCAGACTGCCATCGGTGACGACCTGCGCGATGCCGCGTCCGGCGATGAACAGCACCAGCGTCGCGACAATCGGCTGCACGGATAGCCTCGTCACCAGCAAGCCGTTGAACACGCCGCACAACGCGGCGGCGAGCACCGGCAGCACGAACGCGAGCGTAATGCCGCCGGGCCCCGGTATGTTGAGGAACAGCATCGGCGCAAGCGCGCCGGAGATCGCCATCGACGCGCCCACCGACAGATCGATGCCCCCCGTCGCCACCACCAGCGTCATGCCGATGCCGACGATCACGATCGTCACCACCTGGGTCATGTTCACGTTGAAGGTTTGCAGCGACCAGAAGTGCGGCGTGAAGATCAGATTGAACAGCACCATCGCGAGCAGCACGATGACTTCGCGCTGCATCGCCAGGTGCCGCCATTTCTGCACCGTGCTCGCCGGTTTGGCGCGCGGCGCGGCGCTCATGGCCGAGGTGGCCTCGCCATGTCGCGGCGGTTCCGTTTGCAACGATTCGGTGTGCAGCTTAAGCGCCATGACGGTCGCCCTCCAACGCGTCTTCGATATGGGCGGCGTGGGCCGCTTCCACCAGTGGCGAATGTCCTTCGCTGCCGTAGGCGATGGCGTCCATGATCGCGGTCTCGCTCATCTCGGCGCCGTTCAGCTCGGCGACCGTGCGGCCGTCGCGGATCACGACCGCGCGGTCGGCCACGGCGGTCAGCTCTTCCAGTTCCGATGCGCAGAGCAGCACCGCCAGTCCCGCGTCGCGCAACTCGCGCACGATCTTCGCGACGTCGGCTTTGGCGCCGACGTCGATGCCGCGCGTCGGTTCGTCGAGCAGCAGCAGCGACGGCTCGGCGGCGAGCCAGCGCGCGAGCAGCACCTTCTGCTGATTGCCGCCCGACAGCTCGCGGATCGGCTGATCGGCGGAGCGCAGCTTGACGCCGAGCGACGCGATGAAGCGGTCCACGATCGCCTGCTGTTTCTTCACGTCGACCACGCCATTCTTCGCGAGCGTGCGCAGGCAGACCAGCGTGAGGTTGTCGCGCACCGACAGTTCGGGGACGATGCCTTCGCCCTTGCGGTCTTCGGTGAGGTACGCGAGGCCGCGCGCGATCGCGTCCTGCGGCGACTTCAATGTAACCGCCGCGCCGCCGATCGACAGCGAGCCGCGCTCCAGCGGATCGGCGCCGAACATCAGCCGCATGGTCTCGGTGCGGCCCGAGCCGAGCAGGCCCGCGAGACCCACCGCTTCGCCCGCATGCACGTCGAGCGACACGTCGCTCACCTTCGGATGCGCGCTCAACTGCGACGCGGCGATCGCCTGCTTGCCGCGCCGCGCGAGGTTCGCTTCGCGCGAGGCGGTGTCTTCCTGCACGACGGCGGCGAGTGTGCGGCCGAGCATCGTCGTGACGAGTTGCAGCTTGTCCATCTCGGCCATCGTGCTTTGCGCGACCGTCTGGCCATCGCGCATCACGGTGACGCGGTCGCACAGCGCATAAAGCTCGTCGAGCCGGTGCGACACGAAGATCACCGCGCGGCCGTCGTCGCGCAGTTTGCGCACCACGGTGAAGAGCAGTTCCACTTCGCGTTCGTCGAGCGACGAGGTGGATTCGTCCATGATCACCATCTTCGCGTCGGACGACACCGCGCGCGCGAGCGCCACCATCTGCTGGATCGCGGTCGAATAGCGGCCGACCGGTTTCTTCACGTCGATCTGCAGGCCGAACGATTCGAGCAGCGCGCTGGCGCGCTGCTGCACCGCGCGCCAGTCGATCAGACCGAAGCGGCGCGGCTCGCGGCCGAGGAAAATGTTTTCCGCGACCGAGCGGAACGGCACCAGGTTGATCTCTTGATAGATCGTGCTGATGCCCGCTTCGCGCGCCTGCTTGGGCGTGCGGAAATCGACTTCGCGGCCTTCGAAGCGCACGCTGCCCGAATCGCGCCGATAGGCGCCGGTCAGGATCTTGATCATCGTCGATTTGCCGGCGCCGTTCTGGCCGATCAGCGCGTGCACTTCACCCGCGGCGACGCTCAGATTCGCGCCGCGCAACGCGGGCACGCCGCCGAAGCTGATGCCAATGTCCTGCATCTCGAGCAGCGGCGCGCGGGTAAGGGGGGAGTGGGGTGTCTCTTTGCCGGATTCCGTCACGGGGAGTCCTCCTGATGCGGGTGCTGCATAGGCTGCACGGCGAAGCGCCGTGCGCGTGCGGACTTGATGCAGAGGCGCAGTCGAATCGATGCGTCGAGTCATGTTACGCCGCATAAAAGCGAAGCGACGGTCCGTGCAATCACGGGCGCGTCGCTTCGAACCCTTCCCGTCACCCGCCCACCGCGCAAGTATCTTGCATCGAGAGGAGACTTCTCAAAGGCGGGTGACTTCCTGCTGCAACGCTAGCTGCTCTATCAATAGCCGTACTGCATGCTCTGCTGCACGTTGCTCTTGTCGTAGAAGCGGTCGGAGACCTTGACCCAGGTCGGGATCTTTTCGCCCTTCGCGTAACGCTGCGCGACGTCGCAGGCGAGCGGGCCGAAGAACGGGCTCGACTGCACGCTCGCGCCGAGTTCGCCGGCGGCGATCGCGTCGAGGCCGCCCTTGGTGCCGTCGATCGTCACGATCTGGATGTCCTTGCCCGGCTGCTTGCCGGCTGCCTTGATCGCGGCGATCGCGCCAAGCGCCATTTCGTCGTTGTGCGCGTAGACCGCGGTGACGTCCGGATGCGCCTGCAACAGCGTTTCCATGACCTGGCGACCCTTGTCGCGCGCGAAGTCGCCGCTTTGCGACGCGATGATCGTCATGCCCGGATTCTTCGCGACGACTTCGTCGAAGCCCTTCTTGCGATCGTTAGCGGCGGACGCGCCGGTCGTGCCTTCGAGTTCGATGATCTTCGCCTTGCCGCCCGTCGCCTTGACGAGCCAGTTGGCGGCGCGATGGCCCTGATCGATGAAGTCAGAGCCGATGAACGTGATGTAGTCGCGGCCAGCAACGGCAACCGACTGATCGACATTGCGGTCGACCAGGATCACCGGAATGCCGGCCTTTTTAGCTTGCAGCACGATCGGTGCGAGCGGCTTTTCCTCACGCGGCGGGAACACCAGCAGATCGACGTGCTGCGCGATCATGCTCTGGATGTCGGAGACCTGTTTGGAGTTGGAGCCGTTGGCGTCGGTCATCACGACCTGCCAGCCGCATTTCGCGGCGACGTCCTTGAAGCTCTTGGTTTCCGCGAGACGCCACGGGTTGTTGCTTTCGGTCTGCGCGAAACCGACCTTCAGCGGAGTCTTGGTGGACAACTTCGGCAATGCGTCGTCGGCGTGCGCGGTGGCGACGCCGAAACCGATTGCCAGTGCCAGCAGCGAACCTGCCAGCGGACGAATCTGCTGCCTGCGCGCGAGTTTGCGCGACTGCGTGTTGTGCGACGCCATGTCTTCCTCCAGTACCTGGTGAGGTAAGTTGTATTTGCTTTTTGTGTTGCACCTGATCGATCAGCGCTATTTTTGCCCCGACCGGTCGTGCCGATTATTCCATCGGGAATTATTATCGGTCAATCACTAATAATATTAGTTATTGGCTTTTTTGCCTCGGTAATTACCCTCACCGAGGAACGTTCGACGAGCGGCCCGTCGAGCTTGACCATCCGGTGCCGCACCGGCGCGCCGGCGGCGCGGTTGTGCTCTTCCTGCAGCAGCGTTTCGACGGCCCAGCGTCCCAGTTCGTAGTTCGGCAGCACCACGGTCGAGAGCGGCGGGTGCGTGTGGCGGGCAATTTCCTGGTCGTCGTAGCCGAGCACCGAGACGTCTTCCGGCACGCGCAGACCGAGTTGCTTCAATGCTTCGATGGCACCGATCGCGGTGAGGTCGTTCGCGCAGAAAATCGCGGTCGGCGGATTGGCTTCGCGCATCAGCGAGAGCGTCAGTTCGAAGCCGAGGCCCGAGCTCCAGTCACCGTCGCGCACGAGTTCCGGCGCGAACGGCAGGTCGGCGGTGGCGAGGGCGGTGCGGTAGCCCTTCAGGCGGTCTTTTGACGCGTCCTGCCACGGCTCGCCGTTGATGTAGCCGATCCGCCGATGGCCCGCTTGCAGCAGGTAGTCGGTGGCCAGATGGCCGCCCGCGACTTCCGCCGGTACCACCGACGAAAAGCCGCCCTCGCTCGTGTAGCAGTTCAGCAGCACGGTCGGCACCTGCGAGAGCGCTGCCGGCGGCGTCACCTTGCGCGTGTAGACGGTCGCGTAGATCACGCCGAACACATGCGGGTTCGCGAGGATCGTGTCGAGCACCTGCTTTTCGATATCGGCGTTGCCGTGTGTCGAATAGATCGCCAGCATCTTGCCGCTCGCATAGGCCGCGTCGCGCGCGCCGTCTGCGTTGACGACCGGGTGCGGGCTGGTGGAGATTTCGTCGGCCAGATAGACGATCAGGTTGCGCTCGTCGGTCGAGGCCGCGACCGGCTCGCGCAGCGACAGCCGGTAGCCGAGATCGTGCGCGGCCTTGAGCACCTTATTGCGGGTGGCTTCGGAGAATTTCGCGCCGGTCGCGTTGTTCAGCACGAGCGAAACAGTCGATTGCGACACGCCGGTGAGCTTGGCGATGTCGGTCATGGTCGGACGGCGTTGAGTCGATTTTTTCATGGGGCGGGCCGCGCGGTTGGCGGCGCAAAAGCTAAGGCATGCCGTGGGTATCGTGGTGCTGACGGTACCACTAATAATATGCGCACGGCAACGCGCGCTAACCCGCCATTTGGGAGCGCTTGATGAACACCCGGAACACATCCTTACGATAAATTTATTACTAATAATATTGACCACGGCGCTTTGTCGTGCGATTCTCGGTCGCGCGGACCTCGACCGTCCGCCGGTCGCGCGCTGTGCGCGGCGCGCCATAGGAGACACTGATGCGCGTTTTTGCCGTCATCCGCCCGAGGCCCTGCCTTTTCTGACCATGCGCGACGACGTTTCCTTGAATCCGATCCGGCCGCTTTCCACGGAGCTTGCGTGGCTCGACGATCCCGCGCTTGCGGCTTCGCTTGTCACGTTGACGGCAGGCGCGCTGCGGGCAGTGATCGCGCCGGCCGTCGGCGGCGCGCTTGCGGCCTTCTACGAGGCCACGCCCGAGGGCCCGCTGCACTGGCTGCGGCCTGCTGCGTCCGCGGCGTTCGAACAACGCGATCCGCTTCGGATGGCGAGTTTCCCGCTGTTCCCCTACTGCAATCGGATTCGCGACGCGCGTTTCGAATTCGGCGGCGGCACCATCGACTTGTCCGGCAACGACGAGCGCTTCGCGCATGCGCTGCATGGCAACGCGTGGCGGCGTCCGTGGCAAGTAGGCGCGCGCACAGACAGTTCGGTTGAGCTGCACTTCGAACATGACCCCGACGCGCAGGTGGCCGGCGACTGGCCGTTTCGCTATCGGGCGCAGCAACGCATCGAGTTGAGCGGGGGCGAACTGCGCATCACACTGTCCGCGCAAAATCTGGCCGAGCGGCCTATGCCGTTCGGCATGGGCCATCACCCCTACTATCCGCGTACCGCGCAGACCCGCGTGTACGCCGATGTGCAGGCCATGTGGCATGCCGACGCCGACGTGCTGCCGACGCATCTCGGCCCGCACCCCGCGGTCGACGCGCTGCGTGAAGGCATGTCGCCCGATGCGTTCGACCTCGACAACAACTTCGCCAACTGGACGCGCGAGGCGACCATCGCATGGCCCGACGAACACCGCCGCCTGACGATGACCGCCGACGCGCCGTTCGATCATATGGTGGTGTTCGCACCGGCCAACGATCCCCAACTGTGTGTGGAGCCGGTAACCAACACCACCGACTGCTTCAATGCGGTCGGTATGCGTGATCAGGTGGGCGGGTGTGTGTTGCAGCCGGGTGAGGAGATTGCCGCGACGCTGAAGTGGACGCCGCAACGCGGGTAGCGTCGTATTGCGCTGCGCGCGCGCTGGCAGGAATGAGCGTTGAGCAAAACAAACGGGCGGCCCAGGCCGCCCTTTTTCACATGAGTCCACCCGCGCTCATTCAACCCGCAAGCGAGCCATATACGGCAAGTGATCCGACAGCCACGCGGTTTCCTGCGTCGGCTGGATCCATTCGATCGGTTGCATGCCGCGCACGAACATCTTGTCGAGTGCGAGCGCCGGCGAGAAGGCCGGGAAGGTGCGGCCCGCTTCGCCGAGCAGCGTCGCCACTTCGTGCAGTCCGTGTTCGCGAAACAGGGGCACGGAGTCGTTGCGCCAGTCGTTGAAGTCGCCGGCCAGCACCAGCGGACCATCGGGCGCTTCCTTCGCGATCCAGTGCGCGATCCAGTTCATCTGCCGCAAGCGCGCCGGGCGTGTGAGCGCGAGGTGCGCGCACAGCAGCGTGACCGAATGTCCGCCGAAGGTCGCCCGCGCCACCAGCAAACCCCGCTTTTCGAAGCGATGCGCGGAGATGTCCCAGCGTCCGCCGAGATCGAGCGGATGCGGTGACAGGATTGCGTTGCCGTGCCGCCACGACGGCTTGAACACGTTCGGCCCGAGCGCCACTTCGAGTTCCAGCGAGCGCGCGATTTCAGTGGCCTGGCAATGCCAGACATCGTTCAGAGGATCGCCGAGCGGCGCGCCGAAACTGCTCGCGAGCACTGGCGACGGCATGCGCCGCGCCATCGCTTCCTGCAAAAAATAGGCGTCCGCGTGAGTCGACTGGACCCAGCGCTGCATCGCCTGCCAGGCCTGAAAGCCGAGCGGCGTGCGGCCCTTGTGCAGGTTCCAGCTCACCGCGACGAAATCGTTCGGCGCGAGGTTCTCGCGGATCAATTCTTCTGGGTTTCGCATGCCGCGTTATCCACGTGTTCTGATTGAAGGCCGGGTTGGTTGCGCGTTCGTTGTTTGCATCACTTTCCATTGCTGGCGCTGTCCGCGAGACTCGCACGCACGCGGTACACGAGGTTCGGATTGGCGTTGACGATGGTCCAGCTCGCCCACTGACCGGGCGTCACCATCAGACCCGGATGGCTCGCGTTCACCTGGCGCGGCTGCGGCGGGAGCTTGCAGCCGATGTCGGTTTGCCGGGCGGTGGGATCTTCGAGCGTTTCCTGCGCGTCGATCGACAGCATGATCTGGTTCGCGTCCGCCCGTAACGGCGAGATGGTCAGCGTGCGCGACAGATCGAGGTTGCCGGCGGGCTGGTCTTTGCAGCCGACGTTATGCTGCACCATCCTGTGATGCGTATCCGTGCGCGCCTGGCCGACCGTGGTGGTGCCCTCGAACGCGTCGATCTGCTGACCGTCGCTCAGCACCTGCAACTGCCATTGCACGACCTGCTGCGCGGGCGGTTGTTGTGCATTCGCAAGCAACGAAGTCCCAAGCAGCACGGCGACGATACTGGTTTTCCACATAGAAGGAATCTCCGGCTCAACCTCGGCCTGTCTGGTCAGGGAGCCATCTTACCTCTGATAGCTGCAACGGTTTTCTGACACGCCAGCGGGAGCCGGGTTCAGCAACAATACATTGCGGGCACCGTTGGCAATTGCAAGGGCGCCTCTGTCGGGCCGTGGCCGAAGCAAGCGCATCGTTAGCAGCAGAGCAGCAGGACTGCTGGCTTGCACGCGAATATGTCGTCGTTACACTGGACTTGAAACGGTGCCCGCGAGGCACCGCCGCAGCAGGACCAGCCAGACGGGGTGAGCGATGACAACAGCAATGGTCAAACAGGAAATCGCCGTGGCGTCTTTCAGCCGGGTGTACGACCTCGATCAGGTCGAGACCGCGTTGAACGATCTCGGCGACGGCGCGAACGAGGCGCTGCGCGCAACGTACGAAAAGATGCTGAAGACCGGCAATCTGCGCTTCTGCGTCAAGCCGAACCGGATGCCGTCGATCGACGATCTGATCGCCGCGCTGCCCAATTTTTCTTCGCCGCTCGACGACATTCGCAAGCAGGTCGCGCTGTGTCTCGAAACCGAAGACCGGCTCGAACTGATGCCGATCCTGCTGCTCGGCGACCCCGGCATCGGCAAGACGCACTTTGCGAAACAGTTGGCGCGCCTGCTCGGCACCGCTTATCAATACGTGGCGATGAGTTCGTTGACGGCGGGCTGGATTCTGTCGGGCGCGTCGTCGCAATGGAAGAACGCGAAGCCGGGCAAGGTGTTCGATGCACTCGTGAACGGCAGCTACGCGAACCCGGTGATCGCCGTCGACGAAATCGACAAGGCCACCGGCGATTCGCAATACGATCCGCTCGGCGCGTTGTACGCGCTGCTCGAACACGACACCGCGCAGAGCTTCATCGACGAATTCGCGGAGATTCCGATCAACGCGGGCAACGTGATCTGGATCGCGACGGCCAACGACGAGCGCTCGATTCCCGAGCCGATCCTGAACCGGATGAACGTGTACGAGATTCCGCCGCCGGATCACGACGGCGCGCGGCGCATCGCGCAAGCGATCTACGACGAGATCCGCTCGGCGCACAACTGGGGACTGCGTTTTCCCGAAGCACTGGGCGAAGGCGCGCTCGAGGCGCTGAAGCTCGCTTCGCCGCGTGAAATGCGCCGCGCGATTCTGAATGGCTTCGGCGCGGCGCGAATCGACGGGCGCGATCGGATCGAAGCGGGCGATATTCGTCTGGACTACGGAAACCGGCGAAAACCCATCGGTTTCTGAGCATTTTTTGCCCTTTTTCCGGCTGAAGCCGCCTCCGGGCGGCTTTTTTCGATTCAACAGGGGACTCCCTGCTGGAAATGGAGGGAATGCCGACGCAATTGTTGCCATTTTTGGGATTCTAAGTTGATTTCAATCGGTCTAGTTTTTCAATAGTCAGGGAATACACTGAGGGCCAACGAGATGACGGCTGCGCAACGAATCCAGACGCCATCGCGCAACGCACAGAACCCACCATCAACGACTATTGGAAACCATCATGAGAACCGCTTCTTTCGCTTTGCTTTTCTCTGCTGCCATCGCCGCACCGGCTTTCGCGAGCGGCTATGGTCCGGCGACGTCGTATCGGCCGGAGGTCGCCACGGACACGCAACCGAGCGGCGTGACCCGTACGCAAGTAAAAGCTGAAGTAGCGCGCGCTCGCGCAACCGGCGAACTGAACCAGAATCCGTACGCGCCGGTTTCGGCCGACAGCGTGAGCGCCACGCCCGGCAACGGTCCCAAAAGCCGTGCCGAGGTAAAGGCCGAGTTGGCCGAAGCACGCGCGAGCGGTTACTTGAATCTGAATCCGAACGCGCCGGCCTATGCGCAGCAAGCCGCACTCGACAGCTACGCCGCGCCGCGCGCGCAAGTGACGAGCGGCCTGGTCGCTGCGTCGCATCGCCCGGTGAACACGCAGAACTGAGCGGTGTTGTGGCCTGCCTCTGTCCGGCGCGTCGGTCGAGTTCACCGCCTTCGTCAGATACAAGAAGCGAGCACCATGCGCTTCGACGGCGTACACTGAATCAGTCCGGCCGGTACGTTTGAGACGCGCTCAATACCGAATGCCCGCAGTCGCTCCGACTCGCGGGCATTTCTGTCTGTACGGCGTCGTACAATTTTGCGTAGCGGTTGCGAAAGGGCAGGTGCGTTCGACAGCGAGCGGTGAGTGGCGCGCGATCTTTGCATCCTGTCTTCCTCTCTATCGGATGAACGAGGCAGTGCGCGGCGAAGCCGGCCGCGTCAAGGGACATGGACCAAATCGAATGTGTAGTGATCGGCGCGGGCGTGATCGGTCTTGCAGTGGCACGCGCGCTGGCAGCGCGCGGGTGCGAGGTGATCGTGCTGGAAGCGGCCGAGGCGATCGGGGTGGGCACCAGTTCGCGCAACAGCGAAGTGATTCACGCGGGCATCTACTATCCGCGCGGTTCGCTGAAAGCGGCGCTCTGCGTGCGCGGCCGCGAGATGCTCTACGACTATTGCGCCGAGCGCAACGTCCCGCATTCGCGCTGCGGCAAGCTGCTCGTTGCCACCTCGCGCAACCAGATTCCTCAGCTCGAAAGCATCATGGCGAAGGGGCGCGACAACGGTGTGCTCGATCTGTTGCGGATCAGCGGCGATCAGGCGCAAGCCCTCGAGCCGGCGCTCGAATATGTCGAGGCGGTGTTCTCTCCGCAGACGGGTATCGTCGATAGTCATCAGTTGATGCTGGCGCTGCAGGGCGATGCCGAACGCGACGGCGCGGTGTGCGCGTTTCATGCGCCGGTGACCGCGATCGAGGCGAACAATGGGCGCTTCGTCATCACCGTGGGCGGCGACGCGCCGACCACGATCAGCGCCGGCTGCGTGATCAACAGCGCCGGTCTGTATGCGAATGCGCTGGCGCGTAAGATCCGCGGACTGGACGCGCGTCACGTACCGCCGCTCTATCTGGCGCGCGGCAACTACTTCAGTATCTCGGGACGCGCGCCGTTCACCCGGCTCATTTATCCGATGCCGAACGAGGCCGGCCTCGGCGTGCATCTGACCATCGACCTCGGCGGCCAGGCGCGCTTCGGTCCCGACGTCGAGTGGGTCGATGCGATCAATTACGACGTCGATCCACGTCGCGCCGAATCGTTCTACGCGGCGATTCGCGCGTACTGGCCCGCGCTTCCCGACGGCGCCTTGCAACCCGCGTACGCGGGTATTCGTCCGAAGCTCTCGGGGCCGGGCGAACCTGCTGCCGACTTCGTCATTCAGGGGCCAGCCGCGCACGGCGTGCGTGGACTCGTCAATCTGTTCGGCATCGAGTCGCCGGGTTTGACGGCGTCGCTCGCGATTGCGCAGCGGGTATGCGAGTTGAGCGGGCGCGCCTGACCGGGTCGCGCTCACGCGATGTCGGAGTGCGGGCGCGGGCTTGCGCAAGCTATCTTAATTTCATGCGGCACCGCCTCGCAC
Organism: Paraburkholderia sp. RAU2J; assembly: GCF_003634845.1. Classification (NCBI taxonomy): domain Bacteria; kingdom Pseudomonadati; phylum Pseudomonadota; class Betaproteobacteria; order Burkholderiales; family Burkholderiaceae; genus Paraburkholderia; species Paraburkholderia sp. RAU2J. Next base: position 1,616,668 of record NZ_RBXG01000001.1, read on the forward strand.
GGTCATCGAGCGAGGCGTAGTAGCAATTCGGTTATCTCTATCATTTGGGCCATCACGCGCGACGGCTTCATTGCTATGCTTGGGGACCGCTGTCACTAGAACGGCGATCGGTTCATAAACGGAGTAAGTCCCCATGAAATCTTCCCGTCGTACGTTTTTGATCACCAGCCTCGGTGTAGCTTCCTCCTTCGCTTTGTCGCGGCAGGCTTTCGCGGATGCACCGAAGGTCGCCGAAACCGACCCGACCGCACAAGCGCTCGGCTATAAAGAGGACGCGAGCAAAGTCGATAAGGCGAAGTTCGCCAAATATGCCGCGGGCCAGGACTGTGGCAACTGCAGTTTCTTTCAGGGCAAGGCCACCGATGCCTACGCTGGCTGCCAGATGTTCGCGGGCAAGCAGGTCTCTAGCAAGGGTTGGTGCAGCGCATATAACAAGAAGGCCTAGGCACGTTTGAACGTGGTACTTGGCCGGTGTCGCACAAGATGCGCCGCAATATCGCGGCGCTTGGTCGAAGCCCGCGTGTCGAGGCGTCTTCCGTCATTGCGGCAGACGCCTTTTTGCTGCTTGAAAACAGCTTGTGCGCTCTTTACACACCCAGGCGATCACACCGCCGCAAGCGCGGTTTTTGCTCTCGCGTCTCGACGCGTCCTCACGCGCGACGGCGTTCGCCACGACCTATGTCGAGCATTTTTCGCAAGCTGGAGATTTGCATGGCACCCGCGTCGAGAAGCCTCAATACACGCGCCGTCGTCGCAGCGGTCATCGGCAATGCGCTCGAATGGCACGACTTCACCGTGTTCGGATTCCTCACGGTGGTGATCGCGCAATTGTTCTTTCCGGCCAGCAACACGTGATGGGCGGGTTGGCGCTGTCGATCGTCGCGGTGGCCTGCATTCCGGGCAAGCGGCACGGGGATCTGGATGCGCAGCGCAAGACGGCCTGAAGCGCGGCTCTTCGAAACCCGCGCCGACTTGGCGCGCCGCTTTCTCTAACTGCGCGCCTTCATCAACGGCGGCCGCTTGTCGAACCACGGCCGGGCTGCTTCGAGCTGTGCCGCGAGCCGCAACAGAGTCGCTTCGCCGCCAGTGCGCGCAGCGAATTGCACGCCCACCGGCAAGCCGCGCGCGTTCCAGAAAAGCGGCACCGACATCGCCGGCTGGCCGCTCAGGTTGAACAACTCCGTGCATCCCGCCCACGCGAAGGCCTTGTCCGACGCTTCCTGCAGCAGCCGTTTCAGCAGCACTTCGAGCGGCATCGCGGTGACCGCACGCATCTGTATCCGTTCGGCGGGAGTCGGCTGCATTTCACCGATCTTGATCGGCGGCGCGGCGAGCGTCGCGCACAGGATCGCGTCATAGCGGTGCAGTAGATCGGTGAGGCGCTCGGTAATGCGGCGCTGTTCTTCGAGCGCGCCGGGCAAACCGCGCTCACCGAGCTTGCGGCCGACATGCGCCATCGCCCACGTCGAGATTTCGAACTCCGTGCGCAGCGGCTTGTGGCCGCTGATGCGCTCGGCGTTCAGCACCAGGTCTTCCGCCGTCACGGACCACAGCGTGAGAAATGCATGGCGGACCGCCGCGAAATCGATGCCGAGCGAAGCCGGCTCGATGTTATGGCCGAGCGAGTGGGCAAGTTGCGCGGCGTCTTCGAGTGCGGCGCGCGAATCGGCGGACAGCGTCGGCGCCAGCATTGGGTCGGTGACGTAGGCGATGTTCAGCGGCCTGCACGGCTCGCGGCTTGCGCCCAGAAAGGTGCCGGGCGCGCCGAGCGGCCGGTCCGCGTTGCCCGCCAGCAGATCGAGGAGCAACGCACTGTCGCGCACGCTGCGCGAAATCCCGAGATCGATGCCGAGTTCGCCGGCGCCGGGAGGGGCTGCGCGCGGCACGCGTCCGCGCGAAGGCTTCAGGCCGAACAGTCCGCAGCACGAAGCCGGAATGCGGATCGAGCCGCCACCGTCCGACGCATGCGCGAGCGGCACGATGCCGGCGGCAACCGCCGCTGCCGCGCCGCCGCTCGAACCGCCCGGCGTATGGTCGAGATTCCACGGATTGCGGCACGCGCCGAATAGTTCGGGCTCCGTATAAGGCATCTGGCCGAGTTCGGAGGTGCTGGTCTTGGCGAAGATGTTGAGGCCGGCTGCTTTCGCGAGCGCGACCACCGGTGCATCCTGCTCCGGAATGAAGTGGCGGTAATGGCGGCTGCCCATTGCCATGCGCAGTCCGGCGACCGGCGCGCCGAGGTCCTTGATCAGAAAGGGCACGCCGGCCAGTGCGATCTGCGCGCTCGTGCTCTCTGGAGCCTGCGCGCCGTTGGTTCTGTTCGCGTCGTCGCGTGATGCGCGATGACGGGCTGCATCGTAGTCTTTCAGGACAATCGCATTGATCGCGGGATTGACGGCTTCGGTGCGCGAAATCGCGATGTCGATCAATTCGCGCGCGCTGGCCTGGCGAGTGCGCACCAGTTCGGCGAGGCCGATGGCGTCATGGGCGAGATAGTCTGATTGCACGGCGGATGGGTCCTCGCGATCGAGTATGAATTCTGCCGGGTGCCTGTGTATGGAATGAATCCGTTTTGCTGGGCTTCCCGATGCCCGGGTTGATCGTCACACATGGAAAAAGACGGCGTGTCGCCGACACGCCGTCTTTGGGAGAGTAACCGAGTTCCAGTGACTCGCGAGCGTTTGTCACGCGGATTCGACAGCGCGCATCACGTGCGCGAAGCCAAAATGCGCGATTCAGAATCGCGCGGTGCCGAGATCAGTACAGACGCTCACCGAGGAACGTCAGCGTGCGGCCATGAGCCAACGCCGACGCGCGCTGGTTATACGACGCGCGCTCCGAACAGTTGAAGCCGTGATCGGCGTTCGGATAAATGTAGAACTCGACGTCGCTGCGGCCGGCGAAGCGTTCCTGAATCTGACCGACATCCGACAGCGGAATATGCGTGTCGAGTTCTCCGTAGTGGAACTGCATCGGCACCCTGATGTTCGGCACCTGGTCGAGCTGGTTCTGGATGCCGCCGCCGTAGTAGGCGACTGCGCCGTCGACCGAGCCTTGCGCCGCGGCCAGATACGCGAGCCGGCCGCCGAAGCAGTAGCCGATGGCCGCAACGTTGCCGGTGACTTCCGGCATCGCGCGCAATGCCGCAGCGGCTGCGCCGATGTCGGTCACGGCCTGGTCGACATTGGTCTTCTGCATCAGTTCGACGCCCTTCTCGCGGTCTGCGCCGTCATACGTCAATTCGACGCGCGGCTGCACGCGCCAGAACACGTCCGGCGCGAGCGCGACGTAGCCGTCCTGCGCGTACTGATCCGCGATCGAGCGGATATGGCCGTTCACACCGAAGATTTCCTGAATGATGATGACGGCCGGACCTTTGCCGCCTTTGGGCAGCGCAAGGTAGCCGCCGAAACTGTCGTCGCCGGCGGGGATGTCGATCCATCGGGAAGTCGTGCTCATGCTGTTCTCCATTGGGCCTGCGTGAGATTGCGCGAGGCCCGTCTTAACGAAATGCCAGAGGCCCGAATGCCTCAAGCGGCAGTTAGTGTGCCATCAAAAGAACCGCCTTGCAGCACGGCTGGGCGCGGGTTGGCGAGCCGCGCCGCGCGGCGCTGTTCTCGTAAGGCGAATGAAACATTCTTGATAATTCATTTTTCCGTCGTGGTTCGCGTCTGTAGAGTCGGCTTGTCGGCTCGCCCCTGTCGCGAGTGTATTGCCGGAAAAGGAATAGATCATGAGTGAAGGCAGTTTTGTGACGTCGTTTGCGCAGCGTTTTGAAATGCGGGTGCCGGTGGTGCAGGCGCCGATGGCTGGCGCAACCACGCCGGCGATGGCGGCGGCCGTGTCGAACGCGGGCGGCCTCGGCTTTCTCGCGGGCGCGGCGTTGTCGCCCGAGAAGATCGCGGGCGAAGTCGCGGCGATTCGCGCGCTGACCAATCGTCCGTTCGGCGTGAATCTGTTCGTGCTCGAGCCCGCCGCGCCCGACGCTGCCACCGTGCGGCGCGCGCTCGCAGCGATCGATCCGTTGCGCGCCGATCTCGGCTTGCCGTCGGGCCAGCCGCTCGAACGCTACGCGCCGGACTTCCGCGCGCAACTGGACGTGCTGATCGAATTGCGCGTGCCGGTGGCGAGTTTCACATTCGGTCTGCTCTCCGCCGACGACGTCACACGGCTGCATGCGAATGGCCTCTATGTAATAGGCACTGCGACGCACGTTGCCGAAGGCGTGGCATGGCGCGACGCCGGCGCGGACGCGATCGCCGCGCAAGGCGCGGAGGCCGGCGCGCATCGCGGCACCTTCATCGGCGCATTCGAGGACGCGCTGATCGGCACCATGGCGCTCGTGCCGCAACTCGTCGACGCGACCGGACTGCCGGTGCTGGCCGCAGGCGGCATCATGGATGGACGCGGCATCGTTGCCGCCCTCGCGCTCGGCGCGCAAGCTGCGGTGATGGGCACCGCGTTCCTCACCTGTCACGAAAGCGCCGTACCGCAGGCATGGAAAACCCGCGTACGCGCGATGTCCGACACGTCGACGTCGGTCACGCGCGCGATCACCGGACGCCATGCGCGGGGCATCCGCAATCCGTTAATGCAACGTTTGAGCGAAACGATGGACAGGATCGCGCCGTATCCGGTGCAAAACGCTTTGACGCAGGAACTGCGTCAAAGCGCGGGCCGCGCGCAGAACGCCGATTATCTTTCGCTCTGGTCGGGCCAGGGTGCACCCTTGGGCCGGGCGCGCCGTGAAGACCTCGGCGCCGCCGAATTGATGGCACAACTCGAACAGGAATGGCGTGCCGCGACGGCACGGATCGCCGCATTCAGATAATGATTTGGCGGCACTTCCGGTGCGCTTCGCAATCGATTGCGAAGCGCTTAATTTTGAAGCACAAAAGCGGTTCGAATCACTAACGTTTTTAGCCGCGCAAAGTGTCAAACCGCCCCTTTTAGAATAAAGCCTCACCTGGCGGAAACCCGCATGGGTCGGTGCTCTTCAGCTAGTCAAGCCAGCCCGCACGGGCCCTTGTGGGATAAACGCTATTAGTGTTCATCCCACTTTCTCAAAAAAGTCCCACAAATTAATTTGATCACCTACACTTGCGCGCAAGTACGGTTTGCCACCTGCCACAAACAGTCCGGCAAACGTGCTGGCCAAGTGCATGAACGATGCAACCGGCGTGATCGTCCACGGGACTGAGCGACACGTGTTGGGGAAGCGGGGGCACAGGCGATTACGTTGTTTTTGGGACCGAAACTGGAGACTTACATGAACATCAAGATTCAAAAGCTGTTGCCGATCAGCGCTGCGGCGATGCTGTTCGCGACGTTGGCAACATCGGCTGCAGCGGACACGGTCGTCAAGATCGGTCACGTTGCGCCGTTGACCGGCGGTATCGCTCACCTGGGTAAAGACAACGAAAACGGCGCGCGCCTGGCAATTGAGGAAATCAACGCCAAGGGCCTGACGATCGGTGGCCAGAAAATCACGCTGCAACTCGATGCGCAAGACGATGCGGCCGACCCGCGCACGGCAACTCAAGTCGCACAGAAGCTGGTCGACGATAAGGTCGTCGCCGTCGTCGGTCACTTGAACTCGGGCACGTCGATTCCTGCGTCGAAGATCTATAGCGATGCGGGCATCGTGCAGATTTCGCCGTCGGCCACCAATCCGGCCTATACGCAACAAGGCTTCAAGACGACGTACCGCGTCGTTGCGACCGATGCGCAGCAAGGTCCGGCACTGGCCAACTACGCAGCGAAGGGTCTGAAAGTGAAGAGCGTCGCGATCGTCGACGACTCGACCGCTTACGGCCAGGGTCTCGCGAACGAATTCGAAAAGACCGCCAAGTCGCTCGGCCTGAACGTGATGTCGCATGACGCGACGAACGACAAGGCCGTCGACTTCCGCGCGATTCTGACGAAGATCAAGGGCGAAAACCCGGATGCGATCATGTACGGCGGCATGGACGCCACCGGCGGCCCGTTCGCGAAGCAAGCCAAGCAGCTCGGCCTGCGCGCGAAGGTGCTGGCAGGTGACGGCGTCTGTACCGACAAGCTGTCGGATCTGGCTGGCGACGCAACCGACAACATCGTCTGCTCGGAAGCCGGTATGGCGCTTGAAAAGATGGCTGGCGGCCCGGCGTTCCTCGCCAAGTATCAGAAGCGTTTCGGTCAGCCGATCCAGATCTACGCTCCGTTCACGTATGACGCGGTGTACATCATCGTCGACGCGATGAAGCGTGCCAACTCGACCGATCCGGCGAAGATCCTCGCAGCGATGCCGGCCACCGACTACAAGGGTGTGATCGGTGAAACCACGTTCGACTCGAAGGGTGACCTTCAACACGGCGTGATCTCGCTCTACAACTACAAGTCGGGCAAGAAGACGCTGCTCGATGTGGTGAAGATGTAAATCCGCGCGATCGAAGACGGCTTATTGGCTGTCTTCGGTCAACTGGTTAAAAGGCACGCATGCCGTCAGGCTTTGCGTGCCTTTTCTTTTGGGCGTTGGCATTAGAGACTCACGGTCGCGCACACCGTATGAGGACATGCCGTGACTACCGTGACCCGCTCGATCGACGACTGGCGCCGCTGGATTGCCGAAAATCTGCTGCTCGACGCCATCCTGTCATATACGACTCACGACGAGACAGGCTGAACGTGCAGTGCAGCTTTTTGGGCGGCCGATGTGTCGGGGAGCACCTCGGCACACGGGCCGCGCGTAACGTAACGTGAGCTTGTGGTCTCAGTACGGCTTCACAGGCGCCCGAATCGCCGCCGCGCTTCGGCGTCAGATTTTCAGGCGCTGCAGCACCTTCGGACCTGCAACCGCGATCGCTGCGGAACACACGGCGACGACCGACAAGCCGATTGTCAGATTGGTCAGTTGCGTCACCGCGCCGATGATCACGGGCCCGAGCAGCAACCCGAAGTACGCAAGCCCCGCGACGTGCGCGAGCCCTTCGGCCGCGTGCACGCCCTTCACGTTCGCCGCGGCCGCGAACAGCACCGGCATCATATTCGCGAGGCCAAGGCCGATCAGCGCGAAGCCGATGAGCGCCGCGATCGAATTCGGCAGCAGCAGCGCGTCGACCATGCCGGCGCAGGCGAGCGTCGCGCTCAGCATCACCAGTTGCGGCGCGCCGAAGCGGGCGCGCACCGCGTCGCCGGCAAATCGTGCCGCCGCCATGCCGCCCGAGAAAGCCGCGTACGCCGCGCTCGCGAGCGCGGGCGTAGCCAGCACGACGTCGCGCATATAGACGGTGGCCCAGTCGTACATCGCGCCTTCCGCGATGAGCGCGACCAGCGCAATTGCGCCGAGCGCCCACAGCGCCGGCGAGCGCCAGCGGCTCGCGCGCGGCGTGGCGGAGTCCGGGTGCTCGGCGTGCGGCACGTGCGGCAACACGGACGGGCAGGCGCTCACGAGGACCAGCGCGCTGACCGCGGCGGCCAGCGCCAGATGCAGCGCCGGCGCCATGCCGCGCGAGAGCAACGCGCCGCCTGCGGCCGCGCCGAACATCCCGCCGACACTGAACATGCCATGCAGCGCCGACATGATCGGCTTGCCGAGCGCTTTCTCCACGGCACTGGCTTCGGCGTTCATCGCGACGTCGAGGGTCGCCATGCCCGCGCCGAAGATGGCCAGCACGACCAGCAGCATCCAGTAAGCCGGTACGACCAGAATCAGCGCGGCGCATACCGCCATTACAAGGCCGCCGGCGAGGCAGGCGCGGCGTGTGCCGACCCGCGCGATCCACGAAGCATTCGCCGCCATCGCGCCGATCGAGCCCCCGGCGACGGCCAGCAGCGCGAACGAGAGCAGCGCCGCGTTCAGATGGAAGCGGTCGCGCACGGTGGGCACATGCACCCCCCACGACGCGTACATCATGCCGGCGATGAAGAACACCGCCATCGTGGCGTAGCGAGCCCGCTGCCGAGCGGTGTCGGACAGGTCGCGGTGAGCGGCGGGGAGCGCGTCGAATTCGGCGGATTGGTGGTCGGGCACTGAAGTCTCGTGGAAGGCGGCCGCGTGGCGAAAAACACGCGTGGGGAAAGCGCGTTGAAAGCGGATTTCTGATTCTATCGAAGCGGGCTGTCTTATGCTTGGAAGGCGGGCGCCCGATATTGGCGATTATTCGGCGTCAACGTGACAGGCGGTGCGAGCGGTTCGTCGTCCTCGTTGCGTGGGTCCGTCCCGGCGATTCGCCATCCATTCACCCCTCCACCGAGGTATGCGCTCTTGAACATTCCCGCTCATGCTCCGCTGCATCTGTTGCACACGGCCGCTGTTGGCACGCTCGCCACGCACGCGCGCCAGCCGGAAGGTTTTCCGTATCCGTCGATGCTGCCGTTCGCTCCAGACGCGCGGCACCGTCCGACGATTCTGGTGAGCCGGCTCGCCGAGCATACCCATAACCTGCACGCCGACCCGCGCGCCGGGTTTCTGGTCGTCGACGCCCCCGACGGCGACGTGCTGAGCGGACAGCGCGTGACGCTGCTGGGCACCTTCGAACCCGTCGATTCGACCCCGGAAGTCGTGCAGCGCCATTTGCGCTATCACCCGGATGCGGAGCGCTATCTCGTCCTTGGGGACTTCACCTTCTGGACGATGAAGCTCGAACGGCTGCGCTACATCGGCGGCTTCGGGGCGATGGGATGGCTGAGCGGAGCCGAACTTGACGCGCTGCCGCCACTCGGCGTCGATGAGGAGAATGCGCTCATCGAGGAATTCAACCACGCTTACGGCGGCGCTGGGGCGTTTCGACTGCTCGGCGTCGACCGATACGGCGCGGATCTGAAGCTCGCGGGCGCGCGCAAGCGGCTTGCCTTCGACGACGCCAGGCTGAACCCCGAAGCCTTGCATACGGCGCTTGAAGTTTGTATCCAACGCCAAGCAGATTAGTTGATTGCACTTTTGGGAAAACACCCATGCGTCAATTAAGGGGCCTCTGTCTCTCGAAAAAATGCGCGCCGGATGCTCAATATCAAAAGTTCTCATCGTATGAAATGTTGATGCCGGATCGCTGTCTGAAATTTCATTTTTTGATAAATAATCACATAGATACGATGGACCATTGGCGTTTCAGTGACGTCCGAAATCAGTTGTTCGAAAGAAAGCGTAAGGATGCAAGGTTGCACGGAAACTTTTTGAAACGAATTTGGATTAATTTTTCATGCTTGCTTTTGTGAGTTTTCTCTTTTGTGTTAATCTCGCCAACAAATTCCGAGGCATGAACACCTTCAAAGGGCAAGCCGGCTTAAGACTGGCAGTCATTTATCCAAACTACAAGGGAACCTATGTCTTCCTACAAAGAACTACTCGCACAGCGCGAGAAGCTTGAAAAGCAGATCGAAGAAGCGAAGTCGCGTGAATACGCAGAAGTATTGAATGAGATCAAGCAGAAAATGGCCGACTACGGCATCTCGCTCACTGAACTCGGCGGTGGCCGCGCAGCGAAGGGCGCTAAAGCCGCGCGTCCGCGCGCGGGCGTCGCGCCGAAGTATCGCGACCCGGACACCGGCAGCACGTGGTCGGGCCGCGGCAAGCCGCCGCGCTGGATTGCAGGTCTGGACCGTGAGAAATTCCTGATCCAGAAGTAATACCCCTGTCGGGCAAAGTACCGCCTTGGCCTGCTGGTAATACGAATAGATTCAGTCAGTTGCGCTTAGCGCGCGCTGATCTGGCCAAAGAAAGCCGCGTACCGTTCAGGGCGCGGTTTTTTGTTTTGCGCGGCGTATTCGTGCGGGTTTTTGTCGCATGCACTTCGGACGTTGAACGCGAATGCTTTTCGTTTAGATAAGCATATGATTTAAAAGGAAATTTTTCGATTTTCGCCATTCATTTCGAAGTGCCGCGGGTAGAATATGGGGACGTACGTTTTTTCACCTCATTTTTCACTCCCTTCCACGATGCCTTCCGCCGCCACCGCCCAATCCACCGAGAAACATAACGTTGCGCGCAAAAGCACGTTCGTGAGTATTGCGCTCAATGCGGTGTTGATGACACTGCAAATCGTCGTCGGGATGTTTGCGCATTCTCAGGCCCTCGTTGCCGATGGTGTCCATTCCCTTGCCGATCTCATTTCCGATTTTGTCGTGCTGTTTGCCAATCGGCATAGCGGCGCGAAGCCCGATGCCGACCACAATTACGGACATAGCCGTTATGAAACGGTGGCTTCATTATTTTTGGGCGCGTCATTGATAGCGGTGGGCGTCGGCATGTTGTGGCGCGCCGGCACCCGTCTGGCCGATTTGCAAAGCATTCCCGCCGTGCACGCGAGCGCGCTTGCGGTGGCGGTGCTGGTGCTGATTTCCAAAGAGAGCCTGTTTCGCTACATGCTGCGTGAAGCGCAGCGCGTGCGCTCGGCCATGTTGATCGCAAATGCATGGCATGCGCGCTCGGACGCGGCGTCGTCGCTGGTGGTGGCGATCGGCATTGTTGGTAGCCTTGCCGGTGTGCGTTTGCTCGATCCGATTGCGGCGGCGATCGTCGGCTTCATGGTGGCGCGCATGGGCTGGCAGTTCGGCTGGGACGCGCTCCAGGATCTGTCCGACCGGGCGCTCGACGAAGCCGCTTCTGCCGACGTCCGCGCGCTCCTGCTCGCGACGCCCGGCGTGCGCGAAGTGCACGAAATGCGCACCCGCAAGATGGGCGACTTCGCGCTCGTCGATGCGCACATCCTGGTCGATCCGCTGATCTCCGTCTCCGAGGGGCATTACATTGCCGAATCGGCGCGCCTGCGCGTGCTGAGCGACAACCGGGTACTCGACGCGCTGATCCACGTCGACCCGGAGAACGATGCGGTGACGCATCCGCCCGTCGATCTGCCGACGCGGGAGCGGGTGGTCACGGAGGTCAACGCGGCGTTGGCAGCGGGCGGTATGCAGGCCGCGGCAGTCAATATCCACTACCTGAGCACGGGACTCGACGTGGAGGTGGTGCTGCCGGCGGGGCCGTCGCGCACTTCGGACGGTAAAAGCGGCGCGCCGACGCTCGGCCAGATCGATCTGGCAGAACTCAAGCGTCGTTTGGGCGCCCGCACGCTGGAGCTGTTGCAGGAGTTGGAAGTACTCCCGGCAAAAAACGGCGGCGCGGCAGCCAATCATGCCAAAGCCGCGGAATCGCACGGCACCGTTTGATGACTGGACCGAGGGCGTTGATAAAACAGCCGCCGCATACGCGAACGGCAGCGTCCCCCAGTCAGGCGATCACAGCGGCAATTGCGTATCGAACTTGATTTCGCGCAGCACGACGCTCGTGCGCACTTGTGCAACGGCCGGAATCTTGAAGATGCGTTCGTGCAGAAAGCTGTCGTACGCTTTGATGTCGGGCGCGACGATCTTGAGGATGTAATCGGATTCGCCGGTCGTGCTGTAGCACTCGGTGACTTCAGGACAGGTGGCGATTTCCCGCTCGAACTGTTCGACGCCGCCTTCGGTATGCCGCGTCAGGTGGATATGCGCAAGCGCGCACACATGCAGTCCGAGCTTTTCCCGGTCGAGCAACGCCGTGTAGCGCTGGATGACACCCGATTGTTCCATGTCCTTGATGCGCCGCCAGCAAGGCGTGCTCGACAGGCCGACCTGATCGGAAATCTCTTGCACGGAACGGCGGGCGTCCAACTGCAGCAAGCGCAGGATTTTTTGTGAGAACGTATCGAGTGTCAACTGCGCCTCCGTTTGCGTCGCCGTATCAACGCATGGTAGAGGGCGCGAAAACGAAACGCAATGTAAAACGGCTTCGGCGAGGGAGATCGTCTAATTTGCCGGTTCCTCAGCGGCGTTTTGTCCTGAGCCGTCCCCATCTTTAGCCGCCCCGAGCAAGGCGGCCTGACTTGCACGCAGGTCTTTCAGCATGTTGCAAAAAAGCGCGCCCTGTTCGATCGCGTCGTCCAGCGCGACGTGCGTGTGCGGATGATCGTCGAACCAGTGCTTCGGGAAACGCGGCTTGATGTTCTTGCGATAGGGTAGGCCGGTCATCGCGAACGCGAGCGTCTTGATGTCGAGCGCCGACCACGAAAACGGGCAGCGGCCTGCGAACCGCATCATGTACCAGAACATGTACGTGAAATCGAAGCCGGCCGGCATCGCCACGAACACAGGCTTTCCCGGCAACGCCTCCACCCAGTCGACGTAAGCCGTCAGAGCGGCTTGGGGTGGCTGCAAATCCTTGCGGCAGGCCGCCCAAGCGTCGGGCTGGGTCTTCCACCACGCTTCCTGCACAGGATGCGGCGCGGCGCCTTCGAGCAATTCGAGATTCGCCGAGAAGGTGGCGATCAGTTGCTTGTCTTCCGTGTACGCGGCGGACGCGAAGCTGAGCATCGAATGCGGGCCGGGGATCGGGCCGTCTGCTTCGACATCGGTGCTGACGTAGATTTCGCTGCTCATGCCTGCACCCCATCGGCAACGTACGGATTGGTGCGCCGTTCCGCGCCGAATGTGGAAGTGGGACCGTGACCCGGCACGAAGGTGACGTCGTCGCCGAGCGGCCAGAGTTTTTCGCGGATCGAGCGCACCAGGTCCGCATGATTGCCGCGCGGAAAATCCGTGCGGCCGATCGAGCCGGCGAACAGCACGTCGCCTACCAGGGCGAGCCGGTGGGCGCGGCTGAAGAACACCACGTGGCCGGGCGTGTGGCCTGGACAGTGATAGACCTCGAGTGTCTCGTCGCCGAACTGCACGGTGTCGCCGTTGTCCAGCCAGCGATCCGGTTCGAATGCGTCGGCGGCGGGGAAGCCGAACCGCGCGCTCTGATCCGGCAGCTTGTCGAGCCAGAAGCGCTCGTCGGGATGCGGGCCTTCGATCGGCACGCCATAGTGCGCCGCGAGCGTCTTCGCGCCGGCGCAATGATCGATGTGGCCATGGGTCAGGAAAACTTTCTGGACCATCACGTTCTGACGCGCAATCTCGCCCTGAATGACATCGAGGTCGCCGCCCGGATCGACGACGGCCGCGCGTCCGGTCGCCTCGCAAACGAGCAGCGAGCTGTTCTGCTGGAACGGCGTGACGGGGATCAAGGTGACTTTCATGGAGGACGGCGCCGCTGGAAAAGGTTGATTGTACCGGCGTCTCGCTCGTGCCCGCCGAGCCGTTGAAGCCCGCTGGCGCGGGCTTTTGTCTGCTCATTTTTGCGGCAAATGTTAAAATTCATCAAGCTTTTCATGTGCTTGGCGTCTCTAAATTTTGTTTTAGGTATAATGGACCCATGCACAGGTCACTGTGTTGTCACACGGCGATGCGTTCCCATCAAAAATGGGTACGCGGATCGCCATTCAAGTATGGGCTGTCGCGTTTGGTCGACGGCCATCAAGTATCGATGCGTTCGATGCACACGTCTTGCCCAGCCAGGCGCCACGCGCCTGCTACGGACTTAACTGCCGTGACGCTGGGTGGGGCCTACGCCGCCGTTCCTGTGCGCTGAGTTGCGCGCGCAAGAACGTGTTTGCCACGTTCGATGGCGGCATGTGGGGTCTGGTCAGGCTGCCGGGGACAGGTTGCGCCAGACGTGAAAATTAACCGTGCGGTGGCGGCTGAATGAGCCGCATCCGGGCTTTGACGTACTGCGCTTGTCTGCGCGGCGCGTTGTCGTCCGTTGCCGCCGGAGTCGCAGACAACACGCACAACATTTCGCGTGATGCGGCTCGACAATTTGATACGTCTTATGAAAACTCGGTTAACCCGCAGTCTGGGGACTCTTTTTGCCTTTTTTGTGCTGGCCGGCTGTGCCACGCCGCCAAGCGCTAGCGACACGTCCGCTAACGACGTGCCGCGCAGCACGGAACATGCGCAATCGAGCACCTTTGGACCGCAATCCTACGGTAGCGCGCCCGCCTCCAGCCCGGCTGCCCAAAGCACGCCGTTGGCCGACGCCAAGCCGCTGACGGACGACGGCGCGGACGTGTCTGACTTCCATCAGACGGGTCGCGCGTCGTGGTATGGTCGTTTCTTTCACGGCCGCCGTACCGCTAACGGCGAACGTTACGATATGCACGCCCTGACGGCCGCGCATCGTACGCTGCCGCTCGGTTCGTATGTGCGCGTGACCAATCCGGCCACCTCGCGCTCGGTCATCGTGCGTATCAATGATCGTGGTCCGTACGCACGTGGTCGCGTGATCGACCTGTCGGCGGCCGCTGCCGCTGCGCTCGACATGCGTCACGCCGGGACCGCGAGCGTGCGGATCGAAGGTTTGACGCAGCAGGAAGCTCGCGCCGAACTCAACGAAACGCTGGCGTCGAGCTTGGGTTCGAACGCCGACAAATGATGTAGGCGCGTCTGACGCGCCCGCAGCGTCGCGTAGCACGGCGGCCTTGCACGCAGTCGCCGTCTCGGCAGAAAAACAAAGGGCCGCGCAGTTCAGAACTGCGCGGCCCTTTTCTTTTCCGTTTGTTTTCTCCGTTCGTTTTACTCGTCGTCGGCCTTCAGCGCCAATGCGCGCGTGTACAGCGCGTTGCGCGACGCGCCCGTGATCGCAGCCGCCACCTTCGCTGCGCTGCTCACCGTCAACTCTTCCAGCAGGATGCGCAGGAGCGCGTCGTGATCGTGTTCGCCGGCGGCTTCCGGCGATGCGCCTTCCACCACCAGCACGAATTCGCCGCGTTGCCGGTTCGGGTCGGCGGCGAGCCACGTTGGCCCTTCGGCCAGGGTGCCGCGATGCAGCGCTTCATGTAACTTCGTCAGTTCCCGCGCGATCAGCAGCTTGCGCTCGCCGCCGAAAGCGTCCGCCAGTGCCTGCACCGTTTCGATAATCCGGTGCGGCGCTTCGTAGAACACCATCGCGTGCGGATGCTGCGCGAGCGTCTGCAACGTCGCGGCGCGGGCCTTCGCTTTCGGCGGCAGGAAGCCGAGGAATGAGAACGTCGCGACCCAATCGCCGGCTGCGCTTAGCGCCGTCGCGAGCGCGCTTGCGCCTGGCAGGGGGACGACCGGAAAGCCGGCGTCACGGACCGCATCGACGAGTTTCGCACCGGGGTCCGAAATGCCCGGCGTGCCTGCGTCGGACACGTAGGCCACGCGCTCGCCCGCTTGCAGATGCTCGATCAGACGCAGTGCCGCGGCCCGCTCGTTGTGTTGATGCACGGCGACGAGCGGCTTCGAGATGCCGTAGCGCGCGAGCAGTTGGCCGGTGTTGCGGGTGTCTTCGGCAGCGATGCGGTCCACCAGTCCGAGCACATGCAACGCGCGCAGGGTGACGTCGGCGACGTTGCCGATCGGCGTGGCCACCACATACAGCGCGGCGGCGGGGTACTGCTGCCCTTGTGCAAGTTCGGAGAGAGGAGTCATGAGGCAGAAGACGCAAACAGACGGAATGAGGCCGCCATTGTGCCACGCGGGGTTGCGCGGCTCAGGTGGGGAGGGCGATCGGCGCGGCGGTCGGACTGCGAGGGGGCCGGCGAGTGCGGCGACAGGAGCCAAGGCGCAAAGGACCGAAGCGTCGGCGACCGTGGTGACTACTGTCACGCCGACAACGACATCCCGCGCAGCACCCACACCCTACAACTTTTCCAAACCCAGTGGGTCCAAGCTCGTCGGCGCGGCTTTCGAGGCGCGTGCGCGAGAATTCCTGCAACGCCAGCGCTTACGGTTCGTCGCACACAACGTGTCGTGCAGGAGCGGCGAGATCGATCTCGTGATGCGCGATCGCGACGGCGTGCTGGTGTTCGTCGAAGTCCGCGCGCGTGCGCAGCGTCGCTACGGCGGCGCGGTGGCTAGCATCGGTTGGCACAAGAAGCAGCGCATCGTGCGCGCGGCGCAGCACTACCTGGCGACGCGCAGTCACGGTTCGCAGGATCAGCCCGCCTGCCGTTTCGATGTGGTTGCTTTCGACAGCGGCCGGCTCGTCTGGCTGCGCGATGCGTTTCGCGCCGACGAAGTCTGACGCCTTGCGCGGAGAACGCGTGTGAGTGCGATAAACTTGCGCTCGCGTGCGGGCCGTGAGGCAACGCGACAACACGGCAAACCGCGCATTGCGCGATGCTTTTCGCGCTCACGTCCTGTGGTGCTGGCGAAGTTCATCGGCGTGGCGCGACTTCGCAATACGACTTCACAACACGGCCGCGCAGTGCGGTCCATTCGCGGTAGAAGATAGAGACTCGATGTCAGTCGAACGCATTCAACAACACTTCCGCGACAGCGCGGCAGTCAAACTCGAAGCCCTCGAAACCCTGTCGATGCCGATCGCCGCTGCGATCGACACGATGTTCGGCGCGCTAGCCAACGGCAATCGCATTCTTGCATGCGGCAACGGCGGCTCGGCGGCCGACGCCCAGCATTTCGCAGCGGAACTGATCGGTCGGTTCGAGCGCGAGCGGCCAGGCTTGCCGGCGATCGCGCTGAGCACCGACACGTCGGTGCTGACCGCCATCGCCAACGACTATTCGTTCGAACAGATTTACTCGAAGCAGGTCTGGGCGCTCGGCCAACCGGGCGACGTACTGCTCGCGATCACCACCTCCGGCAATTCCGCGAACGTGCTTGCCGCGATCGAAGCCGCGCACGAGCGCGAAATGATCGTGGTCGCGCTGACCGGCAAGGGCGGCGGGCGCATGCAGGAAGTTTTGAGCGATACCGACATTCATGTGTGCGTGCCGTCCGACCGGACCGCGCGCGTTCAGGAAGTGCACTTGCTGACCATCCATTGTCTATGCGACGGCATCGATGCCATGTTGCTGGGCGAAGACTGAGACTGATTTCGAAGGAGAGCTAGTTGATGAGCGTATTCCGCATCAAGAAGACACTGGTGAGAACCGTGCTGGTGGTTGGGTTCGCGGCGGGGCTGTCGGCAACCTTGCAGGGCTGCTTTCTCGCTGTCGCCGGCGCGGCGGGCGGCGGCGCTCTGGTGGCGACCGACCGGCGCACGCTCGGTGCGCAGACCGAAGATCGCGAGTTGCAGGTGAAGGCGCTGTCGCAGATCAGCCAGAATTTGCCAGATAGCGCGCACGTCAACGTGGCGGTGTTCAACCGCCGTGTGTTGCTGACAGGCGAGGTGGCGGGCGACGCGTCGAAGCAGCGCGCCGAGAGCATCGTGCGCGGCTTGAACAACGTCAATACGATCGTCAACGAACTGGCGATCATGCCGGCCAGCTCGTTCTCTTCGCGGACCAACGACACGTATCTTGAAACGCGCGTGAAGACCGCGCTGATCGCCGAGAAGAATATTTCGGCGAACAACTTCAAGGTGGTGGCCGAACGCGGCTCGGTGTATCTGATGGGGCTCGTCACGATGGATGAAGGCAATCGCGGCGCCGACGTCGCGAGCCGCGTGCCGGGTGTCGTCCAAGTCGTGAAGGTGTTCCAGTACATCCAGCCGCAGGAAGCTGCGGCGGCCGCCACGGCGGCAGCCACGGCACCGGTTGCCGCATCGCAGCCGGATGCGGGCGAGCCGACGGTAGGCGCGATTCCTGATTCGTCGGTGAGCGCGCGGCCGCTGGAACAGCAGGCGCCTGCGCCGGTCAGCAATTCGAATTCGGTGCGTCCGGGTAACCCGAAGGCTGCGCCATGAGGCGTGGTGTTGTTGTCGTCGCTGCGCTGATTGTCGGCGCGGCGACGGGTCTCGTTGCGACGGCGGCATGCGCTGCTCCCGATGCGCAGCGCGGCCGGACGGTCGCCAATGCGAATGCCTGCATGGGTTGTCACGCGGTGGACCGCAAATTGGTCGGTCCGTCGTTTCAGCAGATCGCCGCGAAGTACAAGGGCGATGCGCAGGCGCCGGTGAAATTGGCTCGCAAGGTGAAAGAGGGAGGCTCGGGCGTGTGGGGCATGATTCCGATGCCCGCACATCAATCGATGAGCGATGCGGATATACGGGCGGTCGTGGATTGGGTGCTGGCGGGGGCGCCGGAGAAGTGATTTGGAGGGGTTACAGGCCAGCCGTTGGGGCTTGGCAAAAGAGAAAATGGCTGTGCTAGAATTGTTCGCACGTTGGGGGGGTAGCTCAGCTGGGAGAGCGTCGCGTTCGCAATGCGAAGGTCGGGAGTTCGATCCTCCTCCTCTCCACCAAAAAATCCCTTTAAAATCAGCCACTTAGGCTGATTTTTTCTTTGTGCGTTGCTTCCGTCGTCGTTGGCTCGACACCCCGCAGGGTGACATCAGGGTGACAGACAGTCGTCTGTCTGGCGGAAGGATGGCACGCACTCGGATACAAGGTCAACAGTCACGATAGCGCGTGACCGCGTTCGACCGAGCTTGCCCGTCACTACTCGTCATCTGACGTGCGGTCTTCGTCAACGATACGGTTCTTCTCTCGAAGCAAAGCCAGCACCGTTTCACGATCATCGTAGAAGTCGTGCAACAGGTATGCGGCGTACTCCTTGGCTACCTTCACTTCCGGTGGCATGACTTCTCGCCATTCTTCGTGCAGCACGTAGTTTCCCAAGGTACGAATCTCGTCATGGGCGCGTTTCCGTCGTGACGCGGTGATAACGCCATCTGCGGCAGCCAAATCAATCTGCTGTTCGCGTGACGTACCCTTCTTCAGTTTGTAACCGTTGGCGCGAAGCGTCTTGTCCAGCACGGACCGAAACAGGGCGGCAGCCGCCCTGTAGCACCCGGCTTCCGCGCACTCTTCGCCTTCCCGGAATTCCTTGACGATTCCTTCGGGAACCGCGTCTGGCAAAACTTGGCGAACTTCTGCTTCCGGGTAAAAATCGGTCAGTTCCAACTGGCCGCTGCCATGCACGCTGCTCGTCGAGAGCGTTATCAATGCACCAGCGCCACAGCCCGTGCATCGAGCCAGCCTGTATATCTCGGTCTGCTTGGCGTCGATCTGTCGAAAAATCTGCCCGTATGGCCCGCGTTGCGGGTCGCCAATGAGGAAGGATGTCAGCGCACCACTGCAAGTCGGGCAGTTTGCAACGACATGCCCGTGTTCGTTCATTGTCGCCATGAGCCCGGTCTCGGTCTGAATTGAGTCAACCCGCATTCTGCGGGTATTTCTCGGATTGTGGTAAGCCGAAATCAGGCCGAAACAACGGATTGGGACGGCATAATGTTGTCCTTGGATTACGTACTGGCTGATCTCCCAGCTAAAAAAGACTATGACCCCTCTCGAAAAACTGCTCGATACGTTCCGCCACGCCGCCGTCACGGAACGGGAGAAAGGGACCTACTTCGAAGAGTTGATCGTCTGTTATCTACGGAACGAAGCCACGTACCGCGACCTGTACAGCGACGTGTGGACCTATTCGGAATGGGCCGACCTTCAAGGGTTGGACAAGCGCGACGCCGGTATCGACCTTGTAGCGAAAACGCGCGGGACGGATGAAGTCCACGCCATCCAGTGCAAGATGTATGCAGCCGACTACAAGGTCCAGAAGGGCGACATAGATAGCTTCTTTACGGCATCGGGCAAGAAGCCGTTCACGCGCCGGATCATCGTCGCAACGACTGATCATTGGAGCGAACACGCAGAAGACGCCTTGCTGAATCAGCAGCCACCGGTCAGCAAGGTCGACCTGACAGCCCTTGAAGAGAGCCAGATCGATTGGTCGAGATACCAGCCGAAGGCTGCACCGGTCATCAAGGCGAAGAAGGAATTGCGCTCTCACCAGACCAACGCGCTGAACGCCGTTGTTCATGGTCTGGCGGATGCCGACCGTGGCAAGCTGATTATGGCTTGCGGTACCGGGAAGACGTTCACCAGCTTGAAGATCGCCGAGACGTTGGCCGGTGCGGGCAAGCGGGTGCTTTTCCTTGTCCCGAGCCTGTCCCTGCTGTCGCAATCCTTGACCGAATGGACCCAAGAAGCTGAGACGCCGCTGCATAGCTTCGCGGTCTGCTCAGATAGCGACGTTGGCAAAAAGCGCAAGAAAGAGGACGACGAGGTTAAGACCTTCGTCCATGAACTGCGCTATCCGGCGACTACGAATTCGGCACGACTGGCGGAAGAAATGGCGAAGCGCCACGACGCATCGCACATGAGCGTCGTTTTCAGCACCTACCACTCGATTGATGTTATCAGTCGCGCCCAGAAGGAATATGGGCTGGCTGAGTTCGACCTGATCGTCTGCGACGAAGCTCACCGCACTACGGGGATTTCGTATGGCGGAGACGACGAGAGTCACTTCATCAAGGTGCATGAGGGAGACTTCATCCGCGCCGCCAAACGGCTTTACATGACAGCGACGCCCCGTATTTACAGCGATACTGCCGAAGCTCAGGCGGAGCGGGACAAGGTGCTTCTGTTCGGCATGAACAAGGAGGAATGGTACGGCAAGGAACTGTTCGTCATCACGTTCTCGGAGGCCGTCAAGCGCGGGCTGCTGGTCGATTACAAGGTGATCGTGTTGGCGGTCGAACAAAAGCACGTCAGCCGTCGTCTGCAAGACTTGCTGCGCGACGAGAACAATCAATTGAAGGTGGACGATGCATCCAAGATCGTTGGCTGCTGGAAGGCACTATCCAAGCAAGGGCTGACCGAAGATTTAATCGGCGACGGCGACCCTATGAAACGTGCCGTGGCCTTCTGTCAGGTCATCGAGGTTTCGAAAGGTTCGAAGACCCACAAGGTCAGTTCGAAGCAGATCGCCGCGATGTTCCAGTCGGTCGTCGAAGCGTATCAGGAAGCAGAGGAGACGGAAGAGTTCGAACAGGCGGCGCCGCTTCACTGCGAAGCCGAACACGTAGATGGCGGGATGAATGCTAGTCAGAAGGAAGCAAGGCTGGCGTGGCTGAAGGCCGATGCGCCCGAAAACACGTGCCGCATCCTCAGCAATGTCCGTTGCTTGTCCGAAGGTGTGGACGTTCCGGCGCTGGACGCCGTGCTGTTTCTGACGCCGCGTAACTCTCAGGTTGACGTGGTGCAGTCAGTCGGTCGTGTCATGCGCAACGCACCGGGCAAGAAGCGCGGCTACGTCGTCTTGCCAGTCGTGATTCCGCCTGACGTAGAGCCGCACGAGGCGCTGAACGACAATCAGACATACAAGGTGGTTTGGCAGGTTTTACAGGCGCTCCGTTCGCACGATGACCGCTTCGATGCGATGGTGAACAAGCTCGAACTTAATGGGCCAAACACCAACAAGATGGAAGTTATCGCCATCACCGACAAGATTCAGAAGAAACAGCAGAAAGGCAAGGGCACGACGAACAAAGACGCCGGTAAGGGCAAGTTCACCATCGGCGACCCGGTGAAGAAGCGCACCGCGCAGGAACAACAGGAACTGCAATTCGAGATCGGCGAGATCGAAAAGGCGATCTACGCCAAACTGGTCCAGAAGGTCGGCAACCGACACCATTGGGAAGATTGGGCGAACGACATCGCGAAGATCGCCCGAACGCACATCGACCGCATCAGCGGCATCATCGAGAACCCGGCCAATGCCAAGGAGCGTGAAGCGTTCGAGGCGTTCGCTCACGAACTCCGGGATGACCTGAACGGCAGCATCACGGACGGCGAAATCATCGAGATGCTGGCGCAGCACCTCATCACGAAGCCGGTGTTCGACGCCCTGTTCGAAGACTACAGCTTCGCAAAGCACAATCCGATGTCGCTGGCGATGCAGGACGTTCTCGACGTGCTTCAAGAGCACCGACTGGACAAGGAAGCCGACACGCTTGAACGGTTCTACGAAAGCGTGAAGCTGCGGGCCGAAGGGATCGACAATGCGGCTGGCAAGCAGAAGATCGTCGTGGACTTGTACGATAGGTTCTTCCGCAACGCCTTCCCGAAGATGACCGAACGGTTGGGGATTGTCTACACGCCGGTCGAGGTCGTGGACTTCGTAATCCATAGCGTCGCCAATGTCCTGAAGACCGAATTCGGCCAGACCTTGGGTAGCAAGGGCGTGCATATCATCGATCCCTTCGTTGGCACGGGCACGTTCGTGACGCGTCTGCTGCAAAGCGGTCTCATCAAGCCGGAAGAACTGCCTCACAAGTACAAGCACGAAATCCACGCGAACGAGATCGTCCTGCTGGCCTACTACATCGCCGCCATCAATATCGAAGCGGTCTATCACGGCATCGCCGGTGGCACGTATCAGCCGTTTGAAGGCATCTGCCTTGCTGATACCTTTCAGCTTTACGAGAAGGAAGACTTGGTTGACGCCGTGCTGGCGCAGAACAGCGCCCGGCGAAAGCGCCAGAAGAAGTTGGATATTCGCGTGATTATCGGCAATCCGCCCTACTCGGTCGGACAGAGCGATGCTAACGACAATAATAGAAATATTGGGTATCCGCACCTTGATCAACGCATCACTGATACCTACGCGAAACGCTCCAACGCGTCGCTTTCGAAGGGACTTTACGATAGCTACATTCGTGCCATTCGCTGGGCCAGCGACAGAATCGGCGATAAAGGAGTAATCGGTTTTGTAACGAACGCAGGATTTTTGGATGCGAAAACAACCGATGGTTTGCGAAAATCGCTTGCCGAAGAGTTTTCGAATATCTATGTCTTCCATCTACGCGGTCTGAGAGGACAAAAAACGTCTGGTGAACGGGCGAAACGCGAAGGTGGCCAGATATTTGGAGCCGCAAGCGGCGCGGCTATCGCTATTTCGATACTCGTCAAAAATCCCGACGCAAAGCGTCATGGCAACATTCAGTTCCATGATATTGGGGATTACCTGAGTCGGGACGATAAGCTGGGGAAAATTCAAAACTTCAGTAGCATTGATGGCATCAGTCGCGTGGGAGGATGGGTGCCCGTTATCCCTGATTCTCATGGGGATTGGCTCAATCAGCGAGACGACGACTTTGAAGACTTCGTGGCCTTGGGGAACAAGAAAGGCCACGAACTGAAACTGTTTGAAAATTTTTCTCTTGGCGTGTCAACAAACCGCGACGCGTGGTGCTATAACTTCTCTAAGAAGCAGTTGACTGAGAATATGTCACGCACGATTGCTTTTTACAATGCGGAAGCGAAGCGATTCGACGGATCATTCGCCGGGTTGGACACAAAAGGGCGTGCGGAGAAGGTGGACGGATTCGTTGATAGTGATCCAACGCAGATTAGCTGGTCGGTAAATTTAAAGCAGGAATTGCTAAAAGGGCGGCGCTTTGAGTTTGACGACAAGTGTTTGACTGCTTGTTTGTACCGGCCCTTCACGAAACATTGGCTTTACTTCAATCGACGCTTCAATGAGCGCGTCTTGCAGATGCCACGTCTCTTTCCAGACTCGTTGTGTGAGAATCTTGTCATCGGTGTATCGTCGCTAGGGACTCGTAGCGGCTTCTCTGCCCTGATGTCGGACAGCGTGACCAGTCTCCACGCCGTAGATATGGTCGGGTCGCAGTACTTCCCACTGTATCTCTACGATGAATCGAGCGACGACGTAGACGATGAGCAAACACAAGCGGGATTATTCGGAGCGCCCGACACAGGCAAACGGAAGCGTCGCGACGCGCTGACCAACGAAGGACTTGCGCACTTTGAGGCAGCGTATCCGGGCGAACAGATCGACAAGGAAGACATCTTTTACTATGTCTATGGGCTGCTGCATTCGAGCGACTATCGCGATCGATATGCCGACAATTTGTCGAAGGAGTTGCCGCGCATCCCTTGCGTGAAGACGGCTGCTGACTTCTGGGCGTTTTCGGATGCTGGCCGCAAGCTGGCAGACCTACACGTGAATTACGAGACGGTGGAGAAGTATCCGTTACCAATCGAAGGTGGCGGGCTGTTGTTGACCGATGCCGATTTCCGGGTTGAGAAGATGAAGTACCGCAAGGTCGGCAAGGACAAGGACCTGACCACGTTGATCTACAACGACAAGATCACGGCGAAGGGTATTCCGCTCGAAGCCTACGAGTATGTAGTCAACGGCAAACCGGCGCTAGACTGGGTGATTGACCGGCAGCAAGTACGGACCGACAAGGACAGCGACATTGTCAACGACGCGAACAATTATGCGACGGAGACGATGAACAACCCTCGCTACCCACTGGAACTGTTCCAGCGTGTCGTGACCGTCTGTCTGGAAACGATGAAGATCGTGAAATCTCTGCCGCGTCTCGACATTCAGCAGCCGGGGCCGACTGTAGGCCAGTTGATGGAAGCGAAGGACGAACCGGACGCACTGACTGTGTGATTGGTCCGCCGGAGTCCTGACTTGCGGCTTCGGTTCTCCTATCCCTGCCCATTGCTAGACCTCATGCGCCCATAGACGCTAAATCATCTGCTTCCGAAGTCGCTTCCACAACGGCTTGACTTGGCGCTTGATCTCTTTCGCTTCGAGGATTCCCGCCGCACGTAACGCATACGAGACGAAATTTCGTCTACCGAGATAGGAATACCGCTTATACAGTTTCCGCTTATGAAGGGAAATTGGCGCTTCTCCGCGTCCCACTCGTAGATCGTTTCGACTCCGCATAGTAGCCTTGGCGAGGCGCACTCCTCGCTTCATTCGGTCTGAATATCGCGCCAGCGACGCTGAACGCAAGATAACGCGTTTACCGTCAAACACAAATCCCAAATATTGGAGGGGTTTGTCCGCCATTAACCCACCTGAAGTCACGGTGAACGTGCGCTCCTCTGTCTTATCCGGGTGCAACGGAAGTTTGTGAAGGTCAGCAAATTGCTGTGCGAGTTTCAACAGGTCTTTACCCCTTCCATGCGGGGCGATGATGAGCATGTCGTCACAGTAACGAAAGTATTTGCCGCCCCAAGCCGTGACTGCGTTCCACATCAACTCATCGAAGTTCGCCATATAAATGTTCGAGAGCAGCGCACTGATCGGCGACCCTTGGGGGATGCCCCGCGCCAGTGCGTTGGTTTCAATCAGTTTAGAACCACGCACAACTTGACGGAATTCATCCGGCTCACATATTCGCGGCCCCGACGCTCTTGGATTATTCGGGGAGATGTGCAAGGCTGCATAGAGATTGCGCTTGTCTACTTGTGCGAATTTAGTGAGCGATTTAAAGACGGTATAGTGATCTTTCGGTAATGCATCAACGCCTAGAATGGAACACCACGCGGCTTTTAGAATTTTATGATCGAGATTCCCAAAGAAATCTCTTATGTCGGTGGTGATTACGTCTGCGTTGCCAATCTTCGCGATTGCAGCAAACGCTTCTTTGGCGAAATGTATATTACTCTTGCTTAACTTCCGAAAAGCCAGTACGGCGGGTTCATACTCGGCTTCTCTCAGATGGGCCTCATATCGGTCGCTCAGTAGCGCCCCATAATATGCATATATGTGACTATCTACATGCGATGCGTAACTAACCGGGCGGGGTTTTGGGACTATCGATAACTTTTTGAGTGTCTTGTCCCATTTGACCTTTTTGCTCGTTATAGTGAAGGTGATGAACGGGTAAAAGGCGTGACGGGCAACGACAGCCGGATTTCCTGTGATTGAAATCGCCGCACTTTCACTAATCGGCATATCAAAATGTAGATATGTCCGGCGTCGATACCATTCCAGAGGCACATTCATCAAGGGTACCTAGCAAACCGGGAATGCGGCGGTTGGCGGCACTCCAAAATACGCATTCCCGGATATACACCAATGTTCTTTACATTATCTCACCCGATTATAATTCGGGCTTTGGCCGCTTAATGTTAGAAATGCAATATCATGTCAGTATAAACTTGGAGGTCCGTATGACGGAAATCGCGGTCTACGTGTTGTCTGCACTGCGTCTGTGCTCTACGAGCAATTCGGCGTGGCTTGACAACCTGTCACTTTCCTCTCCGGCGAATCCGGAGAGCCGTTGAAATATAAGGCAAACGGAACATCTTCCGCAAGCCCAAAGCAGCATAAAATTTTTACCGATCTCGATCTGTTTCAGGCAGAAAATCAACCGATGTCGCGCCGAAGCAGCTGGCACCGGTGATGACCACCAGTACCGACACCATTGGCGATACCAGTGATGACCACCAGTGCCGACACCATTGGCGATACCAGTGATGACCACCATTGGCGATGCCAGTGATGTGACCACCAGTACCGACACCATTGGGCGATACCAGTGATGACCACCAGTGCCGACACCATTGGCGATGCCAGTGATGACCACCATTGGCGATGCCAGTGATGTGACCACCAGTGCCGACACCAGTGCCGATACCAGTGATGACCACCATTGGCGATACCAGTGATGACCACCATTGGCGATACCAGTGATGACCACCATTGGCGATACCAGTGATGACCACCATTGGCGATACCAGTGATGACCACCATTGGCGATACCAGTGATGACCACCAGTGCCGACACCATTGGCGATGCCAGTGATGTGACCACCAGTGCCGACACCATTGGCGATACCAGTGATGACCACAAGTGCCGACACCATTGGCGATACCAGTGATGACCACAAGTGCCGACACCAGTGATGACCACCATTGGCGACACCATTGGCGACACCATTGGCGATGCCAGTGATGTGACCACCAGTGCCGACACCAGTGATGACCACCATTGGCGATACCAGTGATGACACCATTGGCGATACCAGTGACGACCACCAATCGACACCGGTGCCGGTACCAGTGATGACCACCAATCGACACCGGTGCCGGTACCAGTGATGACCACCAATCGACACCAGTGCCGATACCAGTGACGACCACCAGTGACGACCACCAGTGACGACCACCAGTGGCAGTACAGTGAGGCCGATCAATGACGATCAATGCCGACTTCCATCAATCGCTCAACAAGCGTTCCCCTTTTTCGGCCAGCGCCTGACGAAGCTTATGCGTGTCATCAGAGACAAGATAGTTTCGCGAACCAGTGGTTCCGTTGCCATATCGTATCGTTACGCCTCGTCTAGTCAGTCCAAGCGCGGCCAGTTCAATCCGAATTTTATTCCTGTTTCGCTTCACTTGGCTTTCGGTGAGATTTAACTGATCGACGAGTTCACCTTCAATGTCTTGTAGATAACCGCGCTGCTTTATACGATTAATAATCTCGGGCGGAATCAACGGTACGACCGGCTTCGCTTTAATTTTGCTTCTTGAACCAAAGCATTGTTCATAGGTAAAGAATTCGGCGATTTCAGTGTCTGTGGTAAGGTTTTCGTTAGAAAAAACGTAGATATCCTTTCTTGCACCGTGAATCAGTCGCCCACGCCCCACTGCTTGCAGTGTCTCGGCAAGGCTGAAATGGTCATGTATTGCCTGATGGAAGTCGTTCTCGGCGACATATGTATTAAGCGTGACCGTTCGCCCGTCTTTCATCCTCACTGGTAGATCGCCATACTGCGGCACTGATGTGACATCTTCACCAAAAATCGCGCGAACATAATTTCTGCTGGCGATGGGAGGCAAGCGAAATCTACCCACGATCAACAGGCAATCCACATCTTCAAATTCGTTAAGGCCGCGCAGATTCTTGAAGTATCCAGCATGACTGACGCCAAGCGCATTCGCGAGTGTCTTGTAAAACATTGGATCGGATTCTGTCTTCTGATAGGTAATCAATCCAACGTTCTTGTACCTACTTACAATTGATTTCAGTCCATTGATGACCATTTCGACCTTGGCCGGATCATTGAGGGATTTTCGGCTGAACGTCCCATCGGATAGCTGGAAGAGCCGAATTTCATCCTTCTGCTTTACCGGTATTCGATGGAATTGAACATCGGGCAATAGTTTCCTTACTACGGTTTCACTTGCGGTCGCATCGAGGTATAGCGTCGGAACGTCCTTGTACCGCTTCGCAGCCAATCGCACTGGAAGAAAATGAAGGCTGTCATTTTCCACCCATAGACCGTTGAGATAGTTAGTCTCTTCGTAACGACAATATGTCGCCAATCGATCTAGGATAGGTGAGTACGATTCACGTGACCTGTTTCTCTCAACGGCTTTCACATAGTCAGCCGCGCCGGTGAATGGCGGGAGTGGAATGCGGACATTCTTGCCACTGTCACTCAGCACTTGTTCACGGTGCATCCAGACGGCGTCTTTCAGTGAAACGCCTTTCTTTACGCTTTCGATTACAAGCCCCAAAGAAGGGAATGTAGTGGATGTGATTTCACTAATGACTTCACCTATCCGAACGAAGTCTTCATCGATGACTATTAGATCAGGCGTCCATGCGTTGCGCCCCCGGCGCGGCTCATACGTGCCGTCAACGCGGCGTCTTCCACTGAACCACGCTGACTGTTCATTTCTCCACTCGTCGTGGGTCATTATGCGAATATTCGACAGAGGGTCGTCGAACTGCTGTGTGTAGGAACAGTCGCCGTGCATGCCGCAATGATTGGAACAGAACTCCCACGGCATGCTTACGCTTTTGTCCTTGAATATCTTCAGTTGTTCTTGGTTCTGGCATGCACGGTCGCGACCCTCAATCGGGATCACACGTTTAATGCGGACCCTTTCTTTCAAATTAATTGCATTTTCTACGCGTTGCTGGCGAAGCCGCTTGAATCTCTCGACAACCTCTTTTCCGAGTTTATGCGTGGGGACCAGAATTAGCAGCTTGATGTCATCGGGAACGTATTCGATGATGGTTTTCAGAACTGTCTCAGTCTTCCCGGCACCCGTCGAGACGTTCACGAACTGCGATTGCTTGGTATCGACGAAATGCCGAACGATAGAACGCAGCTTCTCGGTTGCTTCTCCGGGAGTCGCGAGGGGTTCGAGGACAAGGTCGCAAGGTTCAGGCTTTACGGACCATCGCTGTTTCCCTGTGGGCGGCTTGTAGCCGTGCTTACGTGCCACGGCCCATAGGAGGGCGATGGTACCGAACCGGGCACCCTTCAGTTGGTCGCGTAGCTGCCGGTCCAACTTCCGGGGATCATCGGTCTGCCAGTGCGCTTTCAATACTGGGATGCCAGCTTCGCCGATCATCGCAAGCACGCACAGGTTGACTGGCAGTCGGTCGTGATAACTCAACTTCGTTGGAATGGCGGCAAGCGCAAGCTCGATCTCGGCCAATCCCGCGTCGTCCGCCCGAGCATAGACCACCGGGCGATACTCGTAACGTGCATTCAGGCTTACGATACCGCAGTCGGGCCTGAAGATCGCGTCGGGGTCATGCGAAAAATAACATGACTGCCGGAGGGTTTGCATTGCGGTATCGATGTTGAACTGAATTGAACAACTGACCACTACTTCTTCAAGACATAGCCTGTATGCTTGCCTGAATCGTTCCAGCATCGCGTCCGTGTCCTCGTCTTCCAATCTGGCAAAGTCAGTGCGAATGCCAAACTTCAAGCCACGATCTGGCGAGAGGAAGGCATACAAACACGCCGGATGCATGCTTACTTCCCGTTTCAGGGCATCGAAGTCGAGGTTTTCGTTATCGCTTACGTCAATATCGAACTGGATGATGCCGGTTGCGGCGCGTACCTTTCCGTCCTCGTCGAACGTTGCCGATGGGTAAAAGACGGGCAAGCTTTTTTGCTTGATCCCATGTTTCTCGGATTTGCTTTGCGCCCGCCTGACGCTCTCGATAGTGGCTTTGTGGGCCGCGCTGCGAATGATGGGGATGATCTCGTCGAGGCTGACGATCTTGGTCGGTGTTCGAAAAATCGATTCGGCGGTGGACAGATAAATACTGGTGGTCACTTTGTATTGGTAGATAGCCCCTTTCGGATGTCAGTCCGAAAGGGGTTTTTTGTTTGTGTCGCGGCGTGTTGTCGCTGATGGCGCTCGAACGCTTTACCGTCGCGTGCGGCGCGAACCTATGCGGCTTGTAAGGAGAAAAAAACAACTCACTAGTCTATTTATTATATAGGAACGACGTACCTCTTTTGTGAGGTCAGGCCGGGATGTAGAGGTGAGCAAGTCAGCAAACAACCGATCCAGTGGTGCCATACATGACAACTAACCAGTGCCAGATAGGTATGCCTTTCGAGAACTGGGTCGTTTTTGGTTCGATAAGTTGATTGACATGACCCTAATCGAACCTGTAATATGCGAACCAGCCAAAACGAACCGAATGGGGTGACTATGTACGTCAGGGCGTATCTCAGAGCATCCACCAAGGAACAGGACGCGAATCGTGCTAGATCGGACCTGATCGAATTCGCGAAGGAGCGGGGATTACAAATCGTGTCCTTCTACACCGAGAACGAATCCGGCGCATCGCTTCAACGACCGGAGTTGTTTCGACTGCTTTCCGATTGCCACGAAGGTGACATCCTTCTGGTCGAACAGGTCGATAGACTTAGCCGACTGAACAACGATGACTGGCAGCGGTTAAAAGGCGAACTGCAATCTCGGCGTGTCCGGGTGGTCGCCCTTGACTTGCCGACATCATGGATGATGACCAATACGACCGACGACATGACCGGACGCATGATGGATGCGTTGAACGCAATGATGCTGGACATGCTTGCGGCAATCGCACGCAAGGACTACGAGGACCGGCGTCGCAGACAGCAACAGGGGATCGAGAAGCTGAAGTCTACTGGTGGCTACAAAGGGCGGACGCCAGATGTTCAGCGCAACGCCGCCATCATGAACATGTTGCGCCGTGGCGATAGCTGGAATTCCATCGTCGCGGCGACCGGTTGTTCTCGATCTACGCTTTCGCGACTGAGTCGGCAAGTGAAGAAGGAATCGAACGACGACACGGATACTGCCATAGGCCCGGCTGGCGTGCCTTGCGCACTAATTGACTGGTCAGAGCGTCGTGCGACGCGCGGGACGTGAGGGGGCAAGTTTCATAGACCCGCTTCGCTCATCAGCAGCGTTGTCACCGCGTTCGACGCGACCGACATACGCACGGTCTACATCCGCGAGTAGTGCCAGACCTTCTTGTGAAAGCTCTTTGGCTTCGCAAAGGCGGCGAATGGCTTGTCCGAGCGCGACAAGGGTGGGATTTTGGCGTTGAGATGAGAGATTCGGCACCACCGAATCATTGCGGCATCTCGCCGGATCGACGGTCCATGTACCGCAATAGGCCATTTGTCAGGCAGCAAAAAGTATTTAAGTTTCGGGAGTAATGGCCGTTGAAGCATTGCTGAATGTCAGACGGCGACAACGAAAAGTCGGTCATGCATGCATCCGTGTGATGACGCCGCAACTGTCGAAAAATTCAGCTCCGATACACTTACGCACCCGTTTGAAGTCAATGCACAACGGGGACGCCAAACCAACAACTAGACCTACGGGGAATGTAAATGAGCGAACAACAGGCCAACCCGCGCGAAGCGGGACTCGAAAAAGCGTATGCGCCGCTGGACTCAATGCTTGTGACCGGCGAGAAAATTCAATCGACGGCTGTGCAACGCAGACTATTCGCGTTGCTGCACCGTCGCTCACTTGTCGCAGCCACAACGGGCCGTTTGATCGGTGTTAGCCGTGGCTTGATCGGTGGTTTTACGCCGGTTGATCTCCGTTGGCAGGACATCAAATCCGCGCACGTTAAGGCGGGCATTTTTGGTAGTACGTTGCGAGTGACTGCTTTAACTATGCCGGACCTTGCCATCAACGGTGCGGTGCGTCCGTTCGAATTCTCTGGTCTTCGGAAGGCAGAAGCTCAGGCCGTCTACCGCATCTGCCAAGCACAAGAACAAGCTTGGCGCGAAAAACGACGCCTTCGTGAACTGGAAGAGCTAAGGGCGAAATCTGGCGGCTTTCAGGGTTCGCTTGGCGCGGACGGCGCATCTTCAACGGCCAATGAGGACCCGACTGAACGACTGAAAAAAGCCAAGGCCATGCTCGACGCGGGGCTAATAAGTGACTCCGAATACGAGACGATCAAAGCTCGGGTAATCAGCCAGTTTTGACGTGTGCTATGCAGATCGGCGCGGTGCTTCGCGTCGTCCGCTGCGAATGCAATAAGCGGTGCCAACCCTAAAGCCGGGCGCGTTTTCTCCGATATAACGATCAGATGTCATCCGAAGGCTGGCACTAGTGAAAACCATTAAACGATACGGGGAATGTGATGCGGTTGCTTAAAGCAATGTTTGTTCTTTCAGCGGTGAGCGTTTTCTCAGGCTGTGCCTACAACGTGCAAGTATCCTCGCAGTCTGGTGCGGCGGAAGTCATGAGCACAAAGGTCAAGCAGGACAAGGCATATTTGGTGTTCAGCGACAATCTCGCGACTGCGGGGAAAGAAGTTAAACCGGGGTTCGCGTGCGGGGCTCACCGATACCCAATGTACATCGGTGAACCGCTTGAAAGCTCCCTTTCGAAGACCGTGGAAGCTGCTTACCCGCATGTTGTCAACAACGGCGGTTCGATTCCTACGTCGGCTGACGGACTTATTTTCAAGTTCGACCTTTCGGAGTTCGACCCAAGAATTCGCTTCACGCCCGGCTTCTTTGTTCCGACGGCTGACGCCAACGTAGATATAGCGATTCACGCCCGCGTATCTGACAAAGCGGGCAAAGAACTTCTCGCGACTACCTTTCGTGGTCAAGGGCATTCGAGTCAAGACGGGTCGTGCGGCGTAGGCGCCGACGCGCTGGCCGACGCGGGGCAAAAAGCCATCGCCAACGCCATGGAGAACTTCGTGGACAAAGTCATCAACACCGGTTCCCTTGATGCCGCGATGGCGACGACTGCCAGCAAGTGATTTTCAAGATTAGAGGCTAGGTCACACGCTGCGCTGCTTCGTGTAACTGATGCCCGCATCCAGACCCCCTCTGACATTTAACGTGTCGAAGCTGATGGTCTGTTTGTGACCGGCCTGATTAACCGCTGTATTGAAGTTCGGTAGCTTGCTGAATCTGTCGTGCAGACGCTGCACGGCGTGTGTTGGTGGCCGTCGCGTGTCTGGACGGCCTTTTTTTTAGCGGTCAGTTCGGTTGCCGGTCAGTTCGGTTGCACCATCCCACCATTGCGACGTTATGCGCCGGTCATTCATACCTTCGACAGCCAGCTGGTGTTGGTGCGGTCTTGGTCTCAGATGCGACTTGGAGAAAAGTACATGGAACAAGGAGTCCGCTTCATAGGATTACGCGACATAGCAGACGCACGGATCGCGGGGTTGGTCGGTCTCCTTGTCGGCGACGCGCTTGGCGTCGGTTTTGAGTTCAAGAAGCCTGAACAGATTCCGCCACGCTATCAGATTGAGATGACAACGCCAGTCGGCTTCAGGCGGTCTCATGCCGGTGTGCCGGTCGGGACATGGTCTGACGATGGAAGCCAAGCCTTATGTCTGCTTGCCAGCCTGTTTGACTGCGGAAAACTGTCGCTGACTGACTTCGCGGATAGGTTGCTGCGCTGGCGCGATGACGGCTATCTCGCTGTCGATGGTGACGTGTTCGACATTGGTATTCAAACCGCCGACGCATTGAACAGACTGCGTGACGGTGTGTCTCCAAGAGAATCTGGCGGCGCGGCGGTGATGGACAACGGCAACGGATCGTTGATGCGGGTTCTGCCGCTTGCCTTGTGGCACAACGGAACCGACGAAGCGCTGGTTCGGGACGCTCATCGTCAATCGCTGCCGACACACGCGCACCCGCGTTCACAGGTCGCTTGCGCATTTTATTGCCTCTGGGCGCGGGGATACCTGAAGCACCTTGCCGACCCTTTGTCATGGGCGGATCAACGTCTCGATGAGATTTACAGAGATTGGCCCGACCAGCCGGAACGCAAGGCGCTTCTGACGGAACTGGACGTGTTGAGAAGTTTCCCGAAGACCGATCAGTCGCGTGGAACCGGCTATGTGCTTGATACCCTCTGGTCGGCGCGGAAGGCGATGGAAGAAGAGACGTTTGAAGATGTCGCCCGGACTGCCATCCTGTTCGGCAACGATACCGACACAACCGCCGCCGTGGCTGCCGGTCTGGCCGGTATCAAATTTGGCCTAGCCGGTGTTCCGCAGCGTTGGCTTGAAGAGCTGCGGGGCTTCGAACTTGTCGAACCGTTGCTTGCTTCGTTCTTGACAAAACCTGTTCCTATGGCACCGCAGTGACCGGTCTCTACAACATGGACGAAACAGAAATCACGGCAGACTTTTCGCAGCGGTTCAAATTTTCGGACTGGCCCAATGCTGCGATACCGGCGTTGGCTGCTGGCGTATATGCAATCTGGCATGACGATGCGTTCATGTACTGCGGAATGTCGGGACGAGAGTTCGAGAAAGCGCAACTGGCGCAGAGAAAGAAGTACGGGCTGGTTACGCGGCTGGCAAGCCACGCGTCTGGACGGCTAAGTGGCGATCAGTTCTGCGTGTATGTTGCCAATCGACTTGTCCTTCCTAGCTTGGGGCTGGACGAGTTACGAAAATTCGCATCCGGCGAAAATACGCTGGATCGGCTGACCAAGGCGTACATTCACCGCCACTTCGAATATCAGTTTGGGGTCGTTGATTCGAGTAAGCGGGCTTATGAACTGGAAATGCGGATTCGGTCCGGGACTGTCTTCGGGGTCAAGCCGCTATTGAATCCGGCTTGAAGGACGCTACCTAGCGATTCGCGGTGTCGGTCAAACTGCTACGCCGTGACAACAATGACCTATACAGATGTTTAATCTTTTGATCGACACCAGCGTCTGGCTGGATCTTGCGGCAGATGCGAAGCAGACGCCGTTGCTAGACCTACTGGAAGGTCTGCTTTCGGACGGACAGTTGACGCTGCTGGTACCGCGCATCGTTGTCGATGAATTCCATAAAAACCGTGACCGGGTTGCCAAATCAAGCGCGAAGAGCCTTTCGGCACACTTCGATCAAGTGAAGAGCGCCATCCGCAAGGCTGATGGCGACAACCGGCAAAAGGGCCGGGTGCTGGACTACCTGTCAGACTTGGGGCACCGTATTCCTATCTTGGGTGGTGCCGCAGACGGCGTACTGACGCGGATCGCTGCGATCCTGTCCGCATCAACCGTCATTGAAGCAAGTGATGCGGTTAAGCTTCAGGCGACAGACCGTGCGTTGCATCGAAAGGCTCCGTGCCATCATGAAAACAAGAACTCGATGGCTGACGCCGTGCTGATCGAAACGTACTTCGAGTGTGTGCGAACGATGGGAAGGGCGGGCCAGCGGTTCGCATTTGTAACGCACAACAAGCACGACTTCAGTATCGTCAACGGAAATCAGAGACTGCCACACGTAGACTTCGCTGCATCGTTCTCGAAGATCAAGTCCATGTACTTCATTAACTTGGCCGAGTGCTTGCGACGTATCGACCCGATGCGCGTTACCTATGCGATGTGGGAGCAGGAATGGGACCAACAGCCGAGAAGTCTTTCGGAGATGTTAGATGCTATGGACCGGCTGACGACGCAAGTCTGGTACAACCGGCACAAGTTCCTTGCTTGGCAAGTTGAGAAAGGCAAGCATAAGATCGTCAGTCGCGAGGAATGGACCCAAAAGAAGCTGAACGGCCAGACCCATACCGTCGAGGACATTTGGAAGGGTGCGCTGAAGTCCGCCAAGAAGGCGGAGCGAAAGCTGGGCGAAGGGAACTATGGTCCTTGGTCCGACTTCGAGTGGGGGATGATTAACGGTAAGCTTTCCGCCCTGCGATGGATGCTCGGTGAAGACTGGGACGAGTTGTATACGTGAGCAGCGCGTCCAATTCGATGCGCTGGTCAAGGGCGTAGAATCAGTTCGATTAAAAGCGCCCCTGTCGTTCGCCGTAGTTAAGTGGTTTGTGTTCAGATAACGAGGTATGACCAAAGCGAAGCATCCGACCCGCCGACGCGAACTGCTGAGTCGGTATGGGCGCGTCACAAGTTGGCACGCGAGTGTGACGGAGCGTGTGGACCGGCCACGCGGTAGTCCGCCCGAGCGGGAAAGTCGCGCATCGATTCTGTTGGAGGGGGAGTTCACCGAACCAGTACGTGATGTGACCCGGTTCTTGTTCCAAGTCTCCCCGACCGACAAGCCGGGTGTTGGCAATGCCGATGTGCCTAACGTTGGCGCATTCATATCGATCAAACCCGAGTTACAGGGCGTGGTAGACATGACGGAGAGTCATTTTCAGGAGTTGCTGACGCTTGCTGCGTCAGACCGCTTGGCATGGTGCTTCGTTGCATTCACGGTGCCGTTTCGGCGGTCCGCTTTAATCGTCAGTATTGATTTCACGACACGCCCGCCTGATGAGGAAGCGTAAGGGCAGAGCTAACATGATCGATCCACCGCGCGGGTGGGCGATGGACCGATAACCAGTGCTGTTTCAGCTACGGTCAGCCGAGCTTCAACGCCAATTCACCAGCGTCAATCGACACATACCGTTGAAGCATGTTCGCCGTCGTGTGGCCGGATATGGCGCGAAGTTCCAGAATCGAGAGTCCCTGCTTTGCCAATCTTGTCAGTGCATCGTGTCGGAGATCGTGGAATGTGAAGTTGGCGATACCGGCCCGCGCAACCGCTCGTTCGTATGCCTGTTTAACAGCTTCCATAGAGACGGGGAATACCCGTCCGTCAAGACTGTGCGGCAGTGCTTCCAGCATCGCGATGCAAGACCCTGACAACGGAATTCTTCGCGGCTGCCCGGCCTTCGTTACCTGTAGGGTCGCCGTCCGATGGGGCAAGTCCACGTCATTCCATGACAGCGCAAGGATTTCACCACGTCGTGCGGCAGTTTCGAGGGCAAAGATAACGACGGGCTTGATCCACGGGTTGTGGCACTGGCCGCAAGCCGAGATAAGGGCGGCCCTTTCTGCTGCCGTCAGCACGCGGTCGCGGGCTTTGCCAGATCGTGGCTTTCTGATGAGACTAACCGGGTTGTTTGGAAGCTGAACGCCCCATTCGCGGATTGCGATGCTGAAAACGTGTCCAAGAAGCTGAAGTTCCCGCAGCGCGGTGCCAGACGAAACTTCTCCAAGTCGGGCGTCTCGCCATGCCGCAACCATGTGTGGTGTTATTGAAGAAAGTGCGTGCTTCGCGAGGCCAAGTTTCTTAAAGCTTTCAATTCTGTAAAATTCCGCACGACTTCCACGCTTGCCGTTGCTGACTTCCTTCGCGTATCGGTCAAGAAGTTCACCTAAACTCGTTTGGCGATCTTGTGGGCCGTTAATCCACTGCCCGGCATCGATGAGACGTTCTTGCTGTCTCGCCCATTTCTCCGCGTCTTTCTTCAGCGCGAATGTCTTTGATTGGACTGGGTAGCCCTGCCGTTTAATGATCGCTTGCCAGCGGTCGTTACGTTGTCGAATGGTAGCCATCACTTCTCCAGGGGTGACAGCAGGGTGACAAGCCAGTCCGACGAACGGGGGCACGTAACGCTAACCCCTTGAATCACAAGGACGTTGGGGGGGTAGCTCAGCTGGGAGAGCGTCGCGTTCGCAATGCGAAGGTCGGGAGTTCGATCCTCCTCCTCCCAACCAGATTCGATCAAAAGCAAAAACCGGCTTTTTGCCGGTTTTTTCCTTTTCTACCCCAAGCGAGCAAAGGGAGACCCAGCCCCAAGCATCCATCCCACATCCCTTCACCCCAACAAAAAGCCCTTCACTCAAAACTTATCCCACCCATCATCCACGCTTGCGCCCGCAGTCACTGCATCCCCAACCGCCACGGGGTTCGACGCGTGCTTCTTCTGCCTCGGTGTTTCGTCGGCGGGGATGCGGGAGGAAGACTACACGCGGCTCACCTACGATCTCACGATGGCGGCCGCGCAAACGCTCGCCCGGCTCAATCCGCAGATGACCTTCGTCTACGTGTCCGGCGCGAGCACCGACAGCACCGAACACGGGCGCAGCATGTGGGCGCGTGTGAAGGGGCGTACTGAGAACGCGTTGCAACGGCTGCCGTTCAAGGCCGCGTATCTGTTTCGTCCCGGCGTGATTCAGCCGCTGAACGGCGCGCGTTCGAAGACCCGTTCGTACAGGTTGTTCTACGCGCTGGCGAAGCCGTTCCTGCCGACGCTGCGCGCACTGTTGCCCAACCTGGTGCTGAGCACCGAGGACATCGGGCTCGCGATGCTGGCGGCCGCACGCAACGGCGCACCTAAAGCGGTGCTCGAAATCGCGGACATTCGCGCGCTCAGTCGTGTGGCATCCGCACCTGCGCTCGATTTGCGCGCGGGATGATGCATCACGTCACCGGTAGCCCCGGGCGAAGCTGACTCCGCGCGGGGCTGGGCGCTCATGCAACACGGCGGCACACGTTATCCCCGAACCTTCTTCGCCCCGCCAACACCATTCGCGCAAGCCTCTCGCCACGCTTGCCAGGCCCAATAGCACTCCGTACACTCGCGCGTAATTCCCGGAGCGCGCCCGACCACGCGCCGTCCGGCACCCATCCGCCGTCACGCCGAACAGAGGAGAACCCCCGCCATGGCCGATTCCTATTTCCCCCGCTGGCGTCGCCAGTCCGCTGCGGCCGAGGGCAGCGTCGTCGGCACCGACGAGCGCCTCGCCTGGCCGCAGATGTTCGCGATGGGCGTTCAGCACGTCGTCGCGATGTTCGGGTCGACCGTGCTTGCGCCGTTGCTGATGGGCTTCGATCCGAACCTCTGTATCTTCATGTCGGGCATCGGCACGTTGCTGTTCTTCGTGCTGGTGGGCGGGCGCGTGCCGAGTTATCTCGGTTCGAGCTTCGCATTCATCGGTCTCGTGATCGCGGTGACGGGGTACGGCGGTCATGGTCCGAATCTGAACATCCCGGTGGCGTTGGGCGGGATCATCGCGTGCGGCGTGGTGTACGCGATCATCGGCCTGATCGTGTCGGCAGTCGGCACCCGCTGGATCGAGACGCTGATGCCACCGGTCGTGACGGGCGCGATCGTCTGCGTGATCGGTCTGAACCTCGCGCCGATCGCGGTGCGCGGCGTGAGCGGCAGCAACTTCGATTCGTGGATGGCGCTCGTCACCGTGCTGTGCGTGGGGGCGGTCGCGGTGTTTGCGCGCGGCATGCTGCAACGCTTGCTCATTCTGATCGGGCTGCTCATGGCATACGTGATTTACGCGATCGTCACGAACGGCCTCGGCATGGCTAAGCCGATCGATTTCTCGATCGTCGCGAATGCCGCGTGGTTCGGCATGCCGCACTTCACGGCGCCCGTTTTCGATCCGCATGCGATGGCCCTGCTTGCGCCGATCGCGGTGATCCTCGTCGCGGAGAATCTCGGTCACATCAAGGCGGTGAGCGCGATGACCGGCCAGAACCTCGACCGCTATATCGGCCGCGCGTTTCTCGGCGACGGACTCGCGACGATCGTGTCCGGTTTTGCCGGCGGCACCGGCGTGACGACTTACGCGGAAAATATCGGCGTGATGGCCGTGACCAAGATTTACTCGACGCTGGTATTCGTGATCGCCGCGGTGATTGCGCTGGTGCTGGGCTTTTCCCCGAAGTTCGGCGCGGTGATCCAGACCATTCCGGGGCCGGTGCTGGGCGGCGTGTCGATTGTCGTATTCGGGCTGATCGCCGTGACCGGCGCGCGCATCTGGGTCGTCAACAAGGTGGACTTCTCCGATAACCGCAACCTGATCGTCGCCGCCGTGACGCTGGTGCTCGGCGCGGGGGACTTCTCGCTGAAGCTCGGCGGTTTTGGTCTCGGCGGAATCGGTACTGCGACGTTCGGCGCGATCATTCTGTACGCGTTGCTGCGCAGGAAGCCGACGCAAGGGCCGGTGGCCTGATTTACATTTTCCGATTGGCGCTGGCTGACGCAGCGAGGCGACATGCGTCGGTTGGCGCCAGGCGGCCAGCGGCGCCGGCTTGAGATCTCATCCCATGACCGAGAAATGCCGGCGCTTCCCTCACCGCCAAACTCGCTCTATTTTCTCCGCGCCGTCAGCGCTGTCTCCGACAAATCCACCTCGCGCATCAGCTTGTTCCACGTCTCGTCGTTGATCTCCTGAGCCTCGCGCAGCGCGAGCAATGCCTTGCGCTCGGCGCGCATTGCCGCCAGCTTCATCCTGAACTCGAGCGCATCGGCGCGGCGCGCCAGTTCGCGTCGTTCCTGCTCGTCGTCGAGCGTGGCGAGGCGGCGCCGGTACAGATCCATCACCCGCGCGGTCACATCCGCCGCATACGCCGATGCCGATTCATCCAGATCCGCGCACTCCCTGTCGTGCATCTCGTCGACCGCGCGAATCGCTGCTTGCGCGGCCACCGTGCGGGCGTGCGCTTCCTCGGCGGCATGCGGGTCCTTGCCTCGCCGCCAGCCGCGCAACAGCACCGGCAGCGCGCCCACCGCCACCAGCAGCGACAGCAGAATCACACCCGACGCGATGAAAACCGCCAGATCGCGGCCCGGCAGCGGCGCGCCATCCGGCAGCGACACAGGCAGTGACAGCACGCCCGCCAGCGTCACCGCGCCACGCACGCCGGCCACCGTCGTCACCGAGACCATGCGCAAGCCCGGCACAGCGTTCGTCACGCCTTGCTTCACCGCGCCACGGCTCGCGAACCAGCGCAGGCACCACACCCACACGAAGCGCATCGCATACAGCGCGGCAGCGACCGCCGCGATGTAGCCGATCAGCAGACCGACCTGCGCGTCGCTGGTCTCGTGCGCGTCGAGCAGCGCGCGGCCGAGGATGTGCGGAAATTGCAGCCCCAGCAGAATGAACACCATGCCGTTGAAGACGAACTCGATCATCGTCCACGTGCTGGCGGCGCGGATGCGCGACGCCACCGAGCCCGCGTTCGCCACCGCGGCGTAATTCATCATCATGCCGGCCGAGACGGCGGCGAGAATGCCCGACCACTCGAAATGCTCGGCGGTCAGATAAGCGGCGAACGGAATCAGCAGCGTCATCACGACGCCGGGCGCGGGGTCGCCCTCTTCGGTGAGGTTCAGAAAGCGCGTCGACACGAAGCTGAACAGCGCGCTCACCGCCGCGCCGACCGCGAGGCCGCCCACCGCGATGATCACGAAACTGAGCGACGCGTCGCGCAGCGAGAACACGCCGGTCAGCGCCGCGGCAATCGCGAACTTCAGCGCGACCAGACCCGAGGCGTCGTTCATCAACGCCTCGCCTTCGAGAATATGCATCAGCCGGCCTGGGATCTTGTCCCTGCCGACGATGCCGGAGAGCGCCACCGCATCGGTCGGCGACAGCACGGCGGCGAGCGCGAACGCGACCGGCAGCGAGATCGCCGGCACCAGCGCATGCACGAAGTAGCCGACCACCAGCACCGTCATGAATACGAGGCCGAGCGCGAGCATCAGGATCGCGCGGCGCGCCATGAAGAACTCGCGCTTGGGAATGCGCCAGCCGTCCGCGAACAGCAACGGCGGAATGAACAGCACCATGAAAATTTCCGGATTGAAGGTGACGTGCAAGCCGAGTGTCGGCCACGCGAGCAGCGCGCCGATCGCGATCTGCACGAGCGGCAGTGGCAGCTTGAACGGCAGTGTGCGCGTGAGGACGCCGGAAGCCGCGACGGCAAGCAGAAGAATCAATACGGTGAAGACTATTTCCATCGGTCTGTGGGTGCGGATATAACGGGTTTTTCTTGGGGTTTTTGCGGGATGTCGAAGCGATCGCTCGACGCGGGCACCGCGCAGCGTTCACGGCACGCAAGGCCAAAGTGTAGCCCGATGACGCGTTCGGTCATTGCGAGCGCGGCGTGAAGGCGGCGCGGCGGCGAGCGACCAGGATGGTGAACATGGCGGCAAACGCGGTGCAAACGCGGTGCAAACGCGGCCGCAAACGCAGCAACGGACACGGCGGCAAGCTCAGGCCCCCACTGCAGCAACCGCCCCGCGCAACCGCGCTCTGCGTCACGCACCTCAACGGTGCGCCGCACGCCCCCGTCCGGCGCATGAACCCTTGCCCCGGTGCAATCCTTCGAACAAATTTCAACCGGATGTGCGCCAGCGTGCGCATGGAGCTTGCTTAAGCAGTAGCGATGACGCACATTTTAAAAAACGGCGCCGAGGTATTCGTTTCCGAGTTCGGACCGGGCCGGCTATTGCGTGAGAGGACTGCATGACGATTGCGCAACAGGATAGGACGGCGAGTGTGCCGCATGGTTTCGACGTCGAGGTAGCGTCGGGCCTCCAACGTTATTCGGTGCAGCATGGCGAGCTGACGCTCACCAGCGTGTTCCAGCCGATCTTCAGCCTGTCGCATATGCGGGCGGTCGGTTACGAGGGGCTGCTGCGCGCGCACGACGCGCT
This sequence comes from Paraburkholderia sp. RAU2J, assembly GCF_003634845.1. Classification (NCBI taxonomy): domain Bacteria; kingdom Pseudomonadati; phylum Pseudomonadota; class Betaproteobacteria; order Burkholderiales; family Burkholderiaceae; genus Paraburkholderia; species Paraburkholderia sp. RAU2J. Next base: position 1,658,543 of record NZ_RBXG01000001.1, read on the forward strand.
CGACCGCGCCGTGTCGCCGCTCGACGTATTCGGTGAAGCCGCGCGCTTGGGTGACGTGCTGCAAGTGGATCGGCTCGCCCAGACGCTGCATCTGGAAAACTTCAAGGTGCTCGGCGCCGAGCGCGAGTGGCTGTTTCTGAACGTGCATCCCGGCGCGCTCACCGATCCGTATCACTCCGCGGCGCTGCTCGCCAGTCTGAAACGGCTTGACCTGCCGCCGCGGCGCATCGTGCTCGAAGTGCTCGAACAGAGCGCCGAAGACCTGGAGCGTCTCGCCGACGCGGTGCGCCAGTTCCGCGAGCGCGGCTTCCTGATCGCACTCGACGATTTCGGTGCGGGCCACTCGAACGTCGAACGGATCTGGCAGTTAAACCCCGACATCGTGAAGCTCGACCGCATCATGCTGTCGCACGCCGCGCATCGCGCCGATATGGCGACGATTCTGCCGGGGCTCGTCGCCTTGCTGCACGAAGCGGGCAAGCTGGTGCTGATCGAAGGCGTGGAAACGGAGCATGAAGCGCAGATGGCGCTCGCTTGCAACGCCGACTTCGTGCAGGGCTTTTTCTTCGGCCGGCCGAATCCCGGCGCGGCCGACCCGGTGCATGCGGTGGCGTGCATCGGCGAGTTGACCGAGCGCTACCGCGATCAGGCCGAAGCGCGCGAGCGCCGCAACGCGAGCCGTCTCGCCCCGTATTTGCGGGCCTTCGAGCGTGCGGCCGAGCGGCTTGCCGCCGGTGAACCGCTCGAGGAAGTGTGCTGGAATTTCCTTGCGCTCGACCATGCCGCACGCTGTTTCCTGCTCGACGCGAAGGGCCGGCAGGCGGGCCGCAACGTTGTGCTGCGCGCCGATCGCGCGGCGCATGAAACACGCTTTTTGCCGCTGGCCGACGCGCAAGGGGCGAACTGGCTGCGTCGCCCGTATTTCCGCGATGCGATCAATGCGCCGGAACGCGTACATGTGACTCGCCCGTATCTGTCGATCAACGAGGCGTTGCCGTGCGTGACGCTGTCGGTGGCGACACGTGTCGGAGAACAGACCTGCGTGCTGTGCGGCGACATCGACTGGGTGGACGAAGAGCGCTTCTGAGATGATGTCGTTTTTAACGACACTCTGCTGCGCTCATGTCCGTTCTGCTCGAAGTCATTGCCACCACCGTTGCCGATGCGCGCGTCGCCGCGCAAGCGGGCGCCGATCGTCTCGAACTCGTCACCGCGATGGGCGAGGGCGGCCTCACGCCGAGCGTCGGCCTGATCGAAGCGGTGGTCGCGGCGGTCGCGATTCCAGCTGCCGCCGTGCCGGTGAATGTGATCGTGCGGCCGCATAGCCGCTCGTTCGTCTACGACGCCGACGACTACGCGGTGATGCTGCGCGACGTGCGCGCGGTCAAGGCGGCGGGCGCGAACGGCATCGTGATCGGCATGCTGAAGGCCGATGGCGAGATCGATCGCGACGGACTCGCGCGTGCGATCGATGCAGCCGATGGCATGGCCATCACCTTCCATCGTGCGTTCGACGAAACCCGCGATCTGCGCGAAGCGCTCGACGTGCTGCTCGGTTTCGACGCGGTGACGAACGTGCTGACGTCGGGCGGCAAGCCATCGGTGCTGCACGCGCAAGCAACGATTCGCGAGCTGGTGCGGCAAGCGCGCGGCTCGCAGTGCACGGTGCTGGCCGGTGCGGGTTTGACGGTCGATGCGATTGCCGGATTCGTGAGCGCAACGCAAGTTGAAGCGGTGCATTTCGGTTCCGGTGTGCGCGTGGGCAGCAACTGCCTCGCACCGGTCGATGCGGAAAAAGTCGCCCAAGTCAGGGCATGGCTGAATGCGAGCCCGAGCGCCGCGCGAGGTGGGTGACGCGACGGCATCGTCACATCAGCAAGCAAAGAAAAGCCGCTTCGAGATCACACCCGAAGCGGCTTTTCTCATTCACATTGCACGACGGCGTATAGCGCCATCGCAAGGCGACTTCGACTACTTCGCCACCACTACCGGAATGCCGCGCAATTGTCCCGCGCCTTTCATCTCTTCCAGCGACTTTTTCACCGCTTCACCCGTCGCCGGGTCGATCTGCAAGCGTGCCGCCAGATCACGCTCGCCGCGCTTCACGCCCGCCAGATTCGCCAGCTTCACGTGACCATAGCCGCGCACACGCGCATGCAGATCGGCGAGCTTCGCGACGTCTTCCAGATTGTTCGAGCCAAGCCTGGCGAGCGCGCGCAGCAACGTGGCTTCGTAATCGCCCGCGAGTTCGCGCTCCATCCGGCGCTCCAGCGTGCGGCCGAACGGATCGAGCGGCGTGCCGCGCAGGCCGCGCCATTTCGCGAGCATGCCGAGCACTGGCCACATCCATTGACCGAAGGTTTTCTTGCTCGGATTGACGCCCGCTTGCGCGCGCGTGAGCGTCGGCGGCGCGAGGTTGAACTTGATGCCGAAGTCCTTGCCCGCCACGCCTTCGAATTGCGCTTCGAGCGCTTCACGGAACGCGGCATCCGTATGCAGACGCGCGACTTCATATTCGTCCTTCACCGCGAGCAGACGATAGAACGTCGTGGCAACCGCGCGCGTCACGCGCTCGCTCGTCGCGTCGACGGCAGTCTCCGCGCGGCGTGCCGCGTCCACCAGCGCGCGATAACGCTTCACATACGCTGCGCCGCCATAAGTCTGCAGACGTCCCTCGCGATGCGCGATCAGTTCGTCGAGCGTATCGACGCGCACGGTCTGCTTCGCCGCGTGCCGCGCCTGCCACAACGATTCGAGCGCGGCCGGATCTTCAGCGGCCAGCCGGCCGATTGCAAACGCCAGTTGATTCATGGTCACCGCGACGTTGTTCAATTCGATCGCGCGCATCATCGCGCCGAACGACACCGGCACGAGGCCGAGTTGCCAGGCATAGCCAAGCATCAGGATGTTCGCGCCGATCGTGTCGCCGAGAAAACGCGTGGCGAGCGCCTGAGCGTCGCAGGTCGACATGCGCTCGGCGCCCGCCGCGTGACGCATCTTGTCGATCAGCGCGTCGGCGTGCAGCGTCGCGTCCGGATTCTGCACAAAGGTCGCGTTCGGAATCGCATGCGTATTGACGACGATGCGCGTGCGGCCATGACGCACTGTTTGCAATGCATCGGCACTCGCGCCGACCACCATGTCGCAGGCGAGCAGCACGTCGGCCTGTTGCGTGTCGATGCGGACCTGGTTGAGCCACTCATCGCGTGCAGCGAAGCGCACGAACGACAGCACCGAGCCGCCTTTCTGCGCGAAGCCCATGAAGTCGAGCACGGAAGCGCTCTTGCCTTCCAGATGTGCGGCCATGCTGATCAACGCGCCGACCGTGACGACGCCCGTGCCGCCAACACCCGTCACCAGAATGTCGTATGGCGCGGCGTCCAGCTTCGTCGCGGGCACCGGCAAAGCGTCGACGCGCGCGGCCAGCGCTTGCGGATCGAACGCGGCGCCCGCGGCTTTCTTCAGCTTGCCGCCTTCCACCGTGACGAAGCTCGGGCAGAAGCCGTTCACGCACGAGTAGTCCTTGTTGCACGACGATTGATCGATGCGGCGCTTGCGTCCCAAGGTCGTTTCGACGGGTTCCACCGACAAACAATTCGACTGCACGCCACAATCGCCGCAGCCTTCGCAGACTTCCTCGTTGATGAACAGACGCTTGTCCGGGTCGGGGAATTCACCTTTCTTGCGGCGACGCCGTTTTTCCGCCGCGCAGGTCTGGTCGTAGATCAACACGGTGACACCGTCCGTGTCGCGCAACTCGCGCTGCACGGTGTCCATTTCGCTGCGATGGTGGAAGGTCGTGCCCTTCGGAAACAGATCGTGATGACCGTCGTATTTCTCCGGCTCGTCACTGACCACGACGAAGCGCGACACGCCTTCGGCTTCCACCTGACGCGCGATCTGCGGCACCGAGATGCTGCCGTCGACCGGCTGGCCGCCCGTCATCGCGACCGCGTCGTTATAGAGAATTTTGTACGTGATGGTGGTTTTCGCGGCGACCGCCTGGCGAATCGCGAGAATGCCGGAATGGAAGTAGGTGCCGTCGCCGAGATTCTGGAATACGTGACGCGTTTTCGTGAACATCGAATGCGAGGCCCAGTCGACGCCTTCGCCGCCCATCTGGATCAGGCCGGTCGTGTCGCGCTCCATCCACGAGGCCATGAAGTGGCAGCCGATACCGGCTTGCGCGATCGACCCTTCTGGCACCTTGGTCGACGTGTTGTGCGGGCAGCCCGAGCAGAAGTACGGCGTGCGCTTCACGCTGTCCGCCGCGTTCGAGAGGATTTGCGGCGCGACCAGATCGACCACGCGCTCGCGGCGATCGAGCGGGGGCTTGTGCTTCGCGAGCCAGTTCGCAAAAACCGGCAGCACGCGCGACGGCCGCAATTCGCCGAGTGACGACAGCAGCAGCGTGCCGTCCTCGGCATGCTTGCCGACGATGACCGGCCGCGCGCCTTGCGTCCGGTTGTACAGATAGTCCTTGATCTGCTGCTCGATGACCGGGCCTTTCTCCTCGATCACGAGCACTTCCGACAAACCGGCCACGAACGCATCGATGCGCGTCATCTCCAGCGGGAATGACAGGCCGACCTTGTAGATCCGCACGCCGGCCGCTTCCAGATCCGCGACCGTCAAATCGAGCCGGCGCAGCGTTTCCATCAGATCCAGATGCGCCTTGCCGCACGTGACGATCCCCACGTTCGCGTGCGGGCTCGGCGCGATCCATTTGTCGATGCTGTTCACGCGCGCGAAGTGGCGCACCGCGTCGACCTTCGCGTGCATGCGCGACTCGATCGTCAGGCTCGGCAGATCGGGCCAGCGATTGTGCAGGCCGCCGGCGGGAACGCTGAAATCCTCCGGAACGGCCCAGTGCGTTTGCAGTGCATCGAGATCGACCGTCGAGCCCGATTCGACTGTTTCGGAGATCGCCTTGTAGCCGACCCACGCGCCCGAGAAACGCGACAGCGCCCAGCCGTACAGGCCGAATTCGAGCATGTCGGCGATGTTCGACGGATTCACCACCGGCATGTGCCACGCCATCATCGCGAAGTCGCTCTGATGCGGCATCGACGACGACACGCAGCCGTGGTCGTCGCCCGCCACCACCAGCACGCCGCCATGCGGCGACGAGCCATACGCGTTGCCGTGCTTCAGCGCGTCGCCCGCGCGGTCGACGCCGGGCCCCTTGCCGTACCACATCGCGAACACGCCTTCGACGGTGCGCTCGGGGTCCGCTTCGACCCGCTGCGTGCCGAGCACGGCCGTGCCGCCGAGTTCTTCGTTGATCGCCGGCAGAAAGCGGATATCGCTCGCCGCGAGCAGTTTGCTCGCTTTCCACAACTGCTGGTCGACCATGCCGAGCGGCGAGCCGCGATAGCCGCTGATGAAACCGGCGGTGTTCATGCCGCGGGTCTTGTCGAGCGCGCGCTGCATCAGCGCGAGCCGCACCAGCGCCTGGGTGCCGGTGAGGAAGATTCGGCCGCGCGTCGCGGTGAGATTGTCGGACAGCTTGTAGTCGGCGAGAGCGGGTGTGCCGTCGATGGGCAGACGAGCGGTCATGGGTGAGTCTCCATGCAAGATGATTGCTGTTTTGCATCCGCGCGCGAGGGTGGTGACCACAAAAGCACGCTGCGGAAGAGACTCTATTTTTTAGCGCCGATTAGAGAGAATTTTTTCTACTTTGACGAGTAAGCAGCAAGCGGGCGCGACGAGCCGCGTTTTTTAGCGAGTCTTTGAGAGGGATCTGCCACGCGGCGGCGCGGTTCGGGTATGCCCTGGTGTGTGTCGGGTGCCGTCGGCGCTGCCGGATGCGGGTTTGCCGCGGCGCTTATCGAGCCAGTTATCGGGCCGCTGCTTTGACCGGCAGGCTCGCGTGAAGGGACGCCGCGTCGAGCGGCACGATCTCATCGAAGTGCGAATAGTCGATATGGCTCACGCCGTCCTTCTCGCTCATGATGTCGACGAAACGATGCTGCCAGCAGATCTGATCGCAACGCCACGTGTGGCGCGCCTGCATGGTTTGCGAAGTCGATTCGTCGACCCCTTCGAGGGTGAGCAGCAGCGACGTGTCGCGCGCTTCGAGCGTCGCGGCGGTCTCGCCGAACAGCGGACTGCTTTCGTCGATGATATGCATCAGCGACCAGCCCAGCTTGAACACCGGATGCTGATCGCGCACGAGCGTCAGGTCGTAGAGCTTGCGCAGCGTGAAGCCTTCCGCGGAGGTTTCCTGGCGCATGATGCGCAGCCGCGCATGGGCCTCGGCAATCACGTTCTGGCGCGCGTTGGCGGCGCGCACCATCAGCGTCATGCGGCCGTCGAGCGGACGGACAACCGCGTAGCGCGCGAACATGATCTTCGCGTGGGGGCGCGAAAAGCGCGCGAAGATCAGCCCCGTCGCCAATGCGATGCCGGACATGCCGACGAAGATTTCCAGCGTCGCGATCGAGTGTGCGTAGACGGTTTGCGGGTGCATGTCGCCGTAGCCGACCGTCGCGAGCGTTTCGACGCTAAAGAAAAACGCGCCGCCGAAACCCGCCGGATACTGATTGGCGATCGACGCGTGGCCCAGCATGTAAAGCGCGGCGAACGCCATGTTGAGCAACATGAACAGCACCGCGAGCGAGACAAAAAACGTCGGCCAGCGCACCACCAGCGCGCGGTGATAGAGGTCTTGCCAGAACGGCGTGGGCATGCCGTGCGCGATGATCACGCGATCGTCCAGACGTAGTTCACGGCTGCCGCGCGCACGACGTTCGGGCGCGCCCGGTTCGGCGTCGCCGGTGCCGGAAAAATGGTCTGACGGTCCAGTTGCCATCGCATGCTCGTCGGAATGAAAACGGGCAAAGCGTAGCACGGTGACGCGGTGGGAGAAGGGGATCAGGCGGCGGTGAAAGGGCCTTGTTGTGTTGTGCGTGTCCGTGTGCAGGTGATGCACCCAACGGCACTCGAATTGGTGGTCACGCGGGGCATGCAGCGACGTTCGTGCTTGCGTCCTTATGGCGTGCACGGCATGCGTGAGTAGATGCAACGCAATCGGCCGGACACCTCGCGCGGACAATGCGCAGCGCGTTGCCATTCCGCGCGACACACAACGTGACGCACCATTCGCCGCATCCACCAGACAACCAATAGACAAGCGGGAGACAACCGATGCGCCCCGCTCGGCGCCGGACTACGGAAAAGCCCGCGGCTTGGGAATGCCCGCACCGTGCTCGATATCGTCGATAGCCTGCTGGTGCGCGGACGCTACCGCTTCGGCTTCATCGGCATAACCGTCGTCGCCGCCGACCGTGGTCCACGCTTTGACGGCTTTCTCGCGATGACGGATTTCGTACTCCGCGTCCCAGCGCGCGCCGTTGAGTTCGAGAGGGCGGACGTGTATCGAGTACACGCCGTAGAGGAAGAGCTGTTCAGCCATGAACGCCTCCATCCGGTTGATTCAGAGTGGCGCGGCGCGACAGACGCGGCGCCGGTCTGCCTAGAGTTCGATTTCCCCGAGGATGCGGTGAGCGAGCGCTTTGGCTTCCTCGAGGGCTTCCTCCGGCGTCGACGACGGCTCTTTCACTTCGTAGAGCGTGGTTTCCTGATCGACGCTTTCGTCGCCTTCGTCACGCGTGAGCGTCACCACGCCCTGCCAGGTATCCTGGCCGATGTCCCTTACCGAAGCCGTCGCCGTGTAGATGCCCTTGGTGTAGGTGATGTCATCCATGGCGTCGCTCCTGCTTCCAAAGGTTTCGGATTTTTCATCGTAGCACGATGACGGCGGCTCGGTTCCCTGCTCGCGCGGCGCGCCCTGTGCGTGACAATGCACGCCGCGCAAGGCAGGAAAATTACAGCAGCGCGACGACCTCATCCAGCGATGGCGCATGCGCGCCGGCATGCCGGCAGGCGGCCGCGCCGGCCGCCAGCGCGAACGCCAGGTGCTCGGGCCACGCGCGCTGAGGAGCGGTCATCAGGCTGAACAGCAGGCCGCCGATCGACGCGTCGCCCGCGCCCACCGTGTCGGCCACTTCGACCCGCGGCGGGCGCGCCTCGATCACCGCCGCGCCGCCGATCAGCATCGCCGACTCCGGCCCGCGTGTCACCATCACGGTGGCGGCCGGGTTCATCGCGCGCAACTGGGCGAGGGCGGCGGCTTCGTCGTCGGTCTTGAACAGCAGGCGCAGATCCTCGTCGGACACCTTGATCAGATCGGCGAGCGCCGCCATTTTGCGCAGCGTCGCCTCGTAGCCGTGCTCCATCAGATTGCGGTAGTTCGGATCGAAGCTGATCTTCACGCCGTGTGAACGCAGCTCGGCGGCCAACGCGGCGAGCGTGTCGCCGAGCGGTTGCCGTACGAGGCTGATGCAGCCGAAGTGCGCCCACTTCACGTGGCCGATCCAGCCGGCCGGCAAATGCGCCGGATCGAACGCGAGGTCGGCGCCGTTCTCACCCATGAAGAAGTACGCGGGTGGATGCGTCTGATGCACGATCGCGAGCAAGGGCGGCCGCTCCACGCGCTGCATGAAACGCATGTCGAGACCCGCGGCGACACTCGCGTTCCACAGTTCGTCGGAGAAGTTGTCGACCCCGAGCGAGCCGGCGCACGCGGTCGGCAAACCGAGCCGCGCGACGCAGCGGGCCACGTTCCAGCCGGCGCCGCCGGGACGCGACAGCCATTGCGAGGCGCCGGTGCGCACGAGATCGGTGAGGATGTCGCCGGCCGACACGAAGACGGGGAATTCGGCGCCTGGGTTCGGATTGCTCATTTTGTCTTCTCCGCTGAATTGGACGCGGCGGCCGTGGCGGCTGTGGCCTGGGCGCCGTCGGGCAGCGCGTGGGCCAGCACCTCGTAGCACGCGCCCATCGTGTGATAGTCGGTCTTGCCGGCCGGGCTTTTTTCGTCGCTGTATTTGCGGTTGTCGCAGGTGAGGATGCGATACCACGCGCCGTATTTGTGATCGACGAAGTGCGCCCAGCTATAGCGCCAGATCTCGTCGTACCAGTCCCAGAAGCGTTCGTTGCCGGTGCGCTTGCCGAGCAGCGCGGCGGTCGCGAAGGTTTCGGCCTGGACCCAGAAGTACTTGTCGTGGTCGCACACGGTACCGTCCGGGCCGAAGCCGTAATAGAGGCCGCCGTGGTCCTCGTCCCACGCGTGCGTCATCGCGGCGTCGAACAGTTCGATCGCGCGCGGCAGCAGCCACGGCAACGGCCGGAAGCGTTCGAGAATCAGCAGCAGCTTCGCCCATTCGGTCTGATGCCCCGGCTGGAAGCCCCACGGACGGAAGATGTTCGAGCTGTCTTCCTCGTTGTAATGCCAGTCGACCGACCAGTCCGCGTGAAAGTGCTCCCACACCAGACCTTGCGACAGCTTCGCCTGCCGCAGCGTGATATTCGACGCGACGCGTTCCGCGCGATCCAGGTAGACGAGGTGACCGGTCGCTTCATGCGCGGCCAGCAGCGCCTCGGTGGTGTGCATGTTCGCGTTCTGTCCGCGGTACGAGCTGACCCGCCAGTCCGGCGAGGCCTCGTCCGCGTAGAGACCGGCGGCGGCATCCCAGAAGCGGTGCTCCATCAGCTCGAAGGTCGCGCCGATCATCGGCTTCGCTTCTTCGATGCCGGCCATCGCCGCATGCGAATACGCGAGCAGCACGAACGCGAGGCCGTAGCAGTGGCGCGTCGCATCGAGCGTGTGCTTCTTGCCGTCGTGCCATTCGAGCTCCCAGTCGTAGCCCTCGTGCTGCGCGTCCCAATGCGCTTCGCGCAGAAACCGCAGGCCGTGACGCGCGTATTCCAGATGCTGGGGGTCGCCGAACTGACGATACGCCATCGCATAGTTGAAGACGTAGCGGCAACTGCTCACCAGATGCCGCGTGGTTTTGTCGTAGACCAAACCGTCGTCGCGGAAGAAATGGAAGAAGCCACCGCTCGGATCGAGCACATTCGGCGCGTAAAAGCGCAGCGTGTCCTCGACGTGCGCGAGCAGGAAGTCGCGGCTGCGGAAACTGTCGACGGGCGGCACGGCGGTGTCGTTGGCGGGATGAAGTGCGGGATGAAGCGGATCGGGTTGCGTCATGGCGTTTTCACCAGAGTACTGGCGCGGGCAATGAGTTGAACGGGCAAGCGGACTTCCAGCTCGGCGGGTGCGTCTTCAAGCAGCAGTTCGACGCCGCGCCGGCCGAGCGCTTCCTTGTCGACCGACATGGTCGACAGCGGTGGCGTGGCATGGGCGGCGGCGGGAATGTCGTCGAAACCGATGATCGCGATGTCCTCGGGTACGCGCAGGCCGCGTGCGAGGCACGCGCGCAGCGCGGCGAGCGCGGCGGCGTCGTTGTAGGCAAACACGGCGTCGGGGCGCGGGCCGGGCGCGTCGAGCAGCCGGTGCATCGCGCGCGCGGCGCCGCTGTCGGGATCGAGGCCGGCGTCGATGGTCACTTCCAACGACGGGTCGAACAGCATGCCCGCTTCGAAAAATGCCTGGCGGTAGCCGAGCGCGCGCTGCGCGATGCTGAAGTGCGCGAGCGAACCGCCGATGAACGCGACGCGCTTGCGCTGTTGTTCGAACAGATGCCGCATGGCGAGCATGGCGCCCGCGGCGTTGTCGAGATTCACGGAGCGCAGTCCGGGCGCCCACAGATCGATCAGCACGAGCGGGCGTTGCATCGCCACCAGCGTGGTCAGCGTCTCGGGCTCGACGAAGCCGGCAATGGCCACGGCGTCGGGCGCGTGCAGGCGCATCTGCTGGATCACGTCTTCAGTGGGACCCGCGGTCAGCACGGACGGGACGATGCCGCGCTCGCGACAGGCGTCCTCCACGCCGTGCAGCACATGCGAAAAGAACGGACTGACGGCGAAGTTGTTGTGCTGACGGTGCAACAGGAAGGTCAGGCGGCGAATGCGCGGCCGCAACTGGGCGGCGTCGTAACCGAGCTGCCGTGCCGCAGCGACGACGCGCTCGCGAGTGGCCTCGGAGAGACCCGGCTGGTTCTTCAGGGCACGCGAAACGGTGCCGATCGACACGCTCGCCACGCGGGCAATGTCGCGGATCGTGGTGGCCATCGAAAGAAGCGGCCGCAGGCTGCGCCGCACACTGTTTGGGTTCGGGCGATTGTATAGTAAAACGGTGCTAAAACAGCTTCGCGCCCCGCCCCGCGATACCCGTAAATACCCGTAGATGCTGACGTTGGCCCGGAATATGCCGTTTAGTAAAATTAGCTAAACAAGCTCACATTTCGAGCGCGTGCATGCCGCGTGTGTCTTCAGTCTGCATGTTCGGGCGCGGCCTCGGCTTCGTCCTCGCGTCGAAGCAGCGCCGCGCTTTCCTCGGCATCGATCAGCACGAAGCCGCTTGTCTCCAGCTTCGCGCGGCGCTTGGCCAGCGCCGCGACCGACGCGATCTGCTCGCTGGTGTAGAGCGAGGCGCCGCTGGCCGGTTCGACGCGCACGCAGCCGATCGCCATCGTCACGAAACCGAAGAAGGTCGGATTGCCACGCCGGTCCTCGCCGTGGATGCCGCCGGCCAGGCGGTCGGCCGGCGCGTAAAAGCGTTGCGCGCCCTCGTTGAAGAGGTGAATCGCGCGCAGCACGCGCTCGCGCCAGTCTTCGCTCTGGAACAGGATCAGGAAGTCGTCGCCGCCGACGTGCCCAAGGAAATCGCGCGTGGGGTCGCACACGTCGGCGAGCACGGCGGCGGCGAGTTTCAGCACTTCGTCGCCTTGCCAGTAGCCGTACTGGTCGTTGAAGGGCTTGAAGTGGTTCAGATCGACGTAGCACGCGTAGAAGCCGGCGTCGTTGCCGAGGAGGCGAGCAATGTGCGAACTGATCGGAATGTTGCCCGGCAGGAAGGTGAGCGGGTTCGCGTAGCGCGCCGCTTCGATGCGCACCTCCGTGACCGCGCGCACCAGATTCTCGCCGGTGCCGAGGCCCGCGTATCTGCCCTGGTCGGTGATCACGAAGCCGTCGGCGAGGTAGCGCTGGTCGTCGCTCGCGAGCAGCTTGGCCATCTGCTCGACGGTCATCGATTTCTCGATCACCACCGGCGACGCGTTGGCGAACTGCATGCACGGGCGCTTGCCGAACAGTTCGCGGTGGTACGGCAGGGCGTAGCGATCCATGAAGCTGCGCCTGTTGATCAGCCCGACCGGTTCGTCGTGTTCGACCACCGCGACCGCATGCAGATCGGGCAGGCGGTTGAACAGGTCGAGCACGTCGTTGTTGGTGGCGTGGCGCGGCAGCGCAGGCGCCGGCACCAGCATCTTCTCGGATGCCATGCCGCCCGAAGGCGACGCGCTGCTCACCGTGCGCGTCGTCTCCGGAAATACCGCGATGTGGCCGGCGCGCAGCGCGTCGCGGGCGTCGTCGGTCACGTTGCGCGCCGGCCGCGCATGCGGACGGCCGAAGAAAAAGCCCTGCCCGCAACCGATCCCCATGTCGCGCACCACGATCAGATCCGCTTCGTTCTCGATGCCCTCGGCGACAAGCTGCGCGCCGCTCGCCTGCGCGAAGTGCTGCATCGCGCGCACGGCTTCGAACTTGAGCGGATCGCAGGCGATGTCGTGGATGAAGAAGCGGTCGATCTTCACGACATCCGGTTGCAGACGCACCCACAGATTCATGCTGGCGTTCGCGGTGCCGTAGTCGTCGAGCGCGAATTGCGCGCCGGCGGTGCGCAGCGCCGTGATCACCGGCACGAAATTGCCGACATCCGGAATCGCGCTCTGCTCGGTCAGCTCGATCACGATGCGCCGCGGATCGACGCCGCGATGGCGCAGCAGCGCGAGCGTGCCCTCGCGGGCGTCGGCCAGCTGGCGGATCGCGCCCGCGCTGAAATTGAGGAACAGCTTGCCGTCGAAATCGAGTTTGGCGAACGCCTCGATGCAGGTGCGCGCGGCTGCGCGTTCGAGTGCGAGCGCGCAGCCTTCCGCGAGCGCCTGCGAGAACAGCGCGAACGGCGTTTCGAGCGAGGTGCCGGCCGGCCCGCGGATCAGCCCTTCGTAGCCGAGGATAGCGCCGCCGTGTTCGAAATCGATGATCGGCTGGAAGACGGCTGACAGATCGCGCCGGATGATCAGATCCTCGATGCGCGGCGCAGCGAATCGGGAGTGCGGACGAAGTTGCATGGCGGAAAGGCGTAGCGATCGATGTTCGGCTTATCGGCGCCTCTGGTCTCGAATTAAGTGAACTTTTAGTGACGTGAGGCACCGCGATGGTGCGTGTCGCGCGCTTGCTGGCCGATGGCGGACCTGCCGCATCTGGCCAGGAATTCTCCTATGCCATCAGGCCGAGGCGACAGCGCCTGCGTTTGCGCGTGAAATAACAAAAAAGCCGCACAAGGCGGCTTTGTTCGGAACGACGCTCAGGGAGGGCGCTTATGAATGTCCTGTTTGCATTGCGGGCGTATTCACCGGCGCGCGACGGCGGCCGCGGGCCGCTCGCGCGAGCTGACCTGGGTCTCGCCGCTGGTGTCGCGCGCGCCCCAACGCTGCGCGAGCGCGGCGCACACCATCAGCTGGATCTGGTGGAACAGCATCAGCGGCAGGACCACCGCGCCCACCGCGTGCGAGGCGAAGATGACCTTCGCCATCGGCACGCCGGCGGCGAGGCTCTTCTTCGAGCCGCAGAAGATGATCGTGATCTGGTCCGCGCGGGTGAAGCCGAGCCGCTTGCTGACGAAGATCGTCACGGCCAGGGCGAGCGCGAGCAGCACGACACTGACGAGCAGCAGGCCGCCGAGCGCGGACAACGGGATCTGATGCCACAAGCCTTCGGTGACGGCCTCGCTGAACGCACCGTACACCACCAGCAGGATCGAGCCCTGATCGACGAACTTCAGCACGCCGCGATGACGCTCGATCCACTTGCCGATCAGCGGGCGCAGCAGCTGCCCGGCCACGAACGGCACCAGCAGTTGCAGCACGATGTTGCCTACCGTATGCCACGGCGACGCGCCGCTGGCGCCCGCCTGATTGGCGACGACGAGACTGACCAGTGCGGGGGTGATGAAGATGCCGAGCAGGCTCGAGGCCGAGGCGCTACATACGGCAGCCGGCACGTTGCCTTTGGCGATCGACGTGAACGCGATCGACGACTGAACCGTCGATGGCAGCGTGCAGAGGAAGAGGACCCCCGCATAGAGCGCCGGCGTGACAAGTGGCGAAAGGATCGGCTTAAGCGCGAGGCCGAGCAACGGGAACAGCGCGAACGTGCTGAGAAGTACCACCAGATGAAGACGCCAATGCGTCGCCCCCGCAACGATCGCTTCACGTGAGAGCTTGGCGCCGTGCAGGAAGAACAGCAGGCCGACCGCGACATTGGTCACCCAGTTGAACCCGACGGCGGCTTGGCCGTGAACCGGCAGGAGGCTGGCGAGGATCACGGTGCCGACGAGACACAGGGTGAAGTTATCGGGAAGCAGTTTCGGGCGAGCCATGTCGGAATCTCGATTGGGTAGTGCGGAATGGCACGGAGTGCGCGTGTTAGAGCGCCGCCTCCGGCTATGGGAAACGGCTATTGTTGTTGAAAATCGATTGAAAAAGCAAATTCATTTACCGAATTGATTAATGATCATCGCGCATCAAAAAGTTTTTGACGAGGGCGGCGGCCGGTGGCGCGGGGTAGCGGTCAGTATTGGCGACGTGGACGGATTGGTCCATGCCGATTTGACAAGTCGGGTCCCAGAAACCCAGGCAATTCGTCATGGCAAGCGGGGTCGGGAAAACCCGCAAACCTCCCGCGTGCAGGCCACTTCGATGCGTTCATGCAAGGACTCTGTCGCAGAAAAACGCCGCAGTAACAAGGTGTTACATCCAAGGGTGAGGCCTAACACTTTTTGGCTCGACACCCTTTGCCCACGCCCATAAATTACGGTTCAAAGGCCATCGGGATGTCCAGGCGTCGCGGCAGAAGCGCGGCGTCTTTGCCAGTCCCAGAACAAGTCCATCGCAGCTCGAACGGTGGTCTTCAGGCAAGTCTTCGGGCATGAGAGTCACCAGGTGGACGGGTTGTCGAGAACGAAGCACTGGGCGTTGGGCGCGGTCATCGCTGCGCTGTGTTCGTTCGTCTATGCAAAAGCGCCGGGTATGCCGCACGGCGGTGGTGGCTCCGGACACTCGCATGCTGCCGCCGACCATGTGAGGCTGGCGGACGCACGCAATGGCGACCGTCACCGCGACGTTTCTGCTGCAAGACCCGGCCGTGACTCGATGGCCGACCGCAACCTGCGCATGCCGCAAGGCGGCGCGAACTTCGCGGGTGTCAATTACGCGGACGGCTTCGGCGTTTATCGCCCCGATGCGCGCCGTGTCGGCGGACCGTCTGGTTATCCCGGTGACGGGCGTGGCCGCATGCAGTACGCCGGTGCCATGACGCCGGTCAGCGCCGAGTCACGCGGGGTGCCGCGGCCGCCGCAAAATGCGCCGGTGCGCGGTGGCTCGATTCGTGCCGACGTTGCCCGCTACAACGAAGAGCGCGGTTCCGCGCGCGCGAGTCAGCGTCAGGCTGACGATCCGCGTCAGCCGGAAGGCTCGCCGTATCGTAATTAGGGGTTTGCCAACTGGCGGCCGGATAGGCCGTCGGCGGGCAGGCGGCTGCGGGCTGTCGAAGTCGCGCCGAAAGTGGCGCAACGCTGCTTATCCCTCCCGTCGGATATCGTTCCGCACCCGCACCCGCACCCGCACCCGCACCCGCACCCGCACCCGCACCCGCACCCCATACCCGCAGATCGCGTCCGCCAGCCAAACCGCTTACGTGCGCCTTCCCGTTTCAGCCCATCCCCGACGCGACCCGCCGATGTGACGTATCGACGCCACACTTTTTTTGAAAACACTCGGCAGGCAAGCCGCTCTCGTCGTCAAATTCGGGCAATTCTGCTGCGATGCGTCATCCGCATGTCACCTCACGTGTGACGCCGGTCTGCGCTGCGCCAGTACCGCTTTGCGTGATGCGCCGAGGCAGCCGACGCACCCCCGCGAGCGCGTCGGCAGCCGAGCCGTATCAGGCCGATAAGCGACAAAACTAACCAGTTCGATATACCCGCAATAACCAGCGATATTTTTGTTCATAAAAATGGTCCGCAAAGATGGTCGTCGCCCAGATTGGCTCGATGATCGAACGGACAACAACAATGGTTCGCGCGAGCGCCCCCTTTCGCACGGCCACCCTTTTGACAAAGACTTGGAGAATCCATGAAAACAAGCATCAGCAGTGCGCTGAAGACCACCCTCAAGGCAACCGCGTGTGCCGCTCTGCTGGCCAGTGCATCGTCTGCTTTTGCGCAATCGAGCGTGCAGCTTTACGGCCAGGTCGACGAATGGGTCGGCTCGCAGAAATTCCCGGGGGGCAAGACCGCGGTGGTGGTGTCCGGCGGCGGCATGTCGACCTCGTACTGGGGCATGAAAGGGGCTGAAGATCTGGGCAACGGCTACAAGGCGATCTTCGCGCTGGAAGGCTTCTTCCTCGCGCAGAACGGCCAGTACGGCCGCTTCACGGGCGACACGATGTTCTCGCGCAATGCGTACGTCGGCATCGAATCGCCGTACGGTACGGTGACGGCCGGCCGCCTGACGACGCCGCTGTTCGTGTCGACGATTCTGTTCAACCCGTTCGTCGATTCATACGTGTTCTCGCCGATGGTGTATCACACGTACCTCGGCCTCGGCACGTTCCCGACCTATGACACCGACCAGGGCGTGACCGGCGATTCGGGCTGGAGCAACGCGGTGTCGTACTCGTCGCCGAACTTCAACGGTCTGTCGGCGACGGCGATGTACGCGCTCGGCAACACGACGCAGAACGGCGCGAAGAAGTGGAGCGGCCAGGTGCTGTACTTCCACGGCCCGTTCGCGGCGACCGCCGTGTACCAGTACGTGAACTTCAACAACGTCCCCGGTGACCTCGGCAGCTTCGAAACCTCGGGCGTGCCCGGCCTGCGCAGCCAGAGCGTCGCGCAAGCGGGCGTGTCGTACGACCTGAAGTTCGTGAAGTTCTACGGCCAGTACATGTACACGTACAACAACCAGCAGGTCACGAGTTGGCACGTGAACACCGGACAAGGCGGCGTCACGGTGCCGTTCGGCCCCGGCTCGGTGATGGCGTCGTACGCCTATTCGCGCAATGGCGGCGGCTCGAACCAGACCCGTCAGACGGCCGCGATCGGCTATGACTATCCGCTGTCCAAGCGCACGGACGTCTATGCGGCGTACCTGTACGACCACATCACCGGCCAGTCGAGCGGCAATACCTACGGCGCAGGCTTGCGCGCGAAGTTCTGAGCGTCTGAGGTGATCGGGGCGCGCTGCTTGTGCGGCAGCCCGCCCGGTTGCCGCACTTGAGCCGACCGCAGCAGACCAACAAGAGCAAAGCCCGCTTCCGCCCGGAAGGCGGGCTTTGCAATTTCTGAGCTCCAGATTGCGCGGGCCTCCCACGCCAGCGCCAGGACATCGAGTTGCGCAGCCTTTTCTCCCCGTCTCTCCGACTGCGCATCACCGGAGTTTGCCGACCATTTTTTGATAAACGCGGCAGAATGGAGTCGATTGATTCCTGAAGCGAGCGATTGATAGATGGATACCCTGGTCAGCATGAAAGTGTTCCGCCACGTGGTCGAAGTCGGCAGCTTCGTTGGCGCGGCCGAGCGGATGGAGATGTCGGCTGCGATGGCGAGCAAGCATGTGATGCACCTCGAACAGCAGCTCGGCGCGCGCCTGCTGAACCGCACCACGCGGCGCGTGGCGCCGACCGAGGCGGGCCGCGAATACTACGAGCGGCTGAGCCAGGTGCTGACCGAACTCGAAGAAGCCGAGCAGGCCGTTGGCGCGGCCAGCGTCGTGCCGCAGGGGCGCTTGCGGGTGTCGTCCTTGTCGGCGTTCGGCTTGAGCCACGTGATGGCGGCGGTGGCGGACTACGCCGCGCAATATCCGCAAGTCACCGTCGACATGACCTTGTCCGATCGGGTGGTCGAACTGATCGACGAGGGCTTCGATGTGGCGATCCGGGCTTCGCCGGGCGGCATGAAGTCGTCGTCGCTGATCGCGCGGCAGATCGCCACCGCACACCTCGTGCTGTGCGCGTCGCCGGCGTATCTGCGCCGGCACGGCACGCCGAAGAGCGTCGCCGATCTCGCGAACCACAACTACCTCCAGTACGCGGGCGTGTCGGCGCTTGAACTTGCGACCGGCGATGCGTCGCCGCGCGTGCGTCTGTCGGGCAACCTGATCGTCAATCATCTGGAGGCGCAGCGCGTGATCGTGCTGCAAGGCGCGGGCATCGCGATGCTCGGCACCGAGGTGATCGGCGATGATCTGGCTGCGAGACGTCTCGTGCCACTGCTCGTCGACGACGTGCCGCCGCGCGAGCTGCCTATACACGTGGTCTATGCGAGCCGCCGGCATTTGTCGGCGAAGGTACGCTCGTTCGTCGACTTTCTTGCCGAGCGGTTCGCGAATGAGTCGCTCTGGCCGTCGCTTGAGCAGATCAAAGCATTGGCGGTACGTTAGAAGGGATGGCCGGTGCGGGAGTGGGGGGCGTGGCGAAACACGGCGAGCCGCTGCGCCAATCGCACTCGAAACCGCCGCCGAGGCGGCCCGGGCGCCGCGACCCGTTTCGCTATACTGGTTGCCAGCACCCATACGCGTAACGATCTGGGGGAGACATGACTGATCTGTCCACGCCGCAACGCGCCGGCAGCCACAAGCTGCCCGCCGGCCGGCGCTTGCGTTTCGTCACCGCCGCCGCGTTATTCGACGGCCACGATGCGTCGATCAACATCATGCGGCGCATTCTGCAGGCGAGCGGCGTCGAGGTGATCCACCTCGGCCACAACCGTTCCGTCGATGAAGTCGCCACCGCCGCGCTGCATGAAGACGCCGACGGCGTCGCCGTATCCAGCTATCAGGGTGGCCATGACGAATACTTTCGTTACCTGGTCGATCTGCTGCGCGCGCGCGGCGGCGAGCGCATCAAGGTGTTCGGCGGCGGCGGCGGGGTGATCGTCCCCGAAGAGATCGCCGAGCTCGAACGTTATGGCGTCGAGAAGATCTATTCGCCGCAGGACGGGCAGCGGCTCGGTCTGCAAGGAATGATCGACGATATGATCGCGCGTTGTGCTGAAGGCGCGCGCGTGGGTATCGCCGCAGGACAGACGCCGGTTGGCGAGTGGCTGGCCGATCTGTCGAACGCCGCGAACGTCTCAGCCACCCCCACCCCCGCATCGCTCACCTTCCGCCGGCTCGCACAACTCATCAGCGCATTCGAAGCAGGCAGCGTCGATCCAGCCAGCCGCGAACAACTGTCGGCGCTCGCGAAGCCCTCCGCGACTCCCGTACTCGGCATCACCGGAACGGGCGGCGCCGGCAAATCTTCGCTCACCGACGAACTGATCCGCCGCTTCCGGCTCGACTACGGCGACGCCCTCACGATCGCCGTGCTCGCGATCGACCCGTCGCGCCGCAAGTCCGGCGGCGCGCTGCTTGGCGACCGCATCCGCATGAACGCAATCGGCGACTGGGGCGGCGGCGCGCGCGTCTACATGCGCTCGATGGCGACGCGCGAAGCGTCGAGCGAACTCTCCGACTCGCTGCCCGACGCGTTGATGCTCTGCAAGGCGGCGGGCTTCGATCTGATCATCGTCGAGACATCCGGGATCGGGCAGGGCGATGCGGCGATCGTGCCGTTCGTCGACGAATCGCTGTACGTAATGACGCCGGAGTTCGGCGCGGCGAGCCAGTTGGAGAAGATCGACATGCTCGACTTCGCCGGCTTCGTCGCGATCAACAAGTTCGATCGCAAAGGCGCGGCGGACGCATTGCGGGACGTCGCGAAACAGGTGCAGCGCAATCGCGCCGACTTCGCCACGCCGCCCGACGCGATGCCGGTGTTCGGAACGATCGCCTCGCGCTTCAACGACGACGGCGTGACCGCGTTGTACCGCCACGTCGCCGATGCGCTGCACCGGCACGGTTTGCGTCCGGGCGGAGGCCGTCTGGCGACGCCCGAGGGCCTGCGCTTCTCGAGCGGTCGCAATGCGATCGTGCCGCCGGCTCGTGTGCGCTATCTGGCCGACATTGCGCAGACAGTCCACGCTTACCGCGCGCGCGCCGACGCGCAAGCGCGCATCGCGCGCGAGCGTTGGCAGCTTGTCGAGGCGCGTCGGATGCTTGCGGAGGCGGGCGAAGGAGCGGGGGCTTGCCCGGATGCAGGAGCAGATGCGGCCGCAAGAGCAGAAGCCACGACCCGCGCGCCCTCACCCGCTAACCCAGACATAGCTACCAACGCAAACACACGTGCCACCGCAAACGCCACTGGCAGCACAAGCGCGCAAACCGACCCACCGACCACCCCAACCGCCCTCGACACCCTGATCGCTCAGCGCAGCGCCGCCCTCGGCGAACGCGAGCGCCAACTCATCGACAACTGGCCACAAACCGTGGCCGCCTATTCCGGCGCCGAACACATCGTGCGCATTCGCGAACGCGAAATCCACACCGCGCTCACCGTGACGACGCTCTCCGGCTCCGAAATCCGCAAAGTCGCGCTGCCGAAATTCGTCGACCACGGCGAAATTCTGCGCTGGCTGATGCTCGACAATCTGCCCGGCTATTTTCCCTTCACCGCCGGCGTGTTCCCGTTTCGCCGCGAGAATGAAGACCCGACTCGCATGTTTGCCGGCGAAGGCGATCCGCAGCGCACCAACCGCCGCTTCAAACTGCTCTCCGAAGGCATGTCGGCCAAACGTCTTTCGACCGCCTTCGATTCGGTCACGCTATACGGCGAAGAGCCGCACGAACGCCCGGACATCTACGGCAAGGTGGGCAATTCGGGCGTGTCGGTCGCAACCCTCGACGACATGCAGGCGCTGTACGACGGCTTCGACCTGTGCGCGCCGGAAACCTCGGTCTCGATGACGATCAACGGCCCCGCGCCGACCCTTCTCGCGATGTTCTTCAACGTCGCGATCGATCAGCAGATCGCGCGTAGGGAGCAGCAGCAAGGCCGCCCGCTCACCGACGACGAACTCGCCGCGACCCGTCGCACGGCATTGGAAAACGTGCGCGGCACCGTGCAGGCCGATATCCTGAAGGAAGACCAAGGCCAGAACACCTGCATCTTCTCGACCGAGTTCAGCCTGAAGGTGATGGGCGATATTCAGGCGTATTTCGTCGAGCACGGCGTGCGCAATTTCTATTCGGTGTCGATCTCCGGCTATCACATCGCCGAGGCCGGCGCGAATCCGATTTCGCAACTCGCCTACACCCTGGCCAACGGCTTCACTTACGTCGAGGCCTATCTGGCGCGCGGCATGGCGATCGACGACTTCGCGCCGAATCTGTCGTTCTTCTTTTCGAACGGCATGGACCCCGAGTACACCGTGCTGGGCCGCGTCGCGCGCCGTATCTGGGCGGTCGCGATGCGCGAGCGCTACGGCTCGAGCGAACGCAGCCAGAAGCTCAAGTATCACGTGCAGACTTCGGGCCGCAGCCTGCACGCGCAGGAGATCGATTTCAACGACATCCGTACCACGCTGCAGGCGCTGATCGCGATCTACGACAACTGCAACTCGCTGCACACGAATGCTTTCGACGAAGCGATCACCACGCCCACCGAAGATTCGGTGCGCCGTGCGGTGGCGATCCAGTTGATCATCAATCGCGAGTGGGGGCTCGCGAAGAACCAGAATCCGAATCAGGGCAGCTTCGTGATCGAGGAGCTGACCGATCTGGTGGAGGAGGCGGTGCTGGCCGAATTCGACCGGCTGACCGAACGCGGCGGCGTGCTCGGCGCGATGGAAACCGGCTATCAGCGCGGGCGCATCCAGGACGAGTCGATGCTGTACGAGCATCGCAAGCATGACGGGTCGTATCCGATCGTCGGCGTGAATACGTTCCTGAGCGCGCATCCTCATGAAGCGCCGCAGCCGATCGTACTGGCCCGTTCCACCGATGAAGAAAAGCAGAGTCAGTTAAAGCGTCTGCACGCATTCCAGACGCGGCATCGCGAAGCGGCGCCCGCGGCGCTCGACCGTCTGAAGCGCGCGGTGATCGATGACGAGAATGTGTTCGCCGTGCTGATCGATGTGGTGCGTGTGTGTTCGCTCGGACAAATCACCCATGCGTTGTTCGAAGTGGGCGGGCAGTATAGGCGGAATATGTAGGCGCGTGCCTGCATCGCATACGCTGCGGCTCGGCAGCCTGAAGCGAGCCGCAGCCATGGAGCGCACCGACGCGCTCCGCCAGGCCGTGCCTTAGCGCGACGCCTGGCGCGCGATCCCCAGCCGTGCCTTGGCATCCTCATATTCACGCGACAAACGCTGCACCAGTTCGCCGACGCTCGGCACATCGTCCATCAGGCCGACGCCTTGGCCCGCGCCCCAGATGTCTTTCCACGCCTTCGCCTTGTCGCTGCCGAAGTTCATCTTGGTCTTGTCCGACTCCGGCAGCGCCTCCGGGTCGAGACCCGCGTTCACGATGCTTTCACGAATGTAATTGCCGTGCACGCCGGTAAACAGATTCGTGTAAATGATGTCCGACGCCGTGGAGTTGACGATCGCCTGCTTGTAGCTGTCGACCGCATGCGCTTCCTTCGTCGCGATGAAACGCGTGCCCATGTAGGCGAGGTCCGCGCCCATCGCCTGCGCCGCGAGAATCGAGCCGCCGTTGGCGATCGAGCCCGACAGCACGATCGGGCCGTCGAAGACGCGCCGCACTTCGCCGACCAGCGCGAACGGTGAGGTCGTGCCCGCATGGCCGCCCGCGCCGGACGCCACGAGGATCAGACCGTCGACGCCCGCTTCCAGCGCCTTCTGCGCGTGGCGCAGATTGATCACGTCGTGCAGCACGATGCCGCCGTAGCTATGCACGGCATCGACGATTTCACGCGCGGGCGCGCGCAGGCTCGTGATGAAGATCGGCACCTTGTGCTCGACGCACACGCGCACGTCGTGTTCGAGCCGCGTATTCGACTGATGAACGATCTGATTGACGGCGATCGGCCCGATGATTGCATCGGGGTAGGCCGCCTTGTGGTCGGCGAGTTGCGTCTGGATCTGCGTGAGCCATTCGTCGAGCAATTCGGCCGGGCGCGCATTGAGCGCCGGGAACGAGCCGACGATGCCGGCCTTGCATTGGGCCAGCACGAGTTCGGGATAGCTGACGATGAACATCGGCGAAGCGACGACGGGCAGCGCAAGGTTTTGCAGGACGGCGGGCAATGCCATAGTGCGAGTCTCCTGTTTAGGCGGACCGGTGCGGCGTTGAGCGCCCCGGCGTTTGATGAGTTTAGCGGCACATGGCCCGCGGCGTATCGAAGCTGACGCGTCTCACGCTGCGCTGTCAACGACATCCAGCGGGCCAGGCCGTTCGACTATTTAAGAACGATCGTTCGATTATAGGCGAAGCGCGTCCCCGCGTCTGGCGGCCTGGTCCGGAACAGTTGGAAGGAGTCTTCAGGTTCTACGTTTGCGTGGGTTATCCCACCCCGCGCTGACACGTTGGGCTTCTACAATGCAGTCACTCACAAATCACAAAAGAGAGACGCCATGCCCTTCGAGAATTTCACGCCTTTTCGCGTCGCCGTGGGCGATGTCGATATTTTCGGAGTGAAGGGCGGAGCGGGGCCGCCTCTGCTGTTGTTGCACGGCCACCCGCAGTCGCATCTGATCTGGGAGCGCTGCGCCGCGCAGCTCGCCGAGCATTTCACCGTCATCGCGACCGATCTGCGCGGCTATGGCGCATCGGGCAAACCGCCGAGCGACGCGGCACACCTGCCGTATTCCAAACGCGCGATGGCCGCGGACCAGGTCGCCGTGATGCGCCACTTCGGCTTCGAGAAATTCCTCGTCTGCGCGCACGATCGCGGCGCGCGCGTCGCGCACCGGATGGCGCTGGACCATGCCGAGGCGGTCGAGCGTCTGATGCTGCTCGACATCGCGCCGACGCTCGCGATGTACGAAGCCACCGACCGCACGTTCGCGACGCTCTATTTCCACTGGTTTTTCCTGATCCAGCCGCAGCCGTTGCCGGAAACGCTGATCGGCGCGAATCCGGCCGCTTATGTCGATGCGGTGATGGGTAGCCGTCACGCGGGCCTCGCGCCGTTCGAGCCCGCCGCACTCGACGCTTATCGCGCGGCGCTCTCGCAACCGGGCGCGGTGCACGCGATGTGCGAGGACTACCGCGCGTCGGCGAGCATCGACCTCGAGCACGATCGGGCGGACATCGAGCGGGGTAACAAGATCGGCTGTCCGCTGCGCGTGTTGTGGGGCGACAAGGGCGTGATCGAGAAGTGCTTCGACGCGCTCGCCGAATGGCGTCATGTGGCGCGCGACGTGAGCGGCCGTGCGCTGTCTTGCGGGCACTACATACCCGAGGAGGCGCCGGACGAACTGGTCGCCGAAATGCTGTCCTTCTTCGAAGCGGTCGAGCGGTAGTGCCAGGCCAGGCCGCACGCCTCGTTCAACCAAGCGGAGGCAGGCGGCGCGCGATCGGCGTCGACTTGACGATCGCGGTGCTGGTCTCCGCGCGCTCCGTGACTTTCGACAGAATCTCATCGAGCTGCTCGATCGAATGCAGGACCAGGCGGCAGATGAAGCAATCGTCGCCCGTCACCTTGTCGCATTCGACGAACTCCGGAATGCGCCGGAGCACCTCCTCCACCAGATGCAACTGACCCGGTAAGGGCTTCACGCGCACGATCGCCTGCAGCGTGAAGCCGAGCGCGCGCGGATTGATCTGCACCGTGAAGCGCTCGATCACGCCTTGCGCTTCGAGCCGCCGAATGCGTTCAGCCGTACTCGGCGCCGACAGTCCCACGACGCGCGCCAGTTCGCTGACCGGCTGACGCGCGTCCTGCGCGAGCGCGGCAAGGAGCGCCCGGTCGGTGTCGTCGAGCGCGGCGGGCATGGAAACAGCAAGGCGTTTGCTCATGATGGCCTTCGATTATCAGGTGAACTCGTCGAAAGACTTAAGTTTAGCCATGTATTCGCGCGATCGGATTAATTACACTGCTCCTCATGAAAGCATCAATCAGGGGATCGGATCATGGCTTCAAACGAAATTCGCCGCGGGGCCGCGGAGATGACGATGGCGATGCTGATGTCCGGCACTATCGGCTGGCTGGTGGTGTCGTCGCAGCAGAGTCCGTTCAACGTGGTGTTCTTTCGCTGTATTTTCGGCGGCGCGACGCTGGCGCTCGTGTGCGCGGTACTCGGCCTTTTCAGGCGCAAGCTGTTCTCGTGGAAAATGTTCGGCCTCGCGCTGCTCGGCGGCGCGGCCATCGTCATCAACTGGGTTTTGCTGTTCGCCGCGTATTCACGCGCGTCGATTTCGATGGCGACGGCCGTCTACAACACCCAGCCCTTCATGCTGATCGCGCTCGGCGCGCTGGTGTTTCGCGAGCGTATCAGCGCGTCGACGCTCGCGTGGCTGGTGGTCGCGTTCATCGGCCTCGTGTTCGTCGTGAAGGTCGAGCCGGCGGTGCTGGCGAAGCCGGGCCAATACCTCGTCGGGGTCGCGTATGCGGTTGGCGCGGCGGCGATGTATGCGGTGTCGTCGATCATCACGAAACGGCTCAAGGGCACGCCGCCGCATCTGATCGCGTTGATCCAGGTGTCGCTCGGCGTGGTGATGCTCGCGCCGTTCGTGCGCTTCGATGCGCTGCCGACGAGCGGCGTGCAATGGCTCGAACTGGCCGTGCTCGGCGTCGTTAATACCGGCCTCATGTACGTGCTGCTGTATGGTGCGATCCAGAAGCTGCCGACGTCGATGACGGGCGCGTTGTCGTTCATCTATCCGGTGGTGGCGATCATCGTCGATCGGATCGCGTTCGGGCAAACGCTCGCATGGATTCAGGTGCTCGGCGCGGTGCTGATTCTGCTGGCGGCGGCAGGCGTCAATCTTGGCTGGCGTATCGTGCCGCAGAAGTGGCTCCCGTCGACTTGATCGACATCATGCCGATGCGGGCAGTCGCAATGTTATGGATTCCGGAATAACAGCAAGAGGGTGATTGTTCGTATGAGCGGATCAATGGCGCGAAAGCCTCGACTACATGGGCTTCATGGCTGACGTGTGGGCGGTTTAAGAGGCGGTGTCAAACATCTGTAGGGAAATCACCAATGCGGTCAAAAAACCGCGACGCGTATCATTCATAGCGACGCTGATCACGTCCGACAGAATTTCCGCCGCTCGCCTTGACTGTCGAGCGGCTTTCTTTTTGTGGTGAGCGTCTGTCTGCCGCTGCGCTTGCAGGGCTTGCCCGCACGAGCGCTGGCATCAACTCTGACGCGCGACGATGCGCATGCCATCCGTCTCCAGCGGCCCATTCTTCGCGGCCAGTTCCCCGACGATATCCTTCACCAGCGCCGGCCACTCGTGACGCGGCTTGAGCATCGACGCGGCGGCGCGCATCACGGCCGCGTCGTCGAGCATCCGCAGCAGCGTGTCGAAACTCATCGTGCGCACGTCGAGCAGCTTGAATACGATCAGCACCTTCAACGCGTTCCTCGCATTGCGCGCGGGATCGGCACGCAACCACGCGACGCGCGAAAAAGCGCGCTCAAGCGCCTGTTCGACATTCGTGAACGGCGCGCCGTGGCCTGGGATCACGACGCGCACATCGAGCCTCGCAATCGTGTCCAGCACGGCCTGTTCCTCGGCAAAACCGCTTTCGCCGTCGAGCTCCGGAAAGATCACTCCAAAGCCGTTTTCCCACAACGCGTCCGCGCTGATCAGGATGCGTTCGTGCGCGCAGTACAACATCAGCGAATGCGGATCGTGACCGGGCGCGCCGAGCACCTGCCAGTCGAGTGCGCCGAGTCGCAGATGCGAGCCGGGCACGATCGTGTCGGTGAAGGTAAAGCGTTCGCAGGTCTGACCCGTTGCGCGAAAGGTGAGGCGCACGTCGTCCCAGGCGCGCACGGCATCGGCTTCGGAGGCGGGGATCACGGTACGGCACGGCCACGTCGCCTGCAACAGCGCATTGCCGCCGCAGTGATCCGAGTGCAGATGCGTGTTGACGATCAGATCGAGCGGCCGTGCGCCGAGCGCTTGCCGCACCAGCGCGACGGTTTGCGGCGCATGCGTCGCATAGCCGGTATCGACGAGCGCGGCACAGGTCTCGTCGACCAGCAGCACGTTGTTCGATGACAGCCAGCCGCGTTCAAATACTCGGATCGATTCCGGCAGCGTGATCATGATGCGGGGCTCAGCGCTTGCGCGGACGCTTCGGGCTTCGGCATCACGAGAATGGTCGAGCTACCCACCAGCACGGTCTCGCCGCGCTGGTTCAACACCGTGCCGTCCAGATGCGTCAGATCGCCGTTCAGGCTCGGCTTCCAGTAAGCGTCGCGCACGCGCCACCTGATGGTCAGCGTGTCGTGCGCATGAACGGCCTTCTTCAGCTTGATATCGAATTCGAGGCCGAGCGGTTGCGCGTAGGTCGAGAAGTGCGTTGCCAGCAGCGCCATGAAATGCGCCGTCGGCTGCGTACCCGACGCGATCAGGCCGCCGAAGCGGCTTTGCGCGGCATAGGCGTCGTCGTGATGTAGCGGGTTGAGATCGTTGACGAGCGTGGCGAACGATTTCACCGAATCCGCCGACAACTCGAGCGTCGAACTGAACGTCTCGCCAATCGTGACGATGCGTGGCGCAGTGGTCATCGTTTCGCCCTGGTCTGCGTGTTGGCCTGTGCCTTGGCCTGGCTCGCCATGAACTGCGCGTGACGGCCCTTGATCGCCTCCCACACCGCGTGCTTCGCGTCGTCGTCGAATAGCGACCAGCCGGCGATCTCGTCGATGGTGCGCAGGCACCCTTCGCACCAGCCGGTCGACGCATCCATCCTGCACACGTTGATGCAAGGCGACGGCACGGCGCCGTGTTCGTCTTCGTGATCGAGGCTTGCCGTCATTGCGTCAGGCCGTTTCGCGCAGCGCCACGTCGAGGACCGGTGCGCCCGTCAGCGCGATCAGTTCCTGCGCCGTCAGATTGAACACCGCATGCGGATGACCGGCGGCGGCCCACAGGCTGTCGAGCGCGAGCAGGTCGGCGTCGATCAGCGTGACCGGCTCGGTGGCGTGGCCGATCGGGCAGACACCGCCAATCGCATAGCCGGTTTTCTCGCGGACGAACTTCGCGTCCGCGCGGCCGATCTCGCCCACCTGCGCGGCCACCTTCTTTTCGTCGACGCGATTCGCGCCGCTTGCGACCACCAGCACTGGGGCATCGTCGTCGCGCCGGCGAAACAGGATCGACTTGGCGATCTGCGCGACCGAGCAGCCGAGTCCGGCGGCGGCTTCGGTGGAGGTCTTGCCGGTTTCCGGCAGCATCACGACGCGCCCGGAGTGACCGCGTTCGCGCAGCAACAGCGCGACGCGGCGCGCCGAATCGGGCAGCGTGGCGAGATCGTCGGATTCGAGGGGCACTTGGTCAGTCATCGGTTCAGGTCCTGATGGATGGGGTGAATGTTTCGGGTGAATTCACATGCCCTCACACGCAGTTAGCCGCTTCGCTGCGCGCCTTGGCGAGCAGCGCCTTGCCGGCGCGCGAGACGTTGGGCTTGCCGATCGACGTCGAAATGAAATCGCCGATCGCCACGACTTGCGCGAGGTCGATGCCGGTCTCGATGCCGAGGCCGTTCATCAGATACAGCACGTCTTCGGTCGCGACGTTGCCGGTCGCGCCCTTCGCGTACGGGCAGCCGCCGAGCCCCGCCACCGACGCGTGATAAATCTCGATGCCTTCCTGCAACGCCGCGTAAATATTCGCGAGCGCCTGGCCATACGTGTCGTGGAAGTGGCCCGACAGGCGCTCACGCGGAAACACACGCGTCACCGCGTCGAACACTTCGCGGGTGCGCTTCGGTGTGCCGACACCGATGGTATCGGCGATGTCGATCTCGTCGCAGCCGAGCGCCGCGAAGCGTTCGACCACGTCCACCACCGACGCGAGCGGCACCTCGCCCTGATACGGACAACCGAGCGCGCACGACACGCTGCCGCGAATCCGCACGCCATGCTCCTTCGCGGCCTGGGCGACCGGCGCGAAACGGTCGATGCTTTGCGCGATGCTGCAGTTGATGTTCTTCTGCGAGAACGCCTCGCTCGCGGCGCCGAAGATCACGATCTCGTCGGCACGCGCGGCGAGTGCGCCTTCGAAGCCGCGCAGGTTCGGCGTGAGCACCGAGTAGATCGTGCCCGCGCGGCGCTCGATGCCGGCCATCACGTCGGCGCCGTCGGCCATTTGCGGCACCCATTTCGGCGACACGAACGAGGCCGCCTCGACGTTGCGAAACCCCGCCGCCGACAGGCGATTGATCAGATCGATCTTGGTCGCGGTGGGCACGAAGTCTTTCTCGTTCTGCAGCCCGTCGCGCGGACCGACTTCGACGATTTTCACTTGCTGGGGTAGGGCCATGATCTGTCTCCTGCCGCGCGAGGCGGCGCTTCGTCAATTCAATTCGAGGGTGTCAGTATCCGCGTTCGAGATTCACTACGCCGCTCACGGTGTCGCCGCGCATGAGCGCGTCGATTTTCCGCGCGACCTGCCCGACGCTTTCCGCGCGTAAGGTCAGCGCGGACGTGTGCGGCGTGATCGTGATGCGCGGTTCCTGCCAGAACGGATGCTCGGCGGGCAGCGGTTCTTCGCGGAAAACGTCGAGCGTGGCGGCGGCGAGCTGGCCGCTCGCGAGCGCGTCGAGCAGATCCGCTTCGACCAGATGGCCGCCGCGCGCGACGTTGATCAGATACGCCCCGCGTGCGAGTTTCGCGAAGGTTCGCGCGTTCAGCACGTCGCGTGTATCCGGCGTATGCGGCAGCAGATTCACCAATACTTTGACGCCGTCGAGAAACGTGTCGAACTGCGCTTCGCCCGCGAACGTCGCGATGCCGTCGATCTGCCGCGCGCTGCGGCTATAGCCGCGCACCGGCATGCCGAACGCGGCGAGCGTTTGCGCCACGTGCGCGCCGAGCACGCCGAGTCCGAGCACGCCGACCGTGAAGGTCTCGCGCGGATGCGGATCGAGGACTGCCCACCGGCGTTCGTTCTGCAGCGTTTGATATTCATCGAAGCGGCGCAGATAGCGCAGCACCGCGTACGTCACGTACTCGGCCATTTGCGGCGCCATGCCGGTGTCTTCGAGGCGGATCAGCTGGGCGCTGCGCGGCAGCGTGCCGGGATGCTCGTGTTCGAGCGCGAGAATTGCATCGACGCCCGCGCCGAGATTGAAAATGGCGCGCAGGTCATCGCGGCCGGCCAGCATCTCACGCGGCGGACGCCAGACGACCGCGAAATCGGCCGGCGCGGTGTCGCCCGCTTGCCATTCGCGCAACTCGGCCTCGGGCAGCGCGTGGACGAAGTCGTGCAACCACGCGGCGGCATCGGCATGCGGCATGTAGAAAAGGATCTTCATACGGTGCGCCAGGCGCCTGCGTGGTCGGGTCCGGCGACGGCAAAGCCACGGTGCGACGCTTCCGACGACACTTGCTGCATGGGGCCTCCTCCCTTTATGGATAGACAGGCTTCATTCTACTTTTTCAACGCGGATCGCGCGCGTTTGCGCACGGCCGTGCTGCTTCGTTTGCGTGCGCTTGCCGGGGCGGGCCGCGTGGACCCGCACATTTGCGCCATAACCAAAGCAAAAAAACTTGGTTCACCCGCCCAGACCCCAGCGCGACAATGACTCCCCGGATTCCCGCAGCGAGGCACACCTATGCTTTCATGCATCAGATCGACATGGCCGCCGCGTCTCGTCACCGTGCCCGGCCTGCACGGCAGCGAGGGCGCGCACTGGCAAACATGGCTGGAGCGGCAATTCGCGCGCTCGTTGCGCGTCGAGCAGGCCGACTGGGATGCGCCGGACATCGCGCTGTGGTCGAAGTCGCTGCGCGATGTGCTCGCGCGCGAGCGCGGCCCGTTCGTGCTGGCCGCGCACAGCTTCGGTTGCCTCGCGACCGCGCATGCGCTGCAGCAGGCGTCGGATGCGAACGACGTCGTCGGCGTGCTGTTCGTCGCGCCCGCGAGTCCGCAGAAGTTTGCCTTCGCGGGAGCGTTCGACGCGCGCCGTCTCGGTGTGCCGTCCATCCTGATCGGCAGCGAAACCGATCCGTGGATGCCGCTCGCCGGTGCGCGCGATCTCGCGCAGCGCTTCGGCAGCGCGTTCGTCAATCTCGGCGACGCGGGGCATATCAACACCGCCGCAGGTTTCGGCCCGTGGCCGCGCGCCAAATACTTCGTCGATACGCTCGTGCATTGCGCGGCGCCGCTGCGCTTTCGCGAAGAGCCGTTCGAAGCGAGCCAGCATGCGTTCATGTGAATCAGGGGCCACGGCCCGCGGCGACGCACCAAAGCCGCGCGCCGCCGATTGGTAAGCGATCCGTTAGAATCCCGCTTCACGCCGCATGCTCGTGTGGCCACGGAATTTCATCATCGATAAGCGGGGACAAGCATGGCAGGCAAGACGGGGATGTCGCGCTGGCTCGCAGCCGGCGCGACGGCGATCACGTTCGCGCTGGGCCCCGTGTCGGCGGCGCACGCGGATACATCGTTGCTCAACGTGTCGTACGACGTGACGCGCGAGTTGTACAAGGACATCAACACGGGCTTCATCGCCGCGTACAAGCAGAAGAGCGGCACGACCGTGTCGATCCGCCAGTCGCATGGCGCGTCGAGCGCGCAGGCGCTGTCGGTGCTGCAAGGCTTGCAGGCCGACGTCGTGACGATGAACCAGCCCAACGACATCGATCTGCTCGCGCAGAAAGGTCAACTCGTGCCGGCCAACTGGCGCGCGCGCCTGCCGGACGACAGCGCGCCGTACACCACCACGATGGTGTTCCTCGTGCGCAAGGGCAACCCCAAGCACATCAAGGACTGGGACGATCTCGCGAAGCCGGGCGTGCAGGTGGTGATCGCCAATCCGAAGACGTCGGGCAACGGGCGCTATTCGTATCTGGCCGCGTGGGGGTATCGCAAGCAGCACGGCGGCACCGATGCGCAGGCGCTCGACTTCGTGAAGGCGATCTTCAGGAACGTGCCGGTGCTCGACACGGGCGGTCGCGGTGCGACGACCACGTTCACTCAGCGCGACATCGGCGATGTGCTGGTGACGTTCGAAAACGAAGTGTCGTTGATTAGCTCCGGTGTGGGCGACGGCAAGTTCGAAGCGGTGTATCCGTCGGTGAGTCTGCTGGCGGCGCCGCCGGTGTCGATCGTCGACAAGGTGGTCGACAAGCGCGGCACGCGTAAAGAGGCGCAGGCGTATCTCTACTATCTGTGGTCGCCGGCCGCGCAGGAGATCATTGCACAGCATCATCTGCGTCCGCGCGACAAGAACGTGCTGGCGAGGCATGCGGCCGAGTTCAAGCCGATCAAGACCTTCACCGTGGAAGAGATGTTCGGTAGCTGGCAGAAGGCGCAGCAGACCCATTTCTCCGATGGCGGGACATTCGATCAGATCATCGTCGACCGGAAGTGATTCTCCGAGTCGAAGTTAAAAAGCCGCCTGTTTCGCAACAGGCGGCTTTTTTCATGTGCGTGCGCTTCATTGCGCACGCGTCATCTCACGCGATCAGTTCGGCGCGCTGTGCTTATCGCAGCCATGCTCGCAGCCGCTCTGTTCCAGCGGCATCTGCTGCGCGGCCTCGGCGCGAATGCCCAGGCGCGCCAGTAGCTTGCGGTCGGCTTCCGCCTGCGGATTGCTCGTGGTCAGCAACTGGTCGCCGTAGAAAATCGAGTTCGCCCCGGCGAGAAAGCACATCGCCTGCAACGCCTCGTCCATCTGCTCGCGCCCGGCCGACAGGCGCACCATCGCCTTCGGCATCGTGATGCGCGCAATCGCGATCGTGCGCACGAATTCGAACGGGTCGATCGCTTCGGTACCGGTCAGCGGCGTGCCTTCCACCTGCACCAGGTTGTTGATGGGCACCGACTCCGGATACGGCTCCATGTTCGCCAGTTGCGCGATCAGCCCCGCGCGTTCGCGGCGCGATTCGCCCAGACCGACGATGCCGCCGCAGCACACGTTGATGCCCGCGTCGCGCACGCGTTCGAGCGTGTCGAGTCGATCCTGGTACGTGCGCGTCGAAATGATCTGGCCGTAGAACTCCGGCGACGTGTCGAGATTGTGGTTGTAGTAATCGAGGCCCGCTTCGCGCAGCGCCTGAGCCTGATGCGTTTCGAGCATGCCGAGAGTGACGCAGGTTTCGAGGCCCATCGCTTTCACGCCGCGAATCATGTCCTTGATCGGTTCGAGATGGCGGTCCTTCGGATTGCGCCACGCGGCGCCCATGCAGAAGCGCGTCGCGCCGTTCTCTTTCGCGACCTTGGCGGCGGCGAGCACTTCGTCGACCGGCATCAGCTTGTCGGCTGCGAGGCCCGTGTCGTGATGCACCGACTGCGGACAGTACGCGCAATCTTCCTCGCAGCCACCGGTCTTGATCGACAGCAGTGTCGACAGTTGCACGGTGTTCGCGTCGAAATGCTCGCGATGGGTTTGCTGCGCGCGGAACATCAGGTCGTTGAACGGCAGTTCGTACAGCGCGACGATGTCGGCGACGCGCCAGCGCGCGACCTGCTTGCCGCCGGTCGTGGCGGCGTTGGCGTTGGCGTTGGCGTTGGCGGCGGCCGCGTCGGCCTGCGTCGGAGTGATGTTCAGTTGCGTCATGGGGTCGATCCTCATGGATGGATAGAGGTGGTGTGGTTCAGCGCTGCGCGTGGCGCAGCGTCTGTAAAAGCCGGTCGATGTCGAGCTGATCTGCCGCGAGTTCGGTTGCAGCCGGGCTCAGATGCGGCACGATGCCGAGCAGCGGCGCGTCGTAGGCGCGCGCAAGATGCTCGCGGATCGACGCGATGTTTTCGTCGGGGAACGTCATGTCGGGGTCGACGCGATTGGCGACCCAGCCGGCGAGCGTGAGTCCGCGCGCGGCGATCGCTTCGGCGCTCAGCAACGCATGGCTGATGCAGCCGAGGCGCATGCCGACCACCAGCACGACCGGCAGCTTCAGCGCGACGGCGAGATCGGCGGTGTCCTGGGTGGCGGTCAGCGGCACGCGAAAGCCGCCGACGCCTTCCACGACGACGATCTCCGCGCGCTGCACGGCCTGTGCATGGCACGCGACGATGTGATCGAGATCGAGCGTGACGTTTTCCAGCGCGGCCGCGATGTGCGGCGCGGCTGGTTCCTTCAGCAGATACGGCGTGCGCAGCTCGGGCGGCAGCAGCACGTTCGACGCGGCGTCGAGTTGATCTGCGTCTTCGTTATGCAGCACGCCGTTCAGTTCGAATGCGCCGGCGGCGATCGGCTTCATCGCGGCGGCTTGCAGGCCTTCGCGAACGAAGCCCCGCAACAGCGCCGAAGAAACGAAGGTCTTGCCGATTTCCGTATCGGTGCCGGTGACGAAGAACGACAGTGCTGGCCCGATGGTGTTCACGTTGCCGCTCATGCCGCTTGTGCTCCGAGTTGTTGCAGGCCCGCTTCGAGGCGGTCGAGATCGGCGTGCGAGTGCGCGGCCGACAGCGAAATGCGCAACCGCGACGTGCCGGCGGGCACGGTCGGCGGACGGATCGCTGGCACCCACAGGCCCGCGCGATCGAGCGTGGCCGCGATATCGAGCGTGGCGTCGTTCGCACCGATGATGAGCGGCTGCACGGCCGTATGCGAATCGACCGGCAGCCACGGCGTCGCTTTGAGCATCGTGCGCGTGCGTTCGATCAGTTGCTGAAGATGCGTGCGGCGCGCATCGCCTTCATCGCCGCCGATGATGCGCAGGCTCGCCGACACCGCATGCGCGGCAGCCGGCACCGACGCCGTCGTGAAGATGTACGGACGCGCGCGCTGCACGAGCCATTCGATTACGGTCGCATGCGCCGCGACGAACGCGCCCGAGACGCCGGCCGCCTTGCCGAGCGTGCCGATCGAAATCAGATTCGGCGAGCGCAGCGCGGCTCGTGCGATCGCGCCGCGGCCTTGCGGACCGAGCACGCCGAAGCCGTGCGCATCGTCGACGATCAGCCAGGCGCCGTGCCGTTCCGCGAGTTCGAGCAGGCGCGGCAAGGGCGCGATATCGCCGTCCATGCTGAACACGGTATCGGAGACGATCACCTTGACGTCCGCCTCCGACGCGTCGAGCATCGCGCTCAGCGCGTCCATATCGCAGTGCGGATAGATCTGCACGTCGGCGCGTGACAGGCGCGCGCCGTCGATCAGCGACGCGTGATTCAGCGCGTCCGAGAACAGCGTCGTGCCGCGGCCCGCGAGCGCAGTGAGCGTCGCGAGGTTCGCCATGTAGCCGGTGCTGAAGTAGAGTGCGCGCGGGTTATCGACGAAGCCGCCGGTGAATGCCGCGAGATCGTCTTCGAGCTGCGCATGCGCGCGCGAGTGGCCGCCGAGCAGATGCGAGCCGCCGCTGCCCGCGCCGTAAAGACGTGCGCCTTCGGCGATCGCCTCGATCAGTTGCGGATGCGCGGCGAGGCCGAGATAGTCGTTGCTGGCGAAGCCGATCATCGCGCGGCCGTCGACCGTCATGTGCGCGGCGCACGGCGTGTCGGCGGTGCGGCGGCGGCGGCGCAGACCGCGTTCGTCGAGTTCCTTGAGCCCTTCGGTGAGGGTGTCGAGCAAATGCATCAGCGGGCCTCCGCGAGCGTGGCGTCGAAGGTGTCGCGCGTGCGCGAGGCAAGCAGCGCGAGTTCTTCGGCGTCGAGGATGTAAGGGGGCATCAGATACACGGTGGTCCCGATCGGGCGCAGCAGCAGTTCGCGCTGCAACGCGTTTTCGAAGAAGCGGCGCGAAAACGTTTTGGCATGCAGAGCATCGTCGATCACCGCGTCGAACGCGAAGATCGTGCCGCACTGGCGCAGGTTGCGGACCTGCTCGTGTGCTGCAAGCGGTGCGAGCGCGGCCTTCAGCGTCGCGGACTTGCGTGCGTTGGCGGCGAGCACGTCGTCGCTCGCGAACAGATCGAGCGTGGCGAGCGCCGCGCGGCACGCGAGCGGATTGCCGGTGTACGAATGCGAGTGCAGGAAGCCGCGCGCGGTGTCGTCGTGATAGAAGGCCGCGAAGATTTCATCGCGCGACAGCACGATCGACAGCGGCAGGTAGCCGCCGCTGATGCCTTTGGACAGACACAAAAAGTCCGGCCAGATGCCGGCTTGCTCGCACGCGAAGAAAGTGCCAGTACGGCCGCAACCGACGGCGATTTCATCGGCGATCAGATGCACGCCGTACTGATCGCATAGCGCTCGCAGACCGGCGAGATACGACGCGTCGTGCATCGCC
Source organism: Paraburkholderia sp. RAU2J (assembly GCF_003634845.1). Lineage (NCBI taxonomy): Bacteria > Pseudomonadati > Pseudomonadota > Betaproteobacteria > Burkholderiales > Burkholderiaceae > Paraburkholderia > Paraburkholderia sp. RAU2J. The sequence goes on from NZ_RBXG01000001.1 coordinate 1,694,768, forward strand.
ATGCCGGCCGCGCATTGCACGAGCGGCTCGACGATCAGCGCGGCGATGCGGGTGGCGCGAGCTTCGAACAGCGAGCGGACGTGATCGAGCGCGCGGCGCGCGACGTCGGCGGCGCTTTCGCCCGGTTGCGCGAGGCGCGCATCGGGCGAGGCCACGACGTGCGCGTGGCGGATCAACGGATCGTAGGCGTCCTTGAACAGCGCGACATCGGTGACGCCGAGCGCGCCGATGGTTTCGCCGTGATAGCTGTTGGCAATGCAGACGAATTCTTGCTTATCTGCGAAGCCTCGGTTGCGCCACGTGTGGAAGCTCATCTTCAGCGCGATCTCGACGGCGGATGCGCCATCCGAGGCAAAGAACGCGTGGCCGAGCGTGTTGCCGGTGAGTGCGCCGAGGCGCTCCGCGAGTTCGATGGCCGGCTCGTGCGTGCAGCCGGCGAGCATCGCGTGTTCGAGCGTATCGAGCTGGTCTTTGAGCGCGGCATTGATGCGCGGATTGGCGTGGCCGAACAGGTTGACCCACCAGGAGCTGATCGCGTCGAGGTAGCGATGACCAGCGCGATCGTAGAGCCACGCGCCTTGACCGCGCGCGACGGGTACGAGCGGCAGGCGCTCGTGGTGCTTCATCTGGGTGCAGGGGTGCCATACGGCACGCAGGCTGCGGGCAACCCAGTCTTCAGGGGCGACGGGCAATGCGGCTGATTTTTCCAAAACGGTACTCCGAGGTGCTTTTCTTTGCGCGCTGCGCGGGGTGGCTTTCAGGGCCATTTCAGGCGGGCCGTGCGCCATTTTTTTGGCGCTGCGCGCGGCCTTGGCGAGCGTGCGGGGTCGAGATTAGCGGTTTATTTCGTGCTATGCACTAGCGGCAAAATGGGCGGTTTTGCTTGCCGGGCGGGGGTTTGGCGCTGTTCGGTGCAGGTGGTTTGTGTTCGTCCCGGAAGGTCGCCGTTCGGCGGAGTTGGCGACGGCAAAGTAGTTGGGGGTATGGGGTGGGAATCTTGGGGTTTTTGCCTGCTCGGCGCTTTTGGGCTGTGGTCTTATGGTGTTGGCCTTTCCTTGATGTCACGGTGGTCTATTGGCGTTGCCCCTGTGCGGGGCGGCACTTACTTTCTTTGCCGCCGCAAAGAAAGTAAGCAAAGAAAGCGGCTTCACACCGCTAATTCTTAAGCGGGTCCCCTGGCTTGGAGGGGGCAGTGGAACATCTGGAATCGGTGCGCCCGCACATTCCACGCGAGTGACAATGCCGTCATCCGCTCCCACTCCGCACTGCGTGCGTCGCGGACGGGTATGCGTGGGAAACCAACGGCTTTGGTCGTGTGCGGTGGGGCTATCGGCTTCGCCCCGGCGAGGCCGCGCAAATGAAGCATGTCGGGGAGGAGGCGTCCGGACGAAAAAAACGAATGGCAGACAACTGCCTCATGAAGGGCCGGCCTTGAAGGCTTCAGGAAGGGCGCACGCCGGAAAAATGAGCTCGCGTTTTAGGAATGACCGCGTCGGCGCGCGAAGCGTCGCCGGAAGAATGACTGCCTTGTCACTGAGGCTGAATGTGCGGGGGCACTGATTCCAGATGGACCGCTGCCCCCTCCAAGCCAGGGGACCCGCTTAAGAATTAGCGGTGTGAAGCCGCTTTCTTTGCCTACTTTCTTTGCGGCATGCAAAGAAAGTAGGTGCCGCCCCGCACAGGGGCAACGCCAATAGACCGACGTGACATCAAGGAAAGGCCAACACCCGAATAGCACACCCAAAGCGCCGAGCAGGCAAAAAAAGCCTTAATTCCGACTAGCAATAGCCCGCCGCCCATCGGCATCGCGATCGCGATCACCAGAACCACGCCCACCATCAGCCGTCTGCGAAGACTGCTGCCCCCAAACCACAGCGTTATCCACCGCATACAACCGGCATGGATCCGAACTCTGCTTCTGGCAGTTGGCAACTGCCACCGACATCGGATCATCTCCGCCTTCAGCCCACGACCACGCGCCCGAATCCGATACGGCAAACGCGCGGCTAGGATACTGATGCAGGAAATTCCGATAGCCATTGCGCCCGCCTTCATCGACGAAGGGCACGGCATCCACCGCGTCGACGGCAGCGAAGCCGCTCGGCTTCGGCGCCGACGGATCGGCCACCCGATACTGCACGCCCGTGGGCATCCCTACGCGGGCAAGGAACGCCTCGACAGCCGGCCACCATACATGCACGCCATCGCGGTCGCCCACAAGCCGATGCGCGTCGTTCTTGTAGTGGCCGAAATCCACCATCTTCGCGCTCGCGCCGTGCGCGCTGTACGCGGCATACATGCCGGCCACCAGCGGCGCGTTCCAGACCGAATCGTTGTCGCCGTACATCCACAGCGACGGCACCGTAGTCTTCTCGCCATACGCGCCGAATGCGTGCGTCAGGTTGCTCTGCCAGTCGGTACAGGCGTCCTGCCGCAAGCCGCCCGAGAAATTGATCAGCGCCCGCACGCCCGGCGCCGCCTCGGTGCCGTAGGCCATGGTCGCGAGACCGCCGTGCGAGGTGCCGGCCACGACGATATGCGCCGCGTCCACATACGGCTGCTTCGACATATAGTTGATCGTTGCCGCGATGTCGCCAGCCTGGCCAATGCCATTGCGTTCGACATCGCAACCATCCTGCTGGTACACGCCGCCCGAATGGCCGAAGCCTTGCCGGTTCGGCGCGACCACGACGTAGCCGCGACGCACGAACTCGCGCGCGAGCGGCAGCGGGTTGCTGCGCTCCTGCGTATGCGGATCGCCGGGAATCTTGCCGTGGTTGAACACGATCATCGGGAACGGGCCGGCGCCGTCCGGTTTGTAGATCGTCGTTTCGAGCGTGATCGTGCCGGCGGCGTCCACCGGCACGCGGATAACCTGTTCGTTCAGACGCGCGGTGGGCAGGTAGATGTCGTCGTCGAGCGCGATGCGCGGCACGTGTGCGCGTGCCAGCGGTCCCGCCTGCGCGTCGGCGTGCGGGGCTGCGTACGCCTGGGCGAGCGGATCGGCGTGCGCGACTGCGACAGCGCACGTAGCCGCTGCACAGATCACCGCACACTTCGTCAGAACCTTGCTGAACACCATTAACGCACCTGCCTCGAAGACCTGCCCTGAACACCGTGATGTCCGCTTGCCGATTTAATTGCTGACGTTTTCCTTTCGTCCGCGTTTTCGACAAACAAAAACACACTCGCGTATGCAGTGCGCCAAGCGCACGCATGCCAATCGAGATCGCACGGGATGAACCCAAACGGCCGACGCGACCCCACGCGCCGATGATGAGCGCCACACCTGCTGCCCGGAGCCGCCGCCGCATCCACACTGTCTGGTAAGCGGCAGGGCTTCCTGCACATTTTGCGGAGCTGGTTCGGCCGACTCTCGCAATGTGACGTCATGAAGCTACGGCCTCATCCTGGCACGACAATTTTGTTTTGTGCAATCAAGGAGAACCCGCGCCGAAAAAAATTGCGGCTCGTGTTTTGAGCGAATGTCGGCGTCGCGCGGAGGCCTCGCTCGCCGCGTGGCTGCGTACCGGCTGGACGAAGACGGGATGGTTGCCGGATCAAGCGACAGGCGGCTCGGCATGCGGGCTGTGGTGCCGGGCCAACACGAAAAAAAGCCCTGCAATGAGGGCCTTATTGATCGCGGCGCAATGCGCGCCGCTGCGCCGTGAAAGATCGCGAAAGGTTCGCGTGCCGCGCACTACTCGCGGACGTCGCCATCGACATAGCGCCAGCGGCCGTCCTCGCCGCGCACGAAGCGGCTCAATTCGTGCAGCCGGTGCGCCCGGCCGCCCACCTTGTACCGCGCGACAAATTCTACGGTTGCGTGATCCGCGTCGGTTTCGGCGAAGGCCTTGATCTGCAGTCCGAGCCAACGCGGCGCGTCGGGCGCGGTGGGGTCCGCGTCGAGATCGGCGGGGCAGGTGTGCGGCGCCCAGGTGGCGCGCAGATAGTCGGTTGCGCCGACAACATACGCGCTATAACGCGAGCGCATCAGTTCGAGTGCGCGCGGCGCCGCTTCGCCGCCGTCGATATAGCGGCCACAGCATTGCGCGAAGCGGGGCGCTTTGACGGCGCTGCGCTGTCCGGGCGCGGTGCCGCCGCAGGGGCAGTCGGAAGGTCTTTGCATCGGCAACAATGGTTTATTTATTAAGCGTTCAATCGAGACCGCGTGCGATCAATATTTTCTGGATGTCGCTGGTGCCTTCGTAAATCTGGCACACGCGCACGTCGCGATAAATCCGCTCGACCGGGAAGTCGCTCAAATACCCATAGCCGCCATGAATCTGCAGGGCCGCCGAACAGATGCGCTCGGCGGCTTCGGAGGCGAACAGCTTGGCCATCGCGGCTTCGGTGAGACACGGCTGACCGGCGTCTTTCAACGACGCGGCGTGCCAGATCAATTGACGCGCGGCTTCGAGTTGCGTCGCCATGTCGGCGAGACGGAACTGCACGGCCTGGTGCGAAAAGAGCGGCGCGCCGAAGCTCTCGCGTTCCCTGGCATAGCTCAACGCGGCGTCGAACGCGGCGCGCGCCATGCCGACGCTTTGCGCCGCAATACCGATGCGCCCGCCTTCGAGCCCCGACAGCGCGATCCGGTAGCCTTCGCCTTCCGCACCGATCAGATTCGCGGCGGGCACGCGGCAGTCTTCGAACACGATCTGCGCGGTATCCGACGAATGCTGGCCGAGCTTCTCTTCGACGCGCGCGACGATGTAGCCCGTCGTGCTGGTCGGCACGATGAACGCGCTGATACCGCGCTTGCCTGCCGCCTTGTCGGTTACTGCCATCACGATCGCGACGTCGCCGTTCTTGCCGCTCGTGATGAACTGTTTGACGCCGTTCAGCACGTACGCGTCGCCGTCGCGGGTGGCGGTGGTGCGCAACGCGGACGCGTCGGAGCCGGCTTGCGGCTCGGTCAGGCAAAACGCGCCGAGCATCTCGCCGCGCGCGAGCGGTGTGAGCCAGTCGCGTTTCTGCGCGTCGTTGCCGTAGCTCAGCAGGATGCTGCACACCGGGCAGTTGTTCACGGAGATTGCTGTCGACGTGCCGCCGTCGCCCGCCGCGATCTCTTCGAGGACCAGCGCGAGCGCCAGCGCGTCCATGCCGGCACCGCCGTACGCTTCGGGCACCAGCACGCCGTAGGCGCCGAGCTCGGCGAGTTGGCGGTGCACGTCGCGCGGAAACGTGCGCTCGCGGTCCCACACGGCCGCATGCGGCGTGATCGCGTCGCGCACGAAGGTGCGCAGCGCGTCGCGGATCATCAGGTGATCCTGATCAAGCACCATGGCGCGGTCTCCTCACCAGTCGAGTTGCGTGCCGTCGTATTGATAGAAGCGGCCGTTGAACGCATTGCGGGCGCCCGCAGCCTGCGCGAGCACCTCACGCATGCCGGCGACGCTGCGCGCCGGGTCGATCGCGGCTTGCGCACCGCCCATGTCGGTGCGCACCCAGCCGGGATGCAACGACACGCAGGTCGCGCGCTTCGCCTCCAGCGACGCGAGCTTCAGCGCATCGTTCAGCGCCGCCTTGCTCGTGCGATACAGCCAGCCGCTCGTGCCGCTCGGCTCGGCGATGCTGCCCATCTTGCTGGAGATGACCGCGAACACACCGCCCGCGTCTTCGACGAGCGGCAGCACGATCGGCATCAATTGCATCGGACCGCGCACGTTGGTGTGCATCACGTGATCGAAGTCTTCGGCGGTGATCGTCTCGATGCCTTCGGTGCGCGGGCCGTACACGCCCGACACCAGAATCGCCGCATCGAGCCGTTCGCCGTCGAGCTTCCAGCCGAGCGCGGCGATGTCCTCGGGCGCGGTCACGTCCACCGCGAATGTTTGCGCGCCGAGTGCGTTCAGCGCATCGAGCGCGGCGCCGTCGCGCGCGGTAGCGAGCACGCGCCAGCCGCTATGCCGGTACTGCCGGACGAATTCCTGGCCGATGCCACGCGACGCACCGACGATCAACACTGTCTTCATCGAATACCTCAGTTTTCAGGACGCCGCCTCACAGGCGGCGATTGCCACGATCCACGCGTCAAACCAGTTCGACACCCATCGCCGTCGCCTCGCCGCCGCCGATGCACAGCGTCGCGACGCCGCGCTTCAGGCCGCGCCGCTTCAGCGCGCCGATCAGCGTGACGAGAATGCGCGCGCCGGACGCCCCGATCGGATGGCCGAGCGCGCAAGCGCCGCCGTTCACGTTGACCTTCTCGTGCGGCAAGTGGTGTTCCCTCATCGCGGCCATCGTCACGACGGCGAACGCTTCGTTCACCTCATAGAGATCGACTTCGTCGGCGCGCCAGCCATTCTTCTCGAACAGCTTGCGAATCGCACCGACCGGCGCGGTGGTGAACTTCGCCGGTTCCTGCGCGAACGTCGAGTGGCCGACCACGCGCGCGATCGGTTCGACGCCGAGACGCTTCGCTGTCGATTCGCGCATCATCACAAGCGCTGCGGCGCCATCGGAAATCGACGACGAATTCGCCGCCGTCACCGTGCCGGTTTTGCTGAACGCGGGCTTGAGCGTCGGAATCTTGTCGAGGTTGGCCTTGAACGGCTGCTCGTCGTGGTCGATCGTGACCTCGCCCTTGCGGCTCGCCACTTTCACCGGTGCGATCTCCCACGCAAACGAGCCGTCTTCGTTGGCGCGCTTTGCACGGTTGAGCGACTCGACCGCGAACGCGTCCTGCGCCTCGCGCGTGAAGTCGAACGACGCCGCGCATTCCTCGGCGAAGGTGCCCATCAGACGGCCTTTTTCGTACGCGTCTTCGAGACCGTCGTAGAACATGTGATCGATCACCTGGCCGTGACCCATGCGCATGCCGCCGCGCGCCTTCGGCAGCAGATACGGCGCGTTCGTCATGCTCTCCATGCCGCCCGCGACGATCACGTCGACCGAACCGGCGGCCAGCATGTCGTGCGCGAACATCGCCGCGCGCATGCCGGAGCCGCACATCTTGTTGACCGTGGTGCTGCCGGTGCTCAAAGGCAGGCCGGCGCCGAGCGCGGCTTGCCGCGCGGGCGCCTGGCCGAGGCCAGCGGGCAGCACGCAGCCCATCACCACTTCGTCGATCTGCTCGGGCTTGAGGCCCGCGCGCCGCACGGCGGCTTCGATCGCCGCCGAGCCGAGTTGCGGCGCGGTGAGCGATGCAAAGTCGCCCTGAAACGCCGCCATCGGCGTGCGCGCGGCGCTCACGATGACAACCGGATCGGCATTCGCTTGGGTTCGCTTTTCACTCATGTCTGTCTCACTCATGTTTTAGCTCCTTGATCACACCTTCGACGATGGCCGGCAGGTCGCCGAGCTGCGCCGCGTCCGCGGCAACCACGTCGTTGTCCGCGTTGCGCGGGCCGCTCGCCGACACGGCGGCCACACACTCCTTATAGGTTGCTTCGAGCGCGGCCGCGTCGCTGATCGTCATGCCGAGGTTACGGATCTTGCCGTCATGCACGCCATACGCCCAGCCGTGCACGGTCAGTTCCTGGCCGCGCGCCCACGCATCGTTGACGATGGTGGTGCGGCACACGTTCACCACCTGTTCGATCGTATTCAGTTCCACGAGCCGCCGATGCCGCGCTTCGCCGAGCGGCCATTCTTCGATCAGCGCGGCGTGCTTCGCGCGCACGTCCTGCACGTGCGCGAGCCAGTTGTCGGCGAGACCCACGCGGCGGCCGTGCAGCGCCGCGGCGACACCGGAGCAGCCGTAGTGGCCGACCACCATGATGTGCTTGACCTTCAGCAGATCGACGGCGAACTGGATCACCGACAGGCAGTTCAGATCGGTATGCACGACCACGTTGGCGATGTTTCTGTGCACGAACACTTCGCCCGGCGGCAAGCCGATGATCTGGTTCGCCGGCACGCGCGAGTCCGAGCAGCCGATCCACAAATACTCCGGCGCCTGCTGATGCGCGAGGCGCGAGAAGAATTCGGGGTCTTCGGACAGCTTGCGGGCCACCCACGCGTCGTTGTTGTCGAACAGATGCGAGAGCGGATGGAAGGAGCTTGAAGCGTTTGTGTTCATGGTGCGTCTTGGTGGTTTCTCGACCGCTTGACCGGTCGAAGTCGTTACATAAAGTTTGGACGATGCATTCAACGAGGCGGGCGGCGCAGGCTTCACGCCACGCGCACGCTGCGCTCGTCGGGTCGCGCGTGCGGTGTATCCGGTGAAGCGGATGCCGATGCATCGGCAAAGCGTTCCGGATAGCGGATGCAGAAGCGCTCGTGGCTGTCGTACGGAAAAAAGTCGGGCAGTTCGCCTTTCAATAGATGATCCTTGTGCCGTTGCCATAGCGCAGGATCGAAGAAGTCCGCGTGGTGCTGCATGAAGGAGCGGCGCACGCGTGGGTCGCCGAGCAGAAACGTGCCGTACGTCTCCGGGAAAATGTCGTGCGGGCCGACCGAGTACCACGGCTCGCCCGACATTTCGTCCTCCTCGTTACGCGGCGCCGGCACCGCGCGCACGTTGCAGTCGGTCAGGTATTCGATTTCGTCGTAGTCGTAGAACACGACGCGGCCATGACGCGTCACGCCGAAGTTCTTGTACAGCATGTCGCCGGGGAAGATGTTCGCCTGCATCAGTTCCTTCACCGCGTTGCCGTATTCCTTGATGCCGTGCTCGACGTCGTCGTCGTTGCCGTTTTGCAGGAACAGGTTCAGCGGCACCATGCGGCGCTCGATGTACATGTGGCGAATCACGAGGTTCTCGCCCTCGTATTCGAGCAGCGAGGGCACTTCCCTTTCGAGTTCGCGCACGAGCGCTTCATCGAGCCGCGCCACCGGCAACGCGACGCTCGAATATTCGAGCGTGTCGGCCATGCGGCCGAGGCGGTCGTGCCGTTTGACGAGCTGATACTTCGCCTGGATCTGCGCGCGCGTGGTGTCTTTCGGCGGTGGGAAGTTGTCCTTGATCAGCTTGAATACATACGGGAACGACGGCAGCGTGAACACCAGCATCACGAGCCCCTTGATGCCGGGCGCGATGATGAACGGATCGCTCGAATGCGACAGATGATGCAGCAGATCGCGATAGAACAGATTCTTGCCCTGCTTCTGCAATCCCACCGACGTATAGATTTCCGCCTTCGGTTTGCCCGGCATGATGGTGCCGAGAAATTCGACGTAAGCGGACGGCACTTCCATGTCGACGAGGAAATACGAATGCGAGAAGCTGAAGATGATCAGCAGTTGCTCGCGCCTGAGCAGCACGGTGTCGAGCGCAAGCACGCCCGGCTTCGCGTGACGCAGCGGCACGGCGAACGGCAGCAGCGCATCGCCGTTGATGATGCGTCCGACGATATACGCCGACTTGTTGCGGTAGAACAGCGACGAAAGTACATGAATCTGGAAGTTCGGCGCTTCGTCGAAAACGCCGAACGCGTCGTGGATCGTCTGCATCACGCAGCCGACGTCGCGCGTCAGGTCTTCGAACGGCGGGTCGAGCTGGAAGTTCGTGACGATGCGCTCGAGCGTCGCGGCGAGTCCGTCCTTGCCGGGGTAGTACGCGCGATAGGTCGGCTTCGCGGCCGGCTCGTCGTTCTCGATGTATTCGGTCGAGATGGCGGGGCGCACGAAAATGAAGTCGTTGTTGAAATACGAGCGGTGCAGGATCTTGCAGCACACCGAATTGAAAAACGTTTCCGCGCACTCGGGCTGGCGGTGCGTGGTCAACAGACCGATGTAGTGCAGCTTGATCTGCTGCCACACGTCGCCGTCGATGTTTTCCGCGTCGTACTCGTCTTCGAGCAGTTCGACGCATTCTTCGACGCGCTCGTCGTACGAGGTAATGCGCTCGCGCGCGAGCTTTTGCAGGCCGTGCCAGTCGCCGGTTTCGAAGAGCGTCTTCGCGTGGATCGCGGCGTCGCGGAAGATCCGGTAATGGCGGTCGAACCCTTCGAGCATCGTCTGGGCGACGTCAAAGCCGATTTGCGACGACAGCAGTTTGGGGAAGTGATTCATGTCGACCGTGCATTCGTCCCATGTCGTGAAGACACCCGTGATTGTATCGTCCGGGTGGGCCCGCGACGCATCGCGCCGCTCGGCTCGCGCCCTGCCGCCTGGTGGGCGTTGTCAGGCGTTCACCGACTTTCCGACTATCTTCGCTCAATGCGCCGGTTTGGCATCACTAGCCGGCGCAAATTCCGCTAAAAAATTTGCTTCGTGCTGCGCTTGACTGCGTTACGTTGCGTTTATCGGCTCGCGCCGTGTCGCGCCACGTCATGCCGCGTTCATGCGGGCTTGGCCTCGCGTGCGGCACCATCGAGCAACGCGCGCGCCTGGGCTTCGTATTGCGCGAGATCTTCGAGCGTGGCGTTCAGGTCTTCCAGTTGACGCTCCAAGACCTCGCGATGACGCGCCACCGTGGCAAGAAACGCGTGCAATTGCGGCACCGTGTCGGTCGGCGATTCGTACACGTCCAGCAGTTCGCGGATCTCCGAGAGCGTGAAACCGAGCCGCTTGCCGCGCAGCGTGAGCTTCAGACGCGTTCTGTCGCGGCCCGAATAGACGCGCCGCAAACCGCTCGACCCTTCGCGGCTCGGCGAGAGTAAACCCTGATCTTCGTAGAAGCGGATCGCGCGCGGCGTGACGTCGAATTCCCGCGCGAGCTCGGTGATCGTGTATTGCGTATTCATACGGGGCATCCCGTGGCCGGGCAGAAAATCGGATTGGACGATAGAATCGACGTTTACGTTATCGTCAACCTGAGCTGAACGCAACCATTGCTGCAACCACGGCGCGACACGGCAGGCGCGCGCCATAACCACGCCGACCCGCATCGCACACCCCGCCATGCCGGACGGCCGACGGAGGAAGACATCCCCAATGAATGCACTCGAACATCAACTCCAATACCCATTCAACGACAGCTTGCCGGAAGCCGGCCAGACGATGGAAGTCGCACCCGGCGTGTTCTGGTTGCGCATGCCGCTGCCTTTCGCGCTCGATCACATCAACCTGTGGCTGCTGCGTGACGAGATCGACGGCAAGCAGGGCTGGACAGTGGTGGATTGCGGCATCACGTCGGACACGATCAAGCAGAACTGGGAGAGCGTGTTCGACTCGTTGCTCGACGGCCTGCCGGTGTTGCGCGTGATCGTCACGCACTGCCATCCGGACCATATCGGCCTCGCGCACTGGGTGTGCAGCGGCGGTGACAGGAAGCGCTGGGACGCGCGGCTCTGGATGACCCTCGGCGAATACATGCAGGCTCGCGTGATGGCCGCCGGCGACGGTTCGAATGCAGGCGGCGAGGCGGCGGCGCGGCACTTCGCCCGCCACGGTCTGAACGATGAGGAATCGCTCGAGAAGCTGCGCAATCGCAAGAGCTACTACGCGAGCCTCGTGCCGGCGATTCCGGGGCAATACCGGCGTCTGCGCGAAGCCGATGGTGTGAAGATCGGCGGCAAGACCTGGCGGGTGGTGACGGGCTTCGGCCATTCGCCGGAACACTGTGCGTTGCATTGCGAAGAAACCGGCGTGCTGATTTCCGGCGACATGGTGTTGCCGCGCATTTCGACCAACGTGTCGGTGTTCGATATCGAACCGGAAGGCTCGCCGCTCGCGCTGTATCTGGAGTCGCTCGGCCGCTACGAGACCATGCCTGAAGAGACGCTGGTGCTGCCGTCGCATGGCAAGCCGTTTCGCGGCGTGCGCACGCGCGTCCGGCAACTGCGCGAGCACCATGATGCGCGACTGGCCGAAGTGCGCGAAGCATGTGCGCAGAAGCCGCAGAGCGCGGCCGACATCGTGCCGCTGATGTTCAAGCGCCAGCTCGACATCCATCAGATGACGTTCGCGCTGGGTGAGGCGCTCGCGCATTTGCATCTGCTGTGGCTCGCAGGCGAGTTGAAGCGCACCCAGGACGCGGACGGCGTGATCCGTTTTTCGGCGCCGTGAGTGAAGAGATCGCCTTGATGCGTCGATAAAAAAAGCCCGGTCATGCAAACCGGGCTTTTTTCTGTGTACCTTCAGGCAAGCGCGAATTACTGCACCGCGACCGTCCCAAAGTTGACCCGGCCAAACGGGCTGACGTGATAACCGCTGACGTTCGTGCGCGTGATCGCCGAGGCGGTCGGATAGCCGAGCGGAATCCAAAGCGCCTGGTCGTGGATGATCTGCTGCGCCTGTTCATACGCCTTGGTGCGCTTGGCCTGATCCGGTGTGGCCTTGCCGTCGGTGATCAGCTTGTCGAGATCCTGATCGCAGAAGCGCGCGAAGTTGATCCCCGACTTCACCGCGTTGCAACTGAAGAGCGGCGTCAGATAGTTGTCCGGATCGCCGTTGTCGCCGGCCCAGCCCATGAACAGCAAATCATGCTGGCCTTGCTTGGCCTGCTTGATCAGCTCGCCCCATTCGATCACCTTCACGTCCGCTTTCACGCCGATCTTCGCGAAGTCGGCCTGCAGCAATTCTGCGCCGGCCTTCGGATTGGGGTTCAGCACGCTGCCGTTCGGCCGCACCCAGATGGTCGTTTCGAAGCCGTTCGGATAGCCCGCATCGGCGAGCAGCTTCTTCGCTTTCACCGGATCGTACGGCCAGCCCTTGATCGACTTGTTATAGCTCCACGTATTCGGCGGATACGGGTTCGTGGCCGGCGTCGCGGTGTTGTCGAACACGGTCTTCAGGTAGGTGCTGCGATCGAACGCCATGTTCAGCGCGGCGCGCACCTTCTGGTTATCGAGCGGCTTCTTCTGCGTGTTCAACGCGACGAACGCGGTCATGAACGCGGGCGTTTGAACGATTGCGAGCGACTTGTCCTGTTTCGCGTCGGCGAGATCCTGCGGCTTCGGCGACAACGCGATCTGGCATTCATCTGCTTTCACTTTCTGCGCGCGTACGGTGGCGTCCGGCGTGATCGCGTAGATCAGGCGGTCGATCTTCGGCTTCGGCCCCCAGAAGGTCGGGTTCACGTCGTAGCGGATCACCGCGTCTTTCGTGTAGCTCTTGAGCAGGAACGGGCCGGTGCCGATCGGCTTCGCGTTCAGATCGGTCTGCTTGCCCGCCTTGAGCAACTGGTCGGCGTATTCGGCCGAATAGATCGATGCGAAACCCATCGTCAGGATCGGCACGAAGGTCGCGTCCGGTATGGTCAGTTCGAACTTGACGGTGTTCTCGTCGACCTTGCTGATCGACTTGATCAGCTTCGGCAAGCCCATCGACTGCGCATGCGGAAAGCCGCTCGCGCCCGCCACCTTGTGCCACGGATTGCTGTCGTTGAGCATGCGGTCGAACGTGAAGACGACGTCGTCGGCGTTCAGCGCGCGGGTGGGCTTGAAGTAGTCGGTGGTCTGGAACTGCACGTTGGGGCGCAGATGGAACGTGTAGGTGAGGCCGTCGGCGCTCACGTCCCACTTCTCGGCCAGCGCCGGCACGACCTTCTTCGCGGCCTCGTCGTACGAGACCAGCGAGTTGAAGATCACGTCGGCCGACGCATTGGTCGTGACGAGCGAATTGAACTGCACCACGTCGAAGCCGTCCGGGCTCGATTCGGTACAGACGGTCAGCGGTTTGGCGAGCACGAGCGCGGGCGCCGTGAACAGTAGGGCGGCTGCGAGCAGTTTGAAGCGCATAGGTTCTCCCATAACAAGCGCAGTCAGTCGGTGCGTCTGGTTGTGTGTTATTCCGGTGACGAGGGACGGGCGTCGACGCCGCCCTGATTGTGATACGTTTGCGGCGCTCGCGCATGGGGCGGGTGATCCTGGCTCATGCGCGCCGCGCGCCTTCGCGAAAGCTTATCGAAGGGAGATGATGGCGACAACAACATAATCCGCATATTCATATGGAGAGCGGGCGTCCGCGCTCATGGCGTTGACGCAAGCCGCTGCAGATAAGCGATGCCTTCGATCGCGCGCACGCCGTACCACGACACCATTTCGCCATCGATCAACTCGATGCGCTTGCCCGCCAGCCGCGGATCACGCGCGAGCGCGTCGCGGTGCGTCTGCGTGAAGCGATACGGCTCGCTGGACAGCAGGATGCGGTCGACATCGGCGAGCCACGGCGTGTCGTCGAAGTCGAGCATCGGATAACGCGCGGCGCCCGCCGCTCCGCCTCGCACATCGGGTAGCGTGCGCCAGTTCACGAGTTGCAGCATCGAGGCGATGTATGTGTCGCGCGCCACGCTCATCCACGGCTCGCGCCAGATCAGATACAGCACGTTTTGCGCGGCGAAAGCTTGCGCTGCGGCTTCGCGCAGCCGGTCTTCGAGTCTTTCGCAGAGCCTTTGAGCTTCGTGCCTACGGTCGAAGATCGCGCCCAGCAGCGCGTAAAGCGAGAGATTGTCCTGCGGTGTCTGCGGATGAGTGACGACGATATGCGGCACGAACGCGCGCAATTGCTCGATGGTGTCGCGCTCGTTTTCGTCGATATTGACGATCAGATGGGTAGGGCGCAGCGCGCGAATCGCGTCCAGCTTGACGGCCTTGGTGCCGCCGACCTTGCGGACCTCGCGCACCTTGTCGTGCGGATGCACGCAAAAGCCAGTACGTCCGACGATCTGCCGGTCGAGCCCGAGCGCAAAAAGCGTTTCGGTGATGCTCGGCACCAGCGAGACGATGCGCGCGTCGGCGCCCGCTGTTTCGTGCGTGACGCCGGCTGCATCGACCGCACGCGGTTGCATGATTTATTCGGCGAGGACGCGCGGCTTGCGCGGCGCGCGTTCAAACGCGCGGTCGTAGAGCCAACGCGGCAGCACGTGCAGCACCATCGCGACGATGCGCATCTGCCACGGAAACACTGCGAACGCCGTCTGCCGCTCGACCGCATCTGCGACCTTTGCGGCGAAACGGTCGGCGTCCATCAGGAACGGCATCGTGTACGGGTTGTGCTCGGTCATCGGCGTGCGGATATAGCCGGGCGCGATGGTGACGACGCCGACACCGTGCGGGCGCATCTCGACGCGCAGCGCTTCGAGATACTTGAGCGCCGCCGACTTCGATGCGCTATAGGCGCCCGAGCCCGGCAAGCCGCGCACACTCGCGACGCTGGCGATGCCGACCAGCGTGCCGCGCTTCGCGGCGACCATCGCGGCGGAGAACGGCTCGAAGGTGGCGACCATGCCGAAGTAGTTGACGTCCATCACTTCGCGGAAGGTGCGCAGATCGCCCTGCCCGGTGACCGCGCCGCGGCTGATGCCGGCGTTGGCGATCACGATATCCGGCAAGCCGTGTTGCGCAATGAACTGCGTGGCCGCGTCGGCGAGCGCTTCGGCGTCGCGAACGTCGACGGAATAAATGGAGACGGTGTTGTGCGGATGGGACTGCTGGAACGCGGCGAGCGCGTCGCCGCGGCGGGCAACCAGGCCGAGAATCGCGCCACGCCGCGCATAGTCGGCGGCGAGCGCGAGGCCGATGCCACTCGAAGCGCCGGTAATGAAAACCTTCAGCGGTGAACTCATTCCGGCGCCTCGTCGTTACATCTTTTTGGCGCGGACTTGCTGCACCAGGTAGTCGAGCACCTGGATCGTGCCCGGCAGGCTGTCGGTCGCGGCCGGGCCGGTTTCATACTTGCCTTGCACGGCCAGCGTCGGCACGCCGTCGATCTTGTACGTGTCGAGCATCTTCTTGTCTTTCTGCAGCGCGCTTTGCGTCGAGAACGAGTTGTACGCTTCCATGTACTTCTTCGGATCGACGCCGAGCTTCGCGAGGAATTTGCTCTGGTCTTCCGGCGTCAGCAGGTAGTTCTTGTTGACGTGGATTTCGTTGAAGATCTTCGGCGTGAGTTCGTTCACGACGCCGAGTGCGTCGAGCGCATGGAACATCTTCGAGTGGGGAATGAAGTCGTCGCGGAAGGCGACCGGCACGCGCTTGAACACGACGTCCGGACCCTGCTTCTTCACCCATGCTTCGAGGTACGGGTTGAATTCATTGCAGTGCGGGCAGCCGTACCAGAAGAACTCGATGACTTCGATCTTGCCGGCCGGCACGTCGGTAGGCTGCGGCGAAGCCAGCACGGTGTAGTCCTTGCCCGACACCGGCGCGGCCGGCGACGCCTGTGCCGAGGCGGCAATCAGACCCAGCGAAAGAAACAGAATGCTCAGCAGTTTTTTCATGTTGTGTTGACTCGAGTAGGCGGAGAAACGGTGGCGCCACGCAAATGCCCGTCACCGTTTTCAGATTCGGCAATGGACGTCGCAACTGTCCGACGAGTTGTGACACGCACCGCACACCGATAGTTTCGGTGGCCGTGCGTGCCGACGTTTACCGTTTGTTTATTGTTTGGTGAAGCGGATCACGGCGGTATCCACGCCCGCGTCCGACAGACGCTGACGGCTCGAATTCATGTCTTCGAACTTCGAGAACGGTCCGATGCGCACGCGATAGTACGTCACGCCGCCTGCATCCCGCTGGGTCACCTTCGACTCGAAGCCCTGGAACGCCAGACGCGCGCGCTGCTGTTCGGCATCGGCTGCGGTCTTGTACGCGCCCACTTGCAGGAAGTAGCCGGTGTTCGCATCGCCCGGCGCTGGCGCCGCGCTCGCGCCCGGCTTGGCGGCGTTAGCGGTAGCCGGAGCCGAGGTGCTCTTCGGCGCGGAGCCCGCTGCGGTGGCGGCCGGCGCGCTGGAGGCTTGCGGCTTTTTCGCCGGAGCCGGCACGGCGGCCGTGCCGGTGCCGTTATCCTGCGAAGGCTTCGGCGCGACCGCCGTACCGTTTGCACTGCCTGCCGACGGCGGCACTTCGACGATCTGCGGTTCTTCGAGCATGCCCGACTGGGTCTGCGAATTGGTCTGGCCCGGTGCGGTATTGGGCGGCGCGGGTTGTGCGGCCTGCGGCACCGGCTGGCCCGGCGTCTTGCCTTGCAGCGGACGGTTCGGGTCGTATTGCGCCTGGCTCGCGCCGGTGTCCGACGCTGCGGGCGGCGCCACCTTCGACACGAACGGCGTAGGCGCACGGGTGATATACAGCGCCACCACTACCGCGATCGCAAGGCCGACGATCAGGCCCAGCACGATGCCGAGAAAAGTCCCCCCGGTTTGTTTCGATTGCTTTGTTGTGCGGCGTGGTTTTGCCATCGTACGAATTACCTGCAAAAAGAATCCTGGAACGGCCGTCGATTATAACGACGGCCGCGTGCATGTTGCGTCGGAGGACTTACATCTTGACGGGAGCGGAGACGCCGATCGTCGCGAGACCGTTGGCCAGCACTTGACGCGTGGCCGCGAGCAGCGCGACGCGGGCATTGCGCTCGGCCGCATCGTCGACCAGCACGCGCTCGGCTCTGTCATTGTAGAACGAGTGGAATTCCCCGGCGAGGTCGCGCAGGTAGAACGCGACCGCGTGCGGCGCGAGTTCGTCGGCCGCGTGTTGCAGCATGTCCGGGAATTCGGCGAGCTTGTTCAGAAGGGCCATTGCACGTTCGCTCGTGAGCGGCGCGACGTCCACGCTCGCGAGCGTGCTTTCGTCCGTGCTTTTGTCCGAGCCATAGCGCGCCTTGCATTCGGCGATCACCGAGCAGATCCGGGCGTGCGCGTATTGCACGTAATGCACGGGATTTTCGTCGTTCTGCTTCAGCGCGAGGTCGATGTCGAACACGAATTCGGTGTCCGCCTTGCGCGAGATCAGGAAGAAGCGCACCGCGTCGCGGCCGCGCCGAATCGTTTCCTCGTCGATCAGGTCGACGGCCGCTTCCGAGCCCGGCGTCGCGCCGCCCGACCATTCGATCAGGTCGCGCACTGTCACGTAGCTGCCGGCGCGCTTGGAGATTTTCACCTCTTCGCCATTGCGCATCACCGTGACCATCTTGTGCAGGATGTAGTCGGGATAGCCCTTCGGAATACCGACACCGAGACCCTGCAGGCCGGCGCGCACCCGCGCGATCGTGCCGTGGTGGTCCGAGCCCTGAATATTGATCACTTTGGTGAAGCCGCGCTCCCACTTCGCGACGTGATAGGCGACGTCGGGCACGAAGTAGGTGTAGGTGCCGTCGGTCTTGCGCATCACGCGGTCTTTGTCGTCGCCGTCGTCGGTGGTGCGCAGCCACAGCGCGCCTTCCTGCTCGTAGGTCTTGCCGGCGGCGATCAGCGCCTCGACGGTTTTCTCGACCCGGCCTTCCGTGTACAGCGACGACTCCAGGTAGTACTGGTCGAACTTCACGCCGAATGCCTGCAGGTCCATGTCCTGTTCGCGGCGCAGGTACGCGACCGCGAAGCGGCGGATCGCTTCGAGATTCTCGATGTCGCCCGCGCCGGTGACCGGCTCGCCGTCGCTCGCGGCCACCGTCACACCGTTCAGATAGTCTTTCGCGATATCGGCGATGTACTCGCCGTTGTAGGCCGAAGCCGGCCAGCCTTCGTCGCCGGGGGCGAGGCCGCGCGCGCGTGCCTGAGTGGACAGTGCGAGCGTGTGGATCTGCACGCCGGCGTCGTTGTAATAGAACTCGCGGTGCACGTCCCAGCCTTGCGAGGCCAGCACGTTCGACAGCGCGTCGCCGAGCGCGGCCTGGCGGCCATGGCCGACGTGCAGCGGACCGGTCGGGTTGGCCGAGACGAATTCGATCAGCACATGCTTGCCGGCGTCGCGCTGCGAGCGCCCGAATGCGCCTTTTTCCGCGAGCACGGCGGCAATCACCGCCTGCTTGGCCGTGGCCGTGAGGCGCAGGTTGATGAAGCCGGGGCCCGCCACCTCGGCGGCTTCGACGAGACCCTGGGCGTGCGGCTGCGCGAGCAGCGCGTCGACGATCTGCTGCGCCAACTGGCGCGGATTGGCGCGCAGTGGCTTGGCGAGTTGCATCGCCACATTGCACGCGACGTCGCCGTGCGCGGCGACCTTCGGGCGTTCGAGCGTGATGGTGGGCGACACGAAAGCGGCTTCGCTCGCGCCTTGCGTGGCGAGCGCGACCTGCTTCACGGTGTCGGCGAGCAGGGTTTCGAGGGTATGTTTATGTGCGGGCAGCATGCTTGTTGCGAGTCCAGTGAGGCAATCCGGTGATGCGGAAGGGGCGCCGGCCGCGCGGCTGGCGCGGCCGATTCGTTAGAAGCGAGGAAAGCGGCGAGGCACCCCGTGCGGCTTTTCGAAGGCGCCGGAGTACATCCGATGCGCCATCGGGCACGTTGTCTGCAACGCGGTAAGCGGTGCACGGCAACTTGCAGCGGTGTCGACTGCCACGGCATACGGGGTTGCGGCCAACCGGCCCGGCCACGCTGCCCGCGCTTCGCCTCGCGCGGCGCAGGGCGGCGCGCTTTTCCGTCCAGACGGATTTTAGCAGGTGCTAATATGTTCAATGAGATGCCCAGCAAGGGCCGTGGCCGCCGCGCCTGACCGGCGAGTTGTCGTGACAGGCGCGTCATGCGCGCCGGCAGCCGCCTTCGGGCCGCTCGCGCGTCGATCCGACATAACGAAAAAGGGAACAGTCATGCTGATTACTTTCAAATGCCGCGCCTGCCCAGACGTGATGATGCTGGAGAATCTGGCTCAGTATCTGGTCGGCATTGTCGGCAAACGCCTTGGGGAGCGGGGCGTCATCATTCACGACGAACTGGGCCCGGCCATCGAGAAGCTCGAAGCCGCCATCACCTTCGACAAGCAGGAACGCGCCGAGCACGACGGCCATTTCCACGAAGGCGAAGATGGTCATGAGCATCACGAGATTCCGCCGGGGCTCGCGCAGCGCGCGTATCCGTTCCTCGACATGCTGCGCGCGGCGCAGAAGGCAAACGCGGACATCGTCTGGGGGCTCTGATCCCCCGCATGCCGCGCGAGAGCGTGCGCAGCAGAGGCAATGGCTGACCACGCGAGGCCTGAGGCCTGACGCCTGACGCACCAATGAAAAGAGCCCGCTCCACGCGGGCTCTTCGTTTTTGGAACGGGCCGAGGCCGGCCGAGCCGCTTACTGGCTGGCGGCCTCTGCCGGGGCGGCAGCGGGAGCCGACGCACCTTTCTTCGTCTTCTGCTTCTTCGGTTTCTTGACGTGCTTCGCGACCGGCGGCGAATACGAGCTGACCGCGCTGGAGCCGCCGGGGGCGGCGGGCTGGGCCAGTGCCGCCGAAGCGCCCACGGCAAGCGAAACAGCAGTCAAGAACAGCGCCAGCTTTTTCATACGATTTTCTCCGTTGACGATTGCAATTAAATAAGCCGACGCGTTTTGGCCGCGCCTGGCGGGATGAAACCGACCCAGTCTACAAAGCCGAAAATTACGCTGCCGCAAATATTCAGTCTTTCAGACCCGATATGGTGGGTTTCCCGCCACAAGGCTTATAGCAATGGCGCCAACGCCCGCTCGGCGTCCTTTTTCGACAGCGACATGCGCTGCGCGTAGTCTTCGAGCTGATCCTGGCCAATCTTGCCGACCGAGAAATACGTGCTGTCGGGGTGCGCCAGATAGAAGCCCGACACGCTGGCCGCCGGCAGCATCGCGAGAGATTCGGTCACGCTCATGCCGATTTCGGTGGCTTGCAGCACGTCGAACATGTCGCGCTTCACGAGGTGATCCGGGCAGGCCGGGTAGCCCGGCGCCGGACGGACGCCGCGATATTTTTCGGCGATCAACTCGTCGTTCGACAGGCTTTCGGTGTTCGCGTAGCCCCACAGGTCGCGCCGCACGCGTGCATGCAACGCTTCGGCGAACGCTTCGGCGAAGCGGTCGGCGAGCGCCTTCAGCATGATCGCGCTGTAGTCGTCGTGATCCTTTTCGAACTGCTTTTCCTTCACGTCGACGCCCAGACCCGCCGTCACCGCGAACATGCCGATGTAGTCGGCCACGCCCGAGTCTTTCGGCGCGATGAAGTCGGCGAGCGACCGGTTCGGCCGCATCACGCCGTCCACCACCGGCCGCACGCTTTGCTGGCGCAGGTTGCGCCACGTGAGCGCGACTTCCGAGCGCGATTCGTCCGTGTAAATTTCGATGTCGTCGTCGTTGACCGTGTTGGCCGGCAGCAGCGCGATCACGCCGTTGGCCTGCAGCCAGCGGCCCTGGATCAGACGCGCGAGCATCGACTTGCCGTCCGAGAACACGCGCCGCGCCGATTCGCCGACGATCTCGTCGTTCAGGATCGCCGGATACGGGCCGGCCAGGTCCCAGGTCTGGAAGAACGGGCCCCAGTCGATGTAATTCGCGAGTTCGTTCAGATCGAAGTTCCTGAACACGCGGCGGCCGATGAACTTCGGCTTGACCGGCTGATAGTTCGCCCAGTCGACCTTGGTCTTGTTTGCGCGCGCTTCGGCGAGCGTCACCATCGGCTGCGCTTTCTTGTTGGCGTGCTGGTCGCGGATGCGGTCGTAGTCGGCTTTGAGTTCGTCGACGTATTTCGCCGCGCCTTCGTCGGACAGGAGGCTCGATGCCACCGACACCGAACGCGACGCGTCGGGCACATACACTACCGGGCCCTCGTAATGCGGCGCGATCTTCACCGCGGTGTGCACGCGCGAGGTGGTCGCGCCGCCGATCAGCAGTGGAATCTTCTTCACGCGGAAGTAGTCGTCGCGCTGCATTTCCGATGCGACGTAGGCCATCTCTTCGAGGCTCGGCGTGATCAGCCCCGAGAGGCCGATGATGTCCGCGCCTTCGACCTTCGCCTTCGCGAGAATGTCGTTGCACGAGACCATCACGCCCATGTTGACCACTTCGAAGTTATTGCACTGAAGGACCACGGAGACAATGTTCTTGCCGATGTCGTGCACGTCGCCCTTCACGGTGGCGATGACGATCTTGCCCTTCGCGCGCACGTCGCCGCCGGCGGCGGCCAGCTGTTTCTTTTCTTCTTCGATGAACGGGATCAGATGCGCGACCGCCTGCTTCATCACGCGCGCCGATTTGACGACCTGCGGCAGGAACATCTTGCCCTGACCGAACAGGTCGCCGACGATGTTCATGCCGTCCATCAGCGGGCCTTCGATCACGTTGATCGGGCGGCCGCCTTCTGCCGCGATCTTCGCGCGCACTTCCTCGGTATCTTCGACGATGAAATTGGTGATGCCCGACACGAGCGCGTGCGCCAGACGTTTTTCGACCGGCTGGTTGCGCCACTCGAGATTCTCTTCCTTCTTCGCGGCGCCGGTCTTGAACTTGTCGGCGATTTCGAGCAGCCGGTCGGTGCCGTCTTCACGGCGGTTCAGCACTACGTCTTCCACGCGTTCGCGCAACTCCGGGTCGAGGTCGGCATACACGCCGAGCTGGCCCGCGTTGACGATGCCCATGTCCATGCCCGCCTGGATCGCGTGGTAGAGGAACACGGTGTGGATCGCTTCGCGCACCGGGTCGTTGCCGCGGAACGAGAACGACACGTTCGACACGCCGCCGCTCACCTTCGCGTACGGCAGGTTCTGCTTGATCCAGCGCGTCGCTTCGATGAAGTCGACCGCGTAGTTGTTGTGCTCTTCGATACCGGTGGCGACCGCGAAGATGTTCGGATCGAAGATGATGTCTTCCGGCGGGAAGCCCACTTCGTTCACGAGGAAGTCATACGAGCGTTTGCAGATCTGCGTCTTGCGCTCGAAAGTGTCGGCCTGGCCCTGTTCGTCGAAGGCCATCACGACGGCGGCCGCGCCGTAGCGGCGAATCAGGTTCGCGTGATGGCGGAACGCCTCTTCGCCTTCCTTCAGCGAGATCGAGTTGACGATCGCCTTGCCTTGCACGCACTTCAGGCCCGCTTCGATCACTTCCCACTTCGACGAGTCGATCATGATCGGCACGCGCGCGATGTCCGGCTCCGACGCGATCAGATTCATGAAGCGCACCATCGCCGCTTTCGAATCGAGCATCGCTTCGTCCATGTTGACGTCGATGACCTGCGCGCCGTTTTCGACCTGCTGGCGCGCGACGGCAATCGCCTCGTCGAACTGGTCGTTCAGGATCATTCGCGCGAACGCTTTCGAGCCAGTCACGTTGGTGCGTTCACCGACGTTGATGAAAAGCGTCCCGGACGTGACGTTGAACGGCTCGAGGCCGGCAAGGCGCATGGTGTGATCGGTCATGGCGTATGTGCGAGTCGATTGCTTGCGTTGAGGTGCGGCTACGGTGCGGCTATGTCGATACTGCGGGAGTGGCGGCGCGAACTCGGGCCGCCTCGCTTACGCGGCGTCGCGATACTGGGTCGGCCACTGGCGCGGCTTCACTTCGGCGAGCGCCTGGGCAATCGCCGCGATGTGCTCCGGCGTCGTGCCGCAGCAGCCGCCGGCGATGTTCACGAGACCGGCCTGGGCGAACTCCTTGAGCAGGCCCGAGGTATCCGCGGGCAATTCGTCGAAGCCGGTGTCGCTCATCGGATTCGGCAAACCGGCGTTCGGATAGCACGACACGTACGTGTCGCAAAGCTTCGCCAGTTCGGCGATGTACGGGCGCATCAGCGCCGCGCCCAGCGCGCAGTTCAGACCGAACGTAAGCGGCTTCGCGTGACGCAGCGAGTTCCAGAACGCCTCGACGGTCTGCCCCGACAGAATACGCCCCGACGCGTCCGTGACGGTGCCGGAGATCATGATCGGCAGACGCTCGCCGGTGTCTTCGAACAGCTCGTCGAGCGCGAACAGCGCGGCTTTGGCGTTGAGCGTGTCGAAGATCGTTTCCACGAGGAACAGGTCCACGCCGCCGTCGAGCAGCGCCTTGGCCTGCTCGTAGTAGGCGGTGCGCAGTTCGTCGAACGTCACGTTGCGTGCGCCCGGATCGTTCACGTCAGGGGAAATGCTCGCGGTCTTCGGCGTCGGTCCGATTGCGCCCGCGACGAAGCGTGGCTTGTCCGGCGTCGAATACTTATCGCACGCGGCGCGCGCCAGTTTCGCCGACTCGAGATTCATCTCGATGGCGAGCGCTTCCATGCCGTAGTCCGCCTGCGCCACCGTGGTCGCGCCGAACGTGTTGGTTTCGACGATGTCGGCGCCCGCCGCCAGATACTGCTCATGAATCTCGGCGATGATCTGCGGCTGGGTGATCGACAGCAACTCGTTGTTGCCCTTGATGTCGCGCCCGTAGTCCTTGAAGCGCTCGCCGCGATAGCGGGCTTCGTCGAGCTTGTAGCGCTGGATCATCGTGCCCATTGCGCCGTCCAGGATCAGGATGCGCGACTTGAGCAGCGCGGGGAGCGCCGTGCCGCGCGTGTAGGCGGGCTCGGAACGGACTGGGGTGGCGGTTTGAGCAGGCTGGTTCATGGCGGATGAGGGCTTGCGCCGGCTTTTTCGGGAAACCTGTCATTGTAGCCGCTGCCGGGTTGATGCGCCCGGCGCGGGTGAAGCCACGCCCCGGCGTGCGGGCATGACAGTGAGCCAAAGATAACGCGAGAAGGGTACGGGGACAAACCGTTAGCGGGGCAAAAGCACGCTGCCAAGAAAACGGCCCAGCGAGGCAAAAGCCTGCTGGGCCGTTTTACGAGTGCTGACCGCCTTATAAAGGCCGCCGGCTGGGCCGGACGGCGCGGTCAATCCATGTCGCCAAAGAGGTTGAAGCGAATCCCGCGGTTAGTGAAGGATCACAGGTTGATGCATCAGGCTGTCGAACTGGCCGAGAAATTCGTCGACCTCGTCCAGGGACGGTTCTTCTTCGATCAGCTTCTGCACGTGCTCGCGAAAGCGCGCCGCCATTGCACCGTCAATGTAGATCTCGCGCTGCATGTTTTTGTCGACGATCTCGTAGCCACCCGACTTCATGGCCAGAGGACCTTCCTGCGGCGGAAACTCGACGACACAATAGTTGGGGCTGTTATAGATCATTTGCATGGCGACACTCCTTTTTCCGTTGGCTCCTGGCCGTTTCTGCACCATACGTGGAGCGTATTTGGTGGAATTCAAGGGGTGGGTCCGGATGTGACGCTTGCCCAGCTTCCGAACCTACCGGTTAGACCGGCTTTTCAAGAAACGTTTCAAGCAGTGCAGCAAAACGGTGAGATTGCTCGATGGGCGCGAGGTGAGCGGCGTCGAGGAGTTCGAACTGTGCGCCTTCGATGGCGTCTGCTATTGCACGCGTTGCAGCAGGCGGCGTGCCTGAGTCGTGGCGGCCCGCCACGGTCAAGGTTGGACAACGAATGCTTCCCAGCTTACTGCTTACGTCGAAATCGCGCAGCGCTTCGCATGCCATGGCGTAGCCTTCTGGCAACGTATGAGCGAGCACCTCGCGAATCTGCTCCACCGCTTCGGGATGCGCGGCCTGAAAACCGGGTGTGAGCCAGCGGCTCAAAGTCGCGGGCACTAGCGCCGCGACGCCGTCGCTGCGCGCCGTATGGGCGCGTTGATCCCAGACGGCGCGGCTCTCCGGCAAAGTGCGGGCGGCGCTGTCGGCGATCGTCAAGGTGTCGACGCGTGACGGATGGTTCAGTGCGAATTGCTGCGCGATCATGCCGCCCATCGACATGCCGACCAGATGGGTCGTCGGGGCACCCAGCGCATCGAGCAGCGCGGCGAGATCGTTTGAAAGATCGTCGACACTGAACGGCTGGCCGGATACAGCGGTATTGCCGTGGCCGCGCACGTCGTAGCGCAGCACGGTGTAGTCGTCGCGGAAATAGCCGGCAAGCTGGTCCCAGACGGACAGATCGCCGCCCAGTTGATGGATGAACGTCAGCCACGGGCCGCCGCCCTCGTTGCTCAGCACATAGCGCGTTTCGATTCCGTTGATGTTCACTTGCATGCGGGCTCCTTGAAGGGAACGCAGTGGAAGGGTCCGTTCGTCCATTTGCACGCGTCGTGTTCCGCCCCTGCGATGGGGCTGATCCCTATACGCAGCGCACGCGCGAACGGGTGCAGCAAGTGGTGCGAGTCGGCGTCGTCGCGGAAGTTCGGCGATTCGATCGAAACCCTGTTCGGATTGTGGGGATGTCAGGGTTTGACGTCGCCCGGGACGGTCGAATCGACGGGTGCGACGGGCGAGGGTTCGGGCGTTATTGCCGATGTGTCGGCAGGCGGGGCGGTTGAATTGTCAGGCGAGGGCGAGGGCGCAGCGGCCGCGCCGCCGTCTTCGCTGCTGCCGACGCTCGGGCCCGCATCGTCGAGCGAGAGCTTGCCGCGCCACACCAGTTCGAATTGCGTGCCGTTCGGCTCCGTTTGAACGATGCGTGCGGGCAGCCAGCCGAGCGACGGCGCGAGCCAGACGTCGATGCGTCGCATGTCGCCGTCACGACGCGGCAAGCGTTTGAAATGACGCGTATCGAGGTAGCCCTCGGCCGTGCGGATGGTCTCGTCGCCGATCGTTTCGACCGGCCAGTTCTCGCCGCTGTCGTTATCGACGACGAAGAACTGCCGCGTCACACCGGGCTTATACGCAGACGGGTCACCGCGTACGAGGCTCGCGAGCTGCATCACCATGCTGAAACGGTCCTGCGCGCCATCGGGCAGCGCCAGCGTGGCCGGGGTGCGCGTGAAGCCGATCTTTTTATCGGTGCGGTTGAAGATGGCGATGTCTTCCGCCCGATGGCCGCGCTTTTCGCTGTACTGATCCGGCGCGAGACCGAATGCATCGATGCGGCCACGGCTCGAGTAGACAAATGGGCCGACGAACGGCAGCGGCACGGACACGATCATCTCGTAGCCTTGCGCGTTGCTGGTCCAGTGGATCGTGCCGGGCTGATTGCGCACGCCGTTGTAGAACGCGTCGTACTGCAGTTCGGCGGATGGCGGGACCGAAAACTTCACCCCGGGCGCCGCTTGAGGCGCGCTGGCGGCAGCAGGCGCGCTGGCTGTGTCTGCGGCATGTGCGGCGGCATCGGCGTGAGCATTGGGACTCGCCGCCGCGACCGGCGCGCTTGCCGCTACGTCCGACGCGGCGGCTGTCGGCTGCGCAGCTTGCGTTGCGGGTTGCAGCGCGGTCAGCACGTGTTCGCGCGGCGGATTCGCCGCGGCCTTGTGCGCAGGCACCGGGGCCGGCGCGGGGGGCGCGGCCGGCGCGGCTTTGCGCTCGATACGCTCGGGCGTCAGCAGCGCGACCTGCACCGGTACGTGCTCGTGATCGGTTGGATTGAGCGTCGCGCGGTTGCGCTCGAACCACTGCGCGGCAATCCAGTGCAGAACGGCTACCATGGCCAGCACCGCAAGCCATCGCCACGCGCGCGACCCGCCGCGCGGCCCGTTGGGCGGCTGGCGATTGACGCGGCGTGCGGCGGGAGCTGAAGCCATCGGCGATTGAATGTGGGTGGGATGGGATGGATCAGGGCGCTGCGGGGCGCACGTATGTCGGCTGACGGGAAAAGACGTTCACTCCGATGTGCACGCGCATGGCAAGCGGCGAACGGATTCGACCGCACAGCCGCGCATGATGTTCCGCGACGGCGAAAACACGCAGGGGTCTGATGCATCCGACGCGGCCCGCAGTGTCCGCAACCGCCAACAGCGTCACCCGCGCCCGCAATCCCATACTGCCGACAGCGAATCATCCGTCGACGACCACAACCTCGCCAGGTCCTCAGTTTTCGTGACGTGGCGCGGCACTATACCCCAGCTCGTACGAGAGCTTTTGCGCGCATTCGCGCAGCGCCGTATCGATCTCGCCGCCCCAGCGAA
The DNA here is from genome assembly GCF_003634845.1 of Paraburkholderia sp. RAU2J. NCBI lineage: Bacteria > Pseudomonadati > Pseudomonadota > Betaproteobacteria > Burkholderiales > Burkholderiaceae > Paraburkholderia > Paraburkholderia sp. RAU2J. The sequence continues at coordinate 1,722,178 of NZ_RBXG01000001.1, forward strand.
TATCGAAGCCACCTTCCTGGCCGAGCGTGACGAGGCCGAGCGCGAGTTCGCCGGTCGAGTCGAACACCGGCATGCAGAACGCGTGAATGGTCGGCAGCAACATGCCTTCCACGCGTGCTGCTTGATGCTCGCGCACCTGAGCCAGCACCTTGTCGACTTCCTCGCGCGTGCGCGGGCCGCCCATCTGCGACGAGCGGCGCGAATCGGCCAGTTCGCGCTCGAGCATCGCGGCGGTTTTGCTCGCCGGCAGATAGGCGGCGAACAGCAGGCCGGTGGCGGAACTGAGTAGCGGCATCACGTCGCCGAGTTTCAGCGACGCCTTGGCCGGATGGCTCGACTCCATCCAGTGAACCATGGTCGGCCCCTGATTGCCCCACACGGCGATGCCGACCGTCAGATCGAGCCGGTCGCGCAACTCCGCGAGCGCGATTCGCGCGAGCTTGACGCCGTCGACACGCGCAAGCCGCGCAAGCCCCAGTTGCAACGCGAAACCGCCGAGTTCGTAGCGGCCCGACAGCGGATCCTGCGCGACGACGCCGAGGCGCAGAAAGCTCACCAGATAGCGATGCGCCTTCGCCGGGCTCATGCCGGCGCGCTGCGCGAGATCGCGCAGCATCATCGCGCGCGGTTCGCGGGTCAGCACGTCGAGCAGCCGGAAGCCGACTTCGATCGACTGGATGCCCGAGCGCAGTTTCTCCTCGCCGGCCTCGATGCTTTCGTCGTCGGCTTCGGGGGCGTCGAGCGGGTCAGCAGAGGCGGTGTCGGTGCGGATCGCGCCGGAGCGGGTAGTTGAAGGCATGAGCGGGGCGCATCGAGCGCGTTCAAAAGATGATGGAAAGAAATGAGTGGCGGCACATGGGATAGTGGCGTTCGCGCGCGGTCGCGGTCGCGCCCGCGCCCGTCAACGCACAGGCATCGTGCAGGGCAAGCAGCACCCGGCAACCAGCAACGCCCCTTGCGCCGGCAACCCCGTCCACTTGGGCCACGCCGATTCACCATCGTAGAATAGATTCCCTCCATCGTCACTAATACGGTTCACTCCCCTATGAAACTTGCCACGCTGAAGGACGGCACGCGCGACGGCCAACTGATCGTCGTGTCCCGCGACCTGCACACTGCGGCCATCGCCGATGCGATCGCGCCCACCATGCAGCGCGTGCTCGACGACTGGTCCTTCTACGCGCCGCAACTGCACGAGTTGTACGACGCGCTCAATCAGGGCCGCGCGCGCAACAGCTTCTCCTTCGACGCCAAGGAATGCATGGCGCCGCTGCCGCGTGCGTTCCAGTGGGCCGACGGCTCGTCGTACGTGAATCATGTCGAACTCGTGCGACGCGCGCGCGGCGCGGACATGCCGCCGGAATTCTGGACCGATCCGCTGATGTACCAGGGTGGCAGCGACGACTTCATCGGCCCGAAAGACGACGTGGTGTGCGCGTCGGAGGCGTTCGGCATCGACTTCGAAGCGGAAGTCGCCGTCATCACCGCCGACGTGCCGATGGGCGTCACGCCGGACCAGGCGCTCAGAAGCGTGCGCCTGATCACGCTCGTCAACGACGTATCGCTGCGCAACCTGATTCCCGCCGAACTGGCAAAGGGCTTCGGCTTTTTCCAGAGCAAGCCCGCCACGTCGTTCGCGCCCGTCGCGGTCACGCCCGACGAACTCGGCGAACACTGGCGCGAAGGCCGCGTGCACCGGCCGATGATCGTCCACTGGAACGGCAAGAAGGTCGGCCAGCCCGACGCAGGCACCGACATGGTGTTTCACTTCGGCCAACTGATCGCGCACGCCGCGAAAACGCGCAACCTGCGCGCCGGAGCGATCGTGGGTTCGGGCACGGTGTCGAACAAGGACGCGAAGCGAGGCTATTGCTGTATCGCCGAGAAGCGCTGCCTCGAAACCATCGAGCAGGGCGCGCCGCAAACCGAGTTCATGAAATACGGCGATACCGTGAAGATCGAAATGTTCGACGAAGCGGGCAAGTCGATTTTCGGTTCGATCGATCAGGGCATCGCGCCGCTGGATTGAAATCTGGCGGCAGGGCGGAAGGCAGAACCGCGTTCGCGCCACCCTTGCACGGACGAAAGGGTTTCGCCCGATGCCGCCGCCACGGCGCGCGGCTACACTGACTGGCGCGGCGGCAAGGCCGGGGCGGCGGGCCGCCGGCTCATCGCAAGTCGTGCAGTGAAAACAATGGCGCAAAAGCCGCGCTCGGCGGCGCGGGCGCAGCGCATCGGCAGTCCATCAAAAACGAAAAACCGACGTGAGGAGACAGCATGCCGCGATTGGAATCCCTCGAGCCTGGAAGCCTGCGCGCTCGCGCGCCGAACGTGATTGCATGCGTGCGCGCGAGTCATGTGCACCACCGTTTCGTGCGCCGCGCCGCCGCGCTATGCACGGCGCTCGTCGGTGCGTTGCCGGCGCTGGCGAGCGCGCAGGTCAAGATCGGCCTCGTGCTGTCGCTCACCGGCCCGGCTGCATCGCTCGGCATTCCCGCACGCGACACGGTCGCGCTGCTGCCCAGACAGATCGGCGGACAGACAGTCGAATACATCGTGCTCGACGACGCATCCGACACGACCCAGGCCGTGCAGGACACCAAGAAGCTGATCTCCGAAAATCGCGTCGACGCGATCATCGGTTCGTCGATCACACCGAATTCGCTCGCGATGATCGACGTGGTCGCCGCGGGTGAAACGCCGATGATCTCGCTCGCGTCGTCGGCTAAAATCATCGAGCCCGTCGACGCGAAACGTCACTGGGTATTCAAGACCCCGCAGACCGACGCGATGATGGCCTCGGCCATCGCCGAACACGCGAGCAAGCACGGCGTCAAAACCATCGCGTTCATCGGCCAGGCGGATGCGCTCGGCGAAACCTTCTATGCCGAAGTCGCGAAGTTCGCGCAACTGCATCACATCGGCATGGTGGCGAGCGAGCGCTTCAATCGCACCGACCCGAGCGTGACCGGCCAGATCCTCAAGATCATCGCGACCCATCCCGATGCGGTGGTGGTCGGCGCGGCCGGCACGCCCGCCGCGTTGCCGCCGAAGACACTGCGTGAGCGCGGCTACAAAGGCCTGATCTATCACAATCACGGCGTCGGCAATAACGACTTCCTGCGCGTCTGCGGCGCCGACTGCAATGGCACGTTCCTGCCCGCGAGCCCGGTGCTGGTCGCGGCGCAATTGCCGGCGGATCATCCGGCCAAACGCCTCGCGCTCGACTACATCGCGCGCTTCGAGGCGTTGCGCGGACCGGGCAGCGTGTCGGCGTTCGGCTCGTATACGTGGGACGCGGGCGCGTTGCTCGACCATGCCGTGCCGATTGCGCTGAAGGCGGGCGCGCCGGGCACGCCGGAGTTTCGCCGCGCGCTGCGCGATGCGCTCGAAGCGACGCACGGTCTCGCGGACTCCAACGGCGTGGTCAACATGAGCGCCACCGATCATCTCGGGCTCGATCAGCGGGCGCGCGTGATGGTGGAAATCAGGAACGCCAAATGGGTTTATCAGCCGCATTGAAGGTGCGGCGCATGCCGCCGCCTTTCCCGTTCGCGCGGCTCCGGTTCAACAGATACAGCGACACACGGATTGGTCATCATGTCTCAGGCACCACACAGTAACGGCCACAGCAACGACCCGTATTACGCTCACTATCAGTCGCTGCAGTTGCATCGCCATCCGCACGGCGTGCTCGAAGTCGTGATGAGCGGCGAGGGCGCGAACAAAAGCGGGCTCGCCACGGCCAATGCGCGAATGCACTTCGAACTCGCCGAGATCTGGCGCGACATCGACCGCGATCCCGACACGCGCGTCGCGATCATTCGCGGCGAGGGCAAGGGCTTTTCGGCCGGCGGCGATCTGCAACTGGTCGAAGACATGGCGACCGATTTCGACGTGCGCGCGCGGGTGTGGCGCGAGGCGCGCGATCTCGTCTACAACGTGATCAATTGCAGCAAGCCGGTCGTGTCGGCGATGCATGGTCCGGCGGTCGGCGCGGGACTCGTGGCGGGCCTGCTCGCCGATATCTCGATCGCGGCGAAGACCGCGCGCATCATCGACGGCCATACGCGGCTCGGCGTCGCCGCCGGCGATCACGCGGCGATCGTCTGGCCGCTTCTGTGCGGCATGGCGAAGGCCAAGTACTACCTGATGCTGTGCGAACCGGTGAGCGGCGAAGAGGCGGAGCGCATCGGCCTCGTGTCGCTCGCCGTCGATGAAAACGATCTGCTGCCCAAGGCGTTCGAAGTCGCGCAGAAACTCGCGAACGGCTCGCAGACCGCGATTCGCTGGACCAAGTATGCGTTGAACAACTGGCTGCGCTCGGCGGGCCCCGCGTTCGATACGTCGCTCGCGCTGGAATTCATGGGTTTTGCCGGGCCGGACGTGCGTGAGGGCGTGAACTCGCTGCGTGAACGGCGCGCGCCCGCTTTCGGCGCAAGCGATCCGTGGCGCGGCCAGCCGCAGGCGCCGTCGGGCAATGGCGCGAACAATGACACCAACGGCAGCGCCAACAACGGCGCCAACAACGGCGAAGCGGGCAAAGAGCGGTCCTGAGGCCGTGCTTCGCACGGTATGATCGAATCGCACACGCGCGAATCGCGCTCATTCCTTCCCCCCAATGCATCGAGGCGACAAGCATGACCGACACGACTGATTCCACGCCGCCCTTTCCCGGCTTTCCTGGTTTCCCGCCCGCTGAAATGCTCGATCGCATGTGGGGCATGATGCGGCTCTCGCCGTTCGGCTCCGCGCTCACCGGCGCGCAACCGGGCGGCGGCCTCGGGCCGTCGCTGTCGATGATGTCCGACATGATGGCACCGCTCACCAACGTCGAGGAACTCGACAAGCGCATCACCGATATGCGCGCCGTCGAGCAATGGCTGAAGCTGAATCTGAGCATGCTCCAGTCCGCGATTCAGGCGCTCGAAGTGCAGCGCGCGACGCTCGCGACCCTGCGCGCGTTTGGTGCGTTCGCGCAGTCGTCGATGGCGCAGCCCGCTGCCGCGTCCGCCGCGCCGAGTCCCGCGCCGGCGAGGGGCTGGCCGCATCCGGCGGCGCCCGCGCCGAGTCCGGCCGCGCAGAGTGCCGCGCCATCGGACAGTGCGGCTGCCGCAGACAACACGGAAGAGGACACGCCCGCCACACCGCCGTTCGACGCGTCGGCCTGGTGGAATCTGCTGCAATCGCAGTTCGACCAGATCGCCCAGTTCGCGATGACGCAACCGGCCGCCGCCGCAGCAGCACCAAGCGGGGCAGCAAGCGGGGCAGCGACGGACGCGGAAAAGGACGCGGCGAAGCCGTCGGCGGCGCGCGGCGCGGCGGCTCACGCCTCGGCCTCGGAGCAAGCCGGCAGTCCCGCGAAGAAGCGGCCGGCGGCAAAGCGCGCATCGACCTCCGCAAAACGCACGAGCAGCACGGGCACGAGCGGTTCGACTGCGAAAAAGTCTATTTAAAGGCAGGAACGAAAGACCGCGGCGCGCGCCTCGCGCCGCAGCGCCAAAACCGCAAGGCCGGGCCGGCTCAAAACGCAGATTCGCCGCCTGTCATGCTTTTGCCGCCGATTACGAGGCACACTGCGCCGATTGCGGGCTTTCTTGCCGCAGCTCAAGCGGGCACCGGAATTGCGGGCTGTGTGATGCGAAATCGGTAAAGCCCGCGTGCTATCATTGTGTAAGCTTCATTTGGCTTTGGGCGCGCGTTGACAAGAACCAATCCAGCCGCCCTCGCTTCATTTGCCGCCGGTACGACCGGCGCAGGGCTGGACGGTGCGGTTTTCATCGCAGACTGGCTCGACCTCAGGCACAGGGTATCCCTCACCCACGGTTGGCCGCACAGCGCGTAACTTACGGGTTGCGCTGGCGCAAGACGCCTGCACTTCTTTGCTGCCAGGTGCATCTAGGCAGCTGATTACCGCGTAAAATTGAATGCTTGGCCGACAAACGGTGTATTTCGTTCGTCGTGAACGAAAATGCTACACGTAGTAGTTACAGACACAGACAGTATGCGCAGAACAGGGGTGGGACTATGAACACCATGCTTTATCCGGAACTTTATAAATCGCTCGAATCCGTTCGATGGGACATGGAAAAAGACATTCCCTGGGACAAGTTCGATGCATCGCTATTGACCGACGAGCAGGCCGCGACGATCAAGATGAACGCGATCACCGAATGGTCGGCGTTGCCCGCCACGGAAATGTTTCTGCGTGACAACCATCACGACAGCGATTTCTCCGCGTTCATGAGCGTGTGGTTCTTCGAAGAACAAAAACATTCACTGGTGCTGATGGAATATCTGCGGCGCTTCAAACCGGAAATGTGCCCGACCGAAGAAGAGCTGCACGCCGTGCGCTTCGAATTCGATCCGGCGCCGCCGCTCGAAACGCTGATGCTGCACTTCTGCGGCGAAATCCGCCTGAATCACTGGTATCGCCGTGCGGCCGAGTGGCACACCGAGCCGGTCATCAAGCAGATCTACGAAACCATTTCGCGCGACGAAGCGCGCCATGGCGGCGCGTATCTGCGCTACATGAAGAAGGCGATGGTGCAAACCGGCGACATCGCACGCGCTGCATTCGCGAAGATCGGTGTCCTGATGGCTTCGGCGCGCCGCACGGAAAAGCCGCTGCATCCCACCAACCTGCACGTGAATCAGGCGCTGTTCCCGCGCGACACGATTCAATCGCGTCTGCCGGATCCGGAATGGCTCGAGCGCTGGCTCGACGAACAGATCCGTTTCGACGACGGCTGGGAAAAGAAAGTAGTCGAGCGCATTCTGCACAACCTGTCGCTGCTGTTCGAGCGCACGTTCACCACGGCGCAGGAATTGAACCGCTATCGCAAGGAAGTGGTGGCGCGCTTACAGGCGGAGCAGAAGTCGGCCGAACAGCCGGCGTGATGTAGTGATGATGTCTCGCGGATTCAGGCGCCCTTTAGTGCCGAAGCCGCGAACCGGTTTGACGATTTCTGGAACGGCCCGACAGGCGTGAGCTTGTCGGGCCGTTTTGCTTCAGGGCGTGCACCGTGTATCGTGACGGCATTTTTCTCTCTCCGACTTTGTCATGGCTGCTATTTTCGAACGCAAGATTCTGACGCGCGATGCACTGGTGAAGCTGCGTCCTTCGTTGAGCGCGCCGGTCGTGTTCACCAATGGGGTGTTCGACATCCTGCATCGCGGGCACGTGACCTATCTTGCCGATGCGAAGGCGTTGGGTGCGTGCCTCGTCGTCGGTGTGAATAGCGATGCGTCGGTGCGCATGCTCGGCAAAGGCGATGACCGGCCGATCAACAACGAAGCCGACCGCATGGCGTTGCTGGCGGCGCTGGAGAGCGTCGACTACGTGGTGTGCTTCGGCGAGAAGACGCCGGTCGAACTGATTACGGCGTTGCGCCCGGACGTGCTGGTCAAGGGCGGCGACTACGATATGGACGCGTTGCCGGAGTCGGCGATCGTGCGAGGCTGGGGCGGCAAGGCGTTGGCGATTCCTTTCGAGCACGATCGCTCGACCACCGCGCTTCTGAGGAAGGTCCGCACGCAAGGCTGAACGGTGTTGCGGTGAAGGTCACGCGGCGCGCTCGCGTTCATAAGAAACTGCAGTTGCCGCGCTGTGTCGTGCTTTCGCCCGCAGCTTCTTACTGCGGCAACGCCGATGCCGCAACCGGCGCCGCCGGCGCCGGCGCTCCGACGACCGGCTGATCGGCGGCTTCGGCAGCGGTGATCGGCCGCACTTTCAGCCAGTCCGGATGCACCTGGCGATTCAGATGATTCGGCTCGCGGCCGCCGGCCGTGGGCGCCGGGCCGAATACGCCGCGCACCGCGACGAATGCCAGAATGTTGGCAAGAAGCAAGATGGCGATCGGCCAGCGAAGCATTGTGGGTGGTCCCGTCCAGAGAAAGTTGAGCCGTTGTTATGTTGGCGGCGTTGCGATTCAGGCGCTCTGTTGCACCGCGCACTCGGCCGCGATCAGCGCGAGGCCGGACAGCACGAGCGAATCGTGGCGAGTATGCGGCACTTTGAGCGCACCCGCCACTGCGTGCACGGCGCCGCCACTGACGACGAGCCGCACCGGCACCTGCCATTCATCCTGCAAGTCGCGCCACATCCGCTCGATCAAACCGGCTTGCGCCAGCGTGCAACCGGCGGACAGCGAGCGCGGCGTGTCCGTCGCGAAGAACGGGCCGCGGCGTGCGGTGTCGCGCGCGTCATCGGCATCGAGCAGCCCACGTGCCGCGGCGGCGTCGAGCGTCGGCAGTTGCGCCGTGTGCTCGCCGAGCGAGCGCATCATCAGGGTCCAGCCCGGCGCAATCAGGCCGCCGACAAAACAGCCGTCCGCACGCAAGGCTTCGAGCGTGGTCGCCGTGCCGAACGTCGCGATCAGCAGGTGTTCGCCGGGAAACGCGGCATGCGCGCCGATCATGCCGGCCCAGCGATCGCTGCCGAGCGCCTCGGGGGTGCTGTAGCGATTGGTCACGCCGCATTGCTGCGCCTGGGCGCGGATCGTGGTGAGCGGCAGTTGCGGCCAGTGCGCATCGAGCAGCGCCGCGACTCGCGCGGCGACGCCTTCACCGGCGACATTGGATAACCATGCGCTGCCCGGCGTCGGCAAGTTCGACCAGTCGGGCTGATCGGCGCCGCCCTGCGCCGCATGGTTCATGTGTGCCAGCGCGCCAGCGGCGAGCTGTGTGCCGCCCGCCTGCACGAGCGCCCACTTGATCCGGCTATTGCCCGCGTCGATCAGCAGATAAGGCGCGCCGCTCGTCATGCGGCACCGTCGGCCAGACGCAGCGAGACGTCGCCGGTCGCGATGGTCTGGCGACCGGCGGCGGTGTCGAGCAGCAGCTGGCCGCGCTCGTCGACGCCCGCCGCTACGCCGCGCGTCAGTTCCACACCTTGTTCCAGCAGCACGACTTCGCGGCCGGCATACGCATGCACGGCATTCCAGCGCGCCTGGAACGGCGCGAAGCCTTCTGCGCCGAAGCGCTGCAAAGCCGGTTCGAGCGCGTTCAGCTCGGCGGCGAGCGTGTCGGTGAGATTGGCGTTGGGCAGCGCGCGTTGCAGCGCGGTCGGCATCGCGCCGCGCGCCTGCGGCGGCACATCGGCGTTCAGCGCGCCGACCTGCGCTGCCAGTTCGTCCGCGCCCTTCACATTGGTGCCGATGCCGATCACGACGGCGCTGGCGTCGCGCGTGCTCCACGCGGTTTCGATCAGGATGCCGGCCAGCTTGTCGCCTTCGAGCAGCACGTCGTTCGGCCACTTCAGCGCGATCTGGCCGGGACCGGCGACCGGCAGCGAGCGCAGCGCGTCGACGAGCGCGACGCCGACAGCGAGACTCAGCCCCGCCAGCCCTTCCAGCGGACGCGGCAACACGCACGCGACCGAAAACAGCAGCGCATTGCCCGGCTCCGCGTACCACGGACGGCCACGCCGGCCGCGGCCGGCGGTTTGCAGATACGCGACCCGCACGATCGGGCGCGGCAGCGCGCCGGCTTTACGCGGCAGCGCCTTGACGCGCGCCATCAGGTCGGCGTTGGTCGAGCCGGTTTCCTCGACGATTTCGATCGGCCAGTCATGCGCATGCGCGCCGAACAGCGCGACCGCGCGCTCGCGGTCGATGCGCCAGTCGGCGCCGGCCGCGCTGGTGGCTTGGGGTGGAGTCTTGGAAGCGTTCATGCCGCATATTGTAGCGACAGCGAACTCCATGGGGGTTTGAGCACGGCCCATCCGCCGCGCCTTCGCTACAATGGCCCTTAACCCGATAACCAGATTCTCGCGATCCTTGAACTACGACACTCCGCCCGGCCTTGAAGTCGCGGCTGGCAGCCAAGGCAAGATCGTCCGGCTCTCGGGCCAGTGGACGGCGCTCGCGCTCGCGCGCGACCGCGCCACTGGTCACGTGATTCCTCTGCTGCTCTCGCTCGCCGGCGCCGAGGGCATCGGCGAGTGGGACCTGTCGCGCATCGACCGGATGGACCACGTCGGCGGTCAGGCGCTGTGGCGCGTGTGGGGCCACAGGATGCCCTCGGACACGACGCTCACCGACACGCAGCGCGACATCTTCGAGCGCATCGCGTTGCTCGACACGGTGCGCGAGAAGGCCGAGCCGGTGGTCCGGTTCGATCCGTTCACCCGGCTGGGTCTCGCGATCTTCTCGTTCTTCGAGCACCTGTACGGCGGCGTCGGCATGCTCGGGCGCGTCGTGCTCGATCTGCTCGCGATCGTGCGCAAGCCGAAAATCACGCCGTGGACCGAGATCTCGGCGAACATCTACAACGCGGGCGCCCGGGCGCTGCCGATCACCGCGCTGGTCGCGTTCCTGATCGGCATCGTGCTCAGTTATCTGTCGGCGCAGCAACTGCGGCTGTTCGGTGCCAACCAGTACATCGTCAATATTCTCGGGCTCTCGGTGATCCGCGAGCTGGGCCCGGTGCTGTCGGCCATTCTGGTGGCGGGGCGCTCGGGCTCGGCGATCACCGCGCAGATCGGCGTGATGCGCGTGACCGAGGAGCTCGACGCGATGCGCGTAATGGGCATCCCCCACGGCCTGCGCCTGATCCTGCCGCGCGTGATCGCGCTTGGCGTGGCGATGCCGCTGCTCGTCATGTGGACCAACATCGTTGCGCTGAGCGGCGGCGCGCTCGCCGCCAAGCTCGTGCTCGGCATCGACATGAGCTATTTCGCGCGGGCCTTGCCGGGCGTGGTGCCGATCGCGAACCTGTGGATCGGCCTCGGCAAGGGCGTCGCGTTCGGCATGCTGATCGCGATCGTCGGCTGTCATTTCGGCTTTCGCATCAAGGCCAATTCGCAGAGTCTCGGCGAAGGCACGACGACCTCGGTGGTGACCTCGATCACCATCGTGATTCTCGCGGACGCGGTGTTCGCGATCCTCTTCCAGAACGTGGGGTTAGGATGATCGCGCCACTCACCCAAGCCGTGCGCGGCCAGCCCGTGCCGTCGATCGCCGAGCCGGTGATCGAGGTTATTGACATCACCAAGCGCTACGGCCGCAACATCGTGCACCAGCATCTGAACCTGGACGTGCGGCGCGGCGAGATCATGTCGATCGTCGGCGGCTCGGGCTCGGGCAAAACCACGCTGGTGCGGCAGATTCTCGGCCTCGAGCGGCCGTCCTCCGGCACCATCAAGCTGTTCGGCGAGGACCTCGCGACCATCTCGCCGGAAACCGCGCTGCTGATGCGCAGCCGCTCCGGCATGCTGTTCCAGCGCGGCGCGCTGTTCTCGTCGCTGTCGGTGTTCGACAACATCGCGCAGCCGGTGCGCGAGCTCGGCAAGGTGCCCGAAGACCTGCTGCGCGACATCGTCATGCTCAAGCTCGAGATGGTCGGCTTGCCGTGCAAGCATGCATCGAAGATGCCGTCGGCGCTCTCGGGCGGCATGATCAAGCGGGTCGGCATTGCCCGCGCGATCGCGCTCGAACCCGAATTGCTGTTCCTCGACGAACCGACCGCCGGGCTCGACCCTCAGGCGTCCGACGAATTCGTCGAGCTGATCTCCGCGCTGCATCGCGCGCTGGGTTTGACGGTGGTGATGATCACGCACGATCTCGACACGATGATTGCGCTGTCCACCCGCGTCGCCGTGCTGGCCGATCGCAAGGTAGTGGTCGCCGCACCGGTCGAGGAGGCGGCGGGCGTCGATCATCCGTTCATCCGCGAATATTTCCTCGGCCTGCGCGGGCGCCGCGCGTTGCAGGCGCTGCCGCCGGAACGCCGCGCGAGGCTGCCGCGCGCGGCGCTCGAGCCGGCATCGTCCGAATTGCCGCTGTGAACCAGGGAACCTGACAATGGAAAACAAATCGCATGCCTTCTGGGCCGGACTCTTCACGATCGTCCTGCTGCTGGCTATCGCGGCGGCGGCATTCCTGTTCAACGTCGACCGTTCCGTGCGGGTGCCGTACGACCTGATTGCGCGCACCAACGTGACCGGCCTGTTTGCGGATGCCGCGGTGCGCTATCGCGGGCTCGACGTCGGCAAGGTGCAGTCGATCAAATTCGATCCGAACCATCCGGGGCAGATTCTGGTGCGCATCCTCGTCGATACGCGCGCGCCGATTACCCACTCGACCTTCGGCAGCCTCGGCTTTCAGGGCGTGACGGGCATCGCCTTCATTCAACTGGATGACAACGGGCGCGACCCGCGGCCGCTGCCGTCGTCGCCTCACGCGGTCGCGCAGTTGCCGATGCGCCCCGGCCTGCTCGATCAATTGCAGCAACGCGGCGACATCCTGCTGCGCAAGCTCGAAAGAGTCGCCGACAACGTGAGCAATATTCTCTCGCCGGAAATGGCCGACCAGTTGCACGCCACGGCGTCCAGCATCCAGAAAGCCGCCGACGGCGTTGCCACGTTGACCCAGCAGATCACGCCGGTCACCGGCAAGCTGCCAGGCACGATCGACCAGCTGGACCGCACGCTGGCCTCGACCAATCAACTGGTCACCGGCCTGAACCGTCCGAACGGCCCGTTCGAGATGAACCTGAACAAGGTCGGCACGGCCGCGCAACAGGCGGGCGACGCGCTCACGTCGATGAACGCCACGTTGCAGGAGCTGTCGGCGCGGGTCGGCTACGACACGCTGCCGCGCGTCAATTCGCTCGCCGAAGACGTGCGTTCGGCGGCCCGCTCGGTGGACCGTGCAGCGGATACGTTCAGCACCAGTCCGCGCAGCGTGCTGTTCGGCGCACCGCCGGCCGCGCCCGGACCCGGCGAGGCCGGCTTCGCCTGGCCCGCCGGCCGCGCCGCCCGATGAATCAACAGGTTTGAAGAAAGGAACGCTCATGTCACGTCCGATTCACCGATTGTTGTCCTCGAGCGCCGCCGTGGCGGTGCTGCTCGCGTTCGGCGTGCTGGCTGCGGGCTGCATGAGCGCGCCCGCGGCGCTCTCCGACACGCGCTTCGACTTCGGGCCGCCGGGCGCGGCGGTATCGGCGGGCAGCTTGCCGGCCGTGAAGGTGCTCGATGTGAGCGCGCCCGAGGTGCTCGAATCGAACCGGCTGCTGTACCGCCTCAGCTACGCCGACGCGCAGCAGATCGCGTCGTACGCGAACAGCCACTGGACCATGATGCCTTCGCAGTTGCTGACCCAGCGTCTGCGCGGCGCGCTCAGTTCGCACGGCACCGTGCTGACGGGCGCGGACGGCGTGTCCGCGCCGGTGCTGAAAGTCAACCTGAGCCAGTTCGAGCAGGTTTTCGACAGCCAGACGGAAAGCCATGCGGCGATCACCGCGCGCGCCACGCTCACCCAGAGTGGCAAGGTGCTCGGCCAGCGCACGTTCGTCGCCCAGGCGCCGGCCAGTTCCGCGGACGCCGCCGGCGGCGCGCGGGCGCTCGCCACGGCCAGCGACGATCTGGTCGCGCAGATCGGTGCGTGGCTCGGCACGCAGGCGCTGGTCGCCGCGCAATGACGGGCCCGCAGCGCACGCAACGGAGCGCTGCATGAGCCAACGACCCTGGCTGCGCCGTCCGTCGGTGCTGGCCCGGCAAGCGCTGCTGCTGTATGCGGCGCTGATCGTGTACGGTTCGTGGTATCCGTTTTCGGGCTGGCGTTCGCTCGGGCTCGGGCCGTTTGCCTATCTGTTCGATCCCATGCCGCAGTACCTGACGGCGTTCGACGTCGTCACCAACGTGCTCGGCTATATGCCGCTCGGCGCGTTGGTGGTGCTCGCGGTCTATCCGCGCTGGCGCGGCCCATTGGCCGTCGCGCTGGCCTTCGTGCTCGGCGGGCTGCTGTCGGGCGTGATGGAAGCGGGGCAAACGTATCTGCCGACGCGCGTCGCGTCCAACCTCGATCTGGCCGCCAACGCGCTCGGCGCTTTGCTCGGCGCGGCGATGATGTCGCCCGCGACCGGCGCGTTGCTCGATCGCGGCTTGTTGAGGCGTATGCGGCTCCTGTGGTTCGAGCGCGACCGTGCTGCGCTCGCGTGTCTGGTCGTCGCATGGCCGTTTGCGACGATGTATCCGGCGCCGCGCCTGTTCGGTCTCGGCAACTGGCCGCGCGCGCTCTGGATGCGCTTCGATTCGACGACGCAGGACGCGCTGCTCGCGTGGGCGCCGCAGGGCTGGCACGTCGGCGCATGGCCAGCCGTGGCCGCCGCATGGTTGCCCGACGACGCGTGGGAAGCCGTGATCACCACCCTGAATCTGTTTGCCGCGCTGGCGCTGGCGTCGCTGCCGGTGCGCCGCCACGCGCCGCGGGCGCGGCTGTTGCTCGTGTTCATCGTCGTCACGTTGGGCGTGAAGGTGGGCGCGACGTTCTTGCAGTCGCAGTCGGGTCTCGCGTTCGACTGGGCGACGCCCGGTGCGCTCACCGGGCTCGTGTGCGGCACGGCTGCCGCGCTGTTCGCGCTGCATCTGCGGCGCCGCTCGCGCGCGGCGCTCGCGAGCGTGGCGCTGGTGGTTGCGCTGGTGTTCGTCAATTTGCTGCCGGTGAATCCTTATTTCGATGTCGTGCTGGCCGACTGGCGGCAAGGGCGTTATCTGCACTTCAACGGGCTCGCGCGTTGGCTCGCGTGGATCTGGCCGTATGCGGCGCTGGTGTGGCTGGCGTTTGTCGTCGAACAGGCGTGGCTCAAGCGGCGTATGAAGCGCGTGTGAGATGGGTGCGGTGCGAGAGTGGCCTGCCCGACACAAGCGGAATGGACCCGCACAGCACGCCTCGCCCCTCGCCCGCATCGGCGGCCATCAGCCCCGCTCGCTATAATCGACCGCACACGAGGCGCGCCGACAGCGCCATGGCCCTCCCTTACAGTCTCGTCCCGGACATCATGGATTCCTTCTACAAGCACCACGTCTTCTTCTGCCTGAATCAGCGCGAACCCGGTGCCGAGCGCCCGAGTTGCGCGAACTGCAATGCCCAGGCAATGCAGGAGTACGCGAAAAAGCGCGTGAAGAAACTCGGCCTTGCCGGCCCCGGCCAGGTGCGCATCAACAAGGCTGGTTGCCTCGATCGCTGCGAGCTGGGGCCGACGCTCGTCGTGTATCCCGAAGGCGTCTGGTACACGTATGTCGACGAAAGCGACATCGACGAGATCGTCGACTCCCACCTTCTGAACGGCAAGATTGTCGAGCGTCTGAAAATCGATCAATAAGCATTCCCATGAACGTACACACGAAGAAATATCTGATCGACGGCCCGGTCGGCAAGATCGAGGTCGCGCTGGATCTGCCCGACGAGATGCGCGAGAACGGCGCCGCGCCGCGCGGCATCGCGCTGGTCGCGCATCCCCATCCGCTGTTCGGCGGCACGATGGACAACAAGGTTGCGCAGACGCTCGCGCGCACCCTCGTGCAGTTGAACTACGTCACCTATCGTTCGAATTTTCGCGGCGTCGGCCAGACGCAGGGCGAACATGACGCGGGCATCGGCGAGCGCGACGATCTGCGCGCGGTGCTGGACCACATGCGCGCCGAAGCCGGGCAGGGCGATCTGCCGCTCGTGCTCGCGGGCTTTTCGTTCGGCACCTTCGTGCTGTCGCACGTGGCCGCGAAGCTGCGCGAAGAAGGTCAGGAGATCGAGCGAATGGTGCTGGTCGGGACCGCGGCGAGCCGTTGGAATGTCGCGCCGGTGCCGGACAACACGCTCGTGATTCACGGCGAGACCGACGAGACCGTTCCCATTCAATCCGTTTACGACTGGGCGCGTCCGCAGGAATTGCCCGTGGTCGTGATTCCCGGAGCGGAACATTTCCTGCACCGCAAACTGCACGTGCTGAAGCGGATCATCGTCGACGCGTGGCGATGATCCGCGCCGCGCGCGCGTTTTCCGGGGTACAGGTACGCGAAACCGCGAATTAATCGGATCGTGCCACGCGGGATTGGCCGGATAGCGCGCGTATAATGAGCGCTCTTTTTTTGAGCGCAGCACGGTCCATCCGGCAGTTCGCGCGTCGCGGAGCGTCATTTCGCGCGCAGCGGTGCCTGTGGGGCGTGCTGCGCGAACCAACCAGGTCGCCGGAAGTCCAATGGGCGCCGCGCCGTTTTACGGCCGGACGCCCGCCGACCGGCTCTTCCAAACTATGCGCCCTGCGCGCGATGTATTTTCCGCACGAACCGACCTTATGCGTTTCTCCACCACCGGCCGCACGTCCTTCCCGTCAGTTGCTTCCTTCGTCCCCCTCAAACTTAGCCGCGCCATCACCCTCGGCATCGTGTTGCCGGCGACCCTCGCTGCCAGCACCGCGTTCGCGCAAGTGCCGCCGCCGGCGGTAAACGCGCGCTCGTGGGTGCTCGTCGACGCCACCAGCAACCAGGTGCTCGCCTCCGGCAATGCCGACGAGCGCGTGGAGCCGGCGTCGCTGACCAAGCTGATGACCGCCTACCTCGTCTTCGAAGCACTGCAGACGAAGAAGATCACGATGGATCAGACCGTGATGCCGAGCGAAGCGGTGCGCCGCGTGCGCACGGACGAATCGCGCATGTTCATCGAAGCGAACAAGCCGGTCACCGTGCACGACCTCGTGTACGGCATGATCGTCCAGTCGGGTAACGACGCGGCGATCGCGCTGGCCGAACTGGTCGGCGGCAGCGAAGCGCAGTTCGTCAACATGATGAACACCGAAGCGCAGCGCCTCGGCATGAAGAACACCCATTTCGCCGACGTGAACGGCATGCCCGACCCGCAGCACTACACGACCGCGGGCGACCTTGCGGTGCTGTCGGCGCGTCTGATCCGCGACTTCCCCGACTACTACAACATCTTCTCGGTCAAGGACTTCACGTACAACAAGATCAAGCAGCCGAACCGCAATCGCCTGCTGTGGATCGACCCGACCGTGGACGGCCTGAAGACCGGCCACACGCAAGCGGCGGGGTACTGCCTGATCGCGAGCGCGAAGCGTTCGCTGCCGGGCACGACCGACGCGTCGCGCCGTCTCGTCTCGGTGATGATGGGCGAGACCAAGGAACACGACCGCGTGCAGGACAGCCTGAAGATGCTGAATTACGGCTACACCGCGTATGACACGGTGCATCTGTACAAGGCGAATCAGGTGGTCGGCACGCCGCGCGTCTACAAGGGTGCGCAGGACAGTGTGCAGATCGGCGTGAAGAGCGACCAGTACATCACCGTGCCGAAGGGCATGGCCGACAAGGTCAAGCCGCAGATCGAGCAGGTCGACACGCTGATCGCGCCGATCGCGAACGGTCAGCAGGTCGGCGTCGCCAAGCTGGTGGCCGACGGCAAGGTGCTCGCGCAGTTCCCGGTGGTGGCCTTGCACGCCGTGCCGCAAGCCGGCGTGGTGGGCCGCGTGTGGGATTCGCTGATGCTGATGTTCAACAAGAAGAAATAAGAGCCTGACGCAATGACCGCTGTTTCCGAGGTTTCGCTCGATCCGATCGTTTATCTGAACGGCGAGCTGGTGCCGTTGTCCGAAGCGCGCGTGCCGGTGCTCGACCGCGGCTTTATTTTCGGCGACGGCATTTACGAGGTCGCACCGTTCTACGCGTCGCGCCTGGCGCATCGGGGCGGGCGCACCGCGTTCCGTTTTCCGCAGCACCTCGCGCGCCTCGCGCGCTCGGTGGGCAAGATCGGCATCACCAATCCGTTCGACGACGCCGGCTGGCGCGAACTGATCGAGCGGGTGGTCGCGGCCAACGAGGCTGATGGCGGTTTGCCGGCGGATCAGGATGCGATTGCCTATATTCAGGTCACGCGCGGTGTCGCGAAGCGCGGCCACGCTTTCCCGGCCGGCATTCGGCCGACCGTGTTCGTGATGGTCACGCCGCTCAATCTGCCGGACGCCGCGCAGCGTGCCCGAGGCGTGCCCTGCGTGAGCGCCGAGGATCGCCGCTGGCTCAATTGCGACATCAAGTCGGTGTCGCTGCTCGGCAATGTGCTGATGGCGCAATTCGCGGCGGAGAATGACGCGTTCGAGACGATCCAGTTTCGCGACGGCATGCTGACCGAAGGATCGTCGTCGAATGTGTGGATGGTGAAGGACGGCGTGCTGTCGGCGCCGCCGCGCAGCCACAAGATCCTCGAAGGGATTCGCTACGGTCTGATCGAGGAGCTGACGGCCGAGTGCGGCATCCGCTTCGAAGCGCGTGAGATCAGCGAAGCCGAGTTGCGCGCGGCCGACGAGATCATCGTCAGTTCGGCCACCAAGGAAGTGCTGCCGGTCACGCGGCTCGACGGCCAGCCGGTCGGCGAGGGCAAGCCGGGCGCGGTGTTCGCGGCGCTGTATGCGGCGTATCAGCGAGCCAAGGACAAAGAAGCGCAACAGGCGCAGCAAGGAGTAGAGAATGAATCCCGCGAACGACTCACTGTTTGATTTCCCCTGCGATTTCCCGATCAAGATCATGGGTAAATCGCATCCGGAGTTCGCCGAAACCATCGTCACGGTGGTCCGCCAGTTCGACGGCGAAGTCGACGCGTCGCGCGTCGAAACGCGGCCGTCCAGCGGCGGCAACTACACGGGGCTGACGGTCACCGTGCGCGCCACGAGCCGTGAGCATCTCGATAGCATCTATCTCGCGCTGACCGGCCATCCGATGGTCAAAGTGGTGCTGTAACGCGTCGCGCGATGTTTCGTATCACGGCGTGACGTGCAATGCGTCCGCCGCCAGACCGGGGCTCGCAGCGGGTCTCGCCTCGCAAGCCCGGTCGAACAGCTGCTTGAAGCGTCCCACCTCGTCGAACACCCAGTCGCGGAAAGCCCTGACGCGGGCGGTGTCGAGCATTTGCGGTGGGCAGATGAAGTAGTACTGCCACGGGCTCGGCCCGTCCACATCGAATAGACGCACGAGGCGGCCCGCGGCGATCTCATGCATCGCCAGCGAGCGGCGCGTGAGCGCGACGCCCTGGCCGTCGATCGCCGCTTGCAGCAGATTCGACGAATCCTGGTACAGCACGCCGCGCTTGGGCTCAGGCCAGTCGGTGAGGCCGGCGGCGTCGAACCAGGGGCGCCACAATTCGTCGTCGGAACGCAGCAGCGGGACTTTGGCGAGATCGGCCGGCGTTTTCGGCAGGTTGCCGCCGTTGAAATGCGGCGCGCAGGCCGGAAAGAAAATCTCCTCCAGCAGCAACTCCGAATGCAGCCCCGAATATTTGCCAAAGCCGAAACGGATCGCCACGTCGACGTCGTCGCGCGCGAAGTCGGTCAGCGCGTTGGTGGACAGCAGTTCGAGGTCCCATTGCGGATGCGCCTCGATGAAGCTGCCGATGCGCGGCGTCACCCAGCGCGCCGCGAACGACGACAGCATCGACACCACCAGGCGGCGCTCGCGGTCGCCGGCGCGGATTTCGCGGGTGGCGTCGGCGAGCGCCATCAGCGCGGTGCGCACATGCGTGGCGTAGCGCCGGCCGGTTTCGGTAAGGCGCACGCGCTTGCCGTCGCGAGCAAACAGCGACACGCCCAGTTCGGCTTCGAGTGCGCGGATCTGGTGGCTGACGGCGCCATGCGTGACGAACAGTTCGTCGGCGGCGCGCGAGAAGCTCTCGTGACGGGCGGCGGCCTCGAATGCCTTGATCGCGTTCAGCGCGGGTAATTGTCGGAGGTCCATCGCAATATTTCTCACATAGAGGTGAAAATAGATCGTTTTGCGTAAACCCTTGCTACGCCTACGATTGTAGCCATGAAACGATTTTTGGCGAGGGCATCATGCGAGAAATTTCCTCTAGCATTGCGTTTGAAATCCGTAACGGCGAAACGCTGCCGATGAAGGTCGCACGCAGCACCAAGCTGGTGGTCCATGGCGGCGCGATCTGGGTCACGCGCAGCGACGACACCGAAGATTACTGGCTGCAACCGGGCCACACGCTCCGGCTGCGGCGCGGTGAGCGACTCTGGCTGAGCGCCGAGGGCACCACGCACGCGAAGGTGGCGTTTTCCGTACCGACGCGCTGCGACGAACGCGCGTTGAACTGGCTCGCGCGGGTCGGTGAACGGTTGATGATGCGCCTGCGCGGCGGTTGGCGCACGGTTTGAGGCCGGGGCGGCGCGCGGATGACGTTGTTGGGCGGCGGGCGCCGATAGGCCGAGACGCCGAGACGCCAAGTCACTGGCGGTAATAGGCACACGTGCCGCCACGCCGTCCGATGCGCTTCCAGCCAGCGCCCCTCCCTACACAACGCACACGGCAACACGGCGCCCGTCCGCACCGAGGCCTTTTGAATGCAGTCACCCCCGGCGCGGATCCCGGTATTTCGGTAAACTGCCGGGACCATGAGCACCATCCCGGTTTCCCCGTCTCCCTCACCCGCCACGGCGCCGCTTACGCTGCGCTGGCTCGGCAACGAATCCTATGAAGCCAGTTTCGACGCGATGCGCGCCTTCACCGATGCACGCACGGCCGATACTCCCGACGAAATCTGGCTGGTCGAACACCCACCCGTCTTCACGCTAGGGCAGGCCGGCGATCCGGCGCATCTGCTGGCCACCGACAGCGGCATCCCGCTGGTCAAGGTCGACCGAGGGGGCCAGATCACGTATCACGGGCCCGGCCAGGTGGTCGCGTACCTGCTGCTCGATTTGCGTCGCCGCAAGCTGATGGTGCGCGACATGGTCACTCGGATCGAGCAGGCCGTGATCGACACCCTGGCGGCGTATAATCTCGCCGGAGAACGCAAGGCCGGCGCCCCCGGCATCTACGTAGCGCCTCATCCCGACGCCGGGCTGCATGCCGGCGCCAAGATTGCGGCACTCGGTTTGAAAATCCGCAACGGCTGCAGTTATCACGGCGTGAGCCTGAACGTGAAGATGGATCTGCGGCCGTTTCTGGCGATCAATCCATGCGGCTACGCGGGGCTCGAAACGGTCGACATGGCAACGCTCGGCGTTGCCGCCGGCTGGGACGACGTGGCCCGTACCCTTGCAGCATGCCTCACCGCAAACCTCGACGGCAGTCCCGCGGCCGTCGCCCAACCACAGGCTGGTGCGCTCACCGCCTGACTGGACCGAACGAATGACTGACGTTACCGCGAACCTCGCAGCTTCCCCCGCGCTCGAAGGTGTGCCGGCTTCCGCCGCCTACGACGCTACCGCGAAGCAGAAGGCGCAAGCCAAAACTGCTCGCATCCCGATCAAGATCGTCCCGATTGAAAAGCTGAAGAAGCCGGACTGGATTCGCGTCAAGGCGGCCACCGGCAATTCGCGTTTCTACGAAATCAAGCAGATTCTGCGCGAACACAACCTGCACACGGTGTGTGAAGAAGCGAGCTGCCCGAACATCGGCGAATGCTTCGGCAAGGGCACCGCGACCTTCATGATCATGGGCGACAAGTGCACGCGCCGCTGCCCGTTTTGCGACGTCGGCCACGGTCGTCCCGACCCGCTCGATCCCGAAGAACCGGGCAACCTCGCGCGCACCATCGCCGCGCTGAAGCTGAAGTACGTGGTGATCACGAGCGTCGACCGTGACGATCTGCGCGACGGCGGCGCGGCGCACTTCGTCGAATGTATTCGTCAGACGCGCGAGCTGTCGCCGGAAACGCGCATTGAAATTCTCACGCCGGATTTCCGCGGTCGTCTCGATCGTGCGATCGGCATTCTGAACGCCGCGCCGCCGGATGTGATGAACCACAACCTCGAAACGGTGCCGCGTCTTTACAAGGAAGCGCGTCCGGGTTCGGACTACGCGCATTCGCTGAAGCTGCTGAAGGACTTCAAGGCGCTGCATCCGGACGTCGCCACCAAGTCCGGGCTGATGGTCGGTCTCGGCGAAACCGAAGAAGAGATTCTGCAAGTGATGCGCGACCTGCGCGAGCACGACGTGGACATGCTGACCATCGGCCAGTATCTGCAACCGTCGGAGCACCATCTGCCGGTGCGCTCGTACGTGCATCCGGACACCTTCAAGATGTACGAGGAAGAAGCGTACAAGATGGGCTTCACGCATGCTGCGGTCGGCGCGATGGTCCGCTCGAGCTACCACGCCGATTTGCAGGCGCATGGGGCCGGCGTGGTCTGAACGCTTTAGCTCGTTGTCCGTATTGAAGATGAAAAAGCCCGCACGCGTTGCGGGCTTTTTTCTGCCGGCTTTGCGTCGGGCCACCCGTCTCATCCCACGCTGCTACCTCGCTATTGCATCAGTCCGTGGACTTCGCGCCCTCGCGTTGTGCCGATGCGCGAAATGCGTCGACGAGTTTGTCGACGATATGATCGAGCGCCGCGCGCTCTTCGTCGCTCAACACCGATAACAACTCCGCCTCCAAAGCCTGCCCCAGTTCGTCGCTGGCCGCGCGCGTGCGCTTGCCGGTCGTCGTCGGCCACAACTGGAAGTGACGCGCGTCATCCGGATGGATCGTGCGCCGTACCTGCTTGCGCTCGATCAGATCCGCCAGCAGCTTCGACAGCAGCGTCTTCTCGATCAAGGTCTGCTCCCTCACCGCCGTCGCCGTGATACCGGGCGCATCGCAGATGATCCGCAGCACGCGCAGAGCGCGCACGTCGAAACCGCACGCCGGCTTGTACACCGCATTGGCGCGGCTGATCATCTCGGTCTTGATCAGATCCAGTTTGAACGTGAGGAAGCGCGCAAACTTCATGTCTTCGGTAAACGCGCGGGCTTTCGGCTTGGCAGGTGGCATACCGCTTGGGACTGTCGGGCTCGGGTTGGGTCGGGGGCGTCGCCTAGGCGGCGTGGATTGCCGCTCAGATCAAGCTCGATGATAGACGAAGCATGGCCGCCGCGCGCCGTTCGTCCGTAAAAGCACTAGTTGAAATTTGCAACTATTAAAGTATCTTCCGGTAACGGGATCGTCATCGCCGCGGCGAAAAGATCTGACCTTCATCATGTTTCGAGGGATGCCGGCATGCAGACAAATGTGGAATGGGGTGCGCTCGCGGAATCGATGCGGACGTGGCGGCGGGACATTCACCGGCATCCGGAACTGGGATTTCACGAGCATCGCACCGCAGAGTTGGTCGCCGGCCTGCTGACTGGTTGGGACATCGAAGTTCAGACCGGCGTGGGCGGCACGGGTGTGGTCGGCACGATCCGGGGCACGCTGGGCGCGGGGCCATCGATCGGATTGCGCGCCGACATGGACGCGCTGCCGATGGAGGAGAAGGGCACCGTCGCGCACCGCTCGACGCATGACAACGTTTTCCACGGCTGTGGCCACGACGGCCACACGGCGATTCTGCTTGGCGTCGCGAAGCATCTGTCGGCGCATCGCGCATTTCGCGGCACCGTCCATCTGATTTTCCAGCCCGCCGAAGAAACGCTGCGCGGCGGCTCGGCGATGATTCGCGATGGTCTCTTCGAGCGCTTTCATTGCGACGAAATCTACGCGCTGCATAACAACAACGCATTGCCGGCGGGCAAGGTCGGCGTGCGCAGCGGCGCGATTCTTTCGGCCTGCGATCTTTTCCGGATCGACATCCAGGGCGTTGGCAGCCACGCCGCGATGCCGCACCGCTCGATCGATCCGCTGATGATCGGCGCGGCCATCGTGCAATCGATCCAGAGTATCGTCAGCCGCAATATCGATCCGCTCGACACCGCCGTGGTCAGTGTCTGCAAGTTCATTGCCGGCACCGCGATCAACGTGATCCCGGACACCGCCATGCTGGAAGGGACCGTGCGCACGCTGTCGGTCGCGGCCCAGGAACTGACGTTGAAGCGCATGCGCGATATTTGCGACGGCGCGGCGCGTATGTATGGATGCACGGTCGAATTCGAGCACCTGCAGAGTTCTCCGCCCACCGTCAACACGCCTGAGCAGACCGACGTCGTGCGGGCCGCCGCGGAACACGTGCTGGGCGTCGACAATGTGATTTCCAACGTCGCCCCGCTGATGGCGTCCGAAGACTTCGCCTTCATGCTGCAGCAGCGCCCGGGTTCGTACTTTTTCCTCGGTCACGACGGCCTGACGTGCCATCACCCGGCATTCGATTTCGACGACGACACGGCACCGGCAGGCGCGGCGGTGTTCCTCGAAATCGTGCGGCGTCGGCTGGGTTGAGCGCACACGCCAATCACATCTTCATGGAGATTCGCAATGTCCGTTAACCCCGTACAATCGCCGTCGATGGTGAGAAAGGTGGTGATTGCCTCCGTTCTCGGCAATGCATTCGAGTGGTTCGACTTCGCGATCTACGGGCTGTTTGCGGCGACGATCGCGCGCCTGTATTTCCCGGCCGACAACCCACTCGCCTCGCTGATGCTGACGTTGGCGACCTTCGGCATCGGCTTTGCCGTACGCCCGCTCGGCGGCGTGCTGCTCGGGTTGTACGGCGACCGGGTCGGGCGCAAGAAGGCGCTGTCGGTCACCATCGTGCTGATGGCGCTCGGCACCGGCATGATCGGCCTGCTGCCGACCTATGCCGCGATCGGCGTCGCCGCGCCGATCCTGATGGTACTGGCCCGGATGATTCAGGGCATCTCTGCCGGCGGCGAATTCAGCGGTGCGACCACGATGCTGGTGGAGTTCGCGCCCGCTCATCGGCGCGGCTTCTTCGGCAGTTTCCAGATGTGCTCGCAGGCGCTGGCATTCTCGCTGGGCGCCGCAGTGGCGTACCTGCTCACCACCCACCTCAGCGCGGCTCAACTGGAATCATGGGGATGGCGCCTGCCGTTTCTGTTTGGCATCCTGATCGGCCCGGTGGGCTGGATCATCCGTTCGAAGGTCGATGAATCGCCGGAGTTTCTTGCCTATCGCCGCAGCGCCGCGAGCGCATCGGAGAAGGCCGCGCGCACGCCGTTGCGTGATCTCGTGCGCAAGTATCCGCGCGAGATGATCTCCAGCACCGGCATCTGCGTGGTGGGCACGGTCTCCGCGTACGTGTTCGTGTTCTTCCTGCCGATCTTCGCGAAGCAGCGCCTGGGCATCGCGACGGCGGATGCGAATCTCGCGACCTTTTTCGGAACGGCCGTCATCCTGCTCGTCTGTCCGCTCGCGGGCTACCTGTCCGACCGATACGGACGCAGGGCGGTGCTGCTGCCGGGGATGGTCGGCTATGGCGTGGCCGCGTGGTTCTTCTTCCATCACTTCATCGCCGCGCCCTCGTTCCACTCGCTGTTGCTGCTGCAAGTGGGGGTGTCGTTCTTCATGAGCTTTATCTGGGCGCCCGTACCGGTCGTGTTGACGGAAGTGTTTCCGGTCGGCGTGCGCTCGACGGGTGCGGCGCTCACGTACAACCTGGCCGTGCTGCTGTTCGGTGGACTGGCGCCGTTCGTCAACACGTGGCTCGTCAAGGTGACGGGCAGCAATGCCGCGCCGCTGTACTACGTGTTGTTCAGTCTGTTGATCGGCGTGGTGAGCACGCTGCTGCTGCCGCAGACCGACGGCGGCAGGGTGCGTGCCCAGGCGGCTTCGCAAGCGCGTTAAAGGCGGCATGAGCGCCGCTGCCCGGCGGCGTCGGGGCAGCGGCGGACTACGCCAGCTTGTGTCTGCAACGGCCGGACGCCGGCACGCATCAATTCCACATGAGGCGGGAAACATTGGCACTGCGCCGCGGCGAGGGATCCGCGAGCCCGGACGCTTCGTCATCCTGATCACGAACTTGCAAAGACTGAAGAACGCGACGAGACGAGGCGCGCGCCCACGCCAGACTATCGCCGCATTCGCCCACGCGCGATACTACGCGCGGGACTCGCGTGTGAAGCCGCCCAGCGTGCCGTATGAACGCCGTTGCAGGTGATAGCGGCTTGCAACGCACCGCATCGCGAGCAAACTCAACCGCTCTTTCTGCAAGGGAACGAGACGTGGCAAACGGGATTGATCGCGGTTTATCCGCAGACTGGCCTTATCCGCGCCTGGTCGCGCATCGCTGCGGCGGCACGCTGGCGCCGGAGAACACGCTGGCCGGTTTCGACGCGTGCGTGCGTTACGGCTACCGCATGGTCGAATTCGACGCGAAGCTGTCGGCCGACAACCAGCTCTTTCTGCTCCACGACGACAAGCTCGACCGCACCACCAACGGCCACGGCGCCGCCGCCGAACACACGTGGCAGCAACTGGCCGCGCTCGACGCCGGCGCGTGGCACGGACCGCAATTCGCCGGCACGCGCTTGCCGACGCTCGCCGATGCGGCGCAACGTT
Organism: Paraburkholderia sp. RAU2J; assembly: GCF_003634845.1. Taxonomy (NCBI): domain Bacteria; kingdom Pseudomonadati; phylum Pseudomonadota; class Betaproteobacteria; order Burkholderiales; family Burkholderiaceae; genus Paraburkholderia; species Paraburkholderia sp. RAU2J. The sequence continues at coordinate 1,748,178 of NZ_RBXG01000001.1, forward strand.
GCGTACGCGACGGCATCGCCGCCAACATCGAGATCAAACCGTGTCCGGGCCGCGAGGTGCTCACCGGCACGTTGGTGGCAAGGGGCGCGCTGACGTTGTGGCAAGGACAGATGCCGCCGCTGCTGTCGTCGTTTTCGTTCGAGGCGCTTGCCGCCGCGCGCGATGGCGCTCCGTCGCTGCAACGCGGCATGCTCTTCGAAGAGGTGCCGGCGGATTGGCTGCGCATCGTGCGTGAACTGGACTGCGTGTCGTTGCACGCGAGCCACCGCTATCTGAGCGAGCCGCTGGTCGCGCAGATTCGCGCGGCCGGGTTGCGCGTGCTGGCCTATACGGTGAACGACCCGGCGCGCGCGCAACTGCTCGCGCAATGGGGCGTCGACATGATTTGCACGGATCGCATCGACAAGCTGCACCACGACATGTTGTCCGCACCGGCGAGTCCGGCCTGAGGGTTGCATGACGCGGGCGCTGGAGCGTGGGTGAAGCGGTGCGGCCGGTACACTCGCGCCGGCAAACCGTAGGCACACGCAAAAAAGGGCTACGGGTTTTCCCGCAAGGTTTGCCTCGACGAATTCCGGATTCCCCGACAGCCCTCGTCCGGATTTCCGGAATCCCGGACGGCATTCGTGTTGCTGCGATAAAAATCGCATAAGAATCAAGGCGCTAAGATTTATATCCGCCTGGCATCGACCTTGCAAAACAGAGGGTGCGGCCGCAACGGTCCGACAACTAAAGCAAGGAGACAACGATGTCCGATTTCCCTTCCCGGTATTTCTGAATTCGTCGTCTTGTCGCGGCCTATTGCCGTGCACGGGCTGACGAATCTTCGTTCGCGTGATGCGCAGTGGCAGGCCTAGAGCTCATCTCACCAAGCAGGAATCATCGTGAAGAAACCTTTCTATAAAGTGCTGTACGTCCAGGTGATCGTGGCGATCGTCATCGGTATCGCACTCGGGCATTTCTACCCGAATCTCGCCGTCGACATGAAGCCGCTCGGCGACGGCTTTATCAAGCTGATCAAGATGGTGATCGGGCCGATCATCTTCTGCACGGTGGTCACCGGCATCGCCGGCATGGAGGACATGAAGAAGGTCGGGCGCGTCGGCGGCAAGGCGCTGCTGTACTTCGAAATCGTCTCGACCTTCGCACTGGTGCTCGGCCTGTTCGCCACCCACCTGCTGCGTCCGGGCGCCGGCTTCAACATCGACCCGGCCACGCTTGACGGCAGGGCGGTCGCGTCGTACGCCGCGAAGGCGCACGGCCAGACCACGGTCGACTTCCTGATGCACCTGATCCCAGACACGCTGTCGTCGGCATTCGCGCAAGGCGAGATCCTGCAAATCCTGCTGGTCGCGCTGCTGTTCGGCGCGGTGCTCGCGACGGCCGGTGAGAAGGGCAAGGTGGTGACGAACTTCATCGAAGGGCTCTCGCACATCCTGTTCGGCATCGTGCGCATCATCACCAAGCTGGCGCCGATCGGCGCGTTCGGCGCGATGGCGTTCACCATCGGCAAGTACGGCATCGGCTCGCTGCTGCCGATGCTCAAGCTGATCGGCACGTTCTATCTGACCGCGATCGTGTTCGTGGTGGTCGTGCTCGGCATCATCGCGCGCTTCGTGGGCTTCAACATCCTGCGCTTCGTCGCGTACATCAAGGAAGAGATGCTGATCGTGCTCGGCACGAGTTCGTCGGAAGCCGCGCTGCCGCAACTGATGCTCAAGCTCGAAAAGCTCGGCTGCTCGCGCTCGGTGGTGGGCCTCGTGGTGCCGACCGGCTACTCGTTCAACCTCGACGGCACCAACATCTACATGACGATGGCCGTGCTGTTCATCGCCCAGGCGACCAACACCGAACTCACGTGGGCGCAACAGCTCACGCTGCTGGCGGTGACGATGCTGACGTCGAAGGGCGCAAGCGGCGTGACGGGCGCGGGCTTCATCACGCTGGCCGCGACGCTGGCCGTGGTGCCGACCATTCCGCTGTCGGGCATGGTGCTGATTCTCGGTATCGACCGCTTCATGAGCGAATGCCGCGCGCTGACGAACATCGTCGGCAACGGCGTGGCGACGGTCGTGGTGTCGGCATGGGAAAAGGAGCTGGACCGCAACAAGCTGAATGCCGCGTTGCGCGGCGACGTGGCGGTCAAAGAACCGGCCGGCGTTTAAGCCGCGCGCAGGTTCGGACTTCTCCATAACGGCTGCGGACACCCGCGTATGAAACCGGGTGCTCCGCGCCGATCCACCGCGTCCCCGCATCGCGAAGCTGGCGACGGCGGCGCGCCGCCTTATGCCACAATGTCCGATCCTGACCGATCGGACATTGCCAACGTGACGCGCCGCCTGTTGATCCTCTTCGCGCTCGTTGCCGGGCTCGTGGCGGCGTGTGCACTGACCTACAGCATCGCGTGGCAAAGCGGCATCGACAACCTGCGGCGCAACGCCGCCGTGCGCGCCGAGCGCACCGCCAGCGCGCTGAAGAGCACGCTCGAACGCTACGAGTCGCTGCCCTATCTGCTTGCCGAGCATCCCATCGTGCAGGACGTGCTGGTCGACCCCAGCCCGGCCAACGTCAAACGCGCGAACCTCTATCTCGAAGACCTCAACCGCCACGCGCGGGCCACGGTCACGTACATCATTCCGCTCGACGGCTACTGCGTCGCCGCCAGCAACTGGCGCGGGCCGGGCAGTTTCATCGGCGCGGGCTATCAGTTCCGGCCGTATTTTCTCGATGCGGTCAATGGCGGCGTGGGCCGCTTTTTCGGCATCGGCACGATTTCGCAGGCGCCGGGCTATTACATCTCGCAACCGGTGCGGCGCGACGGCAAGATCGTCGGCGTGGCGGTCGTCAAACTCGATCTCGAATGGTTTCAGGGCGCGGATGCGTCCGAGCCGCTCGTCGTCACCGACGATCACGGCGTGATCTTTCTGTCCTCGGTGCCGGCGTGGAAATATCACACGATACGGCCGCTGTCGGGACCGGTCGCCGATTCGATCTACCAGGCGCGGCAGTACGCGCAGCAGACCATCGCGCCGCTGCCGCTGACGATCGAGCGCACGCTCGAAGGCCATGCGCAGATCGTGCGCATCGGCGGCGGCCGCTATGCGCCGCGCTATCTCGCGTCGCGCCGCAGCATGGGCATCCCCGACTGGCATCTGATCACGATGTCGCCCGTCGATCCGGTCGACGCCGACGCGCGCAAGGCGACCATCGTCACCGGCTTCGCCTACATCTCCATCGTGTTGCTCGCGTTCTACTGGCGTATGCGCCGCGCTCGCGTGCGCGAGATGATGCGCAGCCGCACGCTGCTGCAAAAGGCCTACGCGGAACTGAATCAGCGGGTCGCCGAACGCACGGTGGATCTGTCGCAGGCGAACGAACAGTTGCAGAAGGAAGTGATCGAGCGCACGCGCGCCGAGCAGGAGTTGCGCGCCGCGCACGACGAGCTGATCCAGGCGAGCAAGCTCGCCGCGCTCGGGCAAATGGCAGCGGGCATCACGCATGAATTGAATCAGCCGCTTGCCGCGTTGCGCAGTTTCTCGGACAACACGCGCGTGCTGCTCGAACGCGGCGACCAGGCGTCGGCGCGCGAGAACCTCGAAGCGATCGCGGCGCTTACCGAGCGCATGGGCAAGATCACCAATCAGTTGAAGCTGTTCGTCGGACGGGCGCGGCCGCGCAATGCGCGCGCGCCGATCATGCGGGCGCTGCGCAATGTCGTCGGGCTGCTGCAGAAGCGCTTGCAGGGCGTCGAAGTCGCGTTCACGCTGTGCGATGCGGTGAGCGGCGCGCGCACACCGCTCAGTCTCACCGACGACCATCCCGAACTGATCGCGCATTGCGACGACCTGCGGCTCGAACAGGTGCTGATCAACCTGCTCGGCAATGCACTCGACGCGATTGCCGGCATGAGCGCGCCGCGCATCGCGATCGAGATCGAAGTCGCCGAGGCGAACGTGTCGCTCATGGTGAGCGACAACGGCCCCGGCATTCCCGACGACGTGCTGCCGCGTCTGTTCGAACCGTTCTTCACAACCAAGGAAATGGGGCAGGGGCTGGGACTCGGGCTGGCGATCTCGTCGTCGATCGCGCGCGATTGCGGCGGCACGCTGGTCGCGCGCAACGCGCCGGACGGCGGTGCATTATTCGTGTTGACGCTGCGCCGCGCGCGCGTGCAGACGAACCACCCGGCGGACCCGCTAACCACGGGTTCCTGAATCAAGATGGAAAACGCGATGCTGAACCACGGCCTGCAAGTGCTGTATATCGAAGACGACGAACTGGTGCGCCGCGCCAGCGTGCAGAGCCTGCAACTGGCGGGCTTCGACGTGGTCGGCCATGCGTCGGTGGAAGCCGCGGCAAAGATGATCAGCGCGGATTTCTCCGGCGTGATCGTCAGCGATATTCGCCTGCCGGGCGCGAGCGGGCTCGATCTGCTCGCGCAGTGCCACGAGCGAGCGCCCGACGTGCCGGTGATTCTGGTCACCGGCCACGGCGATATCTCGATGGCCGTGCAGGCGATGCGCGACGGAGCGTATGACTTCATCGAGAAGCCGTTCGCATCCGAGCGCCTGATCGAAACCGTGCGGCGCGCGCTGGAGCGCCGCAAGCTGGTGCTGGAGAATCTCGCCCTGCGCCGTGAACTGGCGGAGCAGAACTCGGTGGCGCCGCGGATCATCGGCCGCAGTCCCGCGATCGAACAGGTGCGGCGGCTGATCGCGAACATCGCGCCGACCGACGCCTCCGTGCTGATCAATGGCGATACCGGCGCGGGGAAAGAGTTGATCGCGCGCAGTCTGCACGAGCTGTCGCCGCGGCGCGACAAGCCGTTTATCGCAGTGAATTGCGGCGCGTTGCCGGAGCCGATGTTCGAGTCCGAGATGTTCGGCTACGAACCGGGCGCCTTCACCGGCGCGGCGAAACGGCGAATCGGCAAGCTTGAACATGCGTCGGGCGGCACGTTGTTTCTCGACGAGATCGAGAGCATGCCGCTCGCGTTGCAGGTCAAGCTGCTGCGCGTGCTCCAGGACGGCGTGCTGGAGCGGCTCGGCTCGAACCAGCCGATTCGCGTGAATTGCCGGGTGGTCGCCGCAGCGAAGGGCGACATGGCCGAGCACGTCGCGGATGGCTCGTTCCGGCGCGATCTGCTGTATCGGCTGAACGTGGTGACGATCGCGCTGCCGCCGTTGGGCGAGCGTCGCGAGGACATCGTGCCCCTCTTCGAACACTTCCTGCTGGATGCGGCGGTGCGTTACCAGCGTCCTGCGCCGATTCTCACCGATCGCCAGCGCGCGAGCCTGATGCAGCGCGACTGGCCGGGCAACGTGCGAGAACTGCGCAATGCCGCCGACCGCTTCGTGCTCGGCGTCGCAGAAGATCCGGTCATGTCTTGCGCCGACGACCCCGCGGCCACGCAACCGTTGAAGGAGCGTGTCGAGCAATTCGAGCGGGCGATGATCGCGCAAGCGTTGGAGCAGGCCGGCGGGGCAGTAGCGGTGGCGGCGGACAAGCTGCAGCTCGGCAAGGCCACGCTCTACGAGAAAATCAAGCGATATGGCCTGGCGGCCAAAGGGGAAGGGGAGCGGTGAGGAACGGCGCCGGCGGCAAGGCGCGGCCGGCGCGTTGAATCGGATCGACTCGACTCGACTCGAATCGACTCGGATCGAGCCGGGGCGAAGGCCGTTACGCCTTCAGCGCCTTTTCCAGCAATTGGTCGAGTTCCGCGAACTGGGGCTCGCCGACATAACGCTTCAGAATCTTGCCGTCCTTGTCGATCAGGAACGTGGTGGGCGTGAGTTGCACATTGCCGAACTGCTTGGCGGCCGAGCCGTCGTCCATGGCAACCTTGAACGGCAACTGGCGCGTTTGCGTGTAGTTGGTCACGTACATCGGCGCGTCGTAGTTCATGGCAACCGCCACGAATTCGAGGCCCCGGCCCTTGAAACGGTTATAGGTCTCGACCATCTGCGGCATTTCCTTCATGCAGGTATCGCAGTTCGTCGCCCAGAAGTTGACGAGATAGACCTTGCCTTTCAGGTCGGCGGTCGTGACTTTCTGGCCGGACAGCAGCGTGAAGGTCGCATCGGGCACGCGCTGCTGACCCGCAAACGCGAAGTAGCCGGCGACCGCCAGCACGATCGCCACGGCGGCTGCGATGATGTAGCGCAGTGGGCTCGCGCGCCGGGCGGCGGAAGATGGGTTGGAGCTCATGAACGGAACCTCGAGAGTCGCGCGGAACGCGCGGGCCAGTGGGTCGATCGGGCCGTTGGGCCGGTGCTGAACAGCGTCGCTATTGTAGCCCCATTCCGTCGGCGCGGCAGGAGGCGGGGCGGCAGCGGATAATAGGGTTTTACGTTTCGGTCGGTCCGATCTTCTGTCCCCATGTTCCGAGCTGCCTTTTGCATTAGCCGTTTCCTCGCCCCAATTCCTGCCTGCTTTTCTTTCGGTAGCCGTTTCCGAAGCGGCCTGCCAGCTGATGACAACCCGCCGGTCGGCGCTCCGGACGCTTCTTCGCGCCGGCCGCGCGGGCGTAGGCTGCTCGCTGCGACTGCTTGCGCGCTGGTGCTCGGCGCCGCGTTGAGCGCCTGCTCGCCGACCTTCGACTGGCGCACCATCATGAACAACGACAACGGCTACACCGTCGACTTTCCCGCCAAGCCGGGCAACGATCAGCGGCCGGTGCAGATCGGCGGCGCGGCGATGCCGATGGCGATGCAAACGGCCGAAGCCGGTAACGCGGTATTCGCGGTCGGCACCGTCATGCTGCCCGACGACCAGGAAGCCACGCAGCGTGCCGCGCTGGCTTTTCTGCGCGACGGCCTCGCTCGTAACGTTGGCGTGGCGCCCGACGCGCACGCGGTGCAAATCCCGCTCGCAGCGGGCGGCCAGGTGCTGGGCCTCGAAATGAAGCTCACCGGTGAGGCGGGCTCGCAGCATGAAATGCGCACGGTCTACGCCCGCCTGGCGGCACGCGGGCGGCACGTCTATCAGGCGGCAATCATCGCCGACAAACCGCTGCCGCCAGAGCAGGTCGAACAGTTTTTTTCGTCGTTCAAACTTTATTGAAGGCGGTATTTTTGGCCGATCGGGCGCGCGAAGGAGCGACGTTTATAGTGAAAGTTTCTTCGCAGCATCGTGCGCTAATTCCCGGTTTACGTTGAAGTTTTCCCCATGCTCGGCGCGCCTGTGGATAACTCTGTTGAGAACTCGCCGGTATCTGCCGCCGATGCCCGTCCCGCGGGCATCCTGTCAGTTCTCCGCGACTTTGAATATTTTAAAAAAGCCAATTAAATCAACGGGTTTCGATTGAGCCCTTCAGCGCACCTTTCAGATGTATCAAAATCTATCCGAAGCGTGCATGTGTGCATAAGTCAAGTCTTGACAGCATATTTTTCTCCTCATAACGAGCCAAAAACCCGTCGATACTGGATGGCCTCCGCGATCTGCGCAGCGCTCGGCATCGTCACGCCTGCGAGGTCGGCGATGCTACGGGCGACCTTGAGCACCCGATAGTAAGCACGCGCTGACCATCGGAAGCGCTCGCCGGCTTCACGCAGCAGCGCTTCGCCCGCCGTGTCGGGGCGGCAGACCTCGTCCACTTCCCGGCCACCGAGTTCGCGATTGGTCTTGCCCTGCCGCCGCAGTTGTCGCTCGCGTGCGACGCATACCCGTCGAGCGATCGCCGCGCTCGCCTCGCCGGCCGTCGCCGACCGAGCCGCAAGTTCGGCTGGCGTGAGCGCCGGAATCTCAAGCTGAATGTCGATTCGATCGAGCAAAGGGCCGGACAGCTTGCGCAGATAACGCGCCGCGATCTCCGGCGTGCAGCGGCAGCGGCCGCCCGGGTCACCGCGCCATCCGCAGGGGCACGGGTTCATCGCGGCAATCAGCTGGCAGGCCGCCGGGAAATCCGCCTGCAGGGCGGCGCGCGAGATTGTGATGCGACCGGCTTCGAGCGGCTCGCGCAGCGTTTCGAGGACATCGCGACTGAATTCGGGCAGTTCGTCGAGGAACAACACGCCCAGATGCGCCAGCGTGATCTCGCCGGGCTGCGGCGGATTGCGCCCACCGACCAGCGCCGCTGCGCTCGACGAATGGTGCGGCGCCCGAAACGGGCGCTGCCGCCACTGCGCCGCCGTGAAGCCAGCCCGGCTGGCGGACAGCAAGGCGGCGGAGCTGAGCGCTTCGTCGTCGGTCATGGGGGGCAGCAGGCCCGGCAGGCGGGCGGCGAGCATCGATTTGCCCGCGCCGGGCGGTCCGATCAGCAACACGTGGTGCCCGCCGGCCGCGGCGACTTCGAGGGCGCGGCGCGCGCCGCGCTGGCCGATCACGTCGGCCATGTCGGGCGCGGCAGCGGGCGCGCTTTCGGCGAGGTCAGGTGCAGCGACGGGAGAAAGCCGTGCGTCGGGCGCTCCGGCGAGGTGGGCGCAGAGCGACGGCAGGTCGGCGGCGCCGTAGACATCGACGCCGGGCACGAGCGCGGCTTCCGCCGCGCTGGTGGCAGGGAGATAGAGCTGCGGAGTACGCTCCGGGGGGAGCGGGGCCACGGTCGACTCTCCGGGGATCGCGGAAGATGAGAAGCCGCCGTCGTGCGCGCCGCGCTGAGCCGCGCCGCTGCGGGCCGTCCCGCACGCCATCGCGAAAGCGCCGCGCATCGGCCGCAGCGCGCCAGTCAACGATAGCTCGCCGGCAAACTCCCGATACAGCAGGGATTCAACGGGAATCTGCCCGCTCGCCGCGAGGATGCCCAACGCGATCGGCAGGTCAAAGCGGCCGGATTCCTTCGGCAAATCGGCGGGGGCAAGATTGACGGTAATACGTCGGACGGGGAAGTCGAAGCCGCAGTTTTGCAGTGCCGCGCGCACGCGCTCGCGGCTTTCGCGCACTTCCAAGTCAGGAAGGCCGACGATCGAAAATGAGGGCAATCCGTTTGCGAGGTGAACCTCGACAGTAACTTCGGGCGCGCGGCCAGAGGCCGGCGCGCGACTGCGCACCACGGCAAGCGACATATCTTCTCCCGTCGGACGGCGCGCCGAAGGCGCGCGCAAGTCCCCTAAAACGCTGATGACGTCACGGCTCGCTTGCCTGTGATGGGCAGCACTGCGCAGCTGGTGCGCTACAAGCGATGCATTAAGGCGTTGGTGAGGTGACCGGCAGCTTCTGTTCGAGTTCGGCGACGCGGCGCTCCAACTCTTCGAGGCGGGCGCGGGTGCGTACCAGCACCTGGGTCTGCGTATCGAATTCCTCGCGCGTGACGAGGTCGAGTTTCGAAAAGCCCTGCGACAGCATGGCCTTCACGTTGCGTTCGACGTCTTTGGCCGGCGAGTTCTTGAACAGCTCGCTCATACGAGCCTGAAAGTCATTGAAAACATCGTTTGGTTGTTTCATGGTGTTCCCCTTTGTGCACAAAAAATGTGCATATTTCGTTACGCCTGTGCTTTGTCATCACGCATGGGCTGTTTTGGTGCGCCCCCATTTGCGCGCCGCTGCGGCATGAGCGCCTTTGGTGCGCCGCCCTCGCGTTTAAACCTTCGAACACTCTAGCAACGATCCATACGCCGCGCCAGCGTGCCCGGCCATCGTTAGCCATCCGGCCAGGGTCGCTTGCGCGCCTTTCCTGGCGCGCGGTGCGCAGTCTGACACAACATGGCATGCGAGTTGCTGTTACTGCCCCGCGCGCACTGCCGGACGCTTTTCGCCGGCAGAGGGACGAGACCACGCGAACGGGTTATGGGTACGCAAAACGGTTAGGCAACGGGTTACGCAACTTAGCGAGGGATTTCATGAAGCTCATTACCGCAATCATCAAGCCGTTCAAGCTCGATGAGGCGCGCGAAGCCTTGTCGGCCATCGGCGTCTCGGGCATCACGGTGACGGAAGTCAAAGGCTTCGGCCGCCAGAAGGGCCACACGGAGCTGTATCGGGGTGCTGAATATGTCGTCGATTTCCTGCCGAAAGTGAAGATCGAGGCAGCTGTCTCGGACGACATCGTCGACCAGGCGATCGAGGCGCTCGAACGCGCAGCGCGCACCGGCAAGATCGGCGACGGCAAGATCTTCGTCACGCCGATCGAGCAGGTGATCCGGATTCGCACCGGGGAGACCGGCGCGGACGCTCTGTAACACGAAAAGATAGCGACATAGATAGCGATAAGAGGAAACGAAAGATGCGCAAATTATTGATGTCCCTGCTGATGGCCGGTTCGCTGCTCGCGGGCGGTATGGGCGCCGCCTTTGCGGACGACGCGTCCGCTCCCGCAGCCGCCTCGGCTCCCGATGCGACCGCCAGCGCCCCGGCGCCCGACGCCTCGGCCGCGCCAGCCGCCGCAGCAGCTTCGGCACCGGCAGCAGCCGCGCCTGAGGCATCGGCTCCCGCAGCCGACGCCGCCCCGGCGGCACCGAGCGCGCCGTTCTCGGTCGATTCGTCGAAGATCAATTCGGGCGACACCGCCTGGATGCTGACCTCCACCGCGCTCGTGCTGTTCATGACGATCCCGGGTCTGGCACTGTTCTACGGCGGCATGGTCCGCAAGAAGAACGTGCTCGCGACGCTGATGCAAAGCTTCGCGATCACCTGCCTCGTGACGATCGTCTGGACGGTGGTGGGCTACAGCCTCGCCTTCACGCCGGGCAGCTCGTTCATCGGCGGCTTCTCGCGCGTCTTCATGGCGGGCATGAACTACGTCAAGGGTGACAAGGCCACGACGCTGACCGTCAGCCATCTGGCTCCGACGATTCCCGAAACGGTCTACTTCGTCTATCAGATGACGTTCGCGATCATCACCCCGGCACTGATCACGGGCGCGTTTGCCGACCGTATGAAGTTCTCGGCGATGCTGGTGTTCATGACGCTGTGGTCGATCATCGTCTACTCGCCGATCGCGCACATGGTCTGGGAACCGACCGGCTGGCTGGCTAGCGCGGGCATCCTCGACTTCGCGGGCGGCACGGTGGTGCACATCAACGCCGGTATCGCGGCGCTGGTCTGCGCGCTGGTGCTTGGCAAGCGTGTCGGTTACGGCAAGGAAGCCATGGCTCCGCACAACCTCACGCTCACGCTGATCGGTGGCGCGATGCTGTGGGTGGGCTGGTTCGGCTTCAACGCGGGTTCGGCGGTGGCGGCTGACGGCCGTGCCGGTTTCGCGATGTTCACGACGCAAGTGGCCACCGCGGCGGCAGCGCTCGCGTGGATGTTCGCCGAATGGGCGGCCAAGGGTAAGCCGTCGGTGCTCGGTATCGTGTCGGGTGCGGTGGCGGGTCTGGTGGCGATTACGCCGGCTTCGGGTTTCGTCGGCACAGTCGGCGCGCTGGTGATCGGTATCGTGGCGGGTGTGGTCTGCTTCTGGTCGGCCACGTGGCTCAAACACAAGCTCGGTTACGACGACTCGCTCGACGCGTTCGGCGTGCACTGCATCGGCGGTATCGTCGGTGCGCTCCTGACCGGCGTGTTCGCGGTCAAGGACATTGGCGGCGCGGACGGCAGCATCATCGTGCAAGCCAAGGGCGTGCTGACGACGCTGATCTACAGCGGCGTGGTGAGCTACATCCTGCTGAAGATCATCGACATGGTGATGGGCATCCGCGTGACGGAAGAAGAGGAGCGCGAGGGCCTCGACGTGAGCCTGCACGGCGAACACGTCGAATAAGCAAAACGTCTGCGAGCCCGCGCTCCCGGGCTCGTCTGATCACGATCAAGCGCAGCGATTTGGCCCGCCTTCATGGCGGGCTTTTTTCTTGCTGGCTCTCTTGTGAGCGGCAGATTTCCCCGCCTATCATGACCATAGGGAGAATGCATTCGCGTCCGCTTGCGAATGGAGAAACCGTCCCCAAATGGACAAAGCATTTGCTCTACAATCTTTTTTCTCCAGTCTGCGAGTGATCAATGGTTCCGCACCTAGTTACGGCGTTAAACGGCCCGCTGCTCGATCTCGAGCGGAAGATCCTCGACGCCACACCCGCCATCGAACGCTGGTTCCGGCTCGAATGGCAGGAGCACACGCCGCCGTTCTACTGCTCCGTCGATCTGCGTAACGCGGGGTTCAAGCTCGCGCCGGTCGACACCAATCTATTCCCCGGCGCATTCAACAATCTGCCGCAGGAAGTGCTGCCCCTGGCCGTGCAGGCCGCGATGGCCTCGATCGAGAAGATCTGCCCGGACGCGAAGAATCTGCTGGTGATTCCGGAGCGCCACACGCGCAACGCGTTTTACCTCGAAAACGTCGCCCGCCTGGCCGCGATCATGCGCCAGGCCGGCCTGAACGTGCGTTTCGGCACGCTCGACGAAAGCATCAACGGGCCTGTCACGATCGCGCTGTCGGACGGCCAGAAACTCGTGCTCGAACCGCTCGAACGTTCGCAGCGCCGTCTCGGCCTGAAGAACTTCGACCCGTGTTCGATCCTGCTGAACAACGACCTGTCAGGGGGCATCCCGCCCGTGCTCGAAAATCTGCACGAGCAGTACCTGCTGCCGCCGTTGCACGCTGGCTGGGCGGTTCGTCGCAAATCCACGCATTTCTCGTGTTATGACGACGTCGCAAAGAAATTCGCGAAGATGGTCGAAATCGATCCGTGGATGATCAATCCGTACTTCGCGCATGTCGAAGGCGTCGATTTCCAGGAGCGCACCGGTGAAGAAGCGCTGACCGACGCGATCGACGGCGTGCTCAAAAAGATCGCCAGGAAGTATCGCGAGTACGGCATCTCCGAGAAACCGTACGTCGTCATCAAGTCGGACGCGGGCACGTACGGCATGGGCGTGATGACCGTGCACGACGCGTCGGAAGTGGCCGCGCTCACCAAGCGCGAGCGCGCGAAGATGGCGGCCACCAAGGACGGCCTCGAAGTGCACGACGTGATCGTGCAGGAAGGCGTGTACACGTTCGAGCGCATCGGCGAGGAAGTCGCCGAGCCGGTCGTCTACATGATCGACCGCTACGTGGTGGGCGGCTTCTACCGTGTGCACGGCAGCCGCGAGCGCGACCAGAACCTGAACGCGCCCGGCATGCACTTCGTGCCGCTCGGCTTCGAGCATACGGCGCTGCCGGACGCGCACGCGAAGCCCGGCGCGGCGCCGCCGAACCGCTTCTACATGTACGGTGTGGTGGCGCGGCTCGGGCTGCTTGCCGCATCGGTCGAACTGGAAAAGACCGATCCGGAAGCAATCCAAGTCTAAGCCATCCTGAATGGGCGATGGCGGCATGCGTGCCGCCATCGCCATTTTCAACGACTATATTGACGAACAATGCCACGCCCGTCAGGGCGCACCGGGACCTTCATGGACATTCTTTTCATCGCCGATCCGCTCTCCCAGTTCAAGATCTACAAAGATTCGACCTATGCGATGATGGCCGAAGCCGCACGCCGCGGGCACGTGGTGCACACGTGCGAGCCGAAGCATCTGGCGTGGACGGGCGGCGACGTCGAAGCGAACGTGCAGCGGCTTACGATCGTCGGCGACGTGACAGATCTGCATCGCGACGAGTGGCACGCCGCCGACGCGGCCGCGCCGCGCGCGCTGAAGAGCTTCAGCGCGGTGGTGATGCGCAAGGACCCGCCGTTCGACATGGAATACGTCACGTCGACGTGGCTGCTCGAAATGGCCGAGCGCGGCGGCGCGCGCATCTTCAACAAGCCGCAGGCGATTCGCGACCATTCGGAAAAGCTGGCGATCGGCGAGTTCGCGCAGTTCGTCACGCCCACGCTGGTCACGCGCGACGCGACCCGTTTGCGCGCATTCCATGAACAGCACGGCGATGTGATCCTCAAGCCGCTCGACGGCATGGGCGGCATGGGCGTGTTCCGCGTGAAGGCCGACGGTATGAACCTGGGCTCGATCGTCGAAATGCTGAGCCACGATGGCGCGCGCTCGGTGATGGCGCAAAAGTTCATCCCCGAAATCAAGGACGGCGACAAGCGCATTTTGCTGATCGGCGGCGCTGCAGTGCCGTATTCGCTCGCGCGTATTCCTCAGGGTAATGAAGTGCGCGGCAATCTCGCAGCCGGTGGCCTCGGCGTGGCGCGTCCGCTAACGGAGCATGATCGCAAGATCGCCGACGCGCTGGCGCCGGTGCTCGCGGCGCGTGGTCTGCTGCTGGTCGGGCTGGACGCGATCGGCGACTGGCTGACCGAAGTCAACGTGACGAGCCCGACGTGTTTCCGGGAAATCATGGATCAGACCGGCTTCGACGTGGCCGCGATGTTCGTCGACGCGCTGGAGCGCGCGGCGGCCTGACGCGCGGGCCTTGAATGCCCGCCATAGCTCCCCACCTGTGTAGTAAATCCGCATCAAGCGCAGCGCCGGATTTGGCGTGAAAATGAGCCTGATACAATGCCCGCTCTTCCGCGCCAAGCCGGTTCGATGGCTTCAACCGAGGCCACGGGCACGGATCGCGGACGGTGAGTGAGCAATGTCCAGGCGGCGCCGGCATGGCGCGGCGCGGACGCACTGCTCATCAAATGATGCGTTCCGGCTCTCATGACCTACGGCCGGTCGAGGGCGCTGACGAACCGGGCCTCGTCCCGGTCCACGGTTTGGGGCCGTTCTTTTGCAGCAAGGCTGACATGGCAGGCATTCTGATCATTGCGCACGCTCCGTTCGCCACCGCGTTGCGCGATTGTATTTCGCACATCTACGGCGGTTTGCCGGCTCGCATCGGCGTGATCGACGTATCGCCCGATTGCGATCCCGCGCAACAGGTTGCGTTTGCGAACTCGGAAATCGAGCGTTTGAAGGAAGAAAACGGCGCACTCGTGCTCACGGATATGTTCGGTGCGACGCCCGCGAATATTGCGGGCCGGCTCGCCACGGTGCCGAATGTACGCGTGCTCTGCGGCGTCAATTTGCCGATGCTGGTACGCGCGGTCTGCTATCGCGCCACGCCGCTCGACACGCTGGTCGACAAGGCGCTCGCCGGCGCGACCAAGGGCGTGCATGCAATCGGACCGGCTACGCCGGCCTCCGTGGCGTGCGCGGCGGCTGTCAGCGAGTGCATGTCGGGTTTGCCGCCCGACGCGGCTGCGGGCGACTGTCTACCCGCGCTCCCGGCCGACGCCGATCTGACTCAGAAAACCGACGCGGCCGGTTTGTAGGCCGCGCGCAGGCCGTTCCAAAGCCCAATGCTCAATGCTTCAAATGCAGTGCAACGGGTGTGTGCAAATTCACCTTTCGTAACCATACTTACCCGCGCTTTCGGACCATCACATGCTGCAACAGGAAACGACTATTGTGAACAAGCTGGGGCTGCACGCACGTGCGTCGGCCAAGTTGACGCAACTCGCGGGCAACTACCAGGCGGAAATCTGGATGAGCCGCAATGGCCGCCGCATCAATGCCAAGAGCATCATGGGTGTGATGATGCTGGCCGCGGGCATCGGCAGCACGGTGCTGATCGAAACGGAAGGCACTGACGAAAAGGAAGCGATGGACGCACTGCTGAAACTAATTGCCGATAAATTCGGCGAGGGTCAGTGAAGTCGCGCATGCACGTTTACAACGAGCATCCACGCCGCGGTTGTCCGCGGCGTTTTTTTTAGCGCGAGAGAATGGGCGGACAGGTGCGGGGAAATCGGCTTGCCTGTCTGCGCATAGGCGTGATCAACTTGCCGGAATGCAAACCTGCTGAAGGCGCATTGTCATGTCGATGACGATAATTGTTGCTGCGCTGCACATAGCCCTGCCGTACTTGCAGAGGGTGCGGAATTTATAATGACCAGCAGAGTCTGAGAGCACTGCAGCGGTTTGCCGCGGCATTACACAACTAGAGGAGGTGCGCGTGTCCTTCACGCTGCATGGAATTCCCGTGTCACGCGGTATCGCCATCGGGCGGGCCTATCTGATCGCCCCGGCAGCACTTGACGTAGACCACTATCTGATCGAACCCGCCCAGATCGAGGGCGAGGTCGAGCGTTTTCGCGCGGCTCAGCAACACGTGCATCGGGAGCTCGACACGCTGCGCGCCGATCTCGCCGCAGACGCGCCCAGCGAAATGGGCGCGTTCATCAATGTTCATTCAATGATCCTGAACGATGCGATGCTCGTGCAGGAAACCATCGACCTGATCCGCACGCGCCGCTACAACGTGGAGTGGGCGCTGACCGAACAACTCGAGCGCCTGTCGCGTCACTTCGACGACATCGAAGACGAGTACCTGCGCGAGCGCAAAGCCGACATCGAGCAGGTGGTGGAGCGCGTGCTGAAGGCGCTCGCGGGGGCATCGGCGACGCTCGGTGGCGGCGTGCACGGCGCCTGCGACGAGATGATCGTGGTCGCGCACGACATCGCGCCGGCCGACATGATGCAGTTCAAGACGCAGACGTTTCAGGGCTTCGTCACGGACCTCGGCGGCCGCACGTCGCATACGGCGATCGTCGCGCGCAGCCTGGGCATTCCGGCCGCGGTCGGCGTGCAGCACGCAAGCGCGTTGATCCGTCAGGATGACCTGATCATTGTCGACGGTGATCACGGCATCGTGATCGTCGATCCCGCGCCGATCGTGCTCGAAGAGTATTCGTATCGGCAAAGCGAAAAAGAGCTGGAGCAACGCAAGCTGCAGCGCCTGAAATTTTCGCCGACGCAAACGCTGTGCGGCACGCGCATCGAACTGTGCGCGAACATCGAGCTGCCGGAAGACGCGCGCGCCGCGGTCAACTCGGGTGCGACCGGCGTGGGTCTGTTCCGCACCGAGTTCCTGTTCATGAATCACAAGCACCGCTTGCCCGAGGAGGAAGAGCAGTTCGCCGCGTACCGCCGGGCCGTCGAGTTGATGAACGGTTTGCCGGTCACGATTCGCACCATCGATGTCGGCGCCGACAAGCCGCTCGACTCCATGGGCGGCGGCGACGGCTACGAGACCGCGGCGAATCCCGCGCTGGGGCTGCGCGCGATTCGCTGGAGCCTCTCGGAGCCGCAGATGTTCCTCACGCAGTTGCGCGCGATTCTGCGCGCGTCGGCGTTCGGCACGGTGAAGATTTTGATTCCGATGCTCGCGCACGCGCAGGAAATCGACCAGACGCTCGATCTGCTGCGGGAAGCCAAGCGCCAACTCGACGATGCAGGCATTGCCTACGATCCCAACGTGCAAGTCGGCGCGATGATCGAGATCCCGGCGGCCGCCATCGCATTGCCGCTGTTTCTGAAGCGGCTCGACTTCCTGTCGATCGGCACCAACGATTTGATCCAGTACACGCTGGCGATCGATCGCGCGGACAACGCGGTGGCGCATCTATACGACCCGCTGCATCCGGCTGTACTGCATCTGATCGCGTTCACGCTGCGCGAGGCGAGGCGCGCTGGCGTGCCGGTGTCGGTGTGCGGTGAGATGGCGGGGGATCCGGCGTTGACGCGCTTATTGCTGGGCATGGGCCTCACCGAGTTCTCGATGCATCCGAGCCAGTTGCTGGTGGTCAAGCAGGAGGTGCTGCGCTCCCATCTCAAGACGCTCGAGAAGCCGGTGGCCGACGTGCTGGCTTCGTTCGAACCGGAAGAGTTGCAGGCCGCGCTCAAGCGCGTCGCGCAGGCCTGAGCGCGAGGCTGGTTCTTCGCATGAAAAAACGCCGCATGCGGCGTTTTTTTTATTCAGCGGTTCGTTAGCGTAGGCATCGCGCCGTCAAGCGTGATGCCTTTGTCCACATACCGGGCAATCCGGTTGGCGCCCGATTCGCATCGTGTTCCATTCCATCCGCAGCGAATCGAGCATCATCAGACGGCCCTGCAGCGGCGTGCCGATCGTCCCGATCACCTTGAGCGCTTCAGCGGCCTGCATCGAACCGATGATGCCCACCGTCGGCGCGAACACCCCCATCGTCGAACACGCGACTTCCTCGAACGGCTGGTCCTCGGGAAACACGCATGCATAGCAGGGCGATGCTTCGTCGCGGAAATCGAACGTGCTGATCTGGCCGTCGAAACGCAACGCCGCGCCCGACACCAGCGGCACGCCGTGCTTCACGCAGGCGCGGTTGATCGCGTGGCGCGTCGCGAAGTTATCGGTGCAATCGAGTACGACGCTCGCGTGCGGTACTTCGCGATCGAGCCAGGCGTCATCGGCGCGCTCGGCCACCGCGTTCACCGTCACCTCGGGATTGATCTGCGCAAGCGAATCGCGTCCCGACTCCACCTTTTTGCGCCCGACCGATGCACTCACGTGCAGGATCTGCCGCTGCAGATTGGTCAGGTCGACCGTATCGGCATCGACCAGCGTCAAGCGGCCGACGCCAGCCGCCGCGAGATACATCGCAGCGGGCGAACCCAACCCGCCCGCGCCGACGATGATCGCGTGCGCGTCGATAAAGCGCTGCTGCGCCTCGATGCCGATTTCGTCGACGAGAATATGGCGGGAGTAGCGAAGGAGTTGATCGTCATTCATGGCGGGGGCGCGTGAGTATGTCGCGCAAAGGGAAGCAGACTTGCGGTCTGCCGCGCGCGTTTCGTTGTTGTTATTTTAATCGCGCCAAGGGTGAGGCTCGTTGCGGGTCTTGCTGAGTGTCTTCGCAGCATGATTCGCTGCGAAGACACGCGAGGGTTTGCTGCTTACTTGCTTTGTGTAGCCGGAGCCGAAGCGGGCGCGACGGCCGATGCACCCGGAACCGGTTGCGTCGGTTTCACCGCGACCGGCGCGGACGCCGACGTGGCCGGCTTGCTCTGCGCGAGACGGCGCTCGGTCAGCGACTTCGATTCCTGCACCGGCTTGCCCTGGAGCTTGGCCAGCGCCTGTTGCAGCATGAAGTCGTCGGCCGAACCAAATTCCACCGGCTTGCGCTCACGATCCTTCTGACGCTGTTCCGGCGTCTTCTTGTCGTTCGCTTCTTCGAGCTGGCGCAACTGGTCCATGCGTTCCTGTTCGCGCTGTTCCGCTTCCTTCTTCTCGTTCGGGTCCTGCGTGTTCGCGAGGTGGTTCGAGTAGTCGACTTCGCGGGTCACGAGTGCGTCGTCCGGATCGCCTTCCGCGTATTGGTCGACCGCGATGTCAGGACGGATGCCCTTGTTCTGGATCGAACGGCCGCTCGGCGTGTAGTAGTACGCGGTGGTCAGGCGCAGCGCAGTATCCGCGGTCATGGGGCGCACGGTCTGCACCGAGCCCTTGCCGAAGGTGGTCTTGCCGACGATCAGCGCGCGATGCTGATCCTGCAGTGCACCTGCGACGATTTCCGAAGCCGACGCCGAGTAGGCGTTGGTCAGCACGATCATCGGCACGGTCTTGAAGATGGCCGGGATGTCCTTCAGCGGATCGCTGTCGAAGGATTGCAGGCGGTAGTTGTCGTACGTGTCGCGATAGACCTGCTTCGAATCCGGAATCTGGCCGTTGGTCGACACCACCACCGAATTCGGCGGCAGGAACGCGCCGGCTACGCCAACCGCGCTTTGCAGCAAACCGCCGCCGTTGTTGCGCAGGTCGAGCACGAGGCCCTTCAGATTCGGCTCCTGACGCGCGATGTCCTGCAGCTTCGCCGCGAGATCAGGCGTGGTGCGTTCCTGGAAACTGGTGACGCGGACATACGCGAATCCCGGCGCAATGACCTTGCCCTTGACCGACTGGACCTTGATGATCGCGCGCGTCACCGTGAGCGGGAACGTGCGGTCGTCGGACTTGCGGAAGATCGTGAGCGTGACCTTGGTGCCCGGCTCGCCGCGCATCTGCTTGACCGCCCGGTCGAGCGTCATGCCGCGTACAGGTTTGTCGTTGATGCGTGTGATCAGGTCGCCCGGACGGATGCCGGCGCGAAACGCGGGCGTGTCTTCAATGGGCGAAATCACCTTGATCAGGCCGTCTTCCGACGAAATCTCGATGCCCAGACCCGCGAAGCGGCCCTTGGTCTGCTCCTGCAGTTCCTCGTAATCGGTCTTGTCGAGGTACGACGAGTGCGGGTCGAGGCTCGACACCATGCCCTTGATCGCGGAGGTGAGAAGCTTTTTATCGTCGACCGGTTCGACGTATTCGTGCTTGATTTGCCCGAACACTTCGGCAAAGAGCCTGAGTTGGTCTAACGGCAGGGGTGCGGCGGCGGCACTAGCGGGTTGCTGGGCCGAGGCGGAAAGTTGCAGGGTGGCAAATGCACCGGTAGCAAGGCCCGCGGCAATCAGGCCGATATTTTTCAGGTTCTTTCGCATAGAGTCTGTTGCGGTCGGAAGCGCGTGGCAGCGTCGATAGGATTTGGACGGACAAGTATAACTGCACACCCGCCTACTCAGGGGCAGGGCGGGCAAAGGTGATTCGACAGTGCGAACCGGAGCTGGTTCGTGAGATTGAGCCCGCGCGAGCGAAGTAATGTGCCGTAACACGCCCAAGGCGGCCAGAAGGGTGCGCGTGCGTGAAGCGGGCCACGCCAGCCGGTACGTGTTGCCGGTCGGCGCAGCCGGCGGACCGCGGCGCCCGTGCATGTTCAATGCACGGGGTTCGCGGCCGGCTGGGCGGAATCAGCCCGCCTTGCCCTGCTTGGCGACCGCGGCTTGCGCTTTGGCGATTGCTTCCTGGTCACCCAGATAGTAGTGCTTGATCGGCTTCAGGTTCTCGTCGAGTTCATAGACGAGCGGTACGCCGTTCGGAATATTGAGGCGGACGATGTCGCTGTCCGAGATGTCGTCGAGGTACTTGACCAGCGCGCGGATCGAGTTGCCGTGCGCGGCGATCACGATCTTGCGGCCCGACTTGATGGCCGGCGCGATCGACTCGTTCCACAGCGGCAGCACGCGAGCCACCGTGTCTTTCAGGCATTCGGTGAGCGGCAGCTGTTCGCGCGGCACCTTCGCGTAGCGCGGGTCGTCGTACGGCGCACGTTCGTCCGTCGGCTCCAGCGCCGGCGGCGGCGTGTCGTAGCTGCGACGCCACACCAGCACCTGCTCGTCGCCGAACTTCGCGGCGGTTTCCGCCTTGTTCAGGCCCGACAGCGCGCCGTAATGACGTTCGTTCAGGCGCCACGAGTGAATGACCGGCAGGTACATCAGATCCATCTTGTCCTGCACGTGCCACAGCGTGCGGATCGCGCGCTTGAGCACCGATGTGTAGGCGATATCGAACGTGTAGCCGGATTCCTTCAGCAGCACGCCCGCCTGCTGCGCTTCACTGTTGCCCTGTTCGGTGAGGTCGACGTCCACCCAGCCGGTGAAGCGGTTTTCCTTGTTCCACGTCGATTCGCCGTGGCGGATGAGAACGAGTTTGTACATGAGATTGCCGGTCGGTAGTAAGGAAGCGGTAAAGCGCAGCGGGGATGCCTCTGGAGGAGCACCGCCATCGCGTCAGACGGTTATTTTATAATGGGTGGATTGCCCTTTTCGATTTCTCTCTTTTTCGGCGGATTTTCCGTGAAGTTTTTCACTGATTACACAAACCTTGTACTGATCGCGATCGTCCTCATCTCCGGTGGGTTGCTGCTGTGGCCGACGATCAGCCGGCGCGGTCGCGGTGGCCTGTCGGCCGCTGAAGCCACCCAACTGATCAACCGGCGCAATGCGGCGGTCATCGATCTTCGTTCGTCCGCCGACTTCGCCCTGGGGCATTTGCCCTCGGCACGGCACCTTGAATTTGCGCAGTTGCAAGCGAAGGTCGCGCAACTCGTGAAGAACAAGAGCAACCCGGTGCTGCTGGTGTGTCAGACCGGCCAGCAGTCGAACAAGGCAGCGCGTATCGTGCAGGATGCGGGATACGCGGAAGTCCACGTTCTCGAAGGCGGTGTCGACGCCTGGCAGAAAGCCGGTATGCCGGTTGTGAAACAAGGAGCAGCCAAGTGAACAAAGTGATCATGTACAGCACCCAGGTGTGCCCGTATTGCCAGATGGCCGAACGTCTTTTAAAGTCGCGCGGCGTCGAGCACGTTGAGAAGGTACTGATCGACAAGGACCCGGCCCGTCGTGAGGAGATGATGACCCGCACCGGTCGTCGCACGGTGCCGCAGGTGTTCATCGGCGAGACGCATGTCGGCGGGTACGATGACCTGTCCGCGCTCGACCGCGCGGGCGGTCTGATGCCGCTGCTCGAAGCCGCCTGACTTCGCGCGTCCTCCGCACATCTGCGGACGGCCTGAGCGGGCGGTTGAAATACAAGCCGGCGCGTGCCTGCCCCGCGAGGGCGGGCGGCGCGCCGCAACGATCCGGCGGCCCATGGAATCATGGGTCGCCACCATGCACACCTATCAGGGAATCACTCAATCATGTCCGACGAGAATAACCAGCCGTTCTTCAACATCCAGCGTATCTATTTGAAGGACATGTCGCTCGAGCAGCCGAATTCGCCGGGCATCTTCCTCGAGCAGGAAATGCCGTCGGTCGAAGTCGAAGTCGACGTGAAGGCCGAGCGTCTCGCCGACACCGTGTTCGAGATCCTCGTGACGGGCACAGTCACGGCCAAGGTGTCGGACAAGGTTGCATTCCTGATCGAAGCCAAGCAAGCCGGTATTTTCGACATCCGCAACATCCCCGCAGAGCAGATCGATCCGCTCGTCGGCATCGCCTGCCCGACGATCCTGTTCCCGTACCTGCGCTCGAACATCGCCGACGCGATCACCCGCGCCGGTTTCCCGCCGATCCACCTCGCCGAAATCAACTTCCAGGCACTGTACGAGCAACGTCTCGCGCAGATGGGCAGCCAGGAAGGCGCGGCGCAGAACGGCGTCACGCACTAAGGTGCCGCAGGCAGTGCCGGCTATGAAGGTTGCTGTCCTCGGCGCCGGCGCATGGGGCACAGCCCTCGCCGGCCATCTGGCCTTACGGCACGACACGGTGCTGTGGGCGCGCGAGCCCGCGCTCATTGCCGATCTCTGCGCGACGCACGAAAACGCCCGCTACCTGGCGGGCGTTGCTTTGCCGCCCGCGCTTCGCTACGAAGCGGACCTGAACGCGGCACTCGAGCACGCCCTTGCCGATGAAGCGCTATGCGTCGTGGCCACCCCCGTGGCCGGCCTGCGTGGGCTGCTTCGAACGATGCGCGACGCGGGCAAGGTGCCTGCGCACCTGGTGTGGTTGTGCAAGGGCTTCGAAGCCGATTCGCAGTTGCTGCCGCATCAGGTGGTCGCGGCCGAGCTGCCGGCGCATGGCAGCAACGGCGTGCTGTCCGGTCCGAGCTTCGCGCGCGAAGTCGGGCAGGGCTTACCGGTCGCATTGACGATCGCCAGCGCGTCGGCGGCATGCCGCGAGAACACGGTTGCCGCGTTTCACCACGACGCCATGCGCATCTATACCGGCGACGACGTCGTCGGCGTGGAAGTGGGCGGGGCGGTGAAAAACGTGCTGGCCATCGCAACGGGCATTGCCGACGGTCTCGGGCTCGGTCTCAATGCACGTGCGGCGCTGATCACGCGCGGACTGGCCGAAATGTCGCGCCTCGGCGTGACGCTCGGCGGACGTGCTGAGACGTTCACCGGCCTGACCGGTCTCGGCGATCTGATCCTGACCGCGACCGGCGACCTGTCGCGCAATCGCACGGTTGGCGTGCAACTTGCCGCGGGCCGCACGCTCGACGACATTCTCGGTGCCCTCGGTCACGTGGCCGAGGGTGTCCGCTGCGCGCAAGCGGTTCTCGCCATTGCCCGCGCGCACGCGATCGAGATGCCGATCACGCAAGCGGTGTGCGCCGTGCTATTTGACGGCGTAGCGCCTCGCGACGCCGTCAGCGCCCTGCTGCGGCGCGATTCCAAGGCTGAATAAGCGCTGTTTTGATCGATCAGTTTCAGCCGTTTAGCGCGTCACTGCGTTGAACGGCTGCCCTTCATCGCTGTCCACGTTTTTATCGACGCTTCGGATCAGCGAGGTTCCCATGCTCACTGTCAATGCTTGCACGTTGGAAGCGCGTGTGGTCGACATCACCACGCTTGCAGTGGACGCGATCGTCAACGCTGCGAATACGTCGCTGCTGGGCGGCGGCGGTGCGGACGGCGCGATTCATCGCGCAGCCGGCCGCGACTTGCTGCGCGAATGTGAAACGCTGGGTGGTTGTGCGACCGGGGACGCCAAGCTCACCGGCGGCCACCGCTTGCCGGCCAAATATGTGATCCACGCAGTCGGCCCGGTATGGCGGGGTGGGACGCATGGCGAAGCCGATCTGCTCGCCTCCTGCTATCAGCGCTCGCTGGAGGTGGCGCGCGAGGCGCAGTGCCGGAGCATCGCGTTTCCCGCGATCAGTTGTGGCATCTACCGTTTCCCCGCCGACGACGCGGTGCGGATCGCGCTCGCAACGGTGCTCGACACCTTGCCGCGCGCGCCGCACATCGAACAGGTGGTGTTCGCCTGTTTCGACGACGCGATGTTCGCGCGCTACGAGGCCGAATTGAAGCGCCGTCAGGCGCCGCCGTCGAAGCCGGTCTGACGCCAGGCCTCGAACACCACCACCGCGACGGTATTCGAGAGGTTCAGGCTGCGGTTGCCCGGGCGCATCGGCAGGCGCACGCGCTGCCCGTTCGCGAACTCGTCGAGCACGGCGTCGGGCAGGCCGCGCGTTTCGGCGCCGAACACGAACCAGTCGCCCGCCTGAAACGCGTGCTCGTGAAAGCGGCCCGAGCCGCGCGTGGTGAACGCGAACATGCGCGCCGGATCCGGCGCTTCCTTGGCGACGAAGGCGGCCCAATCGGCATGCACGTTCATTTGCGCATACTCGTGATAGTCGAGGCCGGCACGGCGCAGCTTGGCGTCGTCGAGCGGGAAGCCGAGCGGCTCGATCAGATGCAGCCGCGCGCCGGTGTTGGCGCACAGGCGAATCACGTTGCCGGTGTTCGGCGGAATTTCCGGTTCTACGAGAACGACATTGAACATAGTGAGGCCAGGTAAAGACTAGTTTTTCGGTGTGCGCAGCGCGACGAAGTTCGTGACCCGCCGCGCACCGGCAGCTTTTAGCGTACGGGCGAGCGCTTCGAGCGTCGCGCCGGTCGTCATCACATCGTCGACCACGCCGACGTGCAGCCCGCGCACGGTCCGTGCGACCCGAAATGCGCGGCCGACGTTCAGCCGGCGCGCGTCGAGGTCGAGCCGCGATTGTGGTGCGGTGTGGATCGCGCGATGCAGCAAGGTGGCGTCGCTGCGCACGTCGAGCGTGCGGGCCAATGGCTTGGCGATCTGCCATGCCTGGTTGTAGCCGCGCTCAGTGAGACGCTGGCCCGCCAAGGGCACCGGCGCGATCACGTCGGGGCGCTCGGACTCATCTTGCCAGGCGTCCTGCGCAAGCCGCGCGAGGCGCTGCGCGAACTCCTGCGCCAGCATCAGCCGGGCGCGGAATTTCAGGCCGACCGCGAGCGTGTCGAGCGGTGCGCGATAGTCGGCGAGCGCGAAGGTCGCATCGAACGGCGGCGCTTGCGCGACGCAATCCGCACAGCGATATCGCGCATGAGCGGCCCATCGCGTTGCCGGCAAGGGCACCGCGCATGCCGTGCATCGCAACCGGCTTTCGTTCCAGTAGGCTTCGTCGCAACCGGCGCACAACGTCTTGTGCGACAAATTGCCGCAGAGTGCGCAGAGGTTCGGCAATGCCGCGTGCATCACGTGCGGCCATGCCGAATGCAAGCCGCATGTGAAACGCGCGAATCTGCCGCGTGAAGACGAAGAAAGTGGTCGGAATGGCACGAGTGGGCGCCCGCGAAGGCCTTTCACACTGAAGGGAAGGAAGCGAACGAGTATACTTCGTGCTCTACGCCAGCACGACACTCATGCCCCCAACTTCCGCTCAATCAGGCCGTCCGGCCTATGATTCACGGCGCCTCCGGCGTATTTTCGACCGCCGCGCCGCACGGTTCGACGAGGTTGCGTTCCTGCCGCGCGAGATCGCGCAACGCATGCGCGAGCGTCTCGACTACATCAAGGTCGCGCCGTCGAGCGTGCTCGACGCGGGCTGCGGTGTGGGCGAAGACATCCCCGCGCTGCGCGAGCGCTTCCCCGAAGCGCCGGTGTTCGGCTCCGATCTGTCGCACGGCATGCTGACGCATGCACTTCACCACGATGCCGGCGACACGAGCTGGCGGCGCTTTCTGCCGGCCTCACTCGGCAAGGCGCTCGGCGCCCGCGGTCCGCGCTTCGCGCAAGCGGACTTCTCCGCGCTGCCGTTCGCGGCCGGCGCCTTCGAATTCATCTGGTCCAATCTCGCGCTGCACTGGCACTCGCGGCCCGATCTCGTATTCCCGGAATGGCAGCGCGTGCTGAAGGTCAATGGCCTGCTGATGTTCAGCACGCTCGGCCCCGACACGCTCAAGGAATTACGCGGCGCCTACGCCGAAGTCGAAGCCGCGCACGGCGTCGCCTCGCGCAAACACGTGATCGACTTTGTCGATATGCACGACCTCGGCGACATGCTGGTCGAAAGCGGCTTCGAGATTCCGGTAATGGACCAGGAAGTGCTCACCATCACCTATAAGTCGCCGGGATCGTTGCTTGCGGACGTGCGCCGCTGGGGCGCGTATCCGTTCGAGCGCGAAGCGTCCTCGAGCGCGGTCGCGCGCAGATTGCACAAAGCGTTGCTGGCGGCGCTCGAAGCCCGTCGCCGGGCCGACGGCACGATCGCGCTGACCTTCGAGGTGATCTACGGGCACGCATGGAAAGCCGTGCCGCGCACGACGGCCGAAGGGCATGGCATCGTGCGCATCGAGGATATCGGACGGGGTTCGGCGAGGAATCGTTGAAGCGGTAAAGACGACATCTGTTATGTCTGAAATTTGCACTTCAAAAGACCCGCAAAAGGCGGGTCAAAACGGCGCTAAGGCTTGTCCCGCCTGGCTTGTGGGCCAATTGGGGCTTGCTTGTGGATGCTATGGATCGCGCCTATAATGCGTCAGTTTGTCGCCCGGAGTTCCCACATTTGGGGCGGCAGGCCCGAGGCATAGGGTTGCAACATGCGGTGACGCGGTAGAGGGTTCGCGCGGCCGGAATCGATGGCCGCAAGGAATGGCCGAAGTTGGCGATTCGCAGGAGGCAGCGGTGGGCGCATCAGATCTGCTGGCGGATTCAGAACCGGTTCTCAAGGACTGGACGATGAAGCGCAACTGTTCGATATCGCCCCGGCAGTTCATCTGTCTCTACGTTTCGCTTGCGCTGTTCTCGCTGGCAATTGCTTTCATGCTGGTTCTGGTCGGCGCCTGGCTGGTGTTGCCGTTCACCGGGATCGAATTGCTCGCGGTGGGCATCGCCTTTGCCATTTATGCGCGTCATGCTGTCGATTACGAACGTATCCGGTTGTTCCAGAGCCGGTTGGTAATCGAGCAGGTCAGCGCCGAGCAGCTCACGCAGTTTGAATTCAATCCGCGCTGGGTGCGGATCGAGCCGGGCGCAACGCCGCGTGACCAGATCAAACTGGTCTCGCGCGGCCAGACGATCATGATCGGGCAACATCTCGCGCAGTATCGGCGCGCGCAGTTCGCAGGCGAATTGCGTATGTGGCTCTCCCGCTGTTAGATGGGGCGAGTCACGCGGCGTTCAAGGGGAGTGCGAGAGAGGCTGCCAGCGGGGTCGAGGGTTTGAATGGAAAATTTGGGTAAGGAAGCTATGAAAACAATCAAGCGAGCGCTCATGAGCGTGCTGGCGATGAGCGGACTGCTTTTCGCCGGTGCTGCCCTGGCAGTGGGCGATGCTCCGGGCGGCCCTGCCGTCAACGCGATCAATCTCCAGCCGCCTGCGACGAGAATCGCCGAGGAGCTCTTCAGCCTCCACATGTTCATGCTGGCTCTTTGCACCGTAATCTTTGTCGGCGTGTTCGCCGTCATGTTCTATTCGATCTTCGCGCACCGCAAATCGAAGGGCCACAAGGCTGCGAATTTCCACGAAAGCACCACCGTCGAAATCATCTGGACGATCGTACCGTTCGTCATCGTCGTGCTGATGGCGCTGCCCGCCACCCGCACCGTCGTCGCGATGAAAGACACCACGAACGCCGACCTCACGATCAAGGTCACCGGCTACCAGTGGAAATGGGGCTACGACTACGTGAAGGGTCCGGGCGAGGGCATCAACTTCCTGTCCACCCTGGCTACGCCGCGCGCGGAAACCGATGGCCACAAGCCGATTTCCACGCTGTATCTGCAGGAAGTCGACAATCCGCTGGTCGTTCCGGTCGACAAGAAAATCCGCATCATCACCACCGCGAACGACGTGGTCCACTCCTGGTACGTGCCGGCCTTCGGCGTGAAGCAGGACGCGATTCCGGGTTTCGTGCGCGACACGTGGTTCAAGGCTAACCGGATCGGCACGTTCCGCGGCTTCTGTACTGAGCTGTGCGGCAAGGAACACGCGTTCATGCCGGTAGTGGTCGAAGTGCTTTCCGCCGACGACTACGCGAAGTGGGTCGACGCCCAGAAGAAGAAAATGGCCGCTGGCCAGGACGATCCCAACAAGACCTACACGATGGCCGAGCTGATGGAGCGCGGCGGCAAGGTGTACGCGGCGAACTGCGCGGTCTGCCACCAGCCGACCGGCAAGGGCGCAGGCGCGTTCCCTGCGCTCGATGGCAGCAAGATCGCCAACGGCGCGATCGCCGAGCACGTGAGCCTCGTGCTGAAGGGCAAAAACGCGATGCCTTCGTGGGCGCCGACGTTGAACGACGTCGAAATCGCATCGGTGGTCACGTACGAGCGCAACTCGTGGGGCAACCACACCGGCGACATTCTCCAGCCGAAGCAGGTTGCGGATGCCCGCAACGGCAAGCTGCCGGAAGGCGGCAACCATCTGGCCGACGCGGGTGCCGCGGCCAGCGGTGCAACGGCGGCTTCGGGCGCGCAAGCTGCTGCGTCCAGTTCGGACAGCGCGGTTGCAACGCAGGCTGCACTGCCGGCAAGCATCTACTTCGAAACGGGCAAGAGCACGCTGCCGGCCGACGCGCAGGCGGCGGTCGACGCGGCCGCGGCCTACGCGAAGGCGCATCCGGACGCAAAATTCACGCTGTCGGGCTTCACCGACGCCACCGGCTCCGCCGACCTCAACGCGAAGCTCGCGAAGAGTCGTGCCGAAGCCGTGCGCGACGCACTGAAAGCAGCCGGCATTGCCGAAGACCACATTATTTTGAAGAAGCCGGAAACGATCACGGGCGGCACCGACGCGAAAGAAGCCCGGCGTGTTCAGATCAGCCCGGCTGCCTGACGTGTTCATGATCAGCACCGCAGAATTCGCTTTAGGAGATTGTCATGTCTAGCATCGGACACGATGTAGTCGCGGGCCACGAGCACGTGCACGGCGACCATGCCCACGAAACGCCGCATGGCTGGCGCCGTTGGCTGTTCGCAACCAATCACAAGGACATCGGTACGCTGTACCTGATCTTCTCGTTCACCATGTTCCTCTCCGGGGGCGTGATGGCGCTGGGAATCCGTGCCGAGCTGTTCGAGCCGGGTCTGCAGATCATGCGTCCGGAGTTCTTCAACCAGTTGACCACCATGCACGGCCTGATCATGGTGTTCGGCGCGATCATGCCGGCCTTCGTCGGTTTCGCGAACTGGATGGTGCCGCTGCAGATCGGCGCATCGGACATGGCTTTCGCGCGGATGAACAACTTCAGCTTCTGGCTGCTGCCGGTGGCGGCGGTGCTGCTGGTCGGTTCGTTCTTCTCGCCGGGCGGCGCAACTGCTGCGGGCTGGACGCTTTACGCACCGTTGTCCACGCAGATGGGCCCGGGCATGGACTTCGCGATTTTCGCGATCCACCTGATGGGTGCTTCGTCGATCATGGGCGGCATCAACATCGTCGTGACGATCCTGAACATGCGCGCACCCGGCCTCACGCTGATGAAGATGCCGATGTTCGTGTGGACATGGCTGATCACCGCGTACCTGCTGATCGCCGTGATGCCGGTTCTGGCTGGCGCGATCACGATGGTGCTGTTCGACCGTCACTTCGGCACGTCGTTCTTCAACGCGGCAGGCGGCGGCGACCCGGTAATGTACCAGCACATCTTCTGGTTCTTCGGGCACCCTGAGGTGTACATCATGATCTTGCCGGCGTTCGGGATCGTGTCGCAGGTGATCCCGGCGTTCTCGCGCAAGCCGCTGTTCGGCTATAGCTCGATGGTGTACGCGACCGCGTCGATCGCGATTCTGTCGTTCATGGTCTGGGCGCACCACATGTTCACGACCGGCATGCCGGTGACGGGCCAATTGTTCTTCATGTACGCGACGATGCTGATCGCGGTGCCGACCGGCGTGAAGGTGTTCAACTGGGTCGCGACGATGTGGCGCGGTTCGTTGAGCTTCGAAACGCCGATGCTGTTCGCAGTCGGCTTCCTGCTGGTGTTCACGTTCGGTGGTCTGTCGGGCCTGATGCTGGCGATGGCGCCGCTCGACATCCAGTATCACGGTACCTATTTTGTCGTGGCGCACTTCCACTACGTGCTGGTGGCGGGCTCGCTGTTCGCGCTGTTCGCCGGCTGGTACTACTGGTCG
Organism: Paraburkholderia sp. RAU2J; assembly: GCF_003634845.1. Taxonomy (NCBI): domain Bacteria; kingdom Pseudomonadati; phylum Pseudomonadota; class Betaproteobacteria; order Burkholderiales; family Burkholderiaceae; genus Paraburkholderia; species Paraburkholderia sp. RAU2J. The sequence goes on from NZ_RBXG01000001.1 coordinate 1,778,498, forward strand.
CCGAAGTGGACCGGCTGGATGTACAACGAAACGCGCGGCAAGATCCACTTCTGGGCGTCGATGTTCTTCTTCAACCTCGCGTTCCTGCCGATGCACTTCGTCGGTCTCGCCGGTATGCCGCGTCGTTACGCCGACTACCCGGCTCAGTTCACCGACTGGAACCAGGTCATCTCGATCGGCGCATTCGGCTTCGGTCTCGCTCAGGTCTACTTCCTGTTCGCGGTTGCGCTGCCGGCCTACCGTGGCGGCGGCGAGCACGAAGAAGCCGGCGACAAGCCATGGGACGGAGCAACGGGCCTCGAGTGGACCGTGCCGAGCCCGGCTCCGTTCCACACGTTCGAACATCCGCCGACGGTTGAATAAACGGTCTTCGGCGAGATGCCCGGCTCCGGCGTCGCATTACTGCGTGGCGTGGAACCGGGCACCCGCCGGGCGGCGGCCGCAACCCGCCAGTCACGGAAAGTATTCAGAAAGTCGAGCATGACGCGCAATCCACAGGAACGACGTACACCGGAGCAGATCCGCGCGGGCAACAGGCGAATGGGTCTTGTGATGTTCGCCATCGCAGCGATCTTTTTCGCGAGCGTCATCATCAAGCAGTGCTGGTTCGCCTGAGGCAGCCTTGGCCGTTCGAGTCTGTATGCAGGTTTGTTGAGGATTGAGATGTCGACGCAACCGCCGGCTCAGGCCGACCGCTCTTTCAACCGTTCGATGCTGATCAAGCTGTTCATCGTCGCCTTGATGATGTTCGGCTTCGGCTTCGCGCTGATACCGATGTATCGCGCGATCTGCCAGATCACCGGCGTGAACAACCTCGTGCAGCGCGATGCCACGGCGCGCGAGGCGAAGAATACGCAGGTCGACATGAGCCGCACGATTTCGATCGAGTTCGACGCGAACGCGCGCGGCCCGTTGGGTTTCAAGCCGGAGCAGCGCAGCCTCGACGTGCATCCGGGCGAAGTGACGACGGTGATGTACGAGGTGAGCAACGAACAGGCGCGCACGATTCAGGCGCAAGCGATTCCGAGCTACGCGCCGAAGCAGGCTACCGAGTACTTCAAGAAGATCGAGTGCTTTTGCTTTACGCAGCAGACGTTGACAGCGAATCAGACCAAACGGATGCCGGTGGTGTTCGCGGTCGATCCGAAGTTGCCGAAGGATGTGAAGACGATCACGTTGTCGTACACGTTCTTCGAGTTGAGCACGCCGGCAGCGGCGAAGGCCGGGAGCGCGGGGCCCACGGCCAATACGGCGGCAACTGCGGCCAATCCCGCCTGATGGCGCGAGCCGCGAGCGAAGGAAGACGAGACAAGATGAGCGAGAACGGCGGTAGTCCGCGCAAGAGTAGTTTCGGTCAGTCGATGCGGGCCGTGCTGTGGTCGTTTTTCGGCGTGCGCAAGCGCCGCGATCTGGAAGCGGATGCGACGCAGTTAAACCCGCTGCATGTGATCGCGGCGGCGCTGATCGCCACGGCTATCCTGATTGGCGTGCTGATCCTGGTCGTGCGCGTCGTGGTGGGATAGACGTTCGGGCGCACACGCAGCGAGCAGGGCAAGGCGAAGCAGGGCCCACGAATTAGAGTGAAGCGGTGCGGTATCGACGCGCCGCCGAAGATACAGCCGGTGATTCCGGAACAACTGGACTGAAGTGGAGAATCAAGAATGAGCGGTCAAAACGAGAGCCCGTACTATTTCGTACCGCATCCGTCGCGGCATCCAATCAGCGCCGCCACCGGCTTGCTGGTCATGCTCGGATCGCTTGCGGCCTGGATCAACGAACAAAGCTGGGCGCCGATCGGCGTCTTCGCCGGTTTGTTGTGGCTGCTCTTTACGCTGTGGCACTGGTTTGGCGACGCGATCGCCGAGTCGGAAGGCGGCATGTACGGCAAGAACGTCGACAAGTCGTATCGCTGGAGCATGAGCTGGTTCATCTTCTCGGAAGTGATGTTCTTCGGCGCGTTTTTCGGTGCGCTGTTCTATGCGCGTGAAATTGCGATGCATCAACTCGGCAGTCTCGATTACAAGCTGATCTGGCCGGATTTCTCGGCGGTGTGGCCGAACAACGGACCGGCTGCGCTCGTGTCGACCTACAAGTCGATGCAGCCGTGGCCGGTGCCGACCATCAACACGGCGCTGCTGTTGTCCTCGGGCGCCACGCTGACGGTTTCGCACCACGCGCTGCGTGAAAATCATCGCAAGAAGGCGATCGTCTGGTTAGCGGCGACGCTCGTGCTCGGCGTCAGCTTCCTGTTCCTGCAAGGTTTCGAGTATTTCCACGCGTACAACGAACTGAATCTGACGCTGTCGTCGGGCGTGTATGGTTCGACGTTCTTCCTGCTGACGGGCTTCCACGGTTTCCACGTGTTCCTCGGCGGCACGATGCTGGCGGTGGTGCTGGCACGCTTGATCCGTGGCCACTTCACGGCGGAGCATCACTTCGCGTTCGAAGGCGCCGCATGGTACTGGCACTTCGTGGACGTCGTGTGGCTCGGGTTGTACGTCGTCGTGTACTGGCTGTAACGGAGTTTGGCCTGCGCCGACCGGCTAACCGGACCGCGTGCAGGCCGTTCGCGCGAGGCCCTTCGGGGCGGGGCGCACGAGCAGCATGCAAGCACGCAAGTCGCGCCGCCCTCGACCCTGTCGGGGCGGCGTTTTGTTTGGCTGCGAGTGGCTGCGGTCGGCAGCGCGAGGGTTCGTCCGCCGTACCCGGTCAACGCCCGTAAGGAATACCGGTCGATTGAATCCAGCCCATCCAGTGCGCGAACAGGATGAACAGAAACAGGGAAATCGAGAGGCCTACCCGCGTGGCGAGCGACCAGACCATCCGCTTGGTTTTGCCCTTGTCATGCATCATGAAGTACAGCGCCGACACCATGCTGGCGATGATCAGAGCGAAGGCAATGGGAACGAGAATGTGCATGGAACTGGTTGAAACCAGGAAGCGCAGAGGCAAGAAGTTTATTATCGCACCGTGCGTGAGCGTTTGCCGCCGGTTCCAGCTGGTGCCGCAAGCCGTGTCGGAGCGTGTTCGATGAAGTTCCGGCTGATTCCCGTGCTGCTGATTCTGCTGGTGATCGTCGTGACGGTGCGGCTCGGTTTCTGGCAGCGCGAGCGCGCGCATCAGAAGGAAGCGCTCGAAGCGCACATCACGCAGTTCGAAAACGCGCCCGCGCAGCCGGTGAGTGCCGCGCCGGTCGAACTGAAGGACATCGAATTTCATCGCGTGAAGGCGCGCGGCAGTTTTGTCGCGGACAAGGTCGTGTACCTGGATAATCGTCCGTATAACGATCAACCGGGCTTTTACGTCGTGATGCCTTTTAAACTGGCCGGCGGCGGTTATGTGCTGGTCAACCGCGGCTGGCTGCCGCGCAACATGCGCAGTCGCGAGACCATCGCGCCGTACACGACGCCGCAAGGCGAAATCGAGATCGAAGGGATCGCGCGGGCCGACGCGTCGCGCGCGTTCGAGCTGGGGCAGGGCGGTTCGGCCGCGCATCAACTGATCCGCCAGAATCTGGATATCGCCGCGTATGCCGCGGAAACCGGGCTGCCGTTGCAGTCGTTCGTGATTCAGCAACTGAGCGACGACGGCGACAAACTGGTGCGCGACTGGCCCGCGCCGACAAGTGGTGTCGAGCGCAACTACGGCTACATGTTCCAGTGGTGGGGCATGGCGGCCGCAGCCCTGGCCTTCGGGCTGTACGCCGCGCGCCGCGCCGGCAAGAAAGAGCATGCACCGGGCGCGTAATCGGAATGTGGCCTGCGCTCGGGCCGCGTCGTGAGAAAGAGCAACGCGCGGGGCGCGTGGCGAAACAGAGCACACGCTGCGCGCGTGACGCAGCACATACGGCTTAACGGTCCGGTAAATAACGGCCAGGCCGCGCAATCATTGAAAGAGGTCCTGTAGTGTCGACGCAATCTCCCCGTTCGCCGCGAGCCGGCAAACCCGCCGCATCGAAAGCGATGCCCGGCCAACCCAATGGCAAAGGTTCCTGGCAGCGCGGCCGCTGGATGCTGCTGCTGCTGGCGATCATCTGCGCCGCGCCGATCGCCGTGTCGTATTTCATGTACTACGTGATCAAGCCGAGTGGCGGCAGCACGAGCTATGGCACGCTGGTCGACCCGCAGCGGCCGATTCCCGACTCGCTCGTGGTCACCGGCGAAGACGGCAAGCCGCTCAAGTTGGCGACGCTGCGCGGCCGCTGGCTGCTGGTATCCGTCGACAATAGCGCATGCGACAAAGCGTGTGTCACCAAGCTCTACTTCATGCGACAAATCCGCGCAGCTCAGGGCCCGGAACGCCAGCGCCTCGTGGAAGTGTGGCTACGCACCGATGCGGGCAAGGTCGCCGACGTGATACAAACCGCCTACCCGGACACCGACATGCTGGTCGCCGATCCAGCGCAGGTGTCCGCATGGCTGCCCGCCGACACGGGCACCCAGATTACCGACCACATCTACATGGTCGATCCGAACGGCAATCTGATGATGCGTTTTCCGAAAGATCCGAACCCCAGCAAGATCAAGGGCGACGTGACCAAGCTGCTCAAATGGTCGAGCATCGGCTGATGCCGCAACCAGGCTAAGACGACAGAGTAAAAAAGATGTTCGTATTGCAACTGGGCCTGATCGGCTTGTGTATTGCGTTGTTGCCGCTGTCCTACGTGTGGGTCAAGGCCGACGACAATAAATTCCGCAAGCTGGTCTGGCTGACCACCTTCCTCACGCTCGATCTCGTGATGTTCGGCGGCTTCACTCGCCTCACCGATTCCGGACTCGGCTGCCCGGATTGGCCGGGCTGCTACGGCACCTCGTCGCCGTTCATCGCGCACGCGGCGATTTCGGCCGCACATCAGGCAATGCCCACCGGGCCGGTCAGCATGACGAAGGCCTGGATCGAAATGATCCACCGCTACTTTGCGATGGCGATCGGCGTGCTGATCATCGCGCAGACGATCATTGCGTGGACCGCGCGTATCAAACGCCGCCCGCTGCATGTGTCGCCGTGGTGGCCGACCTCGCTGCTGTTGCTGATCCTCGTGCAGGGCGCGTTCGGCGCGTGGACCGTGACCATGAAGCTGCAACCGGTCATCGTGACGACGCACCTGCTGCTCGGCCTCGCGCTGCTCGGCACGCTCGGCTGGCTGGCGGCGCGGCTCACGCCCTTGCCGGCTTACGAGCCCGAAGCCGCGCGCTGGCGCGCGGCGGCGCTGGCGGGCCTCGCGCTGCTGGTCGTGCAGATCGCGTTGGGTGGCTGGGTCAGCACGAACTACGCGGTGCTCGCGTGCGCCGACTTCCCGACCTGCAACGGCCAATGGATTCCGCCGATGGACTTCGCGCACGGCTTTCATCTGTGGCGTGCGCTCGGCATGACCGGCGACGGCGACGTGATCACCCAGGACGCGCTGGTGGCGATCCACTGGACGCATCGCACGTTTGCGTTCGTGGTGATCGCGTATCTGTTGTGGTTCGCGGCGAAGCTGCGCCGCTTCGAATCGCTGCGTGCGCCGGCGAACGGCGTGCTGCTGGTGGTGCTGATCCAGTTCGTCACCGGGCTGTCGAACATCGTCCTGCAATGGCCTTTGCCGATCGCGGTCGCGCATAACGGCGGGGCCGCGATCCTGCTGCTTTTGCTCGTTATGTTAAACTTTCGGATCGCTTATAGCCGTCCCGGCCGCGCCGTGCTCCCAGCGCGCGATGCCGCGCCAGCGTGACTCCACATGGACAGCACAACACTCTCCCAAACGCCCGGTAGCCGGGCCTCCCAGTACATCGCCCTGACGAAGCCGCGCGTCACGCAACTCGCCGTGTTCTGCGCCGTCATCGGCATGTTCCTGTCTACGCCCGGCATGGTGCCGTGGACCGTGCTGATCGGCGGCACCGTCGGCATCTGGCTGCTGGCCGGCGCCGCGTTCGCGATCAATTGCCTCGTCGAACAGAAAATCGACGCGAAGATGCGCCGCACTTCGTGGCGCCCGTCCGCGCGCGGTGAAATCAGCACGGCGCAGATTCTGCTGTTTTCGGCGGTGCTCGGCGGCATCGGCATGTGGACGCTCTACACGTTCGCCAATCCGCTGACCATGTGGCTCACGCTGGCCACCTTCGTCGGCTATGCAGTCATCTATACGCTGTTGCTCAAGCCGGCTACGCCGCAGAACATCGTGATCGGCGGCGCGTCGGGTGCGATGCCGCCCGCGCTGGGCTGGGCCGCGGTCACCGGTCACGTGCCGGGCGATGCCTGGATTCTGGTGCTGATCATCTTCGTGTGGACGCCGCCGCATTTCTGGGCGCTCGCGCTGTATCGCCGCAAGGACTACGAGAACGCCGGCCTGCCGATGCTGCCGAACACGCACGGCGAGAAGTACACGCGTCTGCATATTCTGCTCTACACGGTGATCCTGTTCGCGGTCACGCTGATGCCGTTCATCTCCGGCATGAGCGGCGTGGTGTACCTTGCCGCGGCCGTGTTCCTGGGCGCCGTGTTTCTCGCGTATGCGTGGAAGATCTATCGGGAATACTCTGACGATCTGGCGCGCCGCACCTTCCGTTACTCGATCGTCTATCTGTCGCTGCTGTTCGCCGCGCTGCTGATCGACCACTATGCACGTGTCCTGATCGGCGCGTAATACCATGCTCACAAACCGCTTCGCGCGCGTCGCGCGTGCCGCCGTGATCGCTTGCGCGCTGGGCGGCGCGATGCTGGTGGCGGGCTGCGGCAAGCAGCCGCCGGCGTTCACCAATCTCGACATCACTGGCAACACCCAATTCGCGAGCGATTTCTCGCTGCCCGACACGTCCGGCAAAATCCGCACGATGGCGGATTACAAGGGCAAGGTGGTGGTGCTGTTCTTCGGCTATACGCATTGCCCGGACGTTTGTCCAACCACGATGGCCGAACTCTCGCAAGCGTTGCAGCAACTCGGCCCCGAGGACGCGAAGCGCGTGCAGGTATTGTTCGTGACCGTCGACCCCGAGCGCGATACGCCGGAATTGCTGGGGCAATACGTACCGGCGTTCAATCCGACTTTCGTCGGCTTGCGTCCCGCCGATGCGGCGCAGCTCGCCAAGCTCGCGAAAGACTTCCGCATCTATTACGCAAAGGTGCCGGGCAAGACGCCCGACAGCTACACGATGGATCACACGGCCGCGAGCTATGTGTTCGACACGCAAGGCAAGCTGCGTCTGTTCGCGCGCGACGGCCAGGGCTCCACGCCGTGGGTGCACGATATCAAACTGCTGCTCGACTGAGTCGCGGCGGCATCAACATGGGCGCGTGATCGGATCACGCGCCCATGTTCAAATCCCCTCGCTGCAATCAATTCCCGCCGATTCTCAAACCGGCACCGGCAGATTCAACCCCGGTGCGAGACGCGTCGTCTTGAACTCCGTCACTTCGTAACGCGCGAGCTTCTGCTCGGCGAATGGGTCGCTGGCGAGGATCTGGTCCAGCCTCTCGCGCTCGATGCGCACCGCCAGGATGATGCCGCCGTCGCGCGGCACTTTCGGTCCGGCGGCGACGAATACCCCCGCTTCGAACTGCTGCGCCAGAAACGCGCGGTGCGCGTCGAGCGCGTCGTCGATGCGTTCGAGCGATGCGGTGTAGATAAGATTGATGACGTACATGAGCGTTCTCGCAGGCAATTGAACGAGCCGCGTGCATTTGCGCTCGCGGCTACGACCTTGAATTATCAGTCAGCGAGCGCTTTGCTGTGTGAGACCCCTCATCCGCGCGCCGCCCTGCAGTGCAGCCAAATCCCTCAAGTTGGCCGTCTCGCATGCCGATATAACACAGGCAATCGTTTGCGCTCCGCGCGCGGCAACACGCTCACGCCGCGGATCGAAGACGAATCACACGAGAGGGACCACAACAATGAGCAGGATGAGTTTGAATCGCAAACTATGGCTGTCGCTCGCGCTCGTATGGCTGGGGCTGCTTGGCGTCGGCCTGTGGAGCGCGGTCGAAACCCGCAGCACGATGCTGGCCGAGCGCAAGGCGGGCATGGCGAACCTCGTCGAGGCGGCGCAGGGGGTGGTGAGCGGCTACTATGCGCTGTCGCAGAACGGCAGAATGAGCGAGGCCGACGCGCAGCGCGAGGCGCTCGCCCGGCTTGCCACGATGCGCTACGGCGAATCCGGCTATCTGTTCGTGATGGACTCGAAGCCGGTCGTGCTGATGCACCCGACGCTGCCGCAAATGACCGGCAAGCCCGTCGGCGACTTCAAGGACCCGGACGGCAAGCTGCTGTACGTGGCGATCGTCGACGCGGCCAAGGCAAGCGGCCGCGGCTTCGCGCAGTATCGCGGGCGCCTGCCGCACAGCGAAACGGCGGTGCCGAAGATCAGTTACGTGGTGCGGTTCGCGCCGTGGGACTGGAACATCACGAGCGGCGTGTTCATCAAGGACATCGACACGGTGTACTACGACACGCTGCTCGGCCACCTCGTGGTCGTGCTGGTGATCGGCGCGGTCATTTCGCTGGCGATGGTGCTGATCATCCGCAACGTGCGCGCGAGCCTCGGCGGCGAGCCGGACCAGGCGGCGCGGCTCGCGGCGAGTATCGCGCAGGGCGATCTGACGCACGCGGTCGAGGTTCGCGCGCAGGACACGACGAGCATGATGGCCGCGATGCGCGACATGCAGAACCGTTTGCAGCGCACGATCGGCGAGATCCGGCGCTCGGCGGAATCGATCGCGTCGGCGACGCAGCAGATTGCCGCCGGCAACGGCGACCTGTCGCAGCGCACCGAACAGCAGGCGGCGTCGCTGCAGGAGACTGCGGCGAGCATGGAAGAACTCACCGCGACGGTCAAGCAGAACGCCGACAACGCGCGCCAGGCGAGCGGACTCGCCCACAACGCGTCGGAAATCGCGACCCGGGGCAACCACGTCGTGAGCCGCGTGATCGGCACGATGGGCGAGATCAACGACAGTTCGCGGCAGATTGCCGACATCATCGGCGTGATCGAAGGGATCGCGTTCCAGACCAATATCCTGGCGTTGAACGCGGCGGTGGAAGCCGCGCGCGCCGGCGAACAGGGGCGCGGCTTCGCGGTCGTCGCGGGCGAGGTGCGCAGCCTCGCGCAGCGCTCGGCCACGGCGGCCAAGGAGATCAAGCAGTTGATCGGCGCATCGGTGGAGCGCGTGCACAACGGGTCGACGCTGGTGCAGCAGGCCGGCGCGACCATGGGCGAGATTCTGCAGGCGGTGCAGCGCGTGACCGACATCATGGGCGAAATCGCGGCGGCGTCCGAGGAGCAGAGCAGTGGCATCTCGCAGGTTGGCCGCGCCGTCACGCAGATGGACGAAGTGACGCAGCAGAATGCCGCGCTGGTCGAACAGGCTGCGGCTGCGGCGGCATCGTTGCAGGACCAGGCCGGGCGTCTGCGCGATACGGTGAGCGCGTTTCGTGTGAACGGCGGTGGGAGCGGCGCGGGAGGCGCAGCTGAACGAGCGGGTGCGGGGCGGCCGCGTGAAGCGGCTCCAGCGGCGCCAGCAGCGCCTGCAGGGGCGACGCGGGACGGCAGCGCAGCGGCTCAGTTCAAGGAGGCGCCCATACGCGCCGAGCCGAAAATAGCCGCGACAGCTTCGGCCACCGGTTCGGCGAGGACCGCACCAACTGCATCGACCGCATCGACTGCGAACGCCAGGCCCGCCGCCACGCGTCAGTCCGCCGCCTCGGCAAGGCCCGCTCCCGCACGCACCAGCACCTCCGACGACGACTGGACCACCTTCTAGTCACTACCCCGGCCGCGTACCGCGTTTTCAGCGGACGCGGTCCCGCGCCGTTCATATGCATACCGATATGCAATCGCGCTATTTCCCATCTCGCCGTGCATATGAGACCATTTAGGGTTTCGCTGGCGGCGCGCTCGCATCCGTAAGCGCCGCCGCCGGCTTCCACCCGAATCCGACACCGAGCGAAGCATCGGTGCGAAATAGTCGATTAGAAACAGCGAGAATCACATGCAGCGCAGAAACCTCCTCAAAGCCCTCTCCGCCGTCGTCACCGGCGCAGCGATCTTCACCAGCGTCGGCGCCCATGCCGACGACAAGGTGATCAAGGTCGGCACCATCGGCGGCCCGGATGCGCAAATCTGGGAAGTCGTCACCAAAGTGGCGAAGCGCGAAGGCCTGAACGTGAAGGTCGTCGAATTCAACGATTACGTGCAGCCGAACGCCGCGCTCGACGCAGGCGACCTCGACGCGAACAGCTTCCAGCACCAGCCGTACCTCGACAGCCAGATCAAGCAGCGCGGCTACAAGCTCGTCAACGCCGGTCTCACCTACATCTCGCCACTCGGCGTCTACTCGAAGAAGCTGAAGTCGCTGAAGGACCTGTCGCAAGGCGCGAAGGTCGCGGTGCCGAACGATCCGTCGAACGAAAACCGCGCGCTGCTATTGCTGCAGTCGCAAGGTCTGATCAAGCTCAAAGCTGGCGCGGGCACGGGCGGCAATAACGCGACGCCGCTCGACATCGCGGAAAATCCGAAGAAGATCAAGTTCGTCGAACTCGACGCCGCGCAACTGCCGCGCTCACTGTCGGACGTCGACGCCGCCGTGATCAACACGAACTTCGCGCTGGCCGCCGGCCTGCAGCCGACCAAAGACGCGATCGCGCTGGAAGACATCCACAGCCCGTACGCAAACCTGATCGCCGTGCGCGCGCAGGACAAGGACAAGCCGTGGGTGAAGAAGCTGGTCGCGGCTTATCAGTCGGAAGATGTGCGCCAGTTCATCAAGACCCAGTTCAAGGGTTCGATGGTGCCGTCGTTCTAAGCGAGCGGCACTGAGCACCCAGGCGCGCGCGGCCATGTCCGCCGCGCGCGTGCTGCTACAACTCCAGCTCCCATCTTTCGATCATCAGTTCCTTGCCGAAACGGCGCTCAGCCGTTGTGCCGGCAAGCCTGAACCCGGCGCGCCCGCAAAGTCGCCGCGGTTCGCCGAGCGAGCTGGCGGTGGTCAGCGTGAGCGTCGTATAGCCCGCCCGCCGCGCGAACCGCATCGACTCGCTGAGCAGTTGCGTGCCGATGCCAAGGCGCTGCACGTCCGGTTCGACCCATAGCAGCCGCACGCCGGCCACCGTCGTCGACACCCCGACGACGCATACCGAACCGACCACCATACCGTCCTGTTCGGCGACCCAGCACATCTCGCGCAACGGGTCGTCGCGCTGCGCGTAATCGGCGACCACGCGCGCCAGCAACCCCTCGAACGATCGATCCCAGCCGTATTGCGCGGCGAACCATTGCGCCTGCCGATACACGAGCCAGCCGCACTCGCCAGCACGCGGCTGCCGCAGTGTCACGAGTTCATGCTTCGGTTTGTCGCGCAGCAGCCGCTCGATGAGCTTCATCGCGGTAATCAACTGCTCCTGCGAGAGCACGGTAAGGTGGCCGAGCAGCGCCGACACTTCATCGATGGCGGCGGCGTCGAGCGGGGCGTAGACCGCATGGCCATCCTCGGTGAGCGCGATCAGCGACTGGCGGGCGTCCGACTCGGACGGGCGGCGCGTGATCAAGCCGCGTCGTTCGAAACTGGTCAGCAGACGGCTGAGATAGCCGCTGTCGAGACCGAGCGCGCGGCCCAGCACGGAGGCCGTCTGCGCACGGCCGCGGGAGAGTTCGTGCAGCACGCGCACCTCCGTCAGCGAGAACTCGCTCTTCGCCAGATGCTCGTGCAATGCGCCAATGTGCTGGATATAGAAGCGGTTGAAATGGCGGACGACCTGAGCGCGCCGCCGCGCTTCGGAATCGGTCAAGTGCGGGCTCCCCGGGGATTTTTTATGGCTTGGTATCCCGCACTATATTTGAACGTCTGTCTGGAGCAAAGCCGCGCCGGACAAGGGTGCCTTGAACTGGTATTAAACAGGTATCAATCAGGACCTTCCATTCGATCAAATTGGCGACCGACTAAGACCACCAAAACCCCTTCCCGGCGGGGCGAATACGGGTAAATCCTGATCGTCCAAATGTCCTCCCGACAGCACTCCAAGGTCTGTGTGAGCCTTATCTGGCAAGGCTTTGCGGCCATTCGTACCAGCATGGAACCAGTTGGTTGACTGGTATTATGTTGGTTATATAATGGGCTCTCATTTTTCGTAGGCCTATCTGTTCGTGACGGCCGCCGGAGTCCCATGGAAACTCGCTGGTCCGCACTGATGCCTGACGCCCGCAACGTCACGCCGCTCTATTTGCAGCTCGCGCGCAATCTGGCGACGGCGATCCATTGCGGCGTGTGGTCGGCGGGCGAGGCGCTGCCGTCGGAGCGCACGCTGTCGGATGCGATCGGCGTGTCGCGCATCACCGCGCGCAAGGCCATCGAGCTGCTGGTCGAACAAGGCCTGATCCGGCGCGCACGCGGCGCGGGCAGCTTCATCACGCCGCGCGTCGAAGATCCGCTGTCGCGGCTGACCGGTTTCACGAAGAAGATGCAGCAGCGCGGTTTCCGGCCGGATTCGGTGTGGCTCGAGCGCGATATCCGCGCCGCCAACCGCGACGAGCTGGTGCACCTCGGACTGTCGCCCGGCGCCGCGGTCGCGAGTCTGCGGCGGCTACGGCGCGCGGACGGCATCGTGATGGCGGTCGAGCACTCCGCGCTGCCAGCGTCGATCGTGCCCGACCCCCAGGCCATCGGCGTATCGCTTTACAGCTATCTGGAGCAGCGCGGCGCGGCGGTCGTGCGCGCGTTGCAGCACTTCCGGGCGGTCAACGCGTCGAGCGAGATCGCTTCGTTGATGGACATCGAACCGCGCACGGCGCTGCTGGTCATTACCCGTATCGGCTATAGCGCGGACCAGCGCGCGATCGAACTGACCGATACCTATTGCCGCGACGACTACTACGACTTCGTCGCCGAATTGCGCACCTGAGTTGCGCGTCTGACTTGCCTCAGCCGGTTGCGCCGCGAGGCGGCCCGCGTGGCCGGCCGTCGGACGCGGCGCCGGCGAGTGCAAGTCGGCCACACCCGTATCACGCCTCACCAGGAAGACTCATGCTGACCGGAAACATACTCACCACCGATGGGTGGATTCACGGCACGCTCGAATACGAAAACGGCCGCATCACGGCGCTCACCGGCGAGCGCGTCGATCCGTCGACGAACGACGCGCCGTACATCCTGCCGGGCTTCATCGATCTGCACGTGCACGGCGGCGGCGGTTCCGACGTGATGGAGGCCGGCGACGCGATCGAAGTGATCGCCCGCACGCATGCGCGCTACGGCACGACGAGCCTGCTCGCCACCACGATGACCGCGCCGCGCGACGAACTGATGAACGTGGTGGCCGGGCTCGGCAACAATGCGAAGGTGCGCACGCCGGGCGGCGCGCGCGTGCTGGGCGTGCATCTGGAAGGGCCGTACATCAACCCGGGCAAGCTCGGTGCGCAGCCGGACGCGGCGGTCTCGGCGGTGATGGACGAAGTGCTGAAGTATCTGTCGATCGCGCCGATCCGCGTGGTCACGCTGGCACCCGAAATCGCCGGCCACATGGAGATCATCTCCGCGATGGCGGCGCGTGGCGTGCGCGTGCAGCTCGGCCATTCGCTCGGCACCTACGACGACGCCGTCGCCGCGCTCAAGCACGGCGCGTGCGGCTTCACGCACCTGTTCAACGCGATGTCGCCGCTGCATCACCGCAACCCTGGGCTGGTGGGCGCGGCGCTCGCGCATGCCGAGTTCGCGGAAATCATTCCCGATCTGCTGCACGTTCATCCAGGCGCGATCCGCGCCGCGTTGCGCGCGATTCCGCGTCTGTACGTGGTGACGGACAGCACGTCGGCCACCGGCATGCCCGACGGCGAATACCGCCTCGGCAGCCAGCACGTGACGAAGTGCCTGGGCGGCGTGCGTCTCGCCGACGGCACGCTCGCCGGCAGCACCCTGACGATGGACCAGGCGCTGCGCAATCTCGTATCGATCGGCCTGCCGATCGCCGACGTATCAAACCGTTTGTCGCGCTATGCCGCCGACTATCTCGGTATCGAGGACCGCGGCCGTATTGCGCGCGGCGCCTGGGCCGACGTGGTCGTGTTCGATCGTGAACTGGCATTGACCGCGACTTACGTCGAAGGAGAAGCAATTGTCGAATATGCTTAAAGAGGCGCTGGCGTCCGCTGACACGGTCGCCGCGCAACTCACGGACACCTCGCGGGTCGCGGCGCTCGCTGCGACGCTGGCGCTACAGCCGCGCCACGTTGCGCTGACCGTCGCACGCGGCAGCTCGGACCATGCGGCGAGTTACTTCGCATCGCTGACGATGAGCCGCCTCGGCGTGCCGGTCGCATCGCTGCCGATGTCGGTCGCGACGCTGCAACAGGCGCCGCTGCAGGTGCGCGAACAGCTCGCACTGGCGTTCTCGCAATCGGGCAAGAGCCCGGATCTGGTCGGCACGATGCAGGCGTTGCGCAACGCGGGCGCGTTGACCGTGGCTGCCGTGAACGCGCCGGGCTCGCCGCTGGCCGATGCGTGCGAATGGCAACTGCCGCTCGTCGCCGGTCCTGAACTGAGCGTCGCGGCCACGAAGAGCTATATCGCGATGCTGTCGATTTCCGCGCAACTGGTCGCGCACTGGCAGAAGGATGCCGAGTTGCTCGGCGCGCTGAACACGCTGCCCGACGCTTTGCAGACCGCAGGCAAGCTCGACTGGTCGAAGGCCGTGGACGAACTGCGCGGCATGGAGCGCATGATCGTGATCGGCCGGGGTCTGGGTCTCGCGATTGCACAGGAAGCCGCGTTGAAACTGAAGGAAACCTCCGGCATTCAGGCCGAAGCGTTTTCGAGCGCGGAAGTGCGTCACGGTCCGATGGAACTGATCGACCGCGATTATCCGCTGCTGGTGTTCGCACCGCGCGGCCCCGAGCAGGCCGGTCTGCTGCAACTCGCGCACGACATGCGGGCGCGCGGCGCGCGCGTGCTGCTCGCCGCACCGGACGACGTGCCCGAGGCCACCTTGCCGCTGGCCGCCACCGCTCACGCGGCGCTCGACCCGATCGCCGCCATCCTGTCCTTTTACGTGATGGCCGCCGGCCTTGCCGCCGCGCGCGGGCGCAATCCCGATGCGCCGCGCCATCTCAACAAAGTCACCGAAACTCACTGACGAGACATCAGATGCGACGTGTCGAGGAGTCCCGCTTGAAGAGCCATTCTGAAGGCCATATTGTTTTGCTCGCGCCGTTGACCGGTCCGGTCGTGCCGCTCGCGCAGGTGCCCGACCCGGTGTTTTCGGGTGGCATGTTCGGTGACGGCATCGGCATCGATCCTTTGGAGGGACGGCTGCTCGCGCCGTGCGACGGGACCATCACCCATCTCGCGCGCACCGGTCATGCGGTCACGCTGGCCACCACCGAAGGCGCCGAGATCTTGCTGCACATCGGTATCGACACGGTCGAGCTGAACGGCAAAGGCTTTGCACCAATGGTCGAGCAGGGCGCGCCTGTGCGTGCCGGCGACGTGCTGATCGAGTTCGATCAGGATCAGGTCGCGTTGAATGCGCCGAGCCTCGTGTCGGTGATCGCGATCGCCAATTCGGATGCGTTCGAGATCGTCGAGCGTGCGCAAGGCGGTGTGCTGAAGGCGGGGGAAACGCCGTTGCTGATACTGCGTGCCCGTGACGGCGCGGCAGCCGACGCGTCGCGCCAGCTCAGCGCGACGAAGGTGATGGAGGAAGCGCGCCGGCAGGTCACGCTGGTTCACGCGGGCGGTCTGCATGCGCGTCCCGCGGCGCGTGCGCGCGAAGCGGCGCGCGGTTTCGATGCGCGCGTCGAAGTGCGATACGAAGGGCGTAAAGCGGCGATCGAAAGCGTGGTTGGACTGCTCGGGCTCGGCGCGGGTGAGGGCGCGCGCGTCGAATTGCTCGGTGTCGGTCCGCAAGCGCAAGCCGCAGTCGACGCGATCGCGCATGAACTGACGCGCGAAGCGCACGGCGAAGTCGAAGAGAAACCGGCGCGGCAAAGTTCGCCTGCGCCGCAGGCGGTTCCGCGTGCGGCAGGCGAAGCGCTCGCGCCGAATACGCTCGCCGGTGTCTGCGCGGCGCCGGGCATTGCGGTCGGCAAACTGGTGCGTTGGGACGATGCGGACATCGATCCGCCCGAGCAGGCAAGCGGCACGTCCGCCGCTGAAAGCCGTTTGCTCGACAAAGCGATCGCCACCGTCGACGCCGATCTCGACACGACCGTACGCGACGCGTCGCAACGCGGCGCGCACGGCGAAGCGGGCATTTTCGCGGTGCATCGCGTGCTGCTCGAAGATCCCACGCTGCTCGACGCCGCGCGCGATCTGATCAGTCTCGGCAAGAGCGCCGGCTTTGCGTGGCGCGAGGCGATCCGTGCACAGATCGGCATCCTGAGCAATGTGGAAGACGCCTTGCTCGCGGAACGTGCCGCCGATCTGCGTGACATCGACAAGCGCGTGGTGCGCGCGCTTGGCTATACGAACGCCGCCGCGCGCACGTTGCCGGAAGAAGCCGTGCTCGCTGCGGAAGAGTTCACGCCGTCGGATCTGTCGTCGCTGGATCGCTCGCGCGTCACCGCGCTGGTAATGGCGCGTGGGGGCGCGACCTCGCACGCGGCGATTCTCGCGCGCCAGGCGGGCATTCCCGCGCTGGTCGCGCTCGGCGACGCGCTGCATGCGATTGCGCCTGGCACGCAAGTGGTGGTGAACGCCAGCAGCGGCCGCCTCGAATTCGCACCGACCGAGCTCGACGTCGAACGGGCTCGCCGCGAGCGCAGCCGTCTTGCCGACGTGCGCGAAGCGAATCGCCGCACGTCGCAGCAAGCCGCGGTGACGTCCGACGGCCGCGCGATCGAAGTGGCCGCGAACATCGCCACGCTCGACGACGCGAAAGCCGCCGTCGACAATGGCGCCGATGCGGTGGGCCTGCTGCGCACCGAACTGCTGTTCATCCATCGCGCGGCCGCGCCGACCACCGACGAACATCGTCAGAGCTACCAGGGAATCGTCGACGCATTGAGCGGCCGCACCGCGATCATCCGCACGCTGGATGTCGGCGCGGACAAGGAAGTGGACTACCTCACGCTGCCGCCCGAGCCGAATCCGGCGCTCGGCCTGCGCGGCATTCGCCTCGCCCAGGTGCGCCCGGATCTGCTCGACGATCAGTTGCACGGCCTGCTCGCAGTGCAGCCGCTCGGCTCGGTGCGCATCCTGTTGCCGATGGTCACCGATGTCGGCGAGCTGATCCGTATCCGCAAGCGTATCGACGAACTGGCTCGCGACGCGGGCCGCACGGAGCCGATCGAAGTCGGCGTGATGATCGAAGTGCCGTCGGCGGCGCTGCTGGCCGATCAACTCGCGCAACACGCGGACTTCCTGTCGATCGGCACCAACGATCTCACGCAATACACACTCGCGATGGACCGTTGTCAGGCCGATCTCGCCGCGCAAGCCGACGGCTTGCACCCGGCGGTGCTGCGCCTGATCGCGGCCACCGTGCAAGGCGCGGGCAGGCATGGCAAATGGGTTGGCGTGTGCGGTGCGCTCGCGGGCGATCCGCTCGCGGTGCCGCTGCTCGTCGGCCTCGGCGTGACCGAGCTGTCGGTGGACCCGGTGTCGGTCCCGGGCATCAAAGCGCGGGTGCGCCACCTCGATTATCAGCTGTGCCGTCAACGCGCTCAGGATGCTCTCGCGCTCGAATCGGCGCAGGCGGTAAGAGCAGCAAGCCGCGAAACCTGGCCTCTGGACTGAACCCCACAGTCCGCAACCAGCTTCGCACAGTTACTTCGTATAGCTACAAAAACTCAACGACGACGGTCGACCACGAGACAAGGATTGGAGATATCAATGGATGGGAATCCGTTTCTGAAGATTCAGCGCCTGGGACGCGCGCTGATGCTGCCTATCGCGGTGCTGCCGGTTGCCGGCCTGCTGCTGCGCCTCGGCCAGCCCGATGTGTTCAACATCAAGATGATCGCCGACGCCGGCGGCGCGATCTTCGACAACCTGCCGCTGCTGTTCGCGATCGGCGTGGCGGTCGGCTTCGCGAAAGACAACAACGGGGTCGCGGGGCTCGCGGGTGCGATCGGCTATCTGGTGCAGATCGCGGTGATGAAGGACATCAACGACAAGCTCAACATGGGCGTGTTGTCGGGGATCGTGGCGGGTATCGTCGCGGGCTTGCTATACAACAAGTACAAGGACATCAAGCTGCCCGACTACCTCGCGTTCTTCGGAGGGAAACGCTTCGTGCCGATTGCCACGGGGGTGGTCTGCCTCGGGCTCGGCATAGCATTCGGCTACGTGTGGCAGCCGGTGCAGGCCGTGATCGATACGGCCGGCCACTGGCTGACCACCGCGGGCGCGCTCGGCGCATTCGTGTTCGGCGTGCTGAACCGGCTGCTGCTCGTCACGGGCTTGCACCACATCCTCAATTCGTTGACGTGGTTCGTGTTCGGCACCTTCACGCCGCCGGGCGGTGCTGCGGTGACGGGCGACCTGCATCGCTTCTTCGCCGGCGACCCGACAGCGGGCACCTTCATGACCGGCTTCTTCCCGGTGATGATGTTCGGCCTGCCGGCCGCGTGTCTCGCGATGTTCCATGAAGCGCCGAAGGAGCGCCGCGCAGTGGTCGGCGGCCTGCTGTTCTCGATGGCATTGACCTCGTTCCTCACGGGCGTGACCGAGCCGATCGAATTCAGCTTCATGTTCCTCGCGCCGGTGCTGTACGTGATTCATGCGCTGCTGACGGGTCTGTCGCTCGCGATCTGCTCGGCGCTCGGCATTCACCTCGGCTTCACGTTCTCCGCGGGTTTCATCGACTACGTGCTGAACTTCGGCCTGTCGACCAAGGGCTGGTGGGCAATTCCGGTCGGCCTCGTGTATTCGGTCGCGTACTACGGGCTGTTCCGCTTCTTCATCCGCAAGTTCAACATGGCGACGCCGGGCCGCGAACCCGCTGCCGCCGACGAGCAGGCCGAGTCGTTCGCGGCGGGCGGCTTCGTTTCGCCGGCAGCCGGTGCGGCCGTGCCGCGCGCGCAGCGCTATATCGCGGCCCTCGGCGGCGCGGCGAATCTGTCGGTCGTGGATGCGTGCACGACGCGTCTGCGTCTGTCGGTGGTCGATGCGAACAAGGTCTCTGAAAGCGAACTGAAGACGATTGGCGCGCGTGGCGTGCTCAAGCGCGGCTCGAACAATGTGCAGGTGATCATCGGACCGGAAGCGGACATCATCGCAGACGAAATGCGTACGGTGATCGCGCAGGGTGGGGGTGAGGCGGTGACGCCGGTGGCGGCCGCTACTTCGGCTACTCCGGCTGCGGTCGCCGCGAGTGCCGCGACCGCGCCGGCTGCTGCAACCACAGGTGCAACTGGCGGTCCGCTCGACCCGGACCCGCTGCGCTGGCTCGCCGTGTTCGGCGGCGCGGGCAACGTGGTGTCGCTGGATGCGGTGGCGTCGACGCGTCTGCGTATCGTCGTGCGCGATCCGTCGGCGGTCGATCGTCAGCGTCTCGCCTCGCTCGACACCGCATGGGTCTCTGGCGACACGTTCCACATCGTCGTCGGCGAAGCGGCGCAGCGCTATGCCGCGAGACTGGCGACGCGGATGTCGGAAAGCGGCGGCGCAACGCCGTTGCCCGCGTAAAGCGTGCAGGGCTGCTAACGAAGTGCCCTGCCACGGCGCGCATTCGCTGAGTCGGCGGTAAGCGCTCATGCGGCGGTGATAAGTCAGCAACGAAAAAAGCGGCACCTTGATGCAAGGTGCCGCTTTTGCGTTTACCGGGTCGAGGCCGGTTCGTACTGCGTCAGTGCGCTTTGGTTTTTGCCGCTTCCGACGGCCTGCGCGATTCCAGCCACATCACGTTGATGATGCCGAACGCCAGCGCGACACCGATACCGAGCAGCCAACTGAAATACCACATCACGAACTCCTGTTAAGCGTAGTGCCGTTCAATACATCGTATGGTGATGCTCTTTGAGCGCCGCGGCGGTCACCTTGCCGCGCAGCACGCGATACACCCAACTCGTGTACAGCAGGATGATCGGCAGGAAGATGATCACGGCGAACAGCATGATCTGCAGCGTCAGACGGCTCGAAGTCGAGTCCCACATGGTCAGGCTGCTGCGGCCGTCGAGCGAGGAGGGCATGATGAACGGGAACATCGAGAAGCCCGCCGTCAGGATCACGCCGATGATCATCAGCCCGGTCGACAGAAACGCGCTCTTCTCGAAGCGCGAGCGCGCAAGCAGCGCCGCCAGCAAGCCGCCGACCAGAGCGGCCACGGGCGCGATCACCGTCCACGGATACAGCGCGTAATTGGAGAGCCACAGGCCGGGCGCGCTGATCACGGTCTTCATCAACGGATTGGCGACCGCGTCGAGAGGCGGGGCGTCGACGATCTGATAGCCGGGGATCATCGTGGCGACCAGTGCGCCGGCCACCACGAACAGCACCACGCCGCTCGCCGCTGCGATGCGCAGCGCCAGCGACGCGCGCGCGGCGATCACGCCATCGGACTTCAACTTCACGAAGGCGGCGCCATGCGCGGCCAGCATCGCGACGCTCACGAGGCCGCACAGCAGCGCAAACGGATTGAGCAGACCGAAGAAACCGCCGTGATAGGTGACGCGCAGGTCGGTATCGAACGAGAACGGCGCGCCTTGCAACAGGTTGCCGAACGCGACGCCGAACACCAGCGCCGGCACGAAACCGCCGATGAAGAGTCCCCAGTCCCACGCGGCGCGCCAGCGCGGGTCTTCACGTTTGCTGCGGTAGTCGAAGCCGACCGGCCGGAAGAACAGCGCGAACAACACCAGCAGCATCGCGAAGTAGAAGCCGGAGAACGACGCCGCGTAAGCCAGCGGCCACGCGGCGAACATGGCGGCGCCTGCCGTGACGAACCACACCTGGTTGCCTTCCCACGTCGCGCCGACCGTGTTCACGACGATGCGCCGCTCGGCGTCGGTCTTGCCGATGAACGGCAGCAGAATCGTCGCGCCCATGTCGAAGCCGTCCGTGAGCGCGAAGCCGATCAGCAGCACGCCGATCAATACCCACCAGATCAGCTTGAGGGTTGCGTAATCCATGATGAACTTTCCCTTGGAACAGAGTGGCGGTGACTCATGCAGCCGGGTTGGCCGACAGCGGCCCGTCCAGCGGCTCTGTCACTTCGTGGTGATAGCGGCCCGTATGCAACGACGAAGGGCCGAGCCGCGCGTACTTGAACATCAGCATGATCTCGATGATGAACAGCACGGTGTAGAACAGCACGAAGCCGGCGATACTCAGATACAGATCGCGTGGCGCCAGATTCGACGCGGCGAGACTGGTCGGCAGAATGCCGGCGATGCTCCATGGCTGACGGCCCACTTCAGCGACGATCCAGCCGAACTCGGCCGCGATCCAGGGCAGCGGAATCGCCCACACGGCCCAGCGCAGGAACCAGCGACGCTTTTCCAGCAGCAGCGTACGTTGCGCGCAGAACCAGAACGCCAGGATGAAGGTCGCGAGGAACAGCAGGCCGAGGCCGACCATCAGGCGGAACGAAAAGAACAGCGTCGCGACCGGTGGAATCGTCCTTTTGGCCGCCTGGGCGATCTGATCCGGCGTGGCGTCGGTCACGTTCGCCGTGAACGGTTTGAGCAGCAAGCCGTAGCCGAGATCCTGTTTGTGGAGTTCGAAGGCGGCGTGCGCTTCGTCGGTTGCGTCGCCTTGCTTCAACTTCTGCAGCGCGGCGTAGGCCAGCATGCCGTTCTTGATGCGCCCTTCGTTGCGTGCGATCAGGTCTCTCAGACCCACCACCGGCTCGCTGATCGAGCGTGTGGCGATGATGCCGAGCGCGTACGGAACCCGGATCGCGTAGTCCGTGCGCTGCTCCGCCTGATTCGGAATGCCGAAGATCGTGAACGGCGCCGGGGCGGGTGCGGTCTCCCATTCGGATTCGATCGCGGCCAGCTTCACCTGCTGAACTTCGCCGGTGCGGTAGCCCGATTCGTCGCCGAGCACGATCACGCACAACGTCGACGCGAGACCGAAACCCGCTGCGATTGCGAACGAGCGCAGCGCGAACTCGGTATCGCGGCGCTTAAGCAGATACCACGACGACACGCCGAGCACGAACATCGCCGCGGTCACATACCCGGCCGACACGGTGTGCACGAACTTCACCTGCGCGACCGGGTTGAACAGGACGGAACCGATGTTGTCGAGTTCCATGCGCATGGTCTGGTAATTGAAGACGGCGCCGACCGGATTGTTCATCCAGCCGTTGGCCACCAGAATCCACAGCGCCGACAGGTTCGAGCCAAGCGCGACGAGGAACGTGACGATCAGATGCTGTACCTTCGACAACCGTTTCCAGCCGAAGAAGAACAGGCCGACGAAGGTCGATTCGAGGAAGAAGGCCATCAGGCCTTCGACGGCGAGCGGCACGCCGAAAATGTCACCGACGTAATGCGAGTAGTACGCCCAGTTGGTGCCGAACTGGAATTCGAGCGTGAGGCCCGTGGTGACGCCCATTGCAAAATTAATACCGAACAGCTTGCCCCAAAACTGTGTCATGTCTTTGTAGATCTGTTTGCCGGTCATCACATAGACGGACTCCATGATGACGAGCAGCCATGCGAGGCCGAGCGTGAGCGGCACGAACAGAAAGTGATAGAGCGCCGTGATGGCGAACTGGAGGCGCGACAGTTCTACGACTTCGCTAACGGGCATGTTGATCACCTTGAGACGAATGCGAGGCAGGCGCGGACAGCAGCGCCTGCGCGACCTGTTCAGGCGGCAGCGACATATGCTCCGCCTGCGGATGATTGAAGAAGGTGTATTTGAGCGCCATCAGCAGACAGAATTTGACGGCGAGGACGATGGCGATATCCCGCGCCAGCGTTGGACCGCGCACCCAGCCGGCGAGCCGCTTGCGCCAGCGCGACCGGAGAGTGGTATTGCGATTGAGGGCTATGGTCATAGTCGGTCGAAAGCGACTTCACACCGGTGAATCCGGCTGGATCCAGGCCGCCTGAGCGGTCTGGCGAGTGCATCCCGATTTTAGGAGCGGAACCTCGCGCGCATCGATTCGGCAGTGCGGCATTGAGTCGCTAAACTCGCCGTGTTTATCCAGTATTGCTATCTGGTTTGTGATACGTCAAGAAAGCTGTGGCGGCAGGCCGTCGTCGGGCCATTTCATCCAGCCAGTGTGGGCGTGCGCGAATGCGCCGCCGCGTGGGCGAAAAAAAGCCCCGCCGTCTTGCGAGGGCGAGGCTCGAGGCCGGGTGGCGCACGTCGGGCGAACCGGCGTGCTGACAGCCTCAGGCCTTATGCATATTCGGTCAGTGCGCCGCGCATCTTCTTCATTGCGCTCGCTTCGATCTGCCGGATACGCTCGGCGGACACGCCGAACTCGTCTGCCAGCTCGTGCAGCGTCGAGCCGCCCGAACCGTCGTCTTCCACCTTCAGCCAGCGTGCTTCGATGATGCGGCGGCTGCGGGCGTCCAACGCGTCCAGCGCGCTGGCGATACCGTCGCTTTGCAGGCGGTCGCGCTGACGCGAAGCCAGCACGGCAGTCGGTTCGCTATGCGAGTCGGCCAGATAGGCGATCGGCGCATACGACTCTTCGCCGTCCTCGACCTGGCCTTCCAGCGCGATGTCGCCGCCGGACAAGCGCGTTTCCATTTCGGCGACTTCTTCGCGCTTCACGTTCAGTTCCTGCGCGAGACCTTCGATCTCGTCCGGCGTGAACGCGCCCAAGCCCTGCTTGTGGCTGCGCAGGTTGAAGAACAGCTTGCGCTGCGCCTTGGTGGTGGCGACCTTCACCATGCGCCAGTTGCGCAGAATGTATTCGTGGATCTCAGCCTTGATCCAGTGCATCGCGTATGACACGAGGCGCACGTTCTGCTCCGGATCGAAACGCTTGACGGCCTTCATCAGGCCGATATTGCCTTCCTGGATCAGGTCTGCGTGCGGCAGTCCGTAACCGAGATAGTTGCGCGCGATCGATACGACCAGCCGCAGGTGCGACAGCACGAGACGGCGCGCGGACTCCAGGTTGTCCTGCTCGCGAAATTCGGTGGCGAACTGGCGTTCTTCCGCCGGCGTCAGCATCGGAATCCGATTAACGGCCTGGATGTAGGCGTCGATATTGCCCAGTTGACCGGGCAGCAGCGAGGAATGCGAGAGCGCCAGTGCACCTGCCGAAGCGGCCTTAGCCGACGACGGGCTCAAAACACTCGGAAGGGTCATTGCATGGCTCACGTGGAAAACTCCTTTGGAATCAGACAAAAACGTATTCAGTAAACGACTCCAGCGTTGGATGTTAGCACTCCGATTCGGGGAGTGCTAATACTTAGAGGGAGTAGGGGCATCCAAGTTCCGCAAAGTCCTATTGAAGTTCGCGTTTTAATAGCCATAGGGTACACCAACGGAGCATCTTGCGCAGTACGTAGAATTTACCCGTTTGTGCGCTCGCGCTCTCATAAACGACCGGTATTTTCCGGATCAGAAGCGACTAATTGCGCAAAATAAGTATTTTTCTTACGATCAACGAAATCGACTTTCTATCTAGAATAGGCAAAACAGTTATGCATTTTTTAAACCCGGCCGCTTCGGATGTTAGATGGACAACAAAAACAATGTTTTGCGTGGTCTGGCTCTAAAAAGCGTCGTGGTTGGGCTGTTACTCGTGGCTCCGCGTCTGGCGTCCGCCGGCCAGTTCGGACTTCAGGTCGCGGCCGGCGCGGCCGATCATCACGTCAAGAAATTCGAACTTGGCGTGGCGTGGGATCCAGGGCTGTACTGGTGGCAGATCGGTGACTGGCATTTCGCGCTGATCGGCGAAGCGCACGCGGCCTGGTGGCATACCAACGAAGGGAACGTGCACGGCGACATCGGCGAAATCGGCGTGACGCCTGTGATCCGCTTCATCAAGATATCGGGATGGGTTCGCCCCTTCGTCGAAGTGGGCGCGGGCATCCGCCTGCTGTCGAGCCCCCGGATTGCTTCGGACTTCACGCTCGGCACCGCGTTCCAGTTCGCCGAAATGGCGGGCGTCGGCGTGCAGTTCGGCCACCGCCAGCAGTACGTCGCGGGCTACCGCTTCCAGCATATTTCCAACGGCGGTATCAAAGAGCCGAATCCTGGTATAAATTTCAGCCAGTTATATTTGCAATATAACTTCTGACGACCGAGGCCGCGTTTGGCTTACCGGTGTGGGGGCTGAGCAATGGCGGCAAAGATGATCGAAGCGATTCGCGGGCTGGAGCGAGAGCGCTTTCGTGCGATGGTTGAAGGCGACGGACCGTCGCTCGACACGCTGCTCGCGGACAACGTGAGCTATGTGCACACGAATGGCAAACGCGAAACGAAGCGGCAGTTCATCGACGGGATTACCGGAGGACGCCGCCGCTATCGGCAGATCGAAGTGCAGTCGCAGGAGGTGCTGCCGGCCGGACGGGAAACGTATGTCGTCACCGGCCGCGCGCTGATCGAGATGGAGGCGAATAACGGCGCGTTGCTGTTTCCGATCGCCTACACCGCGATTCACACGCAGGAAGACGGGCAGTGGCGCCTGATTGCGTGGCAGGCCACCCGGTGCGCGCTCGAGTAAGCCTCTTGGCTTCACATCGTCAGGCCGGTCGCGTCTCGTGAACGCGCCGGCAGCCTGAGAGCGCGGGGTACGCGCTCTTTCTCGTCGCTTTTCTCGTCGCATTTCTCGTTCTTCCCGCGCAAATCTCAGGCCGCAACGCGCTGCCGCTCCTCTTCGCACGACTCGGCACGACCCGCCGTGTCGATTGCGCTCGCCGCACCCTCCTGATCCGCGGCGACGCTCCGGCGGCGTTCCGCATCGGCCGCCTGCATCACTGCATCGCCCGCATACGGATGCCGTGGATGCACCGGAAGCCGATTGCACCGCTCGACCACGCGCCGCACCGCCGCGATATCGGAGAAATCGAGCCCGGTGGCGATGCCCTGCGCGTCGAGATTCATCGCCAGCGCGACGAGATCGAGATTGCCCGTACGCTCGCCATTGCCGAACAGGCATCCTTCGACGCGGTCCGCGCCCGCGAGCAGCGCCAGTTCCGCCGCGGCCACCGCGGTGCCGCGATCGTTATGCGGATGCACCGACAGCACGATGCTGTCGCGATAAGCAAGATGACGATCCATCCATTCGATCTGGTCGGCGAAGACGTTCGGCGTCGCCGCCTCGACGCTCGCCGGCAGTTTGAGGATCATCTTGTGCGCGCGCGTGGGCTGCCATGTTTGCGCGACGGCATCGCAGACCTCGCGGGCAAACGGAAGCTCGGCCGTATTGAAGGTTTCGGGCGAGTACTGGAAGGTCCAGTGCGTGCCCGGGCGCGCCTGCGCGTGTTCCTTGATGAGGCGGGTGCCGTCCACGGCCAGCGTCTTGATCCCGGGCTCTCGACTGGTTGTAGACGATGCGCCGGAACGACGGGCAGATCGCGTTGTACAGGTGCACGATGGCGTGCGGCGCGCCCTCGAGGGACTCGAACGTACGGGCGATCAGGTCCGCGCGCGACGGCATGAAGACCTCCATGGTCACGTCGTCGGGAATGCGCTTTTCCTCGATCAGCTTGCGCACGAAATCGAAGTCGGTCTGCGACGCCGACGGAAAGCCGACCTCGATCTCCTTGAAGCCGATCGCGACCAGCACCTCGAAGAATTCGAGCTTTTGTGCGGCGTTCATCGGCTCGATCAGCGCCTGGTTGCCGTCGCGCAGGTCGGTGCTCATCCAGACGGGCGCCTGGTCGATCGTGCGGCTCGGCCATTTGCGGCCGGTGAGGCGCACGGGAGGGAAGGGACGGTATTTTTCAGCGGGATTGCGCAACATGATGTGCCTTGTTCGTTGTGTCGTATGCGAAAGGGGTGGCATTGAGCGGTTGGCGGACTGCCACGGATGCACGGCCCGCCAACCAATGGCTAGCGGCAACAACGAACGGGCGCGAACGAACAACGTCACGACGATGACGAAAACGAACGTGGATGATGCCCAAGCAACGTGCATTTGACCCTCGCGCTTCGTCCGCACGGTAAACGGACGAATGCAAACGACTACAGGTTGTGAAGAACTACGCTGGGAAGTGAAACGGGAACTGCGAAACTGCCTGGAGGACCGTCCGACGGCAACGAGGGTTGCCAACGAACGGCGCTATGCCTGACTTACGCCAAGCGTAGCGATAGGGGCCGCGCTAGGCGGCCGAAGGTAATTCGGAGGGTGTTCGGAAGGGAACGCATGGGCCTGAATGTATGACGGTATGAAGCGGTGTGTCAACCCGCGACCACCGCTTCCTCGCGCCAACTCATGCCATAGGAGCGCGCCACGCCGGCTCACGCATGCGCGTCGACCTCGACTTCAACTTCTTTTTCAACGCTTCACACCGGCATTTTCGCGACGTCCACGATCAGTTCCACTTGCCGTTCGATCGCGCTCGGCACCGGCGCTTCACCGCGCAGCACGGCGCCGATCCACGCGGCCGTGGTGGCGGCATCGCGCGCTTCGGGCAAGTCGACTTCCGGCGCATCAGGCGACGAGCGCTCGTGCGGCACGCGCGTTTCGCAGACGCCGTCGTGCAGCCAGTCCACCTGCACCTGACGCCGCGTGTCGGCCACCGCTTCGCCTTCGGTGCCGCGCGCCAGCAGCGCACCGCCCACGGCCGCATCCGGATGCGAGTTGAACAACTGCGTGAGACTGTCGCGATACGGCGGATGCGTGTAGTTCACGAGGCGCAGCCCCGCCGGCGCGAACGGCTGCAGGATTTTCACCAGCGTGTGCGTCGAATTGCGCACGCCCATGCGTCGGCGCAGCGCGAGCAGGCGCGCGAGTTTCGGCGCGAGCACGTCGATCGGCGCGAACGTAAGACGATGCTCGGCGAGCCCGTCTTCGATATCGGCGTGCGAGCGCGCATGCTGGATTTGCAGATGGGTGAAGATTTCCGCGCTCGTCACGCGGCCCGGATCTTCGGTGACGCCGTGCACCAGTACCGGCACGCCTTCGCGGGCCAGTAGCAGGGCCAGCAGCGGGACCAGGTTCGGCTGCTTGCGCGCACCGTTGTAAGTGGGGATGGACACCGGCCGGAATGCGCCGTGCGGCAAATGGATCGGCTCGAACGACGCGTGCGCGCCCGCCAGCATCGCGGCGAGTTCGTCGGCGGTTTCGCCTTTCACACGATAAGCGAGCAGCACCGCGCCGAGTTCGAGCTCGGCCACGCGGCCATCGAGCATCGCGGTGTAGAGCGCGCGCGTATCGTCAGCGGTCAGCGCGCGGGCGCCATTCGGGCCGCGGCCGATTTCCTTGATGAAGCGGGCGCAGGGGAACGGGGTGTCAATGGCGGTGTCGGTCATCGGGCGCAAGGGGCGTGACGGCGTGCCGCGCGCGGGCGGCTCGCCATGGTATTCAAGGGAAGCTGTTGGGTCGCTGTTCGGTGGCAGTATCGCATCTATGGCGATACTGCGAGGCGCGGTGCGCGGCAGTCCGCCCGCGCGCACCTGCCCGACTGCCGCGCGCGGCGCTGTGCCGCGCGTTACACTCGAAGTTTTCTCGCCGCGTCGTCGGCGCAAATCAAGCAACGGAGAACGGGATGAGTTACGTATTTGCACCCGCACCGCAGGTGGCGGTGCCGGTTGTGGGGTCCAGCGAGCAGTTCGCGGTGCGTCGCATCTACTGCGTGGGACGCAACTACGAAGCACACGCGCGCGAGATGGGTCACGATCCCGACCGCGAGCCGCCGTTCTTCTTCACCAAGCCAGCCGATGCCGTGCTGTACGTCGCGCCCGGCGCCACCGGCGAATTCCCCTATCCGACGCAGTCGAAAAACGTCCACTTCGAAATGGAACTGGTGGCCGCGATCGGCAAAGGCGGCAAGGACATTCCGGCCGAAAGCGCGCTCGACCACGTCTACGGCTATGCGCTCGGTCTCGACATGACGCGCCGCGATCTGCAAGCCGAAGCGAAGAAGCTGGGCCGTCCGTGGGATACCGCGAAGGGCTTCGACCACTCGGCGCCGCTCGGCCCGATCCATCCCGTGACGGCGATCGGCCATGTCGGCAACGGCGCGATCTGGTTGTCGGTCAATGGCGAGGAAAAGCAGCGCTCGGACGTGTCGCAGCTGATCTGGTCGGTGGCGGAGACGGTCGCCTATCTGTCGACGCTGTTCGAATTGCAGCCCGGCGATCTGATTTTCACCGGCACGCCTGAAGGCGTCGGCGCGGTGGCGAAGGGCGATCTGATGAAGGGCGGTGTGGACGGACTCGGCGAGTTCAGCGTGCGCGTCGTCTGACAGGCGGCGGCTTGGAGGAGACAGACAACATGAAGCTCTACAGCTATTTCCGGAGCTCGGCGTCCTATCGCGTGCGCATTGCGCTGAACGTGAAGAAGCTGCCGTACGACTATGTGCCCGTGCACCTCGTGCGCGACGGCGGCGAGCAACTGAAGCCGGAGTATCGCAAAGTGAATGTGGATGGCATCGTGCCGACGCTCGTCGACGGCAACGAGCTGATGCCGCAGTCGCTTGCCATCATCGAGTATCTGGAGGAGACGCATCCCGAGCCGCCGTTGCTGCCCAAAGCGCCCGGCGACCGCGCGTACGTTCGTTCTCTGGCGTTACAGGTCGCGTGCGAGATTCATCCGTTGAACAATCTGCGGGTGCTGAAGTATCTGAAGCACACGCTGCGTGTCGACGACGACGCGAAAGACGCCTGGTATCGGCATTGGGTCGAGGCGGGCTTCGCGACGCTCGAAGCCCATCTGGCCGGCAGCGCGCGCACCGGCAAGCTGTGTTTTGGCGATACGCCGACGCTCGCCGACGCCTGTCTGATCCCGCAGGTGTTCAATGCGCAGCGCTTCAAGGTCGATACGACGCGGTTTCCGACGATCCAGCGCATCTACGATCACGCGATGCAGATCGACGCGTTTGCCCGTGCGGCGCCTGGCATGCAGCCCGACGCCGAGTGACAGGGGGCGGTGTTGAATGAAAAAAAGGGCACTCCGCGGAGTGCCCCTTTCTGCTGGCGCGTGCGCCGACCGTTGCGCGGCCGGGGGGTCAACCGCCCAGCAATGCGTCCGAAAACTCTTCCGCGCTGAAGGGCTGCAAATCCTCGACCTTTTCGCCGACGCCGATGAAGTACACCGGAATCGGACGCTGCCGAGCGATGGCGGCGAGAATGCCGCCCTTCGCGGTGCCGTCGAGCTTGGTGACGATGAGGCCGGTGAGGCCGAGCGCGTCGTCGAAGGCCTTCACTTGCGCGAGCGCGTTCTGGCCGGTGTTCGCGTCGATCACCAGCAGCACCTCGTGCGGTGCGCCGTCGTGCGCCTTGCCGATCACGCGCTTCACCTTGCGCAATTCTTCCATCAGATGCAGCTGGGTCGGCAGACGGCCGGCCGTGTCCGCCATCATCACGTCGATCTTGCGCGCGCGCGCGGCGCCGACCGCGTCGAAGATTACCGCCGCCGGGTCGCCGCTTTCCTGCGAGACCACGGTCACGTTGTTGCGCTGGCCCCAGATCGCCAGTTGCTCGCGCGCGGCGGCGCGGAACGTGTCGCCCGCGGCCAGCAGCACCGATTGATTGAAGCTCTGCAGATGCTTGGCGAGCTTGCCGATGCTGGTGGTCTTGCCCGCGCCGTTGACGCCCGCGATCATCATCACGAGCGGTTGCGCGCGGCCGAGCATCAGCGATTTTTCCAGCGGCTTGAGCAGGTCGACCAGCAGCGCGCGCAGCGCGCCCTTGACCTGTTGCGGATCGGTGAGGCGCTCGCTGCGCACTTTCTCACGCAGCGACTCGAGCAGGAATTCGGTGGCCTCGACGCCCGCGTCCGACATCAGCAGCGCGGTTTCGAGCTCTTCGTACAGGTCTTCGTCGAGCTTCGCGCCGACGAAAATACCGGTCAGGCTCGAACTCGTCTTCGACAGGCCGGTTTTCAGGCGCGTGAGCCACGTGCGTTTCGCGCCCGCGTCCTGCACGGGCGGCGGGACGATTTCGACGGTTTCGAGCGCGGGTGCTTCCGACTCGAGTTCCGGCTCAGGCTCCGGCACGCTTGCGGCCGGGGCGGGCGCCGGCGCTTCGATGCCAACGGCGGCTGCAGGATGCGGAGCCGGCTGCACGACAGGCACTGCCGGCACCTCTGCGGCGGCATCGGGCGTCGAGCCGTCGGGTGCCGCCTGCGATTCGTCTGCCGCGGTATCGGACTCTTTCGAACCCTTGAATCGTTTGAAAAAGCTGAACATGATCTGGCGTGGTGAGAGCGCGCGCCGATGCGCGCAGCCGGCACAAGACCGGCGGGAGCAGCAGGCAGCGTTGCAGGGGTAGACAAAGCGCGGGATGCAAGGCGCTGGAAGCCGCACATTTTATCAGGCGCGCCGCCGCCCGTCGTATCGGCCCATCGGCCAGGCTGGACGCGGGCCGCCCCTGTGGTAACGTTGGCGCTCCGACCCCGCGCGTATCGACGTTGCGGGTGCATTCATTACGTCATTGAAACTGCATGCCTCGTTCCACACCCTCACGCGCCCACGGCCCTTCGTCGAAAGGCGGCAAGCCGCACGCCATCCGTATCATTGGCGGAGACTGGAAGCGCACGCCTTTGCCTGTGCTCGATCTCGACGGCCTGCGCCCCACGCCCGACCGCGTGCGCGAAACACTGTTCAACTGGCTGGGCCAGCGCCTCGACGGCCAGCGCTGCCTGGACCTGTTCGCCGGCAGTGGTGCGCTGGGCTTCGAGGCCGCGTCGCGCGGTGCGGCGCGGGTGCTGATGGTGGAGCGCAACGCGCGTGCCGCCGGCCAGTTGCGCGCGAACCAGGAACGGCTGGCCGCGCGCACGATCGAAATTGCCGAGGCGGACGGTTTGCGTCTCGCCGCGAGTCTCGCACCCGGCTCGTTCGACGTGGTGTTCCTCGATCCGCCGTTCGACGGCGCCCTGCTCGGCAAAGCGCTCGCGCTGGCCGTGCCGCTCGTCAGCGCGGAAGGGTTTCTATACGTGGAAGCGGGCGATGCGCTCGAACTCGACGGGAACGAGACACTCGCCGGCTGGGAAATCGTGCGGCAGGGGAAAGCGGGCGCCGTCCACTTTCATTTGCTGCAGCGCGAAAATAAGGAATAATGCGCGTTCTAAAACAGGCGCCGGGCGGTTTGACGTCACGAGCGCGGTCGGTGCCAAATGCGTCGTGTGGACGCTTTGACGTGCCCTTTGTCTGAAGAGAGGAGAAGTCTCATGGTAGTCGCCGTGTACCCGGGCACGTTTGACCCGCTGACGCGCGGTCACGAAGACCTCGTTCGGCGCGCGTCGAGCATTTTCGACACGCTGGTGGTGGGCGTTGCCGATAGCCGCAACAAGAAGCCGTTCTTTACGCTGGAAGAACGCCTCGACATCGCTCACGAGGTGCTCGGGCACTACCCGAACGTCCAGGTGATGAGCTTCAAGGGACTGCTGAAGGACTTCGTGCGCAGCAATAACGCACGGGTGATCGTGCGTGGCCTGCGCGCCGTGTCGGACTTCGAATATGAGTTCCAGATGGCGGGCATGAACCGCTATTTGCTGCCCGACGTCGAAACCATGTTCATGACGCCGTCCGACCAGTACCAGTTCATCTCGGGCACGATCGTACGCGAGATCGCGCAGCTGGGCGGCGATGTCAGCAAGTTCGTGTTCCCGTCGGTCGAAAAATGGCTGCACGAGAAGGTCGCCGCGCTGGATCCGAACGAGGGCGCTTCGGCGACGCAGCCGTAACCGGCGTAAACTGTCGGTTCGACGGATCAATGCCGGCTGCGGCTGGCGCGAAGTGAGAGAAGTATGGCCCTGATGATTACCGACGAGTGCATCAATTGCGACGTGTGCGAGCCCGAGTGCCCGAACGACGCGATTTCGATGGGCCCGGAAATCTACGTGATCGACCCGAAGAAATGCACCGAGTGTGTCGGCCATTTCGACGAGCCGCAGTGCATTCAGGTGTGCCCGGTCGAGTGCATTCCGCGCGATCCTGACCACCTGGAAACGCCCGACGGCTTGATGGCGAAGTATCACGCGCTGCAAACCGCGAAGGGCGCATAAGATCCGCAATGTGGATGAGAAAACGGCGAGGCCTTGGCCTCGCCGTTTTTCTTTTTGCCGCGGCGCTTTCTCGTCGTGCGCGGACTAGCCGACGTAAGCGCTGAAGATATCGCGCAACCCTTCCAGCAGAATGTCGCATTCGGCGTCGGTGCCGATCGAAATCCGCAGATGCTGGTCGATTCGCGGCGCCTTGAAATGGCGCACGAAAATCTCCTTTTCCCTCAGCCGCAAGACGAGCGCGGCCGCGTCGTAGCCTTCATGGCGCGCGAACAGGAGATTGGCCGCTGATGGCACGACCTCGAAGCCAAGCGCCGTCAGTCCCGCCGCCAGCCGCTCGCGGCTCGCGATCACCTTGGCGCAGGTGCCGCGGAACCACGCGTCATCTTCGTACGCGGCGGTGGCGGCGGCCTGCGCGAGGCGGTCGAGCGGATAGGAGTTGAAGCTGTCCTTCACGCGGTTCAGCGCGTCGATCAGCGCCGGATTGCCGAACGCGAAGCCTACGCGCATGCCGGCCAGCGAGCGCGACTTCGAGGTCGTCTGAACGACCAGCAGGTTCGGATAGCGGTCGATCAGCGCAATGGCCGACTCCGCGCCGAAATCGACGTAAGCCTCGTCGATTACGACGACCGATTCCGTGTTGCTTGCCACCAGACGCTCGATATCGGCAAGCGGCAGAGGGCGGCCGGTTGGCGCATTCGGGTTCGGGAACAGCACGCCGCCATTGGGCGCCGTGTAGTCGTCGACATTGATCGCGAAGCTGTCGTCGAGCGCGATGGTCCGATAGTCGACTTCGAAGAGCCGCGCGTAGGTCGGATAAAAGCTGTACGTGATGTCCGGGAACAGCAGCGGCTGGTCGTGCTTCAGCAATGCCTGGAACGTGAGCGCCAGCACTTCGTCCGAACCGTTGCCCGCGAACACCTGGTCTGCGCGGATGCCGTGGTAGGCGGCCACCGTTTCGCGCAGTTTGAGCGCGGTCGGATCGGGATAGCGCCGCAGCGATTCGCCGGCGTCGCCCAGCTCCCGGCGGATCGCATCGAGCACGCGCGGCGACGGCGGATAGGGATTCTCGTTGGTGTTCAGCTTCACGGGATGCGCGAGCGCGGGCTGCTCGCCCGGCACATACGGCGTCAGACGATGAACGATGTCACTCCAATAGCGGCTCAAGCAATTCTCCTGTGTCGACCAGAGTTAGCGCTTTAGCGCTTACTCTGGTCCCATGCAAAGCGGTCCCATGCAAGCTAATTGCAGTAGCGAGCGATAACGCTACAGCAATACGTCCGCAAGCGGGCCAGCTCAAGGATTGCGATGCAACTGCATCATCGCGCGCTCCAGCTCGCCTGCAATAATTTTCGGCATCACGGCAAGCGCCCGCTCGACCGATGCGTCGATCTCCTCCTGCTCTTCCCGCCGCGGCGGCTTCAGCACGTAGTTGGCGACATCTGGCTTGGCGCCGGCACGCGCGCTTTCAGGAATCAGATCGCGTGGATGACCGATACCGATCCGCAGCCGCCAGTATTGTTGCGATGACAGATGCGCGGTGATGTCCTTCAACCCGTTATGGCCGCCGCTGCCGCCGCCGAGCTTCAGCTTGACGCTGCCAGGCGGCATGTCGAGTTCGTCGTGCGCAACCAGAATTTCGTCGGGAAGAATCTTGAAGAACTGCGCGACCGCCACGACCGACTGGCCGGAGCGGTTCATATACGTTTGGGGTTCCAGCAGATGCACTTCCTCGCCGTGCAGCCGCGCTTTCACGTAGAAACCGTGGAAGCGCCGCTCGTCGCGCAGCGTCGTGCCTGCTTCGCGCGCTAGTTGATCGACCAGCCAGAAGCCAGCGTTATGGCGCGTCGCGGTGTATTCGGCGCCCGGATTGCCGAGCCCGACGATCAGCTTGATCATGATTGCGTAGGTCCATCTGGCCAGGGAGCCGAACTCGATCGGGCCGAAAAAAACCGAAAAAAAACCCGCCGGGGCGAACCTCGGCGGGTCACATCGACCGTTTCATTGAAAACGGATCGAGAGGATTGCTTGGCTAGAACCCGAAAGGTCCTTAAGCAGCCGGCGTTTCGCCTTCAGCAGCAGCGGCGGCGTCGCCTTCAGCGATGGCGCCAGCCGGGATCGTTGCAGCTGCGACCACCGGGTTTTCTGCGTCGAGGTGAGCAACCAGCGACACACCTGCCGGCAGCGCGATGTCCTTAGCGTGAACCGATTGACCCGCTTCGATCTTTGCCAGGTCGACTTCGATGAATTCCGGCAGTGCCGACGGCAGGCACTCGACTTCCAGTTCATTGAGGACGTGCGAGATCACCGCGCTCGACAGCTTCACTGCCGGGTTCGATTCCTGGTTCATGAAGTGCAGCGGCACTTTGGTATGCAGCTTCTTCGACGCGTCGACACGTTGGAAGTCCACGTGCAGCACGAGCTGACGGAACGGGTGGTATTGCACGTCGCGCAGCAGAACCTGTTGCGACTTGCCTGCCACCTCCAGGTCGAGGATCGACGAGTGGAAAACTTCTTTCTTCAGCGCGTGCCACAGCGCGTTGTGGTCCAGTTCGACCAATTGCGTTTCAGCACCAGCGCCATATACGATGCCCGGGGTCTTGCCCGAGTTACGCAGGCGGCGGCTCGCACCCGTACCTTGCAAAGAACGCTCGAAAGCGACTACTTTCATGTTGAATCTCCAATGCACTGCCCGCGACCAGGCAGTAAAAACGGGGCCTCCAAGCCAATATGGCTGAGGCCCCAGAGCTGCGGCACGAACCTTCGTTCGCTCGTGCCGATTGTGCAAAAGCGCAGCGTGCCGCCTGAAGCGATGCGCTGCGCCTTCGCAAATACTTAACTTTCGGCAAACAGCGACATGACCGAATCGCCGCGACGAATGCGCGAGAACGTTTCGGCAAGCAGGCCGGCGCTGGTCAACGAACGGATCTTTGCGCACGAGCGGGCTTCTTCGCCGAGCGGGATCGTGTCCGTGACAACGAGTTCGTCGAGCGCGGAAGCCGCGATACGCTCGCCTGCACCGCCCGACAGAACCGGGTGGGTAGCGTAAGCGAACACCTGCTTTGCGCCGCGTTCCTTCAAAACCTGTGCTGCTTTGCAGAGCGTGCCCGCGGTGTCGACCATGTCGTCCATGATCACGCAGGTACGGCCTTCGACCTCACCGATGATGTTCATCACTTCGGCGACGTTCGCCTTCGGACGGCGCTTGTCGATGATCGCGAGATCGCAATTGAGCTGCTTCGCCAATGCACGGGCGCGCACCACGCCGCCGACGTCCGGCGAAACGACCAGCAGGTTCTCGTAGTTCTGCTTGCGCAGATCGCCGAGCAGCACGGGCGTAGCGTAAATGTTGTCGACCGGGATGTCGAAGAAGCCCTGAATCTGGTCAGCGTGCAGATCCATCGTGATGATCCGCTCAACGCCCGCGATTTCCAGCATGTTCGCCACGATCTTCGCCGAAATGGCGACGCGCGCGGAACGCGGGCGACGATCTTGACGAGCATAACCGAAGTAGGGGATCGCTGCGGTGATCCGGCCAGCGGATGCGCGCTTGAGCGCATCGACCATGATCATCAGTTCCATCAGGTTGTCATTCGCCGGCGCGCACGTGGATTGCAGGACGAAGACGTCCTTGCCACGCACGTTTTCCTGAATCTCGACCTGGATTTCACCGTCCGAGAAACGGCTAACCATTGCTTTGCCGAGGGGAATACCGAGGATTTTGACGACTTCCTGTGCAAGCGCGGGATTCGCGTTGCCAGTAAAAACCATCAGGCCGTCATGGCTGCTCATCGTGCACCTGCTTCAGGCTGGGGGCGAGGGGAAATGCGAGATATTTTTGGCAGGGGAGAAAGGATTCGAACCTTTGCATGCCGGAATCAAAATCCGGTGCCTTAACCAGCTTGGCGACTCCCCTACACTAACTCTGAGCTCCGCCGAACGTGGAGTTTCGTTCGACGATGCAAAACTTATGACGCGAAAGCAAAGAGTGGATGTTGATCCAGACCGGCGGCCACTGCGCTATTCCATTCGGCTGGCAGCCTGGCTTGCACCGCTTCTGCTTCAGCTTTACTACGGAACGCTGCAAAGACACTTGCACCTGATCCAGACATCCGCGCTGGCGCGACGTTTTCAAACCATCGCAGCACTTGCGCTACTTCCGCGTACTTTTCTACGACAACCCGCTGCATGTCATTACGGCCAAAACTTTCCGGCCATTCAGTGTTGCAGCTGAGTTCTGCAGGAAAGTCCGTAATTATGAGTGGCTTTGAATCTCTTGTCAACGCTTTTTCGGAAAAAATCGCTGCAGTTGGAACCCGCACCCTCGGCGTCACCACCAAGAAGTGGCGCGGCGGCAATTGTACAACGTCTAAAGCTTCACCGACACCCTCTGCGAACGCATTTTGTCCAAAAACAAAAAACGGCACGTCAGCGCCCAGCTTCAATGCCAATGCCTGCAATTCCAGACGCGGCAAGTCGAGCTTCCACAGACGGTTCAACGCGAGCAGCGTCGTCGCCGCGTCGGAGCTGCCACCGCCGAGGCCGGCGCCCATCGGCAGGCGCTTCTCAATCTGGATGTCGACACCCTCGGACGAGCCCGTATGCACCTTGAGCAAAGTCGCGGCGCGCACGGTCAGGTCATGCTCAGGCGGCACGTCCGCGATCTCGGTGCTGCGCGTGATGCGGCCGTCGTCGCGTCGCTTGAAGTGCAGCGTGTCGCCCCAGTCGAGCAACTGGAAAACCGTTTGCAGCGTGTGATAACCATCCGGCCGGCGGCCGGTGATGTGCAGGAAGAGGTTGAGTTTCGCTGGCGCGAGGCAATCGCGCAGCGAATCGGTCGTTTCAATCATGAGTCGAGGCTACATGCGCCAAGCGGCGCCGAAGAAGCGGCAAGGTTGCGCATAGACGCGAATTACTGATCCAGCACGAGCTTGATGTCAAGCGGCGGCTCCGAACGGCTCAGGTTGAGGCGCTTCACGCCGGTGGCGGGCGCGTCGGCATACGCAAGGTAGTCGATGGTCCAGCCATCCTGCGTGATCTGCTTCAGACGCGACGGCTGCTCCGGGTCTTTCTCTGTTTTGGCGCGCGAAGTAGGCGCGGGCGACGGTTGCAGCCAATAACGCAGACCCTCGACAGGCAGGGCGAAACCGAGCGCATTCTGCATCAGCGTGGACACGTTGTCCGCGGTCAGGGGCTGGCGGTTCGGCAATTCGAGCGTGGCTGCGGACGGCGACGACGTCACGATCGCCAGCGTCTGGCCAAGCGGGTTGCGCAATTGCAGCGTTACGGTGTCGCCCGTTTCCTGCCAGGAGAAGTTGCCGTAAGCGTTGCGCTGCTGGCCGTTCTGATCGTTGTACTGGATCGCGAAGCGGCCCTGGTAAGCGCGGCTCGTCTGCGCGGTGACCGAAGTGGCGGCATTCGACGTGGACGGCCCCTGCGGTTTCACCGACGCACAGCCGGCCAACGCGACAACCGCTGCCGCAGCGAATCCGAGCGCCGCGCCGCGAGGCGCCCGGGGAAAGGAAATCAAACGGGAAAGACGTATCAAAGATCGTTTACCTGGAGACGTTGGAGCGTTTTGACAAGCGTTTCGTTGTCCGGTTCGAGCTTGCGCGCCTCGCGGAAGGCGGCGCGAGCCTGATCCTGCTGGCCGCTTTTCCACAGCACTTCGCCGAGGTGCGCGCCGATTTCGGCGTTCGGCTGGAGGTCGTAGGCTTTGCGCAGCAGCTTGATCGCATCCGACGTATCGCCCATCCGGAATTTGACCCAGCCCACGCTATCCATGATGAACGCGTCGTTCGGCGCCAGCGCCGATGCTTTCTCGACCAGTTTGTCCGCTTCTGGGAGGCGCTGGTTGCGATCGGCCAGCGAATAGCCGAGCGCGTTGTACGCCTGCGGATTGTCGGGCTGCGTCTGGATGAGCTTGCGCAACTGCGCTTCCATCACGTCGTAATGGCCGGTCTTTTCGGCGGCCATCGCGTAGTCGTAGGTGAGATCGGGGTCGTTGGGGAAGGCCGCCGTGGCTTGTTGCAGGCGCGATTCCGCTTCCGGGTAGCGCTTCGCGTCGAACAGGATCGCCGCGTCGGTGCGGGAGATCAACGCCAGGTCGCGCGGATCGGACACCTGCAGATTGGCCAGCAGCTTGCGCGCGTCGTCGGTCTTACCCTGCTTCGCCAGCAGTTGCGCGCGCGTGATCTGCGCGGCCATATATTGCTGGCTCGACGGCGAGATCTTGTTGAGCCAGTCGCTCGCCGCCGCTTCGTTCTTCTGCTCGAGCGCCAATTGCGCCAGGTAGATGTACGCCTGGCCCGCATCGGCGCCCGGCGTCTTTTCGGCCAGTTGCGCGTACTGGGTCAGATACGTCTGCGCCTCGTTGAAATTCTTCTGCTGGATCTTGATCAGCCCGAGCGCCATCAGCGGCGTGAGGTCGTTCGGGTTGGCCTTGTGCATGATCTCGAACTGCTTCTGCGCGTCGTCCAGACGGTCGCTCGCGAGATACAACTGCGCGAGCGCGAGACGCGCGTCGTGCGATTTCGGATTCTGCTGCACGTATTTTTCAAGCGACGCGATGCCTTCCGCGCGCTCTTCCGGGCCCATCTGCGACAGCAGCAGCGCCGCCGGCAGGTAGTCGGGCTTCAGCGTCAGCGCCTGTTCGAGCGATTTGCGCGCGCCCGGCGCGTCGTCCGACAGAAGCTGCTGGCGCGCGATCGCCAGTTGCGCTTCCGGGCGGTTCATGTCGTTCTTCAGCAACTCCTGCAGCACGTGCAGGCCGCCGATCCGGTTCGGGCCGCGCGACAGCAGCAGTTGCAACGCGAGAATGGCGCTGCCGCGATTGTCCGCGGGCACCTTCGCGAGTTCGCCAGCGAGAATTGGCGCTGCCTCGTCAGGTTTGCCCGACAGCACGAGCAGCGACGCGTCGAGTTGCGCGGCGCGCTCCGAATTCGGCGCATACTGCTGCCACAATTGCGCGGCGGCCAACGCGTCCGACGGGCTTTGCGCGGCCAGCGCGATCTCGGTGGCGCGCTGCGCCATGCGTGGGTCGTGCGTGTCGCGCGCGAGGGCGAGGTAGGTCTGGTAGGCGGGCGCCGGCTGGTCGCGCTGCAGCGCGACTTCGGCCGCTAGCACCTGAAATACGATCTGGCTCGACAGCGGCACGTCGGGCAACGATTTCTGGTCTTCCGCCGATGCCGGGCCGAGCGGGTCCGCCAAAGTGACGGAGGTATCGTCCGGATCCGCCGACGGGTCCTGCGCGTGCGCGGGCACGGCGGCCAGCGCCCAGACGGCAAGCGCGGCGGCGCCGAGCATCCGGCGAGCGGACACGGCGTGCGGCACGCGGGATGCGCGAGCCGGGCGCTTCGAAAACAGCTTCACGAAGGACAATTTCATGGAAATCCGTTCAATGTTTCGGACGATTGTAACGCGCTCGCTACAATACGGGCACAACCACTCACGCAAGTTGCAGACCAGTTAGAAATGCCAGAGTTGCCAGAAGTCGAGGTTACCCGACGGGGAATCGAACCGTATGTGTCCGGGCGCAAGGTCGAACGCGTCGACGTGCGTACGCCCGCGCTACGCTGGCCGATTCCGGTCGACCTTGCGAAAACCTTGCGCGGCCATGTAGTGCGCAAAGTTGAGCGGCGCGGCAAGTATCTGCTGTTCGAAATCGACGCGGGCTGGCTCATTGTGCATCTTGGCATGACTGGGACGCTGCGGGTGCTGCGGCATGTGCCGCATCCACCGGAGGCGGCGAAACACGACCACGTCGACTGGATCTTCGACGAATTCATTCTGCGCTATCGCGATCCGCGGCGCTTTGGTGCGGTGCTGTGGCATCCGCGCGAGGCCGGCGACATTCTTGAGCATCCGCTGCTCGCGGGGCTCGGCGTCGAACCGTTCTCGCCGGCGTTCTCCGGCGCGTTGATGCATCGGCTCACACGCGGGCGCAAGGTGTCCGTGAAGCAGGCGCTGCTGGCCGGTGAAATCGTGGTGGGCGTGGGCAATATCTATGCGTCGGAGAGCCTGTTTCGCGCCGGCATCCGTCCGACCACTGCTGCGGGCAGGGTCTCGCTCGTGCGCTACGACCTGCTCGCGGACGCCGTGCGCGTGACGCTTGCTGCGGCGATCGAGAAGGGCGGCAGCACGCTGCGCGATTTCGTCGGCAGCGACGGCGAAAGCGGCTATTTCCAACTCGACTATTTCGTCTATGATCGCGCGGGCCTGCCATGCCGCGTGTGTGGAACGCAGATCAAACAGATCGTGCAGGGGCAGCGTTCTACGTATTTCTGTCCCACCTGTCAGCGGTAAATCGCCCATGCCTTCTCGTGTAACTCCGCGCGCCGCCGCGCGTTCAGCTTCGTCCGGCACGTCCGATACCGGCATGTCCGATACCGGCACGTCCGGAACGCCTTCGTTTTCAGCCATGCCCGATTTCTCCGCGCGCCTGATCGCGTGGCAGCGCCGGCACGGGCGTCACGATCTGCCGTGGCAGAACACGCGCGATCCTTATTGGATCTGGCTGTCGGAGATCATGCTGCAGCAGACCCAGGTGTCGACAGTGATTCCGTACTACGCCAGATTTCTCGCGCGTTTTCCGGATGTCGCCGCGCTTGCAGCCGCACCTTCGGACGACGTGATGGCGTTATGGGCCGGCCTCGGCTACTACACGCGCGCGCGCAATCTGCATCGCTGCGCGCAGGTGGTGGTCGAGCAGCATGGTGGGGCGTTTCCGGCGTCGGTCGAGCAACTCGCGGAGTTGCCGGGCATCGGCCGTTCGACCGCGGCGGCGATCGCATCTTTTGCCTTCGGCGCGCGCGCGACGATCCTCGACGGCAACGTGAAGCGTGTGCTCGCGCGCGTATTCGGCGTCGAAGGTTTTCCGGGCGAGAAGAAGGTCGAGAATGCGATGTGGACGCTGGCCGAGTCGCTGCTGCCGCCGAATGCATCGGACGACGAAGTGAGTTCGTACACGCAAGGTCTGATGGATCTCGGCGCGACACTCTGCGTGCGCGGCAAGCCGGATTGCCTGCGTTGTCCGTTCGCGGCCGACTGCGTGGCCAACGTCACGGGGCGTCAGCGCGAGTTGCCGACATCGCGTCCGAAGAAAGTCGTGCCGACGCGCCGCACCTGGATGCTGGTGCTGCGTGACGGCAACGCGGTGATGCTGGAGAAGCGTCCGCCGTCGGGCATTTGGGGCGGCTTGTGGAGCCTGCCCGAGGCCGCCGACGAAGCCGCACTCGCCGAGCGGGCACGAGCCTGCGGCAGCGACGGCGCGGTCTCGCCGCTCGCGCCGCT
This sequence comes from Paraburkholderia sp. RAU2J, assembly GCF_003634845.1. NCBI lineage: Bacteria > Pseudomonadati > Pseudomonadota > Betaproteobacteria > Burkholderiales > Burkholderiaceae > Paraburkholderia > Paraburkholderia sp. RAU2J. Next base: position 1,820,781 of record NZ_RBXG01000001.1, read on the forward strand.
CACGCACGTGTTCACGCATTTCAAGCTCGACATCGAGCCGAGGCTCGCGGAACTCGATCGCAGTGTCGGCGCATTGGCCGCGCTGAGCGATGCGGACACCGCGTGGGTCGCGCTCGGCGATCTCGATTCGGTCGGGGTGCCGGCGCCGGTGCGCAAACTGCTAGACAGTCTGCAGGGTTCGTTGATCTAACGATCGGTCTGATTTGCCGGCGGCGCGGCGGCACGTTAAAGCAGTTGATGCTGCTGCATGTAGTGATGAACCACGTCGATCCGCGCGCCGGCGTCCTGCAGTTCCATCAGTTTCTGGCGTGCTCGCAACGCGATCGGCAGCACTTCGGCGAGACGGTTCGACACCCACGACGGGTCTTCGAGTCGGAACGGTTCCGCGAACGGCAGGCTGTCCGGGTCGCGCTCGCGAATCGTCGCGATGATCCGTTCGAGCACCTCCGCGCACGCGCCGAATTTGGCCAGCAATTCATTGCCTTCGAGCGGCAGGTCGTCGCCGATCGGTTCCGCCATGCCGACCAGCAGGCCGCTGCTTTCCACACGGTGCGACAGCAGGCGAAACCGCCGCGTGCCGCGCGCGCGAATCAGCAGCATGCCGAAGGCTTCCACGTCGCATTCTTCGATTTCAGCGAGACAGCCGATTGCTTCGGGCACCGAAGGCTCTTCCTCGCGCGCCACTTCCGCGCCGCTTTTCAGCATGCACACGCCGAACGGCGTTTTTTCACGCAGGCAATCGCGCGCCATATCGAGGTAGCGCGCTTCGAAGATCTTCAGTGGCAGTAGTCCGTCGGGAAACAGCACCGTATGCAGCGGAAACAGCGGCACATCGGCAAGCACAGTAGAAGTAGAAGACATGGCGCAACGCTTCGAGTTGAGGCCGCGCGATGCGGCCGGTTAAGCCACTAGCTTCGATGATTCGCCGACGTCGACCGGCGCATCGCGGTGCCGCACAATCACATTCGCCGACTTTGCGAGACGCGCGGCGAGCGTCTCCGCAATGAACACCGAGCGGTGCTGGCCACCCGTGCAACCGATCGCGACGGTGAGATAGCTGCGATTGTCGTCGCGGAAATGCGGCAGCCACTTGGAGAGAAACTTCTCGATGTCGTCGATCATTTCATGCACGACCGGCAGTGCACCGAGAAAATCCATCACCGGTTTGTCGAGGCCGGTGAGGGGCCTCAATTCATGATCGTAATACGGGTTTGGCAGCGTGCGTACGTCAAATACGAAATCCGCGTCGAGCGGCACGCCGCGTTTGAAGCCGAACGACTCGAACATCAGCACGAGTCCCGCTTCCTTCTGCTCGATGAAACGTTTGACCCATGCGCGCAACACGTTTGCGCGCAGATTGCTGGTATCGATCTGGTGGCCGAATTCGGCAAGGCCCGCGACGAGCTCGCGCTCCCGTTCGATCGCTTCCGCGAGCGAGGTGAGCAGGCCGACGTCCGCGTCGTGCGCGGTGGAACCCGACAACGGATGGCGGCGGCGCGTTTCGGAGAAGCGCTGGATCAGCGACTGCGTGCTCGCGCTCAGGAACAGCACGCGCACGTCGTGAGCGCGCGACAGGTCGCGGATCATGGCGGGCATTTCGTCGAGCGAAGCGCTCGAGCGAGCGTCGATGGCGACCGCGAGGTGGTCTTGCCCGTCTTCGGCCAGGTAGGTAGCGAGTTGCGGCAGAAAGCGCGGCGGCAGATTGTCGACGCAGTAGTAGCCTGCGTCTTCAAGCGCGTTCAAGGCAACTGACTTGCCGGAGCCGGATATACCAGTGATCAGGATTATGCGCATGGAGTCGTCGAAACCGTACATTCCATCATAGCATCTGGTCCCCATGCGCGTAGCTGCTGCCGGCCTCCGGCTGCGGGCGCTTCATGGCGCATGCCGACTCAGATCAGTTTGCCCGGAAACTGGCTGTCGGGTTCCTGCATCGCAAGGCGCTGGCGATCCATGAAGTCGCGCAGCGTATCGATGCCGCGCAGTTGCAGGATCGTGTTGCGCACCGCCGCTTCGACCAGCACCGCGAGGTTGCGGCCCGCAGCCACCTGAATCGTGACCTTGCTGATCGGCAGGCCAAGCACGTCGACGGTTTGACTTTCCAGCGGCAGCCGCTGGAATTCGCCGTCGGGACGGCGCACCAGTTGCACGATCAGTTTCAGCTTCATTTTCCGGCGCACCGCCGTTTCACCGAAGATCGTCTTGATGTCGAGCAGGCCGAGGCCGCGCACTTCGAGCAGGTTTTGCAGGAGCGGCGGGCAGCGCCCTTCGACGAAGTCCGGACCGAGGCGCACGAAGTCGACCGCGTCGTCGGCAACGAGGCCATGGCCGCGGCTGATCAGCTCCAGCCCGAGTTCGCTTTTGCCGAGGCCCGAGTCGCCGGTCAGCAGCACGCCCATGCCGAGGATGTCGAGAAACACGCCGTGCAAGGTGGCGCGCGGGGCGAGAATGCGCGACATGTACAGGCGCAGGCTGTCGATCACCGCGGCGGCGGACATCGGCGTGGTGAACAGCGGCGTGGATGAGCGCGTGCAGCGCAGCACCAGCTCCGGCGGCGCGGCGACGCCGCCCGCGACCACCAGGAACGGCGGCTCCAACGCGATCAGCTCGGCCATGTGGCGTGAGCGGTCTTCATCGGTCTGGCGCTTGTAGTAGTCGATTTCGGCGTCGCCGAGCACCTGGATCCGGTTGGGGTGGATCAGGTTCAGGTGGCCGACGAGATCGGCGCTCGACGTGGCATTCGCGACGGATTCCGAAGAAAAGCCGCGTTCCCAGCCTTCATGCCCCGTCAGCCAGCTGAGCTTCAGCATGGCGGCGTTGTCGTCGAAAATGCTTTGGGCGTTGATGCTGGACGTATCCATGAGTCAGTGACTCCAGTGTGGGCCGCTTGCCGGGCTAAGAGGCGGACGCGCTAACGCGGGCCACGCGCGTTGCCAGCCGGTACTCGCATGCGGGCGGATAACCGCCGCTGCATCAAGGTTGCCACTGAGTGAGCAGACGATGCAACGATTCGCGGTCTTCTTCCGTGTGCAGGCGCTCGCGGGCCTCACGATCGGACAGCAACTGCGCGATTTCCGACAGGATTTCGAGGTGCTGCTGGGTGGCCTGTTCGGGCACGAGCAGGAAGATCAGCAGCGAAACGGGCTGACCGTCGGGCGACTCGAAGGGGATGGGTTCGGCGAGTCGGACGAACGCGGCGAGCGGCTGTTTCAAGCCCTTGATCCGGCCATGCGGAATCGCGACGCCTTCACCGAGCCCCGTCGATCCGAGGCGCTCGCGCGCAAACAGATTGTCAGTGACCGTGCTTCGGGCGATGCCGTTCTGGTTCTCGAAGATCAGGCCCGCTTGCTCGAACACACGTTTCTTGCTGGTGACCGATAGTCCGACGACGACGTTCTCGAGGGGAAGAAATTTGGCTAAACGATTCATGTTGACAGGCGAAAACGTGGCCTGGGTTCTCCTCGCTGGGGCGTTTGAGTGGCGTTCCATTCGTTCGATGCTCGCGAAGACCTGCGGTGGAGTCGGAAGTGCGAGACTCTGGCCGGCCGATTTCCGTACGAGCTAGCTTGACCCCGATGGTAACCGGAACATTATAGAACAGGGTAGCTACGGATGGTGCGGCGCGCCATCGATGCGCGATGGGTTTTTAACGATTTGGTCCATAAGCTGCGCCGACGTGCGAAAAATGCGCCCAGAAACGAAAAACCGCCCGATTTGGGGCGGTTTTGCCAAGGTGAGGAAAATGAGAAAGCCCTCTAATTTTCCTTATTGCGGCGGCACATCCAGTTGCGGCGCCGGTTGATACTTGATCGCCTCGTGCTGATGACCTTGCAGACGATCCTTGTGGCGTATCACTTGCCGGTCGAGCTTGTCGATCATCAGATCGATTGCAGCGTAGAGATCGCTGTCGCAGCTCTCGACAAAGATATCTTTGCCCTTGAGATGCAGGTTGATTTCAACCTTTTGACGCTTGTCCTTTTCCTTGTGGTTGTCGACCGAGAGGACCACACTGCCGTCGATTACCTGATCGAAATGTCTTAGCACCCTATCCAGTTTGGTGATCACGTATTCGCGCAACGCAGGCGTTACTTCGAGGTGGTGTCCACTGATCTGCAGATTCATAGTGCTTCTCCAAGCTAGTGGCCGCTTGTTCCGCACGATGACAAAGGTCCGGTCGATATGTCGGCTTGCCTGAGTCGCCCCCCGGTGACTGACATCTGGCAGGTCGCATCGGCCGGCCTGTCCGCCAACTGCGGAGCGGCCGGTAAATGCCCGCCACGGAAGGCGACGGGCTACAGAGACTTGCGCAGGTTGACTGCCGGGATCTTGAGCGCTTCGCGGTACTTCGCAACGGTACGCCGTGCGACCACGAAGCCCTGTTCCGCCAGCAGTTCGGCTATGCGGCTGTCTGAGAGAGGCGATTTCGGGTTTTCCGCTCCTATCAGTTGTTTGATGAGCGCGCGAATGGCCGTGGAAGAGGCCGCGCCGCCCGTGTCGGTTGAAACGTGTGAGCCGAAAAAATACTTGAATTCCAGCGTCCCGAATGGGGTCAGCATGTATTTACCGGTTGTCACACGCGAGACAGTCGACTCGTGTAGGCCCAGCGTATCAGCAATTTCTCGCAAAACCAAGGGGCGCATGGCAATTTCGCCGTGCACGAAAAAGCTCTTCTGACGCTCCACAATGGCCTGCGCGACGCGCAGGATCGTCTCGAAACGTTGCTGGATATTCTTGATCAGCCAGCGCGCTTCCTGCAGTTGCTGGCGCAACGATCCGCTGCCCGGATCGCCGCGGTTATTGCGCAGAATATTCGCGTACAGGTGGTTGATGCGCAGCTTCGGCACTACTTCCGGATTCAGTTCGGCCTGCCAGCCCTGGGCCGTTTTGCGCACCATGATGTCCGGTACCACGTAGTCCGCTTCGGCCTTGCCGTAAGCGGCGCCGGGGAACGGTTCGAGTGAACGGATCAGCACATGCGCATCGCGCAGGTCGTCGTCGTTCGCCTTCAGGTGTTTGCGCAGCCGCGTGAAATCGCGCGCGGCGAGCAGTTCGAGGTAGTGGCTGACGATGTCGAGCGCCAGCGTTCGCGTAGGCGACGGATCGAGCCGCAGCAGTTGCAGCTTCAGACATTCGGACGCGGAACGCGCGCCGACCCCGGCCGGGTCGAAGCTATGCAGCAGCGCGAGCGCGGCGTTCATTTCGTCGACATCGACTTCGAGCTCTTCGGGCAGGTCGGCCAGCACTTCTTCGAGCGTGGCGGCGAGGTAGCCGTCGTCGTCGAGCGATTCGATCAGAAACGTGATCAGCGCCCGGTCGCGTTGACCCGCCTGGGTAACGCGCAATTGCGCCATCAGGTGGTCGCGCAGCGACGTGCTCGATTCGTGGATTTGCAGCGGCGGCAGGTCGTCGTCGTCGGACGCATTGCCGGAGCGGCCGTAGTCGTCCAGATTCCATTGCGACGCGTCGCCGTTGCTGTCGCCCGAGAGGCCGTTGTATTCGTCGACGCCTTGCGGCTCGCCGTTTTCGGCGCGCTCGTTGCTGCTGGACGAAGATGACCCGTTGCCGCCCATCTGCTCAGGCGGCGGGGACGAATTGGGTGCCTGCGTAATCAGCGAACCGTCAGCCGCCACCCGCAACGGGCTCGCGATCCAGTCGTCCTCGTTTTCGAGGAGCGGATTCTGCGAGATCGCCATTGCGACTTCCTGCTGCAGTTCGAGCGTGGACAGCTGAAGCAGCCGGATGGACTGCTGCAGTTGCGGGGTCAGCGCAAGATGCTGCGATAGGCGGAGTTGGAGGCTGGCTTTCATGGCAAGTTGAGATTCATTGTAGAGAGTTTGCCACGACCGCGATACCACCTTGCGACATTCGCAATTACGTGTGCGCCCGTTTTCGGCGGCGCTGGGCGCGAGAGGGCCCAGGTCGAAAATGCTGATGTGCGGTTGCCGCAAAAAGGACCGGCGGATGCGCGTTCGCACCGCCGGCAATCCCGTGTGCGCTTACATGCGGAAGTGCTCGCCCAGATAGACGCGCCGCACGCTTTCGTTCTCGATGATTTCGCTCGGCGCCCCGGCGGCCAGCACGCTGCCGTCGCTGATGATGTACGCGTGATCGCAGATGCCGAGCGTCTCGCGCACGTTGTGGTCGGTGATCAGTACGCCGATATTGCGCTGCTTCAGAAATTTGACGATTTTCTGGATTTCCAGCACCGCGATCGGGTCGACGCCCGCGAACGGCTCGTCGAGCAGAATGAAGCTCGGATTGGTGGCCAGCGCGCGAGCAATCTCGACCCGGCGACGCTCGCCGCCCGACAACGACAGCGCCGGGTTCTCGCGCAAGTGAGCAATTTGCAGCTCGTCGAGCAGGGCTTCGGTGCGGGCGGTGATGGTGTCTTTGCTGAGCCGTTTGCCGTTGTCTTCGTGCTGCAGTTCCAGCACCGCGCGAATATTCTGCTCGACGGTGAGCTTGCGGAACACCGACGCTTCCTGCGGCAGATACGACAGGCCGAGCGACGCGCGCTTGTGGATCGGCAGCAGGCTGATCGACTTGCCGTCCAGGTCGATTTCGCCTGCGTCGAGCGGCACGAGGCCGACGATCATATAGAACGAGGTCGTCTTGCCGGCGCCGTTGGGCCCGAGCAGACCGACCACTTCACCGCTTTTCACATCGAGCGATACGTCTTTGACGACAGTGCGCGAACCGTAGCGCTTCTTCAGATTCCGCACGACCAGCGAACTGCTGGTGCCGGCCGGCTTGCGATTGGGGAGGGACGCGGTGGTGCTCACTGATTCGGCGCTCCCTGGATCGTAGTGGACGGCGCGAGCGTGGCCGACGCGCCGGTCGGCGCCGCCGCGGCATTGTTGCGCGGCGACAGCATCGCGCGCACTCGGCCGGTCGGGTTGCCCGGGCTGGCGACGTCCTTGCCTGCCTTCGCGGTATAGAAGTCGTTCTGGCCGTCATAGGTGATGACGCTGCCGTGCACCTGGTCGATCACCGTCGACAGACCCTGCAGGCGGCGGACCGTGGCATTCGTGGTGAGCGTGGTCAGATCTTGCTTGCCGTCGTAGTCGATGCGGACCGCCGTGCCTTCGATGTATTCGTCGAGACCTTCACGCTTCTGGCGGAAATACGACAGATTGCCGCCGCTCGACGTGCCGGTGGCGTACTGATAGCCCTGCGGGTCTTGCGTCACTTCGACACGATCGGCCTTGATCACGATCGTCCCCTTGGTGGCGACCACGTGGCCGGTGAAGATGTTGACCTGCTTGAGGTCGTCGTAAGTCATGTTGTCCGCTTCGATGTTCAGCGGCTTGTCCTTGTCGGCTCGGTCCGCATGCGCGAGCGGCGCGAAGCCGGCGAGCGGCAACGCGACGGCGAGCGCAGCGAGTCCGGCGCGGCACGCGGACAGGGTGCGCGAGCGGCCGGTAAAAAAACGGGGGAACGATTCGTTCATGCAGTCACGCTTGGAATGGATTACCCGGGTTGCTTGGGCGAGCTGCCGCCGGCGTCGGACGAGGTAATGGCGCCTCTCACGTTACCGAACAGCTGCATCACCCGGGTGACGTTGTTGTAGTTCATGCCGCTGGCGGTCATCACCGACATGCCGCGCTGAAGTTTAACCGGCTTTTCGGTCTCGATCACATCGTCGTTGACCAGCACCCTAAAATGCTCCGAATCTGCCTGCATCCGCGGATCGCCGTTGCCGGGCGCCCGCACAATGCGCGCGTTGCCATACAGATCGACGATCGACGCGTCGGCGTTGACCTTGCCGGTGTCGCCGGTAGCGGTGACGATCGGCTTGCCGGGTTGGAACGCGCGCATGGCCGGTTTGATCAGGTCGCTCAGATCGTCGTCTTCGTAGTGGATCAGCGACTGGGCGGTCAGGCGGTATTGCGTCGCGCCGGACTGGTCGAGTTCGGAAACCGAAAAGTTGTCCGCGAAATAGTCCGGCGTGTGTCCCTTCGGACGGGGCGCGCCTTCGTTCTGCCGCGGCTGGGTGGCTTGTAACAGCCACCATGTGATACCGGCGAGTGCGGCCATCGCGACCAGCGGAATCAGCGAAGTCCAGCGAAACTGATTCATCCGACGAGGCCTCGCTGTTCGCCGCTGCAGGCAGCAGCGAGCAGGGCTTCGTACTTGTGCTGTGCGCGCAGCAACGTGTCGCAGACTTCTCGCGCCGCGCCGTGACCGCCGCGCGCCTCGCTGACCCAATGGGCACGTGCGATCACTTCAGGATGCGAGTTGGCGGGCGCCGCCGCGAAGCCGACCTTCAGCATCACGGCGAGGTCGACCCAGTCGTCGCCCATGTAGCCGCATTCTTCCGCGGTGAGGCCGGTCTGCTGCAAAAGGTCTGCAAACGCCTGAGGTTTGTCCTGCACGCCCTGATACACATGCGCGATGTTCATTTCCTTCGCCCGCGCCGCGACGATGCCCGACTTGCGCCCGGTGATGATCGCCGTCTCGATGCCCGCCTGACGCAGCAGCTTCATGCCGTGGCCGTCCATCGAGTTGAAACCCTTCATCGTGTCGCCTTCTGCCGTGAACAGCAGGCCGCCGTCGGTCAGCACGCCGTCGACGTCGAAAATCATCAGCTTCACGCGGCTTGCGCGTTCGGTAGCGGTAGGGGGCGCGATGGCCATCAGATCACCTTCTTCGAGAACAGGTCGTGCATGTTGAGTGCGCCGATCAGCTTGCCTGCTTCGTCGACGACCAGCATCTGATTGATGCGGTGGCGCTCCATCAGTTCCACGGCTTCGACCGCGAGTCGATCCGGGCCGATGGTGCGCGGGCCGGCTGTCATGACCGAGGCGATCGACAACTGGCGGAAATCGCCATCGCGCTCGAGCACGCGGCGCAGGTCGCCGTCGGTGAAGATGCCCGCCACGCGGCCTTCCTCATCGACGATCGCGGTCATGCCCATGCGTTTCGCGGTCAACTGGAACAGCGCGTCGCGCACGGTCGCCTCGGGCGTGACCTGCGGCAACTGGTCGCCGGTGCGCATCACGTCGCGCACATAGGTGAGCAGGCGCCGGCCGAGCGCGCCGCCCGGATGCGAACGCGCGAAATCGTCGCGACCGAAGCCGCGCGCATCGAGCACCGCGACCGCGAGCGCGTCGCCGAGCGCGAGCGCGGCGGTGGTGCTGGCGGTCGGCGCGAGATTCATCGGGCAGGCTTCTTTGGCGACGCCGGAATTCAGGTGCACGTCGGCCAGTTGTGCGAGACTCGACGACGGGCGTCCCGTCATCGCAATCAGCTTCGCGCCGATCCGCTTGATGAGCGGCAGGATCGCCACGAGTTCTTCGGTTTCGCCGGAGTTGGACAACGCGAGGAACACGTCGTCCGAGGTGACCATGCCGAGGTCGCCATGGCTCGCTTCGGCGGGGTGCACGAAGAACGCGGGGGTACCGGTGCTGGCCAGCGTGGCCGCGAGCTTGCGGGCCACGTGGCCGGATTTGCCGATGCCGGAAACGACCACGCGGCCACGGCAACCCAGGATGAAATCAACCGCCCCTACGAAGCCATCGTCGAGTTGGTCGCGAAGGGCCCGCACGGCGTCCGCTTCGATGTCGAGCACGTCGCGAGCGAGCGTCAGTGCCCGGTCGCCATTGATTTTCGCTATCATTCGCGGAGTATAGCAAAGGCGCCGTTCGCCGCGCCGGGCCTGCTGTGCCAAGCCGCTGCCATCAACAGCCCTTTTTCGGCCTTTTTGCCGGCCCCTCAACCTCGCCGCACGGCGTTTTGCGTGCACGGTTCCGCTGACGAACGAGGACGCTTCACCCATGCGTTTTTGCCGATGATCTCCCCGCTCGAGATGACGTTGTTCCTGCTGCTGGCATCAGTGGCGGGCGTGGTGGTATTCCGCTTTCTGAACCTTCCGCCGATGCTCGGCTATCTGACGGTCGGCATCGTCGTCGGGCCGAACGCGTTCGGACTGATTCCCGACTCGGCCGGGGCGCAGAACCTCGCCGAGTTCGGCGTCGTGTTCCTGATGTTCTCGATCGGGCTGGAGTTTTCGCTCGCCAAGCTGCGCGCGATGCATCGGCTCGTGTTCGGCCTCGGCCTGTTGCAGGTGCTCGGCACGATCGCGGTGGCCGTGGCGCTCGGCTTCGTGCTGGAGCGCTGGGTGCATATCACGTGGCAGGCGAGCGTAGCGCTCGGCGGGGCGCTCGCGATGTCATCGACCGCGATCGTCAGCAAGATGCTGGCGGAGCGGCTCGAAATCGAAACGGAGCACGGGCGCAACATCTTCGGCGTGCTGCTGTTCCAGGATCTGGCAGTGGTGCCGCTCCTGATCATCATCACGGCGCTTGGCGGCAAGTCGGAAGAACTGGTCGCCTCGCTCGGCGTCGCGGCGATCAAGATCGTCGTGGCGCTGGCTCTGCTGCTGATCGTCGGGCAGCGCTTCATGACGCGCTGGTTCAACGTGGTCGCGCGGCGCCGCTCGCAGGAACTGTTCATTCTCAATGTGCTGCTGGTGACGCTCGGCGCCGCGTTCATCACGGACAAATTCGGGCTGTCGCTCGCGCTCGGCGCGTTCATCGCCGGCATGCTGATCGCCGAAACGCCGTACCGGCATCAGGTGGAAGAGGACATCAAGCCGTTTCGCGACGTGCTGCTCGGCCTGTTCTTCATCACCACCGGCATGCTGTTGAATCCGACCGTGATCTGGGAACATCCGCTGATCGTGCTCGGCTTCCTGATCGGCCCGCTTCTGCTGAAGGCGGTGATGATCACGGCCCTCGCGCGGCTGTTCGGCGCGACGCCGGGCGTCGCGATGCGCACTGGTATCGGCCTCGCGCAAGCCGGCGAGTTCGGCTTCGTGCTGCTGAACCTGATTCTCGACCGGCATCTGGTCGACGCCACGCTGCTGCAGGCGATTCTCGCGGCGATGCTGCTGTCGATGCTGGCTGCGCCCTTCCTGATCCAGAACGCGGACCGTATCGTGCTGCGGCTGTCGTCGACCGAATGGATGATGCAGTCGTTGCAGATGACGCGCATCGCGACGCAAAGCCTGAAGCAGAGCGGCCACGTGATCATCTGCGGTTACGGCCGGGCCGGGCAGAACCTGGCGCGCATGCTGGAGCACGAAGGCCTCTCGTACGTCGCGCTGGATCTCGACCCCGATCGCGTCGCGGCGGCCGCGGCCGCCGGTGAGTCGGTCGTGTTCGGCGACGCCGGAAGGCGCGAGTCGTTGCTCGCCGCCGGTCTGCACCGCGCGGCCGCGGTCGCGATCACTTACGCGAACACGCCGTCGGCATTGCGCGTGCTCCACAACATTCACGAGGAAGAACCGACGCTGCCGGTGATCGTGCGCACCGTCGACGACGCCGACCTCGAGAAGCTGCTGGCCGCCGGCGCGACCGAAGTGATTCCGGAAATCGTCGAGGGCAGTCTGATGCTGGCCTCGCACACGCTGGTGGTGATGGGCGTGCCGATGCGGCGCGTGGTGCGGCGGGTCGAGGAAATGCGCGACGAACGCTATGCGCTGCTGCGTGGCTATTTCCACGGCGCCGACGACATCGATGACGACGACGGCCACGAACAGGTGCGGCTACAATCGGTGCCGGTCGACGCCAACGCGGACGCGGTGGGTCGCACGCTCGCGGAACTGGGCCTGTTGGATCTGGGCGTGGAAGTGACGGCGATACGCCGGCACGGCATTCGCGGCGTCGAGCCGGACCCGTCCACCAAGCTGCGCGCGAGCGACATCGTGGTATTGCGCGGTCTGCCCGAGCAACTGGCGCAAGCCGAGGAACGGCTTTCGAAGCACCGTCGAGCGGGGGCGGCTGCGGCGTAGGCCGGCGCTCGGGGCGCATGCGCGCGGCGGGACGCCGCGCCGCAAGGCACAAGCTGTGAGCCGCCAGCCCCTACGCCGCTCAGATTCAGTTTTTCATCGGACCTGCCGAGGTCCATCCGGAGACATCATGTCCAACGCGCTTGTCGGCGCGCCGCTCGATGCGGCCGATTACATCAAAAGCCACATTCGCACGGTGCCCGACTGGCCGCAGCCGGGCGTGCAGTTTCGCGACATCACGCCGCTCTTGCAGGAGCCGAAGTCGCTGCGCGTGCTGATCGACCTGTTCGTGCAGCGCTATTTCGACGCGCAGCTCGACTACGTCGCCGGGCTCGATGCGCGCGGCTTCATCTTCGGGCCGATTCTCGCGTACGAGTTGAACATCGGTTTCATTCCGATCCGCAAGGTGGGCAAGCTGCCGTATAAGCGGCTCTCGCAGTCGTACGAACTCGAATACGGCACCGCCACCGTCGAGATTCACGAAGATGCGTGCAAGCCCGGTGACCGGGTCGTGCTCATCGACGATCTGATCGCCACTGGCGGCACGATGATGGCCGGCAAGATTCTGCTCGAGCGGCTCGGCGCGGTCGTCGTGGAAGCCGCGGCGATCGTCGATCTGCCCGAACTCGGCGGCTCGAAGCTGCTGCGCGACGCCGGCCTCGCGCTCTACACCGCGACACGCTTCGAAGGTCATTGAGCGCGCGCGTAGCTGCCGCTGTTCGCCGCACTTCGCCGCACAACAAGAAGGTAACGACGATGCCCAACTTCCTGCTGTTTCTCGCCACGTCGATTGCGATTACCGTGGCGCCCGGCCCCGACAACCTGCAGGTGCTCGCGCGCGGCATCTCGCAGGGCCGCGCGGCGGGTCTCGTCGCCGCGCTCGGCTTCGCGGCCGGCATCACGTTTCACACGACACTGGCCGCGCTCGGCGTTGCCGCGTTGCTGCGTTCGTCGCCGCTTGCGTTCGAAGCGATCAAGCTGGCCGGCGCCGCCTATCTGGTCTGGATCGGCATCAAGGCGCTGCGCAGCCAGGGCCTCGCGACCGCGCATCAGCGCGCGCCGCAGCCGTTGATGACGGTGTTTCGCCAGAGTGTGCTCGGCAATCTGCTGAATCCGAAGGTGACGCTGTTCTTCGTCGTGTTCCTGCCGCAGTTCGTGCAGCCGCACGGCGCGCAAAGCATCACGGTGCAGATGCTCGAACTCGGCGTGCTGTTCATGTTGCAGACGGTCGTGGTGTTTTCGCTGTTCGGCGTGTGCGCGGGAATTATCGGCGGCTGGCTCAAGCGTCGGCCGCGAGTGGGCGTGTGGCTCGATCGCCTCGCCGGGGCGACGTTCATCGCCATCGGGATTCGCGTGGCGCTGCGTGACTGACGCGGCCCTGTGACCGACCACGCGTTCGCCACTCACCGGCCGCCTCTGGCGCACCGTTCAGTTTGGAGTTTTGGATGACATTGCCTTGCATCACTGCCGCGCGCCGCTTCGATGCGGCTGCGCATCTGCCGTTCTGGATCGGCGCCGAACAGGTCGGCTGGATCCGTGCGAGCGACGTGCCCCTGCTCACGCGCTGGCCCGACGTGTTCGACATCGATAGCAATAGCGGCCACGCTCTGGTGGCCCTCGCGGCCGCGTTCGATACCGTCGATCTGCGCAGCGCGGCGCTCGGCTCCGTGATCGGCGCGCTCGCCGCGGAAGGCCGCATTCCCGGCTGGCGCAACGAGACCTACGCGATCCGCAATGCGTTCGACGCGCCGCCGCTCGCTTACATCGAACGCGCGGCGTCGCGCTTCTTCGGCACGATGACCTACGCGGTGCATCTGAACGGCGTCGTAGAATACACAGATGGCGCGCAGAAGGGCGCGCCGCAATTGTGGATCGCGCGCCGCAGCGATACCAAGGCGACCGACCCCGGCATGCTCGACAATGTCGTCGCGGGCGGGATCGGCTGGGGCTTCGGCATCGAGGCGACGATCATCAAGGAATGCTGGGAAGAAGCCGGCATCCCCGAGGAAATCGCCGCGCGCGCCGTCGCCGGGCGCACCGCGCATGTGCTGCAATCGCTGCCGGAAGGCACGCAGGCCGAACAGATTTTCATCTACGACCTCGCGCTGCCGGCCGATTTCGCGCCGCGCAATCAGGACGGCGAAGTGGGTGAGCACCGGCTCGCACGCATCGACGAAGTGGCGCGCTGGATCGAGGAGGGCGCGATGACGGTGGACGCGAGTCTCGCCACGCTGGATTGCCTGCTGCGCCGCCGCTGGCTCGATGAAGAGGCGTGCGCCGGCATCGAAGCGTTGTTCGCGCCACCGGCGCTTGTGTAGACACCGGCTTTGACAGCCGCAGCGCCCGCACGACGAACACCCCGAAGCACGCAGCATCGAGCCGTACAGACTGAACAAACCACGCATTGAAGAAGGGAGTCACCCAGGTCATGTCGACCGATCACAGCTTTATCCTCAAACTGTCGTGCGCCGACCGGCCCGGCATCGTTCACGCAGTGTCGGGCTTTCTGTTCGAGCGTGGCAGCAATATTCTCGACTCCGCGCAGTTCGGCGACAGCGGCACCGGCGAGTTCTTCATGCGCGTGCATTTTCAGCAGGTGGGCGGCGATCCGGGACTGGAGGCGTTGCGCACGTCGTTCACGGAACTCGCCGAACAGTTCGGCATGCGCTGGGAACTGCATGACGCGTCGGTGAAGCCGCGCGTGGTGATCATGGTGTCGAAGATTGGTCACTGCCTGAACGATCTGCTGTTCCGCTACCGTACCGGCCAGCTGAACATCGAGATTCCGGCGATCATCTCGAATCACAAGGAGTTTTATCAGCTCGCCGCGAGCTACGACATTCCGTTTCATCACTTCCCGCTGCTGGGCGGCACGCCCGACGCGAAGGCCGCGCAGGAAGCGCGCGTGCTCGAAGTGATCGACGAGCATCAGGCGGATCTGGTGGTGCTCGCGCGCTACATGCAGATTCTGTCGCCGAAACTGTGCGAAGCACTGGCTGGCCGTGCGATCAACATTCACCACTCGTTCCTGCCGAGCTTCAAGGGCGCGAAGCCGTATTACCAGGCTTTCGACCGCGGCGTGAAGCTGATCGGCGCGACCGCGCATTACGTGACGACCGATCTGGACGAAGGTCCGATCATCGAGCAGGAAGTGGAGCGCGTCGATCACAGCATGACACCGGAGCAATTGACGGCGATTGGCCGCGACGTCGAATGCGTGACGCTCGCGCGTGCGGTGAAATGGCACGTCGAGCATCGCGTCGTGTTGAACGGCAGTAAGACAGTGGTGTTCCGGTAAAAGCGGTCGAGGCGTTCAGGCGCCCATGACTCCGTAGCGGGCGGCGACGATAGTCCGCGTGCCGCCGCCGCAAAATGCGCCGCGCGAAGCCGCCGGCGCAAGCTCCTTCCCCTACGACCGCGCCGCCGACCCGCCCGCGTCGCGCGCGAGACCGGCGTTCTGCGCCGAACGGCGGCGCGCATTCAGCTTCTTCAGCCAGATCAGCAGGCCCGTCGCGCTCAGCACGGCGACCGCGATGCCCATTGCGCTGATCAGAATCCGTCCGCCGAGTCCGAGGATGCGCCCCGAGTGCAGCGGGAATTGCACCTGCATGAAAATGTCGCCCGCGGTGCCCTTGCCCGGAATCGTTTTGCCGAGCGGCTTGCCGGTGGCCGCGTCCCAATACATCCACGGGTTGCCGAGGCCGATGTCGCCGTGATCGTTGCCGGGCGCGTAAAAGCCCACGCCATACGCGTGCAGGAACTCGGCGTAATAGATGCCGCCTGGCGGCGCGGCGAGGTTCATCGACTTGCCGGCCTGCTCGGCCAGTTCGAAGATCTGTTCACGGCTCAATACCTGATCGCCGGGTTGCGGGGCGCGCAGGATTTCAGGGTTGTTGATCGGGTCCGGCGTGAGCGTCGAGAGCATCGAGACGACTGGGCGCACCACCGGCCTCGACAGATTCATCGAGATCGACGTCAGCGCGATGACCATCAGCAGGCCCCAGATCCAGACGCCGCCGGAGCGGTGCAGGTCGAAGGTGAGCGCATAGCCGCCGCGCTTCAGACGAAACGCGAACGACTTGCGCCACGCCTTGACGCTCGGGAACGACAGCACGAGGGCAATCACGCTGTCGAGCAGCCACACGATGCCGACGATCCCCATCAACCACGTGCCGGTATCAATACCGCCGGTGAACGGCAGATGCAGCGTGTAGTGCAGCTTGTAGATGAACGGAATCAGATTGATCCGCGCGAGCGATACGGCGCCCCACTCGCGACGTCCCTGGATCTCGCCAGTGGCGGGATCGACGGCGATCTGGTTGAAATCGAGCGGGTAGGGCTGTTTCGTGGCCGGGTTGGTGCGCGGCAGCACCATCATCTGCAGCGTGTGGCCGGGTTCGGCGGTCAGCGGCAGATAGGTCACCTGAAGTCGCGGGTCGGCGGCTTCCACTCGGCGGCCCAGTTCCAGCCCCGACAGCGCCGGAGCATCCGTGCGGGCTTTGAAGAACGATGGATTCAGCGCTGCATCGAGTTCATGGTCCCACGCGATGATCGCGCCGGTCAGGCCGGCGACGAACAGAAGCAGCGCGGTGGCGACGCCGAACCACCGGTGCAGGCGGACGAGCTGGCGCCTCATGCGCGATCCGGCAGGAGGGGGAGGAAAGGCTGGGCGGGCGTCACGGCGTAAGCGATCTGTAAATGGGAATTGTTCGCATCTTAGGGGCTTGCGCAAACTACCGCAAGTTCGTCGTGCGGCGGCGTTTGATGGGGTCAACGGGAAAAGACCAAAAAAAACGGCACCGAAGTGCCGTTTTTTGCTTGCCCGAGCGGGCGCCCGTGATGCGTCCGGAATTCACACCAGCCGCAGGTAGATCAATTCCCGCTTGATGTACGCATAGAAGATCGGCGCCGCGACCACGCCGGGGATGCCGAACGCGGCTTCCATCACGAGCATCGCGATCAGCAGTTCCCACGCGCGCGCCTCGATCTGTCCGCCGACGATGCGCGCATTCAGGAAATATTCCAGCTTGTGAATCAGGATCAGGAACACGAGCGACATGACCGCCGCCGGGAAACTCACCGACAGCGCCACCGCGACGATAATCGTGTTCGAGATCAGGTTGCCGATCACCGGCAGCAAACCGACGATGAACGTCACCAGCACCAGCGTTTTCGACAGCGGCAACTGGTCGTGGAAGATCGGTAGCACCACCAGCAGGAAGATGGCGGTGAAGACCGCGTTGAGCGCGGAAATCTTCACCTGGGCGAACACGATGCGGCGAAACGCATCGGCGAAACGGGTCACGCGCGTGATGAAGGCCGTGGACAGCGGCAGCCGGTGCATATGCTTCTGCGCGCCGACCGCGATGATCGCGCCGATGATCATGCCGATCAGGATGTGCGTGAAGCCACGCGCCGCGATCGTGCCGCTTTGCTGCAGCATGTTCGCGTGCGTGTGCATCAGCTCTTCGGCCTTGGCCTTCATCTGCTCGGTGTCGACCGGCAGCGAATTGGCGATGAATTGCGGAATCCGGCCGCGCGCCTGGTGAATCAGCTGCATGGCCTGATCGAGCAGGGTCTGCACGCTCGGCACGTCGTTCTCGAAATGCTCGATGATGCCGAGCGTAAGCCCGGTCAGCGCCCCCACGATCACCACCGACAGGATCACCACCGCGAGCCAGCGCGCGCGCATGCTCGACATGTGGCGCTCGATGCGCGGCGCGATCGTATGCACGAGCTGAAACACCAGCAGCCCGGCGAGCAATGCGCCGAGCAGCTTCAGTGCAATGACCGCCCACATGCCGGCCAGCATCAGAACGTAACTGCCGATTTCGACCGCCGACAGCTTCGGCAGGCTCATGTCGCTAGTCAGCCTGACCGGGCGTGGGCGTAGGTCCTGCACTTGCCCGTCGTCGCGCGCCTGATTCCGCTTGGCCATGGCTTATCCCGTCTCCCACCCTTGTTGTGCAGCGTTACTTTTTGCTGGCCGCCCGCTTAAGCAGCGGCGCCAGATAATTGCCGGTAAAACTTGCCTTCGACTTCGCGACCTGCTCCGGCGTGCCTTGAGCGATGATCTGCCCGCCGCCCGCACCGCCTTCGGGACCGAGGTCGATGACCCAGTCGGCGGTTTTGATTACATCGAGATTATGCTCGATGATCACGACGGTATTACCCTGGTCGCGTAACCGGTGGATTACTTCGAGCAGCAGCGCAATGTCATGAAAGTGCAGACCGGTGGTCGGCTCGTCAAGAATGTATAGCGTGCGACCCGTGTCACGCTTGCTCAGTTCCAAAGATAGTTTGACGCGCTGCGCCTCACCACCCGACAGTGTAGTGGCCGACTGGCCCAGCCGGATATAGCCCAGACCGACGTCCAGCAAGGTTTTGAGCTTGCGCGCGACGACCGGCACCGGCTTGAAGAACTCGTAGGCGTTCTCCACCGTCATGTCGAGCACTTCGCTGATGTTTTTGCCTTTGTACTGGACGTCCAGCGTTTCGCGGTTGTAGCGCTTGCCGTGGCAGACGTCGCACGGTACGTACACGTCCGGCAAGAAGTGCATTTCCACCTTGAGCACGCCGTCGCCCTGACAGGATTCGCAGCGCCCGCCCTTCACGTTGAACGAGAAGCGGCCCGGATCGTAGCCGCGTTCCTTGGCGGCCGGCACGCCAGCGAACAGCTCGCGGATCGGCGTGAACAGTCCCGTGTAGGTGGCCGGGTTCGAGCGCGGCGTGCGGCCGATCGGCGACTGGTCGACGTTGATGACCTTGTCGAAATGCTCGAGGCCTTCGATCGACTCGTACGGCGCCGGCTCCGTGGCCGAGCCGTACAGGTGATGCGCGACCGCGTGATACAGCGTGTCGTTGATCAGTGTCGACTTGCCCGAACCGGACACGCCGGTCACGCAGGTCAGCAGCCCGACCGGCAGATCCAGCGATACGTGCTGCAGATTGTTGCCGTATGCCTCGACGATGCGCAGACGCCGCTCGTCGGGCGCCTTGCGCTCGTCGGGGAATTCGATGTTGCGCGCGCCGGACATGTACTGGCCGGTCATCGACGCCACGTTCGCCTGCACCTGTTTGGGCGTGCCCTCGGCGATCACCATGCCACCGTGCTCGCCGGCGCCGGGGCCCATGTCGACCACGTAGTCGGCCATGCGGATCATGTCCTCGTCGTGTTCGACGACGATCACCGAGTTGCCGAGATCGCGCAGATGCTTGAGCGTGGCGATCAGCCGGTCGTTGTCGCGCTGATGCAGGCCGATCGACGGTTCGTCGAGCACGTACATCACCCCGGTCAGCCCGGAACCGATCTGCGACGCGAGGCGAATCCGTTGCGCCTCGCCGCCCGACAGCGTTTCCGCGCTGCGTTCCAGCGACAGGTAATCGAGCCCGACGTTGTTCAGGAACATCAGCCGCGCGACGATTTCCTTCACGACCTTGTCGGCGATCTCGCGCTTCGAGCCTTCCAGCCGCAACGTCTGGAAATAGCCGAGCGCATCGCGCAACGGCCAGCCGCTGATTTCGAAGATGCCGCGCGCGTCGCCGTCCGCGCCGATCCGCACGAAGCGCGCTTCGCGGCGCAGCCGCGTGCCGGCGCAGGCCGGGCACGGCTGATTGTTCTGATACTTGGCGAGTTCTTCGCGCACCGCGACCGAATCGGTCTCGCGGTAACGCCGCTCCAGATTCGGGATGATCCCTTCGAACACATGCTCGCGCACCGACGTGCGGCCGCGTTCGTTGATGTACGAGAACGGAATTTCCTGCTTGCCCGAACCGAACAGCAGGATCTTGCGGACTTTCTCCGGCAGATCTTCGACGGCGGTGTCGATGTCGAACTCATAGAACGCCGCGAGACTTTGCAGCATCTGAAAGTAGAACTGGTTGCGCCGGTCCCAGCCCTTCACCGCGCCCGCCGCGAGCGACAGCGACGGATGCGCGACCACCCGCTTCGGATCGAAGAAGGTGATCTGGCCGAGGCCGTCGCAGTCCGGGCACGCGCCCATCGGGTTGTTGAACGAGAACAGCCGCGGCTCCAGTTCCTGCAACGAATACGAGCAGATCGGGCAGGCGAACTTCGAGCTGAACAGATGCTCCTTGTCCGTATCCATTTCGAGCGCGATCGCGCGGCCGTCGGCCAGACGCAGCGCCGTCTCGAACGACTCGGCGAGCCGCTGCTTCATGTCCGGGCGCACTTTCAGACGGTCGACGACGACGTCGATCGTGTGCTTGTCGTTCTTTTTCAGCTTCGGCAGCGAGTCGACTTCGTAGATCTTCGCGACGCCTTCATTGGCAGTGCCGCCGCCCGAGCGCACGCGGAAACGGATGAAGCCTTGCGCCTGCATTTCCTCGAACAGTTCGACGTGCTCGCCTTTACGGTCCGCCACGACAGGCGCGAGGATCATCAGCCTGGTCTCTTCCGGCAGCGCGAGCGCCGCATCGACCATTTGCGACACGCTTTGCGCTTCGAGCGGAATCTCGTGATCGGGGCAATAAGGCGTGCCGACCCGCGCGAACAGCAAGCGCAGATAGTCGTGAATTTCGGTGACGGTGCCGACCGTGGAGCGCGGATTGTGCGAGGTCGCTTTCTGTTCGATCGAGATTGCCGGCGACAGACCTTCGATCAGATCGACGTCCGGCTTTTCCATCAATTGAAGGAACTGGCGCGCATAGGCGGAGAGGCTTTCGACGTAGCGCCGCTGTCCTTCCGCATAGAGCGTGTCGAACGCCAGCGACGATTTGCCCGAGCCGGAAAGGCCCGTAATGACGACGAGCTTGTGACGGGGTAGGTCTAGATTGACGTTCTTCAGGTTGTGGGTGCGAGCCCCACGAATACGGATTTGTTCCACGGATTTATTCCATGAACTGGCGGAAAGAGGAAGAGGCTAAACCTGCTACTATAACGACTTTTCAAGGCCGTCGTTACGGCTTCCTGACAGCGCGAATCACGCGCGAGGCAAGCTGTAAGGCTGCGGTTTAGCGCCGCGGGGGAAGGGGTTTAACTGGGGCCGTTTTCCGCGAGTACAAGGCACAGCGAGGCGTGGGCGGGCATGCTGCAGGCCGCCGGCTCGAACGCCGGGCCCGCGGGTATTGCGGCTATGCCGTGGCAAGTTGCTGGCTTGTGGCGGTCTCAGCGGGCCTGTTTCGCAGCCGGTTCCCGCCGCCCGCCGCCGGTCGCCCGCAGTGTGCCGTCCAGCTCATTCAAAGAACGCTCCCGATGTCCAATCCGTCCGCCACTTCCACACGCATGAGCGCGCCTGAACTGCGCGCGACCGTGTCGCTCGCCGCCATCTTCGCGCTGCGCATGCTCGGTCTCTTCATGATCATGCCGGTGTTCTCGATCTACGCGAAGACCATTCCGGGCGGCGACAACGTGCTGCTGGTGGGCATCGCGCTCGGCGCGTACGGCGTGACCCAGTCGATGCTTTACATCTTCTACGGCTGGATCTCCGACAAGGTCGGGCGCAAGCCGGTCATCGCCACCGGCCTGCTGATCTTCGCGCTCGGCAGCTTCGTCGCGGCGGGCGCGCACGACATGACGTGGATCATCGTCGGCCGCGTGATCCAGGGGATGGGCGCGGTGTCGTCCGCGGTCATCGCGTTCCTCGCCGACCTTACGTCGGAAGAGCATCGCACCAAGGCAATGGCGATGGTTGGCGGCAGCATCGGCGTGTCGTTCGCGGTGGCGATCGTCGGCGCGCCGATCGTGTTCCAGTGGGTGGGCATGAGCGGCCTGTTCACGCTGGTCGGCATCTTCTCGATCCTCGCGATCGGCGTGGTGCTGTGGGTCGTGCCCGACGCGCCGAGACCGGTGCACGTGCGCGCGCCGTTCGCCGAAGTGCTGCACAACGTCGAGCTGCTGCGCCTGAACTTCGGCGTGCTCGTGCTGCACGCGACGCAAACCGCGCTGTTCCTCGTCGTGCCGCGCATTCTCGAGGCCGGCGGCCTGCCGGTCGCATCGCACTGGAAGGTGTATTTGCCGGTGATGGGCCTGTCTTTCGTGATGATGGTGCCGGCAATCATCGCCGCCGAGAAGCGCGGCAAGATGAAGATCGTGCTGCTGTCCGCGATCGGTCTTATCCTGATCGGACAGTTGTTATTGGGCGTCGCTCCGCATACGATTCTGAGTGTGGCGGCGATCCTTTTCGTGTACTTTCTCGGCTTCAATATTCTCGAAGCGTCGCAGCCTTCGCTGGTGTCGAAACTGGCGCCGGGCACCCGCAAAGGCGCGGCTGCCGGCGTGTACAACACCACTCAGTCGATCGGTCTTGCACTGGGCGGCATGGTCGGCGGCTGGCTGTTGAAAGTGGATGGTCAAAGCACGGTGTTCCTCACTTGCTCGGGGCTCGTGTTTTGCTGGCTTATAATCGCCGCAAAGATGAAACAGCCGCCGCGCAAGGCGTAGTACGCAACACTCGCCGGGCTGTCGCGGCGCACCCGGGAGCACATCCCGAATTCATCCAGAACTCACCCGGCGGCGGGCAGAGGCGCTGTTCCGATCTCGGCCTGCGGGGCACGAGACGCAAACCGCCCAGTGCCGCGCCGCCCGCAACGGAATCAACAGGAGAAACACATGGCATCCGTGAATAAGGTCATTCTCGTCGGCAATCTCGGAGCCGATCCGGAAGTCCGTTATCTTCCGAGCGGCGACGCAGTGGCGAACATCCGCCTTGCGACGACGGACCGGTACAAGGACAAGGCGTCCGGCGAGATGAAGGAAGCCACCGAGTGGCACCGCGTGTCGTTCTTCGGCCGCCTCGCGGAAATCGTTTCGGAATATCTGAAGAAAGGTTCGTCGGTCTATCTGGAAGGGCGCATCCGCACGCGTAAGTGGCAAGCGCAGGACGGCACCGATCGTTACTCGACCGAAATCGTCGCCGAGCAGATGCAAATGCTGGGTGGCCGCGGCGGCTCGGGCGGCGGTGGCGACGAAGGCGGCTATAGCCGCGGCGAGCCGTCGGAGCGTAGCGGCGGCGGCGGTGGTGGCCGCGCGATGTCGTCGGGCGGCGGTGCTTCGCGTGGCGGCAGCGGCGGTGGTGGCGGTGGCGGCGGTTCCAGCCGTCCGAGCGCGCCGGCAGGCGGCGGCTTTGATGAGATGGATGACGATATTCCGTTCTAACAGGCATATCGGCAGGAAGTACAGCAGGCCCCGGGTTCTCCCAACCGTTCAAATGGTTTGGCGAGAATTTCCGGGGCCGTTTTTATTGCTTCTTGCGCTCACCGCTTCAAATGCGTCAGCGCATCTCTCAACGGCTGGCTGGAAATCACAATCGGCCCGGAAAAGGGCGTATCCAGATCGACGATCACATAGATCGCCGAAGCAATCGACACCGCCCCCAGCGAAATGGTGACGAGCGCCAGTGCATTACGCGGCGCAATCAAGCCGAAGCTCATAAAAATCACACACAACCAGAACGTGAGCGTCTTGAAGAACGGCTGCGATATCGAGCTATGCGCTTCTTCGATGAGCTTCCACCGCGCGTCGACGACGCGCCGGTATTGCGCCAACGCGTCGTCGAGCGCACCCGCCTCCAGCGAATCCTGCGTTCGCAGTTGCCGTAACTGCCGGCCCACGTCGGTCAACATATCGCCAAGCTGGACGTTTTCCAGCCGCTTCGAATCCTGCGGACCCAGGTTCCTGGGGTAGTCGCCGCTCGGCGCCGGCTCGTGAGGCCAGGTCGACGCGATCGCCGCCGAAGTGTACTGGCGCAACAGGCGGCGGGCTTCGTCGGTATCGTTGCCGAAGTCGCGCAAGGTCGTGTCGAATTCGATCAGATCGGCCGCGTAGCTACGCAGATCGTTCGACGCTGTATCGAAGCTGGACTTCGCGGAGGCCGTCAACAGCCCGAGCACCAGGGCGGCGAACGTCACCAGCATGCCGATCACCAGCTGGATGAGCTGAACGGTCTCGTGCGCCTTGTGCTCTTCGGGCAGAAGTGGCCGTACCCACACGCCCAGGCTGGTCGCCATTAGCAGCAGCGCAAAAACCAGTAGAGCCGATCCGACTTCCGCCATAGAAATACTCCGAAGACTGGTGCGTCGTCACTTTCCATCAACTGCCAGGTGCCGGATACCCGGGTAGTCCCGCACCGGAATGCGCGGCGGGAAAAGGCCCTGCGCTCGCGCCCGTCACTTGATGTATCGCAACCATATGCGTCATCGACCATAAAGTTTTCTGCTGTGCCGCCGTAGTCCCTCAGTGTGGTGGTTGCTTAAATTTTAGACAAAAGTTGCGGACCTGGCCGGAAGGGTTTGGGCGCAGCACGCGTGGTCGGAGCCATCGAGGCACCAGCCGAGCGGCCCATTGGAGACAAGCCCCATGTTGAGAAATCTGTCGATTCGCACCTGCCTTAGCCTGATGATCGTGTTCTTTGGCGTCGTGTTACTGCTCGGCGCCGCCGCGGGCCTGCTGTCGCTGCGCTCGAGCAACGCGTCGCTGCAACAGATGTACACCGTCGACACCCCCGCCGTCGCGGACCTCGAAGGCAGCTCCGGCCAGTTGCTGCGCCTGCGTCTCGCGCTCGCGACGTACGCATCGCTGATCGAGCTGAACGATCAGGACGGCGCGAATGCCGTGCTCAAGCGTTTCGATCAGTACCAGAAAGTATCCAACGAGCGGATTGCCCACTATGTGAGCCGCGCGAGCTCGAACGACGACGAGCAGCGTCTGATCAAGGACATGCAGGCCAAGCGCGACAGCTTCCTGCGCGAAGGCGTCGATCCAGCGCTCGCCGCGCTCAAGTCGGGCGACAGAAACGCATTCAATCAATTGCAGGCGCACAAGCTGCCGTCGCTCTACAGCACGTACGAGAAGGCGATGCTCGCGCTCGAACAGTTGCAGCTCGATCACGGCGCGCAACGCTACCAGGAGGCGCAGGACCTGTTCTACGCGATCTGTATCGCGGTGGCGATCGGCATGGTGGTGTCGCTGCTCGGTTCGTTGCTCGGGCGCATGGTGCTGGTGCGCGCGATCGTCAATCCGGTCGACGCGACCATCGCGCAATTCCAGCGCATCGCCAACGGCGACCTGACGAGCCGGATCGACGTCACCAGCGACAACGAAATGGGCCGTCTCGCGGCGGCGCTGCGCAAGATGCAGCAGTCGCTGATCGGGACGGTGAATGCGGTACGTCAAGGCACCGAATCCATCGATACCGGCGTGAGCGAGATTGCGGCCGGCAATGCCGATCTGTCGCAGCGCACCGAAGAGCAGGCCGCGTCGCTCGAGGAAACGGCGGCGAGCATCGAAGAACTCACGTCGACGGTCAAACAGACGGCGGACAACGCGAAGCAGGCGAGTTCGCTCGCGCAGGGCGCGTCGAGCCTGGCTGCGCAGGGCGGCGACCTCACCGAGCAGGTGGTCGGCACGATGCACGGCATCGTCGACGACTCGCGGCGGATTGCCGATATCGTCGGCGTGATCGAAGGGATCGCGTTTCAGACCAACATCCTCGCGCTGAACGCCGCGGTCGAAGCGGCGCGGGCGGGTGAACAGGGACGCGGCTTCGCGGTGGTGGCGAGCGAGGTGCGCTCGCTCGCGCAGCGTAGCGCGGCGGCGGCCAAGGAGATCAAGGGCTTGATCGACGAATCGACGGCGCGGGTGGAGGCGGGCTCGCAACTGGTCGAACGCTCGGGCTCGACGATGGCCGAGATCGTCGACGCGATTGCGCGCGTGAGTTCGATCATGGGCGAGATCGCGGCGGCGGCGATCGAGCAGAGCACCGGCATCGATCAGGTCAATCTCGCGGTCGCGCAGATGGACGAGGTGACGCAGCAGAACGCCGCGCTGGTCGAGCAGGCTGCGGCGGCGGCCAGTTCGCTGGAAGATCAGGCGCGGCGGTTGTCATCGGCGGTGGCGGTGTTCCGCACGGGGAGCGGCTCCGCCGCGGTCGCGCGACGCCGGGACGCTTCCGCCGCAGCCTCGAAGCGCGATGACGCGGGCGAGTTCGTGGCGGCCTGACGTCGAATCCTGTTCGTTGGCGCTCGTTCATCGAGGCCGTTCGGTTCAGGCCCATTGCGCACGGCGGCGCGCAGCGTCTTCGAAAACGACGACGGACACCGCGCATTCGAGCGCAGCGTCATTGCATGGCAGCGTAATACCTGGCGAGGCCATCTATCTCCGCCGAGGTCAACTGCCGCGCCACATTGCGCATCTGCTCGTTGATGTCGTTGTGCCGCGCGCCGGAAGCGAACGCGCGCATCTGTTCGGCGAGATAAGCCGACGACTGCCCGCCCAGCCATGGTGTCGCGCCTTTGCGATCGAGCTCTCCATGACAGGCTGCGCAAGGCGCGATGTTGCGCTGTGGATCGCCTTGCATCGCCAGCTTCACCGCGTTCGCATCCGGCTCTTCGCCGACGCGTCGCGTCTCGGCGCCGGCACCTCTCGTCAGCGACGTGTAGTAAGCCGCGAGATCCTGCAGATCCTGATCGCTGCGCCCCGCGATGATCGCCTGCATCACCGCGTTTTGCCGCCGCCCGCTCTGGTAGTCGCGCAATTCCTTATAGACCGCATCGCCGTACTGCCCGGCCAACCCGGGTGCCGTGACCTGCGGCGTGCCGAGCACACCGTGGCACATCGAGCAGTGCTGCGTCGCGATCGTCGCGCCGCGGCCGATCGAATCCGCTGCGATGCGCGTCGGGTGCCACGGCGGCAACACGACCACCTCGCTCGGCACCGGACTGCCTGCGCTCGCACCGCTATACCAGCTCGACGGCGCGCCGGCGGCGCCGCAGATCGTCGCCCATAAGCCGCGATCGCCGAAGGCACTGCTCGCCGACGGCAGCCAGATGAAACCGATCAGTATTCCTACGATCGCAATCGCGATCGTGCCGCCCACGCTCCAGGTGAACCACGGGTTACGCAAGCTGAAGACGCGTTCCTCACTCATCGCTGCGCTCCGATGACGACCGCCGGCACCGACGTCTGCGGCAGTCTGAGCAACTGTACGATCGGCACGCTGTAATTGACGACCGTGAGGCCGATCATCAGCGCGACCCACAAGCCGAAGCTATTGAGCGCGGCCGGCACGCGGTCGACCGGCTGCACCGCGCTCGCGAAACGGAACGCCTGCGGTTGCACCGCCGGCCCGAATTGAGACTTCGCGAGGATGTAGACGAACAGCACGCCCGAGGCGACGAGGACGAGGCCGCCCACCGCCGACATGCCGACCCAGAATGCCTGGTCCTGCATGCCGGACATCGTGTAGTCGTAATAAGCCATGCGGCGCGGCGCGCCGAGCAGGCCGACGTAATGCCAGGGCAGCGTCACCATCATCATGCCGATGAACCACAGCCACAATTGCGTGCGCACGAGCTTCACCGAGACGATCGCGCGGTTGGTCAATTGCGGCCACAGTTCATACGCGATCGCGAAGTACATGATGACGATCGCGCCGCCGAAAATCAGGTGGAAGTGGCCGGTCACCCACTGCGTGTTGTGGACCGTCGAGTTCAGCTGATAGCTCATGTTGATCAGCCCGCCCGCGCCGCCGAACCCCAGCATGACGAACGAGAAGGCGATCACCAGCATCATCGGATTGCGCCACGGCAACGCGGTGAGCCAGCCGAACGCACCCTTGCCGCCGCGCAGCCTGCCGGCGATTTCCACCGACGCGCAGATCGTGAACACGGTCAGCAGCGTCGGCACCGACACCATGCCGGTGAACACCGCGTGCAGGAACTTGAAGCCGGAGCCGACCTGTGGATCGACGAACAGGTGATGGATGCCGATCGGCATCGCGAACACGAGGAACAGAATGAATGACACGCGCGCCATCGAATCGCTATATAGCCGTCCCCCGATCGCGCGCGGCACCAGCGTGTAGTACGCGATATACGCCGGAATCAGCCAGAAGTAGACGATCGCATGCAGCGTCCACGAGAACAGGACGCGCGAGAGGCCGGCATCGATGGTTCGCGTGAGGCCGAAGGCGACGGGCAGGATCTGGAACAGGATCTCGGCCGCCGCGCCGACGGCGGTCCACGCCCACAGATACGCGCCCGCCACGTTGGCGAACATCGCGAGCGGCACCGCCTTGCCGGGATTCGCGCGCTTCCAGATGCGCAGGTTCACGTGCATCAGCGCGACCCAGATCCACGAGCCGACCACCACCAGCACCACGCCGAGGTAGTAGAACGGGCTGCCGATCATCGGCGGATAGAATGTGTAGAGCACCGAGGCCGTGCCAAGTGCGACCGGCACCATCGCCATGACCGCGCCGACTGCCAGCATGATGAGCGCGGCCCATGCCCATTTGAGGCCGGCGAGGCGCTGCGCGAGCGCAAGCTCGACGATCGCGTAGCCGAAGCCCATCGACACCAGCGTGGGCATGACATAGGCCATCACCGTGCCGTGCGCCGTCACCGATCGATAGTACAACTCGGGGTCGCCGATCCACGGCACGAGCGGGCTGCGCACCAGCATCTGCCAGGCGCCGAGGAACAGCGCGATCAGAAACGTGATGAAGGCGAGCCAGAAATGCGCGAGAACGAGTCGCTTAGCGTGAAACACAGCTCAGCCTCCGTGATTGTCGGGCCTGCTCGAAGAAGGCGGCTTTGTCGATCACTTTCACATGTGCCCACATGGTCTGATGGCCGAAGCCGCAGAATTCGTGGCACGGCATGGTGTGATCGGCGGGCTGGGCGAACTGGGTGTTCAGCGTGGCGACGTAGCCGGGCACGACCATCGTGTTGATGTTGGTGTCGGTGACGAGCAGGCCGTGCACGACGTCGGCGCTGGTGGTGCGGATCGTAATCGGCGTGTCGGCGGGCACCAGCAGGCATTGCGGCGTGAACGAGTACTGCTGCGCGATGAAGCGCACGATCACCGAGCCGTCCGGCTGCACCGCGCTGCCGAGATTGTCTTCGACGAATTCGCCGGACAGTTGCAAGCGCGCCGGGTCGATCGTTTCGACGCGCGACGGCGGCATCATCGCCCAATGCAGGCCGGAGAAGACGATCACCGCCAGCATCAGCACGATCAGTCCGACCGCGAAAATCGCCCAGCGTCGCTCGGCGCGCAACGCGACCGCGTGGCCGCTCTCCGGTTGAGGATTGGAATCGGTGGACATGGTCAGTGAATGATGCCGCGCGGCAGGAACGCGAAAAAGTAGAAGCCGAACCAGATCGCCATGACGATCAGCGTCGCGACGCCGGCGAGCGCAACCGCGCCATGCGGACCGGCCGCGACGACGCGCTCCACTTCGTCATCGGTGGGCGGGGCCGCGCTGTGGGTGTCGTTCGCTTCCATCTCGATGGTTCTCCGGTGCGGCGCATCAATGCAGCGGCGCCTTACGCAATTCGTTGACCTCGCGGGCCGTCACCGGCTGGCCGTGATTGCCCCACGCCGTGCGGATAAAGGTGACGACGGCCGCCGCTTCGACGTCATTGAGCTCCTGACCGAACGGCGGCATGCCATATGGCTGCGGATTGCGCTTCGTGCCTGGCGGGAAGCCGCCGTTGAGCACGATCCGGATCGGATTGACCGCCGAATTCATTTCGATCGACTGGTTGCCCGCGAGCGGCGGGTAGTGCGGCAACTGGCCTTCGCCGTTGGCGCCGTGGCACAGCGCGCACTTGTCGGCGTAGATCTGTTTGCCGAGGGCGAACGTCTTGGGATCGGCTTGCGCGGACGGGCCGGTCTTGCGGCCGCGATTGTCCGGCAGCGACTTCAGATACACGGCCATCGCGCGGACGTCTTCATCCGACAGATGCTGCAGGCTGTGATAGGTGACTTCCGCCATCGGGCCGTACACGGCGCCACGCGCGGAGATGCCTGTCTGCAACAGGTCGACGATGTCCTGAATGCTCCAGTCGCCGAGGCCGCCGTCCTTGTCCGATGTCAGCGACGGCGCGTACCAGTTCTGCACCGGAATCAGGCCGCCGGCGAACTGATCGCGCTGCGACGAACCGCCGAGCATGTTGATCTTGGTGTGGCACATCGAACAGTGCCCGAGCCCTTCGACCAGATACGCGCCGCGATTCCATTCGACCGACTTGGTCGGGTCGGGCTTGAACTCGCCCTCGTGGAAATACAGCGTGCGCCAGCCGTATAGCAAGTCGCGCTGGTTGAACGGGAAGCGCAGCGTGTGCTTGCGGTTGGGCTCACGCACCGGCTCGACGGTGCGCAGGAACGCGAAGATCGCATCCGAGTCTTCGCGCGTGACCTTCGTGTACTGGGCGATCGGCATGGCGGGGTAAATCAGCGTGCCGTCCGGTTTGCGGCCGGTGCGCATCATCTTGAAGAACGCTTCCTCGCTCCACGTGCCGATGCCGTATTGCGCATCCGGCGTGATGTTCGGCGAAAACAGCGTGCCGAACGGCGTGTCCATCGCGAGGCCGCCGGCGAACAGCTTGCCGCGCGGCGCGGTGTGACAGGCGATGCAGTCGCCTGCGCGCGCCAGATATTCGCCGCGTTGGACGATCTCGGGGCGTGTATCGGGGGCGCCGCCGTGCGTCGCTGCGGTCGATGGCGAGGCCGTCGGGGTGGCCGGCGCGGTATCGGCGGCGCGGGCCTCGGAGATCAGTGGCGCGTGCAGGGCATGAAGGAGGAGGGCGCAGCCAGTCGCGATGAGGGCGCCGGTTAGCGTGCCCGAGGTGAATGACGAGGCCGTGCGGTGAGCTTGCGTCGCAGCGCGGGCAACGGCGCGCAAAACGGCGCTGGAATCGCGGCCAGAAGCGCCGCCAGAAGCGCCGCCAAAAACCGCACCCCGCACCCGTCCCCAACCCCGCGAACAAAGTATCGGCTTCATCGTGGTTGGCTCCCGCATGCTAGAGGCAGCCGCTCAGCGGACGCCGGTGCGGGCCGCGGATCGTCCGGCCGCGGTTGGCGGGACAGCCAGCTCGATACCGCGGTGATGTCGCGATCGCTCAGCTTGACCGCGATCGAATGCATGCAGTCCGGCGCGAGCGCTCGACGCGAGCCCGAGCGCCACGTGCCCATCTGCCCGGCGATGTAGCTCGCATGCAAGCCAAGCAGGCCGGGAATGCCCGGCTGCGTGCCGGTCATGCGCGCGCCGTGGCAGGCGATGCACGCCGGTATGCCGCGCGCCGGGTCGCCGTGCATGACCAGTCGTTCGCCGGCCGCGAGCACCTTGGGCGAGACGTCGGTGTGATCGGCGTCGGGAAAGGGCGGTTGCAGATCGGCGAAGTACTGGCTGATCTGGCGCAGATAGTCGTCGGGCAGGAAGGCGAGCAGATAGCCCATCGGGGGATAAGTGCGGCCGCCGTCGCGAAAGGCGGTCAACTGATTGAACAGATAGTCGGCCGGTTTGCCGGCGATGCGCGGAAAGTAGTCGTTGTTGCGGCCTTGGCCCTGCACGCCGTGACACGAGGTGCAGGCGCGCATGCGCTCGGCCATCGCGGACGGCATCGCGCTGGACGTATCGGTGGCCGCGAGCGCCGCGCCACTCCACACGACATGAAGCACGAACAGAACCGAAGATCCGATAGTTCTACGATGCACGCCAAGCCTCGTTGGGAGCGTTCTGCTTCTCGATTTGTTTGTCACGCGTTCGTTCGTGGATTCATGCGCGAATCCGACGCACGACGCATCGCGGGTCTGCCAGTTGTTTTGCTTTTTTTCTTATAACGACTGCATTACGGCGAATCGAAACGGACTTATTCCGGATGACGAAGCATTGATGCTGTACGGCGATGCAAATGTTTGGCGAAAACGGCAATCTGCGCTGAATGCGCGGCTGGGCTGCGGTTTCCGGGCCGCGAGAAAGGACGTATGAAGCGTCAGGCAGCGTGTAGCAGCGTGCAGGAATTTATTCGACGCGTCAATAGCCGAAAAAACCTCGAATTGATCTGTATCAAACCATCATAGGCGTCGGCTAAAACGCTTTCAAATGGGATTGCGCGCCCGCATCCGTATCGATGCGCTCACGCGAACAGGCGCATCAAGGCCG
The DNA here is from genome assembly GCF_003634845.1 of Paraburkholderia sp. RAU2J. NCBI lineage: Bacteria > Pseudomonadati > Pseudomonadota > Betaproteobacteria > Burkholderiales > Burkholderiaceae > Paraburkholderia > Paraburkholderia sp. RAU2J. Next base: position 1,852,479 of record NZ_RBXG01000001.1, read on the forward strand.
TGCGTGCATTGCTGACCAGTTCGCTTTCGCCGAGCCATCCGGGCAGCAGATGAAACTCCACGGCCGGCAACGCAGGCAGTCCGACGCTGGTGGGACAGGCCACGAGACCGCCGCCGATTGACGATTCGTTCAGGCAGGAAATGCCGAGCCCGGCCTTCAATGCCAGTTGCAAGCCCGCCACGCCCGACGCGGAATGCGAGATCAGATACGGCACCTTGTGCTCGTCGAGCAGCTTCACGACGAAACGCTGCAACTGGCAGCTCGACGGCAGCAGTACCAGTTGATACGGCGCGGCCGGCCGTTGCTCGGCATCGGCGGCGCTCACCCATAGCAGTTTCTCGCGCCGCACCACGGTGCTCGGCGCGCCGCTGCGCCGGCCGGCGGCGCGCGGGTTGGCGGTCACGAGCCGTAGCGAGAGGCCGATGTCGAACGACGCGTCGTCATCGGCCTTGCTGTCGATCACGGCGCTCGGCAACACGGTGACGTGCAGCTTCAGCCGTGGATGCTGTTCGGAGAACGCTTTGAGAATGCGCGCGATGTCGTGCGGCCGGTAGTAGTCCGTGATCGCGATGCGCAGCTCGCCGTCGAGCGAGCGGCCTTGCAGGTCTTCGAACGCCGCTTCGCTCATCGCGATGATGCGTCGCGCATGATCGAGCAGGCGGCTGCCGGCGGGCGTGGCGCTCACGCCCTGCTTGCTGCGCAGGAACAGCGGCTGGCCGGCGCGCTCCTCGAGTCTTTTCAACTGCTCGCTCACCGACGATTGCGACAGGAAAACACGCTCCGCGCCCGCCGAAACGCTGCCCGATTCCGCGACGGCGACGAAAGTGCGCAACTGGGTGAGGTCGAATCCGCGTTGGCTCATGATTCGGTATATCCGATAGAAGGCATCTGAATTTCCGGCTTTTCCGATGGAAAGCCCAGCCGTAGGATACCGCCAAAGCTCATTGCGGAGGGGTGTCATGGGAAACAGGTCGATTGCGGTTGCCGGCGGGGCCCACCAGCGTGGCGCGAGTCACCGGTGGAAGGTGCTGGGGGTCGGATTCGCCGCGAACGCGAGCTTTTCCGCCGCGTTTTCGGGTATTCCGACAACCGCGGTGTTTCTGCGCTCGGGCTATCACCTCGGCAATGACGGACTGGGACTGGTGCTCGGCATGCTCGGCCTCGGCATTGCGATCAGCGAGTTGCCGTGGGGCTTGTTGACCGACCGTTGGGGCGACCGCCGTGTGCTGCTGCTCGGGCTGCTGTCCACCGCCGCCGCGCTCGCCGGCCTCGCCTTGTTCGTCGCGCCGAGCGGCGCCCATGTGCCCAGCGTGACGATGCTCGCGCTCGGGCTGCTGCTGGTCGGCCTGCTGGGCGGCAGCGTCAACGGATCGAGCGGCCGCGCGGTGATGGCGTGGTTTCGCGAGGGCGAGCGTGGGCTGGCGATGAGCATTCGTCAGACCGCCGTGCCCGCGGGTGGCGGAATCGGCGCGTTGATGCTGCCGGCGCTCGCGTCGCGATTCGGTTTTGCGAGCGCTTATACCGTGCTGGCTCTCGCGTGTGCTGTCACGGCGCTGTTCGCATGGCGCTGGCTGCACGAGCCGCCGCCTGCGCACGCTGAGGCAGCGGAGGGCGGGCCCGCGCCCCGGTCGCTTCGGCCGGCCCGGCCGGCTCGGCAGGCGCATGGCGCAGGTGCGGCGCTCGCTTCGGGGGCGCACGGCTCGACGTCCGCGGTCGGCACTGCGAGGCACGACAAGATTGCGGCGGCCGGCGCCCCTGCGAAGGTCTCGCCGTTACGCGACGTCGGCATCTGGCGGGTCGCGCTAGGCGCCGGCGCGCTGTGCGTGCCGCAACTCGCCGTCGTCACGTTCGGCACCGTGTTTCTGCATGATTACGGCCACGCGGGCGTGCTGGCGATCAGCGTGACGATGGCCGCGGTGCAAACGGGCGCAGCGATCGCGCGGGTCTGGAGCGGCAGTTGGACCGATCGGCGCGGCAATCGACGGGCTTACATGCGCGCCTGCAGCTTGCTGAGCGCGATGCTGTTCGCGTCGCTGGCGCTGGCGACGGGGCTCGCCGGCCCGCATCACACGGCGATCACTACGCTGTTCGCGCTGATGGTCGTGCTGGGCGGCGTAAGCGCGTCGGCGTGGCACGGCGTCGCCTTCACGGAACTCGCCACGCTGGCTGGAACGAACCGCGCGGGCACGGCGCTGGCGATCGGCAACACCTGCGTGTTTCTCACGCTCTTTCTGACGCCGCTCGCGATCCCGCCGCTATTGTCCGTGGGTTCGTGGCCGATGGTGTGGGCGGTGGCGAGTGCGTGCGCGCTGCTCGCGTTGCCCGTTTTCCCGCGCGCGATGCCGAGGGTCAGGGCGGCGGCGGGGGCTTGCGATGCAATGCGGTAGTCGAACCGTTGCCCCTTAACAGAAAAAGCGCAGAAAAAGCACAGAAAAAGCGATATGCCAATGTCGGAATGATTCAACCGGGATAATTAATTTTGATCTATTTCATAAGGACAAAAATAGACCATTTATTTTTACATGATTCGGAATGCTCTGATTTTTGCGGGATTTTAGTGATGATTTTATGGGCGCCTTAGCGCATGACGTCGTCGTCATGCGCTAAGTCAAAGCGCGCTGTGCGCTCAGAGTGTCTGGCGCGCGAGCCAATCATTCCTACAACGAACGAGCTAAATTCCCGTGCATCTGCGAATCATTCTGGCAGACGATCATCCGTTCGTGCTGCTCGGCTACCGGGCGATGCTGGCAACCCAGGCCGGCGTCACGATCGTCGGCGAGGCGCACACGCCTCGGGCGTTGATTGAATTGCTGCAGCGCGTCCCTTGCGATGTGCTCGTGACCGACCTCTTCATGCCGGACGCCGACGGCGCTCCCGAAGACGATCTCGCCCTGATGCGGCGTATTCGCCGCGACTGGCCGCAGTTGCGCGTCGTCGTGGTCACGACGCTGACGGGCCCTTCGATTCTGCGGGCGGTCGCGGCAGACGACGCGGTGAGCGCGCTGGGTAAAGCCGAGTCGATGGACACGCTCTGGCAAGCGATCGAAGCCAGCGCAAACGGTGCGCGCTACCTCGGACGTTCTATCGCGGACCCACTCGCGTGCCCGCAGAACGACGAGCGCACGTCGCTCCCGACAGTCCGTCTGTCATGGCGACAGACGGAGGTCGTCAAGCGGCTTGTCAGCGGGCAGTCTATTGCCGAGATAGCGGAGGCGCTCGGTTGTCATCGCCGTACGGTTAGCCGCCAAAAGCGCGCAGCGATGACGAAGCTCGGCGTCACCAACAACCCCGGTCTATTTTCGCGCCTGTACGCATGCGGCATTGTTGAAATTGATTCGCATATTTAAGCATTCTCCATGGCCGATTGACTAAGGTTATTTCGGAACGCTCTTATATTTATCGGCGCAAAAATATTCAATTATGGTGATAGAGCCGGTTGCGTCGTAGAGAGCGGCAAAAATACAAAATACCGAGGAGCAGTAGACGATGAACGACACCGCTGAGGCGAGCGCACCGGTTCGAGCCATCATAGCGGACGACCATCCACTGGTTCTGCTGGCAATCGAAAATCTGGTGCGCACTTATCCGAACATGCAAATTGTCGGACGCGCCGCCGACGCCACCGAACTCTTCCTGCAAGTCGATCGCGGCCCATGCGACCTGGTGCTGATGGACCTCTACATGCCGGGCAATATCGACGGTAGCGGGCTCGATGTCGTCAAGCAGTTCAAAACGCGTTATCCCCATGTCGCGCTCATCGTCCTCACCATGGAAACCGAGGCGGCCGCGCTGCAGAGCGTGATCGCGCTCGGGGTCGACGGACTCGTGAGCAAGCGCGACCGGATCGATCTGATTCACGTGGCGGTCGTCACGGCGCTCGCGCGCGAGTGTTATGTCGGACCCGCGGTGCGCATGCTGATTGCCGAAGCAACGGTGACCCAGCGGCTCGACCTCGTTCGCAGCGCGTTATCGCGTCGTGAACTCGAGGTGTTCGTGCAGTACGCGTCGGGATTCGCCGTCAGTGAAATCGCCGCGCGCCTGGGGCGCAGCGTCAAGACGATCAGCGCGCAGAAATGCACGGCGATGCGCAAGCTTTCGTTGCGCAGTGACGCCGAACTGTTTCGCTTCGCCGCCGAGCACGGCGTCATTTCCGCGTGGCGTGGTCAAAGCCGCTGAAAGGTCATGAAGATGCGACTGAAGCCACTGGCAATCCAGTGACGCGCCATGCCGTCGCATGGCGAACAGCACAAGTGTTGACACAGCCCGGGGAAGCACAGCGCGTGCGGGCGGTGTCAGTCGACAAAGACAACAAAAAAATGACACACAAGATCCGCGTCATCGTGGCCGACGATCATGAATGCATTCGCGTCGGCGTCAAATATTTGCTGCAGGCGAGGCCCAATATCGAAGTGGTCGGCGAGGCAGCCGACACCCATGGCCTGGCTGTCCTGCTCGATGCCTGCGCGTGCGACGTCGTCGTCTCGGACATCGCCATGCCGGGGATCGACGGAAGCAGCAACGCGGTGCCGTTTCTGCGCCGGCTGCTGCGGCGCCGGCCGCATCCGCATGTCGTCGCGCTGACGATGATCGGCAATGGTCACCTGCTGTCCGGACTGCAAAGCATCGGCGTGAGCGGAATCATCGACAAGCGCGACGCCGCGCAAACGCTGGTCGATGCCATCGCTGTCGTGGTTTCCGGCCGCGTTCATCTGTCGGAGCAGGTGCGTGTCGCGCTGAACGCCGCGGAGCGGGCGCCGCACCTTTACGCCAATGCGCTGAGCGCGCGGCAATGGGAAGTCTTCCAGCTCTATGCGCAGGGCCTCGCGGTTCATGAAATCGCCGAACGTCTGCAGCGCAGCGGCAAGACCATCAGCACGCAAAAACGCAGCGCGATGCGCAAGCTCGGATTGGAAACGGAAGACGATTTAGTCGAATACGCAAGGCAAATCGGCGTGATCTGACATTGCTTGACTTTTGAATAACATTGATGATTAAAGGGCAGTAGATTTAAGAATTTTCTGATTCGTATAACGATCCCCGAATTCAATAATTCTGAATTGACTGAGGCGTTATTGCTTCCCTACCTGACGGCGACTCGTATTTCGTTGTCCTAGGAAGTAACGGGCCTTAGACAATTCAGAGCAGAGGTCCGGTGCAATCACGCGGTGCGTCTGCCTCGTACAGAGAAAAAATGGGAGGGGCGGATGGTCACGCTGGGTAAGCGGTTGTGGGTGGAGGGAGTGGGAACGGCGTGGCTGGTGTTCGTTGGATGCGGCAGCACCGTGCTGGATACCAGCGTGATCCTGCAGGGCTATGGCAGCCTGGACGTGTCGCTGGCGTTCGGCCTTGCATTCGCCACGGCCGGCTATGCGTTCGGTGGCATTTCAGGGGCGCATTTCAATCCCGCCGTCACTGTCGGCTTCACGGTCGCCCAGCGCTTTCCGGTGCGTGATCTGCTGCCCTACATTGCCGCGCAGATTGCTGGGGCGATCTCCGCGGCGGCGCTCCTCGTGTACGTGGCGAGCGGCCGCCCCGGCTTCGATCCGGGCACAAGCGAATTTGCCGCGAATGGCTTCGGCGCCCATTCTCCCGCCGACTATCAACTGCACTCGGCGCTGGCCATCGAATTCGTGCTGTCGTTTGCGTTCGTCATGGTGTGCCTGCTGATCGTCGACCGAAAGAACCTCGCGCCGATTGCTCCGCTGATTGTCGGCGCGTGTCTGACGCTCGTTTATCTGGTGTCGATCCCGGTGACCAACGGCTCGGTCAATCCCGCCCGTTCCACGGCTCAAGCGCTGTTCGTCGGCAATTGGGCGCTGGACCAACTCTGGGTGTTCTGGGCCGCGCCGCTGTCGGGCGGCGTCGCGGCCGGCGTGCTGTTTTCGTTCCTGAATGGCGACACCGATCCCTCCGCGGCGACGCTAGCCGACGGTCCCGGCGACGCCGCGTGAGGTTAGCCTGGTGCCACGTGGTCCGTTCATCGCGGGTCTCGTCGAGCGCATTGCGATGAAGCGCGCGTTCCGGCACCTGCCGCTGTGGCTGCTCGCCGTCTGCCTGTCGGTGGCCGTGACGTCCGTCGCCGAGCCGTTCGGCAGCAACGCGCGCTATCCGGCCGCGCGCGCGTTCCCTGCCAGGCTGACCGTCGGCGTGCTCGCGGGTGGCTGGCCGCCGTTCGACATGATGCAGGACGGCCGCCTCACCGGCATCAGCGGCGACTATCTGCGCGCGCTGGTGGGGCAGAACGTCATTATCGAAGCCAAAGCGTTTCCCGACATGCCGCAGTTGCTGGCCGCGGCTTGCGCGGGCGATATCGATCTGATGATGAGCGTCGCTCGCGTGCCCGAGCGCGAACAGTGCCTCAGTTTCACGGCGCCGTATTTCCGCTCGTCGGTCTCGGCAGTGGTGCGGCGCGGCGGCGAACGGTACGCGAGCCGTGGCGAACTGGCCGGCGCGCGTATCGCGATAGAGCGGGGTTTCGCGCTCGAGCGTCCGATCCGCGAGAGTTTTCCGCGCGCCGAAGTCAACGCGTTCGCCACCACGCGCGCCGCGCTCTCCGCGGTGGCCCGCGGCGACGCCGATGCCTATTTTGGCCTGACCACGGTCGTCCAGTACGAGTTGGCGACGGAGCCTTTCCGAGATCTGCACGTTGCGTTCGACGAGAGCGGGAGAATTTCCAACCTGCGCTTTGGCGTGCCCCGCAATCAGGTCGCGCTGCGCGACCTGCTCGATCGCGCACTCGCGTCGATGAGCCCGGCAGACGCTACGGCGATTCGCGTGCGCTGGCTGTCCGACAGCTTCAACGCACAGCCGGCCGCCGCGGCGCGTCAGTTCGTGCTGACATCGGAAGAGAAAGCGTGGCTTCGCTCCTTGCCGCCGTTGCAGATCGGCTTCGACAGCAACTGCCCGCCGTTCAGTTTCATCGACGAATCGGGTCGTCCCGCCGGCGTGACCGCCGACTATCTGGCATACCTGAGCCGGACTCTCGGCGTCGTCTTCAACCGGGCCCGACTGTCCGACTGGTCCGCGAACGTCGAAGCGTTCCAGCGCGGCGAACTGGCAATTCTGCCGATGGCGTCCAGCAACGATCCGAAACTGAATAACGCCGCCCATACTCGCGCCTACGCGAGCTACCCGATGGTGGTCGTCGGCCGCGTTGGCGAAACGGCGCGCGCGTTCGACGATGTCACGTCGCGTCGCATCGTCATCCCGGCTCGGGTTGCCGGCTCGGTCCCGCACGCGTTCGAGGCCGTTGCGCCCGATCACATCGTCGTCGCGCCCAGTACGGACGACGCGCTGCGAATGGTGGCCGCCGGCGAAGCGGACGTGACGGTCGGCAACATGGCCGCTGTCGATATCCGTTTGAAGCGCCGCTATGCCGGCGTTCTCAAGATTCTCGGCGCGCTCGGCGAATCCGACTCGCTCGACATCGCGGTACGCTCGGACCTGAAGCCGCTCGCCGGGTTGTTCGACCGAGCACTGCTGGCAATGCCGGCGGCGGAGACGCAGCGCATCCGGCAACGCTGGGTGGTCGACGCGGTTCCGCACAGCGGCATATGGAGCGTGAGCGCGGTGCGCCTGCTGCCAGTGCTGATCGGCGTCGGCGTCGTACTGGTGGTCACGTTGCGCGCCTATCTGCTGCTGCAACGGGAAGTCAGGCTGCGCAAGAAGACCGAGCGTGCGCTCGCGCTGCAACTGAATTTCCAGGAATCCATGATGCAGACGGTGCCCTATGCGCTGGTCGCCAAAGATCTGGATGGACGCTACATCGCGGTCAACCGCGCTTATGAGAAGGCGTGCGGCATCAGCCGCGAGGCAGTGCTCGGACGCACGACGATCGAAGTGCAGACATGGGGCGAAGCGAACAGCCGCATTCTCGACGGCATGACGCGCGAGGTGCTGAAGAGCGGCGGCATCGCCGAAGTGGAGTTGCAGTTCTGCAGCAGCACGGGCGATGTGCGGCACGGGCTGTTCTGGAACAGCGTGTGCCGCGGCAGTGACGGACAACCCGTTTGCCTCGTCGGCGCGATGGTCGACATCACCACTATCCGGCGTGCCGAAATGCTCGCGCGCGACACCGAGCGGCGCCTCTTCGATGTGACGCGTTCATTGCCGGCCGTGGTGTTTCAGTTGCGCCGCACCGCGAGCGGCGCGTACTCGTTTCCGTATATCGGCGGCGACACGCGGCACCTGCTGGGCGACAACGGCGTGTCGCTGAGTCATCGCGCCCAGGTGGACTTCCATCGCGTAGCGGAGGAAGACCGCGAGTTCGTGCAGGCCGAACTGGAGCGCTCTGCGCGCAGCGAAACGCCGGTGCACATGGAGTTTCGCCTACGCGGCGGACAGCAGCCCAAATGGGTGCGCGCGGAGCTGGTGCCGCGCCGTGAGGCGGACGGCAGCGTCGTGTGGAGCGGCTTCTGGGTGGACGCGAGCGTGGAGCGCGCCCGCTCTGAGGAACTCGCTCGCGCACGCGACATGGCCGAGGCGGCTTCGCGCGCGAAAGACGATTTCTTCGCGATGATGAGCCACGAAATCCGCACGCCGATGAACGGCGTGCTTGGGTTGGTCGAAGTGCTGGAGCGCACGCCGCTCAATACGGATCAAGGCGAGATGCTGAGCATGATCCACGAGTCCGCGGGCGCGCTGCTGCAGATTCTCGACGATCTGCTCGACTATTCGAAAATCGAGGCAGGGCGGCTGACGCTCGAAGCTGAACCGATCGACCTGCGTGAGCTGGTCGATAACGCCGTCGGACTGCTCGCGGGCCGCGCGCACGAGAAGGGGCTGAAAGTGCGCGTGAACATTGCGTCGGGCGTCGCCGCCGTCATGCGTGGCGACAGCGTGCGCTTGCGGCAGATTCTGTTCAACCTGCTCGGCAATGCGATCAAGTTCACGCCGCAGGGCGAGGTCGACGTGGACGTGTCGGTCGTCGACCAGAACGGCGCCGCGCAGACGCTTGAAATGAGCGTGGAGGACACCGGCATCGGCATCGCGCCGGACGTGCAGGCCAGTCTGTTCGAGCCGTTCGTGCAGGCGGAGTCGTCCACCACGCGGCGCTTCGGCGGCACCGGACTCGGGCTGACGATCTGCCGCAAGCTGATCGACCTCATGGGCGGCACGCTCGCGTTGCGCAGCGCGCCGGGTCACGGCACCTGCATGATCGTGCGGGTCACGATGCCAGTCGTGGCGCAGCACTATTCCGTGAGCCGCTTGCGGGGCAAACGCGGGATTGTCGCGACCGGCGACACGCGGGTCGGCCGTGCGCTGATGCACTTCGGCAAGGCGCTCGGGCTCAAGTTGCGCAGCGTCGCGCCGCACGCCAGTGCGTTGCGTGATCGCGGCACGCTGGCCAACGTGGATTTGCTGTTCGTGAGCGAGGAGGTGCAGTTGCCCGCATGCGTCGGCCCGGACACACGGGTCATCATCCTCACAGAGAAGCCGAAGCCGACGGGGTATCGCATTCTCGACAATACCGTGCGCGTGAGCGTCAACCCCATTTCGTGGCGCGGTCTTGGCGCGGCGTGCGCCGCCGCGATGACGGGGCTGCCTTCGGTGGCGCGGCCCACGGCGGGCCTGCCGCGCACACCCCAAGGCGTCACGACGCCGCCGGACCGTGAGCGCGCGATCGCGAGCGGGCGGTTGATCCTTGTCGCGGAAGATCATCCGGTCAATCAGGAGCTGATTCGTCATCAACTGGCTTTGCTCGGTTTCGCGTGCGATGTCGCGAACGACGGCGTGGAGGCGCTTGCCGCGCTGGAGCGCACGAACTATGGCTGTCTGATCACGGATTGCCATATGCCGAATCTGTCCGGTTACGAACTCACCCGGCATATCCGGGAGAAGGAGCGGGGCGGCACGCAGCGTCTGCCGATCCTCGGGATCACGGCGAACACCGCGCCCGACGATCTGAATCTATGCCGCGATGCCGGCATGGACGACAGCCTCGTGAAGCCGACCCGGCTCGCCACGTTGCGCGACTATCTGAGCCGCTGGTTCGGCACCGACAGCGCGTGGCAGACCGCGCCCGCGGAAACGCAGAGCGAGCCGGAGATTGCCGGGCCGCTCGTTCAGGGTGGCGAGGAGCCGTTCGTTCCGGTCGATCTCACGCACATGACGCAGCTGTGGGGCAGCGCATCGACCGTCAAGGCATTGCTCGACGCGTTCGTTTCAGCGGTGCGTGAAGACATGCAGTCGTTGTCGCCGCTGCTCGAACGCATGGAGATTGCGGATGTGCGCGAGTGGCTGCACCGGGTGGAAGGGGCGGCGGGCGTCCTGCAATATCCGCCGCTGCTCGACGCGCTCGACGATTATCGCCGCGACCTCGCCCTCAAGTCACCGGGACGTTTGCGCGACGAAGGGCGGGCACTGATCAAGAAGTGCAATGCGATGCTGGACGGCATCGAGCAGCAGGCGGCTTTGCTCGCGTAGGGGACAACACCTGCAAGCGAGTGCAGCCGAATGCAAAAAAATGCAGACGAGCGCGCGATAACCAGCCGAAAAGCGGACGAAAAAAAAACGCGGCCGAGGCCGCGTTAAAAGGTTTGGAGACTTCCCTCGATGAAGGAGTCACTTCTCGCAGGCGGAAGCATAACCGGGATGCCGCGATTGATTCATTACAAAATTCGCAAATAATTGTTCGGATAATTCGAGTAAAGCACCGGCGAAGACGAGTGGATCGATTCTCAAATCGCTCCGAACCGGGGTTCGAAATGCCTTAATGGCGTGCACGTCCTGCTCGACCTCGCGAACTTGGTCACGCATGACGAACACGGCGAACAGTTTCGGATAACTACAGATCCAATCCGCGCCGCGATATAACGGCAAGGTCGCCATCGATTCGAACACGCTTGCCACGCCAACATATCGGAGGGATTTGCACTAGTATGTGGTGGCTCCGCACGTGGCCGAACTGTCGGTGCGGCGGCGCATCAAAGTCCGGAGAAGACCATGATTTCGCTGCGAAAATTGAATCTGGCCGTAGTGGTGTGGGCGTTGGCGTCGGGAGCCGCGTTCGCGGATACGGTGGCGCTGAAGGCGGACCTCGAGCCGTCGAGCGAAGTGCCGCCTCGCGTGAGTCACGGGCACGGCATGCTGAACGCCACCTTCGACACGAAGACGCAATCCCTGCAATGGACCGTCACCTATGAAGGCTTGAGCGGCGCGCCCACCGCCGCGCATTTCCACGGACCGGCGCCGGTCGGTCAGAACGCGAAAGTCCAGGTGCCGATCGACAAGGGCGCGCTCGCGAGCCCGATCAAAGGATCGGCGGCGCTCACCGAGCAGCAGGTCACCGACCTGATGGCGGGACAGTGGTACTTCAACGTGCATACCGCGCAGAACCCGATGGGCGAGATTCGCGGCCAGGTGCTGCCGGCGAACTAGAAGGCGCGCGGCTCTGCGCGAAGAGCCGCCGTTATCCGGTTAGAAGCCGCCGTCCACAGGCGCAGCCGCGAATGCACGTACCATGACGGGACATTATCGAAGGAGCGTGTCCTGATGAGTTGGCAAAGCGCACTTGCGTGCTGGTATCTGCGCAGGCAGTTTCGTCCGCAAACCCTCGCGCCTCGCATCGATGTCGCGAACGCGCGTGCGCTGACCGCGAAGCGTGTCTGGTCGCCGCGCGTGCCGCGCGACTGGCGTCTGCGCGAAACATACCGCCCGCACGATGCGCCGCTGCGCGGCGAGTGGCTGGAGCGCGTCGCTCAGGCGCCGGCCGGCCACGCGCCGCCGACCGTGCTGTACTGCCACGGCGGCGGCTACTACTTCTGCTCGCCACGTACGCATCGCTCGCTCGTGTTCGGACTGGCCACGCGTGCCGATACGCGGGTCTTTTCCCTCGACTACCGTCTTGCGCCCGAGCATCGCTACCCGGCGGCGCTCGACGATGCGAGCGCGGCGTATCGACAGTTGCTCGCCATGGGCATCGCGCCCGAGTCGATCGTGATCGCGGGCGATTCGGCCGGCGGCGGCCTTGCGCTCGCCACGCTGGTGGCGCTGCGCGACGCCGGTGATCCACGTCCCGCAGGCGGCCTGCTGTTTTCACCGTGGACCGATCTGGCGGCGGCCGGCGCCAGCATCCGCGGTAACGACAGCGTCGATCCGATGTTTTGCGGCGCCGCGATCGCGCGTGCCGCGAAGGTCTATCTCGGTGATGCGCCGGCCACCGATCCGTATGCGTCGCCGGTTTATGCCGATCTGCACGGCGTGCCGCCGCTTTTCATCATGGCGGGCAGCACCGAAGTGTTGCTCGACGACTCGCAACGCGTCGCCGACAACGCGCGCGCGGCGGGCGTCGACTGCGAATTCGAAGTGTGGAAGAAGATGCCGCACGTCTGGCCGCTGTTCGCACCGTTCATCCCGGAAGCGAACCGCGCGCTCGATCATGCGGCGGCTTTCGTGCGGCGCGCGACGAGCCGCGCCGCGCACGGGGCACAAGCGGCCGCTCAACCGTCGAGCGCGATGTCGAGAGTCTGATAGACGGCTTCGATCGCTGCCTGACCGTACTGCCGCTCCAGCCGACGCACGGTGAAGTGGCCATGCGCGACCTGCTGGAAATGGTCGATAAAGACGGTATTGACCATCGCGCCGAGCACCGCGCCGATCGCCGGAATCGATTTGGCAGCGATCTGTTCGCTCACCTGCACCGAGAAGCGCGCGGCGATCGCATGCAGCAACCGCAGCAACGCCGCCGAGCCATGCGAGGTGAAGCCCTTGGTCGTAATCTCCGACGACGCCTTCGACACCGCCTGCGCGAGCGCGCCGCGCATGAAGAAATAGCCGAACTCGGCGTCGTCGTCTTCGCTCGACGTGCCGCCCATGCCGAGCACGGTCAGACACTGCAACTGCGTGTCGATCGACGACAGATCCTCGCCCTCGCTGCGCGCGATATCGCAGATCGAGCGGAACATCAGCGTGGTGGTGACCGGCAACTCGACCGGCAGCGCGAACAGTCCGAATGCGCCGCCGGCCGCGCCGGTCGTGGCCACTGCGAACTTGTGCAGCAGGTTGCTCGGCTTGTCCGGCGCAATCAGGGACGTGGCGTCGCGCCGGTTCAGCGTGCGCAGCGCGATCGACAGGCACTTGCGCAACGCCAGCTCGGTCGCATCGGTGACCTTGGCGTTGGCGAATGCCGGCAGCCGCGCCAACAGCTTTTCGATCGGCGCGCCGACGACGCTCGCGAGCTTCATCGCCAGCGCGGGGCTTTCGAGTTGATGTTTCGCGCGCCGCAGCGCGTTCAGATCCTGCTCCGTTAAGGATAGTGCTGCGAGCGAACTCGGCTGCATGGGCCTCCCTGGCGTCATGTCGTGTGCGTTTTTCAGTCGATTGCCGGCGCGTTGAACCGCGCGAGCACGTCCCGCTTAGAGCGCCACACCGTGGTATGATTCCCAATCGTTTGACGAGTCAACTGTTGCGCTATCAAAAGCTCCATTAAAAAATGGCTGTCCATACCGCGGCCCACCACTCGAGTGGGCAAGTTTTACCCTTCCGTGAATCTTTGCTGGCAATGCTCGGCATCTCGTTCGTCACGATGCTGGTCGCGCTCGACCAGACCGTGGTCGGCACCGCGCTGCCCACCATCGTCTCAGAACTGAGAGGCTTCGAACTGTACGCGTGGGTCGCCACGTCGTACCTGCTCACCTCGGTGATCACGGTGCCGATTTTCGGCCGCCTCGGCGATTACTACGGGCGCAAGCCATTCGTGATCGCGTCGATCGTCGTGTTCACCGCGGCGTCGGTGCTGTGCGGTGCGGCTAACAACATGCTGTTCCTCGTGCTTGCGCGCGGCTTGCAGGGTATCGGAGGCGGGATGCTGGTCGGCACCGCGTTCGCCTGCATTCCCGATCTCTTTCCCGACTCGGTCGTGCGCCTGCGCTGGCAGGTGCTGATGAGTTCGGCGTTCGGCATTGCCAACGCCGTGGGGCCGTCGCTCGGCGGCTTTCTCACGCAGTACTACGGCTGGCGTTCGGTGTTCTACGTGAATCTGCCGGTCGGGCTGTTGTCGCTGTTTTTCGTCTGGCGCTTCCTGCCGCATTTGCGGCATGTCGAGCACGAGGGCAAGATGCGGCTCGACTGGCCCGGTGCGGTGCTGATCGCGGTGGCGCTCGGCTCGCTGCAGTTGTTTGTCGAATTGCTGCCGAAACACGGCGTCACCCTGAGCGCATTTGCGCTGCTCGCGCTGAGCATCGCCTCGGCTTACGCGCTCTGGCAGTGGGAAAAACGCTGCCCGACGGCGATCCTGCCGGTCGACATGTTCCGCAACCGCAGTCTTGCCGCGCTCTTCACGCTCGCGGTGCTCGGCGGCTTCACGATGTTCTCGCTGCTGTTCTACGCGCCGCTGCTGTTTCAGGGCGGCTTCGGCATGTCGCCGAAAGAAGCGGGGCTCGTCATTACGCCGCTGGTCGTGTTCATCACGATCGGCAGCATTGCCAACGGGCGCATCGTGTCGCGCGTGAGCAATCCGAATCTGATGCTGTATATCGGCTTTTCGCTGGTGGCGTTGTCGTGCCTCGGCATTGTCGTCGCGACGCGTTCCATGCAGCAATGGGTGCTGATGTCGTTCATGGTGGTGGGCGGCCTCGGGCTCGGCTTCGTGATGCCGAACCTGACGATCTTCGCGCAGCAGACGGCCGGCCGCGAACACCTGGGCATCGCGACGGCGTTGCTGCAGTCGCTGCGGATGATCGGCGGGATGATCGGCACGGCGCTGACCGGCACGCTGGTCAGCCACATGTACGCGAGCGGCGTGCGCAGCGCGCTCGATAACGCGAACGCATCGCACTGGTTTGCCGATCTCGGCGATCCGCAAATCCTGATCAACCGGGGGGCGCAGACCACCCTGGTCGAGCAGTTGACGCATGCGGGCCACAACGGCGCGATGCTGCTCGAAAGCGCGCGCGAGGCGCTCGTCGGGGCGATTCATCTGGGTCTCGCGATGGCGGCGATCATCGCCGTGGTGTCCGTGTGGCAAAGCCGCCGCGTGCCGCGGATCAAGCTCCAGCGCAAGCTCGAGCCCGTGATCCACGCGGACTGATTTTTAGACTTACCGTTTGACTGAACAGATCATGGAAGAACAGGACCGCGTCGCCGTCATGCAACAATTTGGCCGCACTTATCGGGCGTTCATGTCGGCGTTCGAGGCACACGTCGGCCATCCGCTGCCGCGCTGGCGCATCTTGCTTGCGTTGCACGAGCAGGCGGGCGAGTCGTCGCAGAAAAGGCTGGTCGAGCGCCTGCGGGTCGATCCGGGCGCGCTCACACGGCAGTTGAAAACGCTGGAAGGATTGGGCTGGATTGCGCGCAGCATGGATACGCGCGACAACCGCGTCACCAATGTGCGTCTGACGGAGGCGGGACAGTCGGCGACCGAAGCGAGCTTGCCGCGTCGCAACGCGTTTTTGCACGACACGATGGCCGCGCTGCCAGACGAGGCGTTGGGAGCGCTGTCGGGCGCGCTGAAGATGCTCGAAGCGCGGATCGGCGAAGTGGCAGCCGCGGCGAGCGCGGCTGGTGCTGAGAGGTAGGACAGGCAGGCGAAGCTGCACACAGTGGGGCGTTGCGGCAGCCCTGATTCACTGACGCGTTCGTCGCGTGGGTGGCTTACGGATGCCGCTGGCAAGCATTGGCCTTGCGCTGCCCAAGCCACTGGTTATCGGAACCACCGCAAGCGGCGCGCGCCTTTTGACTGCAAGGCGCGCGCCGCTCACGGCCGCGTCAGAAGAACGTTTCGATCACTTCCGTCACGCGATACGCGGGATCGACCACCAGCACCTGACGCCACTTATCGAACGTCAGACACGGGTGCGAGATGTCGAACGCGATCATGTCGCCCACTTTCAGATCGGCGCCGGCGGGAATCCGCAGATACGCGTGCTGATCCATCAGGCCGAAAATTTCCCAGCCTTCGCTCGCTGCGATATCGCGCGGCGCAACGTTACCCGGACGATAGTGACGCGCTGGTTCCGGCATGCCCGCGTCGAACGCGGAGTCGCGCTTGCCGAGACCGATGATGGCGCGATCCGGCTCCGGAATCGACTGCACGTACGCCCACAACTGCAGCGCCGGCAGCAGGCCTTCGCCCATTTTCTTCGCGACCGGATTGCGCGCGAAAATATCCGTCTGCGCCTTGCGATAGATGCCGACGTCGTGCGTCAGATAGCAGCCGGGACGCAGCACGACTTCGACCTTGCCGGTCTCCGACGCCTTCACGAATTCTTCCGCCACCACGTCGTACCACGCCGAACCCGCGCCCGACAGCACCGCCGGCGTGCGCGCGAAACGCCCCTCTTCAACAAGCGCGCGCGTGACGGCGACCGCGCTTTGCAGGAACTCCCGCACCTCGTGCTCTTCCTTCAGCACGCCTTCATACAACTCGACACCGGCGAGCTTCAGCACATCCGGATAGCGGGCGATCGCGGCGAGCACCGCGTTGCGCTGCGCTTCGTCGCGCACGCCCGTGCGGCCGCCCGGCACGCCGAGTTCGAGCAGCACTTGCAACGGCTTCTTCACTGACGTGAAGAACTCGCCCAATTGCTCGACGCCTTCGACCGAGTCGACGAGGCAGAAGAAGTCGAAGTCCGGATCGCTCAGCAGCTCGGCGACCATCATCATGTTGTGGCGGCCCACCAGCTGGTTGGCCATCAGGATGCGCGAGACGCCGCCGTGATACGCCGCGCGCACCTGATGCGCGGTGGCGAGCGTGATGCCCCACGCGCCGGTTTCGAGCTGACGGCGAAACAACTGCGGGGCCATCGTGGTCTTACCGTGCGGCGCGAGCTTCACGCCGTACTCCGCGACGAACGCCTGCATCCACTTCAGGTTGTGCTCCACGCGATCCGCATACAGCACGGCCGCCGGCAGGCTCACGTCTTCGTTGAGCAGGTTCCATTCGAGGCGCGGGGCATCCGTGAGCTGGATGCTGGTGCCCGGAACCATGCCCAAGCCCTTGCTATAAGGATCAATCGTTGCGCCCTGATAGTTTGTAACTTTCATGTCTCCTTGCTCCATCGTCCAGTTAAATTGAATCAAATTTGACTTTACCATGTTACCGAAAGTACGATGGCAGGAGAAATGTTATTTAGTACCACGGCGTTCCGAAGGCGTATTGCAAGTCTTCGCGCGACCTCCCCCAGTCCGCCATGAACTCAACCGCCGAACCGCTGGCTTTCGACATCGTCGCGCGCATCGCCGAATGCGCGCCGGACCTGCGCTCGGCCGAACGCAAGGTCGCCGCGTTGATCCTCGACGATCTGACGGGCGCTTCGCGCGCCAGCATCGGCGCGCTTGCGCAGCAGGCGGAGGTGAGCGTCGCGACCGTCACGCGTTTCGCCAAGGCGGTCGGGTGCCGCGACGTGCGCGAGCTGAAGCTGCGGCTCGCGCAGGCGGCGGCGGTCGGGCAGCGCTTCCTGCAGCCGGGCGGCGCAACAGACGTACCCGAGCCGATCGCGACCCGCGTATTCGACGAACTGCAAACCGCTCTGGCCCATAACCATCAGCTACTGCGCAAGGCGCCGCTCGATGAAGCGGCCAGCGCCTTGCGCGCGGCGCGCATGATCTACGTGTTCGGCATGGGGGGCGGCTCGACCGCGCTTGCCGACGAGATGCGCTTTCGGCTCGTGCGCCTTGGCCGCCCGGTCGCGACCTATCAGGACGGCTTGTTGCAGCGCATGGTGGCGAGCACCGTATCGCGCGAATGCGTGGTGATCGCGTTGTCCACCACCGGACGCGTGCCGGAGATGATCGAGAACTGCAAGATCGCGCGCAGCTACGGCGCGACCGTGATCGCGCTGACCGCGCCCACCTCGCCGCTGGCGAAACTCGCGGACTGGGTGATCCCGATCGTCGCGTTCGAAACCGATTTCATTTACAAGCCGTCGTCGTCGCGTTACGCGATGATGATGGCGCTCGATGTGCTCGTCACCGAACTTGCCGTCAGTCAGGGTGACGAGAGCCGCGAATTGCTGCGCCGCATGAAGCACGCGCTCGACGCGCATCGCGGCGGCGGCGATCGACAACCGTTAGGAGACTGATCCATGCACTCGCATCCCGAAGCCGCCGATACGCTGATCGTCGGCGCGCAACTGTATGACGGCACGGGCGCACCGCCTGTCGAACGCGACGTGGCGGTCCGCGACGGCCGCATCGTCGCGATCGGCAATCTGTCGAACTGGCTCGCCGAAGAGGTGATCGAGGCCGAGGGGCGCGCGTTGGCGCCGGGCTTCATCGACGTCCACACGCATGACGACACGCACGTGATCCAGGCGCCGCAAATGCTGCCGAAAATTACGCAAGGCGTAACAACGGTGATCGTCGGCAATTGCGGCATCAGCGCGTCGCCGGTGGCACTGAAGGGCGATCCGCCCGATCCGATGAATTTGCTCGGCGAGCGCGACGCGTTCCAGTACCCGACTTTCGCCGAGTATGTGAAGGCGGTGAACGCCGCGCGTCCGGCGGTGAACGTCGGCGCGCTGATCGGCCACACGGCGTTGCGCAGCAATCAGATGGACCGGCTCGATCGCGCGGCCACGGCGCAGGAAATCGACGGCATGCGCGCGCAACTCGAAGAGGCACTGGCCAACGGTGCGCTGGGTTTGAGTTCGGGGCTCGCATACGGCTCGGCGTTCGCCGCACCGACCGAAGAAGTGATGGCCCTGGCCGAACCGCTCGCCGCCGCGGGCGCGCTGTACACCACACACATGCGCACCGAATTCGATGCGATTCTCGACGCGATGGACGAGGCGTACCGCGTCGGCCGTCACGCGCATGTGCCGGTCGTGATCTCGCATCTGAAGTGCGCGGGGCCGTCGAACTGGGGGCGCAGCGAAGAAGTGCTGAAGTCGCTCGAAGGGGCGCGGCGCATGCAGCCGATCGGGTGCGACTGCTATCCGTACAACCGTAGCTCGTCGACGCTCGATCTCAAGCAGGTGACGGGCGACATCGACATCACGATCACGTGGTCCGAGCCGCATCCCGAGATGGCGGGCAAGCTCGTCAAGGAGATCGCCGCGCAGTGGGGCGTCACGCAGCAGGAAGCGGGCAAGCGTCTGCAACCGGCGGGCGCGGTGTATCACAACATGTCCGAAGACGACGTGCGGCGCATCCTCTCGCATCCGGCGACGATGGTCGGCTCGGACGGCTTGCCGAACGATCCGCTGCCGCATCCGCGCCTGTGGGGCGCGTTTCCGCGCGTGCTCGGCCATTACGCGCGCGACGCCGGTCTGCTGCCGCTCGAAGAGGCGGTGCGCAAGATGACCAGTCTGTCGGCGCGTCGCTTTGGTTTGGCGCAGCGTGGCGAAGTGCATATCGGCTATCACGCCGACCTGGTGTTGTTCAGCCCGGACAAGGTGCGCGACGCGGCGACGTTCGACAAGCCGCAGCAGGCGGCGGACGGCATCGACGCGGTCTGGGTGAACGGCGTGCTGTCGTATCGCGACGGCGCGGTGACGGGCGAGCGGGCTGGTCATTTCGTGGCGCGCGGCGCGGCGTCGAAGGGTGACGCGCACGGCGCGTTCTAACTATTTCTGTTCGACTGATTGCGGTGCGCGCGGCGCTGGTGCCGGGCGCGTGCCGGACTTTTTAAGGAGTGTGATGATGAAGCGTTATGGCGTTGAAGGCGGAAAGGGAACGGGCGGTCAGCATATGCCGTTTTCGCGTGCGGTCGAAGCGGACGGCTGGCTCTTCGTGTCCGGTCAGACGCCGATGGAGAACGGCGAAGTGATCAATGGCGGCATCGTCGAGCAATCGCACAAGGCGATCCAGAACGTGTTCGCCATTCTGAAGGAAGCCGGCTACGGCGCGGAGCATGTGGTCCGCTGCGGTGTGTGGCTCGACGATCCGCGTGACTTCGCGTCGTTCAACAAGGTGTTCCGCGAATACTTCGGCGACAATCCGCCGGCGCGCGCCTGTGTGGTGTCGTCGATGGTGATCGACTGCAAGGTGGAAGTGGATTGCGTCGCATATAAGAAGCCGACGGCTTGAGGCATTGCCTTCGCCGCGGTTGACTGAACCCGCGGCGAACCACTGCGTTGTTACTGCCGGGCCAGACGCATGTTGTCCGGCATCGGCAGGTTGTAGTTGGTGCGGAACGGGTTGATGTCCAGCCCGCCGCGCCGCGTATAGCGCGCATACACCGCGAGCTTGACCGGCTTGCAGGCCTTCAGCACGTCGATAAAAATCCGCTCGACGCACTGCTCGTGAAAGCCGGTGTGATTACGGTACGAGATGATGTAGCGCAGCAAGCCCGCGTGATCGATCTGCGGGCCGACGTAGTGAATCTGCACGCTGCCCCAATCGGGTTGCCCGGTCACGGGGCAGTTCGACTTCAACAGGTTGGAAAACAGGGTTTCCTCGACCGGCGCTTCATCGTGCGCCGCGCTCAGCAGCGACGCATCCGGCTGATAAATGTCGGTATCCAGATCCAGCCGGTCCAGCGACAAGCCTTCGAATTCTTCCATCTGCAGCTTGCCGAATTCATGCGGCGTGGCCAGACGAACCGACACCGTCGCGCCGCAGGAAGCGGATACGTCGCGCTTGATCGTGTCGCGCACCACGTCCATCGACTCGAACGCCGTCTGCGCGAACGAGCCCAGATACAGCTTGAACGACTTCGACTCGACGATATTCGGCGAGTCCGCCGGCACGAAGAAGGTCGCGACCGCGATCTGCGGTTTGCCGCGCGCGTTCAGCCAGGACAACTCGTAAGCATTCCAGATGTCCGTGCCGAAGAACGGCAACTGCGCGCCAATGCCGATCGCCTCGCGCGCGGTTTTTCGCGCGATCGGAAACAGCAGCGATGCGTCGTAGTGTTCGGTGTAAGTGGAGGCCTTACCCAGCGGAGATTGTTCGGGTGTCATGATGCATTCACGATGCCACTCAGCACGTGCCCGGTCGCCGTCACGACGCGGGCCGATTCGCAGTGGCCAATTTGGTCGTCGAAGAAAAAGTCCGGCTCGAACTCGCGCAGGAATGCGCTCTTGTCGAGGCCGCCGAGGAACATCGCTTCGTCGATTTCGATGTTCCACGCCATCAGGGTGCGGATCGCGCGCTCATGCGCGGGCGCCGAGCGCGCCGTCACCAATGCCGTACGAATATGCATCGGCGCGGCTTCATCCGCGAGTTTTTGCAGCCGATGCAGTGCTTCGAGCAACGGTTTCAACGGACCGTCCGCGAGCGGCAAGTCCTTGTTGTGAATCTCGTGGCCGACGAAGGCGTGCAAGCCGTCTTTCTGGAACACGCGTTCCGCTTCGTCGGAAAACAGCACGGCGTCGCCGTCGAACGCGATGCGGATTTCGTCGGGATACTTGCTCGCCATTTTCGCCGATTCGGGCAACACGCGTGCGGCCGGAAATCCGGCGGCCAGCGCGTCGCGCACGTCCTGCTGATTCGCGGACAGAAACAGCGAGGCGTTCAGCGGCTTCAGATAGCCGAACGGAGCGCGTCCACGCGTGAAGACGCCGCGCTCGATCGCGAGCCCATGTTCGCGGCACGAATGAAACGCGCGCAATCCGCTGATCGGATCGCTGCGCGACAGGATCACCACTTCGACGCGGTGGCCGCCGGCATTCAGCGCAAGCAGCTTGCGGATCAGCGCAAACGCGACGCCCGGTTTGGCGGGCACCGCGAGCCGGTCGCGCTGCAACGCTTCATAGGTGTGCAGGTCGCCTTCTTCGTACACGCGGTTCTCTTCTTCGAAGTCGAACAGCGCGCGCGACGAGATTGCCACCACCAGTTTGTCGGCGAGCGAGAGAGCCATCTGCGCGTTTCAGTCCCTGTTATGCAAGAAACAGCCGATACACCGGGTTTTGCGTCTCTTCCCAGTTCGGATAACCGAGCGTGGCGAGAAAACGTTCGAACGCTTCGGTCTCGCTCGCGGGCACCTGGATGCCGACGAGGATCGAACTGTAGTCCGCGCCCTGGTTACGATAGTGGAACAGGCTGATGTTCCAGTTCGGCGCCATCGACGACAGGAACTTCATCAGCGCGCCCGGCCGCTCCGGAAACTCGAAGCGGAAGAGGCGCTCGTCATGCGCGAGCGGCGAGCGCCCGCCGACCATGTAGCGGATGTGTTGCTTCGAGAGTTCGTCGAAGGTCAGGTCGACGGTCGCGAAGCCGTGCGCTTCGAACGCGCCCGCGATCTGCGCCGATTCGCTGCGGTTTCTGATCTGCACGCCGACGAAGATATGCGCCGAGTTCGCGTCCGCGATCCGGTAGTTGAACTCGGTGACGCTGCGCGTGCCGACCAGTTCACAGAAACGCCTGAAGCTGCCGCGCTCTTCGGGAATCGTCACGGCGAACACCGCTTCGCGTGCTTCACCGACTTCGGCGCGCTCGGCGACGAAGCGCATGCGGTCGAAATTCATGTTCGCGCCCGAGGTGATCGCGATCAGCGTCTGGTTCTCGATGCCTTCGCGCTCGGCATACTGCTTCGCACCCGCAACAGCCAGCGAGCCTGCCGGTTCGAGCACGCTGCGGGTGTCCTGAAACACATCCTTGATCGCCGCGCACAGCGCATCGGTATTCACGAGCAGCACGTCGTCGAGATATTCGTTGCACAGGCGGAAGGTTTCTTCACCGACCAGCTTCACCGCCGTGCCGTCCGAGAACAGTCCGACTTCGTTCAGCGTGACGCGCTCGCCTGCTTTGAGCGAGGCGGCCATTGCGCACGAATCATCAGTCTGGACGCCGATCACCTTGATCTCCGGGCGCACCGATTTCACATACGCGGCCACGCCAGCCGCGAGTCCGCCGCCGCCGATCGGCACGAAGATCGCGTGGATCGGCCCCTGATGCTGGCTGAGAATTTCCATCGCGACGGTGCCTTGCCCTGCGATCACGTACGGGTCGTCGAACGGATGCACGAAGCTCAGGCCACGCTCTTCCTGCAGTTTGACCGCATGGCCGTACGCGTCGCTATACGACTCGCCGAACTGCACCACTTCGACCGTCGGCCCACCATGCGCGCGTACCGCATCGACCTTCACCTGCGGCGTCGTCACCGGCACTACGATGATCGCCTTCACACCCATGCGTGCCGCCGACAACGCGACGCCCTGCGCATGATTGCCCGCCGACGCGGTAATCACCCCACGCGCCAGCGCTTCGGCCGGAAGATGCGCCATCTTGTTGTACGCGCCGCGCAGCTTGAACGAGAACACCGGCTGGTTGTCCTCACGCTTCAGATACACCGGATTGCGCAGCCGTGCCGACAGATTCGGCGCGCGTTCCAGTTCGGTTTCGCGGGCCACGTCGTAGACGCGTGCAGTCAGGGTTTTTTTCAGGTAGTCGTGGGAAGCCATGCGGGTGGCGCGATGCGCGTTGTGAGACGGGAAAGGGTCCATGATAGCGCCAACGGTGACCGCTCAGGCCTTCCGTCCGATCCAGCCTGGGAGCGCCGCGAGGGTCTCTCAAGCGCGTCGGGTGCGCTCGCGCGGGCCCGCCCGACCGACCGGTCGACAAATTCACTTCATGCGCTTCCAGTGTGAAAACGCCTGAAGCCCCGCTGCTGCTACGATTGCAGCCGTCAACGCGTGGCGGAATCATGCGGTAGAATTCCACTTTGGAATAAGGATCGGAAGATGCACTGGCAGCCTCGGATCGCCCACTTGATGCCCGTCCCGCGTGAATCTTGTCCCGCGGCGCAGCGTCACGTCCGCCACGCACGATCGTGTAGTTATATCTGAGCGCCGCGAAGCGACCGATGTGGGTAGGCCGTCGGTCGTGCTTCGCTCCCCTATAGAAAGATTTCAGGCATTGCGCCCCACGCGCACCGTCAGCCGACGCCTCCCGAAGAGCGCGCCCGGTTGATCTACCGAGTCGTCCGAACATGAACGCACCTCAAGTTTTCGATCCGCACGGGGCCGCCGCTGCGGTGGCCGCCGATCCCGAAGCGCGCCTGCGCGAAATTCCCTATAACTACACGTCGTTTTCCGACCGCGAAATCGTCATCCGCCTGCTTGGCGATGACGCGTGGGCGGCTCTTGCCGAACTGCGCGCGGAACGCCGCACCGGCCGCTCGGCGCGAATGCTGTACGAAGTGCTCGGCGACATCTGGGTCGTGCGCCGCAATCCCTACCTGCAGGACGACCTGCTCGACAATCCGAAGCGCCGCGCGCAGTTGATCGAAGCGCTGCATCACCGTTTGTCGGAGATCGAGAAGCGCCGCCGCGCCGATCTGACGGAACACGGGGATGAGGCTGGCGTGGATCGCGCCGCGCGCGTCGAGACGCTGGTCCAGGCCGCGCGCCGCGCGGTCGACGACTTCGCGAGCGAGTTCCAGAAGACCTACGATCTGCGCCGTCGCGCGACGAAGGTGCTCGGCAAGGTCACGGAAAAGGACAACATCAAGTTCGACGGTTTGTCCCGTGTATCGCACGTGACCGACGCGACCGACTGGCGCGTCGAGTACCCGTTCGTCGTGCTCACGCCGGATACCGAAGCCGAGATCGCCGGCATGATCAAGGCGTGTTTCGAACTCGGGCTGACCGTGATTCCGCGTGGCGGCGGCACCGGCTACACGGGCGGCGCGGTGCCGCTCACGCCGTTCTCGGCCGTCATCAATACGGAAAAGCTCGAACAGCTCGGCGCGGTCGAGATGACCCAACTGCCGGGCGTCGACCGCAAGGTCGCGACGATTTTCTCCGGCGCGGGCGTCGTCACGCGCCGTGTGACGGAAGCGGCCGAGCAAGCCGGCTTCGTGTTCGCGGTCGATCCGACCTCGCTGGATGCGTCCTGCGTCGGCGGCAACGTCGCGATGAACGCGGGTGGCAAGAAAGCGGTGTTGTGGGGCACGGCGCTCGACAACCTCGCCTGGTGGCGCATGGTCGACCCGGAAGGGAACTGGCTCGAAGTCACCCGCCTCGAGCACAACATGGGCAAGATTCACGACATCGAAGTCGCGCGCTTCGAGCTCAAGTGGTTCGACGGCAACTACGCGCCGGGCGAGAAGCTGCTGCGTACCGAAGCGCTCGACATCAAGGGCCGCGTGTTCCGCAAGGAAGGTCTGGGCAAGGACGTCACGGACAAATTCCTCGCCGGTCTGCCGGGCGTGCAGAAAGAAGGCTGCGATGGCCTCATCACGTCCGCGCGCTGGGTGCTGCACAAGATGCCCGCGCATACGCGCACCGTCTGCCTCGAATTCTTCGGCCAGGCGCGCGAGGCGATTCCGAGCATCGTCGAAATCAAGGACTACCTGTTCGAGACTTCGCGTCAGGGCGGCGCGATTCTGGCGGGCCTCGAGCATCTGGACGAGCGCTATCTGCGCGCGGTCGGCTACGCGACCAAGAGCAAGCGCAATGCGTTTCCGAAGATGGTGCTGATCGGCGACATCGTCGGCAACGACGCGGATGCGGTCGCGCAGGCCACCTCGGAAGTCGTGCGGATGGCTAACGGCAAGAGCGGCGAAGGCTTCGTCGCGGTCAACGCCGAGGCGCGCAAACGCTTCTGGCTCGACCGCAGCCGCACCGCCGCGATCGCGAAGCACACCAACGCGTTCAAGATCAACGAAGACGTGGTGATCCCGCTCGACCGCATGGGCGAGTACACCGACGGCATCGAGCGCATCAACATCGAGCTGTCGATCAAGAACAAGCTGCAACTGGTCGACGCGCTCGAAACGTTCTTCAAGGGCGGCAAGCTGCCGCTCGGCAAGAGCGACGATGCCAACGAAATCCCCAGCGCCGAACTGCTCGAAGACCGCGTGCAGCAGGCACTCGATCTCCTCACGCGCGTGCGCACGCGCTGGGAGTTCCTGCGCGACAAGCTCGATCTGTCGGTGCGCGAGGCGCAGCACTATCTGGTCGGTCTCGGCTACGAAGGCCTCGCGGAAAAATTCGCCGACCGCGCCGACCAGCAACCCGACGCGACCGTGTTCCATATCACCCAGGACCGCACGATCCGCGTGTCGTGGAAGCAGGAAATCCGCGCTGAATTGCGGCAGATCTTCAACGGCGGCGAGTTCGAGCCGATCCTCGACGAAGCCCAGGCGATCCACAAGCAGGTGCTGCGCGGGCGTGTGTTCGTCGCGCTGCACATGCACGCGGGCGACGGCAACGTGCACACGAATCTGCCGGTCAACTCCGACAACTACGAGATGCTGCAGGACGCGCACACCGCGGTCGCACGCATCATGAAGCTTGCGCGTTCGCTCGACGGCGTGATTTCCGGCGAGCACGGCATCGGCATCACCAAGCTCGAATTCCTGACCGACGACGAGATCGGCGAATTCCGCGCGTACAAGCAGCGCGTCGATCCGCATGGCCGTTTCAATGCGGGCAAGCTGCTCGAAGGCGCCGACCTGCGCAACGCGTACACGCCGAGCTTCGGCTTGATGGGCTACGAATCGCTGATCATGCAGCAGTCCGACATCGGCGCGATTTCCGAGTCGATCAAGGACTGCTTGCGCTGCGGCAAGTGCAAGCCGGTGTGCGCGACCCACGTGCCGCGCGCGAACCTGCTGTACAGCCCGCGCAACAAGATTCTCGCGACTTCGCTGCTGGTCGAGGCGTTCCTGTATGAAGAGCAGACGCGCCGCGGCGTGTCGATCAAGCACTGGGACGAGTTCAACGACGTCGCCGATCACTGCACGGTCTGTCACAAATGCGTGACGCCGTGTCCGGTGAAGATCGACTTCGGCGACGTGACCATGAACATGCGCAACCTGCTGCGCAAGATGGGCAAGAAGAAATTCAACCCGGGCAACGCGGCGGGCATGTTCTTCCTGAACGCGACCAACCCGCAGACCATCAACCTCGCGCGCACCGCGATGATGGGCGTCGGCTACAAGGCGCAGCGGCTCGGCAACGAAGTGCTGAAGAAGTTCGCGAAGAAGCAGACGGCGCATCCGCCGGCGACGGTCGGCAAGCCGCCGGTCACGCAGCAGGTGATCCACTTCATGAACAAGAAGATGCCGGGCAACCTGCCGAAGAAAACCGCGCGCGCGCTGCTCGATATCGAGGACAACAAGATCGTCCCGATCATCCGCAATCCGAAGACGACCACCGCCGACACGGAAGCGGTGTTCTACTTCCCGGGTTGCGGCTCCGAGCGGCTGTTCTCGCAGGTGGGGCTGGCCACGCAGGCGATGCTGTGGGAAGCGGGCGTGCAAACCGTGCTGCCGCCGGGCTACCTGTGCTGCGGCTATCCGCAGCGCGGCTCGGGCCAGTACGACAAGGCCGAGCAGATCGTTACGGATAACCGCGTGCTGTTCCACCGCGTCGCCAATACGCTGAACTACCTCGACATCAAGACCGTGGTGGTGTCGTGCGGCACGTGTTACGACCAGCTCGCCGGCTACGAATTCGAGAAGATCTTCCCGGGCTGCCGGATCATCGACATCCACGAGTTCCTGCTGGAGAAGGGCATCAAGCTCGAAGGCGTGAACGGCGTGCGCTACATGTATCACGACCCGTGCCACTCGCCGATCAAGACGATGGACCCGGTCAAGCTGGTCAATCAGCTGATGGGTTCGGAAAAGGACGGCTACACGATCGAAAAGAACGATCGTTGCTGTGGCGAATCCGGCACACTCGCGGTGACGCGTCCTGACATTTCGACACAGGTGCGCTTCCGCAAGGAAGAAGAGATGCGCAAGGGCGCGGCCAAGCTGCGCGGCATTCCGCTCGTGGCCGAAGCCGGTGCGAACGCGATCAATCCGGCCAATGCTTCGGCCGGTGCGGCGGGTGCGCCGAACGGCTCCGTGCTGAAGGCCGGCGACGGTCCGCAGCCGAACGGCGTGACCGACGTCAAGATCCTCACGAGCTGCCCGTCGTGCCTGCAAGGCCTGTCGCGCTACAACGAAGATGCGAACACCGAGGCGGACTACATCGTCGTCGAGATGGCGCGCCACGTGCTGGGTGAAGACTGGATGGCGGATTACGTCCAACGGGCGAACAATGGCGGAATCGAGCGCGTGCTGGTTTAATGGCACGACTGACGATTTTTGCCTGAGGACGACGATGGACTGCGTTTTTTGCCGCGAAGAAGGCGGCGATGTGCTGTGGCAGGACGACACCTTGCGTGTCGTCCTGCCCGACGAACCCGATTACCCGGGCTTTTGCCGGGTGATCTGGAACACCCACGTGGCCGAGTTTTCCGATCTCGCCGTGAACGACCGCGATCGCGTGATGAAGGCCGTGTACGCGGTCGAGCGCGCGATCCGGCGTGTCATGCAGCCGGTCAAGGTGAATCTGGCGAGCCTCGGCAACCAGGTGCCGCACGTGCACTGGCACGTGATTCCGCGTTTTTCGAACGACGCTCATTTTCCATTGCCTATCTGGGCGCCGCGCCAGCGCACGGTTTCCGAAGCCATGCTGTCGTCGCGCCGCGCGCAGGCCACCTTGCTGCGCGAAGCCGTGCGCCAGGAAATCGAACAAGCTCTTGGCTGAGCGCCCCTAACCCGTCGCGTCGCGCGCCCAAAGCCCCTCCCGGGGGCGCAAACCTGAGGCGGCCCTGCGTTTTCTTGCGAGTCCATCATGAGCGGACTGACCCCCCAAACTCCCGTGCCGACCGGCGTCGTCGTGCATTCGAAATCGCGTGTGCTTGAATTGCAGTACGCAAACGGCGAATCGTATCGGCTGCCGTTCGAACTCCTGCGCGTGTATTCGCCGTCGGCGGAAGTGCAGGGCCATGGGCCCGGCCAGGAAACGCTGCAGACCGGCAAGCGCGAGGTCACGATCACGTCGATCGAAGGCGTCGGCAACTATGCGCTGCAGCCGACTTTCTCCGACGGGCACGCCACCGGCATCTATTCGTGGGACCTGCTGTACGACATGGCGGTCCGCCAGGATGAACTCTGGCGCGACTATCTCGCCAAACTGCAAGCGGCGGGTGTCGAGCGCGATACGCCGATGGTGCCCTCCGGCGCTGCGCACGGCCACTGTCACTGATACGATTCGCCCCGATCGCCGCACCGATGCGGCGCAACATTTCAGAATACGCGAAAGGACGAGCGCGATGAGCAAAACCCACTTCGGCTTTCAATCGGTCGACGAACAGGAAAAAGCGCAGAAGGTGGCGGGCGTGTTCCACTCGGTGGCCGCTAACTACGACTTGATGAACGACCTGATGTCGGGCGGGTTGCACCGGGCGTGGAAGATGTTCACGATCGCCCAGGCGCACGTGCGGCCGGGCTACAAGGTGCTCGACATCGCGGGCGGCACGGGCGATCTGTCGAAAGCTTTCGCGAAACAGGCCGGCGAGACCGGCGAAGTCTGGCACACCGACATCAACGAATCGATGCTGCGCGTGGGCCGCGACCGGCTGTTGGACAAGGGCGTCATCACCCCGGCGCTGCTTTGCGACGCCGAGAAAATTCCCTTTCCCGACAACTACTTCGATGTTGTGACCGTGGCATTCGGCTTGCGCAACATGACGCACAAGGATATTGCGCTGGCGGAAATGCGCCGCGTGCTGAAGCCGGCGGGCCGTCTGCTGGTGCTCGAATTTTCGAAGGTGTGGGATCCGCTCAAAAAGGTCTACGACGTCTATTCTTTTAAGGTGCTGCCGTGGCTGGGTGAGCGCTTTGCCAAAGATGCCGAGAGTTATCAGTATCTTGCGGAATCGATCCGGATGCATCCGGATCAGGAAACCTTAAAAACAATGATGGAACAAGCGGGTCTCGACGGCGTCAAATATTACAATTTGTCAGCTGGCGTGGTAGCTTTACATGTGGGGACCAAATACTAGGGTTCCTAACCCATCGATTTTTAAAGGAAAGTACGAAAATGTCCGATTCAGGTGTGTTATCTCCCCGTAAGGTTGGGCGTTCGCTGGTGAGAAGAATCGGACTGATCGCGATGGTCGGTCTGATCATGGCCGGCTCGCTCGCTTCGCTCGATGCGGAAGCTCGCCGCATGGGCGGTGGCCGTAGCATCGGCCGTCAGTCGAACACGGTTCAGCAGCAGCATCAGGCGACCCCGTCGCAACCGGCCCAAAGCAATCAGGCCATGCAGCAGCAGCGCACGCAACCGACGCCGACGCCGCCTGCCACGCCTAACCGCAACCGCTGGCTCGGGCCGATCGCGGGTCTCGCCGCCGGTCTCGGCATCGCCGCATTGCTGTCGCACTTCGGCATGGGCGAAGCGTTTGCCGGCATGATGGCCAACGTCATCATCATCGCGTTGATCGCGATGGTCGTCATCTGGCTGATCCGCCGCTTTATGGGCCGCAAGCGCGATACGGCGCAACCGGCATATGCGGGCGCTTCGCCGTCGCTGAACGCGGGCGGCACCGGCTATAGCCAGGAACCGCGCTACAGCGCACCGCCCACCGGCTCGTACCTCGAACCGCAGGGCAACCCGCTGAGCACGCCGACCATCAACCCGATGCCCGTGGTGCCCGCCGGCTTCGATTCGGAAGCGTTCCTGCGTAATGCCAAGGTGTACTTCGTGCGCCTGCAAGCCGCATGGGACGTCGGCAACATCGAAGACATCCGCGAATTCACCACGCCGGAAATGTTCGCCGAAGTGCGCGTCGACCTCGCTTCGCGCGGCACGGAGTCCAACCAGACGGACGTGGTGCAGCTGAACGCCGAGTTGCTGGGCGTCGAAGAGCGCGCGAACGAATATTTCGCCAGCGTGCGCTTCTCCGGCCTGCTTCGCGAAGCCCCGGGCGCGGCCGCCGAGCCGTTCGTCGAAGTCTGGAATCTGTCCAAGGCGAACCGCGCTGGCGAAGGCTGGCTGCTGGCCGGCATCCAGCAGGTGGCGCAGCACTGAACCGTGAGGAGGATAGAGCCGGGCGGTGCGGCTCTTCCTGATTTTGCCCATAACGTTGGCCGTTTGGCATAGCAGGCCGCGAAGCGAACGGACGTTACAATAGGAACCCGCGCGAGCACCTCGTTCGCGCGGGTTTTTTCTTGCCACTTTCGATGACCCTCGCCGCCAAGCCCTTCGCTGCTGCTGTCAATCATCTGCTCGCCCGCGAATCGTGGGCTCGTGAGCGCCTCGCCCCCTACGCCGGCAAGATCGCGCGCCTGTCGTGTCCGCCAGTCGTATTGACGCTGCTGGTGCAACCCGACGGCTATCTGGGCGCGGTCGGCGAAACCGAAACGCATCAGTTCGACGTAACCGTCTCGGTGCCGTCCGACGCATTGCCTGCGTTCGTACAAGGCGGCCAGGCCGCCGTCATGAAGCACGTGAAGATCGAAGGCGACGCCGAGTTCGCTACCGTGATCGCAAAGCTTGCCGAGCATCTGCGCTGGGAGCCCGAAGAAGATCTGGCAAAGCTGATCGGTGACGGTCCGGCGTGGCGGGTTGCGTCGGTGGTGCGCACGGTCGGTCAGCATGTGCAGCGCACTGGCCGGAATCTGCTCGATACGGCCGCCGAGTATCTGCTCGACGAAAATCCGCAACTGGTGCGCCGCGCCGCGCTCGAAGATTTCAACGTCGAACTGGCCCGCGCGCGCGACGCGTTGGCGCGCGTGGAAAAACGCATCGAGCGTCTTGAACAGAAGGTCGAAGCCCGCGGCGCGAATGCGCCGGGCGGCGCCGCCATGTCGCGCGGCACGCGCTAGTCACCGGGCACAGCTATGCGCTTTCTGCGTTTCCTCAAGATATTTTTCACGGTTATCCGTTTCGGTCTCGATGAGATGATGCTGGGCCGCATCAACGACCGGCGCGTGCGTCTGCTGCTGCGTGTCACCACGCTCGGCCGCAAGTTCGACGCGCCGCCGGGCGTGCGCTTGCGGCTCGCACTCGAAAGCCTCGGGCCGATCTTCGTCAAGTTCGGCCAGGTACTGTCCACCCGGCGCGATCTGCTGCCGGTGGACATCGCCAACGAACTGGCGAAGCTCCAGGATCAGGTGCCGCCGTTCGACTCGGCGGTGGCGATCGGGCTGGTCGAGAAATCGCTCGGCGCGCCGGTCGACGTGCTGTTCGACGATTTCGAGCGGGTGCCGGTGGCGAGCGCGTCGATCGCGCAGGTGCACTTCGCGAAGGTGAAGGCCGGTCAGCATGCGGGCAAGGCGGTCGCGGTGAAGGTGCTGCGCCCGAACATGCTGCCGGTGATCGACTCCGATCTCGCATTGCTGCGTGACATCGCCGTGTGGGCCGAGCGGCTGTGGGCCGACGGCAAGCGCTTGAAGCCGCGCGAGGTGGTCGCCGAATTCGACAAATACCTGCACGACGAACTCGACCTGATGCGCGAGGCGGCCAACGGCAGCCAGTTGCGGCGCAACTTCGTCGGCCACGACCTGCTGCTGGTGCCGGAAATGTATTGGGAGTTCTGCACGCCCACGGTGCTAGTGATGGAGCGCATGGTCGGCGTGCCGATCAGCCAGGTCGAGACGCTGCGCGCGGCGGGTATCGACATTCCGAAGCTGGCGCGCGAAGGCGTCGAGATTTTCTTCACCCAGGTGTTCCGCGACGGTTTCTTCCACGCCGACATGCACCCGGGCAACATTCAGGTGAGTCTCGATCCCGCGCACTTCGGCCGCTATATCGCGCTGGACTTCGGGATCATCGGCGCGCTGTCGGATTTCGATAAGAACTATCTCGCGCAGAACTTCCTCGCGTTCTTCAAGCGCGACTATCACCGCGTCGCCACGCTGCATCTGGAGTCGGGCTGGGTGCCGCCGACGACCCGTGTCGAAGAACTCGAAAGCGCGATCCGCGCGGTGTGCGAGCCGTATTTCGACCGCGCGCTGAAGGACATTTCGCTCGGCCAGGTGCTGATGCGCCTGTTCTCGACCTCGCGCCGCTTCAACGTCGAAATCCAGCCGCAACTGGTGTTGCTGCAAAAAACCATGCTGAACGTGGAAGGGCTCGGCCGCTCGCTCGATCCGGAACTGGACCTGTGGAAGACCGCCAAGCCCTATCTGGAACGCTGGATGAACGAGCAGATCGGCGTGCGGGGCTGGTACGAGCGCCTGAAGATCGAAGCGCCGCAGTGGAGCAAGACGCTGCCGCAGTTGCCGCGCCTGATCCACCATGTGCTCGCCGAGCGGCACGACAACACGCGCGGCGCGAACGACGACATGATTCGCCAGATCCTGCTCGAGCAGAAGCGCACCAACCGGCTGCTGCAAGGGCTATTGCTGTTCGGCGTGGCGGTGGGCGTCGGCGCCGTGCTGGCGCGGGCGTTTCTGGCGCTGGCATACGGCGGCTAATCGAGACCACCCGTACGACCCATGCAACGCGCGCAACCCATGCGAGGCATCCGATGAGCGATCCGACTCAACCCGCCGCGCCCGACTTCTCGACTCGCGACCCCAACTCGCCCGCGTTCTGGGACGAGCGCTTCGAGCGCGGATTCATGCCGTGGGATCAAGCGGGCGTGCCCGCCGCATTCCGCGCATTCGCCGCGCGGCACAGCGGCGCCGCGGTGCTGATTCCGGGCTGCGGCAGCGCCTACGAAGCCGTCTGGCTCGCCGGGCAGGGCAACCCGGTCCGCGCGATCGACTTCTCGCCGGCCGCCGTCGCGGCGGCGCACGAGCAACTGGGCGCGCAACACGCGCAACTGGTGGAGCAGGCGGATTTCTTCACCTATGAACCGCCCTTTGTGCCCGCGTGGATTTACGAGCGCGCGTTCCTCTGCGCACTGCCGCCGGTACGCCGCACCGACTACGCGCGCCGGATGGCCGAGCTGCTGCCCGGCGGCGCGCTGCTTGCCGGTTTCTATTTCATCGGCGCGACGCCCAAGGGGCCGCCGTTCGGTATCGAGCGCACTGAACTCGATGCGCTGCTCACGCCGTACTTCGAGCTGATCGAAGACGAAGCCGTGACCGATTCAATTGCCGTTTTCGCCGGGCGTGAGCGCTGGCTCACTTGGTGCCGTCGTCCGTAAGGGCGCGCCGTCGTGCCCGGGCACGGCGCGGCGCACTTGATTCGACCGCGGCCGCCCCAATTTACCGTACCGGCGGTCGCGTCGAGCATCGGTTCCCGAATTCCACGGAACGGATATCGTTTGCGGCTATAATTCAAGGCTTTGCAAGCGTTTACAAGATTTCAGTAGGAAAAGTTCATGCCGATCTACGCTTATCGTTGCGAGTCATGCGGCTTCGGGAAAGACGTGCTTCAGAAGATGAGCGACGCTCAGCTGACGCAGTGTCCCGAATGCGGGAAAGACACCTTTCGCAAACAGGTCACTGCAGCCGGTTTCCAGTTGAAGGGCTCCGGCTGGTACGTGACCGATTTCCGCGGCGGCAATGGCGGCATAAGCGCGCCGGCCACGCCCGACGCGAACGGCGCGTCGAACGGCGCGAGCGAGAATACGGTGGCCGCCAGTAACGGCGCCGCCAAATCCGATACGGGCTCGGCCAACGGAACGACCGCAGCCGGTTCATCGAGCGCAGCCGCTACGCCGGCCGCGCCCGCTGCCGCACCCGCCGCCTCGGCAAGCTCGAGCGGTGCCGGCAGCGCCTAGTGGGACTGCCGCCCTGATCGGCGGCGCACACACCGCGCGTTGAGCCTCGGCCCGCGCGGTCTTCTGGCGGTACACATGACGACGAAAAAGACGACGCTCAAATCGGTGTTTCTGACCGGCCTGCTGGTGCTGGTGCCTCTGGCCATCACACTGTGGGTGCTCGGCCTGATCATCGGCACGATGGACCAGACGCTGTTGCTGCTGCCGACCTCCTGGCAGCCGGAGCGCGCAATCGGCTATCGCCTGCCCGGCCTCGGGGCGGTGCTCACGCTCGCGTTCATCTTTGTCGTCGGGCTGTTGACGCAGAACTTCATTGGGCAGAAGCTCGTGAAGTGGTGGGAACTGCTGGTCGCTCACATTCCGGTGGTCGGCCCGCTTTACACCAGTGTCAAGCAGGTGTCCGACACCTTGCTGTCGAGCAGCGGTAATGCGTTCCGCAAGGCGCTGCTGATCGAATACCCGCGCCGCGGCTCCTATACGATCGGGTTTCTGACCGGGATTCCGGGCGGCGACGTGGTCAACCACCTGAAAGAAGATTACGTCAGCGTCTATGTGCCGACTACGCCGAACCCGACGTCCGGCTTCTTCCTGATGGTGCCCAAGAGCGAAGTGATCGAACTCGACATGACGGTCGACGCCGCGCTCAAGTACATCGTCTCGATGGGCGTCGTGGCGCCGTCCGCGCCGCCGGCGCCGGTGCGCCGCACGACAGTCGAGCCTCCGCTGTAATGCCGGTGCGCAAGGTTTTACGCAGTTTCAAACTGCCGCGTGCCGTTCAACCAATGCAAAACGAAAGACAAACATCATGTCGATGAGAACTGAATACTGCGGTCTGGTGACCGAAGAACGGCTGGGCCAAACCGTTTCGCTGTGCGGCTGGGTGAGCCGCCGCCGCGACCATGGTGGCGTCATCTTCATCGACCTGCGCGATCGCGAAGGGCTCGTTCAGGTCGTCTGCGACCCGGATCGCGCCGAGATGTTCAAGGCCGCCGAAGGCGTGCGCAACGAGTTCTGCCTGCAGATCAAGGGTGTCGTGCGCAGCCGTCCGGAAGGCACGACCAACGCCGCGTTGAAGAGCGGCAAGATCGAAGTGCTGTGCCACGAACTGATCGTGCTGAACGCATCGATCACGCCGCCGTTCCAGCTCGACGACGACAACCTGTCGGAAACCACGCGTCTCACCCACCGCGTGCTCGACCTGCGCCGTCCGCAGATGCAGCACAACCTGCGTCTGCGTTACCGCGTCGCGATCGAAGTGCGCAAGTACCTCGACGCACAAGGCTTCATCGACATCGAAACGCCGATGCTCACGAAGAGCACGCCCGAAGGCGCGCGCGACTACCTCGTGCCGTCCCGTACGAACCCGGGCCAGTTCTTCGCGCTGCCGCAGTCGCCGCAGCTGTTCAAGCAGCTGCTGATGGTGGCCAACTTCGATCGCTACTACCAGATCGTCAAGTGTTTCCGCGACGAAGACCTGCGCGCCGACCGTCAGCCGGAATTCACGCAGATCGACTGCGAAACCTCGTTCCTGTCGGAGCAGGAAATCCGCGATCTGTTCGAAGCGATGATCCGTCACGTGTTCAAGGAAACGATCGGCGTTTCGCTCGACGAAAAATTCCCGGTCATGCTGTATTCGGAAGCGATGCGCCGCTTCGGCTCGGACAAGCCGGACCTGCGCGTGAAGCTCGAATTCACCGACCTGACGGACGCGGTCAAGGACGTCGACTTCAAGGTGTTCAGCACGCCGGCCAACACGAAGGACGGCCGCGTCGCGGCGATCCGCGTGCCGAAGGGCGGCGAGCTTTCGCGCGGCGACATCGACAGCTACACGGAATTCGTGCGCATCTACGGTGCGAAGGGTCTCGCGTGGATCAAGGTCAATGAAGTGGCGAAGGGCCGTGACGGTTTGCAAAGCCCGATCGTCAAGAATCTGCATGACGAAGCGGTCAAAGCGATCATCGAGCGCACCGGCGCGCAAGACGGCGACATCATCTTCTTCGCGGCGGATCGCGCGAAGGTGGTGAACGACAGCCTGGGCGCGCTGCGTCTGAAGATCGGCCATTCGGAATTCGGCAAGGCCAACGGTCTCGTCGAATCCGGCTGGAAGCCGCTGTGGGTGATCGACTTCCCGATGTTCGAATACGACGAGGAAGACAACCGCTACGTCGCCGCGCATCACCCGTTCACGAGCCCGAAGGACGAGCACCTCGAGTACCTGGAAACGGACCCGGCGCGCTGCCTCGCGAAGGCCTACGACATGGTGCTGAACGGCTGGGAAATCGGCGGCGGTTCGGTGCGTATCCACCGTGAAGAAGTGCAGAGCAAGGTGTTCCGCGCATTGAAGATCAACGCGGAAGAAGCGCAAGCCAAGTTCGGCTTCCTGCTCGACGCGCTGCAATACGGCGCGCCGCCGCACGGCGGTATCGCGTTCGGTCTGGACCGCATCGTCACGATGATGGCCGGCGCCGATTCGATTCGCGACGTGATCGCGTTCCCGAAGACGCAACGCGCGCAGTGTCTGCTCACGCAGGCGCCGAGCGAAGTGGACGAGCGCCAGTTGCGCGAGCTGCACATCCGTTTGCGTACGCCTGAACCTAAGGCTTGAGGCAAGTGCAAGTGAGTGCTGTCTGAAAACGACAGCAGGAGCAAACGAAAAAGGCGCGCATGCGCCTTTTTCGTTTTTTGCGTTACAGTCGAAGCAACCGCTTTCGACCGCTCATTGCACTGCGTGCCGACATGTACCGCGCAAGCGTTGCGCCCAGTTTTCACATCATGCCGAAACCGCCGAAAATTCCCCAATCCGTGCTGGTCATCATCCATACGCCCGCGCTCGACGTGCTGCTGATCGAGCGCGCCGATCATGCGGGCTTCTGGCAGTCGGTGACGGGTTCCAAGGATCGCCTCGACGAACCGCTCGTCGAAACGGCGGTGCGCGAAGTGGCCGAGGAGACCGGCATCGTGATCGGCGGCGCGCAGGTGCCTGGCAGCGCTTTGTTTGACTGGCAATATTCGATCGAATACGAGATCTACCCGGAATTCCGCCATCGCTATGCCGAAGGCGTGATCCACAACACCGAGCACTGGTTCAGTGTGCAGGTGCCCGAGCAGCTCGAGGTGACGCTGGCACCGCGCGAGCACACTGCGTTTCTGTGGCTGCCGCATGAAGAGGCGGCGTCGCGCTGCTTCTCGTCGTCGAACGCGGACGCGATTCTGCAGTTGCCCAGGCGGCTTGCCGGCCGAGCGGCGGGCGTTCCTGCCGCGGAGCGTGGCCGATGAGCGCAGGCGGCCGTTTCTCGCGGCTGCGGCACACGCTGCTTGGCCGGCGCTATTGGCAGCGTTATCGCTTCACCAGTGACAACGACGTCAGGCTGCTGCGCTCGGGCGACGATTTTTTCGACGCCCTGATCAAGCGTATCGATGCCGCGCAGCGCGACGTCGTTCTGGAAACCTATATCTTCTGCGACGACGCCGCCGGCCAGCAAGTCAGCGCAGCATTGCTGCGCGCGGCTTCGCGCGGCGTAAGGGTACGCGTGATCACCGATGGCATCGGCACCGCGCGTCTGTCGATGTTCGACGAATGGCCGCCGGCCGGCATCGACCATCGCATCTACAACCCGCATCTGTTCGGCCGCTTCGGCTTTTCGCGCACCCACCGCAAGCTCGCGGTCATCGACGATCAATTTGCGTATTGCGGCGGCATCAACATCGTCGACGACTACGAGAACAATGGCGAGACTCTGCCTTACCGGCGCTGGGATTTCGCGGTCGAGTTGCACGGGCCGGTGGTCGCCGACGTCCGTCAGGCGTTCGAGGTGCAGTGGCGCCGGATTCGACTCGGGCATCGGCCGATCGAGGCACTGGAGCCGGACCTCGGCACGCACACGTCCGCGTCGCTCGGCAGTTTGCGGCGGCGCCGGCGGCGCCGCAACGAGCAGTTGTGGGCAGGCGGGCAGCCGTGCGTGGCGTTCGTCGCGCGCGACAACCTGATCAACCGGCGCGCGATCGAGAAGGCATATCTGGCCGCAATCGGCCAGGCGCGGCACGAGATCCTGCTCGCCAATCCGTACTTCATGCCGGGGCGCAAGCTGCGGCGTGCTCTGGTGTTCGCCGCGCGCCGCGGCGTCGTGGTGAAGCTGATCATCGGGCGCAAGGAGTTCAAGGCGCTCGATTACGCGGTGCCGTTTCTTTATCACGCCTTGCTCAGGTCCGGCGTCCAGATCGCCGAGTACGAGAAGACGCTGCTGCACGGCAAGGTCGCGGTGGTCGATTCGAACTGGGGGACCGTGGGTTCGTCGAACCTCGATGCGCTGAGTTTGATGCTCAACAACGAAGCGAATGTGGTGCTGGTGAACGACGCGTCGACCGAGGCGCTGCGTGAGGCGATACTCGACGCGTTCAAGGATTCGCGCCGTATCGACGAGGCGCATTACGAATCGCGTCCGGTCGTCGAGCGCGCGCTCAACTGGCTGGCTTATACGAGCTATCGGGTGGCGATGAAGCTGTTGACGGTGGGTGGGTATGATTAGGCGGTAGTGGCGCGAGGGCCGGCAATCTCGAACGCAGCCCGCAGGGCCAGCCTTCGCATCGCTCGGAAGCAACCGCGTCCTGCCGTGCGCCACACCGATGCAAAGCGCGATATATGACGCGTTTCAGAGCGCTCCTAAAGACTCGCTGCCGCGGCTCAAACATAATCTTCGTTCGATAAAAGTCGAGCGGCCTGGTGTATCGCATGCGCCGCCGAGACTTTCCCTGATCAAGCCGTGTTTGCCGCTACGCCTGGGCCGCTTATGGCGACCGGGCCTGTGCATCACGCACGCGCGCTCGTTGGTTCGTCAATCATGTCTGTTCGCCCGCCAGCCGAATCCGCCAACACCTCGAGCCTCCACGACGAGGCGATAGCCGCCTATCAGGCCGGCCGCTTCGATGCGGTGCGCACGCTCGTCGATCGAATCCTGGGCGAGGATGACGAGCATGTTGGCGCGATTCATCTGCAAGGTCTGCTCGCACTTGCTGGCGGCGATACGCAAAGCGCGCGGCACTTGCTCGAACGCGCAATCCGGATACATCCCGAACCGATCCTGTACAACACGCTCTACGCGATCCGGCTCACACTCGGCGACTACCCGGGCGCGGTCGAGAGTCTGCGGCAAGGGCTCGCGCTGCAGCCGGATTTCTCGGCGCTGCACTACAACCTCGCGTTGACGCTGCAACATCTCGAGCGTCTCGAAGAAGCGGCCCTGAGCTACGGGCGCACGCTCGAAATCGACCCGGAGCACTCGGCTGCGCACAACAATCTGGGGCGCATCCATGCGGATTTCGGCGTGCTGGAAGAGGCCGAGCGGCACTACCGGCGCGCCCTCGAACTGGCCCCTGCGAACCTCGCCGCCCGCAACAATCTGGCGATGGTGTTGCTCGCCACGGGCCGCTACGAAGAGGCATGGCCGTATTTCGAAGACCGCTGGGTCAGCTTCAAACTGGCCGACGGACGACCCGCACAGAAACCTGTGCAAGTGGATTTGCCGCGATGGTCTGGCGAGCGCCCGTCTGCTGCGACTCAAAGTCTGCGTAACGGGCGACCCTCCAATGAACGCCTGCTCGTCCTCGACGAACAGGGTTATGGCGACAGTCTGCAGTTCGTGCGCTACCTGCCGCTGGCGCTCGAGCGTTTTTCCCACGTGGGCTACGTGTGCCCACCGCCTTTGCGCCGCCTGTACGAGCAGTCGTTGCGCGAGCGCTGGCCGGGCCTCGTGCTGCTCGATGGCGTGCCTTCCGATCTGGGCCGCTGGGATCGCTATTGCCCGCTGATGTCCCTGCCGATGGCATGCGGCACACGACTCGCCACGGTCCCGAGCGCGCTGCCGTATCTGCGTGCCGACGCTGCGCGCGCCGACCATTGGCGCGCGCGCCTGGAAGCGTTGCCCGCCGCGCATTTGCCGCGTGTCGGTGTCGTGTGGGCGGGCGGCCATTCGGGCATTGCGGTGGACCGGCGGCGCAGCCTCGTGGCCGCACAGATCGCGCCGCTGCTCGCGCTGTGGCAGGTGCGCTGGATCAGTCTGCAAAAGACCGATGACCCCGCGAAGCTCGCCGACGCCGCGAGCAAAGCGCGCCTGACCGACTGGACCGATGAACTCGCGGACTTCGCGGAGACCGCGGCGCTGATCGACAACCTCGATCTGGTCATTTCCGTCGACACCTCGGTCGCGCATCTGGCCGCCGCAATGGGCAAGCCGGTCTGGTTGCTGAACCGTTTCGCGGGCTGCTGGCGCTGGCTGCGCGGCCGCGACGACAGTCCGTGGTACCCCGGCTTGCGTCTTTTCACGCAGACGCAGCGAGGCGATTGGGACGAAGTGCTGACGCGGGTCGCCATGGCGTTGCAGCAGAGATTCCCATTGGACGAATGACAGCTTCCGCGCGAGCATGCCCGCGGCGGCGCGGCGATCTCGCCGTCGGGCTATTCTGATCGGCGCCAGATCGACCACCATTCCCCCAACCGCCGCCCCACCAGTTGCGCGGCGACAACCGCCTCCCACCCCGCACCCGTCAAACCCTCCTGGATTCGCGCCGATTTGCGGCATCATGTCGGCCGGCTGCGCCACCACGGAGACCCAAGCATTCTGCATAGCAATACCTGTCTCAAGGCAAACGCCTCTAAAAAATCTGATTCCTCTGATTGACGGATGTCGCAGAATTGAAACCGCGTTAGAAACCGGTTTCTAATAAAGTCCTTGTTTCGCGGACGGCAGCACTCAATAATAGTACGGCCGTTCGATTTTCTTTCGGTCACATTAGAACGGTAAAAACAGCTATGCGAAAAGGCGAACAAACGCGGGTCGCAATTCTCGACGCAGCACTCGATCTGGCAAGCCGCGACGGACTGGAAGGTCTGACGATCGGCCTGCTGGCCGAGCGCATGCAGATGAGCAAAAGCGGGGTGTTCGCGCATTTCGGGTCGCGCGAGGATTTGCAGGTCGAAGTCGTGCGCGAATATCACCGTCGTTTCGAAGACGAGGTGTTTTTTCCGAGCTTGCGCGAGCCTCGTGGGTTGCCGCGTCTGCGCGCGATGATCTCGCGCTGGATCGAGAAGCGCATCCAGGAAGTCACGACCGGTTGCATCTATATCAGCGGCGCCGTCGAGTACGATGACCGCGCGGACAACCCGGTGCGTGAGCAACTGGTGTCGAGCGTGACGATCTGGCGTGCCGCGCTCACTCGCGCGATTTCGCAGGCAATGGAGGAAGGGCATCTGCGCGCCGACACCGATCCGCAGCTGATGCTTTTCGAACTGTACAGCTTGACGCTCGGCCTGCATCACGATGCGCGCTTCCTGCACCTGCCGGATGCGGTGCCTCTCACGTGGGCCGCGCTGGAAAAATTGATTGTTTCGTATCAAAGCGAAAGCCGTTAGCAGCGTGGTCGGGTACCAACCGGATTCAGCGGCGCAGAAGGTTCCGGTCCACGGACTCAGCTAACGGCCTGGCTTCTTGTCAAACTTTGGAGAGAGTCATGGGACAGTACGCCGCGCCGCTGCGCGACATGCAATTCGTGTTGCACGAACTGCTCAACGTGGAAGCCGAGATCAGCCAGATGCCGAAGCACGCTGATCTCGACGCCGACACGATCAACGCCGTGCTCGAAGAGGCCGGCAAGTTCTGCTCCGAAGTGTTGTTCCCGCTCAACCACAGCGGCGATCAGGAAGGCTGCACGTACGCCGGCGACGGCGTCGTGACCACGCCGAAGGGCTTCAAGGAAGCTTATCAACAGTATGTCGAAGCCGGCTGGCCCGCACTGGGCTGCGATCCGGAATACGGCGGCCAGGGGCTGCCCGCGTTCGTCAACAACGCGCTCTATGAAATGCTGAACTCGGCGAATCAGGCGTGGACGATGTATCCGGGTCTCTCGCACGGCGCGTACGAATGCCTGCACGCCCACGGCACGCCCGAGTTGCAGCAGCGTTATCTGCCGAAGCTGGTCGCGGGCGTGTGGACCGGCACGATGTGTCTGACCGAGCCGCATTGCGGCACCGACCTCGGCATCCTGCGCACCAAGGCCGAGCCGACTAGCGACGGCTCGTACGCGATCAGCGGCACGAAGATCTTCATCTCCAGCGGCGAACACGATCTCGCGGAAAACATCGTTCACCTGGTGCTCGCGCGTCTGCCGGATGCGCCGAAGGGCACCAAGGGCATTTCGCTGTTCATCGTGCCGAAGTTCGTGCCGAACGAAGCGGGCGAGCCCGGCGAGCGCAACGGCGTGAAGTGCGGGTCGATCGAACACAAGATGGGGATTCACGGCAATGCCACCTGCGTGATCAATCTCGACAACGCGAAGGGCTGGCTCGTCGGCGAGCCGAACAAGGGTCTCAACGCGATGTTCGTGATGATGAACGCTGCGCGCCTGGGCGTCGGCATGCAGAGCCTCGGCTTGACCGAAGTCGCCTATCAGAACTCGCTCACGTACGCGAAAGAGCGTCTGCAGATGCGTTCGCTGACCGGCCCGAAGGCGCCCGAAAAAGCCGCCGACCCGATCATCGTGCACCCCGACGTGCGCCGCATGCTGCTCACGCAGAAGGCCTACGCTGAAGGCGCGCGCGCGTTCTCGTACTGGTCCGCGCTGCATATCGACAAGGAACTGTCGCACGGTGACGAAGCGGTGCGCAAGGAAGCCGCCGACCTCGTTGCGCTGCTCACGCCGATCCTGAAAGCGTTCCTGTCGGACAACGCGTTCGAAGGCACCAACCACGCGATGCAGATCTACGGCGGCCACGGCTTCATCGCCGAGTGGGGCATGGAGCAGTACGTGCGCGACGCACGCATCAACATGATCTACGAAGGCACCAACGCGATTCAGGCGCTCGACCTGCTGGGCCGCAAGATTCTCGGCGACATGGGCGCGAAGATGAAGAAGTTCGGCAAGCTGGTGACGGAATTCGTCGAAGCCGAAGGCATCAAGCCGGAGATGCAGGAGTTCGTCAACCCGCTCGCCGACATCGGCGACAAGGTGCAGAAGCTGACGATGGAAATCGGCATGAAGGCGATGCAGAACCCGGACGAGGTCGGCGCCGCGGCCGTGCCGTATCTGCGTACTGTCGGCCATCTGGTGTTCTCGTACTTCTGGGCGCGCATGGCGCGTATCGCACTCGACAAGCAAGCGTCGGGCGATCCGTTCTACAAAGCCAAGCTTGCCACCGCACGCTTCTACTTCGCGAAGCTGCTGCCGGAAACGGCGATGACGATCCGTCAGGCGCGCGCCGGTTCGAAGTCGCTGATGGACGTCGAAGAAGCGCTGTTCTAAGCTCAACGCAAACACACATCGAGGCACAGGCGCCGCGCGTATCGAAACCGTGGCGCCCGATTCCCGCCTGGCTCAAGCCCTACATCGCGAAGCACTTCTGACGCTTCGCGACATCCGCATAACTCCCCGGAGGAACGACGTGAGCAATCTGATCATTCGCAAGGTAGCCGTGCTCGGCGCCGGCGTGATGGGCGCGCAGATCGCAGCGCACCTGATCAACGCCAAGGTGCCTGTGCTTCTTTTTGATCTGCCGGCCAAGGAAGGCCCGAAGAACGCTATCGCGCTGAAGGCGATCGAGAATCTGAAGAAGCTGTCGCCGGCGCCGTTCGGCGTGAAGGACGACGCGCAATACATCCAGCCGGCCAATTACGACGACGACATCGCGAAGCTCGCCGAATGCGACGTCGTGATCGAAGCGATCGCCGAACGCATGGACTGGAAGCACGACCTGTACAAGAAGGTCGCGCCGCACATCGGCCCGAGCGCCATCTTCGCGACCAACACGTCGGGCCTGTCGATCACGGCTTTGTCGGAAGGCTTCCCGGCCGAACTGAAGGCGCGTTTCTGTGGCGTGCACTTCTTCAATCCGCCGCGCTACATGCACCTGGTCGAACTGATCCCGACCGCGACGACGCGTCCGGAAATTCTCGACCAACTCGAAACGTTCCTCACGAGCGTGGTCGGCAAGGGCGTCGTGCGCGCAAAAGACACGCCGAATTTCATCGCCAACCGCGTCGGCATTTTCTCGATCCTCGCCGTGATTACGGAAGCTGCGAAGTTCGGTCTGCGTTTCGAC
This sequence comes from Paraburkholderia sp. RAU2J, assembly GCF_003634845.1. Classification (NCBI taxonomy): domain Bacteria; kingdom Pseudomonadati; phylum Pseudomonadota; class Betaproteobacteria; order Burkholderiales; family Burkholderiaceae; genus Paraburkholderia; species Paraburkholderia sp. RAU2J. The sequence goes on from NZ_RBXG01000001.1 coordinate 1,896,913, forward strand.
GAGGTGGACGACCTGACCGGCGCACGTCTGGGCCGCGCGAAGTCGGCCACGTTCCGCACCGCCGACGTGGTCGGTCTCGACACGATGGCGCACGTCATCAAGACGATGCAGGACACGCTGAAGGACGACCCCTTCTTCCCGATCTACGAAACGCCGGCCGTGCTGGCCGAACTGGTGAAGAAGGGCGCGCTGGGTCAGAAGACCGGCGCGGGCTTCTACAAGAAGGAAGGCAAGGCGATCAAGGTGCTCGACCCGCAGACGGGCGAGTACGTCGACGGCGGCGCGAAGGCGGACGAACTGGTCGGCCGCATTCTGAAGCGCCCGGCGGCCGAGCGCCTGAAGCTGCTGCGCGAATCGGAGCACCCCCAGGCGCAGTTCCTGTGGGCGATTTTCCGCGACGTGTATCACTACATCGGCGTGCATCTGGAGTCGATCGCCGACAACGCGCGCGACGTCGATCTGGCGATCCGCTGGGGCTTCGGCTGGAACGAAGGCCCGTTCGAAGGTTGGCAGACGGCCGGCTGGAAGCAGGTCGCCGAATGGGTGCAGGAAGACATCGCGGCGGGCAAAGCGCTGTCGAACGTGCCGTTGCCGTCGTGGGTGCTGGGAGGTGTGGTCGCGGAGAAGGGCGGCGTGCATACGAACGACGGTTCGTGGTCGCCGGCTTCGAAGACGTTTGTGCCGCGCTCGTCGCTGTCCGTGTATGACAGGCAGGTGTTCCGCGCACCGCTGGTCGGCGACACGACGGCCGATCCGAAGACCTACGGCAAGACGCTGTTCGAAACCGATGCCGTGCGCGCATGGGTCGATGATCGCGCGGGCGAGAACGATGTGTTGATCGTGTCGTTCAAGAGCAAGATGAACACGATCGGACCGTCGGTGATCGACGGTCTGACGCAGGCGATCGAACTGGCCGAGAAGGACTACAAGGGCCTCGTGGTGTGGCAGCCGACGTCGCTGAAGCTCGGCACGCCGGGCGGCCCGTTCTCGGCAGGCGCCAACCTCGAAGAAGCGCTGCCCGCGTTCATGATGGGCGGCGCGAAGGGCATCGAGCCGTTCGTGCAGAAGTTCCAGCAAGGCATGTTGCGCGTGAAGTACGCGAGCGTGCCGGTAATCTCGGCGGTGTCGGGCATCGCGCTCGGCGGCGGATGTGAGCTGGCGCTGCACAGCGCGAAGCGGGTTGCGCACATCGAAAGCTATATGGGTCTCGTGGAAGTCGGCGTGGGGCTCGTGCCGGCGGGCGGCGGCCTGAAAGAAGCGGCGCTGCGCGCGGCGGAAGCTGCCACGCAGGTCGGCGCGACCAGCGATCTGCTGAAGTTCGTGCAGAAGTCGTTCGAAAACGCGGCGATGGCGAAGGTCTCGGCGTCCGCACTCGATGCCCGCGCGATGGGCTACCTGAAGCCGTCCGATACGATCGTCTTCAACGTGTTCGAGCTGCTCGACGTCGCGAAGAAGGAAGCGCGCGCGCTGGCGGCGGCGGGTTATCGTCCGCCGCTGCGGGTGACGCAGGTGCCGGTCGCGGGCCGCTCGGCGATCTCGACCATCAAGGCGTCGCTCGTCAACATGCGCGATGGCCGTTTCATCAGCGAGCATGACTTCCTGATTGCCAGCCGCATCGCGGAAGCGGTGTGCGGCGGCGATGTGGAGGCGGGCAGCCTCGTCGATGAAGAATGGCTGCTGCAACTCGAGCGTCGTGCGTTTGTTGACCTGCTCGGCACGCAGAAGACGCAGGAGCGGATCATGGGCATGCTGCAGACCGGTAAGCCGGTGCGCAACTGAAGCGACCAGCAATCGCATACATATGCATGGGGTGGGAGTAGGCGCCAAAGCGCTAACTCCCACCGACCGCAACAGGGTTGCATGGGGCCAACGTAAGCGCTAAAGCGCTAACGCTGGCCGACAAAGGAGTCTCAAATGGCAAAGCAATTGCAAGACGCATACATCGTCGCGGCGAGCCGTACGCCGATCGGCAAGGCGCCGCGCGGGATGTTCAAGAACACGCGCCCCGACGAACTGCTGGTGCACGCGATCAAATCGGCCGTGGCGCAAGTGCCCGGCCTCGACACCAGGGTAATCGAAGACGCGATCGTCGGCTGCGCGATTCCCGAAGCCGAACAGGGGCTGAACGTCGCGCGTATCGGCGCGCTGCTGGCCGGCCTGCCGAACACGGTCGGCGGCGTCACGGTGAACCGCTTCTGCGCGTCGGGCCTGACCGCGCTGGCGATGGCCGCCGACCGCATCCGCGTCGGCGAATCGGACGCGATGATCGCGGGCGGCTGCGAATCGATGAGCATGGTGCCGATGATGGGCAACAAGCCGTCGCTGTCGCCACATATCTTCGATCGCAACGAAGACATCGGCATCGCCTACGGCATGGGTCTGACCGCGGAGAAAGTCGCCGAGCGCTGGAAGATCAGCCGCGAAGCGCAGGACGCGTTCTCGGTCGAATCACACCGCCGCGCGATCGCCGCACAGCAGGCCGGCGAATTCAACGACGAAATCGCCGCGTACACGATCACCGAACGCTTCCCCGATCTCGCGACCGGCGAAGTGCGTGTGCAGACGCGCGAAGTGTCGCTCGATGAAGGTCCGCGCGCGGAAACGTCGCTCGAAGGTCTGGCGAAGCTGCGCACAGTGTTCGCGAACAAGGGTTCCGTGACGGCGGGCAACAGCTCGCAGACGTCGGACGGGGCGGGCGCGTTGATTATCGTGTCGGAGAAGATGCTCAAGCAGTTCAACCTGACGCCGCTCGCGCGCTTCGTGAGCTTCGCAGTGCGCGGCGTGCCGCCGGAAATCATGGGCATCGGCCCGAAGGAAGCGATTCCGGCCGCGCTGAAGGCCGCGGGCCTGAAGCAGGACGATCTCGACTGGATCGAACTGAACGAAGCGTTCGCCGCGCAATCGCTGGCGGTCATTCAGGACCTCGGGCTGGACCCGTCGAAAATCAACCCGCTCGGCGGCGCGATCGCCCTCGGCCACCCGCTCGGCGCGACGGGCGCGATTCGTGCGTCGACGGTGGTGCACGGCCTGCGCCGCCGCAACTACAAGTACGGCATGGTGACGATGTGCGTCGGCACCGGCATGGGCGCGGCGGGCATCATCGAGCGCCTGTAACCGGGTTGGCGGGTGTACGCCCCGGTCCGCGCGGTCATCGGCGAGATGATGCCCCGCTTGTCCGTCAAGGACCGCAGAACGGTTCGCAGGCCGCCCGGCTTGCGAACCGTTTTTTTCATTCTCAGCAAGAGTACGAGGAGAGGAAGGAGATGACGATGGATATCCTGGTCGAGCGCGCGGACGGCGTGCTGACAATTGCCTTCAACCGGCCCGGCAAGAAGAACGCGATTACGGCCGCGATGTATCAGACGATGGCCGACGCGATGGTTCAAGCGCACGGCGACACGTCCGTGCGCGCGATCCTGATTCGCGGCAGCGCCGGCATTTTCAGCGCTGGGAACGATCTCGAAGACTTCATGAAGACGCCGCCGATGGGCGAAAACGCACCGGTGTTCCAGTTCCTGCGCGCGCTCGGCTCGGCGGAAAAGCCGGTGGTGGCGTCGGTGGCGGGGCCGGCGGTCGGCATCGGCACGACCATGCTGCTGCATTGCGACCTCGTCTACGCGGCCGACACGGCGAGCTTCTCGTTGCCGTTCACGCAACTCGGCCTGTGCCCGGAAGCGGCGTCGAGCTTGCTGTTGCAGCGCGTGGGCGGCTATCAGGCGGCGGCGGAAAAGCTGCTGCTCGGCGAAGCGTTCGACGCCGCCGAAGCACACCGCATGGGCTTCGTGAATCGTGTGCTGCCGGCGGCTGAAGTCGACGCGTTCGCTGCCGCGCAGGCCGCGAAGCTGGCCGCGCTGCCAGCGTCGTCGCTGCGCGTGACGAAGAGTTTGATGAAGCGCGCGAGCCACCAGGAACTGCATACGCAGATGTCGGAAGAAGCCGTGCACTTCGGCAAGATGCTGCTCGCGCCGGAAGCGCGCGAGGCGTTCAAGGCGTTCTTCGAGAAGCGCAAGCCGGACTTCCGGCAGTTCGATTGACGCGCCGCGCCTGAGCCGTGCAGCACACGGGCGCGGGGTTGCCAGCGCGCTCGTGGCGCCTCAACCGCTCAAAGCTGCGCCGGTTGCCACGTGTCGTAATCGACGAAGCTGGTTTCACGGCAGAAGCTGACGAGCCGCACGCCCGCCTTGCGGGCAATCGCAATCGCCAGCGACGACGGCGCGGAGATCGTCGCGAGCATCGGCACGTCGACGCGCGCGGCCTTGCGCACCAGCTCGTAGCTCGCGCGGCTCGACAGAAACACGAAGCCCTCGCGGGTGTCCGCGCGATCGAGCACGAGCTGGCCGATCAGCTTGTCTAGCGCGTTGTGACGGCCGACGTCCTCGAACGCGTAGCGGATCGCGCCCGCCGCGTCGCACCATGCGGCCGCGTGCAGGCCGCCGGTCAAGCGCGTGAGCGCCTGGTGTTCGGGCAGTTCGCGGGCGGCGCGGGCGATCGCGTCCGGCGCGAGCCGGTGCAGAAAGCCGGTGTCGGGCACCCGCTCCGGTTTCAGATCGAGCAGATCGATGCTTTCGATGCCGCAGACGCCGCAGCCGGTGCGCCCGGCGAGCGCGCGGCGCTTCTCCTTCAGCGCGACGAACGCCTGCTGGACGACCTGCAATTGCACTTCGGCATGCGGCAATTCATCGTCGTCATGCAGTTCGACCTCGATGTCCTGAATATCGCTGCCGCGCTCGACGATGCCTTCCGAAATCGCAAAGCCGACCGCGAATGCTTCGAGATCGCGCGGGGTACACATCATCACCGCATGCGAAATACCGTTGAAGACGAGCGCGACCGGCCATTCCTGACCGACGTGATCGGTGACGGTTTCGACCGCCGCGCCGCGATGCCGGTGCACCTGGCGCTCCACCGCGCCCGGCTGTCCGGCTGTTTCCTGTTCGTTCAATGCTCGACTCCTGTGCGATGCTGCGCGCGCGTAGCGCTTCCCGAGGTTGCCCTGCGCCACCGGCAACCCCGGCCGAGCCGCCGTCGCGCGAATAAGGTTCTAAAATACCTCAAGCTGCGCTTGCACGCTGTGCGCCATCAGGAGGAGCCTTGTCATGGGACTCAACGAAGCACCGCTTCTGTTCAACTTCGAAGTCGCGTCTTCGGAGAATTTCACCTACATCCCAATGTCGGTGCGCTTCAATCTCGACCGTTTCGGGCTGCGCATCACGCTCGCGCAGTGGCAGTTGCTGCCACTCGAAGACCGCAAGCTGCTGGCGCGCTTCCCGGTCGAGGACGACGCGGAAATCGAACCGAATTTCGATCACGCGCTGTTCGAGATGCTGCGCACCCACGCGAACGTCGAGCCGGAGTGGTTCACGCCCGACGAGTCGCCCGCGTGGCGCCACACGGACAGCGTGCCGGAGGGCGTCACCCTTCAGGCCGGGCTGGCCGGCCTCGCCGCGCCGAGCGCGGCCCGCTGGGCCGAACTCGATCCGTTCAAGCGCTACGTGCTCGCCAAATTGTCGCGCAAGCCGGAAGCCAGTCACGACTTCGTCCCGGCGATGAAGGAATTCGGCGCCGCGGGGTAGCGGCGGCGAGGCGCGTGCAGCGCGGGTAGCGAGCGCAGCCGCCCATGCACGACCGGCGAGCGCTGTCCGCCACACGCTATCCGATATTGCGCCCCCACCCCGGTTTTTTTCATTCCCCACCCTCAACTCCGTTCCGAAGTTGCCGTTATCCATGGGTTGGCGCGTAAAAAGATTCGCATCGATGCGGCCCGACGCACCGAGAACGACCGCGCGCTCCGCCCTCGGAACGATTGACGTTCGGAATCCATGACTCTTTTCTTATCGAAGCGGCTGCTGATCAACATAGCGGTGGTCGTCGCCGCGGTCGGTGCGAACGCGTTCGTCGCCTACACGCAGATTGGCGGTCAGCGCGATGCCGACGCGCGCATGCTGCGCGCGACGAGCGTGCGCCAGAACCTCGACGCGTATCACACGGCGCTCGACGGCGCACTGGCCGCGCTAGGCCGCTTCGAGGCATCGGGCGAACCCGCGCCGGTCAACGCGGCCGCCGCGATGACCACGACGCTCGCCGGTCTGGAGCACGAGCTGCGTCAGGAGCTGGCTGGCGAACCGCCGATGCTCGACGCGCTGGCGAGGCTGAGCGCGAACAGCCACGCGCTGCAGCACGACATCGACGACGCGCTGTTGAAAAGCGCCAGCGCCCAGCCGGATGCGTCGCGCGCATGGGCGGCGTCGGCCTACACCCGCCTCGGGCTCGAACTCGATCGCGTGGAAGCCGCGCTGGCCGCGCTGCGCAGCGAGGAAAACCGCGCGTTGCAGAAGGCGCTCGCGGTCTCGGCGAGCGAAACCCAGCGCGCGCTGTTTCTGCTGATCGTGACGATGCTGACCGGCGGCGTGCTCCTCATCTTCACGTTCGGCGCCCGCGAAAACAGCGCGCGCGAAAAACTGCGCAGCGTGCGCGCGCTCGGGCGCCACGATGAACGCTTTCGCGGCCTGTTCGACGACCATCCGGTGCCGATGTACATCTTCGAACGCGAGACGCTGCGCTTTCTCGCCGTCAACGCGGCTGCGATCCAGCAATACGGCTACTCGGAGCACGAATTTCTCGGCATGACGATTCGCGCAATCCGCACGCATGGCGAAGTCTCGCGGCTCGAATCGCACCTGCAACGCCAGGACGCGATCCCGCACGGCCGCACGATGGCGGGCATCTGGCATCACCGGCGCAAGGACGGCTCGATCGTCAGCGTCGATATTTCGTATCACGCGCTGAACTTCATGGGCCGCGCGTCGCTCTTCGTGCTCGCCGACGACGTCACCGACCAGATCAACGCCGAAGCCGAGGCGCAGCGCTCGAACCAGATGCTCGAAGCGGTGATCGACAACATCCCGCAGCGCATCTTCTGGAAGGACCTCGAGTCGCGCTATCTCGGCTGCAACATGGCGTTCGCGCGCGATGCCGGGCTCGCCTATCCCGAGCAGGTGGTGGGCAGGCGCGATGCCGATATGCCGTGGCGCGCGTTCGCCGATCTGCTGGGCGACCACGACCAGGAAGTGGTGAGCACCGGCGTGCCGAAGATGAACTTCGAGGTCGACCTGGTGATCGGCGGGGTGCACCGCACCACCGTCACGAGCAAGCTGCCGTTCACCGACGGCGAGGGCCGCGTGATCGGCGTGCTCGGTTCCTATACGGACATCACCGAGCGCAAGCGCGCCGATCTTGCGTTGCGTCTGCAAAGCCGCGCGCTCGACGCGAGCGTCAACGCGATTCTGATCACGGCGCCGTCGCCGGCCGGCAATCTGATCGAATATGTGAACCCGGCGTTCATGCGCATCACCGGCTACGATCCCGCCGAGGTGATCGGCCACGATTGCCGCGTGCTGCAACGCGATGACCGCGACCAGGAAGGCGTCGCGCTGATCCGCCAGGCGCTCGCGGCGAACCGCGAGGTCAGCGCGGTGCTGCGCAACTATCGCAAGGACGGCGCGCTGTTCTGGAATCAGCTGTTCATCGCGCCGGTGCCCAATGCGGAAGGCGTGATCACCCATCACATCGGCGTGATCAACGACGTGACCGATCTGATCCGCTATCAGGAACAACTCGAATACCAGGCCAACTACGACAGCCTCACGCGCCTGCCGAACCGCAATCTGCTGCGCGACCGGCTCGAGCATGCGCTGGTCGTCGCGCGGCGGCATCACAAGGGCGTCGCCGTCGTGTTCCTCGATCTCGACGGTTTCAAGAACGTCAACGACACGCTCGGCCATAGCGTTGGGGACCGGCTGCTGCGCGTGGTCGCCGAGCGCCTCGCGCGCTGCTCGCGCACCAGCGACACGGTGGCGCGGCACGGCGGCGACGAGTTCGTGATCGTGATGACCGACACGGTCGATGAACAGTCGCTGATCGCATGGATGGAGCGCGTGCGCTCGTCGATTTCCGAGCCGGTGTGGCTCGACGGCACCGAGCTGTACGTCGGTTGCAGCATGGGCGCGAGCCTGTTCCCGCAAGACGGCGACGACGCCGAATCGCTGATGCAAAAGGCCGACCTCGCGATGTATCGCGCGAAGGACATGGGCCGCAATACGTTCCAGTTCTATCAGCCGGAGATGAATGCGAGCGCGGGCGCGCGTCTGAATCTCGAACGGCGCCTGCGCCGCGCGTTGCGTGACGATGAATTCCTGCTGCACTACCAGCCGCAGGTGGATATCGGCAGCGGACAGATTGTCGGCATCGAGGCGCTGGTGCGCTGGCACGATCCGGAAGACGGCCTGATATTGCCGTCGGCGTTCATTCCGTTGGCGGAGGAGAGCGGGCTGATCGGGCCGCTGTCCGAATGGGTGCTGCGTGAAGCGTGCCGCCAGAACAAGGCCTGGCAGGATGAGGGCTTGCCGCCGACGCGGGTGTCGGTGAATCTGTCGGCGCGTGTATTCCAGCAGCGCGATATCGCGAAGCTGGTGACGCAGGTGCTGACCGAGACCGGTCTGGAGCCGCGCTACCTCGAACTGGAGCTGACCGAAAGCACCATCATGCGTAACGCCGAAGAAGCGGTGTCGATGCTCAACGAGCTGCACGCGCTCGGCATCGGCCTCGCGATCGACGACTTCGGCACCGGCTATTCAAGCCTCAGCTATCTGAAACGCTTCCCGGTGGACCGGCTGAAGATCGACCGCTCGTTTGTGTCGGACATCGGCGTGTCAGGCGACGACGAGACGATCACCTCGGCAATCATCGCGCTTGCGCACTCGCTGAAGCTGCACGTGATCGCGGAAGGCGTCGAAACGTCGGCGCAACTCGACTTCCTGAAAGAGCGCGCGTGCGACGAGATGCAGGGCTTCTACTTCGCGCGGCCGTTATCGACCGATGCGATTTCCGAGTTGTTGCAAGGAGGCGTGGGGCGGGCGCTGGAGCCGGCTTGATTGGCGCGTAGGGAGCGAATCGCAGCGGCAATCGAGGCGCTGCGAAGCGGCACATCACTGACGGGCCAATCGGCGGCGCGTTCCAGTTCTTCCGTGTACGCCGCATTGTCGATGACAGGGCGCGCTTCCCGCACCGCCGTTGTCACACCGCCGGCGTATCCACGAAAACCGGCAAGTCCTCCGCCAGCGCCGAAAACGCCTGCAAGTGCGGGTACGCGGCTTTATCGACGATCTCCGGCAGCATCATCTGCGTGAAATGCCAGCTCACCGCCACGGTGACGTCCGCCGCGTCGAACTGCTCCTGCTCGATCGGCAGCGCGGCCGCCGCCACCTCGCGTTCGAGTTCGGCGTAAGCGGCGAGCAGTTGTGCGCGCACGCGCTCGAGCCAAGGCTCGTGCTGCTTCTCCACCGGCCGGAGATTCCGCTCGTAGACGATCTGGATGCTCTTCTCGCACGCCGCGAGCGCGAGCCCCGATAGACGGGCGGCGCGCAAAGCATCCTCCGGCACAGTGGGGAAGAGCCGCTGCCCGGGTCCGGCCAGCGTCGCCAGGTACTGGAGGATCACCGATGACTCCATCACCGTGCTGCCGTTGTCGGCGATCAGCGTCGGCGCCTTGACGACCGGGTTGATCTGCGCGAACTGGTCGTACGTGCTGAACACCGAGATCGACGCGTGTTCGAAGTCGAGCTTCAGCAATTTGAGGCAGATGGCGACCCGGCGTACGTAGGGCGAATCGAGCATTCCGATCAGTTTCATGTGTTTCCCGTTAGAAGTTCTATCATTGCGCGCCTGAGCGGGCCGTGCCGCGGCGCTTCTCGTCCACTGCGATGCTTGGCGCCTCAAGCCGATAGATTAAGCGTCTCCGCGCGCCAAAAAAAGCGACAATTACCGACGACCTACGTCAGAATTTCTAACATGAAGCCCATCCCGCCGCTTACTGCGCTCCGCTGTTTCGGAGCCGTCGCCCGTCTTGGCGGCGTCACTCAGGCCGCGCGCGAATTGCACGTGACGCACTCGGCGGTCAGCCAGCAAATCAGGGCGCTGGAGGACGCGATGGGTGTCGCGCTGTTCATCCGCGAGGCGCGCGGCTTGCGCCTCACCGACGAAGGGCGCCTGTATGCGCTGGACATCCGCGCCGCACTGCGCGATATCACCGAGGCCACGCGCCGCGCGCAGGCGCGCCCGCAGGAGAGCGAACTGGTGATCTCGACCCTGCCGTCGTTCGCGCAGCACTGGCTCGTGCCACGGCTCGCGAGCTTTCGCGAAGCGCACCCGTACTATCGGGTGCGCTTGTTGACCAGTTTGCAGGTCGAGGATTTTCGCCAGAGCGCGGCCGACATCGGCATCCGCATGGGACAAGGGCATTGGCCCGACGTCGCGCAACAAAAATTGTTCGACGACGACATGGTGGTCGTTGCCGCGCCTCATTTCGCGCTCGCACCGGGCGGCCGCTTTCCCATCAGCGCCGAGGACGTGGTCGCGTGCCCGCTGATCTCCAGCCCCGATGCGCCGTGGGCCGACTGGTGCGACGCGGCGCACGTCGGGCCGCCGCCGGCCGAAGCCGTGGTGCTGTCGGCCAACGATTCGAACATCGCGATCGGCGCGGTGCTGCTGGGCCAGGGCATCGCGCTCGAGCGACGCAGTCTGGTCGCGCATGCGTTGGCGCAAGGTGCGTTGGTGCAGATCACCACGATCCGCGTTCCGTATCGCTATCCGTACTGGCTGGTGTGGCAGCAGCGCGAAATTCTCAATGCCCGCCAGACGCATTTCGCGCAGTGGATCGAAGCGCAGGTCGATGTTTATTTGCGCGGCGATGGCGCGTCCGCAGTGTCGAGCCGGGCGGCCTGGCCACTGCCTGCGCGGGTCAAACCGATTTGCGCATGAATTTCGGTCGCCTATATTCGTGGTTCCCATCCGGGACCTTGCCGGGGCATGAAGAAGCACCGACGAAACATCGACGAAACATCGACGAAACATCGCTTCACGCAGCGCTTCGCCCGATTGCCGTTCCTGCCGCACGTAATGTATGCCGGGCGTCGTGCTGCCGACTATCCGCCAATCCGACTGGAGAAAAAACAAATGTCGTCTTCACCTGCAAAGAAACTGGCTGTGTTGTTGGCATCGGTTGTACTGAGCGTGGCGGCTGCCGCGCCGGCGTTCGCGCAAAGCGGCGGCGGGGGCGCCGGAGGAGGGCCGGCGGGCGAGGGCTCGGATGCGGCCAAGGCGGCGACCGGCACCAGGCCGCACACCTCGAAGGCGGAGCGCAAGGCCGCGCGCAAAGAGGCGCGGGCGAAGAAGAACGCCGAGTTGAAACAACTGGAGGCGCACGGCTATCAGCCGTCGCGCAACGATCCGAACTATCCGAACGACATCCAGAACGCGCAGAAGAAAGCGGGCATCGGCGCGGCGGCGAGCCAGTAAGCCAGTAAGCCAGTATGCCGTAGCGAAGCCGGACCGGGTCCGCCCGGTCCCGAGCGTGCCGCCACATCTGCAACTTCAAGGTATGAAATGGAAAGAGGCGCCAAGGCGCCTCTTTCCATTTGTGCTCGAGTGGCTCGCTTCAGCCAGTCAACTCAGCCACTCAGTCGAGCACCGGCAGTGCGCGCGGGCGGCGGTCGCTATCGGTAGCGACGTAGGTGAGGATCGCCTCGGTGACCTTCACGAGATCTTCGGTCAGGCTCATGCGCTGCGCGTAGACCTCGACCGACACCGTGACCGACGTATTGCCCGTCTTGACGATATCCGCGTAAAAGCTCAACAGATCGCCGACGAACACCGGCTGCTTGAACACGAACGAATTGACCGCGATGGTCGCCACCCGCCCGTTGGCGCGACGGCTCGCCGGGATCGAGCCGGCAATGTCCACCTGCGCCATGATCCAGCCGCCGAACACGTCGCCGTGGACGTTCGCGTCCGACGGTTGCGGCACGACGCGCAGCGCACAGGGCTTTTGCGGGAGTTGAAGAAGATCGGTCATTCGGGGGCACCCTTGAGAAACGTATTGGCTCGGTCGGCTCGAGCGGCAGGCGGGGATTTCACGACGACTGCACCACCGGCGGGGCGACCCGGGCAGATGGGACGGCCGCGCGGCCAGCGTGCAACCGGTGGCCGGACAGCCCATGAAAAGCGGCGCCAGCCGGCTTCTGCGACAATAGAAAGATCAGGAATTGTACGGGAAAGCGTTCAGCGAGGTCGTGCGTCAATAAGCGGTGTGCCGGCTCGGCAGGCCGCACCCGACGCGCCGCTATTGTCGCGGGAGCTCCGGCATTTTCACACACTCCCCCTTGCAGATCCCCATGCGCCGCACGCCCTCGTCCGAACCCTCGCCGATTTCCACCCAGCCTCGCAACGACTGGCAGACGATCCTCTCGCTGCTGCCTTACCTCGCCACGTATAAATGGCGAGTCGGCTTCGCGCTCAGTTGCCTGATCGGCGCGAAGGTCGCCAATCTGGGTGTGCCGATCGTGATGAAGCGCATCGTCGACAGCCTCGCGTCGGTCCAGCATCTCACCGCGCTCGGCCGCGCGCACGACGCGCCGGGCATCGTGCTGCTCGGCGGCGTTGGGCTGCTGGTGGTCGCGTATGCGGTGGTGCGGCTGTCCACTTCGCTCTTCACCGAATTGCGCGAGATGCTGTTTTCGAAAGTGACCGAGAGCGCGGTGCGGCAACTCGCGCTGAAGGTGTTTCGCCATCTGCATGCGCTGTCGCTGCGGTTTCATCTCGAACGGCAGACGGGCGGCATGTCGCGCGACATCGAACGCGGCACGCGCGGCATCACGCAACTGATCTCGTATTCGCTCTACAGCATCCTGCCGACGCTCGTCGAAGTCGGCCTCGTGCTCGGCTTTTTCGTCGTCAAATACGAGGCGTATTACGCGATCGTCACGTTCATCGCGCTCGCGGTGTACATCGTATTCACGGTGAAGGTCACCGAGTGGCGCACGCATTTTCGCCGCACGATGAACGATCTCGATTCGAAAGCCAACTCGCGCGCCATCGATTCGCTGCTCAACTACGAGACCGTCAAGTACTTCGGCAACGAAGAGTGGGAAGCGAGCCGCTACGATGAAAACCTCAAGCGCTATCGCACGGCGGCGATCAAATCGCAGCGTTCGCTGTCGGCGCTGAACTTCGGGCAGCAGGCGATCATCGGCACGGGGCTCGTGTTCATCCTCTGGCGTGCGACGCAAGGCGTGATGGCCGGGCGCCTCACGCTCGGCGATCTGGTGCTGATCAACACCTTCATGCTGCAGCTTTATATTCCGCTGAATTTTCTCGGCGTTGTGTATCGCGAACTGAAGCAGAGTCTCACCGACATGGACCGTATGTTCACGCTGCTCGGCGCGGCGCAGGAAGTGCCCGACCTGCCCGATGCGCCACCATTGCAAGCGCGCGGTGCGCAGGTGCGCTTCGAGCACGTGAACTTCGCGTACGAGCCGGCGCGCCAGATTCTGCACGACGTGAGCTTCACGATTCCCGCGGGGACCACGACGGCGGTGGTCGGCCATAGCGGTTCGGGCAAATCCACGCTCGCGCGGCTGATGTTCCGCTTCTATGATCTGGACCGCGCGACGGGCGGCGCGATCACCATCGACGCTCAGGATATCCGCGACGTCACGCAGGATTCGCTGCGCGCGTCGATCGGCATCGTGCCGCAGGACACGGTGCTGTTCAATGATTCGATCTACTACAACATCGCATACGGCCGGCCGTCGGCGAGCCGCGAAGAAGTGATCGCGGCGGCGCGCGCGGCGCATATTCACGAGTTCATCGAAGGACTGCCGAACGGCTATGACACGCCGGTCGGCGAGCGCGGCCTGAAATTATCGGGCGGCGAAAAGCAGCGCGTGGCGATTGCGCGGACCATCCTGAAGAATCCGCCGATCCTGCTGTTCGATGAAGCGACCTCCGCGCTCGATTCGCGCTCCGAGCGCGCGATCCAGCACGAGCTCGATCAGATCGCCCGCGAGCGCACGACGCTGATCATCGCGCACCGGCTATCGACGGTGGTGCACGCGCAGCAGATCATCGTGATGGACAAGGGGCGCATCGTCGAGCGCGGCACGCATGCGGAACTGCTGCGCGCGAACGGCCTGTTTGCGCAGATGTGGGCCTTGCAGCAGCAACGTGCGGCAGAGGCACCCGAGCCGATGGAGACGATTGGAGCGGGCGAGGGCGGGCGGTGAGTGCCGCGCCTGGGTGGCTTGTGCAACGGGCGGCGGGGCGCAGCAGTTGAATGGTTTGAGCGGTGAACGCGGTACGTCCACTTCACTGGCGAACCGGATGCCGCGCGTGAATTGCGCGGTATTGCACGTCGGCCTTCGCGTGACGCCGCCGCTCGCCGCGAGGCTTTTTTGCGCTGCGCCCCCGATTCGCCGCCCTCAGCGCATCCTCAAGCGCTGATCCAGATCCTGCAATTGAGCCGCCGTCCCGATGTTCTCCCACAAGCCTTCGTACAACTCGCCGCTCGCGAGTCCGCGCGCAATCGTCTCGCGGTAATACGGCGTGAGCGCGCGCCGCGTGCCGCGCGGCAAGTCGCGGAACATGCGCGTGTCGTAAAGCCCGATGCTGCCGAACGTCAGGCGCGGCTGCGCGTCGAGCGACAGCACGCCGTCGACCAGCGCAAAGTCGCCGTTCGGATGAAACGGCGGATTCGGCACCATCACCAGATGCATGCCCGGAGCGGGCTGCGCCTTCAATTGCCGGGCGCGAGCATCGAGCGCGGCGTAATCGAAATCGGCGTACACGTCGCCGGCGACCGCGACGAACACGTCGCTCGCGCCGTCATCTTCGAGCAGCGGCAGCGCCTGCGCGATGCCGCCCGCCGTCTCCAATGCTTCATGCTCGGCCGAGTAGCGCAATTCGACCTGCCAGCGCGAACCGTCGCCGAGCGCGACTTCGAGCTGCGCGCCGAGCCACGCATGATTGATCACGATGGTCTGGAAGCCGGCCCGCGCGAGCCGTTCGATCTGCCAGACGATCAGGGGCTTGCCGCCCACTTCGAGCAAAGGTTTGGGGCACGCGTCGGTCAACGGACGCATACGCTCGCCGCGGCCCGCGGCGAAAATCATCGCTTTCTTCAGGGACATGGCGACCGGTCAGAACGTGTAGCCGACTTCATTCGCGCGGCCTTCGAGCTCGTCGAGCAGCTTCGCGAACGGACGCAGCGGCGCATAGCGTTCGGCCACCTTGCGCGCATAGCCGATGAAACGCGGCAGATCCTTCATGTAGTGCGGCTTGCCGTCCCGGTAGTTGATCCGGCAGAACAGGCCCAGCACCTTGATGTGCCGTTGCAGGCCCATCCACTCGATCTGCCGGTAGAACTCGCCGAAATCGGCATCGACCGGCAGGCCGGCCTTTTTCGCGCGCTCCCAGTAGTACACGAAGCAGTCCAGTTCGAACTCCTCGTCCCAGCCGATGAACGCGTCGCGCAGCAGCGACGCGACGTCGTACGTGATCGGGCCGAACACCGCGTCCTGGAAGTCCAGCACGCCGGGGTTCACAGGATTCGGCGCGGCGGCGATCATCAGATTGCGCGGCATGAAATCGCGCAGCATGAACACCTGCGGCTGCGCACGCGCGCTCGCGATCAGCAGCGCGAACGTGCGATCGAGCACGCCACGCGTTTTTTCGTCGACCTCGCGCGCGAGGTGCCGGCCGATGAACCACTCCGGCATCAGCTCCATTTCGCGGCGCAGGAATGCTTCGTCGAACGGCGGCAGCACGTTTTCGCGCGAACTGAGTTGCCAGCGGATCAGCGCGTCGAGCGCGTCGCGCATCAGCGTGCGGGCGCGGCGCGAATCGCCGGACTGTTGCGCGTCGATCAGCGCAGCGAGGTAGGAAGCGGTGCCCAGATCGGTGACGAGCATCAGCCCGGCGTCGAAATCGGCCTCCAGCACGCGCGGCACGTGCACGCCGGCGGCGTCGAGCAGGCCGGCGACCTGCACGAATTCGCGGGACTTCTCGGGCGGCGGGGCATCGACGGCGATCAGGGTAGTGGCGCTTTCGCCTTCCGCCGCCTTACCGGCGAGCCGGAAATAGCGGCGAAAACTGGCGTCGGACGAAGCCGGGACTAGCGTGTCGAGCTCGAGCGCATAACGCGCCGCATGGCCTTGCAGCCAGGCTTTGAGCAGTTCGAGACGGCTGTCGGTGGAGTCTTGGGTCGTGTCTTGGGAGGAGGGGGGCGTCATGAAAACCGGCAGCAAATTCAGAGGGGCAACGTCTTGCCATATAATACCCCACGACTTTTTTGACGCGACTCACGCCGGCTTTCGCGTGGTCCGCTTCACCGCCCGCCTCATCGTTCGACAGATTGTAAATATTGATGTACAGCCGACTGTCACGGTCGGGGTGTGCAGGCGGTGGATCGTGACTGCAGGAGCTGACGGACGGGCCGATTCGCCAAACGATACATGCCGCCTAGAAAGCTTTCCCAAACGACTCCCTCTTGTGCTGTAGTGCCGCGCAAAAGGCGGCTCGTCGCGGCGTTGATCGCCGCTCCGGGCCTGATGCCCGCGCTCGCGCACGCCCAGCTGGTGGGGGAAGCCGCGCAGCCGCAATCCATCGACATCCCGTGGGGCATGCGGCTTGCCCCGCAGCTCGAGGATCATCCGCTGCAAGCCGGCCAGAGCCCGGCCACGTTCGTGCTCGGCGACAGCGCCGCCGGCACCATCGACCAGGATCTGGCGGTCAAGGGCTCGGGCGAGCTGCGCCGCAATACGGCCGTGATCAAGGCCGACGCGCTGCACTACGATCAGGACACGGACATGGCCGACGCATACGGCCAGGTTCACGTGATCAACAGCGGCAATACCTTCATCGGTCCGGAAGCGCATCTGCGCGTGGATTCGACCGAAGGCTTCATGACCTCGCCGAAGTATCGCTTCAACCTGACGGGCGGCTCGGGCAGCGCGGAGCGTGTCGACCTGCTCGACTACGAGCGCTCGGTATTTACGCGCGGCACCTATACGGCTTGCGCGTGCGAGGACAACCCGGCCTGGTACATCAAGGGCAGCGAGTTCGACTTCGACACTGGCGCGGACGAAGGCGTCGCGCACAACAGCGTGCTGTTCTTCCAGGGCGTGCCGGTGTTCGCCTCGCCCTGGCTGTCGTTCCCGTTGTCGGGCGAGCGGCGCAGCGGGCTGTTGCCGCCCACGTTCTCGCTGAGTTCGTCGAATGGTGTCGAACTCTCGGTACCGTATTACTTCAACATCGCGCCGAATCGCGATCTGACGGTCACGCCGCGTTTGATCTCCAAGCGCGGTGTGCAGTTGCAGAGCACGTTCCGTTATCTGTCGCCCACGTATTCCGGCTCGATCACCGGCGAATTCCTGCCGGACGATCACCTGACCAAGACCAACCGCTACGCGCTGTATATCCAGCACAATCAGAACTTCGGCAACGGGTTCGGCGGCTACATCTACTACAACAGGGTTTCGGACAACACGTATCCGGAAGACCTGTCGTCGTCGGTCAATCAGTTCATGAACGGCACCCAGCTCCTGTATCAGCAGGAAGCCGGGTTGACCTATAACAACGGGCCGTGGTCGGTGCTCGCGCGCGAACAGCACTGGCAGACGCTCGAACCGTCGGTCGCGCCGTACGGCCGTGAGCCGCAGTTGAACGTGAAGTACGCGAAGTACAACGTCGGCGGCTTCGACTTCGGCACGGAAGCCGACTACACGAATTTCCGCATCACCACCGGGGACATGACCCAGGGTCAGCGGGTGCTGTTCAACCCGTACGTGTCGTACTCGGTGGTCGGGCCGGGCTACTTCGTCACGCCGAAGGTGCAGTGGCACTTCGCGTCGTACAACCTGAACAACCTCAGCACCGCCGACGTGGCGCGCGGCACGCCGAAGAATTTCACCGAATCGATCCCGACGCTGAGCTTCGATACCGGGCTGATTTTCGAGCGCTCGGTGCGCGTGTTCGGCACCGATTACATCCAGACGCTGGAGCCGCGCCTGTACTACGTGTACACGCCGTACCGCAATCAGGACAACGCGCCGCTCTTCGACACCGCCGACTCCGACTTCGGTCTCGCGGAAATCTTCACGCCGAACACCTTCGTCGGCAACGACCGGATCGCCGACGCGAACCGCCTGACCGCGGCCATCACCACGCGCTTCATCAACCCGGCCACGGGCGACGAGCGGGCGCGCTTCGTGATCGCGCAGCAGTACTATTTCCAGGACCAGCGCGTTACGCTGCAGCCGAACCAGACCAGCACGCAGGCCACGCATTCGGACCTGATCGCGGGTGCGTCGCTCAAGCTCGGCGCCGGTTTCGCCTCGGAAACGGCGTTCCAATATAATGCCGACAACAATCAGCTGGTGAAGACGAGCGTCGGCTTCGGGTTCAGTCCGGCGACCGGCAAGGTGATCAACGTCGCGTACCGTTACACGCGCGCGAACACCACGCTGGACAACCAGCCGATCAACCAGATCCTGGTGTCGGGACAGTGGCCGCTCACGCATCGCGTGTACGGCGTCGCGCGGTTCAACTACGACCTGGGCGGTCACCGGGTCGTCGACGGCCTGGTCGGCATGCAATACGACGCCGACTGCTGGACGCTCGGCGCCGGCATCCAGCGCTATGCGAACGGCCTGAACACGTCGGGGCAGAATCAGTCGAGTACGCGGTTCCTGGCGCAGTTGACCTTCAAGGGCCTGTCGAGCGTCGATAACGGGCTGATGACCGCGTTCCGCAACAGCGTGGCGGGTTACACGCCGTTGCCGCCGCCGCCGCCGCCGGAATCTCGCTTCACCAATTACGAATGACGCGCGCCCAATCATTTATCGAATGCGAAAAGACGGGCCAGGCGTGCCCGACATCATTGGAGTATCTGTGGCAATCATGAAAAAGCATCGCTTGGCAACGCTTGCGGCCGGTCTCGTCGCCGCGGCGTCTTTCCTCTCGGTCGCGCCGGTTCAGGCGCAGGCGCTGGGCGGCAGTAGCGGCCAGACGGTCGACACCATCGCCGCAGTGGTCAACAACGGTGTCATCACGCGGCGCGAGCTCGACGAGCGCATGAGCCTGATCACGCGCCGGCTGAACCAGCAGAACGCGCCGGTCCCGCCGATGGACCAGCTGCGCCAGCAGGTGCTCAACCAGATGGTGCTGGAGCGCATCCAGTTGCAGAAGGCGAAGGAAGACGGCATCAACATCGACGACGCCGCCGTGCAAAAAACGCTCGAGCGGCTCGCCCAGGCGAACAACATGTCGCTCGAAATGTACCGCGCGCGCATCGAGGCGCAAGGCGTGCCCTGGACCACCTTCACCGGCGACGCGCGTACCGAACTGACGCTGTCGCGCCTGCGCGAGAAGGAAGTGGACAGCAAGGTCACGGTGTCGGACGCCGAGGTGGCGAACTACATCGCCAGTCAGCGTGGCCCGAATGCCGGCCAGACGAGCGACCTGCACCTACAGCATATTTTCGTGAAGGCGCCGCTGAACGCGCCGGAGACGGACATCGAGGCGGCGCAGCAGAAAGCGCAGTCTCTGCTGACCGAAGCCAAGGGCGGCGCCAATTTCGAGAGGCTCGCGAAGTCCAACTCGCAGGCGCCGGACGCGGCAAAGAACAGCGGCGATCTGGGTTTCCTCGCGCCGTCCAAGTTGCCGCCTGAATTCGTCAAGGCCGCGTCGACGCTGCGCCCCGGCGAGGTCAGCCCGGATCTGATCCGCACCAACGACGGTTTCGAGATCGTGCGGCTGGTCGATCGCCGCGCCGGTCAGGGCACGAGCGCGGACGCGCCGAAGCTCGTGCAGACGCACGTGCGCCACATCCTGCTGCGCGTCGGCGACGGCATGTCCGAGCCGCAAGCGCGCCAGAAGCTGCTCGACATCAAGAGTCAGATTGCGGCGGGCGGCGACTTCTCGAAGTTCGCACACACCTACTCGCAGGACGGTTCGGCGTCGCAAGGCGGCGACCTCGGCTGGATCAGCCCGGGCGAAACGGTGCCGGAATTCGAGCGCGCGATGAACTCGCTCCAGGACGGCCAGATCAGCGACCCGGTGCGCAGCGAATACGGCTACCACCTGATCCAGGTGCTGGGCCGCCGTGAAGCGGAAGGCTCGGTATCCCAGCAAATGGATCTGGCGCGCCAGGCCATCGGTCAGCGCAAGGCGGAACAGGCTTACGCCGACTGGCTGCGCGAACTGCGCGACACCGCTTACGTGGAAGTGAAACCCACGCTGTCGAGCGTGCAATAACCATCATGACGAGCGCCGCCCAGTCCACCAGCCTGCCGTTGCAGATCGCGATCACGACCGGCGAGCCCGCCGGCGTCGGCCCCGAACTGACGGCGCAGGCGTTGGCCGGCGCGGCGGCGCACTGGCCGAACGCGCAGTTCACCGTGCTGGGCGACGCGGGTCTGCTCGCCGAACGCGCGCGTGCGGTGGGCGTCGATTGGACCGCGCTGGTGGCGCACGGCCAGCGCGTGCGGGTGCGGCACCAGCCGCTCGGCGCGCCGTCGCGCGCGGGCAAGCTGGACGCCGCCAACGGCCGCTACGTGCTCGATCTGCTCGACAGCGCGATCGACGGCGCGGTGGCCGGCATCTTCGACGCGATCGTCACCGCGCCGCTGCAGAAAAGCACGATCAACGACGCCGGTGTGCCGTTCACCGGCCACACCGAATATCTGGCCGAGCGCACTCACACGCCACGCGTGGTGATGATGCTGGCCGGCACCGGCAAGCGTCCGTTGCGCGTCGCGCTCGCGACCACGCATCTGCCGCTCAAGGACGTGTCGGCCGCGCTGTCGGTCGAGGGTATCGTCGAGACGCTGCGCATCATTGATCACGATCTGCGGCATCACTTCGGCTTGCCCGCGCCGCGCATTCTCGTGACGGGCCTGAACCCGCACGCGGGCGAAAACGGTTATCTGGGCCGCGAGGAAATCGAGGTCATCACGCCGGCGCTCACGCTCGCGAACGACCAGGGTATCGACGCGCGCGGCCCCTATCCGGCCGACACGCTGTTCCAGCCGCGTTATCTCGAAGAGGCCGACTGCGTGCTGGCGATGTTCCACGATCAGGGTCTGCCGGTGTTGAAGTACGCGACGTTCGGCGAAGGCATCAATGTCACGCTCGGCTTGCCGATCATCCGCACCTCGGTCGATCACGGCACCGCCCTCGATCTGGCCGGCACCGGCCGCGCCGACGCGGGCAGCCTGCTTGCCGCGATCGACACGGCGGTGTCGATGGCGCAGCATCGCCGCGCGGGCTGAGCGCGCGCGCCGCAGCGCGGTTTGCGGCGTTTTCCTTTTTCTCAAGCAGTTCTTTTTCTTAGCGTTTCTTCGATGTCCACCAGCAGACAGCAACAGGGCCGGCACCAGGGTCATCTCGCGCGCAAGCGTTTCGGTCAGAACTTTCTGGTCGACATGGGCGTGATCGATTCGATCGTCGACGTGATCCGGCCGCAACGTGGCGAGCGCATGGTCGAAATCGGACCGGGACTCGGCGCGCTCACCGAACCGCTGGTCGAGCGGCTCGCGACGCCGGAAGCGCCGTTGCACGCGGTCGAACTGGATCGCGATCTGATCGGCCGTCTGAAGACCAAGTTCGGCGACCTGCTCGAGCTGCACGCGGGCGACGCGCTCGCGTTCGACTTCGGCTCGCTCGCCGCGCCGGGCGACAAGGCGTCGCTGCGCATCGTCGGCAATCTGCCGTACAACATTTCAAGCCCGCTGCTGTTTCATTTGACGTCGTTCGCGCATCGCGTGATCGATCAGCACTTCATGCTGCAGAACGAGGTGGTCGAGCGGATGGTGGCGGAGCCCGGCACCAAGGCATTCAGCCGGCTGTCGGTGATGCTGCAGTACCGCTACGTGATCGACAAGCAGCTCGACGTGCCGCCCGAAGCGTTCCAGCCGCCGCCGAAGGTCGATTCGGCGATCGTGCGGATGATCCCGTACGAGTTGCACGAACTGCCGCCTGTCGACGAACGCGTGCTCGGCGAGGTGGTGACGGCGGCGTTCTCGCAGCGTCGCAAGATGTTGCGCAACACGCTGGCCGCCTTCCGCGATTCGGTCGATTTCGAGGCGCTCGGCTTCGATCTGCAACGCCGCGCCGAAGACGTGTCGGTGGCCGAATACGTGCGTGTGGCGCAGATCGTGGCGGATAAGGCTTCGTGACTTGTGCGGCCCGCTGAGGCCTCTGATGCCTCTGCGACCCGCGCGCGCCGCTAACTCCTGCTAGGACACCAGCCGCCGCTTCGCCGGCGCATTGACCAGCGCAATGCCGGTCAGCACCAGCACGGCAGCCATCAGAAAGCGCAGGCTGAACGACTCGCCGAGCAGCAACACGCCGAAGGTCACGCCGAACAAGGGCGTGAGAAACGAGAACACCGACAGGCGCGACGCGATATAACGCGTGAGCAACCAGAACCACACCAGATAGCTGACGAACGCGACGACCACTGCCTGGTACGCGAGACTCACGAGCACCAGTGGCGTGACGGTTTCCACGTGAGCCTGGCCGAGCCCGAGTGCGAGCGCGAGCAACACCACCGCCGACACCATCAACTGATAAAACAGCGTCTTGCTGGCGCTCGATTGCGCGAGGCGCGTCGCGCGCACCACCACGGTCGTCGCGGCCCACGCGATGCCGGCCAGCACGCCGAGCGCGTCGCCGGCCGCGCCCGCGAGCGCCGAGCTTCGGGCGGCGGCGCCATGCAGGAAGCCGTCGGCGAACGCCAGCGTCATCCCCGCGAACGCGACGAAGATGCCGAGCCACTGAATCCGCCGCATCCGTTCGCCGTCGACGAACCAGTGCAGCCCGAGCGCCGTGAAGCACGGCGCCGTGTACAGAAACACCGCCATGCGCGACGCGCTGGTCAGCGTCAGTCCGAGAAAGATACAGACGAACTCCGCGGCAAACAGCACGCCTGCCAGCAGGCCCGCGCCGAGCGTGCCGTCGTCGCGAAAGAGCGGCGTGCCGCGTGCGCGCGCCCATCCCCATACCAGCACTGCCGCGATCGCCGAACGCAAGCCCGCCTGAAAGACCGGCGGCAATGCCGAGTTGGTGCTTTTGATCGCGACTTGCTGCAGTCCCCAGATGGCGCACAAGCCGATCATCAGCAGGATGGCGAAGCTATCCGGGGCGCGGTGTGCGGGCAGGGCGGTGGTGCTCATGGGGCGGCGGTGGGGAGGTCGACGAAGCAGTGGAGGGGCGGCGCACAGTATCGGATGCCGGCGCGCCGCAGGTAATCGGTAATCGACCGGATGGACCGGGCTTTGGCCGCGCGGCCGCTGCCTCGCCCATAGGCGCGGATCGTACGATAGCAAAGCCGCCGCGCCCGCAAACGAAGCCTCTACCTTCTACGCGTGCTTCTTTACCGCTGCAAGTTTTTTGTCCACTTCACAACACCCTTGTCAGACTATTTTCTTGACGCTGCCGTTTCGCGCTAAGGTTCGAACAGGTGGGTTTCGTCAGCCCATTCGCATGGACCCGAGAGGACAGCAAGTGCAGCGTTCCGCCACGGCGAACGCGCTGACAATGCGCCAGATCGAATTGCGCCGCCCCACGCCGACGAACCCATCCGCGCACCGCGGAGCCGGTACGAGGAGACGAAATGAAGAACGCAACCAGGTGGGTGGCGGCGATGGCGGCGCTGGGATGTGCGATCGCGCACGGGCAATCGAGTGTCACGCTCTACGGCGTGGTGGATGAGAGCGTGCGTTATCTGACCAACGTGAACAAGGCCGGCGACTGGTCGCTCGGGCTCGGTCCGGGCGGCCTCACGCAGAGCCGCTGGGGCCTGAAAGGCGTCGAGGATCTCGGCGGCGGCTGGTCCACCTTCTTCAAACTCGAAAACCGTTTCAACATCAACAGCGGGCGCAGCGACCCCACCTTGCCGTTCTTCAACGAAGCGCAGGTGGGCGTGCGCTCGAACGCGTTCGGCCAGGTCATTCTGGGGCGCCAGTACAACGTGATGATCGAAGGCATCACGGCGGGCGGCTACGGCAGCAACTGGTGGATTCCGTACGACTTCAGCTTCCAGCCGGAAGTGACGATGACGGGCGGCATCTGGACCAGCAACCAGGTGCAGTATCAGGCGAGATATAACGGTCTCAGCTTCGCGGCCGGTTATGCGTTCGGCGGCAATGCGGGCAATTCGTACGGCAGTCAGATCGGCGCGGCCCTCGCCTATAAACCGGTGGGCGGACCGTTCAGCATCGGCGGCGCGTACGAAGAGTCGAAAGATTCGGTGAACGGCGCGGCGGCGAAAGCGTGGACCTTCGGCGCTTCGTACACGTGGAATCTCACCCGCTTTTCGGCGGGCTATATCGTCAATCAGAAAGACGCCGGATTTTCGAACTTCGCCAACGGACCGTTCACCGCGCCCGTGCTGGCCGCGCTCAAGTACACGGACTTCGCGCGGCGCCGCATGATCATGGGCGGCATCACGCAGCAGGTCGGCAACGTATGGCACTTCGCCGCGAACATCTGGCGCACGTTGCAGGACGGCAAGACCGCGAAGCAGGACGGCTCGGCGTGGCAATATCAGCTGGTCGCCGACTACAACCTGTCGAAGCGCACCGATGTCTATCTGGAAGGCGATTTCGCCCAGTACCGGGGTGACCTGATCGGCGCGCAGCTGCAAGGTGTCAATGGCGTCGGACTCGGGCAGAAGGGCACGCAACTCGGCCTGATGGCGGGGCTGCGGCATCAGTTCTGAGCGCCGCGTGCGCCGGACTCTGCAGCGCCGCGTGATTCCGGGTACATTGACGGTCTCGCTTTACTACGCAACAGGGAGTGCACAATGCGCCTGCTTCACACCATGCTCCGGGTCGGCGACCTGGATCGTTCGATTGCCTTCTACACGGAACTGCTCGGCATGAAACTGCTGCGCCGCGAAGACTATCCGGACGGTAAATTCACGCTGGCTTTCGTCGGCTATACGGACGAACGCGACGGCACTGTCATCGAACTGACGCACAACTGGGACACGCCGACGTACGATCTGGGCAACGGCTTCGGTCACCTCGCGGTCGAAGTCGAAGACGCGTATGCCGCTTGCGACAAGATCAAGGCTCAAGGCGGCACGGTCGTGCGCGAAGCCGGCCCGATGAAACACGGCACCACCGTGATCGCATTCGTGACGGACCCGGACGGTTACAAGATCGAATTCATCCAGAAGAAAAAGTAACGTAGTCGGCGGGGCAAGCTCAAACAATGAACAACAATAATCCCTACTTCGAAAAACTCGGCGACATCCACGCTGAAATCCAGGCATTGTTTGACGGCTCCGCGGATGACGGCGCGCTGCAACGGATCGCGGCGCGCTTTGCGCCACAATTCACGATGGTGATGCCATCCGGCGTCACCGTGGACCACGCCTGCGCGTGCGAGCTTTTCGGCAAGCTGCGCGGGGCGCGTCCAGGCTCGCAAATCACGATTCGCGATATGGAGATCGTCGCCGACTATGCGTCGGGCGCGGTGGTGAAGTATCGCGAATATCAGCGCGACGGCGCGGGCAATGCGAACGTGCGGCGCTCGACGGCGGTGCTGGACCTCGACGCGCACGGCAAGGTGACGTGGCGTCATCTGCACGAGACCTACTGCACGCAGTGATGCGCGAATCCGCGCAACTGGCGAGGGTGGTTGAGTGTTTGCCGCGCTAGCTCAAAGCGTCGGCAGCAATTCCGGCGGATGCGACTTCAGCGTTTGCCGCGCCTCGCGGAATTCCGGAAAAATCGATTCGACTGTTTGCCAGAAACGCGGGCTGTGATTCATCTCACGCAAATGCGCGAGTTCATGCGCGACCACGTAATCGATGATGGACAGCGGAAAGTGAATCAGCCGCCAGTTCAAACGGATCTTGCCATCGCTCGAACAACTGCCCCAGCGCGTGGCCGCTGACGAGAGCGCATACGCGCGATAGTTGACGCCCAGCTTCTCCGCGTAAATGGCGAGGCGCTCGCCGAACAGGCGCTTCGCTTCGCCTTGCAACCAGCCTTGCACGCGGTCCTTGATCTGCTGCGGATCGGCTTGCAACGGCAACGGTACTTGCAGGGCGGCGGCGTCCGCGTTGAACGCGAGCGTGCCTTGCGGCGAGCCGAGCTTCACACGCACCGGTTGACCGAGGTAGGGCACTTCGGCGCCGTCTTTCCAGTCGACTTTCGGCAATGCGCGCTGTTCGACACGCGTTTGCCATTCGATCAGTTTCGTGAAAATCCAGCGCTGTTTTTCGGTGATCGCGGTTTCGATATCGGCGAGCGTGACCCAGCGCGGCGCAGTGATCGTGAGGCCCGTGCTGTCGATTGCGAAACCGATCGAACGGCGTGCCGAACGCTTGAGCACGTAATGCAGCGTGCGCGGGCCAATCGACACGCTGCGCAGCTTGCTGCCGTCCGGTGCCAGCGGCACAGCCGGCTGTTGCCCGGCGGGTGAGCCCGATGAGGGCGCATGCGGCGAAGGCGACGACGACGTCGACCCCGGCTCGGCGAAGAGCGGGAGATCGAGCTGCCGGTTATCGAGCGCCGCAGCGGGCTGCGACGTAGGAGACTTCTGCATCGGATTCGCTTCGCGCAATACGCCTTCGAGGGCGTGGGCGCGTCAGATTGGTGCGGCGGCGGAACGACTGTCCGCCACGTGGTACGCGGCAGGATCGATGCGACGCATTTCAGCTTCGATCCATCGTTCGACGCGCGTGTTGACTTCGTCGGGCGTGAGCCCCGTCGTGTCGATTGGCTTGCCGATCGACACTGTGACTATACCCGCATATTTCAGAAACGAGTTACGCGGCCACACGCGTCCTGCGTTGTGCGCGATCGGCACGACCGGCGCGCCGGTGGCGATCGCGAAGCGCGCGCCGCCGGTCTTGTACTTGCCTTGCTTGCCGGTCGGCGTGCGCGTGCCTTCCGGAAACATGATGACCCAGGCGCCTTCCGCCATGCGCGCCTTGCCTTGTTTGATGACGGATTCGAACGCGTACTTGCCTTCCTTGCGATCGATGTGAACCATCTTCAGCATGCCGAGCGCCCAGCCGAAAAACGGCACGTACAGCAGCTCGCGCTTGAACACGTAGCACAGCGGTCGCGGCATCAACGCCGGAAACGCCAGCGTTTCCCACGCAGATTGATGCTTGGAGAGCAGCACCGCCGGACCGTCGGGCAGATTCTCATAGCCTTCGATCCTGTAGCGGATGCCGTTGAGCCAACGCACCGTGTGGAGCGTCGCACGGCACCACCCTGCCGCCATCCAGTAGCGGTTGTCGGCGCGCAGGAACGGGAACGCGATGAAGCATGCGGTTGCGTACGGCACCGTGAACAGAACGAAGTAGATCAGCAGCAGCAGGGAACGGATGAAGCGCATCGGCGTGGTCAGTGAGGGTTGGGGACGCGCATGGCGCGCGTCACTCTTGTGCATCGGCGAGGAAGTCGAGCGCGAATGCGCGCAGGTCGTCGTGCACGATCGTGCCGTCGGGCAAGCCGCCGGCCGCGAGCGTCTTCTTGCCCTTGCCGGTCAGCACCAGATGAACCGGATGACCGAGCGCCGCGCCCGCTTGCAGATCGCGCATCGCGTCGCCGACGACCGGCGTATTGGCCGGATCGACTTCGAAACGCTCGGTGATCATCTTCAGCATGCCGGGCTTCGGCTTGCGGCATTCGCAGTGATCTTCGGCCGTATGCGGGCAGAAGAATACCGCTTCGATACGCCCGCCGACCGCCGCCGCCATCCGATGCATCTTCAGATGCATCGCATTGAGCGCGTTCATGTCGAACAGACCGCGCCCGATGCCCGACTGGTTGGTCGCGATCGCCACGCGATAGCCGGCCTGGTTCAGACGCGCGATCGCTTCGAGCGAACCCGGCAGGGCGACCCATTCGTCCGGCGTCTTGATGAACGCGTCGGAGTCGACGTTGATCACGCCGTCGCGGTCGAGGATCACCACTTTCTTGATCGGCATGGCGCGGTGCTCAGGCGGCGAGCCGGGAAATGTCGGCGACGCAGTTCATCTGCTGATGCAGCGCGCCGAGCAAGGCCAGACGGTTGGCGCGCAGCGCAGGGTCTTCGGCGTTGACCATCACGTCGTTGAAGAACGTGTCGACCGATTCGCGCAGTGCGGCGAGCGCGGTCAGCGCACTCGTGTAGTCGCGCGCGGCCAGTTGCGTCTGCACGCGCGGCGCGACCTGTTCGAGCTGCGCATGCAAAGCCCTTTCCGCCGCTTCGACGAGCAGCGCGATTTGCACGCCGCCGCTCGCCGCGCCTTCGGACTTCTTCAGGATGTTCGAGATACGCTTGTTGGCCGCTGCGAGCGATGCCGCTTCGCTCAGCGCCGCGAACTCGCGCACCGCATCGAGGCGCGCGACGATGTCGTCAAGATGCGTCGGGTTCAACGCCAGCACCGCGTCGATTTCACCGGCCGCGTAACCGCGTTCGCGCAGCAAACCGCGCAGGCGGTCCATACAGAAGTCGTAGATGGCTTGAGTCGAATCGGCGACGTTCGGCACTGCGGCGAATTGCGCATAAGCGGTGCGCAGCAGTTCGACGAAGTCGACCGGCAGTTGCTTCTCGACCAGAATGCGCAGCACGCCGAGCGCGTGACGGCGCAGCGCGAACGGATCTTTTTCGCCGGTGGGTTGCAGGCCGATGCCCCAGATGCCGACCAGCGTTTCGAGCTTGTCGGCGAGCGCGACGACGGTGCCGGTCGCGGTGGTGGGCAATGCGTCGCCCGAAAAGCGCGGCTGATAGTGTTCCGAGCAGGCGAGCGCGACTTCTTCCGGCTCGCCGTCGTGGCGCGCGTAGTACGTGCCCATCGTGCCTTGCAGCTCGGGGAATTCGCCGACCATGTCGGTGATCAGGTCGGCCTTCGCGAGACGCGCGGCGCGCTTCGCGAGCGTCGCATCGGCGCCGATCAGCCCCGCGATCGCACCGGCCAGCGCTTCGAGCCGCTCGACGCGTTGCAGCGCCGAGCCCAGCTTGTTGTGATAGACGACGTTCGCGAGCAGCGGCACGCGCTCGGCGAGCGGCTTTTTCTTGTCCTGCTCGAAGAAGAACTTCGCGTCGGCCAGACGCGGGCGCACCACGCGCTCATTGCCTTCGACGATATCGCCCGGCGTCGTCGTCTCGATGTTCGACACGATCAGAAAACGCGAGCGCAGCTTGCCGTTCGCATCGGTCAACGCGAAGTACTTCTGGTTTGTCTGCATCGTGAGGATCAGGCATTCCTGCGGCACTTGCAGGAACTCGTCCTCGAAACGGCACGAATAAACCACCGGCCATTCGACCAGCGATGTCACTTCGTCGAGCAGCGCTTCGGGCATCACCACCTGGTCGCCGTTGGCTTGCGCGAGCAGATGTGTGCGGATGACTTCCTTGCGGTCGGCAAAATTCGCGACCACGCGGCCCTTGTGCAGCAGCGTTTCGGCGTAGGCGTCCGCGTGCTGGATCTGCACGAAACCTTCGCAGAGGAAGCGGTGGCCGAGCGTGGTGTCGTCGGCGTCGATGCCGAGCGCGCTGACCGGCACGACATGGTCGTTATGCAGTGCGGTCAGACGATGCGCCGGACGCACGAACTTCACATTGGTGCCGTCCGGACGCTGATAGGTCATGAACTTGGGGATCGGCAGCTTGGCGAGCGTTTCGTCGAGCGCGCTTTGCAGGCCGTCGGCGAGCGTCGCGCCGGGCGCCGCGTAGCGCAGGAAGAACGCCTCGGCCTTGCCGTCCTGCGCGCGCTCCAGGTCGTTCACCGAAAAATCGGGGAAGCCGAGCGCAGCGAGTTTCTTCGCGAGCGGCGCGGTGGGCTGACCGTCTTTGTCCAGCGCGACGGAAACCGGCAGCACTTTTTCGCGCACGTGTTTTTCCGGCGCAACCGGGCGCACGTTCCTGATCGTGACCGCGAGGCGGCGCGGCGTGGCGTAACGTTCGAACGTCAGTTCGCCTTCGATCAGATCGAGCGCCGCGAGGCGCTGCGCGATGCCTTCGGCGAACGCCTCACCGAGACGGGCGAGCGCTTTCGGCGGCAGTTCTTCGGTGAGCAACTCGACGAGCAGGGTAGCTTGATGGGGTTGAGTCATGAGGTGATGTTCTCGTCAGTCCTGGTCGATCTTGCGTTCGACTTTCAGCGGCGGCGCCCACGCGGGCATTGCGGCATCTTGCGCGTCGGTGGTGAGGCCGGGCACGCCGTGCACGGGATTGCCGAGCATCGGGAAGCCGAGCTTTTCGCGCGAATCGTAGTAAGCCTGCGCAACCAGACGCGACAGCGCGCGAATTCGGCCGATGTACGCCGCACGTTCGGTGACCGAAATGGCGCCGCGCGCGTCGAGCAGATTGAACGTGTGGCCCGCTTTCAACACGAGTTCGTAAGCGGGCAGCGCGATCTGCGCTTCGATCATGCGCTTCGCTTCCGCTTCGTAGCTGTTGAAGAACGTGAACAGCAGATCGACGTTCGCGCGTTCGAAGTTATACGTGGACTGTTCGACTTCGTTCTGGTGATAGACGTCGCCGTAAGTGAGACGGCGCATTTCCGGACCATTCGGGCCTTGCTCTTCCCACTCGGTCCACACGAGGTCGTAGACGTTTTCAACTTTCTGCAAGTACATGGCGAGGCGTTCGAGCCCGTACGTGATTTCGCCGAGCACCGGCTTGCAGGCCAGACCGCCCACTTCCTGGAAATAGGTGAACTGGGTCACTTCCATGCCGTTCAGCCACACTTCCCAGCCCAGACCCCAAGCGCCGAGCGTCGGGTTTTCCCAGTCGTCTTCGACGAAGCGCACGTCGTTCTGCTTCAGGTCGAAGCCGAGCGCTTCGAGCGAGCCGAGGTACAGGTCGAGGATGTTTTCCGGCGCGGGCTTCAGCACCACCTGGTACTGGTAGTAGTGCTGCAGACGGTTCGGGTTTTCGCCATAGCGGCCGTCCTTCGGTCGGCGCGACGGCTGCACATAAGCGGCGCGCCACGGCTCGGGGCCGATTGCGCGCAGGAACGTATGAACGTGGGACGTGCCCGCGCCGACTTCCATGTCGATCGGCTGGAGCAATGCGCAACCCTGCTTGTCCCAATAGGACTGCAGTGTCAGGATGATTTGCTGAAACGTGAGCATGAAGTGCCTTTCGGGCATGGGGCTCCCCGCCAGGCGCCGGAGCGCGCGAGGTGGCCGTGGAGCGAAGTGCTAAACCGGAGATTTTAACGGAAAGGCAAGGGGGCGTCCGTTTTACGGGGGTCGGACGCGGGCGGGATGCGGTTTTTGAACGACAAAGGGCCGCTTCGTGCGGCCCTTTGTCGTTCGTCATACGTCGTTGGTCATACGCCGTTCGTCATGCGTTGTTGGTCGGCAAGCGGATCACGTCGCGGCCCAGTTCCATCTTCGGCGAGAACGAATCGCTTTGCGCCACCGGCCAGTACTGCTCGAACAGCGAGTAGCGATACTTGCTGTTGAGCAGATCGTTCGGTTCGAGATACTTCAGCAGATCCGACATCAAGCGCACCTCATGCGACGACACGCGCTGCACGATGTGATGCGCGCGCAGCTCCGCCGGATGCTTCAGCCCCGCGGCCTGAATGATTTCCTTCAGCGCATGCAGCGTGTTGTAGTGGAAGCTGAACACGCGGTCGGCCTTGTCCGGCACCACTAGCGCGCGCTGGCGCACCGGGTCCTGGGTCGCGACGCCGGTCGGGCAGCGTCCGGTGTGGCAGGTTTGCGCCTGAATGCAGCCCACCGCGAACATGAAGCCGCGCGCCGCGTTGACCCAATCCGCGCCGATCGCCAGCGTCTTGGCGATATCGAACGCGGTGATCATCTTGCCGCTCGCGCCGATGCGGATGCGCTGCCGCAAGCCGGTGCCGACCAGCGTGTTGTGGACCAGCAGCAATCCTTCCTGCAAGGGCACGCCGACGTGATCGGTGAACTCCAGCGGCGCCGCGCCGGTGCCGCCTTCCGCGCCGTCCACGACGATGAAGTCCGGCAGAATCCCCGTTTCCAGCATCGCCTTCGCAATGCCGAAGAATTCCCACGGATGGCCGATGCACAGCTTGAAGCCGGTCGGCTTGCCGCCCGACAGCGTGCGCAGGCGGTCGACGAATTCGAGCAGGCCGCGCGGCGTCGAGAACTCGGAGTGAGTGGCCGGCGAGATGCAATCGCGGCCCATCGGCACGCCGCGCGTCTCCGCGATTTCTGGCGTGATCTTGGCGGCCGGCAGCACGCCGCCATGACCCGGCTTCGCGCCTTGCGACAGCTTCACCTCGATCATCTTCACTTGGGGTTCGGCGGCCTGCTTCGCGAACTTCTCCGCGCTGAAGCTGCCGTCGTTGTTACGGCAGCCGAAGTAGCCCGACCCGATTTCCCAGATGATGTCGCCGCCGTGCTCGCGGTGATACTTCGACATCGAGCCTTCGCCGGTGTCGTGGGCGAAGTTGCCTTTCTTCGCGCCGAGGTTCAGCGCCATGATCGCGTTGGCCGACAGCGAGCCGAAGCTCATCGCGGAAACGTTGAAGATCGACATCGAATAGGGTTGCGCGCGGCCCGGGCCGACGACGATGCGGAAGTCGTGGTTATCGAGCGTGGTCGGCGCGAGGGAGTGGCCGATCCATTCGTGGGCGTTGGCTTTGACGTCGAGCAGGGTCCCATACGGGCGGCTGTCGACGTCGTTCTTCGCGCGCTGATAGACGATGCTGCGCTGAGCGCGTGAGAACGGTTTCTCGTCGGTATCGCCTTCGACGAAGTACTGGCGGATTTCCGGGCGGATGGACTCGAACAGAAAACGGCAGTGGCCCCACAGCGGATAGTTGCGCAGAATCGCGTGGCGCCGCTGCGTCAGGTCGAAGAGGCCGAGCGCGACGAGCGCGAGCG
The DNA here is from genome assembly GCF_003634845.1 of Paraburkholderia sp. RAU2J. Lineage (NCBI taxonomy): Bacteria > Pseudomonadati > Pseudomonadota > Betaproteobacteria > Burkholderiales > Burkholderiaceae > Paraburkholderia > Paraburkholderia sp. RAU2J. The sequence goes on from NZ_RBXG01000001.1 coordinate 1,929,639, forward strand.
GCATAAGGATCCAGAACCCCGAAATATGATGCGTCGCGGCGAGCGCCGCGCAGACGGCGAGCAGTACGATTGCGCACCACATGGCCAGATAACGTCGAGAAAACATGGAGACTCCAGTGCAATGAAGATCGTCGCGGAGGTTTCGCCGGCGCGCTCGGCGCAGACGGAATCCACCGCGAAGTAAAACTGACGGCTGCTTGTTAGGGTGAAGCCGGCGTCAGCGCGGAGCGCCGACGCATGGGTGCGGCGTGGAGGTAGAAGCCCGAAGGCGAGACCTGAAAATGATGTGTGAAGGCGAAGCGCAGCATGGTTCCAGTGTGAAGGCGAAGCGGGAGCGGCGACCGCGAGTGTGGCTGAACCACCGCACGGCTCGCCGGCGTGCGTCGCTTAACGCGTGCTCAGCAGTGCCGCCTTTTGCGGCTGGCGGGCGGCCGGTTGCCCCGTCACCACATGTTCGATGATGCCGCCGCCGAGGCACACTTCGCCATTGTAGAGCACCGCTGATTGCCCTGGTGTGACAGCCCATTGCGCGGTGTCGAAAGTCAGTTCGAAGAGGTCTTCGCCGCCGTTCGCCGCGTTGGTATCTGCCGCATGGGTGCTCGCCGCGTTGATGCCCGCCGCACGGATGCCCGCCGCATTGATGCCGCCCGCGCTGAATGTGCACGCCGCGTCCGCCTGCCGGTAGCGCGTTTTCGCGCCGCACGCGAAACCTTCCTCCGGCGGCTCGCCCGCAACCCAGCTCGTATTGCCTGCGCTCAGCGTATGGCTGAGCAGCCACGGATGATCGTGGCCTTGCGCCACGTACAGCGTGTTCGACGCGATATCCTTGCCGGCCACGAACCATGGTTTGCCGCTGCCGTCCTTGCTGCCGCCGAGGCCGATGCCCTTGCGCTGGCCGAACGTGTAGAACGCGAGACCGATGTGTTCGCCGACCACTTTGCCGTCGGTGGTTTTCATCGGGCCCGGTTTGGTCGGCAGATAGCGGTTCAGGAAGTCGCGGAACGGCCGTTCGCCGATGAAGCAGATGCCGGTCGAATCCTTCTTCTTCGCATTCGGCAGTGCAATCTGCTCGGCGATTTCACGCACCTTGGTCTTGGGAATCTCGCCCAGCGGAAACAGCGTCTTCGACAATTGCGCCTGGTTCAGCCGGTGCAGGAAGTACGACTGGTCCTTCGTGTGGTCGAACGCCTTCAGCAATTCGAAGCGGCCATTGTTCTCGCGCACGCGCGCATAGTGGCCCGTCGCGATGGTTTCCGCGCCGAGCGACATCGCATGGTCGAGGAAGGCCTTGAACTTGATTTCGGCGTTGCACAGCACGTCCGGATTCGGCGTGCGGCCGGCCGAGTATTCGCGCAGGAATTCGGCGAACACGCGGTCCTTGTATTCCGAGGCGAAGTTCACCGCTTCGACGTCGATGCCGATCAGGTCCGCCACCGACACCACGTCGATCCAGTCCTGCCGCGTCGAGCAGTATTCGCTGTCGTCGTCGTCTTCCCAGTTCTTCATGAACAGGCCGACCACGTCGTAGCCCTGTTCCTTCAGCAGCCACGCGGTGACCGACGAATCGACGCCGCCCGACATGCCTACTACGACTTTCTGCTTGCTCATAAGATGCTCACTGGGTGCTGCATGACTGCATGGATCGCGGGATGGCCGCTCGTGTCGGCGCGCGCGAGGGTTATCTTTTGGGCCCGACCGAATGCGTATGCACGAAGTCGAGCGGGAAACGCCGGCCGGCGAGGTAGTCGTCGACGCATTGCATGACGAGCGGCGTGCGATGCCGTTCGGGGCATGCGCGCAATTCGTCGGCGCTCATCCACAAGGTGCGGACGATGTCCGGATCGAGCGCGCGCTGCGGCTCCGGTTCGCCGCCTGCGCCGCAATAGGTAAAGCGCAGGTAGGTGACGCCCGCGCTGCCGGGCCGCTCGAAGTGGGCCATGTACAGGCCGACCAGCGCCTCGGGCGTGAACGGATGGGCGGTTTCCTCGAGCGTTTCGCGGCTCACCGCCTGCTGAAGCGTTTCGCCCGCTTCGAGATGGCCGGCGGGCTGATTCAGGCGCAAGCCGTCGGCGGTATGTTCCTCGACGACGAGAAAGCGCCCCTCACGCTCGATGATCGCCGCGACGGTCACGTGCGGCAGCCAGGTTTCCGGTTTCATGGCTGCGCATTTTACCGTTTATGGGCCTGGGCTGCCGGGAATCGGCCAGTGGCGGCCCATGGCAGGCCGCACGGCCACCCCCGGATTGTCCCCGATTTCTGTGCACCCCCCGGTTTCGGTTAAAGTGAGGCGTTAGCCGTTGCAATTGCAAGCCGGCGTGCCTCGTCGGCCAATCTGTCGTCAAACAGGAAGTCGAGGAGGAACACGATGCATATCGGAGTGCCAGCCGAGACGCGCGCGCACGAAACCCGCGTCGCCGCGACGCCCGAAACGGTCAAGAAGTACGTGACCCAGGGCCACCGGGTCACGATCCAGAGCGGCGCGGGCGCCGCCGCGAGCTTTCCTGACGAGGCCTTCACGGCCGCCGGCGCGGAGATCGTCGATGCGGCCACCGCCTTCGGCGCCGATCTCCTCCTCAAAGTCCAGTCTCCCACCGATACCGAGTTGCCGCTCCTGAAGCGCGGCGCGACGCTGGTCGGCATGCTCGACCCGTTCAACGCCGAGAACGCGCGCAAGCTCGCCGAGGCCGGCGTCACCGCGTTCGCGCTCGAAGCCGCGCCGCGTACGACCCGCGCGCAGAGCCTCGACGTGCTGTCGTCGCAGGCGAACATCGCGGGTTACAAGGCGGTGCTGCTGGCGGCGACGCTCTATCCGCGTTTCATGCCGATGCTGATGACCGCGGCCGGCACCGTGAAAGCTGCGCGTGTGCTGATTCTCGGCGCGGGCGTGGCGGGCCTGCAGGCGATCGCGACCGCCAAGCGCCTCGGCGCGGTGATCGAGGCGTCGGACGTGCGGCCGGCCGTGAAAGAGCAGATCGAGTCGCTCGGCGCGAAGTTTCTCGACGTGCCCTACGAAACCGACGAGGAGCGCGAAGCCGCGCAAGGCGTCGGCGGCTATGCGCGGCCGATGCCGCCGTCGTGGCTCACGCGTCAGTCGGCGCTGGTCCATGAGCGGGCGAAGCAGGCGGACGTGGTGATCTCCACCGCGCTGATTCCGGGCCGCGCCGCGCCGACGCTGATCTCGGTCGACACCGTGCAGGCGATGAAACCGGGCTCCGTCCTGGTCGATCTCGCGGCCGGACGCGGCGCGGAGTACGAGGGCCGGCGCGGCGGCAACTGTCCGCTGACCGAGGCGGACCAGGTGGTGCTCAGGCATGGCGTGCAGATCGTCGGCTATACGAACCTGGCGTCGATGGTGCCCGCCGACGCGTCGTCGCTCTACGCGCGCAACCTGCTCGACTTCCTCAAGCTGATCATCACGAAGGAAGGCGCGCTGAACATCGATCTCGCGGACGACATCGTCGCGGCCACGCTGCTGGCCCGTGATGGCGCAGTCACGCGCACGGCCTAGAGGAGAACGGCAATGGAAGTCATCAACCACACCGTCATCAACCTGATCATCTTCGTGCTGGCGATCTACGTCGGCTACCACGTGGTCTGGAACGTCACGCCCGCGCTGCACACGCCGCTGATGGCCGTGACCAATGCGATCTCGGCGATCGTGATTGTCGGCGCAATGCTCGCAGCAGGCCTCACCGTGGGCGACACCGGCAAGTTCTTCGGCACGCTCGCGGTCGCGCTCGCGGCCGTCAACGTGTTCGGCGGCTTTCTCGTCACCCGGCGAATGCTGGAAATGTTCCGCAAGAAAGAGCCGAAGAAGCTTCCCGCAGCCGCCAAGGAGAACGCGTAATGAGTCTGAACGTCGTCACGCTGCTTTATCTGGTCGCGTCGGTCTGCTTCATTCAGGCGCTCAAGGGGCTGTCGAATCCGAAGACGGCGCGCGTCGGCAATACCTTCGGCATGGTCGGGATGGCGATTGCGATCCTCACGACCATCGCGCTGATCGCGAAACAGGCGTCGGCGCTCGGCTCTAACCTCGGCCTCGGGCTCGGCCTGCTGCTGGTCGCGCTGGTGATCGGCGGCGCGGTCGGCGCGTTCGTCGCCGCGCGCGTCGAGATGACCAAGATGCCCGAACTGGTCGCGGCGATGCACTCGCTGATCGGTCTCGCGGCGGTCTGCATCGCGTATGCGGTGGTGTCGGAGCCGGCCGCGTTCGGGCTCGGCGATCCGGACTATCCGATCCCGGGCTTTCTGCCGTTCGGCAATCGCATCGAGCTGTTCATCGGCACGTTCGTCGGTGCGATCACGTTCTCCGGCTCGGTGATCGCGTTCGGCAAGCTGTCGGGCAAGTACAAGTTCCGGCTCTTCCAGGGCGCGCCGGTCGTGTACAGCGGCCAGCATCTGATCAACCTGATGCTCGCCATCGCGATGCTCGGCTTCGGCATCATCTTCTTTCTCACGCAGGCGTGGCTGCCGTTCATCATCATGACGATCATCGCGTTCGTGCTCGGCGTGCTGATCATCATTCCGATCGGCGGCGCGGACATGCCGGTGGTCGTGTCGATGCTGAACTCGTACTCGGGCTGGGCTGCGGCGGGCATCGGTTTCTCGCTGAACAATCCGATGCTGATCATCGCGGGGTCGCTCGTCGGCTCGTCGGGGGCGATTCTGTCGTACATCATGTGCCGCGCGATGAACCGCTCGTTCTTCAACGTGATTCTCGGCGGCTTCGGCAACGAGGCGGGCGCGGCGGTGGCCGGCGGCACGGCGGAGCAGCGTCCGGTGAAATCCGGTTCCGCGGACGACGCGTCGTTCATGCTCGGCAACGCCGAGACGGTGGTGATCGTGCCGGGTTATGGGCTGGCCGTGGCGCGCGCGCAGCATGCGTTGAAGGAGCTGACCGACAAGCTGGTCGAGAAGGGCATCGAAGTGAAGTACGCGATTCACCCGGTCGCGGGTCGCATGCCGGGCCACATGAACGTGCTGCTCGCCGAAGCCGAAGTGCCCTACGACATGGTGTTCGAAATGGACGACATCAACGGCGAGTTCGGCCAGGTCGACGTGGTGCTGGTGCTCGGCGCGAACGACGTGGTGAATCCGGCGGCGAAGACCGATCCGAAGTCGGCGATTGCAGGCATGCCGATCATCGAGGCGTACAAGGCGCGCACGGTGATCGTGAACAAACGCTCCATGGCGGCGGGTTATGCCGGTCTCGACAATGATCTCTTCTACATGGACAAGACGATGATGGTGTTCGGCGACGCGAAGAAGGTGATCGAGGATATGGTGAAGGCGGTCGAATGAGCGCGTGTTCGGGTATCGCGGGTTGCCTCGTCAGGAGCCCGCGATTTCCGCTTCGTAGTGGCGTCGCGTGCGGCTGTTGGAACGGGGCGCGCCGGCTGCTTGCCGAGGTTCACGATGTCCGGCTGAATCCGCCTCGACCTGACGCCCGCGTGTTGCAACAGGTGCCCTCCATCGTTGCGTCGCGACACGCCGCAATCCTCACTTTCACTTCGGCTTCGCGTTCACATGCCGCAGCAGATCCGCGAGCCGTCGGCCTTCCTGATCCGGATACCGTTCGAGCACCTGAAGATCCACGATCTTCTCCAGACTGAAATTGCGGAAGGCGCCGCGCAATTCGCACCATGAGCCGAGCGTCCAGCGTGCACCCCAATACGCTAACGCGAGCGGCCAGACGCGGCGCTCGGTGGCCGCGCCGCACGCGTCGGTGTAGGCGAAGCGCACCACGTGCCGCGTGTCGATCGCGCGATGCAGCGCATCCAGCTGCGCCGAAAAATTCTCCTTAATATGAAACGACGGCGCGAAAATCGCGAGCCTTTCGAGCGTCGCGCGTTTGTCGGCGGGCATCGCCGACGCGATCTTGGCGAGCGCCCCGCGCGCGCCGCTCGCGAAGTCCGCGCCGCCCCACGATTCGAGCATGCGCGCGCCGGCTGCGAGCGCGGCCAGTTCGTCGGCGGTGAAGGTGAGCGGCGGCAGGCTTGCGGTGCGGCTCAACCGGTAGCCGATGCCGGCTTCGCCTTCGATCGGCACGCCCGACAATTGCAGATCGCGCACGTCGCGATAGACCGTGCGCAGCGAAATGTTCAGCCAGTCGGCGAGTTGCTGCGCGGTGGTCAGACGCCGTCCGCGCAACAGTTCGGCAATCTGGAACAGGCGGTCGGCGCGGCGCGTCATCGTGGGCGTCTTGTAGAAGAGGACGGGAACGGTCCCGCGATGATAGCGCCGCATGCCGCGCTCCGCTCGAGGTTCGCTGCGGCGCGCGCTGTCGTGACGCGCGCGGCGTGGCGAGGTGCTGCCAGAGTTTGCTTCGTGCTGCGGGTTGCGGCTTCGCGTGGCAGTGTGGCTCCGCTTTGCTTCGAGCCGCTGCCCTGCGAGCCGCTTCGCTCAGTGAACTGCCGTTCAGCCGTTGGTGCGCGAATGCAGGCCGAGGCGGTTGCCTTCCGTATCGGTGAAGAACGCGATGTAGCCGATGTCCTGCGGCAGCTTGATCACCGGGCCGTCGGTCTTGCCGCCGGCCTGTTCGACGCGCGCGAGGGCGGCGTCCACGGTCGGCTGCGCGCTCAGATAGACGAGCACGCCGTCGCCGGTCGGCTCCATCGACGGGCTGTGGACGATCGCGCCTCCAGTGGCCGGCTCTTCGTAGCCGAATATCGCAATCGGCTGCCCACCGATTTCCTGGCGATTGAGCTGGACGTCGAGCGCGGCTTCGTAAAAGCGGACGGCGCGATCGAAATCGACGGACGGAATCTCGAACCATGCAACAACTTTGGCTGACGTGGACATGACACTCTCCTGTGGATGGCGGGTAAGCCGTGCAAAGCGCCGGATGGCGTGAGAAGGAGTGTGCGGGGGTGCTGCTGACAGCGTGGTGTCAGTAGGGTGTGGCAGGAGGCGGACTGCCGGGCGTGATGATTCGCGGCCTTGCGGCGGGCGGCACTTGCGGGAAGGATGCGACGCGTGCGATGGGAGCGGCAGCGGCGGCGCCGTGACGGATGGCAGCAAAAGGACGCCGACGTTGCGCCGCTACTGACAGGACGCAGGTGATGCAAACCGAACCGCAGCGCCGGAAACTCCCACCATCGCCGCCACCGCGCGCCAGCGAAAAAAAACCGCGGAGCCCAAAAGGTCCGCGGTTTTCATCGCCGTACTGCAGCGCGCCTCAAGCGGCGGTTGCGTCAGGCAATCTGGCCTTAAGCCCCTTCGCTTCCAGTCGCCGACGCATCGCTCTGCGGCCGCTGACGCACGCTGCCCGCGATCAGATCGAAGCGGAACAGCCGGCATTCGAGCGCACCGTTAAAGAGCGGCGTCTTGGTCGACTCACGCAAGCGCAATTGTCCCGGCAGTTTGCGATCCGACGTGAGAATGAACGCATGCCAGCCGGTGAAGCGCTGCTTCAACGCGTCGCCGAGCGAATGGAAGAATTCGCTGTCCGGCGCTTCTTCCTGCACACGACGGAAACCGTCGTCGTCGCGGTTCTCGCGGTTGCCTCGGCCTTCACGCAACTCGCCGCGCGCATTGCGGCCACGTACTTCGATCCGCTCGCCATACGGCGGATTGGCGACGAGGATGCCCGCTTCGGACGAGGGTGGCGTCATGCCGCGCGCATCGACCTGCTTGAGCGGAATCGACGGCAAACCGGCGCGCTGGAAGTTCGCGCGCGCCTTGTCGAGCATGTCGCCGGAAATATCGCTGCCAAAGATCTGCAGATCGGCGCGCGAGCTGCGCGCGGCATGCTTTGCGTCGAGTGCGGCCGCCTTCAGCGTTTGCCAGGTCTTCGCGTCGAATTGCTTGAGCTTCTCGAAGCCGAAGCTGCGTTCCGCGCCCGGCGCGATGTTCAGCGCCACCTGGGCGGCTTCCGCGAGGAAGGTCCCGCTGCCGCACATCGGGTCGTACAGCGGCGTGCCGGCGCTCCAGCCGGTCAGGCGCAGAATGCCCGCCGCGAGATTCTCGCGCAACGGCGCCGCGCCCTTATCGAGACGCCAGCCGCGTTTGAAGAGCGGATCGCCGGACGTGTCGAGGTAGAGCGTGCAATCGGTGGCGGTGAGAAACGCGAACACGCGCACGTCGGGCGTCGCGGTGTCGATGCTCGGCCGCGCGCCGCTGACTTCGCGCAGACGGTCGCAGATCGCGTCCTTCACGCGCAGCGTCGTGAATTCGAGGCTGCGCAGCGGCGATTTGATCGCGGTCACGTCCACCCGCAGCGTTTCTTTGGCCGAGAACCATTGCTCCCAACGCTGTTCGACCGCGAGCGCGTAAATGTCCTGTTCGCTGCGATACGGGCGGTGCGCGATCTTCAGCAGCACGCGGCTCGCGAGGCGCGAATGCAGGTTGGCGGCCATGCCGGCAGCCCAGCCGCCGCGGAAGTGCACGCCGCCGGGCACTTGTGCGCCGGCCGTAAACGGTGCGCCGTTCAGGTGTTTCGCGGCAATTTCGGCGAGTTCGGCCGCAAGCGAGGCTTCAAGGCCGCGTGGGCAAGGGAGGAAGAAATCGAAGGACATTGAGGTTGCCGGAAGGCGTTGGATAAGGCGCTATTGTACGCGGTCGGGGTGGCCCGCCCGGCGCGATTACGGGGCGGGCCGCTCGCGCCGGCGGGCGGGCCGGCGCAGGAAGTGCGGGAAGGGCAGGAACCGTCGGACGCGCGGCCTAGTTCGCCTTGCGCGCGGCTCTCTGCGGCCACACCAGTTCCAGTGGATGCCGGCGCAGCCTCTGCCAGATCGCGCCGCGCAGCGAGCGCACCGCGCTGCGCCGCAGATCGCGTATGCGCCGGGGCCGAGCGGGAGGCGTCGGGTTCGAGCGCATCGGTCTGCACGGCGCGGCCGCGGCGAATCCAGTGCGCGAGTTCGATCAGCCATTCGCTGCGCTCGGGATAGGGGGCGGTGCGATCGGCGATCGCCAGCAGCGCGTCGAGCTGATGGCCGCCGTCACGCGACGCGCGCCATTTTTTGATGAGTCGTTTGAGCGTGTCGAACATGTCGGTTGCCTGCGCGATGCGTGCGGCGTATTCAAGGATAAGTGAACTTTCCGTGGCTATCCTTGATAACGTCGGTCAGAACTTCGCCAGCGTGTTCAACGCGGCCAAAGCGAAAACGCGTAGATGCATAGACGCGTTTTCACTTGAACTCAACCTCCTTCAGCCGCCGCCGTAGTCGCACCCGCGACAGGACACGCCGGCACGACCGCCGCGGTCCCCTTGCCCGATGAGCCACTCGCCGCACTACGCGGAGCCGCCGCAGCCATCGCCTGCACCGCCGACGCAATCTGCCCGCTAATCTGCTGCAGCGCGCGACGGTGTCCTTGGACGAGCGCATCATAGCCGCCGCTAACCGGCTCGTTCACCACGCTGCGGCACGTCATCACCGCATTGCTGCGCACGGCCCGCACGCTCCACACCGCATCGATCAACGCGTGCGAGCCCGGCCACGACTCGAAGCGCTGCACGTTCATGCTGACGCGATACACCGGCGTCGCATCCGGATGCGCGGTGCCATAGACGTCGATGGTGCCGAGCTGCTGCGTGAGACTCGTCGACAGCGCGCGGCGGATTTCATCGCCGGGCAGCGACGCCCAGCGCTCATCTTCGAGCACCCTGACCTGGGTCGGGGCGGTCTGCACGACCAGCTGATTTTTCGCCACTTGCGGCGGCACGTCGACCGGCGCGACCTCGATCAGCAAGGCCTGCGCGGCCGCTGTCCGCGTGCCGGCCGGCGCGGCGGAGCCGGCCGCGGCATCGGCGCCCAGCGTGTAAAAGCGGCTCGGCGGCGACGCGCACGCCGCCAGAGCCACGGCCGCGGCCAGCGCGCCGGCGTACGCAGCGCCGCGCACGAGCGCGCGCGATGGGCGGGGGAGCCGGGCAAACATCATGGTTTATCTCCTGATTTACCGCGCAACAGCGATTCGGGATGGCGCTCCAGATAGTCGGACAGCGCGTTCAACGACTGCAACGTGCGCGTCAGTTCCTGCAACGCCTGATGAACATCCGACTGCAACGGCGAGTCCTGCTGCAACGTCGCCTGCGCCGAGCCGAAGGTCTGCTTCGCTGCCGCGAGGGTGTCGCGGGCTTGCGGCACGACTTCCTTGTCGAGGCGCGTGAACAGTTGATCGGCGTTTTTCAGCGCGCTGTTCAGGTTGGTGCCGATCTGGTCGAACGGCACCTTGTCGAGCTTCCTCGCGATGTCGGCGACCTGGAGCTGCAACTCGTCGAGCGTGTTCGGGATGGTCGGCAACTCGAGCGGATCGGTCCCGACGTCGACGGTGGCCGGCGGCGCCTTCGGGAAGATATCGAGTGCGACGTACAGCTGGCTCGTGATCAGATTGCCGGTGCGCAACTGACCGCGCAGTCCATGCTTGACCAGTTGCTGCAGCATGGTCTGACCGGCGAGGCTGCCCGGCGCCGGCGCGGTTTCGCGGAAGCGTTTGCCGAGGCGGTCGGGGTAGATGTTCATCGTCACCGGCATCGTGAAGCTGCGCGTCTTCGGATCGTAGTCGATGCCGATATTGGTCACCTGGCCCAGCACGATGCCGCGGAAATCGATCGGCGCGCCGATCGACAGCCCGCGCAGCGACTGGTTGAAGTTCATCACCACGCGCAGCGGCACGCCGTCCGGGTCGCGCATCGCGTCCGCTTCATCCGACCCGAGGCGGAACGTCATGTTGTTCGGCGCCTGCGCGCCCACGCCCTGGCCGGGCGGCGACTGGAACGACAGGCCGCCGACGATCACCGTCGCGAGCGACTGCGTGTTCAGCTTGAAGCCGCTCGAATCGAGCCGCAAGTCGACGCCGCTCGCATGCCACCAGCGCGAGTTGGTGCCGACGTACTGGTCGAACGGCGCGGACACGAATACCTGCATGGTCACGCCGGTGCCGTCCTTGTCAAGCGAGAAGCCGACCACCTGGCCGACCTGCACGCGCCGGTAGAAGATCGGCGAGCCGATGTCGATCGAGCCGAGCGAGTCGCCGTGCAGCACGAACTGGTGACCCTTCTGGTCGCCGGTGATCGGCGGCGGCGTTTCGAGGCCGACGAAGTTCTTCTCGGTATCCGGCGAACGGCCGGCGTCCGCGCCGATGTATGCACCCGAGAGCAGCGTGGTGAGACCCGACACGCCACTTGCGCCGATGCGCGGGCGCACCACCCAGAAGCGCGAATCCTTGACCGCGAATTTTTCGCCTTCCTTGGTCAGTTGCACCTGCACCAGCACGTGCGACAGATCCTGCGCGAGCGTGATGGTCTTCACCGCCCCGACGTCGACGTCCTTGTACTTGACCTTGGTCTTGCCGGGCTCGAGGCCTTCGGCGCTGATGAAGCTGATCGTGATGACCGGACCTTTTTCAGTCACCGACTTGATCACGAGTGCGATGCCGATCAGCGCGGCGATGAGCGGAATCACCCACACGAGCGACGGCAGCCAGCGGCTGCGCGGCTCGATATCGGGGTCCGGGAGTTGCGGCGGCAGCCTGGGTCCGTTCGAATCGCCGGAGGCGGGCGTCGGTCCTTGCGGGCTAGTCATGGTCAAGATCCTGAGGTTTTTGAGTATTGCCGTCCACGGGGTCCCAGATGAGCCGTGGATCGAATTGCATGGACGCCATCATGGTCAGGATCACCACCGAGCCGAACGCGATCGCGCCCGGTCCGGCCGTGATCACGGCAAGCGATTTGAAGCGCACGAGCGCGACGGTCAGCGTGACGACGAACACGTCGAGCATCGACCAGCGGCCGATCCGCTCGACCATCCGGTACAGCGTGGTGCGCTGCTCCGGCCGCCAGCGCGAGCGGCGCTGCGCGGTGACGGTGAGCAGCACCAGCACGCTCAGCTTGAGCATCGGCACCATGATGCTGGCGATGAACACGATCACCGCGAGCGGCCAGTCGCCCGAGGTCCAGAAATACACGACGCCGCTCATGATGGTGTCGTCTTCGGAGCCGAGCAGCGACGTAGTGTGCATCACCGGCAGCAGGTTGGCCGGAATATACAGCAGCGCCGCGGCGATCAGCAGCGCCCAGGTGCGCATCAGGCTGTCGGGGTGGCGCGCGTGCAGGTGCGCGCCGCAGCGTCCGCAGTGCTGCGGCGTGACCGAGCGGATGCGCGGCTCGACGCGTCCGCATGCATGGCAGGAGACGAGGCCCGCGCGTTTCGCGGTGACGTATTTCATCGTGCGCTCATCCCTGATGCGGCGCGGGCGGTGCGCCGGGTGGCAACGACGGTTGCGCGGCGGTAGATGCACCGTCCGCCGGCGCGGTGGGCGCGGTGGGCAAATCAGCCGGGGCGGGCGGCCCGGCCTGCGTGCCGACGGCGGCGGCCGCGCTGTCGGCGGAGGTGCGCGGCAGCGGGCGCTGGCCGCGGTCGCCGAGTTCGTCGGCGAGATCCCACAGCATGCGCGGATCGAACGTGACGACCACCGCGAACATCAGCGTCAACGTGCCGAACGCGAACAGCGCGGCCTCGGGGATCACGCGCGCGAGGCTGACCATCTTCACGATCGTGATCAGCACGCCGAGCATGAACACTTCGATCATCCCCCACGGGCGCACGAACTGGATCGCGCGCAGCACGCGGTTGAACGCGGCGGGCACGTAGCCGGCGCGCAGCGGCACCAGCACGTAGAGCAGCGCGACGAGTTCGGTCAGCGGAAACAGGATGGTCGAGCAGAACACCATCACCGCGACGATCTGCATGTTCTCGTCCCACAGCGCGATGAGCGCGCCGAACAGCGTGGTCTGCGAGGTGATGCCGTTGGTTTCGAGTTCGACGATCGGAAAGCCCTGCGCGATCACGAAGGTGATCAGCGCGGCCAGCGTCATCGCACAGATGCTGTCCAGCTTGCGCGAGACGCCTCGATAGAGCGTCGCGCCGCAGCGCGGACAGCGTGCGCTCGTGCGTCCCACAAGCCGTGGCTTGCGGAACAGCGTATCGCATTCATGGCACGCGATAAGGTTGTCATGGTCCATACGGCAAAAGGGCTAACGACGTGAAAGGCAGCGTGCAAGGCCGGTTCTTATTGGCAGGCCGGGCGAGAGTGCAGCCATAGTACCAAAGGTGGCTTTTTGGCCGCGCGCCGACCCATTGTCGGGCGCGGATCGCAACCCGGGCGGCGGCCGGCATCCGGAATTCCCGCGCGCTCAGGAATGGCCTGGGCATCGCTTCGGCATTTTCGGCCCCCCGATTATCGGATAACGGATCGCCGGGCAGCAAAATCCGAACCAGTCCGATCCGAATCCCCCTGCCAGCTTCTTTTGCATGGGGTAGCATGGCGGCCTTGGCGTGTATCGCAGCAGGCATGTCCCTGGCCGCACACACCGATGCCATGCGCATCGGCGCAGGGAATAGCAGAGCAAGCTGCGCCGTTAACCTCTATTAGCTTGCGTTGACCTGTCATGGCACTCAATCCTTCATTCGGCAGCCGGGAGTCGTACACGCGGACCGCCATCGCCTTTCACTGGCTGATCGCGCTTCTGATCGTGTGCGGCTTCGCGCTCGGCTGGGTGATGACCGATATCCCGGGCTTCACGCCCACCAAGCTGCGCTACTTCTCCTGGCACAAATGGATCGGCGTGACGGTGTTCGCACTCGCGATCCTGCGCATCCTGTGGCGCGCGACTCACGCGGCCCCGCCGATGCCGCGCCGCATGGCCACCTGGCAGCGCGGCGCCGCGCATCTCGTGCACTTGCTGCTGTACGTGCTGATGATCGCCATTCCCGCTTCCGGCTACCTGTATAGCTCGGCGGCGAACGTGCCGGTGGTGTACCTCGGACTGATCCCGCTGCCGCGTCTGATCGCGCCGGACCCGCACCTGAAGGAACTGCTCAAGACCGTGCATATCGCGCTGAATTACACGTTGCTCGTGCTGGTCGCGCTGCACGTCGTGGCGGCGCTCAAGCATCAATGGCTGGATCGCGACGGCCTGCTGACCCGCATGCTCCCTTTCCTCAAATAAGGACAACCATGAAGGTCTCGTTTTATCGCTACATGCTCGCCGCGTTCGCCGCGGCCTCGCTGACCGCGGCCGGCAGCGCGCTCGCGCAGGTGGACCTCGCGAAGAGTTCGGTGACGGCCACCTCGAAGCAGATGAACGTGCCGGTAGAGGGCAAGTTCAACAAGTTCGCCGCGCAGGTCAGCTTCGATCCGGCCAAGCCGGCCGAGGGCAGCGCGCAGCTCACCATCGACGTGGGCAGCTACGACCTCGGCGACGAAAGCTACAACGACCAGGTACGCGGCAAGGAGTGGTTCGACGCGAAAACCTTCCCGAGCGCCACCTTCGTGTCGAGCGCGATCGCGCCGGCCGGCGGCAATCAGTTCAAGGTGACCGGCAAGCTGACCATCAAGGGCAAATCGCAGACCGTGGTGGTGCCGGTCACGGTGAGCCAGCAGGGCGCGACGCGAACCTTCGACGGCTCGCTGCCGATCAAGCGTTCGCAATTCGACATCGGCACCGGCGAGTGGAAGGACACGTCGGTGGTGGCCGATGACGTGGTGATCAAGTTTCATATCGTCGCGGCGCATAAGTGAAGCGTGCGATGCGCGTGATGTCCGCTGCGCTCGCTGGGTGCTCGTTGGGCGTTTGTTCGGCGCGGCTGTTTTTCTCAGCGCTTTTTTTTACCAGAATCGAGGAGCATGAATTGAAAACATCCATGTTGATCGCCGTCGGCGCACTTGCATATTCTTTCTCGTTCGGCGCGTTCGCGGCCGACACCTATCAGCTCGACCCGACCCACACGTATCCGAGCTTCGAAGCGGACCACTTCGGCGGGCTGTCGGTGTGGCGCGGCAAGTTCACGAAGAGCTCCGGCACGGTGACGCTCGACCGTGCGGCGAAGACCGGCACGGTGGACGTGACGGTCGATCCGGCTTCGGTCCAGACCGGCAACAGCAAGCTGGACGAACATCTGAAAACGGATGATTTTTTCGACGTCGCGAAATATCCCGCGGTGACCTACAAGGGCACCGCGATCCGCTTCGACGGCGACAAGCCGGTCGAAGTGGTCGGCAATCTGACGATGCACGGCGTGACCAAGCCGCTCAATCTGAAGATCGAGTCGTTCAAGTGCATGCAGCACCCGGTGCTCAAACGTGAAGTATGCGGCGTGGAAGCGAGCGCCCAGTTCAGCCGCGCCGATTTCGGCATGGATTCCGGCGTCAAGTATGGCTTCAGCATGGAGACGCGGCTGCATATCCAGTCTGAAGGTATCAAGCAGTAAGCGTTACGATCGGCGCCGCCGTTGCGCCGCAACACAGGAAACCGCTTCGTTCGCTTTGCGACGAAGCGGTTTTTTCTTGCCCTGTCCGTTATCCGCCGGTGCTTTGCGCGATCCGCCCTGAAGCCTCATGCGGCGCTGCATCCAATTTGCCGCTCGCGCCGGATTTATTTTCCAGTTAAATAGAGCGCTGGCACCGAACCGGTGATGCGCGCATCGGGTTCGGCCGCATCGGGCGTAGCGCGCCCGCATCGAACAATATTTCGCGCGAACTGGAGATCTGGATGAATGCAACGACCGCAGCAAGCCTCGCGGGGAGCCGGCAGAGTTCGTGGCGCGCGGTGATCGCCGCCTCGATCGGCAACGCGCTGGAATGGTTCGATCTGGTGGTGTACGGCTTTTTCGCGGTGACCATCGCGAAGTTGTTTTTCCCGGCCGGTAACGACACGGTCTCGCTGCTGCTGACGCTCGGCACCTTCGGCGTGTCGTTCTTCATGCGGCCGCTCGGGGCGATCGTGATCGGCGCGTATGCGGATCGCGCAGGCCGGAAGGCCGCGCTCACGCTGTCGATCCTGCTGATGATGGGGGGCACGCTGATCATCGCGATCCTGCCGACCTATCGGAGCATCGGCCTCGCCGCGCCGTTGATTCTCGTGATCGCGCGTCTGATGCAGGGCTTCTCGGCGGGCGGCGAATTCGGCAGCGCGACCGCGTTTCTCGCCGAGCACGTGCCGGGGCGGCGCGGTTTCTTCGCGAGCTGGCAGGTGGCGAGCCAGGGGCTCACGACGCTGCTGGCCGCCGGCTTCGGCGTACTGCTCACCGGTTCGCTGGCGCCGGAACAGATGGCGTCCTGGGGCTGGCGCGTGCCGTTCTTCTTCGGTCTGCTGATCGGGCCGGTCGCCTGGTACATCCGCACGAAACTCGACGAGACGCCCGAATTCCTCGCGGCCGAAACCACCGCGACGCCGTTGCGCGACACCTTCGCGAGCCAGAAGCTGCGGCTCGTGATCGCGATCGGCGTGGTGGTGCTCGGCACCGTGTCGACGTATCTGGTGCTGTTCATGCCGACCTATGGCGTGAAGCAGCTGGGACTGGCGCCGTCGGTCGCGTTCTCGGCGATCGCGCTGACCGGCGTGATCCAGATGGTGTTCTCACCGCTGGTCGGTCATCTGTCGGACCGGCATGGGCGCACCACGATCATGCTGGCGCCGGCGCTGCTGCTGCTCGTGCTGATCTATCCGGCCTTTCTGTATCTGGTCGCGCATCCGAGCTTCGGCACGCTGATGGCAATGCAGATCGTGTTCGGTTTCCTGATGACGGGGTACTTCGCGTCGCTGCCGGGTTTGCTGTCGGAGATGTTCCCGGTGCAGACGCGCACGACCGGCATGTCGCTCGCGTATAACATCGCCGTGACGATCTTCGGCGGCTTCGGGCCGTTCATCATCGCGTGGCTGATCAGCGCCACGGGGTCGAAGGCGGCGCCGAGCTATTACCTGATTTTTGCCGCGGCGGTGAGCCTCGTCGCGTTGATGGCAGCGCGTCGCAAGCTTGGGTTTCGCTGAGGCGACGCGCCGGTAAACGCAAAAGGCCGGTTCAGGATGAACCGGCCTTTTGCATGGGTGACGAAGTCCGCCGCTACGACAGGATCAGACTTGCGCACCTGCGTTCGGATCGTTCGGATCGGAGCGTTCCTTCTTGTCCTTCACCAGATCTTCGCGCTTCACGCCCAGCCACATTGCGAGCGCGGCGGCGACGAACACCGACGAATAGATACCGAACAGAATACCGACCGTCAGCGCCAGTGCGAAGTAGTGCAGCGTCGGGCCGCCGAACAGGAACATCGACAGCACCATCATCTGCGTACAGCCGTGCGTGATGACGGTTCGCGACATCGTGCTGGTGATCGCGTGGTTGATCACCTCGATCACGGTCAACTTGCGTTCGCGGCGGAAGGTCTCGCGAATCCGGTCGAAGATAACGACCGACTCGTTCACCGAATAGCCGAGCACCGCGAGCACCGCGGCCAGCACCGACAACGAGAACTCCCACCGGAAGAACGCGAAGAAGCCGAGAATGATCACCACGTCGTGCAAGTTCGCGATCACGCCGGCCACCGCGTACTTCCATTCGAAGCGGAACGACAGGTAGATCACGATGCCGATCACCACGCAGGCGAGCGCGAGCAGGCCGTCGGTGGCGAGCTCCTTGCCGACCTGCGGGCCGACGAACTCGACGCGCTGCAATTGCACCTGCGGCGTCTCGGCCTTCAGCGCGGTCATCACCTGATCGCTCTGTTGCGCCGACGTGTAGCCCTGCTTGAGCGGCAGACGGATCAGCACGTCGCGCGAGGTGCCGAAGTTCTGCACCTGGGCATCCGCGTAGCCGAGTTTGGCCAGCGTGCCGCGCACCGGATCAAGCGGCACGGCGCCCGGATACTGCACTTCGATTACGGTGCCGCCGGTGAACTCCACCGACAGATGCAGCCCGCGATGCACGAGGAAGAACACAGCGGCAAGGAACGTCAGCAGCGAGATTGCGTTGAAGATCAACGCACGCTGCATGAACGGAATGTCTTTGCGAAAACGGAAAAATTCCATGGTCTTGTTCTCCGGGACTCAGCGGGATGAACCCGGTTTCTGCGGCGTGTTCGAGGAACCCGAGGCATCGCGGCGGCGCACGGTCGGCTTGCCGGTGCGCGCTTTCCCGCCCGCCGGAGCCTTGGACTTCGCCGCAGCCTTGGCGACGGCTTGCGCGGTGCCGGTGTCGGCGTCGTGATTGCCGAGGTAAGCGCCCGAGCCCGCGGGCGCCGTTTCCGGACGCCACACCTGGCCGATCGCCAGCGACTTCAGCTTCTTCTTGCCGCCGTACCAGAGGTTGACGATACCGCGCGAGAAGAATACCGCCGAGAACATCGACGTCAGAATGCCGATACAGTGGACCATCGCGAAGCCGCGCACCGGGCCGGAGCCGAAGGCGAGCAGCGCGAGGCCGGCGATCAGCGTCGTGACGTTCGAGTCGAGAATCGTCGCCCACGCATGCGCGTAGCCGTTCTGGATCGCCAGTTGCGGCGGCGCGCCGTTGCGCAGTTCTTCACGCACGCGTTCGTTGATCAGCACGTTCGCGTCGATCGCCATACCGAGCGCGAGCGCGATAGCGGCGATACCCGGCAAGGTCAGCGTGGCCTGCAGCATCGACAGCACCGCGATCAGCAGCAGCAGGTTGACCGACAGGCCGATCATCGAGATCACGCCGAACAGCATGTAGTACGCGATCATGAACACGGCGATCGCCGCGAAGCCCCACACCACCGAGTGGAAGCCCTTCTTGATGTTATCGGCGCCGAGGCTCGGGCCGATCGTGCGTTCTTCGATGATTTCCATCGGCGCGGCAAGCGAACCGGCGCGCAGCAGCAGCGCGAGGTCGGCGGCGGCTTGCGGGGTGGGCTGGCCGGTAATCTGGAAGCGGTCGCCCAGTTCCGACTGGATGGTCGCCACCGTCAGCACTTCGCCCTTGCCATGCTCGAACAGCACCATCGCCATCGGCTTGCCGATGTTGTCGCGCGACACGCTGCGCAGCGCGCGGCCGCCGGCCGAGTCGAGGCGCAGGCTGACCGACGGGCGCTGATGTTCGTCAAAACCCGCCGACGCGTCGATAATCCGGTCGCCCGTGAAGATGACCTGCTTGCGCAGCAACACCGGCGTCTGGTTGCCCTGGGTGAACAGTTCGTCGCCCGGCGGCACAGGGTCGGACGGATTCGGATGCGTGTTGACCGGGTCGGCCAGGCGCGCTTCGAGCGTCGCCGTGCGGCCGATGATGTCCTTCGCCTTCGCCGTGTCCTGCACGCCCGGCAGCTCGACCACGATGCGATCCGAGCCTTGCTGCTGGATCACCGGCTCGGCCACGCCGAGTTCGTTCACGCGGTTATGCAGCGTGGTGATGTTCTGCTTGAGCGCGGCGTCCTGCACGGCGCGTTGCACCGCGGGCGTGAAGGTGCCGACCAGTTGCACACCGCCGTCCTGGCCCGCCTGCGAGGACCACTGGAGTTCGCTAATGCCGCGGCCGAGCAGCTTGAGCGCCGCGTCCGCCGTGGCCTGATCGGCCAGATTGACCACCACCGACTGGCCCACGCGATTCACGCCGCCGTCGCGCACGTTGTTGTCGCGCAGCAGCGTGCGCACGTCCGAGGCGTCCGAGTCGAGCTTCTTGTTGAGCGCGCCGGCCATGTCCACCTGCAGCAGGAAGTGCACACCGCCGCGCAGATCGAGACCGAGGTACATGGGCAGCGCGTGCAGCGCCGAGAGCCAGGTAGGCGATGCGCTTTGCAGGTTCAGCGCGACGATGAACTGCGGATCGGTCGGATCGCTGTTCAGCGTTTTCTGCAGCAGATCCTTGACGCGCAATTGCATGTCGGTGTTCGTCAGACGCACGCGAATGTTCGCGTTGGTCGTCGAATTGTCGAACGTGACGGCGGTCGGCTTGATCTGATTGGCGGCGAGCGCGGCTTCGACTGCAGCCAGCGTGGTCGAGTCGAGCCGGACCGTTGCCTTGCCGCTCGACACCTGCACCGCCGGTGCTTCGCCGAACAGGTTGGGCAGCGTGTACACGAGGCCGATGACCAGAGCCACCAGCATCACGGCGTATTTCCAGAGGGGGTAGCGATTCATGAGTGGTCCAACGGGAAGGTTGGCTTGGAAGCGATGCGTCCGGCGATGAGCGCGGGCGGTTCAGCACGGGGTGGCGTGAATCGCCGGCGAGGCCGCGCCGGACGCGAGAGAGCAGGCCTTACAGCGACTTGATCGTGCCCTTCGGGAGAATCGTCGTGATCGACGCTTTCTGCACGGTGATTTCCGTGCCTTCCGAGATTTCGACGCCGACGTAGGCTTCACCCACCTTGGTTACCTTACCGACGATGCCGCCGTTCGTCACCACTTCGTCGCCCTTGGCCATGGCGGCGAGCATGCTGCGATGCTCCTTCTGGCGCTTCATTTGCGGGCGAATCATGATGAAGTACAGTACGCCGAACATCAGGATCAGCGGCAGGAAGCTCATCAGGTTCGATTCAATGCCACCTGTTGCTGTGCCTTGGGCAAAGGCATTGGAAATGAACGACACGTTGGTCTCTCCGTTATCAGTCAAACGATCAAAAAAATCAGCCGATTATTCTACCACCGGCCTGATGCGCGTCGGCGCGGCGAATCGGCTTTGCGATCAACCGTTTAAAGCCTTTTTACGCCGTCCGCGAAAGTGGATTGTAAGGTTTTCGGGTCGCGGCGCGCGGATTCTTCGGTTGAATCCGCGCGCCGGACCCCGTCAGGGCGCCTGTTCGACGCCGCGCGCGCGGTTCTCGTGGAAGCGTTTGCGGAACGGCTCGAACATCTTCGCGTCGATCGCGTCGCGCATTTCCTGCATCAGTTCGAGGTAGTAGTGCAGGTTGTGGATCGTGTTCAGCTGCGCGCCGAGGATTTCGCCGACCCGGTGCAGGTGATGCAGATAACCGCGCGTGAAATGGCGGCAGGTGTAGCAGCCGCATTGCTCGTCGAGCGGGCGCAGCGAGTTCCTGTGCGTGGCATTGCGGATCTTGATGTCGCCGAAACGCGTGAACAGCCAGCCGTTGCGCGCGTTGCGGGTCGGCATCACGCAGTCGAACATGTCGACGCCGGCAGCGACCCCGGCCACCAGATCTTCCGGCGTGCCGACGCCCATCAGGTAGTGCGGCTTGTCGGCCGGCAGCTTCGGGCCGATGTGGTTCAGCACGCGCATCATGTCTTCCTTCGGCTCGCCGACCGACAGCCCGCCGATCGCGAGGCCGTGGAAATCCATCTCCGCGAGACCCGCGAGCGACTCGTCGCGCAGGTCCTCGAACATGCCGCCCTGGACGATGCCGAACAGCGCGTTCGGATTGCCGAGCCGCCCGAACTCGTCGATCGAGCGCTGCGCCCAGCGCATCGACATGCGCATCGAGTCGGCCGCGTCCTTGTGCGAGGTCGGCACGTTGTTGGTCGCGTATGGCGTGCATTCGTCGAACTGCATGACGATGTCCGAGTTCAGCACCTTCTGAACCTGCATCGACACTTCCGGCGACAGGAACAGCTTGTCGCCGTTGATCGGCGACGCGAACGTGACGCCGTCTTCGGTGATCTTGCGCAGGTCGCCGAGCGAGAACACCTGGAAGCCGCCGGAGTCCGTCAGGATCGGCTTCTTCCAGCCCATGAAGCCGTGCAGGCCGCCGTGGGCTTCGATGGTTTCCAGGCCCGGGCGCAGCCACAGGTGGAAGGTGTTGCCCAGAATGATCTGCGCGTGCATTTCTTCCAGTTCGCGCGGCTGGACCGCCTTCACCGTGCCGTAGGTGCCGACCGGCATGAAGATCGGCGTTTCCACCACGCCATGATTCAGCGTGACGCGCCCGCGCCGCGCCTGGCCGTCGGTGCCGAGCAGTTCGAATTTGAGGCCGTTGGCGGGGCGCTCGGTGGTGGTCTCTTGCGATTGATGACCGAGGGTCATTGAGTAACTCCTGGGCTACCGGAAAACAGTCCGGCGCGAATGTTGAAACGGACTTCGGATTGGTGATTCTGCATGGGGCCGGGAAAGCGCTAAGGCGCTGACTCTGATCGACAGCCCCAAACGTTGAAACGCCGCCGCGAATGTTCGCGGCGGCCTGGGAACTGCCAAAACTTCAAACGGCCAGGCTGTTTCAGACGTCGCGGCGCGTGAGCAGCATCGCATCGCCGTAACTGAAGAACCGGTAACGCTCTTCGATCGCATGACGGTACGCCGCGCGAATCGTCTCGACGCCGGCGAAGGCCGATACCAGCATCAGCAACGTCGACTTCGGCAAATGGAAATTCGTCACCAGCCGGTCGACCACGCGGAACTGATAGCCCGGCGTGATGAAGATGTCGGTTTCCGTGCTGGCCGCGGCGAGCGGCCGGCCGGCGGCTTCGGCGTCGCGCGCGGCGGCTTCGAGCGCGCGCATCGACGTCGTGCCCACCGCGATCACGCGATTGCCGCGAGCCTTGGTCGCCGCGATCCTGTCGGCGAGCGACTGCGGCAGGTGATACCACTCGCTGTGCATCTTGTGCTCGGCGAGATTCTCGACCCGCACCGGCTGGAACGTGCCCGCGCCGACGTGCAGCGTCAGCGTTGCGCGTTCCGTGCCGCGGGCGTCGAGTTGCGCGAGCAGCGCGTCGTCGAAATGCAGGCCGGCGGTGGGGGCCGCGACCGCGCCGGGATTCTGCGCGAACACGGTCTGATAGCGGGTCTCGTCGGTCGAATCGGGGTCGTGCTCGATGTACGGCGGCAGCGGCAGCCGGCCGAACTGCTCGATCAGCGTCAGGCACTCGTCGGGGAAATGCAGCGTGTAGAACGGCTCCACCCGCTCGCCGAGCGTGACATCGAACGCGTCCGCGAGACGGATCGTGGTGCCCGGCTGCGGGC
Organism: Paraburkholderia sp. RAU2J; assembly: GCF_003634845.1. Taxonomy (NCBI): domain Bacteria; kingdom Pseudomonadati; phylum Pseudomonadota; class Betaproteobacteria; order Burkholderiales; family Burkholderiaceae; genus Paraburkholderia; species Paraburkholderia sp. RAU2J. Next base: position 1,952,279 of record NZ_RBXG01000001.1, read on the forward strand.
TCTTGCTCGCGCGGATCTGCGCGAGCGCCGTGCGCTCGCCGGTGAGGCGCTCCACCAGCACCTCGACCTTGCCGCCACTGGCCTTCTGGCCGAGGAAGCGCGCCTTCAGGACTTTGGTATCGTTGAAGACCAGCAGATCGCCGGGCGCGATGCACTCGGGCAACTCGGCGAAGCGGCGGTCGATCAGACGCGCGGCATCGGTGCCGCCCGTGTTGTCCACCTCGAGCAGACGGCTGGCGCTGCGCTCGGGCAGGGCGACTTGCGCGATCAGTTCGGGCGGCAGATCGAAATCGAAATCGGAAAGCGTAAACATGCGAACGACTGGAAGCGAATTGAGACTGAATTGAGCCGAAGCCGGAGCCGGGCGGCTATGATTGCGGGACGCCAGAGCGGCCCGCTAGCCCACGCGCCTGCGGTGAACCCCGTCGGCGGCGAACCCTTTGACAGCCGATATTGTACTTGCGAAGCAGCCCATGCCTTTGTCCGACCGCCGTTTGCCCTCCGCTACCGACGAAGTGAGCGCCGAACCGAAGCGCCGCGTCGCGCGAGGCAACGCGGCGCAGCAGGCGAGCGAGGTGGGGGCGGGCGCGACGCCGGCGAGCGAAAAGGGCGCGCCGGAAGCGGGCCTGGCCGGCGACAAGCCTGCAGGATCAGCCGGCGCGACGGCGCCGTTCGGCGCGGCCGGCCCCTTCGGTGACAAGCCCGCTGGCAAGTCCACGCCGAAGTCCGCCGCCAAAGCCGCCGCCAAAGCCGCCGCGAGGGGCGCCGAGAAAGGCGTCGACGCAGGCGCGGAAAAACGCACCGCCAAACCCCCCGTCAAAACCGCCGACAAGCTCGCCAAACTCGGCCTCACGCGCGCGATCGACCTCGTGCTGCATCTGCCGATGCGCTACGAGGACGAAACCTCGCTGACGCCGATTGGCCACCTGCTGCCTGGCGGCATAGCGCAAACCGAAGGCGTGGTGTTCGACAACGAGATCGCCTATCGCCCGCGCCGTCAGTTGCTGGTAAAGCTGCACGACGACGCCGGCGACGAACTCGTCCTGCGCTTTCTGAACTTCTACGGCTCGCAGGTCAAGCAGATGGCGATCGGCGCGCGGCTGCGGGTGCGCGGCGACGTGCGCGGCGGCTTCTTCGGCATGGAGATGGTGCATCCGGCGGTGCGCGTGGTCGACGAGGACACGCCGCTGCCGCAGGCGCTGACGCCCGTCTACCCGAGCACTGCGGGCGTCACGCAGGCCTATCTGCGCAAGGCGATCGACAACGCCTTGTCGCGCACGTCGTTGCCGGAGTTGCTGCCCGAGCCGGTCGCGCGGGCGCATCTCCAGCCGCTCGGCGTGCCGTCGCTGATGGATGCGGTGCGCACGCTGCATCACCCCGGCGTGCAGTCCGACGAGACCGCGCTGATCGACGGCACGCATCCGGCGTGGGTGCGCATCAAGTTCGAGGAGCTGCTCGCGCAGCAGATGTCGCTCAAGCGCGCACACGACGAGCGCCGCACCCGGGCCGCGCCCGCCATGCCGCGCCGCAAGCAGGGCGACGAGTCGGCCTTGGTGGCGCGACTGCTGAAGGCCCTGCCATTTTCGCTGACGAGGGCGCAGGAGCGTGTCGGCGGCGAGATCGCGCTCGATCTGACCCAGCCGCATCCGATGCAGCGGCTCTTGCAAGGCGACGTCGGCAGCGGCAAGACGATCGTCGCCGCGCTGGCCGCCGCGCAGGCCATCGACGCCGGCTACCAGGCCGCGCTGATGGCGCCGACCGAAATCCTCGCCGAACAGCACGCGCGCAAATTGCGCGGCTGGCTGGAGCCGCTCGGCGTGAGCGTCGCGTGGCTGGCGGGCAGTCTAAAGACCAAAGAGAAGCGCGCCGCGATCGAAGCCGCCGCGCTCGGCACCGCGCAACTCGTGATCGGCACGCACGCGATCATTCAGGACGCGGTGGAATTCGCCCGCCTCGGGCTCGTGATCGTCGACGAGCAGCACCGCTTCGGCGTCGCGCAACGGCTCGCGCTGCGCGCCAAGGCGCTCAACGCCGCCGACGGCGCGCGCGACTTCCAGCCGCATCAACTGATGATGTCCGCGACCCCGATTCCGCGCACGCTCGCAATGACCTACTACGCCGACCTCGACGTCTCGACCATCGACGAATTGCCGCCGGGCCGCACGCCGATCCTGACCAAGCTCGTCTCCGACGCGCGGCGCGAGGAAGTGATCGGCCGGGTGCGCGAGGCGGCGCTGAGCGGGCGTCAGGTGTACTGGGTGTGTCCGCTGATCGAGGAAAGCGAAACCTTGCAATTGCAGACCGCGGTCGAGACCTACGAGACACTGGTGGCCGCGCTGCCCGAGCTGAAGGTCGGCCTCGTGCATGGACGTCTCGCCCCCGCCGAGAAGGCTGCGGTGATGGACGCGTTCACCCGCAACGAGGTGCAGCTGCTGGTCGCGACAACGGTGATCGAAGTGGGCGTCGACGTGCCGAATGCGTCGCTGATGGTGATCGAGCATGCGGAGCGCTTCGGCCTCGCGCAGCTGCACCAGCTACGCGGACGGGTGGGGCGCGGCAGTGCGGCGTCGGTGTGCGTCCTGCTTTACACCGGGCCGTTGTCGATGACCGCGCGCGCGCGCCTGCAGACCATGCGCGAAACGACGGACGGCTTCGAGATCGCCCGGCGCGATCTCGAGATTCGCGGACCGGGCGAGTTCCTGGGCGCGCGCCAGTCGGGCGCGGCGATGCTGCGGTTCGCCGACCTTGAAAACGACCAGTGGCTGATCGAACCCGCGCGCGAGGCCGCCGCGGTGCTGCTCGAGCACTATCCGGAGGTGGTGTTGCAGCATCTGGCACGGTGGCTCGGGGCGCGTGAGCACTATCTGAAAGCGTGAAACGGGTTTGACGTCGTTGAAAAGCCGCTGCACGACTCGTGCGTCAGCCCCGAAACAAGAGGTGGCGAACCGACCCCATAGGGTGTATAACTAGAACCTATCGAATTCATTGCACTGATTGGTCCCCCAATGACGCTCACCGAATTGAAATACATCGTGGCGGTTGCCCGCGAGCGGCACTTCGGCCGGGCCGCCGAAGCGTGTTTCGTCAGCCAGCCGACGTTGTCGGTCGCTATCAAGAAGCTCGAAGACGAGCTGAATGTGCAGATCTTCGAGCGCGGCACCAGCGAGGTCAGCGTCACGCCGATCGGCGAACAGATCGTCACGCAGGCGCAGCGCGTGCTCGAACAGACGCTCGCGATCAAGGAAATCGCCAAGCAGGGCAAGGACCCGCTGGTCGGACCGTTGCGGCTCGGCGTGATCTATACGATCGGGCCGTACCTGCTGCCCACGCTCGTCAAGCAGATGATCAAGCGCGTCCCGCAGATGCCCTTGATGCTGCAGGAAAATTTCACGCTCAAGCTGATCGAACTGCTCAAGCAGGGTGAAATCGACGTCGCCATCATGGCGTTGCCGTTTCCCGAAACCGGTTTGATGCTGCGCCCGCTGTACGACGAGCCGTTCGTCGTCGCGCTGCCGTCGGGCCACGCGTGGGAAAACCGGCAGAAAATCGACGCCGACGACCTGAAGCAGGAAACCATGCTGCTGCTCGGCAGCGGCCACTGCTTCCGCGATCACGTGCTGGGCGTGTGCCCGGAACTGATGCGTTTTTCGCAGAACGCGGACGGCATCCAGAAGACCTTCGAAGGGTCGTCGCTGGAGACCATTCGACACATGGTCGCGAGCGGCGTCGGGATCACCGTGCTGCCGCGCATGTCGGTGCATGAGGTCAAGCCGCACGCGGGCGGCATCGACGCGGGCCTGCTCAGCTATGTCGCGTTCGACGAGCCCGTGCCGGATCGCCGCGTCGTGCTCGCGTGGCGCAAGAGCTTCACGCGCATGCCCGCGATCGACGCCATTTGCGATGCGATCAGCGCCTGCGATCTGCCGGGCGTCAAGAAGCTCGATCTGCCGGTCGCGGTCAACTAGCGTTCCATCTCTTCCTTCTCTGTGCCGGTCGGTGCCTGTGGCCGACCCTCGGCACGGCGCACGCCCTCGCGCGCGCCGCAATCTTTCGAAGTGCAGTCCCGCGCTTTCCCGGGTCCGCGTGTCGCCTATCAAATAGATAAAATTAATCAAATACCTATTTTTAATAGCATTGGTATAGTTTCCTCCATGGATCGCCCGATCCCTTCCGATAAGGCCCAGGAGGAAATCATGATGCAACCGGACTCGCAGCAAATTCACGCGCTTGTCGCCCAACCGGCTGCCGCAGCCGCCGTCCGCGCGACAGCTTCGGCGCCGAGCATGCGCACGGTCGCGTTGTCGTTGCTGGTCGATCGGGCCTTGTCCGCTTAACGCAGCGGCTGCGGCATTCATGCCGCGTCTGCCCGCTCTCTTTCAAGAAAAATCACAGGAGTTACCCATGTCCGAACGCAAGCTCACCCATGCTGCCGGCGCACCGATCGCCGACAACCAGAATTCGATGACCGCCGGCCCGCGCGGTCCGGTCGTGCTGCAAGACGTCTGGCTGCTCGAAAAGCTCGCTCACTTCGACCGCGAAGTGATTCCCGAGCGCCGCGTTCACGCCAAGGGTTCGGGCGCATTCGGCACGCTGAAGGTCACGCACGACATCTCGCGCTACACGAAGGCGAAGGTGTTCGCGGCGCTCGGCAAGGAAACGCCGCTTTTCATGCGCTTTTCGACGGTGGCGGGCGAGCGTGGCGCGGCCGACGCCGAGCGCGACGTGCGCGGCTTCTCGATCAAGTTCTACACCGAAGAGGGCAACTGGGACGTGGTCGGCAATAACACGCCGGTGTTCTTCATCCGCGATCCGCTGAAATTTCCGGACTTCATCCACACGCAGAAGCGCGATCCGTACACCAACATGCGCAGCAACGTCGCCGCGTGGGACTTCTGGTCGCGTCATCCGGAGTCGCTGCATCAGGTGACGATTCTGATGAGCGACCGCGGCATTCCGAAGAACTATCGGCAGATGCACGGCTTCGGTTCGCACACGTACTCGTTCATCAACGCGAATAACGAGCGGTTCTGGGTCAAGTTCCACTTCAAGTCGATGCAAGGTATCGAGAACTTCACCGATGCGGAAGCCGCGCAAGTGGTTGCGCAGGACCGCGAGAGTGCGCAGCGTGATCTGGTCGGCAACATCGACGCGGGCAACTTCCCGGCATGGCGCTTCGCGATTCAGGTGATGCCGGAAGCGGACGCGGCGAACTATCGCTTCAATCCGTTCGACATCACGAAGGTGTGGTCGCAGAAGGACTATCCGCTGATCGACGTCGGCACGATCGAGTTGAACCGCAACGCGGCAAACTATTTCGCGGACGTCGAGCAAGCCGCATTCACGCCGGCCAACGTGGTGCCGGGTATCGGCTTTTCGCCGGATCGTCTGTTGCAAGGGCGGCTGTTCTCGTATGGCGACACGCAGCGCTATCGCCTCGGCATCAATCACCATCAGATTCCGGTGAATGCGCCGCGCGTGCCGAGCGCGCATTCTTTCCATCGCGACGGCGCGCTGCGCACGGACGGCAATCTCGGCGGCAACGTGAACTACGAGCCGAACCGTTTCGGCGACTTCGCGCAGGACGCGAACGCGTCGGAGCCGCCGCTCGCGGCAGGCGCCGTGGATCGCTACGATCATCGCGCTGACGACGACTACTACACGCAGCCGGGCATGCTGTTCGCGCTGTTCGATGCGGCACAGCGCCAGCGGTTGTTCGGCAACATCGCGCGCCACATCGATGGTGTGCCGCAGGACATCGTCGCGCGTCAGATCGAGCATTTCCGCCGCGCCGACCCGGCCTATGCGGAAGGCGTGATCGCCGCTTTGGCCGAACTGGCGGAAAGCGTCAAGAAGTAAGCAACGGTAGTTGAAGCGATGCAGCAAAGCGGGGCGCAGCGGCGTCCCGCTGGTATCGATACGAATCGCGGGAGTACGATCATGATTCAGATGATGATGGCCACGCTTGGCGGCTCGCCGGCAGCACGCGGTGCGCAACGGCGGCAGACACTCACGCGGGCATTCGGCGTGCGCAAGGCAGCCGGTTTCGCGATCGTCGCGAGCGGGTGGGCGGTGCTCGTCGCGCAGGCGCTGCAACACACGCTGGGCGGTTGATCGCAGTCAACCCGTCAAAGCGGCAAGTGGCCATGTGTCACGCGGACGCAGCAGTTTTCCAGGCTAAACTGTCGAGCGTTCGATGTTTCGCGTTTGCCTTGCGCAAACCGTCACTTTGCCGACCGGTTCGTATCACTCTTCGAAGGAGTCGTCATGGCCAAGAAAGAAGCCGCAGCCGTACAGCACGTCAATATCGGGATCAGCGACAAGGATCGCAAGAAGATTGCAGAAGGTCTGTCGCGTTTGCTCGCCGACACCTACACGCTGTACCTGAAGACCCACAACTTCCACTGGAACGTGACGGGTCCGATGTTCAACACGCTGCATCTGATGTTCGAAACGCAATACAACGAACTGGCGCTGGCAGTCGATTCGATCGCTGAACGGATCCGCGCGCTGGGCGTGCATGCGCCGGGCAGCTACAAGGATTTCGCGAAGCTGTCGTCGATTCCGGAAGCGGACGGCGTGCCGGCCGCGGAAGAAATGATCCGCCAGCTGGTGGAAGGCCAGGAGGCCGTGGTGCGCACCGCGCGCGCGATTTTCCCGTCGACGGAAGCCGCCAACGACGAGCCGACCGCCGACCTGCTGACGCAACGCATGCAAACGCACGAAAAGACCGCGTGGATGCTGCGCGCGATGCTCGCTTGAGCGTCGCCGCCTCGCGAGCGAGCCGCTCCGCTCAGGCGCCGACGTTGCGCTGTTTGCACTGAGACGGCACAAAGCCTCCCTTCGCGGGAGGCTTTGTTTTTTGCGGTGCCGCTCAGCGAGCCGCGCGCAAGGCCTCGCGTTTCGGAGCGCGCCCGCCCGTAAAGCAGCCGCCCGCGCGCATCCCGTAAAATAGCCGCAACGTTTGCGCACTTCATCCACTTCACCGATTCCGCCATGTTCGCCCGACTTCCCCTGTATCTGCGCCTCGTGCGCATGGACAAGCCGATCGGCAGCCTGTTGCTGCTGTGGCCGACACTCAACGCGCTGTGGATCGCGTCCGACGGACATCCGTCCTGGCCGCTGCTGGTGATCTTCACGGTGGGCACGGTGCTGATGCGCTCGGCGGGCTGCGCGATCAACGACTATGCGGATCGTGATTTCGACCGCTACGTGAAGCGCACCGAAAATCGGCCGATCACGTCGGGCAAGATCAAGGCGTGGGAAGCGGTGGCGCTGGCGGCCGGGTTGTCGCTGCTGGCGTTTCTGTTGATTTTGCCGCTGAACACGCTGACCAGGGAGCTTTCGGTAGCGGCGCTGTTCGTCGCCGGTTCGTACCCGTTCACCAAGCGGTTCTTCGCGATTCCGCAGGCGTATCTCGGGATCGCGTTCGGCTTCGGCATTCCGATGGCGTTCGCCGCGATTCAGGGCCACGTGCCGATGCTCGCGTGGGTGATGCTGCTCGCCAACGTGTTCTGGTCGGTCGCGTACGACACCGAATATGCGATGGTCGATCGCGACGACGACATCAAGATCGGCATCCGCACGTCGGCGCTCACGTTCGGCCGCTTCGACGTGGCCGCGATCATGCTGTGCTATGCGGTGACGCTCGGCATCTACGTCGGCATCGGTGTGATGCTCGGCTTCGGCGCGCTGTACTGGGTGGGTTGGGCCGCGGCGGCGGCCTGCGCGGTCTATCACTACACGCTCATCCGCGACCGCGAGCGGATGGCGTGCTTCGCCGCTTTCCGGCATAACAACTGGCTGGGCGGCGCGCTGTTTGCCGGGATTGCTGCGCATTATGCGGTGGCTTCGTTGTGATTTTTGCTGCACGTCCGCAGGGCAGCGGTTTGGCTCCGAGTGGAGCGTGCGCCGCGAAGAGTTGCAGCGCAATCGCAGTGGACTTGTAGCGGATTGGTAGCAACGGGCTGCGTTGTGGAGCGAAGCGCTGCGTCGTTTTAATTCCGCAGTGCTTCGTTCTCGCCACGGTGCCGCTAAAGGTTGGTCAATCGCGGCTCTAACCACGGTGCCGCTAGAGCTTCCTCAAACGCGGCAGCCCACTAGGCCGCCGCCAACGCACTACCCTCACCCGCACTTACTGCTTGCCGAACTCCTCGCCCATTTCCTTCGCGCGCGCATCGGCGGCGAGCGCGCCGCGCACGATCGCGTCCTTGATGCCGCTCGCGTCGAACGACGTCAGCGCCGCGGCGGTCGTGCCACCCTTCGAGGTCACGCGTTCGCGCAGCACGCTCGGCGGCTCGTCCGAATTCGCCGCCAGTTGCGCCGCGCCGGTGAAAGTCGCGACGGCCAGCGCGCGGCCCTGCGCTTCATCCATGCCGAGTTGGCGTGCGGCTTCCTGCAGTGCTTCGATGAAATAGAACACGTAGGCCGGACCGCTGCCCGAAATCGCGGTGACGGCGTCGATTTTCGCTTCGTCGTCGAACCAGACCGTTTCGCCGACCGCGCCGAGCACCTGCGACGCGAGCGCGCGACCCGCTTCGTCGACGCTGCCAGTCGCGACGAGGCCCGTCACGCCCATGCCGATCAGCGCCGGCGTATTCGGCATCACGCGCACGATGCGGCCGTGGCCGTTCAGCCAGCGCGACATGTCGCCCATGCGAATGCCCGCGACGATGCTGATCGCCAGTTGCGACGCTTTCAGATGCGGCGCCAGCGCTTGAGCGACGCTCTTCACGATCTGCGGTTTCACCGCCAGCACGACGGCGTCGTACGCTGCGAGCGCGGCGTCTGCGCCCGCACCGGTGCGGATACCGAACTGCTGCTCATTGCGCTTGCGCGCGTCTTCGTTGGGATCGATCGCGTAGAGGTCCGCAGGCGCGACGCCGCGCTTGATGAGGCCGCCGATCAACGCCGCAGCCATGTTGCCGCCGCCGATAAAAGCAATTTTCATGATATTCCGAATGAGTTTCGGTGAAGAGCCTGGACGGCCCGGAAAGGTCAGTGAGCGTAATCCCGCGCGCCGAAGATCGCGGTGCCGACTCGCACGATTGTCGCGCCTTCGAGCACGGCTGCTTCAAGGTCGCTCGACATGCCCATCGACAACGTGTCGAGCTCGAGTCCGTCGTCGCGCAGCCGCTCGAACAACTCGCGCAGTTGGCGATGCGGCGCGCGTTGCGCATCGATATCGCCCGCCGGTTCGGGAATCGACATCAGCCCGCGCAAATTCAGTTTCGGCAGCGCGGCGATTGCCTGCGCGACTTCGACCGCCTCGGCAATGCCGACGCCGCTCTTGGATGCCTCGCCGCTGACGTTGACCTGCAGGCACACGTTCAGCGGCGGCAGATTGTCAGGGCGCTGCTCGGACAGCCGCTGCGCGATCTTCAGGCGATCGACCGAATGCACCCAGTCGAAATGCTCGGCGACCGGCCGCGTCTTGTTCGATTGCAAGGGGCCGATGAAATGCCATTCGAGCGACGCGCGCAGATCGGCGAGCGACTCGATCTTGGCGAGAGCCTCCTGCACGTAGTTCTCGCCGAACACGCGCTGGCCGGCCGCATGAGCCGCGCGCACGTCTTCGGCTGGGAAGGTCTTCGAGACCGCGAGCAGCATGACCGAACGCGCGTCGCGTCCTGCCGCGTGCGCGGCCGTGGCGATGCGCTCCCGCACCGCTTCGAGGTTGTGAATCAGATCGGGCATGGAACGTAACCGGTGGTTCAGCGAGAAGCGATGACCCGATTATACGGACAGCATGTGCTCGACCAATTCGATCCAATGCGCGACCGGCGTCGATGTGCCGCTTTGCAGATGCGCAATGCAGCCGACGTTCGCCGACACGATCACCTGCGGCTCCAGTGCCTGCAGCCGTTCGAGCTTCTGATCGCGCAGTGCGTACGACAGCTTCGGCTGCGTCAGCGAATAGGTGCCGGCCGAGCCGCAGCAAAGATGACTGTCGACGGGCAGACGCACTTCGACGCCGAGCGCGGTGAGCAGATGCTCGACCTTGCCGCGCACCTGCTGGCCATGCTGCAGCGTGCAGGGTGGATGAAACGCCACGGTATGCACCGAGCGGCGGCGCGTGACGGCGGTGAGCGCTTGCTCGAACTCGGGCAGGATCTCCGAAATGTCGCGCGTCAATTCGACGATGCGGCGCGCCTTCTCCGCATAGGCCGGATCGTGGCGCAGCAGGTGCGCGTATTCCTTGACCGTCGCGCCGCAGCCGGACGCGTTCATCACGATCGCCTCCGCGCCCTGCTCGACGTACGGCCACCATGCGTCGATATTGACGCGCAGGTCGTCGAGCGCCTCGTCGTTGTAGCCCAGATGCAGGCGGATCGCGCCGCAGCAGCCGGCGTCGGGCGCGATCACCGTTTCGACGCCAAGCGCATCGAGCACGCGCGCCGTGGCGATGTTCACGTTCGGCATCATCGACGGTTGCACGCAACCCGCGAGCATCAGCATCTTGCGCTCATGTTTCGCGGTGGGCCATTCGAGCGGTCGCTGCCGCGCGGGCACCTTGTCGCGCAGTTTCTTCGGCAGCACGCGGCGAAAGTGCTGGCCCAGGCGCATGGTCGGCGTGAAGACCGCGCTGTTCGGCACGACGCTCGCGAGCACCCGGCGCAGCATCCGCTGACCGAGCGGGCGCGTGACTTTTTCTTCGGTGAGCTTGCGGCCGATTTCCACCAGCCGGCCGTATTGCACGCCGGACGGGCAGGTCGATTCGCAGTTGCGGCAGGTCAGGCACCGGTCGAGGTGAAGCTGGGTACTGCGCGTGACCGGCGCGCCTTCGACCATCTGCTTGATCAGATAGATGCGCCCGCGCGGCCCATCGAGTTCGTCGCCGAGCAACTGGTAGGTCGGGCAGGTGGCCGTGCAGAAACCACAATGTACGCAATTGCGCAGGATGGCATCGGCTTCGTCGCCATCGGGCGTATTGCGAATGAAGTCCGCGAGGTTGGTTTGCATCGCGTCGCTCAGAAGTCGGGGTAGAGACGGCCGCGATTGAAGATGCGGGCCGGGTCGAAAGCGCTTTTCAGGCCGCGATGGATTTTCATCAGCGGCGCGGGCAGCGGCGTGAACACACCGGCGCTGCGGTCGTAACCGTAGCCGGTGCGGAAGATCGTGGCATGACCGCCGGCCTGTTTCGCGCTGATACGCACGGTTTGCGCGTCGGTGTCGGTGATCCACCAGCGCTGGCCGCCGCCCCATTCCATCAGTTGCGCGCCGGGCAGTTGCAAAGGTTCGGTGATCGACGGCAGCGCGAGACGCCAAAGCGCGGCCTTCGGCGGAATGGCCGCGAAGAACGAGTCGGTCTGCTCGCGCAGGCCGGCCCAGAAACGCTCCGCTTCGACCGCATCGACGACTTCGCCGCCGAGCGACGTGCGCGCCGACTTGACCGCCGCTTCGGCGCCCGCGAGGCGCACGGCGAGCGTGCCGTGACGCCATGCGCTCGCGGTGATCGGCAGCGGGCGGCCGCCCCATTCGTTCAGCTTACGGACCGCGTCGGTGCCGTTCATGTCGAACTTGAGCGTGGCTTCGGCCTGCGGCAGCGGCAGCACCTTGATCGACAATTCGAGGATCAGGCCGAGCGTGCCGAGCGAGCCGGCCATCAGACGCGAAACGTCGTAACCAGCGACGTTTTTCACCACCTGGCCGCCGAAATGGAGTTTCTGGCCCTGACCGTTCATGATGACCGCGCCGAGCACGAAGTCGCGCGCCGCGCCTGCGGCAGGGCGGCGCGGCCCGGCGATGCCGGCCGCGATGCAGCCGCCGAAGGTGGCCTGCGGGCCGAAGTGCGGCGGCTCGAAGGCGAGCATCTGATCGTGCTCGGCGAGCGCGGCTTCGATCTCCAGCAGGGGCGTGCCCGCGCGGGCGGTGACGACCAGCTCCGCTGGATCGTACGCGATGATGCCGCGATAAGCGCGCGTGTCGAGGATGTCACCTTCCAGCGTCTGACCATACCAGTCTTTGGTCCCGCCGCCACGGATGCGCAACGCGCGTCCCTCGGCGCTGGCCGAACGCACGCGTTCCGACCATACGGCGACGATGTCGTCCTCTTCCATGGTGTCCTGCTTCGTTGTGTTTCGTTTGATTGTACCGGGCGGGGGCTCGCTGGCAACCAGGAGCGGACCCGCATCGGGTAATCAGGGTCGAGGACCGGGAAGCGCCGCCGCAGCGGCGTGGCCATGCGCCTGCTTACTGCTAGAAGCGCGGCAGCTCAGGGTGAGGCAGCAAGCCGCCGCGCACGTGCATCTTGCCGTATTCGGCGCAGCGCGCTCGCGTGGGAATGCCCTTGTCCGGGTTGAGCAGACCGGGCGCGTCGAAAGCGCGCTTGACCGCGTGGAACGTGTCGCGCTCTTCGGGCGAAAACTGCACGCACATCGAATTGATCTTCTCGATGCCGACGCCATGCTCGCCCGTCACCGTGCCGCCCAGTTCGACGCACGCTTCGAGGATGTCGGACCCGAACGCCTCGGCGCGGTGCCACTCGTCCTGGTCGTTGCCGTTGAAGAGGATCAGCGGATGCATGTTGCCGTCGCCCGCGTGGAAGACGTTGATGCAGCGCAGGCGGTAGGTTTGCTCCATCGCTTCGATGCGCGCGAGCAGCGGCCCGATACTGCGGCGCGGCACGGTGCCGTCCATGCAGTAGTAGTCCGGGGAGATGCGGCCCGCGGCCGGAAACGCGTTCTTGCGGCCGGACCAGAAGCGTAGCCGCTCCGCCTCGGAGCGCGAAATCTGGATGCGCGTCGCGCCCTGTTCGCGCAGCACCGCGGTCATGCGCACGATTTCGTCGGCGACCTCTTCGGGCGTGCCGTCCGACTCGCACAGCAGGATCGCCGCCGCGTCGAGATCGTAGCCGGCTTTGACGAACTCTTCGACGGCGCGCGTGGCCGGTTTGTCCATCATTTCGAGGCCCGCCGGAATGATGCCCGCCGCGATAATGCAGGCGACCGCTTCGCCGCCTTTCACGACGTCGTCGAAACTCGCCATGATGACCTGCGCCGTTTGCGGCTTCGGGATCAGCTTGACGGTGACTTCGGTGACGATCGCGAACATGCCCTCGCTGCCGATCAGCACCGCGAGCAGATCGAGTCCGGGCGCGTCCGGCGCGAGCGAGCCGAATTCGACGATCTCGCCTTCCATCGTCACCGCGCGCACGCGCAGCACGTTGTGCACGGTGAGGCCGTACTTGAGGCAATGCACGCCGCCGGAATTCTCCGAGACGTTGCCGCCGATCGTGCAGGCGATCTGCGACGACGGGTCGGGCGCGTAGTACAGGCCGTACGGCGCCGCGGCTTCGGAGATCGACAGATTGCGCACGCCCGGTTGCACCGTGGCGGTTCGCGCGTATGAATCGACTTCGACGATTTTCCTGAAGCGCGCAAGCGACACCACGACGCCATGACGGATCGGCATCGCGCCGCCGGACAGGCCGGTGCCCGCGCCGCGCGGCACGATCGGCACGTCGAGCCGGTGGCAGATCTGCACGATGCGCTGCACCTGCGATTCCGTCTCCGGCAACGCGACCGCGAGCGGCAGACGCCGGTACGCGGCGAGGCCGTCGCATTCATAGGCGACGGTGTCTTCCTCGCGATACAGCAGACAGTGGGTCGGCAACACGGCCATCAGCGCCTGCACGACTTCGCGCTGGCGCTGGGCGAGTACTTCAGGCGTCAGTTCAGCGGGTGCGTTCATGTGACTTGTCTCCTCGTGCCTTTCGCCAGACTTGCTCTTGTTTCGAGCTGCCTTGTTTCGACGCCGGCGCGGCGGCCAATGCAATGCGGCCGCGCCCGACAACGCCTATGCCATAGCTAGGTTGCCCAGGAAAAAATCTTGCCCGGGTTCATCAGGTTGCGCGGATCGAGTGCGTGCTTGATCGAGCGCATCGTATCGACGGCGACATCGCCGTGTTCTTCGAGCAGAAAGCCCATCTTGTGCAGGCCGACGCCGTGCTCGCCGGTGCAGGTGCCGTCCATGCGCAGCGCGCGTTGCACGATGCGATGGTTCAGACGCTCGGCTTCCGCGAGCTCTTCGGGCTTGTTCGGGTCGATCAGGATCGCGACGTGGAAGTTGCCGTCGCCGACATGGCCGACGATCGGGCAGGGCAGCGGCGACGCTTTCAGATCCTGCTCCGTTTCCACCACGCATTCTGCGAGACGCGAGATCGGCACGCAGACGTCGGTCGTGACGGCGCGGCAGCCGGGCTTCAGTTGCAGCATCGCGAAATAGGCGTTGTGACGCGCGTTCCACAGACGACTGCGGTCTTCCGGGCGCGTCGCCCATTCGAAGCCTTCGCCAGCATTCTGCGCGGCGATCTCCTGGACCAGTTCGGCCTGTTCCTTCACACCGGCCTCGGTGCCGTGAAATTCGAAGAACAGCATGGGCGCCTCGCGCAGTGTCAGATTCGAATGGCGGTTGATCGAGCGGATCGCGAGCGAGTCGACGAACTCGACGCGCGCGATCGGCACACCGATTTGGATCGTTTCGATGACCGCGCGCACCGCATCGCCCATCGACGCAAATGCGCATACCGCGGCGGAGACCGCTTCCGGTTGCGGATAAAGGCGGACGGTGATTTCGGTGATCACGCCGAGCGTGCCCTCCGAGCCGACGAACAGACGCGTCAGGTCGTAACCCGCCGACGACTTGCGCGCCCGCGTGCCGGTCTTGATCACGCGGCCATCGGCGAGCACGACGGTCAGGCCGAGCACGTTCTCGCGCATCGTGCCGTAGCGCACGGCGTTCGTGCCCGACGCGCGCGTGGCCGACATGCCGCCGATGCTCGCGTCCGCGCCCGGGTCGATCGGAAAGAACAGGCCGGTGTCGCGCAGCGCTTCGTTCAACTGCTTGCGCGAAATGCCGGGCTCGACGGTGACGGTGAGGTCTTCGGCGTTGATCGACAGCACGCGGTTCATTTCCGACAGATCGATCGACACGCCGCCTTGGACGGCGAGCAGATGTCCTTCGAGCGATGAACCGTTGCCGTATGGAATGATCGGCACGTTGTACTGGCCGCACAGTTTGACGACGGCTTGCACGTCTTCGGTCGTGCGCGCGAACACGACGGCGTCAGGCAGTTGGGGGTCGAACGGCGATTCGTCGCGGCCGTGGTGGGCACGCACGGCTTCGGCAACCGATACGCGCTCGCTGAAGGTCGCTTTGAGCGCGTCGAGCAGCTCGGCGGGAAAAGGCCGGCGCAGCGGGGCCGGCGGTACGGGATGATTCACGCATGTCTCCTGTGTCGACCGGAGTTAGCGCTTTAGCGCTTACTCCGGTCCCATGCAACGCGGTCGACCGGAGTTAGCGCTTTAGCGCTTAGTCCGGTCCCATGCAACGCAGTCGACCGGAGTTAGCGCAAAGCACCGACTCCGCTCCCATGAAAAACGATCGCTGAAATTTTCGTGTACAGCTTGTTTGCAGCAGCTATTTCATTTTACGCCGATCGCCCGCCGGCCGGCGTCAGGACGCCCACGGCTTCTATAATGGCGGCGACTTCACGATGCGCGCAATATGGATAAACGCGATGGCCAGCCGGCCGTTTTGCGCTGAACCGTGCCGTTTGCATGGACGCATCGTCACTGAATGGATGGGAGACATCATGGGCAACCGCTTGAGCAAGATCGCGACCCGCACGGGCGACGACGGTACCACCGGACTGGGCGACGGTCGCCGCGTACGTAAGGACAGCGCGCGCATTGCCGCGATTGGCGACGTCGACGAACTCAATTCGAACCTCGGTGTGCTGTTGTGCGAAACGCTGCCTGACACGGTGCGCGCGGCGCTGATCGCGATCCAGCATGATCTGTTCGATCTCGGCGGCGAACTCTGCATTCCCGGCCACACGATGATCACCGACCGGCATCTCGCCCAACTCGACGGCTGGCTCGCCGATTACAACGCGGCATTGCCGCCGCTGAAGGAGTTCATTCTGCCGGGCGGCTCGCGCTCGGCGGCGCTTGCGCATGTGTGCCGTACCGTCTGCCGCCGCGCCGAGCGGGCGATCGTGGCATTGGGAGAAGACGAGCCAATCAACGCGGCGCCGCGTCAGTACGTGAACCGGCTATCGGACTTGCTGTTCGTGCTCGCGCGCGTGCTCAATCGCGCTGACGGCGGCACCGACGTGCTGTGGCAGCACGATCGCAACGCGGGCTAGCGTGCGGACAAGCGGCACGCGTTAGCCGACGGCCAGCGTAACCGGCTTGCCGATGCGGCTCATCATTTCGACCAGCGTGTCGATGGTGAACTTGGTGGTTTTCTTGTTGACCACGTCGGATACACGCGGACGCGACACCATCAGAATCTCGGCGGCCTCAGCTTGCTTCAGATGGTGTTGTTCGATCCAGCTGGAGAGTTCGGTCATCAATTGCTCTTTCAGCAGCCGCGTGTCGTTGATCTGCTTTTGCGATGCGGTGTGCAGGCGCTTCGCCTCGTCGGCGGAAAAGCCCAGTTCGAGGAACAGATTCGCACCGGGCCGCGTCACGTGACGAATTTTCGTGTCGATCGTCATTTGTTAAGTTTTCCTATTGTTGATGATGGCGCGGTATCGCGTCTCGGCAATCTTCCTGTCATGCGGCTCCAGCTTCTGCGTTTTCTTCTGGAAGCAATGCAGCACATACAGCGCTTCGACGTACTTGGTCACATACATCACGCGAAAAATGCCGTCAGGATCCCTGATGCGGATTTCGCGAGTTCCGGCGCCGATCGAGTCGAACGGCTTCCAGTCGTCCGGGTCGAGTCCCGCCTGGATCTTGCCGAGCTGGAATCCCGCGCGACGACGTGGTTCTTCGGGAAAGGCGAGTAAATCGCGGTAGCTGGAACCCAACCAGCGAATTTCTTTTTCCTGCTCCATAACCGCCTTTTCTGTACAAAATTTTATACGCAACATCCCACCCGGTCAAGTCGTCCGCGACCGGCGATGAGCTGTTACGGTACAGAGGCGGAATATGAAGCACCATTCGGCCGTTCGGCCAAAAAAAGCCCGGCTCGACGAGCCGGGCTTTCTACGGATCTGCCTGAAGGCAGCGTGGCAGCGTGGCAGCGCTTTAGTTGCCGCTGCCGCGCGCAACGCGCCGTTGCTTGACCGCTTCGGCGAGACCTTCGAGCACTGCGACGCTTTCGTCCCAGCCGATGCACGCATCGGTGATGCTCTGGCCGTACGTCAGTGCGCAACCTTCCTGCAGATCCTGGCGGCCTGCCACCAGGTGCGACTCCACCATCACGCCGACAATCCGTTCGTCGCCCGAAGCAATCTGGCGGCCGATATCCGCGCACACCGGAATCTGGTTCTCGTGCTTCTTCGAACTGTTTGCGTGGCTCGCGTCGATCATCAGGCGTGCTGCGAGACCGGCCTTGCTGATGTCCGCGCAAGCCGCGTTGACGCTGTCCGCATCGTAGTTCGGCGTCTTGCCGCCGCGCAGGATGATGTGGCAGTCCTCATTGCCGGCCGTCGACACGATCGCCGAGTGACCACCCTTGGTGACCGAAAGGAAATGGTGCGGCTGCGAGGCGGCCTTGATCGCGTCGACCGCGATCTTGACGTTGCCGTCCGTGCCGTTCTTGAAGCCGACCGGGCACGACAGTCCCGAGGCGAGTTCGCGATGCACCTGCGACTCGGTGGTGCGCGCGCCGATCGCTCCCCACGAGATCAGATCGGCGATGTATTGCGGGCTGATCATGTCGAGGTATTCGGTGCCGGCCGGCAGGCCCAGTTCGTTGATGCGCAATAGCAGTTCGCGCGCGGCGCGCAGGCCGTCGTTGATCTTGAAGCTGTTGTCCATATGCGGGTCGTTGATGAGACCCTTCCAGCCGACCGTCGTGCGCGGCTTTTCAAAGTACACGCGCATCACGATTTCGAGTTCGCCGGCGAAGCGCTTGCGCTGCTCGATCAGGCGTCCGGCGTATTCCATCGCCGCCTTCGGATCGTGAATCGAGCACGGGCCGATGATCACGATCAGCCGGTCTTCCATGCCATGCAGAATCCGATGCATCGCGTTGCGCGAGTTGTAGATCACGTCGGACACCGTTTCGTCGCAGGCGAATTCGCGGATCAGGTGAGCGGGTGGCGTGAGTTCTTTCAATTCGCGAATGCGGACATCGTCGGTGTTGTGCGGGGGCATGTTGTTCTCCTGAATCGGTTCGTAGCGTGTTCGCGCGGGCAACGAAGGCTGTGATGAGGCAGCGATGCCAGAGCGGACCACAATCAAAAAATGTTCAACGACAAAGTTCTAGATGCGATTTCAACTGCGGTTGCAGATGTATGAGGCGAAAAAAAAACCGCCAGGCTTAGCTGGCGGTTTTCGGGAATTCTCGGTGTCCTGCGTGCACTAACACCCCTCTCGATCCGCCAGCGGTCTGAGATACCAAAAAAAGTAAAAGTAAAACTTGGCGGACATGGCGAAATGAGGTGGCTGGTCAAAAAGGGTGAGTGACTTTATAACCCGCTCAAGCTCGGCTGACAAGCATAGGGGTGTAAAAATGCGGGAAACCCGCATACTTCGCCCATTGCATGCACGAAGTATGCGTTTTCCGCAGAATCAGGCCGTGCCGCCCACCGTCATCCGGTCAATGCGCAGCGTCGGCTGGCCGACGCCCACCGGGACGCTCTGGCCTTCCTTGCCGCACACGCCGACGCCCGAATCGAGCTTCATGTCGTTGCCGATCATGCTGACGTACTTCAGCGATTCCGGACCGCTGCCGATCAGCGTCGCACCCTTGACCGGGTACGTGATCTTGCCGTTTTCGATCATGTACGCCTCAGAGGCCGAGAACACGAACTTGCCGTTCGTGATGTCGACCTGGCCGCCGCCGAAGTTCACCGCGTACAAGCCGTTCTTCACCGACGCGAGAATTTCCTGCGGGTCCTTGTCGCCGTTGAGCATGTACGTGTTGGTCATGCGCGGCATCGGCAGCGCCGCGTACGATTCGCGGCGCGCGTTGCCGGTGACCGGCATCTTCATTAGCCGCGCGTTCAGCGTGTCCTGGATGTAGCCCTTCAGGATGCCGTCCTCGATCAGCGTCGTGCACTGGGTCGGGTTGCCTTCGTCGTCGATATTGAGCGAGCCGCGGCGATTCGGCAGCGTGCCGTCGTCGACCACGGTCACGCCCTTGGCGGCAACCTGTTCGCCGATACGTCCCGCGAATGCCGACGAGCCCTTGCGGTTGAAGTCGCCCTCGAGGCCGTGGCCGATCGCTTCGTGCAGCAGCACGCCGGGCCAGCCGGGTCCGAGCACGACGGTCATCGCGCCGGCCGGCGCCGGACGCGCGTCGAGGTTGACCAGCGCCGCATGCACCGCGTCGTCGACGTAGCGCGACAGCACTTCGTCGGTGAAATAGCCGTAATCGAAACGCCCGCCGCCGCCGCCGCTGCCGATTTCGCGGCGGCCGTTCTGCTCGGCGATCACCGTGACCGACACGCGCACGAGCGGCCGGATGTCGGCCGCGAAGCCGCCGTCGCTGCGCGCGACCAGCACCACGTCGTATTCGCCGGCGAGGCCCGCCATCACCTGCTGGATGCGCGGATCGCGGCCGCGCGCCATCTGTTCGATGCGCTCGAGCAGCTTGACCTTGGCGGTCGCGTCGAGCGAATGGAGCGGATCGGACGGCAGGTACAAGTCGCGTCCGGCGATGCCGGTCAGCGACGTAGCTACCTTGATCTTCTGCTTGCCGCCACCCGCCTTGGCAATCGAGCGGGTGGCGAGCGCCGCCTGACGAATCGCTTCAGGCGACAGGTCGTCCGAGTACGCGAAAGCGGTGCGGTCGCCCGACACGGCGCGCACGCCGACGCCCTGGTCGATGCTGAAGCTGCCCGACTTCACGATGCCTTCTTCGAGACTCCACGCTTCGCTGCGCGTGTACTGGAAGTACAGGTCCGCGTAATCGATCTTGTGCGTGAAGATTTCGGCGAGCGTGCGGGTGAGCAGGGATTCGTCGAGACCGTAGGGCGTCAGGAGGATGTCCTTGGCGGTGGCGAGATTACGGATACCGGGTTCGATGATGTTCATGCGAAGTATGTTCTGCTCGATAGGAGTCGGTTAGCGCCGGAGCCACCATATGAGTGACGGGCGCCGCAGTTTCAATGTCGTTTCAACTGAGCACACGATGACGCCAGGCGGGCAAGCTCTGCCGCACTTCTTCGATGCGCGCACGCTCGAGATTGCCGGCGACCACGCCGGCGCCTTCGTCGCGCACCGCGATGATGTCGCCCCATGGGTCGATCAGCATGCTGTGGCCCCAGGTGCGGCGGCCGTTCTCATGTTTGCCGCCTTGCGCCGCGGCCAGCACGTAACACTGGTTTTCGACCGCCCGGGCGCGCAGCAGCGTTTCCCAATGCGCGCGCCCGGTGGTGTAGGTAAAGGCGGATGGCACCACGATCAGCGCGCAATCGCCCATGCGCCGGTACAGCTCCGGAAAGCGCAGATCGTAGCAGACCGACAGGCCCACGCGGCCGAACGGCGCCTCGAAGCTGCGGACCTCGCCGCCGGGGCAGATGGTGCGCGCCTCGTCGAACGATTCTTCGCCCTTCTCGAAGTTGAACAGATGAATCTTGTCGTAGCGCGCGGCTTCGTTGCCTTGCGGGTCGAACACCAGCGTGGTGTTCAGTACGCGCGATGCTTCCGGCGCGGTGATCGGCAGCGTACCGCCGATCAGCCAGATCTGGTGGCGGCGGGCGGCATCGGCGAGGAAACGCTGGATCGGGCCGTCCTTGTAGGGCTCGCGTACCGCCAGCTTGTCGGTGTCCTTGAAGCCCATGAAGCAGAAGTATTCGGGCAGCAGCACGAGTTGCGCGCCGTCGGCGGCGGCTTCGGCGATCAGGCGCTGCGCTTCGGCCAGATTGCGTTCGCGATCCGGCGTGCTCACCATCTGCAGCGCGGCGATCCGGAAGGTGCTTGGCAGGGAACCGCTGGACGCCGCGGTGGATGAGGGGGGAAGGACGTGTGTTTCGCTCATGAGCGTTTCGGAAAACTCCCGGCAAGGCGGCGGCGCGAACCGCTGCGCCGCTTACGTCGTTCAGGGCGGGCTGGGGCCGCCGTCGCGGCACTGGGCGCTCGGCCGGCCAAAAAAGCAATCCGGGGGCCGGATAAAACTCAGTGCGCTTCAACAGTCGAAGCCGGAACGTCCATATTACCGCGATCGCCCGTCACCCGCTCGACGTGCGGTTTCGACCACGAACCGGTGATCGCGTATTCGCGCGCGAACACGTGCGAGACCGAGTGGGTGAGTGCGAGATCAGCCAACAGCGCGCCCAGCCCGAAGAACGGATTGATGACCGCCGCGGCGATCACGCCGGCGCCCACGCTCACGGTCGGCGTGACGTGGAGATGCATGTCCTGGGACTTCTGCACGAGATCGACCGTGCCCGTCATGTCGACGCGCGCCGGCGCGGTCACCATCGTGAAGTTGTCCGTGCGGCCGATGCCGTCGTGAATCTGCGCGGTGGCGGTGACGCTGGAAAACGGCAGCCCTTCGCCGATCACGTCGCGGAAATCCAGCGTGGCGATACGCGCGAGGCTTTGCAGGCTGAGCACGCCCAGCAGCGTGGCGACGCCCGGGTCGATCTTGAGGATCTGGCCATGGTGCAGGTCCGCCGCCAGATTGCCGTTGAGCGTCGGAAAGTCGATCACGGCCGGGGCGCCGAGCCATGCCAGCTTGCCCGACAGCGAGCCCGTGCCGCCCTTGATCGTGCGCGGCAGGCCGAAGCGTTCGATCAGCGCGCCGGCGTCCTTGATGTCGAGCTTGAAATCGAACACGGTGCGGCGCGGCGTGCTTTCGTCGGCGGCGGCGCCCAGTCCCGTCGAGGTGCGCCAGTTCGCGGTGGCGCTGAGCGTGGCGGCGGGATTCGTGATGTCGAGCTTGTCGAGCTGCCAGACCGGCACGCCGTCCTCTTCGAAGTTGTGCGCGTCGACTTCGAGCCGGCCGACGTTGCGCTCGCGCACGATCAGCTCGTTGACCACCAGATCGATCGACGGCATGTTCTGCGCGGGCGCCGACATCGCCGGGCCGAGCAGGTCCTTGTCCTCGACCGACGGAATCACGACGCGCGCAAAGCGCGCCTGCAGCGTGCCCGGCGATCCGCGAGTGGCGCCCGGCAGCCACGACACGTGGCCGGACACCTGGTTCGACGCGATGTTCGCCTGCCATTTGCCCTCCGCATGCGACGCGCCGACGATCACGTCGTCCCAGTGGCGCTTGAGCAGCGTCAGCGTATCGATGTGCAGCGCGAAGCGGTTCGGCAGGAATTGTGTGACGGCCGGATTCGGCGCAGCCGGCGGCGTGGCGGCCGCGGGCGCAGGGGGCGCCGGGGGCGCAGTGGGCGGGGTCCCCGGCGGGGAGTTCGAAGCCGCGCCCTGGGTGCGCATCTGCATGACGAGCGCGCGCCACGCGTCGGCGTCGAACGCCGGCAGGTCGACGGCGGCGACCACGCCGTCGGATGGCAGATCGGCGGGCCTGTTCACGCCGATCGCGCCGCGCACGACCGTCGGCAGCGCTTTGGGCTGATAACGCAACAGATACGCGGCGGCGATCGGGCCGAAGGTCAGGTCGGCGCGTTCCAGACCGGCTTCGCCCGGCGCGGCGGACGGGTTGACGGCGAAGTGCAGCGGCATCGCCTCGCCGGCCGGCTTGGCGAACGGCGCCGGGAAGTCGAGCGCGAGGCCGGTCAGATCGGAGTTCGCGGTCACTTCCGGCAAGCTGCCCTTGGCGCCGCGCACGTTCAGCGCGTAGGGCGCCGTGCCGCTCAGGCGCGTCAGCACCTGCGCTGCCGGACCATGCAGATCGAGGCCGCGCGCCGCGTCGACGGCGATATGGCCGTTGAGCGCCAGCGCGTACGTGCCGTTCTGCCGCAGCCCGCCGTTGGCATGCACGTCGCCGCCGAGGAACTGCCCGGAGAGCCGGTCGAGCTGGGCCGTACGTTCGGTGAAACGCACCCGGCCGTTCAGTTGCGACAGCGGCGGCACGCGCGGCACGCTCAGCCGGTTGTTCAGGAAGCCGACCGCGCCTTCCACGCCGATATGCGGTTTCGGCGTGCGCGGCACCGTCAGCTTGAGCGCGAGTGACGCGGGTCCTTCGGCGCGAATCTTTTCCGTCTGGTGCCGGGCCATGATGCCGAGCGAGCTGTCGTTCACGTAGTCGAGCATGTCGGCGAGCGGCCCGCGCCCATTACCCTGGATGACGAGATTCGAGCCCCGGTTGCCGAGGTCGTCGATCCTGCCGTTGACGCCGGTCAGCGCGACGCGCCTGTACCGCCCGCGGGCGATGTCAAAGCGCATCACGTTCTGCTTGAGTTCGAACACGCCGTCGATGCCGTCGAGCGGCGGCCACACGTTCGGCGTGCCGTTGCGCATATTGCGCGGCGGGTAGGGCGAAGGATCGAATTTGCCGCCCTTGAACGGCGCGACGATATGGAAGATGCCGGCGTCGGGATCGCGCGAGTACGGGAATTTGGTCAGGTCGCCATGCACTTCGATCGTCGCGCCCTGCGAGATGCCCGCCTGCAGCCCGTGGCCCAGATAGATGCGCAGCTTTTCGCTGATGCTGGTCGGCAGATAGCGGGTGATGCGCGGCACCTGGGCGCGCTGGAAGTCGGCCTTCAGATCGAGCGAGCCGCGGCCGTGGCCGGGGTTGCTGTAGCTCGCGCTCGCGGTGGCCGCGACGTCCGCGTTCGAGACCGCGAAATCGGCCACCTTCACCGCAAACCCCGGACGGTTCTCGCCGGGCGCCTTCGGCGTGATGGTCCAGTCGGCGCGGCCATGCAAACGGTCGAGCTTCAGGCGCGGATCGTCGAACACGCCCGGCAGCGTGATGGCCACATTGGACGTGTCGAGAAGCGCGGTGCCATGGTTTTCGTCGGCGTCGACGCTGCCCCACACATTTTCGATGCCGGGGATGCCCGCGCGCGGGTGGTTGCGCGCGGTGAGTCCCGGCGGCGGTTCCTGGGCGGCCACGCTGATGCCCTGCAGATCACCCTTGAAGCGATAGCGCTCGATCGGCTCCGCGCCGGTCGTGTGACGATCGCCGCCCACTTCGCCCGACTCCGGCTTGCCGCGCTCGACCTCGATCACGTAGTTGGCCATCAGGCCGCGCGGATTAAAGCGCACCAGGTTGTTCAGCAGACGCCGCGGCAGCGGCAGCGCGCGGCTGAATTCCGCGAGGATGCCCAGGTCGACGCGGTCGCCGGTGACGCTCACGAGTTGCCCATGCTGCTGCGACGCCCTCCGGTAGCGGCCGTCGAGCGTCGCGAACTGGAGCGTGCGGGTGAGCGGCGTGCCGTCCTCGAGCGGTGGCTGGCCGAGTTCGGCGCGCAGGTCGGTGAGTTGCAGCCGGTAGTCGCCCTGCTGGGCGAGATCGAGGTGCCACGAGAAATGCGCGACCGGCAGCAGCAGCTTGGGCTGCGTTGGACGCACCCGCAGCGCGACGTCGGCGCCGGTCAGCTTGCCGCTCGCCGTCTTCATGCGGCCCTCGGCGAAGTCGCCCCAGATCGCGTTGTCGATGCGGCCGGCAAACGTCTCGATCGGGAAGTCGATGTAGCGCGCGAGCGTCGGCAGATCGACCGGGCCCGTCGACATGTACACCTGCCCGGTCCAATTGATCGGCTTGCCGATCGCGCTGAGCGGCGCGTGCCTGAAATGCGTGCGGAAGTCGATCGGGCCGTGCAGCACCTGGCCTTCGGCGGGCGCCTGCAGCGCGAGCCGGTGATCGTAGCCATCGTTCAGGATCGCGATGCGGATGTCGCGCAGCGCGAGTTCCGGCGCCGCGTGTTGCGCATCGCGCCAGCGCAGCACGCCGCCGCGCAGCACGATCGCTTGCTGGCGCAGCAGCCAGGTGGAGAGCGTGTCGTTGCCGCTATGCCGGGTCGGCACCGGCACGCCCGCGACCGACAGCACGCCGTCGGCGTTGCGCGAGACCAGCACGTCGGGTTGATCGACGATCAAGCTGGAGAGCGCCGGATGAAACTGCCAGAGCGATCGCCAAGACAGCGCGGCGGTGGCGTGCGGAATCGTCAGCGCGGGTTTGCCTTCGTGATCGCGGATCACGAGGTTGGTCACGTCGACGCCCGGCTGAAAACCGCTCCAATGCGGCGCCAGCTTGCCGATGGTGAACTGCGTGCGCAGCTTCTCGGAAACGACCGCTTCGATGCGCGGGCGGAACGAGTCGATGCGCGGCAGCACGACGTAGCGCAAGCCGAGAAACAGCGTCGTGGCGATGAAGTAGAGGACCAGCGCGATGACGAGGACGACGCGCAAAGTCCGACGCAGCACGATGTGGTCGTGTCCGCTCACAGGTCCGACCTGCCCGGGTTCGTGGTGCTCGGCGGATTCGTTTCGCTCGGACATGCGGCGGCGCGTGGGCGATATGGTAGTTTTGCGGATTAACGACGAAATGTAACACACGGCAAAGGGTCGGCGGACTTCCGGCAAACCCTGTCTGCACGCCGCCTCACGGCCTGCATCGGCGCCCCGGATCGAGGTGTTACAGCGGATCGAACCACGCTATCCAAGCAACGAGCGAGCCAGACCTTTGATGACTGACGCGACACTCCTGAGTTCCAGCTATTCACACTACGCCGCGCGCGCCGCGGCAGCCCGTCCGTCACTCGTCGCGCACGTGGCGGCGCTGGCGGGCGCGCCGCTGACCCGCGAGCGCATCGACGCGCGTTTCGACGCGTTGTGCGCCGAAGCGGCCGGCGCAGCCGGCGCGCCACTTAACGAGGATGCACTCAAACGGGCCTTGCGCCAACTGCGCACCGAGGTGTTTTGCGCGGTGATGGAGCGCGATCTGGCAGGTAAGGCGGACATCGCCGAAGTGACCGGGGCGATGACCGATCTGGCGGAGACGACAATCCAGCGTGCGCTCGCGGTGCTGTCCGCCGAGCTGGAAACGCTCTACGGCGAACCACGCGGCCCGCAGGGCGAGCGGCTCACGCTCGGCGTGGTCGGCATGGGCAAGCTGGGTGGGCGCGAGCTGAACGTGTCGTCGGACATCGACCTGATCTTCGTCTATGAAGAGGACGGCGAGACGGCGGGCGGCCAGCGTTCGCCGATCGCGACGCAGGACTTCTTCACACGCCTCGGTAAGCGTTTGATCGGCGCGCTCGCCGAAGTGACCGCCGACGGCTACGTGTTCCGGGTCGACATGCGCCTGCGGCCGAACGGCGACTCCGGGCCGCTCGTGTGCAGCGTCGGCATGCTCGAAGAGTATTTCTACGTGCAGGGCCGCGAGTGGGAGCGCTATGCGTGGATCAAGGGGCGCCTCGTGTCGGAAGGCGCGAGCGACGCGGCGCAGCGGTTGCAGAAGCAGCTCGACGCGATTGTCACGCCGTTCGTCTATCGTCGCTATCTCGACTTCGGCGTGATCAGCGCGATTCGCGCGCTGCATCTGCAGATTCGCCAGGAGGCGCAGCGCCGCGCGTCGATGCGGCCCGACAAGGCCGACGACATCAAGCTCGGGCGCGGGGGCATCCGCGAAATCGAATTCAGCGCGCAGGTGTTCCAGCTGATTCGCGGCGGCCAGGACGCGGGCTTTCGCGTGCGGCCGACGCTCGCCGTGTTGCGGCACGCCGCCGCTCATGGGCTGCTGGATACGTCGGTGTGCGAGAAGCTGTCGGTCGCCTACCGGTTCCTGCGCGAACTCGAGCACCGTCTGCAATACCGCAACGATGCGCAAACCCACGCGATGCCGGTCGACCCGGAAGAGCGCGCCGCGCTTTCGCGCACGATGGGTTGCGACGACTACGCGGCACTGATGGCGAAGCTCGATGCGCATCGCGAATTCGTCGAGCAACAGTTCGACCAGATTTTCGCCGACAAGGTGAGCGGCCGCGACGGCTGCGGTGCGCCTGAAGACGGCGCCGCCGCATGGGTGTGGAGCAGCGCGCTCGCTGACGACAGCGCCGATGAAGCATTGCGCGCGCGTCTCATCGAACTCGGTGTGGCCGAGCCGGGCGATCTGCTCGCGCGCTTGCGCGCGGTGTGGCAGTCGTCGCGTTACACGGGGCTCGCCGAGCGTAGCCGGCAACGTTTCGATATTGTCGCGCAGCGAGCGCTAGAAGCCGCGCGTACGCTCGAGCCGCCCGAGCGGCGCGACGACACGGTCGCGCGCCTGTTCGATCTGCTCGAAGCGGTGAGCCGGCGCGGCGCCTACCTCGCGCTGTTGACCGAGTATCCGCAGGCGCTGCATCAGGTCCTGTCGGTGCTGGGCGGCTCGCGCTGGGCGGCCGGTTATCTGATTCGCCACCCGCAACTGCTCGACGAACTGCTGGACGACGAAGCGATCAACAGCCCGTTCGACTGGCCCGAGTTCAAGCGCACGCTGCGCTTGCGGCTGGCCGCCGCCGACGGCGTGGAGCAGCAGATGGATCTGCTGCGCCACGCGCACCAGGCCGAGGTGTTCCGCATTCTGCTGATTGATCTCGCCGGCAAGCTGAGCGTCGAGCACGTGAGCGACCGGCTGTCGGAGCTCGCCGACGCCGTGCTCGACGTCACGCTCGAAGCGGTCTGGAACCAGTTGTCGAAGCGTCACCGCGAGGTGCCGCGCTTTGCGGTGATCGCCTACGGCAAGCTGGGCGGCAAGGAGCTGGGCTACGCGTCCGACCTCGACGTGATCTTCCTGTACGACGATGCCGACGACGCCGCGGCCGACGTCTACGCCACCTACACCCGCCGCCTGATCACCTGGCTGACCACCGCGACCGGCGCCGGCACGTTGTTCGATGTCGACCTGCGCTTGCGGCCGAACGGCGAATCGGGTCTGCTCGTCACCGACCTGGACGCGTTCCGCCGCTACCAGTTGCGCGAAGGCGACGCGGCCAACACCGCGTGGGTCTGGGAGCACCAGGCGCTGACCCGCGCGCGCTACTGCGCGGGCGATGCCGAGATCGGCGCGAAGTTCGAGGCGATCCGCGAACAGGTGTTGACCACGCCGCGCGACGCGGCGCCGCTCGCGAAGGAGATCGTCGAGATGCGCGAGCGCGTCAGGGCGGGGCATCCGAACCACACGCCGGCGCTGTTCGATCTGAAGCACGACCGTGGCGGGATGGTCGATATCGAATTCACCGTGCAGTACTGGGTGCTGCTGCACGCGGCCCGCGATCCCGAGCTGATCCGCAATACCGGCAACATCGCGTTGCTGCGCGAAGTGTCGCGCTTCGGCCTGATGAGCGAGGAAGAAGCCGAGACGGTCGGCGCGGCGTATCGCACGTATCGCAAGTTGCAGCACAAGCTGCGGCTCGACGGGATGGAGAAGGCGCGCGTCGATCCGGCGCTGGTCGGCACCGAGCGTGAAGCGGTGCTGGCGTTGTGGAAGCGGGTGTTCGGGTGAGGCTGTGCCGCGCGACGTGAGAGCGGGGCGGCGGGCGTAATCGATCCCCGCCTGGCTCACGACGTGCAGAAGTATTGGTCGACGGCCGGGGCAAGCGCGAGGGTGAGCGCCCTCCCGGCTGCGCCGTTTCAGGCGGCCAGCATTTCCTTCGCGTGCTTGCGCGTGGTCGCGGTGATTTCCAGGCCGCCGAGCATCCGCGCGACTTCCTCGACGCGGCTCGCCCTGTCGAGTGAGATTACGCTGCTCACCGTGCCGCCTTTACCGTTGCCGGCTTTCGCCACCTGGAAATGGTGGTCGCCGCGCGCGGCGACTTGCGGCAAGTGGGTCACGCACAGCACCTGGCGTGCTTGCCCGAGCTGATGCAACAACCGCCCGACCACTTCGGCGACGCCGCCGCCGATGCCCGTATCCACTTCGTCGAAGATCAGCGTGGGTGTCGGGCTGGCCGCGCTGGCGATGACCGCGAGCGCGAGGCTGATACGCGCCAGTTCGCCGCCCGAGGCGACCTTGGCGAGCGGCCGCGGCGGCACGCCGGCGTGACCCGCGACGCGGAACTCGACCTGCTCCAAACCATGCGCGCCGCCTTCGGGTAGCGGCACCAGCGCGACTTCGAAGCTGCCGCCTTTCATCGACAGTTCCTGCATGCCGGTGGTGACCGCCGCGCCCAAGGCGGTGCCGGCTTTCGCACGCGCCTTCGAGAGTTTCTTCGCCTCGGCCAGGTACGCTTCCCTGGCCTTCGCCTCTGCGGCGTGCAGGCTGTCGAGATCGGCGGCGGCGTCGAGCGCATCCAGTTGCGCGCGCCGCGCCTGATGTTCCTCGGGGAGCGTCTGCGGCTGCAGGCGGAATTTGCGCGCGGCCGAATGTAGCGCGTCGAGGCGCTTTTCGACTTGCGCGAGGCGCTCAGGATCGAGTTCGAGCTTTTGCGCGTAATGACTCAGCGAGTACGCCGCTTCCTGCAACTGGATTTCGGCGGGTTCGAGCGCGGCGAGGACGTCGTTCAGCGCAGGATCGATCTCGGCCAGGTTGCGCACCTTCGACACGATCGACGCAAGGTGGGTGATCATCGCCTCGTCGGACTCGGACAGCGCGCCGAGCGCGCCTTGCACGCCGTCGATCAGATTGGCCGAGTGTGACAAACGATGGTGCTCGGCGTTGACCTCTTCCCACTCGCCCGGTCGCGGCGCGAGCTTGTCCAGTTCGGTGAGCTGCCAGGCGAGGCGCTCGCGCTCCAGCTGCAACTCGCGGTCGCGGGTCTGCGCGTGCTCGACCGCCTGAACCCTCTCGCGCCACGTGCGCCACCCGCGCGTGACGGCGGCGGCGGTGTCGGACAGACCCGCGTGGGTATCGAACAGTTGGCGTTGCGCGTCGGGGCGCATCAGCAACTGGTGCGCGTGCTGGCCGTGAATGTCCACCAGCATCTCGCCCACCTCGCGCAACTGCGCGAGTGTCGCCGCCGTGCCGTTGATGAACGCGCGCGAGCGGCCGTTGGCGTCCACCACGCGCCGCAGCATCACGGTGCCGTCATGCGCGTCGCTGTCGGTCGCCGCGCCGAGCGCCTGCTCGTCGAGCCATTGCTCGACCTGCGCATGGGTCTCGAACTCTGCAGTGATGTCGGCGCGGCTCTCGCCGGTGCGTACGACGCTCGCGTCGGCGCGCGCGCCGAGTGCGAGCGCCAGCGCGTCGATCAGGATCGACTTGCCGGCGCCGGTTTCGCCCGAGAAAACAGTAAAGCCGCTGTCGAATTCGAGGTCGAGCGCGGCGACGATGACGAAGTCGCGTATCGAGAGGTGGCGAAGCATGGAGGTCGTCTGATGAGCTTGAAATTCAGTTTCGGCAGCGGCGGTAGCTTGGGCCTTGGCGTTCCAGCGTGACTACGCCGCTCAGGGCTTGGGATCTTCTTCGTGCGACGGGTATTCGTTCCAGTGCAGCTTCTTGCGCAACGTGGCGTAGTGGCTGTAGCCGACCGGATGCAGCATCGGCACCGTATGACGCGAGCGGCGCACCTCGATCGTGTCGCTCAACTCGAGCGAGGTGAACGACTGCATGTCGAAATTGACGTTCACTTCGCGCCCGGAGACGATCTGGATGCTCACCTTCGAGTCGTCCGGCAGCACGATCGGCCGGTTCGACAGCGCGTGCGGCGCGATCGGCACGAGCACGATGCCCTGCAATTGCGGGTGCAGGATCGGCCCCTGCGACGACAGCGCATAAGCGGTCGAGCCGGTCGGCGTGGCGACGATCAGGCCGTCCGAGCGCTGGTTGTACATGAAGCGCCCGTCCACCGAGACGTGCAGTTCCGCCATCCCTGAAAAGCCGCTGCGGTTGACCACCACGTCGTTGAAGGCCAGCGCGTGGTAGATCGGATTGCCGTCGCGCATGATGCGCGCTTCGAGCAGCAGGCGTTCTTCGCGCTCGAAATGGCCGGACAGCATTTGCGGCACGATCTCGCGCATGTCGGAGATCGGGATGTCTGTGATGAAACCGAGCCGCCCATGGTTGATGCCGATGAGCGGCGTGCGGTACGGCGCAAGCTGACGGCCGATGCCGAGCATCGTGCCGTCGCCGCCCAGCACGACGGCGACGTCGGCACGCGCGCCGATCTCGGCGGGACGCAGCGCCGGATAGTCGGTGATGCCGATTTCCGCGGCGGTGTCCGCCTCGAACACGACTTCGAAGCCGCGTTTCGCGATGCACGAGGCGAGCGCGGTCAGCGGCTCGCCGATACCTGGCGTATTGTTGCGCCCGACGAGCGCGACGGTCTTGAACTGGCTGGTCACTTGCATGCCGGCATTACACCATAGGTGGGGCCTGAAAAGAACCGCAGACAGACCCGGTGGCGGCCCGGCATGGCGGGCCGCCGGCGCATGCCGCGATTATCGTTAGAATGGTGAAGCCTTGATGACATGCGCGCCGATTAAAGTGTGAGGGGGCGCCGCCGATCAGGCTGCGCCGACGCTGGCCGTAAGGAGCTTGCGAATTCCGGCGCAAGAGGGGCTCGGCGCGCTGCGCAGTGTTGCGCCAGAGCGCCGGCCGGACGCCGCCCCGGCAAGCAGTGGCGTATTCGTCGCGGGCAGGCGCCGTTAGCGCTCGCGGTAGTCCCGGCATTAAGCTAAAATTTTTCCTCATGCTAGATCCTCGCGCACAAACCCTCCTCAAAACGCTGATCGAGCGCTACATCGCCGAAGGTCAGCCGGTCGGCTCGCGCACGCTGTCACGATACTCGGGGCTCGAACTGAGCCCGGCAACGATCCGCAACGTGATGTCCGATCTCGAGGACCTAGGGCTCGTGATCAGTCCGCATACTTCCGCGGGCCGCATTCCTACGCCGCGTGGCTACCGTCTGTTCGTCGACACGATGCTCACAGTGGAGTCCGCCGCGGACGAAGAGGCGGTGATGCGTACCGTCAAGACTACGCTGCAGGCGGGTGAGCCGCAAAAGATCGTCGCGGCGGCGGCCAGCGTGCTGTCCAACCTGTCGCAGTTCGCCGGGGTGGTGCTCACGCCGCGGCGCAGCCACGTGTTCAAGCAGATCGAGTTCATGCGTTTGTCGGACAAACGCATCTTGCTCATCATCGTGACGCCCGAAGGCGACGTGCAGAATCGCATCATGGCCACCCAGCGCGATTTCTCGCCGTCGCAGCTGGTTGAAGCCTCCAATTACATCAACGCGCACTTCGCGGGCCTCTCGTTCGACGACGTGCGCCGCCGCCTGCGCGAAGAAATCGACGAGCTGCGTGGCGACATGACCACGCTGATGCACGCGGCGGTCACGGCGAGCACGGACGAATCCGACACCGGCGAGACGGTGCTGATTTCCGGCGAGCGCAATCTGCTCGAAGTCGCCGACCTCTCGTCGGACATGGCACGTCTGCGCAAGCTGTTCGATGTGTTCGACCAAAAGACCAGTCTCCTTCAATTGCTCGACGTGTCGAGTCACGCGGCGGGGGTGCAGATTTTTATCGGCGGCGAGTCGAACCTGGTGCCGATCGAAGAGATGAGCGTCGTCACCGCGCCGTACGAGGTGAACGGCAAGATCGTCGGCACGCTCGGCGTGATCGGGCCGACCCGCATGGCCTACAACCGTGTAATTCCAATTGTCGACATCACCGCGCGTCTGCTTTCGCTCACTCTGAGTCAGCAATAACCGCCTGCCAATCCCGCTGCGGCGAGCCGTGCTGGCAATGATGCGTGAGCGCGCGCGGTTTGCCTATCGGCCGAACGGCCAGGGGCGTCCGGCGAACCGGGCCACGGACCGCGCCGCTATAATGAATCTCCACTGAATCGACTCTCCGCGTAAAGCGGTGACTTCCGCTGCCTATGCGCTTCGACCTCGAGCGGCCTTCACAGAACGCCACCTCACATCGTGTCGCCGTGCTGCTGATCAATCTCGGCACACCCGACGCGCCGACGCCGCGCGCGGTGCGCCGTTATCTCGCGCAATTCCTGTCCGATCCACGGGTGGTCGAAATTCCGGCGCTGCTGTGGCAGATCATTTTGCGTGTGCTGATTTTGCCGTTTCGCGGACGCAGTTCCGCCAGGAAGTACGCGGCGGTGTGGATGCCCGAAGGCTCGCCGTTGCGCGTCTACACGGAAAAGCAGGTGGAGGGCTTGCGCCATTTGCTGCAATTGAATGACTACACGGTGCTGGTCGACTACGCGATGCGCTACGGCACGCCGGGCATTCCGGCCATGCTGAACCAGTTGAAGCTGGCCGGCGCCGAGCGCGTACTGCTCGTGCCCATGTATCCGCAATACTCGTCGTCGACCACGGCCACGGCGTTCGACGACGCCTTCTCGGCCCTCAAGCGGATGCGCAATCAGCCGGAAATCCGCACGGTGCGCCAATACGCGGATCATCCCGCCTACATTGCCGCGCTGGCCGCCCAGGTGCATCACTATTGGCATCAGCACGGCCGGCCGGACTTCGCGGCGGGCGACAAGCTGGTGCTGAGTTTTCACGGTGTGCCCAAGCGCACGCTGGACCTGGGCGATCCGTACCACGAGCAATGCCAGCAGACCGCGGCGTTGTTGACTCAAGCGCTCGGGCTGACGCCGGTGGAATGCCGCGTCACCTTCCAGTCGCGCTTCGGCAAGGCCGAATGGCTGCAGCCGTACACGGCGCCTACGCTCAAGGAGCTGGGCGCGGCGGGTGTGCGACGCGCCGATGTGTTCTGCCCGGGCTTTACCGCCGACTGCCTTGAAACGATCGAGGAAATCGGCATGGAAGTGCGGGACGTGTTCCTGCAGGCGGGCGGCAAGGAGTTTCACCGCATCGCCTGCGTGAACGCGTCGCAACCGTGGATTGCGGCGCTCGGCGAGATCGTCGCGCAGAATCTCCAGGGCTGGCCGGTGCAGGCGGTGCCGGTGCCGCACGCCACAGGGGCAGGTTCATGAACTACAGGATTTCCACTGAAGCGGGCGCGAAGCTGCGCATCGACAAGTGGCTGTGGGCCGCGCGCTTCTTCAAGACGCGCTCGCTCGCGGCCGACGCGGTCGACAAAGGCCATGTGCGCATCGGCGGGGCCAGCGTCAAGCCGGCCAAGGACGTCCGGGTGGGCGACCTGGTCGAGATCGAGATCGAACGGATCGTGTGGCAGGTGGAAGTGCTGGGCGTCTGCGACGTGCGTGGCCCCGCGAGCGTCGCGCAGACGCTCTATGCCGAGACCGCGCAAAGCAAGGTCAAGCGGCAGGTCGAGCAGGAGCGGCGCAGGACGTACCGCGAACCCGCGGCTGAAATGCACGGCCGGCCGACCAAGCGCGACCGGCGCGTTATCGACAAATTTTCAGGTGGGAATTGAACAGTTGATGCACGCCGCCATACTCGGTTGTATGGTCATTGACCGCTCCGGACATGCAGATGGTCGTGGTGCCCGCCACCAGTACCAGTGCGACCACCCCGATTGCCAAGGTCAGTTTCACGGTACTCCCCCAAGGATGATTCGATTACTAAAACGGGCGAATCAGGTTGAATTGCAAATTCGGTAAGGTCAACGTCAGATTAGGGTTAACGTGTCTTTTCCGATGCTTTATTGGAGCATAGGCCACTTGCTGGTCGCACTCAATCTCAATCTGATTGCGTCGCATTAATGGTTGTAACGGCACATTGCCGCCGCTCGTCGATGGTGCGAAAAGAACGCGCGAATCCGCTTGAAAGGGAGCCTTGCGGCCCCATCTGGCCTTTTGATATGCGGTGGTGAGGCGAGCCGCCTGTCGCGGTTTTGCAACGCGCAAATCGCGATATTTTTACGTAGCTCGCGCTACCGTTGATTTTTACCTTTTAACGACTTTCAGCGACATGGAAAACACGCAAGAGAACCCGACGAGCCAGAACCCCACGCCCGCCGACGAAACCGCGCGCCAGGCCGCCGAGGCCGCAGCGCCCCAGGATCCGGCTGTGAACGCCGCAGCGGATGCGCCGGCAAGCGCCGAGCAGACTGCGCTCGCCGAAGCGCAGGCGAAGATCGCCGAGTTGCAGGAGAGCTTTTTGCGCGCAAAGGCCGAAACCGAGAACGTGCGCCGTCGTGCGCAGGAAGACGTCGCCAAAGCGCATAAGTTTGCGATCGAAAGTTTTGCGGAGCATCTGCTGCCGGTGGTCGACAGCCTCGAGGCGGCCGTTGCTCACTCGTCCGACGACCTGCAGAAGGTGCGCGAGGGCGTCGAGCTGACGCTGCGCCAATTGACCGGCGCACTGGAAAAGGGCCGCGTCGTCGCCTTGAATCCGGTTGGCGAGAAGTTCGACCCGCACCGCCATCAGGCCATTTCGATGGTGCCGGCCGATCAGGAGCCGAACACCGTCGTCGCCGTGCTGCAAAAAGGCTTCGTGATTGCCGATCGCGTGCTGCGTCCCGCACTCGTGACAGTCGCGGCGCCGAAGTAAAGCGGCACGAGGCTTCGCAAGCCGTTCTATCTGGCGTCTGCCGCGATGGCGAGCATCTCCGTCGGCCGACGACCGCTGAGACTGGAGATGATTGCCCGTGGCGTTGTTCCGGCGTCTCGACGGCTTCAACTTCGAGCTTGCCAGGAAAGCGATGCTGGCGCAGCCGGACGCGATCCGCGCGGTCGGCCTCAAACGGTTTTACAGCAAGGTCCACGAGCATCGCGAAACGGGCAGGCGTTTCATGCTTCATGGCGTGCGCAGTGGTTTTTCTTTTACCGCGGCGAGTGGCCAGGCCGGGCGTCTGGTCGGCACAGGCGAGGCAATTCGAGGTAGCGGTCGCAGCGGCCCGGGAAAAGCTCCGGCCCGCCGTTCCCGCGGCCAGGGCGGCAAGTCGATGGAACGAATTCGGGAAAAAGTTCGACCGATTGAAAAAAATAAAGACCGCATCGTAAAAGAGGTCTTGAAAACGATGCGGACGCACTTATGTTGAGTGCAGGCATGAATTGAGAGCGGATCGCCCGACCGCCGGATGGGCAAATAGGCGATTCCCGCAGCGACCAAAGTTAGGAGATTAGAAAAATGGGCAAAATCATTGGCATCGACCTCGGCACGACCAACTCGTGCGTGGCGATCATGGAAGGCAACTCGGTCAAGGTGATCGAGAACTCGGAAGGTGCGCGCACCACGCCGTCGATCATCGCTTACATGGAAGACAGCGAGATTCTGGTCGGCGCGCCCGCGAAGCGTCAGTCGGTCACGAATCCGAGGAACACGCTGTACGCGGTCAAGCGCCTGATCGGCCGCCGCTTCGAAGAAAAAGAAGTGCAGAAGGACATCGGCCTGATGCCGTACAAGATCATAAAGGCCGACAACGGCGACGCGTGGGTCGAAGTGCGCGATCAGAAACTGGCGCCGCCGCAAATCTCCGCGGAAGTGCTGCGCAAGATGAAGAAGACCGCTGAAGACTACCTCGGCGAGCCGGTCACCGAAGCCGTGATTACGGTTCCCGCGTACTTCAACGACAGCCAGCGTCAGGCAACCAAGGACGCAGGCCGCATCGCCGGTCTGGAAGTGAAGCGGATCATCAACGAACCGACCGCAGCCGCTCTGGCATTCGGCCTCGACAAGGCTGAAAAGGGCGACCGCAAGATCGCGGTGTACGACCTGGGCGGCGGTACGTTCGACATTTCTATTATCGAAATCGCTGACGTCGACGGTGAAATGCAGTTCGAAGTCCTGTCCACGAACGGCGATACGTTCCTCGGCGGCGAAGACTTCGACCAGCGCATCATCGATTACATCATCGGCGAGTTCAAAAAAGAGCAAGGCGTCGATCTGTCGAAGGACGTGCTCGCGCTGCAACGCCTGAAGGAATCGGCTGAAAAGGCGAAGATCGAACTGTCGTCGAGCCAGCAGACCGAAATCAACCTGCCGTACATCACCGCAGACGCATCGGGTCCGAAGCATTTGAACCTGAAAATTACGCGTGCGAAGCTGGAAGCGCTGGTTGAAGAGCTGATCGAACGCACGATCGAACCGTGCCGCGTGGCGATCAAGGACGCAGGCGTGAAGGTCGGCGAAATCGACGACGTGATTCTGGTCGGCGGTATGACCCGCATGCCGAAGGTGCAGGAAAAGGTCAAGGAGTTCTTCGGCAAGGATCCGCGCCGTGACGTGAACCCGGACGAAGCCGTGGCCGTGGGCGCCGCGATTCAAGGCCAGGTTCTGTCGGGCGACCGCAAGGACGTTCTGCTGCTCGACGTGACCCCGCTGTCGCTCGGCATCGAAACGCTCGGCGGCGTGATGACGAAGATGATCAACAAGAACACCACGATCCCGACCAAGCACGCTCAGGTCTACTCGACGGCTGACGACAATCAGAGCGCTGTGACGATCAAGGTGTTCCAGGGCGAACGCGAAATGGCAGCGGGCAACAAGCTGCTGGGCGAGTTCAACCTCGAAGGCATTCCGCCGGCACCGCGCGGCATGCCGCAGATCGAAGTGAGCTTCGACATCGACGCGAACGGCATTCTGCACGTCGGCGCGAAGGACAAGGCGACCGGCAAGGAAAACCGCATTACGATCAAGGCGAACTCGGGTCTGTCCGAAGCCGAAATCGAGAAGATGGTGAAGGACGCCGAAGCGAACGCGGAAGAAGATCACAAGCTGCGTGAGCTGGCCGATGCCCGCAACCAGGGCGACGCGCTGGTCCACAGCACGAAGAAGGCACTCACCGAATACGGCGACAAGCTGGAAGCGGGCGAGAAGGAAAAGATCGAAGCCGCGCTGAAGGACCTCGAAGAAACGCTGAAGAGCGGTTCGAGCGACAAGGCCGCGATCGAAGCCAAGATCGAAGTGGTGGCAACCGCCTCGCAGAAGATGGGCGAAAAGATGTACGCCGACATGCAGGCTGCGCAAGGTGCGGAAGCCGCCGCAGCAGGCGCGGCAGGTGCGGGTGCATCGGCTGGTGGCGCGAGCCAGCAGCAGGACGATGTGGTCGACGCCGAGTTCAAGGAAGTGAAGAAGGACTAAAGCCAGGTCGCATTTCGACCGTAAAGCCGCGCACAGCAATGTGCGCGGCCGGGCTGCACAAGGAACTGCGTCCACCCGGACGACCAACGTGCAAGAGCGGTTATCACGCCTGGCGAGCCTTTTGGGGCTCCCCGGGCACATTTGTTTTATGGAGGGCGTTGTTTTGAGCCGTGTCGAAGCGGGTGAAAACAGCGGCCGGACGAGTCGTGAGACTCCAGCATTCAAGAGGAGCCACAGCGTTGCATTGCGCGAGTGGCGTTGAACCGATATGGCGAAACGGGATTACTACGAGGTTCTGGGCGTCGCAAAGAACGCGAGCGACGACGAAATCAAGAAGGCTTATCGCAAGCTCGCGATGAAGCATCACCCCGACCGCAATCCGGGCCACAAGGATGCGGAAGAGCATTTCAAAGAGGTGAAGGAAGCCTACGAAATGCTTTCGGACTCGCAAAAGCGTGCCGCATACGATCAGTACGGCCACGCGGGCGTCGATCCGAACATGGGCGCAGGCGGTGCGCAAGGATTCGGCGGGTTTGCCGACGCGTTCGGCGATATTTTCGGCGATATCTTCGGCCAGGCGGCCGGTGGCGCCGCGCGTGGCGGCGGTCGGGCCGGCCCGCAGGTGTACCGCGGCGCCGATCTGCGCTACAGCATGGAAATCACGCTGGAGCAGGCCGCTCACGGTTACGACACGCAGATTCGCGTGCCGAGCTGGGTCTCGTGCGAAGTCTGTCACGGCTCGGGCGCGAAGCCCGGCACCAAGCCGGAAACCTGCCCGACCTGCAGCGGCTCGGGTTCGGTGCGGATGTCGCAAGGTTTTTTCAGCATTCAGCAGACCTGCCCGAAGTGCCATGGCACCGGCACCTATATCCCCGAACCGTGCGGCCACTGCCACGGCGCGGGCAAGGTGAAGGAAACCAAGACGCTGGAAGTGAAGATTCCGGCGGGTATCGACGACGGCATGCGCATCCGCTCGGCCGGTAACGGCGAGCCGGGCATCAACGGCGGTCCGTCGGGCGATCTGTACGTCGAGATTCACATCAAGCAGCACTCGGTGTTCGAGCGCGATGGTGACGACCTTCATTGCCAGATGCCGATTCCGTTCACCACGGCGGCGCTCGGCGGCGAAATCGAAGTGCCGACGCTCGCGGGACGCGCCAGCTTCACCGTGCCGGAAGGCACGCAATCGGGCAAGACGTTCCGTTTGCGTGGTAAGGGCATCAAAGGGCTGCGTTCGAGCATTGCCGGCGATCTGTACGTACACGTGCAAGTCGAAACACCGGTCAAGCTGAACGAAACGCAGCGCGACTTGCTGCAACAGTTCGAAAAGGCGCTGGTGGAAGGCGGCGCGCGGCATAGCCCGCAAAGCAAAAGCTGGTTCGATCGGGTGAAGAGCTTCTTCGATTAATGGCAGTTTGAAGTTGGCGGTAAGCATGACGGCAGATGAACGCGGCGCAGTGTTCGCACTGCTCGATGATTGCGACGCGACGACGGCGCGCCGCTCGAGTCGTCTGTACACGGGTTTCGCGCGTGAACGGGTTTGCGCGGACGTCGCGCAGCTCGAAGCCGTGTGCGAGAGCGTCGTTGCCGATACGCGGGATGGTTTGCATGCCGTCGTGCTCGCCGACTATGAGTTTGGCCGGCCGCTTGTTCTCGGCGAAGAGGTGGACAGGTCTCTGAAAACGCAGCGTGGCGACGCCACGCTGCGTTTTTTATTGTTCGAACGCTGCGACAGGCGTTCGCGCGAAGAGGTCGACGCGTGGCTCATGGCGCGCGACGGCGATGCGGCGCAGCCGTCGGTGGCGGGCACCGCCCATGTGCGCGCGAGCGTCGATCGCGCGCAATTCGACGCGGCGATCGATGCGATTCACGCCGCCCTGCGCGCGGGTGATTCGTATCAGATCAATTACACATACCGGCTCGGCTTCGACGTGTTCGGCTCGCCCACTGCGCTCTATCGGCGCTTGCGGGCTCGACAGCCGGTTCCGTTCGGCGCGTTCATCGCGTTGCCGGGCGGCAGCTGGGTGTTGTCATGCTCG
This sequence comes from Paraburkholderia sp. RAU2J, assembly GCF_003634845.1. Taxonomy (NCBI): domain Bacteria; kingdom Pseudomonadati; phylum Pseudomonadota; class Betaproteobacteria; order Burkholderiales; family Burkholderiaceae; genus Paraburkholderia; species Paraburkholderia sp. RAU2J. The sequence continues at coordinate 1,992,032 of NZ_RBXG01000001.1, forward strand.
CCGGAACTCTTCATCGAGAAGCAGGGCGCGAAGTTGCGCGCGCGGCCGATGAAAGGCACCGCGCCGCGCTCGGACGATCCGGCCGCCGACCGGCGTACGGCCGAGTTTCTTGGCAACGATCCAAAAAATCGCGCCGAAAACGTGATGATCGTCGATCTGTTGCGCAACGATCTGTCGCGGGTCGCGCAGACAGGCTCGGTCAAGGTGCCGGCGCTCTTTTCGGTCGAGCCTTATGCGTCGGTCTGGCAGATGACCTCGACGGTGGAGGCGGCGTTGCGGCCCGGCACGTCGTTCGCCGGCATCCTGCGCGCGCTGTTTCCGTGCGGCTCGATCACCGGCGCACCGAAGCATCGCACGATGCAGTTGATCGACGAGCTCGAGAGTACGCCGCGCGGTCTTTATACCGGGGCGATCGGGTGGCTCGATGCGCCATTGGAAGCCTCCACGAATGCCCCTGACGAGCACACTTTTGCCGCCGCCGCACCCATCACACCCGAATCCGTCTGCGGCGACTTCTGCCTGTCCGTCGCCATCCGGACGCTGACTTTGAACCGGTCCGCGCAAACCGGCGCCTTGCAAGGCAAGTTGGGTATCGGCGCGGGCATTGTCCTCGACAGCGTGGCTGCCGACGAATACGCGGAGTGTCAATTGAAAGCCAGATTCCTGACCGGCGCCGATCCGGGCTTTGAACTCTTCGAAACGATGTACGCGACGCGGGAAGAGGGGGTGCGGCATCTCGCACGTCATCTTCAACGGCTTTCGTCGAGTGCCGCAGCGCTCGGCTTCGGGCTCGACGACATCGACGCGGTTCGCGCGCAAATCGCCGCAGAATGCGCTTCGCTGCCGGCGCACATTGCGCACCGCATGCGGCTCGCGCTGCGCAAGGACGGCACAGTGCAAATCACTGCTGCAGTCCTGAGCCCGCTGACGGAATCAAGCGTCGGCGTGCTGCTCGGTCCTGACCACGCGTTTCTCGCAACCGAAGCCGGCGACCCGCTGCTGCACCACAAGACCACCCGCCGCGCCGATTATGACCGTGGCTGGCGTGAAGCCGAAGCAAAGGGGGCGTTCGATACGCTGTTCTTCAACGAACGAGGCGAGTTGACCGAAGGCGGCCGGTCGAACGTGTTTGTGAAGCTGGCAGGGCGCTGGTGGACGCCGCCGCTCGCGTCGGGCGTGCTGCCCGGTGTGATGCGAGGCGTATTGCTAGACGAGGCGTCGGGCCTGCAAGCGGCTGAAAAAGTCCTGACGCAGGCGGATGTGCTGAACGCCGAGGCGCTCCTGATCTGCAACGCGTTGCGTGGCGCGCTGGAGGCGCGCTTAGTCCGCTAGAACGCGGACCAAGCTGCGGTGTGAACGAACACCGCTCGCGCGCAAACAACATTCAAAAACAAACGAACAGCGGCGCGGCGGCGCCAACACCTAAGCGCCGCCATCCATCAGAACGTATGCTCGGGCCCAGGAAACGAACCGTCCTTCACCGCACGCACATACGCTTCGACAGCCGCCAGAATGCTCGGCTGCCCCTCCATGAAGTCCTTCACGAAGCGCGGGCGCTTGCCGGGGAAAATCCCGAGCATGTCGTGCAGCACCAGCACCTGACCCGAGCAGTCGAGCCCCGCGCCGATGCCGATTGTCGGGATGCGCAACTGCTTCGTGACTTCGCTGGCGAGCTGCGTCGGAATCGCCTCCATCACGATCAGTTGTGCGCCGGCCGCCTGCATCGCGAGCGAGTCGCGCAGCAACTGGCTCGCACCCGCTTCGGTCTTGCCTTGCACCTTGAAGCCGCCGAACGCATGCACGGACTGCGGCGTGAGACCGACGTGCGCACACACCGGAATCGAACGCTCGACCAGAAAGCGCACTGTGTCCGCGAGCCATACTCCACCTTCGAGCTTCACCATCTGTGCGCCGGCGCGCATCAGTTCCACCGAGCTGCGAAACGCGTCTTCCGGCGTGCCATAGGTGCCGAACGGCAGATCGGCGACCACCAGCGCCGCGGGCCGCGCGCGCGCCACGCTGGCCGTGTGGTACGCGATGTCGGTGAGCGACACCGGCAGCGTGGTCGTCTGGCCTTGCAGCACGTTGCCGAGCGAATCGCCGATCAACAGCACGTCGACGCCGGCGCGATCCAGTAGAGCGGCGAAGCTCGCGTCGTAACAGGTGAGCATCGCGATTTTTTCACCGGCGTCGCGCATCGCCTGCAGTTTCGGCACGGTGATCGCGTTCCGGCTCGCTTCCTGCAAATAGGTCATGGGTCAATCCATTGGAAAAAAGAGGTGGCCGCGCCGCTCAGAGCGACGTGCCTTTGACGAAGAATTCCTTGCGGCCGCGCATGCTTTCGATGCGTTCGGTGAGCAGCGCAAGGTCCGCATCGGAATCGAGCGGATTCAGGTGTTCGGCGTTGACCGTCAGCACGGGCGTGCGGTCGTAGTGATAGAAGAATTCGTTGTACGCGTCGCACAGCGCGCGCAGATACGCGTCGGAAATCTGCAACTCCATCGGCACGGCGCGCTTCTGGATGCGCGCGAACAGCACTTCGGGGCTCGCCTGCAGATAGACCACGAAATCAGGCGTCGGCGCACTGACGTCGAGCCGCGCGGCGAGCGCGCGGTACAACTGCCACTCGTCATCCTGCAAGGTCAGACGCGCGAAGATGTCGTTCTTCTGCGTCATGAAATCGGCGATGAGCGGGGTGCCCGAGCCGTGCGCCGCGCTCACTTCCTGCGCCTGCTGTGCGCGCTGCAGTGCGAAGTGCAGTTGCGTGGGCAACGCAAAACGCGCGGTATCGCGATAAAAGCGTTCGAGAAAGGGATTGTCCTGCGGCCGTTCGAACAACTCCTGCATCGACCAGCGCTGTGCGAGCCGTCGCGCGAGCGAAGTCTTGCCGACGCCGATCGGCCCCTCGATCGCGAGATACCCGAACGGCGGGCGCAGTTGCGGCGCGGTGACCGTGAGCGGCGGCGAGCTCATTCGCAGCGGCCTTTATCGGCGGTGGTGGCGCCTGTCAATGCATTGAGCATCGGACACTGACACGGGCCGTTCACTCTCTCGATGCGTTGATCGCTGACGCCGGCGAGCAGCGCATCAGCGCGGCCGTGTTGTGGAATGATCAGCGCCGCGTCGATTTCGACGAGCGGCACCAGCGCGAACGCGCGCTCGGTCAAGCGGGGATGCGGGACGATCAGATCGGCTTCGTCGATCGATTGATCGCCATAAAGCAGGATGTCCAGATCGAGCGTGCGCGGCGCGTTGCGAAACGGCCGCTCGCGGCCGAACTGATGCTCGATCTTGTGGCACAGCGCGAGCAGATGCCGCACGGGGAGCGTCGTGTCCACCTTCACGACGCAGTTGAAATAGTCGTCACCGCCCGCGTCGATAGGGGCAGTGCGATACAGGCTCGACTTGGCGAGCACGGAGATGGTGTGCTGTTGTGCGAGGCACACCACTGCGTCTTTCAGGGTCTGGCGCGCGTCCCCGAGATTCGCGCCGAGGCCGAGATAAGCAACCGTCATGGCATAACTTCCTGCAGCTATCGTTCGACGGCTTCAGCCAACGCGTGGTCAGTCGTCGTGCGAGCCGTCATGGCCCGCGTCGTTGTCCGTGCGTTCGGCTGGCGTGCCGCCCTCCATTCCGTCGCCCGGTTTGCGGTTTTTCGCGCCACTGCTGCGCCGCCGTCGTTTTCTGGGGCTTCGGTCCTTTCCGCCTTGCGTGAGCAATACCTCGCGCGCGGCGATGTCTCCTTCGATGAACTCCGTCCACCACGCACCGACCGACTCATCGAGTTCGCCCGATTCGCAGCGCAACAGGAGGAAATCATACCCCGCTCTAAATCTTTGGTGTTCCAGCAGCTTCAGCGCGCTTCTTCCCGAGCGTTTTTCGAGGCGCAGCTGCAGGCCCCAGATTTCGCGCATATCCGACGAGAAGCGCTTGTGGATCGCGAGCTTCTCGGTTTGCATGTCGAGGACTTCGTCCATCGCGCGATGCAACGCGGGCACCGGATAATCGCCGTCCGCTTCGAATTTCTGCCAGCGCTGTTGCACGTCGTGCCACAGCAGCGTGGCGAACAGGAAGCCCGGCGACACCGGCTTGCCGGCGCGCACGCGCGCATCGGTATTGGAGAGCGCCAACGTGATGAATTTCTCGCCGATGGGCTGTTCGAGCACCACGTCGAGGAGCGGCAACAGACCGTGATGCAGCCCTTCCTGGCGCAGGCGCTTCAGGCAGGCGAGCGCGTGACCGGACAGCATCAGCTTGAGCATCTCGTCAAAGAGACGCGCGGCGGGCACGTTGTTGATCAGATCGGCCATCTTGACGATCGGTGCGCGCGTGCTGTCTTCGATCTCGAACTCGAGCTTCGCGGCGAAACGCACCACGCGCAGCATGCGCACCGGATCTTCGCGATAGCGCGTGGCCGGGTCGCCGATCATGCGCAACAGACGCGCGCGCATGTCGGCCATGCCGTTGTGGTAGTCCAGCACGGTTTGCGTGGCCGGGTCGTAATACATCGCGTTGATCGTGAAGTCGCGGCGCGTGGCGTCTTCGTGCTGCTCGCCCCACACGTTGTCGCGCAGCACGCGGCCGCTCGCGTCCACCGCGTGGGTGCGGCGGTCGAGCTCGTCGCGCTTGAGGCGGCGCGGCGGCGCCGCGTCCGCTGCGGGCGGATCGACCAGCGCACGGAACGTCGAGGTTTCGATGATCTCCTGGCCGAACTGCACGTGCACGATCTGAAACCGGCGGCCGATGATGCGCGCGCGGCGGAACAGCTTCTGCACCTGTTCGGGCGTGGCGTCGGTGGCGACGTCGAAGTCTTTCGGTTTGATGCCGAGCAGCAGATCGCGCACCGCACCGCCGACGATGAACGCGCGATGGCCCGCCTGCTGCAGACCTTCGGTCACGCGAATCGCGTTCCTCGAGATCAGCGCGGGATCGATGCCGTGCACGTCGTGCGGAATGATGACCGGCACGTCCGGATCGCGCACGGCCTTGACGGCCGCGCCAGGCGCGCGGATCGTTTTGCGGCGCGGTTTGGCCGCGCCTTCGGTGGCGGACTTCGTGCGCGCGGGAGCGCGGCCGGTTACGTCTGCTTCGGCTTCGGCGGGCAGGTTGCCGTCAGCGGGCGCCGCGTCCTGGCCGAATAGCTTGCGAATGAGTTTTTTGATCACGAGGGTTGAAAGAGTTCGAGGATGCGCCAGCCTTTGGCTTGCGCATGGGCGCGCAATGTGTCGTCCGGATTGGTCGCGATGGGGTCGGTGACTTTTTCGAGCAACGGGATGTCGTTGTGCGAATCGCTATAGAAATAGCTGCGCTCGAAGTCGCTCCAGGTTTTGCCGAGCGCGGCGAGCCACGCTTCGGTACGGACGATCTTGCCTTCCTTGTAGCTCGGCGTGCCGGTGGGGCGGCCGGTGTACGGCGAATGCGGCTGGCCGTCGACGGTTTCCACTTCGCAGGCGATCAGCATGTCGACGCCGAAGGCCTGCGCGATCGGGCGCGTGATGAATTCGTTGGTGGCCGTGACCACGCAGCAGAGGTCGCCGGCTTCACGGTGTTGCTTCACCAGCTCCAGCGCGACCGGAAAAATGGCCGGCGTGATGACTTCGTGCATGTACTGCGCGTGAATGTCGGCGAGTTGCGCGCGCGTGTATTTCGCGAGCGGCGTGAGCATGGCGATCAGATAGGCGTGAATGTCGAGCTTGCCGGCTTTGTAGTCGGCGAAAAAGCGGTCATTTTCACGGGCGAAATTTTCGGCGTCGACCATGCCTTGTTTCACCATGAAGCGGCCCCATTCGTGGTCGCTGTCGGTGGGGATGAGCGTGTGGTCGAGATCGAAGAGTGCGAGGTTAGCCATGGGGGCCTATTTTACTTGAAGCGGATGACGCGGCGTGCGAACCCGCCGACGAGCCGGGCGCGGCGCGCCGTTCGTCGGCGTCGGGCGACGCCAGCATGGTGCGCAGAAGCGGCAGCGTGACCGCGCGTTTCTGTTCGAGCGAGAAGCGGTCGAGCGCGTCGAGCAGCGCCATCAGGCTCGGCATGTCGCGGCGAAAATGCGTGAGCAGGTAGGCGGGCACGTCGTCGGCGAGCATGATGCCGCGCTCGCGCGCGGCGAGCTTGAGCACCGCCGCCTTGCCTTCGTCCGGCAGCGGCGCGAGATGGAAGACGAGGCCCCAGCCGAGCCGGGTGCGCAGATCCTCGCGCACGGTCATGCCGATCGGCGGAGCGTTGCCCGCGGCGACTAGCGCGCTGGTGGGATGCGCGCGCACTTCGTTGAACAGGTTGAACACGGCGATCTGCTGCGCGGCGGACAGCGCGTCGCAGTCGTCGATCGCGTAGAGCGCCACGCGCGGGTCGAAGCCGAACGCGGCCAGGCTGCTCTGCGGCCCGGCGAAGCGCGCATGCCCCGGCGGCGCTTCGTGCACGAGCGCCTGCAACAGATGCGTGCGGCCGCTGCCGGACTCGCCCCAGACATAGAAGGTGCGATCGGCGACCGGCCCGGCGGCGAGCGCGTTGTCGAGCTCACGCAGGCGCGTGACCAGCTCCGCGTTCGCGCCGGCGAAGAAATTGTCGAATGTCGATGGCGGCGGAGTGCCGAGATCGAGCGTCAGTTGACGAAGCACAGTAGATGACTGCCGAAAATGAGGCTAAGGCCGTAGCGGCCCGGACCTCGGGCCCTGAAACGTCAGTAAGCGGTTAGTTGTTGTAAAGCGCGCTGGCCAGATAGCTTTGCCGCAATTCGCGGATCGCCACCGACAGAATCGCGCTGACCGGCAACGCAAGCAACACGCCGAAAAAGCCGAACAGCTGACCGAACGCAAGCAGCGCGAAGATGACCGCGAGCGGGTGCAGCCCGATCCGTTCGCCGACGAGACGCGGCGTCAGATAAAAACTTTCGGCGATCTGCGCGAAGCCGTAAATCAGCGCGACTGCGCCGAAGCCATACCAGTCGCCGAATTGCAGCAGCGCCGCGAGCAGCGCCAGCACGAGTCCCGTCGCAAAACCAAGGTACGGGATGAACACCGCGAGCCCGGTAAAAATGCCGACCGGCAGCGCGATCTCGAAGCCGGCGAGGCTCAGCGCGACCGAGTAGTACACCGCCAGCACGGCCATCACCAGCAACTGGCCGCGCAGGTATTGCGACAGCATCTGGTCCATGTCGCGCGCGAGTTGCAGCGTCTTGTCGAGCCAGCGGCGCGGCACCATCATTTGCAGGCGCGCGAGCATGCGGTTCCAGTCGAACAGCAGATAGAACAGTACGAGCGGCACCAGCACGAGGTTGCCGACCAGCGCCATCATCAGATTGCCGCTCGTGCGGATCGAGGTCCACGCGTACTGCGCGACCGTTTTCGCGCTGCCTTCGAGCTGCCCCATCACGAGGTCGCGGATGCTGGCGAAATCGAGCGAGTCGGCCAGACCCAGCATGGCCAGCTTGGGTTGCAGCCACGCGCTCACATGCGCGAAGAACACCGGCACCTGCTGCCGCAATTGCGGCCCTTCTTTCTGGACCACCGCGAGCACCAGTAGGAAGAGCATGGTCATCAGCAGCGTGAAGAACAGGATCATCAGCAGTGCCGCGAGGGCGCGCGGCACGCGCCGACGCACCATCCACGCGACGCCCGGATGCAGGATGTAGGCGAGGATCGCGCTCAGCAGGAACGGGGTGAGGACGGGACTCAACAGCCAGAGCAGAATGCCGGTGCAGAGCGCGATCACCAGCCAGATGAGGGCGCGGCGCTGAACGGGCGTCAGAATCGAGGAATTTTGTTGCAAAACGGGTTTTCCCAGGTGTAGTCGGAACCGGATGATCAAATTCCAGCCAGTCGGCCAGCATCGGGTAAAATCGCATTTTACCGACCTTCGAGCTCTTCCCCATGAATCACCCGAAATCCGCCCAGCCTTCAACTGATTCGGCCCAAGGTTTGTCGTATCGCGACGCCGGCGTGGACATCGACGCGGGCGACGCCCTTGTCGACGCGATCAAGCCCTTTGCCAAAAAGACGATGCGCGAGGGCGTGCTGGGTGGCATCGGCGGGTTCGGCGCACTGTTCGAAGTGCCGAAGAAATACAAGGAGCCGGTGCTCGTGTCCGGCACCGACGGCGTCGGCACCAAACTGCGCCTCGCGTTTCAACTGAACAAGCATGACACCGTCGGCCAGGATCTGGTCGCGATGAGCGTGAACGACATTCTCGTGCAAGGTGCCGAGCCGCTGTTCTTCCTCGACTACTTCGCGTGCGGCAAGCTGGACGTCGGCACGGCGGCCACGGTCGTCAAGGGTATCGCGCATGGCTGCGAACTGTCGGGTTGCGCGCTGATCGGCGGCGAAACGGCGGAAATGCCGGGCATGTATCCGGACGGGGAGTACGACCTTGCCGGGTTCGCGGTCGGCGCGGTGGAAAAGAGCAAGATCATCGACGGCAGCACGATCGCTCCGGGCGACGTGGTGCTAGGTCTGGCATCGAGCGGCATTCATTCGAACGGTTTTTCACTGGTGCGTAAGATCATCGAGCGCGCGCAGCCGGATCTGAATGCGGACTTCGACGGCCGTTCGCTCGCCGACGCGCTGATGGCGCCGACTCACATTTACGTGAAGCCGTTGCTGTCGCTGATGCAGCAGATCGCCGTGAAGGGCATGGCGCACATCACCGGCGGCGGGCTGGTCGAAAATATTCCGCGCGTGCTGCGTGAAGGTCTGACGGCCGAGCTGGATCACCGCGCGTGGCCGCTGCCGCCGCTGTTCTCGTGGCTGCAGAAGCACGGCGGCGTCGCCGATGCGGAAATGCACCGCGTGTTCAACTGCGGCATCGGCATGGCGGTGGTGGTGTCCGCAGCCGACGCCGAAGCGGCGATCGGTTTGCTGTCGGCAGCCGGTGAGCAGGTCTGGAAGATCGGCACGATTCGCGAAGGCGCAGCCGGTGAAGCGCAGACCGTCGTGATCTAACGGATGCTATTGCCCGCGCGGCAAGCATGCGGATTGCATGCGCGCCGCGCGGGTTCGATACATCAACGCCTCAAATCAACGCCTCGATCTGATCGAGCACCCGCGCGGTAGCGTGCGGATCGCAGCAGTCCACCACCACCCGCTCTGTCATGCTTCGCAGCCACGTGAGCTGCCGCTTGCACAACTGCCGGGTCGCAAAGATTCCCTTGTCGCGCATCGTCGGATAATCGACCGCGCCGTCCAGATATTCCCAGACCTGCCGATAGCCGACACAGCGCATCGACGGCATCTCGGGCCGCAGATCCCCGCGTTCGCGCAGCTTCACGACTTCATCGACGAAACCGCTGGCCAGCATCGCATCGAAGCGCTGCTCGATGCGCGCGTGCAAGACGCTGCGATCGGACGGCTCCAGCGCGATCGGCACGAAGCGCCATGCCGCCGCGGCGTCGTCCGGCCGCGCGGGGGCGGCAAGCCATGCCGACATCGCCTGGCCGGTCAGCATGAATACTTCGAGCGCGCGCTGAATCCGCTGCGAATCGTTGGGCGCGAGGCGAGCGGCCGTCACCGGGTCGACGGTCGCAAGCCGTTCGTGCAGGGCCGGCCAGCCTTCGCGGGCGGCGTCGGCATCGAGCGCGGCGCGCACCTCGGGGTCGGCGGCGGGCAGGTCGTTGAGCCCCTGCGTGAGCGCCTTGTAGTACAGCATGGTGCCGCCGACCAGCAACGGCAGCCGTCCGCGCGCGTGGATTTCGCCGGTCAGCCGCAACGTGTCGGCGCGAAACTGCGCAGCCGAATAGGCGTCGGTCGGATCGACGATGTCGATCAGATGATGTGGTGCCACGGCGCGTTCTTCTGCAGTCGGCTTGGCAGTGCCGATATCCATCTCGCGATAGACCAGCGCCGAATCGACGCTGATGATTTCCACCGGCCTCCGTGCGGCGAGCTCCAGCGCGGCGGCGGTTTTGCCGGAGGCAGTCGGGCCGAGCAGGCAAGGGATCGGCGTGGCAACGTTGCGTGGCGTCATGAGCAAGCCCGCACGGGTCGAAGCAAAATCAGCGAGCGCACCGTCACTGCCCGCGCATGAACAGCCGATCGAGGTCGGACAGCGTCAGTTGATACCACGTCGGACGCCCGTGGTTGCATTGATCGGCGCGCTCGGTCGCTTCCATCTGGCGCAGCAGCGCGTTCATTTCGTCGAGCGTCAGACGCCGGTTCGCACGCACCGCGTGATGGCAGGCGAGCGTGCCGAGCAGTTCGTGCTGACGCTCGGTCAGCACGCGCGAGCCGCCGAACTCATGCAGATCGGCGAGCACCGCGCGCGCCAGCGCCTGCAGATCGGCGTCCTTGAGCAGCGCGGGCACGGCGCGGATCGCCAGCGTGGTCGGCGACAGCACGGCAAGGTCGAAGCCGAGCGCGTCGAGCGTGTCGCGCTCTTCTTCCACCGTGCCGATTTCGATCGGATCGGCCTGCATCGTCTGCGGGATCAGCAGCGGCTGCACGGCGATCGCGCGATCGGCCAGCGCGTTCTTGAACTGCTCGTACAGGATGCGCTCGTGCGCGGCGTGCATGTCCACGATCACCAGCCCGTGCGCGTTCTGCGCGAGCACGTAGATGCCGTGAATCTGGCCGAGCGCGAAGCCGAGCGGTTGTTCGTCGGTGACGTTGAAGGCCGGCGGCGGATAGGGGGCCGACGCGTTATACGGCGATGGCGTTTGCGCCGCCGAGTCTCGCGCCTCCAGCAGGGTCGCGCCTTCCGCGGTGCCGGCATGGCTGTCCTTGCGGCCGAACAGCGCGTCGTAAAACGCGAGTGGTTGCGCGACCGGCAGCGTGCCTTGCGTCATGCGCGCCTGGCGCATCCAGGTGTTGCCGGGCTGTGACGACGGGCCGAAACCGCTGCTTGATCCGCCACGCGCCAGTCCGCCTGCCGAGCCGCCGAAGCCCGCACCGGCGGCCATGCCCGCCGCGCCGCCCAGCGGCGTCGCGCCGAACGAAGCCGGGCCGCCTGCCATCGGCTCCAGGTGCGTCGCATGACCACCCGCCGTCGTTTCCGGCGATGCGCCCGCATGCCGCGCCAGCGCGCGCTGCACCGCGTGGAACACGAACTGGTGAATCGAGCGCGAATCCCGAAACCGCACTTCGATCTTCGACGGATGCACGTTCACATCGACGCCCTCAGGCGGCAGATCGAGGAACAGCACATAAGACGGATAGCGGTCGCCATGCAGCACGTCTTCATAAGCGGCGCGCACCGCGTGCGTGAGCAGCTTGTCGCGCACGAAGCGGCCGTTGACGAAAAAGTATTGCTGATCGGCACGCCCGCGGCTCGCGGTCGGCAAGCCCGCGCAGCCGTAGACGGCCAGCGGTCCGGCGGATTCGTCGAGTGGCAGGTGCGCCGTCGCGAAGGTCTCGCCGAGAATTTTCGCGACCCGCACCGGCGGCTCGCTCGCATTCCAGTGTTCGACCGCCTTGCCGTTGTGCAGTACCGAAATCGCGACGTCGGGCCGCGCCAAAGCCGCGCGCCGAATCTGTTCGAGGCAATGGCCGAGTTCGGTCTGTTCGCTTTTGAGGAATTTGCGGCGCGCGGGCGTGTTGTAGTACAGCTCGCGCACTTCGATCGTCGTGCCCTGGGTGCCGGCCGCGGGGCTCAGTACGCCGGTTTGTGCGTCGACGCGCACGGCATGCGGCGCTTCGGCGGTGCGGCTCGTGATGGTCAGCTGTGCGACCGACGCGATCGACGCCAACGCCTCGCCACGGAAACCGAGCGTGGCGACCGCTTCCAGTTCGGCGAGCGAGCGGATCTTGCTGGTCGCATGGCGCATCAGCGCGAGCGCCAGTTCGCCCTCGGGAATGCCGCAGCCGTCGTCGGTGATCGAAATGCGTTTGACGCCGCCTTCATCGAGCAGGATGCGCAGCGTCTGCGCGCCCGCGTCGAGCGCGTTTTCCAACAACTCCTTGACCACCGACGCGGGCCGCTCCACCACTTCGCCGGCGGCGATCTGGCTGATCAGCTGATCGGGAAGGGGCTGGATCGCGCGCAACGGGCGCGGTGCGGGCGCGGCGGCGGGCACGGCGGCCGCGGCGGAATCGGCAGGCGTTTCGGAGAATTCTGACATGGCGAAATTATAGCGATTCGGCACACGAGCCACCGGCAACGGATTTTTAATTGCGGCCGGGCACTTTCGGTATCATGACGCGGTCAATTTCCGGCGGCGAGCATGGGCTTGCCGTCTTCATCGCGGGCCTGCCGGCAAGGCTGTTTTCACCACGTTCACATTCCCTTAACAGAGGACGCTCCTTGGACACGCTGCTACATTTCGTCAACCTTGTGTTGCACATCGACAAGTTCCTCGGAGACTTCATCCATGTGTACGGCGCCTGGGTCTATGCGGTGCTGTTCCTGATCGTGTTCAGCGAAACCGGCCTCGTCATTCTGCCGTTCTTGCCGGGCGATTCGTTGTTGTTCATCGGCGGCGCATTCTGTGCGACGGGCCAGTTGAACCTCGGTCTGCTGATCGTGCTGCTGTTCCTCGCCGCGATCGCCGGCAATACCGTCAACTACATGATCGGACGGGCCATCGGGCCGCGGGTGTTCGATTCGCATATTCCTTTTCTCGAACGCTTCCTCGACCGCAGCGCGCTGCAGAAGACGCATAACTTCTATGAAAAGCATGGCGGCAAGACCATCGTGCTCGCGCGTTTCATTCCCGTTGTGCGAACCTTCGCGCCGTTCGTGGCCGGCGCTTCGTCGATGACCGTGAGCCGGTTCCAGTTGTTCAACGTCCTCGGCGCGCTGCTATGGGTGTTGCTGCTCGTGCTGCTCGGTTATTTCTTCGGCAATATTCCGTTCATCCGTCAGTATCTGAACGTGATCGTGCTGGTGGGTATCGGCGCGGCCATCGTGCCGGTTCTGCTCGGCGCGTTGTGGAAGATGATGCGCAAGGGTGGGGCCAAGGCCAATAGCCGCTGACGCGTCATTGCAGATGCGTGCGTAGGCAGATGAACAAAAGGCGTCGCGAATCTCGCGACGCCTTTTTCATTTTGCGATGCTTTGAATCGCCGGCGATGCGGTGCGACCTTCTCTCTCAACCGGCCGCGGTTCCCGTCGCGCCCGGGCCGACCGCGCGCGGCGCCAGCGGTGTTTCCGGTGTCGGGTAGCCGGCTTCCTTGAAGGTCTGGACGATCGCGCGATTCGTGTCGAAATAGACCTGCCAATAGTGATCATTGGCCGTGTAGGGGCGCACGCACAGCAAGGGTCCTTCCGGCGTGAAACTCAGCACTTCGATGTCGGGCGCGGGGCTCTCGGCGACATTCGGAATCTGCACGATGGCCGCCCTCAGCCGGTTCATCGCGTCAGTGGGGTCGACGCCGTTGGCGATCTTCGCGGTCAGCTCGACACGCCGTACCGGCAACACACTGAAGTTCGAGATCGTGTCCGAGAAGACCTTGTTGTTGCCGACGATGGTGGTCACGTTGTCCGGCGTCACGATGGTGGTGCCGAACAGGCCCAGCTCCGAGACCGTGCCGGTGACGCCCCCCGCGGTGACGAAGTCGCCGACCTTGAACGGCCGCAATACCTGCATGAAGACGCCGGCCGCGAAGTGCGCAAGCAGGCCGCCCCAGGCGGTGCCGATCGCGAGGCCGAGACCGGCGAGCAACGCGGCGAACGAAGTCGTCTGGACACCGAATATCTGCAGGATCGCGAGGATCAGCAGCAGGTTCAGCAAGCCGCCGAGAATCGAGCCGAGATAGTGAGCGAGAGTGGGATCGACCCGGCCATTGCGCGCGAGCACCTTGCGCAGCAAGCCGATGATCAGACCGATGATCCAGCGGCCGACGATCCACAGAACAATCGCGCCGAGAACCTTGGTACCGAGGTCGATGCCTCGGGTCATGATGAACACGCGTACGGTATCGAGATCCAAGATGTCCCTCGTGGGATAAGTTGCCTTCGACTGATTGAACAACGGTGGCGCAATACAGCGGCAATGCCCGACGGCGGACGCAAACGGCAACGCGCGGTCTTCGGGAGTTATAGGCGACGGCGCGCGCATGTGCAAGGACCGTTCCCGTCTTCCGAACGCGAAGCCTGGCGGGAGAGAGCGGGAGAACAGGCGGCCGCCTTAAAAGAGGCGACGGCTTGCTGTACGCGGGGCGCGTGAGCGCGTTTGCGCGATGCCTTTGGAGCAAGTTGGTGACGTCGATTAGCGGTCGGCGACGAGTCGCGCCGAGACGCGTATGCCTGGAGTGGGCTTACATGCGCAGATGCGATTGCGAATAGGGAGAGGTGTGGATGACGAGCGTTTTGTCGGTGGTGGTTATCGCGGCACGCTTGCGGCGCGTCACGTGATGCCACGCGAAAGCAATGACGATCGCGATCACGTAGGCGGCAGCGCGGAAGGAAAACGCGGCCGGCGTGCTGAACTGGCCGTAGCGGTTCTGCGCGTCGGCGAACACGAGAAAGGTCAGCGCCGCATCGAGCAGCAGCGCGGCCAGTGCCAGCGCGGCGAATACGTGCGCGCCATTGATTGCTGGACCGGGTGTAAGCCGGTTGTACACCTCACATGCGATCACGACGACCGCGAGTAAAGCGAGGTTCGAAACGAGATCGAACAGAAAATTGGCCATATCGATGCAATGAAAGCGCAGGGTTTCGCGGCATTGCCGAAGCGTCTGTCGACGCATGGCTCCAGTGTGTCTTGCCGGATCGGCGGCGATCATTGCATATCTTTCCATCTCGATAAATCACCGGGGTTCGATGTTATTGGTGGGAAGCGAAAGACCTGGAAAGACGCTGATTTTTGGTGTGAAACGTTGGTTTGAATCGTAGAAATGTGTCAATCGGATGGTGAGGAATGCAATAGAGCCGAATGGAGTGCGTCGAGCTTCGTTGGTCCTTTAACCAGCGAGAAAGGAGGGCATGTTTCGGCACTCAGCTTTGAACGCAGATGACCGCGGTTAAATCGTTTGTATGCGATTGCGATGTAAGCGTTGTCGCCGTCGACGGAGCCATGCCCGCGTCCCTTAGCTGGGCCAATCAGAAGCGGTACGAAACGCCGATCTGCAACGTGGGATACCAGCGATAGGGAGACGCTTTCTCTTGCAGTTGTTGAAGCCCCGTCGCGATGATCTGCTGGCTCAGCGCGGGGCCGGCAGCCTCGGCAAGGGCGGGCGACAGCGTGTATGAAGAGCGCGGGATGCCATAAGCGACGCCCAGATCGACGACGAGGCCGAACCCTTTTCTGCCGGGGTGCAGGCCGTAGCCAATACCCAGATATGGCATCACGGGCGGGTGCCTGGCGGTGGCGGTCGCATACTCGCCCGGAAAGGCGGGCGAGGTTTGACCTTTGAACGTGTAGGTGCCGTTAGTAGGAACGGAATCGCCGCTGACTTCATTGCCCGTAAAGCGAACGCCGGCCGTGAGGCGAAAGCCGCTATTCGCCCACGGGAAGAAGTCACCGTAGATGCCGCCCTGACGCAGACGCACGTAGTCCTCGTAGCGATTCCCGCCCACGGTAAAGTCATGCGAGAACTTGAATGCATTGAAGTCCGCATGCACGCCGAACCATGACGTGAGACTCAGTGCCGCGCCGGCACCGATGCCAAGCGTGCCTCCCTGCACGAATATTTCCTGTGCGTGCGAGGTCTCGATCGAGAATGCCAAGCCAATTACCGAGATTACTCTTATCGTTTTCACGGGCATCCCTAGGCGGTCGGGCAGCAGGGATCATTGCCCTTGACGCCCCGGTCTCATGGTCTTCATGGTCTATTCCGGAGCGCTCTACAGGCGCCGCCAAGCGATCATGCATGCGCAGACCTTGAGTGGTCTGTGGGGAGTCGAACTATTTGGGGGAATGAACGAGGAAGGCGCTAGAGCCGCGAGCTAAAGCGTGAGGCAAAAAGAAAAGGGCCTACATGCGAATGCATGTAAGCCCTCGAATCTTTTGGTAGGCCGTACGGGATTCGAACCTGTGACCAACGGATTAAAAGTCCGCTGCTCTACCAGCTGAGCTAACGACCCAAAAGAGAAGCGAAATTATATCGATAGCCTTGGTGGGCTGTCAACCCAGTGTGGCTAATCAAGCTATCGACACTTCAGTTAGTAGAAGGCTGGGTATCGCTACCCGGCCTTCGAGCGAGAGGCGCGCGTGGCTATGACATCGGACACTGCGCGTGACTGCCAACTACCCGACATCGACTACGACTACTTGATCTGCGACAGCTTGCTCTGAGCCGACTGCGCAACGTCCGAGCCCGCGTATTGCGCGACGATCTGCTCCAGCGTCTTCTTGGCCGCGGCCTTCTGACCTTGCTCGATCTGATTGTTCGCAATTGCCAGCAACGCTTCCGGCGCACGCGGATGCTGCGGATACTTGGCCACCACACCTTGCCAAACGGCCGTCGAACCCTTGTAGTCGCGCAATGCATACAGCGCGTTGCCGAGCCAGTACTGCGCGGTCGGCTGATAAGGGCTGTTCGGATACTTGGAGATGAAGCTGCGGAACGACGCCGCGGCGTTCTTGAAATCGCCGCTGCGGAACTGCTGCGAAGCCGCATTGAACGACTCGGTTTCGCCCGGCTGCACCTCGCCCTGGACGCCGTCCACCGTCTGTTGCTGCGGCTCGAATTTCTTCAGGCGCGTGTCCAGATCGGTGTAGTAGTCCTTCTGCTGCTTCTGCAGCGTGGTGAGCTGATTCGCCATGTCCTCGTTCTGCCCGCGCAGCGTCGCGACCTGCTGGTTCAGCTGGTCGAGACGGTTGGACTGATCGAGGATCGTGCGTTGTGCGGCCGACAGCTGGCTCGACAAACTATCGGTCTTCGAGCGCAGATCGAGGATGGCCTGGCGGGCCTGATCGTCGTCGAAGATGCCCGCATGCGCGGGCACGGCCGCGAAGGCCGTGCCCGCGACGCAGGCCGCTGCGGCAAACCGCAGCCAGGAGAAACGATGCGTCATTCGGCTCATCACCCGTTGACTTACTGTTGATACACGAGGTCTGCGCGGCGGTTCTGTGCCCACGACGCTTCGTCATGACCCGTAGCTTGCGGCTTTTCCTTGCCGAGGCTCACGGCTTCCATTTGCGAGTCCGTCACGCCCATCAGCGACAGCGAACGACGCACGGCTTCAGCACGCTTCTGGCCGAGCGCCAGATTGTATTCGCTGGTGCCGCGTTCGTCGGTGTTGCCCTGGATCAGAACGTGGCGTTGCGGGTGGCTCTTCAGGTATTGCGCGTGTTGTTGCAGCAGCGGCTGGTAGTCGTCCTTGACCGAGTAGCTGTCGAAGTCGAAATAGATGCTGCGCTTGGCGAGCGGGCTGTTCGGATCGTTGAGCGGGTCGACGTTGACCTGTGCGACATCGTTCGGGTTCGGCTGGGTCGACACTGCACCGCCCTTGCCGGCGTTTTCGTCGAGCTTGACGCCCGAGTGACATGCGGCCAGCGCGCCGACCATCAGAACAGCAAATACATAGCGAAGTTTGGACATCATTTTGGTTACTCTCCTTGTGTTATTGCATCAAACGTTATTGCATAAACGGGCCCCAGGACGGCTCGCGTACGCTGCCCCCCTGAACGGACAGGACCTGCCGAGTGCGACCGTCGGTCGATACTGCGGCCAACACGCCACGGCCGTTCACCTGTGTGGCGTAAAGAATGTACTGACCGTTCGCCGCGAAGCTCGGCGATTCGTCATGTGTCGTGTCCGTCAGGCCCGTGGCCGTTCCGCCTTGCAGGTCCTGGATATAGAGCTTGAACCCGCCGCCGACGCGCGAGATGTAAGCGAGCTGTTTGCCGTCCGGGCTCACGCGCGGGCTGGTGTTGTAGCTGCCCGTGAAGGTGACGCGCTGCGCGGAGCCGGCGCGTTCGCCTTGCGCCGACATCTTGTAGATTTGCGGTGCGCCGCCACGGTCGCTGGTGAAATAGATCGACTGGCCATCAGGAGAGAAGGTCGGCTCGGTGTCGATCGAGCTGCCTTGCGTGAGACGACGCAGACCGCTGCCGTCCGCGTTGACGGCGAAAATCTGCGTGTTGCCGGTGCGCGAGAGCGCGACGGCAAGCGTGCGTCCGTCCGGCGACCACGCCGGCGCACTGTTGTTGCCCTTCTGATCCGACACGACCACGCGACGGCCCGTGGGCAGGTCGTGGATGTAGACGATCGGCTTCTTCTTTTCGAACGAGACGTAGGCGACCTTGGTGCCGTCAGGCGACCACGCGGGCGAAATGATCGGCTCGGGGCTCGACAGAGCGATGTGCGCGTCCTGGCCGTCCGAATCGGAGATCTGCAACTGGTAGCGGCCACCCGTCTTGATGACGTACGACAGGCGCGTGGCGAACACGCCTCGGCCGCCCATCAGCTTCGCGTAGATATAGTCTGCGACCTTGTGCGCGCTCATGCGCAAGCCGCTTTCCGGACTCACCAGCACGAGGCCGCCGAGGCTTTCGCCCTTGACCGTGTCGTACAGCTTGAAACGCACTTCGTACTGACCGTTCGGCAGGCGGTTCACGCTGCCCGCCACGAACGCGTTGGCGCCCTTGGCTTTCCACGCGCCGAGGTCGACGGAATCCGATTCCGACACCGGCGTGGAGCCCGCGTCGATGTTGGTGAATTTGCCGCTGCGTTGCAGATCCTGACGCACGATCGTGCTGACCTGCTGCGGCGAGTTCGCCTCATTGGCGAAATTCGCCGTGGCGATCGGAAACTGGGTGGAGCCGACGCCCGTCACGAGGACGTTGAGTTGTGCGTTGGCGGCGCCGCCAACGGCGATCAGGCACGATGCTACGAGTGTCCGCAGGCCTAGCTTGGTCATCAAACTCATGCTGTATGGATTCCCCAAAAACGGTTTTACTACACTTCACGACAGCAGACAGACCGGAAAACGCCTAATTCGTTCCCGAGCGCGCCCCGTGAGCGGGCGCAGCGTCTGCCGTCGACTGACTGTCAAATTGCTGCCATCAACTAGCCGGACGCAGCGTAATCAAAAAGCTTTCCGGCGTCTTGCCATTGGTGTCCAGCGGCATCGGATCGGTGCGATGGACCGCCCGCAATGCAGCGGCGTCCCACGCGGCGTTGCCGCTGCTGCGAGAGATCGTTGCGCTCAGCAAAGTGCCGGTCGGCGAACAGCGCACCGAGATCACGGTTTCCAGACCTTCCGTTTCGCCGCCCCACGAGACATTCGGCAGCACTGCGCGACGCACCTTGTCCGCGTAACCCGGCGATGCCGCCGTGCCACCCGAGCCACTGCCCGTGCCGCTCTTGCCGAGCCCATTGCTGGACGAGCTCGTTCCGCCAACCGCACCCTGCATCTGCGCGAGGCGCGCGCGCCGTTCGGCATCGAGCTTCTTCGCTTGCGCTGCAGCGTCGGCTTGCGCCTTGGCCTTCGCGGCTTTCTGCGCGTCGGCTTTCTTCTGCGCTTCAGCTTCGGCCTGCTTCTGCTGCTCCTGCTGCTGTTCTTTCAACTGCTGCTGCTTTTGCTGTTCGGCCAGTTGCTGCTGCTTCTGCTTCTCGGCCTGCTGTTGTTGCTGCTGCTGTTTCAGTTTGGCTGCCGCGGCCTTCTGCGCGGCCTGGTCGGCCGCCAGTTGCTGCTGCCGCTTCTCCTCGGCTTCCTGCTGCGCCTGCAGCTTCTGCTGACGCTGCTGCTCGGCCAGTTGCGCCTCGCGCGCCGCTTCCTGCTGCTGACGCTTCTTTTCCTGTAGCGCGATGTCGGCCTGCTCGTCGCGCACCGGCGGCGCAGGGGCGACCGGTACGGGCGGCGGCGGGACGGGACGCGGGATCGCCGTGTCCGGCACCTCGGTCCACAACTCGGCCTCCGCGCCCTCGGGCGTACTGTTTTGCCACTGGATGCCGTGATACAGGAAGAACCCGAGCAGCGCATGCATCACCAGTGCGAACGCAAAGGCTCGCCCGGTGCCGCGTTCACGCGGTGGCTGGAGCGGGTATTCGGAGTTCTTGCGGATCATTGCGATTTGACGAGCAATCCAACACGCTTGACGCCGCGGGCTTTCAGCGCGGACATCACGTTCATCACGGCTTCGTACTTCACGGTTTTGTCGGCGGCGATCACGACGGGCTGGTCAGGATGCGATGGCGCCCGGTCGGCGATAAAGGCGTTCAGGTCGGCTTTCGACATGTTTTCCTGCTGCTGCGCGCCGGAATCGTCTTTGTACTTGACGCTCATGTTGCCGTCCGCGCGAATGTTGACGATGACGGGCGGGGTTTGCTGCTGCGGCGCGGCGCCCCCGACGGTCGGCAGATTGACGATCGACGGAGCGACGAGCGGCGCGGTGACCATGAAGATCACGAGCAGTACGAGCATCACGTCGATGTACGGCACGACGTTGATGTCGGCCATCGCGCGGCGCGAACGGGAGCCGCGCATGCTGGAGGAGCGGGAGCCTGCCATCGTGGCCTCCTTACTGTGCCTGGCGCTGCAGGATGTTCGAGAACTCTTCGATGAAGGTCTCGAAGCGGATCGCCAGACGGTCGATGTCGTGCGCGTAGCGGTTGTACGCGACCACCGCCGGAATGGCGGCGAACAGGCCGATCGCGGTGGCGGTCAACGCTTCGGCGATGCCCGGCGCGACGTTCGCAAGCGTAGCCTGCTGGACGTTGGCGAGCCCGCGGAACGCGTTCATGATCCCCCACACCGTGCCGAACAGACCGATATAAGGGCTGACCGAGCCGACCGACGCGAGAAACGCGAGATTGGCTTCGAGCACGTCCATTTCACGTTGGAACGCGGCCCGCATTGCACGCCGTGCGCCATCGAGAATCGCGCCCGGATCGTTCAGGCGCTTTTCCTTGCCCTTCAGAAACTCGCGCATGCCGGACTCGAAAATCCGTTCGAGCGCGCCGATCGTATGGCGGTTGTTCGCGGCGCTCTGATACAGCGCCTGCAGGTCGCCGCCTGACCAGAAATCGCGTTCGAAGCGTTCAGTTTGCGCGCGCGCACGGCGGATCGCAAACCACTTGCGGAAGATGAAAGTCCAGGATAGCAGCGACAGCAACAGCAGCAGGGCCATCACGGCCTGAGCCAGCAGACTCGCGTTGAGTACTAAAGAAATGATCGACAGATCTTGTGTAGTGTTCATAAAGGTTTGTTTTAGCGTCCCGGGAAGGGGGCGTCCAGCTGCAAGGCCGCTCGATGCTTGCCGTAGGCAAAACGGAAGCTTCGGCGGTATTGCAAGCCGAACCATGCTTGGTGTTGCTTGATCGGTATGAGTTCACTGGCCCCGAATCAACGGGATTCAGGCGTTGTCCGTTGACAAGCCGGCATCGCCCATGCCGGGCCCGCGCCGCAAAGCGGCCAGAACCGGAGGAGGAATCGCGGCCGGCCGCAGCGCAACGCGGTCGACGCAGCCGACCCGGATCGAACCGGTAGCAAGCAGCGTGCCTTCACGCCACGCTTCCTGGGCGAAGTCTACCGAAGCCCTGCCGAGACGCTCGATCCGGCTGACGATTTTGACCACGTCGTCAAGCCGGGCGGGGGCCCGATAGTCCAGCGCGGTGCTGCGCACGATAAAAATTGCGCCTGTTTCATCCGCGAGCCGGCTCTGGTCGACGCCGCACGCGCGCAGCCACTCGGTGCGCGCCCGTTCGAAAAATTTCAGGTAGTTGGCGTAGAACACGATGCCGCCGGCATCGGTATCTTCGTAGTACACGCGGATGGACCACGTGTAGCCGATTTCCGCGCCAGGCTGGCTGGTCGATATATTCATGCGGCGCATTTTACCGGAACGCACACCGCGTGGTCTGTTTCAAAGTGTGCGCCCCGTCTGGCGGGCTTCAGCCGCGATGAATCGACAAGCCGGCGAACGATTGCGCCACCGGCATGAGTTCGATCGTGTTGACGTTGACGTGGGCCGGACGGGTGGCGATCCAGTAGATCGAATCCGCGATGTCTTCGGCCGTCAGCGGCTGGACGTTTTCGTACACTTTGTCCGCTTTTTCATCGTCGCCGCGATAACGCACGTTCGAGAATTCGGTGCCGCCGCACAGGCCCGGCTCGATATCAGTGACGCGCAGCGCGGTGCCGGCCAGATCGGCGCGCAGGTTCAGGCTGAACTGGCGCACGAACGCCTTGGTCGCGCCGTACACGTTGCCGCCCGCGTAAGGCCAGCGGCCCGCCACCGAGCCCAGATTGAAGATGTGCCCGCGATTGCGTTCGATCATGCCGGGCAGCAGCGCATGCGTGACCTGCACGAGGCCCGTGCAGTTAGTCTCGATCATGGTGTTCCATTCGTCGAGACTGGCCTTTTGCGCTGGTTCGACACCGAGTGCGAGGCCGGCGTTATTGACCAGCACGTCGATCGCGGCGAACTCGGCCGGCAGCGCGGCGGGCGCCGCTTCGACGGCGGCGCGGTCGCGCACGTCGAGCTCGTACGGCAGCAGCGCGTCGCCGAGTTCGTCGGCGAGCGCTTGCAGACGGTCTTTGCGGCGCGCGGTCGCGACGACGCGATGGCCGCCTTTAACGAAGGCCCGGGCGATAGCGGCGCCGAATCCCGCGGACGCTCCGGTGACGAACACGATCATTGCAGTTCCCTGGTCGGTAAGAGAGAAAGGCCCCAAGCCTACTTCCAATGCGGCGCCGCGGCAAGGATGAACCAACCGCATGAGGGGCTGTGGCAGGGGCGCGCAGCGGGTTCCCGGTGCGCTCACGGATGTCGTTTGCGCACTGCAGGAGGCGCCGCGGCGGCCCGGCCCGCTGGCCCGCGCGACCGCGCCCGGAAGCCGGTTGCCTATTCGATCCTCTTCCAATAAACTAACGCGCTCGACCCTGCGTAACTGGCGATAGAACCGATTCAACCAATCGGGTTCAAGGTGGAACAACCCACCGTGAAGCGCAGGGTGCCGTTTTGCCGTTCGCCTGGGCAGCCGTGATCCGCGCGCGTTTATCTGCGCTGACGGTGGCTGTCCTGCCTCGCGTGTGCGGCGACTCTCCGTTCGCCACGTCAGGGCTGGCCCAGCCGCCAGCAGCGCTGCGTACCCTCTACGCAAGATTCGGCGCATGATCCGGTCAACCTGAACACACTCAACGGAATCCGTATGTTTGACAGAGCCCAAAGCACCATCGCCAACGTCGATCCTGAACTCTGGAAGGTCATTGAGCAGGAAAACCGCCGCCAGGAAGAGCACATCGAACTGATCGCGTCGGAAAACTACACGAGCCCGGCTGTGATGGCTGCGCAAGGCTCGCAACTCACCAACAAGTACGCCGAAGGGTATCCGGGCAAGCGCTACTACGGCGGCTGCGAATACGTCGACATCGCCGAGCAGCTCGCGATCGACCGTGTGAAGCAGCTGTTCGGCGCCGATGCGGCCAACGTGCAACCGAACTCCGGCTCGCAGGCGAACCAGGGCGTGTTCTTCGCGATGCTCAAGCCGGGCGACACGATCATGGGCATGAGCCTCGCGCATGGCGGCCACCTGACCCACGGTTCGCCGGTCAACATGTCGGGCAAGTGGTTCAACGTGGTGAGCTACGGCCTGAACGAAGCCGAAGACATCGACTACGACGCCGCGGAAAAGCTCGCT
This sequence comes from Paraburkholderia sp. RAU2J, assembly GCF_003634845.1. NCBI lineage: Bacteria > Pseudomonadati > Pseudomonadota > Betaproteobacteria > Burkholderiales > Burkholderiaceae > Paraburkholderia > Paraburkholderia sp. RAU2J. The sequence continues at coordinate 2,015,485 of NZ_RBXG01000001.1, forward strand.
CAGGAACACAAGCCGAAGTTGATCGTCGCGGGCGCGTCCGCTTTTGCGCTGCGCATCGATTTCGAACGTCTGTCGAAGATCGCCAAGTCGGTCGGCGCGTACTTCATGGTCGACATGGCGCACTACGCCGGTCTGATCGCCGCGGGCGTCTACCCGAACCCGGTGCCGCACGCGGACTTCGTCACCACGACCACGCATAAGAGCCTGCGCGGCCCACGCGGCGGCGTGATCCTGATGAAGGCCGAGTTCGAGAAGCAGATCAACTCGGCAATCTTCCCGGGCATCCAGGGTGGTCCGCTGATGCACGTGATCGCCGGCAAGGCCGTCGCGTTCAAGGAAGCGCTGTCGCCGGAATTCAAGGCGTACCAGCAGCAGGTCGTCGAAAACGCGCGCGTGCTGGCTGAAACGCTGGTCAAGCGTGGTCTGCGCATCGTGTCGGGCCGCACCGAAAGCCACGTGATGCTGGTCGACCTGCGCGCGAAGAAGATCACCGGCAAGGCAGCGGAAGCGGCCCTCGGCGCGGCGCACATCACCGTCAACAAGAACGCGATTCCGAACGATCCGGAAAAGCCGTTCGTGACGAGCGGCGTGCGTCTCGGCTCGCCGGCCATGACCACGCGTGGCTTCGGCGTCAAGGAAGCCGAGCTGGTGGGTAACCTGATTGCCGACGTGCTGGACAATCCGGAAGACGCCGCCACGATCGAGCGCGTGCGCGGCCAGGTCGCCGAGTTGACGCAGCGTTTCCCGGTCTACAAGTAAGCCGTCATGCATTGCCCCTTCTGCCGCCACGCCGATACGCAGGTTGTCGATTCGCGCGTATCCGAAGACGGCGCGACGATTCGCCGGCGCCGCCGCTGCCCGGCCTGCGACAAACGTTTCACGACGTATGAGCGGGTCGAGCTGGCGTTGCCGTCGGTCGTCAAGAAGGATGGCAGCCGCACTGAATTCGACCGCCGCAAGATCGTCGCGAGCATGCAACTGGCGCTGCGCAAGCGCCCGGTGGCGGCGGACGCGATCGACGCGGCGGTCGCCCGCATCGAGTATCAATTGCTCGGCAGCGGCGAGCGCGAGGTGCGCAGCGAGCGCCTCGGCGAACTCGTCATGAACGAGTTGCGTGCGCTCGACACCATTGCCTACGTTCGTTTCGCCTCCGTGTACCGGCGCTTCGAAGACGTCTCCGAATTCGAAGACGTGATCGAAGAATTTCGCCGCGCCTCTTCTCCGCCCAAGCCTGCGCGTAAGCGCTGACTGCCGTCGCGCCGCGCGTTGTTCCTGCGTAGCCGTGGTCCCACGCGTTAATTCGCGCATCAGTCTCTCCCGCTCCGTAATGGTTCGTCGCGTGCATTTTCGTGCGGGATAGCGTCCGAATACCACCTGGCCATCCGGCCGATTGTTGAGCCGGTTGCGAATCGCTAGATTGGCTGCATTCTTCCAAACGATCAGGGATGCAGATGAAAAACGATGCGCTTTGCTGGCCGTCGCGCGGCGGCTTCACGCTTGTCGAGACGCTGGCCGTGGTCGCGCTGCTGGCGGTGATCGCGGTCATGGCCACGCCGTCGTTCGTCGCGTGGCACGTGCGCGATCAGGTCGACGCACGTGCGAGGGCGCTTGTGTCGACGCTCGCCTACGCGCGCAGCGAAGCGTTGCGCCGCGGCGCACGCGTCACCGTGTGCCGCATCGATGCGGCGCGAGCTTGCCTTGCCACGGGACAGCCTTGTGGCGACGGCATCGCCGACTGGTCGTGCGGCTGGGCTGTACTGGCGGAGCGTGGCGGCACGCTTTCGTTGCTGCGCGCACAACCGCTGCTTGCTGCGGTGAGTATTAGCGGCGTGCAGACGAATCTCACGTTCACGCCGCCGGCGGGCCAACTGATCGGTGCGTTCCGCAGTTTCGATATCGCGCCGCGCACACCTACCAAGGCGACGCAAGGCGATAAGTGGCGCCGCTGCATCCGCATTGCGGCGGGCGGTCGCGCGCGGCTCGCCGAGGGTGCCTGCGGAGCGGCGTCATGATGCGCCGTTCGCCAACCCACAGCTCGCGCCGCTGCGCAGCGACGTGCCGGGGCAGTTCCTTGATCGAGGTCATGCTGGCCGTCGCGTTGATCGCTGTAACAGCGCTAGGCTTGATCGCCGGTCAACTATGGACCGCACGGGAAGCGCGCGCGATGTCGATGCGCGAACACGCGGCGTGGATCGCTGATTCCGTCGCCGAGGCGGCGTGCACAACTTCGACAACGGATGCTGCAACCCGGCAATGGAGCGCACGGGCAAACGTCCTTCTGCCACATGGCGAAGCGTCGGTGGGCGAGAGCGCGGGCGTGTCGGCAGCGCTTGTGACGTGGGCGGCCGTGCGCGATATGCCGCGCACCGATGACGTGATCGACAAGCCGGAGTCCTGTGGCGGCGCGGATGTTCCCGCCGGCTCGTCATGCGTCGCGTTGGCGTTTGCGAAATGATGCGGCGCTGGCATTCAGCTTCCGGTCACACGTTGCTCGAGTTTGTGATCGCCATGGCGTTGGGGCTCGTGGTGACGGCGGGCGCCGTGTCGCTCTATACGACGCAGCGCAGCGCGTTCGAGCACGCGAGCAACGCGATGCGAATTCGCGAAGCCGGTTTGACCGCGCTGACGCTGATCGGCCAGCAACTGCAAATGGCCGGCTTCGTGCCTGCGGATGTTCTGCATTACGACGGTCCGCCGGCGTTATTCGGATGTTCGGGTGGACGCCCGACGGGCGCGGAAGACAGCATTGCGTGCACAAAACTGTCCGGCGGATCGGATGGCGTCGCGCTCCGCTATGTAGGGGATAGCGTGTCCACGTGGCCATCGACGAGCGGGCAGGCAACTGACTGCCTTGGACAAGCCGTGACAGGCAATACCGCGATGCTCGCCGAGCAGGGCGCGCTGGTGGTCAATCGGTACTTTGCCAACGTCAGCCCGTCGAGCGGCGAGCCGGAGCTTTACTGCGAAGGCAATGGCAACCCGGGGTCCGCGCAGCCGCTGGTCGAGGGCGTCGAGCGAGTGCGGATCAAATACTGGCTGCCCGGCGCTCCTGACGCGCTGGACGCTTCAGTGGTTCAGGCTGATCAATGGGCGGCTATCGTGGCCGTCGACCTTTGCGTGCTGGTACGCGGTACGCCAGAGGGGCAGCGCTCACGCTACGTCGATTGCGACGGGGTCAGCACGCTCGGTGCCGACCAGCGGCCGCGACAAGCTTTTTCGCGACGCGTGGCGCTACGCGATCAAGCGGAGGCTTCACTGTGATTGAGCGACCCGCAACGGTGGCGCTGCGCCGCACGCATGGGAAGCACGAGCAGCGTAAGAATGAGCCGCAACCCGTACGCTTGGTTCGACTTAGCCTCGGTAGTCATGTTTCGCTTATGCGTCACAGCGGCGTCGTTCTGCCAATCGTGCTGCTGATTTCAGCCATGATGCTGGCGACCTCGGCGGCCTGGTTCGAAACATCGCTCGCCGCTGCTCGCGCAACCACCAACGTGCGTGACTATTTGCAGGCTTTCCACGCTGCGGACTCGGCGCTGAACCTGTGCGCCCGAAGCGTCATTGCTGCCGGTGCCGACGCCCCCGCAGCGCCGCAAGCCGCGTATGGCGAGCCGGCGCAATGGAAACTCGAAAGCGCATTCGAAGCCGGCGCCGTCACGCCGGTCGCGCAATGGCCAGGCTCGTTGCGCGCGCCGCAATGTCTGATCGAGGCGTGGCGTCTCTCCACCCGCGCTGAAGCTCGCGCGTATTTACTGACCTCGCGCGGTTTCGGCCGGACGAGCGAGTCGCAGGTATGGCTTCAGATGGAACTGGTGATCGACGGCGAGACGATCGAGCGTCATTGGCGACGTGTCGCTGCAAGACCATTTTGACGGGAGACGCATGAGGAGAACGTACACATCCGCATTCACGTTGCTCGAACTGATGATCGCGCTGGCGATAGCCGCCACGCTGGCCGCGTTTGCCGTGCCTTCGTATCGCAATCATGTGGCGCGAACCCATCGTATCGATGCGGCGTCCGCGTTGTATCGGGCAGCGCAATTCGTCGAGGGCGCGGCAAGCGACGGCGTGTCGACGCTGCCGCCGGGTTTGGACCAGGCGCCGCAATTCGGTACGCCCATTTATCGCTTGCATGTGTTGCCGGCGGACGATGCAAACGGCGGCTATGCAATCGAGGCAGCGCCGGAACAATCGGGGCCGATGGCCGATGATCCGTGTGGCACGTTTGCGCTTGATGCGACGGGCCAGCGAAGCAATAGAAGTGTTGCTGGCGGGGCGACCCCGGCAAGCAGCGAATGCTGGAATACGACTTAGAGTAATGACGACTCAGCGGGGACTTCGCAACTCGGCAACTGAGCGCCCAGCCACGAGCCCACTTCGTCGCAACAACTTAATACCCGCTATCCGTCGACTCGGCCTTAGCGCCGGCAGACGAGCCGGAATCGCGTTTCATCTGCTGCCAGATCCGATACGCTTCCCAAGCCGCGAGCCCCAGGCTGCCCCATTTGAGAGCGGGTTTTGCACCAGCGACGACGGTCGCGCGCAGTGGTTTGGCGATCAGCATCGAAATGACCGAGCTGATGAACGGATACTGCTTGAGCAACGCGCCGATGGTGCCTGCATTGACGAAGTGTGCCTTCGACCCACTGCCGGTCCGCATGCCGCCAAAGCCCGGCAGGATGAATCTCAGCCAGCTGAAGTGCGTGACCGCCTGCCGCAAATCGAGGGTCGCCTGAGCGAGTTCCATGCGCTCGACATCCGCACGCACCAGCAGCAATTCCTTGCGCAGCGCGCGCAAGTGCGGCGCGCTCAGCTCTTTGGCGTGGTGGCGCGTGTTACGAAATGCGGTATCGGAATGGCTCATGGCGTGTCGGCGGCAGTGTGGGTGGGACAGTCAACGGCGCAACTAGGCGACGAGGCTAACGACGAGACTAAACGGCACTACATGTTTGCTTGAGATTCTCAATGAAGGCGCGGGACGTTGAAGCTCGCCCGTCACGCCTTGCATGTCACGGCTTGCGGAACACCTCGCGGTCTTTCTCGAACTCGGCGATGGTCGCTTCGAACACCAGCGGCGCATTGCGCAAACCGCTGCGCGCTTTAAGGGCACAGGCGAGGCCGGCAATCGCGTAGACCGCCGTGATGCCGGCGAGCGCCTGCCATCGGTAGGTGTCCCAGAATGCGATGGCAATCAACGCGGTCAGGGCGATCAGCGCCATGGTGGCCAGCATCATCGCCGCGAGGCCGAGAAACAGCACGCCGAGCAGGCGGTCTTTTTCTTCGGCGAGTTCGATGCCGACCAGTTCAAGCCGCGTCTGCAGAATTGCAAATACGGAACCGATAATGCGGCGCAACGGACTATGTTCTCCGCGCTGCGATTGGGTGTCGATCGTCATGGCTGTGGGCGTTGCGCGTGAAGGCGCGTGAGAAGGATGCGCGCCAAGAGAAGCGGACCGGCCAGGCGTGCGCCGGTCAGCTCGAATACTGATGCGCCGGACCAGCTTCGTCCGACAGCCGCACCAGCGTTACTTGCGGTTGATCAATAGCCCCAGCAGCACGCCGGCACCCGCGGCAATGCCGATGGACGCCCACGGATGCTCGTGCACGTAGTCGTCGGTGGCGCGGGCCGCCTTCTTACCTTTCTCGACCACGACGACCTGCACGTCAGCCGCCTTCTCCTTCGCCTGCTTCAGGCGCGTGAGCGCCGTTTCACGCAGTTCCGACGCGCGCTCGCCCGTGGCGCTCGCGGCTTGTTTCAGCAGATCCTCGGCGTCCGCGAGGACGGTTTTGATATCCGACATCAATCTCTCCTTGTTGATTTCCGACATGGACAGCTCCCCTTTATCTCACGCCACGCGTGAATCGTAACCAAAGAAACGGCCGCTGGCGAGCGCAGTGCCCGGTCGATTCGCATCGATGCACGAACCATTCCCGGTTACCCAAAGTACGAAAAACACACGCTGAAGGGTAGCCCCAACCAAAGTTTGCTTCAGATGGAGTTGATCTGTCCCGCAAAGTTTCAACCAAATCGGCGAAAATTACAAAAACGCATAAAGGAGTGACGCCAATGTTCCTTCGTCACGGACTGTGCCTGCCTGATGCTTTATGTTTTGCGGGATGTGGCGGCAAATGCTCGCGCCGAATCCGATAGCCGAATTGATACCCAAAGGAGGAGCCACGATGAGTCTACGTCTTGGCGATATCGCGCCGGATTTTGAGCAGGAGTCGAGTGTTGGCCGCATCAAGTTTCACGAATGGCTCGGCGATAGTTGGGGCGTGCTGTTTTCGCATCCGCCGACTTCACGCCGGTCTGCACAACTGAACTCGGCCTGACCGCCAAACTCGCCGACGAATTCGAAAAACGCGGAGTGAAGACGATTGCGCTGTCGGTCGACAGCGCGGAATCGCACAAGGAGTGGATCAAGGACGTCAACGAGACTCAAGCCGCCAGCGTGGGCTTCCCGATTCTCGCCGATGGTGATCGCAAGGTCGCCGAGCTGTACGACATGATTCACCCGAACGCGAGCGAAACCTTCACGGTTCGTTCGCTGTTCATGATCGATCCGAAGAAGAAGGTGCGTCTCACCATGGCGTATCCGGCCAGCACCGGCCGCAACTTCGACGAAGTGCTGCGCGTGATCGACTCGCTGCAGCTGACCGACAACCACTCTGTCGCGACGCCGGGCAACTGGAAGCAGGGCGATGACGTGGTGATCGTTCCGTCGCTGAAGGACGAGGAAGTCATCAAGCAGAAATTCCCGAAGGGCTACAAGGCGCTGCGTCCCTACCTGCGCATGACACCGCAGCCGAACAACTAAGCGCCTGATGCGCCTCGGAAGGCGCGATTGGCGATAACGCGATAGCACGGCGTCGCAACGAAAAAGGCCGGTTCAGCATGAACCGGCCTTTTGTTTTGTCATTGAGCGGCGTGATCCCGCTTTGCTCGACGCAACAAACAATCAACGCCTCAGCAACGCCTCAGCAACGCCATCAGAAAAACGCCTGAATACCCGTCTGAGCGCGACCGAGGATCAACGCGTGAATGTCGTGCGTGCCTTCGTAGGTGTTCACCACTTCGAGGTTCACGAGATGCCGGGCGATGCCGAACTCGTCCGAAATGCCGTTGCCGCCGAGCATGTCGCGCGCGAGGCGCGCAATGTCCAGCGCCTTACCGCATGAGTTGCGCTTCATGATCGACGTGATCTCGACGGCGGCGGTGCCTTCGTCCTTCATGCGGCCGAGGCGCAGCACGCCTTGCAGGCCGAGCGTGATTTCGGTCTGCATGTCGGCGAGCTTCTTCTGGATCAACTGGTTCGCGGCGAGCGGCCGGCCGAACTGCTTGCGATCGAGCACGTACTGACGTGCAGTGTGCCAGCAGGCTTCGGCCGCGCCGAGCGCGCCCCAGGCGATGCCGTAGCGCGCCGAGTTCAGACACGTGAACGGGCCGCGCAGACCGCCGACATTCGGCAGACGGTTTTCTTCCGGCACGAACACTTCGTCCATCACGATCTCGCCGGTGATCGACGCGCGCAAGCCCACCTTGCTATGGATGGTCGGCGCGGACAGTCCCTTCCAGCCCTTCTCCAGGATGAAACCGCGAATCGTGTCCTTGCCGTCTTCCTCGAGCTTCGCCCACACGACGAACACGTCGGCGATCGGCGAATTGGTGATCCACATCTTCGAGCCCGACAGCGAATAGCCGCCGTCGACTTTCTTCGCCCGCGTGACCATGCTGCCCGGATCGGAGCCGTGATTCGGCTCGGTCAGGCCGAAGCAGCCGATCCATTCGCCGGAGGCGAGCTTCGGCAGGTACTTCTGCTTCTGCGCGTCGGAGCCGAATTCGTGGATCGGCACCATCACCAGCGACGACTGCACCGACATCATCGAGCGATAGCCGGAATCGACGCGCTCCACTTCACGCGCGATCAGCCCATACGCGACGTAGTTCAGGCCGGGGCCGCCGTATTGCTCGGGAATCGTCGGGCCGAGCAGGCCGAGTTCGCCCATCTCCCGAAAGATCTCGATGTCGGTTTTCTCATGACGGAACGCTTCGAGCACGCGCGGCTGCAACTTGTCCTGCGCATAGGCCGCGGCGGCGTCGCGCACCATGCGTTCGTCTTCGGTGAGCTGCTGATCCAGCAGCAGCGGGTCTTCCCAGTAAAACTGCGCGGCTTCGGCCATGACGTATCTCCAGATCTCTTGCTCTATCCAAGCTTGACTTAAGTTCCGCTAAGCGAAACAATGTTTTGCAAACGACGACCGAGTGTACCACCCGATGACGCACACATCCACTTTCTCCGAACCCCTCGACGAGCGCAAATTCGTCGTCGCCCTGGCACGCGGGCTGGATCTGCTGCGCGCGTTCAAGCCTGGCGAAACGATGCTCGCCAACCGCGATTTCGTCGCGCGCACGGGCTTGCCGAAGGCGACCGTCAACCGTCTCGCCTACACGCTGACGGTACTCGGCTATCTGCGGCTCGATGAGTCCCACGGCAAATATGCGCTCGATGCCGGCGTGCTGTCGCTCGGTTTCGCGCTGCTGTCGGGCACCGACACGCTCGAACTCGCCCGCCCGCATATGCGCGCGTTTGCCCGCGAAGTGGGCGCGGCGGTGTCGCTCGGGTGCCGCGACGGCCTTGACATGATCTATCTCGAGACGATCCGCAGCGAAACCGCGCTGACGCTCGGCCTCGCATCCGGCTCGAAACTGTCGATGCTGACGAGTTCGATGGGCCGCGCGTACCTGGCGGTCCAGCCGGCCGACGCGCGCGCTGCGTTGCTGGCGGAACTCCGCAAGGCCGCGGGGAAGGTCGGCGCGACGCTGGTGGCCGATGCCGAAAAAGAAATCGAAGCATTCGCCACCGAGCGCTGCTGTTATTCGTTTCGTGCGTGGCACGACGATGTGAACGCGGTCGCGGTGCCGTTTCGCGAACCGCGCGACGGGCGCTGGCTGGTGCTCAGTTGCAGCGGGCCGGCGTCGTCGATGGGAGAGGAGGTGTTTCGCGAAAATGTTGCGCCGCGTTTGAAGGCGCTCGCGCGGCGTCTGGGCGAACCGGGCTGAAGCCGTGAAGCCGGTTGAGGCAAGCTGAAGCGGGACGCACGCATCGTGCATCGCGTGCCTGGCCCACCTCACGCTCTCGCGCTATCAGACCGCCCGGTCGTGATAGTGCGCCGTGAATAACGGCCCTTGCACGAAGCGCACGTCGTACTGCTGCAACGCGAGAAACTGCGCTTCGTCCATCACGCGATTGAAAATCAGCGGAATCCGCAGCCGGCCCGCATAACCGACGAGCGGCTTCACCGTCGCGTCGCGCAGCGCGCTGGCGGCATCCATTTTGATGAAGTCGAGCCGCGCCGTTTCCGATACCGACAGAATCTGCCCCGCGTTGGACAGATTGCCCGCCACCTTGAAGCCGTAGTGCTGGTAGCTCCTCGTCAGATAGCCGAGAAAGGTCTTGTGCGCGACCGCCGCCGCCGGCAACTCGATCACCACCCGCGACGGGTTCAAGCCGAACGACATCAGCACGGTCGAGAAATGCAGCCCGTGGTCGTACTTCACGCTCTTGAGCAAACGCTCGTGCACGCGCAGAAACAGCAGCCCATGCCGTTGCGCGCCGAAGAAATTGATCGCGTGCAACGCGCGTGACATCCGGTCGAGCGCGACCAGTTCCTGATCGTTGCCGATGCGGTCGAACGGATCGAACACCTCGAACGGCGCCGCGCCGAGTTGATAGGTGATGGCCTGGAAGCCGAGTTCGTCGCCGAAACGGTCCACCCCTTCGGCCCCCGACGACAGCGACTGCGCCAACGCATGCACGCTGATATCGAAGATCGGCTCGTAGGCGCTCGCGAGTTGAATGTCCTCGAACCGCGCGAGCGCGATGTCGCTATGCATGCCTTGCCCCATCGCCAGATGTTCGCCGAGAAAAGGGTGAGCGGCGGCGCGGGTAACGAGGTCGGGGATGGTCGGCGGAATCATGGAGGCGAATGGATGGCGACGGTGAATGCGCACTCGGCGCTCGGCAACGCGACTCGATTGCCGCATGCGTTGATGGTAGCAGTCCGCAATCCGCGCACATGAACAAAATGCTCATAACGTTATCCGCCGCTCATGCGCTCGCACGAACGGTAGCGGCTGCGGCTGTGGAGTTTCAGGGTATACGTTAATTTCACTATTCATAATTCGTTTTACTATTCGTAAATTGCGAGGCGGGTACTGATCCCGCTGGCCGGCTTGTCCGCATTGCAGTCGAATGTGAGGAAAAGAGTCGGGCATCAACGGAGAACCTTGTATGGACACCCCAACACGTACGCCGCCGCATCGTGCGCCTGCCGCCGGTTCGCGGCTCGAAATCGCGCCGGGCTATCAATCGGGCTTCGCGAACGAGTTCGCGACCGAGGCGCTGCCCGGCGCATTGCCGGAAGGGCGCAATTCGCCGCAGCGCGCGGCCTATGGCCTGTATGCGGAACAGTTGTCGGGCACCGCCTTCACCGCGCCGCGCGGCCATAACCGCCGCGCGTGGCTATATCGGATTCGTCCGGCGGCGATGCACAAGCCGTTCACGCCGCTGCCGTCGGAGCGGCTCGTCGCCAATTTCGCCGACGTGCCGCCGACGCCGCCGAACCAGTTGCGCTGGGACCCGTTGCCGATGCCCACCGAGCCGAGCGATTTCATCGACGGCTGGGTGACGATGGCCGGCAATGGCGCGGCCGAAGCGATGAATGGCTGCGCGATTCATCTGTACGCGGCGAACCGCTCGATGCACGAGCGCTTCTTCTATAACGCCGACGGCGAATTGCTGATCGTGCCGCAGGAGGGCCGCCTCGAGATCGCGACCGAAATGGGCCGCATCGAACTCGCGCCGTTCGAAATCGCGGTGATCCCGCGCGGCGTACGCTTCGCGGTGAGCCTGCCGGACGGCGCGGCGCGCGGCTATATCTGCGAGAACTTCGGCGCGCTGCTGCGCTTGCCGGACCTCGGGCCGATCGGCTCGAACGGTCTCGCCAATCCGCGCGACTTCCTCACGCCGCATGCCGCTTACGAAGACCGCGAAGGCGACTTCGAACTCGTCGCGAAGCTGAACGGCAAGCTGTGGCGCGCGGACATCGGCCATTCGCCGCTCGACGTGGTCGCGTGGCACGGCAACTACGCGCCGTACAAATACGACCTGCGGCGCTTCAACACGATCGGCTCGATCAGCTTCGATCACCCGGACCCGTCGATCTTTCTGGTGCTGCAATCGCAAAGCGACACGCCGGGCGTCGACACGATCGACTTCGTGATCTTCCCGCCGCGCTGGCTCGCCGCCGAAGATACGTTCCGCCCGCCGTGGTTTCATCGCAACGTCGCGAGCGAGTTCATGGGGCTCGTGCACGGCGTGTACGACGCAAAGGCCGAGGGCTTCGTACCGGGCGGTGCGAGTCTGCACAACTGCATGTCGGGGCATGGCCCGGACGCCGACACGTTCGAAAAAGCCTCGAACGGCGATACGTCGACGCCGAAGAAAGTCGGCGACACGATGGCCTTCATGTTCGAGACGCGCACGCTGATCAAGCCCACCCGCTTCGCGCTCGACACTGCGCAATTGCAGGCGCATTACTACGAGTGCTGGCAAGGTCTCAAGAAACACTTCAATCCGGAGCAACGATGAACGCATCGAGCGATCTCCAGGCGACGCTCGATTCGTCGCGCAAAAGCTGGGTCGAGTCGGCCAACGATCCGGCCAGCGATTTTTCGATCCAGAACCTGCCGTTCGGCATTTTTAGCGACCGGCGCAACGACGCGCGGCGCCCGGGCGTGGCGATCGGCGACCAGATCGTCGACCTCGCCGCGTTACAGGCGGCGGGGTTGCTGAACGTGTCCGCGCAGGGCGATGTGTTTGCCCGCGCCGTCGCCAGCGACACGCTGAACGACTTCATCGCGCTTGGCCGCGACGCATGGCGCAGCGTGCGCATCCAGCTGAGCACGCTGTTGGCACGCGACACCGCGACGTTGCGCGACGACACCGCGTTGCGCGCGAAGGTACTGGTGCGCCAGGCCGATGCGCAACTGCATCTGCCGGTGCAGATTCCTGGCTACACCGATTTCTATTCGTCGAAAGAACACGCGACCAATGTCGGCTCGATGTTTCGCGATCCGAAGAATGCGCTGCTGCCGAACTGGTCGGAGATGCCGATCGGGTACAACGGACGGGCGTCGTCGGTGGTGGTGAGCGGCACGCCCGTGCGGCGTCCCAACGGCCAGTTGAAGCTGCCGGATCAGGAGCGTCCGGTGTTCGGCGCGTGCCGCAAGCTGGATATCGAACTGGAAACGGGCTTCGTGATCGGCGCGGGCAATGCGTTGGGCGAGCCGGTCGCGTGCGCCGACGCCGAAGCGCATATTTTCGGCATGGTGCTGCTCAACGACTGGAGCGCGCGAGACATCCAGCAATGGGAATACGTACCGCTCGGCCCGTTCAACGCGAAGACCTTTGCGACCACGATTTCGCCGTGGATCGTCACACTGGACGCGCTCGAACCGTTCCGCGTCGCGCAGCCCGTGCAGGAGCCGCAACCGCTCGCATACCTGCGCCACGATGGCGAGCATGCGTTCGACATCCATCTCGAAGTGACGCTGCGCCCGCAACAGGCGAAGCAGGCGAGCACGATCGCGCGAACCAACTTCAGGCACATGTACTGGACGATGGCGCAGCAACTCGCGCATCACACGGTCTCGGGCTGCAATACGCGGGTGGGCGATCTGATGGGCTCCGGCACGATCAGCGGCCCGACCGACGATTCGTACGGCAGCCTGCTCGAACTGACATGGAATGGCAAGAAGCCGCTGGAGTTGAACGAAGGCGGCACACGCACGTTCATCGAGGACGGGGACGAGTTGACGCTGGCCGGGTGCTGCCAGGGTGATGGCTATCGCGTGGGATTTGGCACGTGCGTAGGGGAGATTCTTCCGGCGCGGCGTTAGGGGCGCAGGCAGAGCTCGGGCTGTGGCGCATGTCGGGTCACTCCCGCCACGCCCAGACCGACTCACCCCTTCAGCAAACCAAACACCGCGACACCGTTCGTCGTCCCGACGTATACCTTGCCGTTGGCGATCATCGGCGTGATGAACTTGTTGCCCGCGCCGAACTGATCGCGGGTGCCCATCTGATTGCTGTTGTAGAGCTCGACGGCGAGATTGGCCGGATCGAACGCATGCAGCGCCGCCGTGGCGCCGTTTTCCGCGGCCCACACAATGCCATTCGCCGTGCCATTGGCGGAGATGCTCGGCGTGGTGCCGGGGTAGGCGAACGTCATCGACGTCTGCGCGCTCGGCGCCGTCGACAGCCGCGCAAGGGTCACCGTGAACGCCTTGAGATTGTCGCCGACCGAGCCGAAATAGAGGCGGCCGTTGAAGTACGCGGGCATGGCGAATTCTCCGCCGGCCAACACTCCCTGAATCTCCTGATAGATGTTGTTGCTCGCGGCATTGAACTTGCCCATCGAGTCGCGGTTCAGCACATAGATGATGCCGTCCTTGCCCGCGCCGAGCGTGAGGTGCTGGACCACGCCGTTCGCATCGGTGAGATCGGGCAGTACGATCGCGCCGCCGGAGCCGAGGTCTTGGTCGGCATTGGACTGCTGAACGGTATTGGACATCGCGAAGTAATCCGCGACCGCAAGAGTGCCCGCCGTGCCGAGTTTCAGATACGAATTGCCGAAGTTGTGTTGCGCGGGAAAGCCGCCGGCGGTCATCGTGATGTCGAACGTGCCGTTGCCGTCGAGCAGGTAGATGTTTGCGCCATCCGACGCCGGGCCGGCGCCGCTCATCCAGATCGCGCCGCCTGAGCCGTTCGGCGTAACGTTGAACACGGAAGTCTGCTGCAGGGTGTCGGCGCTATAGCCCATGATCCAGCCGGTGTAGGCGCCGTCGTCGCAATGCGAGGTCCACGTCGTGTAGACCACGCCGCCGAGCTGCAGCAGGCCCGCGCGCTCGGCATACGACGACGGCGCGAACAGCACGTTGCCATTGAAACTGTTCGCGCCGCTGCCGGGGTAGCTGGCGGTCACTTCCGTGGGTCCGTTCAGTCGTTCCGCGCCGGTCGCGAGATCGAGCGCGTGCACGCGCTGGTGGTAGGCGCCGCTCGTGTCCTTCGACATCGCGACCACGTAGATCGTGCCGTGCGCGCCGCGCGAGCGGTCGATGACCGGCGTCGACGTGATGCCGATTTCCTTCGTGATCTGGCTGCAACCGAGGTCGTCGCTGGGCGTTTCGTTGGCGCGGAGCGTGCTGACCCGCCATAGCTGTGCGCCGCTGTCTGCGTCGAACGCGTATACGCTGTCGTGCTCGGTCACGACGTACAGCACGTTGTGCGTGCCGCCCGCGATCGCCAGTGATTCGACAAAGAGCGGTTGCGCGTCGACCTTGCCGTCGGCGGCGAAATAGCCGACCTTGCCGAACGTCGTCGCGTTGACGTTGGCGGGCGTGAGGATGGTCTCGTTGAGATTCTGGCCCGTGCGGCCGATGTCGTTATGGTAGGTCAGTACATCGTGCGTCGCGGCCATGGAGGTGCCGCCGCCCGACGAGGTGCCGGCGCCGCCCGTGCCCGAGCCGGTGCCGGTGCCGGTGCCGCCGCCGCCGCTGCCGGTCCCGCCGGTACTGCCGCCGCTGCTCGCTGCGCCGCTCGTATCTCCGCTTCCGCCGCCGCAATCAGCGAACAGCAGGGCGCTCAAGACGATGAACGCGCTCAACAGGTAAAAACGGCGCGGCTTGTGCACGGTTTGCATAGCGAGCTCCCCATTGCATACGGCGGCCCATGAAGCATGGGCCGTTCAGCAGAGTGCCGTGCAATATGGCTCAAGACTAGCATCAAGCGTGCTGAGCGCAAGATCGCATCGAGCGCGCAGTCGCCAGGCGTTGCGCGCGAGCCGGGGCCGGGACGCGCAGCTGTCGGCCGTTGCCTGCCGGCCGGCGGTGTGCGGCCGTCGTCCGCCAGCGTGATGGCGCACGGCCGTCAACGCTCGCCCGTCAGCCGGCGGCTCGCAGCGGCGCGCGGCGCTTTTCCCACCAGGCGGCGGCGAGAAACGCGAGCGCCGCGAACAGCAGCACGCCGACCATCGCGTCGTTGCCGACACCCTTCATCAGCGCGCCGGCGACCAGCGGGCCGCCGAAACTGGCCGCGCTCCACGACGCGCCCACCAGCGAACTCGCCGACACTAACGCCACGCCGCGAAAGCGCTCGCCGCAGGCGACCAGCGACAGCGTATAGATCGCGCCCGCGGCCGCACCGAGCACGTACAACAGCGGCCAGCACAGCCACGGCGACCTGATCGCCCAAGGCAGCAACGGCAGCAACGCCACGACGACGAGCCCGCAGCCGATATGCACGCGTTCACGGCCGAGCCGGTCAGCGAGCCAGCCGATCGGAAACTGCATCGTCGTATCACCGAGCAGCAGCGCCGACGCGAACAGCACCGCCACCTCGCTCGCGATGCCGTGCGACATCGCGAAGAGCGGCAGCAGCGACAGCGCGATCGTGTCGAACAGGGCGAAGAAGCCGGTACCGACGACGAGGGCAGGCATCTGCGGCAGCACATGGCGCCAGTTGCCGTGGGCGGCGTGCTCATCGCCGGAGGCTCGCGGCGTCGTGCGGATCGCGGCGAGCATGGGCAGCGCGAGCAGGAATATTGCGCCGCAAATCAGAAAGCGCGAATGCGTGAAGCCCGCGATCTGGCTCACGAGCACCGGGCCCGACATCTGGAACAGCGTGAAGTTGGTCGCGTAGATCGCGATCACGCGGCCGCGCGACGCGTCGTCGGCCAGCTGGTTGACCCAGGCCTCGCCGATCGTGAACAGCAGCATCAGCGCCGCGCCGCACAGCACGCGCAACACCGCCCACAGCCACAGGTTCGATGTGAGCTGCATGAGCGCGGTGGCGAGCGCGACCACCAGCACCGCGCCGACGATCACCTCGCGGCCGCCGAAACGCGCCGCGATCCGGCCGGCCAACGGCACGACGACGAGGCCGCCGCCCGCTTGCGCGGCGCTCAGCAGGCCGACGACGTCGGTGCCGAAGCCGACTTGCGTCAGTGCGAGGGCGGTCAGCGGCAGCGTGGCGCCGCTGCCGAGTCCGACGACGGCGACGCTGAGGATCAGGGCGAGGAAATCGCGAGTGAAGATGACTTTCATCGGCCGGGATGCTACTACGGCTGACGGGCGTTGGCATGGTGCGGGGCTTGCGGCACGCGCGCCAACGGGCGCTGCGCAAAGGGGCAAGACAGAACGCTCGCCACAGGCGCCTTGCGCAGGCGCAAGGCTAACAGTCCGCAATGTGCGTGACCTTAACCCGCCACCGCCATCTTCTGCGCGCGCCGGTCGATCGACACCGACCACAGCGTCAGCAGCAGCGCGCCGATCGAGGTCGCCACGCCGACCCACGGCAGCGCCGTGAGCGGCGCGCCCGCGCCGATCGCCATCCCGCCGAGCCATGCACCCGTCGCGTTGCCGAGGTTGAAGGCGCCCTGGTTCAAGGTGGATGCGAGATTCGGCGCACTGCTCGCGCGATCGACGATCAGCATCTGCAGCGGCGGCACGATCGCGAAAGCGAGGATGCCCCACACGAAAATCGTGATCATCGCCGGAATCTGCGCGTGCATCGTGCCTGCGAAGACGGTCAGGATCACGACGATCGCCAGCAGGAACGCGACCAGCGACGGCATCAGCCGCCAGTCGGCAAGCTTGCCGCCGAGCGTGCTGCCGACCGTCAGCCCGAGGCCGAACAGCAGCAGCACCAGCGTGACCGCGTGCGGCGTGAAGCCGGCCACGTCCTCGAGAATCGGCGTGATGTAGGTGAAGGTGGAAAAGAGGCTCGCCGACGCGAGCACGCTGATGCCGAGCACCATCAGCACCTGCGGGTTTTTCAGCACGCTGAACTCGTGGACGAGACTCGCCTTCTGCATCTCGATCTTCGCCGGCAGGCACACGGCGAGCGCGGCCGCCGCGACGAGGCCGATGCCCGTCACCGCCCAGAAGGTCGCGCGCCAGCCCACGGCCTGGCCGAGCGCCGTGCCGAGCGGCACGCCGAGCACGTTGGCGAGCGTGAGGCCGGTGAACATCAGCGCGATGGCTTGTGCGCGGCGGTTTGGCGCGACGAGCCCCGCGGCCACCACCGAGCCGATGCCGAAGAACGCCCCATGACAGAACGCCGTGACGATGCGCGCGGCCATCAGCACCGCGTAACCCGGCGCAACCGCGCACAGCAGATTGCCGACGATGAACACGCCGATCAAACTCATCAGCGCCTTCTTGCGCGGCATGTTGGCGACCGCGATCGCGACGATCGGCGCGCCGATCGTGACGCCGAGCGCATAGGCCGACACCAGCATGCCGGCAGCCGGAATCGACACGGACAGATCGCGCGCGACGTCGGGCAGCAGCCCCATGATCACGAATTCGGTGGTACCGATTCCAAACGCGGCGACGGCAAGGGCAAGCAGGGGTAAAGGCATGGTGACGGAGCGTGAAGCGGCGCGACGAGGAGTGTCGCGCGGCAGGCGCGCGTTTTCGGGACGAGAACGCCAGCGCTGTGCGGGGGAAGCAGTAGGGGATTCTACCTAAGTCAAAACCGCGATGCAGATCGTCGAGAGGGATGTTGTTTTTTGTGAAAAGGAGGCGGCGGATCAGGCGGATCGCGCAAATCGCCCCCACGGGCCTGACCCACCTCAATCGACACCGTTGATGAACCGCGCCGCCCCGGCGAGCCCTTCTTCAAAGACTGCCCGATATCCGCCGGCGCCTTCGCGCCGAAGCGCTTCAGCGAGATCGTCGAGCGGGCTGTTTTCCAGCGCCGAGCGGCGGTCGGCGAGCAATGCCGCCTGAGGAAATGCAGCTAGCTCCGCAGCCAGCCGCTCGGCCGCCGCGCGCGCCGCGCCCTTCGCTACGATGCGATTCGCAAGCCCTATGGCAAGCGCTTCGTCGGCGCTCACCGCGCGCCCGGTCAGGATCAGATCCAGTGCCCGCGACAGCCCGATCAATCGCGGCAAGCGGATCGTGCCGCCGTCGATCAGCGGAATGCCGACGCGCCGGCAGAACACGCCGAGCACCGCATCGTCCTCGACGACCCGCAGATCGCATAGCGCCGCCAGTTCCAGGCCGCCCGCCACCGCGTAACCCGCAATCGCCGCGATCACCGGCTTGCTGAAGCTCATTCGCGTCGGACCCATCGGACCGGGGCCGCTGCCGTCGGCATGCAGTTCGTTGCGGCGGGTGTCGTCGGCGAGCGCGCTCAGGTCCGCGCCCGCGCAAAACGTGCCGCCCGCGCCGAACAGCACTGCCGCGCGCCAGGCCGGCTCCGCTTCGAAGCGGCTGAACGCGGCGCTCAATGCTTCGGCGGCCGGACGGTCGAGCGCGTTGCGCCGCGCGGGCCGCTCCAGAATGATGGTCGCGACGCCGCTGTCCTCGTCGGCTTCGATGCGCACGTACTCACTGAAATTTTGAGGGGTTATCATCGTCTTCTATGGTCAAGGTCCGCCCGTGCGTGTCGGGCGTTTGTGCAGCGTGCTCATGCAGAGCAATTAATTCCGTGGCCTGTCATGCATCTTTCACAGTCGACTCGTAGCGTGGGCGCTCTATTCACGCGCTGGCGTTGGTTTGCCAGCTTATCGAGCCTGCCTTTGCCCTTGTCCAATCCACCGCCAGCCGCCATGTTGGCGAGTCCTCCCGATGGACTTCCTTCGGGGCGTGCCGAAACCGTCTGGATCGTGCCGTTGCACGAACACTCATGGTACGACCATGTACGCCTGAAGCGCGTCTTCGTCACCGACGGCACACGGCATCAGGTCGTGCTGGTCGACATGCGCAAGCTGCTCGTCTGCGCGGATCGCGACAACACGGACTACGTGCTGAAACCGGTTGCCGAATGGCATTCGGGCAAGGTGCGCGGCATTCGTGAGTTTCTCGATCCCGAGAGCGAGCGCATTCCGCAGATGCCGTACGTGACGATCTCGATGCGCCGCGCGCCGGGGTTGCTCGGCTGGCTGGGTCTGGAGCGCGAAGGGGTGGTGGCGTTTCGCAATGGCCAGCATCGCGCGCGTTATCTGGCCGATGCGGGCGCGCGCTGGTGTCCGGTGGAAGTACATGAGCGCGAAGCGGCGTTGCTGCGCGAAGTCTGCGGCGCGGCGGACGATGCCCGTACCGAGATTCGCGCGATCCCGCCGGCCGGTGATAAAGGCGTATAGCTCGGTGTGTGATGGTGTCGATGCTGCACGGGGTGCGGGGCACCACGCCACGAGGCGCACGACGCGCGGCTAAATGCGCAAGCCCCCCAACTCCAACGCGTCGACCTGCGACCCACCGCGGCGGCCCTGCCAGTGCAGCACTGGGCATGACGCCCGGCATGAGTCGCTCGATGCACGACCAAGCCCTCAACACACAAGACACGCCCCCAGCCTACCCCGCCGCACGCACCGCGTTGCGCGGCGTGCCGGCCTGCCATGCCGCGACGTTGCCGAGCGTGGTCTGCGCGATCTCGCTCATCGCCTCGCGCGTGAAGAACGCCTGGTGCGCGGTGACGGTCACGTTCGGGAACATCAACAGCCGCGCGAGCACGTCGTCCTGCAACGGCAGATTCGAGTGATCCTCGAAGAAGATGCCGCTTTCCTCCTCGTACACGTCGAGCCCGAGATGGCCGAGCTGGCCGTCCTTCAACGCGCCGATCAGCGCATTGGCCTCGACGAGTCCGCCGCGGCCGGTGTTGACCAGCATCGCGCCGCGTTTCATCTTCGCGAGTGCGGGTCCGTCGATCAGATGATAGGTGGCCGGCACGAGCGGACAGTGCAGACTGACGACGTCGGATTCGGCGAGCAGCGTGTCGAGCGGTACATAGCGCGCGCCGAGCGCGAGCAGGTCGTCGGCGGGCGCGCCGGGATCATGCGCGAGCACGCGCATGCCGAAGCCCGCCATGATGCGCCCGAACACCCGGCCGATCATGCCGGTGCCGACCACACCCACGGTCTTGCCGTGCAGATCGAAACCGAGCAGCCCATGTAGAGAGAAGTCGCCTTCGCGGGTGCGCGCCGCGGCGCGCGGCAGACGCCGGTTCAGCGCGAGGATCAGCCCGACCGCATGTTCGGCGACCGCGTGCGGCGAGTAGGCCGGCACCCGTGTGACCGTCATGCCGAGCCGTTCGGCCGCCGCGAGGTCGACGTGATTGAAGCCTGCGGAGCGTAGCGCGATCAGACGCGTGCCGCCTGCATGGAGCCGCTCGAGCACGGCGGCGTCGACGTTGTCGTTGACGAACGGGCACGCCACTTCGTAGCCAAGTGCGAGGATCGCCGTTTCGGTGTCGAGATGAGACTCCTGGAAATGCAGCTCATAGCCGTGGGCGGCATTAGCTTCGGTGAACGTGTCGCTGTCGTACTGGCGGCTGCTGAACAGGATCATGCGCATGTCGGTACTCCGAAGAAGACGGTTCGGCTTTGAAGAGGCGGATTCACGGGCACGGCCGCTCACAGCCAGTATAAATTACCCCTCGGAATAGTTACCTTCGGACGAAGTGCCCGCCACCCTATTCATTCGTCTTTACCCAGGATCGTATTTCGTGAACTCGACTTGCCGAAATGAAAATAATATTGACAGGGGTGCCGAACTACAATATTTATTAAAAGGCAATCCATAAGCATGACAAATCATGCTGTAAGAAATAGGCTGTCAGCAAATAATGTTTTTTTCACAGCGTTAGGCAACTTCGCGAGGAAAGCGTGACTGTCGAGCCAGCGGAAAAACTTTCTTGCCCCTTCGCTGCGGCCCGGCGTTCCCGCCGCAATGCCTGCTGCATCATTCCCTTGCCATAACCCGCGTTCGCCTAGCTCGCACCAGCGGCCGTTGGATTGCCTGATCCACCCCGGTCAGCGGGGTTTATTCGAATTCCCAGTGAGTGTCTTCAGTGTGTTGCTAACAAACCCGTTAATCGGGGAGACAACATGATCGGTGAATTGCTGAAATCGCAACCGGAGATCGCGCTGTTCGCAAGCCTTGCAATTGGATATTTTATTGGCTCGTTTCGGGTGGGACCGATTCAGCTCGGTGGCGTATGCGGCACCTTGATTGTCGCATTGATATTGGGTCAGACGGGCGCGCGCCTCGCTCCCGATCTGAAGAACATCGCGTTCGCGCTGTTCATCTTCGCGCTCGGCTTTACCGGCGGCCCGCAGTTTTTCGCCAACATCGGCCGGGGCTGGCGCTATGGGTTGCTGTCGATCATCGAGATCGTGTCGGTGCTCGTGCTGATCATGATCGCGGTGAGCGTGCTGCGACTCGACATCGGCAC
The DNA here is from genome assembly GCF_003634845.1 of Paraburkholderia sp. RAU2J. Taxonomy (NCBI): domain Bacteria; kingdom Pseudomonadati; phylum Pseudomonadota; class Betaproteobacteria; order Burkholderiales; family Burkholderiaceae; genus Paraburkholderia; species Paraburkholderia sp. RAU2J. The sequence goes on from NZ_RBXG01000001.1 coordinate 2,036,784, forward strand.
GGCGGCGGGTTTGCTCGCGGGCGCCGCGACGGAGTCGGCGGTGATCGGCACGGCGTCCGAGGCGATCGGCAAGCTCGGTCTCGGCGACGCCGAAACCTTGCGCCTGCAGGCCAACATCGTGACCGCCTACAGCGTGAGCTACCTATTCGGCCTGGTCACCATCGTGCTGTTCACCAGCCAGTTCGCGCCGCTGTTGCTGCGTATCAATCTGCGTGACGAAGCGGAGCGCGTGTGGCGCAAGCTCGGCGGCGAGGGGGCGTTCAGCGAGGGGCAGCGGGCAGCGGCGCCGGCGCTCGTGGGCCGCGTGTTCCGGGTGAGCGCGGCGGCCGGCGTCACGATCCGGGAGTTCGAACAGCAGCACGGCTTCAACCTCACCATCGAACAGCTTCAGCGCAACGGCGCGAACATGCCGGTCGAACCGCCATTGCGCCTCGCGGCAGGCGATCTCACCCTCGTGGCGGGGCGGCGCGAAGCGGTGGTCGCGGCGGCGGCCGGTCTCGGCGAAGAGGTGGATGGCGCGGGCTTCGGCCAGGTCTTCGCCGAGAAGCTCGACGTCGTGTTGACGCGGGGTGACCTGCATGGCCGCACGATTGCGCAGGTGCGTGACCAGGCGAAACCGGAGGATGGCCGCGGCGTCTACATCGCAGCCGTCACACGGCTCGAAACCACGGTGCCCGCGCTGCCCGGCACCGAGCTCAATCGCGGCGACGTGCTGACGCTGGTCGGCGCGAAGGCCAATGTCGAGCGCGGCGCGAAGCGGCTCGGCTACGTGCTCCCCGCGACCGAGAAAACCGACTTCGTCTATCTCGGCCTCGGCGTGCTGGTCGGCATGGCGATCGGCCGTCTCGGCGGACAGATCGGCGGCGTGTCGATCGCGCTCGGCACGGGCGGTGGCTGTCTGCTGTCCGGCCTGCTGTTCGGCTGGATCCGTTCGCGCCATCCGCTGGTCGGCTCGCTGCCGTCGGCGGCCGCGCAAATCCTCAAGGACTTCGGCCTCGCCACTTTCATCGCCGCTGTGGGTTTGTCGGCGGGGCCGGACGCGATCAAGCTGGTGCGCGAGTACGGCCTCGCGCTGCCCGTTGCAGGCGTTTTGATGGTGCTGGTGCCGGGCCTGCTGTCGCTGTGGATTGGCCACATGTTCCTGAAGCTCGAAGCGCCGATGCTGCTCGGCGCCATCGCCGGGCAGCAATGCAGCACCCCGGCCATCAGCGCACTGGTGGGCGTGACCGGCAACTCGACGCCGGTGATCGGCTACACGATCACCTACGCACTCTCGAACATTCTGTTGCCTCTGATGGGGCCTGTGGTGGTGGGCCTCGCGGGCAAAGTCGGGTAGGCGTAGGCAGGTCGACCCGGCGCGGCCAGAGGGGCGAGCGCATGGCCGCGCGCGGCGGACCAGGCCTTGCGCGGCGGCTGTGGCATCAGGCATGTGGCATGAAGCACGCGACCAGCGGAGCAGGACATGGCCGCGCAGCGCATGCGCAGGTAGCACCCAGTACTCAGTATCGCCAATTAATTAGCGAGGGCACGATGGACTGGCTACACCATATCTTTCAGAAATCCCCCGAGATTGCGCTGTTTCTGTCGCTTGCGGTCGGCTACTTCATCGGGCAGATCAACTTCGGTAAGTTCCAGCTGGGCGGCGTCGGCGGCTCGTTGCTGGCGGCGGTGGTGATCAGCCAGGCGGGCGTGACGATCGACAACGGTGTGAAGTCGGTCATGTTCGCCGTGTTCATCTACGCGGTCGGCTACGACTCCGGTCCTGGCTTTTTTAATTCGCTGAATCGCAAGACGCTGCGTGAGATCGCGATGGCGGTGTTCCTCGCCGTCAGCGCGCTCGTTACCGTGGTGGTATGCGCGAAGCTGTTCCACCTGAACAAGGGACTCGCGGCCGGACTCGCCGGCGGCGCGCTGACGCAATCGGCGATTATCGGTACGGCGGGCGATGCGATCGCGCGCCTCGGGCTGCCGGCCGATCAGGTCAAGTCGCTGCAATCGGACGTGGCGATTGCCTACGCGGTGACTTACGTGTTCGGCTCGCTCGGCGCGATCATCGTGTGCGTGAACATCCTGCCGAAGTTCATGGGGCAAGGTCTGCGGGAGGCCTCGATCGAAGCGGAACGCGAACTGGCGGCGGGTGCGCCGGCACGCGGGCCGGGGCAGATTCTCGCGCTGCCGGAGTTGGTGGGACGGGCGTACAAGATCGACGTCAGCGCGGGCAAGACGGTGAAGGCCGTCGAGACGCTGCATGAGGATTACCTGACGATCGAGCGCATCAAGCGCGACGGCAAGACGCTCGAGGCGACGCCCGATCTGATGCTCGAGCCCGACGACGTGGTGCTGGTGGTGGGCCGCCGCGAGGCGGTGGTCGCCTTCGGCGCGAACGGCAATGAAGTCGCCAGCACCGGCGACGTCGGCGTCGTCATGCAGACACGCCAAGGCGTCTTCACCAAGAAGGGCATGAACCACACGACGCTCGCCGCTGCGCGCGAACTCGTGGATCGCGACATGCGCCACGGCGTCTACATCCAGAGCATCACGCGCGCGGGCCAGCCGCTGCCGATTCTGCCGGAAACCAAAGTCGAGCACGGCGACGTCATCACCTTCTACGGTTCGCCGAAAGACACCAAGCGCGCAGTCGACGCCGCCGGCTACGAATTGCCCTACAGCAACAAGACCGACTTCATCTACATGGGCGTCGGCCTCGTGCTGGGCTTGCTGATCGGGCTGATCGTCCTCAACGTCGGTGGCATTCCGCTCACGCTCGGCTCGGGTGGCGGCTGTCTGCTGGCCGGGCTGCTGTTCGGCTGGATGCGCGGCAAGCATCCGATGTATGGCGTGATGCCGTCGGCCGCGTCGCAATTGCTCAAGGACTTCGGGCTCGCCGCGTTCGTCGCGGTGGTGGGCCTGAACTCCGGCTTGCAGGCGGTGGTGACGGTCAAGCAGAGCGGCGTGACGATCTTCCTGCTCGGCGTGTTCGTAACGTTGTTCCCGCTGCTGCTGACCATGCTGTTCGGCCGCTACGTGCTCAAGTACAACAATGCGGCGCTTCTGGCCGGGGCGCTGTCGGGCTCGCGCAGCGCCAACCCGGCCTTCGGCGGCGTGCTCGACAAGGCGGAAAGCGCGGTGCCGACCGTGCCGTTCGCGATCACCTATGCGATCGCGAATGTCGCGCTGACCTTGCTCGGGCCGCTCGTGGTCGGGCTCGTGTAGAGGGCGTGCAGCTCACACGTGCGGCGCACGTGTAGCGCGCGCATCCATCGATCTCTGTTACGCCGGCTGCAACCAGGCAATGGTTCGATACGCCGGTGTCTTTCACTTGGCTCATTGGAGAACCCATCATGGCAAAAGAGAAGAGCGACAAGAAACAAGGGGACATGGCGCAACCCGGACTGTCCGCGCTCAGCCCGTTCGAACTGAAGGACGAGTTGATCAAGGCCGCCGGCGGCGGCGCCGTGGAGCGGCCCGCCAACGCGTCGATGCTCAACGCCGGGCGCGGCAATCCGAACTTTCTCGCGACCATTCCGCGTCACGGGTTCTGGCAACTCGGCCTCTTTGCGATGCGCGAATCGGAGCGCTCGTTTGCGTTTATGCCGGAAGGCATCGGCGGGTTTCCGAAGCGCGAAGGCCTGACGGAACGCTTCGATCTGTTCCTGCGCGAGAACAAGGGCGTCGCGGGCATCGACTTCCTGCGCGGTGCGGTGTCGTATGTGCGCGATCAGCTGGGCTACTCGGCCGGCGACTTCCTGTATGAAATGTGCGAGGGGATTCTCGCGTCGAACTATCCGGTGCCCGACCGCATGCTCAAGCTATCCGAACTGATCGTCGGGCAGTATCTGCGCCGCGAGATGATCGGCGATCAGCCGTTCATCGGCGAGTTCGACGTCTTCGCGGTGGAAGGCGGCACGGCCGCGATGACGTACATCTTCAACACGATGCGCGAGAATCACCTGATCAAGCCGGGCGACACGATCGCGCTCGGCATGCCGATCTTCACACCGTACATCGAGATTCCGCGTCTGAACGACTACCAGCTGAACGTCGTGAATCTCGAAGCCGATGTCGCCAACGGCTGGCAGTACTCGAAGGAGGAACTCGACAAGCTGCGCGATCCGAAAGTGAAGGCGTTCTTCCTCGTGAACCCGAGCAATCCGCCGTCGGTGAGGATCGACGACGAAAGCCTTCAGTACATTGCCGACATCGTGAAAGAGCGGCCGGATCTGATTCTGCTCACCGACGACGTGTACGGCACCTTCGCCGACAACTTCGTGTCGCTGTTCGCGCTCGCACCGAAGAACACCATCCTCGTGTACTCGTATTCGAAGTATTTCGGCGCGACCGGCTGGCGTCTGGGGACGATCGCCACGCATCGCGACAACGTGCTCGACAGGCTGATCGCCGAGTTGCCGAAAGACGCGAAGAAGCAGTTGCACGAGCGTTACGAGTCGATCACGACCGAGCCGGACAAGCTCAAGTTCATCGACCGTCTCGTGGCCGACAGCCGCACCGTCGCGCTGAACCATACAGCGGGTTTGTCGACGCCTCAGCAGGTGCAGATGGTGCTGTTTTCGCTGTTCTCGCTGATGGACACGCCCGACGCCTACAAGAACGCGTTGAAGCGCCTGATCCGCAGCCGCAAGCGCGCGCTTTACGAAGAGGTCGGCATCTCGTTCGAGGACGACGATCCGAACCAGGTCGACTACTACACGATTCTCGACGTCGAATTCCTCGGCGAGCGGGCGTATGGCCGTGAGTTCGTCGAGTGGCTTTACAAGAACACGGAGCCGTCCGAGTTGCTGTTCCGACTCGCGCGCGAAGCGCGGGTCGTGCTGCTGCCTGGCCGAGGCTTCGGGACCCAGCATCCGTCGGGGCGCGTGTCGCTCGCCAATCTCAACGAGGCCGACTACCGGAAAATCGGCCGTGCGCTGCGCAAGCTGATGGAGGAGTATGTGGAGCGCTTCAACGCGGCGACCGGCAAGAAGCTCGACAAAACCAAGGTGAAATGACGCAGGAGGCGGCGGTGCCGCTGGCGCCGTCGCCTCATCAGGCATAGTCAAAAAACTTGCGCAATCGCGTGGATCAGTGAATGATCGGACGAGTGGCCTCACCGGCGTCATGGACGGTGAGGCCACGCGTTCCTCCGCACCCTGACATTCACGTACCGATCATGCCGACTTCATCACCTTCTGCCGTTGCTTCCGTAGTGCCCTGTCCGGTTGTCGAATCGCTCGACGCCATCCTTCCCGAAGAGCCGCTTCTGATGATGGGCGCCGGCCCCGTGCCGATTCCCGCCGCCGTGGCCAAGGCCAACACGATCGTGATCAATCACCTGGGCGGCGCGATGGTGAAGGTGATCACTCAGGTGAAGACGATGGCGCGCTACGTGTTCCAGACGCAATCGAAGTGGGTGCTGGGCGTGGCGGGACCGGGATCGGCCGCGATGGAGATGGCGATCTCCAACCTCGCGTGGGAAGGCACGCGCGTGCTGTGCATCAAGAACGGCTTCTTCAGCGACCGCATGGGCGAAATGGGCCGGCGTGTGGGCGCGAAAGTGAGCACGCTCGAAGTCGCGGACCGCTCGGTGGCGAGCCTCGAACAGATCGCCGATGCGATTCGCCGCGAGCGTCCCGAAGTTGTCACGGTCGTGCAGGGCGAGACGTCGAACACGGTGTGGAATTACCACCTGAAGGATATTGCCGCGCTCGCGAAAGCCTCCGGCGCGCTGGTGATCGTCGACGCGGTGTGCACGCTGAGCACGATGCCGCTGGAGATGGACGCGTGGGGCATCGACGCGGTCATCACGGGCGGGCAGAAGGGTTTGTCGTCGATCCCGGGCGTGTCGCTGATCGCGTTTTCCGATGCGGCCTGGGCGCGCGTCAAAGGACGCACCGCAGCGAATGCGCATTGGTGCCTGGATGCATCGCTCGCGGAGAACTTCTGGCATAACGCCGGCTATCACTACACCGCGCCGGTCTCGGGCGTGCTCGCGTTGCACGAGGCGTTGCGGCTGGTGTGCGCGGAGACGCTCGAAAAGCGTTTCGCACGGCATCTGAAATGTTCGCTGGCGTTGCAGGACGGCGTGACGGCGCTCGGCTTGCAGTTGTATGCGCCAAAAGCATGCCGCCTGAACTCGGTGGTCGGCATCGAAGTGCCGGGCGGTTTGACTCCCGCGGATGTCTGCTCGCATATTTCGCGGCAACATCAGGTGGAAATTTCGGGCTCGTTTGGTTTGCCGATCGTCCGGATCGGACAGATGGGCGAGCAATGCCGCGAACACAATCTTTTCCGCACCGTGCATGCGCTCGGCAGGACGATGGTGGATCTCGGCGTGAAGGTCGATTTGCCGGCCGGCGTGGCGGCGCTCGAACGCGGGTTGTCGGAAGGAAAGTAGTTTTTTGCCTGCGCCAAGCGCAGGCAAAAAACAATTCTGTCACAGCGCGGCGGGCTGGCCAGTCACCTTGGCGTTGCGCAGATAGAGCACGGTCGACAGCACGACCGCCGCCGCAGCAGCAACCGCGGCGAACAGGAACACCGACCCATAGCCGAATTCCCCGGCGATATAACCGGCCAGCGGCCCGGTGATGCCGAGCGACAGGTCGAGAAACACGGAGTACGCCGACAGCGCCGCACCGCGGCTCGCAGGTGGCACGAGTCCGACCGCTTCGACGCCGAGCGCCGGAAACACCAGCGCGAAGCCGAAGCCGGTCAACGCGGCGCCGGCCAGGGCGATATGCGGCTCGGGCGCGAGCCACAACATCAGCAGGCCGACGCATTCGAACGAGAACGAGGCAATCGCAACGCGAAAGCCGCCGTAGGTCTTGATCGTGTTGGCGAACAGCAGGCGCGCGCCGATGAACAGCGTGCCGAACACCGTGAGCGACAAAGCCGCATTCGGCCAGTTCTTCGCCGCATAAAACAGCGTGATGAAAGTCGCGATCGAGCCGAACCCGGCCGAGCCGAGCGCAAGGCCGATGCCATGCGGCAGCACCCGCGTGAACACGCTGCGATACGACATCCGCTCGCCGTGGACGAGCGGTACCGGCGCGATCTGGCGAGCCAGATAGAAACCGAGCGCGGCCAGCGCAATCACCAGAATGCCGAGCGCGGCAAAGCCGATCGCGTGTGCGATCGCGACGCCGAGCGGCGCACCGATCGCCAGCGCGCCATACGTCGCGATGCCGTTCCACGAAATCACCCGGGCGTTGTTGCTCGTGCCGACCCGGCCGATGCCCCACAGAATCGCGCCGGTGCCGCACAGGCTTTCGCCGAAGCCGAGCACCAGCCGGCTGAACACCAGCAGTGTGAGACTCAGCACCGGCCAATCGCCGCACAACACGGCGAGCAGCAGCAGGACGCCGCTCGCGCCGCAACCCAGCAGACCGATCGACACCGTGCGCTTCGGCCCCAGCGTATCGGCGCAGCGGCCGGCGAGCGGGCGCGAGGCCAGCGTCGCCAGGTATTGCACGCTGATGGCCGCGCCGGCCAGCACCGCGCTGTAGCCGAGGTCGCCGTGGACATAGCCGGGCAGCACCGCCAGCGGAATGCCGATCGTCAGATAACAAAGAAAGGTGAAAAAGACGACCGGAATGATCTGCAGGGTCGTCGCAAATTCGCTGCGAGGTGGCGCGGAGTCAGTGGACATGGGGAAAACGAGACTTGAATTCGGCGGGAAGGCATGATTTTCCCATGGAACCGATTCCTTTGCTGCATTTGCATAATTTGCTGACCGTCGGGTCAGCGTCGCGAACCCACATAGTGGCCGGATTTCGCCTGTTCAGTGTCCGTATTTTTGTCTGGCGAGCGGAGCATGCCATGATTGGCAATGACCAATATTCTGCAAAAAGAACCAATACACGGCAAAAAGCTCATTCCAACATAAGCCAACCCGCTCCCAAACGACCCTCTATATCGCCTGGCGAATATGTCCCCCATGCGATCCACGCTATGGGTTGCCTTTATTGACGGTGATAGCTTTCAAACCATCGCTGCAGCACGTCCCCACGGACACAGAACATTCGAGATTAATCCGAGAGTAAGAGACATGACTGAGCCGATTCGCTTCTATCACCGCAACGCGATCCGTGAGATCAAGGACGCGCCCGTCACCCGCACGGTGCTGCAGTATCTGCGCGAGGACGCGCATTGCACCGGAACCAAGGAAGGCTGCGCCGAAGGCGATTGCGGCGCGTGCACGGTCGTGCTCGGCGAGCGCAACGAAGCGGGCGGCGTCGACTTCAAGACGGTCAACGCCTGCATCCAGTTCGTGCCGACGCTCGACGGCAAAGCGCTCTACACCGTCGAGGATCTGCGTCAGCCCGATGGTTCGCTGCATCCGGTGCAGGAGGCGATGGTGGAATGCCACGGCTCGCAATGTGGCTTCTGCACGCCGGGTTTCATCATGTCGATGTGGTCGCTGTACGAGAAGCACGGCCACGAGCAGGGTTGCGCGAACCGCACGGTGCCGTCGCGCGCAGCGATCAGCAATGCATTGACCGGCAACCTGTGCCGCTGCACCGGCTATCGGCCGATCGTCGATGCGGCCGTGCGCATGTTCGACGCGCCCGCGCCGAAAGCGCCGGTGAACGTCGCCGCGCTCGCCGCCACGCTCGCCACGCTGGCGCGCGAGAACACCTTCCACTATGAGCACGCCGGCCAGCAGTTCGACGCCCCGCGCAGCGTCGCTGCGCTCGCGAAGATCAAGGAAGCCCAACCGGCCGCGCGCATTCTCGCCGGCAGCACCGACATCGGCCTGTGGGTCACGAAACAGATGCGCGAGCTGGGCCACCTCGTCTACGTGGGCCAGATCGCCGAATTGCAGAAGCTCGAAACCAACGGCGAGTGGATCGAGATCGGCGCGGGCGTGAGCGTCGAGAAGGCTTATGCGGAGATTGCGAAGCAGTACCCCGAATTGACCGAGATGTGGCAGCGCTTCGCTTCGCTGCCGATTCGCAATGCCGGCACGCTCGGCGGCAATATCGCCAACGGCTCGCCGATCGGCGATTCCATGCCGGGTCTGATCGCGCTCGGCGCGCGAGTGATCGTGCGCGGCGGCGAGATCGAGCGCGAGATGCCGCTCGAAGACCTGTACCTCGCTTATCAGAAGAAGGACATGGCGGAGCACGAGTTCGTCGTCGGGCTGAAAGTGCCAACGCGCACCGGCGCGCGCGCGAATCTGCAATTTCGCACCTACAAGCTCTCGAAGCGTTTCGATTCGGATATCTCGGCGGTGTGCGCCGCGTTCTCGTTCATCGCCGACGGCAAGCTGATTCGCGAGCCGCGCGTCGCGTTCGGCGGGATGGCCGCGACACCCAAACGCGCGACGCATGCCGAAGCCGTGCTGGGCGATGCCGAATGGCACGAAGCCACCGCGCAGGCCGCGATGCTCGCGCTCGGCAACGACTATGCGCCGCTGTCCGACATGCGCGCGACCAGCGACTACCGGCTCGAAGCCGCGAAGAACACGCTGTACCGCTTCTGGCTCGAAACGCGTCCGCACAATCCGCTGCCCAAGAGCACGCTCGACGTGCGCGCGGTCGCCGCCGCGAGCGCGCCTGCCGCCGCGAGCGCCTGATCCGCGGTCAGCCTACGTAGGATACGGAGAACATCACAATGAATCAGCAAGCCGAGCCGTTCCTGAAAGACCTTCAGGATCTCGACGACTTCACCCAGGTCCACGTGTCGCGTCCGCACGAGTCCGCGCATCTGCATGTGAGCGGCCGCGCCACCTATACCGACGACATCCCGACGCTCGCCGGCACGTTGCACGCCGCGCTCGGGCTGTCGTCGAAAGCGCATGCGAAGATCGTGTCGATCTCGGTGGACAAGGTGCGCGCCACACCCGGCGTGGTCGCCATCTTCACCGCCGACGACATCCCCGGCGTCAACGACGTGGGCCCGATCGTCCACGGCGACGATCCGATTCTCGCCGACGGGCTCGTGCAATACATCGGCCAGCCGATCTTCATCGTGGTCGCGACCTCGCACGAAACCGCGCGGCTTGCCGCGCGCCGCGCCGAGATCGTCTACGAGGAATTGCCGGCGATTCTGACCGCGCAGCAGGCGCGCGCCGCGAACCAGCACGTGTTGCCGCCGATGAAGCTCGCACGCGGTGAAGCCGCGACGAAGATCGCACGCGCCGCGCATCGCGAGGCCGGCGAGATGCTGCTCGGCGGCCAGGAGCAGTTCTATCTGGAAGGGCAGATTTCGTACGCGGTGCCGAAGGACGACGACGGCATGCACGTCTACTGTTCGACGCAGCACCCGACCGAAATGCAGCACATGATCGCTCACGCGCTGGGCGTGGCGTCCCACAACGTGCTGGTCGAATGCCGGCGCATGGGCGGCGGCTTCGGCGGCAAGGAATCGCAATCGGGCCTGTTCGCGTGCTGCGCGGCGCTCGCCGCGTGGAAGCTGCTGTGCCCGGTGAAACTGCGCCCCGACCGCGACGACGACATGATGGTCACCGGCAAGCGCCACGATTTTCACTACACGTATGAAGTGGGCTACGACGACCGGGGCGTGATCGACGGCGTGTCCGTCGACATGACCTCGCGCTGCGGCTTTTCCGCCGACCTGTCCGGCCCGGTGATGACGCGCGCGCTGTGCCACTTCGACAACGCGTACTGGCTCCCGGACGTGACCATCGACGGCTTCTGCGGCAAGACCAACACGCAGTCGAATACCGCGTTCCGCGGCTTCGGCGGCCCGCAAGGCGCGTTCGCGATCGAATACATCATGGACAACGTCGCGCGCTCGGTGGGCGTCGATGCGCTCGACGTGCGCCGCCGCAATCTGTATGGCAAGACCGAGCGCAACCAGACGCCGTATGGCCAGATCGTCGAAGACAACGTGATTCACGAACTGATCGACGAACTCGAAGCGACCAGCGAATACCGCGCGCGCCGCGCGGCGATCGACGAATTCAACGCGAACAACGAAGTGCTGAAAAAGGGCCTCGCGCTGACGCCGGTCAAATTCGGCATCGCGTTCAACGTGACGCACTTCAACCAGGCCGGCGCGCTCGTGCATATCTACACCGACGGTTCGGTGCTGGTGAATCACGGCGGCACCGAAATGGGCCAGGGCTTGAACACCAAGGTCGCGCAGGTGGTCGCGCATGAACTGGGCGTGGGCTTCAAGCGCATTCGCGTGACGGCGACCGACACCAGCAAGATCGCCAATACGTCGGCCACCGCTGCATCGACCGGGTCCGATCTGAACGGCAAGGCCGCGCAGGATGCCGCGCGCCAGTTGCGCGAACGCCTCTCAGCATTCGCCGCCGAGCGTTTCGGCGCCGGACAGGTGAACGCCGCCGACGTGCGCTTCGCGCACGAGCGCGTGGTGGTCGGCGACGTGGTCGTGCCGTTCGAAGAGGTGATCGCGAAGGCCTACATCGCGCGGGTCCAACTCTGGTCGGATGGCTTCTACGCGACGCCGAAGCTCTACTGGGATCAGTCGAAGCTGCAAGGCCGGCCGTTCTCTTACTACTCGTACGGCGCGGCGGTGTCGGAAGTGGTGATCGACACGCTGACCGGCGAAATGCGCGTGCTGCGCGCGGACGCGTTGCATGACGTGGGCGCGTCACTGAACCCGGCGCTCGACGTCGGCCAGGTGGAAGGCGCGTTCATCCAGGGGATGGGCTGGCTCACGACCGAGGAGTTGTGGTGGAACGCGGGCGGCAAGCTGATGACGCACGCGCCGTCGACCTACAAGATTCCGACGGTGAACGATACGCCGCCGGACTTCCGTGTGCGCCTTTTCAAGAACCGCAATGCCGAGGACAGCATCCATCGTTCGAAAGCGACCGGCGAGCCGCCGTTGCTGCTGCCGTTCTCGGTGTTCTTTGCGGTGCGCGATGCGGTGTCGGCGGTCGGCGATCACAAGGTCAATCCGCCGCTGAATGCGCCGGCGACCAGCGAGGAAATTCTCAAGGCGGTCGGCGCGGTGCGCGCCGCTGCGGCGGCGCGGCAATGAGCGCGGCACGACGCGCGTGCACAATCTACACACAGGGAGGCTCGCCATGAACGATTTCTCGTCCGTTCAGATCGGCCGGCGCAGCGCCGCGCAGATGCCGCGTCCGGCGCCGATGCATATCGTGCTGTTCGGCGCGGGGCATGTCGGGCATGCGCTCGTCAGGCTGCTCGGCAGCTTGCCGTGCCTCGTCCAGTGGGTCGACGAGCGCGACGAACTGTTCCCCGACGAGACGCCCGCCAACGTGCAGATCGAAGCGACCGACACGCCGGATGCAATCGTCGATGCGGCGCCGCCCGGCGCCTACTTTCTCGTGATGACGCATAACCACGCGCTCGATTTCTCGCTTGCCGCACGCATCATGCGGCGGCGCGATTTCACCTACTTCGGCATGATCGGTTCGCAGACCAAGCGGGTGAAATTCGAGCGGCGGTTGCTCCAACGCGGCGTGCAAGCGGATCGGCTGGTGGAGATGACGTGTCCGATCGGCGTGGACGGCATCGTCGACAAGGCGCCGCCGGCGATCGCGGTTGCGGTGTGCGCGGAGTTGCTGCAGATCAGGACCCGCCAGGTGGTGGCGCAGGTCGCGACGCAAAAGATCTGCGCGACGGTTTGACGAGGCGGCGCACCGCCGTAGGCATTCACGAGAGCGCGGCACATGCGGACGTGCAAAGCCAAACGTGATTGCCGCAAAAAACCTTCACTTCGGCTTGCCCGGCTCTTCTTTTTGCCGAGGCCGCTTCACGCGCCTGACCTTCTGCGCGACCAGTCCATCCGATACCTCGGACATCAACGCCCGCAGCCAGCCGACATCGCTCGGCCGGTCCGGCTGCGGATGCCATAGCTGATAGCACTTGATGCGCGGAAAAGCGATCGGCACCTCGACCACCGCGAGCGGCAGCATGTCCGCATAGTGCATCGCAAAGCGGCGCGTCGTCGTGAAGATCAGATCCGATTGCAGCAGCGTCTGCGGCACCAGCCCAAAGTAGGGCAGCGTCGCGACGATCCGCCGCTCGGCGTGCGCGCGCGCGAAACCGGTGTCGATCGCGCCGCCGCGCGCGCCGCTGTACGGCGTCGGCGCGAGATGGGGCGCGGCGAGATACGCGTCGCGCGTGAGCGGCGCGCGGGTCAGCGGATGATCGGCGCGCATCAGGCACACGACGGTATCGGAGAACAGATCGCTGCGCTCGAACCGTGCATCCGGTTTCGGCCAGTTGCCGATCACCAGATCGAGTTCGCCGGCGTCGAGCGCGGCCGAGTGATCGAGCAGCGGACCCAGCGATTCGATTTCGAGCCGCGCATGCGGCGCCGCTTCGCGAAATTGCGCGATCACGGTCGGCATGAAGAAGTCGTTCAGATAATCCGGCGCGGCCACGCGAAAGGTGCGGCGTGAGCGGGCGGGATCGAAGTCGCCATGCGGCGTCGCGACGAAATCGACTTCGCGCAGCACGCGTTGCGCACTCGCCAGCAGCGATTCGCCATATTCGGTCGGCACCATGCCGGATTTGCCGCGCACGAGGATCGGGTCGTTCAGCGTCTCGCGCAGTTTGCGCAGCGCGGTGCTGATGGCCGGCTGGGTCTGATTCAGACGCAGCGCGGTCTGCGTGACGCTGCGCTCGACCAGCAGCGTGCGCAGCACGCGCACGAGCCAGATATCGAGTGAGGCGGCGGTGTCGTCGTCATCCATGGTTTGAGCGGGGCGGTGCGGGCGGAGCGGCCCGGATGAAGCGCGGCACGAAGCCGGCTCGCGACACGGCCCGCGCGCGGGGCGCAAAGGTTATAACCTTAGGCCCGTTTGCGGTGTAGCGGCATAGCAGGCGCGGTATGGCCGGCATCAGCGGGGGTTGTTTCGGTGCGATTCGGTTGAACCCCAAGCCGAAGCCGAAGCCCGAAGCCGAGCAGACTGCGACGCAGGCGCCAGGAACGGCAAACCACGCCGCCAGCCGCCTGAAGCCTGCGCGTCGCCCCCCTCGCTCCGCCAGCTAGTCCACCAGCCCCGACGGCAGCGAACTGATCCGCTTCACTTCCCGCGATTCGAGCCAGTTCGGCGTGCGCGCGCAGTACAGCACCATCGGCAGCGCGTCTTCGCCCCAGAACAGCTGATCGTTCAGACGAAAGGTCGGCACGCCATACACCCCGAGCCCGATCGCATCGGCCGTATTGCGCTGCAATTGCGCTTTCACTGCCTCGCTTTTGATGCGCTCCGGGCCGTCCGGCATACCGACGCGTTCGCACAGTTCGGCGAAGTCCGCATCGTTCGACGGATCGCGCCCTTCGCGCCAGATGAAGCGGAAAATCTCGCGCACGAAGCTGATGTCGCCGTTCGCGGCCGTGGCCAGCAGCAGCGCCTTCATCGAATCGAACGGATGCGCCGGCGGCATCTTGTACGGAATGCCGAGCTGTTCCGCGCGAAACAGCGCGTGCCGGTACATGAAGGTGCGCTTGGCGGGCACGCTGTAAGCGGGCCGCTGTCCCCAGTGAGCGTACAGGTCGTTCAGCACCACCGGCGTGAATGCAAAGTCGAAGCCGGGCCATTTGTCGTGTTGCTCGAGCAACAGGTACGTGAACGGCGAGACGAAGTCGTAAAACCACAGCGGTTGCTTGGCGTCGATGCCAACGGTCATAAATGTCTCCCGAATTGCCTGTCTGACGATGCGTTCGCTACAACGTCAAAATTGTGATGATCTTACGCGGTGCAGCCACGGCTTGCACCGTTCAATATGGTTTGGCGGCGCTCCCGCCAGGGTTGGCCGGGTCGGCAGCGGGGCCGGGCGTCGCGCCGAGTTCCGCCGCTTCATGTGTCTGATGCGTGTCATTGGCCTCACCACGGGCCGAGAGCGGCGCGACTTCGCCGCCACTGGCCGCAGCCGGGCCGCGCGCGTCTTGCTCGCGCGATTCGTCGTCCGGCCGGCCGTCGTCCGCATCCTCCGCTTCGTCACGCTGGCCCTCGCGGCTTTGCGTCAGCCGCCGGCGCACGAAGCCGATATGCTCGCGCAGCACATAAAACTGATCCGCATACGCGAGCGGCATCTTCAATCCGTTGACCGATTCCTCGATCGCGTCGAGCCGTTCGATCAACGACGCGCGCTCGGCGGGCGAATGTTCGCTGAGCGCGCTGCGCTCGATCGCGATCAGCGAGCCGTACCAGCGATAAATCCGCGATTTGACCCGCCACGCATAGAGCCCCGGCACGACGCGCAAGGCCGGCACCAGCAGCACGACAAGCGGCACCACGATCACCAGCAGCCGGTCGGCGAGACTCGCGACCCAGAACGGCAGGGTCCGGTAGAGGAAGCTCTTGCCCGACTTGTAGTAGCGCGCGGCGTCGTCGCTGAGCGGGAAGTCGTGTGCGATCGGCGCGGGGAATTCGCCGGCGCGCTGCATGATGCTCGCGCCGCCGTGCACCTCGCGCGCGGCTTCGATCAGCAAATCCGACAACGCGGGATGCAGCGAGTCGCGCGCCACCAGCTCGGCGGTCGGCGCGACGATGCCGATCGATGCCGAAGGCAGATTCTTGCCGAGGTCGAACGACCCCATCGGCATTTTCAGCTGGGTCAGATACGGAAAGCGGCGCGTGTACGCCTCGGCCTGCGTGAAATCGTAGAAACGCACGTTCGGCGTGCGATACAGCTTGCCCATGACCGCCGGCTGCGCGGAATCGCCGGCGAGGAAGGCCGCGTCGACCTTGCCTGAGATGAGCGCGTCGGCGGCGGCATCGCCCGATAGTGGCAGCAGTTTGGTCGCGGCGCCCGGCACGATGCCGTTGGCCTTGAGGAGCGCGAGCGCCAGCTCGCGCGTGCCGCTGCCCTCGGCGCCGACCGCCAGCCGCTGGCCCTTCAACTCGGACAGCCACATGACGGGCGGGCCGTGATAGAAGATCGCCAGCGGCACATACGCGACGCTGCCGAGCGACATCAGGTTTTTGTTCACCGCCCCGGGCGCCACACCGCCCTGCACGAAGCCGACATCGACGTTCGCCTGCGGGTCCGACAGCCGCTTGAGGTTCTGCAGCGACCCTTCCGAGGCCAGCACATTCACCATGATGCGGTTACGCGCGAGAATCGTCTTGTACTTCTGCGCCGCGTTCCAGAAGGTGCTGCCCACGGGGCCGGTGGTGATCGTCAGCGTGCTGGGCGGGGCGGGCTGGATCAGCCGCACGGCGGCCCAGATCGCGACGACGACGAGCAGCACGAGCGGTCCGAACGAGACCGCCAGGTCGCGCCAGGAGATTGCGACAAACCGGGCGACGAGACGGGGAGGGCCTTTGCGGCCGGTGGCGGGCTTCATCGGATGACGTGAGGGCTACGGTCGAAAGTGGACAGGGGCGGCGCACGAACCTGAGCGAGGCGCTCGGAGCGAGCGAGGCCAGGCGTGCCGGCCGTGGCGGATATCGTGCAAACCGCGCGGTCGCGCGCGTCGCGCCGATGGTACCTGAGATTCATAGGACGGCGAAACGCGCGGTGGCGCCAGACGCCGACAAACCCGTAACAAATGGTGAACGCGGTGTGACCGCAGTATGAACATGGCGTGCAGGCGGTGTGCATGCCGGAGGTGTTCATTGCCCGGACGGCGCGGCTGTCACACGCCTGGCACATGCGTGGCGAATGCGTCGCGCAAATGCGTCGCAAATGCGTGGCAAGTCCCACACCCGACGCCGCCGCATGCCGCGCGGATGACTAAGAGGCTGTTGCGAAATTAATTTTCTGGTCTGTTAACTTTTCTGACTTGGTGTTAACTTTCTGTCTTGTTTTGCCTGACAGGAAGCGATGCCTAAAGAACTCATAGACGACGAACTGTGGTCACTTATCGAACCACTTCTGCCTGCGCGAGCACCTCGCAATCGACAATATGCGGGGCGCAAGCCGACACCCGACCGCGCTGTGCTGACGGGCATCGTGTTCGTACTACGCTCAGGCATCGCGTGGAATCTGCTGCCGCAGGAGATGGGGTGCGGCTCAGGCACTGCCTGCTGGCGACGGCTCGTCGCATGGCAGGAAGCAGGCGTCTGGCAACGCATCCACGAAACGCTGCTGGCCGAATTGCGTCGTCGTGGCGAAATCGATTTGTCCCGAGCGCTCGTGGACAGCTCATCGATTCGTGCCGTGCTGGCGGGAAAAAAACCGGCCCGAATCCCACGGACCGGCGCAAGCTCGGGAGCAAACACCACCTCATCGTCGACGCGCAAGGCATCCCGCTCGCGGTCATCCTGACCGGCGCAAACCGCCACGACATTACCCAGCTTGATTCGTTGGTCGAGGCCATTCCGCACATTCGGGGCAAGCGGGGGCGTCCCCTGCATAAACCACAAATCGTTCAGGGCGACCGAGGCTACAGTTCCGAGCCTCATCGGCAGCGCTTGCGGGAACGCGGCATCACGCCGGTGCTCGCAAAAATCGGTTCGCCTCACGGCAGTGGTCTGGGCAAAACGCGTTGGCCAGTCGAGCGTTCGATTGCATGGCTTCACTCGTTTCGACGCCTGAAGATTCGCTACGAACGCCATGCTCATGTTCACGAGGCCTTCCTGTCTCTCGCTTGTGCCTTGATTTGCTGGACGCGTCTCAAACCGGTGTTTAACTAATTTCGCAACAGCCTCTAAACCTTTGCGCTTCCGGGCCGCCTGGATTAAATTGAGGATCGCTGCCGCGAACCAGGGTTTGCGCGGCGTGACCCGGCACCACACCAGAACCGGGCACGCTCTCGAACGTCGCGGCTTGCCGGTTCCGTACCGCAGGCATGTCCGTCATCGCATGCGGCAAACGGCAGCCGGTTTCTCCCGCCTCTCGCATACGTGTTGCAGCCAAAGCCGGCCGGCGCCGGGACGCACCTCGCTGCGTGTCCCCTCGCGCAGGGCCGCCGGTAGTCGTAACGAAACCGCTTGTACACGCGGTCCAATGTTGAAACCAAGGAGAAGAGAAACCATGAAATCTGTCGGTTATCTGAAAACGCTGGGTTCGGTCGTGGCAATGGTGCTGGCGTGCAACGTCTACGCCCAGTCGAACGATGCGCCGTCGTCGGCGGCGGCAACGGTCAAGGCCGGCAAGCGGGCGAACAACGAACTGGGCCGCAAGGTTCGGGGCGCCCTCACCAAGACGCAAGGCCTCGACGTGTCGAACATTTCCGTGCGTGCTCGCTCTGGCGCGGTGACGCTGTCGGGCACGGTGCCCGACCAAGGCCAGATCGATGCCGCCGGCGAAGCCGCGAAGGGCGTCGAGGGCGTGAAGTCGGTGTCGAACAAGCTGACCGTGATGCAACAGTAATCAGTCTGTCATGCGCGCGCGGCACGAATCCGGCTGCGCCCGGCGGACTTGACCGATGCACGCGGTGGCTCGCGGGTGCAAGAGGGCGGCGGCGGCTCGACACGGCGTGCGCGATCGTGAAGCAGGTGTGTCCCAAGGCTCCGGCACAATGCCGGGGCCTTTTTTGCCCTGATTTTTTGGCGCGATGCTTATTGGGAACCGCGCTGATGGTTTCCGGGTGGCATATTGGCTGCCGTCGATGCTGCGAAGACTTCTCCGTGCGTTGCGACACAGAACTGACGTCGCGCGAAGCGTACTGTGGACGCATGGGAATCGGAGTCAATGTCATGGGAACCACGTTTTTGCGCTACACCGATCTGCCGATCGGCGATCGGGCGGCTTTCGAGCTGGTGTGCGCGCGGCACGGCTTCGCGCCGGTGCACTTCGACATCAGTGCCTGCGCGAAGGCCGGCGAGCCCGCGCACGAACGTCTCGTCACCGTGCGGCGCGCCGGCTGGACGCAGTCGTATCGCGACAGTGATGGCCAATGGATCAGGCAGTTCGAAGCCGATCTGACCAGCAGATTCTTCAAGTAGAGGCGGGGGCGGCGCTCTGTTGATGTCGGCGCCGGCTGGCGCTCACGTCGATGCTGACGTTAGGGCTCAGCTTGCCGGCTCGGCCGATGCCGAGGTTAGCGCGTCAATTGCCCCTTGGGTCGGCCCTCACATCAGCGCCTGCGCCGATGCATCACGCCATCACGAGCCGCACACCCACCAGCGTCAGCGTGGCCGCGAGCAGGTTGCGCAGCAGCGCATCCGGCGCGCGCGACGACAGGTAGCTGCCGATCGCGATACCCGGCAGCGATCCCACCAGCAGCGACGCCAGCATCGACCAGTCGACCGAACCCAGCAGCCAATGACCCGCGCCCGCCAGCAGCGTGAGCGGCACCGCATGCGCGATGTCCGAGCCGACGATGCGTGTGGTCGGCAGCAACGGATACAGCAGCAGCAACACGGTCACGCCGATCGCGCCCGCGCCTACCGACGTCAGCGACACCAGCACGCCGAGTATCGCGCCGGTCAGCACGGTCAGCGCGAGCGTGCGTCCCTGGTTCGGCGCACGTTGGCCGCGCGCGCCGAGCGCCGCGAGCTGCGGCCGGAACACCAGCGCCACCGCCGTGACCAGCAGCGCCGCGCCGAGCACGATCTGGATCAGCCGGCTCGCGCCCGGCGTGTCCATCCCGTAGCGATGCAGCAGGACCAGCGTGATCGTCGCGGCAGGCACGCTGCCGGCGGCGAGG
Organism: Paraburkholderia sp. RAU2J; assembly: GCF_003634845.1. Taxonomy (NCBI): domain Bacteria; kingdom Pseudomonadati; phylum Pseudomonadota; class Betaproteobacteria; order Burkholderiales; family Burkholderiaceae; genus Paraburkholderia; species Paraburkholderia sp. RAU2J. The sequence continues at coordinate 2,056,290 of NZ_RBXG01000001.1, forward strand.
CGCAGGGTGATCTGCCAGTCGACGGAACCCTTCAGGCCGTGCACGAGCGTGCCGGTCGCCTTGGTGGCGGCCGCGTACAGCAGGTCGGTGCCGACCGCGGTGGCCGGATGCACGTTGAACAGCAAAACCAGGATCGGCGTCATTAGCGAGCCGCCGCCGACGCCCGTCAATCCGACCAGAAAGCCGACGAACAGGCCGGAGACGGAGTACAGCAGTTCGATGTGGGGAAGTGCCATTGAGCAGACCGCTGACGGTCGGATGGGTGGAAGGATCGGACGGCGCGGCCGGCGCGTGTGGGCCGCCACGCGCCCCAGGCAGCGGCGCGCAGTGCGGCTCGGCACAGGTGCACCGCAGGCGCGCCACGGGCCGCCGCGGCGCGGCGAAAGCCGCTATTGTCGCAAAACTGCCGCGCTTGCGTACGGAATACGGTCGAGCGCGAGCGCGCTGCGCGTTCCGTGGCGAGTCCCGTTCAAAGCGCGCGGCGAATCTCGACGACGCCGAACGCCGCCAGCGTGAAGCCGACCACGCGGTCGATCGCGAGGCGCAGCCGGCTGCCGATCGCGTGACGCGCTAGCGACACCACGCTCACGAGCACGCACCACCACGCGATCGAGCCGACGAACACGCCGCCCACCGTGGTCAGCGCAATGGCCGGGGAGAAGGCGCCGCGCGGCGCGAGCGTCGTGAACAGCGCGGCGAACATGATGACGGTTTGCGGATTGGTCAGCGTGAGCAGCAAGGCGCTCGCATATGCGCGCAAGGCGCCCGCGCGGCCCACCTGCGCGAGCTTGCCGTCGCCGTTGCCGTTGCCGTTCGAGGTGTCGGCGGAAGGCTTCTGCAGCAGCGTGCGCACGCCGAGATAGAGCAGGAACAGACCCGCGAGCAGATGCAGCGGGCGATCGTAGGCAAGCATGAACTGCGAAATACCGACGAGGCCCAGCGCCGCAATCAGGCCGTAGAGCGCATCGCCGGTTGCAATGCCGAAGCCGATCGCCAGTCCCGCGCGCGGGCCGCCCGTCAACGTGCGGCGGATGCACAGCATGCCCATCGGGCCGACCGGCGCGGCAATCGCAAGGCCGACGCCCGCGGCCGTGAAGAAAAGACTGGTGGTCGACATGGGAAAGCCCTTGAGCGGTGGTTCAGGTTCGTGACGCAGGGTGAATCGTTTCGTTGCGGCGGCTTGTGGTGCGTGGTTCGCAGTTCGCGGCGCGTCGCGGCGTTTCGCGGCGGTTCGTCGGCTCGTGCCGTTCGTGTTCGTGGTGCTCTTGCCGCTCTTGCCATCTTGCCGCTCGTACGCAGAGCCTTGCGCCCACGCGGCGTTGCTCGTGCGAAGGCGGCAATCGGCGCGTCCGTCAGCATAGCCAGACCGGCAGGCGCGGGCAAGGCCGCGCGAGCTTGCCGAAAGCCGCTTTTGCGCCGGATCGAGCCCCGTAAGCCCGCGCCCCGGCGAGCCTGCGCCATCCGGCTCGCGCACCGGCCGTGGATACCCTGGGATCGGTTCGACGCGCGCCTTCCTCGGGCATAATTTTGCCACTGCAAATTTCGGGAGCGCGCCCGCTCATGTGGCAGATCGATCAGGTGACGCTGCGCTTGTTCATCGCCGTGTGCGAGGAAGGGACGATCGCACGCGCGGCCGAACGCGAGTTCATCGCGCCGTCGGCGGTCAGCAAGCGGCTCGCCGATCTCGAGGCGCTGGTCGATGTCGCGTTGCTCTCGCGCAGCCAGCGCGGCGTGCGCGCGACCGCCGCTGGCGAGGCGCTGCTGCGCCATGCGCGGCTCATCATGCGCGGCCATGAACGGCTGCAGGCCGAACTCAGCGAGTACGCGGCCGGCGCGCGCGGACATGTGCGGGTGCTGGCGAACGTGTCGTCGATGGTGGAGTTCTTGCCCGAGGCCTTGTCGGTGTTCCTGAAGGCCAATCCGGGAATTCGCGTCGATGTCGAGGAGCGAGTGAGTGGCGAAATCGTGCGTGGTCTGGAAGAGGGCGTGGCCGATCTCGGCATCTGCCGCGACGTCGTGCCGATGGGCAGTCTCGACGTCCTGCCGTATCGCGCCGATCATCTCGCGCTGATCGTGCCGCGCGCGCATCTGCTTGCCGGTGAGGCCGCCGTCGGCTTCGAGCAGACGCTCGCCTTCGATCACCTCGGACTCGCGTCGAATGCGTCGGTGAATGCGCTGATGCAGCGCATCGCGGTGGAGAAGGGCGGCGAGCTGAACTATCGAACCTACGTGTCGACGTTCGATGCCGCCTATCGCTTCATCCAGGCCGGGCTCGCGGTGGCGATCCTGCCGCTCGAGGCATTGCCCGGCCATGCCGCCGATGAATACGGCATCGTCGCCGTGCCGTTGCGCGAGGCATGGGCCGAGCGGCGCTTCGTGATCTGTATGCGGGATCGGAATGCGCTGACGCTGGCGGCGTCACATCTGCTGACGCATTTGCTGGGCGCGGTCTGACGCGTGGATCGCGCCTTCACCGCACTCACATGGCAGGCGCGCGCGCTTCGTGACCACGCGTGCGCCGACATTGATCGTGCACGCCGCTTGTCCGCTGCGGCTCAGCATGACCCCCTGAATCCCCGCACACACCTCTTCTGAAAACCCCTTAAGGGTTTCCCCTCCCGGCGCGCAAACGCCCGCCCAGCAGGCCGGCGCTGCCATCGCGAGCCGCGATGGACGGCGTCGTCAACGCAGACTTCCGCGCGCGCCCGTGCGCGGGCACGCTCTCATCCAGTTGCTTCATTTCCGCCTCTCCAGCGCAATCCGACACCGGGATCAAAGACCATGAGTGACACCCAGGAGCGCGTCGTCGTGACCGAAGTCGGCATGCGCGACGGCCTGCAAAGCATCGCCCGCACGATGCCCACCGAGTTCAAACGGCGCTGGATCGACGCCGCCTATGCAGCCGGCGTGCGGCATATGGAAGTCGCGTCGTTCGTGCCCGCGAAACTGCTGCCGCAAATGGCCGATGCCGGTGAAGTCATCGCCCATGCGCTCAGCTACGACGATCTGATCGTGACGGCCCTGGTGCCGAATCTGAAGGGCGCGCAACGCGCGCTCGACAGCGGCGTACACCGGATCGTCGCGCCGATATCGGTGAGCGCCGCGCATAGCCTCGCCAACGTACGCAAGACGCCCGCCGACATGATCGACGCGTTCGCTGCGATGCGCGAGGCGATCGATGCCGCATCGAACGGCGGGATGCGGCGCGTCGAACTGATCGCCGGTTTGTCGACGGTGTTCGGCTGCACGCTGCAAGGCGCGGTGCTGTACGCGGATATCGCCGCGATCGCGCGCGCCGCGCTGCAGGCGGGCGCCGACGCGATCGCGCTCGGCGACACCACCGGCGAGGCGACGCCGCGCCAGGTCGGCGAGATCATCGGACTGGTGCGCGACGTCGCGGGCGCGCGGCTGCGCTCGCTGCATTTCCACGACACGCGCGGCCTCGGCCTCGCCAACACGCTGGTTGCCCTGCAACACGGCATCCGCGAATTCGACGCGTCGCTGGCCGGCCTCGGCGGTTGTCCGCATGCGCCGGGCGCGACCGGCAACGTCAATACCGAAGACCTCGTGTTCATGCTCGACAGCATGGGCTACGACACCGGTATCGATCTCACGAAGCTGCTCGCCTCGCGCGCCGTGCTCGCCGATGCGTTGCCCGGCGAGCCGCTGTACGGCTACCTGGCACGCGCCGGTTTGCCGAAGCAGTTCGCCGCCGGCCGTCAGGCATGCGCATCTTTCTAACCCGCTTCCTAACCGCAGGTGCTGCAATGACTCCGCTTTCGTCCACTTCCGATTCCGCGTCGTCCGCGCCGCAGCAGGGCGCGTTGCCGCTCGCGGGTATTCGCGTGATCGAGTTGTCGCATATGGTGATGGGCCCGACCTGCGGGATGATTCTCGGCGACCTCGGCGCCGAAGTGATCAAGGTCGAGCCGCCGCGCGGCGACGGCACGCGCCGTCTGCTCGGCACCGGTGCGGGTTTTTTCCGCACCTTCAATCGCAACAAGAAGAGCGTCGCGCTCGATCTCGACAGCGAAGCGGGACTCGCCGCGCTGCACAGGCTCGTCGATACCGCCGACGTGTTCGTCGAAAACTTCAAGCCGGGCCGCATGGCGAGTCTCGGGCTCGATTACGCGACACTGCGCGAGCGCAATCCGAAGCTGATCTACGTGTCGCACAAGGGTTTTCTGAACGGCCCGTACGAACACCGCCTCGCGCTCGACGAAGTCGTACAGATGATGGCGGGCCTCGCGTACATGACCGGACCGGTCGGCCGGCCGCTGCGCGCGGGCAGTTCGGTCAACGACATCATGGGCGGCATGTTCGGCGCGATCGGCGTGCTCGCCGCGCTGCACGAACGGCATGCGAGCGGACGCGGCAAGGAAGTGCAGAGCGCGCTGTTCGAGAACTGTGTGCTGCTGTGCGCGCAGCACATGCAGCAGTTCGCCGCGACCGGCGTGCCCGCCGCGCCGATGCCGGAGCGCATCAGCGCGTGGGCCGTGTACGACGTGTTCACGCTCGCCAACGGCGAGCAGATGTTCATCGCCGCGACCGGCGACGGTCAGTGGCGCGCGTTGTGCGCGATTCTCGGCCGCGCCGACCTGATTGCCGATCCGCGTCTGGCGACCAACAACGATCGCGTGCTGGCGCGTGAGTGGCTGCTGAAAACGCTCGGCGAAACCTTGTGTCGATTCGAAGGCGCGGCGCTCGTGCCGCTGTTCGAGCGCGACCATATTCCGTTCGCGTCGATCACGAAGCCGGAAGCATTGTTCGACGATCCGCATCTGAACAAAAGCGGTGGGCTTGCGCGCCTGACGCTCGACGACGGCAGCGAGACCGCCATGCCCTTGCTGCCGATTTCGATGGACGGCGCGCGTTTGCAGCCGCGTCAGCCGATCGCGAAGATCGGCGAGCACACCGCCGACGTGCTGCGCGGTCTCGGTTATGACGACGCGCAGATCGCGGCGCTGGGCGGTGGTGCGGCTCGGGCGCCGCGCGAAGCGGCGTGACCTGCGCATGGTGCCGGATAGGGCAAACGCGGCGCGACGGTCGAGGCGCGGTGTGCTGTCCGGCGCCGCCAATGTAGTCCCCTCAAATTTCATCCGGCGATAGACCGGCGTTCCGCAATCATTTGCGTTGGATTGGAGACAGGCGATGAAATCGTCGAATCAAGCGGTGTATGCGACGGCACTCGGCGATGCCGCCGCACTGGGCGGCCTGCCCGCGGACACGGACAAGGATACAGGCGCAGGCGCAGCGGCGGCCGACCACGCCGGGCAGATCGCGCTGGAAGGCGCGCGCATTTCCGCGCGGCTCGATCGCCTGCCCGCCACCCGTTCGATCTGGAAGCTGGTGATGCTGCTGAGCCTCGGCCTCTTCTTCGAACTGTACGACCTGATGTTCTCCGGCTACATTGCGCCGGGACTCGTGCGCAGCGGCATTCTCACCGCGACTACCCATGGTCTGTTCGGCACCAGCGGCGTCGCGAGCTTCATCGCCGCGTTGTTTGCGGGCCTGTTCATCGGCACGGCGGCGTGCGGTTTTCTCGCCGACCGTTTCGGGCGACGGGCCATCTTCACGTGGTCGCTGCTGTGGTACACCGCGGCCAACATCATCATGGCTTTTCAGGACACCGCGTTCGGGCTCAATCTGTGGCGCTTCATCGCGGGCATCGGCATTGGCGTCGAGATCGTCACGATCGGCACGTACATCTCCGAGCTCGTGCCGAAGCATATTCGCGGCCGCGCGTCGGCGTGCTCGCAGGCGGTCGGCTTCTGCGCGGTGCCGATCGTCGCGTTTCTGTCATATCTGCTGGTGCCGCACCGTTACTTCGGCCTCGACGGCTGGCGCCTCGTCGTGTTGACCGGCGTGGTCGGCGCGATCGTGGTGTGGTGGATCCGCTTGCGTTTGCCGGAGAGCCCGCGCTGGCTTGCGCAAAAAGGCCGCATCGGGGAAGCCGACGCGGTGATGAAGCGGCTCGAAGCGCGCGTCGAGCGCGAATACGGCCGGCCGCTGCCGCAGCCCGCGTCGCCCGAGCCGGTGCGCGCGCGTGCGGCGTTTCGCGATCTGCTCGCGCCGCCCTATCGCCGGCGCACGCTGATGCTGATCATCTTCCACGTGTTCCAGACCATGGGCTACTACGGCTTCGCAAACTGGATTCCGACGTTGCTGATCAAGCAAGGCATCACGGTCACGACGAGCCTGATGTACGCGAGCGTCATCGCGCTCGCCGCGCCGCTCGGGCCGCTGCTGGGCTTGCTGATCGCCGACCGCTTCGAGCGCAAGACGGTGATCATCTTCATGGCGGGGGTGAACGTGGTGTGCGGGCTGGCCTTCAGCCAGGCGCGCGAGACCGTGTTGCTGGTGAGTCTCGGCGTGTGTCTCGTGCTGGCGGGCAACATCATTTCATACAGCTATCACGCGTATCAGGCGGAACTGTTTCCGACCAGCATTCGCGCGCGGGCGGTGGGATTCGTCTATTCGTGGAGCCGGCTTTCAGCGGTGTTCTCGGCGTTCGTGATCGCGGGGTGTTTGAGCCGCTTTGGCGTGAACGGGGTGTTCGTGTTCATTTCCGGCGCGATGGCGGTGGTGATGATCGCCATCGGCACGCTGGGACCGAAAACACGCGATGTCGCGCTGGAGGATATTTCCAGGTAGCCGCTGCGGGCGGCGAAGTAACGCGGAAGTCAAGCTGAAGTCAAGCAGAAGTAAAGCGGCCCGCCTTGTGAAGGCGGGCCGGCTCGCGTTTAGTGCTTCTTCTGGGTTGCCGCAACGCTCGGTGCTACGCGAATCGGTGTCCCGCCCGACGGCGACGTGGCAGGTTGCGGTTTCTTCTCCTGCTTCGGTTTCTTCACTTCGCGGTTACTGCGCATCTGACCTTTTGCCATGATGGACTCCCAATTGGCGTTTTTTGCTCCTCACAGGAGCAATGAGGTAGTGTGCGCTGATTTTGCCATTACTGTTGGGATTTCTGTCTTTTGGCATTGAGGACCGCAGAGGGCAGCGCGTGAATGGGCGCGAATGCGCCCAGTGTCGAGTCGAGCGGTTCGTCCTTATGGATGCGAGCGCCCGGCACAAACCACGTGTCGCGCGCGGGCCGGTTGCGGCGATGGCCGACGCAGAATGCATCCGTCTGCATCGCCAACGATCAGATCGATCGATGCGTGAGCTCCTCGCTCGAAATGACGAGACGCTCGCGAGCGCATCAATAGTCCCGATGATTCTCGTCGGTGCGGGCGAGCCGGTCCGACACGTTGCCAAGCAGCAGCGCGAACAGCAATGCACCGATCGTCGTAAAGAGGAACGCGCCGATCATCGCAGCGAGGATCAGTGTCATCCATATAAGAGCGTTCATAGAATAGAAGCGGTTCCAGCATGTTGTCAGGCATCCTAACCCGTCCGTGTGCACGAGTTCTGTACGCCAGCAGGCCTGGAACCTGTCATGAAGTGCCTAATTATCGCCACATTGCGCCGCTTGCGCGCCACGTTGCCTGCGGATGTGGCGGCGCGTCGTGGTAACCGTGCACGCCCATGTTGTCCCAATAGCGGCCGATGCCGGGGGACCGAGCCGGCATCCCGCGCTATGCGACAACGTTTTGACGACATGCTGTGCAACGTTGCCATACAACACGTCGCGTGTGCCGTTATTGAAACGGCAGGTGCGGTATCCGAATGCACAGGGCGTCTACCGTCTGCTGGCAATGCATCATCGAATGGTTAATGCACGCGGTCAGAACGGGCTTTACTTGCCTGGCAAGGAAACTGCTGCGCAAAGCGCATAGGCATTTGCGCAATTCACTGTCGGATCGACCCGCTCCGCCCTCGGCGCAATTGGCCATTGGCGCGCCTATTGCGAGGCGGTCCAAAGATGTCTTTGTTTCAGGTCTGAAACATTAATCGCCAGCTTTATATTCCCGATTGCCGATAACAATAAATTAAATAATCTGGTCGGCTTTCAAGTGCCTATATTGGATATCTGTTTTTGCAAGATGATGCAAAGCCCTATCGTCGGAGCAAATTTACGTGGGGTCCGGCACAGACAACCGCGGCGAAGGAGGTTACTCTCATCCTGCGATTCGTCGAGAAAAAAATCACTTAAAACTGGCGGAAGTTTGGGAGGATAGAATTGTAAGTGCGCCGTTTTCGAGTGGTCGTGTAGTGTGCGCTGGCGTACGCAGCTGCCGTTTTATTTGCATTAAGATTCGCAAAATGCCTATTCATTCATATGTGGAATCGGCAATTAAATTGGCGAGAAGCGGGCGGCCGCGGCGTATTGCCGGTCTCACTGCCGGCACTGTCGGGGGCACGCCAACATGTCTGCGCTTTTCGGCCATGGCGGATATGTGCTGGAAGGGTCGTCGGATGATGCACCGGCACAGAGCGGGGTTCTCTGTGTCGTGACGGCAAAGAGTAGATCCGTTTTCTGTAGAGAGGATGACCATGACCTGCGCGAGTCTCGAGTCTGCAATGCTGCGGTGGGTGCACGCGCCGACCAGGGGAATGCGTCGCATCGCGATACTGATGTTCAACGACTGCTCGCTGCAGGGCGCCGGTGTGGTGGCCGAGGTTTTCCAGGCAGCCAATGAACTGGCCGCGTCGAGCGCCGGCGGCTGGCTGTACGACGTGTCGTTCCTCTCGGCCGATGGCGGCATGGTGACCTCATCGTCCGCGCTGCGCGTGTGGACCGACGGACTCGACGCGCGGCACTCCGGCGGCTTCGATGCGTTGTACGTGGCGGGCGGCAAAGGCGCATGCGCCGCCGCCGGCGACGAGCGGCTGATTGCGTGGCTGCGGCGCGTGCGCCGCAACACCGGCATGATCCGGCCGATCGCGGAAGGGCGCGTGCTGCTCGAGGCCGCTTACGCGCCGGAGGGCAAGAACAGCGCCGAGCCCGCTCAGCAGGCGAATGACGCGCGGCACCCTGAGGCGGCCGCCGAAGCAGGCGACCGGCTCGAGTCGATGAGAAGCGCGCTCGCGATGATCAAGCGCGACCTCGGCGGCGCCACGGCGCGCTCGGTGGCCGAACGCCTGCTCGCTGATTCATGTTCGAACCTCGCGCCGCTGCTGGGCGAAGACGGTGGCCTGAGCCCTGGCGACAAGGTGCGCGCGGCGGCTCGCTGGCTTCAGGAGAATTGCCAGCAGTCGATTTCGATCGCCGACGCGGCGCAGTTCGCGGCGATGAGCGAGCGCAACTTTCTGCGCCGCTTCAAGATGGAAATGGGCATCACGCCATCGAGCTTTCTGCTGCACGAACGCCTTGCGGTGACGTGCAGCCTGTTGACCGAATCGGAATTGCCGGTCGACAAGATTGCCCGGCGCACCGGCATGGGCAACGGTGACCGCCTTGCAAAAGTGTTCCGCAAGCGGATGAGAATTTCACCCACCGAATTCAGGATTCAAAGCCGCCGCATGGCTGGCGGATAGCGCGGGCGGGGCCGCGTTGACGGGCGCGTGAGTAACACGGCGTCAGGAACTATTTCCTTAGACTTTTGAGAATTATAAGGATTCCGAATATGTTGACTCAGGGAGCGGGAAGCGCTGCGTCGTCCAGACCGGACGACGTCGCTGCCGGAGCATCCGGCGCGCGTTGCGCGCGCATCGTCCCGGTGATTCTTGCTGGGGGCTCGGGCACGCGGCTGTGGCCGGTGTCGCGGGAAAACTTTCCGAAGCAACTGATCGATGTGGTCGGCTCGGACTCGTTGCTGCAGGCAACCGCGCGGCGCATGGAGGGCTTTCCGGCCGGCTGGCGTGTGGATGTCGCGCCGATCATCGTGTGCGGTGAGGAGCATCGCTTCGTGATTGCCGAACAGCTGCACGCAAACGGCGTCGAGGCGCGTCTTATCGTGGAACCGGCGCGCCGCGATACGGCGCCGGCGTTGACGCTGGCGGCGTCGCTCGCGTGCGCGGACGGCGGCGACGCGATTCTCGTCGTGATGCCGGCCGACCACTCGATCGCCGACGTGCAGGCATTGCAAGGCGCGCTGGAACGCGCCGCGCGCTATGCGGAGCGCGGCGCGATCGCGACGCTGGGCGTGCCGCCCACGCGGCCCGACACCGGCTTCGGCTATATCCGGATCGGCGCCGAACTCGGCGACGGCGGACATGCGATCGACGGCTTCGTCGAGAAACCCGCGGAAGAAATCGCTGCGCAGTACGTGGCGGCCGGTACGTATTGGTGGAATAGCGGAATCTTCATCGTGCGGGCGAGCGTGTGGATCGACACGCTCAAGCGCCTGCAGCCCGACATGCACGCGGCGTGCGAGCGCGCATTCGTTGGCGGCAACACTGCTGAGGCCGTGTTCCGACCACTGCTGGACGCATTCCTCGGCGTGCCCGCGGATTCGATCGACTACGCGGTGATGGAGCGCCTGATCGACACCGCTGATGCGGCAACGCACGGCGGGGCGCAGAGCCGCGACGCCCTGGCGATGCCCGTCGGCGTGGTTGTCAGACTGGATGCGGGCTGGTCCGACCTCGGTTCATGGGACGCGGTGTGGGCCGCGATGGACAAGGACGCCAACGGCAACGCGGGGCGCGGGCGGGTCGCGTTCGAAGGCGCGGTGTCGAGCTATGCACATTCGGAAGGGCGGCTGGTCGCGTGCGTCGGCACCACCAACGTCGTGGTGGTCGAAACCGCCGACGCCGTGCTGGTGGTCGATCGCTCGCACGTCCAGGACGTGAAGGGGCTGGTCTCGCGTATCAAGGCACAGCACGCGCCGGAGGCCGACGCGCATCGCAAGGTGCGCCGCCCGTGGGGGTTCTACGACTCGCTCGACCACGGCGAGCGGTTTCAGGTGAAGCGCATCGTCGTCACGCCGGGCGCGCAACTGTCGCTGCAACTGCACCACCACCGCGCCGAACACTGGGTGGTCGTGCGCGGCACGGCACTCGTCACGCGCGGCGAAGAGCAGTTCCTGCTGAGTGAAAACGAATCGACCTTCATTCCGCTCGGCACTCGCCACCGGCTCGAAAACCCGGGGAAAGTGCCGCTCGAAATCATCGAAATCCAGTCAGGCGTCTATCTGGGCGAAGACGACATTGTGAGGTTCAACGACAACTACGGCCGCTGCGACTAAGCAGTCCGCCGGATTCATCTGCTGACAGGCACGGCAAGTAACGACGTAAGCACAGAGGCAAACAAAATGCGCAAGTTTCAGGATTTGCTCGCGCGAGTTTTCGATGTCGCGTTGGTGTTGGCGGGGGCGGCGCTCGCGTCGCAGATCCGCTTCGACTACCTCGCTCAATCCGGGTTCTATTGGGCGCTCGTGATGTTTTCCGCCGCGTTCGCGCTGGCCATCTTCCCGGCGTTCGGCGTCTACGAATCGTGGCGCGGCCGCTCCAAGCTGGCGCTCGCCGGTCAAGTCTCGCTCGCGTGGCTGATCGTGCAGGGCTGCGCGCTCGTGCTGATGTATTCACTGCATCGCAGCGATCTCGTGTCGCGGCTGTGGTTCTCGTACTGGACCGCGGTGACGGGCGCCCTGCTGATCTCGTACCGGCTGATCACGCACGCGGCGCTGGCGCGCGCTCGCGGCGCCGGCATGAATCTGCACCAGGTCGCGATCGTCGGCAGCGGCTCGCAATGCGAAGCCATCCTGCGCCGCATCGAAGCCGCACCGACCGCTGGTTTTCGCGCGACCGCCGTCTACAACACGCGCCCGGACGAGACGTCGGTGACGAATTCGCGTGTGCCGGTGTTCGACAGCGTCGACGCGCTCGCCGACTATATCCGCACGAACGACGTGCACGAATTGTGGCTGATGCTCTCGCTGAGCGAGGAGCCGCTGATCTGCGCGTTGATCGGCAGATTCCGCGACGACCTCGTGAACATCCGTTTCATGCCCGACGTGCGCAGTCACGCGCTGTTCGAAGGCAGCGGCATGGTCGAGCTGCTCGGCATGCCGGCGATCAATCTGGTCGCCTCGCCGCTCTCGGCGAGTTCGATGCTGAAGAAGGAAATCTTCGACCGCCTGTTCGCGGCCGCGGCGTTGATCGCACTCGCGCCGCTGCTGCTGGCCATTGCGATCGCGGTGAAGCTCTCGTCGCGCGGCCCGGTGCTGTTCAAACAGAAGCGCAAGGGCGCGGACGGCCGGGTCTTCACGATCTACAAGTTCCGCTCGATGCGTCTGCATACCGAAGCCAAAGGCGTGCTCAGTCAGGCGACGCGCGACGACAGCCGCGTGACGAAAGTCGGCGCGTTCCTGCGCCGCACGAGCCTCGACGAGCTGCCGCAATTTTTCAACGTGTTGCGTGGCGACATGTCGGTCGTTGGACCGCGTCCCCATGCACTCGAGCATGACGACCTCTATCAGAAAGTGGTCGCCGGCTACATCAATCGCTACCGGATCAAACCGGGAATCACGGGCTGGGCGCAGATAAACGGCTTCCGTGGCGAGACTGACCGCATCGAAAAGATGGAGCGTCGGGTGGAACATGACCTGTATTACCTGGGTCATTGGTCGTTCGCGCTCGATATGCGGATTATCGGCGCGACGATTGTCGCTGGACTGGTGCATCGAAACGCTTACTAAGCAATTAAAAACACGCCGGCGCTACCGCCTTTGGAACGGTTGCCGCGCGCACGGAGGAAATATCATGAGCTCACTTGGTCTACGCACGGGAAGTCTCCTGGTTTTCGCAACGGCAACGCTGCTTTCCGGATGCGGGATCGCACCCGGTCAACGGATGATCACGCCGGCCGCGATTCAGGACACAGGGGGTGAATTCAGCACGGAAGCCGCGCAGCAAAAGCAGATACCGATTACCGATATCAATCTGGCGCTGCTGCGCAAGATAAATGCGGATCAAACGTCGGCGGCGCTGCCGTCGCAGACGCTCGGCCTGTTCGGCAAGCCGCCCATCTACAGGGTCGGCCCCGGCGACGTGCTGCAGATCGTCGTCTGGGATCACCCGGAACTGGCCGCCGCGCTCGGACAGCCGAATCAGAGCTCGCGCAGCGCGGATGCGATTCCGGGCTTCATGATCGACGAAAACGGCGACATTCAGTTCCCCTACGCGGGCAACGTGCATGTGAGCGGCAAGGACGTCTCGACGATCCAGAGAGAGCTGCACGCCCGTCTGAGCAAGGTCTACCAGAAGCCCGAAGTGACGGTGCGCGTGGCGTCGTTCCGCAATTCGCAGGTCTATGTGGACGGTGAAGTGCGCACGCCTGGCGCGCAATCGCTCAACGATATTCCGATGTCGCTGACGACGGCGATCAACCAGGGCGGCGGCTTCAGCGCGAATGCCGACCGCAGCCGCGTCGAGCTGGTCCGCGACGGCGTCATCTATCCGCTCAACGTCGACGACCTGATCAAGCGCGGCCATAATCCGTCGCAGATCTATCTGCAGCCGGGCGACCTGATCCGGGTGGCGGCGCGTGAAGACAGCGGCGTGTACGTGATGGGCGAGGTCAGCAAGCCGGCCACCGTCCTGCCGTTGCGCAATGGTTCGCTGACGCTGTCGCAAGCGATCTCGGATGGCGGCAGCTTCGATTCGAACACGGCCGCCGCGCAGCAGGTCTTCGTGATCCGCAATTCGACGAGCGAGTCGCCGCAGATCTATCACCTCGATGCAACCTCGCCGGTTTCGATGGTGCTTGCCAATCAGTTCGAGCTTCAGCCGAAAGACATCGTGTACGTCGGCCAAGGCGGACTGGTTCGCTTCAATCGCGTGTTGAACCTGCTGCTGCCGGCCATCAATGCGGCTGTGACGGGCGTGGTGCTGACGAAATGACACGACGCGCGAGCTGAAACCTGAACCGCCGGGCTTTGCTGGGTGAAGAACATGGCAATCAACTTCGAAAACCGCTACACCGACGTGTCCGGATCGGACGAGCTTCGCCTGTCGGACTATCTACGCACGATCGTGCGCGGTTGGCGCACCATTTTCACGGTGACGCTGATCGCGCTCGCGGCAGGGTGCGCGTACGCGTTTCTCGCGCCACCCACATATCGTGCGGACGTGCTGTTTCACGTCGAGGACAGGTCGGCCAATGCCAGCGCGAACGGCGGGAGTTCCTTGCCGCCGCTGCCCGGCATGTTCGACGCGAGGCCATCGACGGCGGCGCAGATCGAGTTGCTGAAGTCGCGGCTGGTCACGGAAGAGGCCGTCAGAAGTCTGCACCTCGATATCACGGCGACGCCACGCTATCTGCCGGTCATCGGCCGAATGATCGCGGGGCTGGTGAACGGCCAATGGGGTTTCAGGCTGCCGTCGTTCATCAATCTGTCCGGCTTCGCATGGGGTGGCGAGAGCATTGCGGTGTCGCGCTTCGATACGTCGAAGGAACTGTATGACACGACCTTCACGCTGATCGCGGGCGCCGACGGCACCTATATGCTGCGCGACCGCAACGGTATCGCGATCCTGTCGGGGCGGGTCGGGGAGACCCTCGAAACCGATACCGCCGACGGCCCGATCGCGCTGCACGTCGACAAGCTGGTCGGCGCGCCCGGCTCGCGTTTCGAATTGTCGCGCGCGTCCACGCTGAGCACGGTGAACCGTTTGCAGAAAGCGGTGGTGGTGCAGGAAGCCACGCAGCAGTCCGGCGTGATCCGCACGAGTCTCGAAGGCGGCGACGCCGCATTGACCGCGGCGATCGTGAACAACATGGCGCGCGAGTTCCTGCGGCAGGACCTCGAGAGCCGTTCGAGCGAAAGCGAGCACATGCTCGCGTACCTCGATCAGCAACTGTCGGGCGCGCGCAAGGCACTCGAGGAAGCCGAGCAACGCTACAACAAGTTCCGTAATGCGCACGGCACGGTCGACCTGGGCGAGGAAAGCCGCCTGCTGCTGCAGCAGATCGTCGACAACAAGAGCAGGCTGCTCGATCTGCAACAGAAACGCGCGGAGATGTCGCAGCGCTTCACGGCGAGTCATCCGATGGTAGCCGCACTCGACGCGCAGATCGCCGCGTTGCAGGGCGCGCAGACGAACATGAACCGGAGCGTCGCGGTAATGCCCGACACCGAACAGACCGCAATGCAGCTGTTGCGCGACGTGCGGGTCAATACGGAGCTCTATACGAATCTGCTGAACAGCGCGCAGCAACTGCGCATGGCGAAGGCGGGGCAGACGGGCAGTGTACGCGTGGTGGATTTCGCTGAAACGCCTGACGAACCGGTGCGCCCGAAGCGCGCGCAGGCAATTCTGATCGCACTCGGCGGCGGCCTCGCGCTCGGCATCCTGCTGATCTTCTTCAAACGCGCGGTGTACGGCGGCGTCGAACGCCCGGACGAACTCGAAGCGATGCTCGGCGTGCCCGTGTTCGCGGTCGTCCCGCGCAGCCAGACGCAGCTGCGGCTGCAGGAGAAGGTGAGTCTGCGCCGTCGCGGGCTGCACGTGCTCGCGCAGCAGGCGCCCGAAGACATGGCGGTGGAGGGCGTGCGCAATCTGCGCACCTCATTGCAGCTCTCGCTCGATTACGCAGAGAACAACGTCGTGATGATCACCGGCTCGCGGCCCGATGCGGGCAAGTCGTTCCTGTCGGTGAATCTGTCGGCGCTGGTGGCGTCGGCGAAAAAGCGCGTGCTGATCATCGACGGCGACATGCGGCGCGGCGAAGTCCATTCGCACTTCGGTATCGCGCATCAGCCAGGGCTGTCCGACGTGTTGAGCGGCGGCGATCTGCACGCGATGATCCAGCGCGACGTGCTGCCCGGTCTCGACGTGCTCGCCAAGGGCTCGCTGCCGTCGCATCCGGCCGAACTGCTGATGAGCAAGCGCTTCGAAACGATGCTCGACGAACTGAAGCCGTACTACGACCTCGTGATCGTCGACACCCCGCCGGTGCTCGCGGTCACGGATCCGACGCTGATCGGCAGATACGCGGGCACGACGCTGCTGGTGGTGCGTCACGGCCGCCATCCGGCCAACGAGATCGCCGAGGCGGCGAAGCGCTTGCGCAACAGCGGCGTCGCGATGCGCGGCGTGCTGCTGACCGACGTGCCGCAGGAGGGCGCGTTCCTCGGGTCCGGTTATCAAGGCGGCTATTACGGTTACGACAGTGTCGCCGGCTGAGGGCGCGACCTGCTTGCGCAGGCCGCTCGATCGCGCTACCGCTTCGGCATATACATGGGTGTCGCACTGAAGCTGCACGTGACGAAGCGAGGCGCAGCGCGGCAACCCGGAATGCAAACAGTCGCGCCGGCAGCGAAGCAAGATCGACATGCCTCTTCGTTCACCTCATGCGGCGCCGGATCGAGTGCCGGCACCGTCGGTCCTGCCGAGCGGCACGATCCGTTCATTGGCGCGATACAGCCAGAACGATTGGCGCACGCGCGCGTTCTCTCCCGGTCGTGAAAATGACTGTGCGCGCATCGCGCAGCACGTCGTATTCGGCCCACGGCCAGTACGGCCGCTTCTTTAGATGCTTGAGCGGATAGGCTTGCCTGAACCACGGGTCGAGCATGCTGTGCACGTACACGCAGTGCGGCACGTCGCCCATGTGCAGCGCTTTCCATGCGGCTAAGCCGTGGCCATCGCCACAGCCTAAGGACGATGACCGCGTCGAAGCGCTTCGCGTCGGCGGTGATCTACGGCGCGAGCCGTCCGCAATAGCCGTAGCCGGCGCGGGTCGGGTCGCAGGCGTGAACCGGAAACGGGAAGGCCGGGACGCAGCCGTCGCCGGGCGGGTCGCAGCTCGCGACTTCGAGCTCGTGTCCCGCTTCGCGCATGGCTATGCCGCTGCGGCACACGCCTTCGACGGGAACGCCTGCGCGCGGATCGACGCCCGGAAGCTGGAGGATTTTCATTGGCCGATGCGCGGCCGGTTGGCGCGTGGCACGTGCGAGCCGTGCGGCACGAGTGCGCCGAACTGGCCTTCGTTGGACGCGGCGCCGGCCGTGCGCGATGTACCGAGTGTCGATGCGAGATCGGCGCGGCCCGTGCCGGGGTGGATGCGGCCCGGCAATTCGGGCATCGCGACCGGACCTCGCTGCGGCGGCGCGGGCGCGCGGGTCGTGCGCATGGTGCTCGCCGGCAGCGCGCGTTGCAGGCGCGCGTACGTGGCGATCATCAGGCCGAGCGCGACGCCGAAGATCAGACCCGAGAAGCGCGACCCGAGCGGATTGCCGCCGATGGTAGTGGCCGGCAGCGCGGCGAACAGCATGACCGCGCGCCCAAGCACGGGCAGCAGCGGCGCGTTGGGCACGATCGAGCGCCAGTGGCGGTATGAGAAGACGCAGATCGCCAGCGCGGCCAGCATCGCCAGCGGCATGGCAATGCCGAACACCAGCCCGCCCGCGAAGAACTGATAGACCCAGAAGTTGTGACCCGCGGCCCATTCGTTGATCGCGTAGAAGTCCTGCTCGCTGAACGAGTCCGCAAGGTACGGCAGATACACGGGCGAGTAGCGATAGTAGTGGCCGTAGCCCTCGCCGAACAGCAGCGTGTCCGCCGATTCAGTGACCTGGTCGTACTGATCGCGCATTTCGGCGAGTCGCGTGATCGTAGCCGGGTCCGTGCCGGAGACGCTCTCCTGGGACGCGAAGATACGTTGGGTCCACGGCTGCGCCACGGACGGAAAGCTCCAGGCGACGATGCCCACCATACCGACCAGCACCGCGCCGACCACGAGACTGCGGGCGAGCGCGCGCCACACGTGGCGGATGGTCGGCGCGCTCAGCGCCAGCGCGAGCAGGAACAGCAGCGCCGTGCCGACCACTACGCTGCGCGTTTCGCTCAGCCATTCGACGACGATGGTGGCCGCGAACACCGCGACCCTGAGGACGGAGAAACGCCGCGCCACGATGAATTCGTGCAGCAGTACGCCCTGCAAGCCGAGCAGCGTCACCGAGATGATCCGCTCGCGCACGTCGTCGAGACCGCCGCCCGTTGCCATGCCGTAGAAGAACGTGAACACGAGGCTGATCAGGTTGGCGACGAACAACGCCTTTTCGAATTGCGCGAGCCGGTAGTCGCTCCACGGCCGGCACGCGACGAGATAGCCGAGCAGGAACAGCACGAAGGGCAGCAGGGTGCGCAGATAGTTGCCGGTATCGTTGTCCTGAACCAGCTGGGCGACGATGCTGCCGAATACGCACAGCAGCATGCTGATGGTGACGACCGAACGCAGCCGGGAACGCTCGTGAAAGCGGGGAGCGATAAGCAGCAGCGCGACGCCCGCGACCACCGCGGGCAGGATGAGGCCGACTTGCGCGAAGTGGCCCGTGTTCGCGTCGGTTGCCTGATAGTCGAGCGCAAGCGGTAACAGAAAAAGCCATATCCATGGCGTTGCATACTGGTGGCGCATTGCTGGTCCTCACCGTCGCAGTTATGACGCCGTCGGTCTATAGCAGACGGTCTCACACGGGGTCATTGTGCGGGAATCTCCCCGATTGTCAGTTACCCCGACCGCATTCGCCGTTGCTTGCCCGGGTTCTGGCGACGGTGGCAAGGCCGTCACTGCAAGACGTGCGCAAACTTGAGCTTGTTGTCGGTCAAGGTATTGAAGAAGTGGGCGCGCACGCAGATGTGCCGCCGCCAGCGGTGCGAATAAAACCCTAAGTCCGCGCCGAGTGTGCAGACAGCCGCGCGCACGAACGTGCTGGCGCCAGTGCCGATGACGAAGGCAACGCGATCGGTGGCCCTCAATGATGCGTGAGCAAGTCGCGTGGCGGGGGCGGCGGTTCGGGCGGCGCTTCGACGGGCGGCGGGATCTGGAGTTCGGATCGCTGCGTCGCCATTGTCAGGAGACGCTGCGCCTCCTTGCTACTCGAATCGATCTCCAGCGCATTGCTGGCGTTGTGCGACACGCACGTCCAATGCCCCACGTATCCACAGCCTCGCGCAAGGCTGAGGAACGCGTCGCGCTGCTCTTCGCGGGTGTGCACGGCGGAGCGCAGGCGCTGCGCGTCGCGGTTCCCTGGCTGCGCCGCGGCGGCTGCCGCGAGGCGTGTCTTCGTCGCCGACAGATTGTTCGCTTGCAGACTGGCACGCGCGGCTTTCAGATTCCGCGACGCGTCCGCGCGCAATTTGTCCGCCGGGCTGATCGGCTGATTGCCGGCGCTGTGTTGGGCATCTGACGTCGATGCGAGGGTGGCCCTCGTGGTGGACACGGGCGCAACGGTAGACCTGGCGTCGGGCAACGACGCAACGGCTCGCTTCGCATTGGACGCAGGCGCAATGGTGGACTTCGCGTCGGGCACTGATGCGACGGTGCGCTTCGGATCGGGAGCCGAAGCAGTGGTGGGCTTCGTTTCGGGCACTGATGCGACGGTGCGCTTCGTATCGGGTGCCGAGGCAATGGTGGGCTTCGTTTCGGGCACTGATGCGACGGTGCGCTTCGGATCGGGAGCCGAAGCAGTGGTGGGCTTCGTTTCGGGCACTGATGCGACGGTGCGCTTCGTATCGGGAGCCGAAGCAGTGGTGGGCTTCGTTTCGGGCACTGATGCGACGGTGCGCTTCGTATCGGGTGCCGAGGCAATGGTGGGCTTCGTTTCGGGCACTGATGCGACGGTGCGCTTCGTATCGGGCGCCGACGCAGTGGTGGGCTTCGTATCGGGCACTGATGCGACGGCGCGCCTCGTATCGAACGCAGGCGCAATGGTGGACTTCGCCTCGGGCACTGATGCAACGGTGCGCTTCGGATCGGGTGCCGACGCAGTGGTGGGCTTCGTATCGGGCACTGATGCGACGGCGCGCCTTGTATCGAACGCAGGCGCAATGGTGGACTTCGCCTCGGGCACTGACGCAACGGTGCGCTTCGGATCGGGTGCCGACGCAGTGGTGGGCTTCGTATCGGGCACTGATGCGACGGCGCGCCTTGTATCGAACGCAGGGGCAACGGCGGACTTCGTGTCGGGCACCGATGCAATGGTGCGCTTCGTATCGGGTGCCGACGCAATGGTGGCGGGCTTCGCATTGGGCGCCGATGCGACGGCGCGCTTCGTATCGAACGCAGGCGCCACGGCGGGTTTCGTGTCCGGCACCGACGCAATGTTGGACTTCGTATCGAGCACCGACGCACCGGCGCGTCTCTCGTCGGGCAATGACGCACCGGTGCGCTGCGCATCGGACGCCGCCGCGATGGCGGCCTTCGTATCAGGCGCTGCCAGAACTGCGCGGCGCTGCGCCAATGGCGCCGCGACCGTCGGCGCGACCGGCATGGACCGCGCGGACGCGGCCTGCTGCGCACCGCTACTTGCCGGCCGCTGCGCGTGTGCCACGCCACCCTTGCCGGCAACAGCGCCGGACGCCTTGCCGTTCTGCGCCAGCACCTTGCCGGATGTCTCGATCGGCGTGCCGATGCGCGTCTCATCGCCATGGATGAAGCCGAGGTACACCGCGGATGTCGCCACTATCATCGAGGCCACAGCCGCGGCCGGTCGGCGCAACCGCTGATAGACGCTTGCCGGCGCAAGCGGCTCTTCGATCGCATCGTAGCGCTTGACCATTGCGCGCGACGACGGGCTCCAGATCCTGCGCGCCGGCTCGCTGGGCGCGAGCGCCGGCTGACGCTGGTTCAGCGCAACGGGCAGACCCGGCGCTCGCGCCGCGCGTGCGCCGAACGTGTCGGCGGGGTGCGTGCGGCACGAAGGACACGGCAATAAACGGCCGGCTAGCGGCGCACCGCAGTGGCCACATCGTTGAGAATCCTGATCGAAGGTCGTGTCGCTAAGCATGGCCAGGTCGCTAACGGGCGTCGAATGCCGATGCCGCCGTCAAAAGAACGGGGCACGGGCCAAGGAGGTTTGCAAGCGGGACTTACTGTGCGACGACGTAACCTCGCGCCTGCATGCACGCCCCGTACGCTGCCCAATACCGGGTCATGGGCGGCTCGGGTGCAGGCAGTGGCGGCAGCTTGACGCTCGATGCGGCGTTCGCCTGCTCCGACGAACCGGCTGCAGCCCCGGATGCGCCCATATCCGCCGTCGTTGCCGTCGCTGCCGTCGCTGCCGTCGATGCCGGCGTGGCGGCCGTCATAGCGGTGTTGGGGACGCCCGCCACGGGTGCGCTCGCCGGGCGCGGCGCCGAAGCGCCTGCGCCTGTCGCCGCCGTCGCCACCGGCTCGCTGGCGCCGGGCGCGGTCGCGGCGGCCGGCATGCTCGCGCTCGTCGGCGTGGCCGAGAAAGTGCTGGGCGGCAGTGGCGGACGCGACGGTACGCCGGTCGACGTGGCCTTGCTGGCAGGTTGAGGGCGCGGCGGAATCTGCGGTTCGCGCTTGATGTCGATCTTGGTCTTGTTGGCCTGCGCAAAGCACAACGCGGTGTCGACGCTGCGCTGGTAAGGGCTTTGACTTTGGATCGGATAGGTGAGCGGCTGCCATGCGAGGGCAGCGTTGCTAACCACCATGAGCGTTAGTACGGTATACGTTTTAAATTCCATCGCAGTGGCTCCCGCAGCGATGTTTTGCCTTTTTCATTGGCTAATGCGCTTCGCGACGTGTCTGTTGGCTGCTGGTTCTGCCGCTGAACGGCGGCTCACTGGCGCGAAGGCTGACCTCTAAAGCGTAACACTGCGTATTGTCGAAGCAATAGTCCGGATAGCGCGCGAAAACGCCATCCTGCTGTCCAAACCAGCCACATTGAATGGGAGAAGGCGGAAAACGGCGAAAAACATGGGGAAATCCCTGCGTGCGGTGGCAGTCCGTCAGGAGGTGAGGATGAAGAACATCAAGTACCACTATGGAAGACGTGTCGCGATGGCCTCGGTACTGTTGCTCTCGACGGCTCTGCCCATATCGGGCATGACTAGCGAGGATGCCGCCACCGCGAAGGTGGAAACGGCGGGTGAGCGTGCCCACTTCGCGCAGGCGTTCTGTCAGGTGTCGCCCGAGCGTATCGGCGCATACAAGCAGCAGCTCAGAAACAGGCTGCCTGAGGCCAGCGACTTCGATCGACACTGGCAAGTTGGCTGGCACCGCGCGGACAAAGACAATACCCGGATGAGCGCGCTGCGCGATCGCGATCCCTCCGAATTCGAGGCACGGATCAAAGTGAATTGCGAACGTTTAAAGTGGCTGGCCGGCAATTCGCTTCGGACACCAGCGCGAAAGTGAGGCCAGTAGATGCCTCTCTGGTTTGGGTGTGTGTAACGTTTCTATCAGCAAACATCTTGCGGCCCGCCTCGTCGCCCACACTGCCCTTTCCAACTTCATCGGCGAAGACCCGCGAGTGGCCAGGGGCGACATGCATGGCAAAAACCTTGACGGAAATAGTTTCCGACGCAAATGTGCGATAGCGAATATTCAAGAAACATGCCGCGCTTATCGTATGTACTTGCGCCCACCGCGAGAAAAACAACCATGTCCACCGATAAGCATTGGGAAAAATGGGGAAAAACATCGCCGTACTACGGGGTTGTAAGCTGGCCTGAGTTCAAGGAGCCCGAACTGTCGACCGATGCGAAACAACAGTTCTTCGAAGGCGGAGAGCTGTATGTATCCGGCATGTTCAATGCCATTCATCGACATTTGAATCCAGAATTTCGGGCCGATTGGGCCGCGGATTTCGGCTGTGGCGTGGGGCGTTTGATCATGCCGTTGTCGAGGCGAGTAAAAAGCGCGGTTGGAATCGACGTTTCTCCATCCATGCTGGAAGAAGCGGCGAGAAATGTCACCCGGGAAGGCATCAGGAATGTCGAATTCGTTCTATCCAATGATGCGCTGACGGATCTCCACGGAATGTTCGATTTGATCAATTCCTATATCGTCTTCCAGCATATTCCGGTCGAACGCGGAATGAAACTTGCCGAGGCCCTGCTGAGCCACCTTTCGCCGGGCGGAATTGCCGTTCTACACTTTACCTACGATTGCAATGCGACCCGGCTCACCCATACCATCAGTTGGACTCGCGACCATTTCGCCCCCGCGCATTGGCTGGCCAATCTTGCTCGTGGAAGGCCTATGCTCGAACCCACGATGCAAATGAATGCGTACAACGTGAATCGACTTCTCGGGCTATTCCGCCGCTGCGGCATTGAAAAATTGCATGCGGAGTTCACCGATCACGGTGCGCACGGCATTCAGTTTTTCCTGTTGAAGGCCGGGGCCGCTCAATGACTGGCACCGCGATGTGGGTGACGAGCCACGCGGCCGCCTATCAACCGGTTTCGCCGCTCAGTTGTCCCTCAATAGAGGGTCCCGCGACTGCTTGAACCGAGGCCACAGCATTTTTCTGTGGAAGCTTCTGAACCAACCACTCCTGGAAGCACATCATCGACGGTCCGGAGTGCTTTCTATCGCAGGCCATCCCTCTCAGTGCCGTGCACGACGCAGCATCTCGCTAAGGCCCAGCGAATGACCAGGATCGTAGTAATGGATCAGCAGCGTGCGGCGCTGTCCCGCCTCGACATCGAGGTTCCCATGCTGGAGCGCAAAGCCATTGAACGCGTAGACGCTGCCGACCTGCATCGGCACGCGATCGCAATTGCCGCGACGCAGATCATGCCACGTCAGCCATTTCCGCCAGCTGAGCGGCAGGGCGCGCTGGATGCCGTGGCGAATCTTGCATATCACATTGCCCGGCGTGGAGACCGAAAGGCGAGGGCGGCGGTACAACACCAGGTCGCCGTTGGCGTCACTCTCCGGCGCCAGTTGTAGCGGAATCAGGAACGTCAGCAGATGGGAGTCGTAATGGCGGCAATGACTTTCCGCCTGCGTCGCTGCGCTCGAGCAGCGAATCACGTGAAAAGGTTGCAGCGGCAAGGCTGTCTTTCCGGCCTGAGCCGCCATCGAGCGTGTATTCGCACAAACAGTCCCTTCGAGTTGCCGGAATGCCTCGCTGCGGCGAAGCAACTCGGCCGCCATCAGGCTTATTTGAGCACGTTGCGGCAGACTGCCAAACGAATGATCGATGGCTTCGTTGATTTCTGCGATTGCTTCAAGAGGAATTACATTGTGAAAAGACTTCAGCGCGACGCCTTTTTCTATCTGAATGCGCTTCGCCGGTGAATGACCTCGTGCGCCTGACATGGTTTGCATAGGAGGGAATCTCTCTGATATTGAATCTTGTTCTCGAATACGTAGTCTCGTCATGAAAAATATGCGTTGGCCGCATTTCACTATGTACGTTGTCAAACACAAAGTGATGAAGCGTATAGAACATCGGGTTGTGGTTGGAGCGTAACGAAGCAGCGACGCGGAATTCGACTCGCTCAGTGTGTTAGCGGGTAAATAGATGAAATAGTTTTTATTTAATGTGGTTAGCAGTATGAAATATGCGAATGGCATTGACTATGGAATCGGCGATCTGTCACTCGATAAAACGATCGTAGACGTTGGTTCGTTAGAGCACATTGCAGCGCCGGACGCGCGCGTACATTCTTTCCCAATCTTTCTCATTCTTTCGAAAGCACCGCCGAGCATGCAGGACCGGATCGGCAAAGTGTTTCGTGAATCGTTAAAGCAGGGTACATACGCGTCCGCTTTGCCGCGGGGTATCTATTCCCTTTTGAGAGCTCCAGACATGACTTCCTCCGATCGCCACGATCCCATTCCCGGGATCGCTAACAGCACCCGTATGCCAATCTATTTACCGGCATCACAACGGATTGCCGCATCGCAAATGAGCGCATTTACTGCCACCCTCCAGGCGCGCGCGGGTTTACCTTTATCCGATTACACACGACTGCACGAATTTTCTGTACGTGAATACCGGAGTTTCTGGCGTGGCTTTCTTAAGTGGTGCACGGATATCGAAACTTCAGGCGAAGTCGAGCCGGTCTGCGTTGGCGAAGACATCGAGCGTGCGAAATTTTTTCCGCGGCTCGAACTCAGCTATGCAGATAGCCTGCTCGGTTTGACCATCGCCGGCGCCGACGCCCCTGCATTGACCGAGTGTCATGTAGACGCGCCGACTGTGCGCCTGACGCGCGGCGAACTGCGCGAGCGAGTGGCGAGCCTCGCTTGCACGCTCGAACGTCTCGGGTTGCGCAGTGGCGATCGCGTGGCCATGGTCATGCGCAACGACGCGCAGGCCGTCATCTGTACGCTGGCCGTCGCCGCGCTCGGCGCGACGGTGGCGAGCGCGGCCCCGGAGATGGGGGCCGATGCGCTGCTCGATCGTTTCGTACCGCTCGCGCCACGGCTGCTGTTCGCGCATACGGCCACGCGTGCAACCGACAGGGGCACGCCGCTCGCGGAGAACATCGCAGGCCTCGCCTCGGCGATGCCCTCGCTCGAAGGCATCATCAGCCTCGATGATGGACCGTTGCCCGACAGCGTCACGCTGCCGGTTCACTCGCTTGGCGCGCTGATTGCACAATCCGCTCCGGCGGACTTCGTCTGGCGGCGCTTTCCGTTCAATCATCCGCTGTTCATCATGTTTTCGTCGGGTACGACCGGCAAGCCAAAATGTATCGTGCATGGTGCCGGTGGCACGCTCCTCGAACACCTGAAGGAGCATCGGCTCCATACTGACTTGCGCCCTGGCGAGAAGCTCTATTTTCAGACCAGTTGCGCGTGGATGATGTGGAACTGGCAACTCTCGGCGCTTGCGTCGGGGGTCGAGATCGTCACCTACGACGGTCCGCTTGCGACGGTCGATACTTTGTGGCGCATTGCGGCCGATAACGGCGTGAACGTGTTTGGAACGAGCCCGGCCTATCTGAAGATGTGTGAGCAGGCGAATCTCGAGCCTGCACGGCAATTCGACCTTTCAGCACTGCGCGCGATGCTGTCGACCGGCGCGGTCCTGTTCGACTCGCAGTACGACTGGGTAAGAGAACACGTCGGAGCGTTGCCGCTGCAGTCGATTTCGGGCGGCACCGATATCATCGGCTGCTTCGTACTTGGCAATCCGAACTTGCCGGTCTACGCGGGCGAAGCGCAATGCAAGAGTCTGGGGCTCGATGTGCAGGCATGGGATGACGGCCGACCGGCAGTCGGGATCGGCCAACTCGTCTGCACCAATCCGTTCCCTTCGCGACCGGTTGGGTTTTTTGGCGATACCGACGGGACGCGTTTTCATGCGTCGTACTTTGCCGCTAACCCGGGCGCCTGGACGCACGGCGATCTGATCGAATTTTCGCCTCAAGGATCGGCACGCATGCACGGCCGCTCCGATGGCGTGCTGAACGTCGGCGGCGTGAACGTCGGACCCGCCGAAATCTATCGCATTCTGAACGATATTCCCGGTATTCGTGACGCGATGGTGGTCGATCGGAATGCGGCGGGTTCGTTATCCCGCGCAGGCCGCGATGGGGCGAATTCGACCTTGACCGCAGGTTCGCGCGAACGAGGCATCGTTCTGTTGCTCGTATTGCAAGCTGGTGTCGAGCTTTCCGCCGCGTTGCTGTCACGCGTACGCGGTGACCTCGTTCGCCGTGCATCGCCCGCGCATGTGCCGGGTTTGGTCCTCGCGGTCGAAGCTCTGCCGACCACCCATAGTGGCAAGCCCTCGGAGGCCGCGGCGCGCGATGCCATCAACGGGGTGCCGGCCAGAAACGCCGGGGCGTTGCGTAATCCCGAGTGTCTTGACGCCATCCGCCGGCAAGCGGCGCGGAACCTTGAAAAAGGCTCGCTGCCGTTGCCCGGCAAAACGCGTGAGCAGATGGAGACGTACCTGCGGGCATTGTGGGAACGCATGTTCGGTTTCGGACCGATAAGCAGCGACGATAACTTCTTCGATCTGGGCGGCGATTCGCTTCTCGCGGCGGAGATGGCGAGCCATATACACGATGCAACCGGCCAGACGATCTCGCTGACGAACCTGATGACCGCACCGACCGTCGCGCAAATCGCCGCTATCCTTGAAGCGGGCCCGGCGAGCGCGCCGTCGAGCGCAATGGTGCTGATGCGCGCGGGCAACGGGACGCCGCTTTTTCTTGCGCACAGCGTCACCGGTTCGGTGATGGAATGCCGTGGGCTGATTGGCGCGTTGCGAAACGGAAGGCCGGTGTACGGACTCAACGCACACGGTCTCGAGGGCGAGAAAGCGCCGCAACAGCATGTCATCGACATGGCGCGCGACTACGTGGCGCAGATACGCCAGTTGCAGCCGCACGGGCCGTATGCGCTGGCTGGCTACTCTTTCGGCGGCCTGATCGCTCTTGAGATCGCCCAGCAACTGCATCGCGCGGGCGAACGGGTCGAGATGCTGTGCCTCGTCGACACCTATGTCAGTGAGCGCTATCTGCCGTGGGATGCATGGATGCGTTACGAAGGCCGCTACGTCATCGAGCAATGGCGGGCGTTTCGCGGCATGTTGTCGGCGCAACGTACCCGTTACGTGTCCGCCAAGCTGGCGGCGGCGGTTGACCGGGCGCGCCTGCGCCTGGGACGCACGGCGCATAGGCTCGAACCCGATGCAGTCGGGCTGCCCCCGGTGCTGCTGCGCGTACGCCAGGCCATGCAGGTTGCGATGGCCACGTACCGCCCGAAACGGTATCGCGCCGGCCCGATCCTGTATGTTCGCGCGTCGACGCGAATAGAGGGCCGCGGGAATCCACTGCCGTTGTGGCAGCGGGTTGCATGCCGCGGACTGAACGTCATCGACGTGGCGGGCGGTCACAGCGATATGGTCTACAGACCGAACGCGGACGTGGTGGCCGCGGCACTCGATGCGGCGTTGTCCGGCAATCGGGCCGTGATCGAATCCTAGCGCCTGTCATGAACGCTGGATGAGGGGTGCCCGGCGACCTGCCGGGCCGCCTCGCGGGGATAGATCCGATCGGCAACGCCAGCATCACGCTTTGCCTGGTGAACCCCGCCCACCGCACAAGCCAGTTGCTCGACCTGCGCGCGATTGTGCGCGTGGCGGCCGTCACCTGTCACCTGCAATACGGGCCGCTTCCCCAAGGCATTCACGGCGAGATGCACTTTCGAGCCTTTGCGACGCTGCGCGCCATCGGCCAACATGCGCCATGGTGCAGTACTGCGGACCAGCCAGCGCGACATATTCCATCGTTCACGCAAATCGTGCCGGCGCTGCTCGCTGTCTCTTCGCACAAGGAGGCACGTCACCCGGCTTCACGCACGGCCCGTCTAAAAGCATGCGCAATGCTGGGTCACGCATAGATCAGATAGATGCCGGCCGCGAGTAGCGCCGCGCCGGCCGCAGCCTTGGCTGTCACCGCTTCGCCGGCGAACAGGCCATAGCCGAACAACTCGATGATCGTGATGCCGACCATCAGCGGGTACGCGAGACTCAGCTCCACACGACGCAACGCGAGCGCGTACAGGACGAAACCTGCACCGTAGGCGCCGATCGCGCCCGCGCGCATCAACATTGGCCCGCTCGTCAGCGTGTCCAGAGACAGCAGGCCGCCGGAAGTCTGTACGATGTTCATGGTTGCCGCAACGCGCAGCAGGACACTGGCAACCGCACTGAGCGTGCCGGCTGCAAAAAGAAGAAAGATCGCCATTCGTCGCTAGTCGTTGTTATCGAGTGGGCGCGGTGCGCCGGTGTGCATCGCGCCGGTCGTTGCGTTGCGGCTGACCGACTCGGGATCGCTATGCTGCCAGAACAATACTGACGACGCACGCCGTCAACACGCACAGACTCACTTTGTCCTTCAACGCGAATACGATCGGATCGTCATGCATCTTGCCGCGGAACGCCATGATCCACACCCGGCTGACCCAGAACAGCATCAGCCCGAACAATGCCCAGAGACCTTCCTGGTGGCGGTACATCAGCTGTACTTCAGGCGAATTCAGGTACAGCGCGAGCACCAGTGCCGCCGTGTAGCCGGCCGCGGTGCCGAATGACTGCAGGATCGCCAGATCCTGTGTGATGTAGCCACGTCCGGCCGCGGCAGACTTGCCTTCCTTCAGGATCACGTTCAGTTCGGCGTAGCGCTTGACCATCGCAAGGCTCAGGAAGATCGACACCGAGAACAGGATTAGCCAGTACGACAGCGGAATCTGCCCCGCCGCGCCGCCCGCAACTATTCGCGCTGTGTAGAGCGTGGCGAGCGAGAACACGTCGACGAGCATCAGCCGCTTCAGTACGAACGAATAGGCCAGCGTCAGCGCGAAATACAGGCCTAGCACCAGCACGAACTTCGGGGGCAGAAACGTCGTGAGTATCGCGGTGAGCGTCAGCAATACGGCGGTCAGCGCGACGCCAAACGACAGCGGCAGCTTGCCGGACGCAAACGGCCGGTTGCGCTTGCGAATATGGCGACGGTCCGCGTCGAGGTCGAGCATGTCGTTGACCAGGTACACGGACGACGCGCACAGACTGAACGCGAAGAACGCGATGGTCGCGTTGAGAACCGCGGTCGCATTCGTGAACTGGTGCGCCGCAAGCAGCGGCAGAAACACCAGCGTGTTCTTGCACCATTGATAGACGCGCGTCGCCTGCAGCACGACGCGCAGCGGCGGCTTCACCTCATCGAATAGAATGATCTGCTGATTGACCTTGCGGGCAGCGGCCGCAATCTTCTGGTTGCCGACCACGATTGCGGCATGCGCGCGCTTCCAGACTGGCACGTCGGCCATGTCGTTGCCGCAGTAGTCGAAGCCTTGCTCGCCGAAGCGGCCCGCAAGTGCGCTGGCCTTGTTGTTGCCGCGCAGGTTGAACTCGCCATTGCTGGCCATGACGCCACTGAAAATGCCGAAGTGCGCAGCGATCTGCTCTGCGAACTGTTCGTTTGACGCGGTGCACAGGTACAACTCGCGTCCGCTCTGCTGCTCGGTCCGAAGGTAGGCGACCAGCCGGTCGTTGTACGGCAGGATCCCGACATCGATCGTCACACGCTTCGCGATCTGGTCCTTCAGGTAACCTTTGCCGCGCATCAGCCAAACCACACACATGAAGAGGTAGAGCGGGTTTTTCTTGAGTAATACCAGAAGCGATTCGGCTAACAGATCGGTTCGCGCAAGCGTGCCATCAAGATCGACGCACAATGGAAGAGCGTGAGACGACATGGCAACACCTTTTGGCAAAAGAAGCGATTGATCGGCGCAAAACACGGGCATGCGGCCGTATGCAGGCCACAGTGCCGATCCTAAGGCCCGGTACTGGAGGCATCTGTTCGGCATCGCACATGGCGAAGCAGCGCCGCCGGGAGGTGGCAAATGGCATTGAAGTGCGCTATCGCACAGACGTGAAGTGCTGCGCCATTACGATGGCGGGATCAATGCTGGAATCGGCTGATAAATCCAGCCATATGATCAGGAGCTTCCAATGTCGAACCGAGTCGCGTTGCCCCGTCCTACCGCGTGGATCCTCCTTGCCTTCATCTACTACCTCGCCGCGGCGGCATCGTTCAGTGGCTTCTTCATCAAGTGGCAGTTTTCCGAGGTCGAGAAGTACTCGCTTCCGCAAATGCTGGAGGGCACGGCGATACGACCGTTCGTTTATCGGCAATTGCTGCCGATGACCGCCAATGCGATCGACAGCGTGATCCCGCAAAAATCCAAAACGACGTTCCTCAACAAGCTGGCCGAGGATCCGCCGGTCTCCAACCCCATCCATCGGTATTTCCCGAACGCCACCGACGCGGCCAATCCGCAGTACGCGCTGCGCTATTTTCTTGTCTATGCAATGTCTTTTTTGTCGATGTTCGCGGCGATGTTCGCAATTCGCGCCGCCTGCATCGAGGTCATTGGCGACAGGGTCGCCGCGACACTCACGCCGCTTGCGATTGCCGCAGTCTTTCCGCTGATCCTGACTGAAGGCGGCTACTACTACGACATGCCCGAACTGATGTTCATGGCGCTCGGAATCTGGCTTGCGGTAAAGCGCCGGATCGTTCCGCTTGCCATCGTCACCGCGATCGCCACGCTGAACAAGGAGTCGTACCTGCTGTTCGTGCTGACGCTCGTCCCGTTCATCGCGCTGCGCCACTCACGCAAGCAGACAATCATGCTGACCGGCGGCCTCCTCGCGCTCGCCGCAGCGGTCAACCTGTTGATCAAGTTCCGGTACGCGGGCAACGGCGGCGGCACGATGGAGTACCAACTCATGTCGCACATTCAGTACCTGATCAATCCGCGCAATTACTTCCGGATGGAGATGAACTACGGGATTCTGACGACGAAGGGATTCAACGTGGTTCATCTGCTGCTTGTCGCGCTATTGCTGAAGGCCAGCTGGCGGGGCTTGCCGCCGGTCGTGCGTACGCACGCGTGGATCGCGCTGGTGATCACCGTGCCGCTATTTATCGCCTTCTGCTATCGGGACGAACTGCGCAATCTGAGCCTGCTGACAATGACGCTCGCGTTTGTGACCTGCACGACTATTTCGACCGCGCTGCAGCAAGCGGCCGCGCGCGCGCAACGGCAGAGCGCACCGCTGCCGGCGGCACAGGCGCGCATGCCGGCATCCCGTGAACCGGTTGCCGCGCAGCAGGTAGCCCCGCGCTAACAGAATCTGTTGCGGCCGAACGCTCGTTGTGTTCCGGCTCTGCTGGCGCGCGTGATAGGTGAGATACCACACACTTCGATGAAGTCCGCCATTTCATATGGACGCATCTTTCGTCATGCTCGACCTGCCGCCAATTTTTCTCCAGAAACATCTTGAGCCATTCGAGAGGGTCGAGCCATGTCTTCCAACGCTGCCCTGAACGTAACCGGCCCTGAAACAGGGGGCGGTTTTATCGCGAGCCGATCGCGTCGGCATCTCTTCGGGCTGTGCCTGGTTGTATTCGTCACATCGATGCTCGAGGACATTGCCAACCGGCTTCTCGCGCACCTGGGGATGATCGGCAAGCACCCATCGGTCCTGAATTACGCATTGACCTGGGTGCGCTCGTTGCGGAACCCAGGCGACGTCGACGACTCCTGGGGACCCATGCGCGCCGCGCTCGGCTGGTTTCAGCAGCATGCCGACGGCCGTCTCTACGAGCACATATTCTTCGTGGAACGGGTCAAGTTCCAATACCCGCCGAGCAGCCTGTTGCCCCTCCATACGCTGTCGCAGTGGGGGATCGCTCCGTCCAACGCGCTCCTGAACTGGATCAACTTCTGGATGGTCCTGGCCAACGTTCTGGCCGCGGGCGCGCTGGCATTCACACTGGCGCGGCGCTCACCGGGCCATGCGCGACGGCGCTGGCAGTTTGCAGTCGTCAGTGCATTCGGCGCGCTGCTGTTTTGCCCGTTGCTCAAGGCGTTCGATTTGGGCCAGTTACAGGTCTGGATCAACGCGTTGTTCGCCCTGTCCGCGCTGGCGTGGCTCCTCGGCCGCAAGGAGCTGGCAGGTGTCCTGATTGGTTTGATATGTCTGCTCAAGCCGCAGTTCGTCATGTTCATGGTGTGGGGCTTGCTGAGGCGTGAGTGGCGCTTCCTTGTGGGCTGGGGCGTGGTCGCGGCGGTGGGGGGTGTCGCATCGCTTGCGGTGTTCGGCATACAGAACCATCTTGATTATCTCGCGGTGCTGCGTGCGCTGTCGCGCACCGGTGAAGCGTTCGTTGAAAACCAGTCGGTCAATGGCCTGCTGAACCGGCTGCTCGACACCGACGCGACGCCGGCCGTATGGAAGATCCACGAATTTCCGTCGTTCAATCCGATCGTCTACGCCGGCACGCTTGTTACCTCAGCCTTGATCGTCGGCGCAGCGCTGCTGATTCCGCTGCGCGGTAAGGGGGCCTCCGGGCTGCTCGACTTCCTCGGTGCGGCACTGTCGTTCACGATGGCCTCGCCGATCGCCTGGGATCATCACTACGGAGTCTTGCCGGTCATCTACATTGCGATGATGTTCGTATTGCTCAACCGCAGTACGTCACGCGGCAGAACTGTGGCACTGGCGGTCCTCTTGGTGTCGTACATCTTCACCGGCCACGGGCTCGGCGGCTCGTGCGCGCTGTGGGGCGCGCTTGCAATGCTCGGCCTCCTTTACTGGGCGAATCGGGCTCCGAGCGGTGTGGCGGAGACTGGGAGCGGTCAGCGCGAGCTGGCCACGTAACCGTCGGCCTCACAGCCCGGCGCACAGAACTCGCCGCAGAGGTCCCTGCGCCTGTCTGCCGCTCAGCTAGACCGATAAAGCGCTGCTCGAGCGGTCTTCGTGCCACGGTCACTTGTGGAAACAGGTGACGGTCCAGCAGCCACATTCCTCGTTTCGTCTGACATATCGACCGGGCAGCAGGATCGGACGTCGGCAGACGTTGCGCGTGCCGCCCTTATCGGGCAGGGCATGGCGCCGGAACAGGACCCATTGTCTGGGCTTTGCCGGGACGATTGGGCGCGCTCGCTGTCAGGCATGTGTGCCTCCACTGTGGGCTTCCGAACGGACGGTACCGTTCGCCGCAGCGGAATATGGGGGCGTACAACGAGGGGCGTGCCGAAAAAAAATCACATGGTTGCCGTCAAACGACTCGACATCGATTTGAAGTCGGCGCGGCTCACAAAGCGAACTAAGCGTCACGCGAGCGATTCGCGCGGTCCGCTCAGGTTATTCCGGAGACACGGTTTGTGATGTCTGCTGGAGTTCGTGGCAGGACGCGCCGGGGTGGTATCCGCCTCACCGCCTACCTAAAGGGCGGGGCGATTTCGAAAAATCGATATTCAAAGGTAACCCGTCCTATGAAACCAGTGGATGAAGGTAGTGGCGAGACAATTCTATCCGTGATAATTCCGGCGTATAACGTCGAGCATTATATCGGCCTGGCAATCAAATCAGCCCTCGCTCAGCCACGCTCCGAAGAGTTCGAGATCATCGTGATCGACGACGGATCGACGGACGGCACGTTGGCTCAGATCCTCAAAATCAAGGACAGCGCGCCTGAGCATCGTATCACCGTGATTCATCAGGAAAATCAGGGCGTGTGTGCAGCTCGCAACACCGCGATGAAGCACGCGAAGTCCCGTTATATCGCCTTTCTCGATTCCGATGACGAATGGGCGGCGAATTTCTCGGACATGATTATGCCGTTGCTCGATACCGACACGGCGGACATCATCGAATTCAACGTGGGTATGGCGAATCCCGACGGTCGCATCGTCGACGAGCTCCAGATCGTGAACGACGCAACGGTCGGCCTGCGTACCAACAATACCGCGAGGCTGCTGGAATTCGCGCGCATTTGCCAAATGCATTGCTGCCCGCGAATTTTTCGCCGCGACCTGTGGGATGGCGTAGATTTTCCAGCCGGCCGCGTCTACGAAGAATGCTCTGCAATGCCGATTGTCTATAAGCGCGCTCGCACTTTGTACGGCATTCCTGATCGGCTTTACTACTATCGTCGACGTCCAGGCAGTATCACGCAGGTCACGACGCTCAAGTCAGTCGAAAGTGTTGCTCAGTTCTCGGCCGAGGCCCTCGATAAGAGCGGATCTGGACAGGATGCCGCCTATTGGCTTCTGCTGTTTCATAAGTTTTTCGCCATCCAGTGTTTTCTGACTTCGCGTGTCGACTCGTCTGTGTTTCCTGCCGCAATGAAACTCGTCGAGGCGACCGCCGCAAAGTATGGGGATTTCGCCGTACAGCACAAAGAGCCGTTGCCCGCACTGCGCTTTCGCACGCAGATATTAGTCAACCGTCGCGTGTTCAAGGTGAAGCGAGTGATCAAGCGGGCGCTTGGCATGGAACTGCGGGCACCCGCGGTCGCACCACGGCGGATCGATCCGCCTGCTGCAAACGGCCAGCGCTGGGCCGGCAATCATAAGTGACTTTTCGGGGCGCGCGAGGCATGCAACTCTATCCACTACAAACATCTTTCACCGCCGGCGAGTCCTTCGACCTCGCGGTGCAGCCGCGCAACAGATTCTCGATCGCGATCTATCAGCAACAGGGCGCGGAGTCGATGATCTGCGTGGGCGGGGTAGTCGCGACGGGCACGCGGGACGTAACGGCAAAGCTGATCAACGGCAAGTACGTATTCGAATCGACGCGCGAGCGCATGCCGGTTCGGTTCGACACGGACTGGAACTGGCCGACGATCACGGTGAAGCCGGATATCGAGGGGATGGAAAGCGGGGCCTATGCGGCGATTGCGTACGAGGTCGGCCCGAGCGGTGAAGCGCTGACGGACCTGGGCCGCCGCTGCGTTGCGCGTCAGCCGATCTTCGCCACCCCGCCGGACAGTGACAGCATGGCGCTCATTATCGTGCGACCCCGTTCACCGGCCGCATCGATCGCGTACGTGGTGCCGATCGCGACGTACCACGCTTACAACTCGATGGGCGGCGGCTGCTTTTACGGCGATCCGGTTCACCGCACGCACCCGCAGACGAAAGTCACACTTCTGCGACCGGGCGGCGGCCTTGGCGCCCAACTTGGCTATCCTGACGATGCCTATGACCGGCGCTCGCCGCGCCAGCATTTCACGCATTGGGACGCGAAGTTCATCCGCTGGCTGCGCGCGCACGATTTCGCCTGTGACTTCTACACCGATGTGGACCTGCATCGCGCCACCGACCTGGATCTGACGCGATATCGCTGCATGCTGAGCGTCGGACACCATGAGTACTGGAGTCAGCCAATGCGCGACCATGTCGCGCGTTTCATTGCCGGCGGCGGCAATCTGGCCGTGTTCAGCGGTAATACCTGCTACCGCCCGGTCGATTTCGGGGCGCAGGCGGATGTGAACAATATCAAGGTAATGAACCGGCTTGCCGAATCCTGGCCGGATTACAGCGAGAGCAATCTTCTCGGTTTGAGCTACGGCTATGGCGGCGCGAAATACGGTGTCTGGAGCCGGCTCAGGCGCAAATGGGTCAAACCCGAACGCGAGCCAGTCGGCTATACGGTGCGGCTCGCGGACCATTGGGTGTTTGCCGGGACGCAGGTCAAGGACGCGCAGACGTTCGGCGCGGAAGATCGCCTGGTCGGCTATGAGGCCGACGGCGTGCCGCCCACACCGAACGGATTCGTGACACTGGCTAATTCGACGAGGCTCGTGGGTTGGGACGTAGGTGGCGCCGCTGCCATGGGCGTGTTTACACCCGATCTGGGTGGTGGGGCGAAGCCGGGGCAGGTGTTCAATTGCGGCACCACCGATTGGCCGCGCGTTCTGATGGATAAAAACGCTAGCAGCCACGCCATCGTGGCGCGGATTACGCTCAATGTAATGCGGAATTTCCTGGGCCTCGCTGCGCAAGACGCTTCACTGGAAGACACAACGCTTAGCGCGCCGCTTGCCCGCGAACGCGACGAACATGCAGCGCCGATCGGTGCGGGGAACTCATGATGGGCCCGCTTTGGATACTGACCTTCTTCCTCGGAGTGACGAGCGATGTCATGTCGGGGGCGATTCGCTACTACACGTCGCTGGCAGGCGTGCCGCAGGCCATTTATCTGCCCAAGGTGATGATGGCCCTGTGCATCACGCTCATCGTCCTGAGACGTCCCAAGGCAAGTCACGTATTCGTATTGCTGTTCTTCGCGATGCAGATTTGCGTGTCGCTTTTCAATGGCGTCACCCTCAACGCGGCGATTTTCTGGGCGTGGATGATGCTGCCGATGTTCTTTACCATGCTGGCGCCGCCAGAAGCGCTTGCGATTCTCGAGAGGCCCGGTGCACGAATGACGGTGGCGGTCATCGCCATCGTGTGTATGGCCGGCGTGCTGGTGAACTATTTCGGCTATATCAATCCGCTGCCCTGGGTCGGGGCGAACACCATGGTGGACGGCACGGCGGTACACGTCACGAATTCGAACTACGTCGGAGAGGCGCCGCGTTTGCCGGGTTTTGGGCGCGACAGCGCCGCAACGGGGCTCATGATCGGCCTGCTGACCACCTGGCTGCTGCCGCGATTTCGCTCGCTCAGTCTCGTTTCGATGATGCTCGCGGTGGCGGGACTCTCGATCTGGGCAACCACCAACAAGACCTCGCTGGTTGCGCTGGTGATCGTCCTCGGAATAGATCGTTTCTGCAGGCTGGAGACCATCCGCAAAGGCGTTATCTGGGCTGCGGCGGCGGC
Source organism: Paraburkholderia sp. RAU2J (assembly GCF_003634845.1). Taxonomy (NCBI): domain Bacteria; kingdom Pseudomonadati; phylum Pseudomonadota; class Betaproteobacteria; order Burkholderiales; family Burkholderiaceae; genus Paraburkholderia; species Paraburkholderia sp. RAU2J. The sequence continues at coordinate 2,093,032 of NZ_RBXG01000001.1, forward strand.
GCTTCTCGTACCGCTCGCTGCGTTCGTGATCTCGGCGGCGATCAATGACTCGATGTTTGACGGTGGTGCGCTCAGCTCGTTCCAGGATCGATTCGAGCGTACGTGGCCGCTCCTCTTGCAGGGCATGCTCCGCGAGAACCTGATCTGGTTTGGGATTGGTCCCGGCGGGTTTGGCGCGGCGACCGATTACTACCGCACCAACTTCGGTTTCAACATCGGCTATGCAGACAATATTACGCTGTACGCGATCGCGAACTTTGGCGTTATCGGACTGGTTATCTTCGCCACTTTGTTATCTAGAATACTGTTCTCCAGTGCCTCCAGAGATAGAGTGGCGTGGACGATGATGATGTTTCTGCTGATCAGCGGGGTCACCACGGATATCTTTGAATCGCTCGGCTGCCTGCTCTTCTTCGGCGTCACAGCGAAGACGCTCTGGCTAGGCGTGGGCGTACAGCGCTTCCGTATGCGTCCCGGTTTTGTGCTGTCCGTCAGGCATCGGAGATCGACGTTTCGATCATACAGACACGAAAAAATGAACTGACGTTGACGGGGTGCGGTTAGCCGACGAGCGCGGCCAGGGGGGTAGATGAAAGTTCAGAGAGACAGGCGATCGAGTCGGATCGTGATTCTCCTTGTGGGCTGCGTCGGATTGGCGCTTGCGCTTGCAGGTTCATTGGCTATTCGAGCCTTTGCCATGCCGGCGGGGTCGGTGGTGATCCTGAGCGGCGTGGCAACGAAGGACGAACAGCCCTACGTCCAGCTGCCGTCGTTCGCGGCGGCTCGGGCCGATACGGGTGTGGCGATCCACGAGGTCAACGATACGCGCTTGCTGGATGCTGTGAAAGACGTGGGCTTCTCTTTTGTTCGTACGGATCTCTTCTGGGAAGACGTCCAGGCGCCCGACGGCTGGCATTTCGGCGCATACGACAAGCTGGTATCGGATGGCGCGGCAAGAGGTCTGGGGGTGCTGTTTATCCTCGGCTATAAGCATTATGAGTTCAGCCCGGATCAGCCACCGACGACAACGAGTCAGCTTAGAGCGTTCTACACGTATGTTTATCAGTCAGCGCAACGCTATCGCGGTGCCAACGTAAGGTTCGAGGTCTGGAACGAAGAGGATCACAAAATGTACTGGCTGGCTGACCCTTCTCCCCCGAAATACCGGAACCTGCTGACGACCGCGGTGAAGGCAGCCCGCGCAGCCAATCCGGACGTCAAGATTGCGTCGGGAGGCGTGCAGCAGATCAACCGCGCATTCATTCGGGCCGTCGGTGATATTTCCAGTGCGACGCTGCGTGGCGCCGACGCGATCAGCGTGCATCCCTACCGGCAGCGAGATCCGGAGTCGGTCTTCGCCGACTACCGTGAATTGCGCGAGGACCTGGCGAACTACAAGAATGCGCCGGCCATCTGGGCAACCGAATGGTCATACCCGAGCTACGGCTACAAGTATGTCTCCGGGATCGACAACGGGCATTCGCCGAAAGCGCGTGCACGCCAGGCGAGATATGCGGTGCGGCGATTTCTGGTCGACTGGATCGCCGAAGTGGGGCTCACGGCTTACTACGACATGCGCAACGACGGTGCGAGCCCGACGAATCAGGAGCACAACTTTGGTCTGCTGGATGAGAACAACAACAGGCTGCCGGCCTATGACGCATCGAAGTATCTGTTCTCATTTACGGCCGATGCAACCAGTGCGAAGTACTTCATCAACGAACACGAGAGATATATCGTCCTCAAACTAGGGACCAGAGCGGGCACGGTGAAATATGTGCTCTGGTCCTATGACGACGGAAATGCATTGAGGTTGGACGTGTCGCACTTGCCGCGTCGTGCAGTCGTGACTGACATGTATGGCAAGGTTTTGACGACGACGGATTTGCTTGCAGTCCCTGAAACGCTTGGGCCGGTTTTTGTCAGCGTGCCGTCGTAGCGTTACACATACGGCGTGAATGGAAGTTCCCGGGCAGTTCCACTTGGACAGCAGTCTGGAAAGTGGAAGCTTGTGTGTTCTAACGAGGTCACCCTCGTCTTTTATCGCGGAAAATAAAATGAGTTCATACATCGGGCAGTCGCCAATGGGCATGATTCCCGCCAAAAACGACGGATTTTCCGGCCTTTGGCGAAGCATCGCCCGACACAAGTTGCTATTTTCAACGATTGTCGGCGTGTGCTGTCTGGCGGGCGGCCTGTACATTCTGAGCGCGACGCCGCAATACCGGGCTGACGCGCTGTTGCGTGTGCAGATCAAGCCAGGCGCATCGATCAGCGCGCTGTCCGACGTATCGGGAACTATGTCGGCCGACCAGTCCGCCGACGATGAAACCGATGTTCTGAGTTCGCGCACGATTGTCGGCGAAGCAATCGCGGCAACGGGGAGCGATACGGTCGTGCAAACGGAAAGTTACTTTCCGTTGTTCGGCCGCTATTTCGCATCGCGCCATGCTGCCGGCAACCGGTTGAGGAAGCCGTTTCTGGGGCTGAGCGGATTCGCCTGGGGCGGCGAGCAACTGAAGCCCGGGATCTTCCAGGTGCCTGACGCCGCGCTGGGCGAAAAGTTTCGTGTGGTGACAGGTGAAGACGGCAACTGGACCCTGTATGACAAGGACGGCCATCAACTTGTCCAGGGCCGTGTCGGGGAAACCGCGACTTTCCAGGTCACGAACGATGATGAAGCCGGGTCGGGCAAACTGCGGATCGACGTCCTGCGCGCGCGGCCGGGTATCGAGTTCTCGCTGTCCAGGCTGTCGCCGCAAGCGGCTTATGAAGACGTCCGCAGTCGGTTGAAGACTGCCGTAACCGCCCAGACTACGTCGTTGCGGGACTCGTCGATGATGAGGTTGAGCTATCAGACGACTTCAGCGATGGGCGCGGAACGGATGGTCAACGCGATCGTCAATGCTTTCGTGAAGCGCAATGTCGACGATCGCGCTGCTCAGGCACACGTGAAACTCCAAACCCTGAGCGAACGGCTGCCGAAACTGAAGGCGGAGCTGCAGACCGCGGAAGACCGCCTGAATGATTTTCGGACGCAGAATCAGGCCATCGACATGGATCAACAGGGCGCATCGCTCATTTCTCGTATGAATGGGCTCGTTGAAAGGCAGGCGCAGTTGCGACTCGACTTCGAAGACAAGCGTCAGCTCTTCGGTCCGGAAAGCCCGACGTACAGAGGACTGGTTCAGCAATTGGAGCAGGTGGGCCGCGAGATTTCGCGCACCGGCGAGCTCACGAAGAATCTGCCGGCCACCCAACGCGAATTCGTGAGACTGTCCAGCGATGTCTCCATCAACAAGCAGATTTACACCGGCGTGCTGGCCAATATTCAGCAGCTCGAAGTAGCGGCAGCGAGTACTGCGTCTGGCGTGAACGTCATGGACTGGGCCGTTGCGCCGGAGAAGCCGTCGTGGCCGCGCAAGGCGATCATCCTGCTCGGTTCGTTCCTCGGCGGGTTGTTTGCCGCAACGGTCACGGTTCACTTCGTGTCGCTTCAGCGCAGGGAATTCCGTACGCCGCAGGAAATTGACTACGTTTCCGACCTGCCGCGTCTCGCCGTGGTTGCGCGATCCAAGGCGCAGTTGCGCGGCGTTGTCGACTCGCGCAACAATCAGGATCAACCGATGAAACTGCTCGCGGTGAGCAGTCCGCGAGATCCGAGTGTCGAAGCATTGCGTGCATTGCCGAGCAGCGTGCGAGCCATGCTTGCGAAAGTCAGCAGCGAGCGGACCAACAAGGTGATTCTGTTCACCGGCCCGACACAAGGCGTGGGGAAAAGCTTCGTTTCGTCAAACTTCGCCTACCTGTTGTCGCAAACCGAAGAATCGGTTCTTCTGATCGACGGCGACATGCGGCAAGGGAAACTGGGCCGTCTGCAGCAGGACCCCGCGGGGCCCGGACTGGCGGAAGTACTGAAGAAAACGGCGACGCTCGACGAAGCGATCGTGAGGCAGGATGGAACCAATCTGTCGGTGATGGGAGCGGGCGACGCTTATCCGTCGAATCCTGCCGAACTTCTCAGCAGTCCCGCTTTCCGGGAGATGCTCAGCACGCTGCGCGAAACCTACGATTTCGTGGTGATCGACTCGCCACCGGTTCTACCAGTGAGCGATGCCGTGACGATCGCGGCGCAAGGTTGCGACCTGGTTCTGCTCGTGTCGCGCGCCGACCATACCGGTTCCCGCCAGCTGGAAGAAACGCTTCAGCGTCTGGCGAACGTCGGTGCAAATGTCGGTGGACATATTTTCAACGGCTTTCTGCCGTCGCGATATGGCGAGAATGACGAGTACGGCCTGAAAGGCGGCCGGCGCTATTGAACCCGACCCGGACCTGATTCTGGTGGACCGGCAGTCAGGTCCGGGCACACGCTCCTACAACCCGCTGATCTATAGCTGCTATTTTTTCCGAATACGCGTGCGCCGGTGCTGCCCTGTGTAGTTTGGACGATAGGAAAGTAATGTCACTACGAGAAAAAGCGATTTCCGGGGCGAAGTGGTCGGCGACGTCGATGATCCTGACGGTCAGCGTACAGTTCGTGCAGGTGGCCATATTGGCCCGCTTGCTGAGGCCGGCCGAGTTGGGTTTGGTGAGTATGGTTTCGCTGTTCACGACGCTGGCCGACATGTTTCTCGACATGGGACTGAGCACGGCGATCGTACAGCGTAAGAACGTGACCACGCAGGAGTTGTCATCGCTGTACTGGCTCAATGTCATGTTCGGTGCGGTCCTTGGCGGGGTCTTGCTTGCCGGAAGCGGTCTCGCGGCGTGGTTTTTCTCGGAGCCCGAGCTCAAGTCGCTGATGGGTCTCGGTGCACTGTTGTTCTTCATCTCGCCGCATGGTTTGCAGTACCGGTCGCTGATGGAGCGGGAGCTGATGTTCAATATGCTCTCGAAGATCGAGGTTGCGTCCACTCTGATGTTGTTCGTCACGACGCTTGTCTTCGCGATGCGCGGCTATGGCGCCTACGCTCCGATTTTCGGGGCGCTGGCCGGAACGGCATGTCGTACGCTTATGCTCAATGTAAGCGGGCGCAAGCTGCACAAACCCGCATGGCGATTCCGACTCGCGGACACGAGGTCGTATCTAGGCTTTGGCGTCTTCCAGGCCATGGACGCGATGGTGTTCTACCTGAACTTCAATTTCGGCGGCATCGTGGCGGGCCGGGCGTTAGGCGCGGCAACGCTTGGGGGCTTCAACCTCGCACACAATTGCGCCGTCGGTTTTCCGGCGCGGCTCAACCCGTTCTTCACGCGCGTACTCTTTCCGGTCTTTTCGATCATCCAGGACGACACGGCGAAGCTTCGTACGAACTACTTCAAGCTGACGGGTTTCATGGCGATGTTCAACTTTCCGCTCGTGTTTGGGCTTCTGATCGCGGGCCCTGATTTTGTCGTGAGCATGTTCGGTGCGAAATGGCTCTGGATTACACCGATCATGCAAGTGCTTTGCCTGGTAGGAGCATTCCGTTCAATAGGCCATCCAGTCACCTCGCTGATGATGGCGACCGGAAAGATCAGGCTGAGTTTCTGGTTCAACCTGGCGAAAACCGCGACGATGGTGCCGGCCATTATCGTTGGCGCTTATCTGGGTGGTGCACTAGGCGTCGCATTGGGGTTACTCGCGGTCGAAGTGATCGCTTTCCTGCCGATGTATCTGCTCTTGATCAAGCGCGTGCTGGGTCCGAGTTTCGGCGAATATCTCAATGCCTGCTTCATTCCGCTGCGAATGACCGTGCCGATGGTGGCGAGCGTCTGGATCGCGTCCGGTCTGCTGCAGGGGTCCGTGCACCCTGGCGTAAAGCTGGTTCTGGAGATTGCGCTGGGTGCGGTGGTTTTCGGCGCAACCTTCCTGCTGGACCGATCGCTACTGTGCGCCGAGATCCGCGGCATTGTGCTCAAAATGGTCCGCAACGTGGCGTTGCGGCAGGGGCTGCAGTAATACTCTCTGCGCCTGAACGTCAAACGCTTCTCGAGAGAACCTCACCCGGAAAGAATCCACCTGTTCGGGGAACGGGTCGGCGGTGAGTGCGGAAAAGATCCTTTCGATGAACACGTCCTGATCGATCGTGAACAGAAAACAGCACTGCGCCCGGCAAGTCAGAACGGCCTCGATTATCACGACATCATGTCGTCATAATCGAGGCCGTGGAGATTGCTGCTTGGTGCCATGGCCTTCGATACAACGTTCCTGCTGAACCTGAGCGCGCTACTTTGTACCGAGATCCGCGGTATTGTGCTCGAGATGGGCCGCAACGCGACGTTGCGGCACGGGCTGCAGTAAGACTTCCTGCGCCTGAGCATCGAACGCTTCACGAGAGAATCGCACCCGAAAAGAATCCGTCAGGCCAGAGAGCGGATAGGCAGGTGCTGAAAAGATCTTTTCGACGAACGCGTCGTGATCGTGAACAGGAAACAGCAATTCGGCCGGCAAGTAAGAGCCGAGTGCCGATACCTGCGATGCCACGATAGGGCGCCCGGCCAGCACGGCCTCGATCATCACAAGCGGCACGCCCTCATAGGCCGAGGGCAACACGACGACGTCGCTCGCCAGGATGTAGGGCAGCACGTCGGCTTGCGGGCCGATGATGCGCACGCAACGCGACAGAACTTCGCTCCCTTGCACCGCTTGTTGTAACTTATCCGCGTCGGGGCCGTCACCGACGATGAGCACAATGCTATTCGCAAAGGCATCGGGGTGCTTCTCGATGGCGGCGAGCAGGAAGCTTTGCCGTTTATGCTGAAAGTGAATCCGGCCAATCTGCGCGCAAATGAACTTTCCGCTTTGCGGCAAACCGAGTGAGCTACGCGCCGTTTCACGGGTAAGCGTGGAACGGCTGAATCGATTGTCGACATAGTTTTCGAGAATCGCGGCGGGCGTGTCCGGCGCCTGCTTCAGCAGTTTTTCGCGCAGATGATCGTTGAGCGTGATGTACTGGTGCGGCAGCCGGTACAACGCGCGTTTAACGCGCGATTTGACGCGTTCGGCAATGGGCGCGCCCGCTTGCGCGGCATCATCTATTAGTGGAATGTAGCTGACGGCAGTCGTGCGAGCCAGTCGCGCAGCAAGCAAACCGGTAATTGCCGACACGATCGTGCCTTGAGCGATCACGAGTTTCGTCAGATTCAGCGTGCGCAATTTGGCCGCGGTGCTCCATGACGTCGCCAGTAGCGCGAGAGGATTGCCGTGAATCGACTCGGTCGTGAAAGGTAGCGGGGTGACGACGACCTGGCGATGCTGGGCCGCAATGTCGCTCGCAAAATCGGACATTGGCTTATTCTGGGTCGGTACCAGAATATGAAAGCTGACAATTCCCGGAGACTTCACAAGCGCGAGAATCAGTCGCTTGAGCATTTCTTCGTGACCGCCGTTGACACCCGAATCGCAATAAATGCCCAACCTCACTGATGTTCTCCTTAAACTCGGAATAGGCCCGGCGGCCACGCCGAGCGGACAGAGCCCGAGGGCCCCCGCCGCAAGACTGCAAAGCGCCTTTATGGGTTGCGCCAGGATCGATTGATGACTTGCCGGAGCATCTCGGCGCTTGTGTCCCAGCGGAATCTGGCCGCGTGCGAATAACCACGCTCGATCATGGTCGATCTGATGTCCGGCATACGGAGCAGCGTGCGCATCTTGTCCGCAATATCTTCTGAAGAGAAGGGGTCGCAATAGAGCGCTGCGTCGCCGCACGTTTCCGGTAATGCCGAAGAGCGGGCCACGATAACCGGGCAGCCGCAGCGCATGGCCTCGAGCGGTGGAATGCCAAATCCTTCGTAAATAGAGGGATAAACGAAGCAGTGCGCATGCTGATACAGGGCCTTCAACTTCTGATCGTTGAGATACCCCACGGCTTTGATGTTTGGCGCGATGGCTCGCATGTCCTGAACCTCGCCGAACACGCTCGCGTTCTTCATACCAACAATCACCAGATCAATCGAAGGATCATTGAGCTGGCGGAAGGATTCGAGAATGCGGCCAAAGTTCTTGGTGGGGTTCATGTTGCTGACCGCAAGGACGAAACGCTTCGACACGAGGCCGTGTTCCTGCAAAACACTTGCGTCGGGTGTGATCGCATCCAGGTGATCCGCCCCAAGCGGAACGACGCTGATGCGTTCGGCCGGCACAGCGCAATGGTGCGCGAGGCGCTGCCGCGAGAAATCCGAATTGGTCACCACGCAACTCGATGTTCGCGCCAGAATCCAGAACATGAATCGGTACCATGCACGGAAGCGCCGCGAGAAATGCGCCGGCACATCGTATACCGCCGCGTCGTGCATGTAGATGACCTGGTTCAGACGAAAGATCGAGGCCGAGTTGCTGAGATTGACAATACGATGCCGGCCCGCGAATACGGGAAGCACGAGCTGTTCCCAGAACACGCCTTTTCCAAAGCCGATTTTGACTAAATGGGTGCCATCCACGGACTGCAGTTCCGGCTGCGGCGGAACGACAACGGTGACGCCACCATTGTCCGGTAGGTGTCCAAGCGCAGCGATCAGCTCACGCGCCACGCGCTGTACCCCCGTCGTCTTCTGAGTAGCGAATCGACCGTTGTAGATGAATGAGGGTGCGGCAGGTTGCATGTTTTTCAACCGTGATCTCCGGTTAGCTATTGACGTCATAAGGGTGAGCGATGTCAACGATCAGCGGCTCATTGCGGGTAATGCGCTCGTCGGCCAGGCCGTAAAGCAGTTGCCATTCGCGAAAGATCAGGTCCATTGAAAAGCGCTCCATCGCCCGTTTTCTTGCTGCGGCACCCATTTGCTGACGAAGCGTCGGGTTGTCACGCAGAAGAGCGAGATATTTCGCTAACTCTTCGTCGTTGGACGCCACAAAGCCGGTAACGCAATGAACGACAATGTCGCGATTGCCCACAACGTTGGTCACCACTGCGGGAATACCCGCGACTTGTGCTTCGATTAGCGCCATCGGCATTCCTTCCCAGCGTGACGTCTGAACATAGACGTCAAGTTGTGACATCAGCTCCAATGCGCGCGCACGGGTGACCCAGCCGCTGCACGTGACCGCGTCGCCGCGGTACACGTCGGGCACTTCTTCTTCGGTCCCACCGATCCACATAAAGCTCACGGAGGGATCGCGAAATTCGTTCGCCAGCTTGAGAAACACCTCATGGTTCTTCTGGAACGAAGCGCGGCCCGTCATGCCGATCATCACCTTGTCGTCGCTTCGTTTGCGGCGCTGGGGGATTTCATTGATATCGACGCCGTTCTCGATCAGGACGGACGAGTGCGCGTGAACCCGGCCTTTGATTTCATGAAGTTCACTACGTGAACATGCAACGATCGTTCCGCCAATGAAGTTGGCGAGACGTTCAAAGCTCAAATAGGTGTACTGTTTCGCAGCCGATACATCACGCCGGAGAAAGGCGGGGCCGTGCGGTGAATAAAATACTTTGGCGTGAGGGGACGCTATTTTGGCCGCGGCTCGCCCGAGAACACCTGCTTTCGACGAGTGAAGGTGGATGACTTGCGGATTACGGTCACGTAAATTTTGAACTAGCGCGAGCAGGCTGGACCAGTCTTTCTTGAAACTGATCTCTCTGCACATCGATACGTGAGTCATCTTTACTTTTGGATGAAACAGACTTTCGAAGTTTGCAGGCGTTTCTCGCCGTAACGAGTAAATCACGGATACATTTGCCCCCGCTTCCGCGGCGCGATTGGAAAGCTCGGTCAGCATCGACAGAACCCCCCCTCCGAAGGCTTCCGTGATATGCACGATGTCTTTCATATGTCTGATCCCGTTATCGAGATTGTGGTAAGCGAGTTGGAACTGTCCAACTGAATGCGTGTTCAGACGGCCCGTTTTCAATCGATTCTTCGGTGATGGAAATCATCGAAGTCCAATCATCAAATGCGGGACTTTGCAGACCTTCCTTAGATGGAAGCACTGGCGCAGGGTGATCTTCTCCTCACGTGAGCCATAGCTCTGTCTGATAGCGCACGCTGAAACCCGGATAGACGGATATCGGAATGAGCGTGCCGTGGGAAAACGAGTCTGCTGTCGAGCAGATCAAATCAAGCAAGGAGAAGAACGGTGAGAGGCAAGACAAGGCGTGCACGGTACGCGCTCGAGTTCGAGTTGCTGGCGGTGGCTGCTCGAAGGCGACTCAAGACACGGCGATACTGGACGTGGTTGGACAGACGCAGTGCAACCCGGGGTGAAGGATGACGCGGAAGGCGGGCAAGCGGAATCTGAAGAAGTGCGCGGCGTAGTTCGTGCGCCCTTGCGCGGACAACGAATTGACGATTCTTGCCATTCTGCACAGCCGGCGAAAATTTCGCGATTACATGGACTACTCATCGAGCAAGGCGGTCCGTCGTATCGATTGGTCGATAGAGGTTGATCGCCAGGTTCGGGTGTATGTGGCGTTAAAGGATGGATCTTTCGAATCGCCGCCGGAGATTCAATCCGCTGTGGCGAAATTTACGAGCGAAGGTGCTCGCGAGAAGATTCGTTGTACGGTCGTCGCTTTCGTTTCCGTACCTCATGGCTGGCCCGCGATGGACAGGGTGCTTGCCTTGTTGTCGTTAGTTGGCGAGCCAGATGCATCCTACGTCGCAGGAGAGTCACTCGCTCGGTGTAGGCAGATCGCTGTGACTGCGAGCTGATTTGCCTGGGATCGCAGAGCACAACGGCGTGGATGCTGAGACGTAAGTCAGCGTAAGGGGCAGGACGAAAAGTCACTTTTCCGGGCGTGAGACCGATTTCGTTTCGTCTGCGAAGTGGCGACCCAAAGGTTTTCGAGCGGACCGTTTCCAGACCCGGAGCCCCTGAAAGAGCCGGCCGCGTCGACAGAGCAGACCGTCGACCCGCCTGAGGCGGGATGGCGTTTTTCTCGACTATTTGCACGTCAAGGGTATTCCCTGGTCACCGCTTATACGCGGATAGTTCGGCGTACGTCCCGCTGAGCGGCCGTTCGCGGATCAGCAAGGCCCGATTTGGAACGGGCGGGCAAAATCCGCGCAGGTCACTGTTTTTGAAGGAAATTATTCCACTGTGCTCACTTTTTTTTGCGACGCGGGGGGCGCTCCTAGGCGAACAAAACTCCGCGTGGAGTGAATCTCGCCAATGCAGCGCCATCCTTCTTGAATTTGTCACCACCCGTCCATATAATTAGCACTCGCTGCACGAGAGTGCTAACAACATCGCCGGTTGGCTCGACCAACCGGGTTTTCTCAGCGTTCTTCAGTCTCAATCAAGAGAGGAGTATGTATGAACCTTCGTCCTTTGCATGATCGCGTGATCGTCAAACGTCTGGATCAAGAAACCAAGACCGCGTCGGGCATCGTGATCCCCGAAGCCGCAGCGGAAAAGCCGGATCAAGGCGAAATCCTCGCAGTCGGCCCGGGCAAGCGTGACGACAAGGGCGCAGCAATCGCGCTCGACGTGAAGGTTGGCGACCGCGTCCTGTTCGGCAAGTACGCAGGCCAGACCGTCAAGGTCGACGGCAACGAACTGCTCGTGATGCGCGAAGAAGACATCATGGCCGTGGTGCAGAAGTAAGCGCAAAGCCGCTACTTTTCCCGGTCATATCCAAAGAATTCAAGGAGTTAGAAGATGGCAGCTAAAGACGTCGTATTCGGTGATTCCGCCCGTGCCAAGATGGTCGAAGGCGTGAACATTCTCGCGAACGCTGTGAAGGTCACGCTGGGTCCGAAGGGCCGCAACGTTGTCCTGGAACGCAGCTTCGGCGGCCCGACGGTCACCAAGGACGGTGTGTCGGTCGCAAAAGAGATCGAACTGAAAGACAAGCTCCAGAACATGGGCGCGCAGATGGTCAAGGAAGTCGCTTCCAAGACCAGCGACAACGCAGGTGACGGCACCACGACCGCAACGGTTCTGGCTCAGTCGATCGTTCGTGAAGGCATGAAGTACGTCGCATCGGGCATGAACCCGATGGACCTGAAGCGCGGTATCGACAAGGCTGTTGGAGCTGCGATCGAAGAACTGCGCAAGATCAGCAAGCCGTGCACGACCAACAAGGAAATCGCTCAAGTCGGCGCGATCTCGGCGAACAGCGATTCGTCGATCGGCGACCGTATCGCTGAAGCGATGGACAAGGTCGGCAAGGAAGGCGTCATCACCGTCGAAGACGGCAAGTCGCTGCAAGACGAGCTGGACGTTGTCGAAGGTATGCAATTCGACCGCGGCTACCTGTCGCCGTACTTCATCAACAACCCGGACAAGCAAGTTGCTGTGCTCGACAACCCGTTCGTGCTGCTGCACGACAAGAAGGTGTCGAACATCCGTGATCTGCTGCCGGTACTCGAACAAGTCGCGAAGGCTGGCCGTCCGCTGCTGATCATCGCTGAAGACGTCGAAGGCGAAGCGCTGGCTACGCTGGTTGTCAACAACATCCGCGGCATCCTCAAGACCGTTGCTGTGAAGGCTCCGGGCTTTGGCGATCGTCGTAAGGCGATGCTGGAAGACATCGCGATCCTGACCGGCGGTCAGGTCATCGCTGAAGAAACCGGCCTGACGCTCGAGAAGGCAACGCTGGCTGAACTGGGCCAGGCAAAGCGTATCGAAGTGGGCAAGGAAAACACGACGATCATCGACGGCGCTGGCGAAGCTGCCAACATCGAAGCACGTGTGAAGCAAGTTCGCACGCAAATCGAAGAAGCAACGTCGGACTACGACCGTGAAAAGCTGCAAGAGCGCGTTGCCAAGCTGGCAGGCGGTGTTGCAGTGATCAAGGTCGGCGCTGCGACCGAAGTCGAAATGAAGGAAAAGAAGGCACGTGTCGAAGACGCACTGCACGCAACGCGCGCAGCTGTGGAAGAAGGCATCGTGGCTGGCGGCGGCGTCGCGCTGATCCGTGCACGTACGGCAATCGCCGGCCTGAAGGGCGCTAACGCCGATCAGGACGCAGGTATCAAGATCGTGCTGCGCGCGATGGAAGAGCCGCTGCGCCAGATCGTCACGAACGGTGGCGAAGAAGCGAGCGTCGTGGTGGCAGCTGTTGCTGCTGGCCAAGGCAACTACGGCTACAACGCAGCAACCGGCGAGTACGTCGACCTGGTTGACGCAGGTGTCGTGGATCCGACGAAGGTGACGCGCACGGCGCTGCAAAACGCAGCATCGGTCGCTGGTCTCCTGCTGACGACCGACGCAGCTGTTTGCGAACTGCCGAAGGAAGATGCACCGATGCCTGGCGGCATGCCCGGCGGCATGGGCGGCATGGGCATGGACATGTAATTCCGCTTGGGCCTCCTTGCGAGGCCCGGTTGGAAGCGCATGGGGAAGTGCGCCGCAAGGCGTGCTTCTCAAAAGAAAAAACCCGCAGAAATGCGGGTTTTTTCTTTTGAGCCGAGTGAAAGAGGGTGGCGGGCTTGCGTTGTTACGCGCCGGCTTCCTGGCCTGCCGTCGCCAGCGAGTTCTCGCGCAAGTGGGCGAATATGCGTGCGACGCTTTCTCCCGGCGTCAGCGCGGCTGTATCGATGCGAAGCTCGGGGTCGTCCGGGGCTTCATAAGGGGCCGATACGCCGGTAAACGAACTGATTTCGCCGGACAAGGCTTTCGCGTAGAGGCCTTTCGGATCGCGCCGTACGCATGTATCGAGCGGCGCGCAGAGATAGGTTTCGATAAATTTGTCTCGCCCGATAATGTCGCGCGCCATCGCCCGGTCTTCGCGCATCGGCGAGATGAGTGCGGTGATGACAATGAGGCCCGCGTCGTTCATCAGTTGGGCAACATGCGCCACGCGGCGGATATTTTCGTGTCGATCTTTCCTGTCGAAGCCGAGATCGCGAGCAAGGCCATGACGGACGTTGTCGCCGTCGAGCACGTAGCACGCATGGCCCAAGCCGACGAGTTGCCGTTCCAGTTCGAAGGCGATCGTGGACTTGCCCGCTCCGGATAGACCGGTGAGCCAGACCGTGACCGGTCTTTGACGAAAGATGCGCATCCGGTCCTGAGTGCCGATGGCGCCGTGGCAACGTTGCACGAAAGTGTGGGGCTGTTCCATGGTGAGTTCCTCAGCGCTCAGGCGCAGTGCCAGCCTTGCCGCCAGATTCCCGCGTTGTTCAGGCTCTCGGGCGAATTTGCGATTGCAACGTGAAAGCCGCCCTGAACATGGGCCGGCAGCGGAATGGAGAATCCGCTGTGGGCGCTCGGGTAGCCTGCGCCAGCCACGTCGGGGCGCGACTCGCCGCTCCAGCCTCTCGCGACGACCTCGTCGCCCACCCGAACCTCGAGCGGCACTTTTTCTTCCGGCCGGCTGAGATTGACGGCCCAGCCCGTCACCGCGCCGTTGTGAACCGTGTCGACGAAGCCTTCGAACATGTCCGCGAGAACGGGCTGGCGGCTTTGCGCGAACTCCAGGTAGGCATTGATCGGCGCCAGGTCGAATCGGCCGATGACGCTCTTGACTTTGGCGAGGAACGCTTCGTCGAAGCCGAAAACCATCGAACTGTAGATGTGCGGGTTTTCAAGCCGATTGATTTCCTTCTGTATAACCTGGACCATTTCCAGCGCATTCGAAAAGACGTGGCCCGCTTCATCCACCTGGTTTTGGATTAGCCGCTTGGCGTCGTGAAAGAGTTCGTAATCGAGATGATTGTCTTCCAGAAACTTTTGTCTGGCTGCATCGCTTAAAGGAATGTCGCCTTTTGGCGTGCCGATCGTTCTATTGGCTTCGAAATAAAACGGTAATTTCAATCCGCTCATGCCGGCGAGCCGAAGTAGAAATTCGCTCATGTTCTCGCAGAGGCCGACCGTGCCGATATGCTGGCGAAGATGGCTTTGCGCGAGCGCAAGGCTGCTTTCGTTGAGCACGGGATGACCGCTCAGCATCTGGACAAACAGATTCTTCCCGGCAAGCGATTCACCGACCCATTCGTCGAGGGACATCGCGCCTTGCTGGACGAGGGCCTCGGGCATCGACACGCTCACTCCGCGCTTCACCTCCCCATTCTTGCCGCTCGCGGCATACCAGTAATGCGATATCTGGCGCGCGAGCGGTTCGCGCAGAATGCTGCAGTAGCGCACCGGGTGCTTGATTGCCCGATGCATGCCAAACGGGTGATGGCCGCCGCCGATTCCGTTTTCCAGCAGTTTGGCGCGGCAGCTTCCCCAACCATCCTGATCCCATACAAAATTCACGAACCGGTCTTTACCCATATTCAGATCGAAAAACGAAATGACGGTCGAACCGCCGCTTTTCGGAGGATGGATGAAAAAAATCGGAAAGGGCATATGGGGACATATGTCAAGTTCGTGAATGGTCAAGTCTAGCGTGGCGCATGCCACCACGTTGTAACGTTTAATTACGCGATACAGCGTTCGGTAATGCTGTGCAAGCAGAATTTATGCTAGATCGATAAAAGCGGAACCTGGAATAAA
Source organism: Paraburkholderia sp. RAU2J (assembly GCF_003634845.1). Classification (NCBI taxonomy): domain Bacteria; kingdom Pseudomonadati; phylum Pseudomonadota; class Betaproteobacteria; order Burkholderiales; family Burkholderiaceae; genus Paraburkholderia; species Paraburkholderia sp. RAU2J. The sequence continues at coordinate 2,108,399 of NZ_RBXG01000001.1, forward strand.
AAAACCCGCATAAATGCGGGTTTGATATATGCCGTTTTCGCGGCACGGTGAGGAGTCAGTGCCGCGCTTCGCCCGGCGCAGCGTCTTTGCCAGCGGTAGGGGGCGCTTCGTCGTCGCTGCTGCGCGCCCAGAAGAAGCGGTCCGGCATATACGCGCCCATGCCCGGCCGGAACGCGTTGCGCACCGCCTGATACAGGTATTCCTGCGCCTCGCGCACTGCTTCCGCGGGTTCCTGGCCATTGGCCAGCAGCGCCGCGATTGCCGACCCGAGCGTATCCGTCAGGCCCATGATCCGATGGCTGCCACGGTCCCACATGTCCTGGCGCAGCTGGCCGTCTTCGCTGAAGAGCGTATTGACGAGTCGGTGTGTGCCAGTTTCCGTCGACAGAATGTATTCGCAGCCCTGCGACAGCAAATGCGAGATCGCGGCGTCCAGACTCGGCGCTTCGGCGTCGCCATCCGGCTGCGCGAGCGCGAGGAGTGTGGCCGAATCGGCGACTAGCAGGGTGGTTTGCGGCGCGAGCAGATCGGCGATCGCTTCGCGCAGTTCGTCGGCGGCGAGCACGTGTTCGTCGTCGAGCGTGAAGTCGGGGGCGAGAATCAGCGGAATGTCGTCGTAATCGGCGACGACTTCGGCAATCGCGCTCACCACTTCCGCGCGCGTGCACGCGCCGACCTTGAACGCGGCGATCGGCATGTCTTCGAGCAGCATCCGCGCCTGAGTCGCGACGACTTCGGGGTCGAGCCCGGTGACTTCGTCGCAGCTTGCCGAGTCGCGCACGGTGTAGCCCGTGAGCACGGAAACGCCGTGGCAGCCCATGCTGGCAAGGGTCATCAGGTCGGCTTGCAGGCCGGAGCCACCGGTGGGGTCGGAAAGGCCGAAGGTGAGGACGATCGGAGGCGTGTCGCTGGGCATGAAGATTGACAAAAAGGTGCAGGATTTTGGCGCGGGAGGTGCGCAATCGGCTCAATTATGCGGCCTAATCCGTTGCGGGGGCGTTTTTTTGCACGCGTGGGCCGGTTCTCGTCAGCGCGCGGCGGCTCGTCTGGCGGTACGCCGCGAGTGCCCGTTGCAGCGGGCACGCGCTATACAGGAGCGGTCTCTCCATACGTGGCGGCTGCGCGTTTCTGATTGCTAGGCATTGGGGCGGCAACACGGTACCATCATGGCTCCCGTTTCCACGGACTCTACGACGCGACACAAGAATGGAATATCAAAGCTGGATGTGCCTGATTTGCGGCTGGATTTACGACGAAGAAGCCGGTTTGCCGGACGAAGGCATTGCGCCGGGCACGCGCTGGGAGGACGTTCCGATCAACTGGACCTGCCCGGAATGCGGCGCGCGCAAAGAAGACTTCGAGATGGTCCAGATCTGAAATCGGTCGGGTAGCCGGTTTAGCCGGCTGGAGCCCGGAGCATATTGCACGCGAGCGGCAGCCGCCCACATGCCGGCTGCGCCGCCGGTGCCCGAAATCCTGCCCCACTGCGTCGGCGCGGAACATCGTCGACTGTGCCGTGTCGCAACGGTAGTCTGTCATTGTCCTGTCGCCGGTTCGCGCGTTAGCCGATCAGTCTGCGTGCAGCGTGAAGCGACGGCCCGTCAGCTTCGTATCGCCTGCCCATGACTCTTCGATCCGCTGCACCCGTTTCCTTCGACGCTTTGCCCAATCCGCGCGGCGGTGCCGTCCGGCCCGCGGAGCTGGCGCTGGCCGAAGCGTCGTTGGCATTCGAACAGAATCACGAGAGCGCGTCGGCGCTGCTGCGTGCGTCGCACGCGCTGCGCGGAGCCGGCTGGCTCAGCGCGCAGCGTTTCGCGGATGCGCTAGTGCGGCTTTCGCCGCTCACAGCGGGCGGTCCGTCCGACGCCGACAGCGCGCGGCCTGTGTTCGGCGCGGCCTTGCGCGACTTTCGCGCCGCGCTCGAGCGCCACAATCTACGCGAGCTGTCCTGCTCGCCCAAGCTGTTTGATCATTACCGCGCGCTTTGTGCGCATCTGTCCGAGCACACGCCCGGTTCCACCGTCGCTTTCGAAGATCTCGCGCTGAGCGCCCGTCCGGTGCCGCCGGCGTCGCTGCACGCGCAGTCTGCCGACCAGCTGTCTCACCTGCGCGCGCGCTACGAGCGCGCGCTGCTGCCGGTGCTGCGCTCGCAGGCCGACACGGGCAGCGCGGCGGCGCTGGCCGTCACCAACGCGGCCCTCGACGAACTCGATGCCGTCTTCACCGAGCTCGCCGGCCCGGACCCCTACGATTTCTGGCGTCTCGCCAAAGCCTGCGCGAAGGCCTTGCGGGTTGGCGGCCACGCGACCGGCGAAGCCGAGGCGCGGCGCTTCTACGCGCGCTGCAATCTGGCGCTGGCCGATCACGCGCGGGGCGTCGAGCGCGCGCCGCACTCGCTGGTGCGCGCGACCTTGGCGCTGCTGTGGCGCGACTACGCGCTGTTCGGTGCCGCGGCGGAAGATGCCGATCAGGTCGAGGTTTTGCACGACTACGGCCTGACCGTCGACTGGCACGTGGCGGGCACCCAGTCGTCCGAAATGCTCTGGGAGGCGGGCGCGATCGAGGCACAGTCGATCAGCGCGGCCCGCGTATTGCTGACCCGCGATCTGGGCGTGCTGACGGTCAACGCAAACGCCTACGAAGATTTCCTGCAGACGGCGGACGCGTCGATCGCCGCATTGACCGAGCACGCCCGCGCGGCCGATCAGCCGGAGAAAGCCGATCCCGGCGAAGCGCTGCAGGCGGGCGATGCCGCCTACCGGCTCGGTTCCGCCGCGTGCGCGCTGGGACTCGGCCACGTGGCGCTGCTCGCCGATGCGCTGGGGCTCGCGTGGCGCCGGCGTGCGCACGCGGGGGTGTCGACGCCAGCGGTCCGCGCGCATGTGATCGTCGGTGCGCCGCCGGCGGGCACGCTCGAACAGGCGGCCGAAGCACTGCGCGCGACGCTGCACAAGGTCGCCGCGGGCGTCGCGCCACCGGGCGGCGGGCTCACGCAGACGACGCTCGCCACGCTGACGCGCGCGATCGAGCAGGGCGGCGGGTGAGCTGTGGTTTCGGGGAGTTTCCCTGTCCCAGCCTCCCTCCCCGCGACCTCGCCACACCGCGAGGCCAAAACCCCGCCCCGCCCCATACGCCCACATGCCTCACCCACACCGTGGCCCAGGCCCGCGTGCGTGATAGAGTGCAACTTGATTCGTCGTCGATGGCTCGCGGCATGTTTCATGACACGTATCGCGGTTCCACGCTCAAAGCCCGCCATCCTGCATCGTCTTTGCTAAAATCCGAACTATGTCCAAGAGTACCGATCGCATCAATCTGACCAACCAGTTCCTGATCGCCATGCCGAACATGGCTGATCCGACGTTTTCAGGAACGGTGGTCTACCTTTGCGATCACAGTGAGCGCGGCGCGCTCGGCCTCGTGATCAACCGGCCGACCGACATCGACCTCGAAGCGCTGTTCAATCGCATCGACCTCAAGCTCGAAATCGAACCCCTTCTTCACGTGCCCGTGTATTTCGGCGGCCCGGTGCAAACCGAGCGCGGCTTTGTGCTGCACGAACCGAAAGACGGCAACGCGTACACGTCGTCGATGTCGGTGCCGGGCGGTCTGGAAATGACCACCTCGAAAGACGTGCTCGAAGCCGTTGCTAGCGGCACCGGTCCGGAACGTTTCCTGCTCACGCTCGGCCACGCCGGCTGGGGCGCGGGTCAGCTCGAAGAAGAGATCTCGAAGAACGGCTGGCTGACGGTCGAAGCAGACCCGAAAATCGTCTTCGACGTCCCCGCCGAAGAGCGTCTCGAAGCCGCGCTCGCGCTGCTCGGCATTTCGCTGTCGATGCTGTCGGGCGAGGCGGGCCACGCATGAGCCTGCCGGCCGGACGTGAGGCGACGCTGCTTGCGTTCGACTACGGTGAAAAACGCATCGGCGTGGCGGTCGGCAACTCGCTGACACGCAGCGCGCGCCCGCTCGTCATCGTGCAGAACCGCAGCCGTGAATACCGCTTCGAAGAGGTCGGCAAGCTGATCGCCGAGTGGCGGCCGGACGCGCTGGTGGTCGGCTTGCCGATGCACCCGGACGGCACGCCCCACGAAATGACCCAACTCGCGAAGCGCTTCGGCAATCAGCTGAACGGCCGCTTCAATCTGCCGGTGACGTGGATCGACGAGCGCTATTCGTCGGTCGAGGCGAAAGCGGGAATCCGCGCGGGCAAAGGCCGCGCCGATATGCTCGACGCCGAAGCCGCGAGCATCATCCTCCAGCAATATCTAGACGGACTTTCCGACGATCATGAGTTCCATTGACGCCGAAGCGCTTTATCGCGCGTTGCTCGACCAGATTCGCGCGGTCCATGGCGATCAGCCCGGCTTCGTGCTGGCCGGCATTTACAGCGGCGGCGCGTGGCTTGCCGAGCGGCTCGCGCGCGACCTGAACCTGCCGAGCTTCGGCGTGGTGAACGTCGCGCTGCATCGCGACGACTACGCGAAAAAAGGCCTGCATTCGCAGGCGAGCCCGACCTCACTGCCGTTCTCGGTCGACGGCGCGCACATCGTGCTGGTGGACGACGTGCTGTACACCGGCCGCACGATTCGCGCGGCGCTCAACGAGCTGTACGACTATGGCCGTCCGGCGTCGGTCGAACTGGCGGTGCTCGCCGATCGCGGCGGACGCGAGTTGCCGGTGGCGGCGCGCTTTGTCGGTGGCGTGGTGACCGTGCCCGCCGACGCCACGCTCGTGCTGGCCCGCGAAGAGAACGGCGAAGCGGGCGCACCGCGTTTCACTTTTCACACTGAAGCACGCGTCGATTGAACCCAGCGCGACCCAGTGCGCGGCACAGCATCCGCCGGCGCAGCGTCACGCATCGGCAAACCACGAAAAGAATTTGAAGCCGGCCGCCGCCGCATGGCGCTCGAAGGCTGGCGCAAAATCGTCACACGCAGTCAGCATCGACATCGATCACGTTGAAGCCCGTATTTGAAGCAGGTACACCATGAACACCGCCACCCAGGCTCCGCAGGATTCCGCCGACAGCGCCAGCGAGCGCTTCCGCTATGGCTTCCTGAAGGGCAACCCGCAGCTCACGAAAAACGGCGAGCTCAAACATCTGTTGTCGATCGAAGGTTTGCCCAAGGCCATCGTCAACCAGATTCTCGACACCGCCGACCAGTTCGTCAGCGTGACCGATCGTGAAGTCAAGAAGGTGCCGCTGTTGCGCGGCAAGTCGGTGTTCAACCTGTTCTTCGAGAACTCGACCCGCACCCGCACCACCTTCGAAATTGCCGCGACACGTCTGTCGGCGGACGTGCTGAACCTGAACATCAATGCGTCGTCGACCAGCAAGGGCGAGTCGCTGCTCGATACGATCAACAACCTGTCGGCGATGCATGCCGACATGTTCGTCGTACGCCATGCATCGAGCGGCGCGCCTTACCTGATCGCGCAGCACTGCGCGCCGCACGTGCACGTGATCAACGCCGGCGACGGCCGTCACGCGCACCCGACCCAGGGTCTGCTCGACATGTACACGATCCGCCACTACAAGAAGGACTTCACGAAGCTGCGTGTGGCGATCGTCGGCGACATTCTGCATTCGCGGGTCGCACGCTCGGATATCCATGCGCTGACCACGCTCGGCGTGCCGGAAGTGCGCGCGATCGGTCCGCGCACACTGCTGCCGGGCGGCCTCGAACAGATGGGCGTGCGGGTGTTCCACAATCTCGACGAAGGTCTCAAAGACGTCGACGTGATCATCATGCTGCGTTTGCAGAACGAGCGCATGAGCGGCGCGTTGCTGCCGTCGGCGCAGGAGTACTTCAAGAGCTGGGGCCTGACGCCGGAGCGTCTCGCGCTCGCCGCGCCCGACGCGATCGTGATGCACCCGGGTCCGATGAACCGCGGCGTCGAAATCGATTCGCAGGTGGCCGACGGTCCGCAATCGGTGATTCTGAATCAGGTGACTTTCGGTATTGCGGTGCGCATGGCGGTGATGGGCATCGTCGCGGGCAACCACGATTGAGTGCGCCAGGTCCGGGCGCTGCGCCGCAACAGGCGGGGCGGCGTCGAGTCACCCCGTTATGCCGGCACCCACACACGGTACGACCCACGCGGTAATTCACGCGTGGTTTAGCTGAACACCAAGCTGAACATAAGGCAGCGCATGAAGATTCATATTCAAGGCGGCACGCTGATCGACCCGGCAGCGGGCACCGAACAGCAGCAGGACATTTTCATCGCGGCAGGCGAGATCGTCGCCATCGGCGAGGCGCCGGCCGACTTCCACGCGGCGAAGACGATCGACGCGAAGGGCCTCTACATCGCGCCGGGTCTCGTCGACCTGTCCGCGCGTTTGCGCGAGCCTGGCTACGAACACAAGGCGACGCTCGAATCCGAAATGGCCGCGGCGCTCGCCGGCGGCGTGACGAGCCTCGTCTGTCCGCCGGACACCGACCCGACGCTCGACGAACCGGGCCTCGTCGAGATGCTCAAGTTCCGCGCGCACAACCTGAACCAGGCGCACGTGTATCCGCTCGGCGCGTTGACGGTCGGCTTGAAGGGGCAGGTCATCACGGAAATGGTAGAGCTGACCGAGGCGGGCTGCATCGGCTTCTCGCAGGCCGACGTGCCGGTGGTCGACACCCAGGTGCTGATGCGCGCGCTGCAATACGCGAAGACTTACGGCTACACCGTGTGGCTGCGTCCGGTGGACGCCTACCTCGGCCGCGGCGGTGTCGCCGCGAGCGGCGCGCTGGCGTCGCGGCTCGGGCTCTCGGGCGTGCCGGTATCGGCGGAAACGATTGCGTTGCACACCATCTTCGAACTGGTGCGCGTGACGGGCGCGCGCGTGCATCTGTCGCATGTGTCGTCGGCGGCCGGTATTGCGCTCATGCGGGCGGCGAAGGCCGAGGGCTTGCCGGTATCGTGCGACGTCACCGTGAATCACGTCCATCTGATCGACCTCGACATCGGTTACTTCGACGCGCAGTTCCGCCTCGACCCGCCGCTGCGTCAGCAGCGCGATCGCGAAGCGATCCGCGCGGGTCTCGTCGACGGCACGATCGACGCGATCTGCTCCGACCACACGCCGGTCGACGACGACGAAAAGCTGCTGCCGTTCGCCGAAGCCACGCCGGGCGCAACCGGGCTGGAACTGTTCCTGTCGCTGACGGTGAAATGGGCCGACGAAGCGGGCGTGCCGCTCGCCAAGGCGCTGAACCGCATCACGGCGGCGCCGGCCGACGTGCTCGACCTGAACGCGGCCGGCCGCATCGCGGTGGGCGCGGTGGCCGACCTCTGCGTGTTCGACCGTCACGCGCATTGGCGCGTCGAGCCGCGCGCATTGAAGAGCCAGGGGCACAACACGCCGTTCCTCGGTTACGAACTACCGGCGCGCGTGCGGGCGACCATCGTATCCGGTCACCTCGCGTTCGAGCAGCATTGATCGCGGCGACATCCCATCGCTCATAACACGCACGGCCATTGTCCAGTCACGGAACGCTCCGACCATGAAGCTCGCGTTACGCAAAGCCCGTCTGATCGCGCATCTGCTGCACGGCATGTGGACTGTGGCCACGCGCTTTCCCGGCGCCGGCGCTGAACGGCGTCACGCCCTCAATCGCGCGTGGTCGCTGAAGATGCTGCGCCTGTGCGGCATGCGGCTCGTCGTGCATAACGACAATGCGCGGCTCGACCGCGGCGCGCTGGTGGTCGCCAATCACATCTCGTGGATCGACATCTACGTGATCAATGCGTGGCGGCCCACGCCGTTCGTGTCGAAGGCGGAGATCCGGCAATGGCCAGTGGTCGGCTGGCTCGCGCAGCAACTGGATACGGTGTTCATCCAGCGCGAGAAGCGCAGCGACGCGAAGCGGATCATGCACGAGCTGTCGGACCGTCTGAGCGCGGGCGAGCTCATGTGCGTGTTTCCCGAAGGCACCACGTCCGACGGGCTCACGCTGCTGCCGTTTCACGCGAATATGTTCCAGGCGGCGGTGTCGGCGGCGGCGCCCGTGCAGCCGCTGTGCATCATGTATGAAGACGCGCAGGGCCGGCAGTCCACCGCGCCCGCGTATATCGACGACCTGTCGCTTGCCGATTCGCTCAACCTGCTGTTGCGCGGCGGGCCGCTGACCGCGCACGTGTATGTGGGCGAGCCGCTCGCACCGGGTGCGGACCGGCGGGCGCTGGCCGCGCAAGCGGAAGCGATCATCGGCGAAACATTGCGGCAGATGCAGCGAGGCACCGCTAAAGCGGGAGTAGTGGCGGAAGAGACCACGGCGTCCGCCGCGACGGGAACGTTGATCGAGCCCGCCGACCGGTCGGGCCATTCGGCTTGATGTCTGGCTGGGTGCCGGCTTAAGCGCCGGGTTTGACGCCGGGCCTCGCGGCTTGCGCCGGCGCCGGCTTCAACGTTCTGTCTGCCGCGCCGGCGCATTCTCCATGCACCGGCTCGCACAGGTCTAGTTGCCGCCGCCGGGCTCGCGGCAGGACTCGCAGTCGACCTGCGTCAGCGTGCGTTCCGCGGGATCTTGCGCAAGCCGCACCGCGGACAGTTTCTCGCCCCACACGCAACCCGAATCGAGTCCGATCAGGTTCTCACGCATCAGCAAACCGAGCGCGGCCCAATGGCCGAACACCACGGTGACGTCCGCGGTCTTGCGCGACGGCACGTCGAACCATGGCACGCAGCCCGACGGCGCGGAGTTCAAGGTGCCGCTGCTGCTGAAATCCATCGCGCCCTCGGCATTGCAGAAGCGGATGCGCGTCAACGCGCTGCATGTCACGCGCAAGCGGTCGATGCCCTTGAGGCCGGGCTTCCAGCGATTGGGCTCGTTGCCGTACAAACCGGCGAGCGTTTCCTTCCAGTTCGGCGCGCGCAACGCGCGTTGCAACTCGTCGGCGAGTTCGAGCGTCAGGTTCACGTCCCATTGCGGCAGGACGCCCGCATGCACCATCAGCATGCCGTTCTCGAAATAGGCGAGCGGGCGGTGGCGCACCCATTCGAGCAGGTCGGCGGCGTCGGGCGCGGCGAGGATGTCGTCGATCGTGTCGCCTTTCTTCGACTTGCGAATTCCCGCCGACACCGACAGCAGATGCAGATCGTGATTGCCCAGCACCGGCACCGCGCGCTCGCCGAGCGCGATCACGTCGCGTAGCGTGGCGAGCGATTCGGAGCCCCGGTTGATCAGATCGCCGGCGAACCACAGCGGCGTGCCGGCCGGCGGCGCGGCCTTGGCGAGCAATTGCTGGAACGGCTTGCGGCAGCCCTGCAGATCGCCGAAAGCCAAAGGGACCAATGAAGAGGAAGCAGTGGAAGTGGTGGAGGGTGTCATCAAGGAGTCGGTGCGGTTCGATACTCGCGGTGACGCACGAGGCGTGCCGCGTTCGGCAGTGCAACATGCTAGCGTGACATAATAGCCCGTTTGATGCTCCGATTTGGCGCCAGGTCGCGTCGGCCGCCGCTAGCAGGCGGCTTCGCAAGCACCGCGCGCGATATTGCAACACAACAGGATGACCCTCGTGAACGGAGAATGCATGTCGTCTATCCATGCGAAGCCACTTATCCGCACGCTCGTCACCGGTGCGAGCGGCTTTACCGGCCGCTATCTGGTTGAAAAGCTGCTCGGCCGCGGCCATACCGTGATCGAAACGACGGCCAGCCGCGACGAACCTGAAACGCCGACGCGGCTCAGGCTCGACATTACGTCGCCGGAGGCCTGCTGTCGCGTGATCGAGACCGCGCGGCCGGACTACATTGTGCACCTCGCCGCGATCAGCTTCGTGGGCCATAGCGACCCGCTCGATTTCTACCGCGTCAATGTGGTCGGCACGCTGAATCTGCTGGAGGCGTGCGACGCCGTCGGTCATATACCGCGCAAGGTGCTGATTGCGAGCAGCGCGAACGTCTACGGCAACGTCAGCGGCGAAGCGATCGACGAGAGCTGTCCGCTCACGCCGGTCAATCACTATGCGGCCAGCAAGGCGGCCATGGAAACGATGGTGCGCACGTGGTTCGAGCGCTTGCCGATCCTGATCGTGCGGCCGTTCAACTACACCGGCCGCGGCCAGGCGCCGAACTTCCTCGTGCCGAAGATCGTCGAGCATTTCGCGCGCCGGGCGCCGTCGATCGAACTCGGCAATATCGACGTCGCGCGTGACTTCTCGGACGTGCGTTACGTGGCGAGCGCGTACGACGCGCTGCTCGATTCCGCTGCCGCATCCGAAACCGTCAACGTCTGCACCGGCACGCCCTACACGTTGCGCAGCATTCTTTCGGCCGCCAGCGAACTGACCGGGCATGAGCTCGAAGTTCGCATCAATCCCGCATTCGTGCGCAAAACCGACGTGAAGGTGCTGGCCGGATCGCCGGCCAAATTGCGCGCGCTGGTGCCGGAGGTCGAGTCGATTCCGTTCATCGATACGCTGCGTTGGATGCTTACTGCATAACGCGCGGCATCCGCGGTTAGCGATCGCCTCGCTATTTGCGTAGCTTATCGCTGGCCGACTGCAGCCTGCCGACTGCAGCCTGTCATCGCGCCGCGTATGCGCCTGGATGCCATTGCCGGCATGGGCGCGTGCGCTGCAGTCGCTTTCTGTTCGTTATGCGCCGCTCGTCGAGCGCGATGCGGCGCGCCATCTTTCCCGCCTCGCCGGCATCGCTGCGTGCGGCAACATCTGCTCGCAAGCGGTCCACCTCGGAAATCTCATAATGCAGGTCAATAGCAACCAATCCTGTCAAGCTGTTTCAAGTTGTTAGGGTTGCTAGTTTTTGGCGGGGGCGGCTTTATAATTGGGGCATCATAAAATTGGCGTCTGAGCGTCTGCGTCCCGAGGGGCGGAGACAACGGGCGCCTGCAGAATCGGAACATCAACACGCGGCGTGAGCGGGCCGGCGAACCCATTCCGACCTGCCACTAACATCTAGAAGGGAATTTCATGATCCTGGTAACGGGCGGCGCCGGTTTTATCGGCGCCAATTTCGTGCTCGACTGGCTCGATGCCTCCGACGAAGCGGTGCTCAACGTAGACAAGCTGACCTACGCTGGCAACCTTGGCACGCTCAAGTCGCAACAGGGCAATCCCAAACACATCTTCGCGCGCGCGGACATCTGTGATCGCGCCGCGCTCGACGCGCTGTTCGCGAAGCACAAGCCGCGTGCCGTTTTGCACTTCGCCGCCGAAAGCCACGTGGATCGCTCGATTCACGGCCCGGCCGACTTCGTGCAGACCAACGTGGTCGGCACCTTCACGTTGCTCGAAGCCACCCGCAGCTACTGGAACACGCTCGGCGAAGCCGATAAGGCGGCGTTCCGCTTCCTGCACGTGTCGACCGACGAAGTGTTCGGCTCGCTGTCCGCTACCGATCCGCAATTTTCCGAAACCACGCCGTACGCGCCGAACAGTCCTTATTCGGCCACCAAGGCGGGCTCCGATCACCTCGTGCGCGCCTACCATCACACGTATGGCCTGCCGGTGCTGACGACGAACTGCTCGAACAACTACGGTCCGTACCAGTTCCCCGAAAAGCTGATTCCGCTGATGATCGCCAACGCGCTGGGCGGCAAGCCGCTGCCGGTCTACGGCGACGGTCAGAACGTGCGCGACTGGCTGTACGTCGGCGACCATTGCAGCGCGATCCGCGAAGTGCTCGCGCGCGGCACGCCGGGCGAGACCTACAACGTGGGCGGCTGGAACGAGAAAAAGAACCTCGAAGTCGTGCACACGCTGTGCGACCTGCTCGATCAACTGCGTCCGAAGGCGGGCGCTTCGTATCGCGATCAGATCACGTATGTGAAGGATCGTCCGGGCCACGACCGCCGTTATGCCATCGACGCTCGCAAGCTCGAACGCGAACTCGGCTGGAAGCCGGCGGAGACGTTCGAGACGGGGCTGGCGAAGACAGTCCAGTGGTATCTGGACAATCAGGCCTGGTCCGACGAAGTCGCCTCGGGCGAATATCGCAAGTGGGTTGAAACCAACTACGCGCAGCGCGCGTAAAGGCACGGCAATGGCGCGTAAAGGCATTATTCTCGCGGGCGGATCGGGCACCCGCCTGTATCCGATCACGCACGTCGTCTCCAAGCAACTGCTGCCGGTCTACGACAAGCCGATGATCTACTACCCGCTGTCCACGCTGATGGTGGCGGGCATTCGCGACGTGCTGATCATCTCCACGCCGCAGGACACGCCGCGCTTCGAAGCGATGCTCGGCGATGGCAGCCAGTGGGGGATGAACATCCAGTACGCGGTTCAGCCGTCGCCGGACGGTCTCGCGCAGGCTTTCATCATCGGCCGCGACTTCGTGGGCAACGATCCGTCGGCGCTGATTCTCGGCGACAACATCTTCTACGGCCACGATCTCGCGAAGCAGCTCGAACGCGCGAATAACCAGGACGAAGGCGCCACCGTGTTCGCGTATCACGTGCACGATCCGGAGCGCTACGGCGTGGTCGAGTTCGACAAGCAGTTCCGCGCGTTGTCGATCGAGGAGAAGCCGGCCAAACCGCGTTCGAACTACGCGGTTACCGGTTTGTACTTCTACGACAGGCAGGTGTGCGATATCGCGGCGGACATCAAGCCGTCGCCGCGCGGCGAGCTCGAAATCACCGACGTCAACTCGCGTTACCTCGCCAATGCTGCGCTCAATGTCGAGATCATGGGCCGCGGTTATGCGTGGCTCGACACGGGCACGCACGATTCGCTGATCGAAGCGGCCACGTTCATCGCGACGCTGCAAAAGCGCCAGGGTCTGGTGGTCGCGTGCCCGGAAGAAATCGCGTACCGGCGCAGCTGGATCGACGACGAGCAACTGCTGGCGCTCGCCAAACCGCTCGCCAAGAACGCCTACGGGCAGTATCTGCAAAACATTCTTACGGACCAAGTGGCATGGCCATCCAAGTAATCGCTACCGCGCTGCCCGAAGTCAAGATCATCGAGCCGAAGGTGTTCGGCGATGCGCGAGGATTTTTCTTCGAGAGCTTCAATGCGATCGAGTTTGCCGAGAAGGTCGAGGCAGGCGTCGAGTTCGTGCAGGACAACCACTCGCGCTCGGCGAAGGGCGTGCTGCGCGGCCTGCATTACCAGATCCAGAATGCGCAGGGCAAGCTGGTGCGCGTGGTCGAAGGTGAAGTGTTCGACGTGGCCGTCGACATTCGCAAGAGCTCACCGAATTTCGGCAAGTGGGTGGGCGTGCATCTGTCGGTGGAGAACCAGCGGCAACTGTGGGTGCCGCCCGGTTTTGCGCACGGTTTCGTGGTGCTATCCGAATCGGCGCAATTTCTCTACAAGACCACCGATTACTGGTTCCCCGAGTACGAGCGCAGCATCGTCTGGAACGATCCGGCGATCGGCATCGAATGGCCGTTCCACTTCGAACCGCTGCTGGCCGCGAAAGACGCGGCGGGCAAGCGCCTGGTCGATGCCGAAGTCTACGCATAAGGGGGTGGCCGGATGAGCGCACACAATGCCACGCGGACGATTCTCGTCACCGGTGTAAACGGCCAGGTAGGCTACGAGCTTGCGCGCACGCTGCAAGGGCTCGGCACCGTGGTCGCGGTGGACCGCGCGCGGCTGGATCTGTCGAATCCCGAGCAGATTCGCGCCGTAGTCCGCGACGTGCGGCCCGCGCTGATCGTCAATCCCGCGGCTTATACGGCGGTGGACAAGGCGGAGCAGGAGTTCGACCTCGCCATGCGCATCAACGGTGAAGCGCCGGGCGTGCTCGCCGAGGAAGCGAAGAAGCTGGGCGCGGCGCTGATTCACTATTCGACCGACTACGTGTTCAACGGCGAGAAGGACGGCGCGTACGTCGAGGATGACCCGACCGATCCGCAAAACGCCTACGGGCGCACCAAGCTCGCGGGCGAGCAGGCGATCGCGGCAACCGGGGTGAATCATCTGGTGCTGCGCACGAGCTGGGTGTACGGCACGCGCGGCAAGAATTTTCTGCTCACCATGCTCCGGCTGGGCGCCGAGCGGCCCGAGCTGAAGGTCGTCGCCGACCAGTTCGGCGCGCCCACGTGGTGCAACACGATCGCCACGCTGAGCGCGCACCTGAGCGCCCAGGCCTTTGCCGCCGAAGACGGCGCGAAGTGGTGGAGCGAGCGCTCGGGCGTCTATCACCTGTGCGCCGGCGACGTGACCTCGTGGCACGGCTTCGCATCGGCGATCTTCGAACTCGCCGACCTGCCGAACAAGCCGAACACGCTGCCGATTCCGGCGGCCGACTATCCGACGCCCGCCGCACGTCCCGCCAATTCGAGAATGTCGAACGAGAAGCTGGGGCGTGTATTCGGGCTGGCCGCGCCGCATTGGCGCGACGCGCTGAAGCTGTGTCTGACGGACGGTTTTCCGCAGTCGCCCGCCGCTCGTTCCTGACGCGCGGTTTCGGCATGGGCTTTTGTGATGCGATGCGCGAGGCGACGGGCTTGATCCACCGCGCTCTGCCGCATCGCCGCCACCACTCTGTCTGACGATAGCGAAAGGGGGCGGGGGTAGAATACCGTTCGACGAAGGAGACTCGCGCTGGTCCGCCGATGGGTACGGCGCGCGAACAGTCACGGCGCGTATGGCCGTACGACCCGCGTGGTTCGAGGGTCGTGCCGACTAGCCATCACCGGTGCGGCCAGGAGCCGCGTAATAAATACGGTACTGAGAGGACGCTGTGAGTTTGTTACCGATCATCCTGTGTGGCGGGGCGGGGTCGAGACTATGGCCCGTCTCGCGCGAACTGCATCCGAAGCCGTTCATCCGGCTCGCGGACGGCGAAAGCCTGCTGCAAAAAGCCTTCCTGCGCGCGGTGGCACTGCCCGGCGTGAAGGAAGTGCTGACGGTAACCAATCGCGATCTGTTCTTCAAGACCGAAGACGATTTCCGCGAAGTGAACGCGAAAGGCTACGCCACTTCGTTCATCCTCGAACCGTTCGGCCGCAACACGGCTGCGGCGGTTGCCACGGCGGCATTGCATACGGCCAGCGTGCACGGCGATCAAACCGTCATGCTGGTGCTCGCTGCGGATCATCTGATCGCCGACCAGGCTGCCTTCGCGGTGGCCGTGGCAGAAGCGCAGAAGCTCGCTCAAGCGGGCAAGGTCGTGACCTTCGGCGTGCATCCTGAGACGCCGGAAACCGGTTACGGCTACATCGAAGCGAATGGCAACGAGGTCGTGCGCTTCGTCGAAAAGCCGTCGCTCGACAAGGCTCGCGAATATCTGGCGTCGGGCAAGTTCGTGTGGAATTCGGGCATGTTCTGCTTCACCGCGGGCACGATCCTGAAGGAAATGCGGCAGCACTGTCCGGACATTCTCGACGCGGCGAGCGCGTGCATGGAGAAGTCACCCTCCGCCGCCGGCAAGGACGGCGCGCAGGTGCGGCTTGAACCGGGCAGCTTCGGCGCGGTGCCGGAACTCTCGTTCGACTACGCGGTGATGGAAAAGTGCGAACACGCGGCGGTCGTGCGTTGCGACATCGGCTGGACCGACGTCGGCTCGTGGACCGCGCTGTCGGACCTGTCGCCGGCGGATGCGTGCGGTAATCGCGTGGAAGGCGAAGCGTTGCTGATCGACGTGGAGAACTGCTATCTGCGAGGCGGCGAGCGGCTGATCGGCGCGGTGGGCGTCGACAACCTGATCGTGATCGACACGCCCGACGCGTTGCTGATCGCAGATAAAAACCGTGCACAGGACGTGAAGCAGATTTTCGCCGAACTGAAGTCGCGCGGCCATGAAACCTACAAGGTGCATCGCACGGTGCATCGTCCCTGGGGCACGTACTCGGTGCTCGAAGAGGGGCCGCGCTTCAAGATCAAACGCATCGAAGTCAAGCCGGGCGCGAGCCTCAGCTTGCAGATGCATCATCACCGCAACGAGCATTGGGTGGTGGTGAGCGGCATGGCCAAGGTCGTCAACGGAGACAACGAGTTCTTCGTGTCGACCAACCAGTCGACCTATATTCCGGCGGGTCACAAACATCGCCTCGAAAATCCCGGCGTGGTCGAGCTCGTGATGATCGAAGTGCAGAGCGGCGAATACCTGGGCGAAGACGACATCGTTCGCTTTGAAGACATTTACGGACGTACTTGAGATGGATATCAGCTTTACTAACGACTCGGAAGATCTGACGCGCCACACCGAGAACGACGACCTGATGGTTGGGATGAAATCGGTGCGCGTGTGGGGCACGCTCGGCTGGCACGACATCCGGCAGCGCTATCGCCGCTCGGTGCTCGGGCCGTTCTGGTTCACGCTGAGCACGGTCATCATGGTCGTCGTGCTCGGCGCGCTGTACTCCACGCTGTTGCACCAGGAAATCTCCGACTATCTGCCGTATCTCGCGGTGGGGCTGGTCGTGTGGGCCTATCTGGCCTCGGTCGCCAATGAAGGCTGCATGGCCTTTATAGGCGCCGCGTATCTGATCAAGCAGATCCGTCTACCGCTCACCGTCCATGTGTGCCGGATTGCGTGGCGCAACTTCGTGATCCTGCTGCACAGCCTGCCGGTGGTCGTGGTGCTGCTGCTCATCTTCGGCCACTGGCCCGGCTGGGAGTTCGTGCTGGTGCCGTTCGCGCTGCTGATCCTGTTGCTGCACGGCGTGTGGCTCGGTGTGACGCTCGGCGTGCTGTGCGCGCGCTTTCGCGACATTCCGCCGATCGTCACCAATCTGATCCAGGTCGTGTTCTTCTTCACGCCGGTCATGTGGTCGCCGGAGATTCTGAAAGACCGCGCGTGGGTCGCCGAATACAACCCGCTGTATCACCTGATCGAAACAGTGCGTGCGCCGCTGACCAACCGTCCGACCCATTGGGAATCGTGGGCCTGGTCGATCGGCTTGCTGATCGTCGGCTTTGCGTTCGCGCAATTCCTGATGAAGCGTTTCCGTAATCGCGTTCCTTACTGGCTTTGATATTGTGAGTTCTTCATCCATTGTCGCTCGTAACATCTCCGTCGAATTTCCGATTTACGAGAACTCTCACCGCTCGCTGAAAAAGGCGGTGCTCAATCTGACGACGGGTGGCCGGATCGGCCAGGATGCAGGCCGCCATGCGATCGTCCGTGCGATCGACGACCTCAGCTTCAGCTTCACCGAAGGCGAGCGCGTCGGTCTGATCGGCCACAACGGCTCCGGCAAGACGACACTGCTGCGCACGCTCTCGGGTGTCTACGCGCCGGTGCGCGGCGAACTGAAGGTGCAGGGCAAGATCGCATCGCTGCTGGACGTGTCGATGGGTCTCGACCCGGACGCCACCGGTTTCGAGAACATCTACCTGCGCGGCATTCTCGACGGCCTGAAGCCGGCGCGTATCCGCAGCAAGATCGACGAGATCGCCGATTTCAGCGAATTGGGCGACTACCTGAATCTGCCGGTGCGCACCTATTCGAGCGGGATGATGCTGCGTCTCGCGTTCGCGATCTCGACCAGCGTCGAAGCCGATATCCTGATCATGGACGAGTGGCTGAGCGTGGGCGACGCCGAGTTCAGCATCAAGGCGGCCGAGCGGCTGGAGAGCCTCGTCGGCAAGGCCGCGCTGCTGGTGGTGGCGTCGCACGATCCGAAGCTGGTGGCACGGGTGTGCAATCGCAAGATTTCGATGGAGCACGGCCGGATGGTCGCGGACGAACCGGTGAGCCCGCCGCAGGAAAGCGACGGGCCGCTCGTCAGCCAGACCGCGCAATTGCCGCACTGACAGCACGGGCTGCCGTCCCGAGCGGATGCAGCGGATGGTATGGTGCCGGACATCGCACCGTCGTCCGTTGCACGCATGACCTGACGTGCGCCGTGCATAGCGAATTTGCCGTTTCCCGGCGAGGCTTCGCGGCCCCTACAATCACTGCCAGGAAGGCGCCTGCGAATGCGTCGCGGCGCGTCCGGCGCGAGCCGGACAGGGCGTAACCCACAAGCGCACCCCAGAGGCGCGTCCCGCGGCGCGACATAGACGCGCCACAGGCGTAACAAGGTTCGAACTTCATGCGAGCTAATCACCCATTTCTGCGCTACTCCGAATCCCTGCTCGTGCGTCAGCCGTTGCGCACCTTAAAGGGTTTCGCGGGCGGCTATATCGCGTATCCGATTGCCGAGAACCGCGAAAAACGCAACGTGCGGGCCAAAATCCGCGAACTGCGCGAGCACTACACGCTGCCGATGCCGCATCGCCGCCGCATCGCGCTCGAACGCCTCGCCGGCATGCTCGAATTCGCCGGTGCGCAGGTGCCGTATTACCGCGACCTGTTCAAGGCTTTGCAGTTCGAGCCGGCCAAGGTCAAGCAGGATGCGCGTTATCTGGAAGAACTGCCGTATCTGACCAAGGACATCATCCGCGAGCAGGGGCCGCGCCTGCTGTCCGGGCCGCTCGAAGCGGGCCGGCATCACGCGTGCAAGACCGGCGGCTCGACGGGGCTCTCCACCACGATCTATTACGACCAGGAGGGCGCGGATTACTCGTCGGCGGTCACCAGCTACTGCCGTGAGCGGATCGGCAAGCTGCGGCATCGTTCGGAGCTGCACTTCGCGTGCCGCTTCCCGGACCAGGTGATGCCCGAGTGGCCGTCGCGCGAAGACTTCAAATGCTTCGCGATGAACCGCAGCAACATTTTCTTCGACCGCATCGACGATCAGGGCCTCGAAGAGATGTGGCGCACGCTCAAGCGCCGCAAGCCGTATCTCGCGCACTCGCATCCATCGACCATGTACGCGCTCGCCTGCTACGTGCAGCGCAAGTACGGCGGCGGCAAGGCCTTCCAGGTGTTCGAATCGAGCGGCGAGCTGCTCGAACCGCATGCGCGCGAGATGATCGCGTCGGCGCTGCGTTGCCGGGTGATCGATCGCTATGGTCTCGCCGAACTCGGTGTGATGGCGTACGAACTCGACGGCCATGAAGGAGGCTTCCAGATTCTCGAATCGGAAGGCTGGCCGGAAAGCCGCGTCGTGCAAGACAACCCGGACGGCGCGCATGAACTCGTATTCACCGGTTTCCGCAACAGGCTGATGCCGCTGATCCGTTACGCGACCGGCGACCTCGCGCGCGTGCAGGAAACGGCCAAAGGCTTCTTCCTGACTGACGTGGTCGGGCGGATTCACGACGTGGTGCCGATCAACGGTGTCGCGCATCCGACCCATCACATCCAGGACATGCTGGACCATCGCGTCGGCGGAATTCAGGAATTCCAGATCGATCTGCGCACGACGCCGCCGACCTTGCGCATCGTGCTCGAACCGTCGGCCAACGCGGACGAGACGACCGCGAAGCTGCGCCACTTCTGGCAGGACGCGTTCACGATCGCCTACGTCGGCCACGACGATTTCGTGCGGGTCGGCAGCCGCGCGAAGTTCCGTCACGTGGTGAGCGCATGATCGGCGTTCTGTTTCCGAACGCGGCGGCCGAAGCCGGCCAGTACGTGCTGGCGGCGCTGCAACGCTCGGTGAGCGCGACCCAGGCGCAGTCGATCACGCGCAGCACGGTGCGTGAGCGCGCGCCGGACCTCGTGGTCGCGGTCGACGCGCCCGATGGCTGGAGCGCGGACCTGATCGCCTGGTTGCGCGCGCGGCCGCGCAAGCTGGTGGTGTTCGGCCACATGCCGAGCGCGCTCGCCGATATGCTGCGCTATCAGGCGACCGGCTTGCCGGAGAACCTCCCAGCCGCGAGCCGCAGCGCGGCGGCGCCGGCGCATGCATCGCGCGAGAGCGCGGCGGCGGTGCGCTACGGCGCCTTGGCGCAAACGCTCGGCGGCGCGCCGTGGCATCGTCCGTTCGAGCGCTTCGATTTCACCGACGAGTGGAACAACCTCGGCTACGGCGCGATTCGTTGCGACGGCTCGATCTGGTCGCTCCGGGAAGCGGTGCAGGTGCCCGCCGAAGCGGAACTCGCAGCGGTCGAGGTGGCGGGCGAGCGGCAGTTCGCCTACGCCGCGCTGTGGGATGTCGACGGCGCGAGCGTGTTGTGGTTCAACCGGCCGGTCGGCCCCTGCGATTCGTTCGAATGGCGCATGGTCGAGCAATTCGTGTCGGGCTACCGCGCGGACACGCTGCCGTGTCAGCCGGTGCTGAGCGAGCTGCCATGGGGCTACGACGCGGCGATCACGTCGCGGCTCGATTGCGACGAAGACATCGAGTCGGCGCGTCCACTGTGGCAAGCGTATCAGCGCATGGGCGTGCCGTTCAGTCTCGCCGTCAACTCACAGAACCTCGATCGCACCGAACATCACGGCATTCTTCGCGAACTGCTCGCCGACCGGCAACAGGGCGCGGTGCTGTCGCACACGGCCACGCACGCGCCGAACTGGGGCGGCAGTTATGAGTGCGCGCTCGCCGAGGGCAGCCAGTCGGCGCAATTCATCGAGGCGGTGACCGGCGTGCCGGTCCGTTACGCGGTGTCGCCGTTTCACCACTCGCCGCCGTACGCCATGCGAGGCCTTGCCGATGCCGGCTATGACGGCTGCGTCGGCGGGATCATCCGCAACGATCCGGAGTTTCTGAGCGCACGCGGCGGCGCGCTGGCCGGCATGCCGACGGGCTTCGTCGGCCACAGCCAGCAGTGCATGCTGCATGGCGAATGCATGCTCGAAGAAGGCGATCCGCTCGCCGTGTTCAAGCAGGCCTTCGACTACGCGTACGCGACCAATACGCTGTTCGGCTATCTCGACCATCCGTTCTCCGAGCGCTATGCATACGGCTGGAAGGACGAGGCGTCGCGGATCGACGCGCACGAGCAGTTCATCGCGTACATGCGCAGCAAGGCGCGCCGGCCGCTGTTCCTGCACGAGGACGCCGCGCTCGACTTTCTGCGCTTCAGGTCGCTCACGCAGATCGTCGAAGAGGGCGGCGCGTTTCGCGTCGTCACACCATCCATTCAAACGACCCCGTTGACGCTCGGCGTCGAGTTCCGGGGCGCACACACACAGGTCGAGTCGGGGAAAGCACTGCAATGAAAGTCATGGTGGTGATGGGCACGCGGCCCGAGGTGATCAAGCTGGCGCCGGTCGTGCGAGCGTTGCGCGGCGAATTCGACACGGTCGTTTGCGCGAGCGGGCAGCACAAGGACATGGCCGCGCAAGCGCTGCAATTCTTCGGCATCGAACCGGACATCACGCTCGATACGATGAGCCCCGGGCAGTCGCTGAACGCGTTGTCGTCGCGCCTGATCGCGGCGCTCGACCGCGCGCTCGACGAAGCGCGACCCGACTGGGTGATCGTCCAGGGCGATACGACGACCGCCTTTTGCGCCGGTTTCGCGGCGTTTCATCGCGGCATCCGCGTGGGTCACGTCGAAGCGGGCCTGCGCACCGGCGATCTCGCGAGCCCGTTCCCCGAGGAAGCGAACCGCAGTCTGCTGAGCCGCATCGCGACGCTGCATTTCGCGCCTACCGAACTGGCGCGCCGCAATCTGCTGAGCGAAGGCGTGGCCGCGCAGAAGATCGTCGTGACCGGCAACACGGTGGTGGATGCGATCGGCGCGGTGCGAGAAAGCTGGAACGCGACCCCGCCGCAAAGTCCGCTGCCCGCATGGCATGGTGCGCAGAAGCAGCATGTGCTCGTCACCTGCCATCGGCGGGAAAATTTCGGCGACGTGCTGCAGGACATCTGCCGCGTGCTGCGCGATCTTTGTCAGCGTTATAGCGACTACCGCTGGGTGTTCCCGGTGCATCTGAATCCGTCCGTGCGCGCGCCGGTGCATCGCGAACTCGACGGCATCGCGAACCTCGCGCTGATCGAACCGGTCGACTACCCGACGAGCCTCTATCTGATCAGCGGCAGCGCAGTCGTCGTCAGCGACTCCGGCGGCATTCAGGAAGAAGCGCCGACCTTCGGCGTACCGGTGGTCGTGATGCGCAACCACACCGAACGCCGCGAAGGCGTCGACGCCGGCTTCGCGACGCTGGCAGGCCAAGCCGCGGCGAGTATCGAAAGCGCGGTGTGCGGCTGGCTCGACGATCCGGCGCGGCGCGCCGCGTTGCGCAATCGCGCGAATCCGTATGGCGACGGGTTGGCATCGCAGCGGATCATCCAGAGTCTGCAGGGCCGCGCGGTCGAGGTGTTCGTTGGTTGAGGGCAAGTTTCAGGGCAACGACAGCGTATTGGCCGCCCAGGACTGCGTACTGTTTTCCACCGCCGATTGGGACGAACCGTATTGGACCAACAAGCAGCACACGGCGAGCATTCTCGCCGCGCGCGGCTGGCGGATTCTGTATGTGGAAAGCGTCGGCTTCCGTTCGCCGAAAGTGGGCAGCGGCCGCGACTGGCAGCGTTTGTGGCGCCGCCTGTGGCGCGGCGTGCAGTCGCTCGTGCTGGGGCCGCCACGCCGCGCGGACAACGTCTGGGTGCTGTCGCCGCTGATGGTGCCGGCCGGCCATCACCTGCCGTTCGTGCGCGCGTTGAATCAGGCGTTGCTGCGCTTTTCCGTGACGCGCTTCGCGAGATCGCGGCGCTTCAGGAAGCCGGTGGTCTGGACGTATCACCCGTACATGCTCGATGCGATCGAGACGCTGCCGCGCGGGCCGCTCGTGTATCACTGCGTCGACGATATCGCCGAGATTCCCGGCGTCGACGTCGTGGCGTTCCGCAACGCGCAGCAAGCGCTGCTCGGCAGTTGCGAAGCGGTGTTCACGACCGCGATGTCGCTCAAAGAAGTGTGCTTGCCGTTCAACCGCAACACGCATTTTTTCGGCAACGTGGTGGACGACGCGCACTTCGGCGAGGCGCGCAGCGAAGGTCCGCTGCCCGCCGAGCTTGCCGCGATTCCCGAACCGCGGCTCGTTTATCACGGCGTGCTGTCAGACTTCAAGGTGGACTTTCCGTTGCTGCTGCAAACCGCGCAGGCGCGGCCGCACTGGCAGTGGATCATCATCGGCGAGGAGCGCGAGGGGCAGCGCAGCGAACTGCTCGCACAACTGGCGCGCCTGCCGAACGTGCATCTGCTCGGTTATCGCCCGTATCGCATTCTGCCGCAGTACTTGCGCGGCATGCAGGTCGGCGTGCTGCCGACGCTGCTCAACCACTACACCCGTTCCATGTTTCCCATGAAGTTCTATGAATACCTCGCGGCCGGTCTGCCGGTCGTGTCGACGCCGCTCGATTTCGCGAAAGAGCCGCGTGTGGGTCTCGAAGTGGGCGGGGAGCTCGACGCGTTCGTCGCGGCCATCGAAAAGCAGTTGGCGCGCGGCAAGCTGAGCGCGGACGAAGCACGCGCGGCGGTCGGTGAGAACACGTGGGAAGCGCGGCTCGACAAGATGCTGCGAATTACGTTTGGCGGCCATGCCGCCGGCAACGGCAGTCCGGCTTCGTTGGACGCGGTTGCATGAGCGGCGCGGGTATGAAAGTTCTTCACGTTTATCGCACGTATTTTCCCGACCCGCCCGGCGGACTTCAGGAAGCGATTCGCCAGATCAGCCTCTCGACGCGGGCGTGCGGGGTCGATCCGCGGATTTTCACGTTGTCGCCCAATCCGGTGCCGCGCGACATCCAGTTTCCCGAAGGCGTCGTGACGCGCTCGCGCTCATGGGCCGCGCCTGCTTCGTGCGACCTCGGCGGCTTCGAGTCGCTGCGGCAGTATCGCGCGCAGGCCGAACAGGCCGACGTGCTGCATTTCCATTTTCCGTGGCCGTTCGCTGACGTGCTGCATCTGCTGGGACGCGTAAAAAAGCCGGCGGTGATGACCTATCACTCCGACGTGGTGCGTCAGCGCGCGCTCGGCTATGTATACGGGCCGTTGATGCGCTCGATGCTGCGTTCGATGTCGGCGGTGGTCGCCACCTCGGCCGTCTACGCGCGCAGCAGCGCCGTGCTGACCAGCGTGGTCGACAGCGAGCGTCTGAAGGCGATTCCGCTCGGCATCATCGACTATCGTGACGATCCGCAACTAGGCCGTTTCGCGCCGCAATGCCTCGACCGGCTGAAGCTCGGCAGTGAGCCGTATGTGCTCGCCCTCGGCGTGCTGCGCTACTACAAGGGGCTGCACACGTTGATCGAGGCGGCGCCGTCGATCGGCTGCAAGATCGTCATCGCCGGGTCGGGGCCGGAAATGGAGCGGCTGACGGAGCTGGCGAAGCAGGTGGGCGCGTCGAACGTCGTGTTCGCGGGGCAGGTGTCGCACGAAGAGAAGGTCGCGTTGCTGAGCGGCTGCCGTGCGCTGGTGATGCCGTCGCATTTGCGCTCGGAGGCGTTCGGCATGGTGCTCGTCGAAGCGGAAATGTTCGGCAAGCCGATGGTCTGCTGCGAGGTGGGCTCGGGCACGTCGTATGTGAACGAGCATGGAGTGACGGGCTTCGTGGCGCCGCCCGAGTCGCCGGTGGAGTTTGCGGCGGCGGTCAACGAACTCGTGCGGGATGAGGCGCTTGCCCAAACGATGGGGGCGGCGGCGCGTGAGCGGTATGAGCGGCTTTTCTCCGGGCCGGCGCTGGGCAATGCGTATCGGGCGCTTTATGAACAGATATTGGAGCGATAACGGCGCTTGCGGACACGCCTGCGTGCAGCGTTGCGCGGTCCGCTTACAGTTTGAAACAACTTGCGATAAAGAGCCGGTGACGGCATAGTTAGACTCAAAATTTCCGGCCTGGCGAGGTTCCGGAAGCCATTTCCCAACTCTGTTTGCACGAAACGTGCATGACGGCCCAAGCGGCCACAGCCGTCCCAGGCCCGCATATATTGCGCATTGCACTCTTCTGTCACGTCCGTAAAGATGTCGATCGTGCCGTTCGAATGTGTTGCACGATGTCGACGCCGGAAATTCAAGGAGGGGTGTCGCAGGCCAGGTTATTGCCAAGGAGGCAGGTAGTGTTTTTCCCGGTGTTTTTGTCCGTTGTATTTGTCGTTCGCAATCAGGCGCGGGATATCGAAGCCATCCTGATGGACGCAGCCTCGGTCCTGAGCACGCTTGTCAGCGACTACGAACTGATTGTCGTGGACAACGCGTCCGAGGACGACAGTGTCGCCGCACTCAAGCAGCTTGCGGGCGATCGCGGCTTGCCGAATTTGCAGGTGTACGCGTTGACCAAGGAGGTCGATTCGGATACGGCTTCGTGGGTGGGTCTGGAAAATGCTCTCGGCGATTTCGTTGCGGTCGTCGACCCATTGGCCGACGACATCCGGTTCCTGCCGACCATGCTCGACAAAGCCGCGAGCGGCGCGGACGTCGTATTTGCCGCGAACGAACAGCAGCCTGTGCAAAGCTGGGCCTATCGCACCTGCCTGAAAGCGTTTAATGCGTTGTACAAATGGTCCAACGGCGTGCATCTGGCCAAAGACGCGCCTCAGTACCGGCTGCTCAGCAAACGCGTGATCAATTTCATGCTGCAGCATCCGATGCCCGCGATGACTTATCGCTATCTGCCGGCCACCGGTGGTTTTGCACGCGTGAACCTGACTTACAGCGCGCTGCCCAAGGCCGCGCAAGCGAAGCGCCTGTCGCACAGTATCGATCGCGGCATCCGCCTGCTCGTGTCGACCACCAAGGCGCCGATGCGACTCGTGACCGCGCTTTCGTTGTTTGGTGCGGTGTCGAATCTGGTCTACTCGATCTACGTGATCGCGATCGGCTTGATGAAGTCGAACGTGGCGCCAGGCTGGGTGACGCTGTCGCTGCAGCAATCCGGCATGTTCTTTCTGATCTCGCTCGTGCTGCTGGTGCTTGGCGAGTACATCCTGCAAATGGCGCGACTGAGCAACGAGGGTCCTCTGTACCATGTTGCCCAGGAATTCACGAGCAGCGTGATGACGCGTCGCCAGAAACTGAATATCGAAGACGTCAGATTGCCTGAGCCACACCGCGCGGATGTGAACGACTCCATGCATTCCTCCTGAGTAAGCGGGAGGATCTGCTCATGCAAGATGCTGTGGTCATTGGCGGTGGCTTCTACGGAACGGCGATCGCGATTTACCTCAAGAAGCAGCGCGGCCTGAAAACGGTGACATTGATCGAGCGCGAGCCGGCATTGCTGGCGCGTGCTTCGTACAACAATCAGGCGCGCGTTCACAACGGCTATCACTATCCGCGCAGCTTCACGACCGCGTTCCGCAGCCGTATCAACCTGCCTCGTTTCGTCCACGATTTTCCCGATGTGGTGAAGCGCGACTTCACCAAGGTCTACGCGATCGCGCGGCGCAATTCCAAAGTGACGGCGCGGCAATTCGAGCGGTTTTGCCGCGAGATCGGCGCGAGCCTCGAAACGGCTCCGCAGCAGATTCGCGATCTGTTCGAACCGCGTCTGATCGAGCAGGTGTTTCTGGTGGAAGAGTATGCGTTCGATTCCACCAAACTTGCGGACTGGGCGAGGCGCGAGCTGGCCGAGTTCGATATCGATGTCAGGCTCAACACGCGAGTCGAGCACATTCATCGGCTTGACGAAGGTTTCGCGCTGGCGTGCAACGATGCGAACCATCCGACCCTGCAGGCCAAATATGTCTTTAACTGCACGTATAGTGGCCTGAATCAGTTCGCCGGCGACTTTCGCGGCACGCAAACGAAGCTGAAGCACGAGATCACCGAGATGGCGCTGGTCGAGACCGTGCCCGAATTGCGCGGGCTTGGCGTGACCGTGATGGACGGTCCGTTTTTCTCGATGATGCCGTTTCCGGCCCGTGGCCTTCATACGCTCTCGCACGTACGCTACACGCCGCATTCGAGCTGGATGGACGCGCCCGGCGAGGACCCGTACAAGAGATTGAACGAGTACCCGCGCGACAGCCGCGTGGACCGCATGGTGCGGGATGTGGGGCGCTACTTTCCCGCGGTTTATGATGCGCGTTACGTCGAATCGCTGTTTGAGGTCAAAACGGTTCTCGTGAAGAACGAAGGAGACGACGGTCGTCCGATTTTGTTCGAAAAATACGCCGCGTCCGATGGCCTGTATTCGATCCTGGGCGGCAAGATCGACAACATCTACGACGTGCTTGAGAAGCTGGACGCGGAGACCTTCGTTTCTATTTCGCAAACGCAAACAGTATTGGGAACACGCAAATGAGCGATGCACTGATTGGATATACGGGGTTTGTGGGATCGACCCTGTTGAAGCAAAAGCATTTCGATGCGCAATTCCGTTCGACCAATATCGAGCAGATTCGCGGGTCGTCGTTTGGCCTCGTGGTCGGTGCGGGAGCGCCGGCTCAGAAGTGGATCGCGAATGCGCAACCGGAAGCAGACCGCGAAAAGATCGAAGGGCTGATCGATCATCTGTCGACGGTTCAGTGCGACACGTTCGTGCTGATCAGCACGGTCGACGTGTTCGGCAATCCGCTCGGCGTCGATGAGAACACGCCGGTGGACGAGGAAGGGCTGCATGCCTATGGGCTGCACCGGCGCCTGCTGGAGAAATTCGTCGAGTCGCACTTTCCCCGTCATTTGATCGTTCGTCTGCCTGGACTCGTCGGGCCGGGGCTGCGCAAGAACGTTATTTTCGATCTCCTGAACAACAACAATCTGCACGCGATCGATAGCCGGGGCTCGTTCCAGTTCTATCCGATGGTGAACCTTTGGGATGACATCCAGACCGCTCTCGCGGCCGGTCTGAAGCTCGTGCATCTGACCGCCGAGCCGGTCACCGTGGCAGAGGTCTCGGAAGCCGGCTTTGGCAAACCGTTCGATCAGGCGACGGTGACGCACCCCGCCCGCTACGACTTCCGTACCGTGCACGCCGGTCTGTTCGGGGCCACGGGCTCGTATCAGTACAGCAAGCGCGAAACCATTCAGGCCGTGCGCTCTTATGCGCAATCCGAGCCGCTGAAGGCCGCAGTCGAATCGGCGGGGAAGGCATGAGAATCGCCATTTCGAACATCGCCTGGGAAGTCGCCGACGACCAACTGGTCGCGGACATTTTGCAGCAGCATCGCATCGACGCGATCGACGTTGCGCCCGGCAAATATTTTCCGGACCCGAAGACCGCCGAGGCGGCGGACATCGCACGCGTTCGCGCGTGGTGGTCCGATCGCGGCATCGCAATCACGGGGATGCAGTCGCTGCTGTTCGGGACAACCGGGCTGAATCTGTTCGGCACGGCCGAATCGCAGCAAGCGATGCTGGAGCATTTGCGTGCCGTGTGCCGCATCGGCTCGGGCCTGGGCGCACAGCGGCTCGTGTTCGGGTCGCCGCGTAATCGTGATCGCACGGGTCTTGCCGACGATGCCGCGCACGATATCGCGGTGACGTTCTTCCGCCGCCTGGGCGACATAGCTGCCGGGCAGGGCGTGTTCGTTTGTCTCGAACCCAATCCGCCGTGCTACGGCGCCAATTTCATGACGAACAGCCGCGATACGGCGACGGTCGTGGAGGCGGTCGCGCATCCGGCAATCCGGATGCAACTGGATACGGGTGCGGTCACGATCAACGAAGAAGATGCGCGCGACGTCGTCACCCGATACGCGCACCTGATCGGCCACGTGCACGCGAGCGAACCGAATCTCGTCACGCTCGGCGAGGGCGGGACGAATCATCGCGCGGTAGCCGAGGTGCTGGCCGAGTTGTTGCCCGGGCAGGTGGTGTCGATCGAAATGCTGGCGCCGAAATCCGGCTCGGCGGTGGACGCGGTGCGTCGCGCTGTCGGCGAGGCCGTTCGATGCTACCGCGCCGACGGCGCAACGTCCGCATGAAATGGCTCATTCTGGTGCTGGGTATCGCGTCGAATGCGTCTGCAAGCGTGCTGGTGAAAATCGCGATGATGCCGCCAAGGCAATTTCCGAGTCTCAGCGATCCGGTCGGCGCGCTGAAGAACGGACCTTTCTGGCTCGGTCTCGCGTTGTACGGCGCGGCTTTTCTGCTCTACGCGGCGGCGCTCGGCAGGCTGCCGCTGAACGTTGCTCAACCGGTACTGACCGCCGGCGCGATCGCGACCGTGGCGATCCTGTCGGTGGTGATATTCCGTGAACCTTTTCCCTGGACCGTCGGCGCGGGGATCTTGTTCATCATCGCGGGCGTTGCACTGATCACGGCCCGCGTAGCGTGAAATAAAAATGGATCACAGACTTCAATGAAACTCGATATGTCCCAAGAGGCCCGCGCCACCTGGCAGGTGCCCGCTTTCAGAATTCAGCTCACGTCGGAGCCGCGTAGTCCGTGGTGTGTGGTGATCCCGGTGATCAACGAGGGCGCGCGCATCCGCAATCTGCTCGAGCGGATGGCGGCGCTGGGCATTCACGCCACGGCGGATGTGATCATCGTCGACGGCGGCAGTACCGATGGTTCGCTCGATCTCGAGTTCCTGAAGAGCCAGGGCGTGCACACGCTGCTGCTCAAGACGGGGCCCGGCAAGCTGAGTGCGCAGTTGCGCTGCGCTTACGCGTTCGCGCTGGACCAGGGCTATGAGGGCATCGTCACGATCGACGGAAACGACAAAGACGATCCCGACGCGATTGCGCGCTTCATCGAAGAATTGAAGCGCGGCGTGGATTTCGTGCAGGCGTCGCGCTACCTGTCCGGCGGCGTCGCGGAGAACACGCCGAAGTCGCGCGATCTGGCGATCCGGCTGATTCATGCGCCGATGCTCAGCCTCTTTTCCGGTTTTCACTGGACCGATACGACCCAGGGTTTCCGGGCCTACAGCCGCAAGATGCTGCTGGACCCGCGCGTCGCGCCGTTTCGCGACGTGTTCGATACCTACGAGCTGCTCGCGTACCTGTCGTATCGTGCGCCGAAGCTCGGCTACCGCTGCCTCGAAGTCGCGACCACGCGTCGTTATCCAAAGGGCGAAGTGCCCACGAAGATCAGCAGCGTGAAGGGCAATCTCTCGGTGTTGCAAGTTTTGTTCAAGGCGTGCTTCGGCGCTTATAACCCGTCGTGAAGTGCTAGCGCGGCTCGCACGCGCCTGATCTGCGATGAAAGAGATGTTCAATGCCAAACCAACTGACAAACACAGAAAAAACGAGCGTGGTGGTGGCGTCGGCCTCTCTGGCCGCCACCGCCCTGGCGCTGGGTCTTCGCTTGACGCTGGCGCCGGCGTACGCGGATTTCATCGTCGGGAACATCACCTGGAGCGCGAATACGAAGTTTCAGGATCTGTTCGCGCCGCTGTTTTTCATGGCGGTGCTGCTCGGTGGTCTCGCCTTTCTGTCGGCGCAGATCAGGACCCTGACGAACCACGCCACGCAGGGGTCGTATGCGCGTGATCTTGCGGAACAGTTGCTGTGGTGGTCGGTGCCGTCAGTGGTGGTGGTCGCGGGTCTGATCACTGGCGCGTCGATCGACCGAACCATCCTGCTTGTCTCCGCGGCGGGCTTGCTGGTGCTCGGCGTGTCGGCATGGTTGCAGGCGGAAAAGCCGGAGCGGGTGTCGCCATGGCTGACCGGGCTGAGCCTGTTCTCGGCGTTTCTGATCGCACTCGTGCCGCTTGAAATTGCGCTCGTGACGGGCCGCTTGCCAGTGGGCATGAGCGGCCATGTGGACGTGACACGCTACGCCAGGGTATCGCATCTGCTGATCGGCGTGCTCTTTGTTGCAGTGCTGGCGTCGGCCTTCACGCCGCGACTGACGTTGCGCGTCTTGCCAAAAAGCATCCTGATCGGCCAGTTGGGCTTGCCGCTGTTTTTCCTGGCGCTGTATCCGGCGCGGCTCGCGCTACCTGACGGAGCGCTCACCAAATACCCGACGACCTGGGCGTTGAAGGGGCTCGTGATTGCGTTGGCCGTCGCGGGCGTCATCGATGTTTTCCGGCGCTATGTCGGCTATTGCCGCGACGAGCGGCAGAGCTACAAAGTCCTTTTCTCGCCGCTCGCTTTGTTTGGCCTCCTGATCGCATTCAAGTTCGGCAACACGCTCGGCCCGTCGCTGGCGCCGAACGACTACGAGTTCGGCCAGAACCTGCTCGGCTGGTGGTCGTATCTGAAGGGTGTGGTGCCGTATGTCGGCTATATCTCTCCTCACGGCTTCATGGAGGACGATCTGCCCGGACTGCTGTCGGTCGTGTTCTACGACGGCACGGCGACGAGTATTTTCGATGCGACCCGGCTGAGTTCGACGCTGCTCGCGCTCGTTGCTTTCTTTGCGCTTTATAGGTTTTCCGGCAGCCTGGGGCTGGCGCTGGTATCGACCTTCTTCATCGGCGGCAGAACGGCTTTTCTGTTTTTCACACCGTTCATGTGCCTGTGGTTCAGCAGTTCGCTGCGAGCGCGGCCGGCCCGCTGGCTCGCGGTGTGGCTCGTGAGCGCGACGATCGTGGTGCTGAGCGTGCCGCCCGCAGGTCTGCTGCTCGCCGCCGCCTCCGGCATCCTCGCGCTCGAAGCGGTATGGCGCATGTGGCGGGGTGACGAGCGCGAAGGCTGGAAGACGCTCGCGACGGTCTGCGTCGTGCTGCTCGTGCTCGCGGTGGTGACGCCGTTGGGCGCCATGTTGATCGGCGCGATCCGCTATGTACTCGACAACGGTCCGATCAATCAGGTCGCGTATGGTATTCCGTGGGAGATCAGCTGGAATCCCGGCAGCCCGAAGTCCGGCCTGGTTTTCGAAACGATCCGGATGTTGTGGCTCGGCGCGCCCGCTTTCTGTTTGATCATGGTCTACACCGGCATCAGGAATCGCGCCACGCGCAGTGCGGCGTTCTTGCCGGCTGTGGTCGTGATGCTGTTCGCGCTGCTGCTGACGCCTTATTCGATGGGACGCATCGATGCGGGCGATATGTCCCGTGCGGGGCTCGCGGCCATTTTCGGCTGGTCGGTACTGATTCCGGTCGTCGCGTGGCACTCGACGCTGCGGTTCAACCGCACTGCGTTGATCGTGCTCGTCGCGGGAATGAGCGCGACGCTGAATTACACGACCCTGGCGTTTTACACGGCGGTGTTCTCCGCGGCGCCGTCCATTCCCGTGTTGCCGATGAAAAACGGCGTGGATTGGGGGATGCCCAACGTCGGCCAGGGGATGGTGCAGGACGAGCAATGGGCGCGGCTCGTCAAGCTCAACACGCTGCTCAATAGCAAGCTAGCGCCGGGCGTGGGCTATCTCGATCTGACCTCGCACAACGCACAGACTTTCTATTTCGGCCGGCCGGTGACGATGCCCGTCACGGCGGCATACAACATGGCGCCGGTTCGGCAGCAACAGCAAGCGGTGGCGAGGCTGGAGCGCGCTTTGCCCAGCATCGCGCTGCTGTCGGCGGACAACATTACGTATGACGGCGGCGGACTCGCATTGCGAGACCCCGTGCTGTACCGGTTCGTGATGGATCACTACACGCCGGTGTGGGCGGACGGCGTCATTCTCGGCTTGAGCGCACCGGCGATGATCGCGCAGCAGGGACAACGGTTGACGGCTGGAATACGCAACCTGACGGACGATAAGTGGGACAGAGGCGTCAGCCGTAGCGAAGCCGCATTGTCGCTAGACTCGAGCACGCCAATGGTCGCGTTCGCGCCGGGCACGCCGGTTCGTTTGCGCAATGGCGAGACACGCAGCGTCACGAAGATATCCGCCGAACAGCATGCGATCTGGCTCGACGGCGGCACGCTCGATCCTGCACAGGCAGGCTATCCCGGCGTCGTCGACGTGACGCTTGAACCCGCGCTGCAAGCGGAGTACCGGTTGACGTTGCAGGATGCGTCGTTCGCGACGCCTGAGCTGGGCAAGATTCCGGTGGCCTGGGGACGTTCGGACAAGTCGCTGTCGAAGAAAATGACACGGGTGGCGTCGCTCGACGCGCCGGCCCCGACCTTGCGCGATCTGGCTCAGGAAGCCGGCCTCTATAAGGTCACCGGCGGCAATTCGCAATTGAGCTTCGACCTGTCCGCGCTCGGCGTTTCCGGTCATTCCGCAGGCATGCTTCGTTTCGAATTTTCCTGCGTGGACCGCCGCGCGACGCCGCGATTCAAAATAGCGTGGTGGGGCGACCAGCAACAGGGTCCGGCCGATGCAGCCCATCTGACCTTCACGGCCGACGACGGAGTGCTGATCGTCCCGCTCGACGCGTATCCTCGCTGGCTCACGCTCGAAAAGGTCAAGGGGCTGCAAATGACGCTTGCCGACCCGAACGCGTGCGGTGCATTCGGCATCAGGAACGTGGCGCTGTATCAGCGCAATATTTTCCGCTAGGCGGGTGTTCGTACCGGCCGCTTCTGGTTGCCGGCGGCCGGGCTCACCGGCTCCGGCTCACCGGCCATACTCAGCAGCGTTGGACTGCGAATCGCAATGCGCGCCGAGTTTTCCAGAACGGGCGACCGGGCGCATCGTCACGAGCTTGCGTTTCCATCCGGCGCCAGCTCTCGACCGTCTGGGACTTGTCGTTCGACGGTTTGAGCGAAACGAAGAACTCCATATCGTTTCGCTCGGTGTCGAAGAAGTTGCCGCATGCGAAGTCGATCAGCCCGAGTTCCGCCATTTCACGAAACAGGCGTGCGAACGAACGCGGCGAAAATACCCAGCAGTGCACGTCGTGATAGGCGCCATTCTGCAGACAATCCTGCGCCACCCCCAATGCGGTGTCGAGATTGTGATGTCGTTCGACCGCGAACGGGTCGAGCGGCGCCCTCCAGGCTGACGCGCAATCCACTTTTGCGACGTTGATGCAGTAGTCGATCAGGACCTGCGGTTGCGGAACCCGTGCGCCCACCAGGTTGCTGTGCAGGACCGCCGCGATCCGGGTTTCTTCGCGGAAGTAATCGAACGTGAAGCGTTTGTCCGGCACGATCAGCCTGACCTCGCCGCCGGGATTCAACACCGAGCGCAGCTCGTGCAACCACGCGATGAGGTCCGGCACGTGTTCGACCACATGCGAAGCGACCACGTAGTCGACGTGCCTGCCGCCCAATGCTTGCAGAAGCGTATTGGCGCCCCATACGGCATCCACGTCGACGATGGCGTCCACGTTCACATTAGGGTCGTTCTGGTATTTTTCACGCAGTGTTTGCGTGTTGGCGTGATCGACATAAATGACGGGCCCGTCGTCCCTGAGAAGAAACGGGCGGCATAGCGCCCCGATCTCCAGGCCAAGACTGCTTTTCTGATCCAACCCGGCGAGCAGCTTTTGCTTGCGGGTGAGGGGAGTACGGCATGCAGACATCGGGCTCTCCTGCTTGAAGAGACTTCCAGATTCTTACCGAGCCCTCATCATAGCCGAACTAAGCTGTCAAACAGGCGGCGCGATTAATCTGCCGGTGTGCGGGTGGGGCGTTTGCGTGTAGACGTCGAAAAAATGCTGTTGCCAGATGGCGCACATGAAATCCATCTGCCCGGTGAGCCGCTGATCGAAGACGCCAGACATGTCGGCGCGCTCCACCAGCGGTCGCATGTTGCGAACCAGCAGGCGTTCGAAGTCGTCGATGCAGTAGTCCGCGACCTGCTCGCAGGAAATCGGATATGACGCCACCTTGCATTGCGGCGTCAGCGACAGATAAGTACTGAACAGCCGTTCGACGAGGAACGGCAGGAACGGCGCCGGATCGGTGTGCGTAGTGTCCAGCATCACGGCGCGCGCGGCCGGGTGATCCGCGTTGTTCTCCAGAAAGTCGGCGATAGGGACGAGGACCTGTCCGACATAGGCATCCCAAAAGCTCGGCGAGCCGACCCAGAAATTGCAGTAGGACAGCGTGCTGTTGCCCTGACGCGGCACTTCGTTCAACTGCCAGTCGATTCCCGACGCATCCAGGAGCGCCTGGGCCGCTTGCCGCAAGCCGGGATGCGCGTGCTCGCCCTGCATCCACACATTGAACGACCAATACGCAAGCTGCGGAAACGGATTGATGAACCACACGTCGCAGCCAGGCTGCGCATCCACGAACGCGGTGAATTGCTCGGCGCTAATCCTGGACTTCAGCGTGAACTTCGGTGAAAAGAGCCCGGTGGCGGCGTGCTTCAAATGGACCCCGCTGCGGTACAGATCGACGAGCATCCTGAACTCGCGCCACGCCGCCGCCCGGTTGTCGCGAATCTCGAGCGGCAGGAACGCGTCGCTCGACAATTGCTGCCCGGGCTGATAGAGCGGCTCGTAGATACCGTATTTACGCATCTCGTCTCTCCGGCTTCAGTTCGTCAACACGGAAGTCAGAACTTCAGCGCTGAAGCGGATATGGTGCCTGTCGTGCACGTCCTGGTAAGCCCGTTCGCGGATGTCGCGGCGCAACTGCGCGTCCGCCGCCATCGACTCCATCGCCGAGAGCCAGGCCTCATAAGTGTTGTCGACCAGCAGGCCGGTCCGTTCGTGCTCGATGCAGTCTTCGTAGATCGGGCTGCGCGAATAGATGCCCGCGACTCGCGCAGTGCCGTAATTGAGGTACTTGAACGGATTCTTGCAACTGTTGAAGAACAGGCTCTCCGCGTCTTCCGCGCCGCCCAGCGGCGTGATCGAGAACGCGTAATTGCCCGCGATCAGCGATTGCACGTAATCGGCGTACTGCTTGCGGCTCGTGTAGTGCAGGAAGGGCAGCGAGAAGATTTCCGGGAAGGGGTCGCCATAGAAATCCAGCGTGTATTCCGGGTGCAGATGAAAGAAGTCCTGCAACACTCTGAGCAGCACTTCCTTGCTGTTGTGCACCTTGATGAGATCCGCATTCGTGAACACGATTCTCGGCGGATCGGACTCGGCATTCTCCCAGCCCCGCTTCTCCGGAATGTACTTCTCGACATACATGCCGTTCGGCAGCAGCACGGGATGCTCGCAATACTCCTTGATACCGGCATACAGATTCTTGTTCGCCACGGTCACGACGTCCGCGAGTCCGATCAGCGCCTGAATCGCATCGAGTTGTCGCGACATCTTCTTTGCGTTGCTATACGACGGGAATGAGAAGATCCAGTCGTCGACGTCGTAGATCACGCGCAGACCGCGCTTCCTCGCCTGCGTGGCGATTTCCACGGCGGCCTGCGAACTGTGCTTGCTCAGAATGAGCACATCGGCCCAGTTCAGCGCCGCGTGCGCGCGATCATGGTTCTCAGCGATCGCGGCATAGACGAGTTGACCCTGATCGGTCAGGTAGTCCAATGCCTCGGTGACACGCGCTTCCACGGACAGCGACAGCGCATCCGCCGCAACGTGGGAAACCCGCTGGAGTGCCAACACCTTCATCATTTCTCATTGCCTCGTTGGGGTCAGCGTGGGGCCGGCGGTTTCGGCCGGCGTCAGCGAGAAGCCCTTCAGCGTCGCCTTGCGCGCGTTCGCGTCGGCGTGTGCGCCGCCGTGCGCATACTCGATAACCGTCAGGCTCGCATGCGCGGGCAGCAGCGCCGGAAACCGCTCCATGCCGATGCCGAGCGCATGCTGAATCAGACACGCGATCGGCCCGGAATGCGCGACCACCACGATCCGCGCGTCGGCCGCCTGTTGCGCCAGCAGTTCATCGAGCCAGTTCATCACGCGCCGGTTCAGCGCTTCATGAGACTCGCCGCCGGGGTAGGGCGTCGCGTTGTTGCGGTAGAACTGGGGCTGCTGCGTGACGAATTCCGCGAGCGGCCATTCGGCCACCGAGCCCGCATCGGTCTCGCCGAGACGCGCGTCGATCCGCCATTCGGCTCGCGGAAACATCAGGCGCGCGGTTTCCTGCGCGCGCCGCCACGTGCTGGTGAAGAAGTGATCCGCGTCCAGTTGCACCTGATCCAGCCAGCGTTGCATTGCTTCGGCCTGGCGCCGGCCTTCGTCGACGAGCGTATCCGCCGGCGTGCCGGTGACGAGCCGCGCGGTGTTTGCGTGCGATTTCCCATGACGGAACAGGTAGAGCATCATGATGACGCCACCGCTTCGTCGAAGACATTCAGCAGCGGAATGATGGCGTCCGGCAGGCAGTGCTTCTGCAAATGCCGGCGCAACTCCGCCATGTGCGGATTCGACGCGAGGCTCGCCGCCACGCCGCTACGCACACTGGTCTCGGAGTCGGGATCGACGAACTGCGCAAAGCCGTCGAAGTGTTCGCGCGTCCACGCCGAGTCGCTTAACACCAGCCGGCAACCGGCGAGCCCCGCGGCAATCGCCGACAGGCCGGCCGGCTCTTTCGAAATCTCGATGTAGTAGCTCGCTTCCTGCAACGCCGCGCGCATGATTTCCGACCGATACGGCAGGCCGTCGATGAACAGGGAATTGGCCGGCGCTTCGCGGCGGCACATCTCATAGTAGGCGCGGTTGCGCGAGCGGCCGACGAACACCAGCGGCGTGCCGCTGTCGCGTAGCGCCCGGATCGCCAGCAGCTGATTCTTGCTGGGCTCGATCACGCCGAACCAGATCGCGTATTCGTCGAGGTCGTACATGGTGCGGAACAGCCCAGGCGGCGCATCTTTCGTGAACACGACGTCGACGCCGGCGGGCACCAGCCGGATCTTTTCTTCGGGCGCGGGAAAGTGCGAGCAGAAATGCTCCTTCTCCGCGACCGATTTGAAGACGATGTATTTCGCGAGCCTGACGTGCTCAGCGATCATCTCCGGGGGCGGTGGTTGTTCGGCGTTGATCCAGAGGTTGGGCCACAGCACGATCGGCTTGCCCGCCGCCGCGATGGAGCGCAGCAATTCAAGTCCGCCACCATGCACGGAGAAATGCAGAACGACGTCGTAGTTGTCGATGGACTGCGAAAACGGCCCGTAAATATCGGCGATGTAGCCTTGTTTCTTCAGACTGTCGACGAGGCTGACGATTTCGAACTCGCCCCCGCCTTTCGCGAGAAAAGCGGAGTGGTAAGTGGTAACCAGAATTTTGGGTTGAGCTTTCATTGCCGATGCTAACGAGTCGCTTGCTGATTGGGGGCGCGCAGTCAGAAGTGTGAGCCGCTTCTTCTAATGGAGCAATTCTCGTGCTGATTGTTCGATGGGGCACGAGCGTCGGCGCCGCTGACCCTCGGGCCGACACTCGTTACGCGACTCTTCACGAACGCGTGCCGCGACGAGCCGCGTCGAACACTTCCAACCAATGCCGCCAGGACGTGAGTTGCAGCAGATTGCCGGCGCGTTCGCGCGCGTGCTGTGTCAATGCGTTCCAACGCGACGCATCGTTGCGCAGCGCAATAATGCGCGCGGCGATCTGCTCCGCTGTCTCATGTGTATCGCTGACCAATCCGGCGTCGTCGACCACTTCGGCGGCCGCGTGACCGGCCCGCACCACCGCGGGAATGCCGCGATGCATCGCTTCCAGCGCGGGGATGCAAAAGCCCTCGTGGCGACTCATCGAGAGTAACAGCGAAGCGCGGTCATAACTCGACAGCAGATCCGCATCGTCGACCATGCCCGTGAAATCAATCCGCGTCAGCACGCCGAGCGCGCGAGCGCGCTTGAGCAGGAACTTGCTGTAATCGTAGTTCGGCATGCTGCCGACGATCGTCATCGTCGCATCGACGCCACCTTCGACGACATGCGCGAGTACTTCGATCGCATCTTCGACCCGCTTGTGCGGCACGACACGGCCCAGCACCAGCATGTTGAAGAGCTCCGGGGCAGGGCGCGCGATCGCGCTGTCCGCGAGAGTGGGCAGCGTCTCGAATACGGGTGGAATGACGACGATGCTCGCGATGTCGACATACGGCGCGAGATCCTGCGCCACATGTTTCGAGTTGGTGACGATGAGATCGAAGCCCGCCAACTTCGGCAGCTGCAAAAAGGCCTGCTCACACAAGTCGGCCGTCACCGGCTCGAATTCACGCAGCAAGGCGGGATCGGTGATGCCGTGGTAGTAGCAGATCTTCCTGCACGGCAACGCCAGCAATCGATCGAGGTTCGGCGCGAAGATCGAATAGCTGACGTACAGAAGATCCTCGCTGGTGGCTTCCGCGAAGAGCGTTTCGATGGGGCGCACCTGCGAGATCGCCGCGTCGAAGTGCTTCGCGTACGCGCGCGACTCCCAACCTGCGCGCTCAGCCATCGCAGCCAGCCCGAGGCAATGGTTGCCGACGGCGTCGCCTTCAAAGATGTCCGGTGCACAGATCAGCAGTCTCATCGCGCGCTCACTGTTTTTCGAATTTCATCGAGACGCTGCGCATACGCGCGCGCCACCGCCGCCATCGAATAGTCTCTTTCGATACGTTCACGACCCGCCTGGGCAATGCCTTCGCGCAGATTGGCGTCGCCGAAGACGCGGGCAATCTGGCCGGCGGCAATCCCTACGTCAGGATCGCACCAGTACTGTCCTTCGTGGAACAGGTAGTCGCCAGGGCGCAGCGGCACCAGTTCGCCATCGACGAGGAATGCGGTCTGCTCGTCGCAGAAGTCCACATTGCCCGAGAAATTGGTGGTGACGACCGGCTGGCCCAAGGCCATTGCCTCGGCAATCACGCGGCCGAAGCCTTCGCTGCGATGCAGCGAAATGTACGCGTTGCAGCAGGCCATGAAGTCGATCGTGTCCTGCCGGTTCAGCCGCTCGGAGACGATATGGACGCGTTCGTCCGCAGCCGCCAGTTCGAGCACCTGCCGCCATGTCGGGTCGTCGGCGCGAACGTTCATCGCCTTGATGACGAGGCCGACGCCGCTGGTTTCTTTCGCGAAAGCCTGCTTGAACGCCATGATTCCGGCGACCGGGTTCTTGCGCGTCAGCCACGAATTGCCGTCGAACATCAGATAGAACAGGAAGTCGTCCTTCGGCAGGCCATAGCGTTGGCGGTCAATGGATTGCGGCGTCGGAATGACCACGGCCATGGGCATGTGCCGCACCTTGGTGCGGCCCAGTTTCGCATACACGGCTTCAACGAAACGGCTTTGCGCCCAGATCTCGTCGACGAACGCGTGGG
Organism: Paraburkholderia sp. RAU2J; assembly: GCF_003634845.1. Lineage (NCBI taxonomy): Bacteria > Pseudomonadati > Pseudomonadota > Betaproteobacteria > Burkholderiales > Burkholderiaceae > Paraburkholderia > Paraburkholderia sp. RAU2J. Next base: position 2,147,983 of record NZ_RBXG01000001.1, read on the forward strand.
CTTGCCCGAACGCGCTCGGCCAGTGAGGCAGTTCCCACGGCCATGCACCGATCCTGTACGTGTCCGACTCGATCATGCGGCGCCCGCCTTCGAGCGCGAGCCGCACCATCTCCGGCGGCGGCAGGCAGAACAGGCTGACCTGATAGTCGAGTTCGTCGCGCAGCAGGTGGTTGATCGACGTATCGATCCGGGCCGGTCCACTCATCGGCGCATTGATGAGCGCAACGTCGATATTGCCGAGCTGCATGGCTTGCGCGGCCATGCGCGCGTCCTCGCCGAGACCGAGCACGCCTTGCGGGAAGCCCACGATATTCACGCCGAACGGCCGCATCTGGATGCGGGGCTGCTGGTCTCTGAGCTGCGTTGCCGCCTGATCGCGGATCTCGCTCGGCACGATACGCAGGTGCCGCAATTGCAGATATTCGAGCCGGCCGGACGTGTACCACCACGCAACGAGGCCCAACGCACCTTGCAGCGTCGTGATGTCGAAGGCCTCGGTCAGGTCGGGTCGGTTCTCACGGACGCCGAGCAGCAGCCGGGGCAACGCGATTGCCGTGGCAGGCATCGAGTCCGTGCGCAGCAGGTCGTCGAGCGTTTCCTGAATCGGCCAATGGAGACTCGGATATTCCAGCTTGCCGCCGCCCATCCACCACTGCATCACGTCGAGCCGGCCGAGGTACGTGTCGAGATCGAAGAGCGCCTGCAGATCCGGCCGGCTGTCGATCAGAAGCGGCAGAAAATGCGGTGTCTTGAGCAGCCCGCGTGCATCGCCGTTATCGAGCTCGTTCAGGCGGTCGAAAATCTTCGCCGTCGGCCAGTCGAGCCGGCGGTATTCGCGCTTGCCGTGCGTATCCCACCACAACAGCATGCTGAAGCGGCCCTTGAAGCTGCTGAGGTCGATCATGCTCCTCAGGTCAGGTCGACCGCTGACGAGGGGCGCGACGAAACGCGGAATATCGATCAGCGTGCCCGTCTCGTCGTGCTCGATCTCGTTCAGTTGAAGAATGGCGGTGGAGGTTTGCCAGACCAGCCTCGGGTACTCGAACTTGCCGTGTTCGTCCCACCAGATCAATGCGCCAAGACGTCCGGCAAACGTTGTCATGTCCATGCTGGAGCGCAGGTCGGGGCGGCTATTGACCAACAGTTCGAGGAAGGCCGGGACGTCGATCTGGGTGGGGTGATGCTCGCTACCCAGTTCGTTCAGGCTGTCCCAGACCGGATTCGGCGACCATGACAGGCGCGGATATTCGAACTGCCCATGCGTTTCCCACCAGCTCAAAGCGGCGAGTTGACCCGAGAACGCGTCGAGATCGAGGTTGGCGCGCAGGTCCGCGCGCGCGTTGACCAGCAGCGTCATGAAGCGCGGCAGCCGGGCGCGCGTCGGCCCGATTGCCAGATCGCTGCGCAGCAGCGTCTCGAGCAATGCTTTGTCATCCAGAATATCGGGCGCATTGCCGGCCAGCCAGAAGCTGACGGCCTGCGGAAACTTGTCGACCAGCGTCTGCGTGTCCAGTTGTGCGAGATACGCGACATCCGCCTCGCCGAGCACCCACTCGAAATCCGGATAGTCGCGCTCGCCGTATGCCTTCCACCAGAAATACAGCGTGATCCGGCTTTCGATCGTTTGATGCTCGAACGATGCGAGGTCGGACCGGAACTTCAACAGAAAATAGATTGCGTTGGGAAGCGCAAACAGTACGGTGGGAGACGGATGCCGGCACTCCGTGGCCCAATCTTTTGTCAATGGCATGGTATTATTGATGGCACGCGAGACGCGGGCTCATGGTCATCACGAAGTCGGTCGAGTCGATCGACAGATTGGGCGAGTAAAACGGGTCGTTCCACAAGGCATCGCCCCAGCGCTTCTTCACGAACTCGATTTCTTCGACAAAGCGCGCCATCTTCTCGGGCGTATCTTCATAGCCGCGGGAAGCGGACTCGTGGTGGTACAACTCGGCAAACGGGGTCCACACGTTGCGGTAGCCGGCGTCGCGCACGCGCAGGCAGAAATCGACGTCGTTGAAGGCGATGACCAGACCCTCGTCGAGTCCGCGCACTTCACGATAGATACTCGTGCGGATCACGAGGCAAGCCGCAGTGACCGCGCTGACTGCATTGCGCAGCACCGCCCGGCAGAAGTAGCCCGGCGCATTGCGAGGCAGGTACTTGTGGCCGTGGCCGGCCAGCCCACCCATGCCGAGAAACACGCCGGCATGCTGGATGGTGTCGTCGGGGTAGAGCAGTTTCGCGCCCACCGCGCCCACATTGTCTTGCAGCGCGACCGAAACGAGTTCGCTCAGCCATTGCGGCGTGATCACTTCGATGTCGTTGTTCAGCAGACAGACGAACTCGGCCTTGCTCGCCAGCGCGATGCGGTTGTTGAGCGCCGAGTAGTTGAACGGCGAGTCGTCGCGCACCACGCGAATGCGCGCGTCGCCTTCGTAGCTCTTGAACAGCTCGAAGGTTTCGGGCTTGACCGAGCCGTTGTCGATGATCGTGATCAGATAGTTCTGGTACGTGGTGCGCTCCTTGATGGAGTCGACACACTGCTTGACGAGGCCCGCCGCGTCGCGCGTCGGAATGATGATTTCGACCAGCGGCTCCTGCTCGGGCAACGCGTAGACGATCCGTTGGTACATCACCGCGTCGTCAGCGGATTGCACCGTCCCGGCGATTTTGCTGCGCGTGAGGTGCTCCTGGACCGCGCGGGCCGCGGCGATCGTCGCGTAGGGCTTCGCTTCCGCGCCCGACGCGGTGCTTTCCGGCAGCACGCGCCAGTGATACAGCACGCGCGGGATATGGTGGATGGCCTGCGGGCCGGCCGCTTCCATGACACGCAGCGCAAGATCGTAGTCTTGCGAGCCTTCCAGGCCTTCGCGGAAGCCGCCGACCTGCCGCAGCACGGCGGTCTTGTAGACGCCGAAATGCGAAATCATGTTCTGGCTGAGGAACAGGTCGTAATTGAAATCGCACTTGAAATACGGATCGTAGCGCTTGCCTTCGATCGTGACCTTGTCCTCGTCACTGTAGATCAACGCGGCTTGCGGCTCGCGCTCGATCAACTCCGCCACGTAGTACAGCGCCAGCGGATGCAACTCGTCGTCGTGATCGAGCAGGCCGGTGTATTCGCCGCTGACCAACGCCAGCGCACTATTGCTCGCCGCGCTGATATGACCGTTGGCCGTGCGGTAGGTGATCTTGATGCGGGGGTCGCGCGCCGCGTACTCGTCGAGAATTTCCTTCACGTGGGGCTGCGTGGACCTGTCGTCCGCGATGCACAGTTCCCAGTTCGTGTAGATCTGAGCGACGACCGAATCGATGGCCTTGCGCAGATACTCGGCCGGCGAGTTGTACGTCGGCATCACGATGCTGATGAGCGGCTGGCGCTGCCACTCGCGCGCGGCCTCCATCAGACTCGGATAGCGTTCCGCCGCCACCTCGTTGATCGCAATCCAGTTCTCGTAGGTAGCCGGCAGCGGGGTGCCGAGCGCGGCCACCGCGTCGGCCTGGGCAAGTGCGGCCTCGTCCGCTTGACCGAACGGCAACGAGTTTTCGTCGACCACCAGCGCGAAGTCGTTCAACGAGAACGGTCCGGGAAACGCGAGCGGATCGAAGCGCACCGCACGCAGCGTCCACGGGAAGGAGATGCTCTGGTCCACATGGTTGTTGGCGTCTGCGCGGAGCCAGACCGCACCCTGTTCCGACATGCCGTCGCCCTTGTCGACATACAGCATGCATGGCGTCTTCGGCGCCTTGCCCGTCGCTAGCGTAAAAGACAGATGTACGGTGCGTCCACGCATGTGCTCCCAACCCGCAATGGCAAACTGCGGATCGTTTGTCGTTGCGTTCCATTGGTATTCGTCACCCGGGAATACTTCAACGTTATTGAGTGGTTGCAGTTCAAGTTTCATGTTGAATGAGGAGCTTTGGCTATATATCTATGATGGACGACATTGTCGGGCATGTGGCCAGCATCGAGAGGTCAATGTCGAACGGCACGGGTACGATGTTGCTTGGCGAACTCTCCTCGCAGGTCAATTCGAATAGTGGATCATCGCCGCCTGGCCGCCGTGGAAAGCCGGGTACGCACGGCGGATTTATTTGAGCCAAGCCCGAACGTCATTGCACCGACAGCGATGCATACAGGTCTTTCAATGGAGAAAGCACCGCCTGCCAGCGCAGATCGCGATCGTGCCGGCGGGTGCCGCGTTCGAGTGTCAACGCTTCGCGGATCGATCGCGTGATGCTTGCGACGTCGTCCGGATCGAGATAGGCCACCTGATCCGCGAAATACTCGCGCGTGGAGCCGATCTGCGTGACGGCGATGCGCGCGCCGGCCGCATGCGCTTCGAGCGCGGCGAGCCCGGGTGTTTCCAGCGTGCTCGGCAGGCAGAACGCGTCACATGCGGCGTAGGCCGAGCGCAGCAGCGGCGAGTCGTGCGGCAGCACGCCGGGATAGATCACCTGGTCGCCGCCGGCTTCGAGGCATGCGCGCGCATACTCGGGGTCGCGCTGATGGCCGATCAGGACCACCTTGCGCTCCGGCATGGACTTCATGGCCTGCATGAGCGCAAGCTGGTTCTTGCGCGGTTCGATATTGCCGACGTTGAGCACGAAGGGTTCGCGAAGATTGAAATGATCGCGAAACAGGTGCGCCGGCACCGGCTCGTAAAACGTTTCTTCGACACCGTTGTAGACCGTGACGAATTTCTCGCGCGGCAGCCCGAACACCTGCGCGAGCGTGTCGCACTCGATGTCCGAATTCGCCACCACGCGATCGGCCAGCGTGAACTGATGCCTGATTTCGTCGACGGGATAGAGGTGCCTTGTCGCGTCGGTGATCCACAGGCTGGAGGACACGACGAGCGGCAAGCCCAACTGCTTGACGAAGTTGCAGAAGTGCACGGAGCCGCCGACGCACGAGAAGAAGTGCACGACGTCATGCTCGAGAAAGCGCGGATTCCAAGGATCGAACAGGTCGACCTCTACGCCGTGCGCCGGAAGATGTTTGCGATACGCAAGCAACTGTATCTCTCCACCGCCAGGTGTGTGGAAAGCCATGGGGTACGTTGCAAACAGCACTTTCATAAATATGAGCTTATGTCCTCGATCTCTCGAATTGCCCGACAACGTTTGCCAGGGAGTTAACCCGCTTACAATATGCGGCCTGAACTCATAGCGGCATGCCGCCTTCGACCCTACAGATGCCGTATTGTACCGTGCTTCGTTTGCCATTCCGTGCGCCAGACCGTGCGCGTCCGGGGACGCGCTGGCAGCTCCTCAAGCGTGAGCGCGCAGCGGCGTTTACGTTCGAATTGCCGCCTGGCGTGGCATGACCGCGCTGCGCAACCCGATCGTCCTGGTGGATAAAACATGAGTCATACGGTTCTGATCACCGGCGCCAACGGCTTCGTCGGCAAGTCGGTCTGCAAAGCCTTGCTGCAGCGCGGCGACCGGGTCGTCGGCGCAGTACGCCGCGCCCAGACCGCGGCGCAAGGCGTGCGTGAATGGCTGCTCGACGCGGACGACTTTGAGGGCATCGAGCAACGCTGGCCTGTCACGCTGCAATGCGATGTGGTCATCCATCTCGCCGCTCGCGTCCACGTGATGCACGACACGACCGCCGAGCCGCTCGCCGCCTATCGCGCGACCAACGTCGACGGCGCGTTGCGCGTCGCCGCCGCGGCCCGTCGCGCGGGCGCGCGCCGCTTCGTGTTCGTCAGCAGCATCAAGGCGATGGCGGAAAGCAGCAGCGGGCGGCCCATCAAGGAAACGGATCCGCCCGCGCCGTCCGATCCCTACGGCATCTCCAAGCTCGAAGCCGAGCGGGCGTTGCTCGCATACGGCCGCGAGTCGGGTCTCGAGATCGTGATCGTGCGGCCGCCGCTGGTCTACGGCCCGGGCGTGCGCGCGAACTTCCTGCAGCTGATGGGCGCGATCGCCCGGGGCGTGCCGCTGCCGCTCGGCGCGATCGCCGCGCGCCGCAGCCTCGTGTTCGTCGATAACCTCGCGGACGCCCTCGTGCATTGCAGCACCGATCCGCGCGCGGCCGGCCACACGTTCCACGTCACCGACAACCGCGATCTGAGCGTGTCGGAACTGGCGCGGGCGCTAACCACGCAACTGCACGCACCGCAACGTCTCGTGCCGGTGCCGGTCGGCGTGCTGCGGCTCGCGGGCCGTCTGACGGGACGCTCGGCGCAGGTCGAGCGGCTGGTTGGCGAATTGCGCCTCGACAGTTCGCATATCTGCGAGTGCCTCGGCTGGTATCCGCCGCACACCGTCGAGCATGGCCTGCTGGAGACTGCCGCCTGGTATCGCTCCACACATTGATCACATAGAACTGAACGCACTGACCTGCATTGAACCTGCTCCCGATGTCTTCACTTTCCGCCTACCCGGTGGTCCATCTGCTGCTGTGCGGCGCGCTCGCGCTGGGCGCGTGCGCGGCGATCCTGTGGGCGCTCCTCAGAAGCGGTCTCGCGTGGCGGCTCGCCACCGACATCCCCAACGACCGCTCGCTACACACCCGGCCGACACCGCGCGTCGGCGGTTGGGGCATCGTGCCGGTGAGCGTGGCGCTGATCTGGCTGGTCGCGCCGTCGCTCTGGCTGCCCGCGCTGGCGGCGGCGCTGCTTGCCGCGCTGTCGCAGATCGACGACCGCCGCGGCTTGCCCGCGCGAGTGCGCTTCGGCGGCCACGCGGCGGCGGTGGCGGCGCTGATCGCCGTCTATCCCGCCGACGTGCCTTGGTGGGCGCTGGCGGCCATGGCGGTTCTGCTCGTCTGGCTGGTCAATTTGTACAACTTCATGGATGGCTCGGACGGGCTCGCCGGCGGCATGGCGCTGTTCGGCTTCGGCGGCTACGCCATCGCCGCGTCCCTGCCGGCGGGCCCCGCGGCGCATCCCGAGGTCGCGCTCGCGCTGGCCAGCGTGGTGGTGGCCGGGGCGGCGGCGGGCTTCCTGCTGTTCAATTTCCACCCCGCGCGCATCTTTCTCGGCGACGCCGGTTCGATCCCGCTCGGCTTCCTCGCCGGCGCGCTCGGCTACTGGGGCTGGCGCGAAGGCGTGTGGCCAGTGTGGTTTCCCGCGCTGTGCTTCGCGCCGTTCATCGGCGATGCGTCGGTGACGCTGCTCAAACGCCTGCTGCGCGGTGAAAAATTTTGGGAAGCGCACCGCGAACACTACTATCAAAGACTGGTGCAGTCCGGTTTGGGGCACGCATCGACGGCATGGGTTTGGTATTTGTTCATGGCGGCGGGCATAATGCTTGCTATATCGGCACTACGATTTGCCGTCCTGTATCAATGGCTGGTTGTTGTCGTTTGGGCTGCCGTGCTGGCGGTCGCCGGGCTGTGCATTGATCGCCGCTGGCGGCGCCGCGCGCCCCGTTCCGGGCAATCCTGAGGTTCTGCGCAATGAAAAGATTTAAAGCCCGATGGCTTTCGTTCAGTGCGTTTGCGTTCGACTTGTGCGCGGTGGCTCTGGCCTGGATGCTGGCGTACGTGATCCGTTTCAACGGTCCGGTGCCCGCCGCGTTCTGGTCGAGCGGTCTGCACGCGCTCGTGTGGGTGCTGCTGATCTACGCGGTGATGTTCCGCAGCTACGGGCTCTATCGCGGCATGTGGGTGTTCGCCAGCCTGCCCGATCTCGTGCGTATCGCGAAGGCGATCGGCGTCGGTGCGCTGTTCGTCGTGATCGGCTCCGCGCTACTGCAGCCGGCGCCCGTGGTGCCTCGCTCCGTGCTGATCGTCTCGCCGATGCTGCTGTTCCTCACGATGGGCGGCTCGCGCGCGCTCTATCGCGCGGCCAAGGAGTTCTATCGCTACGGCGGTCTGGTCGGGCAGGGCAAGCCGGTGCTGGTGCTCGGCGCGGGCAACGCCGGCGCGAACCTCGTGCGCGAGCTGAAGCGCTCGGGCGAATGGCGCCTCGCGGGACTGCTCGACGACGATCCGGTCAAACAGGGCCGCGAAATCTATGGCTATCGCGTGCTCGGCGCGATCAGCGATCTGCAGACAATTTCCGCCGAACTGAAAGTGGAGCACGTCATCATCGCGGTGCCGTCCGCTTCCGTCGAAGCGCACCGGCGCATCGCCACGCTGTGCGTGCGCGCGGGCGTGCGGGCGATGACGCTGCCCGCGCTGACGCCGCTGACGCAGGGCCAGGCGTTTCTGTCGCGGGTGCGTCAGATCGATCTCGAAGACCTGCTGGGCCGCGATCCGGTGACGATCGACACGGAACACGTCGAAGCGCTGCTGAAGAACCGCGTCGTCATGGTGACCGGCGCGGGCGGCTCGATCGGCTCGGAGCTGTGCCGGCAGATCCTGCGCTTCGGTCCGGTGCAACTGGTGGCGTTCGACATCTCCGAATTCTCGATCTATCGGCTGAACGAAGAGCTGCGCGACAAGTATCCGGAAGTGTCGGTCGTGCCGATCATCGGCGACGTGAAGGACTCGCTGCTGCTCGATCAGGTGATGGCGCGCTACTGTCCGCATATCGTGTTTCATGCGGCGGCCTACAAACACGTGCCGCTGATGGAAGAGGTGAACACGTGGCAGGCCGTGCGCAACAACGTGCTCGGCACATATCGCGTGGGGCGCGCGGCGATCCGCCACGACGTCGCCCATTTCGTGCTGATTTCCACCGACAAGGCCGTCAACCCGACCAACGTGATGGGCGCGAGCAAGCGTCTCGCGGAGATGGCCTGCTCAGCGCTGCAGGCGCAGGGCTCGCGGCGCACGCAGTTCGAAACGGTGCGGTTCGGCAACGTGCTCGGTAGCGCCGGCAGCGTGATTCCGAAGTTCCAGGAGCAGATTGCGCGCGGCGGTCCGGTCACGGTCACGCACCCGGAGATCACCCGCTTCTTCATGACGATTCCGGAGGCGTCGCAACTGGTGTTGCAGGCCTCGAGCATGGGACGCGGCGGCGAAATTTTCATTCTCGACATGGGTAAGCCGGTGCGCATCGCCGATCTCGCGCACGATCTGATCCGTCTGTATGGCTTTACCGAAGAGCAGATTCGCGTCGTGTTCACCGGGTTGCGTCCCGGCGAGAAGCTGTACGAAGAACTGCTGGCCGATGATGAAACGACCACGCGCACACCGCATCCGAAGTTGCGCATCGCGCGGGCGCGCGAAGTGCCCGACTCCATGATCGACAATCTGCTGCCGTGGCTGATGCAGCACCGCGTGCCGTCGGACGATGAAGTGCGCCGCGATCTGCGCCGCTGGGTGCCCGAATATCAGCCGGCCACGGCTACCGCGCTGCGCAGCGTGACGCCGGTGACGCGGGCGTCGTGAGTCGGGCGGGGGGCGGTCCCGCATCTGGTCGTAAAAAAAGCGCCCTCGGGCGCCTTTTCATTGCCATCCCTCGTCCGCCTTACCACAGCGGACCATCAAAACCTGCGGCAAGGATTCGGCCCATTCACGCTGGTGGCTTTGGTCGCCGCTGAAAACGCCGCGAGCGCCGCGAGCGTTCCGGCCACTTTCAGCGTCGTCGCAAGCGGGTCCGACGTTGCCTCATTTGCATCGCTCACCTGCCGGCCCGGGTACGCCGTACATTCGGGCCGTGCGCTTGCTGTCGCCGCCGGCTTCACGCTCCAGACGATATTGTTGTCCGACACCGTGTTGGCGAACGCGGGCAGGCTGGCCGCCAGAACACCGAGCGCGAGAACATGAACTTGCCACATCAAGACAGCCTCTGCCTGATCATCGGAAACACGCCGGCGAGCTCAGTCCCGCCTGCGCTCGCGCAGACAGCTCGCCGGTTCGACGCTTACCGCTTCCCCTTCCTCACCACCATCCACCGCGGCGACTTGAAGCGCACGATGCTCACATACAGCCACACATAAGTCGCCGCGAACACCACCACGAAGCAGAACAGATGCAGCGTATGCCGCCAGAACAGCGTGGCCGGCACCACCGCGATCAGACATAGCAGCCACAGATACGGCGAAGTCAGCGAATTGCGCCGCGTCAGTTCGCGCGCGGTGCGCGTGCCGACCACCCAGCGCATCAGCCGCTTATACACGAGCATATGCAGATGCACGCCGTCGGGAATGCCCGGCGACATGCCGCGAATGAACTTCTTCCGGTAGATCGAGAAGCAGGTCTCGAAGATCGGATACATGAACAGCAGCACCGGATACCACGCGGACACGTCGCGATTGCGCATCACCAGCATGATCGACAGTTCGGCGAGCATGAAGCCGATGAAGTACGCGCCGCCGTCGCCGAGAAAGATCAGCCCCGCCGGAAAATTCCAGATGAAGAAGCCGAGCACCGCGCCCATCATCATGAACGACGCGGACAGCACGATCGGATCATGAACCTGGAACGCCACGTAGGCGAGCGACGCGAACATCATGAACGCGACCATCGACGCAAGGCCGTTGAAGCCGTCGATGATGTTGATCGCGTTGGCGAGCGCCGCAACGGCCAGCACCGTGACCGCGAAAGAGACCACCGCGTACGAGAGTAGAAAGTCGAGCGGCGGCACGCTGATGCGCGTGACCGCGATATCCAGCAGGAAAAAAGCGAGCGCGGCGGCCACCATCGTGCAGACGAGGCGCACGAGCGGCGACACGCGCTTGGTCAGATCCTCGACGAGACCCGAGCCGAACGCCGGCATGCCGCACGCGATCAGCCCGAGAATGCCGCCCGACACGGCCGGATACGCACGATGCAACTGCACCGCCGCGGCAATCAGCCCGAGCAGTATCCCGGTCCCGCCGATGCGCGGCACCGGCCGCACGTGGAATTTCTGCACGCCGGCCAGATCGGTATCGGTGGAGAGTTTTTCATGCAGATGCGCATAGCGCACGATCAACAGCGTGATCAGCAGTGAAACGAGAAAGCCGAGCGCAAAACTAAGCATGAAAGTGGGCCTGAGCGAAGACGGCGAATTATACAAACGAAACGTCGGGCGCCGGCCGGGCGGCGCGCCACCTGCCATTGTCGCGCAACGCGCGGCCGATCCCAGATAGTGAGGTGCAAAGCGGGCGCAAAGGCGCGCCCGTCATGGATTTCACCTATCCAGCGCAGCCGGCGCGCGGTCGTTAACCTGGATGCGGCGAAGTGTAAGTCACGCGCAACGAGTCACCGTCAAGCGGCGGCGCGTGCAACTGCCAACCTGTTTCGCCGCAGATCGGCAAGACGTTCCGGAGACCCAATGCTAAATAACATCACAATTCGTGGCGGCCTGACGCTGGTAATCAGCGTATTCGTCGCTTTCCTTCTGACGGTGATCGCTGTCGGTTATGGCGCGCTCAAACTCGCCAACAGCAGCCTCGACGATACGCAGCGCAGCGCGGTCGCGCTATCGCATCTGAAGGCGAGTTCCGAAAAGCTTCTGCAGGTGCAGCTCGCGTTGGGCACGTATCAGACGCTCTTTAGCGTCGGCAAGCAGACCGACGATCTGCTGCCGGCCGCGCACAAGGTGCTCGTCGAATCGAACAAGGACTTCCGCAACTACATGGCGGGCCCGTTCGCGAGCGACGCCGAGCGCAAGCTCGCGCAAAGCGTCGAGCAGGCGCGCGCCGCGCTGGTCGACAAGGCGATCGAGCCGGAATTCAAGGCGCTCACCGATTTCGACTTCAACACCTTCCGCAACATCCAGGGCGATACCGCGAACAGCTTCTACGCGACCTATTCGAAAGCGATCGACGCACTCGAAAGCGCGCAGATCGACAGTCAGCACCAGCAGGCCGCCACCGGCGCGCAGCGCTTCCAGCTGGCGACGCTGCTGTTCGTCGCAATCGGCGTGATTGCGCTCGTGATCGGCGTGGCGGCGCGCATGGCGCTGTCGGCGGCGCTGATCAAGCCGGTCAACGCGACCGTCAAGCACTTCGAGCGGATCGCCGCCGGCGATCTGACGGTCGCCATCAAGGTGCGCTCGCGCAACGAGATGGGCCAGTTGCTCGGCGCGCTGACGAAGATGCGCGACGGCCTCGTCGAAACCGTCGCCAAGGTGCGCGGCAGCACGAGCGCGATCACCCAGGGCGCGAACGAAATTGCGTCGGGCAACGCGGACCTGTCCGCGCGCACCGAGCAGCAGGCGGCCGCGTTGCAGCAGACGGCGGCGAGCATGGAGCAGTTGTCGGCGACGGTGAAGCAGAACGCCGACAACGCCAAGCAGGCGAACCGGCTTGCCCACGGCGCGCTCGATACGGTCACGCGCGGCGGCACGGTGGTGTCGCGCGTCACCGAAACGATGGACGGCATTAGCGAGTCCTCACGCAAGGTGACGGAGATCATCGGCATGATCGAAGGGATCGCGTTTCAGACCAATATTCTCGCGTTGAACGCGGCGGTGGAAGCGGCGCGCGCGGGCGAACAGGGGCGCGGCTTCGCGGTGGTGGCCTCGGAAGTGCGCAGTCTCGCGCAGCGCTCGGGCGCGGCGGCCAAGGAGATCAAGGAGCTGATCGGCGAATCGGCGGCCAAGGTCGAGGAGGGCGCCTCGCTCGTGTCCGACGCGCAGAAGACGATTCACGAAGCGATGAGCGCGGTCGAGCGCGTCACCGGCGTGATGAACGAGATCGAGGCCTCCGCGCTGGAGCAGAGCGACGGCATCGAGCAGGTCAACAAGGCGGTCTCGCAGATCGACGAAGTCACGCAGCACAACGCGGCGCTCGTCGAGCAGGCCGCGGCCGCGGCGAAGTCGCTGGAAGAGCAGGCGGCGATTCTGAAGGACGCCGTCGCGGTGTTTCAGCTCGACGCGCTGTCGGCGTAGGCAAGTCGTACCGCTCGCGGGCTGGCGGAGGGCGCCGCGTGGCAGCGCGGGCCCGACAGGCCCGTCGACAGCGGCCCGCAGTCGGGGCCGCCATCTCGATGGCGGCTCATGCCCGTCGAGTCAATGACTCGTGCCCAGATAGGCCGCCTTCACCGACGGATCGTTACGCAATTGCAGCGCCGGCCCATGCGCGGCGATCCGGCCGTTTTCCAGCACATAGCCGTAGTCAGCCACATTGAGCGCCGCCGCGGCGAACTGCTCGACCAGCAGCATCGTCACGCCCTGGCCCTTCAGATTCTCGATGATGCGAAACACCTCTTCGACGAGAATCGGCGCGAGCCCCATCGACGGTTCGTCGAGCAGCACGAGTTCGGGGTTGAGCATGATCGCGCGCGCCATCGCCAGCATCTGCTGCTCGCCGCCGGACAGCGTGCCGGCCAGTTGATTGCGCCGCTCCTTCAGACGCGGGAACAGTTCGATCGCGCGCTCCAGATCGGCGTTCACGTCGCCGCGCGGCCGTGCCCATGTGAGGCGTGGAAACGCGCCGAGAATCAGATTGTCGGTTACGCTCATCGTCGCGAACACGCGCCGGCCTTCCGGCGAATGCGCGAGGCCGAGCCGCGCAATGCGGTGCGAGTCGAGCGAGTCGATCCGCTTCGCGCTTGCGCCCACGCCCATCGTGATTTCACCGGCGCTCGGACGGATCATCCCGGAGATCGCGCGCATCGTGGTGGTCTTGCCCGCGCCGTTCGAACCGATCAGTGTGACGACCGACGCCTTCGGCACGTCGATCGAAATGCCGTGCAGCACTTTGACCTTGCCGTAGCCCGCATGCAGATTTCTGATCGATAGCATGTGTGTTCCTGTGTGTTCCTGTGTGTTCCTGTGTGTTCCTGTGTGTTCCTGTGTGTTCCTGTGTGTTCCTGTGCGTCTCAAGACCTGTCTGCGCGACTCAGGCTGCTTGCCCGGCCGCCTGGCCGCCGAGATAAGCCTCGATGACTTTCTCGTTCGACTGGACTTCGGCCGGATTGCCTTCCGCGATCTTCTGGCCGAAGTCGAGCACCGACACGCGGTCGCACACGCTCATCACGACGTCCATGTGATGTTCGATCAGCACGACAGTGATGCCGTGATCGCGCACCTTGCGGATGATCGCGATCAGTTCCTTGATGTCCGGCGCGGTGAGGCCCGCGGCCGGTTCATCGAGCAGCAGCACTTGCGGATCGAGCGCGAGCGCCCGCGCGATTTCGAGCAGCCGCTGCTTGCCGTAGGGCAGGTTGCGCGCTTCCTCGCCGGCCACGTTCTGCAGCCCGACGAAACGCAGCATGCCGAACGCGCGCTCGCGGGCAGCCTCTTCCTCGCGCCGGTAGCGCCGCGACATCAGCCCGACGTCGGCGAGATTGGCGCGGAACGTGTGATGCAGACCGACCAGCACGTTTTCGAGCGCGGTCATCTCGCCGAACAGCTGCACGTTCTGGAACGTGCGCGCGATGCCCGCCAGCGCGATCTGCGCGGAGGTCTTGCCCGCGAGCGACGTGCCGCGATAGTCGAGCGTGCCGGCGGTCGGTACGTAGATGCCCGTCAGCACGTTCATCATCGTGCTCTTGCCGGAGCCGTTCGGGCCGATCAGGCCGTGAATCGTGCCGCGCCGCACGGTGAGATCGACATTGTTGAGCGCCTTCAGGCCGCTGAACTGCATCAGGATGCCGCGCAACTGCAGGATGTCTTGCGTGCCGCCTGCTTGCACCGCCTGAATCGCATCGCCGCCGACCGTCGTGGGCGCCGTGGTGTCGACGGTGACCGTGCGCACCCGGCCGTGCAGCACGATCTTGCGCACGAAGCCGACCACGCCGTCCTGCAGGTAGTACACGACGAGCAGGATCATCAGGCCGAAGATCGTCAGCCGCCAGTCGGCGAGCGTGTCGATGCGGTAGGAGAACGCGGCGAGCCCCAGCGTGCCGAGCACCGGAATCGCCACCTTGCGCGGCGTCGATACCTTGCGCGTGAGCGCCACGCCCGCGCCGATCACGACCACCGCCGCCAGCACCGACGCGACGGTGCGGAACATGTCGATATCGTCGAGCAGTTTGGGCAGCAGCACGATGATCGCGGAGCCGAGCAGCGCGCCGCTGCGCGTCTTGCGTCCGCCCATGATGATCGCGAGCAGGAACAGGATGGTCAGCTCGAAGTTGTAGGTATTCGGCGAGATGTACTGCTCCGAATACGAATAGAGGCAGCCGGCGAGCCCTGCAAAACCCGCGCTGATCACGAACGCGTAGACCTTGTAGCGGTACACCGACACGCCCATGCAGTCCGAGGCGATCGGACTGTCGCGCAGCGCTTCGAACGCGCGGCCCAGGTGCGACTTGAGCACGCGGTGCACGACGATCAGCGACACCACCAGCAGCGCCGCAACGAGCCAGTAGTATTCGACTTCGTTCATCGGCCGGCCGCCCAACGACGGCTTCGGGATCTTCACGCCCATCGGCCCGTTGGTCAGAAAATCCATCTCGTTGATGAGGATCTGCAGGATCGTGCCGAACGCGAGCGTGACCATCGCGAGGTAGGGGCCGGACACGCGCAAGGCGGGCAGCGCGAGAATCGCGCCGAAGCCGGCCGTGATCAGGATCGCGAGCGGCGCGGTGACGAAAAACGGCATGCCGAGCTTGATGAACAGCACGCCCGCCGTATAAGCGCCGACCCCGAACAACCCCGCATGACCGAGCGAAACCTGGCCGGTATAGCCGACCACGATGTCGAGACCGAACAGCAGGATCGCGTAGATCATGATGGTCTCGAACAGATGGATGTAGTACGGATTGCCCGACAGCAGCGGGAACACCGCGAGCGCGACCAGCGCCAGAGCCGACGCAATGAGTTTCTTCAGATTCACGGCGGGCCTCACACTTTCTTGATCGAGGTCTTGCCGAACAGGCCGGCGGGTTTCAGCGCGAGCACGATCAGCAGCAGCACGAGCCCCGGCACATCCTTGTAGCCGGTCGAGATGTAGAAGCCCGTGGTGGTCTCCGCAATCCCGAGAATCACGCCGCCGACCACGATGCCGAGTCCGCTCGACAGCCCGCCGATGATCGCCACTGCGAACGCCTTGAGCCCGAGCACCGCGCCCATCGTCGCGCCGGTCAGCGTGAGCGGGGCGATCAGCACGCCGGCGAACGCCGCCGTCAGCGACGACAGCGCATACGAAAACGTGATCACGAGGCCCGTGTTGATGCCCATCAGTGCGGCGGCGTCGCGGTCGTTCGCGGTGGCCACTACCGCCTTGCCGAAGATCGTCTTGCGATTGAAGAACTCGACGGCCAGCATCATCACGAGTGCGCCGCCGACCACCAGCAGTTCCATCGGCAGCACGTTCGCGCCGAGCACCTTGAGCGGCGCTTCCGGCAGCGGCGACGGGAAGCGCAGATCGTCGCGGCCCCAGACGTTTTCCGCGACGTTCTTGAAGATGATGCCGAGCGCGATGGTCGACATGATCCAGCCGAATTCGGATTTGATCTTGATCGCGGGCCGCACGCCGATCCGTTCGACGAACGCGCCTTGCAGCAGACCGAACAGGCAGACGAGCGGAATCATCAGCCAGTAGTTGACGCCCAATGACACCAGCGTGAGGCCGACCAGCGCGCCGAGCATCAGCGCGTCGCCCTGGCCGAAGTTCAGCGTGCCGGACGTGGCGAACGTGAGTTGATAGCCGAATGCGATCACGGCGTAGATCATGCCGAGCGCAATGCCGCTATAGATGAGCTGCAGAAGAATGGCCATCGTCGAGCGCCTTCGTATTCACCGCTTATGAGGCAGAGCCGCGCCCGCCGTGAGGCGGGTGCGGCTCCCGGAGCATGCTGCCGCGCGTTGTGCGCGCGGCTTGCCACGCGGCCGGCGCGAGGTGCGCGCCGGGCTCGCGTCGGCGCGCGCCTAGTTCGACGACGCCTGCTTGGTGCGCAACTGGCTGCCGCCCTTGCGGTCGGCTTCGTACGCATAGATCACGCGGCCGCCCTTGACCTCGCCGACCACCGGCACGTTCGGGCTGATCGCTTCGTGGTCGTCATGCGTGAACGGCTTGTCGTAGACCATCACGACGCCTTCCACCTTGGTGCCCAGGTTTTCGAGCGCGGCGCGCACTTTCGGGCCGTCGGTCGAACCGGCCTGAGTGATCGCGGCGGCCAGCAGGTAGACCGAGTCGTAGCCCTGCGCGGCGGAGACCGGCGAGTCGATGCGATTGTTCTTCGGCTTGAATTCCTTCAGGTACGCGTCGATGAACGCCTTGCGCTTTGGCGTATTGGCTTCCTGAATGAAGGTCTGCGGCATGCGCGCGCCTTCGCCGTTGGTGCTCGCGTTGTCGATGTAGTTCGCCATGGAGAGCGTCCAGCTGCCGATCAGCGGCACTTTCCAGCCGAGCTTGGCCATGCCGTTGGCGATCTGCGCGAGTTCCGGCCCGATCCCATACGTCAGCACCGCTTCTGCGCCGGCCTCTTTGGCCTTGAGCAGCTGCGCGGTCATGTCGACGTCCTTGATGTTGAATTTCTCGACGGCGACCGGCTTCACGCCTTTCGCGGCGAGCGCTTTTTCGAGGTCTTCGCGGCCGAGCTGGCCGTAGTTGGTCGAGTCGGCGAGAATCGCCACTTTCTTGAAGCCGCGTTTCGTGACGGCTTCGTCGACGATCATCGGCGCCTGAATGCGGTCCGCGGCGGCGTTGCGGAACACGTAGTTGTCGGGCTGATCGGTGAACTGCTTCGTCACGATACTGCCGGTCGCGACGTTGTTGAAGACGGGAATCTTCGCTTCCTGGAAGAAGCGTTGCGAGGCGAGCGCGACGCCGGTATTGATGTAGCCGACCACCGCGACGACTTTTTCCTTGTTGATCAGCTCTTGCGCGATCTGCACGCCACGTTCGTTTTTCGCTTCGTCGTCGCGTTCGACCAGCACGATCTGACGGCCCAGCACGCCGCCGCCCTTGTTGATTTCAGCGGCGGCAAGACGCACGCCGTCGCGCATGCTCACGCCCATCGAAGACGACCCGCCGGTGAAGGGTCCGTCGACGCCGATCTTGATCGGGTCGGCCGCGTAGCTGACGTTGGCGAAGGCACACAGCGCGAGCGCGCTCATCACGCTCTTCAAGCGAATTCCCATAGCAGTCTCCGTAGCATGTCTTTTCTTGCACGGAGCCTCGATGCGGCTCCCATGCGCGCCGAACGGACGTTCTTAGGAAGCCTGACCGTCGCGTCGGTGAGGCAGTATAGGAAATCGTAAAGTATTAGTAATATTCGGACTTACCCGCTTGGTGCAATCCCGCAATCGACGGCGGCGCAGTCCGTGCGGCACAACTTGCCGGACCCGCTCGCGCCCCGTCGATTTTTTCTGCAACCGGTGGTTGCCTTGGCCGCGTCAGGCAAATCCGCGCGGATTACTCGACTGCCAGCGCCAGTGATCCGCACACATCTGTTCGATGCCGAACTGCGCGCGCCAGCCGATGATGTTCTCGGCGGCCGCGGGATCGGCGAAGCACGACGCGATGTCGCCCGGACGGCGCGCGACGATCTCGTACGGCACCGGCTTGCCCGACGCCTTCTCGAACGCGCGCACCACGTCCAGCACGCTATAGCCCTGGCCCGTGCCGAGGTTCACGACGAAGCTCGCGTCGCGCTTGACCAGCGCGTCGAGCGCGGCGAGGTGCCCGCGCGCCAGATCGACCACGTGGATGTAGTCGCGCACGCCGGTGCCGTCGGGCGTTTCATAGTCGCCGCCGAACACGCGCAGCTTGTCGAGCTTGCCGACGGCCACTTGCGCGACATACGGCATCAGGTTGTTCGGAATGCCGGCCGGATCTTCGCCGATCAGACCGCTCTCGTGCGCGCCGACCGGATTGAAGTAGCGCAGCGTGGCGATGCGCCACGACGGATCGGCCAGTTCCAGATCGCGCAGCACCTGCTCGGCGATCAGCTTCGACTGCCCGTACGGATTGGTGGCCGACAGCGGGAAGGATTCATCGATCGGCGAGCTTTTCGGCACGCCGTACACCGTCGCCGACGAACTGAACACGAACTGCCTGACGTTGCGATCACGCATCACGCCGAGCAGTGCCAGCAGGCTGCCGACGTTGTTGCTGTAGTACTCGATCGGCTTCGCGACCGATTCGCCCACGGCCTTCAGCGCGGCGAAGTGAATGGCGCCCGTGATCGGGTGCGCATCGAAAATACGGTTGAGCGCGTCGACGTCGCGCGCGTCGTTGTCGTAGAAGGTCACGGCGCGGCCGGTGATTTTCTCCACGCGCCGCAGCGATTCGCGGTTGCTGTTCACGAGATTGTCGATCACCACGACGTCGTAGCCGCCGTTGAGCAGTTCGACACATGTGTGCGAGCCGATGAAGCCGGCGCCGCCCGTTACCAGAATCGTGCCCTTCGTGGTCATGCTGTTTGCTCCGTTAAAGTAAGACACCCGTCATTTTCTGCACCAGGTCTTTATATGTTTCGACGACGACCCGTTCGTCGAATTCTTGTGCGACTTTCTGCCGGCCGCGTTCCGCCATCGCGCGGCGTTCGGCGTGGCCCATGTCGAGCATGCGCGCGAGTTGCGCGGCGAGGCTCTCTGCGCTGCGCACTTCGCATAGCAAACCGTTGACGCCGTCGGCCACCACTTCGCGGCAACCCGGCACGTCGGTCGTGACGATCGGCCGGCCCATCGCCGACGCTTCCATCAGCGTGCGCGGCACGCCTTCACGATACGACGGCAACACGATGCAATCGGCATCGGCGATGAAGGGACGCACGTCGTGCGCCTCGCCAAGATACTCGATGATGCCTTCCTGTTCCCACGCCGCCACTTCGTCGCGCGTGATCGCGCTCGGATTGTCGACGCCCACCGGGCCGAGCAGTTGGAACCGCGCGTGCGGATATCGTTCACGCAAACGTCGCGCGGCCTCCACATATTCGCCGACCCCCTTGTCCCACAGGAGCCGCCCGATCAGCACGAATTTAAACGCCGGCCGCTCAGGCAACGGTGCGAACGCGAACTGTTCGAGATCGACGCCTTCGCCGTGCAGCAGCCGCGCCCGCTCAGGATGCACCAACAAATTCTGCTCGACAAACGCGGCCTGGTCGTCGCGATTGAGAAACCAGACTTCGCGCGGGAAGCGGAACGCGAAACGATACAATTTTTTCGCCACCTGCGCGGCGCGGCTCTGCTGGATGAACACGTAGCCGAGCCCGGTCGTGACCGCAACCGACTGCACGCCCGCGAGCTTCGCGGCGATCGAGCCGTAGATGTTCGGCTTGATCGTGTAGTGAAACACCACGTGCGGGCGGATCGTCCGGTATTGCCGGTAGAGCGAGACAAGCGTGCGCAGATCGTCGCGTGGATTGGTGCCTTTGGAGGCGACCGGCAGTTCGATGCAGCGGCAGCCCATCGCGGTGAGCAGCTCGAACGTGCGGTCGCGCGGCGCGAGCACCGTCACGTCGACGCCGCGCCCCACCAGCATACGGATCAGTCCTTGCCGATAGGTATAGATTGCCCAGGCAGTATTGCAAACGAGTGTAATGCGCAGCGCGGGCGTCGACTTCAAGGCAGGCTTCATGCGGGAGCGGATTCGGCGGTGAATGGGACGGTGGACGGTCAGTGACTCGCGCGCGGCGCGAGCAGCACGCGCTTGACCCGCTGCAGCGCGCGGTACGGCATCACCAGATGCAGCAGATTTTTCGCGAGACCGAGCCAGTCGTACGGATTGGCGGCGTTGAAGTAGCGCAATTGCAAACGCATTGTCGAGGTGATCTGGCGGCGCCGTTTGGTCGCGCTGATGCCGCCTTCGTTCAGCTCGTAATAGAGCCCGAGTTCCGGCAGATTCGCGCAGTCGTAGCGCTCCATCAGACGTACGAACAGATCGAGGTCTTCGGCGGAGCGATACTCGGCGCGATAGTTGCCGACCGCGCGTACGGCGTCGATGCGCAGCATCATCGAAGGATGCGCGAAGCATGAGCGGAAGAAGCGCATGCGGCGGATCGTGTTTGGTTCGGCGGGCGGCGTCAGCATGAAGAGCGGCTCGCCCGCGCGCGTGACGACCTGGGTCCACATGCCGAGGCCGGCCACGTGCGGATGCGCTTGCATGAACGCGCGCTGCTTCGCGAGCCGTTGCGGCACGCTGCGATCGCCCGCGTCGATTCGAGCGGCATAGCGGAAGCCGCGCTGCGCGAGCGCGTCGATGCCGGTTTGCAACGCGCGCTCGATGCCGCCGTTCTGTGCCATGCGCAGCACGTCGATCTTCATGTTGGCGAGCGCCGGCGCGACGATCGGCGGCGTGCTGCCGTCGTCGACGATCAGTACGTGTACCAGCGCACTTTCACTGAACGAGGCGAGCGTGAGGTCGACGTCGGCCTGGCCGTTGTAGGCGGGCATCAGCACCGCGACGTCGTCGAGAGCGGATTGCGCGGCGGCGGATGCGTTCGTCATGGGCGCAATTTGAAACGGATGTAATAAAGATTAACCGACGCGGCCGCCAGATAGCCGGCCGCGAGACCCGCCAGCGCGCCATATGCGCCGAGCCGCGGGATCGCCAGCAGATTCACGACGAACGCGACGGCCAGCGCGAGCAGCCATTTGGACAGCAACACGAACCTCGCCTGATACTTCAGGACGATAAGATTGCCGATCGCTTCGATGCCGGCCGGCACGGACAGCCACACGGCCCAGCGGAAGATGTCGATTGCGCCTTCGAAGTCCGGCCCGAACACGTGGCGAATGATGAAACCGGCGAGCAGATCCAGCACGATCGCGCCGCTAACCATCAACGCGGCGGTCATCGCGGTGAGCCGCCACATGTTGCGGCGCAGTCGCGTGGCTTCCTGCACGCGGTAGACGAAGGCGGGCGCGATGGTCTGGGCGAGCATCAGCGCGAGCGTGATCCAGTTTTCGTTCAACTGCTGGGCAGCGGAGTAGCGTCCGAGGTCGGCGAACGAGATCGCCCGCTCGAGCATCAGCCGGTCCAGTTTCAGGAACAGATACATACAGATCAGGCCGAGCCAGAACACGGTGCCCGCGCTCGCGAAATGCGTGAAGAGCGAACGGTCGAAGTGCCAGTTCAGCCGGCCGCCATGACGGCGCATGAAGTAGATCAGCAGCACCGCGCCGATCGCCATGGATTCGAGCGCCCACAGCCAGCCGAAGCGCGCGGGCGCCGCCGCGGCGCGCACCAGCAGGTAGACGCAGCCGGCTTTGAGCACGGCGGTGCTCATACTGGTGAGCAACTGCGGCTTGCTGTAGGTCATGCTTTGCAGCCACGCGTTGATCACACCGACGAACGGCTCGCGAAACAGCATCGTCACCGCGAGGCCCGCGAGCATGGCGCCGACAAGCGGCTCGAAGACATGCAGCGCGATGCCGAGCCACGTGAGCAGCAGCGCGCCGACCGACACGGTGAAGCGCAGCACGAACGCGCTGCCGAGCACGGTGCCGAGCTGCGCGGGCGGCCGGTTGACGATGGTGGGCACGAGAATCTCTGCGCCGCATACCCAGGTGATCGGCGAGAGCACCAGCAGCAGCGTGTTCGCATATTGCCATTTGCCGAATACGTCCGGGCCGAAGTAGCGCGCCAGCATGCCGCTGATCACGATCGCGACACCGATTTGTGTGAGTCTCTCGAGCCCGAGCCAGACGATATTCGTGAATGCGCGCGTGACGTCGGGATTGGCGAAGCGTTTGAGCGTCAGCATCCGCTGGCCGTTTGCCGGTACACGTATGCGGATTGCGCAGCGGCACTGCACGCGTTCGCCCACCTGGCCGACTGCAGCGGCAACTTTACAAATGGAGGGCGTCTAAGCATTAGAATGGCGTTATTCAGGCGGGTCAGAAGAACGCAATTATAAGTTGGAACCGGATCGCTTCCGGCAAGGGCGCACCGCAGCATGTCAGGGCTACTTTTCATCGCTCGTTTTGCCGCTAGTTTTACCGATGTTCAGCGGTGCGCCGGTCAAAATTTTCCATGCACGTAAGTGAGCCAACATGATCTCCAAATCCATTTTCAAGGCGTATGACATTCGCGGCGTGATCGGCAAGACGCTCGACGCCGATGCCGCACGCTCCATTGGCCGCGCATTCGGCAGCGAAGTGCGCGCGCAAGGCGGCGACGCGGTCGTCGTCGCGCGCGACGGACGCCTGTCGGGTCCCGAGCTGATTCAGGCTCTGTCGGACGGTCTGCGTGCGGCCGGTGTCGACGTGGTCAACGTCGGCATGGTGCCGACGCCTGTTGGCTACTTCGCGGCCAGCGTGCCGTTGCAGCTCGCGGGCGGCGAACGCCGCGTCGACTCGTGCATCGTCGTGACGGGCAGCCACAATCCGCCTGACTACAACGGCTTCAAGATGGTCCTGCGCGGCGCGGCCATTTACGGCGAACAGATTCTCGCGCTGCATCAGCGCATCGTCGACGAAAACTTCAGCGACGGCAGCGGCACGTACACCGAATACGACATTGCCGATGCGTACCTCGATCGCATCGCCGGCGACATCAAGCTCGCGCGCCCGATGAAGATCGTCGTCGACACCGGCAACGGCGTCGCCGGTGGCCTCGCGCCGAAGCTGTTCAGGAAGCTCGGCTGCGAACTGGTCGAACTGTTCACTGAAATCGACGGCAACTTCCCGAACCATCACCCGGACCCGGCGCACCCGGAAAACCTTCAGGACGTGATTCGCGCGCTGAAGGAAACGGATGCGGAAATCGGCTTCGCGTTCGACGGCGACGGCGACCGCCTCGGCGTCGTCACCAAAGATGGCCAGATCATCTATCCGGACCGTCAGCTGATGCTGTTCGCCGAAGAAGTGCTGTCGCGCAACAAGGGCGCGCAGATCATTTACGACGTGAAGTGCACGCGCAACCTCGCGAAGTGGGTGAAGGACAAGGGCGGCGAACCGCTGATGTGGAAAACGGGCCACTCGCTCGTGAAGGCGAAGCTGCGTGAAACCGGTGCGCCGCTCGCGGGCGAAATGAGCGGCCACGTGTTCTTCAAGGACCGCTGGTACGGTTTCGACGACGGCCTGTACACAGGCGCGCGCCTGCTCGAAATCCTCACGCGCGTCGCCGATCCGAGCAAGCTGCTGAACTCGCTGCCGAACTCGAACTCCACGCCGGAACTGCAACTGAAGCTGGAAGAAGGCGAGAACTTCGAGCTGATCGCGCGCTTGCAGCAGAACGCGACGTTCACCGGCGCGGACGACGTCGTGAAGATCGACGGCCTGCGCGTGGAGTATCCGGACGGCTTCGGTCTCGCGCGTTCGTCGAACACCACGCCGGTCGTGGTGATGCGTTTCGAAGCCGATAACGACGCGGCGCTCAAACGCATCCAGGAAGACTTCCGCCGCGTGATCCTCGCGGAGAAGGCCGACGCGAAACTGCCGTTCTGACGGCTGAAGCGGTGGCGCGGTTCGGCTGGGTTCGCCGGGCCTGAAGCGCCGCCGTGGTCGAACGCGGCGCGGGTTTATTACCGCGCCGCGTTTTTTCATGCCATTGACATGCGACGCGTTAAAATTGCGGTCCTCGTGAGAAAGCGCCGGGCCGTCCCAGGCTTTCTCATCCCTCGGGGGGCCTGACGCGCCGCGGCAGGTTGGGGCATCTCTCAACGCATCTTCGGGCCGGATAGCCGGTTTTCCCACTCTTGAGCGTGCAAAAGATACTCATCGTGAGGGTGTCGTCTCTTGGCGACGTCGTTCACAACATGCCGGTGATCGCCGACATCCGACGCCGCCATCCGGATGCGCAGATCGACTGGCTCGTCGAAGAAAGCTTCGTCGGGCTCGTGCAACTCGTCACCGGCGTGCGACGGGCAATTCCCGTTTCATTGCGGCGCTGGCGCAAGCGCATCCTGTCGGTCGACAACTGGCGCGAAATCGGCGCGTTCCGGCGCGCGCTCGCGGCCGAGCACTATGATCTCGTGATCGACTGCCAAGGGCTCATCAAGACCGCGTGGCTGGCGAGCATGGCGCGAGGGCCGCTCGTCGGCCTCGCCAACCGCACGGACGGCGCGGGCTTCGAATGGCCGGTGCGTTTCTTCTACGACAAGCGCGTGCCGATCGAGCCGCGCACCCATGTGGTCGAACGCACGCGGCAACTGGTCGCCGCGGCGCTGAACGACCCACAGCCGCAACCCACCGACGAAATCGACTTCGGCCTCGACACCGGGCGCGCGGCGCTGGCATTGTCGGAGGCGAATCTGAACCTGCCGGTGCCGTACGTGGTGTTCGTGCACGCGACCTCGCGCGCCGACAAGCAATGGCCCGACACCGCTTGGATCGAGTTGGGGCAGTCGCTGGTGCGGCGTGGCGCATCGATCGTGCTGCCGTGGGGCGGCGACGCCGAGCGCGCAACCAGCGAGCGTCTCGCGAAGGAATTCGGCGCGGCGGCGATCGTCCCGCCGAAGCTGTCGTTGCCCGCGGTGGTCGGCCTGATCGAAGGCGCGGCGGCGACGGTCGGCGTTGACACAGGTCTGGTTCACATCGCGGCGGCGCTGAAGCGGCCCACGGTCGAGTTGTACAATTTCTCGACCGCGTGGCGCACTGGCGGATACTGGTCGCCGAACGTCGTCAATCTCGGCTCGGCCGGGCAGCCGCCCACGCTGCAGCAGGTCAAGTCGGCGCTGGCCGGTTTTGGCCTGCTGTAACCCGTCGGTGCGCTTCGCCTTGCGTACCTTCCGTTCTCAAGGGCGACCATGAACGAAACCCAGATCATCGAAGTAGCGAACGCCGACTGGCACGCACGCAATCTGTCCGTGCCGCGCGAGATGCTGCTTGCCGGCGTCGAGCGTGGCAAGGTGCTGTACTTCCCGAACCTGCGCTTTGCGATCGAAGGCGGCGAGCAGGCGTTGCTCGATCCCGCGCTCGCCGATCCGAGCCGCAAGAACATCAGCCTCGAACCCAACGGCGGCGCGTTGCACGGTGTGGCCGGCGACGCCGTCACGCAATCCGCAGTGCGCGCGTTGATCGCGCGGTATCAGACCAATGCGCGCACGCTGGTCGACGGTCTCTTTCCCGAATACAACGGCCGGCTGCGCGTCGCGCCGACCAGCTTGCGGCTGCATCAGGTGGAAACGCGCGAAACCTCATGGCGCAAGGACGACAGCCGTCTGCACGTCGACGCGTTTCCGTCGCGGCCCAACTATGGCGAGCGGATTCTGCGCGTGTTCACCAACGTCAACCCGCATGGCGCGCCGCGCGTGTGGCGCGTCGGCGAGCCGTTCGAGGACATGGCCAAACGCTTCCTGCCGCGCATCAAGCCGCAGATGCCCGGCTCGGCATGGCTGCTGAATCTGCTGCACGTGACCAAGTCGCCGCGCAGCGAGTACGACCATCTGATGCTGCATCTGCACGACGGTATGAAGGCCGATCTCGACTATCAGAAGTCGAGCCCGCAGCAGACCATGCCGTTTCCGCCGGGCTGCGTGTGGGTGTGTTTCTCCGACCAGACCTCGCACGCGGTGATGTCCGGCCAGTTCATGCTGGAGCAGACCTTCTTCCTGCCGGTCAAGGCGATGGCGCAGCCCGAATGCGCGCCGCTTGGCATTCTCGAACGCCTGAAGGGCAGGGCGCTGGTTTGAGCGCCGCTTTGCCGATGGTGGGGCTAGGGGCGCGCGCCTGTGCGTTCGAGCGCGTGAAGAATGCGGAATATGCGCGGGAGGCTGCGGCTTTCGCCTTCCCGGAGTGCCGATGCTGAGGGCGATTTATAACGCGCTCTGGTGGATCATCGCGCCGCTCGCCGTGCTGCGTCTGTTGATCCGTTCGCGCAAGGAACGCGGTTATCGCGAGCATATCGGCGAGCGCTTCGGCTATTCGCGCGGGCGCTTGCCCGAGGACAACGGGCCGTTGATCTGGGTGCATGCGGTGTCGGTCGGCGAGACGCGCGCCGCGCAGCCGCTGGTCGAAGCGCTGATCAAGGCGCGTCCGGACGCGCGCATTCTGTTGACCCACATGACGCCGAGCGGCCGCGCCACCGGCATGGAGGTTTTCGGCGAGCGCGTGTTGCGCAGCTATCTGCCGTACGACATGCCGCATGCGGTGCGGCGCTTCCTGCGTGCGTGGCGGCCGTCGCTCGGTCTGGTGATGGAAACCGAAGTGTGGCCGACGTTGATCGACGAATGCCGTCGCGCGGACGTGCCGCTCGTGCTGACCAATGCGCGGATGTCGGCGCGCTCGTATAAACGCGCGGCCAAATTCGGCGGCGCGACGAAGGATGTGTTCGGCGGTTTCTCGCGCGTGCTCGCGCAGAGTCCCTCGGATGCCGAGCGGCTTACCGCGCTCGGCGCGCGCAACGTCGCGGTGCTCGGGAATCTGAAGTTCGACATGAGCACGCCGCCGGAGCTGGCGGCGCGCGGTCATGCGTGGCGTGCGGCGATCGGCACGCGGCCGGTGTGGGTTGCGGCGAGCACGCGCGAGGGCGAAGAGGCGCTGGTGCTGCAGGCATTCGCGGCGCTCAACGTCGAGGACGCGCTGCTGATTCTGGTGC
Source organism: Paraburkholderia sp. RAU2J (assembly GCF_003634845.1). Classification (NCBI taxonomy): domain Bacteria; kingdom Pseudomonadati; phylum Pseudomonadota; class Betaproteobacteria; order Burkholderiales; family Burkholderiaceae; genus Paraburkholderia; species Paraburkholderia sp. RAU2J. The sequence goes on from NZ_RBXG01000001.1 coordinate 2,175,196, forward strand.
CGCGTCATCCGCAGCGGTTCAACGAAGTGGCGGCATTGGTCGAGAAAGCGGGGCTGCGGCTCGAACGGCGCTCGACGTGGGCCCCGGATGCGAAGGTGGCGTCGGCGGCCATGGCGACGGGGGGCGCCGTGCCGGCGTTGCCGGCCGGAGTGACGGTGCTGCTCGGCGATTCGATGGGTGAATTGGGCGCCTACTATGCCGCCGCGGACCTGGCGTTTATCGGCGGGAGTCTGCTGCCGCTCGGCGGCCAGAATCTGATCGAAGCGTGTGCCGTTGGCGTACCGGTGCTGATCGGGCCGCACGTGTTCAACTTCACGCAGGCCACCGCGGACGCGGTCGCGGCGGGCGCCGCGGTGCAGGTGCAAGACCCGGCCGATCTTGCGCGCGCATTGTGCGAACTGTTCGGCGACAAGGCGCGGCGGCTCGCGATGGGCGGTGCGGCGTCGGCATTCGCCGCGCGGCATCGCGGGGCGACGGCGCGCACGGTGGACGTGTTGATGGCGTTGCTGCCGGAGTGAGGGGACGGGGCGCGATAAGCACGACCCGTCCATCGAGCCCACGACATCAAACCTTCAACAACCCCTTGCGCTCGATAAACTCCACCACCTGATCCAACCCGTCGAGCGCCTTCAGATTGCACATCACGAAGGGCCGCTCGCCGCGCATTTTCTTCGCGTCCGATGCCATCACGTCGAGATTCGCGCCGACCATCGGCGCGAGGTCCGTCTTGTTGATCACCAGCAGATCCGACTTCGTAATGCCAGGCCCGCCCTTGCGCGGAATCTTCTCGCCGCCCGCGACGTCGATCACGTAGATCGTCAGGTCCGACAGTTCCGGGCTGAACGTTGCCGCGAGGTTGTCGCCGCCCGATTCGATGAACACGATGTCCGCATCGGGAAAACGCGTCAGCATGCGGTCGACGGCTTCGAGATTGATCGACGCGTCCTCGCGGATCGCCGTGTGCGGGCAGCCGCCCGTTTCGACGCCCATGATCCGCTCGGCCGGCAAGGCGCCCGCCACGGTCAACAGACGCTGATCCTCTTTCGTATAGATGTCGTTGGTGATCGCGACGAGGTCGTAGCGCTCGCGCATTGCCTTGCAAAGCATTTCGAGCAGCGTGGTCTTGCCGGAGCCGACCGGGCCGCCGACGCCCACGCGCAGCGGCGGCAGTTTCTTCGTACGGACGGACGAGTGGGCGGGCTGATGGGGTGCGTTCATGATGGATCGATTTATGAGCGGAAAAGCCGCGAATATTGCGACTCGTGACGCGCCGACAGAATGCCGAGTTGCGGCGCGAACGTGTTGATGTTCTCGGGCGAGGTGGCCAGCGCGCGCGTGAGCGCGGCATCGATCGGCTCGCGCAATGCGACGATGATGCGCTGACCCGCGAGCTGTCCCAACGGCACGGCCTTCAATGCGGCGGCGGCCTGGTTCTCGACCCAGCTGAATGCGTAAGCGGCGAGCGCGGCATCGACGGCGGCGTCGTGCGCGTAGGCGGCGAAGGCGAACGCGGTGGGCTGCGCGAGCGGCGTGAGCGAGGCGAGCGTCGCGCGTCTTGCCGCATCGCCCCATTCGAGCGACACGCACAACTGCCGCAGGGACCAGCCCATCTGTTCCGTTTCGCGGCGCAGTTCCGCGGACTCGCGGCTCGCGAGGAATTCGCGGTTGGCCTCAGCGAGGCCGGCGGCGTCATGCGAACGCCAGCGCTCCATTTGGTGCGCGAGGAACGGCAGTTCGCCGTGCGCGAGCACGTCGCTCAGACCGCGTTCGATCCACGCGCGCGCGGAGTCGGCGTCGGTGATCAGCTGCGCTTCGATCGCCGCTTCGAGACCCTGCGAGTAGCTGAACGCGCCGATCGGCAACGCCGGCGACGCGAGATGCAGCAGCGCGGTGAGTTCAGCGATGCGCATGGTGCGAGTGATGCGCGTGGCCGCAGGATTCGTCGTGGACGTGACCGCTGGAATCGTGGTCGTGGTCGTGCGAGTGCGAGTGACCGTGAGCGTCACCGTGCGCATGATCATGGTCGTGGTCATGCGAATGACCCTGCTCATGCGCATGCCCATGATGCTCGCCGAACACCTGCTGCGCGAGCGCATAGTCCTCGGCGAACGTCTCGTCATGCCCATGCTTGTGTCCGCCGCCATACGCGCCGGACTCGGGCTGAAACGGCATCGACACCTGATCGACCGTCGCGCCGATGCGCTTGAGCATGTCGGCCAGCACCGGATCGTATTCGAGCTTCAGATAATCCGCGCCCACTTCCACCGGCGTATGACGATTGCCGAGGTGATACGCGGCGCGCGTCAGCGTCAACACATCTTTCGCGCGCACGTACAGCACGGCTTCCGGCGCGGCGACGACGCGCACGAGGCCGCCGTCGTCGGCGACCAGCACGTCGCCGTCGCGCAGCACGGTGCCGCGCGGCAGCAGCAGCGCGACTTCTTCGCCGTTATCGAGCGTGGCCGCGAGGCGGCTCTTGCGCCGTTCGTCGAAAGCGAGGGTCAGCGACGGCGCCCGCTTGATCAGCACCGGCGCGAGCTTCAGATGCGGCGCCAGCAGTTTGTCGAGAGTACGCATGGTTAGAACAGAAAGTAGCGTTGCGCCATCGGCAGCACGGTGGCCGGTTCGCAGGTCAGCAACTGACCGTCGGCGATCACCTGATAGGTCTCCGGATCGACGCTGATCGCCGGGCGCCAGGCGTTGTGAATCATGTCGGCCTTCGAAATGTTGCGACAGTTCTTCACGGCCACGATACGCTTGTTCAACCCATAGCGCTCGGCCACGCCGGCATCGGCGGCCATCTGCGAGACGAAGGTCAGCGAGGTGCGCCCCAAGGCGCCGCCGCGCGTCGCGAACATCTCGCGATAATGCACCGGCTGCGGCGTCGGAATCGATGCGTTGGGGTCGCCCATCTGTGCCATCGCGATCATGCCGCCCTTGAGGATTAGCGACGGCTTGATGCCGAAGAACGCCGGCTCCCAGAACACCAGGTCCGCCCACTTGCCCGGTTCGATCGAGCCGACCTCATGCGCGATGCCGTGCGTGATCGCCGGATTGATCGTGTACTTGGCGACATAGCGCTTCGCGCGGAAGTTGTCGTGGCGCGCGGTGTCTTCAGGCAGCGCGCCGCGTTGCACCTTCATCTTGTGCGCGGTCTGCCACGTGCGGATGATCACTTCGCCCACGCGCCCCATCGCCTGCGAATCCGACGACAGCATCGACAGCGCGCCGAGATCGTGCAGGATGTCTTCGGCGGCGATCGTCTCGCGGCGGATGCGCGATTCGGCGAACGCGATGTCTTCCGCGATCGACGGGTCCAGGTGGTGGCACACCATCAGCATGTCGAGATGCTCTTCGAGCGTATTGACGGTGTAGGGGCGCGTCGGATTGGTCGACGAGGGCAGCACGTTCGCTTCGCCGCACACCTTGATGATGTCCGGCGCGTGGCCGCCGCCCGCGCCTTCCGTGTGATACGTGTGGATCGTGCGGCCCTTGAACGCGGCCACGGTCGCTTCGACGAAACCCGCTTCGTTCAGCGTATCCGTGTGGATCGCGACCTGGGTGTCGGTGTCGTCCGCAACCGAGAGGCAGTTGTCGATCGCGGCCGGCGTCGTGCCCCAGTCCTCGTGCAGCTTGAGGCCGATCGCGCCTGCGGCGATCTGCTCCAGCGCCGGTTGCGGCTGGCTCACGTTGCCCTTGCCGAGAAAACCGAGGTTCATCGGATAACCGTCGGCGGCCTGCAGCATCCGTTCGAGATGCCACGGACCCGGCGTGCAGGTGGTCGCATTCGTACCCGTGGCCGGGCCCGTGCCGCCGCCGAGCATCGTCGTCACGCCGCTCGCGAGCGCTTCCTCGATCTGCTGCGGACTGATGAAGTGAATGTGCGTGTCGATGCCGCCCGCCGTCACGATCAGGCCTTCGCCCGCGATCACTTCGGTGGACGCGCCGATCGCGATCGTCACGTTCGGCTGGATGTCGGGATTGCCCGCCTTGCCGATCGCCGCGATGCGGCCGTCCTTGATGCCGATGTCGGCTTTGACGATGCCCCAATGGTCGAGAATCACCGCGTTCGTGACGACGGTGTCGACCACGTCGGCATGCACGCGTTGCGACTGGCCCATGCCGTCGCGAATCACCTTGCCGCCGCCGAATTTCACTTCTTCGCCGTAGGTGGTGAAATCGCGTTCGACTTCGATCAATAACTCGGTGTCGGCGAGACGCACGCGGTCGCCGGTAGTGGGGCCGAACATTTCCGCGTACGCGCGGCGGTCAATGCGTAAGGTCATGGTGTGAGTCCGGAATGGAGCAGGGCGGTTCGGGCAGTCGGGCGCATAGGACGCATGCGGGCGTCAGAGCTTGCCCATCACCTTGCCGTTGAAACCGTAGACGACGCGCTCGCCCGCCAGCGCGACCAGCTCGACGGTGCGTTCCTGGCCGGGTTCGAAGCGCACGGCGGTGCCCGCCGCGATATTCAGCCGGAAGCCGCGCGCCGTGTCGCGATCGAACGAGAGCGCCTCGTTCACCTCGTAGAAGTGATAATGCGAGCCGATCTGCACCGGGCGGTCGCCGGTATTCGACACGACCACCGTGACCGTCGCGCGGCCTGCGTTGAGCTCGTGTTCGCCGTCGTCGGTGATGAGTTCGCCGGGAATCATGGGGCTTGCCTTGTACGCTTAAGGGATCGGGTGATGAACGGTGACGAGCTTGGTGCCGTCGGGGAAGGTGGCTTCGACCTGAATGTCGGGGATCATCTCCGGCACGCCTTCCATCACGTCGTCGCGGGTGAGCAGCGTGGTGCCGTAGTACATGACCTCGGCGACGGTCTTGCCGTCGCGGGCCGCTTCCATGAGCGCCGCGGTGATGAACGCGATCGCTTCCGGGTAGTTGAGTTTGAGGCCGCGCGCGCGGCGCCGTTCCGCAAGCAGCGCGGCGGTGAAGATCAGCAGCTTGTCCTTCTCGCGAGGTGTGAGCTTCATCGAATGTATGGGTTCGGTTGGGACGGTCGGGGTGATGGTCCGGACAGGTCGTCAGGGCGGTCCCCGCAGGGACCACCGGCCGCGACCATGATAGGCGTTGTGCGTCGCGGCCGCGAGCGCGCCATGCGAACGCGGCGAGCCGGCGACGCAGGCAAAGCCGGATGAACTCGCCAGGCCGCTCACGGTAACAAGTCCGGCTAACGGCCCGCTTACAAACGGGGCTCGCTTACAGGTCGGCCGGCAACGGCGCGCCGAACCACTTCTTCGACATCGTGTCGAGCGTACCGTCGTGTTTGGCCTGGGCGATCGCCGCGTCCACTTTCTGCTGCAGGCGCGGCTCGTTCTTGTTCATGCCGACGAAGCACGGCGAATTTTTGATGACGAACTTCGGCTCGGGCCGGCGCGGCGGATTCTTCGCGATGATCGCGGCTGCGACGATATTGCCCGCGGCGATCAATTGCACCTGGCCCGACAGGAACGCGGCGATGGTCGCGTTGTTGTCCTCGAAGCGTTTGATGGTGGCGTTCGGCGCGATCTGCGACAGGCCGATTTCCTCGAGCGCGCCGCGCGTCGCGCCGACCGTCTTGCCGGTCAGATCGGCGGGGCCGCTCACCTTGATGTCGGCGGGGCCGAACACGCCTTGATAGTAGGGCGCATAGGCGCTCGAAAAGTCGATCACCTTCGTGCGCTCCGGCGTTTTGCCGAGCGACGAGATCACCAGATCGACCTTGCCCGTTTGCAGATACGGAATCCGGTTCGCGCTGTTGACCGGCACGAGTTCGAGCTTCACGTTCATCGACTTCGCGAGCAGCGCGGCGGTGTCGATGTCATAGCCTTGCGGCTTCATGTCGGGGCCGACCGCGCCGAACGGCGGATAGTCTTCCGGCACGGCTACTTTCAGCACGCCCGCCTTGGCAATGTTGTCGAGCGTGTCCGCGTGAGCGGCGACCGCATGAAAGGCGAGGTGCGCGACGATGGGCACGGACAGCAGCGCGGCGAGCAACGCGCGGCGCGTGGGGCGGGTAAGCGATAGTTTCATGGTCGTGAGCGGTGGCGCGGTGTGGTGATGGTGTCGTGACGGCGGTGAGCCGGCCGGCTGCCGTCGAGGCGCGGCAGCATCGTGGCGTTGGACGACGCAAGGTGTGTGCCATCGCGGTGCAGCTTGGGGAAGCGGGCGAAAAAGCGGGCGGCGCACCCGATTGGGGCGAGCGGCTGCGCCGGCGTGGTGCGCGAGTGGCCTTGCAGAGGTGAGAGGCTGTGCGAACGGGCAAACCCCTCGCCGGATCGTTCAGGTCGACCAGATTCGCAAAGGCTTTGCCGCGACGCCGTGCACGATTGGCCGCAGTTGCAGCCAGCAGCCCGTCAATGCGTGCTGCAGTGTTTCCATCGAACGCGATACCGCGCGCACGAGCAGCACGCCGTTCGTTACGCACGAAGCGGCGGCGCGCAGCGAATCGTCGAACGGCAACCGCGCGGTGAGCGACTCGGCGAGCGCGTCGTCGCACGCGGCGCCGACGGCCCATAGCGTGCCATAGGCGGGAAAGCCTGCCAGCCCTTGGGGGCCATTGCGCAGCGGATCGTCGGCGTCGAGGGACGCGCGTTCGAGCCACAACAGCTCGCCTTGCGGACCCACGATCCGCGAGACGGCGCGCAAGCGGCCATCCGACCAGCATTCACCGGCGGCTTGGCGCCCGAGCTGGGTCGCATCCCATCCCAACGCGGTGGCGCCTTCGGCCAGCGTCAGCGAGAAGTCCAGATGCGCGTTCGCGTGGTCGAACACGATGTTGTTTTGCGGTAGCCAGTCGAGCTTCGCATGCTCGCCGACACGCACCGCGATCTGCTGGCGCGCGGCGCGGCCATTGGCCTTGTACCACTTGGTCGCGCCGGGCGTGGTGATGACCGCATGCGAACCGGCGCCGAGCGCGATGTCGATATCGAGCTGATCGCCGCCGGCGATGCCGCCGGGTGGATGCACGATCACCGCATGGCAGATCGCCTCGCCTTCGGGATGCAGCGTGCGCTGCACGCGCAACGGTCCGTGATGCCGCCGGTGCACGAGCGTCGTGCGCGTGTCCCGTTTGGCGAAGCCGAGTTCGAGACGCGCGTGCCATGACGAAGGCGCGGCGGTCTGCGCGGCGGCTTGTGCCGCAGGTTTCGCACCAGCGAGCGTGGCGTGATTTTCGTGAAGCGACATGCGAATGGGCGTGCGGTCGACGTGTTGAAGCGGCGTATGAAGGCGCCGTGTTAGGCGAAGCGAACTTGCGCCCGTTACGCGGACGCGAGCCGCGCCGCCTGGCGATGCGGCGAGAATAGCATGCGCGTTGGCGCGAGCCGGTCGCACGACGATGACTCGATGATCAAACCGCGATCAACGCGCGCACGCCATCCGTGTCCATATTCGCGCCTTCGCCGCCCGCCACGATCTCACCGCGGCTCATCACCCAGTAGCGATCGGCGATGTCCTTCGCGAAGTCGTAGTACTGCTCGACGAGCAGCACCGTCATGCCCATTTCCTCCACCAGTTGACGCAGCGTGCGGCCGATGTCCTGAATGATCGAAGGCTGAATGCCTTCGGTCGGTTCGTCGAGAATCAGCAATTGCGGATCGCTCATCAGCGCGCGGCCGATGGCGAGCTGCTGCTGCTGACCGCCGGACAGATCGCCGCCGCGCCGGCTGCGCATGTCCTTGAGCACCGGGAACAGTTCGTAGATACGGTCGGGGATTTTCTTCGGCGCCTTCTTGCTGGCCGCGCCGACCAGCAGATTCTCCTCGACGCTCAGCCGCGGAAAGATATCGCGGCCTTGCGGCACATAGGCGAGCCCGCGTTCGACGCGCGAATAGGTCGGCAGTTTGGTGATCGGCGTGCCGCGCCAGGCGATCGAGCCGCTCCTCGTCTGCACCACGCCCATCAGGCAGCGCAGCAGCGTGGTCTTGCCGACGCCGTTGCGGCCCAGCAGGACAGTGAGCTTGCCGTCGGGCACGGTGAGCTTCACATCGCGCAGGATGTGGCTGCCGCCGTAGTACTGGTTCAGCTTGTCTACTTCCAGCATGGTCGTTTTATCCGTTCGAAGCTTTGATTCATCGGCATACTCATTGGCCGCTCATCGACCCAGGTACGACTCGATGACCGTCTCGTCCTGCTTGACTTCGTCGAGCGTGCCGTGCGCGAGCACGCGACCTTCGGCCATCACCGTTACCTTGCCTGTGTCGCCCGACAACGCCGCCACGAACTCCATGTCGTGTTCGACGACCATCATCGAACAGGTGCCGCGCAAATGGTTGAGCAACTCGGCCAGCTGCATGGTTTCGTCGTCGGTCATGCCGGCGGCCGGTTCGTCGAGCAGCAGCAGCGCCGGTTGCTGCATGAGCAGCATGCCGATTTCGAGGCGCTGCTTCTGTCCATGCGACAGCTCGCCGGCTGAGCGCCGCGCTTCGCTTTCCAGACCGATCAGCGCCAATGTTTCTTCAATGCGCGCCTGCGCCTCGCGATCCAGCCGCGCACGCAACGACGCGAACCAGCCCTTGTCGGTTTTCATCGCCAGTTCGAGGTTTTCCCACACGGGGTGTTGCTCGAACACGGTCGGCTTCTGGAACTTGCGGCCGATCCCCGCCCGCGCGATGGACGGCTCGTTCATCCGCGTCAGGTCGATCGACTGGCCGAGAAAGACCTTGCCGGAGTCCGGCTCGGTCTTGCCGGTGATGACATCCATCATCGTCGTCTTGCCGGCGCCGTTCGGGCCGATGATGCAGCGCAGTTCGCCGGCGTCGATCGAGAGCGACAGCGCGTTCAACGCGCGAAAGCCGTCGAAGCTCACCGTCACGTCTTCGAGATACAGGATCGTGCCGTGCGACACGTCGATCTCGCCGGGCACCACCACGTGCCCCATGTTCGCGACGCCGCTCAGCGAATGCTCGGCGGGCGCTTCCGGTAAAGCCAGATCAGGAACCATCGGGTTTTCGTTCATGAGCGGTTCCTTTTGCGCGTCACCAGTTCGAACAGTCCCATGATGCCGTTGGGCAGCAGCAGCGGGACCAGCACGAAGATCAGACCGAGAAAGAACAGCCAGTATTCGGGGAAATTCGCCGTGAAAAAGCTCTTCGCGCCGTTCACCGCGAACGCGCCGATGATCGGCCCGATCAGCGTGCCGCGTCCCCCCACCGCCACCCAGATCGCCATCTCGATCGAGTTGCCCGGCGACATCTCGCCCGGATTGATGATGCCGACCTGCGGCACGTACAGCGCACCCGCGATCCCGCACAGCACCGCCGACACGGTCCACACGAACAGCTTGTAGGCGAGCGGGCTGTAGCCGAGGAACATCAGGCGCGTTTCGCCGTCGCGCACGGCGGTGACCACGCGGCCGAGCTTCGACGTGACGATCGCACGCGCGCCGAGGAACGCGAGGATCAGCACCGCGAACGTGATCAGCAGGAGCGCGGTGCGCGTGCCCGCATGCGTGATCGGAAAACCGCCGATGCGCTTGAAGTCGGTGAAGCCGTTATTGCCGCCGAAGCCCGTTTCATTGCGATAGAACAGCAGCATCGCGGCGAAGGTCATCGCCTGTGTGATGATCGACAGGTACACGCCCTTCACGCGCGAGCGGAACGTGAAGAAGCCGAACACCCACGCGACCACCGCCGGCACCAGCACCACCAGCAGGAGCGCGTAGCCGAGATGCTGCGTGCCCTGCCAGTACCACGGCAGTTGATGCCAGTCGAGAAACACCATGAAGTCGGGCAGATCGCTGCCGTACTTGCCGTCGTGGCCGATCGCGCGCATCAGGTACATGCCGATCGCGTAGCCGCCCAGCGCGAAGAACAGCGCGTGGCCGAGGCTCAGAATGCCGCAGTAGCCCCACACGAGATCGAGCGCGAGCGCCGCGATCGCGTAGCACATGAACTTGCCGGTGATCGTCGTCGCGTAAGCGGACAGATGCAGCGGGCTCGTCTCCGGCAGCACCAGCGTGGCGAACGGCACGCCGAGTCCGAACACGATGATGAGTGCCATCAGCGCGAGCCACGCGCGCCGCGACAGCAGCGCGGGGCGCGGCGGCAGGCCGAGCGCGAAGCCGGACTGCGCGTCGCGTGCGGCGGCCGCGCCGCCGCTCGTCGCGCCGCCGTGAGCCGACGAAGTCGTCGAAGTAGCAGAAGTCATCTCATGCCTCCGCGCTACGGCCCTTGAGGGCGAACATGCCCTGCGGACGCTTCTGGATGAACAACACGATCAGCACCAGCACCGCGATCTTCGCGAGCACCGCGCCCCAGAACGGCTCGATCGCCTTGCTGACGAGCCCGAGCCCGAAGCCGCCGATGACAGTGCCCGCCAGCTGCCCGACACCACCGAGCACGACCGCCATGAACGAATCGATGATGTAGCTCTGGCCGAGGTCCGGCCCGACGTTGCCGATCTGCGACAGCGCGCAGCCGCCGAGACCCGCGATGCCCGCGCCGAACGCGAACGCATACGAATCGACGCGCGCGGTCTTCACGCCGACGCACGCGGCCATCCGGCGATTCTGCGTAACCGCGCGCACGAACAGGCCGAGGCGCGTCTTGGTCAACACCGCCCACGCAATGCCGACGACGATCAGCGAAAACGCCAGAATCGCGAGGCGGTTGTACGGCAGGATCAGATTCGGCAGCACGCTCACGCCGCCGCTCATCCAGGCCGGGTTGATCACCTGGACGTTCTGCGCGCCGAACAGCATGCGCGTCGCCTGGATCAGGATCAGGCTCACGCCGAAGGTGGTCAGCAGCGTTTCGAGCGGCCGCCCATACAGATGCTTGAGCACCAGCCGTTCGAGCACGATGCCGACCAGCGCCGCCGCCATGAACGACGCCGGCACCGCGAGCAGCGGATACCAGTCGAACGCGCCCGGCGCAAAGCGCTGAAACAGGTTCTGCACGACGTAAGTGGCGTACGCGCCGATCATCAGGAATTCGCCGTGCGCCATGTTGATCACGCCGATCAGCCCATACGTGATCGCAAGGCCGAGCGCGGCGAGCAGCAGCACGCTGCCGAGCGACAACCCGGCGAACAGCGTGCCGGCGATCTGGCCGCGGCGCTGGATCGCATCGAGTTCGTCGATGCCCGTTTGCGCGGCGGCCCGCACGCGCTCGTCGGCTTCGGCGAAGCTGCCGTCCGCTTTCTTCGCGACCAGCGGGCGCAGCAGTTCGTTCATGTCGAGGTCGTGCCGCGCGGCCACCAGTTGCACGGCCTCCAGCCGTTTGGCCGGGTCGGCGTCGTGCAGCGCGGTCATCGCCCACAGCGTGTCGAGGCGCTTCTTCAGCGCCGGATCGGTTTCCTTCGCGCGGGCCGCGTCGACCAGCGGCTTGATCGCCGGATCGGGATTTTGCAACAGCGCGCCGATCGCGGCTTCGCGGGTGGCCCGGTCGGGCGAGTCGAGTTGCAGGCCTGCAAGTGCGCCCGACACTTTCGAGCGCAGCAGGTTGTTCAGGGTGACCGGCTGCGCGTCGCCGGCGGCCACCGTCTTGCCGGTGACGGCATCGCGTGCGGTGTCGCCGTCCTGCAGCAGCACGGCGCCCGCGTCGGTCGCGAGCGCGCTGTCGTCGGACAGCGCCTTGAGCACCGCGAGCGATTCCTTGTCGTGGTTGGCGATCAGCTTGTCGATCGCCGCGGATTTGGCGTCGAAGTCGTCGCCGGCAAGCGGCGCGACATCGGCGGGAGTCAGCGCGAACGCGGCGAGCGGGGCGCCGGCGACGAGCACCAGCGCAGCACCGGCGATACTGCGCCGTGCAAGCCGTCGTGCGAATCGCCGTGCGTCTGTGAAAAATGAAAACGCCATGGTGGCCTTTGAAGAAAACCGGCAGCGCGGCGTGGATGCAACACAAGCGGTCGTGCCGCGCTGTCGGGTTGCTGCTGCGCGGGTGCGCGCCGTGAATCCGCTTCGGCCGCCGCGACTGCGCAGACGCAGCCGGCGGGTACGTGCAAGGGCGTGAGTTCCGCGAATTCAACCGCGCCAATCCAGACCGACGATGCGAATGCACAGGCGCACGGCCTAACCCGCTTCACGAGGCTGAACGCGCGGTGCGGCAAGCGCGCCCCCGCTGGAATCACATACATCGGCTCGCTACACGGCGAGGCGGCTAACCAACCGCACCGCCGCGCCGTCCTGTCAGTCCGCTCAGGCGATGCGCGAGCGCTTCAGGAACGCCGGAATCGAGCTGACCACATCCGGCTTGCTCGAATTGCCGGCGATGAACGGGCTCCACGGCTGGGCGCGAATCGCGGTCTTGGTCCGCCACACCACGTTGAACTGGCCGTCGGCGCGTACTTCGCCGATCATCACCGGCTTGTGCAGATGGTGGTTGCCGTCCATCTCCAGCGTGAAGCCCGAGGGCGCCGCGAAAGTCTGGCCGATCATCGCCACGCGCACCTTGTCGACGTCGGTGCTCTTCGCTTTCTCGACCGCCTGCTTCCACATGTGGATGCCGACGAAGGTCGCTTCCATCGGGTCGTTGGTCACGCGCTTCGAGCCGCCCGGCAGGTTGTTGTCCTTGACCCAGGTCGCCCATTCCTTCTTGAACTTTTCATTGGCCGGGCTGCGCACCGACATGAAGTAGTTCCATGCGGCGAGGTTGCCGACCAGCGGCTTCGTGTCGATGCCGCGCAGTTCCTCTTCACCGACCGAGAACGCGACCACCGGCACGTCCGAGGCCTTCAGTCCCTGGTTGCCGAGTTCCTTGTAGAACGGCACGTTCGAGTCGCCGTTGACGGTCGAGATCACCGCGGTCTTGCCGCCTTGCGAGAAGGTCTTGATGTTCGCGACGATGGTCTGATAGTCGCTATGGCCGAACGGCGTGTAGACCTCTTGAATATCGGCTTCCTGCACGCCCTTGGACTTGAGGAACGCGCGCAGGATCTTGTTGGTCGTACGCGGATACACATAGTCGGTACCTAGCAGGAAGAAGCGCTTGGCGCCGCCGCCTTCGGCGCTCATCAGATATTCGGTCGCGGGAATCGCCTGCTGATTCGGCGCTGCGCCCGTGTAGAACACGTTGCGCGACATTTCTTCGCCTTCGTACTGCACTGGATAGAACAGCAGGCCGTTCAGTTCCTCGAACACCGGCAGCACCGATTTGCGCGACACGGAAGTCCAGCAGCCGAACACCACCGCGCACTTCTCCTGCGTGATGAGTTGACGTGCTTTCTCGGCGAACAGCGGCCAGTTGGACGCCGGGTCGACCACCACCGGCTGAAGCTGACGGCCCATCACGCCGCCATTCTTGTTGATCTCCGCGATGGTCATCAATGCGGTGTCCTTCAGCGACGTTTCGGAGATCGCCATCGTGCCCGACAGCGAATGCAGAATGCCCACCTTGATCGGACCACTGCCGGACTGCGCATTCGCGAACGGCACCTGACCAGCAAGCGCCAATGCGCCGGACATGGAGCCGAACTTCAACAGACTGCGACGTTTCATGTGTTTCCCCTTGCCGTTGATGGTGACTGTTATGGGCATCGATTTCAGCCAGCAGGGCTTATCCCGCATGACTTGCCGCTCTTGTACTGCAAGCCACATGCCATGCGGCAATTTCGACTCGAATTGCATAGGCAGCGCGCCATGGCGCGGATGCACGCCGAGGCAGCGGGGCGCCCGGCCGCGCGAAAGTGGTGCAGGATCGCGGCAAGCGCTTCGTTCGGGTGCGCGTCGCGCCGCAACGAAGCGCCCGTATCCGCCAGCGGGCGTCAGCGGTGCATGGCCGCCGCTCCTTTGTGCATGCGCCGCGCTCTGCCTACACTGAAAGACCACTCACGCGAGGAGACACGAACATGAACGAGCGCGCCGTCGGCCCACCCGATATGTCCGCTTTCTGGATGCCCTTCACCGCGAACCGTCAGTTCAAGAGCGCGCCGCGCCTGCTGGCGAGCGCGAAGGGGATGTACTACACATCGCACGATGGGCGGCGCATTCTCGACGGCACGGCCGGGCTGTGGTGCGTGAACGCGGGCCATTGCCGCGACGAGATCGTCGCGGCGGTGCAGGCGCAGGCGGCTGAAATGGATTTCGCGCCGACCTTCCAGATGGGCCACCCGAAGGCCTTCGAAGCCGCGACGAAAATTGCCCGCCACACGCCGGGCGATCTGAAGCACATCTTCTTTGCCAACTCGGGCTCGGAGGCCGTCGATACCGCGCTGAAGATCGCGCTCGCCTATCACCGCGCGCGCGGCGAAGGGCAGCGCACGCGCCTGATCGGACGCGAGCGCGGTTATCACGGCGTCGGCTTCGGCGGCATTTCGGTGGGCGGCATTGCGCCGAACCGCAAGGCGTTTTCAGGCGGCCTGCTGCCGGCGGTCGATCACCTGCCGCATACGCTGAACCTCGAGGAAGCGGCATTTTCGAAGGGACAACCCGCGTGGGGCGCACATCTCGCCGACGAACTCGAGCGGCTCGTGACGTTGCACGACGCGTCGACGATCGCCGCGGTGATCGTCGAGCCGGTGGCCGGGTCCACGGGCGTGCTGATTCCACCGCAAGGCTATTTGCAGCGGCTGCGCGAGATCTGCGACCGGCACGGCATCCTGCTGATCTTCGACGAAGTGATCACCGGCTGGGGACGCCTCGGCGCACCGTTCGCCGCGCAGTACTTCGGCGTCACGCCCGATCTGTTGACGATGGCCAAGGGCACCAACAATGCCGCCGCGCCGATGGGCGCGGTCGCGGCGAGCGCGAAGATACACGACGCGATCGTGAACGGCGCGCCGGGTGGTATCGAGCTGTTTCACGGCTATACGTATTCGGGGCATCCGATCGCGGCCGCCGCGGCGTGCGCAACGATCGATCTGTATGAGCGCGAGCAACTGTTCGAGCGGGCCGCGCGCATGGCACCGCTGTTCGAAAGCGCGATCCACAAGCTGCGCGGTGAACGGCATGTGATCGACGTGCGCAATCTGGGTCTTGTCGGTGGCGTGGAGTTGGCGCCGCGCGACGGCGCGCCGGGCGCGCGTGCGTATGACGTGTTCGTGCGCTGCTTCGAGAAGGGAGTGTTGACGCGTTATACCGGGGATATTCTGGCGTTCTCGCCGCCGTTGATCGTCGAGGAGGCGCAGCTCGAGGAGATCTTCGGGACGGTGGCGGAGGTGTTGAGGGAGACGGAGTAGATGTGGTCGTCGCGATTCGAATAGGGATGGCTCTTGTGTGATCCGCGCGTGCTTGTCGTGGACGATGCGATGGTGCTGCTGGCGAGAAGGCCGGCGCCGTGAGGCGCCGGCCTTTTCCGTTTCGATCCCTTGCTTGCGCCGCCCGATCAGAACGCGATGAAGGGCCCCGTATGGGTGCCGATCGTTGCGTTGTTGAGTGCGGTGTAGACGCTGCGGCCGTAAAAGAACGGCAGTCCCCAGACGAACATGCTGTACATGGGCGAGCCGAGGCTGTCATAGGCCGCGTAGGGATTAGCCAATAGCGTAAAGCCGTTCGCCAGTGAGAACGGCACGCTCACCGGCTTGGATCCGCTGGTGGCGCCAACGAGAGTCGCGGACAGACTGAGCGTGGTGATCGGCACGAACCAGTCGCCCGAATAAGGCGTCGTGTAGTCCGTGAAGAAGTTCGCATTGGAGCCGCTGTCGATTGCGCTGAGATACGAGTAGCCCTGGTACGTGGTCGTGAAATAGCCGTACTGGTTCAGCGTGAGAATGTTCGCATTCGACGGCAGCGCATTGTTCGCCTGCGTGCCGATGCCGAACACCAGTTCACCCGTCGCGTTGGCCTGGCCGCCCGCCGGCAACGCCGGCAGACGGATGATCGTGCCGTTGTTATCCGACGTGAAATTGGCGACCGGATTCATGACCTGGATGTCGAGCGGCACTCGCGTGCTCGTGCACGCCGCCGCGGACGAGCAATAGTAATACGTTGCCGGCAGCGCGGTGTTCGCGGCCGCCGCGTAATCGCGCAGTGCCGTCGAGATGCCGACTACGCCGTTCGCGCCCATCCGGGCCTTCGTGTCCAGGTTGGTGCCGCCGCGCGACAGACAGTCCGACGGTGTTGAGTACTTGCCGTCGGCGATTACCTGGATAGGCAGGTTGCCCGCCATCTTGCTGCCGATCGTTACGTCGGCGCGTTTGACTGCTCCCCATGTAAAGCCGGTGTTGAACTGCGCGCATTCGGCGATCGCTGCGCTACCCGTCGGATCGTCGGTGGCGCCCGATTGCGCTGGCAGGCTGGCGGTGAGCGCCGAACCTAATGCGCTGGCGAGCACGCGCACGCCGACCGAGCCGGTGTCGACCTGCATGTGATCGATCGTCGCGCACTGGTTCGCGCCCTGGCCCCCTGGAATGCAGATCGTGACGCTGACATAGGGGATGTTGACGTAGCTCGTCCATCGTTCCACGGTCAGGGGGACGGTGTTGGTGACGGGAGTTGGTGTCGGGGTTGGGCTTGGTGTCGGGCTTGGTGTCGGGCTTGGTGTCGGGCTTGGTGTCGGGCTTGGGCTTGGGCTTGGGCTTGGGCTTGGGCTTGGGCTTGGGCTTGGGCTTGGGCTTGGGCTTGGGCTTGGGCTTGGGCTTGGGCTTGGGCTTGGGCTTGGGCTTGGGCTTGGCTTGGGCTTGGGCTTGGGCTTGGCTTGGGCTTGGGCTTGGGCTTGGGCTTGGGCTTGGGCTTGGGCTTGGGCTTGGGCTTGGGCTTGGGCTTGGGCTTGGGCTTGGGCTTGGGCTTGGGCTTGGGCTTGGGCTTGGGCTTGGGCTTGGGCTTGGGCTTGGGCTTGGGCTTGGGCTTGGGCTTGGGCTTGGGCTTGGGCTTGGGCTTGGGCTTGGGCTTGGGCTTGGGCTTGGGCTTGGGCTTGGGCTTGGGCTTGGGCTTGGGCTTGGGCTTGGGCTTGGGCTTGGGCTTGGGCTTGGGCTTGGGCTTGGGCTTGGGCTTGGGCTTGGGCTTGGGCTTGGGCTTGGGCTTGGGCTTGGGCTTGGGCTTGGGCTTGGGCTTGGGCTTGGGCTTGGGCTTGGGCTTGGGCTTGGGCTTGGGCTTGGGCTTGGGCTTGGGCTTGGGCTTGGGCTTGGGCTTGGGCTTGGGCTTGGGCTTGGGCTTGGCTTGGGCTTGGGCTTGGGCTTGGGCTTGGGCTTGGGCTTGGGCTTGGGCTTGGGCTTGGGCTTGGGCTTGGGCTTGGGCTTGGGCTTGGGCTTGGGCTTGGGCTTGGGCTTGGGCTTGGGCTTGGGCTTGGATTCGGAGTTGAGGTTGGAGTTGCAGTTGGAGTCGGAGGCGGAGGCGGAGGCGGCGCCGTCGCCGGCTGACCGCCGCCGTCATCGCCTCCGCCACCCCCGCACGCGGACAGCGTCACACTGGCGCTCACAAGCGCGCAGCAAAGTTTCTTGTTGAATAAGGTCATGGAGTTGCCGTTCGATGAATGCACGCGCCGCTTCATTGCAGAGTCTCCATGCGGACATTGGCGGGAACGAGGCGCGGCAGATACGCCTTGCCGAAAAAGTAGCCTGTATGGCCGGCCGACTCGATATGGAACGCGCTGTTGTGCTGGACCATCGGGCCGATGCCTTGCGCGCGTCCTTCGCCGGGGTTGGCGAAGTTCGGAAAGTAGCTGCCGAGCAGTTCGCTCATGTCCGGGCGCACCGGACCTTGCCACGAGACGGCAAACACCACGTTGGTGGGCAACACGTATTCGCGGATCGTCACGCCGTCGGCGTCCTTGGCCTCGCGCACCGTGTACGACGCGGCCGACGCGCCGGTTGCCACCGACGACTGCAGCAACGACCGCGACGCCGCAACCGCACGCGTACGCGCGACTGGCTGCGCGCCCAATGTCGCGTAAGCGGCGAGCGGCGCCAGCGCCGCGAGCGCTAGTGCGATCTTCAAAAATTTCATCTCAATACTCCGGAAACAGATCGGAGCATGGTGCCCGTGGGCCGTTATTGGGATTGCAGGAAAACTCCGAATGGAGAATGGGAAAGGGCGTTGGATGATGCGATTGGCTAGCGGCGCTCCCGCATTCATGCTGTCTTCAGAATGCGACAAACGGCCCGCTCGGCTGGCCGATCCTCACATTGCCATTCCGCGAATAGACGGTGCGGCTGTGGAAGAACGACAGCGTGTTCGCGCCGCTGCCGAAGCCGCCGCCGAAATTGCCGCCGAAGTTGCCCGCACCCGCTGCGCCGAGGCTGCTGCGCGAGCGGCTCGCCACCAGATCGACGGTGGGCAGGTGGCCGGCGCGGGCCTTGGACGTTTCGCGCTGCGCGTTGGCGAGCGCAATCTGTCTGAGCACGACCTGATAGTTCGCGTCGCTCGCCGCATCGACCGACTGGTTGATATCGGCGGGCACGGGCGGCGACAGCGGCGCGCCGGCCGCGATCCCGTCCACCTGCTCGACCGGGTGGCCGACGATCTGCTGCAACGCCGCCAGCTTCACCGCGAGATCGTTCTGCGCGGCGATTTCCTGCGACACGGCCTGATCGTATTTGGCCTGCGCTTCGTTGGTATTGGTGATGGTGGTGTTGCCGACCTCGAACGAGCGCCGCGCCGATTCGAGCTGCTGCGCGATCGACACCCTCTGCGACCGCGCGATGGCGAGGCTGTCCTGCGCGGAGAGCGCGTCGAAATAAGCCTGACCGAGCCGCACGATCAGATCCTGGCGGGCCTGCGCAACCGACGCCTGCGCCGAGTCCACCGCGAGCTGGCCCTGCGCCTAGCCGTACCAGCTATCGACGTGAATCAGCGGCTGCGTGAGCGAGATCACATAGCCCGTTGCTATTGCCGGAAGAAGCGGGAAAGCCCCCGCCGAAATCGGTGTCCTGGCGGCTGCCAGTGAGCGATGCAGAGACTTGCGGCAGCAGCCTGGCGCGAGCGAGCGGCAGTTCTTCGCTGTCGCCGGCGAGCGCCGCGCGCGCGCTTTGCAGTTGCGCGTCGCCGGCGAGCGCCTTCGTAGAACTAGGATAGGCCGACGGCCTGCGCGGGCAGCGTGTGAAACGCGCCGGCCAGCGTCAGCGCCAGAACGGCCGCGCGGATCGGCGCCCGCTGGCGCGTCATCGCGGCAGTGAGCTCAGTAGGTGGGAACGGACGGATCGACCTGACGCGACCACGCGTCGATGCCGCCTTGCAGATTGAACACGTTGGTATGGCCGCGCGATTCGAGGAACATCGCGACCTGGGCGCTGCGCGCGCCGTGATGGCAGACGCAGACGATCTGCGCATCGTCGTCGAGTTCTTCGCTGCGCGCGGGAATTTCACGCATCGGAATCGACACGGCGCCGGCGATCGACGCCGTCTGCAGTTCCCACGGCTCGCGCACGTCGAGCAGCACGGGCGCGGGACGCGAAGTGTCGGCAAGCCATTCGGCGAGTGCCGGAGCGGTCAGATTTTGCATCAGCGGGACATCCAGTTCAGATGACGGCCGCGTGGCGGCCGTGCGGATCGACGTATAGCGTGAGTATCGCCTAGAACTTGAAACGCGGCGGCTGCACCGCGTTGATCAGCGGCTCGACATAGGTTTCGAACACGTCGGCGATGCGGTACTGCTTCTCGTCGATACGCGTGATGATCTGCGCCTTCATGACCGGCGCGGTGCCGACGAAGGCCGCGAGGCGCCCGCCGATCTTCAGGTGTTCGAGGATTTCCTGCGGCAGCACCGGCAGGCCGCCCGACACGCAGATCACGTCGTAGGGCGCGGCGCCAGCCCAGCCGCGCGACGCGTCGCCCGTCACGACTTCGGCGTTCAGCACGCCGTTGGCGATCAGGTTGCTTTTGGCCAGTTCCGCCAGTTCGGGTTCGATATCCACCGTGAGCACGTGCTGCGCGCGATGCGCGAGCAGGGCCGCCATATAACCCGAGCCCGCGCCGATTTCGAGCACGCTTTCGTGCTTCTTCACCGCCAGCTCCTGCAGTACGCGCGCTTCGATGCGCGGCGCCAGCATGTGCTGGCCGGCCGGCAGCGGCACTTCGAAGTCGACGAAGGCCAGCTCGCGGTACGCGGCGGGGACGAAATTCTCACGTTTGACGATTGAGAGCAGATTCAGCACGTCCTGGTCGAGCACTTCCCAGGGGCGGATCTGCTGTTCGATCATGTTGAAACGCGCTTGCTCGATGTTCATGGTGGATTCGGCGGGTTTGGTTTGGCGAGCGGGCGACGAGCTTGACCTAGGTTCGACCGGGGTTTGCCCCCCGAGCCCGACCAACGCCGCCGCTGACTTTTTGCCTCTGACCGGCCGCCTCGCGAAAACGATTCAGGATGCATGCCGCGCCAGGGTAACTGCGGAATTGTACCAAATGGCGGGGCGCAGCCGGGTTCTCGCCGGCAGGGCGACGGGCTGCGCGGCACACGGCTCGCGCGCCGACGTGGCGCGTCGTCAACCGCGAGGGCCTCCGTGTTAATCCCTAGCGATCCGTCCTTGCGCTTCGTGCTTCGATCGCCCAAAAATGTAATCGATTACATTTCGGCGCGAACTCACTTGACCAGATCGTCGTCCAAAGCGGCCCCGGCACCCCTGTCCGGGGCGCGACCTCAGCCCGGGATTCGGCCGCTGCGCGCGGCCGATGGTCTGTCGATCGCCGGGGTGGCCGAGCAGGCGGGGGTCTCGGTCGCGACGGTGTCGCGCGTGCTGAACGGTCACGAGAACGTGCGGCCCGCCACGCGCGACAAGGTGCTCGCCGCGATCGACGCGAGCGGCTACCGCGTCAACGAACTCGCGCGCAATCTGCGCACCGCCGAGAGCCGGCTGCTGCTGACCATGGTGCCCGACGTCGGCAATCCCTTTTACGCGGAAATCGTGCGCGGCATCGACAGCGTCGCGCGTCAGCACGGCTACTTCATGCTGCTGTGCGACACGGGCGCCGACCCGGGGCGCGAGCGCAGCTACTTCGACCTGCTGCGCCGCCGCCGCGCCGACGGCGCGATCTGTCTCGACCCGGCCACCATCCAGCAGGCGCTCGGCGAGGCGTCGCACGCGCTGCCGTGGGTCGCGTGCTGCGAGTTCGATCCGGCGGTCGGCGTGCCGTACGTCGGCATCGACAACTACCGCGCGGCCGGCGACGCGGTGCGGCACCTGCTTGCGCGCGGCCATAGGCGCATCGGCCTGATCAATTCCGACGTCGATTACCTGTACGCGCGGCAGCGTCAGCAGGGCTATGTGGATGCGCTGACCGAAGCCGGCATCTCGCCTGATCCGCGCTGGCGCATGAACCTCAACAGCCTCGACTACCAGGCGGGCGCGTCCGCCGCCATCACGCTATCCGAGCAACCGGACGCGCCGAGCGCGATCTTCGCGGTGTCCGACACGCTGGCGATCGGCGTGATCCACGGTTTGCGCAGCGCCGGCAAGCGCGTGCCCGACGACGTCGCGGTGGTCGGCTTCGACGACATTTCGCTCGCCGCGCAAATCGACCCGCCGCTCACCACCATCGCGCAGCCGATGCGCGAACTCGGCGAAACCGCCGCGCGGCTGCTGTTGCAGCGGCTCGCGAATCCGTTGGCGAACGTGCCGGGCGTGCTGCTGCCGCATCGGCTCGTGATTCGCGGGAGCGCGTGACATGAGCCTCGCGATCCGCTTCGACGACATCCGCAAAGACTTCGGGCCGGTGCGCGTGCTGCACGGCGTGAGCTTCGAACTTGCGCCGGGGCGCATCTACGGTCTGCTCGGCGAGAACGGCGCGGGCAAATCGACGCTGATGAAAATTCTCGCCGGCTATGAAACGGCAACCTCCGGCAGCTTGCTGGTCGACGGCCACGCGCAGCGCTTCACCGGTTCGCGCGACGCGCAAGCGCAGGGCATCGTGCTGATCCACCAGGAGTTCAACCTCGCCGAGCATCTGACGATCGCGCAGAACATGTACCTCGGCCACGAGAAGCGGCGCGGCTGGTTCGTCGACGACGCCGCCATGCGCGCCGAGGCCACGCGCTATCTCGCGCAGGTCGGGCTGGAGAAAACGCCGGATACGAAGGTGCGCGAACTGATCGTCGCGGAAAAGCAGATGGTGGAGATCGCGAAGGCGCTATCGCGCCGCGCGCGTCTGCTGATCATGGACGAGCCGACCGCCACGCTCACGCCGTCCGAAACCGAGCGGCTCTTCACGCTGATGGCGAAGCTCAAGGCCGATGGCGTGACGATCATCTACATCTCGCACAAGCTCGACGAAGTGGAGCGCATCACCGACGAGGTGATCGTGATGCGCGACGGCCGCTTCGTCGCGCGCGGCGAGACGGCGGGGCTCGCGCGTCAGCAGATGGCGAACCTGATGGTCGGGCGCGAGCTGTCCGACATGTTCCCCGACAAGCTGACCGTACCCGCCGACGCGCCGCTCGCGCTGAAGGTGGAAGGGCTCGCGGTGCCCGATTGGGTCGAGGACCTGAGCTTCGACGTGCGCGCGGGCGAAGTGCTGGGCTTCGCGGGGCTGGTCGGCGCGGGCCGCACCGAGGCGTTCGAGGCGATCATCGGCTTGCGCAAGCGCACGGCGGGGCGCATCGAAATCGCGGGAAAGCGCGCCGATCTGAAGAGCCCGCGCGACGCGATGGGACACGGCCTCACGTATCTCAGCGAGGATCGCAAGGGCAAAGGGCTGCACGTGAACCTGAGCCTGCAGGACAACGTCACGTTGATGACGCTCGAACGCTACACGCATCCACTGCTCGATCTGAAGGCCGGACGCGCGGCGTTGACGAAGGCGGTCGGCGAATTCGGCATCCGCACCGGCGACCTGTCGAGCCGCGCGCGCACGCTGTCCGGCGGCAATCAGCAGAAGCTCGCGCTCGCCAAATTCCTGCAGCCTGATCCGAACGTGATCGTGCTCGACGAGCCGACGCGCGGCGTCGACGTCGGCGCGAAACGCGACATCTATTTCCTGATTCACCGGCTCGCCGCGCAAGGCCGCGCGGTGATCGTCATTTCATCCGAACTGATCGAGCTGATCGGCTTGTGCCACCGCGTCGCCGTGATGCGCGCGGGACGCCTGCAAGCCACGTTGACACTCGACCATCTGACCGAAGAGGAGTTGATCGCTCATGCGACCGGCACCCACTGATGCCGTGCAATCCGGCCGCGCGCTGCGCGTCGCGCATCGTCTGTATGCGCTCGGGCCGCTCGTCGGGCTGATTCTGCTGTGTGTGACCGGCACGCTGCTGAACCGCGATTTTGCGACCGTCGACAACATGATGAACGTGCTCACGCGCACGTCGTTCATCGGCATCATCGCGGTCGGCATGACCTTCGTGATCATTTCGGGCGGTATCGATCTGTCGGTCGGCTCGATGGCCGCGCTGATCGCGGGCAGCATGATCTGGCTGATGAACGGGCTCGCGTCGGGCGCAGCCGGGCACACGTTCGCGCCGCTCGCGATCGTCACGATCGGCATCGTCGCGGCGCTGGTGCTGGGCGGGTTGTTCGGCTGCGCGCACGGGTTGCTGATTACCAAAGGACGCATCGAGCCGTTCATCGTCACGCTGGGCACGTTGGGAATCTTTCGCGCGGTGCTCACGTGGCTCGCCGACGGCGGCGCGTTGACTCTGGATAATTCGTTGTCCGATCTTTATGGGCCGGTGTACTACGCGAGCCTGTTCGGCGTGCCGGTGCCGATCTGGGTGTTTCTCGTGATGGCCGCGGGCGGCGCGCTGATCCTCAATCGCACCGCGTTTGGCCGGCATGTGCAGGCGATCGGCTCGAACGAACAGGTCGCACGCTATGCGGCGATTCGCGTCGATACCGTGAAGATCGTCACGTATGTGCTGCTCGGCATCTGCGTCGGCGTCGCCACCGTGCTCTATGTGCCGCGGCTCGGTTCGGCCACGCCGACCACGGGGCTCTTATGGGAGTTGGAGGCGATCGCCTCGGTGGTGGTCGGCGGCACCGCGCTCAAAGGTGGCGAAGGGCGCGTGATCGGCACGGTGATCGGCGCGATTCTGCTTTCCGTGATCGCCAATATTCTGAATCTGACCAGCATCATCAGCGTGTATCTGAACGCGGCGGTGCAGGGCGTGGTGATTATTTTCGTCGCGTTCGTGCAGCGCGGACGGCGATAGTTTTGGTGTTTCAAGCTGCAATACCAGGCAATAGCAGGCAAAACCAGCAGGTCCAAAAATCGGGGCGCCGGAACGCCTCACCAACTGGATGGAGACACAACCATGAAACACGTCATTCGAGCGGTCGGCGCCGGCATGCTGGCGTTGGGGATACTGGGCACGGCAGGCGTTGCGCGTGCTGACGACAAGGTCACGCTGGGCGTGGCGATTCCGACAGCCGACCACGGCTTCACGGGTGGCATCGTCTGGTGGGCGAACAAGGCGAAAGCCGATCTGGAGAAAGCGCATCCCGACCTGAAGGTGATCGTCAAGACCGCGGCCGGCGCGCCCGAACAGGCGAACCAGTTGCAGGATCTCGTCACGGTCAACAAGATCAATGCGCTCGTGATCTTCCCGTTCGAATCGGCGTCGCTCACGCAGCCGGTCGCGCAGGTGAAGAAGAAAGGTGTCTATGTGACGGTGGTCGATCGAGGCCTGACCGACACCAGCGCGCAGGACGCGTACGTGGCGGGCGACAACACCGCGTTCGGCAAGATTCCCGCCGAGTTTCTGGCGAAGGAGTTGGGCGGCAAGGGCAACATCGTCGCGCTGCGCGGCATTCCGACCACGCTCGACAACGAGCGCTGGGCCGCCTTCACCGGCGTGCTGAAGAACTATCCGGAGATCAAGATTCTCGATGGCAAGTACGCGAACTGGAATCGCGACGACGCGTTCAAGGTGATGCAGGACTACCTGACGCGCTTCAAGCACATCGACGCCGTTTGGGCCGCCGACGACGACATGGCGGTCGGCGTCATCAAGGCGATCGATCAGGCCAAGCGCACCGACATCAAGATCGTGTTCGGCGGCGCGGGCTCGAAGGGCATGGTGAAGAACGTGATGGACGGCGCGCCGATGATCAAGGCCGACGTGTCGTACTCGCCGAAATTCATCTACGACGCGATCAAGCTCACCGCCGAAGCGCGTTTGAAGGGCGACAAGTTGCCGGCGACGACGATCATTCCGTCGGTGCTGATCACGAAGGAAAACGCGCAGCAGTTCTACTTTCCGGACTCGCCGTTCTGAGCGTGAGTGCTGAGTCAGCGCGCTCGCCGTGGTTTTGCAGCACATGCACGGCGAGCGCATGATCGTTCGAGGAACCGTACGATGAAAACCATCAAAGGGCCGGCGATTTTTCTGGCCCAGTTCATGGGCGACGAGGTGCCGTTCGACAATCTCGCGCATCTGGCGGGTTGGGCCGCGGGTCTCGGCTTCAAGGGCATTCAGGTGCCGTGCGACGCGCGCCTGATCGATCTGGAGCAGGCGGCCGCGAGCCAGGCCTATTGCGACGAGTTGCGCGAGACCGCGGACAATGCGGGCGTGACGATCACCGAACTGTCGACGCATCTGCAGGGGCAACTGGTCGCCGTGCATCCGGCGTACGACGCGCTGTTCGACGGCTTCGCCGCGCCGCAGGTGCGCGGCGATCCTGCCGCGCGTACGCAGTGGGCGATCGACCAGCTGAAGCTTGCGGCGAAGGCGTCGCAGCGCTTGGGCCTGAACACGCACGTGTCGTTTTCCGGCGCGCTGGCGTGGCCATATCTGTACCCGTGGCCGCAGCGTCCGGCAGGCCTCGTCGAAGCTGCCTTCGATGAACTCGCGCGCCGCTGGACGCCGATTCTCGATGCGTTCGATGAGGCCGGCGTGGATGTCTGCTACGAATTGCATCCGGGCGAGGACCTGCACGACGGCGTGACGTTCGAGCGCTTTCTCGACGCGCTCAGGCAGCACGCGCGTGCGAACATCCTCTACGATCCGAGCCATTTCGTTTTGCAGCAGCTCGACTACCTTGCGTTCATCGACATCTATCACGAGCGCATCAAGGCGTTCCATGTGAAGGATGCGGAGTTTCGGCCAAACGGCAAGCAGGGCGTGTATGGCGGATATAGCGGCTGGGTCGAACGGGCGGGGCGTTTCCGCTCGCTCGGCGACGGCCAGATCGACTTCGGCGCGATCTTCTCGAAGATGGCGCAATTCGATTTCTCCGGCTGGGCCGTGCTCGAATGGGAGTGCGCGCTGAAGCATCCGCACGACGGCGCGCGTGAAGGCGCGGAGTTCATTCGCCGGCACATCATTCGCGTGGCCGAGCATGCGTTTGATGATTTTGCCGGGAGTGGCGTGGACGATGCGCAGGTGAAGCGTGTGCTGGGGCTTTGATGGGGAGTAACGCGATGCCACACAGAAGGCTTGGATTGGGCATGGTCGGCGGCGGGCAGGGCGCGTTCATCGGCGCGGTGCATCGGATCGCGGCGCGGCTCGACGATCGTTTCGAACTGGTGGCGGGCGCATTGTCGTCCGACCCGCAGCGCGCGCAGGCGAGCGCCGCCGAGGCGGGCATCGCGCGCAGCTATGCGGACTGGCGCGAGATGGCGCGCGCCGAAGCCGCCCGCGACGACGGCATCGACGCGGTCGCAATCGTCACGCCGAACCATCTGCATGCACCGGTGGCGACGGCGTTCCTCGAAGCGGGCATTCACGTGATATGCGACAAGCCACTGGCGATTTCACTCGCCGAAGGCGAAGCGCTCGCGAAGCTCGCACGCGACAAACGCAAGCTCTTCGCGCTGACGCACACATACTCCGGCTATCCCATGGTGCGTCATGCGCGCGAACTGGTCGAGCGCGGCGAGCTGGGTGAGATTCGCGTGGTGCAGGTCGAATACGCGCAAGACTGGCTGGCCGAACCGGTCGAGACGGGCGGCGCGAACAAACAGGCCGGCTGGCGCACGGACCCGTCGCTGGCGGGACCAGCGGGCTGTCTCGGCGATATCGGCACGCATGCGTATCACCTCGCGTCCTTCGTCACGGGGATGACGCCGCGGGCGCTGTCGGCAGAATTGCACACGTTCGTGCCGGGACGCCGCATCGACGATCACGTGCAGGCGATGCTGCGTTACGCGAACGGCGCGCGCGGCATGTTGTGGGCGAGCCAGGTGGCGAGCGGCGCGGAGAATGCGCTGCGTCTGCGGGTGTATGGAACGAAGGCCGGCCTCGCATTCGATCAGGAGCAGCCGAACGAATTGTGGCTCACGCCGTTAGGCGGGCTGGCGCAGCGACTGACGCGAGGGCGGGTGCAAAGCGCGCTCGCCGCGCACGCGACGCGCGTGCCCTCGGGCCATCCCGAAGGTTATCTGGAAGCGTTCGCGCAGTTGTACAAGGATGCGGCGTTGCAGATCGAAGCGCTGGACGAAGGCCGCACGTTGCCTGCCGAAAGCCGGCTGCTGACGACGGTGGACGATGGTGTCGCGGGGCTGCGCTTCATCGATGCCGTGCTCGCGAGTAGCGCGGCGGATGGGCAGTGGCGCGAGATTGAAGGGGCGTAAAGCGAAGGGGGCGTTAAAGCGGAGGGGGCCGCTTAGCCGCCCTTACTCTTCTTGATCTGCTCTTCGAACGCGATATCGAGCTTGCTAGCCTTGCGTGGTTTCTGCGGACCGTACGCGTCGACGAACTTGACGAAGTCGTCGAGTGTCAACGGGTCGGAGACTTTCTTGTCGGAGCCGCTCGATTTGTCGACCAGATAGAACAGGCCGCCGGACAGGCTGATCGCGGCGAACAGCGGATTGCCGCTGCGCGCTTTCAGCCGTTCGACGGCGTGGATGGCTCGGGTGGTGCGCATGGTGTGGGACTGCTGATCGGGGAGAGACTGCTACTTTAACAATTTCGCCGACGCCGCGCGGCATGGCGTCAGCGCCTGAGCGCCTGGCTACCCCTTACGCCGGAACACCGCCCGCAACCAATCCGCCCGATCCTCCAGCACCGTATAAACCACCGGCGCGACCACCAGCGTCGAACAGCTTGGCGTCGACTGGCTCGCTGCGCGCGCTCACGCAGGCTGCCGTCAAGTCGAAGGTAGCCGGCACGGCGCTCGACGTCGCACGGGCGTTTCCGTTTGCTTACTGGCTCAAATAAACAAACTTGCCGTTCTTGATGGTGCCCATCACGCTCGCGCGCTGATCCAGACCGACGTGGTCCTTCGGGCTCGTGTTCACCACACCGTTCGGCACCACCAGTTCATGCGCATGCTCCAATTCGTCGCGCAACGCGACGCGGAACGCCGGCGTGCCCGGCTGCGCGGTCTTCAGCGCGCGCGCTACCGCGTCCTGCAAACGCGGATAGACGCCTGCCGCGTCGCCCGCGAACTGGGTCACGCTGCCTGCGCCGTACTTCGCTTCATACTCGTTGGTGAAGGCGAGCGCCGCTTTCTTCGCCGGATGATCGGCCGGCAGCGTGCGCGCGACCACCACCGGCTGGGTCGGGAACAGCGTGCCATCGACGTCCTTGCCGCCCAGCTTGATGAACTCGGGCGTGGCGATGCCGTGCGTCTGGTAAATCGGCCCCTTGTAGCCGCGTTCGATCAGCGTGCGCTGCGGCAGCACCGTCGGCGTACCGGCCCCGGCGATCAGGATCGCATCGGGCTTCGCGGCCATCAGCTTGAGAATCTGCCCGGTGACGCTCGCGTCCGTGCGGTTATAGCGCTCGGTCGCAACCAGCTGGATATGGCGCAGCGCCGCGAACTTGCTGAACTCGTTGAGCCAGCTCTCGCCGTAGCCGTCAGCGAACCCGATGAAGCCTACCGTCTTCACGTTGTGATTGGCCATGTAGCGCGTCATCACGTCGGCCATCGCGCCGTCGGTCTGCGCCATCTTGTAGGCCCACACCTTCTTGCCTTCCTGCGGCTCGACCACGCTGGCCGAGCCGATCAGCGTGATCATCGGCGTCTGGCTTTCGGCGACCGGATCGAGCGCGGCCATCGCGGCCGGCGTGATGTTCGGGCCGACGATCACGTCCACGTGGTCCTCGTTGATCAGCTTGCGGATGTTGCGCACAGCCGCGCCCGGGTCGGATGCGTCGTCGAGGAAGATGTAGTCGGCTTTCTGGCCGGCGATCGTCGCGGGCCACATCAGCATCGCGTTCTTGCTGGTAATGCCGATCACGGCCGCAGGACCCGTGCTCGACAGATCGATGCCGACCTTGAGCTCGGCATGGGCTGCGGTGGCGAGCAATAGCGCGCCGAGAGCGGCGATGCCGCGAAGTTTGTTGTTATGCGACTTCATCGAGAAGGGTCTCCGTAGCAGGAAGCAGGGTGATATCAAAGTTCGTAGGTTTCGTGTTCGCCCTTGAGCGCCTGTTCGATCAGCTTGCGGTTCATGCTCGGCGATAGCAGTTCGACGAGCGTGTACACATAGCTGCGCAGATAGGCGCCTTGTTTGAGCGCGACCCGCGTCACGTTGCTGCCGAACAGGTGCCCAACCGGCATTGCGCGCAAATGGCGGTCGCGCTCGGCGTTGAACGCGATATCCGCCATGATGCCGACGCCAAGGCCCAGTTCCACATAGGTCTTGATCACGTCGGCGTCGATCGCCTCAAGCACGATGTCTGGATGCAGCCCGCGTAGACGGAACGCCTCGTTGATCTTGGTGCGGCCGGCGAACGCATTGTCGTACGTAATCAGCGGATACTGGGTCAGATCATCCAGCGCCAAAAGTTTGCGGTCGAGCAGCGGATGATCCGGCTGCATGACCGCGATGTGGTGCCACTGGAAGCAGGGCAGCGACACCAGTTCCTTATAGTTGGCGATCGCTTCGGTGGCGATCGCGAGATCGGCCTGGTCGTGCAGCACCATTTCGGCGACCTGGGTCGGGCTGCCTTGCAGGATTGAAAGGTGGACTTTGGGGAAGCGTTTCTTGAACTCGGCGATCGCGGCCGGCAGCGAGTAGCGCGCCTGGGTATGAGTCGCGGCGATGACGAGATTGCCCTGATCCTGCGCCGCGTAATCTTTACCGACCCGCTTTAAGCTCTCGACTTCCTGGAGGATCTTCTCGACCGACTGCAAAATGATGCGTCCCGGCTCGGTCAGCGAGCGCACGCGCTTGCCGTGCCGCGTGAAGATTTCGACGCCCAGCTCGTCCTCGAGCTCGATGATCGCCTTGGAAACGCCCGGCTGGCTGGTAAACAGCGCCTTCGCGGCCTCGGTGAGGTTGAAATTCTGCCGCACAGCCTCGCGGACGAAGCGGAATTGATGCAGGTTCATATATAACCTCTCCGCATATAAAAAGAATTTTTTAGTCGTTTGAAATATAAGGCGAGTTTATTACGATCTGTCCATCTTTTTCAATATGGATATCTGTATTTGTCATAAGCAAATGAGAGATGGGTCTAAACGCTCGTTTGCGGTTGCTGACCAAGACAGATATGCAAGGCGCGGCGGAACCGGACCGCCGTGTGTCACGCCAAAAATTGGGGTCCCCGAATGTACCAATACGATCAGTACGACCAGACCATCGTCGATGAACGGGTCGCGCAATACGCCGATCAGGTTCGCCGCCGCTTGTCGGGCGAATTGAGCGAAGAGAAGTTTCGTCCGCTGCGCCTGCAGAACGGCCTGTACTACCAGCGCCACGCGTACATGCACCGTATCGCGATTCCGTACGGCAACCTGCGCAGCGACCAGATGCGCGTGCTCGCGCAGATCGCGCGTGAACATGACCGCGGCTACGGCCATTTCTCGACCCGCTCGAACATCCAGTACAACTGGATCAAGCTCGAAGAAACGCCGGAAATTCTGCGCAAGCTCGCCGCGGTGCAAATGCACGGCATTCAGACCTCGGGCAACTGCATCCGCAACATCACCGCCGACCAGTTCGCCGGCGTCGCGCCCGACGAAGTCGTCGATCCGCGTCCCTGGGCGGAAATCCTGCGCCAATGGTCGACGTTCCACCCGGAATTCGCGTGGCTGCCGCGTAAGTTCAAGATCGCCGTGTCGGGTTCGAAGGAAGACCGCGCGGCCGTGCAGATTCACGACATGGGCGTGTATCTGAAGAAGAACGAGCAGGGCGAGCTGGTGGTCGACATCCTGGCGGGCGGCGGCATGGGCCGCACGCCGATCATCGGCGCGATCATCCGCAAGGATTTGCCGTGGCAGCACCTGCTGACGTACTGCGAAGCCGTGCTGCGCGTGTACAACCGCTATGGCCGCCGCGACAACATGTACAAGGCGCGCATCAAGATTCTCGTGAAGGCGCTGAGCCCGGAGAAGTTCTCGGCGCAGGTCGAAGAGGAATGGCAGCACCTGAAGGACGGTCCGTCGACGCTCACGCAGGCTGAAGTGGATCGCGTGGCCCAGTACTTCCAGCCGCCGGTCTACGACAAGCTGCCAGACACGGACGCTTCGTTTGAAAACCATCTGCTGGAAAGCCGCGCGTTCGCGCGTTGGGTCGAGCGTAACGTGCGGCCGCACAAGGTGTCGGGCTACGCATCGGTGACCTTGTCGCTGAAGCCGACCACGATCGCCCCGGGCGACGCGACGGACACGCAGATGGAAGCGGTCGCCGATTGGGCCGACGAATACTCGTTCGGCGAAATCCGCGTGTCGCACGAACAGAACCTGATCCTTGCCAACGTCAAGAAGCGCGATCTGTTCGCGCTGTGGGAAAAGGCCAAGGCGCAAGGTTTCGCGACGCCGAACATCGGCTTGCTGACCGACATCATCGCGTGCCCGGGCGGCGACTTCTGCTCGCTCGCGAATGCGAAGTCGATTCCGATCGCGCTGGCGATCCAGGAACGCTTCAACGATCTCGACTACGTGTACGACCTCGGCGACGTGTCGCTGAACATCTCGGGCTGTATCAACGCTTGCGGTCACCACCACGTCGGCAACATCGGCATTCTGGGCG
Organism: Paraburkholderia sp. RAU2J; assembly: GCF_003634845.1. Lineage (NCBI taxonomy): Bacteria > Pseudomonadati > Pseudomonadota > Betaproteobacteria > Burkholderiales > Burkholderiaceae > Paraburkholderia > Paraburkholderia sp. RAU2J. The sequence continues at coordinate 2,206,847 of NZ_RBXG01000001.1, forward strand.
TCGATAAGGACGGCTCGGAGTGGTACCAGGTGACGCTCGGCGGCGAGCAGGGCACGGGCGCCACCGGCGCGCACCTCGGCCGCGTGATCGGCCCGTCGTTCTCGGCGGAAGAAATGCCGGACGTGATGAGCAAGGTGATCGACACCTTCGTGGAAAACCGCCACGAGGGCGAGCGCTTCATCGAAACGTACAACCGCATTGGCATCGCCCCGTTCAAGGAACGTGTGTACGCCTCGCGTCAACCGGCTCACGCGTAACCGCGAAAAGGATACTGAACAGATGGCTTCTATCATCAAGAACCGCGCAATCGTCAACGATGACTGGACCGTTGTGCGTCCGGCGGAAGACGGCGCGCTGCCCGCGGTGAACGAATTGCCGGCCGGCAAACTGCTGGTGCCGCTTGCGCTGTGGCAGGCCGAACGTGAAGCGCTCGCTGCGTCGCGCAGTGCCGCCGAGATCGGGGTGTGGCTCGCGCCGGACAGCGAACCGGCGGATATCGTCGCCGACTTCGACAAGATTGCGCTGATCGCCGTGGATTTCCCGGTATTCCGCGACGGCCGTGGCTACAGCATCGGCCGCCTGCTGCGCGAACGTTATGGCTACAAGGGCGAACTGCGCGCGATCGGCGACGTGCTGCGCGATCAGATCACGTTCATGTTCCGTTGCGGCTTCGACGCCTATGCACTGCGCGCGGACAAGGACTTCGACGATGCGCTGAAAGCGTTCGACGAATTCAGCTTCAACTATCAGGGCGCGGTGAATTCGTCGCCGCTGTTCCGCCGCCGCGAGGCGGGCGAACTGCAAAAGGCGTCAGCATGAGCGACGCCCCCACGCTCACGCCGGAACTCGCCGCGAAGGTCGAGCGCCTCGATGCCCTGCTCGACTCGATCGCCGCGCGTCACGCGAATGTGAAGCTTGCCAGCAGCCTCGCAGCCGAAGACATGCTGCTCACGCACGCGATCCTCTCGCGCGGCGTGAAGATCGGCATCTTCTCGCTGAACACGGGCCGCTTGCATGCGGAAACGCTCGGTATGCTCGATCGCGTGAAAGAGCGCTATGGCTACGAGATCGAACAGTTTCATCCGCAGGCAGCGGCAGTCGAGGAATACATCGGCTCGCACGGGCTGAATGCGTTTTACGAGAGCGTCGATCTGCGCAAGCGTTGCTGCGAGATTCGCAAGGTCGAGCCGTTGAATCGCGCGTTGTCGGATGTCAGCGCCTGGGTGACGGGCCAGCGCCGTGAACAGTCGGTGACGCGTGCCGAACTGCACACGGAAGAGCACGATGCCGCGCGCGACATCGCCAAGTTCAATCCGCTGACCGACTGGACCGAAGCCGAGGTGTGGGATTACCTGAAAGCGTTCGACGTGCCGGTCAATCCGCTGCATGCGCGCGGTTATCCGAGCATCGGCTGCGAGCCGTGTACGCGCGCAATCCGTCCCGGCGAGGACAGCCGCGCAGGGCGCTGGTGGTGGGAGTCGCGCGATACGAAGGAATGCGGCCTGCACATCACGACGATTACCCCGATCCCGGTCGAACGCAGCGAAAACGCTTCGATCTGATATCTCGCTACACTGAGGGCAGGCTCCCGGTTTGAACGGGTTGAACGCCGCCCGGATCGATTTGAATACTTGTGCTCCGGCGCGCAACCGCTCGCCGGGCCATCAACGAAGGACCCGACATGAGCACCACGCTCGACTCCACTGTGAACGTTCCGCTTACCAACACGGCGAACCGTATGGATCATCTCGACTGGCTCGAAGCCGAGTCGATCCACATCCTGCGCGAACTGGTCGCCGAATGCAGCAAGCCCGCACTGTTGTTCTCGGGCGGCAAGGACTCGGTCGTGGTGTTGCACCTCGCGCTGAAGGCCTTCGGCATCGGCGCGAATCGCAAGACCGTGCTGCCGTTCCCGCTCGTGCATATCGACACCGGTCACAACTACGACGAGGTGATCGACTTCCGCGATCGCCGCGCGCAGGAGATTGGCGCGGAGCTGGTGGTGGGCCACGTCGAAGATTCGATTAAGCGCGGCACCGTGCGTCTGCGCCGCGAAACGGATTCGCGCAACGCCGCGCAAGCGGTGACGCTGCTCGAAACCATCGAACAGTATGGCTATACCGCGCTGATCGGCGGTGCGCGCCGCGACGAAGAGAAGGCCCGCGCGAAAGAACGCATCTTCTCGTTCCGCGATGAGTTCGGCCAATGGGACCCGAAGGCGCAACGCCCCGAACTGTGGAGCCTGTACAACGCGCGTCTGCATAACGGCGAACATCTGCGTGTGTTCCCGATCTCGAACTGGACCGAACTCGACGTGTGGCAGTACATCGCTCGCGAACAGCTCGAATTGCCGTCGATCTACTACGCGCACCAACGCGAGATCGTGCGCCGCAACGGCCTGCTCGTGCCGGTCACGCCGCTCACGCCGATGCGTGAAGGCGAGGTCAGCGAAAACGCGCAGGTGCGTTTTCGCACCGTCGGCGACATCAGCTGCACGTGCCCGGTGGAGAGCGATGCGGACGATATCGAGAAGATCATCGCCGAAACGGCCGTGACCGAAATCACGGAACGCGGCGCGACGCGGATGGACGATCAGGTCTCCGAAGCCGCGATGGAACAGCGTAAGAAGCAAGGTTATTTCTAAGCACACGGGGTAAGACAATCATGAGCAGTATTCATCAACCGGAAGACCTCGGCGTGCTGCGTTTCATCACTGCGGGTAGCGTCGACGACGGCAAGAGCACGTTGATCGGCCGCCTGCTGTACGACAGCAAGGCCGTGCTGAGCGACCAGCTCTCGGCACTGTCGCGCGCGAAGAACAAGCGCACCGTCGGCGATGAAATCGATCTGTCGTTGCTGACCGACGGCCTCGAAGCCGAACGCGAGCAGGGCATCACGATCGACGTCGCGTACCGTTACTTCGCTACCGCGAAGCGCAAGTTCATCATCGCCGACACGCCGGGCCACGAGCAGTACACGCGCAACATGGTGACGGGCGCGTCGACCGCGCACGCGGCGATCATTCTCGTCGACGCGACGCGCGTGACGTTCGTCGACGGCGTCGCGCAATTGTTGCCGCAAACCAAGCGTCATAGCGCGATCGTCAAGCTGCTCGGCTTGCAGCACGCGATCGTCGCAATCAACAAGATGGACCTCGTCGACTACAGCGAGCAACGCTTCAACGAGATTCGTGACGCGTATGTCGAACTCGCGCGCCAACTGGGCCTGACCGACGTGCGCTTCGTGCCGGTGTCGGCGCTCAAGGGCGACAACATCGTGACGGCGAGCGAAAGCATGCCGTGGTACGCGGGCGAACCGCTGCTGGATCTGCTCGAAGCGCTGCCGGTCGAAGTGCCGACCGGTCAGGCGCTGCGGTTCCCGGTGCAATGGGTGGCGCGCCAGGACGGCAGCCAGGCCGACGATTTCCGCGGCTACATGGGCCGTGTCGAAGCGGGCGAAGTGAAGCTCGGCGATACGATCGTCGTGTTGCCGGCCAATCGCGAAGCAACGGTTGCCGAGATCATCGCGCCGGTGGTGGGCGGCACGGCAGCAGTGGATCGCGCGTTCGCGGGCCAGACGGTGACGATCCGTCTCGCGGAAGACGTCGACGTGTCGCGCGGCGACACCTTCGTGCTGCGTGAAGCGGCGCCGGAACCGGCGAAGAAGCTCGAAGCCGACCTGTGCTGGTTCGACGACACGCCGCTGTCGACGCAACGCAAGTATCTGTTGAAGCAGACCACCAACACGGTGTTCGCGCGAATCGGTGCGATCAAGGAAGTGCTCGACGTGCATACGCTGTCGCAGGCGACCGATCGCAAGGAACTCGCGATGAACGATATCGGCCGCGTGGCGCTGACGTTGCAGAAGCCGCTGGTGTGCGACGTGTACGACTCGCATCAGGGCACGGGCGCATTCGTGCTGATCGACGAAGCGACCCACCACACCGTCGCGGCCGGGATGATCCGGGCGTTTTCGGCGTAAGCGGCGAGGGGCGGCCGGCGGCGCGATGCAGCGATGTGATGCGTCGTGGCTCGGCGCTGGCGCCCTAACCAACAGGTTGATGCAAATGGGAAAGGTTTATCTGATCGGCGCGGGGCCGGGAGCGGCGGACCTGATTACGGTGCGCGGCGCGCGGCTGCTCGGCGCCGCCGACGTCGTGCTGCACGACGCGCTGGTGGAGCCGGCCATGCTCGACTATGCGCCTTCGCACGCGAAGCGGATTGCGGTGGGCAAGCGTTGCGGGCAACTGTCGACGGCTCAGCAGTTCATCAACAAGCAGATCGTCGATGCTGCTTTGGAGCACGAGGTCGTGGTGCGTCTGAAGGGCGGCGATCCGATGCTGTTTGGCCGAGCCGATGAAGAAATGCGGGCGCTGGAGGAGGCGGGCATCGAGTATGAGGTGGTGCCGGGGATTACCGCGGCGCTCGCGAGTGCGGCTTCGCTGAAGCGGTCGTTGACGCTAAGGGGCGTGTCGCGCAGTGTGGCGCTGGCGACGTTCAGCCGTGCGCCCGGGTCCGATGAGATTCGCGAGCAGGTGAATGCGGACTCGCTCGTGTTTTACATGGGCCGCGATAGCGGGGTGGAGATCGCGCAACAACTGATCGATGCCGGGAAGCCGGTAACGACGCCAGTCGCGATCGTCGAGGCTTGTAGCACGGAGCGCGAGCGGATGTTGACGCTGACGCTCGAGGACTTGGCTGCGGGTGAGGCGCAACGGTGGGTGGACGCCTCGCAGCCTAGTTTGCTGATGATCGGCGAGGCGTTTGCTGAGCCGCGGCAGGCGGTGGTGCGAATCGTGGATGGGATGTTGGTAGCGGCGTAGTTTTGTGTTGCCCGCGTTGCCGGAGTGATCGGCGTTCGGCGACATCGCTTGCTACGGGAAAGGCGCATTGATTGCGCCTTTTTTCACATCTGGGGTCGGGCGCAGCGAGCTTGTGTCAGTGTGCTGTAGCGATGGTCCGCGGGGCGGTTTTGAAGCGCACCTGCTTGATCTGCACGGCCTTGGATGCGCCGATCCGCTTACGACTCTCTGATGCCGCCCTCGTCGATTTTGCCAGGAGGTTTGTTGCGCGGCGGGCGGTGATTCGGCTTTGAGGAATTCCCTTCGCATCCAGCGCGATGACCTGATACAACTCCAGGTCAGTCTCGACTTCTCGCTGGTAATCCTCACCGGTATCGATCAGCAGCCCCAGCAGTCTCCGCTGGCGGGATCTTTCGTCACGCGTCAGAGCGGGGCTTCTGTAGATTGATGCTGCGAGTGTGACCAGCTTGTCCAGCTGGCTTATCTGTCGTTCGATGAGTCCGAAAGCGGATAGCGCGAGTTTTTCGTATTGGAGAGCGTCGACAGGTGGGCGCGAGGCGGTTCGAAAATGCTTGGCGGATTTACTCATGTGCGATCTTCCTGAAACTTGACTGGATCGCCCGACACTCGCTTGCAAGGGGTGAGCGGGCACAGTGACAAGGTTGGCAGCCCGGCGTAGAACCCATAACCGGCAGACTCGAAAGTCTCCTTGCCACGGCCCGCCCATTGAAAGAGGACGTGCAGAGGCTAATGCCCGTCTGTAAGCACAGACCGGCGGGATCTACTGTAGGCAGACTGCCAAGCCTGACCGTCGCTGTCTTGACGGCAAAATGAGTTTAAAACGTATCACTCAGATAGTGATTGCGTGCTCACGCTAAAGAGCGTGCGAAGCCAACATTTCTGAAATTTCCGAATGGCCGCATGAATGAAAGCCACTGCGCCGAGTAAAAACTTCGGCGAAAAACGTAGGGGATGGTTGATGAAGTACCGCGACGGCGCGCGCAGCGCCGCCGGAAGAATGACTGCTTTGTCACTGACGCGGAGTGTGCGGGAACACAGATTCCAGATGCACCACTGCCCCCTCCAAGCCAGGGGACCCGCTTAAGAATTAGCGGTTTAAAGCCGCTTTCTTTGCTTACTTTCTTTGCGGCATGCAAAGAAAGTAAGTGCCGCCCCGCACAGGGGCAACGCTAATAGACCGATGAGAATTCAAGGAAAGGCCAACGCCTTAAGAGCACCGCAAAAGCGCGTCGCAGAAAGACAAAAACAAGCCTCAAACTAGCCGCAAACAATATTGCGCGACGGCGTCGAGAACCGACTCCTCCTCCCCTACAGCGACTGCGCACTTGATCTCAAGAGAGGGGTACAACGCCCGACACCGCTCGATGATCTCAGGCAAATCCTTCCTGACATGCCCACCTTGCCCAAAAAAAACAGGCACAACGGTGACCACATCACAGCCCTGAGCAACAAGCCCACCCACCGCGGTAGGCAAATCCGGCTCCATCAACTCGAGAAAGGCCAACATCACAGGCCCGGCCGCATCGCCAGAGCCACGCACGGCCCGCAGCTTGTCAGCCAACCTCTCAAACGGCTCCCGCCACCGCCCATCCCTCGCGCCATGCCCAAACAGAACCAACCCATGCATAGCCATGACGATAACCCCTAATGCCGATCAACCCACTTCAACCCGACCAACCCAAGCACCAGATAAACGAGCCCAGGCGTAGCCGCAGTCAAAGGCGCAGGCCAGGTATTCAACGTCCCGATATGCGAGAACAGCGTATTGAACAACTGGAAGCTCATGCCGAGCATAATCCCGCCGAACACCTTCACACCTACAACCCCCGCCCGCGTATGCAAATACGCAAACGGCAACGACAACACCAGCATCACGAACACCGCAAACGGATACAACACCTTGCGCCACAGCGCGATCTCATAACGCTGGGTGTCCTGATGATTTTCGGTCAAATGCTGGATATAGCGGAACAGATTGAACATCGACATCCGATCTGGCGCCACGAGCAGCACTGACAGAATCTGCGGCGTCAATTCCGAGCGCAGCGAGTATTCCGGCAACGACACCTGCTTCGCGCGATACACCGGATTCAGCGCATCGGCCGGCGTGCCGGGAGGAGGGGGCACATCGATCAGTTGCGTATCGGTCACGCCCGTCAGCTGCCAGTGCCCCGGCGGCTGAAAGCGGCCACTCTGCGCGGTCCGCACGTTCGACAACCGGAACTTCGAATCGAACTCGTAAATCCGCACGTTGGCGATCGTCGCGTCCGGCTTCAACTCGCCGACGTTCACGAAGCGCGTCACCTGCTCGCCGTCTGCGCGCGCGGTGAGCGTGTCCTTCACCCACACGCCCGACTGAAAGTTGGACGACACCGACGAACCCAGCGCCTCGAGCCGCACCCGCTCCGACAACTGATCCGTGTACGGGCCGACCACTTCGCCGATCAGATACGTGAGGAACACGAGCGGAATGCCGATCTTCATCAGCGAGCGCAGCGCCCGATTGGTGGCGAGGCCGGACACGCGAAAAATCGTGTACTCGGAATTCGCCGCCATTTGCGCGAACACGTAGATCGCGCTGATCAATGCGGCGACCGGAATGATTTCGTAGAAGCGCGACGGCGTTTGCAACGCGACGCGCAGCACCGCGTACTGGAACTTGTAGTTGCCGTGCCCGATCGAGTTCAGTTCGTTGATCAGGTCGAAGAAGAAGAACAGACCCGAAAACGCAAACAGAATGAAGATGAACGTGAGATAGATCTGACGCGCGAAATACCTTTCATAGATGCGCATCGCTCAGGCTCCCTGCGAACGGCTGAACATGGCCCGCGTGAAGAGCGGGCGGTTGCGCACGCGCAGCCAGAAGATGAACGCGACGATCGCCGCCACGATGACGTGCAGGATCACGAGGCCCACGCCGAACGACATCTTGCCCTGCTCGATCCACGACTGCACCACGTTCAGCAGATTCGAATACGTCAGATAGATCAGCACGGCCATCACCAGATTGATGGTGCGGCTGCGACGCGGATTCTGATGCGCAAGCGGAATGGCGAGCAGCATCAGGTTGATCGCGATCAGCGGCAGCCCCGCGCGCCAGGCGAATTCCGCGAGGTTTTCTTTGGTCGGATTGCGCAGCAGCGTGAGCGTGGGCGTGCCGGTGGTGGTCGGCGTATTGACGACCGGCTGGCTCTGGATCTTCACGCCATAGCGCTCGAACTCCATGATGCGGAAGTCGGGATGGCCAGGCTCGCCGTCATAGCGCCGCCCGTTCTCCAGCACGACGAAGCGGTCGCCATTCTTGTGCGTCTCGGTATGGCCGAACTTCGACACCACCACGTTGACCTTGCCGCCTTCCGTGCTGGTCACGAACACGTTCTCCACGCGCCCCTGGTCGGGTGACATCTTCTCGATGAAGAACACCCGGTGGCTCGCAGCCGACTCGCGGAACTGGCCCGGCGCGAGCAGCGAGACCTCGTCGCGCTGCTGGAAGCGCGCGCGGATCAGCTTGCTCTGCTGGTTCGACCACGGCCAGCCGACGAACACGAAGAACATGATGAGGATGATGATCGGCGTGGCAAAAATACCGATGGGCTTGATGAATCGCGTGAGGCTCACGCCCGAGGACAGCCACACGACCATCTCGGAGTCTTTGTACCAGCGGGTGAGGACGAACAGGATCGACACGAACAGGGTCGCGACGAGCATGATCGCCAGATAGCCGATCACGGTGAGGCCGATCAGGACCAGCACGTCGCGCGGGTCGATCTCGCCCTGGGCCGCGAAGCCGACGATGCGGATCATCATCGTCGTCAACACGAGCGTGAGGAGAACCATGAACACGGCACCAGCCGTATACGCGAGTTCGCGCTGGAGGGAGCGTTCGAAGATCATTATTGATGACGAGAGGGGGCGCTCTCAGAGACGCGCGGGTTTGTTCCCGTCACGCCTCCGGTGCAGCCGCCGCGGGAAAAATAGCGGATAATTGCGGCTTTCATCCTAAGCCCAGATTTTATCCGAGGACAAGCGCGATGGACTTTAGCATAAAAGCCTGTGATTGGACCAAAGGCTCGTCAAACGGTTTCCTGACCGGGAAGTCGGATTGCATCGTAATCGGTGTGTTCGAGTCGCAAACGCTCTCGGGCGCGGCACTTGAGATCGACGAGGCCACCCGCGGCCTGCTGACCCGCATCATCAAGGCCGGTGACATGGACGGCAAGGCCGGCACCACGCTGTTCCTGCACGAAGTGTCGGGGATCGGCGCGTCGCGCGTGCTGCTGGTCGGCCTCGGCAAGCAGGATGCCTTCAACCAGAAAGCCTACGGCGACGCCGTGCGGGCCGCATGGCGCGCGCTGCTGTCCACCAAGATCGTCCAGGTCACCTTCACGCTGGCCCAGTTGCCGGTGCTCGAGCGCACCGCCGATTGGGGCGTGCGCGCCGCGATCCTCGCGCTGCGCGAGCTGACCTACAAGTTCACGCAGATGAAGAGCAAGCCGGACAACTCGGCGCGCGCGTTGAAGCGCATCGTCTTCAGCGTGAACACCGGCGACGAGAAAGCCGCCAAGCTGGCCGCGAAGCAGGGCGCGGCGCTCGCCAACGGCATGGACCTCACGCGCGACCTCGGCAACCTGCCGAGCAACGTCTGCACGCCGAGCTACCTCGCCAGCACCGCGAAGAAGCTCGCCAAGGACTGGAAGCTGAAGGTCGAAGTGCTCGGCGAGAAACAATGCGAAGCGCTCAAGATGGGCTCGTTCCTGTCGGTCACGGCCGGCTCGGTCGAACCGGCGCAGTTCATCGTACTGCAGTACCAGGGCGGCGCCGCGAAGGCCGCGCCGGTGGTGCTGGTCGGCAAGGGTGTCACGTTCGACACCGGCGGCATCTCGCTGAAGCCGGGCGAGGGCATGGACGAGATGAAGTACGACATGTGCGGTGCCGGCTCGGTGCTGGGCACGTTGCGCGCGGTGGCCGAAATGGGCCTGAAGATCAACGTGGTCGGCATCATCCCGGCGGTCGAGAACATGCCGTCGGCCACCGCCACCAAGCCGGGCGACATCGTCACCAGCATGAAGGGCCTGACGATCGAAGTGCTGAACACCGACGCCGAAGGCCGCCTGATCCTGTGCGACGCGCTGACTTACGCCGAGCGCTTCAAGCCGGCCGCGGTGATCGACATTGCCACGCTCACGGGCGCGTGCATCATCGCGCTCGGCCATCACAACAGCGGCCTCTTCTCGAAAGACGACGCGCTCGCGGGCGAACTGCTCGACGCGTCGCGTGAAGCGTCCGACCCGGCCTGGCGTCTGCCGCTCGACGACGAGTATCAGGACCAGCTGAAGTCGAACTTCGCCGATATCGCCAACATCGGCGGCCGCCCGGCGGGCAGCGTCACGGCGGCCTGCTTCCTGTCGCGTTTCACGGACGCTTATCCGTGGGCGCATCTGGATATCGCCGGCACCGCGTGGAAGAGCGGCGCGGCGAAGGGCGCCACCGGCCGTCCGGTGCCGTTGCTCGCGCAGTTCCTGATCGACAGGGCCGCTGACGGTCGCACTGCACAATGACGCATTGCAGTAAGCCTGCGGGCGCAGTCACAACCGCCGAGGCAGAAGCAGGGAAGAGCCGCCGATGACGAGAATCGATTTTCACTCGAACGTCGGCGACTCGCTGCTGTATGCGTGCCGGCTGCTGCGCAAGGCGTATCAGGCGGGCCAGCCGACCATCGTGCTGGCCGAGCCTGCGCGCCTGCGGGCGCTCGACGACCAGTTGTGGACCTTCTCGCCGCTCGACTTCGTGCCGCACTGCATGGCCGGCACGCCGCTCGCCGCGCAAACCCCGATCGTGCTGACCACGAGTCTCGACGACGTGCCGCATCACCAGATACTGCTCAATCTCGGGGCGACGGTGCCGGCGCAGTTCGCGCGCTTCGAAAGATTGCTGGAAGTGGTCGGTAACGCACACGAAGAACTCGTTGCGGGCCGCGAGCGATATCGCTTCTATCGCGATCGCGGCTATGCTTTGAACAACTACAAGCAAGGCAGTTAGGTTTCATCCGCCTGCATCGCGCCGGGTTCGTCGTGCGGAGTGGCATGACCGACGGTTGCGATTTGCTGGCATCCTGCTTCGGCTTCGACTCAAACACGGAGAGCGCACGTGTCCGACCCCAACGATAATTCGATTCCGGTTCTGCATGAGATTCTCGTACCGGGCCGCGTGCCCCAGGCGCGCGAAGGAACCGCTGATGCACCGGCGGCTCAGCCGGCGCCTGAACAATCTGACATGCCGCGGGAACCCGGTTTCAGGGCGGAACCCGCGCTTGCGCCGCAACCGGTGCAGGCGAACGAACCCGGCCTGACGCCGGAGCCCGCGTTGGCGCCGCAACCGGTGCTGGCGCCGGAGCAGACGCGCGCGCCGGAGCCGGTTCTTGCGCCAGAGCCTGCGCATGCGGCAGAACCCGCTTTCACGCCGGCCTCTTTGGCTGCCTCACAAGCCGCACACCCAGCGGAGCCCGTGCTCGAACCGCAGCCGCAAGCGCTGCATACGGTGGAGCACGCTCATCCGAAGAGGCGTTTGCGGCTGCATCACGGCACTGAGCGCGAAGATCACGGGCATGTATCGCCGGGTGTTTTCGACCGAGCCGAACCGGGCGCGCCGCTCGAAGCGGGCACGATCGTGCCGCCGGACATCGCTCACGAAACCGCAGTCGCCGCGCCACCGCAGCAGGATCTCGACGCGGACGCGATCGCCGAGCGTCTGCGCGGACGCTTCGCGGGTTTCCTGACGGGCGAGGGACGCGGCATCATCGAAGCGCGTTGCCATGATGCCTTGCAGGAGCACACCACGTTGCTCGTCAGCCAGATCACGCGCGAAGTGGCGCTGACGCTGGAAACCGAAATGGCCGGCTGGGTGCGTGAAGCGGTGGAAGAGGAGATCACGCGGCGCGCGGGCCGCGGCTAGGCGTGCGCGGCGGATCGTACAAGGCGGCGTCGCTAAGGACGCTCGCACCGGGCGCCTTCATGCGGCGCCCGTTTCATTTGAGCGTCAGCACCCAGGCCGCCAGCGTGGCCGCCTGATCGGGCGTGAGTTGGGTATTCGCGGGCATCGGCACCGGACCCCACACGCCCGTGCTGCCCTCCAGAATCTTGCGCTTCAGGTAAAGCGCGGCGTCTTCGCGTCCCGCATATTTCGCCGCGACCTCGTGCAGTGCCGGCCCCATGAAGGAGCGCGTGACCGAATGGCAACTCATGCAGTTCTGCTGCTGGGCCAACACGAGACCGGCGGCGGCATGCGCCGCCGGACTGCCGGTGCTCAACGTGGCGCCCAGCATGACGGCTGCTGCGACCGCTGCATACGACATTGATTTCATTGTGGTCTCCGTCGGTGCAGGTGCCCGACTCGTGGTGCGAGCATTATAAAAGGAAAGGGGCGCACGTTTCCCGTGCGCCCCCTAGCGCTTTTACGTAGCGCCCGCAGACACTTTGCCGCCGTCAATGCCGCGTCGACCTTGCCCTGAAAACCGGGCGGGCCGACAGTTCACGTGCGTGCGCTCAGCCTGTCACCGCGCCCCGGTTCGCCGGCTGTGCCAGCGCGAAATACTTCGCCAGCACGCCCCGCGTGTAACGCGGCTGCGGTTGCTGCCATGCGGTACGGCGGCGCTGCAATTCGGCATCGCCGACGTTCAGTTGCAGCAGCAGCTTGTGCGCGTCGATCGTGATCGAGTCGCCTTCCTGCACGAGCGCGATCGTGCCGCCCACGAACGCTTCCGGCGCGACGTGGCCGACCACCATGCCCCACGTGCCGCCCGAGAAGCGGCCGTCGGTGATCAGGCCGACGGTTTCACCGAGACCTTTGCCGATGATCGCCGAGGTCGGCGCGAGCATTTCCGGCATGCCGGGGCCGCCCTTCGGGCCGAGGTAGCGCAGCACCACCACGTCGCCAGCGACGATCCTGTCGGCCAGAATCGCTTCCAGCGCACTTTGTTCGTCGTCGAAGACACGCGCGGGCCCCGTGATGACCGGGTTCTTCAGGCCGGTGATCTTGGCGACTGCGCCGTCGACGGCGAGGTTGCCTTTCAGGATCGCGAGATGGCCTTCCTTATACAGCGCCTTCTCGATCGGGAAAATCACCTGCTGATCCGCGCGGGGCCTGGCCGGCACGTCCTTGAGTTCTTCGGCCAGCGTCTTGCCGGTGATCGTGATGCAATCGCCGTGCAGCAGGCCCGCATCGAGCAGGATCTTCATGACTTGCGGGATGCCGCCGGCCTTGTGCAGATCGGTCGCGACGTATTGGCCGGACGGCTTCAGGTTGCAGATCACCGGCACTTTCTTGCGCATGCGCTCGAAGTCCTCGATCGACCATGCCACTTCGGCCGCGTGCGCGATCGCCAGATAGTGCAGCACCGCATTGGTCGAGCCGCCGGTCGCCATGATCAGCGCGACAGCGTTTTCAATCGACTTCTTCGTGATGATGTCGCGCGGCTTGAGGTCCTGTTTGACCGCTTCGACCAGCACGCGCGCCGATTCGGCGGCCGAGTCGACCTTTTCCTGATCCGGATTGGCCATCGTCGACGAATACAGCAGCGACATGCCGAGCGCCTCGAACGACGAGCTCATCGTGTTGGCGGTGTACATGCCGCCGCACGAGCCGGTGGACGGGCACGCGTTCTTCTCGATCCCTTCGAAATCCTCTGCCGACATCCGGCCCGCCGTGAATTCGCCGACCGCTTCGAACGACGATACGATGGTCAGGTCGGTGCCCTTCCAGTTGCCCGGACGGATGGTGCCGCCGTACACATAAATGCCCGGCACGTTCATGCGGGCGAGGCCGATCATGCCGCCCGGCATGTTCTTGTCGCACCCGCCGATCACGACCACGCCGTCCATCCATTGACCTTGCACGCAAGTCTCGATGCAATCGGCGATCACTTCGCGCGACACGAGCGAGTACTTCATGCCCTCGGTGCCCATCGACATGCCGTCCGAGATGGTCGGCGTGCCGAAAATCTGCGGGTTCGCGTCGGCGCGCTTGACCGCGACCACCGCAGCGTCGGCCAGACGCTGCAGGCCGGCGTTGCATGGCGTGATGGTCGAGTGGCCGTTGGCGATGCCGATCATCGGCTTGTCGAAATCGTCTTTCTGGTAGCCGAGCGCGTAGTACATCGAGCGGTTCGGCGAACGCGCCACGCCTTGCGTGATGTTCTTCGAACGACGGTTGTATGCCATGGGGAATCTCCAATCTGTTTTGTTTTGAGCCGCGCTGCGTGCTGTATGCACTGCGATTTGCCGGTGTCGCCGGTGTCGCCGGATTGGCCGCTTTGCTGGCCGGTGCGCCAGTTCAGTGTAGTTCCGCAGCGTGGAGCAAGGATGCAGTTTTGCAAACTGGGTGTCCAATATATTATTCAGGCGTAATTAGGTCGTAAAATGTATTAATCATGCCGCCTGCCGTTCCCGACCTGCGCCAGTTGCGCTATTTCGTCACCGTCGCCGAAGAGATGCACTTCGGGCGCGCGGCTACGCGCCTCGCGATGACCCAGCCGCCGTTGTCGCAGGCGATTCGCGCGCTCGAAGAGACGCTCGGCGTCGAGCTGTTCGCGCGCACCAAGCGCTCGGTCGAACTGACCCCGGTCGGCGCGGATCTGCTGCCCGAGGTGCGGCGCCTGCTGGCGAGCGCCGAGGGCTTGCGACCGCTCGCGCAGAGCCTCGCGCGCGGCGAGGCGGGGGTGTTGTCGCTGGCGTTCGTGTCCACCGCGGACTACGGCTTGCTGCCCCCGCTGCTGCGGGATTTCGGCGCGCGCTATCCGCGGGTGCGGCTCGAATTGACCGAGGCCACCAGCGATGTGCAACTGGACGAGCTGACGGCCGGCCGCATCGACGCCGGCCTCGTGATCGCGCCGCTGCCGTCGCGTCACGCCGCGCAACTCGCGTGGCTGCCGATCGTGCGCGAGCCGCTGGTGATCGCGATGTCGGCGGACATGGCGGAGCAGGTGAGCCACGCCACCGGCTCGGACCCGCGCGCCGAATGGCTCGACACGCCGATCAGCCTGCGCGATGTCGGCGACACGCCGCTCGTGATCTTCCCCAGACGTCTGGCGCCAGGCTTTTATGACATCATTATGGATTGCTACGGCGTCGCGGGCCTCGCACCACGGATCGGCCAGGAGGCGATCCAGATGCAGACCATCGTCAGCCTCGTGTCGGCCGGCATGGGCGTCGCACTGGTGCCGCAATCGTTACGTAATCTGCGCCGCACGGGGGTCGTGTACCGGCCCCTATCCGAGTCGGTGCCCGCGATCGAGACGGGGCTCGCGTGGCGCACCGACGAGGTGAGTCCGGTGCTGGCCGGTTTCATCGACATCGTGCGCGCGTATGCCGCCACCGTCGGCGCGCAGGGTCTCGCGCCAGGCGATTAACGGCGCCGCGGCGAACGCATCGCGGCCCGCACCGTCCAATGCATGCGCCGGATAATGCGCGAACCGCTGACGAACGACTAACCAGCCGCACGCAATCCGGCCGATTACACCAACCCCGCTTCTGAACCTGAACTGCCCATAACAACACGATGCTCATTCATCCGAATTTCGACCCTGTGGCCATTCATCTGGGGCCGCTCGCCGTGCGCTGGTATGGACTGATGTACCTCGTCGCGTTCATCGCGGCGATCGTCGTCGGCCGGTTGCGGCTGCGTTTGCCGTTTGTCGCGGCGCAAGGCTGGACCGTCAGGGATATCGACGACATGCTGTTCTACGGCGTGCTGGGTACGATCCTCGGCGGGCGGCTCGGCTATGTGCTGTTCTACAAGGCGAGCTTTTATTTCGCGCATCCGCTCGACATCTTCAAGGTGTGGGAGGGCGGCATGTCGTTCCACGGCGGCTTCCTCGGCGTGACGCTGGCGATGGTGCTGTTCGCGTATCAGCGCAAACGCTCGTGGCTGCAGGTCACCGACTTCGTCGCGCCGATGGTGCCCACCGGGCTCGCGGCAGGGCGCCTCGGCAATTTCATCAACGGCGAGTTGTGGGGGCGCGTGACCGATCCGTCCGCGCCGTGGGCGATGCTGTTTCCCGGCGCCGCGCCCGACGATGCCACCTGGCTCGCCGCGCATCCGCAACTGGCCGCGCAATGGCATCTGAACGAGGTGTTCGCGCAATATCACATGCTGCCGCGGCATCCGTCGGAGCTGTATGAGATCGCGCTCGAAGGCGTCGCACTGTTCTTCGTGCTGTTCTTCTTCTCGCGCAAACCGAAGCCGCTGGGCGCGATTTCCGCGGTGTTCCTGATCGGCTACGGCCTCGCGCGCTTCACGGTCGAATTCGCCCGCGAGCCGGACGACTTCCTCGGACTGCTGGCGATGGGCCTGTCGATGGGCCAATGGCTGTCGCTGCCGATGATCCTCGCGGGCATCGGCATGCTGGTGTGGTCGTATCGCCGTGCGCGCCGTGAGCCGGCGCAGGCGGTCAACGCGAGCTGAGCGCTACGGTTTGTCGTAGCGAGCGCATGATGAAAAAACGCCACGGCATGCCGTGGCGTTTTCTTGTGCAGCACGAGAAATGCTGAGCGCGCAAACGCGGCCGCGCGCTAGCGTTACTTCATCTGCACCGAGCCCGATACGTTGACCGTCACCGTCGACGTGCCGCCTTCGAGCGGCATCGGCGCCATGGTCTTCGCGTCGGCGCTCATGGCGCGCGCGCTCATCATCATCATCGGACGGGGCATCACACCGCCGTGATTCACGTTGACCTCGCGAATCGAATAGCCGCTGAAGCCGAATGCCTGCGCCGACGACGCAGCCTGATCGCGGAACGACCGGATCGCTTCGCCGGTGAGCTTTTGCTCGGCGGCACGTTGCGCTTCCGGCGACAGCGAGAACTGCACGTTGCCGACCTGCATGACCGAGGCCATTTGTCCCGCGAGCTTCGACGCCGCGGCGAAGTCGTGCGATTCGAGCACGACCTCCGTGCGGCCGCGCCACGCGGAAATGCGCCCGTCACGATCGGTGGACGGGAAGATGGCGAACGAACCCGTGCGGGCCGTTACGCCGCTCACGCCTCGCGCTTTCTGCAACGCCGCGTCGGCGCGCTGATTCAGCGTGGCGGTGAGCGCGGACGGGTCGCTCGCTTCCTGCTCATAAAACAGCGTGATATCGACGACGTCCTGCGGAATTTCCGCGCTGGCCTGAGCGTTCAGCGACAGCACGCCCGATGGCTGGGCCTGCATGACGCCCTGCGCGCGAGCCATGGCCGGGCTGAGCGCGAGCGCGACAGGCGCGGTGCAGACGAGAGCGAGTGCGAGTGCCCGTGCGGTTTTGTTCGACATTGCTGGACTCCTAGCTTGAACAGGGTTGTGCACGATTGGCGCGAACGCCATGCAGTGGTGGCATGACGTTTGCGGGCTCGTTTGTGCGCCTGTTAGGCGCTTGTAACCGGAGCTTGGTTCCCTGATTAATGTTGGCGGTCAGTCGCGACGGCTCGTCGAAGCTCAGCGTTCGACGTTTCCCGAGTGAGCGAGCCTTCAGGCGAGCCGCGTGGTGATGAAGCGCCATTCGGCTTCGGTCACGGGCGTGATCGACAGGCGATTGCCTTTGGCGAGCACGCGCATGTTCTGCAGTTCCGGATGCTCGCGCAGCGCGGCCAGCGGAATCAGCGGGATTTTCTTCTTGAACACCACGTCGACCAGCACCCAGCGCGGCGTTTCCTGCGACGACTTCGCGTCGTAGTACGGACTCTTTTTATCGAACTGGGTCGGGTCCGGATACGCGGTGGACGACACTTGCGCGAGCCCCGCAATACCGGGTTCAGGGCAACTCGAGTGATAGAACAGCACGCCGTCGCCGACCTGCATCATGTCGCGCATGAAGTTACGCGCCTGGTAGTTGCGCACGCCGGTCCACGGCAACGTGCGGTGTGGTGCGTGGGCGAGATGGTCGATGCTCGCCTCGTCCGGTTCGGACTTCATTAGCCAGTAGCGCATGAATCGAATTGAACGTTAAGGGTTGGACGATGTGAAAAAAATCGAAGCCGATGAGGCGAGGCGCGCTCACAGACACGCCAGCGGACGCACAAAGAAAAAACGGCATCGAACCGAAGTCCGATGCCGTTCTAGATAAGGTCCCCGCCTTAGCCGCTAGGCCGGCATCCTGAACCGGGGGTTCAGAATTGGTCGCAGTTAGCAACACTTCGGGTACATCAGACAGAGTGACGCGCACACCCGTGCTACAAATTTCCGCAACCGTGCACATGGCATTGGTTCAAGGAATATATGACCTTGGCGAACCAGGCAGGGAAGCTAAACCGATGAAGCTTAAACGATAGAACTCAAACGTTTGCGCAGACTTGGCTCATGCACCTGCTTTCAACTTCGCTTCGTTTGAATTCGCGGCAGATCTCAGGACCGGCCGATACTTACTGCATGCTGTACTGCTCAATCACAGTACCCAGTTGTTCGTTCATTTGCTGCATTGTACGCCGGATTTCCTCAGCGGGAAATGCTTCTCCGTGTCGTACGCTCGATTGCAGCTTAAGCAGTTCCGATGCCAGCGACAGCGCAGCCATGACAGCAATGCGATCCGTGCCGCGCACGTTGCTGTTATTGCGGATCTTCGACATTTCGGCGTCGACGCGTGCCACCGCTTCGAGCAGCGCGCCTTCCGTTTCCGGCGAGCACGCGAGGCGATAGGGCACGTCGAGAATCGATACTTCGATCTGCTTGGCGGTCATGCGTTTTCTCCGTGGCGGGTAACCTCGCTCTGCGCGTCGGCGGTGTCCTGAACCGGCTCGAGCAGATCGAGCTGGTTGTCAGGCTCGCTACTCGCGCGGGCCCGCGGCAGTTTCTCGAGAATCGCATTCAGGCGCACCTGAGCGTCGTCGATCTTGGCAGACAGCGTGTCGCGCTCCGCTTGCAGTGCATCGCGCTCCTCGCGCAGCAGCGCAAGTTCCGTGCGCATGGCTTCCACTTCGGCACGCGATTGGGCGAGTTGCTCTTCGAGCGCGAGCCGCGCTTCATTGTGGCGCTGGCTGATCGCAATCAGCTTGCCGATATTCTGTGAGAGTGATTCGAGTTCGGTGAGCATGTGCTGCGTCCTCTAAAGACATCGCATTTTAGCGCGGAATATGGCAGGTTCCGACAATTGTCTCGTTTCGAGACGTAACAACATCGCTATGTGCAGGCTTTTCCCGACCATATGATGAAAAAGTATTCCCCCATCGGACAATAACCTGCACTTAACAGAACGGATTGCGCCGGGTTTGACCTTTCTTGACGCACGTCGAGGGCGCTCCTAAACTGCCGGCACTCTGGTGCCCGCGCCGCTGTTCACAGTGCGCGCAGTTAAACGGGAAGCAGGGCGCGCCATGATCGAACTGAACGCGCGAACCTGCGCTGCCCCCGCAACGGTAAGCGACCGCATTCGTCATGCAGGTCGATCCTGATCGCGTGCCTGAAAGTTCAACATGCGAGTGTGCCACTGCGCGTTACGCGTGGGAAGGCGGGATC
Source organism: Paraburkholderia sp. RAU2J (assembly GCF_003634845.1). Lineage (NCBI taxonomy): Bacteria > Pseudomonadati > Pseudomonadota > Betaproteobacteria > Burkholderiales > Burkholderiaceae > Paraburkholderia > Paraburkholderia sp. RAU2J. The sequence goes on from NZ_RBXG01000001.1 coordinate 2,226,146, forward strand.
GATGTGTCGTTAGCCCGGATACCGGCCAGAGGGAGAGGCACGTCCCCCGCGAAATGCAAAAAAGCGTGGGCGCTTCGTTATGCATCGGCCTGCGGGGAAGCGGGCCGCGCGAGCTATCCACAGGAATCGTCATCCCATGCTGTCCCCCATCGCCCGCGCGGCGCTGCTCGCTTTTGCGGGCTTGCCGCTCGTCGTGCATGCGCACACCGCCGACTCGTCGCCGGGTTCGTCCTCTGATTTGTCTGCTGCATCGGCCAGTGCTTCGTCCGCCTCCGATGCCGACGCAGAAACCGACGCACAAGCGAGCGCCGCCGCTCAGAATGCCGTGCCCGCCGTGTTGTCACCGGTCGTCGTGACCGCGGAGCGCGGGCCGCAAGCGCTCGCGGACGCAATCCCGCAGACCTCGCTGTTCGATCAGCAGGATCTCGCCGACACCACCGCGACCGACTTGCCCGGCCTCCTGCAACTCGCGCCCGGTGCGCAAATCTCGCGCACGGGTGGTCCTGGTTCGACGACGAGCCTTTATTTGCGCGGCGCGTCGTCGACGCAATCGCTATTGCTGATCGACGGCGTGCGCGTCGACTCGGTGAGCCTCGGTGCGCCACAGCTCGCGCAGATTCCGCTCGACCAGATCGATCACGTCGAAGTAGTGAACGGCAACGTGTCCGCGTTATACGGTTCGGGCGCGATTGGCGGGGTGGTGCAGGTGTTCACGAAGGAGGGCGGCGATCATCCGCCGCGTTTCAATTTCTCGGCGGGCTACGGCAGCTATCACACGCAGACGCAGCAGGCAGGCGTGAACGGCGCACTCGACAAAGACGGCCGCACGACCTTCAGCCTCTCGCTCGCGCGTTCGAAGGACGACGGCTTTTCGTCGCTCGATCCGCAGCCGGCGCCCGGCGCCAATCCGAACGCGAACGGCTATCTGAACGAGAGCATCACGGCGTCGTTGCGTCACAAGTTCACCGACCGCTGGGACGCGGGCGTCAACTATTTCCAGTCGAACGGCAATAACAGCTACGACAACGCGTACGGCGCGCCGACCGATCTGAACAACCTGTACAGCAAGGTGCGCCAGGCGTCGGTGTTCGCCAACGGCAAGCTGACCGACTGGTGGAGCACGCACTTCATCGTCTCCGAGGGCGACGACCGCAGCGTGTCGAAGACCAACGGCATCTACAACGGCCGCTTCGATACCGACAATCGCCAGTACACCTGGCAGAACGATTTCGCGTTGGCCGCGCGGCAGAAACTGCAGGTGGGCTACGAGCATCTCGATCAGAGCCTCGACTCGGATACGTTCGCGGCGCCGGACCGTCATGTGGACTCGGGCTTCATCGGCTACACGGGACGCTTCGGGCGCAACCAGATTCAGGCCAACGTGCGGCACGACCAGTATTCCGATTTCGGCGGGGCGAACAGTTACTATCTCGGCTACGGTTTCGACATCGCCGAACACTGGAAGGCAACCGCAAGCTATTCGGATTCGTTTCGCGCGCCGAGTTTCGACGATCTGTACTATCCGCTCAGCGGCAACGCGTCGATCCAGCCCGAGCACAGTCATTCGCTCGAAGCGGCGGTGCAGTACGCGTCGAACGCGCTCGGCGTGATGCGTCTGAGCGCATTCCAGACGCGCTATTCGAATCTGATCGACTACGCGCAGGTGACGCCCGGCATCTATCTGGCCGAGAACGTCGGCCGTGCGAAGGTACAGGGGCTCGAAGGATCGTGGAGCGGACATGTCGGCAAGACGGACGTGCGCGCGTCGTTGACGCTGCAAAATCCCGTCGACCTCGACAACGATGTCGACCTCGTGCGGCGCGCGCGGCGTTTCGGCTCGCTGACGGTGAATCGCAGCATCGCGGGATGGCGCGTCGGCGGCGAGTGGATCGTGAGCGGCCCGCGCGAGGACAGCAGCGGCAAGCTGGGCGGCTACGGCGTCGTGAATCTGTCGGCGCGCTACAACATCACGAAAGCGTGGTACGTGACCGCGCAAATCCAGAACCTGTTCGACAAGGACTATGAAACGGCCTACTCGTATAACTCGCCGGGACGCGGCGCGTATGTCACGATCGGTTGGCAGCAGCAGTGATGGCTGCGCCGCGCTGAGCGTGCGCGAATGAGCCGGCATCCTGGTTCGATGCCGGCCGCCGTGCGCGTGATGAACGCGAAGCGGGCGGCCGCCATCTGGCTCGTACTTGCGGTGCTCGCGCTGGCGGTGCTGATGGCGTCGCTCGCGCTGGGTAGCGTGTCGCTCGCGCCGTCGCGCGTGCTGGCGGCGCTGCTGCCGTCGCACGGGTTGCCTGGGGTGCCGGGCGGGTCGGCGGATCTGGCGAGCGAGATCGTGCGCACGCTGCGTTTGCCGCGCGCGCTGGCCGGCTTCGCATGCGGCGCGTTGCTGGCGTTGGCCGGTGCGCTGTTGCAGGTGCTGTTGCGCAACCCGCTTGCCGAACCGTACATATTGGGCGTGTCGGGTGGCGCGGCGAGCTTCGCGCTGCTCGCGATGATCGCCGGCAGCGCATGGTGGATCGTCGATGCCAGCGCCTTCGCCGGCGCCTTCGTATCGATCCTGCTGGTGCTCGGTCTCGCGCGCCGCGAATTGTGGCGCGGCGAGCCGCAGGACACGTCGCCGCGTTTGCTGCTGACGGGCGCGGTGATCGCGGCGGGGTGGGGCGCGCTCATCACGCTGCTGCTCAACCTCGCGCCCGACAGCCGTTTGCGCGGCATGTTGTTCTGGCTGACCGGCGACCTCAATGGCGGCGCGCTGCCGTGGACCGCGCTCGTTGCTTTGATCGTCGCGTTGCTGGCAATCGTGCCGGTGGCCCCGCGCCTGAACCTGCTGCTGCGTGGCGACGCGGCTGCGCAAGCGTTGGGCGTCGCGGTGATGCCGCTGCGTTTGCGCGTCTATCTGGTGGCGTCGCTCGCGGCGGCGGCCGCAGTCACCACGGCGGGCACCATCGGCTTCGTCGGTCTGGTGGTGCCGCATATGTTGCGGCTCGCGTTCGGCAACGATCAGCGCATGTTGTTGCCTGCGGCCGCGCTCGGCGGCGGCGTCGCGGTGATGGGCGCGGACCTGATCGCGCGCACCGTGATTGCTCCGGCGCAATTGCCGGTCGGCGCGATCACGTCGATCGTCGGCGTGCCGGTGTTCCTGTGGATGCTGTTGCGCAAACGCCGATGACGCACGCTCATACCCACCTCGAACCCGCCGCGCTCAGCGCGCAACGCCTGACCTTGCGCACCGGCGCGCGCACCTTGCTCGATGCGTTCACGCATACGTTCCATGCCGGCGAGATCTGGTGCGTCGCGGGCCCCAACGGCGCGGGCAAGACCACGTTGCTGTCCACGCTCGCGGGTCTGTTGCGCCCCGCGGCGGGCCATGTCGAACTGGATGGCCTGCGCCTGTCCGACTGGCCGCCGCTGCCGCTCGCCCAGCGTCGTGCATTGATGCCGCAAAGCGCACCCGATGCGTTCAGCGCGAGCGTGCTCGACATCGTGACGCTGAATCGCTTTCCGCATCTGAGCGGCTGGGGCTGGGAGCGCGAAGCGGATCGCGCTGCCGCGCGTGCCGCGCTGGACCTGCTGGGCCTCGCCGACTTCGCCGCGCGCGACGTGCTGTCATTGTCGGGCGGCGAGCGTCAACGCGTCGCGCTGGCGGCGGTGCTGTGTCAGGACGCGCCATTGTTGCTGCTCGACGAACCGTTGTCGCATCTCGATCTGCATCATCAGATCGACTGTCTCGACGCGCTCGCCGCATGGACGCGCGAGCCGCGCCGCACCGTGATGTTCTCGTGCCACGACCTGAATCTGGCGCGCCGCTTCGCGACGCACGCGCTGCTGCTCGACGGCGCGGGCGGCGCGTATGCCGGGCCGGTGCATGACGTGCTTACGCCCACGCTGACGAGCCGCGCATTCGGCTATCCGTTGATTCTGATCCGCGACGGCGAACACGAGGCGCTGATTCCTGCGCCGCGTGCGCGTCACGGATCGCCCGCCGGCGATGACACGCCGGCAGGATAATCACCCGATCAAAACACTCTCATTTCAGACCACGCTTATGACCTCTTTGCCACGCCCGGCCGGTTTGCCCGAAGTCGCACCGCTCGATCAAACGCTGCGCGCCGAGCTGCAGCACATCATCGATACCAAGACCAAGCCGCCGGGCAGTCTGGGGCGGCTCGAAACGCTCGCGCGTCAGATGGGCCTGATTCAGCGCAGCACGAAGCCGACGGTGCAGCGCCCGGCGATGATCGTGTTCGCTGGCGACCACGGCATTGCCGCGGAAGGCGTGAGCCCGTATCCGCAAGCGGTGACCGCGCAGATGGTCGCCAATTTTCTCGCGGGCGGCGCGGCGATCAATGCATTGAGCCGGGTCGCCGGTATCGAACTCGAAGTGGTCAATGCGGGCATCGCGACGCCGTTGCCGTCGACCGACGGCCTCGTCGATATTCCGGTGGCGAGCGGCACGCGCAACTTCGCGCACGAACCCGCGATGACCCATGCGCAAGCGCTCGCCGCGATGCAGGCGGGCGCGGCGCGCGTGCGTCATCACGCGGCGCTCGGCACCAACGTGATCGGCTTCGGCGAGATGGGGATTGCGAACACCTCGTCGGCCGCGTGTCTGATGAGCCGTGTATGCAACGTGCCGATCGACGAATGCGTCGGCCGTGGCACCGGTCTCGACAACGCGGGGCTCGCAAAAAAGCGCAACGTGCTCGCAGCGGCGCTCGCGCAGCATGCCGGAGCCACCGCGCCGCTCGACGTGCTCGCAACCTTCGGCGGTTTCGAGATCGCAATGATGGCCGGCGCGTATCTCGCGGCCGCCGAAGCGCGGATGACAATCCTCGTCGACGGTTTCATCGCGACCTCCGCGTTACTGATCGCCGATGCGTTCGCACCGAGCGTGCGCGAGTACTGCGTGTTCGCGCATGCGTCGAATGAAGCGGGGCACCGGCGCATGCTCGATCATTTCGGTGCGCTGCCATTGCTGTCGCTCGACCTGCGTCTGGGCGAAGGCACCGGCGCGGCGCTCGCGGTGCCGCTCTTGCGCGCTGCCGCGGCATTCGTCAACGAAATGGCGAGCTTCGATTCGGCGGGCGTCGCGAATCGCGATGCGTGAACCGTTTCACGGTGACGCACCAGCGCTCGCAGCTACCCGCAGATACGCCAGACACCCGCCCCATTCATGAACCCGCTCGCGGAACTGCGCTATTTCTTTACGGCGCTCGGTTATTTCACGCGCGTGCCCGTGCCGCGCTGGGTCGGCTACGAGCCGCATTATCTGAATGCGGCCGCGCGCTACTTCCCTTTGGTCGGCGCGTTGGTCGGCGCGTTCAGCGCGCTGGTCTATCTGGCGGCGCTGCGCGTGTTTCCGGCGGGCGTGGCGGTATTGCTGTCGATGGCCGCGTCGCTACTGGCGACAGGCGCCTTTCATGAGGATGGTCTCGCCGATTGCGTCGATGCGTTCGGTGGCGCATATAACCGCAGCGATGCGTTGCGCATCATGCATGACTCACGCATCGGCGCTTTCGGCGCCATCGCGCTGGTGATCGCGCTCGCGTTGAAGTGGCAGACGCTCGCGGTATTGCCGCCGTTGCGTGCCGCAAGTCTGATGATTGCCGCACATGCGGCGAGCCGCGCGTGCGCGATCAGCTATCTGGCCACGCTCGACTATGTTCGCGCCGAAGGCAAGGCCAAGCCGGTCGCGCAGCGCCTGAGCGGCCCTGCGTTGCTGTGCGCGGCGTTGTTCGGCTTACCCTGGCTGCTGTGGCCGAATGGGCCTGGCGTGCCGGACTGGCGCTTCGCGGCCGTGACGTTGGCGGTGCTGATCGCGCTGCGGTTTGCACTGGGCCGCTATTTCGTCAAACGCATTGGCGGCTATACCGGCGACTGCCTCGGCTTCGCGCAGCAGATCTTCGAATTGATCATCTACCTGGTGGGGCTTGCATGGATATCGTCCTGATTCGTCATCCCGCCGTGGCGCTCGATGCGGGCGTGTGCTACGGCCACAGCGACGTCGCGCTCGCCGCCGACGCCGCGATTTCGTCGAGCGCGCTCGCGTTGAAGCTCGCGAAGTTGCAGGTGCCGGCGCCGCGCGTGTTGATTTCGAGTCCGCTCACGCGCTGCTCGGCGCTCGCCGCCGAAATAGCGAACGACTTCGGCTGCGTGCTCAGTCACGATGACCAGCTGATGGAAATGAACTTCGGCGAATGGGAAACACAGCGCTGGGACGAGATCGATCGCACGCTGCTCGACGACTGGGCCGCGAATTTCGAACACGCGCGTGCGCATGGCGGCGAGAGCGTGGCGCAATTCGTCGAGCGCGTGCGCGCGTGGGTCGATGCGTTCGTGCAGACGCGCGAGCTGTCGCCGGCTTATGTGGTCACGCATGCCGGCGTGATGCGCGTGATCGCGTCGCTGGTGCTGGACGTGCCGCTGGAGCGGTGTCTGAAATGGTCGCTCGAAATGGCGGGGGTGGTCTGGTTGCGCCGCAATGATGACGCACAGCGTTGGTCGCTGGTGCGGTGGAATGCGTGACGGTGGTGGGACGGGCGGTGCGATTCACGCGGCGCTGATTGCGAGGTGCGTGGTTTCTGCCGGAGGTTGGGTTGATCGCGCGACGATCGGCATGCCGTTATGCGATCACTCTCGCGCCGCGCGTCGGCATGCCTTCACATCACTGCGCCCCCGGCTTCCTGCGCGAGCGCGCCGTCTCCAGATCTTCACATAGCCGCTGCGCGCCCTGCACGATGCGCGGGGCTGGCCGGTTGATCAGATCACCGTCGATGGCGAAGAGGTTCTGATTCGCGACAGCCGTGAGCGCGGGCCACGCGCGCCATGTGTCGAGTTGCGGCAAGCGCGTATCGGGCTGCGTCGCGCCGGGCGCCGACGTGACGATCGCTTCCGGATTCGCGGCGAGCACCGCTTCGATCGAGACGGTCGGCACCAGCGGCTGAAGTCCCGCGAACACGTTGCGGCCGCCGCACAGCGTGATCACGTCGCTGACCATATGCTCGCCGTTGAGCGTCATCAGCGGCTTGTCCCATACCTGATAGAACACGCCGACCGGCGGCCGGCTCGCATACCGCGTGCGCAACCGTGCGATGTCCTGACGATACGCGGCCGCCGCGGCATCCGCAGCCGGCGACGTGCCGAGCAATTGCCCGAGCTTCGTCAGCGAAACGGCCACGTCGTCGAGATGATGCGGCTCGCTGAAGAACAGCGGCACGTGCAGCTCGCGCAGGCGTTCGAGTTGACGCTGCGCATTGCCATGCCGCCAGACGACGATCAGATCGGGCTTCAACGCGACGATGCGCTCGAGGTCGAGCGCCTTGTTGTCGCCGACGCGCGGCAGCTGCTGCGCTTGCGGCGGGTAGTCGCTGTACGACACCGCGCCGACCATTTTTGCGCCGCCGCCCGCCGCGTACAACAGCTCCGTGACGTGCGGCGCGAGGCTGATCACGCGCTGCGCCGGAGCGGGCAAGGTGACGGTTGCGCCGGTGTCGTCGGTGACGGTGATCGCGGCTTGGGCGTGCAGCGAGCTCACGCAAAGCAACGCGGCGATGAAGCACGGAATGAGGCGGGCGGGTCGGGTCATCGGGCGAGGAGGTTGGTGTGCGTGAAGGGCATGAGGGGGTGCTGCAGGGTCGCGCCTGCCTCGCTACGTCAACCGGCTCTCGCGATATCGAGTGCCTGCATCGCTTCGCGCAGGCTTGCTTCGAAGCGTGTCCATTCGGCTTCGCTAGCGGGCAAACCGAAACGCACGCTGCCCGACGCGGCGAAGAGCCGGGTCCATACGCCACGCCGCGCCAGCGCTTCGTGCAAAGCGGCGGCGCGCGCGTCATCGGTCCATGCGAAAAGCGGCGTGCCGTGTGTGGCAAACCCGTGAGCGTGCAATCGCTCGACCAGTCGCGCGCTTTCGCCGTCGAGTCGCGCGCGCATTTGCCGTTGCCACGCTTCGTCGGCGAATGCGGCCTTGACTGCGTGGCGCGCCGGGCCGCTGACCGTCCACGCGCCCAGCGTGCGCCGCAAGGTGTCGAGCAACGCGGGCGCACCGAGCACGAAGCCCGCGCGCACGCCGGCGAGCCCGAAAAATTTCCCCGGCGAGCGCAACACGATCAGTCCGTCGAGGTGCGTGCTGGCCGCGAGCGACGCCTCGGGCATCGTATCGGCGAAAGCTTCATCGACCAGTAGCGTGCCGCCGCGTGCGCGCAATTGCGCATGCCAGTGCAGCAATTTGTCGGCGCTCAGATGCGCGGCCGTCGGATTGTTCGGATTCGCGACGATCGCGTGCGTGAACGCGACCGGCAAACGCTCGCAGCACACGTCGAGCGGCGCGACGCGATGTCCGGCTCGTGCGAATGCGGGCGCGTATTCGCTGTACGTGAGCGGCGCGATGCCGACGCTCGCGCGCGGCAGTAACGCGGGCAACGCGCGAATCGCCGCCTGGCTGCCGGCGACGGGCAGCACGTGCGCCGCATCGGGCGCGCGGTAGTAGCGCGCGGCGCAGGCGGCGAAGTCGTCGCCTTCGTCGGGCAGACGCCGCCACGCATCGGCGGGCACCGGCGGCACCGGATAGCCGTGCGGATTGATGCCGGTCGAGAGGTCGAGCCACTGCGCGTACGGGATGCCGTAGCGTTCGGCCGCTTCGTGCAGATTGCCGCCGTGGACCACGAGGTCGTTCGCCGCGCTGCTCGGGTGGTCCGCCATGTGATCAACCATGAAAGGGCACGCTCAGCAACGCCAGCACGATCAGCACAGCCAGCCACAGAATGATCGTCCGTTCGACCAGCGCCAGTGCCGCCGTCACGTGGCTGGCCTTGGCGGGGTGGCCGAAGCCGAGGGTCGGACGCTGTTCGAGCGTGCCGTGATACACCGCCGGCCCGCCGATCAGCACGTTCAGACTGCCGGCGCCGGAGGCCATCACCGGTCCCGCATTCGGGCTGTCCCAGCGCGGTGCCTGCTCGCGCCAGCAACGCCAGGCGGTGTGCGTGTCGCCGAGCAATGCATAGCTGGCGGCGGTCAGACGCGCGGGGATCCAGTTGAGCACGTCGTCGAGGCGCGCCGCGGCCCAGCCGAAGCGCAGATAGCGCGGCGTGCGATAACCCCACATCGCATCGAGCGTGTTGGCCAGACGAAACCCGAGCGCGCCCGGGCCGCCCGCGATCGCGAACCAGAACAGCGCGCCGAAGATCGCGTCGTTGCCGTTTTCGAGCGCTGATTCGACGGCCGCACGCGAGAGCGCAGCTTCATCGGCATGCGCGGTTTCGCGCGACACGATGCGCGCGGTCAGCTGGCGCGCTTCTTCGAGATCGCGTTGCACAAGAGCCCGCGCGATCGGCGCAATGTGATCGTGCAGGCTGCGCGCGCCGAGCGCGAACCACAGCAGCATGACGTGCACCGCGCAGGCGGCGAAGAACGGCAGCACCGCGACCAGCCACCACGCGATCAGCACCGGCGGCAGCACCGCCAGCGCCCACGCGAGGAGTCCCTTGAGCCGCAAGCGCCGGCCCGTGTTGTAGCGCTTCTCGAGACGCTTCGCCCAGTTGCCGAAACCCACCAGCGGATGCGCGACGCGCGGCTCGCCGAACCAGCGGTCGATGACCACGCCCGCGGTCGCGAGCGTCACGAGAAGAGGAAGCGAGAGCATCATGCGAGGCCCGCTGTTTTCAGCGCGAGCGGCAAGCCGGCGACCATCATCGTGGCCGTGGTGCTCAATGCGGCGATGCGCTGATTGAGGCGGCCGAGCTCGTCGACATAAAGACGCGTGGCCGCGCCGAGTGGCACCACGCCCAGGCCGATTTCGTTGCTGACCACGATGATCTTGCCGTGGGCGTTCACGAGCGCCGTTTCGAGTGCGGCGACCTGCGCATGATAACGATCGATCGGCAGCGCTTCGCCTTCGGCCGGACAGAGCAGATTGGCGAGCCACAGGGTCAGACAGTCGATCAGCAGGCAATGGCCGGGGGCGTCGCTTCGCGTGACGGCACCCGCGAGGTCGACGCCTGCTTCGAGCAACTGCCAATGCGCGGGACGCCGCGCGCGATGATGCGCGATGCGCGCGCTGAATTCGGCGTCGTCGGCCACGCGCGCGGTGGCGATGTAGGTGACGGGGAGAGCGCTGTCGTCGGCAAGCTGCTCGGCGTGCATGCTCTTGCCCGAACGGGCGCCGCCGAGAACGAAAGTGAGGTCGCGGGGAGTCATCGCGTGATTGTACCGGCGTGCAGCGTGGGCCGGCGCGATGGGATAATGCGGCGGGCGTGGCGATGTGTGGGGGGGTGGGAGAGACACGCGGCGCGGCGGTCTGAGCGCCGAAGTACACGTTGTGCCTCAACGCCCCACGCGATCTGTTTGTCCGGTGCGATTTCGGCGTCATGTCGTGCCGCGTCCTTACCGCCTCATCGCCGCACGCACTCCGCTTGCCGTTTCGCTACGACCTTCACCACCCTTTGCTTCACTGCCTTTTCACTGCCGACCCCCGACCTCCCGTGACCACCACTTCGACTTCGCTTCCGCTCCCGCATGACGCCGTCCCCGTGCCGCGCGGCACGCTGATGATCCAGGGCACCACGTCCGACGCCGGCAAGAGCACGCTGGTCGCGGGTCTCTGCCGGCTCGCGCGCCGCGCCGGCGTGCGGGTCGCGCCGTTCAAGCCGCAGAACATGGCGCTCAACAGCGCGGTGACCGTCGACGGCGGCGAGATCGGCCGCGCCCAGGCGTTGCAGGCGGTGGCCGCGGGGATTGCCGCGCACACGGACCTGAACCCGGTACTGCTCAAGCCGACCAGCGATCGCGGTGCGCAGGTGATCATCCACGGCAAGGCGCGCATGAATCTCGACGCGCGCGCGTATCACGACTACAAGCCCGTCGCGTTCGAAGCGGTGCTGCAGTCGTATGCGCGTCTGCAGGCCGCATACGACACGATCTTCGTCGAGGGCGCGGGCAGTCCCGCCGAGATCAATCTGCGCGAGCGCGACATCGCCAACATGGGTTTCGCGGAAGCCGTCGATTGCCCGGTGGTGCTGGTCGCCGATATCGATCGCGGCGGCGTGTTCGCGCATCTGACCGGCACGCTCGCGTGTCTGTCGGCGAGCGAGCAGGCGCGAGTGCGCGGCTTCATCATCAACCGGTTTCGCGGCGACATCAGCTTGCTGCAGCCGGGGCTCGACTGGCTCGAAGCGCAGACCGGCAAGCCGGTGCTCGGTGTCGTCCCCTATCTGCACGGGCTGACGCTCGACGCGGAAGACATGCTGCCGCCCGAGCTGCGCGCGGCGCACAGCGACGCGGGACGAATGCTGCGGGTCGTCGTGCCGGTGCTGCCGCACATCAGCAATCACACTGATTTCGATGCGCTGCGCGCGCACCCGCAGGTCGACTTTCACTATGTGCGTAGTGGCACGCCGCTGCCGCCGGCCGATCTGATCATCCTGCCGGGCTCGAAAAACGTGCCCGGGGACCTCGCGTTCCTGCGCGCGCAAGGCTGGGACGCGGTGCTGCAGCGGCATCTGCGCTATGGCGGGCGTGTGATCGGCATTTGCGGCGGCATGCAGATGCTCGGGCGCGAAGTGGCCGACCCGCATGGCGTGGAAGGCGCGCCAGGGACGTGGGCGGGGCTCGGCTGGCTCGATTACTCGACGGTGCTCACACGGGAAAAGACGTTGAAGAACGTGACCGGAAGCCTCGCGCTGCCGGGATCGCCCGAAGTGGCCGGCTACGAAATTCACATGGGCGAGACGCATGGCCCGGCGCTGGACACGCCCGCGCTGCGTCTGGAAACCGCGCAGGGGGCGCATCCCGACGGGGCAAAGTCCGCCGATGGCCAGATCCTCGCCACCTACGTGCACGGCCTGTTCGACACGCCGGCCGCGTGCGCCGCGTTGCTGGCGTGGGCGGGTCTGAGCGACGCGCAGCAGATCGACTACCGGGCGCTGCGCGAGGCGTCGCTGGAGCGCCTCGCCGATACGCTGGCCGGCCATCTCGACCTGGCGAAGCTTTTTGCGGCAATTGGCTGAGCCGGATCGGTTCGAGGTGAAGGGTTAAATTCCGCAGTGCCCCGAGCCGCGCTCAACCCTTCAATACAACACGATCTGCGTGCAGCGGAACAGCGCCATCGTCTTGCCGTTCGGGTCGGTGACGGTCGCATCCCATACCTGCGTGCTGCGTCCCAGATGCACACCCTTGGCGACCGTGCGGATCGTCCCTTCAGTCGCCGTGCCGAGAAAATTGCTTTTCAGTTCGATGGTCGTGAAACTGCGCGCCGTTTCCGGCAGGTGCGCGAGGCAAGCGTAGCCACACGCGGTATCCGCGAGACCGATCACCGTAGCCGCGTGCAGGAAGCCGTTCGGCGCGAGCAACTCGGGGCGCACGGTCAATTCCGCGGTCAGAACGCCTTCTTCCAGCGACAGCACACGTACGCCCAGCAAGCCTGGCAGCTTGCCCTGCTGGCGTTCGTGGAGGCGTTCGACGGTGTATTCCGGGCGGAGTTTGCTCATGGGATTCGGGTCCTTGATTGAATAAAACGACAGGGCAAAGCGGTCGATTAGCCCTGATTCGCCATGTGGGGGCTTCGCCGCAGTGCATTTGTCGATATTATCAACGCCTGGATCGGCGGGCGAACCCGAAAACGGTACGGATCGGAACCCGCCGGCGCAAGTCACAGCAATAAGCAATCGCGCGGCAAACCGGCTGGCGGCGACCAGCCTTCTTTTCCGGGAGCATTCATGACGGTGATCGTGGTGGCGAATCCAAAGGGCGGCGTGGGTAAGAGCACGCTTGCGACCAATCTGGCCGGCTATTTCGCCGCGGCCGGCGAATGGGTGGCGCTTGCCGACCTGGACAAGCAGCAGTCCGCGCACGCCTGGCTGGCATTGCGGCCCGACACGTTGCCGGCCATCGAGACATGGGAAGTCAACCAGGACGCGCCGGCCAAACCGCCGAAAGGCCTGGAGCATGCGGTCATCGACACGCCGGCGGGCCTCCACGGCCATCGCCTGAGCATCGCGCTGGATCTGGCCGACAAGGTGATCGTGCCGCTGCAGCCGTCGATGTTCGATATTCTTGCCACCCAGGATTTTCTCGAGCGGCTCGCGAAGGAAAAAGCGGTCAGGAAAGGCGCGATCGAAGTCGGCGTGGTCGGCATGCGCGTCGATGCGCGCACGCGTTCGGCGGAGCAACTGCATCGCTTTGTCGAGGGCCTCAAGCTGCCGGTGCTCGGCTTTCTGCGCGACACGCAGAACTACGTGCAACTGGCGGCCCATGGGCTGACCCTGTGGGATGTCGCGAAAAGCCGTGTCGAGAAGGACCTCGAGCAGTGGCAGCCGATCGTCGAATGGACGAATGGGGCCGCGCGCAAGGGTTGAGGCGGAGCAGGCGGCTATGGCCGCCCGCTCACCACGCGCTTGCATAATCTCGGGCGCATGTCGGTGAAATGAAAACGCGCGTCAAAAAGCAACGCGCGTGCAAAGCAAACCCACAACCTGCCGACCGAAAAGAGACGAACGACCGCCCCGCTCAGGTCCAGTTCTGCGTCGGCACATGATCGCGGCTGCCCTTGATCCTGTTGTTGTCGTCGACGAACACCAGGTCCGGCTTCCAGCCCGCTTTCAGTTCCGCTTCATCGACCACCGCGAAGGCCGCGATGATCACCAGATCGCCCAGTTGCGCGCGCCGCGCGGCCGAACCGTTCAGCGAAATCATGCCGCTGCCGCGCTCGCCCTTGATCGCGTAGGTCGAGAAACGCTCGCCGTTGTTGATATTCCAGATGTCGATCCGTTCGTTTTCGACGATGTTCGCCGCTTCGAGCAGATCTTCGTCGATCGCGCACGAACCTTCGTAGTGCAGTTCGCAGTGCGTGACCGCGACGCGGTGGATTTTCGATTTCAGCATGTTGCGTTGCATGACCAATCCTGTATGGCTTCAGTGACGGCTTTCGGTGACGGCTTCAGATTTCGAGGTTGTCGATCAGACGGGTCGCGCCGAGCTTGGCCGCGGCCAGCACGACCAGTTCCGCGTTCGCGTCCTGCGCGCCGGGCGGCAGCAGGTCCGAGCGCTTGCGCACCGCGATGTAATCGGGCTGCCAGCCGCGCGCGGCGAGGGCCGCCATCGCCGCCTGTTCGAGTTTCGCGAAGTTGCGCTCGCCTGACAGCACCGCGTCGCGCACGCGATTGAGTTCGGCGGCCAGCGCTGGCGCCTCGGCGCGTTCGGCGGCCTGCAGAAAGCGGTTGCGCGAGCTGAGCGCGAGGCCGTCGGCATCGCGCACGGTTTCGGCGGCGATGATGTCGGTCGGCAGCGCGAATTGATGGCACATGCGGCGCACGATCATCAGCTGCTGGTAATCCTTCTTGCCGAACACCGCGACGCGCGGCTGCACGCACGACATCAGCTTCATCACCACGGTGCACACGCCCTGGAAGAAGCCCGGCCGGAATTCGCCTTCGAGGATGTCGCCCAGATCGTGCGGCGGATGCACGCGATACTCCTGCGGCTCCGGATACAGATCCCGCTCGGTCGGCGCGAACAGCACGTAGACGCCTTCCTTCTGCAGCTTGTCGATGTCGGCTTCGAGCGTGCGCGGGTATTTGTCGAAGTCTTCGTTCGGGCCGAACTGCAGCCGGTTGACGAAAATGCTCGCCACCACCGGGTCGCCGTGCTGGCGCGCGAGGCGCATCAGCGACAGATGGCCCTCGTGCAGGTTGCCCATGGTCGGCACGAAGGCCGTGCGATTCTGGCCGCGCAACTGGTCGCGCAATTCATGGATCGAGCTAATGACTTTCATGATCGGACAGGGATTTCCTCGCGCGGCGCGCGACTCGGTTGGCGCAAGGCTTCAGGGCATCGCGCGGGCCGCCGTCTCATTGACGATGACGGGTTTGAAGCGCGGGATTGTAGTGGATTTGTGAGCTTGGCGCACCGAAACGAGGCAAGCTCGTGAAGCCGCCGCCGGTGCGCCGGCGCAAGCGGCTCCGGCGCGCGTGGCATTGACGGCGTCAGGCCGGCAAATAGGCGAGCCGCACATAGATCGGCGCGAACGGCTCCGCCTGGGTGATTTCGACGAGCGACTCGCGGCACAGCTCGAGCACGGCGATGAAGTTCACCACCACGACCGGCACGCCCTTGCTGGTGTCGAACAGATCGGAGAACTCGATGAAGCGCGCGTTTTGCAGTTGCCGCAGGATCGAGCTCATATGCTCGCGCACCGACAGCTCCTCACGCGAAATCTTGTGATGCTGCACGAGCTTCGCGCGTTTGATCACATCGGCCCAGGCGCTGCGCAGGTCCTCGCTGTTCACGTCCGGAAAACGCGGCGTGATGCTCTGCTCGATGTAGACCTCGGCGCGCAGAAAGTCGCGCCCGAGTTGCGGCAACTGGTCGATGCGTTGCGCGGCGAGCTTCATCTGCTCGTATTCGAGCAGGCGGCGCACCAGTTCCGCGCGGGGATCTTCGGCTTCCTCGCCGCTGTCGGCCTTCTTCACCGGAAGCAGCATGCGCGACTTGATCTCGATCAGCATCGCGGCCATCAGCAGATATTCGGACGCGAGTTCGAGATTGGTCTGGCGCAACTGGTCGACGTAACCGAGGTATTGCACCGTGACGTCCGCCATCGGGATGTCGAGTACGTTGAAGTTCTGCTTGCGGATCAGGTACAGCAGCAGATCCAGCGGTCCTTCGAACGTTTCGAGGAACACCTCGAGCGCGTCCGGCGGGATGTACAGGTCGGTCGGCAGCTTGAACAGCGGTTCGCCATACAGACGCGCGAATGCGATGCCGTCGACGGTGTCGGTCGTCGAGTCGGTGGCGGGCGCGGCCAGCGCGGCGTCGGCGGGGGCCGGCGCGGGGCCGTGTACCTCGTCGGCGTGAGTCATCGCGGCGATGGGGCGCTTAGAAGTTCTGATAGTACGAGTAAGACGTCTGTTCCACGCGCGAGGCTTTCTGCTCGGCGCGTTCTTCGAGATCGATCGGCTGTTTGTCCCACAGCAGCGCGCGGCCGCGGCGCTGCTCGGCTTCCAGATTGGGCTTCTGTTGCTTGAGCTGGTTCAGGAACTGGGTGATGTCCGATTGATACATGGCTCGACGTCCGTGGGTGGGTGAGTGGGCGGCTGCCCGGCAGGAACCTGGCAAGGCGCAGCGCCGTTATTTCGGAATTTTACCGCATGCGCCGCGCGCGGTCGAAAAACGGCGAGATTGGCCCTTTTTGAGATCTCGCGGCCTGCGCCGATGTGGTCAAATAGCATGCCACGGCCGCCGCGCGGCCAGGCGGGAAAAATCATCAATCATGGCTGGGAGGTCCCGTTTGGCGGGAGGTGCGATCGACAAGCCGCGTCTGCGGCGCGGCAAGGCCGGCTCGCGGCGCGGACGTGCGGCGTCCGTGCTGTGCCGGCTGCGCGCGTGGCTGGCTTTCGGGATCGTCATGCTGACGCTGGCGGCCGGCGACGCGCACGCCGCGCGCGCGGCGGCGAGCTACAAGGTCGACGTCGTGGCCACGCCGCGTTCGCTGCGCCGGCTGCTCGAAGCACACTTGGACATTGCCCGCTTCGCCACTCGCCCCGACGTCAGCGCCGACCAGTTCGCCTTCCTGATTACCGCCACGCCGCAGCAGGTGCGTGATCTGGCCGCGACGCAGGGCTACTTCACGCCGGTCGTCAGCACGGATGTGCGTACCGTCGACGACACACGGCGCGTCACGGTCAACGTCGATCCGGGCCCGCAAACCATCGTCAAGTCGGTGACGCTGACGTTTCGCGGCGCGGTGCTCACCGAAGACCCGGAGCAGGAAAAAGCCACGCGCTCCGCATTTTCGCTGCATGAGGGCGAGCCGTTCTCGCAGAGCGCCTGGGACGACGCCAAGAACGCGTCGCTCAGAGTCCTCTCTTCGCGCCGCTATCTGGCCGCGAAGATCTATCACTCCGAGGCGCGGGTCGATCCGCGCACGCATGAGGCGACACTGTCGGTCACCTACGAAAGCGGGCCGACCTTCACGATGGGCGAACTCGACGTATCGGGCACGCGGCGCTATCCCGAGCGGATCGTCCACAACGTCAATCCGATTGCGCCCGGCGACATCTACGACACGCGCCGCGTCGCCGAATTGCAGCGGCAGTTGCAGAACACGCCGTACTTCGCGAGCGTCGCGATCGACCTGGATAACGACCCGACCAAGCCAATCAACACACCAGTCCATGTGAAGGTCTCGGAATTTCCGTTTCATGCTTTCCGCGGCGGGGTGGGCTACTCGACCGATAATGGCCCCCTCGTCCAGGGCTCGTACAGCTATCTGAACACGTTCGGCAAGGCATGGCCGTTCACCGTCGAAGGCCGCGCGGACCAGACCCAGAAATACGGGCAAATCCAGCTCTCGATGCCCCCGGGGCTGCGCGGGTGGACCAACAGCGTGCTGGCGTCCTACACCACCACCGACGTGTCCGACACGCGCATCTATAGCATCCGGGGCGGCGTGCAGCGCGCCCGCACGTCACAGTTCCTCGACTACAACTACTCGCTGCTGTACTACCAGGACCGGCTCGACCAGAACACGGCCCCGCCCTCCACGGCGCGCGCGCTGGTGCCCGCGTGGTCTTGGACCCGGCGCGACACGGACGACCCGTTGTTCCCGCGCAGAGGCAATCTGATTCACGCCGAGGCGGGCTTCGCGATCAAGGGTGTGCTGACCGATCAGACCTTTATCCGCGGCTACGCGCGCGGCCAGCAATACCTGCCGATCGGCAAGGACGACATCGTGCTGATCCGCGCCGAGCTCGGCGGCGTGTTCACGAGCGGTCCGTCGAGCGGCATACCGGCGTCGCTGCTGTTTCGGGCGGGCGGATCGAACTCGGTGCGCGGCTATAGTTTCCAGAGCATCGGCAACAACGTCGGCGGTTCGGTGCTGCCCACCAAATATCTCGTGACGGCGGCGGCCGAGTATCAGCACTGGTTCTCGCACGACTGGGGCGCGGCCGCGTTCTTCGACATCGGCACCGCCACCGACACCTGGGGTGAAAAAGTCTTCTATCCGGGCGTCGGCATCGGGGCGCGCTGGCGCAGTCCGGTCGGCCCGGTCAATGTCGATATCGCTTATGGGATCCGTGACAACCGCGTGCGGCCTTATCTGACGCTCGGTATCGCCTTCTGATGAAAACCTGTTTTGACATGATTTGCGCATGACCACGGACGCAGCCGACCCGCCCAACCCGCAGCCGCCCGGCGCCAATCCGCCCGGACAGCCGCCGCCCGAGCCGCCGCCGCGCAGGCATCGGCTCGGCCGCGTGCTGCTGAAAACGTTCGTCTCGACGGTGCTGGTGTTGGTGCTGTTGGTCGGGCTGGCGGTCGGCCTGCTGTATGGCGCGCTGACCACCGAGCGCGGCACCGCCTATGCGTGGCAGGCGGCGGTCAGGCTGCTGGACGGTCGGCTGGGCGGCACGCTGGAGGGCGGCACGCTCGCGAACGGCGTGCAACTGCGACAGGTACGCTGGCGCAGCCTCGACGGCAGCGGCACCGACATCCAGATCGATCGCGTCGCCGGCCGCTGGGCGCTCGCGCGCGAACCGTGGCGCTTCACGATCGACTACCTGCATGTCGGCACGATCGACGCCCGGATCGGCGCGTCGTCGTCGAGCAGCAGTGAACCGCTGAAGCTGCCGCAGGACCTGCGCTTGCCGATGCAGCTCGACGTGCGCGACGTGCAGGTCGACAAGCTGCTGCTGCACCAGGGCGCATCGACCACCGAGCTGTCGCGCTTCGCATTTCATGGACGCAGCGACGGACGCCATCACGAGGCCGCCATCGAGCGGCTCGATACCCCGTTCGGCGCGGTGACCGCGTCGGCGAAGCTCGACGGCGTGCGGCCGTTTCCGCTCACCGGCGAGGTCGGCTATTCGGGCAAGGTCAATAACGAGGCGGTGGAGGTGGGCGGGCATCTGGGCGGCTCGCTCGAACAGCTTGTCGCCGAGCTCGACGCCACCGGTATGAAGCTCGCCGGCCATGCGCGGGTCGAGGCTACGCCGTTCGCCGCGGTGCCCTTGCAACGTGCGACGCTGAGCTTCGACCATGTCAATCCGCAAGCCTTCGCGCCCGGCGCGCCGCTGGCCGATCTGGCCGTGCGCGCGGAGTTGCAGCCGGTGGGGCAGGATGAGGCGGGGGTCCCGGGCGCGGTCGGTCTCGCAGGGGCGAGCGCTGCCAGCGGGACGGTCGCGGGTCGTGCGAGCGGTGCGACGGATGCCGCCAGCGGCGCGGTGGGCGGCGCACCGGGACAGGCCAGCGCCGTCGTTCCAGGCGGCAGCGCGACGGCGAACCACGCCACCGGCCACGGCAAACACGACGCCGCGCAAACCGGCGCCGCAGGCTTCGCGGTTGCCGGCCACGTATCGATCGTCAATGCCAAACCCGGTGCGATCGACCAGAACCTGCTGCCGCTGATCGACGCCAACGCCGATGTGCGGCTCGACGCCCAGGCCCAGCGCATCTCGAACCTGAACGTGCGGATCGTCCGCAACGCGACGATCACCGGCGGCGGCGCGTTGACCGGCCGGCGCGGGCAGTTCGATCTGCGCGTAGCCGGGCTCGACCTGAATGCGCTGCAAGCGACGGTGCGGCCCACGCAACTCGCCGGGACCATCGGCATCCGCCTGAACGACGACATCCAGAGCCTCACGCTCGATCTCGCCGATCCGCGCGCGGCGCTGCGTGCCCAGGGCAAAGTGACATTCGATCCCGCCCGGATGAGCTTCAACGACCTGCGCATCACGTCGGGACGCGGGCGCATCGATTTGTCCGGCGCGCTCAAGCACGACGCGAATTCCACCTACAACCTGAAAGCGCAACTGACCGATTTCGACCCGCTGACGCTGGCTTCGCAGATGCCGTCGCGCACGCCGGTCGCGGGGCCGGCGCCCGCGGCGAGCGGCGCTCAGCGCGCGCGCACCGCGCAGGCGGCGGCGCTAGCCGGCAGCACCGCCGGCGCAAGGAGCGCGGCGCCGGGCGACCAGGCCGCCGCGATAGCGAAAAACACCGCCAAAGCCGCGGTGCAGACCGAGGTGGTGCAGCGCAGGACGCCCGCGCCGGCTCGCGCCGCCACTCATGCCGCCACACGCGCCGCGCCTGCCGCGCGCAAGATCGAAGCGCGAGTGAACGGCACGCTCACGGCAGCCGGCGTGCTGGGTCCCGTCTTCACGACCAAGGCCGAATTCAAGTTGGGTCCGAGTGTCTACGACAATCTGCCGCTGACCGGCGGCGGTACGATTCAGCTGGCCGGCTCGCGAATTCTGCCGAGCCGCGCGAATCTGTCGGTGGCGGGCAACCAGGTCGATTTGCAGGGCAGCTTCGGCGCGAGCGGTGACCGGCTGCGGTTTCGCGTCGACGCGCCGCAGCTCGAGCGGCTCGGTTTCGGCCTCGCAGGGCTCATCGCCGCCGATGGCGACGTCACCGGCTCGTTCGCGCACCCGAACGTCACGCTGAGCTACAAGGCCGACAGCGTGGTGTTCGGCAGCAACCGCGTGGGCCATGCGGAAGGACGCGCCGAGCTGCGCGACGGCGCAAACGGCGCGCTCGCCTTCACCACCGACGCGCGCAATCTCAGCGCGGGCGGCGTCGACCTGACCACGCTCACCGCGCGCCTGTCCGGCACGCGCGCCAATCACACGTTCGAAGCGGCGGCAACCGGCAAGCTGCAGGACCGGCCGCTCGATCTGACGCTCGCCGCCAACGGCAAGCTGACCGAAGCGCGCGACGGCACGCGCTGGGACGGCAGCGTGACGCGTCTGCAGAACCGCGGCACGCCGGCGTTCAATCTCGAGTCGCCGCTTGCGGTGAGCGCCGCGCCGAACCGCCTGACGCTCGGCGCGACGCGGCTGACGCTCGAAGGCTCGGTGCTGAGTCTGAAGTCGTTCGCATTCGACCACGGCAAAATCCAATCCGCGGGCAGCCTGACCGACATTTCGCTCGCGCGTTTGCAGCAGTTGCGCCATGAGATCACCGGCGAGCCGCCGGCCGTCAGAACCGATCTGGTGTTCGACGGCGACTGGGATTTCTCGCTCGGCGCCACGGCGAGCGGCCACATCCAGTTGCGGCGGCGCAGCGGTGACGTCACGGTCGAGATCGGCCGCGGGCTCGCGTCGACGGGCATCTCAGATATCAGCGCGCGCGCCGAATTCAGCGGCAGCAACCGGCTCAACGCGACGCTGCACGCACAGGCGAGCCGGCTCGGCGGCATCGATGCCGACGCGCACACCACGCTGGTGATGCGCGACGGCCTGCTGACCTTCAATCCGGAGGGCGCGCTGTCCGGCAGCGTGAACGCGAACGTGCCGTCGCTGAGAACGACCGGCGGCCTGCTCGGCCCGAGCTATCTGCTCGACGGCCATCTTGCGCTCAAGCTCGCGCTCGGCGGCACGGTCGCCAAGCCGAGCCTGACCGGCTCGCTGGTCGGCGACGGCCTGTCCGCGACGATGGTCGACCAGGGCGTGCAGTTGAAGGACGGCGTGGTGCGCATCGCGCTGTCGGAGAATCTGGTGGACTTCCAGCAGGTCGAGTTCCGCGGCGCGAGCGGCACGCTGCGCGCCACCGGGCGTGTGCGGCTGGACAGCGCGGAGCCGGACCTGACCGCGAGCATCGTCGCGGACAAGCTCGAACTGTTCGCGTCGCCGGATCGCAACCTGTCGCTGACGGGCAGCGCGAGCATCGCCAACGGCGGCGCGCAGCGCGGGATGGCGATCAACGGTAAATTCGTTGTCGACCACGCGCTGTTCGACCTGCCGGAGCAGGCCGCGCCGAGTCTCGGCGACGACGTCGTGATCGTACGCCCGGACGGCACCACGTCAGGCGGCCGGCCACGACCGGTGGCGGGCGGCACCCAGCCGGTCGGTCCGTTCACGCCGCACGCCAATATCGACATCAGCCTTGGCAATAACTTCCGCTTCCGCGGGCAGGGCGCGGATCTCGGCCTGACCGGCACGATCACCGCGATGAGCGCGCCGAACACGCCGCTGCGCGCGGTCGGCAACGTGCGCGTCACGCAGGGTTCGACCTATACCGCGTTCGGCCGCAAGCTGACCATCGAGAATGGTTTCTTCACGTTCAACGGTCCGGTGACGAACCCCGGCATCAATATTCTGGCGATGCGCCGCAACCAGCAGGTCGAGGCGGGCGTGCAGGTGACCGGCACGGTTCAGTCGCCGGTGGCGCGGCTGGTGTCGGAGCCGAGCGTGCCGGACAACGAAAAGCTCTCGTGGCTGCTGTTCGGACATGGCACGGATCAGGGCAACAACCTGGGCCAGCAAAGCACAATGACGACCGCGCTCGCGCTGCTCGGCAGCGCGACCGGCAAGCGAATCGCGGAGACGGTCGGGCTCGACGAGTTTTCGATCGGCCGAAGCGATGTCGGACTAACCGACCCGCAGGTGGTGATGGTGTCGAAGGCGATTAACGAGTGGCTCGTGATCGGCTACGAGCAAGGGCTGCAATCGGCGAGCAATGCGATCAAGGCGACCGTCAACCTGACGCGCTACTGGTCGGTGGTCGCTTACGGCGGCACGTTCTATGGGGCCGACGTGCTGTACACGCGGCGCTTCGACCGGTTCAAGTCGTTGTGGTGACGCGGTTGCGCCGATGACGTGGAATGCGGCCGCGCGCATCGCCACCCGCCGAATAAAAAACGGCACGCTTTGAAAGGCGTGCCGTTTTTTCATGCAAGCCCGCAGCGCCGAACGCCGCGAGCGAGGCCGCCGCGCGTTACTTCACGCGCATGCCGGGCTTCGCGCCGCTATCCGGTTCGAGCACGTACAGACCCGGTTCGGCTTTCTCGTCCGCAGCCGACGCCGCCAGCACCATCCCTTCGGACAGGCCGAACTTCATCTTGCGCGGCGCGAGGTTCGCGACCATCACCGTCAGCTTGCCGACCAGTTGCTCCGGCTGATACGCCGACTTGATGCCCGAGAACACGTTGCGGGTTTTCTCTTCGCCGACGTCGAGCGTGAGTTGCAGCAGCTTGTCCGAGCCTTCCACCGCCTTGCAGTCGACGATCTTCGCAATGCGCAGGTCGATCTTCGCGAAATCGTCGATCGAGATCACGCCGGCGGTGTCGTCGTGGTTGGCGGCGGCTTTCGCGGCCTTCGCCTTGTTTTTCGCATCGGCCGGCGCGGCCGCTTCCGGCGCGGCTTGCAGCGAGTCGCGGTTGGCCGCGAGCAGCGCTTCGACCTGCTTCGGATCGACACGTGTCATGAGGTGCTTGTACGCGTTGATCGGACGTGCGGAGCTGAGCGGCACGTTCGCGTCGGCCCACACCAGTGGCTCGATGCCGAGGAAGCCTTCGACCGCTTCGGCCAGCTTCGGCAGCACCGGCTTCAGCGCGAGCGACAGCAGGCGGAACGCCTCGATGCTCACGCTGCAGGTTTCATGCAGCGCGACCGCGTTCGCCGGGTCTTTCGCCTGATCCCACGGCTTGGCGGTGTCGACGTATGCGTTGACCGCGTCGGCCAGCTCCATGGTCTGACGCAGCGCGCGGTTGTACTCGCGCGCCTCGTAGTTCGCGGCGATTTGCGGCACGGCGGCGCGCAGCGTGGCGAGCAGCGGGTGCTGCATCGCGCTGTCCTGCACGCGGCCGTCGAAGCGCTTGATCAGGAAACCGGCCGCACGGCTCGCGATGTTCACGTACTTGCCGACCAGGTCGCTGTTCACGCGCGCCTGGAAGTCGTCGAGGTTCAGGTCGAGATCTTCCATCGTGCTGTTCAGCTTGGCCGCGAAGTAATAGCGCAGCCATTCCGGATTCAGGCCCGTGTCGATCACGCTTTGCGCGGTGATGAAGGTGCCGCGCGACTTCGACATCTTCGCGCCGTCCACGGTCAGGAAGCCGTGCGCGAACACGTTGGTCGGCGTGCGATGGCCCGAGAATTCGAGCATGGCCGGCCAGAACAGCGTGTGGAAATACAGGATGTCTTTGCCGATGAAGTGGTACTGCTCGGCCTTCGAACCCTGGCGAACCCACGCGTCGAAATCGAGGCCGCGCTGTTCGGCGAGGTTCTTGAAGCTTGCGTAGTAGCCGACCGGCGCGTCCAGCCACACGTAGAAATACTTGCCCGGCGCGCCCGGGATTTCGAAGCCGAAGTAGGGCGCATCGCGCGAGATGTCCCAGTCGGCGAGCTTGGCTTCGCCCGCGTCGCCGAGCCACTCGCGCATCTTGTTGGTGGCTTCCGGCTGCGCCAGGCCGCCCACCCACGCGCGCAGGAAATTCTCGCAGCGCGGGTCGGACAGACGGAAGAAGTAATGCGTCGACGTCTTGCGGACCGGCGTGGCGCCGGAGACGACCGAATACGGATTGACCAGTTCGGTGGGCAGATACGTCGAACCGCATACTTCGCAACTGTCGCCGTACTGGTCTTTCGCCCCGCACTTCGGGCATTCGCCCTTGATGAAACGGTCCGGCAGGAACATTTCCTTGACCGGGTCATACGCCTGTTCGATGTCGCGCGCTTCGATCAGGCCCGCTTCCTTGAGGGCCAGATAGACGTTTTCGCTGAGAACGCGGTTCTCTTCGGAATCGGTCGAGTAATAATTGTCGAACGAAATCCCGAAGCTGTCGAAATCGCGCTTGTGTTCCTGCCAGACGCGGTCGATCAGCTGCTTCGGCGTGAGGCCTTCTTGTTCCGCGCGCAGCATGACCGGCGTGCCGTGCGTGTCGTCGGCGCCCACGTAGTAGACCTCGTGCCCGTGCATTCGCAACGTCCGGACCCAGATGTCCGTCTGGATATATTCGACCAGGTGGCCAATATGGATTTGCCCGTTCGCATACGGAAGGGCCGACGTGACGAGAATCTGGCGATGGCCTGACGGCGCGCCTGCGGCGAGATCGGTGGCGGGTGCTGACATAAGGGTGGTGGGAGCCTGCGGTGGGACGAAACGTTGATTCTAGCAGGGCGGCCGCCCTGCGCGGGATGGGCCGCGCGGGCGCGGGGCCGGTGGGTCGCGGCGCGCAAGCGCGCGAAAAGCGGGGGATGCCGTGCGCGCAAAAAAAAACCGGGGTGATTAAACCCCGGAGCAACAACGACAAGAGGAGAATGGTGACGCGGCGGCTTCGCCAGCCACGTACCGTAAAGACAGACCGCGGATTTTCGGCAGAGTTCGAAATTTTTTTCGTTCCCGTGCGAGATTTTCTTTCCTCCGCTTTTTACGCCGGGCTGGGCGTCGCAGGCAAAGCCCCGGCGCCCGCTCGCGGCATTCTCCTGAAGCCTCGTCCTTATTGCGGTGCGTGCTGGGCGGTAGCGCGCAGATAGATTTCCACGCGACGGTTTGCGGCGCGGCCGGCTTCGGTGTTGTTGTCGGCGATCGGCTGGTTCTGGCCCATGCCGGTGGCGGACAGGCGCTGCGGCGCGACGCCGTGCTGGCCGAGATAGCCCGTCACGCTTTGCGCGCGGTTGACCGACAGCGTCTGGTTATATTGCGGCGAGCCGGTGCTGTCGGTATGGCCGACCACCGACGCGACGATCTCCGGATTCTGCTGCATGGTTTGCGCGAGCTGGTCGAGCACCGGTGCGAACGACGGCTTGATCGCGTAGCTGCTGGTGTCGAACGTGACCGAGCTCGGGATGTTCAGCTTGAGCGAACCGTCCGGCTGCTCGGTAATCTCGGTGCCGGTTCCCTTGGTGGCGCCCGACATGCGGTTGCGAATGTTTTGCCAGTTGTAGCCGGTGACGCCGCCCACCGCTGCGCCGACGCCCGCGCCGATCGCCGCGCCCTTGCCGCCGCCGAAGATCGCGCCCAGCGCCGCGCCGGTGCCGGCGCCCACGCCCGTGCCAACGGCGGTGTTAGTGCCCTGTTGCGTGGCACAGCCTGCCAGCACGGAGCCCGCAACGGCGAAGACCGCCAGGCGGGTCATGATTTTTGCATTCATTTTCGATTCCTCTTGATTTGAAGCGAATAAACCGGCTAATAGCCGTCAATCTATCTAAGCAACATTACGGCGGTACGGTAGAGCACGCGAAACAGGAAATCCTACCCTCTCTTCGCTCCGGTCCGACAGTGAAGAAGGGTCTTACGGCAGCGCACGGCGTGAGCCACTACAATAAAGGCTGAAGTCACGCAGTGATGCGACCCCATGGCGTCCCGCCTGCCCGAAGGGTGCCCGGGCCGTCTGGATTTCGCAATCCTGCCTAACAATTTCTTTCAAATTCCGGCGCGTGGCGGAAACTTCGATTCCACCGTGCCGTACGTGTTCCCCACGGAGTGTCAATGAGTATCGATCGGGCATTGGTCGACGCTGCCCTCGCAGCCGTCACTGACCCCAACACCGGCTTGCCGTACGCGGCCGCCAAGAACATCCGCAACGTCGCTGTGGAAGGCGACGCCGTCAGCCTCCAGGTGGTGCTCGGCTATCCGGCCATGCGTCAGTTCGAAGCGATTCGCGCCCAGTTCACCGACGCGCTGCGCAACGTGCCGGGCGTCGGCGAGGTGCGTGTCGAAGTGTCCCAGCAAATCGCCGCGCATACCGTGCAGCGTGGCGTGAAACTCCTGCCGAGCGTCAAGAATATCGTGGCGGTGGCGTCCGGCAAGGGCGGCGTCGGCAAGAGCACGACCGCCGTGAATCTGGCGCTCGCGCTGGCGAGCGAAGGCGCGTCGGTCGGCGTGCTCGACGCGGACATCTACGGCCCCTCACTGCCGATGATGCTCGGCATCACCGGCCGTCCCGAGTCGCCCGACGACAAATCGATGAACCCGATGACCGGCCACGGCCTGCAGGCCAACTCGATCGGTTTTCTGATCGAGCAGGACAATCCGATGGTGTGGCGCGGCCCGATGGCCACTTCCGCGCTCGAACAGTTGCTGCGACAGACCAACTGGCACGACCTCGACTATCTGATCGTCGACATGCCGCCGGGCACCGGCGATATCCAGCTCACGCTCTCGCAACGCGTGCCGGTGACGGGCGCGGTGATCGTCACGACGCCGCAGGACATCGCGCTGCTCGACGCGAAGAAGGGTCTCAAGATGTTCGAGAAGGTCGGCATTCCGATCCTCGGCATCGTCGAGAATATGGGCATGCATATCTGCTCGAACTGCGGCCACGAAGAGCATATCTTCGGCGCCGGCGGCGGCGAGCGGATGGGCAAGGAGTACGGTGTGGACGTGCTCGGCAGCCTGCCGCTCGACATCGCGATCCGTGAGCAGGCCGACTCGGGCAAGCCCACTGTGGTGGCGGACCCGAACGGGCGCATCGCGGAGATCTATCGCTCGATCGCGCGCAAGGTGGCGATCCATATCGCCGAGCGGGCTCGCGACATGACGTCGAAGTTTCCCAACATCGTCGTGCAGAACACCTGAACAGCCATTCGGACAAGGGGCCAAGGCGCCTATTTGCGCCTGGTCTCGCGGTATCATGTCGACTTCACAGGTTCGGCTCGGCGGCCGCAGGGGCGAGCGTCGGCCGGCAAGAGGATCGCATGGGAAAACGAATCGACGGGCAGGCGGTGCATATGTTCATCGTCCTGACTGCCAGTTGTGTGCTGTTGAGCGGCTGCAGCGCGTTCCTGAGACCACAGGAAAAGCGCGCCGACGCGCAGTTGCTGCCCACCGTGGGCAATCAGGCGCACGGCCTCGTGACGTTTATCGAGCGCTCGGACGGCGTGCAGGTCACCTACAACCTCGCGGGCTTGCCGCCCAATAGCGACCACGCATTGCAGGTCCACGAACGCGGCGACTGCAATGCCGCCGACGGCTCCAGCGCGGGCGCGATCTTTTCGCCGGCGGCCGAGCGTCTCAAGGTGGGTGCGCGAGCCGAGGGCGACCTGGCCAACATTCATGCGGATGCGAACGGCGTGGCCACCGGCTTCATCGTCGCGCCGGATGTCTCGCTCGACGGTATCCGTTCGGTATTGCAGCGCGCTGTGCTGCTGCATCACGACGCGGCCGATCCCTACGCTTATCCGCCGCATGGCGCCGGTTCCGCCATCGCCTGCGGTGTGATTCGCCAGTGAGCGGCGAGCCCTTCAGACATTGCCCGCGGCAGCATCCTCGTGATCGCGTAAAATAAGCGCCTTCCGTTGGGATGCCCGGCAGGAACCCGCAGTTGAAGCCGGCGTCGAGCACCCGGTGCGGGAGCGTGGCAAGGCCCGTTCAAGCGGCGCGCCGCGCAGGGCGCAGACCTCGAAGGCGCCCCGAAGCCAGCGCCTTATTACCCGAAAGTCGCCCGGTTTCGCCGGGTTGTTATCCGTCACACACCTGTCATTCACGTCGAGCAGCGTTCACCTATGACCATCAAATCCGACAAGTGGATCCGGCGCATGGCCCAGTCGCACAACATGATCGAGCCGTTTGCGCCCGATCAGGTTCGCGTTTCCGAAGACGGCCGGAAGATTGTCAGCTACGGCACGTCGAGCTACGGCTACGACATCCGCTGCGCCGACGAATTCAAGATCTTCACGAACATCAATTCGACCATCGTCGACCCGAAGAACTTCGACGAGAAGTCGTTTGTCGACTTCAAGGGCGACGTCTGCATCATCCCGCCGAATTCGTTCGCGCTCGCGCGCACGGTCGAGTACTTCCGCATTCCGCGCAGCGTGCTGACGGTGTGTCTGGGCAAATCCACGTACGCGCGCTGCGGGATCATCGTCAACGTGACGCCGTTCGAGCCGGAATGGGAAGGCCACGTCACGCTCGAATTCTCGAATACGACACCTTTGCCTGCGAAAATCTACGCGAACGAAGGCGTCGCCCAGGTGCTGTTTTTCGAAAGCGACGAGATTTGTGAAACGTCGTACGCGGATCGCGGCGGCAAATATCAAGGTCAGCACGGCGTCACGTTGCCCAGGACGTGACGTCGGCAGCGCACTGACCCATCAGCTATTCGGGTGACCGCTGCAATTTTCAGAATGCAGCGGTCGTTCTTTTTGGAGAATCGCCCATGAAGTTTCGTTTTCCCGTCGTCATCATCGACGAAGATTTCCGCTCCGAGAACATCTCGGGTTCCGGCATCCGGGCTTTGGCCGAAGCTATCGAGAAAGAAGGCGCGGAAGTGCTCGGGTTGACGAGCTATGGCGACCTGACTTCGTTCGCGCAGCAATCGAGCCGCGCGTCGTGCTTCATCCTGTCGATCGACGACGATGAACTGCTGCCGTACGTCGACAACGTGGTCGTGGAAGGCGAGACGCCGGAGCTGGCCGCGGCGATCGTCGCGTTGCGCGCGTTCGTGACCGAAGTGCGCCGTCGCAACGCGGACATTCCGATCTTCCTGTACGGCGAGACGCGCACCTCGCGCCACCTGCCGAACGACATCCTGCGCGAACTGCACGGCTTCATCCACATGTTCGAGGACACGCCGGAGTTCGTCGCGCGTCACATCATCCGCGAGACCAAGGTGTATCTGGACTCGCTCGCGCCGCCGTTCTTCAAGGAACTGGTGCAGTACGCGGAAGAGGGTTCGTACTCGTGGCACTGTCCCGGCCACTCGGGCGGCGTCGCGTTCCTGAAGAGCCCGCTCGGCCAGATGTTCCATCAGTTCTTCGGCGAGAACATGCTGCGCGCCGACGTCTGCAACGCGGTCGACGAACTCGGCCAGCTGCTCGACCACACCGGCCCGGTGGCGGCCTCGGAGCGCAACGCCGCGCGCATTTTCAGCGCTGACCACGTGTTCTTCGTGACCAACGGCACGTCGACGTCGAACAAGATCGTCTGGCACGGCACCGTCGCGCCGGGCGACATCGTGCTGGTGGACCGCAACTGCCACAAGTCGATCCTCCACGCGATCACGATGACCGGCGCGATCCCGGTGTTCCTCACGCCGACGCGCAACAACTTCGGCATCATCGGCCCGATTCCGCGCAGCGAGTTCGAGCCGGAAAACATCCGCAAGAAGATCGAGGCGAACCCGTTCGCGCGCGAAGCACTCGCGAAGAACCCGGGCCTCAAGCCGCGCATTCTGACGATCACGCAAAGCACGTACGACGGCGTGATCTACAACGTCGAAATGATCAAGGAGATGCTGGGCGACTGGCTCGACACGCTCCACTTCGACGAAGCCTGGCTGCCGCACGCGGAATTCCACGAGTTCTATCAGGACATGCACGCGATCGGCGCGGGCCGTCCGCGCATCGGCGCGATGGTGTACGCGACGCACTCCACGCACAAGCTGCTGGCCGGCATTTCGCAGGCCTCGCAGATCGTCGTGCAGGATTCGAAGAACAGCCGCTTCGACAAGCACCGCTTTAACGAAGCCTATCTGATGCACACGTCCACGAGCCCGCAGTACGCGATCATCGCGTCGTGCGACGTGGCCGCGGCGATGATGGAAGCGCCCGGCGGCCCGGCGCTCGTCGAAGAGTCGATCGCCGAAGCGCTCGACTTCCGCCGCGCGATGACCAAGGTCGACGCCGAATACGGCGACGACTGGTTCTTCAAGGTGTGGGGCCCGGACCAGTTCGCGGAAGAGGGCATCGGTTCGCGCGAAGACTGGATGCTGCGTCCGAACGACGCGTGGCACGGCTTCGGCCCGCTCGCCGAAGGCTTCAACATGCTCGACCCGATCAAGGCGACCATCGTCACGCCGGGTCTGGACATGGACGGCGGCTTCGGCGAGACCGGCATTCCGGCCGCGATCGTCACGAAGTACCTGGCCGAGCACGGCATCATCGTCGAGAAGACCGGGTTGTATTCGTTCTTCATCATGTTCACGATCGGCATCACCAAGGGCCGTTGGAACTCGATGGTCACCGAACTCCAGCAGTTCAAGGACGATTACGACAACAACCAGCCGCTGTGGCGTGTGCTGCCCGAGTTCGTCGCGCATCATCCGATGTACGAGCGCGTCGGCTTGCGCGATCTGTGCCAGCAGATTCACAGCGTCTACCGCGCGAACGACATCGCGCGCCTGACGACCGAGATGTACCTGTCAAGCATGGAGCCGGCGATGAAGCCGTCCGACGCGTTCGCCAAGCTCGCGCACCGCGAGATCGACCGGGTACCGATCGACGAACTCGAAGGCCGCGTCACGTCGATCCTGTTGACGCCGTACCCGCCGGGCATTCCGTTGCTGATTCCGGGCGAGCGCTTCAACAAGACCATCGTCAACTATCTGCGTTTCGCGCGCGAGTTCAACGAGCGCTTCCCTGGTTTCCATACGGACATCCACGGGCTGGTCGGTGAAATGATCAACGGGCGCATCGAATATTTCGTCGATTGCGTTCGCGCCTGACGATGGGAGGTCTGAAGTCCTGGGTGGGCGCCGCTAGTTGGCGGCGCATAGCCGGCGCGCTGACGATGACGCTGGCGTCGGCGGCGCTCTTCGGCGCGCTGTCGCCCGCGGCGCATGCCGAGGTCGCGGCCGCCGATCCGATCGATGCGTCGATGCGCTCATGTCTCGCGCGCAGCGACATGTCGACGACGGTGGGACAGGTGCAGTGCATGGACAACGCGCGGATCGGCTGGAAGGCCGCTCTGGACAGCGCGTGGCAGCAGCTTCAGGCGAAGTTGCCGCCCGCGCGGCGCAAGCTGTGGGAAAAGAGCCAGACAAGCTGGCTCGCCTCGCGCGAGGCCGAGAAGCAGTTGCTGGCCGCGGTGTTCGCGACGACGCGCGGCACGATGTACGTGCTGGCCGAGGCCGACATGCAGTTGCAGCCGGTGCGCGACCGCGCGCTCGCGCTGCGCAGCGCGGTGGGCAACGCCGGGAGCCCGCCGCCGCGTCGTCCGCGCGCCTGTAGGGCCGACGCGCAATGCGAGCACGCGATGTTCGATCTGAACCGCTACTACCGCCGCTTGCAGTCGAAGATGCCGGTGCATTCGCGTGCCACGCTCGTGCGTGCGCAAAAAGCCTGGACTGCGTATCTCACCGCCACCACGCCGGTGGTCGACGAGCGCGGGCGCATCGACATCATCGGCGCGCGGGTGGCGACGCTCAAGCGGTTGTCGGAGACGGTCGGCAACGACTGAGCGCGCATCTCGCCTGCGCCTCGCGCACGGTCAATCGAACAGATAGTCTTCCGCTTGCCGGCTCGGCAACGTGCGTGCCGGCTCGCCGCGCAGATCGCGCAGCGCATCCTCGATCATGGCGGACATCGTGTTGAGTGCGAGGTCGTTGTCGTCGGTGCCGAAGGGTTCTTCGAGCTGCGATGCGATGGCTTCGTGCGCCATGAAGGTATAAGCGACAAATACCGCGAACACCGGCGTGAAAACGCCGATGCTGTCGACCAGCCCGAACGGCAGCGATGCGCAGAAGAAATACACCGTGCGGTGAATCATCACCGAGTACGCGAACGGTAGCGGCGTCGAGACGATGCGCTCGCATCCGCCGATCACATCCGATAGTCCATTCAGGTTCCGGTCGAAGGCGAGCACCGCCATCGGCTCGATCGCGCCGGCCTGTGCCTGGCGCTGTACCCATTCGCCGAGATACAGCAGCAAGGTCGCCGGCTTGTAGCGCGAGGCGATGACGCGCTCGAACAGCGGCGCGGGCAAGCGTGCGGCGAGGTCGTCGTGGGGATCGCTCTTGCGAAGCTGGTGACGCAGCGCGTGAGGCAGCGCGCCGAGCGCGGCGAGAAATGCTTCGAGGTCTTCTTTCGGCAACGGCCCGGACGGCAGCGTGAAGACCTGGCGCGTGAGCGAGCGCGACTCGTTGAGCAGTTGGCCCCACAGCTTGCGGGCTTCCCACCAGCGATCGTAGCTGGCGTTGTTGCGAAAGCCGAGGAACACCGCGAGCGCAATGCCGATCAGCGAGAAGGGCGCGGTCGTGTTGAGGTTCAGCGAGATCGGCAGCAGGTGATCGTGGGCGGCCAGTGCGACGATCGAGATGCAGAAGATCAGCGAGAGCCGCGGCAGCAACTGTGGAAGAACCGAACCCCGCCACGCGAGCAGCATGCGGAACCAATGGAGATGCGGGCGGATGATCATTGGGTTGAGCCGTCGGTCTCGAGCGATAGAGCGTCTATTATCGCTTGTTGTCCGGACAGGGGCGCCGTGCGGGCACGCGCTTCAGGCGGACCTGACGCAATGCGGGCGATGAAGCGGGCAACGACGAAGATGGCCTACGGCGCGCGCATCACATTCGATACGCACGCCGTGGGCCATTCACCTTCACCGGCTCAATCGCGGGCGGACGGGGCCGCGCCGTGGCTCAGCCAGTCCAGCACGGCAGTGGCGTCGTCGTCGGCGCCCTCGCGCGCCTTGGCGACCGTCTCGGCGACATCCGCTGCAGGCACCGCGCGACGAATCGCCACGCCGACCGCGAGAATATCGATCATCACCAGATGCAGGATCCGCGAAATCATCGACAACTGCGACTCGCGAATTTCGATGTGATCGGTTTCGAGCGCGACGGTGGCGCGCTTGGCGAGCGGCGTATTGCTCGACGTGATCGCAATCACCTTCGCGCCGGCCTGCATCGCGACATCCAGCACGCGCAGCAACTCGGGCGCGCGGCCCGACTTCGAGACCGCCACGATCACATCGCCCTTGCCGAGCAAGGCAGCGGAGGCTGCCTGCATGTACAGATCGCCGTACGCAATGGTCGGAATGCCGAAGCGGAAGAACTTGTAGTGCGCGTCCTGCGCGACGATGTTCGAATTGCCGAGCCCGTAGAACTCGATGCGGCGCGCGCCGTTCAACAGATCGATCGCGCGTTCGACCTGATCGAAGTTCAGATGCTCGCGCAACTGCAGAATCGCCGACACGGTATTGTCCAGCACCTTCGCGCCGAAGTCCGTCGCCGTGTCGCCGAGATGCACCTGGCTGTGGCTCACCGGAATCGTGCCGGTCAAACCGGTCGCGAGTTTCAGCTTGAAATCCGACAGGCCCTGGCAGCCGAGCGAACGGCAGAAGCGGATCACCGTGGGCTGACTCACGTCGGCCTTGCGCGCGATATCGACGATCGGATCATTGATGATCGAGCGCGGATGGTTCAGCGCGAGATCGGCGACGCGGCGCTCGGCCGGCGTCAGCGCGTCGCGCATCTGGCGAATCCGCTCGAACACCGCCGACGAACTGCCGCCCGCGCGATTCGACAACTGCTCGGCGAGAATCGCGGAGACGCCGAGGAAGGCCGGATATTCGGCGGTGATCACATAGGTCGGCACGTTCTGCAGATACGCCTCGAAGCGGCCCTTCGCTTCGAAGCGCTGGCGAAACGACGAGCGTGCGAAGAATTCGCCGAGGCGCGGCACGACGCCGCCGCCGATGTAGATGCCGCCCAGCGCGCCCAACGTCACCGCGATGTTGCCCGCGAAGGTGCCGAGAATGCCGCAGAACACGTCGACGGATTCGGCCGCGAGCGGCTCGCCGTCCAGTGCGCGCTTGACGATCTCGATCGTCTCGACGTTGGCCGCCACGCGTTTCTTGTCGCGGCCCGCGAGCGCGCGGTAGATCACTTCGATGCCGGGGCCCGCGGCCACGCGTTCGAACGACACGTGCGACCACTTCTTGCGCGCGTACTGCAGCACGATGTCTTCACGTTCGTCGGCGGGTGCGAAGGTGGCGTGGCCGCCTTCGCTGCCGAGCGCGATCCAGCGGTCGTCGGCGGGAATCAGGCCCGATACGCCCATGCCGGTGCCCGGCCCGAGCAGGCCGATCACGCTGTTCGGACGACGCGCGCCGCCGCCTACCTGGACGCGTTGCGCGTCGGTGAGGCCCGGCAGCGCCATCGCCAGCGCGGTGAAATCGTTCACCACCAGCAGCGTGTCGAAGCCGAGCGTGCGGCGCGTCGCTTCGATCGAGAAGCTCCAGTCGTGATTCGTCATGCTCACCTGATCGCCGTCGACCGGGTTTGCAATCGCGATCGCCGCATGATTCACGCGGCCGATCCTGGTGTCCTTCAGATACTTCTTGATGACCTCGGCGACACCCGGATAGTCCGCACACGGATAGACCTGCACCGAGCCGATTTCGCCCGGGCCCGTCTCCAGCGCGAAGCGCGCATTGGTGCCGCCGATGTCGGCCAGAAGCCTCGGTCCGTCGGCGTGCTGGCCCGCGCCCGGTACAGCCTTAGTTTGCACACCAGTAGACATCGAGTCTCACTCCCTTGTCGTTTGCCAACTGCGAGATGGCATTTTTTTGTAGCGAAGCGGCGGCTGCATTGAGCACGTCCATCTTGCGCGGTCCTGCGATCAGCAAAAACAGGTGCTTCACTTCCTTCAGCGCGGAGAGCGACCAGCTCACGCGCGCATGCGGCGCGCTGCCCGGATGCACCGCGACGAAGCGCTCGGCGGTGGTGATGGCGTGATCCCATTCGGGCGCGTCCGCGAAGATCGACGCCGTGTGGCCGTCCTCGCCCATGCCGAGAATCGCGACGTCGGGCACGGCGCTAAAGCGTGCGTCGGCGTTCAGCGCGGCGACATGCGCGTGCAGATCCTGCGCGGTGTCGACGAGCGGCCAGAAGGTCGCGTCCTTCGCGGCGTTCTGCAACAGCGTCGCGTGCACCAGTTGCGAATTGCTCGCGCTGTCGGTCTCGGGCACCCAGCGGTCGTCGACCAGCGTCACGGCAATGCGCGACCAGTCGAAGGATTGCGTGGACAACGTTTGCAGGAACGGACGCGGACTGCTGCCGCCGGACACGGCAAGCATGGCGGGGCGTGCGCTAGTAGTGGGCGCGCCGGTCGCGGCCGCCTGTGCGGCGAGCGACGCATGTAACGCGTCGCCAACCGCCTTCGCCAACGCGTCGGATTGGGCGCGTTGATCGTCGAAAGCGTGAAGCTCGATCACTTCTCCTCCGTGCTGCTTTTTTGTTAGATCTGCGGAATCTGCCGTACTGCGCTCGCACATCGCCTGCAAGTGGGATGACTTGCAGGCGCCTTCGCGATACCGGCGCCATTCCGTTCAGTTCGTCGGTGGGTCTTACTCGGGCGCGTGTGAGCTTCGCTCGAAGCTCACACGCGCCGTGCATCAATTCTCTTCTTCGAGCCAGCAGGTGCCGTGCTGCGCGAGCATCGCGCTCGCCGCGGCCGGTCCCCACGTGCCCGCCGCGTACGGCTTCGGCGGCTTGGTCGAGGCCTTCCATTCGTTCAGGATCGGTTCGACCCAGCGCCATGCGGCTTCCTGCTCGTCGCGCCGCACGAACAGCGCGAGGCGGCCGCGGATCACATCGAGCAGCAGCCGCTGATACGCCTCCATCTGCCCTTCGCGGAAGAACTTGTCGAACGCGAGGTCGAGATGCACGCTCGCGAGGTTCATGCCTTCGCCTGGTTGCTTCGCGAGGCAGTAAAGGCGAATCGTTTCGTTCGGCTGCAGGCGGATCACCAGACGGTTCGCGCCGGCGCGCAGCGCGGAGGCGCCCAGCGCCGAATGCGGCACCGGGCGGAAATTCACCACGATCTCGGCGACGCGATCGGCGAGGCGCTTGCCGGTGCGCAGGAAAAACGGCACGCCGGCCCAGCGCCAGTTCTCGATCTCGACTTTCAGCGCGACGAAGGTTTCGGTGGTGCTGTCCGGCTTCACGCCGGCTTCGGTCGCGTAGCCCGGCACCGTGCTGCCGCGGATGCCGCCGGCATGATACTGGCCGCGCACCGCAACCTTGCCGATTTCGTTCGGATCGATCGGCTTGAGCGCGCGCAGCACGCGCAGCTTTTCGTCGCGGACCGAATCCGAGTCCATCGAATGGGGCGGCTCCATCGCGACGATCGACAGCAGCTGCAGCAAATGGTTTTGCACCATGTCGCGCAATGCGCCGGTGTTGTCGTAGAAGTCGCCGCGCGCTTCGACGCCGAGTTCCTCGGCGATCGTGATCTGGATGCTCTCGACCCACTCGCGGCGCCACAGCGGCTCGAACAGCGCATTGCCAAAGCGCAGCGCGAGCAGGTTCTGCACCGGCTCCTTACCGAGGTAGTGGTCGATCCGGTAGATCTGCTCTTCCGCGAAAATTTCGCCGACCGCGTCGTTGATCGCATTCGACGACTTCAGGTCGTAGCCGAGCGGTTTCTCCAGCACGATGCGCGCGTTCTCGTTCAACCCCACCGACGCGAGCGCGTGGCAGATCGGCACGAACAGCGACGGACCCGTGGCCAGATAGAACACGCGGATGCCGGGCAGGTCTTTGATCGCATCGCGCAATTGCACGAAGTCTTCGGGGTTGCCGAGATCGATCTTCACGAACTCGATGCGCGCGAGGAAGCTCGTCCATGCGGCTTCGTCCAGACCGTCCTTCGACACATGCGGCTTGACGTGTTCGTTCACCCACTGCAGATACTCATCGCGATTCGCCGCGTGACGCGCCACCGCGACGATCTTGCCGCTGTCCGCGAGCATGCCGCCCGCACGGTGCGCTTCAAACAGTGCAGGAAGGATCTTGCGCATCGACAGATCGCCGGTTCCGCCGAAGAGAACGAAGGTGAAGCTTGAATCGGTTTGCATGAGTCTCCGTCGATGTCCTGGGGGCCGCCGCGCCGAGCGCGCAGTGTTCGAAAAGGGCGACCGTAGTCCGATAAAATATTTTTTGACACTGAATTGTAGTTTAACTACAATCCAAATCAAGAGGTAGCGCTAATTCGATGAAAAAAGCGTGCGCTGTTCGGCAACTTGCGCGGTTTTTCGAATCGGCGGGCGTCCCTGCATGTTAACGGACATTGCCTGTCGGCACGTGCCAGCCTGCCCGGCAGCCCTGACGGAAGTCCGGGTAGTGAAGCGGCTGGCGGGTGGCTGGCCGGGTTGACTTGCAAGGCACCTCGAGTCTGCCGCGCGCGACGCGGGCAGGCAAAAATCAAAAGAGGAGACAGACAGTTGCATCCCAAACCACTCATCTCTTGAGCTTCTAGCGGCCGGACAACGGTCCGCCGGCACATGCCTCGCGCATGCGCCCGACCGTGCTCGATCGCCCAGTGTTTTGCCTGTTTGAACCAACCACAGCACCCTGGCGACATCAGGGGCCATTTGTTTTTTGTTCAGGTGTCTGGAGGAGATAAGCAATGAAATTTCGCGCGATCATGGGCGCTTTGTGCGCTGCGGGTCTGATGTGTGGCGTCTCGGCGGTGCAGGCTGCCGAGTCGGTCGAAGTGTTGCACTGGTGGACCTCGGGCGGCGAATCGAAAGCCGTCGGCGTCCTCAAGGACGACATGACGAAGCAGGGTTACACGTGGAAGGACTTCGCGGTTGCGGGTGGCGCCGGCGCGGCAGCCATGACGGCTCTGAAGACGCAGGTGATCTCGGGCAATGCGCCGAGCGCCGCGCAGATCAAGGGTCCGCTGATCCAGGACTGGGCTTCGCAGGGCGTGCTGGTGCCGATCGATTCGGTCGCGGGCGACTGGAAGAAAAATCTGCCGCCGGAGATCGACAAGATCATGCACGCGGGCGGTCACTATGTCGCCGCACCGTTCTCGGTGCACCGCGTAAACTGGCTGTACATCAACAAGGCAGCGCTGGACAAGGCAGGCGGCAAGGCGCCGACCACGTGGCCTGAGTTCTTCGCGGTGGCCGACAAGATGAAGGCCGCGGGCATCCAGCCGATCGCGATGGGTGGTCAGCCGTGGCAAGACCTGACGCTGTGGGAAGACGTCGTGCTGTCGCAAGGCGCGGACTTCTACAAGAAGGCGCTGGTCGACCTCGACGAAAAGACGCTGACTTCGGACAAGATGGTCGGCGTGTTCGACACGGTCCGCAAGATCCAGGGTTACTTCGACGCGGGCCGCACGGGCCGTGACTGGAACCTCGCTACGGCAATGGTCATCAACGGCAAGGCCGGCATGCAGTTCATGGGCGACTGGGCGAAGGGCGAATTCGCCAACGCCGGCAAGAAGTCGGGCTCGGACTACATCTGCGCCGCGGTGCCGGGCACGGAGAAGGCCTACACGTTCAACGTCGACTCGTTCGTGTTCTTCCAGCAGAAAGGCCAGAAGACCGCCACGCCGGGTCAGCTGGCGCTCGCCAAGACAATCATGTCGCCGGCATTCCAGGAACAGTTCAGCCTGTACAAGGGCTCGATCCCGGTTCGTCTGGGCGTGTCGATGGACAAGTTCGACGACTGCGCGAAGAAGTCGTACGCGGATGAGCAGATCGCGATCAAGGCGGGCGGCTATGTGCCGTCGCTGGCGCACGGCATGGCGCAACCGGATGCAGCAGCCGGCGCGATCTCCGACGTGGTCACGAAGTTCATGAACTCGCAGGAAGATTCGAAGAGCGCGGTCCAGGCGCTCGCGAAGGCAGCGAAGACCAAGTAAGTGAAGTAAGCGAAGCGGCGCGCCCGGTGGCTTCCTGAGGAAGCGCCGGGCGTGTTCTTCAGGCCGCCGGTTGCCGCTCGTGCGTTGCGTGCGGCTTGCAGGCGGCTTCACCCTGGTTTCATCGAGTCACACCTATGCCGTCGCCGCCTCGCGTCATTCGTGCGCGAGCATCCCGGCGGTACAGTTTCAGCAGGAGTCGAGTAGTGACTGCTTCTATCAGCGGAAACGGGAAAACGGCCAGCGCCGCCCGCCGCGCGTCGCCCATGGCGGCCCTTGCCGATCGCTGGATTCCGAAGCTGGTGCTCGCACCCAGCGTCGTGATCAGCCTGATCTTCGTGTATGGCTTCATCGCAATCACCGGTTTTCTGTCGCTGTCCACGTCGCGGCTGATGCCCCGGTATGAATTTGCCGGTCTGGACCGCTACCGGGAACTGTTCGACAACGACGTGTTCTGGACTTCGGCGGCCAACCTCGGCTGGTTCGGCATTCCGTTCATCGCGATCTGTATCGGCCTCGGTCTCTTTCTCGCGATCCTGCTCGATCAGCAGATTCGCAACGAAGGCGCATTGCGCGCCGTGTTCCTGTACCCGATGGCGCTCTCGTTCATCGTGACGGGTACGGCATGGCAATGGATCATGACGCCGAGCGTCGGCCTCGAAAAGGTGTTCCACGACTGGGGTTGGACGAGCTTTTCGTTCGGCTGGCTGGGCGATCCGGACCGGGCGATTTTCTGCGTCGTGATCGCGGCCGTATGGCAATCCACCGGCTTCGTGATGGCGCTGTTCCTCGCGGGCCTGCGCGGTGTCGACGGTGAAATCTTCAAGGCCGCGCAGATGGACGGCGCAAACCTGCCCACCATCTACCGCAAGATCGTGATTCCGAGCATGCGCCCGGTGTTCTTCTCCGTGCTGCTGATTCTTTGCCACATCACCATCAAGACCTTCGACCTGGTCGTCGCGTTGACCGCGGGCGGTCCGGGCACGTCGTCTTCGCTGCCGGCTATTTTCATGTACACGTTTTCGTTCAATCGCGGGCAGCTCGGCGTCGGCGCGGCATCGTCGATAATGATGCTCGCCACCGTTGTAGCCGTGCTCGTGCCGCTGATGTATCTGGAATCGAGGAGCACCCGCAATGCAGCCTAAGATGACGATCAGCCGTGCCGTCATTTACGCGGCCCTGCTTCTTTTCGCCCTGTATTTCCTGTTCCCGCTGTACGTGATGCTGTCGACGTCCTTCAAGGACATCGACCAGCTGCGCACCGGCAACCTGCTCACGCCGCCCACGCACTGGAGTATCGATCCGTGGATCAAGGCATGGAGCGGCGCCTGTACCGGCGTGCGTTGCGACGGCATGCAGCCGTTCTTCATGAACTCGGTGCGCATGGTGATTCCCGCCGTGCTGATCTCGTCGATCATCGGCGCGTTCAACGGTTACGTGCTCACGCACTGGCGTTTCCGCGGCGCAGACCCGATCTTCACGATGCTGCTGGTCGGCTGCTTCATTCCGTTCCAGGCGATCCTGCTGCCGATGGCGCGCTTCGAAGGCATGATGGGCCTGTCGAACACGACGACCGGTCTGGTGCTGGTGCACGTGATCTACGGTATCGCGTTCACCACGATGTTCTTCCGCAACTTCTACGTCAGCATTCCGGCTGAACTCGTGAAGGCGGCGCGCATCGACGGCGCGGGTTTCTTCACGATCTTCACGAAGATCCTGCTGCCGGTGTCGTTGCCGATCTTCATGGTGTGCCTGATCTGGCAATTCACGCAGATCTGGAATGACTTCCTGTTCGGGATCGTGTTCTCCGGCGTCGATTCGATGCCGATCACGGTGGCGCTGAACAACCTCGTGAACACCTCGACCGGCGTGAAGGAATACAACGTGGACATGGCCGGCGCGATTATCGCCGCGTTGCCGACCCTGCTGGTCTACATCATCGCTGGACGCTATTTCGTGCGCGGCCTGACGGCCGGCGCGGTCAAGGGCTAAACCCCGGGCCGCGGGCCAAACCATCCGAGCGCGGCGGCGCTTCAAGAAAATGCGCCGCCGTCACCCGACAAGACGTTTTCAGGCAGTACCAGAGACAAGAGGATTCACAGCATGGCAAGCCTTTCCATCCGTGACGTGTACAAGACCTACCCGAACGGGGTGCCGGTTCTGAAGGGTGTCGATATCGACATCGAAGACGGCCAGTTCCTGATTCTGGTCGGCGGCTCGGGCTGCGGTAAGTCGACGCTGCTCAACATGATCGCGGGCCTCGAGACCGTGACCAAGGGCGAGATCCAGATCGACGGCAAGACGGTCAACAACCTGTCGCCGAAAGATCGCGATATCGCGATGGTGTTCCAGTCGTACGCGCTGTATCCGTCGATGACGGTGCGCGAGAACATCTCGTTCGGCCTGAACATCCGCAAGGTGCCGAAGCAGGAGCAGGCGCAGATCGTCGATCGCGTGTCGAACACGCTGCAGATCACGCACCTGCTCGACCGCAAGCCGGGCCAGCTGTCCGGCGGCCAGCGTCAGCGCGTGGCGATGGGCCGCGCGCTCGCGCGCGATCCGGTGATGTTCCTGTTCGACGAACCGCTGTCGAACCTCGACGCGAAACTGCGTATCGAGATGCGTTCGGAAATCAAGCTGCTGCATCAGCGCCTCGGCACGACGATCGTCTACGTGACGCACGATCAGATCGAGGCGATGACGCTCGGCGACCGCATTGCGGTGATGAAGGACGGCATCGTGCAACAGTTCGGCGCACCGCAGGAAATCTATGACTCGCCGTCGAATCTGTTCGTG
The DNA here is from genome assembly GCF_003634845.1 of Paraburkholderia sp. RAU2J. Taxonomy (NCBI): domain Bacteria; kingdom Pseudomonadati; phylum Pseudomonadota; class Betaproteobacteria; order Burkholderiales; family Burkholderiaceae; genus Paraburkholderia; species Paraburkholderia sp. RAU2J. The sequence continues at coordinate 2,268,040 of NZ_RBXG01000001.1, forward strand.
GCCGGCTTCATCGGCGCGCCGCCGATGAACTTCATTCAAGGCAAGCTGGTGGAGCAGGGCGCGGGCGTCGGCGTCGAACTGGATACGGGCGTTGCGCGCAAGGTGCTGAACCTGCCGTTCGACTCGGCGAAGGTGAGGTCGCACGTGGGCCGCGAAGTGATTCTCGGCCTGCGCCCGGAACGCATCACCGACGCGCGCGGCGCGCACGGCGACAACGTGCAACTGCAGCCGATCGAAGTGAAGGTCGACGTGATCGAGCCGACCGGCCCGGATACGCTGGTGTTCGCGCAGGTCAACGGCAAGCGCATCGTGAGCCGTGTGCACCCGGCGTCGAATCCGCAGCCGATGACGAACACGACGCTGCTGTTCGATACGTCGAAGGCGGTGCTGTTCGATCCGTCGAACGAAGAGCGGATTGCCTGAGGCGAGTGCTTCGCCGCGTAGTTTGACGCTTTGAAAAAAGCCCCATGCGTTTCGTTACGCATGGGGCTTTGTTTTGGGCGCCTGCTTTGTGGCCGCTTACGCGTCCGGGATGCGCAGGTCCGGATTGTTACGTGACAGCTCGCTGACCCAGTCGATGAACGCGCGCAGCCGCGAACTCAGATTGCGGCGGTGCGCGTAGAGGACCGACAGCGGTGTGCCGGGACTCGTGTAGTTGGTGAGAATTTCCTTCAGCGCGCCTTGCTCGATCAACTCGGCGACCATGAAGCGCGACGGCTGGATGATGCCGTGGCCGAGCGCGCCCGCGCCGATGTAGACCGAGCCGTCGTTGACCGCGAGCACGCTTTTCATCGTCACCTTGGCGATCTCGCCGTCCACCTGGAATTCGAACGGGAAGGTCCGGCCGGTGCGTGCGGACACATAGTTGACGGCGCGATGTTCCGCGAGTTCTTCCAGCGTGGTCGGCGTGCCGTATTTCTCCAGATACGCGGGCGACGCGCACGTGACGATGCGCGCCTCGCCGATGCGTTTCGCGACGAGGCTCGATTCCTCCGGCGTGCCCATGCGGATCACGCAATCCACAGCGTCCTGGATCAGATCGATGTTGCGATCGGCGAGGCCGAGCCGCACGTCGATCTCCGGGTATTGCCGGTAGAAGTCGTCGAGCGCGGGCAGGAGCAGCGCGCGGGCGAGCGTGCCGGACGTATCGACGCGGATCGTGCCGGCCGGATTTTCGCGCTTGTTCGACAGTGACGATTCGGCGTCGGCGACTTCAGCGAGGATCTGTACGCAGCGCTCGTAGAACGACGCGCCGTCTTCAGTGACGCTCACCTGGCGCGTCGAGCGATTCAGCAGGCGCACGCCGACGTGCTCCTCCAGCGCCTGGATCGTGCGGCTGACTTTGGCGCGGGGCAGGTCGAGCGATTCGGATACCTTGGTGAAGCTGTTCGCCTCGACCACACGCGTAAATATCTCCATCGCTTCCAAACGGTCCATGGTGTGCCTTATGAGTGATGGCCGGAAGTGGCTTTTGAGGTGGAGTTTACAGGGTGGAAATGTTGTTGTCGCGCTGGGGGGATGCGGTGTTGCGCGGTTCTGTTTGGGGCGGATTCCGGCCGATGGCCCGAACGGGCGGGCGGGAAAGCCTGTTTGCGGATTCCGCCAGGCCGCCTCGCGTGGCGCACGGCACATTGCGCCGGTGCGCGCGCGAGGCTTGCGTGCGTGAGTGTCGCTCAGTCGCTGTCAGTCACGCTCCGGCGCACCGAGCGGAAACAGCGGACGATACGGCCGCGCTTCGTCGACCGCGCGTGCGAACGACGGCCTTGCCAGCAGCCGCTGACGGTAGGCCCGCACATGCGTGAAGGCGGGATCGATCGGATGCGTCCAGTCGGCGTAGAAGAGAAACGGTGCGGCGCCGCAGTCGGCGAGGCTGAAGGCGTCGCCGGCGGCCCATTCGCGCTCGGCCATCACCTTGTCGAGCCAGCCGTAGGCGGTGTCGAGCATCGCCCGCGCGTCGGCCACCGCGCGCGGATCGCGCTCCGGCTCGGGGCGCATGTGGTCGTAGACGATCTTTTGCTGCGGCGTCGAGATGTAGTTGTCGAAGAAGCGGTCCATGCTGCGCACTTCCAGCGCGGCGCGGGCGTCGGCGGGCAAGAGAGGCACCGGCCCCGGATGATACAGGCCGAGGTATTCGATGATGATGCTCGCCTCGACCACGGTCCGCTCGCCGTCCACCAGCACCGGAAAGCGCTTGATCGGCCAGAGCGCGGCGAACTCCGCCATGATTAGCGGGTCGTCGTGCGCCAGCAGGCGCAGCTCGAACGGTGTGCCGTTTTCGTAAAGCGCCGTCAGGGCCTTCTGGCAGTACGAAGAGAACGGGTGGGCATAAAGCTTCAGGGGCATCGCGGTCACCTTTGACGGTTGCAGGGCGCGCCGTGGCGCAACGACGGCCGCAAGGGCCGTTTACCTCACGACGAACGACGCTGGTGAAAATCGACAGTCATGGGGCAGGGGTGCGGTGCGGCTAACGCCACGACCTCCGCGAATCGGCATCCACGAGCCTGCGCACCCAGCCCGAACACCCACACCATTGCGCGCTCAATGCGGCAAGCGCACATCGAACCGGTAGGTCACCAGCCTTGCGAGCAGAATAAACGCGGTCGCGACCAGCACGCTATACACGGTGTCGAAGTTCACATAGTCCAGCAACACATACAGCCAGCAGCCGACGAACGCACAGGTCGCGTAGGGGCGCGAATCGCGCAGGATCAACGGCACCTCGTTGCACAGCACGTCGCGGATCACGCCGCCGAACACCCCCGTCAGCACGCCCATCATCACCGACGTGAACCACGGCATCTGCGCGTCGTGCGCGATCGACGTCCCCGCGATACTGAACAGGCCCAGCCCGATGGCATCGGCCACCAGCAGCACCCGCTCGGAGAGCAGGCGCGAGGTCATTTTCAGCAGTGTCGGCGCGAACAGGGACATCACGAAGATCGCGATCAGATAGACCTGATGCTCGACCCAGTAGAACGGCCGGCGCTCCAGCAACACATCGCGCAACGTGCCGCCGCCGAACGCCGTGGCGATCGCCACGAGGAACGTGCCCACCGCGTCGAGCCGGCGGCTGCGGGCTTCGATGAAGCCGGAAATGGCGTACGCGAAAATAGCCAGCGCTTCCATGATGGTCAGCGCCAGTGTCAGCCTCGGATGGATCACTGTGACTCCGTCAGGGCTTGGCGTGAGGCGGCAACACGCCCGGCTGCAGCAGCACGACCACCGCGCCGGCGCCGCCGTCGTGCGCACGCGCCTGGCAGAACGCGATCACCTCGGCCTTCTGCACCAGCCACGCGCGCACCTTGCCCTTGAGCACCGGTTCCTTGCCGATCGATCCCAAGCCCTTGCCGTGAATCACGCGCAAACAGCGCAAGCCCCGCTTCACCGATTCGCGGATGAACTCGGCGAGCGCCTCGCGCGCTTCGTCGCGCCTCATCCCATGCAGGTCGATTTGCGCCTGCACGATCCAGTCGCCGCGCCGCAGCTTGCGCACGACTTCCTGACTCACGCCGGGGCGGCAATAGGAGAGCGTTTCGTCGGTTTCGAGCAGCACTTCGGGGTCGAACTCGTCGGAAATCGCTTCGTGCAGGACGGCTTCCTCGTCGAGCAGGGTTTGCACCGGCAGCGGCGGCGGGGGGTTGCGCGGCAAGCTCGCGCGCGGGGGAGACACGAGGGGAGCCACCGAACCGATCTCGCGCCGAAACAGATCGGCATCCGCCGCGGCTTCGCGCTGCGCGGCCGCCGCGGCCGCGCGTTCGCGCTCGCGGCGTTGCGTATCGACCTTCAATGCGTCGCGCAATGCGCCGAGTCCGGCGAGACCCGCTGCGGGATCGAGCTTCGGTTTGGCTTTGGGCGCGGCCGGTTCGGGCGCGGGCGTGGCGACGGCGCGCGCGCGCTTCGGTTCGCTTGGGTGGGGCTGATTCTTCGGCATATCGGTAATACACGCAGAAAATGTGGATCGGTCGCGCGACGGGTTTTTCTAGGGGCTGCGAAACGGGTAGTGAGATTGGCGTGCGGTGAAGCGCCCGACAGCGCGTGGACCCGCAGCGGATGCACTGCAAAACGGTCCGCCGGGGCGCGATGCAAACGTGGGTGGTGCTGACGCGTTGCAAAGCTTTGCAAACCCGCAAGGCAAAGCCACCCCCCCACACCAACCGCCTGAACGCAAAAAAGGCCGCGGGCTTTTCAGCCGCGGCCTTCTCTGAAGCAAGCGGCCGGGTCGCGCCCAGCCGCTATTTTACCGTCGCGCCCAACGTCGCAGTTCGGCGCCGCCGATCAGCGCTCGGCTTCCTGGCTCATCGCATGCTCGCCGACCATCTCGTTGATGGTTTCCAGGTAGCGTTGCGCGTCCAGGGCCGCCATACAGCCGGTGCCCGCGCTGGTGATCGCCTGACGGTACACGTGGTCCTGCACGTCGCCCGCAGCGAACACGCCCGGCACGCTGGTGGCGGTCGCGAAACCGTTCAGACCGCCCTTGGTGATGATGTAGCCGTTCTTCATCTCCAGCTGGCCCGCGAAAATGTCCGTATTCGGCTTGTGGCCGATCGCGACGAACAGGCCTTGCAGCGCGATGTCGGTGGTCTCGCCGGTTTGCGTGTGCTTGATACGCAGGCCGGTCACGCCGGATTGGTCGCCGGTCACTTCGTCGAGCGTATGGTTCCACTTGATTTCGACGACGCCTTCCTTTTCCTTCGCGAGCAGCCGGTCAATCAGGATCGGCTCGGCACGGAACTTGTCGCGGCGATGGATCACGGTCACTTTCTTCGCGATGCCGGCCAGGTACAGTGCTTCTTCGACCGCGGTATTGCCGCCGCCGATCACGGCCACGTGCTGCTGCTTGTAGAAGAAGCCGTCGCAGGTCGCGCAAGCCGACACGCCTTTGCCCATGAACGCTTCTTCGGACGGCAGGCCGAGGTACTGCGCCGATGCGCCGGTCGAGATGATCAGCGAGTCGCAGGTGTACTCGCCCGAATCGCCGATCAGGCGAATCGGCTTCTCATCCAGCTTGGCCGTATGGATGTGGTCGAAAATGACCTCGGTGTTAAAGCGCTCGGCGTGCTCCAGGAAGCGCGCCATCAGTTCCGGGCCTTGCACGCCGTTGGCGTCGGCGGGCCAGTTTTCGACGTCGGTCGTGGTCATCAGCTGGCCGCCCTGGGCGAGACCCGTGACGAGCACCGGCGCGAGGTTGGCGCGCGCCGCGTAGACCGCAGCCGTGTAGCCGGCCGGACCGGAACCGAGAATCAGAACCTTGGCGTGTTTCGTTGAAGTTGCGGGCATGATTGAATCCTTGTACGGCGCCGGGCTCGCCCATGCGAGGCCGTGCGACTTAAGCTGTCACTGTAGATGGGTGCCAGTGCGGCATTATAAAGGGCGTGGCGCGAGGCTGCTCCATGAAGCTTTCCGATCGCCGCGATAGCGCCGTGGCCCATTCGGGGTGCCGCTCTGTGGCCAATCGGCCAAGTTACCGTCATTTACAGCCTTGCGCGGGACAGTGCGTTTACAATAGCCCGGATCGACGTTTCCGGTCGCCGGGATCGGACCCGAAGCCACGCTGGGCGAGGCTCTGGCCGCGCTTCCGGTCGGCAACCGGCTACCCACGCAACAGGATCAATGGCAAAAGCTCCCTATTCCGCGAGCGCGCAGGCGTTGCCGCACCGCATGTCGCGCCTTTTCACCGAAATCCGCTGGATCCTGCAGGTGGCGCTCGGCGTATTCCTGCTCATGGCGCTCGTCAGCTACAGCAGGCGCGACCCGAGCTGGACCCATGCCGCGCAGGTCGACCACATCTCCAACTGGGCGGGCCGCGTCGGCGCGTGGACCTCGGACATCCTGCTGCTGCTGTTCGGTCTGTCCGCCTACTGGTGGATCGTGCTGCTCGGCCGTCACATTTCCCGCAACTACAAGCGCATCACCCGTCACGAAGACGAGCAGGACGAGGAGCCGCGCGGCGTGAGCTGGCTCGCGGATGCGTCCGCGTTCCTGCTCGTGCTGCTCGCGTGCAACGGCCTCGAAGCGCTGCGCATGTGGTCGCTCAAAGTGCAGTTGCCGCGCGCGCCGGGCGGCGTGGTCGGCGAAGCCGTCGCGCGCGGGGTGTCGCATGCGCTGGGCTTCACCGGCGGCACGCTCGCGCTGCTGATCGCGCTCGCGATCGGCTTGTCGTTGTACTTCCGTTTCTCGTGGCTGTCGGTGTCGGAGAAAGTCGGCGAGTCGATCATTTCGGCGGTGACTTTCGCGAAGCTGCGCCGCGAGGCCGGGCGCGACCGCAAGCTCGGCGAAGCGGCCGCGGTGAAGCGCGAAGGCAAGGTCGAGAAGGGCCGCGTGCGGATCGAGGAGCACGAGCCGGTCGTGATCGTGCCGCCGGTCGTCACGCCGGCCAAATCGGAGCGCGTCGAGAAGGAACGGCAAGTACCGCTCTTCACCGACCTGCCGGGCGACTCGACGTTGCCCCCCATTGCGCTGCTCGACCCCGCGCCCGCCGCGCAGGAATCCATCTCCGCGGACACGCTGGAATTCACGTCGCGTCTGATCGAGAAAAAACTCAAGGACTTCGGCGTCGAAGTGAGCGTGGTGGCCGCCTATCCGGGTCCGGTCGTCACGCGCTATGAAATCGAACCGGCCACGGGCGTGAAGGGCAGCCAGATCGTCAATCTGGCGAAGGACCTCGCGCGCTCGCTGTCGCTCGTGTCGATCCGCGTGGTCGAAACGATTCCGGGCAAGAACTTCATGGCGCTGGAGTTACCGAATCAGCGCCGCCAGACCGTGAGCCTGTCGGAGATTCTCGGCTCGGCGGTCTATGCGGACGCCGCGTCGCCGCTGACCATGGGCCTGGGCAAGGACATCGGTGGCAAGCCGGTATGCGCCGACCTCGCGAAAATGCCGCACCTGCTGGTCGCGGGTACGACCGGTTCGGGCAAGTCGGTCGGTATCAACGCGATGATCCTGTCGCTGCTCTACAAAGCGAGCGCCGAGCAGGTCCGCATGATCCTGATCGATCCGAAGATGCTCGAAATGAGCGTCTACGAAGGCATTCCGCATCTGCTGTGTCCGGTCGTCACGGACATGCGCCAGGCCGGCCACGCGCTGAACTGGGCGGTCGCCGAAATGGAACGCCGCTACAAGCTGATGAGCAAGCTCGGCGTGCGCAACCTCGCCGGCTACAACAACAAGATCGACGAAGCGGCCAAGCGCGAAGAGAAGCTGCCGAATCCGTTCAGCCTCACGCCGGAAGAGCCGGAGCCGCTCACGCGCCTGCCGAATATCGTGGTCGTGATCGACGAACTGGCCGACCTGATGATGGTGGTCGGCAAGAAGGTCGAAGAGCTGATCGCGCGGATCGCGCAGAAGGCGCGCGCGGCCGGCATCCATCTGATTCTCGCCACACAGCGTCCGTCGGTCGACGTGATCACCGGTCTGATCAAGGCCAATGTGCCGACGCGGATGGCCTTCCAGGTGTCGTCGAAGATCGACTCGCGGACCATTCTCGACCAGCAGGGCGCGGAATCGCTGCTCGGCATGGGCGACATGCTCTATCTGCCGCCGGGCAGCGGCTTGCCCGTGCGGGTGCACGGCGCGTTCGTGTCGGACGAAGAGGTGCATCGCGTCGTCGACAAACTCAAGGAGCAGGGCGAGCCGAACTACATCGAGGGCATTCTCGAAGGCGGCGTGACCGGCGAGGGCGACGAAGGCTCGGCGGGAACCGGATCGGCCGATGGGGAGTCGGACCCGTTATACGACCAGGCGGTCGACGTGGTGCTGAAGAACCGTCGCGCGTCGATCTCGCTGGTGCAGCGGCATTTGCGCATCGGCTACAACCGGGCGGCGCGTTTGCTCGAGCAGATGGAAAACTCGGGCGTGGTGTCGGCGATGTCGTCGAACGGCAATCGCGAGATCCTGGCGCCGGCGCGGGAAGCGGAATAGGCGGATGGCGCTATCGCGTGGCGAAGCCGGGCGGTGAGGTGCGCGGCGGGCCAGTCTGCGGGCAAGCGCTCGCTGCAGAAGGTTTGCAACGCGCCCTAAAGGTCGACCGCTCGACGTGTCGGGCAATGCATCGAGCGCGGTCCTGCCACCGAAAGCGACCATCGCCCGGCCTCACCGCCGTCCGCCCCCCGCTCATCGAATTCAATCAAGGGAGAAAACTACATGCAGCTATTCGCGCAGCAGCGCACTCGACACAGCGCTCAAGCCAGCCGCTTCGGCCAACTCGCGCGGACTATCGCGCGTAGCGTCGGCAGCGTGGCGATCGGCGCGTCCATGCTCGTCGCGTCGCAGGCATTCGCGAGCGGCACCGAGCAACTGAAGGCGTTCGTCGCGCAGGTGCACTCCGCGCGCGGCACCTTCGTGCAGCAGGAAGTGCGCGCGCCGAGCAAGGCGCAGGGCGCGAGCGGCGCGCTGTCCACCGGCGGCGCGGGCAAGACCGGCACGTCGAGCGGCACCTTTACGTTCGCGCGCCCCGGCAAGTTCATCTGGCAATACGAGAAGCCCTACGCGCAACTGCTGCAAGCGGACGGCGACAAGCTCTACGTGTACGACAAGGATCTGAACCAGGTGACGGTGCGTGCGCTCGGCGGCGCGCTCGGCGCGAGTCCGGCGGCGATCCTGTTCGGCAGCAACGATCTGGACAAGAATTTCACGCTGCACGATGCGGGCGTGAAGGCCGGCATCGACTGGCTCGAACTGACGCCGAAGGCGAAGGACACGCAGTTTCAACGCGTCGGCATCGGCTTCAAGGACGGCAATCTCGAAGCGATGGAATTGCACGACGTGTTCGGCAACGTGACGCTGCTGACGTTCTCGAACATCCAGAAAAACCCGCCGCTGCCCGCCGATGCATTCAAGTTCACGGTGCCGAAGGGCGCGGATGTGATCAACGGATAAGCCCTGCTGATTGACATAGCTTTGCACGCAGGCAACAACAAAGCCGCGCTCTTCGGGCGCGGCTTTTTAATTTCCGGGTGCTCGTCGCGAGTACGAGCGCTCGAGGACGCGCTACTCGTCCCCCATCGGAACTTGTAGCGCATGTGCGGCTTTCATATCGTCGATAAATGCTTCGACGATCTCCGACCGATGCTGACGCGTGCGCGTGACCATGTGAAACGCGACGCGGTAGCGCATCTGCACCGGATTCAACGCGGCGAGCAGCCCTTGCGCGACGAACGGCGCCGCGAAATGCCCCGGCAAATAACCGAGGTGATGCGATGACAGCACCAGCATCGCAACCGCTTCCATGTTGTCCGCGACCGCGGTGACGTTCTGCGGCATGGCCGAACTCTGCGCTTCGGGCAACGGATAACTGCGCCATGCCCATTCGTGTTGCGCGGCCTCTTCGGGTGACACGTTGCCCGCCTGCGCGAACAACGGGTGACCTTTCGCGCAGTAGGCAAACTGCTCCTCGGCGAACACCTCGATATATTCCAGCGACGGCACGCGATGCCAGAAATAGCCGATGCCGATCTGAATCCGCCCATTGAGCAGCAGTTCTTCCAACTCACCCGGCGAGCGCACCAGAATCGAAAAACGCACCGACTGATCCCGCGCGCGAAAACGGCCGATCGCGTTGCTGATGCGCGCGCTCGCCGACACCGGCGTATGGCCGATCATGCCGATGTCGAGCGTGCCGACCAGCTTGCGGCCCACGTTGCGCGCCTGCATGCCGAAGGTGTCGACGGCCGACAGCATCGCGCGGGCGGCCTCGATGAACTGCTCGCCGCGCGCGGTCAGACTGAAGCCGCTGCGGCCGCGCTCGCACAGGCGGTAGCCGAGGCGCGTTTCGAGCGTCGCCAGTTGGGTGCTGATGGTCGACTGGCCGATGTTGAGCGTCGCCTGGGCGGGTGAAACCCCGCCCGCGTCGACGATGGCGAGAAAGACGCGGATCAGCCGCAGGTCAAGATCGGTGAGTTGGGAGAACATGCTTCAGCATACATCGCTGTAGATCAATGTGAAGGATGCGCCACCGGTATTTACGTTGGCGGGAAATGGCTCAAGAATTGGAGTTCCTTTGAAGGCGCGCTGTTCTGCCCGTGTTTTGGCCGATTTCCGCCCATTTTTTGTGCCGAATTTCTTTCATTGCCGAGCCACGATGAATACTTCCTCCTTCATTTCCCCCGACGCCGGCGAACGGCCGCAACCGCTATCCGGCAACGCGATGCCACGCTGCGGCGGTATCGCGACGATGATGCGGCTGCCGAACGTCGGCTCGGCTGCCGGATTCGACGCGTGCTTCGTCGGCGTGCCGTTCGATCTCGGCACGTCGAACCGCACGGGCGCCCGCTTCGGGCCGCGCCAGATCCGCAGCGAATCGGTGCTGCTGCGCCCGTACAACATGGCGACCCGCGCGGCGCCGTTCGATTCGCTGCGCGTGGCCGACCTCGGCGACGTCGCGATCAATCCGTACAACCTGCACGACTCGATCGCGCGGATCGAAACCGCGTACGACGAAATCCTCCAGCACGATTGCAAGCCGATCACGCTCGGCGGCGATCACACCATCGCACTGCCGATCCTGCGCGCGATTCATCGCAAGCACGGCAAGGTCGGGCTGATTCACGTCGACGCGCACGCCGACGTCAACGACACGATGATGGGCGAGAAGATTGCACACGGCACGCCGTTTCGCCGTGCGGTGGAGGAGGGGCTGCTCGATTGCGAGCGGGTCGTGCAGATCGGTTTGCGCGGCACCGGTTACGCGGCGGAAGACTTCGACTGGTGCCGCGATCAGGGCTTCGAGGTCGTGCAGGCGGAGGCCTGCTGGAATCAGTCGCTGGCGCCGCTGATGACGCGCATTCGCGAGCGGATGGGCGATGGCCCGGTGTACATCACGTTCGACATCGACGGGATCGATCCGGCTTTCGCGCCGGGCACGGGCACGCCGGAGATCGCGGGGCTGACGGTGCCGCAGGCGCTGGAGATCATTCGCGGTGCGCGCGGCTTGAACATCGTCGGCTGCGATCTGGTCGAGGTGGCGCCGCCGTACGATCCGTTCGGCACGACCGCGCTCCTCGGCGCCAATCTCGCGTTTGAGCTGCTATGCGTGCTGCCGGGTGTCGAATATCGCGCCGCCGCGCGTTGAAGTGAACTGCACTGAACTGAACGCGTGGAGCGTCATGCGCAAAAGAAAAAGCCTGCAAATGCAGGCTTTTTCTTCGTCAACCGACTCGCGCTGACAACACGCCCGATGTGTCAGGCGTAAGCCGTCTTGCGCGCCGACACAAACAGGTAGTAGCACACCGCGCCGATCACGAGCGAGGGCAAGGTCGCGCCGAGATTCGGCAGCCATTGATTGATCACCTGATACGAGGCGATGCCGATCGCCCACGCGATGAACGCGCTCAGATGCCAGCCGCCCGAGAAGCCGTAACGGCCACGCACGTCGGCGAGCACGGCGGCCTCGATACGGCGCTTGCGCACGATGAAGTGATCGATCAGCACCACGCCGAACAGCGGCGCGAACACCGAGCCGATCAGCAGCAGGAAGTTCTGATACTTCGCCATCGGCACGAGCAGCGCGATCAGCGTGCATAGCGCGCCGAACGCCGCCGACAGCAACGGCACGCTGCCGCGCGTCCAGAACGTGCCGGTCGAGACGGCGGCAGAGTGAATGTCGGCGAACGCGTTGTCGATTTCGTCGGTCAGGATCAGCAGCAGCGCAAGGCCGCCGCCCGCCTGGGCCAGCGCGCTGGTGAGCAGCGCGTCGCCGCCGCCGGCCGCGAGGCCGTAGACCGCGCCGAGCGCGTAGAACCAGATGTTCGCGATGCCGTAGCCGAGCAGCGTGCCGCGGAACGTCTCGCCGGGTTGCCGGCCGAAGCGGGTGTAGTCGGCGATCAGTGGCAGCCACGACAGCGGCATCGCCACCACGAGGTCGATCGCGCCGCCGAACGACATCTCGCCGGTGCCCGGCCGGCGCATCAGCTCGGCCAGGTTGTGGCGCGCGAGCAGATTCCACGTGAGCCATGCGGCGCCCGCGAGCAGCAGCCAGATGCCCCACTTGCGCAGAAAGCGCCGCACGAACGACAGCGGGCCGCTGATCGCCAGCAGCGTCGCCAGCAGGCCGAACATGACGGTCCAGATCAGCGGCATCGAAAGGCCGAAGGATTGTTTGGCGAGGGCGTCGGCGGAATCGCGCATCACGATCACTTCGAACGAACCCCAGCCGACCAGTTGCACCGCGTTCAGCACCGCCGGCACCGACGCGCCGCGCACGCCGAGCGTCGGGCGCAGCGACGACATCGCCGCGAGCCCCGTGTCGGTGCCGATCACGCCGGCCAGCGCCAGCAGCACCACGCCGATTACGCTGCCGATCAAGATCGCCAGCAGCGCGTGCGGCAGCGACAATCCCGGCACCAGCAGCGCGCCCGCCTGCGCGACCAGCAGGCCGATGCCGAGCGAGAACCAGAGCGCGAACGCGTCGCCGGTGCGGAACGCGCGGCGCGCGTCGGGCACCGGCGTGAGCGGCGCGTAGGTGGAGCCGGCGTCGCCGGCGAGTGGATCGTGTGCCATCTGTAGTTGTCCCTGTTGGTGTTGCGGTGTTGCTTGCCATGCCGCCCGGCGGCGTGCGTGCCGGGCGGCTTGTCCTGTCCTGTTATGTTTGCATTTGTCTGTCACGCCGCGGTTGCCTGCGCGGCTGCGGTCTTCATGGCCGAACTTCCGGCGCGCGTTGCCGCCCGGGGCATGCCGCCGCGCCGCGCGATCCTCGTGCGCACGCCGTCACTGTCATAATGCAGGACGTTGCCCGCACCTTCACGTGCCGGCTTTGCGCTCGTCCGGCAGCACGCCGCCTTCCCACGGACCGCGTCCGGAAAAGCCGAGATTATCCCCAAAACGTCATGTTTGAAGAAACCCGTGCCAATGTTCCGCTCGCCGAACGCCTGCGGCCCCGCAATATCGACGAAGTGATCGGCCAGAAGCACCTGCTCGGCCCGAACAAGCCGTTGCGGGTCGCGTTCGAATCCGGCGAAGCCCATTCGATGATCCTCTGGGGCCCGCCGGGCGTCGGCAAGACCACGCTCGCGCGGCTCATGGCCGATGCGTTTCACGCCGAGTTCATCGCGTTGTCGGCGGTGCTCTCGGGCGTGAAGGATATCCGCGAAGCCGTCGAGACCGCGCAGATTCATCGCGCGAACGGCCATCAGACGCTGGTGTTCGTCGACGAAGTACATCGCTTCAACAAGAGCCAGCAGGACGCGTTCTTGCCGCACGTCGAGTCAGGGCTGTTCGTGTTCGTCGGCGCGACGACCGAGAATCCGTCGTTCGAGGTGAACAGCGCGTTGCTCTCGCGGGCCGCGGTCTACGTGCTCAAGAGCCTCACCGACGAAGAACAGCGCGAACTGCTCGAGCGCGCGCAACAGGAACTCGGCGGCCTCACGTTCACCGACGAAGCACGCGACGCGCTGATCGGTTCCGCCGACGGCGATGGCCGCAAGCTGCTGAACAACCTCGAAATCGTCGCGCGCGCGGCCGCGCAGCAAAAGACCACGGAGATCGACGGCGCGTTGCTCGGCAGCGCGCTCGCGGAAAACCTGCGCCGCTTCGACAAAGGCGGCGACGCATTCTACGACCAGATCAGCGCGCTGCATAAATCGGTGCGCGGCAGCAGCCCCGACGGCGCGCTGTACTGGTTCTGCCGGATGCTCGACGGCGGCGCGGACCCGCGTTATCTGGCGCGCCGCATCGTGCGCATGGCGTGGGAGGACATCGGCCTCGCCGACCCGCGCGCCGCGCGCATCGCGCTCGACGCCGCCGAAACCTACGAGCGCCTCGGCACGCCGGAAGGCGAGCTGGCGCTGGCGCAGGCGATCATCTATCTCGCGGTCGCGCCGAAGTCGAACGCCGGGTACAACGCGTACAACGAAGCGCGTCGCTTCGTCGGCAAGGATCAGTCGCGCGGCGTCCCGGTGCATCTGCGCAACGCGCCGACCAAGCTGATGAAGGAGCTTGGCTACGGCCACGAGTATCGCTACGCGCACGACGAGCCCGATGCGTATGCGGCCGGCGAGACCTATCTGCCGGAGAACATGCGCGATCCGCACTGGTACGAGCCGACGCCGCGCGGGCTCGAAGGCAAGATCGGCGACAAGATGGCGCGTCTGGCCGAACTGGATGCGCAATGGCGCAGCGAGAACAAGCGCAAGAAGAGCTGAGCCTTGCCGTTTTCCGGCGCGGCCCAGTTGCGCCATTGCGCTCGCGGCGGTGTCGGCCGAGCGGCGATCCGCGCGCGTCGACCATCGAACGCACCGGCCGCGCGCGTCGGTGCGCTAAAATCCCACCTTCATACAACGAATACCCGTCCCATCCCATGCTCGACATTCAGCTGCTGCGCAAAGACCTCGACGGCGTCGCCAAACGCCTCGCCGACCGCGGCTATACCTTCGACGCGGCAGCGTTCACCGCGCTCGAAGCGGAACGCCGCGACACCCAGACCCGTACCGAAGAAATGCAGGCGCGCCGCAACAGTCTGTCGAAGCAGATCGGCGCGATGAAAGGCAAGGGCGAGGACACCTCGGCGGTGATGGCCGAAGTCGGCGGCATCGGCGACGAGATGAAGGCGTCGGCCGCGAAGCTCGACGATATCCAGAAGCGTCTGTCGGACCTGCTGCTCGGCGTGCCGAACCTCGCGCACGAAAGCGTGCCGGTCGGCGACGACGAAGCCGGCAACATCGAAGTGCGCCGCTGGGGCACGCCGCGCCAGTTCGATTTCGAGGTGAAGGATCACGTGGATGTCGGCACGCCGCTCGGGCTCGACTTCGAGACCGGCGCTAAGCTGTCGGGCGCGCGCTTCACGCTGCTGCGCGGACAGATTGCGCGGCTGCATCGCGCGCTCGCGCAGTTCATGATCGACACGCACACGCAACAGCACGGCTATACCGAGGTGTACACGCCGTACATCGTCAATCCGGAGATTCTGTACGGCACCGGCCAGCTGCCGAAATTCGCCGACGACATGTTCCGCGTCGAGAAGGGCGGCGACGAGAACACGGTCACGCAGTATCTGATCTCCACGTCGGAGATTTCGCTGACGAATACGGTGCGCGAGAGCATCGTCGAAGCGGACGCATTGCCGATCAAGCTGACCGCGCATTCGCCGTGCTTCCGTTCGGAAGCGGGCTCGTATGGCCGCGACACACGCGGCCTGATCCGCCAGCATCAGTTCGACAAGGTCGAGATGGTGCAGATCGTCGCGCCGGAAGCGTCGTACGACGCGCTGGAGCAGATGGTCGGCCACGCCGAGGCGATTTTGCAGAAGCTGGAACTGCCGTATCGCGTGATCACATTGTGCACGGGCGACATGGGCTTCTCGGCCGCGAAGACTTATGACCTGGAAGTGTGGGTGCCGGCGCAGAACACCTACCGCGAGATTTCGAGCTGCTCGAACACCGAGTCGTTCCAGGCTCGGCGCATGCAGGCGCGTTATCGCAACGCCCAGGGCAAGCCGGAGCTGGTGCATACGTTGAACGGTTCGGGGCTGGCGGTGGGCCGCACGCTCGTGGCCGTGTTGGAGAACTTCCAGAATGCCGATGGCTCGGTGACGGTGCCGACGGCGTTGCGGCCGTACCTCGGCGGTGTGGAGCGGCTGGAAGTAACGGCGGGCTGATCTGCCTGCAATGACGCCGCGGCGCGCCATGTGGTTGCCCAGCCTCTTTGAAAATTTTTTGACGAGGGGCTTGGAAAATGGGCTTAGCTGTTCTATAATCTTTCTCTCCCAAGCAACGACCCGCTTGGTTCTGACGACGCAGCTTCATCGCTGTGAGTTGGAAATCACGGAAAGGTGGCAGAGTGGTCGAATGCGCTGGACTCGAAATCCAGTGTACCTTTAGGGGTACCGTGAGTTCGAATCTCACCCTTTCCGCCAAATTTAAAACCCCCGCTGAACGGAAGTTCTGCGGGGGTTTTGCTTTTTGGAAGTTGGGGACGTTCGACTGTTTCGACCGTGCCCTGTGGCCTAACGCAACAGGCATCCATTCCCGCTCCCGCTGCGCAAATCCCCTCAAGGACACGCGACCCCGGCGCGTCCCCCAGGAGACGCGCCATGCCTCACCCCCGCATCGACCTCCTCACTACCGCGCGGCTCGCGGGTCGCGGTCATAGGCGCCGGCATCTCTGGCCTGGCCAGCGCGTACCTGCTGGCGCGCCACCACCGCGTCACGCTATTCGAATCGGCCGCCTACGCGGGCGGCCATACCAACACCGTCGACGTCACGTTCGACGACCACATGCATCCCGTCGATACCGGGCTTCCTGGTGTTCAACGACCGCACCTACCCGAAACTGATCGCGCTGTTCGGCGAACTCCGCGTCCAGTCGCATCCGAGCGACATGAGCATCTCAGTCTCGCTCGACGAAGGCCGTCTCGAATGATCCGGCACGAGCCTGAACACCGTCTTCGCGCAGCGCCGCAACCTGTTTTCGCCGACCTTCATCGGCATGCTGCGCGACATCGTGCGCTTTAACAGCGGCGCCGAGCACAACCTCGAAATCGCGATGCAAACGCGCGCGTCGATGGGCGAACTGCCGGCGGCCGCCATCTGCTCAAGCGCCACCGCCGACATCCTCGTGTTCCCGGCGACCACTTTCCTGTGTTTCTTTCTGAATCACGCGTTGCTGCAGGTGAATCGCCGGCCGCAATGGCGCATCGTGGTCGGCGGCGGCCGGGAGTACGTGAGGTGCATGACGAGCACGCTCGACGATGTCCGCCTCGGCACGGCAGTGCGAGACCTTCTGGCCGACGTACTTCGGCATGCTGCGCGAGTGTCTGCGTCCCGGTGGGCGCGCTGATGCAAATCATCACGATCGACTACTCGCACTTCGCCGCTTATCGCGCGACGAGCGACTTTATCCGTGAGTTCATTCTCCCGGGGGCATGTTGCCGAGCCCACAGCGTTTCCCCGACGCGGCATGGCGTGCCAGGCTGATGGCGTGCACGTCGCTGGCATTCGGCCACGATTACGCGGAGACCTTGCGCCGCTGGCGCGGCGCGTTCGAAGCGCAACTCGATACGATCCGCGCGCAAGGCTTCGACGAGATTTTCGTGCGCACGTGGCGTGCTGTATCTGGCGTATTGCGAAGCGGGCTTCGACGAACGACGCACCGACGTGCTGCAGTTCGCACTCGCCAAAGCCAACTGACCTGCGCGCTTTCGGCGGTTCTCGTGCCGGTACTGTGGGCGAGCAGCGCGTGTGCCGATTGGCGAAGTGACATACGACGTGCGAGACTCGTCGCATGAAGCGCGGACGGGCGGCGCGATGGATTTCACCAGCCATCCACCGCCGCCACACAATCGCCCGGCTAGCCCGTTCGGCCCATTTTGCCGGGCTCGGGCGGCGATCCTCTGTACAATTGGCCGGATCGATCGCCGGCGTGAGCCTGTTTTCGCCGTGCCGCTTACGGCGGCTCGGCGTCTTGCGCCGAACCTCGAACCCCATCCGAATCACACCGATTGAATTCATGGCCATTACTTACAAGACTCCCGACGACATCGCCAAACTGCGCATTTCCGGCCGCCTCGCGGCCGACGTGCTGGCGATGATCGGCGAGCACGTCAAGGCCGGCGTCTCCACCGACGAACTCGACGCGCTGTGCAACGACTACATCGTCAACACGCAAAAGTCGATTCCGGCCAATGTGGGCTATCTGGGGTTTCCCAAGACCGTCTGCACGTCGGTCAACCAGGTGGTGTGCCACGGCATCCCGAATCGCGGCGAGATTCTGAAGGACGGCGACATCATCAACATCGACGTCGCGATCATCAAGGACGGCTACTTCGGCGACACCAGCCGCATGTATTGCGTGGGCCAGCCGAGCACGGTGGCGCGCCAGTTGATCGACACGACCTACGAGGCGATGCTCGCCGGCATCCGCGAAGTGAAGCCGGGCGCGACGCTCGGCGACGTCGGCCACGCAATCCAGAAAGTCGCGCAGCGCGACGGCTTCTCGATCGTGCGCGACTACTGCGGGCATGGCATCGGCAAGGTCTATCACGAAGACCCGCAGGTGCTACATTACGGCCAGCCGGGGCAAGGCGTGCGCCTTAAGCCGGGCATGGTCTTCACGATCGAGCCCATGATCAACGCGGGCCGCGCCGGCACCAGCGTGCAACGCGACGGCTGGACGGTGGTCACGAAAGACCGCTCGCTGTCCGCGCAATGGGAGCACATGATTGCCGTCACGGACGACGGTTATGAACTGCTGACGCCGTGGCCGGATGGCACCGGTAGCTACGAAGCGCCGTGAGCACGCAGCGCGCGCAACATCGGGCTGCTTGCAGCTAGCAACCCATGCCGCCGGCATGCCATGCCGTGGCTTTGTGCGTGCCGCGTACGAACACGTCGAGCGATGGCGCGGTCTGGTCAATAATGAATTGACTCGCGCGCCGGTTCGGTTAAAGCTACGCCTTAGGGTTTCAAGGGGTTTCCGTCTGCATGAGTCCGTCATTGACCGTTCGCCGTATCGCCGCTGATCAGGGCGCCGTTTTTCGCGAACTCCGTACTGCGTCGCTACGGGAGGCGCCCTATGCCTTCGGCGCGACGCTCGAAGACGCGTTGTCGGCCGATGCAGCCAGTTTCGACACCACCGCCACGGAACGCGCGGTTTCGTTCTCCGTCGCCACTTTCATCCTCTACACCGAAGGCCATCCGGCCGGCCTGATCGAAGCGCATTTCGACGACACCGCCGCGCGCCGCGCGTTCGTCTGCGAGTTGTGGGTGGCGCCGGCCGTGCGTCATCTGCGCGGCGGCGAGCTGCTGGTCGACACGGCCGGACACTGGCTCGCCGGCGAAGGCGCGACGGAAATCTACGCGTGGGTCGCCGACGCCAACCGCAACGCCATGCGCTTTTACGAGGCGCTCGGCTTCGGTCCGACCGGCGAACACCGGCGTGTCGAACGCGCGCCCGAGCAAGTCGAAAGTCTGCTGGTGCGCCACGTGCCGAGCACATCACAGGCGCTCCAGCAGTGATCTCGCGAGCGGCGCAACAGTCTGCCGCTCGACTCCCCTCCGCGTCAGTCCAGCAATCGTGGCCGGCTCGCCGGTCTTGCGAGCGGCCCGATCGTTGGCCATGGCGCGGCCTGAATGCCCTGTGCGTGGTTGCGTCGATCGAGGTGGCTCGTCGAGGTCGTGCATTCACCGGCAAAAAAGCTGGCCGCGCGCGTGGACGCCTGTAAAATACGCAAAATTTTTTGCCGAACGCTATGTCGCCCAAGAAATCGCCTTTTTTCGAACTCCGCAGCGGCTCGGTCGATACGCTCCTGTTCGTGGTCAAGACTACCGACCTCGATGCCATGCGTGCCGAGCTGACCCGGCGCTTCGAGGCGACCCCCGAGTTTTTCGCTAACGACGTCGTCGCGATCGACGTGCGGCGTCTCGCCGACAACGAACGCGTGCGGCTCGCCGACATCGCGCAACTGCTCGACAGCGTGCGCATGCGTCCGGTCGGCGTGGTCGCCAACGCGCAGCAGACGTGGGCGGCGCAATCGGCGCTGCCGTTGCTCGAAGCGCGCGATCGTCGCGGCGCGGTGTCGAAGCCTGCCGACGAAGGCAGCACCGACGCGGCGAGCGGCACGAGCGGCGCTGCGCCGACGGCAGACGCGCCGGCCCAGGCGAGCCTGCTTCCGCCCGACGTCCCCGAATCCGGCTCCCCCGCTGCGCTCGAGCCGGCTGTCGCGGCTGAACCCGTGCGCCTCGCCACGTCGTCGCAAACGATGGTGGTCGAGAAGCCGTTGCGCTCCGGCCAGCGCATCTACGCAAAGGGCGATCTGGTCGTGCTCGGTCTCGTGAGCTACGGCGCGGAAGTGATCGCGGAAGGGAACATCCATATTTACGCGCCGCTGCGTGGCCGCGCATTGGCCGGCGTGCAGGGCAATCACGACGCGCGCATTTTCTGCACGTGTCTCGAACCGGAACTCATCTCGATCGCGGGCATCTATCGAACGACCGAGAACCCGCTGCCGTCCGATGTACTCGGCAAGCCGGTGCAGATCTGGCTCGAAGAAGAAAAACTGATGATCGAACCGCTGCGGCTCACGTAAGCGACGGGAAACGGATGCGGCGCTGAACGAATCCGGCGCGCGGCGTTTCACGGCAAATATGGCCGCACATAATTGATGAATTTGACGAACACAAGGTAAGGGTAATGGCAAAAATCATTGTGGTGACTTCGGGCAAGGGTGGCGTGGGCAAGACGACCACGAGCGCGAGCTTTGCATCGGCCCTCGCACTGCGTGGCAGCAAAACCGCCGTGATCGACTTCGACGTCGGCCTGCGTAACCTCGATCTCATCATGGGCTGTGAGCGTCGTGTGGTGTACGACCTGATCAACGTGATCCAGGGCGAAGCCAACCTGAACCAGGCGCTGATCAAGGACAAGAAGTGCGAGCACCTGTTCATCCTGCCGGCCTCGCAGACGCGCGACAAGGACGCGCTGACGATGGAAGGCGTCGAGAAGGTCATCAACGACCTGATCGCGATGGACTTCGAATACATCGTCTGCGATTCGCCGGCCGGTATCGAATCGGGCGCGCTGCTCGCGATGCACTTCGCCGACGAAGCGCTGATCGTGACCAATCCCGAGGTGTCGTCGGTACGCGACTCGGACCGCATCCTCGGCATCCTGTCGTCGAAGACCAAGCGCGCGATCGAAGGCAAGGAGCCGATCAAGGAACACCTGCTGATCACCCGCTACAACCCGAAGCGCGTCAGCGAAGGCGAAATGCTGTCGCTCACCGACATCCAGGAAATCCTGCGCATCGATCTGATCGGCGTGATTCCGGAATCGGAAGCGGTGCTGCATGCGTCGAACCAGGGTCTGCCCGCCGTGCATCTGGACGGCACCGATGTGGCCGAAGCCTATAAGGACGTCGTGTCGCGTTTCCTCGGCGAGCAGAAGTCGCTTCGCTTTACCGATTACCAGAAGCCCGGGCTGCTGCAGCGCCTCTTCGGCACCAAGTAAGGGGAGCGCACGTAATGTCGATTCTTTCGTTTTTGCTGGGCGAGAAAAAGAAGTCCGCGTCGGTAGCGAAGGAACGCCTGCAGTTGATCATCGCGCACGAGCGCGCCGGCGGCCACGCGCCCGCCGATTATCTGCCTGCGTTGCAACGTGAACTGGTAGCCGTGATTTCGAAGTACGTGAAGATTTCCGATGACGATATTCGCGTGAGTCTCGAGCGTCAGGACGATCTCGAAGTGCTCGAGGTCAAGATCGAAATACCGCAGGCCTGATCGGCCGGAAGCGGTTCTGTTGTGCGGCTGGTTTCAGCCGATGTGCGCCGCGCGGTGCTGCGTTGAGATGACGCGACGCCGTGCGGTATTCGCTGCGTGATTGTCGAGTGCGCGGCTGCCCCGTCGTTTCCCTGCCGTTTCATTTCCCTCCCTCGTTTTCTTCGGGCGGCGCGAGCCGCGCTGCGTCGCTGTGCCGAGCCGCGTCTCTACGCGTCGCGCAAGCCCGTCATGACGCTTTCCCATGCGCAGTCCTTGCGTCGAAATAAACCGTTGCACTTCAGCGTGCGCCGTTACACGCCCACCGTCAGCCGGTCGCAGCCCTCGCGCATTAAATGGATAACGCCGTATCCGGTGTTCAATCACAGAGGGAAATCATGAACAGAACCTTTCGCTTGCTGCTTGCCCATACCGTGTTGATCGCGGCCGGTGCCGCCGCTGTGGCGTCCGCGTCGGCCGCGGAAGTGGTCGTGATCGCACCGTCCGCGCCGCCGCCTGTGCGCTACGAAGCCGTGCCCGCGGCGCGAGCCGGCTACGTGTGGGACCACGGCCACTGGCGCTGGGATCATGGCCGCTACGTCTGGGTCGCGGGACACTGGCAGGCCGAGCGCGTCGGCTATCACTGGGTGCCGGGCCACTGGGTCTCGCACGGTCCGAACTACCGCTGGGTCCAAGGGCACTGGGCGTAACGCGAGAGCGTTTGGCAAGCGCGGCGCGTTCGATATCGCTCGCGCCGCCTTCACCAGCTCGACAACACGGGCGCCGCGTAGCGCGCGCCCGTGGCTTCAGGAAAACACGTGATGAAAAAGAATCTACTTCTGCTTGCCGCGCTGGCCGTGATGCTGGCCGGCTGTGTCATCGTGCCGGCCCGGCCGTTGTACGTGCACGCGCCGCGCGTCGTTGTTTATTGACGCGGCGTGTCGGCGCTGTCTTCGGCAGGCGGCCCGCCGTCGACCGGCGCCGTTGCCGGCCCGGGCACGTCGAGCACCTCGGGTACCTCGGGCGTTGGTGCGGGCATCGGCTGCGGCAGCGGCGCGATATAACGCTCCGCCAGCGACTCGTATAGCGGCGGCGCGAACAGGCGCGACACGCGGCTCGCGATCAACGCCGTGGCCATCAGCGAAATGACCAGCGCGTGGCCGTCGATCATCTCCATCACGATCACGAACGACGTAATCGGCGACTGCGTGACGGCGGCGAGATAGCCGACCATCGCGAGCGCGATCAGCATCGGCAACTGCATCGAATCGAACACCATGTGCAGCAGATTGCCGAAGCCCGCGCCGATCGACAGCGAGGGCGCGAAGATGCCGCCCGGAATGCCGGGCAGGTAAGAGCCGATCATCGCGATCATCTTCAGGAACGGATAGAAGACCGACAGGCGCTCATGGCCGTCGAGCAATCCGCGCGCTTCCGCATAACCGCTGCCGAAGGTCGTGCCGCCCGAAATCAGCCCGACCACCGCGATCGTGAAACCGCACAACGCGGCGAACACGACCGGCCGTTCGCGATGCAATTGACGCAACGGCGCGGGAATCCAGCGCGCGGTGTTCAGCAGCAGCCAACCGAACACACCGCCCGCGATACCGGTGACGACCGCGGTCAGCAGCACCGCGAGCGCGAGTAGGTCGGGGAAGTGCACGCCAATCTGGATGGTGCCGAAATACGTGTAGTTGCCGTTCAACCCAAGCGCGACCACGCCGGCGATGATGATCGCGGTGATCAGCACGCCGCTCGCGCGCGCCTCGAAGCTGCGCGTCAGTTCCTCGATGGCGAACACGACGCCGGCGAGCGGCGTATTGAACGCGGCGGACAAGCCTGCGGCCGCGCCGGCCAGCACCAGTTGCCGCTCGATCAGCGCATTCGAGCGTGGATAGAGCCGCCGTAGATTGAACATGAGCGCCGCGCCGACCTGCACGGTCGGTCCTTCACGGCCGATCGTGAAGCCGCCCAGAATCCCCAGAAACGACACGGCGATCTTGCCGAACAGAATCCGGAACGACAACAGCCGCTCGCCGTATGGACCGGGTTTCGAATGCAGCGTGGCAATCACTTGCGGAATGCCGCTGCCCTCGGCGCCGCGAAAGAAGGTGCGCGTGAGCCAGACGGCGAGCGCCGCGACCGCGGGCGTGACGATGAGCGGGGCCCACGCGTACCCTTTCTGCAAGGTGCGGAATTCGGCGTAGCCCCAATCGATCAGGCGGGCATACAGCACCGCAATCAGGCCGACGGCGATCGCGCCGAGCCAGAAAATGCCGTACTGCCGCCAGAGGCGTCTCGCGCGACGCAGGACGACGGAAGGTTGGAGAGTGAAGAGCTTGGGCATGGCGGGCCGGCGCAAAAGCGTAAAGTATAGAGCGCGGCGGGCGTGCAAACGCGTATGGAAGTTTTTTTGAATGCCGCAGAATCGCCGCGTCCCAGACGCGCGACGTAATGCGCGATATTGCGAATGCGGCGTGCGGGCCAAGGCGATTTGGCAAGAAATATCAATCGTCGGCTAAAATGATGTCATTTTTGAACAACTAACAGGTCTTCAATGAAGCGAGTCCTCATCGTCAAGGTCACCTCACTCGGCGACATCGTGCAGGCGCTGCCGGTCGTCGCCGATATCAAGCGCGCGTTTCCGGGCGTTCAGGTTGATTGGGCGGCAGACGAGGCTTTCGCCGAACTCGTGCACTGGAGCGAAAGCGTGGACCGCGTGCTGTGCGCGCCGTTGCGCCGCTTCAAGAAAGCGCGCAACTGGAGCGACCTCAAGGCCATCTGGGCGTCCATCGCCGAGTTGCGCGCGTATCGCTACGATTCCATCATCGACATTCACGGTGTCTACAAGAGCGCGATCATCGCGTTCCTCGCGCGCTCGTCGCGGCGTATTGGCTATCAGTCCCAGGATCTGGGCGAGCGGGGCGCTGCCTTCGCGTACACCGGGCGATTCGGCCCGCGTCCGCAAGGCAATGCTTGGCACGGCATGCGCATCAGCGCAGGCGAGGCGCTCGGCTACGAGGTGGACGGCCCGGCTGTCTACAATCTGCGCCTGCCTGAACCGGCCAGCCCGCCGTTCGCCGCCGACAGCGCGCCGGTCGCGGCGTTTTTCCACGCCACCTCCAAAGACGACAAGAAGTGGCCGTTGAGCCATTGGGTCGCGGTCGGCCTCGAACTCGCGGGACGCGGTTTTCGCGTGGTCTTGCCGTGGGGTTCGGACGCCGAGCGCGTCGAGGCGGAGAAGATCGCCGCGCAGGTGCCAGGCGCGAATGTGCTGCCGAAAATGAGCGTGACCGAAATCGCGCAGATGATCGACGCGTGCGCGCTGGTGGTCGGCACCGACACGGGCTTCGTCCATCTTGCTCACGCATTGCAGAAGCGCACTGTGATGATCTTCGTGGCGACGTCGCCGTCGCATTGCGGCGTCGAATCGCCGAATCGCTCCATCTCGATCGGTGACGGCCAGTCGGTGCCGCCGGTCAGCGCCGCACTCGACGCGATCGACTACGTGCACGGCAAGGCCCATGAGCGCCCCAGCGAGCCGCATGCAGCCATAGCATGAGCGTGGCGCGGCGGCGTCCTGCTGATGCGCAATCGTTTGCTCAAAAAGAAAAGAGGCGTGACGCGCATCCGCCCAGTCAAACGGGCGCTGCCACGTAACGCCTCCGAAAACGCCCGCGTCGGGGAACAGCGGGCGGAGAGGAAATCGTTGCAAAAAATCTGAGCCTGCATTGGCTGCCTGACGCAGCGGTCCGGCTACACGTTCCGATCTCAATGTCGGTCTGCGTGAGATTCGCAGTGCTCCTCGCACATTACACGCCTGTTAAATCTGTCGCTTTTCGTTGAGTGCCTCATTGCTTATACCGGCTGGGTTCACATGTCCGGCGGCTTTGACTTTGGCCTCGCGTGCGCCGCCGCAGCGCAAACCCCGTCACACCCGCAGCGCCTTGAACAGCCTACGCCACGCCAGCGGGGGCGCGCACTTCTTGAACACGTTCAACGCAGTATAGGCGCTGTTTTCCGGCGGCCTGAAGCGATCCTCCGATGCTTCGGAGCGGGCGAGTTTCTCGCACCGCTCCTGTAACGCGTTCGTGATGTTCCCTTACAAATCGCAACGTTCCTGCGGGTCGAGGTCGTGTCCAATCGGGTCATTCGGGGATTTGGCTCGAATGAATCTCGACTCGATGGAGAACAATATGAAACGCCTGATCTTGACCCTCGCCGCCGGCACGCTCCTCGCAACGGCACTTGGCGGCTGCATCGTTGCCCCGGCGCCGGGCTACTACGGCGGCGGCTACTACCATCACGGCGGCTATTACTACCGGTAAGCCACCTCGGATACGCCGCTCAAGCCATCAGCATTTCGAACGCGACTACCGCGGCAATGGCAGCCGCGTTCGCAGCCACTGCTTCGACGACGACACCCTTCCATGTCGCCGGACGAAAACGCAACGCGAGCAGCAGCGCACCGAGCAGCGCGAGCGCGATGATCATCACAATGTCCGAGTTGTGGAGATGAATGTTCATCCGAGCCTCCCTGCTTGCCTTAGGGTTATTCAAGCTGAGTATAGGCAAGTCAAAAAGGCGCAAGGCAGGGAATTTACCCAGAGAATGCCCGGTAAGCAGAACGAAAGCCGAGCTTGAGCGGAAGGGGCAACGGATGCCGCCACGGCGCATTCATCACGCGCCTGGCGGCGTTGCATTCGGGGGCATCGGCAGAGGATCGGCGCGCCGATACCGGCTACGGCATTACATCAGGCGCGTGTCGCGCGTTTCGCGCATGCACAGTACGCCGATCAGGCTGACCGCCGCAGCCACCGACACATACATACCGACCCACGGCAGCCCGCCGTGCGCGGACAGCAGCTGGGCGATATACGGCGCGACCGAGGCGCCGAGAATCCCGCCCAGGTTATAGGCGACGCCCGCGCCGGTATAGCGCACGTTGGTTGGAAACAGCTCCGGCAGCAGCGCGCCCATCGGCGCGAAGGTGACGCCCATCAGGAACAGCTGGATCACGAGAAACAGCAGCACCAGCGGCGTTTCTCCGCTGCCGAGCAGCGGCGCCATCGTGAAGCCGGAGAGAATCGCCGCGATGATGCCGACGATCAGCACCGGCTTGCGCCCGAAGCGGTCGCTCGCACGCGCCGACAGCGGCGTGGCGAGCGCCATGAACACGACCGCGATGCACAGCAGGCCGAGGAAGGTTTGCCGCGGAATATGCAGCACCGACACGCCATACGAGAGCGAGAACGTGGTGGCGTTGTAGAACAGCGTGTAGCAGACCACCATCGCGAGTGCGCCGAGCACGGTCGGCACCCAGTGTTGGGACAGCAGCGTGGCGATCGGCACCTTGACGCGTTCCTTGCGCTCGATGGCGGCCTGGAAGGCCGGCGTCTCAGCGATTTTCAGGCGCACGTACAGGCCGAGCACGACCAGCACCGAGCTGACGATGAACGGCACGCGCCAGCCCCAGCTGCGGAACTGCTCGTCGCTCAACGACGTCGCCAGTGCAAAGAACAGGCCGTTGGATGCGAGAAAGCCGATCGACGGCCCGAGCTGCGGGAACATGCCGAACCACCCGCGCTTGCCGGCCGGCGCGTTTTCGGTGGCGAGCAGCGCCGCGCCGCCCCATTCGCCGCCAAGGCCGATGCCCTGGCCGAAGCGCAGCACGCACAGCAGGATCGGCGCGAGGCTGCCGATCGAGTCGTAGCCCGGCACGAAGCCGATCAGCGTGGTCGATAGGCCCATCACCAGCAGCGAGGCGACCAAGGTCGATTTACGGCCGATGCGGTCGCCGAAGTGACCGAACAGGAACGAGCCGATCGGCCGCGCGATGAACGCGATGCCGAACGTGACGAAGGCCGACAAGGCCTGGGCGGTCGTCGAGCTATGCGGGAAGAACACCGGTCCGATGACGAGCGCGGCAGCGGTCGCATAGACGTAGAAATCGTAGAACTCGATCGCGGTACCGATGAAGCTCGCGAAGATGATCCGCGCGCTGCTGTTCTGCCCGCTTGCGTTGGGCTGGGCCGAGGAAATCGGCGATGTGGACATGCAGGGTCTCCAGGTGTCGTAGGGCCGCCGGGGCGCCGTGCGTCGAAATACGTCGAAGCGCGACGGCGCGTGCCGGGCGGCATCTTTTTGGGGTTCGCCAGCCCGGCGCCGTTCGCTGGCTGAGTGAAGCCACGTGCGTCGCGGGCGATGAAGCGACAGCTTACAACGGCAGCCCGCGCGGGTCGCGCGCGACAGTGGCCCTACCAGGGGAATAACCAGGTGGGTTGCGTGACGCGTGCGGATGACGAGGCGGCCGGTGCGGCACGACGCGTTGACTGCCGGTATGAGCCGCCGGGCGTCAAACCTGAGCATCAGGCGTCGCGTGC
This sequence comes from Paraburkholderia sp. RAU2J, assembly GCF_003634845.1. Classification (NCBI taxonomy): domain Bacteria; kingdom Pseudomonadati; phylum Pseudomonadota; class Betaproteobacteria; order Burkholderiales; family Burkholderiaceae; genus Paraburkholderia; species Paraburkholderia sp. RAU2J. Next base: position 2,295,599 of record NZ_RBXG01000001.1, read on the forward strand.
ATCGCACATCAAGCAGACGGCGCGCGCGGATGGCGCGGCGGCGTTGCAATCGGGCGTCGCGCCGCGCCGGCGGGTAGGCGGGCGGCGTGAGCCATGCCGGAAGGCTCCGGCGCAGGGAATCGGAAAATTATAGCGAGCGCGGGCGTCGAGCAGCAATGGCGGCGTGAGGATCGCCGTGTGCGGTTGAATTGTGCGAGGCGGTGGCCAGGCGACGCAGTCGTTACGACGTCGGTCTGACGTGCACAGTCGCGCCGCGCGCCGCAAGGCCACTCGCCTTCAATCGATCGTCTGCGCTTGCGGCGATGCAAGTTCGCGCAACTGGAACTTGCCGTCGTCGTTGAACAGCCAGTCTTCGAACAGTTCGAGCTGACCGCGCCCATTCAGCAGCTTGCCGGGCGGTTGCGGCAGCGGTGCGGCGCGCCGCAGCGTGGCGAGCGCGGTGCTCTCGGTTTCGTCGTCGCCATTGGTGCGATACACCGACGACTCCACGATGTGCCCGTTGCTATCCACCGTGAACGACACCACCACCAGCGAACGCAGCATCGCCTGCGGCGTGCCGCGCAGCACGTAAGAAGGATTGCGGTCCGTGATGCGCCGCGCGACCGCCTCGCGATATTGATCGAGCGTCACGCTGTTGATTGCGGCCACCGGTGTTTTGACGGCGGCCTCGTGCGGCGGCAGCGTGATCGTGCAGCCGCCCACGGCGGCGGCCAGCGCCATGGTGAGCAGCGCCTGTCGCATGCGCGATGGCGCCGCGCCCACGCAGGCTGCGCGGCGTCCGGTCAGGCGGAGAGGGTGAAGCGAGCGGGTGAACATGGTCGGCGAGAAGCATGGAGAGGACCCGATTTGATGGTAGTCAAAACCTGCCAGGATGCAATTGGCGTTCGCCCGCAGCGGGTGTCGACGTACCGCCGCGCTCACGTGTAATAGCCGGAAATATGAGGCGGGTTGGTCGGCGGACCGAACACGCCTACACTTCGATGGCCTCCTTCGGGAGGCATCGGTGGAAGTCTTTTTTTAGCCCGCTTCGTGCGGGCTTTATTTTTTTGCGCGGCGACGCGTTCGCACAGACTGCTGCGGGCCGACCCGGCCCGGCAAATAAAAAAGGCGAACCCGCTGACGGGCCCGCCTTCCTCAAGCATGCGCGATGCAAATGGTAAGCGGCGCTCGCTAACCTGCCGCGCCGCCTGCCACTTTCGTTACTTCAACGCCACACGTGCTGCCTCCACCGCCGCGAGCACCTGCTCCGGCGCAGTGCCGCCCGGATGATTGCGGCTCGCGACCGAGCCTTCGAGCGTCAGGTACGAGAACACGTCCTCGCCGATCAGATGCGCGACGTTCGGCAACTCGGCGCGCATTTCTTCGAGCGTCAGGTCCGCGAGATCGCAGCCGCGATCCGCGCAGATACGCACGGCCAGCGCGACCGCTTCGTGCGCGTCGCGGAACGGCAGGCCGCGCTTGACCAGGTAGTCGGCAAGGTCGGTCGCCGTGGAGAAGCCTTGCAACGCGGCGTCGCGCATCGCCTGCGGCTTCACGGAAATACCGGCGACCATTTCAGCGAAGATCCGCAGCGTATCGGCCACCGTATCGACGGTGTCGAACAGCGGTTCCTTGTCTTCCTGATTGTCCTTGTTGTACGCGAGCGGCTGGCCTTTCATCAGCGTGAGCAGCGCCATCAGATGGCCGTTCACGCGGCCGGTCTTGCCGCGCGCGAGCTCGGGCACATCCGGGTTTTTCTTTTGCGGCATGATCGACGAACCGGTGCAGAAACGGTCGGCCAGATCGATGAAGCCGACGCGCGGGCTCATCCACAGCACGAGTTCTTCCGAGAAGCGCGACACGTGCGTCATGACGAGCGCCGACGCCGCCGTGAATTCGATTGCGAAGTCGCGGTCGGAGACCGCGTCCAGCGAGTTCGCGCAGATGCCGTCGAAGCCGAGCGTCTTCGCCACCGCATGACGGTCGATCGGATAGCTGGTGCCGGCGAGCGCCGCCGCGCCGAGCGGCAGGCGGTTCACGCGCTTGCGGCAATCGAGCATGCGTTCGGCGTCGCGCGAAAACATTTCGACGTAGGCGAGCAGGTGATGGCCGAACGTGACCGGCTGCGCGACCTGCAGATGCGTGAAGCCCGGCATGATGGTCGACGCGTTCTTCTCCGCCATGTCGAGCAGCGCGGTGCGCAGCTCGGTCAGCAAGCCGCCGATCCGGTCGATCTCGCCGCGCAGCCACAGACGGATGTCGGTCGCGACCTGGTCGTTGCGCGAGCGGCCGGTGTGCAGGCGCTTGCCCGCATCGCCGATCAGCGCGGTCAGGCGCGCTTCGATGTTCAGGTGCACGTCTTCCAGATCGAGTTGCCACTCGAACTCGCCGCGTTCGATTTCACCCTTGATCTGCGCCATGCCGCGTTGGATCGCGGCGAGGTCGTCGGCGGCGATGATCTTCTGCGCGGCCAGCATCGAGGCGTGCGCGAGCGACCCTTCGATATCGACGAGCGCCAGACGCTTGTCGAAGAAAACCGACGACGTGTAGCGTTTGACGAGCTCCGACATCGGCTCCGAGAAGCGAGCCGACCAGGCTTCGCCTTTTTTGTGCAGTTGGGACGTCATGGTGTTGGGCAGTTAAGCGGCAGTTGAGCGAGCGGTGAACAGGCTGTCGGCGCGTCATGCACGCCACGTACGGTGCAAAGGTGGCGCCGAAGCGAGGAAAGACAGGGATTTTAACACTGGCCATGGGCGTTCAAGACGCCTCGCCGCTATTCACGCACCAGCACCACCAGCTTCAGATCCTCGCGGTGCGCGGGTTTGAAGGTGATCTGATCGTAGACGATGCGCCCATCGCGCGGATGGTTGAACTCGCGCCGCCCGCCCTCGCGACCGCCCACATCCTGCGACGCCCAGAAACGCGCAAACGCGTCGCTCGCGGCGCTCAGCGAGTCGATCAGCGCGCGCGTGGGCGCGTCGCTCAGATGGCGGATCGAGTCGGCGCGGAATTCGGCGGCGAGCCGCCGCGCCCGCGTTTCCCAATCGACGATCAACGCGCGCGCGGCCGGCTCGGTGAAGGTATAGCGCAGCAAATTGCGGTCGTGCGCGCCGTCCAGCCAGCCGACGAACAGATCGGCGGCGCGCTCGTTCCAGGCGAGCGCGTTCCACTGCCGGTCGAGCACATAGGCCGGCGCGTTCACGAGTTGCACCGTTTCCAGCAGTGTGGCGGGCGCGTCGGCGGCGGCCGGGTCGGGCTCGGCGGGGTCGCGCTGCGCGGCCAGCTCGAACAGATAAGCCCGCTCCGCGCGCGACAGTTGCAGCGCGACCGCGATACGCGCGAGCGCGTCGGCGGAGGCCGAAACCGGGCGGCCCTGCTCGATCCACGTGTACCAGGTCGGACTCACGCCGCACAACTGCGCGACCTCTTCGCGCCGCAAGCCGGGCGTGCGGCGGCGCGGCCCGGGCGGCAGGCCGACCGCTTGCGGCGAGAGCCGTTCGCGATGCGCGCGGATGAAGTCGCCGAGCGCGCGGGCCGGAGTGGCGTCGAGCGGCGGCGGGTGGTCGGCGGAAGACGGCGTGGTCATGCTGATCGGGTGGCGAGTAGGGCGTGGATTCGGGGTAGTAATAGATATACCAGAATACTTGCTCAACTTGTACTGGTACACGACGGGGCCTATTGTAGCGACTGGAACGGCAAACCGCCTCCCAGCATGCTTGCGGCGCGGTTTCCAATCCGCTTTTCAACTCATAACCGGAGCCTCCCCATGAAGCATCACGATCAGGTCGCCGACGCCTTCGGCTCGACCGCCGCCGCGTATTTGACGAGTCAAACCCATGCAACCGGCGCCGATCTGCGGATGCTGGCCGAGTCGATTGCCGCGACGCCGGGCGCGACGGTGCTCGACATGGGCTGTGGCGCGGGGCATGCGAGTTTTGCCGTCGCGCCCCATGCGAAGGATGTGGTCGCCTACGATATCGCGCCGCAAATGCTCGCGACAGTCGACGGCGCGGCGAAGGAGCGCGGCCTTGCCAACATCCGCACGCAGCAAGGCGCGGCCGAAACGCTGCCGTTCGACGACCATTCGTTCGACTGGGTGATCAGCCGCATGAGCGCGCATCACTGGCACGATGTGCCGGCCGCCCTCGCCGAAGTGCGGCGCGTGCTGAAGCCGGGCGGCAAGGTGCTGTTCGTCGATATCGCCGGGATCGATCATCCGTTGCTCGACACGCATATCCAGGCGATCGAGTTGCTGCGCGACGGCTCGCATATCCGCGATTACCGCGCCGACGAATGGGTTGCGTTGTTCGAAGCGGCGGGGTTCAAGGCGGCGATTCGCGAGCGTTGGCGCATCGATATCGAGTTCGCTTCGTGGGTCGCGCGCATGCGCACGCCGCAGCCGCGTGTGGTGGCGATCCACTCGCTGTGGGACGGTGCGCCCGATGAAGTGCGGCAGTATTTCGACGTGCAGGCGGATCACTCTTTCAAGCTCGACGCATTGATGATCGCCGCGCAGTAAGCGCCGCCGCAAACAAAAAAACGAAAAAACGAAAGCGGCGGGATGCCGACAAACCGACATTCCGCCGCAGCGAACCACCTTGACCCTGCGCGGCGCCCAATCAGCGCACGCCGCTTAGACGGTAGTGCGCGGACTCAACCCGTATTGCGCAACCCCGCTGCGATCCCGTTGATGCTCAAATGAATCCCGCGCCGCACGCGCTCATTGGTATCGCCCGCGCGATGCCGCTTGAGCAGTTCCACCTGCAAGTGATTCAACGGATCGAGATACGGGAAGCGGTTCTTGATCGACCGCGCGAGCAGCGGATTTTCCGCGAGCCGCTCGCTCTTGCCGGTGATCTCCGACAACACCTTCGACGTGCGCTCCCACTCCGCGACGATCCGCTCGAACACGTGCTTGCGCAGCTTCTTGTCTGACACGAGCGCCGCATAGCGCGACGCAACCGCGAGGTCGGTCTTGGCGAGCACCATGTCCATGTTCGACAGCAGGTTCGAAAAGAACGGCCACGTCTTGTGCATTTTCTTCAGAAGCGCGAGACGGCGTGCGCGTTCAGCGTCGCTCGGCGCGCTGTCGAGATGCGCGGCCAACGCGCTGCCGAAACCGTACCAGCCGGTCAGCAGCAAACGGCATTGCCCCCAGGAGAAGCCCCACGGAATCGCACGCAGGTCTTCGATCTTGCGTTGCTTCGGGTCCTGCAATTTACGCGAAGCCGGCCGGCTGCCGATGTTCAGCTCGGCGATCTCCGCGATCGGCGTCGACTCGAAGAAATACTCCTTGAAGCCGGGCGTTTCGTAGACCAGCGCGCGATACGAAGCCATCGCCGCGTCGGACAACTGCTGCATCGTTTCCTCGAAGGTGGGCAGTTGCTCAGGCGCATTGCCGTGCGGCAGCAGCGACGCTTCGAGCGTCGCGGCCACCACCGTTTCCAGATTGCGCCGGCCGATGTCCGGATTGCCGAACTTGCTCGCGATCACTTCGCCTTGCTCGGTCAAGCGGATCTGGCCATCGACGGTGCCCGGCGGCTGCGACAGAATCGCCTGATAGGTCGGGCCGCCGCCACGGCCGACGGTGCCCCCGCGTCCATGGAACAGACGCAGCGTCACGCCGCGTTCGTTGAACAGCGACACCAGTGCGAGTTCCGCGCGATACAGCTCCCAGTTCGACGTGAGGAAGCCGCCGTCCTTGTTGCTGTCCGAGTAGCCGAGCATCACTTCCTGCTCGTTGCCCTGATGTTCGATCAGCGCATCGACGCCCGGCAGCGCGATCAGATCGCGCATGATGTGCGGCGCATTCCGCAAGTCGGGGATCGTTTCGAACAGCGGGATCACCATTAGGCCTGCGTGAGCCGGATCGTTCGCGTCGCCCAGACGCCCGCGCAGCAGACCGGTTTCCTTTTGCAGCAGCATCACTTCGACCAGATCGCTGACGGTCTCCGTGTGCGAAATGATGTAGTTGCGCACCGCGCGCGCACCGAACTTCTCACGTGTGACGCGCGCTTCTTCGAGCACGCCGAGTTCGCTCTTCACGAGGTCCGAGTACTCGGCGTACGGCAGACGCAGCGGGCGCGGCTGCGCGAGTTCGGCGAGCAGCACCTTGAGCTTGTCTTCTTCGGAGAGCGCCGCGTAGTCGTTCTCGACGCCCGCGTGCTTGAGCAGTTCCGCGATCACCGCTTCGTGGATGTCCGAGCTTTGCCGCAAGTCGATGCTCGCGAGATGGAAGCCGAACACTTCGGCGGCGCGTGCGAGCGGCGACAAACGCGGTGCGGCGAGCGGCGCGCCATGATGTTCGGCGAGCGAATCGATCAGCACGTGCAGGTCGCGTACGAATTCAGACGAGTCGTCATAGGGCTTCGCGCGAATGGGCGCCGCGCCGCGGCCCGCGCTGCGCACCGGCACGCTGCCTTCGCCCAGACGCACGCGCGCGCTCGCCGCAAGCCGCGTGTACATGCCGATCAGCGCGCGCCGGTACGGCTCGTCGGTGCGATGCGGCGACTGGTCGGGCGAGGTGGCCGCGAGTTCCTTGAGTGCGTCGCTCGCGCCGGCGAGCAGGTTCGATACCGACAACTCCGCGCCGAGCTTGTGCACCTGCTCCATGTAGTGCTCGAAGATCACCGCAGCCTGGCGCGTGATCGCGTTTTCCAGGGTCTCGGCGGTGACGTTCGGATTGCCGTCGCGGTCGCCGCCGATCCAGCTGCCCATCTGGAAGAACGGCGGCAGTCGCGCTTCGAGACCGTGCTCCTTGAGCGACTCTTCGATGTCGGCGTAGAGTGCCGGGATTTCTTCGAGGAAGGTCGCGCGGTAATACGACAGCGCGTTTTCGATTTCATCGGCGACGGTCAGACGCGAGCCGCGCAGCATCCGCGTTTGCCAGAGCGACGTGACGCGCGCGCGCAGCATCGCTTCGTTGTGCGCGCGTTCACGGCTGGTCAACTGCTGGTCGCGCTCGGCGAGCAGACGCGCGACGTCGTGCTGCGCGTCGAGAATGCTCTTGCGTTGGACTTCCGTCGGGTGAGCGGTCAGCACAGGCACGATCAGTGCGTCGTTGAAGAACTGCTGCAGCACGGGCGTGGCGGCCGCGCCCGCTTCGACCAGGCGTTCGAGCGCATGGGCGATCGTGCCCGGCTGCGAGGTCGAACCGGCCAGCGCGTGAATCCGGTGACGGCGGTTGCGGTGACGGTCTTCGGCGATGTTCGCGAGATGCGAGAAGTAGCTGAACGCACGCACCACGCTGACGGTTTGCTCCGGGCTCAGTGAGCGCAGCTTCTTCTCGAGCGTCTGCGCGGCGGCGCTGTCGTCCTCGCGACGAAAACGCACGGCGGTCTGACGGATCGTTTCGACGATGTCGAACACCTCGTCGCCTTCCTGCTCGCGCAGCACGTCGCCGAGCAGGCGGCCCAGATAGCGAATGTCCTGGAACAGCGGATGGTCCTTGTTCTCACGCGTGCGGCCATTGCTTTTCGGCGCGGCTATGGGCGTGTCGGCCGACACGGCTTGCAATGCCGGCGCGCTCGCGGGTTCCGCGACGGCGCTGGTCGCCACCGCTTTCACTTTCGCGGACGCGGCGGCCTTGGCCGGCTTGGCCGCTTTGTCTGCTTTATTCACCTTGACGGTCTTCAGCGCTTTGTTCGCCTTGACCGGTGTGGAGGTCTTCGCGGCCTTGGGGGCTTTGGCGGCCAACGCGGTTTTGCCGGCGCGTTGGCCGGCTGTCGACGCAGCCTGGGCTGCGCTGCCGATCTCGGCAGCGGTGGCGGCGGAATTCGAGGGCGCAGCGGCGTCGGCCGCGCGTGCGTTGGGCGATGCAGTGTTGCGGCGGGCAGGGCGCGCCGATCCGGAAGACGTCACGATGGGTTTCCTCAGGGAAGCCAGGGTCTGTTAAGTGATGAACTGCTACTGCGGAACTGCATTGGAACTGCAACGTGAACTGCACGAACCGGTCTGGACCGATGGCACTACGCCGGAGAGGGAGCCGCGCGTTCGCAAGAACTGCACGAACCACGCGAGGCGCACTCGCTGAGTACACCCCACGCTACGCGCCACGCGCGAAGACATGTACGCATGCAGGCGACGCAGGTTGCGCCGCATTGCATCATCCCGCATGCCGGGGCACGGTGCGCGAACGACCGTGCGTGAACATAAGCGGGATGGGGCAGGCGCGCGCCGCGCGAAGCCCGTCTCCTCCATCGATACCGTGCCGGCACGGCGCTCTGCCGTGTCTTGAGAGGCAAGGAAGACACCAGGGCGCGTGCTAACATTGATTGTTATTACATCCCGTCATTCGATCAGCAAGCTAATGAACACCGAGACGTTTTCCACGCCACCCCACACGCTTGTGATTGCGTCGAGAGAAAGCCGCCTGGCCATGTGGCAAGCGGAGCATGTGCGAGGTGCGCTGCACAAATTATATCCATCTTGCGATGTAAAAATCCTCGGAATGACGACACGTGGCGATCAAATTCTCGATCGCACCTTGTCGAAAGTCGGTGGTAAGGGTTTGTTCGTCAAGGAACTCGAAGCCGCATTGGCCGATGGCCGCGCCGATCTCGCGGTGCACTCGCTCAAAGACGTGCCGATGGAGTTGCCCGAGGGCTTTGCGCTGTCCACCATCATGGAGCGCGAAGACCCGCGCGACGCGCTGGTGTCCAACGAATACGACGCGCTGGCCGCGCTGCCCGCTGGTGCCGTGGTCGGCACCTCCAGCCTGCGGCGCGAGGCGATGCTGCGCATGCGTTATCCGCATCTCGAAGTGCGGCCATTGCGCGGCAATCTGGATACGCGTCTGTCGAAACTCGATCGCGGCGATTACGCGGCGATCATTCTTGCTGCGGCCGGTTTGAAGCGCTTGGGTCTCGGCGATCGCATCCGTGCGCTGCTTGATCCTGAAGACAGCTTGCCCGCAGCGGGGCAGGGCGCGCTCGGCATCGAGATTCGTGCCGATCGCGCGGACCTCGCCGCGTGGCTCGCGCCGTTGCATCACGAACACACGGCGGCGGCCGTCGAAGCGGAGCGCATGGTGTCGCGTGCGCTCGGCGGCAGTTGCGAAGTGCCGCTCGCCGCGTACGCGAGCTGGCACGACGGCGCGCTGCATCTGCGCGGCATCGTCGCTACGCCGGATGGGCAGCGCGTGTTGAGTGCGCAGGCCTCGGCGAGCGCGCCTACCGTTGAACGTGCGCTTGCGCTCGGCCAGGAAGTGGCGAGCGAGCTTGAACGGCAAGGCGCGATGGACATCGTGCGCGCGCTCAGCACCGCCAGCGGGCCCGCCGCCGCATCACGCGACGACAGCGCGGCGACCGGCGCGTGATGGCAGCCGACATCCCGGGCAACGCGACTTCCTCCGCCGGCAAGGCGGCGTTCACGGTCGTGATTACGCGACCGGCCGGTCAGTCGAGCGAGTTGATCAAACTGCTCGCCGCTGCGGGTGTCGCCTCGCTCGAATTCCCGCTGATCGACATCGCACCTGTGGCAGACGACGCCCCCTTGCGCGCGGCGCTCGCCTCGCTCGAACGCTATGCGCTGGTCGTGTTCGTGTCGCCGAACGCCGTCGATCAAGCGTTCGCGCGCCGCGACGGCATCTGGCCGCATGCGTTGCCGGTCGGCGTGGTCGGGCCGGGCAGCGTGCAGGCACTGGCACGCCATGGCGTCGCGGCCCCGGCGCATCAGGTGATCAGCCCCGCTTCCGCCACCGACGACGAATCGACGAGCTTCGACTCCGAAGGTCTCTATGCCGCGATCGAGACATCGCTCGGCGCAACGAGTCTCGAAGGCAAGCGCGTCTTGATCGTGCGCGGCGACGGCGGCCGCGAATGGCTCGCCGACCGTCTGCGCGAAGCGGGCGCCGAAGTCGAAGCGGTCGCCGCCTACCGGCGCATCGTGCCGGAACCGTCGATCGGCGGCTGGGCGCGCGTGCACGCGTTGCTCGCGGGCGCGCCGCATGCGTGGCTGCTGACCAGTTCGGAAGGTGTGCGCAACCTGCACGAACTCGCGCAGGAGCACCTGACCGCCGACGAAATCGTGCAACTAAAACACGCGCCGCTCGTCACGCCGCATCCCCGTATCTCGCAAACCGCGCGGGCATTGGGTTTTGATAGGATGACGGTGTCCGGTGCGGGCGACGAGCGCATTGTCCGCGCGTTGCTTGCCGCCGTTCCGCCCGTAGTTCAACCGGTACCGTCCAACCCGGCTCAATCACCGGCTAAATCACGCATGACTGAAACGAACGAATCCAAGAACGCTTCTCCCCAGCCGGCCGCGAGCACCCCGTTGCCGCCGAATCAACCCTTCACGCCATACGAAGCACAAAAGCGCCGCAACGCGAGCATGCCGCTCTTGTGGTTCGTGGTGGTGATCATCGCTTGCGCGGTGGGCGTGGCGGGCTTTGCGCTGAACCGCAAGCTGGAGCGCACCGAGCAGCAGCTCGCGCAGCGCCAGCAAGCCAACGACACCCAGGCCAACGAACTGCGCATCAAGATCGAGCAGGCGCTCGCGGCCGTGCATCAGGCGGATTCGCAGGTCGCGCAGGTGACCGGCAAGCTCGCCGATACGCAAGCCGCGCAGCAGGCGCTGCAACAGCAGTACACGGACCTCGCGCGCAATCGCGACGACTGGACGCTCGCCGAAGTCGCGCAGATGCTGTCGGCCGCGAGCCAGCAGTTGCAGCTCACCGGCAACACGCAGCTCGCGCTGTTCGCGCTGCAAAGCGCGGACACGCGCCTCGCCGCGTCGGACAGCACGCAGGCGGTCGCCGTGCGCAAGGCCATCGCGCAAGACATCGACAAGCTGAAGGCCGCGCCTTCCACCGACCTCACCGGTCTCGCGATCAAGCTCGACGACGCGATCGACCACATCGACGACCTGCCGCTCTCCGGCGAAGCGCCGATCCCGCACGCGACGCCGCGCGCGGCCACGTGGGCCGACACCGCAAAGGTGGCCGCGGCCACCGGCAAGCCGCGCTGGGAAGTGTGGTTGAAGGAAGTGACCGCCGGCATCGGCGACCAGTTGACGAGCCTCGTGCACGTGCGCCGCATCGATAACGCCGACGCGATGCTGACCGCGCCCGATCAAGGCTACTTCGTGCGGCAGAACGTGAAGCTGCGTTTGCTGTCCGCGCGACTCGCACTGCTCTCGCGCAACCAGACCACGCTGAAGTCGGACCTGCTGGCGGCGCAAAACGCGCTCACGCGCTACTTCGACAACTCGTCGAAACAGACGCAGACCGTGCTCGATCTGGTCAAGCAGGTGGATGCCGGTTCGGCCGCGGTCGCGCTGCCGAATCTGGACACGAGCCTGCAGGCCGTCAATCAATACCGGAGCCGGGGTTAATCATGGCGATCCGGGGACTTCTATGGCTCGCGTTTCTGTTCGCCATCGCGGTGGTGCTGGCGGTGGCGGGGCGCTTCGACACCGGACAGGTGCTGCTGATCTATCCGCCGTACCGCGTCGACATTTCGTTGAATCTGTTCGTGGTCGGGCTGGTGGTGCTGTTCATCCTGCTGTATGCGCTGTTGCGCATCATCCGCAATATCTGGCGCATGCCGCAGCGCGTGGCCGCGTACCGTGCGCGTGCGCGTGTCGCGAAGGCGCACGCCGCGCTGCGTGACGCGATCGGCAACCTGTACGCGGGACGTTTTTCGCGCGCCGAAAAAGCCGCGAAGGATGCGCTCGCGAACGGCGACAACAAGGGCGCGGCCGGTTTGATCGCGGCCACGGCAGCGCATCGGATGCATGAATATGCGCGGCGCGACGAATGGCTCGCGAAGATCGACGAGGCCGACTGGCAGGACGCGCGCCTGATGGCCACCGCCGACATGCGCGCCGACGGCCGCGACGCGGACGGCGCCTTGACCGCGCTGACCGAAATGCAATCGCAGGGCGCGCGGCGCATTCACGCGCAGCAGATCATGTTGCGCGCGCAGCAGCAATTGAAGAACTGGGGCGAAGTGCTCAAGCTCGTCAAGACGCTGGAAAAGCGCGAGGCGATTCATCCGGCGGTGGCGGTGCGTCTGCGTCAACTGGCGGCGGAGAACCTGTTGCGCGACCGGCGTCATAACGCCGATGCGTTGCTGGAGTTGTGGAATTCGCTGTCGGCGACCGAGCGTCATTCGCCGCGTCTTGCGGATCTCGCCGCTGAATTGCTGGTGGCGCTGAACCGGCCGCAGGAAGCGCGCAAGATCGTCGAGGAAGCGCTTGCGCAGAATTGGGATGCGCGGTTGTTGCGGCGTTATCCGGATACGACGGCGGGCGATGCGTTGCCGCTGATTCAGAAGGCTGAGGGGTGGCAGAAGGATCGGCCGGAAGATGCGGATTTGATGTTTGCGTTGGGGCGGTTGTGCCTGCATCAGCAGTTGTGGGGGAAGGCGCAGTCGTTCCTTGAGCGGGCGTTGAAGCTGGCCGATAACGAGACGCTGAGGATTCGCTCGCATCGTGCGTTGGCGCGGTTGCATGAGCAGCTTGGCGATAGCGATAAGGCTAGCCAGCATTATCGGGAGAGTGCGTTGGCGATGAATATTGTTTGAGGGGTTGGTGGTGGTGCGTGCGTTTGTGCGTTCGTTCTTGATTTCTGGCGCACTGTTTTAAGCCTCTCGAAGCGATAGTCGATGGCCGCAGCTGATGCTGCGGCCATTTGTTTTTGTGCTGGCTGTTGCCTGTTGTGGGGTGCCTGATTTGATTGCTTAGTGTGGGGCGGTGGACGGTTGGTGCAGGGCGGTTGAGGTCAACGTGATCGTGCTTTTCGCGGAGGGCTTTTTGCGGGGCGAAGCGTTGGCTTCTTCGATGGGCGCTTTTGCTCTCTGCGATGCTTCGGCCAGCAACTTCGTCGCATGCTGCGCCGTCATGCGGCTGCGCGGGACGCCCTTCGCGTCGAGTGCAATCACCTGGAACAACTCGCGGTCGCATTCGAGTTCCTGTTGATACTGCTCGGCCGTGTCCAGCAGCAATTCGAGCAGCGTTTGGCGGCGCTTTCTTTCGTCGCGCGTAAGGGCAGGATTTCTAACTATTGAGGACGCGAGCGTGATCAAGGTGTCCAGTTGACCCACCTGCCGGTCGCATAAATCGAACGCGGATAGGGCAAGCTTTTCGTACTGGAGTGCGTCGACTGGCGGACGCGAAGCCGGTTGATTTTTGATGGGCCTGGGCATGGGGTGATCTCCCTGTTGGTTCTTGGGGTCGCCCGGACACTTGCCTTGTTTGCGGAAGGGGTGAGCGGGCACGTGGCGGGATTGACAGACTGGCACTAAACCAAACCAGCGAGCCTTGCGGCTCTCCCACCACGACCCGCCCATAGAAGATGGACGCGCAGAGGCAGACGCACGGCCTGACTGAGCAGGCGTGCGGGTTTAGTGGACAGGCTGTCAAACCTGATCGCTGGGTGTTTCCCGGCGACTTGGTAATTATAAGGGAGCGGGCTATCTCGCATTTAACCTTGTTTGTTAAATGTTTGACGGTTGGCCGAACGGATAAGGGCGAGTAGGGCAAGAGGGTGATCGGTCGGCGCTTTGCTCATTTCCGACACAATTTGATAGACGACTGATCGGTCGCTGTGACCTGTGGTGCTCCACCCGATCGCAACCTCGTGAATAGCCGCGATCAGACAATTGGGAGGACAAAAATCGATTGTGAGCGGACCCAGTCCGGTTGCAAAAACGTACGCCCCAGGATCGGGATTATTAAGCAGACTGACCGTGTCCAACTGCGAGATTCACTCCGCCAACCTAAACCAGTCCCGAAGACTTAGCTCCAGCCGGAGTTTTTCATCCTCGGCGAGCATGCTGCAATGTGCAATTGGATTTCTCAGCGAGTTTAGGTTGGACATGATTTTTTCGACTGCCTTTATATTGTTGAAAATGCTTGCGAATATTTGCCAATTCGCTTTTATTATTTCTCCAAGTTCTCCGAAGTTCGTGTAATCAAGCTGGTCGCTTGAACGGGGGGTGATGCCCGATTCACGTTCTCTTTGAATTCTTTTTTTTACGTCTAAAAATATCTGCTGCGGAATTACGCTATCAGTCCACCAATCAGAACCTTTGTTTGATTCCAAAAGTTCGGCAATTTGCCTTCTGATTGTCTTTTCGAGGCAATAGAAAAGTTCGTAGCTTCGAGCCATCTGAGCAGCCTCTTGTCGCAAGTTCTCAGCAAATTGAGGGAAGTAGGCTCGTTCAATGGCGTTTTCGGATGCCTCTTTATTGGATTCGCTACGTAACTCGATAGATAGGTCGCGCTCCAGTTGGTCGATTTCTGATTCAATCAGCATATTGGTCATGCCAAATGCCTTTACTTTGTCCTCGAATGCCATGCTCAATCTCCAAGGAGATGCTCTTTTAGACTTTTAAAAATTGCATTGAAAACTTCAATATCTTTGGTCGATGGAAGATTTAAATTTATAGTGTAAGAGAGGTTTATTCCTTTTCCTCCAACCTGACCGCGTGGGGCGATCTGGAACTGAGGCGTAGCTTGGATGTTCGGTTGTATGGGCGCAGCATGACCATTCGACGAGTCAGGCATTTCAACATCTACCTCGCTTTCGCTATCGAAGTCTGCGATTCGTCGAAGCATGTTCAATGTCGATAAAGTGTATTTTGTCGTCGCCGAATCCTTCTCACCACCCGTGCATTCGACAATTAGCCCCAATACGTCTTGATCTTTGGCATCGTGAACATATTCGTTCATTTCATAAAGTTTATGGTAAAGTTTTTTAAAAGCCTTGCCGACTGCTAGCCTCGATTTTTTCGGATTTCTAAACTCTTTATACAGATCAGTTGGCGTTCCATCGCTGGCTACAAATCCCATTTTCTTAAGAAATGGGATGCATGATGCAGCAGTGCCACCCTTCATTGCGAGTTTGGTTGACACGAAGTCTTGGGTAAATCTTTCGGGCACGGAAGCGGACTTGATCTTTTCAAGCATATTTTCGAGTGTGCCCACTGACGTGCTATACGGTAAGTTTTCAGCCACGAATCACATCCTCTCTAATTTGGCATCAAAATTGTTATCTCGCAGAGCTGGAGGTCCGGTCATAGGTAATCGGAAAACACATCAGCCAAGAAAACACATCGCTCGACTTCATGCTTAAACAGATGTCGACACGAGCAATGATAGTACGCACCGGTAACGTTGGGGGCCACATCGAAAAAATAGATGGGTCGGTGCGAAGTTCCTCGCCTCTATTTCAGGTTGTGTGAGTGAATGGGTCGCTACGAAGCAAAAACTCTAAGGGTCGTCCCTGGCCGGCTACTGCTTCATAACCTTAGCAGTAGTCGGCCCGCATCCGTCGCTCGATGCTTGTTCGGGTAGACGGCCGCTTTCAATTGCGGTTAACGGTCGCTCCTTCAAGGGTCAGCGGTAGTTACCCGTCAAGCTCAAGGGCACCCCCTCACTTATTAACCATCCTAGCCGGCACACTAATAGCCAACAACCCACCCAGCACCATAAACGCCGCAAGCATATACATCCCCGAATCATTAGCCTGAGTAGCCTGCTTCAACCACCCCACCGCATAAGGACTAAGAAACCCGGCAAGGTTGCCAATCGAATTAATCATCGCAATCCCGGCCGCGGCCCCCGTCCCCGCAAGAATCGCCGTAGGCAAACTCCAGAACAGCGGCAGGGTAGTGAGAATGCCCATCGTAGCGAGCGTGAGCGACGCCATCGCCAGCACGGTGTTATGCGCCCACACGACAGAAAGCACCAAGCCCACAGCCCCCGCAAACGCCGGCAACGCAATATGCCAGCGCCGCTCGCGCTGCCGATCCGCACTACGCGCAACCCACACCATCGCGACAACAGCCGCCGCAAACGGAATCGCCGACAACAGCCCGATCATGAACGCATCAGTCACCCCAGTCGCCTTGATAATCGTCGGCAACCAGAAGCTCACCCCATACAAGCCCATCACGAACGAAAAGTACGTGAGGCTGAACATCAACACACGCCCATTCGTGAGCACCTGACGAATCGGCATGTCATGCTTGGTCGCTTCCTCCGCCGACACCTGCCGCTCCAGCAACTGCTTCTCTTCGTTCGTCAACCACTTGGCCTTCGCAATCCGATCGTCCTATCGCTTATTTCTTTTTTCGGCTGGCGTCATTTGCGTAGCCTGCATATCCGCCCAAAATTGCGAAGGCGGCTGTCAATGCAACCCAGATAACAAAGAAGGTGTTTTCTGCCGAGCGGGACGCGTCGAACAAACTCCCTTTGCCGTGCAGCACGAGAACACCGAACAGATACAGGCCAACCAAAGCAACGGCAGTAGCCAGGACTGCCCCAGCTGTGATTCCAACGGCGATCCGCATTAGTTTCATTTCACGGGAAAGAAAAGAATCGTTTTTGACTTTCGAAAATCTGACCAGATGCCGGGGATCACAATGTTCCACGTAACTCGCAACCCTGTGCCGGTGCCGGTCAGTTTATCGCCGTTCCATAGATCGATGTGCCCGCCGCTTGCATTACCAGTTGTCTCGCCGTCGCGTGCCCAATAGCCGTCAAACATTATGATGCCGGTGCGACCTTTGACCTTGGATACCCAGTCGGCCCCGGTAACGTTCTCGGGCTTACCGATGCCGGCGATAGGCTGAAGCTTCAACCACTCTCCAAGTTCGTTGGCTCGCGTCGCCGTTACGTATCCGTCGAGAAGGATACGCCCGATGCTCGCCTGTCCTCCAAGCGGCTTGACCAGCTTTGATGAAAACGACTTCATCTCGACACCAGCACGATGGAAGGTCACACTCATGCGAATGGCGCACTGGTCAGGGTAGTCTGGATTGTCGTACGGATCGCGCGATGGGTAGTTATTCCATAGTTGCTGGAATGTCACCGCATTTAACTGAACCCGTTTGATTGAGTTCGGCGTAGAGTTGGTTCTAACCACAGTTTTTGTGTTCGGCACAACTCAAACTCCAAACTGTTTTGCGAGAGCTTCATCGCCCCAAAAGACGGTGTAGCTGTCCGAGTTGTTGCCGGTGACGATACGTGGCAACCGGCCGCTTGTGTCGATCCGGCCGGACTCGATACGCCCATCTGCGACTTCAACGTAATACGGGTAGCCAGCGAGTAGGGTGCCCGGCGCGGTGGCGCATACCTGTTCGTCATACACTGCCGATGACGAAGCTACGACCGTGGCGGTTTTGCGGATGTGTGTACCGCTAGATTGGCCATCGTCGCACTGGAGAAAGATGCCGGGATTGTTGCCGACGATCACGCGATTCCGGTTGCAAGGACAAAGCACAAGATCGCCGTCAACTACGACAACTCGTCCCTTTTCAGACATTCCTTGCCCTGTGCCGAATATCTTGAACGTGCCCTTGCAGTTGCCACACGTCGCCTCGTCTCCGCTTAGTGCCACGTTCTTGCTGTCGTCATAGATCGTGGAAGAAAAGGCGATGACAAATCCGTGTGTCGTGGTCGGATCGCCATGTCGTACTGTAGTGGTCAAGTTATTTCGGACAGGCTGATAGGTTCTTTTACTGTCGGTTTTGCCTCGTAGGCAACGGGCGACAGATAGCCCAAAGTCGAATGCAAGCGTACTGCGTTGTAAAAACCGACGATGTACTGGTTGATGTCGCGCCGTGCTTCATCGTGGTTGGCGTACTGACGCTGCCACACGCGCTCCATTTTCAGGTTCAGGAAGAACCGCTCCATTACCGAATTGTCCCAGCAATTTCCTTTGCGGCTCATACTGCAAACCACGTGATGCTGCTTGAGCAAGGCCTGGTATTCATCGCTCGCGTACTGGCTGCCCCGGTCCGAATGCAGGAGCAGGCCTGACGCTGGCCGACGCTGCTGCAGCGCCATGGTCAGTGCCGAAATGACCAGTGCGGCCGGCATGGTCGGCGCCATGGACCAGCCGACCACCTTGCGTGAGTACAGGTCCAGTACGACCGCCAGATACAGCCAGCCTTGCGCCGTGCGGATATACGTGATGTCCGAAACCCACGCGCGGTTGGGCTCGGCGACCTCAAATTTCCGGTCGAGCACGTTCTCCGCGACAGGTAGCGTATGCCTGCTGTCGGTCGTCGAGACGAACTTGCGCTTCCAGCTCGTGCGCAGGCCCGCTTCGCGCATCAGCGTCCGCACCCGGTAGCGACCAATATGCAGCCCATGCTCCCGCAGCGCATGCATCACACGGCGGCTGCCATAGCTCGCGCCACTGGCGACGAATGCTGCCTTGACGTGGGTCCGCTCCTGCAGACTCTTTGCACTCGGCTTAGCGCGCTGGTGCGCATAGTAGCCAGAGCGACTCACCTCCAACACCCGGCAGGCGTGACTGACCGATACGGCCTCCTGTTGCAAGTGAGTTACCACGCGGTAACTCACTTCAGTTCCCGGGCAAAGAAGGCCGACGCTTTTTTTAGCAGCGCATTGTCCTCGCGCAATTGCCGGTTCTCCGCTTCAAGTTGCCGGATGCGCTGCTGTTCCGCCGTCAACGGCTTGCCCTCGCCGGGGCCGCCCGCACGCTCTGCGTCGTACTGGGCCACCCAGCGCCGCACGGCTGTCTCAACAAGGTCCATCGACCGGCAGACTTCGCTGACCGATAACCCCTGGTCCCGTACCATCCGTACCACTTCCAGCTTGAAGCTGGTGTCAAATTGTCGGCGCCTTCTTGTCATCCTGCTCTTTTTCCTCGTCGATTCCGGATTGTCCCCCTATCGACCTGTCCGAGGAAATTAGACCACTACATACCGCAGCCTTACGCACGTCGGTCCTCCCCACATCTGTCGTCAATCTGCTCAGGCGGTACATACAAGGGATCGAAAAGACCGGGAATATCTTCCCCGTCCCGCACGGTGATGCCGAAAGAATCCTGAGGTGCGGAGATGATCCTGTCGCCGTTACTCAAGCGTGAGCCAACGAGCGCGAATGGCTTGTTGCTCCACATCGCCGCGAAGCCAGCGCCGTCGATGATCGTTGCTTCTGTTCCATCTTGATACGTCACGATATCGCCGACGACAGCAAGGCCCTTGTCGTCAATGGTTGCGCTGGTGGACACGCAGGTAATGCGTCCGCCGCGCTCACTGAGCGAGCCGACAGTGGCAAATAGAAATTCAGATCGACCACTGTTTGGCATTCAATCCTCCGTTCGTTGCGTCGAATTTCGACGATGCAGCATACTTAGATGTCCGACTCTCGAAAATCAGACGACTCTGAACGAAGGGCGGCTCGGTGTTTCGTCCGACTTCACGAGCAAATTGGCGACGATGGATTGGCCGACACAATTGTTGACGTTCTCTCCGATGGCGATTCGCTAAAGGTCGAGTTAGCGGCGAGTGCAGGACTGACCTCGCTTTCTCTCAGTCCTCCTGCGAGATCTCAGCCGCAGGTGGTTGTGAAATACTGCCCTTGCGGGCCTCGACCGCAAACCTCATAATTTGCGCCGTCCCTGCCTTCCTTATATGAAAATGTCGAATTCGAAACTGAGTGATGAGCAACTTGCCAAGCTGAGGCCACTGGAGAAGCGACTAGAGCAGGCCGTTCGCGAAGCCGAGTCGGAATTGGCGGTTGAAATTGCAACCGAAATTCAAGCGTTGTTTCCAAATGACCGAGCTCATCATCGTCTTTTGCAAGCGAAATTATGGGCATTTGAAGCGTGCGTTGACGCTAATCGCCTGACATACGCAGAAACCGGACTGATTGGCGTGAGAAAGCTATCTAATCCAGACACGCGGCTTTATTTGGAGGCGAGTTCTCTACTCGCGATTTGCCTCCTTCGACTAAAAAAAGTCGATGATTCAAAGAAATTAATAAAAGAAGTTGTTTCGAAGCTTAACAACATTAAGTCGGATCGAACGCGTCACCGCTTTCAGAAAATTTTCGTTGAGCGAATCGAAGAAGAGTGCGTATTTGCTGAGCTTATTGGATTTGGCGATCAGGCGATGAATCCCGCTGAAATTCAGGCGAAAGCTGTATTTCTCCTGCAACATAGTAGCGACGATGAAATATTTAAATTCATCGGCAATAGCGTACCAGTCGCAAGCTTGAATTTGCTCAGCGATGTACGTTCTTTTTCAGTAAAACAACTTCCTGCCGCTGATAGAAAGCTGTTGCCAGCACCTGAAAAGGCCGCGGAGCCAAAGCAGATCGGTCGTACCACATTTGCACTTCTTCGGCGCATTGCATGGAAAACATTCTGCAAGCCGTCTAGCCCGATTTATGTGCTTTGGTCGAAAAAAGTGCCGAAGGTATTCAATGAAGGCTATTTTTCGGCAGCAGTTGTGACGACAATGGGCGACTTTAAGATCGGAGTGCCGCTCCTTGCCAGTGGAATTGCGGCCCTGACCATGAAGTACTCCGCAGAGGAATTTTGCGCACTAGCGAAACCCAAGGGGCTAATGTCCGATAGAACCGAGAAGTGAGTTTTCAATCAAGCTGGCATTTGGAAAAACTTGATTTCTACGTGCAACGTCAAAATCTAAGGTGAGTGGCCTACGTTCGGAGGCAGGGTCTAAGGAAGGGCGTCAAATCTTGTGGACAATTGTGACGGGCATGCCGGATCCCCCGCTCGAACTTGCAGAAAAAGGCATGCGCTTCTGCCGGTTCAGATCCTAAGGCACATCAAGGCCGCTTGAGTACAAATCTGCGTTGCCTCGCACGCCTGTCGCGACGCTACGACTTTATCGGCAACAAGTTTGAAAGCGAAGCGCGTCGAAGAGGATAATTGTTCAACAACCGCTTCGCGATTACATGGTCCGACGAGTGCCAACGTCGCCACAATTTAAGGCGGTAGCCGCCGAAACTTGGACGCTTGATTAGCTGGCACGAATGTAAAGCTCCAACTACCGAGCACGGCCAAGATTACCCTCACTTATTAACCATCCTAGCCGGCACACTAATCGCAAGCAGCCCACCAAGAATCATAAATGCGGCCAACGTATACATCCCCGAATCATTAGCCGCAGTAGCCTGCTTCAACCACCCAACGGCATAGGGGCTCAAGAAACCGGCAAGATTTCCGATCGAATTAATCATCGCAATCCCAGCCGCCGCCCCCGTCCCCGCGAGAATCGCCGTAGGCAAACTCCAGAACAGCGGCAGAGTAGTGAGAATCCCCATCGTAGCGAGCGTGAGCGACGCCATCGCCAGCACGGTGTTATGCGCCCACACGACAGAAAGCACCAAGCCCACAGCCCCCGCAAACGCCGGCAACGCAATATGCCAGCGCCGCTCGCGCTGCCGATCCGCACTACGCGCAACCAGCACCATCGCGACAACAGCCGCCGCAAACGGAATCGCCGACAACAGCCCGATCATGAACGCATCAGTCACCCCAGTCGCCTTGATAATCGTCGGCAACCAGAAGCTCACCCCATACAAGCCCATCACGAACGAAAAGTACGTGAGGCTGAACATCAACACACGCCCATTCGTGAGCACCTGACGAATCGGCATGTCATGCTTGGTCGCTTCCTCCGTCGACACCTGCCGCTCCAGCAACTGCTTCTCTTCGTTCGTCAACCACTTCGCATTCGCAATCCGATCATCCAGCATCACAAACACCATGATCCCGACGATCACCGAAGGAATCCCTTCGAGCAGAAACAGCCACTGCCAGCCATGCCATCCGTTCATGCCGTTAAAGCTCTTCAGGATATAACCCGACACCGGCCCGCCGATCACCCCCGACAGCGCAATCGCCGTCATGAACCACGTCGTCATGCGCCCGCGCCGATGCGCCGGATACCAGTACGTGAGATACAGGATGATCCCAGGAAAGAACCCCGCTTCGGCCAGCCCAAGCAGAAAGCGCATCACGTAGAACATGGTCGGCGTGGTGACGAACATCGTCAGCATCGAGATCACGCCCCACGACACCATGATCCGCGCAATCCACACCCGCGCGCCCACCTTGTGCAGGATCACGTTGCTCGGAATTTCGAAGATGAAATAGCCGACGAAGAAAATCCCCGCGCCGAAGCCGTACACCGCATCGCTCAGGCCAAGGTCGCTCGTCATCTGCAACTTGGCGAAGCCGACGTTCACGCGGTCCAGATACGCGACCACGTAGCAGAGCATCAGAAGCGGCGCGAGCCGCCAGCTGACCTTGCGGTAGGTGGCCTCTTCGAAGGTGGACGGCGCCTCTGCGCCGGGATGCTGAAGCGGATTTGCGGGACTAGCCATGATGTCTCCTCTTTTCTTGTGGAATTGAAGCGCTAACGACTGGGACCGATTCTAGCCGCGCCCGGTGCTTTGCATGACGAATCAATACCGGGGGAAAACACTGACGCCCGCGCGGCCACACATGAGCGGCCCGCGCGAACGGACCGGCTCACGTCAGGCCCGCACGCCGTTACACGCAGCGCCCGCCATCCACTTCGAGGCACACGCCGGTAATAAACTCCGCCTCGTCCGACGCCAGATACAACGCAGCATTCGCAATATCCTGCGGCGTCGAAAATCGTCCGAGCGGAATGCCCGCAAGAAAACGCTGCCGGTTTTGCGGCGTATCTTCGACGCCCATGAACTCGGAGAGCAGCGCCGTTTCGCCGATCACCGGATTCACGCAGTTCACGCGAATCCGGTCCGGGCCGAGTTCGACCGCAAGCGACTTGCTCGCGATGATCACCGCGCCCTTGCTGCCGTTGTACCAGACGAGCCCCGGCCTTGGCCGCACGCCGGCCGTCGACGCAATGTTGATGAAGCAGCCGCCGCCTTGCTCGCGGAAATACGGCACGAACGCCTGCACGCTCCAGTAGATGCTTTTGACGTTCACCGCGTAGACGCGATCGAACTCGGCTTCGGTCACTTCGAGCACCGGCTTGTTGCGATGCGTGGTCCCCGCGTTGTTGACGACGATCTGCACGCTGCCGAAATCTTCGAGCGCGGCCTCGCGCAGTGTGCGCCAGTCGTCTTGCTGCGCGACGTTGCCCGCCACCGCGATGGCCTTGCCGCCGGCCAGCGCGATTTCGCTCGCCACACGCTCGGCGGCCGCGCCGTTCAGATCGTTGACCACGACGTTCGCGCCTTCGCGCGCGTAGGTCTTCGCGATGCCTTCGCCGAAACCCGAGCCGCCACCCGTGACGATGGCCGTTTTACCTGTCAACCGCATGATGTCTCCGTTGCTTGTTGTGGATGGTGTTGCCTGTCTGCATGAATCGAATCGAATCGGGATGCCCTTAGCCGTGCCGGATCGCGATGGTCTTCAGCACGGTGAAGCCGTACAGCGCCTCGAAGCCTTTCTCGCGTCCGTGGCCCGAATGTCTAACGCCGCCGAACGGCAATTCGACACCGCCGCCCGCGCCATAGTTGTTGATGAACACCTGGCCGGAGCGCACGCGTCGCGCGAGTCGCATCTGGCGTGCGCCGTCGCGGGTCCAGATGCCGGCGACGAGTCCGTACTGCGTGCCGTTGGCGAGCGCGAGCGCTTCGTCTTCGTCGCTGAAGGACATGGCGGCGAGCACCGGGCCGAACACTTCGTCGCGGGCGCGGCGGTGGCTCGCAGGCACGTCGCGCAGCAGCGTGGGCGCTTGATAGAAGCCGCTTTCCGGCGCCTCGGGAATCACTTCGCCATGCGCGGCCATCGCGATGCCGTCGTGCTGCGCATCGGAGAGGAAGTCCCACACGCGCTGCTGCTGCTTCGCGTTGATCAGCGGACCGCAGTCGAGATCGGCCTGCGAAGGGCCGACGCGCAGCGCATTGAATGCGCCGCTCAAGCGGTCGAGCAGAGGTTCGTAAATCGCTCGGTCGATCAGCACGCGGCTGCCCGCCGAACAGGTTTGCCCGGCGTTCTGCACGATCGCCGCGACCAGCACGGGCAGCGCCGCGTCGAGGTCGGCGTCGGCGAAAACGATTTGCGGCGACTTGCCGCCCAGTTCCAGCGTGACGGGCACGTGGTTTTCGGCGGCCATTTGCGCGACGAGCTTGCCGGTTTCCGGCGACCCGGTGAACGAAATGTGATCGATGCCCGCATGGCCCGCGAGCGCGGCGCCCGCTTCGTATCCATAGCCGGTGACGATGTTCAGCGCGCCGGCCGGCAAGCCCGCCTCGGCGGCCAGTTCGGCGACGCGCAGCACGGACAGGCACGCGTCCTCGGCCGGTTTGACGACGCACGCGTTGCCGGTGGCAAGCGCCGCGCCGACGCTGCGCCCGAAAATCTGCATCGGGTAATTCCACGGCACGATGTGGCCGGTCACGCCGTGCGGCTCGCGGATCGTCAGTACCGTGTAGCCGTTCTGATAAGGCAGCGTTTCGCCGTGCAGCTTGTCGGCGGCGCCCGCGTAGAACTCGAAATAGCGGGCGAGGGCGGCCGAATCGGCGCGCGCCTGCTTGAGCGGCTTGCCGGTGTCGCGTGCTTCGAGCTGCGCCAGTTCTTCCTGGCGGGCGGCCACCAGCATCGATAGCCGGTACAGCACGCGTCCGCGTTCGGCCCCGCTCGCCGCGCCCCACGCCCCTTCGAAGGCGCGGCGGGCGGCGTGCACGGCGGCGTCGATATCGGCCGCGGTGCCGCGTGCGATGCGCGTGAACGGCTGGCCGTCCGAGGGATCGAGCACGGCGATCGTGTCGCCGCCGGATGCGGCGGACCACTCGCCGCCGATGAAGTGTCGGGCTTCTTCCATGCATGCTCCTTGATGTTTCGCGCGAGCCGTGTCCGGCGACGCGGTGTTCACAAACGAGAGATACAAGTGAGGCACAAGCGAGAGACGCTAACGGGTGACGCTAACCGGTGACGCAAATGGTTGAAGCGAACGGTAGACGCAGAACGATTATCGCGCCGATCCCCGGCCCGGTGGCAACGGCCGAGCGGCTATAATGGCGCATTCCGCACTGTTCGGTGCGCAATGCCGCTCGACGCAAGGTCCACACGAAATTCACGCGGGACCTGTAAACTCGAGCCTGCGCGCCGCACGCCGTGTCCCGACTTCCATCCTGATCAGAGAGCGCTCATGAGCTTCAATCACGTCCCCGCAGGCAAAGACCTTCCGCACGATTTCAACGTCATCATCGAAATCCCGGCGCAAAGCGATCCGGTGAAGTACGAGGCCGACAAGGAAACGGGCCTGCTTCACGTCGACCGCTTCATCGGCACCGGCATGCGCTATCCGGCGAACTACGGTTACATTCCGCAAACCCTGTCGGGCGACGGCGACCCGGTCGACGTGCTCGTCATCACGCCGTTCCCGCTGTTGGCAGGCTCGGTGGTGCGCGCCCGCGCGCTCGGCATGCTGCAGATGACCGACGAATCGGGCGTGGACGCGAAGCTGGTCGCCGTCGCGCACGACAAGGTCTGCCCGATGACCACCGACCTCAAGTCGATCGACGACGTCCCGGCGTACCTGAAAGACCAGATCAAGCACTTCTTCGAGCAATACAAGGCGCTGGAGAAGGGCAAGTGGGTGAAGGTCGAGGGCTGGGCGGGCATCGAAGCCGCGCATAAGGAAATCAGCGAAGGCGTTGCGAACTTCTCGAAGTAAAGTCCGGCAATCAGAAAACTTGGTTTGCTGACAGAACGCTCCCTCGGGAGCGTTTTCTTTGCCTTTGATTTCCTGCGGCTTTTTAGTTTTGCGCTCCGGTTTTGATGGAGGGCGCGGTCCGCATGGTGACCTGACCCAAAGCAGGTTATCCCTCAGAAACCGTATATACTGTTTATACCGAACATCAAACGGAAGACGAGCATGAGCGAACCCACCATTAAAAAAGCAACCAAGAAAGCATTTCATTTCCCCAAGGCCGCTGATAGCACTACCGCAGTTGAGGACGAGGCGGTAGCGGCAGCGCCGAAGGTGAGCGCACCGAAAAAGGCGGCAACGGTCAAAAAATCGTCGAAGACCAAGCCCAGCGCGACAGCTAAGACCAAGCCCAGCGCGACAGTGAAGACCAAGCCGTCCAAAGCCAATGCTGAGGTCAAAGCCAAGCGGGCGAAAAAGGATAAGGTCGTACGCGACAGCTTCACCATGCCCCAGTCCGACTACGAGAAAATCGCAGCGCTTAAGCTCAAGTGCCTGGCGGCGGGCGTTTCTATCAAGAAGAGCGAACTCTTGCGCGCGGGTCTGCTGATGCTCGAATCGGCGGCACCCAAGCGACTGCTGGCCGCCGTGTCCGCGGTGGAGCAAGTCAAGACCGGGCGGCCAGCAAAATCCTGAGCCGGCTGAGTGCGACTGTCGTCAAAGGTCGTCGCACTCGCCTCACTCGTCGCAGGACATGAGTCGCGTAGAAGCGACTCTCCTGCGAGGAGCGGGCAAGTTTAAGGGTTCGTCGACTGCTACGAGCCTCGCTTGCCGTGACCGTTCACGACGCCACCAACGGGATAGCGATCTTCGAATGTCTGGTGCATTCGCTTGAGCAGCGAGATGTATCGTTGCCCTTCAGCCGTGTGAACGGTTTTCACTGCAATCGCATTAACCTCGTCCCAGAGCCTTTCGAATTTGTCGCGCGCAACCGCGCTTGGCATCTTCGATGCCATCAGGTCGGCAAAGTCTTGGTCGATGGCCTCGGGGGACCGCCCGGGCTGGTGCGATTTGTCAGACATCTAGCGGCGACTCGAAAGATAGGTTGGGATTGGCGTCGCGCCGAAAGCGCAGGGGCGCAGACCGGCGTCCGTCACAGACGTGCAAGACTCGCCAGTCAAAATCCACGGCTAGTCAAAAAGCATAGTACGGGGATGTCGATGTGGAGGAAATATAACGTGTTGTTTCTGTGCCGGGAAAATTCGGCCAGAAGCATGATGGCTGAAGCACTTCTTCGGGAATTGGCCGGAGAGCGGTTCAATGCATTCAGCGCTGGCGACAGGCCGGCCACCAGATTGCATCCGTTGACGATTGCGCAGCTGCGGCCCGGCATCTCGACGCTGGCCACACTTATCCCCAAAAACTGGATGGAATTTATCGGCGAGCGGGCACCGACGATGGACCTCATCGTTGCACTGGACGAGCGCCTCGACGAGTACCACGCACCATCCTTCCCGGGTGCGCCTTCATTCTGCACGTGGCATTTCGCCGACCCGCTCGCCGAAGGGATGACTCAACGCGAGCGCGAACGCTCGTTCGAACAAGTCTTCCGGCAGATGGTTCGCCGGATCGGCCTCTTCGTGGAGCTTCCTCGCTACCTGACAGCGGCGCGCGCAATCGCGCCGACTATCGACACACTTCACCCCGGTGAAACAGCGGCCATGGCATCCACAGGTCTGGATGCCGTCGCGCCGTGCAGTTGCTGAAGTTGCGATCGCTCGCTATCCGCAGAAAATTGAGTCTGGGTAGGCCGCTCGCAGGTTCAGAACGAAGGCCTGCCTCCGCTGATAGCGACTCGCCGCCTGAGCGGGCCGAAGCGCACCCATGGACAGAATTTCGATAATTCCCTGGGTACAGGTGCTTGTCTCGTAGTGAGCCACGTCCGTCACCTTGACCCAGCGACAGCGTGAAATCTCGTTGCCAGGCACAGGCGTCTGCCGGTCTTCAATCTGCGCCGAAAAAATATGATGGCGTGTGCGCACGCCTGTGAAGTTAAACAGATACCGCATGCATGCCGCATTCAGACCCGTTTCTTCCTTTAACTCGCGGATTGCGGCTTCGTGCAGGCCTTCGCCGGCCGAGGCTTTGCCGCCCGGCAACGACCACCGCGAGCCTTCCTTGCCAACCAGCAGAATTCTTGTGCCAAGCTGACACACAACGGTTGCTCGCTGCTTCACATCGTCTCTTCCATGAGTAAGCGCTTCTTTGATTTGCCTTCTGAAGCGCTTGGGTTCCGCGTTTTTTCGCGAATTCTGTGTATTCCTGGGAGTTGCCTGCGACACGCAGTATGCCGCTGCCGCCATGCAGTTCATCGGCTGCCGGTGGCCCACGGGCAATGATGATTTTCTCATGTGACATTTTTGTGGCATCACGCACTGAAACGCTGCTTCATAACAGGAACTGTCGAAGAAGCAACCTAAGTCTGCAAAGGGGCAAAAGGATTCAGAAGCGGTTGAAGTGACCAGCGAAAGCTATTGCGTCGCCAGCCAGATGCGTTTCGGGACGCACGGGTTGCGACGAGTGTACTGGCCGCGTTAAAGAAAATGCGGAAGTGGCGCGTACGAGCCGCATACGTTGAAGAAGGCAGTTCACTATTTGGAGGAGCCACGCGAGGAGCAGCAACGACTGCGGAGGACAATCGCGCACGCCGCGCCTCTTACTCAGGACGAGTGTCCGCCACTGACTGCCTTGCGCTTCCTTGACTCGACGCGGCGCGCCAGGTCGGTCAGCAGCCATCTGGCGACCATATCGGGTCGGTTCATGTCGTGACTGGCAAACTTTATTTCATTCTCGAAATAAACGATAACGGTACCATTCATGACGCGATATCGACCTCGAAACCAGACGCCGTTGAATTCAATCTCGATTTCCTGTGTTGTTTCATAGTCTTCGACCATCGACGCGGCTCCTGGTAATTTTGAGGGCTGGAACATACCCACATGGGTGACGCACGTCAACAATTCGAGTGTAAAGTTCGTCACTGATTTTCTTGCTCCTCAATCGAATGAACGCCCAGGGAAAGTCACTGCGCGCTAATTGCCTTGCCCGACGCGCTTCTGATCTTGCTGCGTAGTTGAGCACGGACCTCGTCGACGACAGCTGCGGGAAGTGGAACGTAGTCCAGATCCTCCGCGGCCTGTCGGCCGTTCGCGAGTGCCCAGTCGAAAAATTTCAACGTTTCATCGCCGCGCTGCGACATCGCCGGCGTACTGTGAAGCAATACAAACGTCGCACCGACGACCGGCCACGCGTTCTTTCCCGGTTCATTAGTCAGAATCGGGACGAGTGATTTCGACCAATCGGCACTGGCGACAGCCGCTTTGAATGTTTCCGGCCCGGGTTGAACCGCCACGCCGGACGCATTGTCCATGGCGACATAGGACATGTGGTTCTGTTTCGTGAAGTCCCATGCAACATAACCAATTGCCCCCGGCAGAATTTTCACGAAGGTCGCTACGCCTTCAT
Organism: Paraburkholderia sp. RAU2J; assembly: GCF_003634845.1. Taxonomy (NCBI): domain Bacteria; kingdom Pseudomonadati; phylum Pseudomonadota; class Betaproteobacteria; order Burkholderiales; family Burkholderiaceae; genus Paraburkholderia; species Paraburkholderia sp. RAU2J. The sequence continues at coordinate 2,324,482 of NZ_RBXG01000001.1, forward strand.
TACCTTTGCCTCCTATTCCGCGAGGCCAGTGCACCGAAGTTCCCTCGCCGACCTTGCTCTTCCATTCGGGATTGACCTGCGAGAGAAAATGCGTCCAGATAAGTGTCGTGCCAGAGCCGTCGAGACGGCGGACCACGGCTATCGGCGTATCGGGCATTTTCACTTTGGGATTGAGTGCAACGAGGACAGGGTCATCCCAGTAGATAATTTTGCCGAGGAAGATGTCGCCGAGCACCTGGCCAGTGAGCGTCAATTCGCCGGACTTGATACCGGGAAGATTAACGACCGGAACGACGCCGCCGATAACCGTTGGGAACTGAAACAAGCCGTTCTTTGCGAGTTCGGCTGCGCTGAGCGGTGCGTCCGTACCGGCAAAGTCGACCTGACTTGCGACGATTTGTCTGACACCGTCCGTTGAGCCGATACCGCGATAGCTCACCTTGCCGCCGCCCGTGCCCAAGTAAGCGCTTGCCCATTTGGTGTAGATGGGCGCGGCGAAGGTGCTGCCTGCACCGCTAATGTCAGCGGCTCGGGTTGAATTGACGAAGAGGGCGCCTGCCAGACCAACCGTCAGCATCAGAGCATGTCTCACGAAAACCTCACTCGAATTGTTATTGAAGCTCGTTAAGTGAAGCTCGCCGTATAGGGCACGGCGAAAAAATACTATGGTTTGTCTGCAGTCGTTCGTTGCTTCGAACGTCGGCATTGCTTGTCGAGTATCACGACCTATTGCTGAACACTAGACGTTGCTCCGCGGATTTTCAAAGCAAGACGCCACAATCCAAGCGGAATCCACTAAAGACGATGACGCCGAAAGGCAATTGAATGTTCTACCCCGCAAGCGTCAGCGAGCCTCGGCTCATCCCGCCACACGATGGTCCAAGCAGGCAGATCGATCTTGATGGCATGGCCGAGCGTATAGACGCAGTGCATCGCGGGGATGAGGCGAAGGCATTTTCATATTTAGGTGTTAACCCGTAACATTGACCACCTTCCGTGTGCAATTGCGCTCGGCTGGATCGAAGCGCGGACCTCGCGCCAAACGCAACGCTTGATGAGCGTTTTCAGGAGCACATCGTCCGGATGGTGAACCGCAAGTCCTACCCGTCGTCGCCACGCTGGTCGAGCCGGCTGTATGCGATCGTCACTGCGATCTATCGCAAGCGGCCGGTCTGGATGGTGTCGTTCGCGACGAGCGAGGCCAGTCTGTCGGAAGGCTTGAGAGCAGCGTGCGCCTCCACGGCGATGCTGGCGGTGGGCAACGTGCTGCACGATCCGGTCTTCGCGTGGGCCGCGATCGGCGCCTTCTGGACCTGTCTCGCCGACGCCGCCGGTTCCAACCGTGCGCGCTTTGCGTCGATGATGGGCTTCGCGTTGCTGTCGACTTTGTGCGGCGGCCTCACCTCGTTCGCCTCCGGCGCCGGGGCGCAGTTCGCGGCGCTCGCGGTGCTCGTGTTCACGGCGCTCGGCGCATTCGGCCGCATCTGGGGCGCGGCGACCGCGCAGGTGACGATTCTCGCCGCGACCGCCTGCGTGGTGATGGTCGACCGGCCGATGCACGACGTGCGCGCCGGCATCGCGTTTCTCGGCGTCTACCTGGTCGGCTGCCTGTTTGCCGTTGCGCTCAGTTTGAGCGTGTGGCGCATTCATCCGTTCGGCGCGAGCCGTTCGACGCTGCGCGCCGTGTATCTGCGGCTCGCCGACATCGCGTTGGACAGCGCGCGTTTGCTGGAGCGTCGCGCGCCGCCGCGCGACTGGGCCACGCATGCCGCGAAATTCCGCGCCGATGCGCGCGCCGCGCTGGAGCGCTCGCGCGAGGCGCTGGCGAAGGTGCCCGCGTCGCGCACGAACGGCCGGCCGGCCTACGACACGCTGCTCGGCCTGCTGACCGATGGCGAAGCGCTGTTCGCGTATCTGATCGCCGTGTCCGGCGCGAGTGAGAAAGTCCCCGACGACGCCTGGCGCGCGAAGCGCGCAGCCCGCCTGTTGAGCGCGCTCGGCGAGGTGTTGCGCGGCATCGCCACGGCGGCCAATGACGCGCGCTGGGAGCGTCTCGCGGATTTGCAGGCGCGCTTGCGCCGTCTTGCGACGCGCCTCGAAAGCGCGCTGATGGAACCCGTGAAGCTGCAGTCCGATTTCGAGCTGGTCGACTTCGCGCCGCGCTATGCAAAGCCCGAACGTTGGACGGAGGGCGCGACCCGTCTCGCGGCGCGCGCGTGGGCGACGTTCAAGGCCAATCTGTCGAGTCAGTCTGTTGGCTTGCGCCACGCGGCGCGCGTCGGTGTGACGACCACGACGGGTTTTCTGGTGATCCGTGCGCTCGGCATGCCGTTCGGCTACTGGGCCACGATGGCGACGCTGCTGATCCTGCAACCGTCGATTGCCGCGACGTGGCCGCGCAGCATCGAGCGCGCGGCGGGCAGCATCGTCGGCGGCGTGCTGGCGGCGGGGATCGGCTACGCGATTCATTCGCCGCTCGGTATATCGCTCGCGGTCTTTCCGTTGGTGATCGCGACGATGGCATTGCGGCCCGTCAGCTACAGCCTCTTCGTGCTGTTTCTCACGCCGACCTTCGTGCTCGTCGCCGACTTCGCGACGCCGGGCGCCAACGAATTCTCATTCGCGCTCACGCGGCTCGGCAATAACGTGCTCGGCTGCGTGCTCGCGCTGCTCGCGACTTTTTATCTGTGGCCGACGCGTGAAAAGGCCGACTACCGCGCCTATCTGAGCGAGGCGGTGCGTGCGAATGTGGCATATCTGCGTGCCGCACTGGAGTCGCCACATCGCAGCGCGAAGGACATGGAGCGTTTGCGCCGCGCGGCCGGTCTTGGCAGCAATAACGCCGAAGAAGCGATCGGACGGATTCGCCTCGAAAAACTCGAAGATACGATGGTCGATACGGTGACGCTGACGGTTCTGAGCCTGTTGCGCAGAATGGCCGGCACCGCGACGCAGTTGCGTCTGAGCACGAACCGGCGCGACCGGCACGATGGACTTGGAGAATGGGTCGCGCAGGTGAGCGCCGATATCGATGCGGCGTTAAACCGGACCTTGCGGCCGGTTCGGCATGAGCTTCCCGCGCGGGATACGCTGACTTCGCTCGAAGCCGATGCAGTGGGCGAGCTGGCGCGGATGCAGCGATTGTTGACCGAGAGGATGCGGGAGGCGAGGGGGTAGTGGGTGAGGGCGCGGCAATACGTCAAATCAGCGTCATCACGCGGCGTCGCTTTCCTCACGCGTCTCTTCAGTCTCTTCAGCGACCGGCTCCGCCACCGGCATCACCGATTCGATCGTCCGCAACCCCGCCGCCAGCGCGCGCTTATCGACCGCCGACAAGCGCTTGACCCAATACTCCGCCCGCGACGCGCTCGAGCGGTCCGCGAGTTCGAACGACGCCAGCACCCGCACCGGTTTTCGTGAGCGCGTATAACGCGCGCCCATGCCGCTCATGTGCTTGTCGAAACGCGCCTGCACATCGACGGCGATGCCGGTATAGACGCTGCCGTCCGAGCATTCGAGCAGATAAAGAAACCACGCCATAAACGCGCTTTACCCTTTGAACGGATTGTGTTCGCGCAGCTCATCCACGTAGGCGTGGATGCTGTTCTTTTCGTTGTCGAGGAAATGGCCGACCGCATCGGCGAAGGCGGGATGCGCGAGCCAATGCGCGGAGCGCGTCACCGTCGGCAGAAAACCGCGCGCCATCTTGTGTTCGCCTTGCGCGCCGCCTTCGAACGCGCCGAGCTTCTCCTCGATGCAAAATTCAAGCGGCTGGTAGTACGCGGTTTCGAAGTGCAGGCACGGTACGTGTTCCAACGCGCCCCAGTAGCGGCCATACAAGGCGCCGCCAGTTGCCGCGTCGCGTTGATACACCACGAGCGAACTCGCAATCGGCTTGCCTGCGTATTCGGCGATCACGAGCAGCAGATTCTCCGGCATCGTCGCGCCGATCATGCGGAAGAAATCGAGGTTCAGATACGGACTCGAAAAATGCTCGCGGTACGTCTGCCGATAGCACTTGCTGAAGAAACGCCAGTCGGCGTCCTGGATGTCCTCGCCGCGAATCCGGCGCATCGTCACACCCGCCTCGTGAACCTTGCGGCGCTCGGCGCGAATGTTTTTGCGCTTTTTCTGTTCGAGCGTCGAGAGGAAGTCGTCGAAGTCGCGATAGCCGTCGTTGAGCCAATGAAACTGCACGCCTTCGCGCTGCATCATGCCCATGCCGGTAAGCGCGTCCGCTTCGGTCTCGGTGGGAAACAGCACGTGCAGCGACGACACGTCGGCCTGCTCCGCGAACGCCATCAGCGTGGCCGCAAGATGCCGCAAGGCGTGCGCATCCGTCGATAGCAAGCGGTTGCCCTGCACCGGCGTGAACGGCACCGCGCACAGCAGCTTCGGGTAATACGGCAAGCCATTGCGCTTGTACGCATCGGCCCATGCCCAATCGAACACATACTCGCCGTACGAGTGCCCCTTCAGATACACCGGCGCGGCGGCCGCGAGCTTGCCCGTACGGGCGTCGGTGAGCGTGACGAATTGCGGCGCCCAACCGGTATCGGCGACCGCGCATTGGCTCGCATGCAGCGCGCTCAGAAACTCGTGCCGCAGAAACGGCGTGGGTTGCGACTGCTGCGCGAGGAGGGCATTCCATTCGGCGGCGTCCACCTCGGAGGGCGACGCCAGAATGCCCGTGCGATAATCGAAGCGTTCCTGGTTCAATCTGTGTGACTGTTCCCAATGAGCGGCGCGGTGTCGTGATGACCGCGTCGTTTGTTTATCCGATTTGTCCGTTCCGTCGAGCCAACCAGCCGCGGTACTCGCAAGCCACCTGGCTTGCCTGTCGATCCTGCCATGAAGACCCGAATCGCTCTTGCTCAAATCAATGTCACTGTCGGCGACTTCGCCGGCAACGTCGCCAAGATTGTCGCCGCCGCACGCGCGGCGCACAACGATGGTGCGAAGCTGCTGATCGCGCCTGAACTCGCGCTATCCGGCTATCCGCCCGAAGACCTGTTGCTGCGTCCCGCGTTTTATACCGCGAGCGCGGCGGCGTTGGCCGATCTCGCTGTGCAACTCAAACCGTTCAGCGGCTTGCATGTGATCGTCGGCCATCCTTCACGCGACGCAGCGCACGGCCATGGTAATGCAAACGCGCCGATCGAGCGCGGCGTGCCGCCGGTCGATACGTTCAACGCGGCGTCGCTGATCGTCGACGGCGAAGTGAAGGGCACCTACCGCAAGCAGGATTTGCCCAATACCGAAGTGTTCGACGAGAAGCGCTACTTCGCGTCCGACCCGCAGCCGTTCGTGTTCGATCTCGACGGCGTGAAGTACGGGGTGGTGATCTGTGAAGACGCGTGGCATGCATCGGCCGCGCAGATGGCGAAGGCGGCGGGCGCGCAAGTGTTGCTGATTCCGAACGGCTCGCCGTATCACCTGAACAAGGAAGCGGTGCGCTTCGACATTCTGCGTGCGCGGATTCGCGAAACCGGCCTGCCGATGGTCTACGTGAATATGGTCGGCGCGCAGGACGAGCTGGTGTTCGACGGTGGTTCGTTCGTGCTGGATGCGCAAGGCGCGTTGATCGCGAAGATGGCGCAGTTCGAGGAAGCGACCGCGATCGTCGAATTTGACAACGGTGTGCCGGTGCCTGGCGCGATCGCCGCGGAGCAGTCGCTCGAAGCGCAGGTATATGCGGCGCTCGTGATGGGCGTGCGCGACTACATCAACAAGAACGGTTTTCCTGGCGCGTTGATCGGCTTGTCCGGCGGGGTGGATTCGGCGCTGGTGCTGGCCGTTGCGTGCGACGCGCTCGGCGCGGATCGCGTGCGCGCGGTGATGATGCCCTCGCGCTATACGGCCGACATCTCGACCACCGACGCCGCCGACATGGCCCGCCGTGTCGGCGTGCGCTACGACGAAATCGCGATTGCGCCGATGTTCGACGCGTTCCGCGGCTCGCTCGCCGAGGAATTCGCGGGCCGCGCTGAAGACGCCACCGAAGAGAACATTCAGGCGCGCATTCGCGGCACGTTGCTGATGGCGCTGTCGAACAAGTTCGGCTCGATCGTGTTGACCACCGGCAACAAGAGCGAGATGGCGGTCGGTTACTGCACGTTGTACGGCGACATGGCCGGTGGCTTCGCGGTCATCAAGGACATCGCCAAGACGCTCGTGTACCGCCTGTGCCGCTATCGCAACGAAGCGACGACGTTCGAGAAGCGCGATGTGATTCCCGAGCGGATTCTGACGCGCGCGCCGTCGGCGGAACTGCGCGAAAACCAGACCGATCAGGACAGCCTGCCCGAATACGAAGTGCTCGACGCGATCATGCGCATGTACATGGAGGAGGATCGCTCGCTCGCTGAAATCATCGCCGCGGGCTATGCCGCCGACGACGTGAAACGCGTCACGCGCCTGATCAAGATCAACGAGTACAAGCGCCGTCAGGCACCGATCGGCATTCGCGTCACGCATCGCGCGTTTGGCCGCGACTGGCGCTATCCGATCACCTCACGCTATACCGAGCCGGTAGAGTGAGATGCGGCGCAGCACTGCTGCCGCACGCGAAGCAAATCCGAAGCACGCCGGAATGCCGCAATGCATCCGGCGCGGCGTAGAATAAAAATCATCCATTCCCTTTCACTCTTCCAATCACGAGACGAGGTCCGCCATGAAGCGCATCACTGCAGTCATCAAACCGTTCAAACTCGACGAAGTGCGCGAGGCGCTCGCTGAAGTCGGCCTCACGGGGCTGACCGTGACCGAGGTCAAGGGCTTCGGCCGGCAGAAAGGCCATACCGAGCTCTATCGTGGTGCAGAGTACGTGGTCGATTTTCTGCCGAAGGTGAAGATCGAAGTGGTGGTCGCGGACAATCAGTGCGACCAGGTCATCGACGCGATCATCGGCGCGGCGCGCACGGGCAAGATCGGCGACGGCAAGATTTTCGTCGCGGACGTGGAGCGCGTGATCCGTATCCGTACCGGCGAAGAAAACGAAGCGGCGGTCTGAGGCAGGCGTGCGGCTTCGCAAAATCGTCGTATCGAAGAACAAGGTAGCAAACGCCGGTCTTGCCCTCTCTGATCCACGCACGCACCGAGCCGGTGCGTCGGGACCACGGCAATACCGCGCGCACAAATAAAAAACGGTGCAATACCCTTGCGGATATCGCACCGATACGCGCCTCTCGCAGCAGCGTGAAAAAGATTCTCTTGAAGTACTCTTGAATGCGCCCCGAAGGAAATTCTTTCGGGGGGCTTCGTTTCGTTTAGAACGAGTGTTGAATACCTGCGTACACGCCGGTTTGTGCGCGACCCGGCAGCGGGTTATCCGTTGCGGCCGAGAGACCCGGGTTGTTCGCATTCAAACCGAAGTTCGCGTTCCTGCTGTTACGCACCGATGCAACCTGGAGGTCGAACAACGTGCGCTTGGACAGGTTATACGAACCGCCGACCGTGTAGATCGTCGCATTGCCTGCGCCATTGTTGCCGTTCACGTGGTAGACCGCAGCAATCAGCGCTGCAGCCGGCGTTGCTTGCCACGTCACACCGCCCCATTCGTGATCGAGGGTGGTCGGCTGGCCCGGCAGAACGCCAGTTGCACTCGCCGAACGGACCGCCTGGTAAGCGCCCTGAATCTTGAACTGGCCGAGGAAGACGTTGAACATCGCCGAGTATTCGCGCGATGCCGAGAACACGCCACCGTCCGCGTTGCCCGTGTTGATCGTGCCGACTTGCGGGCCGTACAGGTTACCGTTAGCCGGGTTGCGGATTTCGTCGTACATGCCGCGGATCTGGAACAGCGAGGTCGTGTACGTGATCTGTGCGCCGGCTTCGCGACCTTGTGCGGTCGTGCCGTTGCCGTTCCAGTTCGTCGCGTTCGACAGTGCGTATTGGCCGTAGAAGTCAAAGCCCGCGATCTTCGGCGACTGGTACGCGAAGTTGTTGCTCGATTGCGGCCAATTGCGGCCACGCACCAGCGATGCCGACGACCAGTTCGATTGACCGAACGGGTCGAAGTCCCACACGCCGTTCGAGATGAAGAGCATGCGGCCCATCGTGAACGTACCGTACTGGTCGTTCGCCAGACCGATGGTTGCCCAACGATTGAAGAGACCGCCGCCGCCAGGGCCTGCGCCCGTCATCGTGTTGAACGAGCCTTCCAACTGGAACAGGACCTTGTTGCCGCCACCGATGTCCTCAACACCCTTCAAACCCCACAGGCTGGTACCCCAGTCGCCGCTTTCTGCTTTCCAGCGGCTGTTGCTCTGGGTTGCCGCGCCGTTGACATTGGAACCGGACGGAACACCCGACATGTATTCGATGCCCGCATCAAGGCGGCCATACAGCGTGACGCTGCTTTGAGCGTGTGCGACAACCCCGGCCGACATCAGCGCAGCGGCGAGCAAAGCTTTCTTCATCTTCTCCTCCATACCCTGTCAAAAAATGAAACCCAGTACTGCGAATGGTGTTCGGACACGAGCCGTGCCGAACAGAAATCGGTGGTACCAGGGAGATTAGCGGGTGGATTGGGTCTCCTGCCGTGACGTGTAGCCTTCGGGCTATCTGCTCGTCATGCCGATCCCTCGCCGACCGGTTCTCCTCTGTGCTTTGAAGTGAAACTACTTTTAATCAACTTTGTTTTGCTACTTTGGTTACTAATTTATCAAAAATACCCTGGAGTGGGAGAAGAAATTAGTACCGGCATTTGGTGGTGTCTCCAAATTGCAATAAGAATGTGTGCAATGACTCGTTGCGTAGGCTGGGAAAAGCGTGCAAACCCTTATCCGGCAAGGGAATCATGGTTCGGCGGGGGCAAGATTAAGGATTGCCACTATTGACGCTTTTAAAGTGGCAGAGTAGGGCGGTCTGGCGAGGGGCGAGGCCGGTGCGAAGCGGGTTTCGCGGCCCCTACGGCAAAAATGCGCGGCGAAAAGCAAAAAAAGCGCTCGTAAGCGCCTTGTAATGCTAATGCGGTTAAAGCCCAAATATCGGGCTTTGAGCGGTCATTATTTGAGACTTCCGGAAAGGAACTGTTTGAGGCGTTCGCTTTTCGTGTTTTTGAATACCTCGTCGGGATGGCCTTCTTCTTCGACGCGGCCCTGATGCAAAAACATTACGTGATTCGACACGTTGCGCGCGAATGCCATTTCATGCGTGACGACGATCATCGTACGGCCTTCTTCGGCGAGCGTCTGCATGACCTTCAAAACTTCGCCCACCAGTTCCGGGTCGAGCGCCGAGGTGGGTTCGTCGAACAGCATCACGTCGGGATGCATCGCCAGTGCGCGCGCGATCGCGACACGCTGCTGCTGGCCGCCCGACAGATGCGACGGATACTGTTTTTCCAGACGCGGCGCGAGGCCGACCTTCTCCAGATACTCGCGGGCGCGCTCTTCGGCGTCCCTGCGCTTTAACCCCAGCACATTGACCGGCGCCTCGATGATGTTCTCGAGCACGTTCATGTGCGACCACAGGTTGAAGTGCTGGAACACCATCGACAGCTTGGTGCGCACGCGCTGCAACTGCTTCGGGTCCGACACGCGCAGCGCGCCGGCCTTGCCGATCTGCGTGCGCACTTCCTCGCCGTCGACGAAGATGCGCCCCGAGTTCGGCTGTTCGAGAAAGTTGATGCAGCGGAGCATCGTGCTCTTGCCCGAGCCGGACGAGCCGATCACGCTGATCACGTCGCCGGCGTTGGCCTTGAGCGACACGCCTTTGAGAACTTCGTTATCGCCGTACTGCTTGTGAAGCTCGTCGACGAAGAGCTTTTGCTTCTTGGTGTTCATCAGGATCCTTGACGAGCTTACTTGCCAGGGGCACGGTGGTGCCCGGTTTTACTTGCCTTGCGGCCGCAGGTAAGCGAGCCAGCGGCGCTCGGCGCGGCGGAACAGCCATACGAGCGCGAAAGAAATACACAGATAGAGCAGTGCGGCGATGCCGAACGCGTTGAACGACTGATAAGTCGCGGAGTTCACGTCGCGGGCGATCTTGAGGATGTCCGGCACCGTCGCGGTGAAGGCGACCGTGGTGGCGTGCAGCATCAGAATCACTTCGTTGCTGTAATAGGGCAGCGCGCGGCGCAGCGCCGACGGCAGAATCACGCGCCGGTACAGCGTGAACGACGACATCCCGTACGCGCGCGCCGCTTCGATCTCGCCATACGGCGTCGCCTTGATCGCGCCGGCGAAAATCTCGGTGGTGTACGCGCAGGTGTTCAGCGTGAAGGCGAGCAGCGTGCAATGCATGCCGTCGCGAAAGAACGCGTTGGTCAGCTCGTTATTGCGGATGATTTCGAGGCTGTACAGGCCGGTGTAGCAGAGCAGCAGCTGCACGTAGAGCGGCGTGCCGCGAAAGATATACGTGTACAGCCACACGAGGCCGGCGAGCCACTTCTTCTTCGACACCCGCGCGACCGCGAGCGGAATCGACAGACAGAAGCCCAAACCGATCGACACCACCAGCAGCCACAGCGTGATCGCGAGGCCGGTGAAGCGGTAGCCGTCGGTGAAGAGATAGTTGCGCCAGTATTCCTGAATGATCGCGATCATAGATCCGCCTTTCGCACGCCGGTCGAGTAGCGCTTTTCGAGGTACATCAGCACGAAGTTGGACACGGTGGTGATGGCGAGGTAGATCGCCCCTGCGAGCAAAGTGAAGAAGAAGAACCGCAGCGTGCCCTTGCCGGCATCCTGCGAAGCCTTGACGACGTCCGCGAGACCGATGATCGACACGAGCGCGGTGGCCTTGACCATCACCTGCCAGTTATTGCCGATGCCGGGCAGCGCGAAGCGCATCATCTGCGGGAACATCACGCGCCTGAAGACCTGCCAGCTCGTCATGCCGTAGGCCGAGCCCGCTTCCAGCTGGCCGCGCGGCACCGCCAGAAACGCGCCGCGGAAGGTCTCGGTGAAGTACGCGCCGTAGATGAAGCCGAGCACCGCGACGCCCGCCACGAACGGATCGATGTCGATCTGGTCCCAGCCGAGCATGTCGGTCAGGTTGTTCAGCCAGATCTGGATGCTGTAGAACAGCAGCAGCATCAACACCAGATCGGGCACGCCGCGCACGAGCGTCGTGTACACCGTGCCGACGCCGTAGGAAAGGCGGTTCTTCGACAGTTTCGCCGCCGCGCCGAGCAGGCCCAGCACGAAGGCGAACACCAGCGACAACACCGCCAGTTTGACGGTTTGCCAGGTGCCGTTGAGAAGCAGCGGGCCGTAGCCTTGAAGAAACATATGGGGTCCTTGACGATGCGTTTGCGACGCACCGCGAAAGACGCGGCCAGCTCTGCGCCGCGTTTGCCGCGAGCCGAATGCTCGCTGTGACCTGCGGCGCACAGCGCACCGCTGTGCAAATCATGACTGCATGGACGTTGCCGGCCTTGCAGCGCGCTTTTTGGGAAACTTGTCTCGAAACGTTTTGAATCTACTGCCGACTGACTGACTTTCCGACTCTAGTACGAAGCCCCGGGAAAGCCCATGCGGGCGAGCCCCGAGTCTCGCGGATGCTGCGTGCTGCTTATGTTGTGCTGCTTGCTACCCGCTGCGGGCCGCTTGCGCGGCAACCGCCCGGCGCCCCGGCTTAATGCCCCGGGTAGATGTCGAAGTCGAAGTACTGTTTTTCGAGCTTCTTGAAGGTGCCGTCCTGGTGGACCTGCGCCAGCGCTTTGTTGAACATCGCCTTCAGATCAGCGTCGGTCTTGCGCAGGCCGATGGCCGTGCCGTCGCCGATCGTCTTCGGATCCTGCACCGCCGGACCGGCCCAGCCGAAGCCTTTGCCGCGCGGCGTCTTCAGGAAGCCGGCGTCGGCCTGGATTTGGTCCTGCAGCGCGGCGTCGAGGCGGCCCGAGCCGAGATCGGCGTACACCTGGTCCTGGTTCTGGTAAGGCACCACGATCACGCCCTTGGGCTCCCACCAGACCTTGGCATAGGCTTCCTGAGTCGAACCCTGCTCGACGCCGACGCGTTTGCCCTTCAGCGACTCGACCGTGGGCAGGAGCGGCGAGCCAGCCTTGGCGATCATGCGGGCGGGGGCGTCGAACATCTTGTCGGAGAAGTCGATCTGTTCGCGGCGCTTGTCCGTGACGGTCAGCGACGACACGATCGCGTCGAACTTGCGGGCCTTCAGTGCGGGAATGATGCCGTCGAGATCCTGTTCGACCCAAACGCACTTCACGTTCATCTTCGCGCACAGCGCGCGGGTCAGATCGACGTCGAAGCCGACGACCTCACCGCTCGGCGCTTTCGATTCGAACGGCGGGTAGCTGGCGTCCACGCCGATGCGCACGGTCTTCCACTCTTTCGCCATCGCGCCGGTGGCCATGAGCGCAAGCGCCACGCACAGTGCGAACTTCTTCATGTTTCTCCTGGATCAAACTGATCGTCGTGGGTGACCCGGCGACCGCCGGCGCTGGGCCGGCCGTCGCTATTCTAGGCGGTCAAAATTGTTGCGCCGCGCGGGATGCTGCTGCGCTTTGGCGGGCGGCATTTTCGAGGCGTCGAGGAAACCCGGCGCGGACCTGAAGCCTGCCGCGAGCGCCTCGCGGCCAACCGTGCCGGGTCCGCTGGCGCACTTGGGCGCCCACGCATCTTGAAAAGCGCGGTATTTTACCCGAACAGAGGCAAGGCGTCAGGCCGGGACGCCGATGACGGCTAACTGGCCGTTGTTGGCGTTGTGCGTGCGCGACGTTGCGGGGCGGTTTGCCCGGTTGCGCGAGCGTGGCGATGGCGCGGTCCTTTTCGCGTAGGCTGGTTTTGGGCAGGTTTGTGCCCCGCGTGGATTTGCTCCTGTGCGGATTTGCGTTTGCGCCGGCCGGGCTCCGGCTCGCGTATGGGATCTGCGCGAGGTTTGCGGGTCTCGCGCGGCTTGGCGGCTTGGCGGTTTCGCGGCGAGGGCGGCTCGTTAGCCGTCGCAGTCCTGGCCCGAACGTCCGCCCACCCCGCCCGCGTCCGATTGCCCGTATTTATGGAACGATCCGGTGCACTCGCGCCCGATTGTTTGGCGGCCGCGCTGCCCCTACATTCTCGTCATCGCTATTTACATACCGGGAGTATTTCCATGATCGAGATTCGCCGTTCCGAAGAACGCGGCCACGCCAACCACGGCTGGCTCGACTCGTATCACAGCTTCTCGTTTGCCGACTATCGCGACCCGCAGCACGTGCATTTCGGCCCGCTGCGCGTGATCAACGAAGACCGCATCGCCGGCGGCGAGGGTTTCGGCACGCACGGCCATCGCGACATGGAGATCGTCACGTATGTGCTGGAAGGCGCGCTCGCCCATCGCGACAGCATGGGCAACGGCTCGACCATCCGTCCCGGCGACGTGCAGCGCATGAGCGCGGGCACCGGCGTGCAGCATAGCGAGTTCAACGCATCGCAGGACGAGCCCGCGCATCTGTTGCAGATCTGGGTGATCCCGAAGCGCGCGGGCGACCAGCCCGGCTATGAGGAAAAGCATTTCGACGCCGCCGACAAGCGCGGCCGTCTGCGTGTGGTCGCGTCGCCCGATGGCCGTGACGGTTCGGTGACGATTCACGCGGATGCCTCGATCTATGCGGGTTTGATCGACGGTGCGGAAGCGGCCACGTTCGCGTTGCCGAAGGGGCGTCTCGCGTACGTACACGTGGCGCGCGGTGCGCTGACGGTGAACGGGCAAGCGCTTAAGGCGGGCGATGCCGCAAAGCTCAGCGAAACCGATACGGTGACGCTCGACAAGGGCGAGAACGCCGAAGTGCTGCTGTTTGATCTCGGTCAACTGAACTGAGTTGAACGGCTGAGCGACGGATCGTTTCGGCGGGTCTTCGTTGCGCTAATGAATGGAAGTGCAACGAGCTTGCCGTCGCAAAACAGAAGCCGGCAGCACCACGCAAAAACGCCACGGATATTTTCCGTGGCGTTTCTATTTGCATCGTCAGGAACAAGACGGCCGCACAGGCCCGCCTCGCTGCTCGCTCGCGCCGCTTACTGATTCGCGGCCGGCGCCGACGCCGCGCCCTTGTGATGCTCCCAGCGATCGCGCATCTTCTCGTGGCGAGATTCCATCTTCGCGAAGCGCTGCTTCAGCGCCGTGCTGACGGTGGTCTTCTGCTGATCGTTCAAGCCGTCATAGAACTTGAGCCATGCGTCGGTGGTTTGCTGACGCAGTTGCGCGTCCTTCTGCTCGACTTGCTGATGCGCGGCGGCCATCGCGTTCAGATCGAGGATCGGCTGTTGCTGCGCAGCCTTGAACTGGCTCTTGATCTGCTCGTGATTGGCGCGCATCGCTTCGTGGCCCTGCTTCATCGTGTCGAGCGCGGTTTGCCATTGCTTTTCCTGATCCGCGTTCAGTTTCAACTGGTCGTGCAGTTGCGTCAGCTGCTTCATGAAGTGGCCATGCCAGCCGCCGGGACCACCGTGGCCGTCAGGCGAGGCGGGTTGTGCGGCAAAGGCGGCACCCGTGCCGATGGCGAGGGCGGTGGTGGCAACGGCGAGAACGCGCGACATCTTTTTGATGGACATATAAGGCTCCTTGTAATGGAATAGCCGACGATGCAACCGCTCATGTGGACTGCGTGCATTCGGTAAGGCACAGCGTAGAGAAGCTCGCTGATCGCTGTGTTACGTGGCTTGATGCGGCTATTACGGACCATTACGTGTGCCTTTCACGGTAACACCCAGTAACCCTTGAGGGGCATCGGTTAACGAAAACCCTTCCTGCTGCGCGTTAAACTTCATTCCATGGCTACTCAAATACTTGTTGTCGACGACGACGTCGAATTGCGCGACCTGCTGCGCGACTATCTGGCCCGCCAGGGCATCGAAGTGTCGGTGCTGCACGACGCGGGCTCCCTCGAGCGCAGGCTCGAACGCGAACGTCCCGATCTCATCGTGCTGGATCTGATGATGCCCGGTGTCGACGGACTCACGGCCCTGCGCAAGCTGCGCGCGTCGGGCGACGACATTCCCGTGATCATGCTCACGGCGCGCGCGGACGACGTCGACCGGATCGTCGGCCTCGAGCTCGGCGCGGACGACTACCTCGGCAAGCCGTTCAATCCGCGCGAGTTGCTCGCGCGCGTGCAGGCGGTGCTGCGGCGGCGCCGTACGTTGCCGTCGGCGGCGGCGCCGGAGCAGCGCGAACCGTTCACCTTCGGTCGCTTCACGCTCGACTTCCAGTCGCGCACGCTGCATCTGGAAGACAAGCCGCTCACGCTGTCCGGCAGCGAGTTCGCGTTGCTGAAGATCTTCGTCAATCACCCGATGCGCACGCTCACGCGTGAGCGCCTGCTCGAACTGCTGCACGGTCCCGAATACGACGGCACCGACCGCGGCATCGACGTGCAGGTGTGGCGCCTGCGCCGTATCCTCGAAACCGACCCGTCCACACCGCGCTTCATTCAGACCGTGCGCGGGCGCGGCTACGTGTTCGTGCCCGACGGCGAGCAACATGCGCCGGCCCATTGATTCGCTGTTCGGACGACTCGCGCTGCTAGTCGTCGCGGTGCTGTTGCTGTCGCACTTCGCGTGGTACGCGCTGATGCGGCTCGAACGCTCGCAACTGCAAACGCGCTACGCGGTCGAGGAAGCGACCTTCCTCGTCGACGCGGTGCGCCAGCATGTCGCCCGTACGCCGGACCAGCCGTTGCCGTCGCGCGTCAAACTCGTTGACCCGGCGAGCCCGGACGTGCCGCCCGAGAGTACGGAGATGCCGCCGCCGCTCGAACGTTTCGTCGAGGACGTGCGTGAGCGCATGCCTTCCGATACCCAGGTGCGGGTCGGCATGCCGGGCCGCCCGCCCACGCTATGGGTGCGCGCGGCCAACGATCACAGCTGGATCGTCGTGCCGATGCAGCCGTTGCGCATGCCGCGCTCGCTCGACCGTACGGTGCTGTGGCTCGTCATCATCTTCTCGTTCGCGGTGATGGCGGCGCTGTTCGCCGCCTGGGCGTTGCAGCAGCCGCTGCGCTCGCTGGCTCAGGCGGTGGCGCGCTTCGGCCGCGGCCTGCCGGTGCCGCCGGTGCCGGAGCGCGGTCCGCGCGAATTGCGGCAACTCACGCACGGCTTCAATCAGATGGTTCAGGAAGTGGCGCGCACGGAGAACGACCGCGCGGTGATGCTGGCCGGTGTGGCGCATGATCTGAAAACGCCGCTGGCGCGTTTGCGGTTGCGCGCGGAAATGATGGACGAGGTCAAGATGCGCGACGGCGTGGTGCGCGACGTCGATTCGATGACGCATATCGTCGAACAGTTTCTGGTGTTCGCGCATGACGGCGCCGATCGCAGCGAAGCCGTCGAAGTGGACACGCAGTGCGAGCGGGTCGTGCGCAGCTATCGCGCGGTGGCCGCCGGTGCGCCCAGCGTGCTGACCGAACTGAACGCGGGGCCGGCGTTCCTGCTGCCCGCCGCCACGCTCGACCGGATTCTGTCGAACCTGCTCGACAACGCGCACGCGTACGGCGCGCCGCCGGTCACCGTCGCCACCGCGCGCACGGCGCAAGGCTTCACGCTGTCGGTGAGCGACAACGGCAGCGGCATCGCCGCTCAGGATCTGTTCAACGCGAGCCGGCCGTTCGTGCGGCTCGATCCGGCGCGCGGCGGCAACGGCCATAGCGGACTCGGGCTCGCGATCGTCGAGCGGCTGGTGCGGCGTGCGGGCGGGGAGTGGGAGATCGGCAACCACGGCGGCCGTGGCTTGCGGGTTTTGATGAGCTTTCCGTTCGAGGCGTTGCCGCGCGTGGCGGCGGCTTCGGAAAGCGCGTGGTAGTTCTCTGGTCAATGCCAGGCGGTGCGGACGCGATGCGTCTGCACCGTATTGATAGTCGATTTGATGAACCCCGGACGCAACGTTCGGAGGCGTGGCGGTCAAGCGGGTACTAGTCCGAGAACAGCGTGTTCAATGCATTTGCCGCGTCGCTGTCCACCGTGTTCCATGTCACCGTTTCGGCTTCGAAAATGTAGTGCGTCGTGTATTTGCCAAGGCGCGCCAGGATCTCTTCCTGAATCAGCTCCGGCGCGACGTCCAGCTTCAGGTACCACGCGGTAGACGACAGACGCGTCTGGAACGCACCGTATTCCGCCAGCAGATGATCGAACGCGTCAGCATCCTGATCGCGACAGACGATGACCAAATTTCCCTTCATGCGAATCTCCCGTTAAAGCGGTAGCGTCAACCTCGATGTCAGAGTCGATCATACCTGCTTCGCTACGGAAAGCCCCGCGCTGCGCGCTTGCGCTATGTCAGTCGAAGCACACATCGGCGCGCGGGAGCGGCAGGGGAGAAGGGCGCAAGGAGGGCGCCAGCCGGCGCTTTACCAGACGTTCGCTACCGTGCGTGCGGGCGGTGCGGTGTCGTCGGGCGGCAGCGCTTCGGTGCGGTCGCGGCCGCCGGTTTTCGCGGCATAGAGCGCGGTGTCGGCACGACTCATGAGGCGCTCGGGCAGATCGTCCGGCGAAAGTTCGGTGATGCCGATGCTCACGCTCAAGCCCACCGAGGGCGGCAGCTTCGGCGAGGGCACCGCTTTCAGACGCAGACGCAAGCGTTCCACGACGTCGCGGCCGCTGGCGAGGCCGGTGGCCGGCAGCAGCAGGCCGAACTCTTCGCCGCCGAGCCGGCCGATCGCGTCGGCGCCGCGCAGTTCGGCGCGGCAGGTGTCGACGAAATGTTCGAGCGCGCGGTCGCCGGCGGCATGGCCGAAGCGGTCGTTGATCTGCTTGAAGTGATCGAGGTCGGCGATCGCCATGCACAGCGGCTCGTTGTTCGCATGCGCGCGTTCGATCTCGTGGCGCAGCAGATCGAGGAAATAGCGCCGCGACAGCGCGCCGGTCAACACGTCGTGGCGCGCTTCGGCCGAGAGCAGCGTATTGGCCGCCTGCAACTGCTCGGCGAGGTCGCGCGTGGCGCGATGGTGGCGCCGCTCGCGCACATACGACACGGTGATCACCCACGCCAGCGCGACCGTGCCAGCCAGCGTCAGAAACACCAGCAGATGGTCGCGCTTGTGATTGCGCAGCAGTTCCGGCCAGGCCGCGAGCGGGTCGACCAGATGCGCGGAGAGCCCCGAATTCAGGCCGACGCGGTCCTGATACAGCGCCGGCGTCCGCTGCTCGCTCGTGCCGAACAACTGGCCGGCGACCGCCGCGGGCACCCACGGCGCCTGTTCGCGCACCTGGGCGGCGACGCGAATCTGCATGCCGGGGAAAGTTTCGCGGTGGTAGACGAGCCTGCGCTCGGCGGGGCTCATCTGCGTGACGCGCGAGTTCGGCAGCGTATGGCCTTCGAGTTCGCTGTTGTGCGCCATGATGATGACGCCGTTGTCGTCGGCGACGAAGGTGCCCGCGTGCGCAACCCAGTGGCGCAGCCGCGCGATCCCCACTTTGGCGACCACCGCCCCGACCAGCAACCCCTCCGCGTAAACCGGCGCGGCGATGAAGATGCCCGGCTCGCCGCTCGTGCGGCCGACGCCATAGGCTTCCGAGAACGCGCCGAGCAGCGCGCTCGTCAGATAGCCGCGCATGCGCATGTCGACGCCGACGAACGAGTGCTCCGCCGCGAGCGGGTTGTCGATCGCGTTGCTCGACGCCACGCAGATGCCGTTGGCGTTCACGAGCCAGACCTGGTCGAGCCCGGAGAAACCTTGTGCGTCGTGCAGGAAGCGGCTGACCGTGGTCATTTGCGCATCTTTTAGCAGCGCGGCGCGCAGGGCGGGTTCCGCCGCCTCGCTGTTCGCGGCATAATTCTGGGATTGCACCAGGGCGCGCTGGACCACGTCCATTTCGGCCATGGTTGCGGGGATGGCGCGGGACATGGCGAGGTCGCTGGCAATCACCTCGGCCATGTTGTCGACGATCGACGCGGACATTTGCCGCTGCGCGCGCAGCGCCGCGTCCAGCTCTTGCTGTACCATCCGGTCCGCGACCATGCCGGCCACAAACCAGCAAACCAGTACGATCAGCACGAAGCTGACCGGCCCGGTTACCTGGCGCAAGGTTGTCCCGTTCATCGACCCTCTGATCCGTCTGGCTGTGACATGCAACTAGCTCATTCGTGGCAGCGCGCAGGCGCTGTGTCGACCCTTAGGAAGCGGCTACCGCGCCGCCGCTGCGGCCCGGGATAAACCGCGCGCTGACAAACATGCTCTGATTTTAACCGGCATGGGGCCAGACGCCACCGTTATTGCGGGAATGCGAAGTGCATGAACGAAGGCCGTCTGGCTCTTAACGGCACGCGAGCCGGATTCTTGATGGCTGCGTGGGTCGTCTGGGTGGTTCGCCGCGTGTGGTCGGCGTGGCTGCGATGAGCCGCGATGTGGCTCACGCACCACGATCGACGGTTCGCGCCAACGTGCCGCGGCGCCGGCCAAGGCCGGCGTGGCGGGGGCCGGTGGCGATTCATCACGATTTGCCGTGAAAGGTTGTGCCTGAAACATAGGATGGTGTACTGTCGTGCCGTCCAAAACAAGGAAAGCTCGCCAGCCTTCGGGCGGCGCCTGCGGCGACAGGAGTCCGGCGTGATGAGGTGGTCCTGGACGGCTCGTCCATGGCACGTCCGTTACCGGCCCACGTGTCTCCAACGCTAACGATTTACCGCGCACACGCGTTTTGCCATGCATGATTTCCGCTTTCCGGACCGATCTTCAGACCGCCGCGCCGAAGCCGCGGCCTCCTTCGAGCGAACCAGTGCCTGCATCGAAGGGGAGGGCATCTGATGGATTTCAGTTTTAACCTGAAGCGCACCGCCAATGCGTCGGCATGGCGGGTGCTGCCCAATCGCTGGGACTTCGTCGCCTTTCCGCTGATCATCTGCATGATCGCGATGGCGGCGATCGGCTTTCACGAAACCCTTGCGCCGATGTCGACGCTCAAGACCCAGGCGATCTCGCTCGATCCGGCGAACCTGCCCGAGTACGCTATGCGCACCACGCTGCGCATGCTCGCGGCGATGGTCGCCTCGCTGATCTTCACGCTGGTCTACGGCACGCTCGCGGCCAAGAGCCGCCGCGCCGGCCTCGTGCTGGTGCCGATTCTGGACATCCTGCAGTCGGTGCCGGTGCTCGGCTACATTTCGTTTACGGTCACGTTCTTCCTCGCGCTGTTTCCGGGCCGCGTGCTCGGCGCCGAACTCGCGGCGATCTTCGCGATCTTCACGAGCCAGGCGTGGAACATGACGTTCAGCTTCTATCAGTCGCTGCGCACGGTGCCGCGCGATCTGGACGAAGTGTCGCGCGGTTTTCATCTGACCTCGTGGCAGCGCTTCTGGAAGCTCGAAGTGCCGTTCTCGATGCCGGGCCTCATCTGGAACATGATGATGTCGATGTCGGGCGGCTGGTTTTTCGTGGTCGCCTCCGAAGCGATCACGGTCGGCAACAACACGATCACGCTGCCGGGCATCGGCGCGTTTCTGGCGCAGGCGATCTCGGAGAAGAACCTGCATGCGATCGGCTGGGTGATCCTCGCGATGACGGTCGTGATCCTCGCGTATGACCAGTTCCTGTTCCGTCCGCTCGTCGCGTGGGCCGACAAGTTCCGCATGGAAACCACCAGTTCGGGCGACGCGCCGGAGTCCTGGCTGCTCGACCTGATTCGCCGCACGCGCCTGATTCACCGCCTGCTGGTGCCGATCGGCTGGATGTTCGCGAAGGCCGCGCGGGTGCGCTTCCAGTTGCCGGCGTTCAGCGCGCCGCGCTTCCAGATTCCGCAGCGCGAGAAGAGTTCGAAGCTCGGCGACATGCTGTGGGCGGCGTTCGTGCTGATCGCTACCGTCTACGTGGTGTATCGCGTGTTCCTCTATGTGCGCACCGGCGTGACGCTCGAAGAGGTCGGCCACGTGCTCGTGCTCGGGCTCATCACGCTGCTGCGGGTGGTGGTGCTGATCGCGATCGCCTCGGTGATCTGGGTGCCGGTCGGCGTGCTGATCGGCCTGCGCCCGGCGCTGGCGGAAAAGATCCAGCCGCTCGCGCAGTTCCTCGCCGCGTTCCCGGCGAACCTGCTGTTCCCGGTGTTCGTGATCGCGATCGTGCGTTTCCATCTGAACCCGGACATCTGGCTGTCGCCGTTGATCGTGCTCGGCACGCAGTGGTATATCCTTTTCAACGTGATCGCCGGCGCGAGCTCCTATCCGAACGACTACCGCGAGGCGGCCAAGAATTTCCACATCCGCGGCTGGCAGTGGTGGCGTCAGGCGATGCTGCCGGGCATCTTCCCTTATTACGTGACCGGTGCGATCACCGCGTCGGGCGGCGCATGGAACGCGAGCATCGTGGCCGAATTCGTCCAGTGGGGCGATACGAAGGTGGCCGCTCACGGGCTGGGCGCGTACATCGCGCAGACCACCGCGGCGGGCGACTATCCGAAGATCATCGTGGGCATCGCCGTGATGTCCCTGTTCGTGACCCTGTTCAACCGCCTGCTGTGGCGTCCGATGTACGCCTACGCCGAAGCTAAGCTCCGGCTCGATTGAGATATGAAGGCATAACGCGATGCAAAATCCCAAAGCTGCTATGACCGCCGCGCCGACCCAGACGCCGCCGAAGCCGCCGCGCCTCGGCGAAGAGATCCTGAGTGTCAAGGACGTGTGCCGTGGTTTCAACAAGACGCAGGGCGAGCTGCTCGTGCTCGACGACGCGAACCTGTCGTTGCGCGAAGGCGAGATCGTCGGATTGCTGGGCCGTTCGGGCTCGGGCAAGTCGACGCTGCTGCGCATCATCGCCGGTCTGATCGAGCCGACCGACGGCGAAGTCACGTATATGGGCAAGCCACTCGACGGCCCGGCGAAGGGCGTCGCGATGGTGTTCCAGACCTTCGCGCTGTTCCCGTGGCTGACCGTGCTGCAGAACGTGGAAGCGGGTCTCGAAGCGCAAGGCGTCGGCGCCGCCGAGCGGCGCACGCGCGCGTTGGCCGCGATCGACCTGATCGGTCTGGACGGTTTCGAAAACGCGTATCCGCGCGAGTTGTCGGGCGGCATGCGGCAGCGCGTCGGCTTTGCACGTGCGCTGGTGGTCGACCCCACGCTGCTGCTGATGGACGAGCCGTTCTCCGCGCTCGACGTGCTGACCGCCGAAACGCTGCGCACCGACCTGCTCGATCTGTGGACGCAAGGCCGCATGCCGATCAAGGCGGTGCTGATCGTCACGCACAACATCGAGGAAGCGGTGTTCATGTGCGACCGGATTCTGGTGCTGTCGTCGAATCCGGGCCGCGTGATCGCCGAGATCAAGGTGCCGTTCAAGCATCCGCGCAACCGGCTGGACCCGGCGTTCCGGCGTCTGGTCGACGACATCTACGCGAAGATGACCGCGCGTCAGACCGACGAAAAGACCAAGAAGGGGCTGGAGCTGCATAGCTGGCTGCCGCATGTGTCGACTAACCTGATGGCCGGTCTGATCGAGACGCTGGCCGCCGCGCCGTATCACGGCCGCGCGGACATGCCGGAAATCGCGCGCTCGCTGCATCTGGAGGTGGACGACCTGTTCCCGGTGGCCGAAGTGCTGCAGCATCTGGGTTTTGCCGACGTGCGCGAAGGCGATATTTTCCTGACGCCGCCCGCGCGCGTGTTCTCCGAATTCGGCACGCAGGAACGCAAGATGATGTTCGCCGAGCATCTGCTGCGGCACGTGCCGCTCGCCGCGCGGATCAAGAAGGTGTTGAACGAGCGGCCGGGGCATCGCGCGCCGCGCGTGCGCTTCGAGCAGGAGCTGGAAGATTTTCTGTCGGACAGCGCGGCGGAAGAAACGCTCGACGCGGTGATCAACTGGGGCCGTTATGGCGAGATCTTCTCGTACAACGACCAGACCGAAATCTTCAGTCTGGAAGACGTGGAGTCTTGAGGCGTAGCGGGTCTGGTTGATTCAGACAGACAAGGCGGTTCATGCGAAAGCGGCAGGGGAGACCCCGCCGCTTTTTTATTGCAGATTGCCCCAGCGTTCGACCGCCGGTTCGGCCGAAGCCCACTTCCAGCCTTTGTCCTGCTGGCAAGCGCTCGCCGTGAACCAGGCTTGCGGCGCGTTCGGCCCGTCGCCGTCCTTCACCGAGAACACGAACTCCTTGCACAGCGCGAGCGCCGAACCGAACGCGCGCGTCACGCGCACCTCGCCGTGCCCGTTCTCGATGGGCAGCGTGTGCTTGACCGACCAGGGCCGCGTCTCGCCGACCGGCATCGCGCCTGCCAACGCGGCGATCAGGTCCTGTTGGTCCTTGTGCATGCTGCGCATGTAGCGACCGACGACTTCGTCTGTCGCGGCCTGCACGGCGATACCGACGCCGATCGCGACGGCCGGGTTCGAGGTCACAAGACCCGATGCAACGCCCGCCGCCGCACCGCTCGCGGCGCCGACGGACGAACAGCCGCTCGTCAGCAGGCTTGCGCCGACGCAGAGCGCGCCGGCCGCGATCAGCCGCAGACGGTTGCCGGACAATCGCGCGACACGTGCGCGAGCCGCCGCGCGCGAGACGCGAAGCGAGAGCGTCTTCATTGCAGCGCGCCCCAGCGTTCGGTGGCGGGTTCGGCCGACGCCCACTTCCAGTTCTCGCCGTCACGGCAGACCGACGCGACAAAGAACGCGCTGCTCGCGGGGACGTTTTTGGTCGCGGTCTCGTCGACGGAGAAGACGATTTCCTTGCAGTCGAGCGCGCCCGTGCTGATCGCGCGGCTGACGGTGACGCGTCCGTGCTGATCGTCTTCGATCGGGAAGGAGTGGGTCACGCCCCATGGCGCGACCGCGCCGACCTCGAGCGGCCCGGCCGCTCTGGCGATGCTGTCCTGCGTATTCCGATGGACTACGCGTTCCGAGTACTGCACGCCGGCGCGGGCCGCCGCCACTGCGCCGAGGCCGATGCCGGTGGCGACTGCCGCGTTGCTCGTGACTTTCGTCGCGACCGCCGCGCCCGTGATACCGGCGCCTGCCACGGCACCTTCGGAGTAAAGCGAGCTGCAGCCGCTCAATGCCGACGACGCAACGAGCGCGAATGCGACGAGCGCCGTTGCACGCTGACGTGCGCATCTGGCCGTTGTTTTTGCCCTGCCGGCCCACACCGTGTTCTTTTGCATTTCCCTGTCTCTGCTCGTGCAAGTGCCTTTCATTCACGCGAGAGCGAACGAGCGGCACGTCGTTCCAATACGCTGCCGCATTTTGCAGGATGCGTTTTGTAATTGGCAGTGGCAAAGTGCAAGAAATTGCAAAACATGATGCAGACCAAACCGGTTTCTGGTGAACGAAACCAGGAATTTGCCTGGTAATGCGAAGCAATGCACGAAGCAATGCGAAGCCGGCTGCTTCGCCCGATGCATCCACATTGTCGGGATCGCGTGAGTACCAGGCAAGGCAGCTGGTTCAGTTTTGCGCAGGGGCACGTCTTGCAAAACGCTTACTGTTCGGCTTCTTCTTCCGCGCCTTCGTCGCCGTATGCGCTCAGGCGGTTGTACAGCGTCTTCAAACTCACGCCGAGCGCTTTGGCCGCGCGCCGCTTGTCGCCGCCGCAATACTTGAGCGTACCGAGGATGATCTGCTTTTGCGCATCGGCGAGCGGCGTGCCGATCCACACGCTCATCGCGTCACCCTGCGTGACGGGTTTTTTAACCCGCGACGCGAGATGCGGATGCGGCAGCTCGACGGTCTTCTCCGCGAGAATGAACGCGCGGTACACCGCGTTCTTCAACTCCCGCACGTTGCCCGGCCACGACCAGGTGCGCAGCGTTTCGATCGACCGTTTGCTGAAGCTCTTGCTCGTGCCTTCCTGCTGATTCAATTGCACGAGGAAGTGTTGCGCGAGCAGTTCGCGGTCGCCGTCGCGCTCGCGCAGTGGCGGCGCGCGCAAAGGGAACACCGCGAGCCGGTACATCAGGTCTTCGCGCAAGCCGTTTTCCTTCACGGCCACCGCGGGGTCGCGATTGGTGGCGGCGATCACGCGCACGTTGCCGCTGATCAGGTCGGTGCCGCCGACCCGGTAGAAGGTGCCCGTTTCGAGCGCGCGCAGCAGTTTGACCTGGCGCACCGGCGCCATTTCTGTAATTTCGTCGAGGAACAGCGTGCCGCCGTTCGCGTGTTCGAAGTAGCCGACGCGGCCTTGGACCGCGCCGGTAAAGCTGCCTTTTTCGTGGCCGAACAGCTCGGCTTCGATGAGTTCGTCGGGAATCGCGCCGCAGTTCACGGCGACGAACGCGGCGTCCTTGCGGCTGCTTTGATCGTGAATCGTGCGGGCGATCAGTTCCTTGCCGGTGCCGGATTCACCGATGATCAGCGCGGTCGCGTCGGTGCTGGCGACGCGCTCGATCTGCTCGTACAGATCCAGCATGATCGGCGACGAGCCGTACAGCAGCCCGTACGATTTCAGTCCCGCGACGCCGTCCGCGACGCGCTGCTTCGCCTGTGCCGAAGCATTGCCGCCGGCGGAGACGGTGGGCGAGTCCAGATCGATTGACGCCATAGACGGTCCTGTGCAAATGAGTGTGTTGTTACGGCGCGCAGGCCTTGGACGCGAGACAGACTGGTCCAGCCGATATCTCGCAGAAGTCGATTTAACCACTTCGACACGGTTTCCGGCAATCTAACTGACACAGTGCGACGGACATTCGCGCGATCGGTCGAATGTGCGTGACGCAACGAGCAGGGCGTCCTGGAGGGCCCCATTTACCGGGCACACCGTTTGCGTCAATGGCCCGACACGCGTGTGCTTTTCCGCGGCGAACATCGACGGAGGGTGCGAAGCCCCTTGATGCCCCGGTGCGCACACGAACGCCGAATCTAGACGAGGAGTGAATGATGACTGACACCACGCAACAACTTGCACTCGGCGGCCAGAAGATTGTCGAGGATCTGCGGGTGCTGCTGAAGGACTCGGAGGAAATGCTGCGGCTCGCCGCCAACGTCCCGGGCGAGGGCGTGGACGCGCTGCGCGACAGGCTGGGCACGCATGTAGAGACGTTGCAGTCCGCGCTGGGCGATGCGCAGCACAACGCGCAGCGGCGTTACCGGGTAGCCACCGTCAGCGCGGAGCGCTACGTGCGGCACAACCCATGGCGCGCGATCGGTATCGCGGCGGGTGTAGGCTTTCTGCTGGGCGTCCTGACCGCGCGCTGAGTGGCGAGCGCGGTCCGGCTCTTATCCGCTTCACGACCACAAGGAGTTCACGATGGCACGACCAATTGGCATCTTCGGTGCATTGATGGCGCTGGGCGGCTTTCTGGCAGTCCGTTATGTACAGAGCAAGCGCACGGCCAAGTTCCCGTCCGCGCGGGAATTGAGCCGCTGGGAAGACGAGGGCGGCGCTGTCGCCACGCCCGCATCCCCCACAGCCGACCTGACAACGGCAAGTGCGAGCCCGGGCGCGCACGCAGCGAACGGCTCGGCGCATACGAATGGCGATGGCCGGGCGTGGCCGTTTCCGCGCAGTTAAGGCGGTGGCTGCCCCGTATCGCCGCCATCTCACATCGACGCGCGGCGCGCCCGGCCAAAAGGTTAATTTGTTTGGATAAAGCCGTATAATGGGCAAATACACAACAATGCTGCGGTGATAATCGGGAATTCCCTGGTTATTGTTGCAATATTGTATGAAGTCACCGGCGGGTGCGCGCGCGGAAAGTCAGTGCGTTCGTCATATCCAGCGCGCGCCGCGGTACGGCGCGCCACCGCCGGCCCGCTTTTCAGCATGCGCATTGGCATGCTTCCCTACCCACGCTTGCAGGTTTTCGAGACGCGATGCCACATGTACTGATTGTCGACGACGATGCCGGTACCCGCGAGGCGCTTTCCGCCATCATCGGGGAAGACGGTCTGACCACCGCCACCGCGGGCGATTTGCGCGAAGCGCGCATTCAACTGGTCCGGCAGATGCCGGACGTCGTTTTTACGGACCTGAAGCTGCCCGATGGCAGCGGGGTCGATCTGTTCGAAGATCTGGATCCGCGCTCCGGCGTGGAGGTGATCGTCATTACCGGCCACGCCACGGTGGAGTCGGCGGTCAACGCGCTGAAGATGGGCGCCACCGACTACCTGGTCAAGCCGATCAACATGCAGCGCGTGAAGGCGATCCTGTCGCGTTTGCCGCGCGCCGGCGACCTGAAGGCGGAAATCGGCACGTTGCGTGGCGAGCTGCGCCGCATGGGACGCTTCGGGCTGATGCTGGGCAACTCGCCGGCGATGCAGGAGGTCTACGACCAGATCGGCCGCGTCGCGCCGACCGCGGCCTCCGTGATGCTGGTGGGCGAGTCGGGCACCGGTAAGGAAGTCGCCGCGCAGACGCTGCATGAACTGAGCTTGCGCCGCAAGCACGCGTTCCTCGCCGTCAACTGCGGCGCGATCTCGCCGAATCTGATCGAATCGGAAATGTTCGGTCACGAGCGCGGTTCGTTCACCGGCGCGGACCGGCAGCACAAGGGCTATTTCGAGCGCGCGAACGGCGGCACGCTGTTCCTCGACGAGATCACCGAGATGCCGATCGAGCTGCAGGTGAAACTGCTGCGCGTGCTGGAAACCGGCATGTTCATGCGGGTCGGCACGACCAAGGAAATCGAAACCGATGTGCGCCTGATCGCGGCCACCAACCGTGACCCCGAGCAGGCAGTGCTGGAAGGCAAGCTGCGCCTCGACCTCTACCATCGGTTGAACGTGTTTCCGATCAGCCTGCCGCCGCTGCGCGACCGCGGCAAGGACGTCGAACTGCTCGCGCAGGCTTTCCTCGACGAACTCAACGAGCGCCACAGCACGAAGAAGCACTTCCCCGCCGCCGTGAAGGAAATGCTGATGTCGTATCCGTGGCCCGGCAACGTGCGCGAGCTGAAGAACTACGTGCAGCGCGCGCACATCATGTCGGGCGCGGATTCGGACAGCACGGCGACGGTGCCGTTGCAGATCACGTTGTCGAAGCCCGCTGCCGGCACGGCCATTACGATTCCGTTCGGCACGTCGCTCGCCGAGGCGGACCGTCAGCTGATTCTGGCCACGCTCGAACAATGCGGCGGGGTGAAGACGCGCGCCGCGGAGATTCTCGGCATCAGTCTTAAGACGCTGTACAACCGGCTGGTCGAGTACGGCAACGACGCGCGTGAAGAAGGCGATGCCGCCGACGAATCGCGCGCTCTGGGCGGCGCGGACGCTTGACGGGCGGGGCCAGGCCCCGCCCGCACCCCACATCGCCCAGCCCGTCGGGAGGGCGTCGTAACGGCACAGGCCTTGCTGCGATCCGAAGGAACGCAAAACGAGGATAACCGACATGCCGGACTACGCCGCCGCTCCCGCGCTTCCCCCTTCGAAGCACGCTCACCGTCCCGAGCCGATCGAACCGCCATCGCCGCCGCCGAACCCGGCCGAGCCCGACACCATCCCCAGCCCGGCTCCGGAGCCGATCGAACCGATCGAGCCCGTCGCTCCGCCGATCGGTGATCCGCCACCGCAGCCCACGCAGACGCCGCAAGCTGTCGGCCCCCTGACGCAGCGGATGCAACTCTGACACGTCCGCTACACCGGGTACCCGTCCGGCGCATCAAATTTGTGTATTTGTTACAAACCGGGCGCATCTTTTACCGGTAATTTACCTTTGCGCCCCCTAAACTGTATGGATGCCGCTGAATAGCGGCGCGCTTCTCCGGAGGCAACGATCATGAGACATCCCGCATTGCGACGCTCAGCGCGCCATTCGAAGCGCGACGCCCGGCCAGGCGCCAGCCAGACCGAGCCCGCGGTGTCGCCGGACCCGGCCGCGCAGAACCGCGTGGCGCCCGATGCGCCGCCCGACGGCGAGCACAACCAGGGCGGCGCACGCAAAGAAGGGCTGGATTATCAGCGCGATCTGGGCTCGGAACAGGATGCGTGAGCTCGTTCGAACTCCATTCGAACGATTTTGACGGTCGGAGCGTCTGTTCCGGTTTCGTCGGTTAATACAGCAAAAAATTCCTTTGTAATGCGAATTGCTCGCGGGTTTCTACTTGCCCGTCACATTTGCATACATTTTTATTTCCGCATCTTTCAAAATCGGCACGCGACTTGCGTGCACCTTTCGGCACATGTCCGCATGCAACGAAACAACTGACTAGGTGGAGAACCAATGAGCAGACTGATCGTGGTATCGAATCGTGTCGCACCGATCCAGGAAGGACGCCCCGCAGCAGGCGGGCTGGCGATCGGCGTGCTGGACGCGTTGAAGGAAACCGGCGGGGTCTGGTTCGGCTGGAGCGGCGAAACGGTGAGCGAGCCGTCCGCTCCGGTCATCGAAAAACAGGGCAACGTGACCTACGCGACCGTGGGCCTCACCAAGCGCGACTATGACCAGTACTACCGCGGTTTTTCCAACGCGACGCTGTGGCCGACCTTCCACTATCGCAACGATCTCTCGCGCTACGACCGCCAGGAATACGCGGGCTATCAGCGCGTCAATGCGACGCTCGCGAAGCAGCTCAAGGAGTTGCTCAAGCCCGACGACATCATCTGGGTCCACGACTATCACTTGCTGCCGTTCGCGCGCTGCCTGCGTGAACTCGGTGTGAAGAATCCGATCGGCTTTTTCCTGCATATTCCGTTTCCGGTGTCGGAAGTGCTGCGCACGATTCCGCCGCACGAAGAACTGGTCAAGGCGATGTGCAGCTACGACGTGATCGGTTTTCAGACCGAGGCGGATCGCCAGTCGTTCGTCGACTATATCGAGCGCGGGCAGCACGGCACCTCCAGCGAAGACGGCATGGTGCACGCGTATAACCGCTTCCTCAAGGTCGGCGCGTATCCGATCGGCATCTATCCGGACGCCATTGCGAAAGCCGCCGAGCAGTTCACCGACCGCAAGCCGGTACGCAGCCTGCGCGACGGCATGCGCGGGCGCAAGCTGATCATGAGCGTCGACCGCCTCGATTATTCGAAGGGGCTGGTGGAGCGCTTCCAGGCGTTCGAGCGACTGCTGCTGAATGCGCCGGGCTGGCACGGCCGGGTCTCGCTCGTGCAGATCGCCCCGCCGACGCGCGCGGACGTGCAGACCTATCAGCGCATCCGTCAGACGCTGGAGGGCGAAGCGGGCCGCATCAACGGACGTTTCGCGCAGCTCGACTGGACGCCGATCCAGTATCTGAATCGCAAGTACGAGCGCAATCTGCTGATGGCGCTGTTCCGTCAGTCGCAGGTCGGCTATGTGACGCCGTTGCGCGACGGCATGAATCTCGTCGCCAAAGAGTATGTCGCCTCACAGGACCCGGCCGATCCGGGCGTGCTGGTGCTGTCGCAATTCGCCGGCGCCGCCGAGCAGTTGCCGGGCGCGCTGGTCGTCAATCCGTTCGATCTGTCGCAGATGGCCGAAGCGCTGGAACGCGCACTGTCGATGCCGCTCGCCGAGCGCCAGGCGCGTCACGCCGACATGATGGCGCCGATGCGCGAGAACAATCTATCGGTATGGCGCGACACCTTCCTCGCGGATCTGCGCAACGTCGCGACCGCCTCTTCGGTGACGGCCAAAGCGGTAAAGCTCGCTGACGTGACGGCGTCTTCGTCGTAGCCGGATCGGCGCCTCTTTCGGTCTTGAGGGAGGCACCCAGGCTGTCACGTCCAGGCGGGATTAACATCAAGATCGGAGAACGAACGAAATAGAAGAGCGCGGATCATGTGATCCGCGCTCTTTCTGTTTGTGCGTGCGATGCGTGAGGGAAACGCTGTGTCAAACGGCTGGCGTGCTGCGCGGTTGCATGACGCGCACCGTGCTAACCACCGAAGCGACCGCCGCGAAGCCCGCCGCCACATACAGCGCCACGATCGGCCCGGTTTGCGGCGCAATGCCGAAGATCAGCGCGACCAGTGCCGCACCGAGCGTCTGCCCGGTCAGGCGCGCGGTGCCGAGCATGCCGCTCGCGCCGCCGCTGCGCTCACGCGGCGCGGCCGAGAGGATGGTGCGGTTGTTTGGCGACTGGAAGATGCCGAAGCCAGCGCCGCACAACGCCATGCGCCACGAGATCTGCCATGCGTCCGGATGCGGGCCGAGCGTGGCGAGCAGCAGCAGTCCGAGCGTCAGCGCGGCGAGGCCGATGCCGCCCAGCCAGCCCGCCGACACCTTGTCCGACAGCACGCCGGAAAGCGGCGCCGCGAGAATGATGATCGCGGGCCACGGCGTCATCAGCAGACCGGTTTCGACTTGCGATAACCCCAAGGTTTCCTGCAGCAGAAACGGCAGCGACACGAAGGCCAGCATCTGCGCGCAGAACGAGCAGACCGAGGTGCCGATCGACAGCGCGAACACCGGAATCTTCAGCAGATCGATCGGCAGCAGCGGCGCCGACTGAGTCAACTGACGGCGCACGAAGAAGTAGCCGATCACGAGCGCGCCGATTGCTTCGACCGTGACATAGCCGTACCGCTCGCCGTGGCCGAGTCCGTCGACCGCGAAAATCAGCAGGCCGAACACGAATGCGTTCATCACGGCGCTCAGGTAGTCGTACGGCGAGTCGTGGCCCGGGTTCATCGGCAGCGCCTTGAAGCCGCCGACGATCGCCGCGATCCCGATCGGCACGTTGATCGCGAACAGCCACGGCCACGACGCGACCGCGAGCACGCCGGAGGCCACCGTCGGCCCGACCGCCGACGACACCGCGACCACCATCGCGTTGATCGCGACGCCACGGCCGAGCTGCGCGGGCGGATAGATCATGCGTACCAGCGCGGTGTTCACGCTCATGATGCCCGCCGCGCCGAAGCCTTGGATCACGCGGGCGAACGCGAGGGTCGGCAGCGAGGTGGACAGCGCGCAGCCGAACGAGGACACCGTGAACAGAACGAGGCCGCTCAGATAGACGCGCCGGTAGCCGATGCGGTCGCCGAGCGAGGCGAGCGGCAGCAGCGAAATGGTGATCGCCAGCTGATAGGCGTTGACGACCCAGATCGAGCCGGCCGCGCTCGCGTGCAGGTTGCGCGCGATCGTCGGCAGCGCGACGTTGGCGATCGCGCTGTCGAGCACCGCGAGCGTGAGCCCGAGCGCGATGACCAGCATCGCCCAGTAGCGTTGTGGCAGCGGCAGGCCGAGTTCGGCACCGGTCTCGGGCGACGCGGCGGGGGCGTCGGCTGCAGCGCCCGGCGAGGAGGTGCCGTTGCGCGAGGATTGTGCGTGCATCGATTGTTCGATTTGTAGTGGGATGGCCCGGCGGTCCGCCGACGAACCGCGCGCGCGGCTCGCCGTGCGCGGTAAGACGCGCTGCCGGCGCCGCGAACGCGAGCCGGTTGCGCGTCCCGTGCGTTACTTGAGTTCGTACAGGCCCGTGTGGGTGGTGGAGTCGAGTTCGTTCAGATGGGTCATGAAGCGCGCCACGGCGTTGGTGGTGTCCGCGTTGATCGGCAGATGCGGCACCTTCAATGCATGCAGACGGAAGATGTAGCGATGCGCCCGGTCGCCGCGCGGCGGCGCGGCGCCGCCGAAGCCGACCGTGCCGTAGTCGTTGCGCACCTGCAGCGCGCCTTGCGGCAGCAGCGAGCCATCCGCTTTGCCGGCGTTGCGCGGCAGCGAGCGGGCGTCGCCCGGAATGTTCACCACGACCCAGTGCCAGAAGCCGCTGCCGGTCGGGGCGTCGGGGTCGTGCACGGTGAGCGCGAAGCTTTGTGTGTCCGGCGGCGGCGCCTCCCACTGCAGCGCGGGCGAGATGTTCTCACCGTCCACGCCGAACGCCTTATCGTGATATTCGTGCGATTTCGGCATGAAGCCGTTGGTGGGAAAGTCGTCGGACCAGAGACGGAAATCAGCCATGATGTGCCTCCCTTGTTGATTGGTTCTGGGATAGTCGGAGCGTGCGATTGCGTGCTGCACGAGGTGCGGCGGACCGTCCGCAACGGCGCACAAAAAGGCTCCGAGGTAGCCTGTCGAGTGTATCACCAGCGGCTGCGAGATTCGCCCTGGCCGGGCAGGTGACAGCCCGGCGACAGGCGGCTTTCAGCCGCGTTCCTCGAAGCTCGGCGAGTCGCTCTTCAACCAGTCGACGAGCCGTTGCAACACGCCCGCAATGTCGCGATTGGCGCCACGCAACGCGCATTCCCACACCACCGCCACACGCCAGCCGTCGTTGAGCAACGCGTGGCGTACCTTGTCGTCATTGCTGCGATTGCGGCCGATCTTCTCGTGCCAGAACTCCGGCCGCGTTTGCGGCCATTTGAACAGACGGCAGTCGTGGCCGTGCCAGAAACAGCCGTGCACCAGCACGACTGCGCGATAGCGCGGCAACACGATGTCGGGGCGGCCCGGCAGATCACGCGCATCGAGACGAAAGCGAAACCCCTGGCGATGCAGCAGGCTGCGGATCAGGATTTCCGGTTTGGTATTGCGGCCGCGAATGCCGGACATCATCCGGCTGCGCGTCGCGCTGTCGACGATATCGACCATCGCGTCAGTGCCCGGACCTGGATGCGACATCGCCGCGACGCCGGCGGGCCGTCACGGCGACGCGCGGTTCACGCGTACAGCGAAAGGGCTTGCTTCGAGCCATGCGAGTTGTCCTCGGCGAGCAGGGTTTGCACGTGCGGCAGCATGATGCGCGCCACTTCGCGCATCACCGGCATGACGACGCTGTTGCCGAATTGCCGGTAGGCCTGGGTGTCGCTGACCGGAATCCTGAAGGTGTCGGGAAAGCCCATCAGGCGCGCGCATTCGCGTGGTGTCAGGCGGCGCGGGCGTAGCGCTTCGCCTTGGTACACGAGGATCTCGGAGCCGTCCTTGTGATAGCGCGCCGACAGCGTGCGCGTCACGCTGTCCGGATAGGCCATGCCGAAGCCGAAGCCGTTGCCCGCCGCGCGGTGTTTGGCCGCGTAGTTCTGCAGATACGTCCACAGGTTCGGTGTGAGCGTGTACTTCGGCTGCACGCGTTGCGCGGTGTGGTCGAAGAAGCGGTCGTGATCCCACGGCAGCACCGGTTCGCTGCCATCCGTGCGATGCAGGATCGAGCCGAGCCGCGGGCCCTGTTCCGGCAGATGCAGGTCGTCCCAGGAAAACGCGGTCTTGCCGCGAAAGCCGACGATGATGATCCGCTCCCGATGCTGCGGCGTGAAATGCTGGCCGTCGATCACGCGGTGGTGCACTTCGTAGCCGAGTTCGTCGCGCAAGGTTTGCAGGATCACGTCGAAGGTGCGGCCCTTGTCGTGCGACAGCAGGTTCTTCACGTTCTCCAGCAGGAACGCGGCGGGGCGCTTCGCCGCGATGATCCGCGCGACGTCGAAAAAGAGCGTGCCTTGCGTCGTGCATTCGAAACCGTGCGGCCGGCCCAGCGCGTTCTTCTTGCTGACGCCGGCAATCGAAAACGGCTGGCAGGGGAAGCCGCCCAGCAGCACGTCGTGACCCGGCACCTCTTCGGCGGGGAAGGCGACGATGTCACCGATCAGCGCGTGGTCGCCGCCGCCGGGATAGTTCTCGCGGTACGTTCTCGTCGAAAAGTCGTTCCATTCGCTCGTGAACACGCAATCGCCGCCGTGCGCCTCGAAGCCCATGCGAATTCCGCCGATACCGGCAAACAGATCGATGAAACGGAATTGCGCGTCGCCGGCCGTGCCGCTGCTGGTTCGCGCGCCTTGCTGCAACAGATCACGCAGGGCCGGCTCGAGCATCGCCGGGCACGGTGTTTCGCCTTTTTCCCAGCGGCGCACCGTCTTGATGTCCTTGCCGACGTGCGCGGCGATTTCTCGTTGAGTGAAGCGGGCGCGCGCCTGCCGGAGCAGGTTGAGCGGTGCGGCGAGGGTCACAGGCGTCCTTGCTGGGAATTTTTGCGGACATTATGACCTAAGGTCGTCCCATTTTCGCTATTTTCGGGATTCCGGGGCGGAATTTTCGCGGATGCGGAGAGCGTCGGCGGCTAAAGCGCGGTGCCGCCGTCATACGGGCCGGCTGGGAGCCGGACGCGGAGTCCAGTATTGCGGTGTGTGTCGACGCTGCGACCCGGATCGCGCGCTCGCGGGTTTTGATCGCGCGGGGGCAGTCGGCGGGGCCGCGTGTCAGGCGCAGGCGTGCCGGTTCGACTGGATGTTAGTGATGACCGCTGGCGCTGTCGGGATAGGGCGGCGCGTATAGCGCGGCGGTGGCGGGAGCGAGCGTATCCCATGCTGGTTGAGCTTCGAACTGGTCGAGTTGCAGCAGGAGGCTGTCGACCGTGCACAGTTGCGCGTGGGAAAGATGGCCGGTGTCGAGCAACGCGTGCAGACGCTTGCGCCAATAGGTGGGGGGCAGGATCGGACCGGCCAGGTCGCCGTGTAAAGACGTCCGCATTACGCGCGCAATGTGCGCAATGTCTCCATCGATCAGCGTGGACTGGGATGATCCTGAAAGCGTATTGGGTGTGTGATCCATAGCTCCTCCATGGCCCCTTTACGGCATGCCGCGGCGGAACTTTAGGCATTTCTTCAAATATTTTTTGCGGCCATGCTGGCAGACCCATCGGTCCGGCGCGCAGCGTGGGCACACCCGTTGCTCAATATCGGTACTGGCGTAATGTCGCGCCGGCATTCCAGACAGTGGAGCCGAACATGAACAAGGACCAGGTAAAGGGTGTGGGAGAACAGGTCAAGGGCAAGGTCAACGAAGCCGTCGGCAAGGTCACGAACAATCCGGCCAAGGAAGTGAAGGGCGACTTGCAACAAGGTGCGGGCAAGGTGCAGAAAGCCTACGGCGATGCGAAGGAAGACAGGAAGGACAATGCGAAGCGCAACATGCCGTAATGCGGCTTGCGGTTGTTTCTGAATGACCGCCGGCATCATTGCGGCGGGGAAGAGGCGCTTCGGCGCCTCTTCGCGTTTGCTTTCGCGTGGCTGCGTTCTCGCGCCTGGAGGAGGGCGGCCTGTCAATTCCGCTTGCCCGGATGTTCGAACGCAACTGCCTGGGAGTAACCCGCAATCGGTGGCGCGGAGCATTCCGCGCGCGGGGTGGCGCCTTTAGACTTGGCGCATCCCACATGGAGGCAGCGCCAATGACACCCGAAAAAGTACTTTCGATGTTCGAACGGCAGTACCTGGAGGGCAAAGCGCCCGTTGACCTCGAATCCACCTGCGCGAGTTTCGCCACGTGGTTGTCGACGGCGTGGGCGTTGCTTGACGACGAGCAGAAGACGCTGCTGCTGACGGTTGGCGCGGCGTTGTGGCGTGAGGGATTCAACCTTCGCGCGGGCACGGCGACCAAGGATTTGTGGTGAAGGGGCGGCGGCGTGCGAAGCTGGCTTCTTGCGCTCGGGCCTGTTCGTGAGTCGCGGCGGCGATTCCGGCCGGCAGGTCCGCGTGGTGAGTTTGGGAAAAGCGTAGCGCGTTCCGATTCACGCTTCGGCCCACCGAGGCGCTCCCGCACGCGTTGCGTCGCGTCGGTTTATATTTGGCGGTCCCGCGATCGCGGCACGCGCGTGAGCGTCATCGAAGCCGGCCGTTTATTGATGCCGCTTGCCGCACGCCCGATCGGGCTCCCAATCGCACGACTTTCGTACAAGGTTGACACCGTCACATGACCGATTTATCCGCTTTCCCGATCACGAAGAAATGGCCCGCCGAGCACCCGGACCGGATTCAGCTCTATTCGCTGCCCACGCCGAACGGCGTGAAAATTTCGATCATGCTCGAAGAGACCGGCTTGCCGTATGAACCGCATCTGGTGCGTTTCGATACGGACGATCAGATGACGCCGGAGTTTCTGTCGCTCAATCCGAACAACAAGATTCCCGCGATCCTCGATCCCAAGGGACCCGACGGCAAGCCGCTGCCGCTGTTCGAATCCGGCGCGATTCTGATTTATCTCGCGGACAAGAGCGGCCAGCTGATCCCGCAAGACGCCGCCGGCCGTTATGAAGCGATGCAGTGGGTGATGTTCCAGATGGGCGGCATCGGACCGATGTTCGGGCAGCTCGGCTTCTTCCACAAGTTCGCTGGCAAGGAGTACGAGGACAAGCGCCCGCGCGACCGGTACGTCGGCGAGTCGAGGCGCTTGCTCGGCGTGTTGAACCACCGGCTCGAAGGACGCGACTGGATTCTGGGCGACCAGTACTCGATCGCGGATATCGCCACTTTTCCGTGGGTGCGCAACCTGGCCGGTTTTTACGAAGCGGGCGAACTCGTGGGCATTCAGGATTTTCCGAATGTGACGCGTGTGTTGGCGGCGTTCGTTGCGCGGCCGGCGGTGGCGAAGGGATTGAACATTCCGAAGCGGCCGTCGTAGTGAGGTGATGCGGCGGGTGGCGCTCGAGCGGGCCGCCATCGGCTCGCTCTCGATCGGCGGGGCGCCTTCTTGCGCGAGTGTGGAACGCGCCAGGCTGAATCATCCGAACCGCTCGTCGACACGTGCTGCGATTGTCTGGGCTACGATGACGCCCTTACTCAATACGTCGAGCGCAAGGGAATGGCAAGTATCAGGAAGTATCGATCGATCCAGGCTTTGCGCGCGCTCGCCGCGCTCGGCGTTGTCGCTTTTCATACCAACGGCATCGTGGTTTCGCACGGCTGGCCGGCGCATGTCTTCCCACATGTGTCGCGCTATGGCGAAATCGGCGTCGACGTCTTTTTCGTGATCTCCGGATTCGTGATGGCGCTCGTGACCCACGGCGTGCCGTCCGGCCTGGCGTCGGCGAGGTCGTTCATGTTTGCGCGCATCGCGCGGGTCGTTCCGCTTTATTGGATTCTCACGGCGTTTTTCATTACGCTCGTCGCCATTGTGCCGGGGGCTTCCGATGCATTCGATCACGCGCATGTCACGGCGTGGCACGCGTTCTCCTCGTTTGTATTTCTGCCGTCGATGAGCTGGACGGGCATCGCCGCGCCCGTGCTCGGCGTCGGCTGGACCTTGAACTACGAGATGTGGTTTTACGTCGTGTTCGCCGTGGCGATGTGTGCGACGCGTCACCGCCTGCTCGCTGTCGGCGCATTGCTGATGCTCACGTCGGCGTTGCATCTGCTGCCTCGCGAAGGTGTCGCGTTTGCGTTCTACACGAACCCGCTGGTGCTGGAATTTGTGTTCGGCTGTTGCGTCGGCACGCTGTACGCGTCGGGGCGCACGGTGCCGGCGGCCGCAGCCGTTGTCCTGCTGTTTGCGACAGCCGCCGCTGGCGCCGCATTCGCGCCGACCCTCACGGATGCGAACCGCTTTCTGGTTTTCGGTTTGCCGGCGCTGGCCGTGGTGGTGGCCGGGCTTGCGTTCGAGAACAAGCTGCGCTGGAGCGCGTGGCTTGAACGGATCGGCGATTCGTCTTATTCGCTGTACCTGACGCATCTTTTCTCGATACCGGTCCTCGTCAGGCTTTTGCAGGCGCTCGATGCGCAGCATCGCGTACCGGGTGATCTGATGTGTGGGGTAGTTGTGGTGGTGTCGGTCGTGATTGGTCTCGCTTCGTATCGATGGATCGAGCGGCCTGCGAGTCGCGCTGTCGCGAGATGGATGGCCATGCCGCAGGCCGGGCGTGGGGTGGTGGGAGTGAAGCGGTGAGGTGCGAGGCCTCGCCGAGCGACGAAGCGGCTGATGGGCTGGCTCTCTGACGGAATTCACTCATCATCAGCGCGATCGCAGGCCGGAGCAAACCGGTCATCACATGGCATGAGGTTGGGAACCGCCCCTTGAGTCACGGGACATGCGCGGCAAAGCGCGCGCATGTCCACTTCTGCGCGTCCTAAACCCCGGTCGTTTTGAACGCTGCGCTCGCACCGGTCCGATCCTCGTCGCCCAAAACTTTCGCGACATGTGCCCGCGCCGTTCCATTTGCTTCGCGCGCGACGCTCAGGCGGAACTGCTTGCAGCCCAACCATAGCAGTCCGATCGCGAGCAGCGTTGCAAGCAGGTTGACGATCGACATCGACATGCCCACCATTTTGGGCGAGCCAAATACCTTATCGGTCAGCAATGCCACCAGCGTCGTGCCGATTCCCAGTGCGATAAGATTTGAAATCAGCAGGAACACCGCTGAAATCTGCGCGCGCATCTGATTGGGCGCGAGGGTCTGCATGGCGGCGGTGGAAGTCGGCATCGGGAACGATGCGAAGAACATCGCGATCACGAGCAAGCCTAGCGACACCGTCAGACTGCTCACCTGCGTGAACACGACAGCGGGCACCAGCATACCGATTGCGCCGATCGTGCCCGCCAGCATCGGACCGTCGGTACGGCCCTTCGTCATCAGCCAGTCGTTGAGCCAGCCGCCGCAGAACACGCCGGTGGTATTCGCGATCAGCAGGATCGCGCCGAGCGTGTAGCCGGCTTCGACCGGCGACAGTCCGAAATGGCGAATATAGAATGCGGGCGTCCAGCTCATCAGGCAAAACAGCGTCATCGCGTAGAACGAGAAGCCCAGGTAGTGGCATGCGAAGGTTTTGCCGTGCTCGCGGATGAATCGCAGCGAATCGATCATCGACACGCGCTTCGCCTCGCCTGCGCTGTCTCGCACGAGGCCTTTGCGTTGCGGATCCCGCACCGTCAGAATGAAAAGCAGCGCCACCAGAAAGCCGGGCAGGCCGACGATCAGGAACGTCAGTTGCCATGAGCGCACGTCGCCGAGCAGCGGAACGGTCGTGGTGGCCACCTGCTTGAGCAGGTTGATCACATAGCCGCCGATCAGAAACGCCATTCCTCCGCCGATAAACGAGCCGAGCGAATAGATGCCCACCGCGCGGCCGAGTTTCTCCTTGGGAAAGTAGTCGCTCAGCATCGAATAGGTGCCGGGAGACAACGCCGCTTCGCCGACCCCGACGCTCAGCCGTGCCAGGAACATCTGCGCGAAGTTCTGGCTGACGCCGCACGCGGCCGTCGCGAGACTCCATAGCGCAATCCCCGTCGCAATGATGCGCGGCCGTGCGAAGCGGTCCGCGAGATACGCGAGCGGCATGCCCATCACCGCGTAGAAGAGTGAAAACGCAAAGCCTTGCAGAAGACTGAACTGCGTGTCGCTCAGATGCAGGTCCTTCTTGATCGGCTCGATCATCAGCGCGAGCACCTGGCGGTCGACAAAGGAAAATACATACGCAAGCATGCAAATCAACACCACGTACCATTCATACGTGTAGCGCCTGCTCACGGGCGTGCTGCTCGTTGATGTGGCCATTCGGTTTCTCCAGTATTCGGGGTTCAGCCGTGAGGGACGGCGACGTGCGCTGTCACGCAGCGTGAAGGGCCACCACCGGGCGGTCCGGAAATGCAGCGTACGTAAACAAATTTCCGGAACATATGCGCAATGCCTTCAGCGACATTGCCGCTTCTCCCTAACCGGCTAAAGCTTTCCCCAGGAGACAGGTCGCCGGCCCGCGCCCCACAAGGCTCGAACCCATGGAGCGCGGTGCGCGCGACGAGTTATGCGCGCTATCTATAAGTGTTATATCGGTGAATTGATCGACGGTCGAAATTGGTCTTTCTAGACTCGCCTCGTTTTTCTGATTCATCGAAACACACGATGAATCACGGAGAGCAGTCGCGCCGTGTCCACAGGAATGCACGGCACAAAAAAACAATTTCTCGCCGGGATCACAGGAATGACCAACTGGAAGTGGAGCGCGGCGCTGCTTTGCGTGGCAGCGGCACCCGTGCTAGCGCAATCGAGCGTGACCTTGTACGGACGGGTCGATACGTCGATCGAATTGACGAACTTCGGTCCCTCGCATGCGGTGCGGATGGGTAGCGGCGATATCTTCGCCACCCAGTTCGGCCTGAAGGGGACGGAAGATCTCGGGGGCGGCTATCGCGCGATCTTCAAGCTCGAAAACGGCTTTAATTCGGCCACCGGCGCACTCGGCAACAACGGCGCCCTGTTCGGCCGGGAAGCGTGGGTCGGTTTGACGGGGCCGTTTGGCACAATGCAAGCCGGCGTGAATTACACGGTGCTGCATACGTCGTTCATCACGTACAGCTTGCCCGGCAACGGCGCGGGTCTTGCGTGGGGCAATGCCGCGAATAACTTCGTCGGACCCGCATTTCTGCGCGTGAACAACTCGATACGCTATGTGTCGCCGCGTATCGGCGGGGTGGTGCTGAAGGCGATTGCCGCGCGTGGCGCGAACGGTGCATCCAATTTGCCATCGACGCTCGGCGATACCTATGGCGCGTCGCTCAATTATGTTCAGGGCGCTTTGTCCGTCGATCTCGACTACATGCAACAGACTTTCAGCCCCGCGAGTGCCGCAGCGTTGAATGCAAGCAGTCAGACGGCAGCGGGGAATTACGCGCTGGGTGGGATCTCGTACGACTTTGGCTTCATCAAGCCGGCGTTTATCTATATGCGGCATCGCGGCGGCCCGGACGTCGCGACGGCCGTCACCGCGGCGTATTCGAATCCGCACAATGACCTGTTCGAACTCGACGCGACGGTTCCGCTCGGACGCGCGCTCGTGTTGCTGAGCTACGGCCATTACCGCAAGGTCACGGACAGCGAAGGCAATGCCGACTCGTTCGGTGTGCGAGTCGATTACCCGCTGTCCAAACGCACGGTGCTCTATACGGGCGCCGCGATGGTTCGCAACGGCGAGCACGCATCGTTCACCGTCAACGGGGCGGCAGGCGGCGGCATGCCGGTCGCCAAGCCCGGAGCGACCGCGAGTTCGGTGGTCGCCGGCATCCTCACGTCGTTCTGAGCAGGCCGCCGTACAGCGTTATGACGCGTCGGGCGGTGTCTCGCCCGGAACCTCGGTCGGTGTGCCGAGCCAACTGTCGAAAGGCTCGCGTGCGCCGATGCGGAACAGTTCCATCAATAGGCCGCGTAGCCAGCGATGGCCGGGGTCTGCGTCAAAACGGCGATGCCAGTACGCATTGACGGGCCACATGCCGGCGTCGTCGATTTCGAACACGGCGTAATCGCCGAGCGTCGAAAACGCGCGTGCCACCGTGCGCGGCAGAATCAGCGCGTAGTCGCAGCGGCTGAGTATCGCCGGGACGACCATGAAATTCGGCACCGCGATTCGCACGCGCGACGCGAGGCCGTTGCGTTCGAGCAGTTCGGTGGCCTGCGAATGCGACGTGACCGCGATGAATCGCAGGCCGGCAGGCGCATTCGCGCTCAGCGTAAAGTGCTCGTCGAGAGCGAGCCGCTCGGCGACGCGGCGCGGCGTCAGCAGCACATAGCGTTCGTGCAGCAGCTCGCTGTGATGAAAGTGACTCGACGCATGCGGAAAATAGCCGAGTGCGAAATCGATGCGGCCGGATTCGAGCGCGACGTTGAACTGGCTGTCGTCGATCTGATGGGTTTCGATGACGACGCCTGGCGCGCGCGTATCGAGTTCGCGCATCAGCGTCGGCAGGAATGCGCTTTCGGCGAAATCGCTCATATGCAGACGGAAAACGCGCCGCGACGTGGACGCACTGAATTGCGCACTCTCATCGAGCATCTCTTGCAGAATCCGCAGCACGCGGTCGATCGAACCGGCGAGCCGTTGTGCACGCGGCGTCGCCTCGACGCCGCCCGGCGTGCGCACGAAGAGCGCGTCGCGAAATACCAGGCGCAATCGGCTGAGTGCATGACTGACCGAAGGCTGCGTGATGCCGAGTCGCAGCGCCGCCCGGCCCACATTCTTTTCGACGTGAACGGCGTGAAATGCCTTCAGCAGATTCAGATCGAGATCCTGTACGCGCAGTGTGTCGCTGGGGTCCGTTGCGCTCAGAGGCAACAGTTCGCTGGCATGAAGCAGCGGCACGGACGGGTCACTCTGCGCTGACATGGCGAGCAACGTGAAGCTGACGGGGGATCAATTGCACTTGCGCTGCCGTGCGGGTGGCCGACGGCAAACACCCGAAGCGCCGCGTATAGGCCTTGGCGAAATGCCCAAAGCTGTGCACGCCGTGCTCGACGAAGATATCCGTCACCGAGCGATCCGGCGCCGCCCGCAGCGCGCGATGCACGGCTTCCAGCCTGCGTTCGCGGATATAGCCGCCTGGCGAGATCTGTAGAAATTGCGTGAAGCCGTTCTGCAGCGTGCGAGGCGATACGCCGGCTTCGCGCGCCAGCGTGTCGAGCCGCAGCGGCTCGTCGAGATGCGAGTGAATGTAATCGCGCGCGCGGCGCACATGCACCGGTAACGGTGCCGAGGTCGCCCTGGCGAGCGCGGCGCTGTACGAATGGGGCAACTGGCTCAGCAGCACGGAGGCGAGCCACTGGGTGAAGTCGTTGCCGAACATGCGCTCATGCGCGGGTTCGTCGAATTGATCGCAGAGCGTGCACAAATAACGCAGCG
The DNA here is from genome assembly GCF_003634845.1 of Paraburkholderia sp. RAU2J. Classification (NCBI taxonomy): domain Bacteria; kingdom Pseudomonadati; phylum Pseudomonadota; class Betaproteobacteria; order Burkholderiales; family Burkholderiaceae; genus Paraburkholderia; species Paraburkholderia sp. RAU2J. The sequence goes on from NZ_RBXG01000001.1 coordinate 2,367,559, forward strand.
TCGATAGAAAGATGGCGGCGCCTGGGTGCGCGGCCGGCACCGCGAGGTCAAAGATGAGCGGCTGCCTGATGCTGTCGTTCAGCATGTCCGCGAGTTTGACTTCGAGTGCGCGGCGCTCGATTCTCAACAACAGGTTGCGGCATTCCCGATCGGTAACAATACGGCTCGCGCGTTGCGGGGACGACACGCTGAGGCCGCCCGCGCGCAATGCGACTCGCTCGCCGTCCGACTGCAGCGAACATTGTCCGCTCAGTGTCGTGCGGAACAGATAGTGATCGCCGAGATCGCCGGCGTCGATTTGCGTTTCGCTGCCGTAATGCAACTCCAGCAAGCTCGTCTGGTGCAGCGCCACGCCGTACAACTCAGCGTTCAACGGCCCGTGCCCGGCCACTTCCATCCTGTGCGGACAAAGCACCTGCGACACCTCGCGTTCGACATCCTCGCGGCCATGCGATGCGACAAGACGGTTGCGGTGTTTGCGTGAAATCGCGATTTCCATTCAGGGGCCTCGAAACGTATAGCGCCAGGCAGGTGCCCCGGGGATGATGCGTCGTTCAATTTAATCGTGCAAGAACGGATCGACCCGGATGCCGCGTCGCGGACAACATTGTTTCGTTGTGCAATGAGTTGCCGGATTTGAATGCGGATTGCGCGAGATGAAGCGCCGCAGATTCGCCGGCCACGTAATCTGACAGTTATCGAAACAGGGGGAATGACGATGAATGTCTGCGTACTGGGCGGCGGTCACGGATGCTATGCGGCGGTGGTCGATTTACTGGAGAAGGGGCATCGTGTGACATGGTGGCGGCGCGATACGGCGTCGGCCGTGCAGTTGCGCGAGCGCGGCGCACTGCGTGTGAAGGATTTTCGCGGCGAACGCCAGGTGCCGGTGGGCGACGGGCAGGGCGCGGTGCGGATCGTCGAGCGGCTGGACGACGGCGTGCGGGGCGCGAGCCTGATCGTCATTCCGTTGCCTTCGACGACGCACGAGGCGCTCGCGGTCCAGCTTGCGCCGCTCCTTGCCGACGATCAGGTGGTATTCCTGCCGCCGGGCACCTTTGGCAGCTACGTGTTCGCGAAGGCGATGCACGAGAGCGGCAACGCCGCCCGAGCCGCGTTCGCCGAAACGGGGACGCTGCCGTACCTGGCCCGCAAGCATGGCGACGATCGCGTCGTGATCAGTGCGTACGCCACGCGCCTGCCGACTGGCGTGTTTCCCGGAGCGTTTTCGGATTGGGCGTTGGCGGTGCTCGAGGCGGCTTATCCGTGCGTCGAACGGATCGAGGATGCGCTAAGCGGTGCGTTGATGAACGCGGGACCGGTGATCCATCCGCCGCTGATCATGATGAATGCGGGCCCGCTGGAGCATTTCGACGCATGGGACATTCACAATGAAGGCACGCAACCGTCGATCCGCCGTGTGACGAACGCACTCGACGCGGAACGTATGGCGGTGCGCGAAGCCTTCGGCTATGGCGCGCCGCATTTCCCGCTCGCCGATCACTACGCGCCGGACGGCGACGAGTGGATGTACGGGCGCGGTGCGCACGGCAAGCTGACCGACAGCGGCGACTGGCGCGAGGATATCGATCTGAAGACGCATCGGTACATGCTCGAAGATACGCGGCTCGGTTTGTCGCTACTGGTGTCGGCCGGGCGTTGGGCGGGCGTGGCGACGCCGGTCGCCGAGGGCCTGCTGAATATCGCGTCTGCGGTCTCGGAGCGCGATCTTTATGGCGAGGGACGCACGTTCGAGCAACTGGGCATCGCGTCCCTGTCGCGCGATGCGCTGACCACGCTCCTGAAGCGAGGCATCGCGTGATGCGCGGCTCCGATCCGATTCGGGAGGTGCATATTCTCGGGGCCGGACGCATGGGACAAGGCATGGCGCTGGCTTTCGCCTATGCCGGCCTGGGCGTCACGCTGATCGACTTCAAGACGCGCCATGCCGACGCGCGTGCAGCGTTTGCGGCCGCAGCACGCGGCGAGATTGCGCGGCAAATGCGCACGCTGGTGAGCCTCGCGCGTATCACCGATGCGCAAGCCGAAGAAGCGCTGGCGCGCATCGTCGTGGTGGATCGCGAGGGCGCGCGGGTAGCGCTTGGCGAAAGCGCGATCGTATTCGAAGCGGTGCCGGAAGTCATCGAAGCGAAACAGGCCGCCTTCGACTGGCTTTGCGAGCATGTCGACGCCACGACTTTGATCGCATCGACTACGTCGACGTTTCTGGTTACGGAGTTACAACGTATCGTTGCGCATCCGGAGCGCGTACTCAATGCGCACTGGTTGAATCCCGCGCATCTGATGCCGCTGGTGGAGATCAGCCGTAGCGCGCAGACCACGGACAGCGCCGTACAAAGTGTCGTCGCACTGCTTAAGCGGGTCGGCAAGGTGCCGGTGGTGTGTGGGCCATCACCAGGGTATATCGTGCCGCGTATTCAGGCGCTGGCGATGAACGAGGCTGCGCGGATGGTCGAAGAAGGTGTGGCGAGCGCGGAAGATATCGACACCGCGATTCGCACCGGCTTCGGCCTGCGATTTTCGGTTCTGGGCCTGCTCGAATTTATCGACTGGGGTGGTTGCGACATTCTGTATTACGCATCGCATTATCTGGCCCGGCAAATCGATCCGCGCTTTTTGCCGGCGCAGCGGGTGGTCGATAACATGCGCGATGGCCGCGATGGATTACGCGACTCCCGCGGATTTTACGAATACGGGAATGTCGACGTGCAGGCTTATTTGCACCAGCGGATCGCCGAGTTCATGCGCGGGCTGGACAGTACGGGATTGGCGCCTGTCTTCAACGCTGCGCTTCCGCGTACGCCGGATCCGGCGCCTGCGTCCTGAATGACTGCCTCCGGGGGGCCGTCGATGACTTGGAGGCGGGAACTCGTGGAGCAGCGCGAGATGGGCTTCCCTCGGTTCTGCGCCGGCGGGTGTGCGTGGGTAATGAACGGCAGCAAAGAACGGCAGCAAAAAACCCCGCAGCGCAACGCATACGGGGCTTTTCGAGGCAAACTTGGAAAACGCTGGAAAGCGAGTTGGTCCCCCTGACAGGAATCGAACCTGTATCTAGCGCTTAGGAGGCACTTGTTCTATCCATTGAACTACAGGGAGATGGATACTTGCAATGGGAGGATCGGAGCCTTGCTGCTACTGGCTTCCGCCTTGTCCCGTGGGCGTTTCCGGCATTTCTGCTTCACCCTAAATGAAGCGCCATGACAGCCTGTGAGCCCTAGTTTATCCCCGTCTCCTCTACACTTTTGCTACAAATTGACCCTGTAGCACCGAAAAGTGATCTGGCACTGCTACAGTTTCTGAGACGGGGGAATCGCGGCTTCAATCCTGCAAATAGGCAGTCGCTGGCGTGCCCAGGTACGCCAGCGAGGGCAGAGTATAGCAAAACGTTCAGGACGAAAGGTGGTGCCGAGGCATGGGCACCGGAGAAGGAGGTCGAGATCGATCGGGGGTTGAATGCCGTCGACCCGGCGACTGTGACCGTCGGCGAGCTCGTCCGGAAGTACCGCGACGCGCGGGACGACTCGGGACGTGCGGTCGCGCCAAAATCGAATGAGCACTACATCCTCCAGCGCCTTGAGGACGCGTTCGAAAGTCACTTTGCATCGAAGCTCACGACGCAGCAGATAGTGAAATTTGCACAGGACCGTCGCAAGGCGCGCGCCGGCGGCTATACCGTGGACATGGACATTTCGAAGCTCGGGACGGTCCTGTGCCACATGGCATCACTGCTCGGCCTCACGTTGCCGGATGCCATCGGCGCGGCGCGGCCCACTCTCCACCATTTGCGACTCATCGACGCCGTCTGGCCGATCAACTCATTCCATTATTTCCGCAGCACGACTGCTATGTGGAAGTATTCTGCGGCGGTGCTGCGCTGTACTTCCTGCGGCCAATGCCAGCCCCCGTCGAGGTGATCAACGACATCAACGGCGAGCTGGTGAATCTGTACCGTGTCGTGCAGAACCATCTCGAAGAATTTGTGCGTCAGTTCAAGTACGCGATTTCGAGCCGGCAGGTGTTCAAATGGCACCAGCAGACGCTCCCGGAAACCCTCACCGATATCCAGCGCGCCGCGCGCTTCTACTACCTGCAGCAGCATGCTTTCGGCGGCAAGGTTGACGGCCAGACGTTCGGCACGGCGACGACCGTACCCTCGGTGAACCTCCTTCGTATCGAGGAGAATCTGTCGGCCGCGCATCTGCGGCTCGCAGGCGTGCATATCGAAAACCAGCCGTGGCACACCTGCGTCGAGCGGTACGACCGCCCGCACACCTTCTTCTATTGCGATCCGCCGTACTGGCAGACCGAAGGCTACGGCGTTGACTTCCCGTTTGAGAACTACGAACGGATGGCGTCGTTGATGCGTTCCTGCAAGGGAAAGATGATGGTGAGCATCAACGATCACCCGGACATCCGGCGAGCATTCGAGGGCTTTCCCATGCTCCGGCTGAATATCAAGTACAGCGTGAACAACACGAACGGTGGCCCGTCCTCCAGCCGCGAGCTGGTGATCACGAACTGGGAGCCTGGTACGCAGACCGGCGGTCTTTTCTAGTCGACCGCTACACGCGCCACGCTGGTCGCGCAAGTCGAGAAGAGTCAGAATCGTCAAATTTTGTCAGGCCGTCGCCGGGCTGCCAATGGGCCGTTACGATGTATTTTTTTAACATCCCGGCAAACCGATATGGATCACGGATCGCATGACGACTGTCCGTACTTTCTTCACTCGTCGCTTCGCCTGCATGCGATGGTGCATAAACCGCTCAACGCACCAGCAATGCCAGCCCGCGAGACCTACTGCAGCCACATGCAGATGCTCTGCCAGCGGGCGGATGGCGAACGCCTCATCTGCACCTACCTGAGCCCGCTTGACGCGGTCATGGGATCGCGGGGCCTGAGCGGCGACGATCATTTCTGGCCGATTGATCTGCGGTGCGTCGACACCCGTCAATTCATCGAACAGAACGGTGGCCTGTCGATCTCCGTGAACTACGCTTACGCGGCCGACCGCAAACGCCTGCTCGTGGACCGGCACGGTCATCCGATGATGGTCTATACCGGTGACACATTCGAGGTGCCAGAGGACCAACGCGACCACTTCAGCATCCGGTTTTCCGAACGCGTGCCCGAGCGGATCATGGATGTCTATCTGAGAGCCGGCCTGTCGAATTTCGCGGAGACGCTCGCTGAAATGGATCACTGGTCGGCCGCACAGATCGCTGACGCCCAAGATCAGGCGCTGGCCAGGATGCCGAAGACGGTTCACGTCGATGACGTCGGCAAGACATCGATGGACCAATGCGCCGTATACGACCCGGAGTCGGGCGAGTGGACGTTCGTAGACATTTAGGAGGACGCATGAAGCGCTATTTCATTGTGCTGGGCGACAAGACAACTGCCGGTGGCGTAGTAATTCAGGGAGAAGAGTCCTGCACGAATCATGGAAAACCATTGGCTTATCACGGCGCGCAGGTGTATTGCCATGCCTGCAAGACAACCGGCTATATCTGCAACATCCCACCCTATCGTCCGATGGTGCTGAGGGGCAAGCAGGTCGCGCTCGAAAACGATATTTGCCTTTGCAAGTGCGAGCCGCCACCGAGGCTGATTGCATCGCAAAATACTTCGTCAATGTCCTTCGATTCCGGCGAACTCGCAGCGATGGGATATACGTCCAACGGTACACGCATCTTGCAGGCGGCAGCAGACGCCCTATACGACGAACAGTTCACGCTGACAGACAGCGTAGGGACTCCGCTGCCTAATACCTACTACACGATCATCAGGCCGGGCGACGTACTGCACGGGACGACAGATTCACAGGGGCGCACGGCGCGTTACCAGACAAACGGTGCGCAGCATATTTCCATTCACTTAGGCCATAGACAGGAGGCTTGATGTCTCAACCACTTGCTACCGTATTGACGAACACCGATCCAAACTCTTGCGTAACGGCATGTACCCCGAGGACGGGCAAACCTTGGCAAGCTACTAATCAATGCCTGACATTCTTGGCCGTATGGGAAAGTGGTGTCTTGAATGGCATAAATTTTCGGCACCGCCATGTTACGGAAGGGATGATTTTGCAGGTCTACCCAGACAACGTCGGCCTGCCCACAGTCGGTTGCGGACATCTAATCGTTCCTGAAGACCATCTGCACCTCGGCGACACTATCAGCCTTACACGTGCACGGGATTTGTTCCGGCGAGATTTACGTAGGATAGAGCATGCGGTCAAGACAAAAGTAAATGTCCCGCTATTTCAGCACGAGTACGATGCCCTCGTCTCGATAGTCTTTAATTGTGGTCCGGGCCAAGGAGCCGATGGTATTGCGCAGCAGGTAAATTCTGGTGATTATGACGGAACCCCCGACTTCATCTTGTCTTACAGATCGGATTCTCACCATCACGCTAGGCGCGTCACAGAGGCCAATCTCTTTTCCCACGGAATATATGATGCAAGCCATTAGAAAGATCCTTCCGCTTGTTGCTGGTTTATTTTTTGCGCATGCAAACGCAGCGCCAGCTGTTGACTCGGAATGTTTGAATCACCTTGGTGGTGGGCAAGGAGACGTCGAGTGTTACGGGGCATTGACGAACGAACTCGTTACAGATAGCAAAGCGACGTATCAGAAAATTGCGAAGACAATCCCAAAGGGAAATCCTAATTCAGCTAGACTCGCGGCTTATAGTGCCACGCAAAATCGCGAAATACAGTTCTGCAAGCTAAAAATGCAGGCGCCGTCAGGATGGGCACCTGACTCGTCTGCCCCGTTGTTAAATATGTACGATGCGATATATGCGGAGTGTGTTTACGACGTAAGAAAAAACGAAAATAATTTTCTTCATGACGTTTTGAACGCTATCAGCAGATAAGGGAGGCGGGCGTCTTGTGCATGGGAGCTAACATTCGCCCATCCCCTTTGACTGAGACTGTCCGGTTCCGGGGTATTGATCAAGCCGCCTGCGTGATGCTCGGATCTTGGAAAATTAAAACAGATTTTCTTGGGCGCGACGTTACGAGTTTGACTGCGGGGCGTATGCCAATTTTTGCTTGCTTGAACGGAGGACTTAAGAAGGCACCAGAGCATGGCATCAAATCAAACCGCCAAGCGCTTGATGCAAAATGACTTTGGGCGTCCCAATTCGACCGCGTTGGGTCATGCGATCTTCACAGTGCGGCCGCTAGGAAGGTTTCTGTTCGTTGCGATGGCTCTCGTTGAAAAAGGTCACCGCAAATAATCGGTGAAGGAGAGCCGGGCGGCTCAGTCAGGCGGCAGTCGTAATCCACCTTCGTTTCTAAATTGGGATGCTAGTATTGCAGTAAGTCGCCACCCAGTTCGAAATCGTGTGATTCGAATAGCTTCCAGGTTAAAAAAGAGACACAAACAGATGCGCAAAATGCGTGTGCCTGCATCTCCCTCTGAGCGGCTCGGCTCTCTCGCTCACCACTCTCATACTCCTCGTATCTATCCATCAGGAACTTGCTTTCCTTCTCATGCGCCTCACGCAATAGCTCCGTCGGTCGGACGCACTTAGGAGAGGCCCGGTTCCTCGCGGAGGATCAGGTCGTGAATCATCACGACCAGATCCGGATGAAGAGTCATCGTTTCGCTAGAGCGTGGATGACCTCCTGATGCTGTTCGTAAACGCCCAGCCCAGCCAGAAAATGAAACGGCCCAGCGGCATTTTGCCTGCTGGGCCGTACGCATCGCCGCGGACGTTTCACCGCAAGGGCGCATTCATTTCGCCCCGCCGAATGAATCGAGCCGGCTCAGAACTCCACCACCGCGAATTCCGCCTTGCTCACATCGCACAGCGGGCAGCGCCAGTCTTCCGGAATGGCGGCGAAACGCGTGCCCGGCGCGATGCCTTCTTCGGGCAGCCCTTCTTCCTCGTTGTAGATCCAGCCGCAAATCAGGCAGACCCAGCTCTTGTATTCAATCACTTCAATGACTTCGCTCACGACGCACTCTTCTCTAGTTCAATGCAAAGGCCCGCGTAGTCTGCCCCTTTTTTGGGCAGCGCGGCGACCCGCAATATTACCGGAATTTGTCAATCCGACCGCGAACTACCGGTGCGGCGCCGCCGCAACGCGTCTGAGACATCTCCGACCCCACTGAACGGACCGCACGAGCTACAGCGTGTATGCTCTGATCCGCAGCTATTCGATTGGACATGCGCGTGAGGCGTCTCGCACGGAATGCGACGATCGGTCCCATGCGATGGGGCATCACCGTCGTCGGCAGCGTCCATGCAGGACTTTCGTTTCCCTGGTAAAGGAGAACAACGATGTTGACGAACAAATGGTTGGCCGGTGCCGCCCTGGCCGGATTGCTGGCGGTATCGGGAGCGGCGCAGGCCGCCGGCGTGTCCTTCGTGCAGCCGAAGGACGGGGCGACCGTCAGTAATCCCGTGCACGTCGTATTCGGCGTGGAAGGCATGAAGATCGCGCCGGCCGGCACGATGGCGGAAGGCACGGGCCACCACCATCTGCTGATCGACGGCAAGCCGCTGCCCAAAGGCGAAGTCATTCCGGCCAACGACAAGTCGCTGCACTTCGGCAAGGGCCAGACCGAAACCGATGTGACGCTGCCGCCGGGCGACCATACGCTGACGCTGCAATTCGGCGACGGCGCGCATCGCTCGTATGGGCCGGACATGAGCAAGACCATCACGGTGCACGTGAAGTAAGCCGCGCCGGCCCGGCCGGCTGGACTCGTGCAGCGGTAACCGGCTGGCGGGCCGCGCCAGCCGGCCATCACGCGGCTTGTGCAGATCATCGCGCCAGGCCTTGCCGTGATTGAGCCGCCGAATCGCCCAGGCGTTTGCCCCCGGCGGGCTTGTCTCCCGCGGGCGCCCAATCGGCCTATCTCTTCCGGCATACAGGCACCCGGCCGCGCGCCCGGTACAATGAGCAGTTCCGACTCATCGCTGTCTTCTCCAATTCTCCATGTCGCTTTATTCCATTACCGGCGCCCAATTGGCGTTCGGTCACGTCGCGTTGCTCGATCACGCGGATTTCTCTCTCGAAGCGGGTGAACGCGTTGGGCTGATCGGACGCAATGGCGCGGGCAAGTCGTCGCTGCTGAAGATCGTCGCCGACTTGGCGAAGCCCGACGACGGCCTCGTCTCGCGTCAACAGAATCTGAGCACGGTCTACGTGCCGCAGGAGCCCGAGTTCGACACCGACGACACCGTCTTCGACGCGGTCGCCGCCGGCCTCACGCACGCCCGCGCGCTGCTCGACGAATACGACGTGGTCGCCAACCAGCTCGCCGACGAGCCGGAAGGCGCCGGGCACGACGCGCTGATGGCGCGCATGAACACGCTGCAATCGTCGCTGGATGCGGCGGACGCGTGGAACTGGAGCACCCGCGTGGCCACCACGCTGCAGCAGATCGGCCTGAACGGCGAGGCGCGAGTCGGCTCGCTGTCGGGCGGCATGCAAAAGCGCGTGGCGCTGGCGCGCGCGCTGGTCGTGCAGCCCGACGTGCTGCTGCTCGACGAGCCGACCAACCACCTCGACTTCGACGGCATCCGCTGGCTCGAAGAGCTGCTGGTCTCGCTGCGCGCGGGTCTGCTCTTCATCACCCACGACCGCGCGTTTCTCGACCGCGTCGCCACGCGCATCGTCGAACTGGATCGCGGGCGTCTGCTGTCGTATCCGGGTAATTTCTCGGCGTACCAGACGCGCAAGGCGCAGCAACTCGAAATCGAGCGCGTCGAAAACGACAAGGCCGACAAGCTGCTCGCGCAGGAAGAAGTGTGGATCCGCAAGGGCGTCGAAGCGCGCCGCACGCGCAGCGTCGGCCGGATCGCGCGCCTCGTGGAAATGCGCCAGCAGCGCGCCGAGCGCCGCAACGTGCAGGGCAACGTCAAGCTCGACGTCGGCCAGGGCGAGAAGTCCGGCAAGATCGTCGCCGAGCTGACCGACGTGACCAAGCGCTACGGCTCGCGCACGGTGGTCGACAATTTCACGGCCACGGTGATGCGCGGCGACAAGATCGGCTTCGTCGGTCCGAACGGCGCGGGCAAGACCACGCTGCTGAAGATGATCCTCGGCGAACTGGCGCCGGACTCGGGCACGGTGCGCGTGGGCACCAACCTGGAGGTCGCGTATTTCGACCAGATGCGCGCGCGGCTCGATCTGGACAAGAGCCTCGCCGACACCATCAGCCCGGGCAGCGAATGGGTCGAAGTCAACGGCCAGAAGAAGCACGTCATGAGCTACCTCGGCGACTTCCTGTTCGCGCCGGAGCGCGCGCGTTCGCCGGTCAAGTCGCTCTCGGGCGGCGAGCGCAACCGGCTGTTGCTCGCACGTCTGTTCGCGCGGCCGGCCAACGTGCTGGTGCTCGACGAACCGACCAACGACCTCGACATCCCCACGCTCGAACTGCTCGAAGAACTGCTCACTGAGTACGACGGCACGGTGCTGCTGGTCAGCCACGACCGCGCGTTTCTCGATAACGTGGCGACCTCGGTGATCGCGTCGGAAGGCGCGGGCAAGTGGCGCGAGTATGTCGGCGGCTTCACGGACTGGCAGCTCCAGCGCGACCGCACGCAGCAGATGGCGTTGGATGCGCAGAAAGAGGCCGGCAAGGACGCGGCCAAAGACGCGGCGCCGGCCAAAGACAATGCCGCGGGCCGCAATGCGCAGCGCGCGGCGAAGCTGTCGTTCAAGGAGCAGCGCGAGCTGGACGCGTTGCCGGAGAAGATCGCCGCGCTCGAAACCGAGCAGAAGACCATCGGCGCGCAACTCGAAGACGGCTCGATCTTCGCCAAAGACGCGCAGGAAGGCACGCGTCTGACCGGGCGCTACGCGGCGATCGACGAAGAACTCCTGATCGCGCTCGAACGCTGGGACGAGCTGGAAAAGCGGCGTAAGTGAAGCAAAGGCCGCGCGGGCTCGGGGGCTGCGCGGCGGAACGCAGCACAGCGCGGCGACATAACGCGATGCGCTCCAGTGGGCGGTGCACTGCCTTGACGGCGCAACAGAAAGAAAGCGCGGCATAAGGGCCGCAGAAAATGCAGCTTGCGCGAGGCTCCGATAACCGTCACGCTTTGGCCACGGAACTGCCGCGCCGTGTGCTTCTGGTTGGTCCGTCGCGCGTGCCGCGCCTTATCCGGACGGCCAATCCTGCGCATCGTGAATTGCCGCCGTTATCGAAATCAGTAAAATACCCCGCGAACAGGCTTCCCCCGTGTTCGCACCGGCGTGCTCATGCGCGATGAACGCCGTCGAGCGCGCCAACGGAAAGCCGCGCGACAAAACAGCTTGCCCGCACCGCGGGCACCCCACCTAACCCCGTTGTTTCGTTTTGCTTTTTTTGAAAACTCAACGCATTGTCCACGGACCTGTCCACAGGACCTGTGGACAACGATGAACCGACGCACCCGAGTCAACCATGTCTACGAAAAAGCCAAACGCCGCGTATAGCGAAGCGTCGATCAAGGTGTTGAAGGGCCTGGAGCCGGTCAAGCAACGGCCCGGGATGTATACCCGCACCGAGAATCCGCTGCACATCATTCAGGAAGTCATCGACAACGCGTCGGACGAGGCCCTCGGCGGCCACGGCCGGCAAATCACGGTCACGCTGCACGCGGACCATTCGGTGTCGGTCGAAGACGACGGCCGCGGCATTCCGTTCGGCCTGCATCCCGAAGAAGGCGTGCCGGTCGTCGAAATCGTTTTCACGCGCCTGCACGCGGGCGGCAAGTTCGACAAAGCCGCCGGCGGCGCGTACACGTTTTCGGGCGGCCTGCACGGCGTCGGTGTGTCGGTCACCAACGCACTATCCACGCGGCTGGACGTTACCGTATGGCGCGACGGCAAAGTCGCCGAACTGAGTTTTGCCCACGGCGACGTCGCAAAGCAGCTCGAAGTGCGGCCCGCCACGAAAGGCGACAAGAAATCCGGCACGCGCGTCACCGCATGGGCCGATCCGAAATACTTCGACTCGCCGAACCTGCCGCTCGGCGAACTGCAACGCCTGCTGCGCTCGAAGGCGGTGCTGCTGCCGGGCGTCGAAGTCACGCTGATCAACGAGAAGACCGGCGAGCAGCAAAGCTGGAAATACGAAGACGGTCTGCGCGGCTATCTGCTCGAAGGCATGAACGGCAGCGACCTGCTGATCCCGCTGTTCGAAGGCGAGCGCTACGTCGAAAACTCGCGCGCGAGCGAAGAGACGTTCGCCGAGGGCGAGGGCGCCGCATGGGTCGTCGCGTGGAGCGAGGAAGGCACGCTGATGCGCGAGTCGTACGTCAACCTGATTCCGACGCCCGCGGGCGGCACGCACGAATCCGGTTTGCGTGACGGTCTATACCAGGCGGTCAAGAGCTTCGTCGAATTGCACAACCTGCAGCCGAAGGGCGTGAAGCTGCTCGCGGAAGACGTGTTCGCGCGGGTGTCGTTCGTGCTGTCGGCGAAGGTGCTCGATCCGCAGTTTCAAGGGCAGATCAAGGAACGCCTGAATAGCCGCGATGCGGTCAAGCTGGTGTCGTCGTTCGCGCGGCCGGCGCTCGAGTTGTGGCTCAATCAGCACGTCGAGCACGGCAAGAAACTCGCGGACCTCGTCATCAAGCAGGCGCAGGCGCGCACGCGCGCAGGCCAGAAGGTCGAGAAGCGCAAGAGCTCGGGCGTAGCCGTGTTGCCGGGCAAGCTGACCGATTGTGAATCGACGGAAATCGGCCGCAACGAACTGTTCCTCGTCGAGGGCGACTCGGCGGGCGGCTCGGCGAAGATGGGCCGCGACAAGGAATATCAGGCGATCCTGCCGCTGCGCGGCAAGGTGCTGAACACGTGGGAAACCGAGCGTGACCGCCTGTTCGCGAACAACGAGGTGCACGACATCTCGGTGGCGATCGGCGTCGATCCGCATAGCCCGGATGACAAGGTCGATCTGTCGAATCTGCGCTACGGCAAGATCTGCATTCTGTCGGACGCTGACGTCGACGGCTCGCACATCCAGGTGCTGCTGCTCACGCTGTTCTTCAAGCATTTCCCGCAACTGATCGAACGCGGCCATGTGTGTGTCGCGCGGCCGCCGCTGTTCCGCGTGGACGCTCCCGCGCGCGGCAAGAAGCCGGCGCAGAAGCTCTACGCGCTCGACGAAGGCGAACTCGAAGCGATCCTCGACAAGCTGACCAAGGACGGCGTGCGCGAATCGCAATGGTCGATCAGCCGCTTCAAGGGTCTCGGCGAAATGAGCGCGGAACAACTGTGGGACACGACGATGAACCCCGACACGCGGCGCCTGCAGCCGGTCGCATTGGGCGATCTCGACTACGACGCCACGGTCGCGCGCATGACGATGCTGATGGGCAAGGGCGAAGCGGCGTCGCGGCGCAGCTGGCTCGAAGAAAAGGGCAACGAAGTGGAAGCGGACATCTGAGCGCAGGTTCTTTAATCTGCCCAGCGCTCTGGGTTCGCACGAAAACTTCAAGCCAAACACGGATACGGAATCTAGATGGACGACGATAACACTCTCGACCTTTTCAACGAGCCGGCGCCCCCCGAAGGCGACTTTCTGACGCTCGGCAACTATGCGGAGCGCGCCTACCTCGAGTATGCGGTCAGCGTGGTCAAGGGCCGCGCGCTGCCGGATGTGTGCGACGGCCAGAAGCCGGTGCAGCGCCGCATCCTGTTCGCGATGAACGAGATGGGACTCGCCGACAATGCGAAGCCGGTCAAGTCGGCGCGCGTGGTCGGCGACGTGCTCGGCAAGTATCACCCGCACGGCGACCAGTCCGCCTATGACGCGCTGGTGCGTCTCGCGCAGGACTTTTCGATGCGCTATCCGCTGATCGACGGGCAGGGCAACTTCGGCTCGCGCGACGGCGACGGCGCGGCGGCGATGCGTTACACGGAAGCGCGTCTCACGCCGATCGCGAAACTGCTGCTTGGCGAAATCGACCAGGGTACGGTCGATTTCATGTCGAACTACGACGGCTCGTTCCAGGAGCCGAAGACGCTGCCCGCGCGTTTGCCGTTCGTATTGCTCAACGGCGCGTCAGGTATCGCGGTGGGTCTGGCGACGGAAATTCCATCGCACAATCTGCGCGAAGTCGCGGGCGCGGCAGTGGCGCTCATTCGCAATCCGAAGCTGTCGCATGCCGAGTTGATGCAGCACATTCCGGGTCCGGACTTCCCGGGCGGCGGCCAGATCATTTCGAGCGAAGCGGAAATCTCCGCGGCGTACGAAGCCGGCCGTGGCAGCCTGAAAGTGCGCGCGCGCTGGAAGATCGAAGAGCTCGCGCGCGGCCAGTGGCAACTCGTGATCACCGAACTGCCGCCGAATACGGCCGCGCAGAAGGTGCTCGAAGAAATCGAAGAACAGACCAACCCGAAGATCAAGCTCGGCAAGAAGACGCTCACGCCGGAGCAGCTGCAGACCAAGCAGACCATGCTGGCGCTCCTCGACGCGGTGCGCGACGAATCCGGCAAGGACGCGCCGGTGCGCCTCGTGTTCGAGCCGAAGTCGAGCCGTATCGACCAGACCGAGTTCGTCAATTCGCTGCTCGCGCATACGAGCCTCGAATCGAATGCGTCGCTGAACATGGTGATGGTGGGCGGAGATGGCCGTCCGCGTCAAAAGGGTTTGAGCGAAATCCTGCACGAGTGGATCGCGTTCCGCTTCGCGACGGTCACGCGCCGCACACGGCATCGCCTATCGAAGGTCGACGACCGGATTCACATCCTCGAAGGCCGGATGATCGTCTTTTTGAATATCGACGAAGTCATCCGCATCATTCGCGAGTCGGACGAACCGAAGGTCGCGCTGATGGCCGCGTTCGGCTTGTCGGATCGCCAGGCCGAGGACATTCTTGAAATCCGTCTGCGTCAGTTGGCGCGGCTCGAAAAGATCAAGATCGAGAAGGAGCTGTCCGAACTGCGCGACGAGAAGGCCAAGCTCGAAGAACTGCTCGGCAGCGAGTCGGCGATGAAGCGTCTGCTCATCAAGGAAATCGAAGCCGACGCGAAACAGTATGGCGACGAACGCCGCACGCTGATCCAGCAGGAAAAGCGCGCGACCTTCGAAGCGCGCGTGGTCGACGAACCGGTCACCGTGGTGGTGTCGCAGAGGGGCTGGGTGCGTGCGCTGAAGGGCCACGGTCTCGACGCGGCAGGCTTCACGTTCAAGGCAGGCGACGGCCTCTATGCGGCCTTCCAGTGCCGCACCCCCGACACGCTGGTCGCGTGGGGCAGCAACGGCCGAGTCTATTCGGTGGCGGTGGCGCTGCTGCCGGGCGGGCGTGGCGACGGCGTGCCGGTCACGTCGCTGATCGAACTGGAGTCGGGCAGCCACCTGATGCATTACTACGCGGCGTCCGCGGATCAGGCGTTGCTGCTCGCATCGAGCAACGGCTTCGGCTTCGTCGCGAAGGTCGGCGACATGGTGAGCCGCGTGAAGGCGGGCAAGTCGTTCATGACGATCGACGCCGGCGCCGCGCCGCTCGCGCCGATGCCGATGCTGCCGGATGCGACGCACATCGCGTGTCTGTCGTCGGGCGGGCGTCTGCTGGTGTTCGCGCTCGACGAGATGAAGACCCTCTCGGGCGGGGGGCGCGGCGTCACGCTAATGGCGCTCGACGACAACGAAACGCTGCTGCAGGCACTGGCGATCAACCATGCGGGTGTGGTGCTGATCGGTACGCGCCGTGGCGGCCGCATGGACGAAGAGAAGCTCGGCCCTGCCGCGCTCGCGCCGCATGTCGGCAAGCGCGCGCGCAAGGGACGCGCGCCGGAGAGCAAGATGAAGCTCGACGGTATGCGTCCGGTGCTGGCTTGATGAAGCTTGACGTTTAAACACGGCGGACGTCTGCTAGCATGCAGGCGCCCGCCGTGCGCAGTAAAAAAGTGCGTGCGAAGTAGCAGGGTCGGGGGAGCGGCGTCGTCGCGGCATCGGGCGCGCTGCAATAACAACTACAAAATCGACGGCAAAACCTCGGGCGTGCGGAACTGCGTGCATGACGCGCGGTCGAACGCGCTCAGTGGCCGCTGCCGGTATCAATCGTCCTAAGCGGTGCGGTGTCGTCGTCGGGAGAGGAAAACAACATGAACAAAGCTATCGAACTCGCACTCTTTCTGCATCTGCTCGCGGTCGCGGTGTGGGTGGGCGGGATGATCTTCGCGCATTTCTGTCTGCGTCCGGCCATTGCCGATCTGTCGCCGCAATTGCGCTTGCCGTTGTGGGAGTCGGTGTTCGGCCGCTTCTTCAATTGGGTCGCCGCCGCCGTGCTGGTGATTCTCCTGACCGGCGGCTTTCTGCTCATGCAGTTCGGCGGTGGTCACGCCACGTGGCCGTTGCATGCGATGGCGGGCCTCGGCATCGTGATGATGCTGATCTTCGGCCACATCCGCTTTGCCGTTTTCCCGCGCATCCGCCGCGCGGTGCAGGCGCAGAAATGGCCGGACGGCGCGCAAGCGGTGGGCACGGTACGACGTCTGGTGTTGATCAATATCGTGCTCGGCGTCGTGACGATCGGCGTCGCCGTGTTGTCGCGCGGGTTCTGAGGGCAGGGCTTGCCGGGGCGGTCGCGATGGTCGCTTCGGCTGTCGCTTCGATTATGGCGTCGCGGATTACCTCGTTGGTCACCTCGTCGATCACCTTGACCGCCACGCTCTTTATCTCTGCCGCCGCTGCCGCCGCTGCCGCTCAAGGCAGCGCGCCATAAGCCAGCCACAACCCGCAAACCACCGCCACCGTTGCATACACCACGTATACCGGCACCTTGAGCTTCGCGAAGCACATGCCGGAGAACAGCGCGGTCAGCAGATAGACCGGTTTGAACGGCACATGCGCGGCAATGCGCAGCACGGCGACGGCGAGAAACGCAGTCGTGGCCGCGCGCAGAATCCGCATGCCATGCTCGAAGCGCGGATTCGTCTTCAACTGATGCAGATGCCGCTGCGCGAGCACGACGAGGCAGCCCGACGGCACGAATAGCGCGAGCGTCGCAATCAGCGCACCCACCCAGCCGTCCACCAGATAGCCAAAGAACGGTACCACGTTCAACAGTGGTCCCGGCGACAACGGCGACAGCGAAAACGCCAGCGTGAAGTCGTTATCCGATACGCCGATCGCCGGCGTGACGAACAGCGTCTTGAGCACCGGCAGCGCCGAGAAGCCGCCGCCGAACAGCGTCATCCCGGCGCCGGCGAGGCGCGGCCACAACAGCGCCAGTTCGTAGCGATGCGGCAGCGGTAGCGCGAACAGCGCGAGCAACACGCACAAGGCGGCCAGCATCTGCCAGTCGCCGCGCCTGAGCGACACGACGAGGCGCGCGTTGCGCACCGGGCTCACGACCCAGCCCGCGCCGAAAGCCGCCGCGAGCATCGCCACATAAGCGGCGGGACTGCGTGCATAGACGAGCGCCACGCAGCCGAGCACCGCCGCGATCCATTCGAGCCTGCCGCGCACCAGTGCGCGCGTCTGCTTATACCAGGTGAGCGCGATCAGCGTGGCGAGCACGACGCTGAAGTGATTGAGCAAAGTTTGCGAAGCCGCGGCGCGCACGAGCGGCGTGCGGTAGAAGATCGCGAACAGCGTCATCAGCATGAAGAAGGGCAGCACGCTGGCGATGCCCGCGACCCACGCGCCGGCGCGTCCGCGCAGCGCATGCCCCAATTGCACGGCGACGTTGCAGCCCACGGGCCCCGGCACCATCCACGCGAGCGCGATCAGATCGGAGAAGGCGACGCGCGAGAGCCGTCCCTCACGTTCGACGTAGTGGTGTTCGAGTTGCGCCATCAGCGCGAGGCCACCCCACGACAACGCCGACAAGGCGAACACGACCCTGAACAGCGTCCATAGCGGTTGCCGTTCCCCTCGTTTGACTGCATCCTGGCTCATGATCGTCTGCATGGCGCCGCGGACGTCCGGCTCGCGGGCACCCGTCCTTTAGGATCATCGTTGTATGAGGCGACGCGCTGCGGCGTCGTGGTTCACTGTGAATGTAGCCCGTTTTTCGACGCCGCGGTGCACCGTGGCCGTGCGGCCAGCGTGCTCATTCGTTGGTGCTGGACACGCTGCTTGTGTCGTCGGTTTCCTGCGCGTCGCGGCGTCCGGTCATTCCGCATACGCCGAAGCGTTCGAGCAGCGCGGGGATCGCCTCGACCGGGACCGGGCGCGAGAACAGGAAGCCTTGCGCCTCGATATGACCGAGCGCGGCGAGCCAGGCGATCTGCTCTTCGGTCTCGGTGCCTTCGACCACCACCGTGAGCCCGAGCGAGCGCGCCAGATTGACGATCGCGGTGACCATCACGCAGACGCTGCGATCGCCGGGAATGGCCTGGATGAACGAACGGTCCACTTTCAGCGTGTCCACCGAGAAGCGGTTCAGATAGGACAGCGACGAATAGCCGGTGCCGAAGTCGTCGAGCGCGATGCGCACGCCGAGGCGCTTCAACGCGAAGATTTTCTCCGACACGAGTTCGGGATATTCCATCATCGCCGTCTCGGTGATTTCGAGTTCGAGGCGGCGCGCGGAAATGCCGGTTTCCTCGATCGCGTGCGAGACGGTTTCGTACAGGTCGCCGCGCCAGAACTGCACCGCCGAGATGTTCACCGCGAGCGACAGCGTGTCGTAGCCCTGCTGCTGCCAGAGCGCCAGTTGCCGGCACGCGGTCTCGATCACGAAGTCGCCGATCGGCACGATCAGGCCGGTCGATTCGGCGACTGGAATGAAATCGTTGGCGGGAATCAAACCGTGCTGCGGATGGTTCCAGCGCACCAGCGCTTCGAAACCGGTGATGCAGCGGAGCATCAGATCGATCTTCGGCTGATAGGCGAGAAACAGTTGCCCTTCGGCGAGCGCCACGCGCAACTGCTGCTCCCACTTCATCAAATGATCCGCGCGATGCGACAGGTGCGGTGAATAGAACTGATAGCAGTTCTTGCCCGCGTCCTTCGCGCTGTACATCGCGAGGTCGGCCTTCTTCAGCAGATCGATTTCGCTCTCGTTGGCCACCGAATACAGCGCGATGCCGATGCTCGCATGCAGCACGAACGAACTCCCGCGTACTTCGAAGGGTTTCGCGAACGCGTCGGCGGCAGCTTCGGCCAGCGCGACCGCGCGCTTCTCGACGTCGTCGCCCTTGATCACGACGACGAACTCGTCGCCGCCGATGCGGCTCAACGCGCCGTCCTCGCCGACTGCGGACGCGAGCCGCGAGGCCGTCATCTGCAGCACGATGTCGCCGGCGTTGTGGCCGAGCGTGTCGTTGACGGTCTTGAAGTTGTCGAGGTCGATGAACAGAATCGCGAGGCGCCCGAGGTTGGCCGGCTGCGCCACGTCGTGTCGCAGCGTTTGCAGCGTCGCATAGCGGTTGCGCAGGCCGGTGAGCAGATCGTATTCGACCAGATGCGTCATCTCTCGCTCGCGGCCGAGCAGCTTGCCGATCAGCCCGGTCGCGACGGCGAAGAAACTCAGCATCGCGAACGAGATGAAGCCCGCCATCATCAGATAGACGTTGCGGGTGTGGTTGTAGTCCGCGAATTCTTCGGCTTGCGAAAGACCCACCAGTACGCCTAGCGGATAACCGTCGATGTGCCGGTACGACACGATACGCGTGACGTTGTCGATCGAATCGACATAGGTGCCCGACACATGCTCCGAGGTTGGATAAGTGCCGCTCGCCGAGAACGCGCCGTTGGTGCTGTTGGTACTGCCGGTGCGCCGCGCGAGCACGGCGCCGTTGTCCGAAATCACGGCGATCACGCCTTCATGACCGATCGCCGCGTTGTTGTAAAAATCGCTGGTGAAATAGCTGGGGTCTTCGGAGACCACGACGACGCCCGCAAACGAACCATCCGGATGATTCAGACGGCGCGTCATCTGCAAGGTCCAGTGACCGGAGATGCGGCCGAGCACGGGCTTGCTGATAAACAGCTGGTCGTCGTTCTCGTGTTCGTGGACCTTGAAGTGCTCGCGATCGGACAGATCGATGTGTTTGGGATTGAGTTCGGCCGTGTTGGCGTTCAGCTTGCCGTGTTCGTCGATCAACGACACCTGCACCAGCGTCTCGCTTTGCACGACACCTTTCTCGACCGTGCTGGCGAGATCGAAATGATCCGGCGTTTTCTCGAACTCGTATTTGACGAAGCGGGTGATCTGATCGACCTGGTGAATCGCCTTGATCGTATGCTGCTCCAACGCTGCGGAGAGAATCGCAGCGGAGGCCATGGTTTCGCGATACGTCGCTTCCTTCTCGACCGACAGACGCGCGAAGATCACGGCCCAAAGCAGAATCAGGACCAGCACGCCGAGCGCGGGGATGACGAGCAGAGCCCGCCGGCGCGAGACGGCGGGATCACGGCGAGGTTTGGCTTCGCGCGGCTCGGAGAAGCGGGATTGGCTCATCGCGCGGCCCGTGCCTGAGTGCCGACCGACTGCAAACACGCGAGCATCGACTGCGCTGATTTCATGGATGGCTGCATGGTGACCAAGGTGCCGGAACTGCTGCGCAGGAGGCGGCGTGGTGCCGTGCCTGACCTGACCGACCACAGGTCAGCGGGGTACGTTTCGATATTACTTAATGCCACTGGATTAAGGAAGCGTCGGGGCATCGGGTATACGCTGCCGCGGCGAGCGGTCCGGTTCGGCTGATTGTGCAAGGGGAGCGGCCGGCCTTGCGGCTGCGGCTTCGTGATCGTTTGGACAGTTTCATCGGAATCGGTGTTCAGGTGTGCCAGGTCTCTGAGGGGCCGCTCGTCGCAATGCAGTGCGCATCAATCGTTAAAACCATGCGGCGCTTGTGGTCAAGCACGAAGCTGGGGCGCGTCGCGTTCGAGCCGGTTCAGCGCGTGTCGCTCACGGCAAGCGGAACGTACCGTCGACGATCGTCACCGACGAGCCGCCGATCCACGTCTTGCCGCGCGCATCGTCGTAATGCACCGAAACCTGACCGGCGCGGCCCAGCGCGGTGCCTTGGCGCGCCGAATAGCGCGTGCCCGGACGACGTTGCTGCGCGCTCAACAGGCCGGCCAGCGCGGCGTTGGCGCTGCCGGTCACCGGGTCTTCACCGATGCCGAAACCACCGCCGGCCATCAGGCAGCGCACCTCGAAGGTGGCGGGGCCGTCGGCGTCATGCGGGCCGTACGCCGCGAGTCCGTGCGTGTCGACCGAATGCACGAGTTCAGCGAGTGCGGCGGCGTCCGGGTCGAGCGCGAGACAATCGTGCGCCGAATTCAAACGCACCACGAGCCATGGTGCGCCGTTGTCGACCGCGCAGGGCGTCGCGCTGAAATCGATCGCATCGCTACGTAAGGCCGTAGCGAGTTCGGCATGGCGATCCGCGGCGAGCGGTGTGACCCGCGCGGGCGGCGCGGCGAATGCCCATGCGTTTTGTGTGGTCTCGTCCGGACCGCTCAATGCTTCGAGTTCGACGAGTCCCACGCCGCATTGCTGAACCAGCTTGCCGGCCTGCTTCGGCTGATAGCCGCTTTCGAGTAGCGCGTGCGCGGTGCCGAGCGTCGGATGGCCCGCAAACGGCAATTCGCCATGCGTCGTGAAGATTCGCACGCGATAGTCGGCGGCCGGGTCGGTCGGTTGCAACAGGAAGGTGGTTTCGGACAGATTGGTCCAGTGGGCGATGGCCTGCATCTGATCCGCATCGAGCCCATCGGCGTCGAATATGACAGCGAGCGGATTGCCTTTGAACGGCACCGACGTGAACACGTCGACCTGTTTGAAACGGACGGTATGGGCGGGCATGGCGCGGTCCAGCGAATCAAACGATTGAGTAAGGTTCGCGGATTCTATCCGCTGGCGCGCCAACGATCCACCTTTGCACAAATGCAAAACGCGCCGCGGGTGACAGGCACCTCGCGACGCGTTCTGAACGGACTACCCGGCGAACCGCCGGCTTATGCCCGCTGGATTGCCGCGGCGGCTTTCGCCGCGCGGCTGCTCATGCGCATTCGTTACTCGACTTCAGCGATCATCTCGATCTCGACGCACGCGCCGAGCGGAATCTGCGCGACGCCGAATGCCGAGCGCGCGTGCTTGCCGCGCTCGCCGAACACGTCGGCGACCAGTTCGGACGCGCCGTTGGTGACCAGATGCTGTTCGGTGAACTCGGGCGTCGAGTTGACGAGACTCATCAGCTTGACGATGCGCGTCACGCGGTTCAGATCGCCCACATGCGCATGCAGCGTGGCGAGCAGGTCGATGGCAATCGAGCGCGCGGCGGCCTTGCCTTCGTCGGTGCCGAGCGTGGCGCCGAGCTTGCCCGTCCACACCTTGCCGTCTTTCTTCGCGATGTGGCCGGACAGGTACACCGTGTTGCCGCTTTGTGCGCTCATCACATACGCGGCTGCTGGTGCGCCGGCGACCGGCAGTTCGATGCCCAGTTCCTTCAGCTTGTCGTACACATTCGTTTGAGCCATGGTGTCCTCGATCAGTAGTGGGATTCGCTCACGCGGGCCGCGCCGCGTGTGCTCAGAGCTTCGCGCGGATCAGCGCGCCGAGACGCCCGATGCCTTCGTCGATCTTTGCCGGCGGCACCGTGACGAACGACAGACGCAGCGTGTTGTGTTGCGCTTCGTTCGCGAAGAACGGGCCACCCGGCACAAACGCGACGTTCTGCGCGACGGCTTCTTCGAGCAGCTTCATGCTGTCGATCTGCGCGGGCAGATTCACCCAGATGAACATGCCGCCTTCCGGACGGTTCCAGCTTACGCCTGCGGGCATGTTGCGCTCGAGCGCGGATAGCATCGCGTCGCACTGGTTGCGATACAGCTCGCGGATGGTCGGCACGTGCGTGTCGAGGAAACCGTCCTTGATCACTTCGTGCACGATGCGCTGCGTGAAGCTCGGCGTGTGCAGATCGGTGGCCTGCTTCGCCTGCACGAGCTTGAAGATCAATTCCTCGGGCGCGATGATGAAGCCGACCCGCAGGCCCGGCGCGAGCACCTTCGAGAACGAGCCGAGATAGACGATGTGTTCCGGCGCCATCGACAGCATGGTGGGCAGCGGTTCGCCCGCGTAGTCGAGTGCGCCGTACGGATCGTCTTCGATCACCGGGAACGGCGCGGTCTTCGCGAACTCGGCGAGCGCGCGGCGGCGTTCGATCGGCAGGCGGCGGCCGGTCGGATTCTGGAAGTTCGGCTGCGCATACAGCAGACGCGCGCCCTTTGTCAGGTCCGCCGTGAGCGCTTCGGGGATCAGGCCTTGTTCGTCGGTGGCCACCTGCACGTAGCTCGGCTCGTACATCGAGAACGATTGCAGCGCGCCGAGGTAGGTCGGCGTTTCGACCAGCACCGGGCTGTCCGGGCACACCAGCACTTTGCCGAGCAGGTCGAGCGCCTGCTGCGAGCCGGTGGTGATCAGCACCTGGC
Organism: Paraburkholderia sp. RAU2J; assembly: GCF_003634845.1. Classification (NCBI taxonomy): domain Bacteria; kingdom Pseudomonadati; phylum Pseudomonadota; class Betaproteobacteria; order Burkholderiales; family Burkholderiaceae; genus Paraburkholderia; species Paraburkholderia sp. RAU2J. The sequence goes on from NZ_RBXG01000001.1 coordinate 2,390,922, forward strand.
TCGCACGAATCTGCGCGCCGTTGACCGAATAGCGCTGCGCGATCCATTCACGCAGCGGCGCGTAGCCTTCGGTCGCGCTGTATTGCAGCGCCGCGGCGGGCGCGTCGCGCAGAATGCGGTCGGAGGCTTCGCGCATGCGCTCGGCGGGGAAGGTGGCCGGCGAGGGCAGGCCGCCGGCGAACGAAATGACTTCGGGCCGCTCCGTGACCTTCAGGATCTCGCGGATCGCGGAGCTTGTGAGCTTGCGCGCGCGTTCGGACAATTGCCACGTCGGGGCTTTCAGGTCGCTTTGGTCCATGCTCTCCTCTGCTTGGTATTTCTGGAACCGGTCAAAACTTCAATTATCGCGCGAGTCGGCGACCCGCGCGCGCTGCTTATTTAAGGGTCCGGAGACCATCGGGTGTTTCAAATTCGGCGACGAGCGCCGCAGCGCCGTCGGTGGGCCGCAGTTCGAGCAGATGCGCGGCGCCGAGCCACTGCAAGTGCGCGCGCACCAGATCCGCTTGCGGATGCACGGCTTTTAGCGCTTTCAGGGCGATGCCCGTGGGCGGCAGTGCATCCGACGGATGGCGCGGCGAGTCCCACTGGATCAGCGAGGGCAGCACGCCGTCGCCCGCGCCATGCCAGGCCGGGAAAGCACCGTCGTCGGGCACCGACAGGCCCCAGCTGAAATCGCCGCGCGTCATCGGCACGATGGGCGGGATGCGCTGCGGATACTGCGCTTGCCACGTCGTCAGCTGCTTCGGCCGCTCGACCCGGACGACCCAGTGCGACAGGTAGGGGCCGTTTTCGAGCCGCGCGTGCGTCGCCGGGTCGTCGAGGGCGAACAGGCGCGGGCGCGGCGCGCTGCCGTCGGTGGATGCGGCGGCGGGGGCGGCTGAAACGGCCGGAGCGGCCGCCGGCGCGGCGTGCGGATCGATCGCGATCACTTCCAGATAGACCCCGCCCCACAGATTGAGCAGCCGGTTGTGGGTGCGCATCAGCGGATGTGCACCGCCGCCGGCCGGCGCGACGCCGAGCGTATCGGCGACGTACTGCGTACCCTCGTCGAGGGTGCGCGCGGAAATCACGAGATGATCGAGACGGAGCGGATGAGCTGTCATGACGGAGCGAGGAAAACGGTTTTCTGCGGTAAGCCGGTGCGCGCCAGATGTGACGGCGCTGCTGCCGGGGCCGTAAGCATAACCGTTTGCCGGATCGCCGGGCCATGCGGATAGCGTCGGACCGGGGTTGCCGGATCGTTTGCGAGCGGCGGAACCGTTGTCCACCCGCTCTGGCGCTGCATCACCCTCCTTTGTTGAACTCAAATGTAACGGTGGCGACCGGCACAGTAACGGTACAATCGATCCGATACTGTTCGGTACAGTTGGAGCCCGCCATGTCCGTCTCGCTTGCCCAGATTCCCGCCCCGCACGATACCTCAGCGCTGACGCTGGTCGAGCAGCTCGTGCAGTGGGCGCGCCGCCGTATCGAGGAACGCGTGTTCCGCCCCGGCATGCGCATGCCGTCGATCCGCAAGCTCGCGCTCGACAAGGGCGTGTCGCGCTTCACGGTGGTCGAGGCGTATGAGCGGCTGGTGGCGCAAGGGTATCTGGAGTCGCGGCGCGGCTCCGGCTTCTACGTGCGTGAGCGGCTCGCCGGTGCGCCGCTCATGGAAATTCGCCCGCCTGGCGAGGGCGTGGCCGCGCCGGCCAAGATCGACGTGGTCTGGCTGTTGCGCAACATGCTGTACACCGGCACGCGCCCCGAGCGCAGCCCCGGTCTCGGTTATCTGCCAGCGCGCTGGCTCGACGGCGAACTGATTACCAACGCATTGCGCACGCTCGGGCGGCAAAGCGGCGCGCAGATGCTCGGCATCGGCACGCCGCAGGGTTTCCTGCCGCTGCGCCAGCAATTGCAGACGCGCCTCGAAGAGCTGGAGATCGGCGCGTCGCCGGAGCAGATCGTGATGGTGTCGGGTGTCACGCAGGCGATCGATCTGATCTCGCGCGTCTACGTGAAGCCCGGCGAAGCGGTGATCGTCGGCGATCCGGCCTGGTTTCAGATGTTCGGCTGCTTCGCGTCGCAAGGCGCGCGGCTGGTCGGCATGCCGTATACGCCGGACGGCCCCGATCTCGACGCGCTCGAAACGCTCGTTCAGACGTGGCGGCCGAAAATGCTGGTGATCAACTCGGTGCTGCAAAACCCGACCGGCACGTCGCTGACGGCGGCCCAGGCGTTCCGCATTCTGCGCCTCGCCGAAGCGTACGATTTCATCGTCGTCGAAGACGATATTTACGGCGATCTGTGCCCGCCGAGCCATCCGGGTACGCGCCTCGCGAGCCTCGACCAGTTAAAGCGCGTGATCTACCTCGGCAGCTTTTCGAAGACGCTCGCGCCGAATCTGCGTGTGGGCTTCATCGCGTGTGCGCCGGAGGTGGCGACGGCGGTCAGCAACCAGAAAATGCTGGTCGGCATGACGAGCCCCGAGCTCAACGAGCGCGTGCTGTACAAGATTCTGACCGAGGGCCACTATCGGCGGCATGTCGAGCGGCTGCGCGCGCGGCTCGACGGCGTGCGCGAAAAGTCCGTGCGGATGCTGGAAAAGACCGGCATGAAGCTGTTTCTGACGCCCGCGGCCGGCATGTTCCTGTGGGTGGATACGGGCGTCGACGCGGGTGCGCTGGCGGCCGCCGGTCACGAAGGCGGCTTCCTGCTGACGCCCGGCAGCCTGTTTTCGCCGCAGCAGTCGCCGACGACGTGGATGCGCTTCAATATCGCCAATTGCGGCGACCCGGAACTGGCGACGTTTCTGTGCCGCTATCTCGACAGCGTCGCGCGGCGCGCCTCTTGAAACCGTGCCGGATCGTCCCCAGCTAGGCGGTCGATCTGGTGGCCCGGCAGCCCGCACCGAACGGCGCGGGCTCCCGAGTATCCCGCCTGACCTGAACCCCATTCGCAACAGAGAGGAAGTCCGACCATGGCACAAGAAACCATGAGCTTTCAGGCAGAAGTGAAGCAGCTTCTGCAACTGATGATCCATTCGCTGTACAGCAACAAGGAAATCTTTCTGCGCGAACTGATTTCCAACGCGTCCGACGCGGCCGACAAGCTGCGTTTCGAAGCGATCGAAAATAGCGCGCTGTACGAGAACGATCCGAACCTGCGAATTCGCGTGTCGTTTGACAAGGACGCGCGCACCGTCACGCTCGACGACAACGGCATCGGCATGAGCCGCGACGAAGTGATCGCGAACCTCGGCACGATCGCGCGCTCGGGCACCCGGGAATTCTTCGGCAAGCTTTCCGGCGACCAGCAGAAAGATGCGGCGCTGATCGGCCAGTTCGGCGTGGGCTTCTATTCGGGATTCATCGTCGCGGACAAGATCACGGTCGAAACGCGCCGCGCCGGCTTGCCGGCCTCGGAAGGCGTGCGCTGGGTCAGCGCGGGCGAGGGCGACTTCGCGGTGGAGCAGATCGAGCGCGCCGCGCGCGGCACCACCATCACGCTGCATCTGCGTGCCGATGAGGACGAGCTGCTGTCGGCGCATCGTCTGAAGTCGATCATCCAGAAGTACTCGGACCACGTCGCGCTGCCGATCCTGATGCAGAAAGAAGAGTGGGACGCGGAAAAGAGCGCGATGGTCACGAAGGACGAGGACGAGACCGTCAACCAGGCGAGCGCGCTGTGGACCCGCGCGAAGAACGATATCACCGAGGAGCAGTACAAGCAGTTCTACCAGCATCTCGCGCACGATCATCAGGACCCGCTCGCGTGGACGCATAACCGTGTGGAAGGCCGCAGCGAATACACGCAACTGCTGTACGTGCCGAGCCACGCGCCGTTCGACCTGTGGAACCGCGAGCAGCGCGGCGGGCTGAAGCTGTACGTGAAGCGCGTGTTCATCATGGACGACGCCGAGCAACTGCTGCCCACGTATCTGCGCTTCATGAAGGGCGTGGTCGATTCGAGCGATCTGCCGCTGAACGTGTCGCGCGAAATCCTGCAAGAAAGCCGCGACGTGAAGGCGATTCGCGAAGGCGTGACGAAGCGCTCGCTGTCGATGCTCGAAGAACTGGCCAACTCGGAAAACGAAGCCGATCGCGAAAAGTACGCCGGCTTCTGGAAGGAATTCGGCCAGGTGCTGAAGGAAGGCATCGGCGAAGATTTTGCGAATCGCGAGCGCGTCGCGAAGCTCGTGCGCTTTGCGTCCACGCATACGGAAACGCCGGAGCAGACGGTGTCGCTGGCCGACTACGTCGCGCGCATGAAGCCCGAGCAAACGAAGATCTACTACGTCACCGCCGATACCTGGCAGGCCGCGACCCACAGCCCGCACCTCGAAGTGTTCCGCAAGAAGGGCGTGGAAGTGCTGCTGCTGACCGATCGCGTCGATGAGTGGATTCTCTCGTACCTGACCGAATTCGACGGCAAGCCGCTGCAAAGCGTGGCGCGCGGCGATCTCGATCTGGGCGCATTGAACGACGAAGAAAAGCAGGCGCAGGAGAAGGTAGGCGAAGCGTTCAAGCCGCTCGTCGAGAAGATGAAGGACGTGCTGAAGGACAAAGCGAAGGACGTGCGCTTGACATTCCGTCTGACCGACTCGCCGTCATGCCTGATCGCCGACGATGGCGAAATGAGCGGCTACCTGCAGCGCATGCTAAAGGCCGCAGGTCAGCAAGCCCCGTCGTTCCATCCGATTCTCGAAGTGAATCCGGAACATGCGCTGGTGAAGGGCTTGCACGCGGACAGCGCGAACTTCGACGACTGGTGCCACCTGTTGTTCGATCAAGCCTTGCTCGCCGAAGGCGGCGCGCTGGAAGATCCGGCGAGCTTCGTGAAGCGCACCAATGCGCTTCTGCTGGCTCGCGCAAATTGAGCTTGAGCCGACGGCGTCGCACTGACGCTTGTTGTTGAGAAATGCGCTGCTTCGGCAGCGCATTTCTTTTTGCCCTGCGCGGCGGTACGATGGCGGCTCGGCGGTGTCAGCCCGAACGGTCAGCGACGATTCATCGAGCGGTGCTAGCCGTTGTCCCCAGATGACGCACTTGCGCCAGCACGCAGCCGGCCAGTTCTTTTGCCTCGTGGCTGGACGTGTTGTCGGCGAGCACTTTGGCCGCGAGACTGCCGATGGCGTTGCTGGTTTGCTTCGACGTGTGGTGCTGCGCTAGTGCCGAGCCGGCCAGTTCTTTCTCGTGAAGCGGAGCATCGGTGCGCCGCAAAACGAGCGCCGCAAGATGAGCGATACGCGCAGAAGTTTCTGCATGATTTCCGACGTTCAATGTGACTCCTCGTGTGTTTTATGGAAGCGGCCGACGGGCCGAAGTTTCAGTCGGCGTCGGCCTGAATTAATTATGGTTAGCTAAACATAATTAATCAACGACCTTAAATTGAGATCGGGATGTCGAATATGAAAGTCCTGGTTTGTCTTATGTCGATGCTCATGAACTAAGAAGCTTGAAGATCCACATTCGCTATTTCCAGGCTATTTATTTACCCATCAACGTATCGAGGCTCTCGCCGCGCACGATGATCTCCGTGCGGCGATTCAACGCACGGCCTTCGGGCGTATCGTTACTCGCCACCGGGTGGTTATACGCGTTGCCCTTCGTGCGGATCCGATCCTGCGCCACGCCGCGTGCGACGAGTGCATAGCCCACCGAGGTCGCGCGCGCTTCGGATAACTGCTGGTTGTATTCGAGCGTGCCGACATTGTCGGTATAGCCCTCGACGATGACCGGCTTCCGGCTGCGCTTGAGCAGCACGGCGGAGCGATCGACCACCGCGCCCGAATCGGCGCGCACGTCGGATTGGTTGAAATCGAACAACGCGGTTTCGGGCAGCTTCACCGCGACGCCGTCCGCAGTGCGCGTCACTTCGATGCCGACCGCCTTGTTCAGCGAGGTTTCCTTGTCGCGATCGAGCGGGGCGGTGCAGCCTGCCATCAGCAACGCCGACATGGCGCATGCGGTTGTGCCCAGGAATGTTTTCATCTCTTCTTTCTCCTTGATGTTTTGGTTGAAGCACGGAGGTTTTATCGTGCGTCGCGAAGAGGAGAAATCAGATACTTCCGAAAGCGATACGTGGGTGGGCGCGCGTCACGCGGTGACACTCCGTTGCGTGAGAATCTCGCCGATGGCGAGGCCGTTATAATCCGACACCATGTCTATCCGTTTCGATGCCGCCGACGCCCACTGGCGTGTCGCGCCCTCACCCGGCTTTAGCGCCGCCCAGAAAGACTGGTTGACCCGAGGTGGTTCGCTGACCGCGCATCTGCGCGCGCTCGGCCCGGTCGCGGTGCGCGTCACGCGCGAAGGCGTCGCGCTCCCGTGGGCCGACGAGGCCGCCGCGCTCGGGCTCGCGCCGCGTGCGCCCGTGTGGGTGCGCGAAGTGGTGCTCGCGGTGGCTGGCGTGCCGTTCGTCGCGGCGCATAGCGTGACGCCGCGCGCGGCGAGCGTCGGCGTGTGGCAGGCGACGCGGCGCTTGCGCACGCGCCCGCTCGCGGAGCTGCTGTATAGCGACAGCAGCGTTGCGCGCTCGTCGCTGGTGAGCCGCAGGGTGGGGGCGCGTCATCCGCTGTATCGGCTCGCGGCGCGGGAAATTGGCGCTGGGGTGGCGCGTGCGCCGCACGCGTTCGTCGCGCGGCGCTCGGTGTTCGAGCGGCATGGCGCGCCTTTGATGGTGACGGAGTGTATGTTGCCGGCGTTGTGGGAATGTGTGGCGGCTTCCGTGGCTTCCGTGGCTTCGCGCGAAGAACGCGGTTTCGCTTCACGCGAGGACGTCGGGCACGCCACGCATACCGCCTTTGCACGCCAGCGCGAACACGGCCGACCACTCGCGCGATGCCGTGACGAGGGCCAGCGCTCATGACGTTCAAACGCTGCTTTGCGCCGGTCGTCGACGCTCGTACAAGAGTGTTGATTCTGGGGAGCTTGCCGGGTGAGATGTCGTTGGCGCATGGGCAGTACTATGCGCACAAGCAGAACCGGTTCTGGCATCTGGTCGGCGATGTCATCGGCGCAAAGCTGAGCGCGATGGAATACGACGACCGTTTGCGCACGCTTCTCGAACACCGCATCGGACTATGGGACGTGGTCGCTGAGGCGCGCCGCTCCGGCAGTCTCGACAGCAACATTCGCGATCATGCGAGCAACGATCTGATCAGCCTTATCGGGACGCTGCCCGAGCTTGCCTGCGTCGCGTTCAATGGTGGCACGGCGGCGAAGATCGGCGAGCGTGCCCTTGGCGAGCGCGTGAGCGGGTATCGCATGCTCAGGCTTCCATCGAGCAGCCCCGCGCACGCGACGATACCGTATGCGGCCAAGCTCGAAATCTGGCTGAAAATCCACGATTGCCTGCATGAGGACGGCGAGTCTGCGCGGCTGCGGTAGTCGAACGAACAGAAGAAAATTCAGGCCGACGGCTCGTCGGGCACCGGCTCGCGCCTTCGCACATCGCTCGGCGAATAGCCGAAGTGACGCCAGCACGCGGCCGCGAACCGGCCTGGCCGGTCATATCCGCATGCGGGCGCGATGCTCGTCACTTTCCCGACGCCCTCGGTGATGGCGCACGGCAAGCTCGCCGCGACGGTCGGCGTATCTTTCGCGACCGCTGTCGGTAGCCTCGGGCGTGAGTCCGTCCACGCTGCCCGACAGGGCCGCCGCCGCGTTTGTCGCCCTGGCGGGTCACGTCGCGAAGCAGCGGCTGCCGGCCAGATCCACGCATAAGCTCGGTCTTGGGTCCGATGCGCGGCGAAGCGGGCAGACGTAGGGGGACGCGCGAGCGCTCCGCGTTCCGTTGGCCCGTCGACACCGCGCTGGATCGGCAACCGGAGCCTCGGCGAATGCTATGCTCTCGTTCGACCAAAAATGGCGTCTCTGGCGCGACATCCTTACATGACGAAACTGATCAAGCGCGCTTCGGCCGAGGCGCGCGCCTTCCGCAACCGTGACACCGACGCGCTCGCCGGCAAACAGAAAACCGCGCAGACCACCACGCGCAACAAGCGCGCCGCGCTCGACGACGATCTGCACGACGCGCCGCAAATCGAAGCGCCGCGCAAGCCGCGCTTCGCCCCGGTGACGTTCTCGGAAGAAGGCGGCGTGCGCTTTCTGCACTTCGGCACGGAATGGGTGCAAGGCGCGATGCGTCTGCGCAAGCCGGACCACATCGAACTCGAATACGCACAGCAGATGATGGCCTGGCTGCTATTCATCGAAACGCCGAAGCGCATCGTCCAGCTGGGTCTGGGCGCGGCTTCGTTGACCAAATTCGCGCACCGCTTCCTGACGGGCGCGAAGATCGAGGCGGTCGAGGTGAACCCGGCGGTCGTGGTGGCCGCGCGCACGATGTTCGAACTGCCGCACGACGATGCGCGTCTGACCGTGCACGAAAGCGATGCGTGGGACTTCGTCAACGACCGCGCCAATCACGGCACGATCGGCGCGTTGCAGATCGACGTCTATGACGCGACCGCGCGCGGCCCGGTGCTCGACAGCGTCGGCTTCTATCGCGCGGTGCGCGCGTGTCTGACCGATGCGGGCGTGGTGACGGTGAATCTGTTCGGCGATCATCCAAGCTTCGTGCGCAACATGAAGCGTCTGAACGAAGCGTTCGACGGCCGCGTAGTCGCGCTGCCGGAAGTGCATGACGGCAACCGCATCGCGATTGCGTTCTCGGGTCCGGCGCTCGACGTGCCGTTCACCGCGCTGCAAACGCGCGCGAAGCTGATCGAAGCGGAACTCGGCTTGCCGGCGCGCAAGTGGATCAAGGGTCTGCAGGAAGCGACGGGGCAGAAGGGCATGTCGTTTTCTATCTGAGTGTGCGAGCGCGCGGGGCCGGGCAGGTGCCGGCTCCTGGCGTTCCGGCCGCCTGGGGAATGCTTCGGGGGGCTGGACGAGAGTCGGAGATTCGGCGTAGCCCGGGCACTTTGATTGCTCCGGGTGTGTCCTGTCAGCAACGCCCAGGCAAAGCTGAAGGCCCCGCAGCACGCCGATCACAGCCGCAGGCGATCTCTTTTGATCGACGACCGCTGCGACGCTCCAGCAGCCCCTACGCGGCGACAACGCCCACACCAGCACGCAGCGCCACACGTCAGCTCCTCGCGCCGCCATGCCTGCACAGCACGCCCCGCATACAGCAAGCCCCCGCCGAGCAAGCATCGCTCCCATCCTTGGCCATTCCTCTCAAGTCAGCGCCGCACCCGCGCGCCTGACTCCGAGTCTTGCTCCATCGCGAATGTCCCCGTCTCACAGCACGCTCCCGCCTCGGGTCGTCCCTGCTTGACCGCGCGTTCGCGGCTCCTATACTCTTTCGGAGCTTTCTTCGGGGCGCCCGTGGCCATCCGCTGTGGGATCCACCTCCCGTCAAAGACACGGGCCAACAATTCAAAAATAGGAAAGAGGAGACGTCATGGCTCACGACGCCGACGCGAACAAAGCCAGCAAGCACTGGCTCTGGTTGCTGCTGCTGCCCTGGATCGCGATGATCTGGGTGCCGTCATACAACAGGATCGAACCGCAGTTGTTCGACTTCCCGTTCTTCTACTGGTATCAGCTCCTGTGGGTGCTGATCAGCGCCGTCATCACGGCGCTCGTGTACTTCAAGACCAAATCGCGCTACACGGGCCGTTCGGAAGGGGGCGCGCAATAATGAACGCCATCGCAACCTTTGTCTTCGTCCTGTTTTTCATCGGTGTCACCATTCTCGGCTTCGTCGCGGCCCACTGGCGGCGCGGCGATCTCGCCCATCTGGAAGAGTGGGGCCTCGGCGGCCGGCGCTTCGGCACCATCGTCACGTGGTTCCTGCTGGGCGGCGACCTGTACACCGCGTACACCTTCATCGCCGTGCCGGCGCTGGTGTTCGGTGCAGGCGCCACCGGTTTCTTCGCGCTGCCGTACACGATCCTGATCTATCCGTTCGCGTTCGTCGTGTTCCCGAAACTGTGGAGCATCGCCAAACGTCACGGCTACGTGACGTCGGCGGACTTCGTGTCGGCCCGCTATGGCAGCCGTATGCTCGCGCTGGCGATTGCCGTGACCGGCATTGTCGCGACCATGCCGTACATCGCGCTGCAACTGGTCGGTATCGAAGTGGTGATCGGCGCGCTCGGTTTCGACACCCAAGGCTTCGTCGGCGATCTGCCGCTGATCATCGCGTTCGCGATCCTCGCGGCATACACGTACACATCGGGCCTGCGCGCGCCGGCAATGATCGCGGTGGTCAAGGACATCCTGATCTACATCACGATCTTCGCTGCGATCATCGTGATTCCGCCGCAATTGGGCGGCTTCGGCCATATCTTCAGCGTGGTGCCGCCGGCCAAGCTGCTGCTGAAATCCCCGGACGTGTCGAGCCTGAACGGCTATAGCGCCTACGCGACGCTCGCGGTTGGCTCGGCGCTCGCGCTGTTCCTGTATCCGCATTCGATCACGGCGGTGCTGTCGTCGAAGTCGGGTAACACGATCCGCCGCAACATGGCGCTCCTGCCGGCCTATTCGCTGGTGCTCGGCCTGCTCGCGCTGCTCGGCTTCATGGCGCTCGCGGCCGGCGTGAAGGACATGCCGGAATTCGTGCCGTACTTTAAGGCATTCGGCCCGAACTTCGCGGTGCCGGCGCTGTTCCTGCACTTCTTCCCGTCGTGGTTCGTCGGCGTGGCGTTCGCGGCGATCGGGATCGGCGCGCTGGTGCCGGCGGCGATCATGTCGATCGCGGCGGCCAACCTGTACACGCGCAACGTGCACAAGGAGTTCGTCAACCGCAACATGACGCATGAGCAGGAGACCAACGTCGCGAAGCTGGTCTCGCTGATCGTCAAGGTCGGCGCGGTCGCGTTCATTCTCGGCCTGCCGCTCACGTATGCGATCCAGTTGCAGCTGCTCGGCGGCATCTGGATCATCCAGACGCTGCCCGCCATCGTGCTCGGCCTGTACACGCGCGTGCTCGACTACCGCGGCCTGCTGATCGGCTGGGCGGTCGGCATCGGCACCGGCACGTGGATGGCGGTTTCGCTGAAGCTGGCGAGCTCGATCTTCACGATCCACCTGTTCGGCATGGCGATCCCGGGCTATGCGGCGGTGTGGTCGCTGATCGTGAACCTGGTGGTGTCGGTGGTGGTGAGCCTGCTGGTGCGCGCGTTCGGCATGCAGCGCGGCGAAGACCGCACCCGTCCGGAAGATTATTTGGACGTGGTCGAAGGCTGAGCACAACGGCATGGCGCCGTGACGCCTGGTTCGGCCGGGCGTGGTGGTCGATACGCCTGAAAACCGCAGCGCCCGCAGACAAAAGTTTGCGGGCGTTTGTCTTTACGAGGCACTCCAGGGCAGGATAGCGAAACTGTCCTTCCAAGCGTGGGTCGCGCCGCCATGGCATCTGCCGATTCCCATACCGTGATTCCACGCCGCTCGGCGCTTAGCCGGATGGTGCGCGCGGTGACGTCGCCTTACTACCGCTATCGCCACGCGAAGGTGCTGCACAGCCTGCGCGTGGGCCTCGCGATGCTGTTCTCGATTCTCGCCACCAGCGGTATCGACATACCGCACGGCATCTGGGCGTCGGTGACGCTGCTGGTGGTGATCGGCGGCTTGCAGCATCACGGCAATATCCGCAAGAAGGCGGCGGAGCGGGCGGCGGGGACGCTGCTCGGGGCGTCGATCGGGCTGCTGCTGATCGTGCAGCAGAATCTGGTCGGCTCGCTGCCGCTCACCTATGTGCTGATGGCGATCATCGCGTCGATCTGCGCCTGGTTCGCGATCGGCTCGTCCGGCTATGTCGGGCTGCTGACGGCGATCACGATGTGCATCGTCGCGGGTCACGGCGACAATCTGATCGACGTCGGCCTGTGGCGCACGCTGAACGTGTTGATCGGCATCGTGATCGCGCTGGCGTTTTCGTTCGCGCTGCCGTTGCACGCGACGTATTCGTGGCGCTACGGACTTGCGGCCAATCTGCGCGAATGCGCGTCGATTTACGCGCGGCTGCTGGAGGGAGAGACGATCAGCGAAGAGGAGCAGGTCAAGCGCTTTCTGCAAATCAACCAGCGGCTGGTGCAGTTGCGCTCGCTGATGCCGTCGGTGGCAAAGGAAATCGACGTGCCGCAGGCGAAGCTCGAAGAGATTCAGCGGCTGCATCGCTCGGTGCTCAGCGCGCTGGAATTGCTCGCGACCGGTCCGCTGATGCACGCCGACGCCGCGGCGCGCGCCGCGTATGCCGCGCGATGCGGCGTCGAGGTCCGTGCGGTGCGCGCGATTCTGCTGGCGATCGCACGCGGACTGCGCTTTGGACGCGCGACGCAGTTCGGCATTCCGGCCGCTTCGCCGCTCGGGCAGACGTCCGGTGACGCGGCGCTCGGGCTACCGCCCGATCTCCAAGGGCCGTATTGGCTCGGGCAGCGGCTTGCGGAGCAGGTCGAGCGGCTACGCGCGCTGTTGCTGGAGACCGAGCCGAACTGGAATATCGAGCGGCATTCGCGCAGTTTGCTGAAGGGGTAGGGCGCGCCGCCGCCGCCGACGCTTTAAGGCTTGTCCGGCACCGTCACCATCCACATGAGACCGAAGCGGTCCACCACCATCCCGAAGCCCTTGCTCCAGAAGGTGGCCTGAAACGGCATCACCGTCTGGCCGCCGTCGGCGAGCGCGTTGAAGTAGCGTTCGGCGGATGCGGCATCGTCGGCCGTCAGCGACAGGCTGAAGCCGCTCATCGGACTGGCTGCGGGATCGCCATTGCCGTCGGACGCCATCCAGCTGGTCGAGCCCATCCGCACGTTCGCGTGCATGATTTTTTCTTCGAGATCGGGGCGCGGCTGGTGTCCCGAATCCGGCGGCGCCTCCTTGAAGCGCATCTTGAACGTGACTTCGGCGCCGAGCTTCTCGCAGTAATACGCGAGCGCTTCCTCGCAACGTCCGTTGAAAAACACGTAGGGCTGAACTTCCATGATCGTCTCCCGGAACAGGTGTGCGCATCGTCAGCCCGGAGCCAGCGGCGCCGGGGAGCGGGCGTGGAATCGATTGTAGTCGTCCGTCCTCGCGCCGATTGTGACGTTATTGCGTAGGGGAAACGGTGACGCGGGCGGCCGCGAACGATGGCGCCGGCCCGCAAACGGCGAGCGGCCCTGAACCGCGAGGTCCAGGGCCGCTCGATTGGCCGCGTCAGCCGCGTGAATCACGCGGTGCGCGAGGCAAAGCTCAGCGCAGCGCTTCGATCAGCTTTTCCAGCTTGACCGCGTCCGCGGCGAAGGCGCGGATGCCTTCGGCGAGCTTTTCGGTCGCCATTGCCTCGTCGTTGACGAGGAAACGGAACGACGCTTCGTCGACCGGCACGCGCTCGATGTTCGCGTCGTTGGACATTTCCGGCGACAGCTTGCGTTCCACCTTGTCGGTGCTGTCCTGCAGCTTCTGCAGCAGATCCGGACTGATGGTCAGCAGATCGCAGCCGGCCAGTTCCAGAATCTGACCCGGCGTGCGGAAGCTCGCGCCCATCACCTCGGTCTTGTAGCCGAACTTCTTGTAGTACGCATAAATGCGGCGCACCGATTTGACGCCCGGATCGTTGGCGCCGCCGTCTTTCGCTTCGTCCCACGCGCTGCCGGCGTTCTTCTTGTACCAGTCGTAGATGCGGCCGACGAACGGCGAGATCAGTTGCGCACCCGCTTCGGCGCAGGCCGCAGCCTGGGCGAGCGAGAACAGCAGCGTCATGTTGCAGTGGATGCCTTCCTTCTGCAGCACTTCCGCCGCGCGGATGCCTTCCCAGGTGGAGGCCAGCTTGATCAGCACGCGTTCGCGGCCGATGCCGTGGTCCTTGTACAGCGCGATCAGCTCGCGCCCCTTGGCGATCGAGCCCTCGACGTCGAACGACAGGCGTGCGTCGACTTCGGTCGACACGCGGCCCGGGATGATCTTGAGGATTTCGGTGCCGAAAGCGATCAGCAACTGGTCGATGATCGCGCCGACCGGCTTCGACGCGTGCGCCTTCACGGTCTTTTCGAGCAGCGGGCGGTAGTCGTCTTTCTGCACGGCCTTCAGGACCAGCGACGGGTTGGTGGTCGCGTCCTGCGGCTTGTACTGGGCAAGCTGCTGGAAGTCGCCGGTATCGGCGACGACGGTGGTGTATTGCTTGAGTTGATCGAGTGCGGTTGTCATGTTCGGGCCTTCAGGGCGCGCGCGCCGTGGTTAAGGAGAAATGAGATCGCCGCCGGGCTGACGGGACGGAATCGGCGCCGGCGGCCGCGGGTCACGCTGCAGCGTCCCCGTGATGTTGCCGGGAAACACTGCCGGATACTTCTATTCTATGGCGGATCGCCTGATCGGGTGTTGACACTTGGCTTCGGCGATCCGTTCACGGGATTTTCGGCGATGTGGCCCCATCGAGCCAATTTGTCACGCCGAACCGTCACGCCGAACCGTCACGCCGAACCGTCACGCCGAACCGTCACGCGCGCCGGGCGGTCAGCACCAGTTGCGTCAGCACGCCTGCCACCAGTCCCCAGAACGCCGAGCCGATCGACAGCAGCGTGAGCCCCGAGGCCGTCACCATGAAGGTCACGAGCGCCGCCTCGCGCTGCTTCACGTCCTGCATCGCGTTGGTCAGGCCGCCCATGATCGAGCCGAACAGCGCGAGCGCCGCGACCGACACCACCAGGGCCTTCGGCAACGCCGCGAACAACGCGGCGATGGTTGCGCCGAAGATGCCGGCGAGAAGATAGAAAACGCCGCCCCAAACCGCGGCGGTGTAACGCTTGTCGCGGTTTTCATGCGCTTCGGGGCCGGTGCAGATCGCCGCCGTGATCGCCGCAAGATTAATGCCGTGCGAGCCGAACGGCGCGAGTAGCAGCGATACGATGCCGGTCGTCGAAATCAGCGGCGCGGACGGTGTGGTGTAGCCGTCCGCGCGCAACACGGCGATGCCCGGCACGTTCTGCGATGCCATCGCAACGACGAACAGCGGTATGCCGATGCTCACGCTGGCCGCCACCGAGAACGCTGGCAGCGTGAACACCGGATGCGCGAGCGCGACGTGAAAGTGGCTGAAATCGAGCAGCCCGAGCCCGCCCGCGGCCCCGGTGCCGACGATCAGCGTCGTCACGATCGCGTAGCGCGGCGCGAGCCGTTTGACGATCAGGTAGGTGAAGAACATCGTCAGCACGAGCGCGGTCTGGAACTGCGCGGCGCGGAAAATCTCGATGCCGATCTCGAACAGAATGCCCGCCAGCAAGGCCGAGGCGATGCCGGCCGGGATTTTCTTCATCAACGTGTCGAACCAGCCGGTCAGGCCGACCAGCGTGAGCAGCGCCGCGCAGACGATGAATGCTCCGATCGCCTGCGCATACGCCACATACGGCAGCGACGACACCAGCAGCGCCGCGCCGGGCGTCGACCACGCAATCACGATCGGCGCGCGAAAGCGCAGGGACAGGCCGATCGTGCACACGGCCATGCCGATCGACAGCGCCCAGATCCACGACGAAATCTGCGCGTCGCTCAGATGCGCGGCCTCGCCTGCCTGGAACATCAGCACGAGCGAACTGGTGTAGCCCGTCATCATCGCGACGAAGCCGGCGACGACGGTGGAGAGCGAAGTATCGGCGAGCGGGTTGAGGCGCCGGGGCGGTGTCGCGGCAGGGGGCAACCCGGGCGATGAAGAAAGGCTCATGCAGATGCTTTTTTAGAGTTGGGGTAATCAGTGGCAGCGGTACGACAGCGTCATTTGCTCAGCATGCGCATTGCGCTTTCCAACCCGGCGAGCGTGAGCGGGTACATCCGGTGTCCGAGCACTTCGCGGATCGCGCTGACCGATTGCCGGTACGCCCACAAACCTTCCGGCTCGGGATTGAGCCAGGCGTGATGCGGGAAATGATCCGCGAGACGGCGCAGCCACACCGCGCCCGCCTCGGCGTTGTTGTATTCCACCGAGCCGCCCGGCTGCAGCACTTCGTAGGGGCTCATCGTCGCGTCGCCGACGAAGATCAGCTTGTAGTCGGGCGTGAACTTGTGCAGCACGTCCCACGTCGGCATGCGCTCGGCGTGGCGGCGGCGGTTGTTCTTCCACAGGAAGTCGTACACGCAATTGTGGAAGTAATAGAACTCGAGATGCTTGAACTCGGCCTTCGCGGCGGAGAACAGTTCTTCGGTGCGCTTGATGTGATCGTCCATCGAGCCGCCCACGTCGAGCAGCATCAGCACCTTCACCTTGTTGTGCCGCTCCGGCACCATCTTCAGATCAAGCCAGCCGGCGTTCGCGGCGGTGCTGCGGATCGTGTCGGGCAGATCGAGTTCTTCGGCGGCGCCTTCGCGCGCGAAGCGGCGCAAACGGCGCAGCGCGACCTTGATGTTGCGCGTGCCGATTTCGACCTGGTCGTCGTAGTCGCGATACGCGCGCGCTTCCCACACCTTTACCGCCGTGCGGTTGCCCGCCGCGTCGCCGCCGATGCGCACGCCTTCCGGGTTGTAGCCGCCGTTGCCGAACGGCGACGTGCCGCCCGTGCCGATCCACTTGCTGCCGCCTTCGTGGCGCTCTTTCTGTTCGTCGATCAGTTCCTTGAGGCGTTCCATCAGCTTGTCGAGGCCGCCCATCGCCTCGATCTGCGCTTTTTCCTCCGGCGACAGGTCGCGTTGCAGCTTCTTCTTCAGCCAGTCGAGCGGGACGTCGAACGCCAGTTCCGACGCTTTCGCGACGCCGTTGAAATACGCGCCGAAGGCCTGATCGAACTTGTCGAAATACTGCTCGTCCTTGATCAGCGTGATGCGCGAAAGGTAGTAGAACTCGTCGAGCGACGGCGCGATCACGTTGGCTTTGAGCGCTTCGAGCAGCGTCAGATATTCCTTCACCGACACCGGCAGTTTGGCGGCGCGCAGCGAGTAGAAGAAGTCGATCAGCATGCGGTGTCCCCTCCAGCGGCGAATGACCGGTGCGGCGCGTCGGGCGTCCGCGGGCCGGGATCGACCCGGCGCTCGCCCTTCGACGTGGCTCGCCCGATCAACGGTTGTTGCGGTTCATGAAAATCAGCCGTTCGAACAGGCTCACGTCCTGTTCGTTCTTCAGCAGCGCGCCGTGCAGCGGCGGAATGATCTGCTTCTGGTCGGACGAGCGCAGCGCTTCGGGCGGAATGTCTTCGGCGAGCAGCAGCTTGAGCCAATCGAGCAGCTCCGAGGTGGACGGCTTCTTCTTCAGCCCCGCCACGTTGCGCAGTTCGAAAAAGCTCTGCATGGCCGCGGCGAGCAGTTCCTTCTTGATGCCGGGGTAGTGCACCTCGACGATCTGCTGCATCGTGGCCGGATCGGGAAACTTGATGTAGTGGAAGAAGCAGCGGCGCAGGAACGCGTCCGGCAGCTCCTTCTCGTTGTTCGACGTGATGATCACGAGCGGGCGCTGTTTGGCGCGGATCAACTCGTGCGTCTCGTACACGTAGAACTCCATGCGGTCGAGTTCGCGCAGCAGGTCGTTCGGGAATTCGATGTCGGCCTTGTCGATCTCGTCGATCAGCAGCACGGTTTGCTCGTCCGACTCGAACGCCTGCCACAGCACGCCCTTGACGATGTAGTTGCGGATGTCCTTGACGCGCTCGTCGCCGAGCTGCGAGTCGCGCAGGCGCGACACCGCGTCGTATTCGTACAGGCCCTGCTGGGCCTTGGTGGTGGACTTGATGTGCCACTGCAGCAGCGGCATGCCGAGCGCGGCGGCGACCTCTTCGGCGAGCATGGTCTTGCCCGTGCCCGGTTCGCCCTTGATCAGCAACGGGCGCTTCAGCGTCATCGCGGCGTTGACTGCGAGCTTGAGGTCGTCGGTGGCGACGTACTGCGATGAGCCTTCGAAACGCATGGCGAGATGCTCTTGATCGGGAAAAAACCCAGTATAAGTCAGAAGCCCTGTTGGCCTGAAACCGGCTCGCGTATGGTGTCAGCCGAGGTTCAGCCCGATGCGCGGCCGGCCAAAACGGGCGTCGCATGCTTGATGCGTGTGTTGCGCACGGGTGGGCCGTGTGCTCGTTTGGTGTTCGTTTGGGATCCGCCTGGTGGGGCTGGTGCGAGCCTGAGCTGTGCTTGCCGGTGTTTGAGCCGGTGCCCCGGACTGCGCGGACCGTACGCTCGGGCACCCGGCAGGCCTTGCGTGGCCGGCGTGCCGGAGTAAAGCGGCACCGGCCGTGGCTTTGCTGCCGGCGGGCGGGCCGCTGGCCCCGCGCGGTGGACGTTCTGCGCAGCGTCGCGGTACAATTAGCCCGATTTTTTTGGCCTGCGTGGCTACCCTATAAGAAGAACGGCGCGGGCCGTTGCCTTTTTGGGCGCCCGTTCCCCTCATGCCAGGTTACATGCTATGAATAAATTCGTCGGCAAACACGTCGTGATCGCAGCGCTGTCGGTGCTCGCGGGCTATGCGGTCAGCGCCCAGGCAGCGGATGTCGTTGGTAACGCGAAGGCAGGGCGGGCCAAGGTCGCGATGTGTATCGGCTGCCACGGCATCCCCCAATACCGTACGGCTTATCCTGAGGTCTACCGTGTGCCGATGCTCGGCGGCCAGAATCAGGCCTACCTCGAAAACGCGTTGCGCAGCTACAAGAAGGGCGACCGCCATTTCGACACGATGCATGCCATCGCCGTCTCGCTGTCGGATCAGGACATTGCCGACATCGCCGCTTACTACGCGGCGCAAAATGCCTCTTCGAAAAACAATCCCGACAAGTGATCGGCCGCGGCCGTCCATCCAGTCACCCGGCTATCAATTATTCGCGGGATAGGAGAATTCATGATTAAGCCCCAACAGGCACTCCATACGGTGTTCAAGGCTGCTTGCGCGTCGGCGGCAGTGATCGGTCTGGCTGCAGCGAATCTCGCGCACGCCGCCGACGCAGGCAACGGCAAGGTGCTGTCCGACAGCCACAACTGCGCGGCTTGCCACGGCGTCAATCTGAACAAGCCGGTGAGCCCGGAGTATCCGAAGCTTGCGGGCCAGCACGCCGACTACATCTACTGGGCGTTGCGCCAATACCAGATGGGCACGGGCAATCCGCACCTCGGCCGCAACAACGCGATCATGCAGGCGCAGGTGCAGAGCCTGTCGCAGAGCGACATGAAAGATCTCGCGGCTTATATCGAATCGCTGGACGGCGATCTGGTGCAGAAGAAGTAAGCGCGCCGCGTCATGGTTGAGCGCCATCGCCGCGCTGCTTCCCGGATTCGAACGACACCCCGCCTTGGCGGGGTGTTTTGTTTTGGGAGCGGCGGCGCGGTTTGGCGTTCAGTCGCGTTCAGTCACGCTCAGTCACGCTCAGTCACGCTCAGTCACGCGTCGCGCGCCGCTCGATGCGCTGCAGATAGGCGTCCGTATCCGGCGGCGTGCCGGTGCGCTGCGCTTCCCAGATGGTTTCGCCGAGGCACTCCATGATCGCGTGCTGCGCGTCGTGAGTCGAGCCGAGGCGCGACGCGAGCCGCTCGTGCGCCGCGCGAATGCCCGGTGGCTGGTCGATCGACAACTGTTCGCTGATCGCCAGATGCATCGACAGATGCAGGAATGGATTGGTCTGGCCGCGTTCGGGCGAGTAATCCTGCGCCTGGGCGGCGCCGCTATCGCTGAGGTCCGCGTGATATTCGGGGTGCTCGACGATCCAGTCGGCGGCGATCGCCTCCAGCGGCGTCAGAATCTCGCCTTGACGCTGTTTGCGCCAGGTGTCGGTGAAAAAGAGGCGGACTTCGTCGCGGCTGGGATTGAACATCATGGAACCGGTGCGTTTGAGTGGGGACGCGCGAGGCAAGCGCGCAGGCCGCTATTTTACGCCGCGGCGGCGCGCGCTGCTGGCGGCTCGCCGCGCCTCGCGAGGCGGCTCAGAGATCCGGCGGTGGCGTTTTCGGACGGAACTCGCAAAGCGGCTCGATCACGCAATGCCAGCACTCGGGGCGACGCGCCTTGCAGACATAACGGCCATGCAGGATCAGCCAGTGGTGCGCATCGTGTCTGAACTCGGCGGGCGTGAATTTCTCCAGCGCCGCTTCGACCGCGCGCACGTCCTTGCCGGGCGCGAGCCCGGTTCGATTGGCAACCCGAAAGATGTGCGTGTCGACCGCGATGGTCGGATGGCCGAACGCGGTGTTCAGAATCACGTTGGCGGTTTTGCGGCCCACTCCCGGCAGACTTTCGAGCGCTTCACGATCCTCTGGCACTTCGCCGCCGTACTGGTCGAGCAGAATGCGGCAAGTCGCAATGACGTTCTTCGCCTTGGTCCGGTACAGCCCGATCGTCTTGATGTAGGCGGCCACGCCTTCCTCGCCGAGATCGAACACCTGCTGCGGCGTGTTCGCGACCGGGAACATCTTGCGCATCGCCTTGTTGACCGACACGTCCGTGGCCTGCGCCGACAACAGCACGGCAATCAGCAGTTCGAACGGTGAGGTGTACTCAAGCTCGGTCGTCGGATGCGGGTTGAGGCTCTGTAGCGTTTCGTAGATGGCGCGGCGTTTGTTCGCGTTCATGCGGAGCGTGACGGGTGCGTTCAGCGCGGGTTGGACGGCGTGTCGGTGTCGTCGTCGGCGGCGAGGCCGAGACGGCGGCGGCGCGCTTCGGCGGAGTCGATCTGCGCCTGCACGTCGGCGCTGACGCGTTCGGTGTTCAACGGGCCTTGGCCTTTGGCGGCCAGTTCTTCCTTTTTCTTGCGAGCGCGCTCGAGCGCGGCCTGGATGATCGCGCGTTTCTTCGCTTCGGCGTCGTCAACGGTGGGCGCCGCTGGCGCCGTAGCGGTGCCGGCTTGCATTGTTTGAGCCGCTTGCGTCACGTCCGGAGCGAGCGTCGCGCCCGCACCGCCGGCGTGACGCGCGGCAGCACGCGCTTCGGCCGCTTCGCGCTCACGCGCCAGACGGGCTTCGCGACGGTTATGACGCGCGCGCGCGGCGTCGGCCTGGCTCTGTGTCCATGCGTTCCAGCCGGTCGCGTCGCCGGTGACGGACGGCATCGCGATGCAGTCGACTGGGCACGGTGGCACGCACAGATCGCAGCCGGTACAGAGATCGGCAATCACGGTGTGCATCTGTTTCGGTGCGCCAACTATCGCGTCGACCGGACAGGCCTGCATGCACAGCGTGCAGCCGATGCAAACCTGTTCGTCGATAACCGCCAACGGACGCGCGCGTTCGATACCGTTGGCGGAATTGAGCGGAATTACCGGCTTGCCGAGCAACGCGGCGAGGCGTGCAATACCTTCGGCGCCGCCGGGAGGACACTGGTTGTAATTGGCCTCGCCGTTCGCAATGGCCTCGGCATAGGGACGACATGCGGGATATCCGCACTTCGTGCATTGCGTTTGGGGCAGCAGATCTTCTATGCGATCCGCAAGTATTTTAATGTCTGTCACGGTCACGACGCGGGGGCTTGCCTTGCTGCCATACAGCCTGAACTAAATAGCACATTATCGCCGATTTCCCCAATTGCCATTCGCAATCCATGTGCCATAATCGAAGCGCTTTTTCGAAAGACCGCAGAAAAGGGTGTGTTCCCCAACCATGGCGCGCCCGTTCAACGCTGTCGGTGCAAGGCCCGAGGAGAGGCCGGCGGCGCGATCCGGATAACGCGGCTCACGAAGACGATGCCACCATGAATC
Organism: Paraburkholderia sp. RAU2J; assembly: GCF_003634845.1. Taxonomy (NCBI): domain Bacteria; kingdom Pseudomonadati; phylum Pseudomonadota; class Betaproteobacteria; order Burkholderiales; family Burkholderiaceae; genus Paraburkholderia; species Paraburkholderia sp. RAU2J. The sequence continues at coordinate 2,412,475 of NZ_RBXG01000001.1, forward strand.
AGCCGAAAATCAAAAGAGATCCTGAAGGCACGCGGCGCCGCATTCTGCTTGCGGCGGCCGAAGAGTTTGCAAATGGTGGGCTATTCGGCGCACGCGTCGATCAGATCGCCCGCCGCGCGGAAACGAATGAACGCATGCTCTATTACTACTTCGGTAGCAAGGAGCAGCTTTTCACCGCGGTACTCGAGCACGCGTTCAGTGCGCTCAACGAAGCGGAACGCACACTCGAACTGAACGGCGTCGCGCCGGTCGAGGCCGTGACGCGTCTCGCGCATTTCGTGTGGGACTACTACCGCGATCATCCCGAACTGCTGCGTTTGGTCAACAACGAGAATCTGCATGAAGCGCGCTACATGCAGAAGTCGACGCGTATCCGCGAAATGATCTCGCCGATCGTCGCGACGCTCGGCGGCATTCTCGAACGTGGACAGCGTGCGGGGCTATTTCGCGCCAATGTCGATCCGCTGCGCTTTTACGTGACGCTGTCGGGCATGGGCTATTACATCGTGTCCAACCGCTTCACGCTCGAAGCGACGCTCGGCCGCGATTTCAATAGCGCCGGTGAACGCAGTGAAGTGATACAGATGAACACCGAGTTGCTGCTCGCGTATCTGTTGCGCAAGTAGACGCACAAGTCGGCGCGCACGCGGCGTACACGGTACGGCAGCGGAATTGCAAACGAAAACGGCCTCCGAAGAGGCCGTCGTTATCGACGTATGCCGCGTGCGTATTTCGCTCAGGCTTCGACTTTTTCCTTCACTACTTTCGGCGCCTTGTTGTGCTCGAGGATGAAGTCGCGCAACTGCGGATAAATAATCGTGCGCCAACGCCGGCCCGAGAAAATGCCGTAATGGCCGCATTTTTCCGCGGTGAAGTGGCGCTTGGCGCTCTCCGGAATGCCGGTGCACAACTCGTGCGCGGCATAGGTCTGACCGTCGCCGGAGATGTCGTCCAGTTCGCCTTCGATGGTGAACAGCGCGGTCTTCGTAATGTCCCCCGGCTTTACCCGCTCGCCGGCGACGTCCCACGTGCCTTCGGCAAGACGGAATTCCTGGAACACCACGCGGATCGTGTCGAGGTAATAGTTCGCGTCCATGTCGAGCACGGCGTTGTACTCGTCGTAGAAGCGGCGATGCGCTTCCGCATCGTCTTCGTCGCCGCGCAGCAGGCTCTGGTAGTAGTCCCAGTGCGAGGCCGCGTGACGTTCCGGATTCATGGCGACAAAGCCGGTGTGCTGCAGAAAGCCCGGGTAAACCTTACGGCCCACACCCGGGTAGTTCGGCGGCACCGTAAAAATCACGTTGTTCTCGAACCACTCGTAGGAGTGCTGGGTGGCGAGCGAATTGACCGAGGTCGGGCTCTTACGCGCGTCGATCGGTCCGCCCATCATCGTCATGGTGCGTGGCGTGTCTTCGCCGCGGCTCGCCAGCAGCGAAATGGCCGCCAGCACGGGCACCGTCGGCTGACACACCGAGATCACATGCAGATTTTTCGCGCCGATGTGACGGATGAATTCCTGAATGTAGGCGACGTAGTCGTTCAGACCGAACTCGCCGGCTTCGAGCGGCACCATGCGCGCGTCGATCCAGTCCGTCAGGTACACCTTGTGGTCTTGCAACAACGTCCGCACGGTGTCGCGCAGCAGCGTGGCGTGGTGTCCCGACAACGGTGCGCAGACCAGTACGACCGGTTCGTCCTTCAACTGCGTGACGGCGTCGCTGTCGTCGGCGAAACGCTTGAAGCGCATCAGACGGCAGAACGGTTTCTCGACGATGATCTGCTCGATGATCGGAATGTTGTGACCATCTTTAACAATCTGGTGAAGATTGAACTCGGGTTTTTCGTAATCTTTTCCTAGCCGGTACAGCAGTTCATAGCCGGCCGACAGACGGGTTGCGCCCGGCACATAGGCCAATGGACTGGCAGGATTCGCGAACGATTTCGACGCGGCCTGGGCCCAGGCGGTGAGGGGGCTCAACATCGCCCGTTGGAATTCGTGCAGTTGATAGAGCATGGGTGCTCCGTTTTTAAGCGGTTCGCATGGGGCTTCGCAAACACGCGTGAGGCGTTGCGGCGGGCCGTTTTGATTGTTGGCACATTGATTTTCGGCCGACAGGTTGATCGATCATATCGAACAAAGCGCACTTGTGCAATGCAGCAATTTGCGTGCGGGTAGCACGCAAACGTCATTAAATCATGCTACTGGCGATGTTGCCGCGCCGCTATCGGGGGTTGCCTCAGCCTTCAGTGTTGCGGAGCTGCTGCCGTTATGGCCCGGATGCCCGGTTGCCTGGGCCATTTCCTGTTCGTGCTTCATCAGATTCAGGCCGGTATGCACGAGCGCCACGTGCGAAAACGCCTGCGGGAAATTGCCGACCAGGCGCTTCTCCGCCGGATCGTACTCTTCGGCGAGGAGGCCCACGTCGTTACACAGCGCGAGCAACCGGTCGTACATCGTGATGGCTTCGTCGATACGGCCTTGTAGCGCGAGGTTGTCCACCATCCAGAACGAGCACGCGAGAAACGTGCCTTCCCCGGGCGGCAGGCCGTCGTCGTATTCGGTGGTGCGGTAGCGCATCACGAAGCCGTCGCGCATCAGGTCGCGCTCGATCGCCGCCACGGTGCCCTTGATGCGCGCATCGTGCGGCGGCAGGAAGCCGACCATCGGCAGCAGCAGCACGCTCGCGTCGAGCTGGTCGCTGCCGTAGTACTGCGAGAACGCATCGAGCTCGGTATTCCACGCTCTCTCGCAGACTTCCGCGTGAATCTGCGCGCGGGTGGCGCGCCATTCGTCGAGGGGGCCGTCGAGCTTGAACATTTCGGCCGAGCGGATCGCGCGATCGAACGCGACCCACGCCATCACCTTCGAGAAAGTGAAATGCTGGCGGCCGCCGCGCGTTTCCCAGATGCCTTCGTCGGGCTCCTGCCAGATCGTGCCGAGGTGTTTCAGCAGCGCGCGCTGCACGTTCCATGCGGTGTCGTCCGCCTGCAGGCCGCCGACGCGCGCGAGATGCAGCGCGTTCATCACTTCGCCATACACGTCGAGCTGGCGCTGGCCGACCGCGTTGTTGCCGATGCGCACCGGCTTCGCGCCTTGATAACCCGGCAGCCAGTCGATTTCGAATTCCGGCAGCCGCCGCTCGCCGGCGATCCCGTACATGATCTGCAACTGCTCGGGCGCGCCGGCCATGACGCGGCCGAGCCAGCTGCGCCACGCGCGCGCTTCGTCGTAGTAGCCGCCGCGCATCATCGCGAGTAGCGTGATGGTGGCGTCGCGCAGCCAGCAGTAGCGGTAGTCCCAGTTGCGCGTGCCGCCGAGCTGCTCCGGCAGTGACGTGGTGGGCGCCGCGACGATGCCGCCGGTCGGCTCATAGGCAAGCGCCTTCAGCGTGATCAACGAGCGGCGGATCGCGTCGGCCCAGCGACCTTCGACGGTGCCGCGCGCGGACCATTCGAGCCAGTGATTCTCGGTGCGCGCGAGCGAGGTGTGCGGATCGCGCGCGGGCGGAATGCGCAAATGCGAGGCCGCGTAGGCGAGCGAGAACGGCACCCGTTCGCCAGCGCTGACGGTGAAGTCGGCGACGGTTTTCATGTCTTCGCCGCGCAGCTCGACCGGTGTGCGCAGCACCGCATTGTCCGGTCCGACGATCGCCTTGATGCCGCTGTCGTGCTTGAGCTTGTCGACCCACGGAATCGAAAAGCCGTAGTCGAAGCGCAGCACCAGTTCCATCTTCATGCGCACGGTGCCGCGTTTGCCGACGACGATGCGCACCATCTCCGACCAGCCGTTGCCCGGCGGCATGAAGTCGATCAGCGTGACGGCGCCTTCTGCCGTTTCGAAATCGGTCTCGAGGATCAGGGTTTCGCCGCGATAGCGACGCGTGATGGTCGGTGCGGCTTCAGGGTCTTCCGATACCGGCGAGATCAGCCAGCGGCCGTTCTCGGGCGTGCCGAGCAGGGCCGCGAAGCACGCGCCGGAGTCGAAGCGCGGCCAGCAGAGCCAGTCGACGGAACCTTCGCGGGAGACGAGCGCGGCCGTATGGCCGTCGCCGATGAGCGCATAGTCTTCGATGTGTGCGGGCATAGAGGAGCGTGTCAGTGATGACGCGCGGCGAGGCCGTCGCGCTGGGTCATGGTTACTACCGGACTCGCGCGATGCGCATTGGTTCATCGCACAATGCGGCAAAACGCGGGTTGGTAATTGTCAAATCAGTGCCTACAATCGGATTTCGAGCCGAGCCCCGGAGCCCATCCGGGCAGCGAGTCGGCCTTGCCCATGGCGCACACAGGCGCCGTTTCCGAGGACGAATGCCATGCTGAACCCGACGAAAACCGATTGCATCACGATACTCTCGGCCGCCAGCCAACTCGCCGGCGATTCGATGTTGCCGCTCGATCATGGCCGGCTGGGCCTAAGCCGCAACGGCATGCTCGCCGCTGCCGCGTTTCTGGTCGAACGGGCCTGCTTCCGGCGCTATCAGGAAGGTGACGGCCATTATGCCGTCGGCGCGCTGTCGTTGCAGGGACGCTTGCGGCTCGACCAGCTTTCGAATGGTTGACGCTCGGCGACCGGGCGTGCAAGCCGCGCGGCCGATGTGCGAGCGGCGGCGCTCCATGCGTGCGGCTTGAAGATCTGCTAAGGCATTGCCGCGAAGCTGCATCGTGATGCGGCGCGAGAGCGTTGGCGACGCTGCATTTCCCACACATCAGCTTTGCGTCGCGCGTGCGGACGGTCGTCGCCACACGCGTGTGCTTCGTCGCGCCTTCCTTGCGCATTGACGATGCGCAGCCAGGCCTGCGCCCGGCCGCACGTCGATTGCCAGCCACTCAGAAGTGCGACGACCCCACACCGAAGATCCCAATGATGCCGATGATGATCAGATAGAGCGCGACGATGTAGTTCAACAGGCGCGGCATCACGAGAATCAGAATGCCGGCGATCAACGAAACGAGCGGGCCCAGGCTGAGTGTGACGTTCATGAAGACTCCGTAGTGTGAAATGCGTAAGACGCGATTAAAGAAACGTCCCGCGACGCGGGACAATGGCTGCCGATGCGTGCCGGCAGCCGGATTCACTGCATGATCCGACCCAACGCTTTTATACTTGCCTCGATAAGAACAACGCTAGATTCACCGCGCGGCAGACCAGCGACATCATTACAACCGCTTCGACCCAATAACCGATGTGGAGGAGGTTCTATGCTTCGTCGTCGCCGGGCGGCCGTGCGTGCCATTTCGAGTCGCGCTTCATCTGTTTTCCCGCCTTCCGTTTCGCCCGCCGTTTCGCCCGCCGCCGCTGCTTGCGGGATAGGACACACCGGGCGGCCTGCGCCTCTATGCGCTGCCCGCTCGATAATAAAAGGTTTCGTGCTCATGGTCTCGATTGTTGCGTCGCACGCGTATGCGCAAGGTTCCGGCCCGGTCCCCGCGGACGGCGTCTACAACATGCTGGTCGGCACTTACACCAGCGGCAAGAGCGAGGGCATCTACGTCTATCGTTTCGACACGAAGACGGGCGCGGCCACGCGCGTGTCGGTGGCGCAGACGGTCAATCCGTCGTTCCTCGTGGTGAGCCGTGACCGCCGCTTCGTCTATGCGGTCAACGAACTGCCCGGCGACAATGGCCCGGCCACGCAGCGCGGCGGCGTCAGCGCGTTTCGCTTCGACGCCGCGCAGGGGCAACTGACGTTCCTCAACAAGGTGTCGTCGGATGGCAATGATCCGTGCTATCTGAGTTTGTCACCGGATGAGAAGTATCTGCTGAGCGCGAACTACTCGGTGGCGGCCGACCCGGGCGGCAGCTTCGCGGTGTTACCGGTTCAGGGCGACGGCCAGCTCGGCACGTCGGTGCTTACCGTGCATCACGAGGGCGGCGGTCCGGTGAAGGGGCGTCAGGACAACTCGCACGTTCACTCCACGGTGTTTTCGCCGGATGGGCGCTATCTCTTCGCGCAGGACCTCGGCGCCGACAAGCTGTACTCGTACCGCTACACGCCGGGCGACAGTCACGGCCCGCTCACGCCGACCGATTGGGGCTATACCCAGCAGAAGGCGGGCACGGGGCCGCGTCATCTGATCTTCGGCGCGGACGGCAAGCATGCGTATCTGACGAGCGAACTGAACGCCTCGGTCAGTACGTTCGACTACGCCGACGGCAAGCTCAAGCTGGTGCAAACGCTTCCTATGACGCAGCCGGGCTTCAAGGGGGCGGTCGGCGGGGCGGCGATCCATCTGTCGCCGGACGGGCGCTTCGTGTATGCGTCCAATCGCGGTGACGCGAACGAGATCGTGATCTTCTCGGTCGATCCCGCGAATGGGCATCTGAAGAAGATCGGGCATCAATCGAGTCTCGGCAAGTCGCCGCGTGAGTTCGCGATCGATCCGACCGGCAATTGGCTGATCGTCGGCAATCAGAACAGCGATACGGTGTACGTGTTCAAGCGCGATCGTCAAAGCGGCCTGCTCGATCCGATGCCGAAGCAGCACTTCGAACTCGGCGCGCCGGTGGACTTCAAGCTGGTGTCGCCGTCGTGAAAGGCAGAGTGTCGTGCTTGATTTGAACGTGTGGGTGGAATGAAGAACGGGCCGCTTGGAGCGGCCCGTTCTTTTGCCTTGCGGCCGGCTCGGCAACTCGCCTCGCAGCCATCGGCGGCCGATCAGCCGCCCCTTGCAAACCGGCGAGAAACCGCCCGCCGGCCCGCTATTCCGCCGGCCCTGGCGCGAGCACTTCGCGGCTGCCGTTGATGCTCATCGCCGACACGAGTCCCGCCGTCTCCATCTGCTCGACGAGGCGCGCCGCACGGTTATAGCCGATGCGCAACTGCCGCTGCACCGACGAAATCGACGCCCGCCGCGTACGCACCACGAACGCGACCGCTTCGTCGTAGAGCGGATCGGCTTCCGCATCCGGCGATTCGCCGAACAGGTCCTGCGCCGCGCCGCCATCGGTGGCCGGGCCGTCGAGAATGCCTTCCTCGTATTGCGGCTCGCCGAACTGCTTCAGATACTCGACGATCCGATGCACTTCCTCGTCGGCGACGAATGCGCCGTGCACGCGTTGTGGGTAGCCCGTACCCGGCGGCAGGAACAGCATGTCGCCCTGACCGAGCAGCGACTCGGCGCCCATCTGATCGAGAATCGTGCGCGAGTCGATCTTCGACGACACCTGGAACGCGACGCGCGTCGGAATGTTCGCCTTGATGAGCCCGGTGATCACGTCGACCGAGGGCCGCTGTGTGGCCAGAATCAGGTGGATGCCGGCCGCGCGCGCCTTCTGCGCGAGCCGCGCGATCAGCTCTTCGATCTTCTTGCCCGCGACCATCATCAGGTCGGCCAACTCGTCGATCACGACCACGATCAGCGGCAGCGGCGCGAGCGGCTCGGGCGCTTCGGGCGTCAGCGAGAACGGGTTGCCGAGCTTCTTGCCCTTCGCTTCAGTGTCGCGGATTTTCTGGTTGAAGCCCGCGAGATTGCGCACGCCGACCGCGGACATCAGCCGGTAGCGCTTCTCCATTTCGCCGACGCACCAGTTCAGCGCGTTGGCCGCGAGCTTCATGTCGGTGACGACCGGCGCGAGCAGGTGCGGGATGCCTTCGTACACCGACAGCTCCAGCATCTTCGGATCGATCATGATGAGGCGCACTTCCTCGGGCGTCGCCTTGTAGAGCAGCGAGCAGATCATCGCGTTGATCGCGACCGACTTGCCCGAACCGGTCGTGCCCGCGACCAGCATGTGCGGCGCCTTCGCGAGATCGGCGACGACCGGATGGCCGGTGATGTCCTTGCCCATCGCGAGCGTGAGTTGCGAATGCGAGTTCTGGTAGACGCTTGCTTCGAGGATTTCGGACAGACGGATCGTCTGGCGTTTCGCGTTCGGCAATTCGAGGCCCATGCAGGTCTTGCCGGGAATCGTTTCGACCACGCGGATGGAGGTGAGGCCGAGACCGCGCGACAGGTCCTTCATCAGGCCGACGATCTGACTGCCGCGCACGCCGAGCGCGGGCTCGACTTCGAAGCGCGTGATGACCGGACCCGCCGACGCGCCGACCACGGTGACCGGCACTTTGAATTCCTGCAGACGCTGCTCGATCAGCAGGCCGGTTTCGATGAGCTTTTCCTCGGAGACCGGTTCGACGTCGGTGTGGGCGCGCTCGAGCAGATCGAGCGTGGGCAGCTCGACCATCGACGCAGCGGGCGCATGGAATTCGAAGCCGTTGGCCGGGACGTGGCCGCGCAGCGGGGGACGCTGGACGGCGGGTTCCGCAGGCGGAGTTGGCGGGGTTGCCGATGGTGTGAACGGTACTGACGCGACGGGCGGTTCGATCGTGCGGGCAGCGATAGCGGATTCTTCCGCGCTGGCCGCTTCGTCGACACCGGTGGCTGGTGCCAACGATGCGGCCTGAGCCGCGAAACCTGAGAAGCGAACCACGTTCGAGGCCTGCTGCTCGATGCTGTGTGCCGCGGCTGACGGGGTGGTGTTCGCTGCGACGGTCGCTGCGGTCGTTGCCGTCGTTTCAGGTGCGAAAGTGCTTCCCGCTTGCGCTACGTTTAGCGGGGCAGGGAGGTCCGCCGTTTCTGATTGGCCCAGTGTTGCTGCTTCGATCGAGTTCGCGCTTGCGACGTGCATCGACGGGATGTCGTGAGATGTCGGGGCGGTTTCAGCTGGAACGCTTGTGTGGCTCGCCGGCGGCACGACCGATGCCGTCACGTCGTGCTGTGTCGCGATGGCGTCGACCTTGGTTTGCCAAGGCGTGAGCGTCCTATCGGCAAACACTTCTGCGGCCGGTACGGGCGGGTGCAGCGTCGTTGCAGGAACGGCGGCAGACTCGACGACCGGAGCGGGCTCTTCCGCGCGCGCCGCGACAGTGTCATTCGTGGACGCTGTGACGCCAGGCGCGGTGGTTTGCGCGGACTCTACCCGTTCGCTGACCGGTTGCGTGAACTCGGCAATCGGGTGCGCGTGGCTGTCGATGTGGATGGTCGATTGCGCCGGGTCGTCTTCGAAAGGTGAATTGTCCGGTGCTGGCTGTTCGTCGCTCGTTTCCAACTGCGCCGCGAAGATCTGGAATGGCGTGGGCGTCACTGCCGGCGTCGCGTGTTGCGGGGCAACCGTGACGGATGCATGCGCAGGCGGTGCGGGTGTTGCAGGTGTGAACGCAGCGGGGGGCGACGTGGGTACAGCAGGCTCGGACACAGCGGGCGCAGACGTAGCAGACCCGGCAGACCCGGCAGACCCGGCAGACCCGGCAGACCCGGCAGACCCGGCAGACCCAGCAGACCCGGCAGACCCAGCAGACCCAGCAGACCCAGCAGACCCGGCGGGGACAGGCGCCGCGGCTGCCGACCTAACAGGCATCAACGCAGCAGGTGCCGTCACAGCAGACGTGGACAAAACTGGAGCGGGCGCAGCAGGCGCGACCAAAGCAGGCTCAGACACCACATGCGCAGACACCACATGCGCAGACACAGCAGGCGCGGGCGCAGCCGTCAGCGACGCGTGAATGATCGGCGGCTCGATGGGCCAATGCACGACGGGCTCTGCATTCGTCTCGACTGGCGCATCGACTGCGGCTTCCATCCCCGGTGATTCGACGGGCGCCGCTTCAACGGGCGTTTGCTCAAACGACTGCGCGACAGGCTGCTCAACCGCAGGCTCGGCAATCTCCCGCAAAGGCTCATCCGCACGCGTCGACGAAGCCGTCCCAGCCGCTGCGACATGGCGTGCATCCTCGCGAGGCCAGTCGACCTCGACCGACGGCGCGGCGTGCGCCGCAGCCGTCATCTTCGCGCCTTCCGCGCCGCTGCTGCGCGCGAGGCTGACGCCGGCCAGATCGGTCCAGCGCGCGGCATTTTCCGCGATGCTGCGCAGCGTTTCCTGGACGCTGGCGGGCGGCGAAACTTTCTGCGCCGCCGCCATGGGCCGCGTGTAACTCGGTGCCGTCCGAGGCGTAGCCGATGGTGGCGTGACCGCGTTCGCAAGCGGGGCAGCCGGGAACGGTTGACGGGTCGCGGCAGCGCGGTCGGGCGGAGCCGCTGCACGCTGCATTGCCGCCGAATGGCTCGCGCCGGCCGCGGTATTCATCATCGAACCGGCCACAGTGCTTGCAGCCGTGGCTGCCGCCACGCCGTGCGCGGCCCTCGCCGACGCGCCTGCCGCGCCCGACGCGGCAGGACCGGGGACACCCGCCACACCCGCCGCCGTCGCCAAACCCGCCCCCGAATCAACCGATCCCACCGACCGTTGTTCGCCAGCCGAGCGTCGGCCGACCTGCAACGCGCCATCGCGAGGTACCGCAGAGGCGCCTGAAATGCCCGCCGCCCCAGCCCCCACCGGCACCCCCGCACGCGACGACGCGGTCTCCCGCAACCACCCGGCAGGCGCGACCGGCTCAGCCGGCATGAATGGCGCCTTATCCGCATTCAGCGCCGACTTCTGAATCGACGCCTGCCGCGGCGGCGTCGCCGCGCCCGTGCGCAGCACCGGCTCGACCTGCGTCGCCTGGCTGCGCGGCGTCACGTCACCCGCGCGCCAACTCGACCCAGCACCGCGCGCCGCCGCATCCTTGCCGGACGCCGCGCCGCGTCCGCTCGCCGGCGGCCGCCACACGGTCGGACGCGTGTAGCGCCCATTGGTTTTCGGCGCCATCGTATTGGTGGCCGGCGAAACGTGCGAAGACAACCCGTCATCGACGCTGCGATGCCGGCGCGCTTCCTCATCGCGCCTGGCCAGTCCGCGCGACAGGCCGAGACCGAACGCGCCGTCCGCCCACGCGGCGAAATCACGCCAGCGGAAGTCGATCAGCCAGGGCAGGCTGATGAGAAGCAGGGCGAGCGCCGCGAGCGGTGTGCCGATATGTCCGAGCAGATGACCAAAGCCCGCAGCGAGCGCATGGCCGAGGCCATTGAGACCTGCCACGTCGAGCAGCGACGCCTCGAGCGTGCAACTCGCCACCATCACGCAGACGAAGCCGAGCCACAGGCGGATCGTGCCGGGGCCGCGCAAGCCTGCGCCGCCCGGCAGCACCGACTTCACGAGGCGCCACAAAAGAGGAATGAACCAGACGGCCGACCCGCCGAACCAGCCGAAAACTACCGTGTGCATGCTAGACATCAACGAATGACGGACGCGCAAAAACGCAATCCGTCGAGTTTAAACCGGCGAAGCACGAGGCTTCGAAGGCCGACGCAAGTATGCTTGCGTCCCAAGGGAGAGCAGACCGGCGCGCGGCCTGCCATCGGCGAAAATGAACTGCCGGCGCAACACCGGGCGCAACCCGCGCGAGGCGGCCCGGATGCGGGTGCATGCGTTCATTGGTGCGTCGAGTCGCCCGTGCGCGTACCACTGCTTCACGTCGCGGGCAGGCGAGCCGGCTGCCGGCTCGGGCACCCTCTGGCGCACCTTTCATTTGGTGCTGCGATCGAAGGTCAGCGTGTCGCCGTTATCGAGCGTGATCTGCATCTGCTGCGGCTCGCGCATCTGCACGCCGGTGCGCTCGATGCGCGTCAGCGCGTCGAGAAACGCACCTTCGATGTTGCCGCCCAGCGACATGCACGCCATGCGCGTGCCGGCCAGCGGACCGAAGCTGAGCTTGCCGTCCTTCAGCGCGTATGTGCCCATGAAGCGATTGCAGCCGGAAAAACCGCTCGCGTAACGCTGACCCTTCGAAGTGGAGAGCGTGAGCGTGAGCGGTCCGCCCTGGTCGGCTGACGGAACCGCGCGCGCCGTGCCGTCGGCCTGCTTCCAGGCGCTCAGCACCCAGCTCGTGTCGTCGAGCAGCTGCACGGCGGCGGGATTGTAGGGATCGGGCGCCGCAGCGGCCGAGTCGGGATGTTTCGGGATCGCGCAGGCGCCCAGCAGCGCGGCGACGCTCAGCGCGGCGATGGCCGCGCGCACGGACGGGGTGAAGCGCGCAACACGTCGCGCGGAGGAGCTTTGGAGCATGGCGTCGTTCCTCTTCAAACTGGCGAAGGCGTAAGGGTAACGCACTAAGCTGGCCGCACGCGAGCGCAACGGCGTGCGAAAATTTTAGTGAGATGGCGGCGGCGCACGGGCGCGGCACTGCCGCGTCCTTCGTGCGCGCTTCATGCACCCCTCATGCACGCCTCATGCACCTTTCGCGCACGAACAATGACAGGACAATGCGGCCGCCGCGAGCAAGCCGCGGCGAGGGGCCCGCATGTTAACATCGTGTTCTCACCAATCCCACCTTCATCCTGACTTTTTCTGGAGACCCCATGCAGATCGGCCAACGGATCGGCACGCCCCTTTCTGACTCCGCCACGCGCGTCATGCTGCTCGGCGCCGGCGAACTCGGCAAGGAGGTGATCATCGCGCTGCAACGGCTGGGTGTCGAAGTGATCGCCGTCGACCGTTACCCGAATGCGCCGGGCCACCAGGTCGCGCATCGCGCGCACGTGATCGACATGACCGACCGCGCCGCGCTGCGCGCGCTGGTCGAGCAGGAGCGCCCGCATCTGATCGTTCCCGAGATCGAGGCGATCGCCACCGACGCGCTCGCCGCGATCGAAACCGACGGTCTCGCCGAGGTGATCCCGACCGCGCGCGCCACGCAACTCACGATGAACCGCGAAGGCATTCGCCGTCTCGCCGCGGAAGAGCTCGGCTTGCCGACCTCGCCATACGCGTTCGCCGATTCGCTCGACGAACTGCGCGCCGGCATCGCCAAGGTCGGCTATCCGTGCGTCGTGAAACCGGTGATGTCGTCGTCGGGCAAGGGGCAGTCGGTGCTCAGGAGCGAGGCCGACGTCGAACCCGCCTGGCAATACGCCATGGCGGGTGGCCGCGTGAATCACGGCCGCGTGATCGTCGAAGGCTTTATCGACTTCGAATACGAGATCACGCAGTTGACCGTGCGCGCGATCGATCCGGCGAGCGGCGCAGTCAGCACGTATTTCTGCGATCCGATCGGCCACGTGCAGGTGGCGGGCGACTACGTCGAATCCTGGCAGCCGCAGCCGATGAGCCCGCTCGCGCTCGAACGTTCGCGCGAAGTGGCGCACAAGGTGACGGCCGCGCTCGGCGGCCGCGGCCTCTTCGGCGTGGAACTTTTCGTGCGCGGCGATGACGTATGGTTCTCGGAAGTGAGTCCGCGTCCGCACGACACGGGGCTCGTCACGCTGTGCTCGCAACGCTTCTCCGAGTTCGAGCTGCATGCGCGCGCGATCCTCGGCTTGCCGGTGGATACGTCGCTGCGGGCGCCGGGGGCATCGGCGGTGATTTATGGCGGGCTGGACGAAACCGGTATTGCTTTCGAAGGCGTCGCGGCGGCGTTGGCGGTGCCCAATGCGGACCTGCGCCTGTTCGGCAAGCCGGAGAGTTTCGTCAAGCGCCGCATGGGCGTCGCGCTCGCCACCGGCGAGAGCCTCGACCAGGCACGCTCGCGCGCGAAGCAGGCCGCGGCGGCGGTGCGGCCGGTGTCGGCGAAATAAGCCCGGGGTGCCGTGCGCGAAGCTGCGCTCACGCGTGTCGAGATGCGAACCGCATGCACGACACCCCGCACGACACCATTTACGCGCCGGCCGTGCTTGCCGGGCGCTCTAAACAGAATGATGGAAGCTCGTCGAGCTCATCGGGATCGAGGTATGTATGGCGCCTGACTCGCGCAAGATCACGCAGTGCGGCATGACCGGCCGTCTCGGGGCACTCGGCGTGGCGCTCGCGCTATGTGCCGGGCTCGCGGGCTGCGGCCTCGCGGCCGCGCCGTGCCGGGTCGCGTCGGCCGGTCTGAAGATCGTGCCGCTGGTCGGGCACGTCGCCGCCGCGCCGACCGACGCATGCGCGGCGGTGATCGATCCTTGAGCGTCTGGTCATCGCGCCACGCAATGCGGCGTGCGATTCGCATTCCGTCCGGTTGGGAATGTCGCCACAAACGCCGCATCAAACGCCACATCAAACGCCATAGCAAACCAGCAACAAGCGAGGCATCCGATGAAGACATGGCTGGTTGCAGCAATCACAGCGGCGAGCCTCGCCGCGCTCGACGGCCATGCATGGGCCGCGCCGTTGCAGGTCTCGCAGATTCAGACCAAAAACCGCCAGACGCACAAATACACCTGCGCGACCGGCAAGATTCTGCATGTCACTTACTGGAACACCGCGAACGGCCAGAGCTTCGCGCTCGTGCCGGTGAATGGCAAACCGCTGCTGTTCGTCAATACGATGTCGGCGTCCGGCGCGAAATACCAGGCCGGCAGCTACACGTGGTGGACCAAGGGTCCGCGCGCCGATCTATATGACGCGACGAACGGCGAAAATGCGCCGCCGGTTCTCTCCGACTGCGTCACCATCGTCCGCTAGGCATGATGCGGCGGCCCTCCGTGTCCGTGCCGCCGCTTCTCCTTTGCCTGCCTCACGTCATCCTCGCCGCGCCGCATGTTCCGCCTGCGCGCATCATTTCCGTTCGAGTAGTAAGCTGTCCGGCATGGCATTCGCCGTGCCGTCGTGCCATGCCGCGCGCTGTCTGCGCGGCCGTCGTCGTCTTCGATCGTCCGTTTCCGGAGCCCGAGGGTTGGGCTCACGGCCCGCGTCCGTATCATCAAGCGAGACCTCAATGAAAGCATCGGACCTGTTCGTCAAATCGTTGGAAGCCGAAGGTGTCGAGTATGTGTTCGGCATCCCCGGTGAAGAAAATCTCGATCTGCTCGAATCGCTGCGCCGCTCGAAAATCCGTCTGATCCTCACGCGCCACGAACAGGCGGCCGGCTTCATGGCCGCCACTTATGGACGCCTCACCGGCCGCACCGGCGTATGTCTCGCCACGCTCGGCCCCGGCGCGACCAACTTCGTGACCGCCGCGGCGTATGCGCAGCTGGGCGGCATGCCGATGCTGATGGTCACCGGACAAAAGCCGATCAAGTCGAGCAAGCAGGGCCATTTCCAGATCGTCGACGTGGTCCGGATGATGGAGCCGCTCACCAAGTACACGCGGCAGATCGTGTCGATCAGCAACATTCCGGCGGCGGTGCGCGAGGCGGTCCGGCAGGCCGAGGAAGAGCGGCCCGGCGCCACGCACCTCGAATTGCCCGAAGACGTCGCGCACGAAGAGGGCGACGGCAAGCCGATCCCGAAGAGCTTCAGCCGCCGCCCCGTCGCCGAGGAAAAAGCGGTGGCGCGCGCGGTCGAGGCGATCATCGGCGCGAAGCATCCGTTGCTGATGATCGGCGCGGGCGGCAACCGCAAGACCACCACGAAGATGCTGCGCGAGTTCGTCGACCAGATCGGCATACCGTTCTTCACCACGCAGATGGGCAAGGGCGTGATCGACGAATCGCATCCGATGTGGCTCGGCAATGCGACGCTGTCCGACGGCGACTTCGTGCACCGCGCGATCGAGCACGCGGACTGCATCATCAACGTGGGCCACGACGTGATCGAGAAGCCGCCTTTCTTCATGCGCAGCGGCGAAGCGGGCGAGAAGACGGTGATTCACGTCAACTTTCTCGGCGCGGAAGTCGACACGGTGTATTTCCCGCAGATCGAAGTGGTCGGCGACATCGCCAACGCGGTGTGGCAGTTGAAGGAAAGCCTCAAGGAGCGTCAGGAGCATTGGGACTTCACGCGCTTCAAGGAGATCAAGCAGCACTTCGAGGCGCACCTGGTCAAAGGTCAGCACGACGACCGCTTCCCGATGTACCCGGTGCGGATCGTCAACGACGTGTACGAGACCACGCCGGTGGACGGCATCGTGTGTCTCGACAACGGCATGTACAAGATCTGGTTCGCCCGCTACTACCGCGCGCATGAACCGAATTCGCTGCTGCTCGACAACGCGCTCGCGTCGATGGGCGCGGGCTTGCCGTCGGCAATCGCCACGAGGATCGTGCACCCGGATCGCAAGGTCATGGCCGTGTGCGGTGACGGCGGCTTCCTGATGAATTCGCAGGAACTGGAAACGGCGGTGCGTCTGAAGCTCGATCTGGTGATCCTGATCCTGCGCGACGACGCGTTCGGGATGATCCGCTGGAAGCAGGAGAACATGAATTTCCCCGACTACGGCATGACGCTCGCCAATCCGGATTTCGTCGCCTATGCGCAGAGCTATGGCGCGAAGGGGCATCGGATCGAATCGGCCGCGGAGTTCGCGCCGTTGCTGCGCGAATGTTTCGTGACGCCCGGCGTGCACGTGATCGATGTGCCGATCGACTACTCGGACAACGAGCGCGTGCTCAACCGCGAGATCAAGCGGCTGTCCGCGCAACTGTGAGTTTCGTCTGAACCGGAAGCGGGCGGCATGGCGCTTGCGCGCGGTGCCGCCGCTACTACTGACACTGCTCTTGCAGCTTCCTGCTGCCGTCAGGCATCGGATCAAGGAGAACGCGTCATGTTGAAGAAGACTTACCCGTACTACCTCGCCAACGAGGCGGTGGCGGCCAACACCGATCTCGAAGTCACCGATAAATTCAGCGGCGAAGTGGCGACCCGCGTCGCGATGGCCGACGCGGCAGCGATCGACAAGGCGATCGGCCACGCCGTCGATGCGATGCCCGCCATGCGCGCGTTCCCGCCGTTCAAGCGTCAGGCGGTGCTCGAACACTGCGTGAAGCGCTTTCGCGAACGTTATGACGAACTGGCGCTCGCGCTGTGCATCGAGGCGGGCAAGCCGATCAACGATTCGAAAGGCGAGGTCACGCGCCTGATCGACACGTTCAAGGTGGCTGCCGAGGAAAGCGTGCGGATCGACGGCGAGATCGTCAATCTGGAGATTTCACCGCGCGCGAAGGGCTATCACGGCTACGTGAAGCGCGTGCCGATCGGGCCGTGCTCGTTCATCTCGCCGTTCAATTTTCCGTTGAACCTGACCGCGCACAAGGTTGCGCCGGCGATTGCCGCGGGCGTGCCGTTCGTGCTGAAGCCGGCGAGCCGTACACCGGTCGGCGCGCTGATCATGGGCGAGATTCTCGCGGAAACCGATCTGCCCAAAGGCGCGTTCTCGATCCTTCCCGCGCATCGCGATGGCGCCGATCTGTTCACTACCGACGAGCGTTTCAAGCTGCTCTCGTTCACCGGTTCGCCGGCGGTGGGATGGGATCTCAAGGCGAAGGCCGGCAAGAAGAAAGTGATTCTGGAGTTGGGCGGCAACGCGGCCGCGATCGTCGACGGCGATCAGGGCGGCAAGCTCGACTACGTGGTCGAGCGGCTCGCGTTCGGCGCGTTCTATCAGTCGGGGCAGAGCTGCATCGGCGTGCAGCGGATTCTGGTGCACGCGAAGGTGTACGACGCGCTGCGTGAGAAGCTGATCGCGAAAACGAAGTCGCTGGTGATGGGCGATCCGAAAGACGAAAAGACCTTCGTCGGGCCGATGATCTCCGAATCGGAGTCCAAACGCCTCGCTGGCTGGATGGACGGCGCGGTGCAGGCGGGCGCGACAATCGTCGCGGGCGGCAAGGTCGACGGCGCGATGTTCGAGGCCACGCTGCTCGAAGGCGTGAAGCGCGGCACCGATCTGTACCGCAAGGAAGCCTTCGGTCCGGTCGCGATCCTGGAGCGCTTCGACGATTTCGAGGCCGCCCTCGCGACGGTCAACGACAGCGACTTCGGTCTGCAAGCGGGCGTGTTCACCGATTCGCTCGCGCACGCGCATCGCGCGTGGGACGCGCTGGAAGTCGGCGGTGTGGTGATCAACGACGTGCCGTCGTTCCGGGTCGACAACATGCCGTATGGCGGCGTGAAGGATTCGGGGCTGGGGCGCGAAGGCGTGCGCTACGCGATCGAAGATATGACGGAGATGCGTTTGATGGTGATGCGCGAGACGTGGTGAGGGGCGTGGCGCTGGGGAGTGAGCGGGGTAGGGCAGGCACCGGTCGCGCACGCCTCTCCTGTCACGCAATTGTCGCCTGCGCGCACTACGCTCGCGAGCGAGGCGGGCGGCCGCCCGGCGGCGATCCGCCGGCGCTCGCGCGACGAGCCCTCGCGACGAGCTTTCGGCGACGTAAGCAGAAAGCCGCCACATGCGCCATGAGTGTTTTTGCTGAAGTGCTACAATACCGGCCTTTCCGGCGGGTGTTTCCGCCGGCCGGAGCCGGCCGCAGTTTTCCCGAAGCACTGACGGGTCCCGTGCGGAACGCCGTGGCTCCGCCTTCATCCTGATGCCCTCTGCGGTTTCGACCGCTGCCGCGCGCACCGCGCCAAGCGCATTTTTAGCGAAAGCCACCATGTCCGACACAGCCGTCACGCCCAGCACTGCGACTTTTGATCAATTCGGTCTCGCGCCCGACATCCTGAAAGCCGTCAAAGAATCGGGCTACACCACGCCAACGCCGATCCAGGCGCAGGCGATTCCCGTCGTGCTGGCCGGCCGTGACGTGATGGGCGCCGCGCAGACCGGCACCGGCAAGACCGCGAGCTTCTCGCTGCCGATCATCCAGCGGCTGCTGCCGCAGGCGAGCACGAGCGCATCGCCCGCACGCCATCCGGTGCGCGCGCTGATCCTCACGCCGACTCGCGAACTCGCCGACCAGGTCGCCGCCAACGTGCAGTCATATGCGAAGCACACGGCGCTGCGCAGCGCCGTGGTGTTCGGCGGCGTGGATATGAATCCGCAGTCCGAGCAACTGCGCCGCGGCGTCGAAATCCTGATCGCCACGCCGGGCCGTCTGCTCGATCACGTGCAGCAGAAAACCGCCAACCTGGGCCAGGTGCAGATCCTCGTGCTCGACGAAGCCGACCGGATGCTCGACATGGGCTTCCTGCCGGACCTGCAGCGCATCCTGAACCTGCTGCCGAAGGAACGTCAGACGCTGCTGTTCTCGGCCACCTTCTCGGGCGAAATCAAGAAGCTCGCGGCCACGTATCTGCGCAACCCGCAGACTATCGAAGTCGCGCGCAGCAACTCGACCGCGACCAACGTCACGCAGGTCGTCTACGAAGTCGCCGAGGGCGACAAGACCGGCGCGGTCGTGCAACTGATCCGCGAGCGCAGCCTCAAGCAGGTGCTCGTGTTCTGCAACAGCAAGATCGGCGCGAGCCGGCTGGCGCGCAGCCTCGAACGCGACGGCGTGGTGGCGACCGCGATTCACGGCGACCGCTCGCAGAACGAGCGTATGCAGGCGCTCGACGCGTTCAAGCGCGGCGAGATCGAAGCGCTGGTGGCGACCGACGTCGCCGCGCGCGGGCTGGATATCGTTGAACTGCCCGCAGTGATCAACTTCGACCTGCCGTTCAACGCGGAAGATTACGTGCACCGGATCGGCCGTACCGGGCGTGCCGGGGCGTCGGGCGACGCGCTGTCGCTGTGCAGCCCGAACGAGCGCAAGCAGCTTGCCGATATCGAGAAGCTGATCAAGCGGCCTCTCGATGTGCAACGCCTGACCGTTGCAGCGCCGGTGCGTCATCACCACGAAGAGCGCGCGCCGCGCCGCGAGCGCAGCGGCGATGGCCGTGAGGGTCGCGACGAGCGCGGCAGCCGCCGTCGTACGGGCGCGCCGTCATCGGGCTCGTTCGACCGGCCGCATCACCATCGCGCGCAGCCGGTGGATGACTTTTTCCTCAAGCCGTATGAGCCGTCGCCGTCTTCGCTGCGCAAGATCGAAGAAGCGGCAGCAACGGCCGCGCCGCAGAAGTCGGGCTCGAAGCAGCCGTTGGCGGCATTGCTGGGCGGGTTTGGGATGCCGAGGAAGTCGACCTCGTCGTCGTGATGCTGGCGCGGAAGGGTTAGCGCCTTTTCGACGCCTTGCAAGGTTCTTCAGACGCTTCGGTGGTTTAAACGTCTCAAGCATTTCAAGCGCTTCGCGGTTTCAACTGCGAAGCGCTTTTTATTTTGTGACGCCCATTCGCCGGGCCCATGCCGTGGTGGCGGCGGCATAGAAGCCCTCCAGCGTCGTGTGGGCCTGGCCGTTCAGATCGCCGAGTCCCAGATGGCGCGCCGCGGCGCTGAGCGATTCGAGCGGCCTGTCGCTGTCGAGCGCGGTGGCGCCATTCTGCTTGCTCAACTTTTCGCCGAGTTCGTTCGTCACGACGGGCACATGCAGATACCGCGGCGTCGACACACCGAGACAGCGTTGCAGATAAATCTGCCGCGCCGTCGAATCCATCAGATCCACGCCGCGTACGACGTGCGTGATGCCCGCGTCCGCATCGTCGACCACCACCGCCAGCTGATACGCCCATTGGTCGTCCGCGCGCTTCAGGACGAAGTCGCCGACTTCGGTGGCGAGGTTTTGCGTCTGCTCGCCCTGCCAGCGATCGTCGAACGCGATCACGGCAGCAGCGCCGTCAGGCACGCGTAGCCGCCAGGCGCGCGCCGGTTTGCCGTTCAGACCGTGACGGCAGGTGCCGGGGTACGCGAGGGTGGTGTTGCGCGCGTGCGCGTGCAGCAGCGAGTCGGCGATTTCCTTGCGCGTGCAGCCGCACGGATAGATCAGACCGGTCGGCTTCAGCTGCTCCAGCGCCTGCTCGTAGCGCGCCGTGCGCCGGCTTTGCCAGATGGGTGCCTCGTCGGCCTGCATGCCGAAGCGCGCGAGGGTCGCGAGAATGTCGTCGGCGGCGCCCGGCACGGTGCGCGGCCGGTCGACGTCTTCGATCCGCACGAGCCAGGTGCCCTCATGCGCGCGGGCGTCGAGCCAGCTTGCCAGCGCGCTGACCAGCGAGCCGAAATGCAGCGGCCCGGTAGGCGACGGTGCAAAGCGTCCGCGATAGGTCATGGCCGGGTGGCGTTCTCGTGCGCCGCCACCATCACGCCGCGCGCGCCGCCTTGCTGTCCGGATGACACGCCGGGCAGCTCTTGCCTGCAACGTACAGCGGCGATTGCTGCGCTTCGGGCGTGACCACGGCGCGGCAGCCGAAGCATTGCGCGGTCGCGGTAGGCTGCAATTGCGGATTCAGCGCGGTGCGGTAATCGAACACGAAGCAGTCGCCGTGATAATGCGCGCCGCCCACTTCCTCGAAGTACTTGAGGATGCCGCCTTCGAGCTGGTACACGTTCTCGATGCCGACTTCCTTCATGTGGATCGCGGCCTTCTCGCAGCGAATCCCGCCGGTGCAGAACGACACCACCGTCTTGCCTTCGAGATCGGCGCGATTGTTCTCGATCACCTCGGGAAACTCGCTGAATTTCGTAATGCGGTAGTCGAGCGCGTCGTCGAACGTGCCGACGTCCACTTCGAATGCGTTGCGCGTGTCGAGCATCACCACCGGGCGGCCCTCATCGTCGTGACCGCGGTCCAGCCAGGCCTTCAGCGTGGGGGCGTCGACGAACGGCGCGCGGCCGAGTTCCGGACGGATCGCCGGTTTCTTCATCGTGATGATTTCGCGCTTGAGCTTGACCAGCATGCGCGTGAACGGCTGCTTGTCCGACAGGCTTTCCTTGAATTGCAGGTTCGCGAACTTGCCCTCGAACAGCGCATCGTGACGGATGTAGTCGATGAAGGCGTCGGTGTGTTCGCGCGCGCCGGCGACGAACAGGTTGATGCCTTCCGGCGCGAGCAGAACGGTGCCGCGCAGGCCGAGCGCGTTGCAGCGTTCAGTGACGAGCGGGCGCCAGGCGGCGGTGTCTTCGATGGTCGCGAAATGATATGCGGCGAGATTGACGATACTCATGTGTGTTCAGCGGTAAGCAGCGGTATGAAGTGGCCGGCGTGGCGAAGCGCGGGGGGCGATGAGCCGCCGCGTGGGGCCCGGAACAGGTGGGCGAAGCCAGGGTGTCGCGGCCACGTCGAAAAGGGCGAAACCGCTATTATCCCTCAACCCGGCGTTTCCCCGGACTCTGCCGAATGGCCAGCCGATTGCGCCAGCTCAAATCGGCCGGCAATTTGTGGTGCCGCGTGGTGCCGCGTGGTGCCGTCTCCTGTCGTCACCGCATGTCGAGCCTGCCGCTGAAGCGGCGCGTCATGCTGCGAAACGCCCGCGCCGTGGCGCTGCCGCGTTCGCGTCTTAAGCCGGACGGCTAACGCGTGGTTTTGCGCTGAACACGGCGGAAGGGTGGAGTTACAATGTCGCCCATGTCAGATCCCCGCTTCGTTCATCTCCGCGTTCACTCCGAATTCTCGATTGCCGATGGCATCGTGCGTCTTGACGACGTCGTCAAGGCCGCGGCCAAAGACGGCCAGGGCGCGCTCGCCCTGACCGATCTCGGCAACGCGTTCGGCCTCGTCCGTTTCTACAAGGAAGCCCGCGGCAAAGGGGTCAAACCCATTGCCGGCTGCGACGTCTGGATCACCAATCCGGACGACCGCGACAAGCCTTCCCGTTTGCTGCTGCTGGTCAAGGACCGGCGCGGCTATCTGAATCTGTGCGAACTGCTCAGCAAGGCATCGCTCACGAACCAGTATCGCGGCCGCGCGGAACTCGAAGCCGGCTGGCTCGAATCCGGGCTGGGCGCTGGGCTGCTCGCGTTGTCGGGCGCACAGCATGGCGACGTCGGCCTCGCGCTTGCGGCCGGCAACGAGGAAGCGGCGAAGCGCAACGCGCTGCATTGGGCGAAGGTGTTCCCGGGAGGCTTTTACATCGAGTTGCAGCGTTGCGGCCAGCCGGGCGGCGAGCAATACGTGCAGCAGGCGGTTGCGCTCGCGGCATCGCTGAAATTGCCGGTGGTCGCCACGCATCCGATGCAGTTCATGACGCCCGACGACTTCACTGCGCACGAAGCGCGCGTATGTATTTCCGAGGGCGACATTCTCGCGAATCCGCGCCGCCCGAAGCGCTTCACGGCCGAGCAGTATTTCCGCACGCAGGAGGAAATGGCCGCGCTGTTCGCGGATATTCCGTCGGCGCTCGCCAACACCGTCGAGATCGCAAAGCGTTGCAATCTCACGCTCGAACTCGGCAAGCCGAAGCTGCCGCTGTTCCCGACGCCCGATGGCATGTCGCTCGACGACTATCTCGTGCAGCTGTCGAAAGAGGGCCTCGAAAAGCGTCTCGAACAGTTGTACCCGGACGAGGCCGAGCGTGCCGCGCAGCGCGAAACCTACTACCAGCGCCTCGAATTCGAGTGCGGCACGATCATCAAGATGGGCTTTCCGGGCTATTTCCTGATCGTCGCGGACTTCATCAACTGGGCGAAGAACAACGGCGTGCCGGTCGGGCCGGGCCGGGGCTCGGGCGCAGGTTCGCTGGTCGCCTACGCGCTCGGCGTGACCGATCTCGACCCGCTGCGCTACAACCTGCTGTTCGAGCGTTTCCTGAATCCGGAGCGGGTGTCGATGCCCGACTTCGACATCGACTTCTGCCAGCACGGCCGCGATCGTGTGATCCAGTACGTGAAGGAGAAATACGGCGCGGACGCCGTGTCGCAGATCGCGACGTTCGGCACGATGGCCGCGAAAGCGGCGGTGCGCGATATCGGCCGGGTGCTCGATCTCGGCTACATGTTCACCGACGGGATCGCCAAGCTGATTCCGTTCAAGCCGGGCAAGCACGTCACGATCGCCGACGCGATGAAGGAAGAGCCGCTGTTGCAGGAGCGCTTCGACAACGAAGACGAAGTGCACCAGCTGATCGAACTCGCGCAGCGCGTCGAAGGCTTGACGCGTAACGTCGGCATGCACGCGGGCGGCGTGCTGATCGCCCCCGGCAAGCTGACCGATTTCTGCCCGCTCTACACACAGGGCGACGAAAGCGGCGTCGTCAGCCAGTACGACAAGGACGACGTCGAAGCGGTCGGCCTCGTGAAGTTCGACTTTCTGGGCTTGACCACGCTGACGATTCTCGACTGGGCCGAGCGCTATATCCGCCGGCTCGATCCGTCGAAGCAGGACTGGTCGCTCGGCCAGGTGCCGCTCGACGATCCGGCGTCGTTCTCGGTTCTCAAGAAAGCGAATACGGTCGCGGTGTTCCAGCTGGAAAGCCGCGGCATGCAGGGCATGCTGAAAGACGCGCAGCCCGACCGCTTCGAGGACATCATCGCGCTGGTCGCGTTGTACCGTCCCGGCCCGATGGACCTGATCCCGAGCTTCTGCGCGCGTAAGCACGGCCGCGAAGTGGTCGAGTATCCGGATCCGCGCGTCGAATCTGTTCTGAAAGAGACCTACGGCATCATGGTCTACCAGGAGCAGGTGATGCAGATGGCGCAGATCATCGGCGGCTATTCGCTGGGCGGCGCCGACTTGCTGCGTCGCGCGATGGGTAAGAAGAAGGCCGAGGAAATGGCCGAGCATCGCGAACTGTTCCGCCAGGGCGCTGCGAAGAACGGGCTCACCGCCGAGAAGGCCGACGAAATCTTCGACTTGATGGAGAAATTCGCGGGCTACGGCTTCAACAAGTCGCACGCTGCCGCGTATGCGCTGCTTGCGTACTACACCGCGTGGCTGAAGGCGCACCATCCGGCGGAATTCATGGCGGCGAATATGTCGCTCGCCATGGACGATACCGACAAGGTCAAGATCCTGTTCGAAGACTGTCTGACGAACAAGATGGCCGTGTTGCCGCCGGACGTGAATCTGTCCGCGTATCGCTTCGAACCGGTCGCGCAAGCCGACGGCAAGCGCTCGAAAACAATCCGTTATGGGCTGGGCGCGATCAAGGGCAGCGGCCAGAACGCGATCGAAGAGATCCTGCGCGCGCGCGAAGAAGGGCCGTTCATCGACATCTTCGATTTCTGCAACCGGGTCGATCGCCGTATCGTCAATCGCCGTACCATTGAAGCGTTGATTCGCGCGGGCGCGTTCGACACCTTGCATGCGAATCGCGCGCAACTGATCGCGTCGGTCTCGCTCGCGATGGAAGCGGCCGAGCAGGCGAGCGCCAATGCGTTGCAGGCGGGTCTGTTCGACATGGGCGACGCGCCGTCGCAGGGTCACGAACTGGTCGACGAGCCGGAATGGCCGGAAAAGAAGAAACTCCAGGAAGAGAAGGCCGCGCTCGGCTTTTACCTGTCGGGCCACCTGTTCGACGCGTACAAGGACGAAGTGCGCCGCTTCGTGCGCCAGAAGATCGGCGACTTGAAGGAAGGGCGCGACAAGCTGGTCGCGGGTGTCATCGCGTCGCTGCGCACGCAGATGACCCAGCGCGGCAAGATGCTGATCGCGCTGCTCGACGACGGCACCGGCCAGTGCGAAGTGACGGTCTTCAACGAGACCTTCGAAGCGCACAAGCAACTCTTCAAGGAAGACGAACTGCTGGTGGTGCAAGGCCAGGCGCGTAACGACGCGTTCACGGGCGGCATCCGCTTTACCGTCGACACGGTCATGGACCTGGGCCGCGCGCGCTGCCGTTACGCGGAAGCCGTGAAGGTGCAGATGAACGGCAATGCGGATGCGCTGGCGTTGCGCCGCGTGCTCGAAGCGCATAGCGCCGGCAAGGACGAGCCGCAGGCGGCTCCCGCGCCGGCAGCATCATCGCGCGGCAACGGCGGCGGTTATGGCAACGACAATGGCCGTCAGCGTCAGGCGGTGCAGATCCCGAACGGCCTGGCTGTACAGGTGGTTTATCGCAGCGAAAATGCGCAAGGTGAAATGCGTCTGGGCGATGCCTGGCGTGTGAAGCCGACTGACGAACTGCTCGCCGCGTTGCGTGGCGAGTTTGCGGGAAGCTCGATCGAGATCGTTTATTGAGGTCCGGGTTGAGTCCGCGCGGTCCGCGCAGTTCGGGCGGACAGACGCCGGTCCGCATTGAGCGCCATTACCCCGCGCCGCCTTTCCTTCACCCCCTGCCGCGCCGCGTCTCTTCGCTCAAACGCGCCAGCTTCAAAAACCGGTAGTAAACCGTCTCCGCGTTGAACACCGCGATCATGAAGCCGGCGCGGCCATCCAGAAAACCGCGCCGCAGCAGATAGGTACGCAAGAACGCCCACGCGCCGCGCCCGAGCGCCTTGCCGAAGCTGCCGCGTTGCCCCGCCGCGTGACGTTGCTGCGCGCCCGCCGTCGAATACGCGTCGAGCTTGCGCAGCACGCCTTCGAAGTCCTCGTACGAGTAGTGCATCAGCTTGCCGGTCAGACGTTGCGCGGGCGTGTCGAACACGAGTCGCTCGTGCACGAGGTCGTCGGAGAAACGCGCGGCCCCGCGTTTGAACAGACGCGGAATCCAGTCCGGATACCAGCCGCTGTGATGTATCCAGTGGCCGCAAAAACTCGACAGCCGGTCCACCGCGTAGACGTCGGCGGTGGGTGCGATGAGCGCCGCGCGGATCGCCACGCCCAGTTCCGGCGAGACGATCTCGTCGGCGTCGATCGACAGAATCCAGCTCGTGCTGAGCGCGTCGACCGCGCGGTTCTTTTGCGCACCGAAGCCGGGCCAGTCGGTCTGTTCGATCACGCGGGCGCCGTGCGCGCGGGCGATGTCGGCGGTGCCGTCGGTGCTGCCGCCGTCGATCACGACGATCTGATCGGCAAAGGCCACGGCTTGCAGGCATTCGGCCAGCCGCCCCGCCGCGTTTCGGGTGATGATGGCGACGCCGAGGGTGGTTTCTTGCATACCTGAGTTGCGTGGGCTGGGTTCGAGTGGCGAGGAACGCGGAATGATGGAGGCTAGTGGCGCAAACGAGTCTCGCGAGTATACACAGCCTCGCTCATCCGGCCCCACACCCAAGCGCTGGGCGCGGCGCGTGGAGCGTCGGCCGTCGCGCGCCTGGCTTTGCCAGTTGTCACGTCCAATGGCCACCACACCCCAAACCCATCCACTCCCCCCGGCCTCCACCCCCAACCGATTACAATGCTCTTTTTTGATAACCGCGCAACGCCCGTCCGGTGCGCTGCGCGGTTGCTGTCCCGCATTCACAGAGGATTCCTTGAGCGCGAAGCCAACGTTAAGCAAACCCATCGGTTCAGGTGAGGCGTCGTCGCCGGCCGTCGTCTTCCGGCGCCTGTGGCCGTACATCAAGCCGCTGCTGTGGGTGGTGGTCGGCGCGATCGTCGCGATGGCCGTCAGCGCCGGCACCGACGCCGCCATCCCCGCCTTGCTCAAACCCCTGCTGGACAAAGGCTTCGGCGCGCACGCGAGCGACAGCGCCAAGTGGTTCGTGCCGGTCGCGGTGATCGGCCTCGCGCTCATTCGCGGCGTGTCGCAATACGCGTCCGGC
Source organism: Paraburkholderia sp. RAU2J (assembly GCF_003634845.1). Classification (NCBI taxonomy): domain Bacteria; kingdom Pseudomonadati; phylum Pseudomonadota; class Betaproteobacteria; order Burkholderiales; family Burkholderiaceae; genus Paraburkholderia; species Paraburkholderia sp. RAU2J. The sequence continues at coordinate 2,439,441 of NZ_RBXG01000001.1, forward strand.
TATCTGCTCGCATACGTGTCGAACAAGATCCTGCTCGACCTGCGTCTGAAGATGTTCAACCGGATGATCCACACGAGCGTTGCGTTTTTCCAGCGCGAAACCGCGAGCACGGTGATCAACGCGATCGTGTTCGAGGTGAACCAGATTCTCAACGTGCTGCTGAGCGTGATGGTGACGCTCGTGCGCGACTCGCTGACGGTGATCTTCCTGCTCGGCTATCTGTTCTATCTGAACTGGCGACTGACGCTGATCGTCGCGGTGCTGCTGCCGGGGATCGGCTGGCTGGTCGGCAAGATCAATCGCCGTCTGCGGCGCCTGAACCGCGAACATCAGTTGCTGACCAACGAGCTGTCGTACATCGTCGAAGAGACGGTCGGCGGCTACAAGGTCGTCAAGGTGCATAACGGCGAGCAGTACGAGATCGACCGCTTCACGACGATGAGCAAGCGCTTGCGCGGCTACGCGATGCGCATGACGGTGTCCGGTGGTCTCGCACAGCCGTTGACGCAGTTCCTCGCGTCGATCGCGCTCGCCGTCGTGATTACGATCGCGGTGGTGCAGTCGTCGTCGGACCAGACCACGGTGGGCGGCTTCGTCGCGTTCGTCACGTCGATGCTGCTGATCATTTCGCCGCTCAAGCATCTGATGGACGTGAACCAGCCGCTGCAGCGCGGCATGACGGCCTGCGAGCTGATCTTCGGTCTGATCGACGAGCCCTCCGAGCCGGAAGGCGGCGGCAAGCCGCTCCAGCGCGCGCGCGGCGAGGTGGAGTTCCGCGATGTGTCGTTCAATTACAGCACCAACGGCACGAGCGCCACGCATAAACGCCACACGCTCGATCACGTGTCGTTCAAGGTAGCGCCGGGCGAAATGGTCGCGCTCGCGGGGCCGTCGGGCAGCGGCAAGACCACGCTGGTGAATCTGCTGCCGCGCTTTTTCGATCCGACCGGCGGCCAGATTCTGGTCGACGGGGTGCCGCTGCCGGAATACGATCTGCACGCGCTGCGCGGCCAGATCGCGATGGTGAGCCAGGACGTGGTGCTGTTCAACGACACGGTCGCCAACAACGTCGCGTACGGCCAGACTGCCGATGCGCAGAAGGTCAGGGCGGCGCTGCGCGCGGCCAACCTGTGGGACACCGTCGAGGCGATGCCGAACGGCATCGAGACCCTGGTCGGCGACAACGGCATGATGCTCTCGGGCGGCCAGCGGCAGCGTCTGGCGATTGCGCGCGCGATCTACAAGGACGCGCCGATCCTGATTCTCGACGAAGCCACTTCCGCGCTCGATTCCGAATCCGAGCGCCACGTGCAGTCCGCGCTGGAAACGTTGATGAAGGGCCGCACGACGCTGGTCATTGCGCACCGTCTGTCGACAATCGAACGCGCCGACCGGATTCTCGTGTTGGAAGCAGGGCGCATCGTCGAGCGCGGCAGCCATCGTGAGTTGCTGAAGCAGGATGGGCTGTATGCGCATCTGCACCGCATCCAGTTCCAGCAGAACGCGGCCTGATCAGACCGGTTCGAGCGACGCCCGGTCTGGTGGCTGAGCGTCGCGTCTTCATCGCCCCGTTGAACGGGGAAATACTTTTCACATTTCGGCCGGCATCGTCCGTCGCGCGGCGCACCGCAATTGCAACGCGCGATTTCAGCGACGGTCTTTGCGCACCACGCGCTTGAGCCAGATGCCCGGCGCGTACACCGCCGGACAGCTCGCATACAGAAACATCCGAATGCGCAGCCCGAGCTTCACGCCGGCACTGCGCATCAGCAAACCGATGCGCTCGCCGAGACTGCCTGCCTCGAACATCGCGTGGATGAACTGCTCACGCGCGAGCTTGGGCGCCATCGCCGCGCGCATGCGTTCGCCCACCCCGGCCACCCCGGCGTCGCGCTGCAACTGCGCCAGTTCCGCCAGTCCGTAACGATTGCTCTGGCGTATCCGCGCGATCAGCTCATCCACCGAACCATAGCGGCGTTTGCGCGACAGCCCGCCGCGCCGGTAGCGCACCAGCGGCTCGCGCAGGCTCATGGCGCCGCCCGACAGGATAGCGCGCAGCACCATGATCTGATCTTCGGCCGCGGCGCCCGGCAGCATCGGCCCGAAGCGCTCGAACAGCCGCCGCGACCAGGTGTGCGCCGCGCCGATCAGCCATGGGCGGCCCGCCAGCCAGTCGTCGAAACTGCGATAGGCGTCGAGTTCGGTAGGGCTCAGCCGCTCGTGAAGCTGGCCTGCCTCGTCCATGTCGGCGAGGTCGGTGGCGATCAGATCGGGGCGGCGCTCGTGCGCGAGCCAGAAGTCGACCACCCGCTCGCAGCGGGTCGACGCCGACATGTCGTCGCCCGCGGCGACGAACAGCAGCTCTCCGTGCGCCAGTTGCGCGATTTGCGACAGGTGCGCGCTGATGCCCTGGTTGGCCGCGTTGCGCCGCGTGATCACCCGATGCGGACCGTGGTAGCCGGCGAGCGCCGCTTCGATCGCAGTAAAGGTCGCGTCGCTGGACGCGTCGTCCGAGATGATGATTTCGAGCGGCTGATAGGTCTGCGCGAGCGCGCTGCGCACGGCATCGCCGATCTGTCCGGCCTGGTTGTAGGCGATCAGCAGCATCGTGACCAGCGGGCGTTCGGTGCCCGGCGTGGCGTGGGGCGCCGCGGGGGACGGGTGAGGCGGCAGGCTATCGGTCATGGAGTGGGAGCGGTTGCGATTGGGCTAGATTTTAATCGGTGCAGACGCGGCTGCGGGATTGCGGCTTCGATCCGCAGCGCCGCGGCAGGCATCCTTTACAATTGCCGCTGCTTACGACCAACCGGCCCGCGTGGCGCTGCGTGTCCATGCCCGTGTGCAACCCGCCTGACACCGCATGTGCGCCGCGTGCGCCCTTCACCGAGATCCGATCCTTGTCCGACCCGACCCGCCGCCCACTCACCGACATCGCGCTGACCACCCAGGCGCTGAAAAACAGCGGCGGCGCCGAACGCTATACGCGCGACGTGATCGCCGGCCTGCATCGGATGGGCTTGCGTCCGACGCTGTTCGCCCGCGAAATCGACCGAAGCCTGCCCGAAGCGGCATGGATCGACGCGCAGCCGCTGAACGTGCGCTGGGCGCCGCGCAAGCTGCGCAATCTCGCGTTCGACTGGCGGCTGAAGCAGCGGCTCAAACGGCACCGCCCCGCCTGCGTGTTTTCGATCAATCACTCTACCCAAGCCGATGTGGCGTTGTGCGGCGGCACGCATCCGGGCTCGCTTGAAGCCGCCGGGCGCAGCGCGCGCCGCAGCGATGAGTGGCAGATCGACATGGAGCGGCGCGTCTACACGCAGGCGCGGTCGATCATCGCGCATTCGCAACTGATGAGCCGCGAGCTGCAGCACTTTTACGGCGTGGCGGCGCAGCGTATCGACGTCATCTATCCGCCGGTCGACACCGCGCGCTTCCAGCCGCTCACCGACGAAGCCCGCGCGGCGGTGCGCCGCCAGCTCGACTTGCCTGAAGACCGTGTGATCTTCGTGTTCTCGTCGACCAGTCACGAGCGCAAAGGCTATCCGCTGCTGGAGGCGTTTTTCACGCGGACCACGTTGCCGGTGTGCCTTGTCGTCGCCGGCCGGCCGGTGCCTAAGACCAGTGAGACGATTCGCTACGTCGGCTACAGCAAGGAGATCGAGAAGCTGTTCGCGGCCGCCGACTTCACGGTCGTCGCGTCGGCGTACGAGCCGTTCGGTCTCGTCGGCGTCGAGTCGGTGATGTGCGGCACGCCGCTCGTGATCGCGGACAACGTCGGCTCGGCGGAGACCGTCACCGGCGCGGCGAAGATCGCGTTCTCGAGGCAGTCTGGCGGGAGTTTCGAGCGCGCGATCGGACAGGCGGTGGAGCGGGTGCGCGCAGGCGGCGCGCGGATCGCGCGGCCGCTCGAGAGTCTGGTGTACGACCCGAGCGTCGATGCGCATGTTGCCGCGCTTTATGAGCTGTTCACGCGGTGAAACTGATCAGCTGATGTGCGGCTGGGCCAGCGACGGGCGCGGGAGCACGCCGAATTGGCGGTAAGGGGAGCAAGCCGGTCCGAATCCGCCGGGCGCCCGCTGGCGCGACTCACGCACGACCTCGGGCCTTGATGCCTCTGAGGCACGCCTCGCGCCGAAGGCGGGCGCGGCCAGCGTGCAGGCGCGGGTGCGGGAAAACGCCGGATCGGCAGAGGTGGGAGCAAGCCGGCCCGGGCCCCGCCGGGCGCCCGCTCACGAAACCCCGTCCGCCTTCAGACCTTGACGCCGCCAGCGCGGCGAGCCGCATGTAAGGCCGGCGCCAGCGCGCTCTGCAGTTCGCGCTTTCTTGCATCGACCACCGCGAGCAGCGTGGCGACCAGCAACGCGAGCAGCACCGTGACCATGATCGGCACGAGCACGTCGATGGTCAGCCCGAAAATCACAGTGCTGGTGGCGACCGCGAGGCCCGCGTAAGAGGCCGCGCGGATCGCCGGGTCGGCCGAATGCCGATGCCGCCAGAAATAGACCGAGATCCCATAGTAGAACAGCAGCAGGCCCGCCACGCCGATCGCGCCCATCTCGGCGAGCGCCGAGAAAAAGTCGCTATGGGCGCGCTCGTTGACGATCTCGGCCTTCACTTCGCCGCGCCGCGCCATCACGCCTAGCTCTTCGGCCAGATGTCCCTTGCCGACGCCGTATACCGGGTGATGCATGAAAATCAGCCGCGACGCGTTCCACAACTGCAGGCGCAGACCCACCGAGGTGTAATCCTCGCCCTTGTGCATCATCGAGACGTCGGTCGACACTTCGCTCAGGCGCTTCTGGATGCGCTCGGTCGACAGTAGCGTGCCGGCCACGAGCACGATCGCCAGCGTCGCGATCAGCAGACGCTTCTTGTGCGCAAACCACTGGTACTGCATGCCGAGCAGCACCACGAACACGGGCACGGCCAGCCAGCCGCCACGCGTGCCCGACAGATACGACGCATAGCCGCCCGCCACCAGCGCGAGCACACGCGGCACCAGCACGCGCCAGTCGCGCGGCTTGTCCCAGCCGAGCGTGAAGACCGACAGGAAAGCGAGCAGCAGCGCGGTATCGCCGAACGGAATCGCGTTCGTGTAGGAATTATTCAGACGATTCGCATCGGTCCAGCCGCCAGGGGGCTGATCGATGATCCCCCAGAGCCCGACCGCCAGCGCGCCGGCCGCGCAGCCCCAGCCGATCATGCGCAGATTGCGCGATGGCAATTGCCGCAGCAGCAGGAAGATCGGCAGCGCGAGCACGAAGCGCGACAGCGCGTCGAATTGCCGGGGCAGCCAGTAGCCGAATAGCAATTGCTGCGCGGCGACCGCGACGACTAGCGCCAGCATGCCGATGGTGAACCAGCGATAGGTGCGCAGCGCCGAAAAATAGCCCGGCATGCGCCGGTTGACGACGGCGGCGCCGAGCGCCAGCGCGAGAATTGCGAAAAAGCAGTAGCCGGTGCCGCCGCGCCACATCAGATTGACCGCGGGCGCGAGAAACAGCAGGGCTGTGCAGAGCCAGACCAGACTGGAAGCAAAAATCATAGGGCAACGATTTGTATGAACACTACCGTTCCGGTGGTGGAGTTGCAGGGGGAGCCGGACCATTGAGAGACGTTTTTCAAGACGGTAGAGCGAACGGGATTATAACCGTGCCCCTCCTTGCAAAATGCTTGCAGTTTGCACGCGGAAAGGTGCGGCAAGGCGGGCCCACGACACGGCGCAGGAAATCGGCGGGTAAAGGGCGCGAGCGCAAGGCGGCGCGGCACTTGTGGCGATTGGCGTGGCGGTCTGCGTGAGCTTGCGCGCAGCGCTCTGCGCTCGGCGTAAGCGGCCCCACGTGGCCGCGGCCCGGCGGCCGGCGCCCGGCTATTTGTCGTACGGGCGCGCCGCGGCGGTACAATCCCGCGAAACTCATGGCCGGCGCGCGGCGCATGTCGTGCCCGCACCCGGCTCAACGGACCGAATCGATGTTCTCAATCATCATCCCGACCTGGAACAACCTGCCTTACCTGCGCCTCGTGATCGAGAGCCTGCGGCGTCATTCGACGCACGCGCATCAGATCATCGTGCACGTCAACGACGGTTCGGACGGCACGCTCGCCTGGGTGCGCGACGAGGGCATCGAACATACCGCGTCGCCCGGCAACATCGGCATCTGCCACGCGGTGAATATCGCCGCGGCGCGCGCGACACACGATTACATCGTCTACATGAACGACGACATGTATTGCTGCCCCGGCTGGGACGACGCGCTCGTCAAACGCCTCGCCCAGATGCCCGCCGACAACCTGTTCATGCTGTCCGGCACGATGGTCGAGCCGGTCGATTCCGGCAATCCGTGCGTGGTGGTGCGCAACTTCGGCCGCGACGTGGAGACTTTCCGCGCCGACGAACTGGTCGCCGCCGCGCCCGGCATGGCGCGCGCCGACTGGCGCGGCGCGACATGGCCGCCGACGCTCGTGCATCGCGACTGGTGGCACAAGGTGGGTGGCTATAGCAGCGAATTGAGTCCCGGCATGAGCAGCGACAACGACTTTTCGATGAAATTGTGGGACGCCGGCTGCCGCGTCTTCCTCGGCGTCGGCGACAGTCTCGTGTATCACTTCCAGCAGAAGAGCACCGGCAAGGTCGTCAAGAACGACGGGCGCCGTCAGTTCCTGAACAAGTGGGGCATGACCCAAGCCACGTTCGACCGCTACTATCTGCGGCGCGGCACGGCTGTCGAGGGCGGCGCGGCGGTGAGCGAGCCCGAGCGCACCGGGCGCCTGCGCCGCGCGCTGTTGAAATCGCGGATCAAGCGGGCGTTCAGCTGACGGCGTCTTGTCGTGCGTGAGCGGGCACTCAGACGCGCGCCCGAACCTCGCGGGCTAGGCGTCGGCCCGCAGCAGTCCACGCCGCTACGGCCAGTCCGTCACACGCCGCCCGTCACCAGCGGCAACACCGTCAGATCCGGATGCGTGCCGTCGACGATGCTGCGTCCCACATGCATCCCTTCGAAGAGCGCGTCGTCCTTGCTGGCGAAGCTCTCCTCGCCGTCCGCATGGAACGGCACGGCATGGCCGGGAATCGCCGGATCGGCGCCCGGATGACAGACATAGCCGACATACGTGTAGCGGTTATCAGCCGCGGCTGACGGCCTGGTTTCGTCGGGCGGGGTCTTTGGCAGCGGCGCCACGTGTATTTCGAAGCCCTCGTATTCCACCATTTGCCAGGGTGCGGTTTCATCGGCCATGGCCGCCTCCGTCTTCGTCGTGTCTACCAAAAAGTCTAGGTGATCCGCGAGCGAAACGCGCTCGAAGACGGATACGGCAAAACCCGGCCGTCCGGCAACGTGCGGTCGATGAACGCCGGCGACAGCGCGAGCTTCGCGCAGGCTTCGTCGCCGGTGTTCCAGAACGCGGCGTAGCGGCGCGCGGCCTGCGCAACGGCATTGTTTTGCGCTGATGCGGCATCGACGGCGAAGTGGTGCGGCGCGGGCAGGGCGGCATCGCTCGCGGCGTAAGCGCTCAGGGTGGCGGCGAGTCCGATGGCCAGCATGACGTGACGAAGGAGGCACGAAACCGGTGAGATGGACATGGGTGCTCCAGAGAAGTGTAAGTGGATGAAACAGATGCTCCGGCTGACCACCACGATTTAATAATCGGCCTGACGGTCAAAAGGATTTCCACTTTCAATTTGAAAATCCTGGCCGGATCAAGCGGGTCCGCCCCGACGCCCGCGTGCGTCCGTCATATAGAATGGCGCGCTTTGCCCGGAAACGACCTCGCCCATGTGGTTCAAAAACCTTCAGTTGCACCGTCTTCCCGCTCCGTGGTCCGTCACCCCCGAACAGATGCAGAAGTGGCTCGCGCCGCACGCGTTTGCCCCCGGCAATAGCGTCGAGATGCAAAGCCACGGCTGGGCGTCGCCGCGCGACAACGATTCGCTGGTGTACGCGCTCAACGGCCAGATGCTGCTGGTGTTCCGCACCGAAAAGAAACTCCTGCCCGCGTCGGTCGTCACGCAGGTGACCAAGGCGCGCGCGCTCGAACTCGAGGAACAGCAGGGCTTCAAACCCGGCCGCAAGCAGATGCGCGAACTGAAGGAGCAGGTCACCGACGAACTGCTGCCGCGCGCGTTCAGCATTCGCCGCGACACGCGCGTGTGGATCGACTGCAAGAACGGCTGGCTCGTGATCGACGCGGCTTCACAAACGGTCGCCGACGAAGTGCGCGGTCTGCTGGTGAAGTCGATCGATCAACTGCCGCTCGGCACGGTGCGCGTCACGCAGTCGCCGGTCGCGGCGATGACCGGATGGCTCCTCTGCGGCGAAGGCCCGGCGGGCTTCACGCTCGACCAGGACACCGAGCTGCGCTCGCCCACTGAAGGCAACGCCACCGTACGCTACGTCGGACATACTTTGGATACCGAAGATATGCGCCGCCATATCGAAGCGGGCAAGCAGTGCATGCGCCTCGCGATGACGTGGAACGACCGCGTGTCGTTCGTGCTGACGCCTTCGCTGACGATCAAGCGCATCGCGCCGCTCGACGTGCTGAAGGAAGCGAGCGACCCGACCGCGCAGAACGACGACGAGCGTTTCGATTCCGACGTCACGCTGATGACCGCCGAACTCGACCGCCTGTTGACCGATCTGCTCGACGCATTGGGCGGTGAGCAGGGCGACGCGCTCCCGCAGGCTGCGGCGGCCTGATCCGCCTGGTGGTTCGGCAAGGACCGGCGCGTCGTGGGTTGACGCGCTGGCATCGACCCGTTGGATCAGCGGTATCTGAATCCGGCGTGGTCCAATCGGGTCTTCACGCTCGGGCCGTCGCGCTGCAGGGCGGTGCGCGACAAGCTCGCGAATCAGTCCGGCTGTGATCTCGCGCAGCGTGCCTGCTTCGCTGGCGATCGTTTTGGATCATCGGCTGGCTGAGTGCCCTGCTCGGCGTGGTGATATTCATCGACGCGCTCGATAACGCGCTCTATTTTCCGATCACGCCGTTCGCGATACTGCTGCTGCTCGAAGGACTCTGCACGCTGGCCGTCGCGTGGACCGGCATGGGCGGGCAACGCACGCTGCGCTACGTGAAGGGCTTTGCGTTCAGCTTTGCCGCAGCGCTGATTCTCGCCGGCCACCACCACGGCCATTTCATTCTGTCGATGATCTTCGGCATGCTGTTTCTGGCCGACGGCTTGCTGCAGATCGTCTCGGCGCGGGTGGTCCGCTATCGCACATGGCGGCTCGCGATCATCGGCGGCAGCCTCGAAATCGCGCTGGCGATTTTCTTCTTCCAACCGTTCCCGACGCACTACGTGGGCACCGTGCCGTACTGTCTCGGCCTCGGGCTGATGTTCGGCGGCTGGAATCTGATTCTGCTGAGCACACGTGCACGGCGTCTCGCGTCGAACCCGGTCGCGCTGGCCGTGAAACCGAAGCTGCCGGCGCTCGTCGTCAGTGCGGCGCAGCCCGGCGCGATCAGCAGGAAGAAGCCGAAGTTCAGCGAGGTTTGGCTCAGGGTCTGCGAATAAGTGGTGCTGACGTTGGCGGTGACGAGACCGTAGAAATTCACCGTCGCCGATGCGCTCGAGCCGGTCAATGGTTTGTCGAGCGTCAACGAAATCGGAGTCGTGCCGAGCGCGCTCGACCCCCAGGCGAGCGAATGCGCGGCGTCCTGATACAGGCCGGACTGCAACCGGTTGGCGCCGCTCGTCATGGAGCGCGGCGTGCTGCCGCCCAGATAAATGCTGAATAGTCCGAATAAAATTCGTGAATTAAATACGTGTCGATTGCGTCGCTGCGCATGCCATTAATTGGAATGCGCGTCATTCACCCAGTGCCAGCGCGCGCTTGCGTCGCAGCAACGAAGAGCCGAGCGACACCGCCGCGCCGATGCCGCCCATCGCCAGCGACAGCGTGAGGATCAACGGTCCGGTTTGCGTGCGCGCCGAGAACACACCAACCAGCAGACCGGCGAGCGGCTGCGTCAGGTTGTTCAGCAGGATCACCACGCCGGTCGTCTTGCCGTAGTCCTCCGGCGGAATGATCCGCTGGCGCGCGCCGCGAATGTAGACGTTGAACATCTTGTCGAAGCCGACGATCAGCAGGAAGCCGAGCGCGTAACCGCGGGGCGCGGCACTCGCACCGGCGATCACGCCACCCGCGCAGATCGCCGCGAACGCGACCCGGCCGAGCATCCTCGCCGGCCATGCGGTTCGCGCGATGGTCAACAGGATCAGCACCGTGGCGACCGCGCCGGCCGATTGCAGCGCGGCATAGTAGTGGTTCGATTGCGCGTGATAGCCGGTCACCATCGCGGCCGACGTGGCGAGCGTCACGCCGATCACGAGGTTTTCGGCGGCTGCGAGCAGCACGAGCTTCTTCAGACCCGGCAACACCAGCACATGGCGCAGCGCGATGCGCAGCGGCCGGGTCCAGTGGCCCGCGAGACCGGGCGGCGGATGACCGGGCTCGAAGCCGCTCGTGCGCCGCCACAGCAGCAGCGCGCCATCGGCGGCGGCGAAAAGCACGCCGGTGGCGCCGACCACCCATTCCCAACGCCACCAGCCGAGCAGCAGCGCGGCCAGCATCGGGCCGAGGACGAAGCCCAACTGGTCGGCGAGTTGCGAGTAGGCGAGCACGCGTTGAAACTGCTGTGTGCTGAAGATTTGCGGCAGCATCACCTCGCGTGCCACCAGCCCTTGGCTCGTCAACACGCCGCAGATCGCCGAGAGCGCGATCAGCCAGCCGATCCCGCCAAACAGCAGGTACGCGAGCACGCCGCCGAAGCACGTCAGGGCCCGCACGGTCTGACTGACTCGCATCAGTCTGAGCGGCGCAATGCGGTCGCACAGCGCGCCGAAGAAAGGGAACACGAGGTAACGCGGCAGCGTTTCGATGAAGAACGCGAGGCCCGACCACGAGACCTGGCGCGTCGTCTGGAACACGACGAGCGGAACGAGAAACAGCAGAATCTGATCGGCGAGACGCGCGACAAACAGCGAGCAGAAGAAAGCCTGATGATTGACGCGCACCGTGGATGTTCCGTCGTTTATGGGTCGACACCGATGCTATCAAAGATGACTGCGCCAGTCGCGCAGCGAGCCGCGCCGCCCGTCGGCCGCAACACCGCGTGGGCGGTGTGACGTGGCCGGTGGGCGGCGCGAGGACTGCTTACGCTGTACCGCGATACGCATGCTCCAGTTGCGCGACATCCAGCTTGACCATTTGCATCATCGCTTTCATCACGCGGCTTGCTTTCGCGGTGTCCGGATCGCGCAGCATATCGCCGAGCGCATCGGGCACGATCTGCCACGACACGCCGAAGCGGTCCTGCAGCCAGCCGCATTGCCACGGCTTACCGCCGTCGAGGAGCTTCGACCAGTAGTGATCGACCTCCGCCTGCGAACTGCAATGCACGAACAGCGAAATCGCCGGGGTGAACGGAAATTGCGCGCCGCCGTTCAGGGCCATGAACTCCTGGCCTTCGATCTCGAACGTGACGACCAGCACGTCGCCCTCCGGGCCCGGTCCGGCGTCCGTGTAATGCATCGTGGTGGCGATGCGCGAAGCGGAAAACACGGACGTATAGAAGCGGGCCGCGTCTTCCGCATTGCCGTCGAACCACAGGCACGGCGCTATCTTTTGCATGACGGTTCTCCTCCTGCCAGGCGGATCGGGCTTGCGCTGCTTTCGCTTTACTGACGCGTCAGCCGTCGCATTTCATCGTGGCCATGGCCTGCTGGATTTCTTCCGCGCTCAGATCGCGGGTGTGCGTGGCGAGCGACCAGCGATGGCCGAACGGGTCCTGCAACTGGCCGTAGCGGTCACCCCAGAACATGTCGGCGACCGGCATCAGGACGGTCGCGCCGGCCTCGACGGCCTGGTTGAAGCTGGCGTCGACGTCCTGCACGTAGTGGTGAATCGTGACCGGCGTGCCCTTGAGCGTATTCGGGCCGAATGCCTGATGGTCGGGCCACTCGTCGGTCAGCATCAGCATGGAGTCGCCGATCTTCAGGCAGGCGTGCATCACCTTGCCGCCCGGCCCCGGCAGGCGGAACTGTTCGACGGCGTTGAAGGCCTTCGTGTAGAACGCGATGGCTTCCGCGGCGTTGGCGCAGATCAGATACGGGGTGAGCGAGTGCATCCCGTCGGGGATCGGTTTGACGGCGGCGCTGGTCATGACGGTGACTCCTTGAAGTAACAGGTTCGCGAGTTGAAAGACTGGCTGCGTGCGCCAGGTCTTCAACGTTACGACGAGTCCAGGGCGGTTGAATCGACACTCCGGAAAAAATATTTTCGGGGTGGGGCCGCGAGTTGCGCCGGAACCCGCCAGAACCCGTCAGAAGCCATTCAACCGGCCGGATTGTCTTCATCCGGCGGCACGGATGACGGCGGTGGCAGAACGGCGTCCGGCGTGCCGAGAATGCTGATCTGGAACGTGCGCGTGGCCGCTAGCGATTGCAACGTGGCGTCCTCGGGGATGTGCTCGAAGAGCGGCAGGATCACCGAGCCGCCGATCACCGCGCGCCGGCTGTTGTCGGCCGGCCGCAAGCCCCACACGTCCTGATAGACGACCGGCACCGTGACGCCGTCGCGCGCCGTATTGCCGATGTACAACATCACGTGGCCGCCGATGTAGATCAGCGTGCGAAATGGCTCGCCGTGCCGGGCGAGATAGTCGAGCCGCTGCGCAGGCGTGGAGGCGGACAGGTCGATCATGTGCCCCGCGCTCATCTGCGTCGACGAATGGCGCGGCAGCCACACGCCGAATGCGGCGAAGATGCTTTGCAGTTCCGACGAACAGTCGTTGTAGAGCCCGCTGTTGCCCCAGCCATACGGGCGCCCGATCAGCGTCTTCATCAGCATCGCCAGATGGCGCGGTGTGGCGGCGAGCGGCATGGGTGCGATTTGCGCTTCGCTCAGCGTGGCGGTGCGGATGAGTGCGCGGCCATCGGCATCGCGGACCGGGACGAGCACTTCGCGCATCGCGGGGGGCGAGGTGACACTCGCGGCCTGGTTGCCGGTCTCGCTGATCGTTCCGTCGGCGGACGTTTGCCGCTCGATTCGCGCCGGCGAGGAGGACGACGACGGCAGCAACGGCAACATCGTGCCCGCCGGCGCGTCGAAGCGGAACATGCCGCGGCTGTCGCGCACGGGCGCCGATGCGAGCGTCACCGCGCCGAGCGATTTGCCGGCCGCGGCGCGCCATGCGTCGATGAAGTGGTCGTCGGCCATCGCGACGCCGTCGCTACGCACCCAGCCCTGGACGTCGGGCGTCTGCACGTAATGCCACGCGCCGTCGACGCTGCTGCCCAGCACATACAGCGGCGTGCCCGGTCGCGTGGCCGAAATCTGCAGGTTGTCGAACGGATAGCCTTCGCCGGCCAGACGATGGTCGTAGAACGAGGGATCGGTGGTCGGCAGTTCGCGCACCATCAGGTTGGTGGTGGCAATTGCACGGCGCCCGGGTTGATAGGCCGGCGCTTGCGTGAACTGCCCGACGTTCATGTTCTGTGCGATCGCCTCGATCCATGCCTTGTCGTGCGGGCGGAAGTTCTCGCCATAGCCGAGCGCAGCGCCGCTCCTGCCGGTGTTGTCGAATCTGGCGATGCGGCGCTGCTGCAATGCCGCAATGTCCACGCCCTGCTGTCGATACACGCGCGTGCTTACGTACGCCGGATTCCACGGCGATGCTGCGTTCGCGCCGGTGCCGAAGTAGCGCGCGTAGAGCGCCTTGAAATGCGCCTGCTGATCCGCCGCGCTGAGGAACGGCTGGTCATAGCCTGCGTCGTCCGGTTTGAGCCAGTGATCGACGTCCTGGTCGTAACCGGCGAGCGGAAACAGCGTAACGGTATCGACCGGTGCGTGCGCGGCGCGCGGCGGCGGGGTGCTGCATGCGGCGAGCGTCGTGAGAGCGGCGCACAGCGCGGCGGCGCGGCACGCGTTCGGCCATGAAGCGGCGAAGCGGGACAGGACGGCAACGGACATGGGGCTCGGCGTGGAGGATCGAAGGACACGATGATAAGGTGTTCGCGACGCGCGCCGTATTGCGCGGTGTTGTGCCGGCGCTGCGTTATGCATGCTCATGCACGACGCTTCTGTGTTTTCATGCTGATTCGGAGCGCTCAGCGCGGCCACACGTGAGCGCACCTCATGCGCCGGGCCGCAGCCGGCCAGCATCCCACTAGCCGTTTCATACCTGAATCCCCGCCTCGCAATGTTAGTGCGAGGCGCCCTGATCAACCAAGGAGCACGACATGCAAACCAGCGCGCGCAATCAATTCGCCGGCGAAGTGGCCGAAGTCAAACACGGCGCCGTGAACGACGAAGTCACGCTGCGCACTCAGGACGGTCTGGAGATCGTCGCGATCATCACGCATGGCAGCGCGACCTCGCTCGGCCTCGCAGCCGGCAAGAAGGCGTTTGCGCTGGTGAAGGCGTCGTCGGTGATCGTGATGGTCGACGTCGCGAAGAACCAGGTGTCGGCGCGCAACTGCATCGCCGGGACGGTGTCGGCGGTGACGAAGGGTGCAGTGAACTCGGAAGTCACGATCAGCGCGGGCGGCGCGCAGATCGCGGCGATCATCACCAACGAGAGCGTCGGGCGGCTCGGCCTCGCGAGCGGTAAAGCGGCGACCGCGATTTTCAAGGCGTCGAGCGTGATTATTGGCGTCGATCAGTAAGTCGGTGATCGAAGGTCCGGCGCGGTGCGGGTTTCTTGTGATCGGCGGGAAACTGGCGAGGCTGACGCGTGTGGGCGGCGCGCGCCATGCAAGGCGCGGCAAGCTCGGCGGGGCACGGTACGCAGCGACACGACACGACACGGCATCGCGCCGCGCAGTGACGCGTCGCACCCTGAACTAACCGCCCGCTTGCTTTAAACTGCACACCCTTGCTGTTCTCTTCCCGCTTTCATCACGGACGCCGTCATGTTCGAAGTCTCCTCCGCCTCGCCTCTGTCCAAAGCCGCGCATTACGACGAACTGGTTGCCCAGGCGCGCGCGCTGCTCGCCGACGAAACCGACTGGATCGCCAACGCCGCAAATTTTTCCGCCTTCGTGTTTCATTCGCTGAGCGATCTGAACTGGGCGGGCTTTTACTTTCACGATGGCCGCGAATTGGTTGTCGGACCGTTTCAGGGCAAGCCCGCGTGCGTGCGCATCGCCCTTGGCAAGGGCGTGTGCGGCACGGCCGCGCAGACCCGTCAAACCCAGGTCGTGCGCGACGTGCACGAGTTTCCCGGCCATATCGCCTGCGATGCGGCGTCGCAATCCGAAATCGTCGTGCCGCTCGTCGCGCCGGACGGCATGTTGATCGGCGTGTGGGATGTGGACAGCCCGGTCGTCGCGCGCTTCGATGCGGAAGACGCGAAGGGGATGGAAGCGTTGTGTGCGGTGTTCATCGAAGCGGCGTTGCCGCGCGCGGCGGCTGGGTCCTGAGCGACGGGGTATATGGGCGCGTGTGCAGGGAGTAGGGCAATCCGGTGATCAACTACAGCAGCGGTGGCACGCAGCGCATCGAGGTCGAAGTAGAACTGGCCGAGCGCAAGGACGTCGATGCTGCGATCGGCGAACTGAAGAAACTGATCGCCGACGACCCGCGTGTGTTGAGCGGCGCGACGCTTGCGCCGGTCGTCACAGTCGCCGGTTATCCGGACGACGGCGGTGCGACACTGCGCATCGCCGCATGGGTGCGTACGCCGGACGTGCCGCTCGCCGGCGGCGATTTGCAGGCGCATGCACAGGCGGCGCTTGAACAGGCAGGGTGCCCGGTGGCGGCCTGAGGACAGTGGCGCGCGGTTGGAGCGCGGCATACGAGGCGCGCTCTCGCGCGGTCCGCTTCGAGTGCCTTGAGCGACAAAGGCGCCAGCGGTTGTGGTGCGGGGTCCACGAACCTCCTGCTGTTTTTGGCTCGCGCGTGCCTAAAGTTGCTTACAGGCGGTTATGTGCCGACTCGGCGTCGCACATGCGCGTCCTGATGTAAGCGTCGGCGAGTGAGGCGATTACCGCGTCGACTTCGACTGCGGATGGCGCGAAACACGCCACGTCCGCGATATGCGCTTCACGAACCTCGAGCTGGGTCGGTGCCTGAGGTGAGCCGAAGCGAAGCGCTGTGTTCAAGCGCTTGCTCGTCGCGCCTGCGCCGCTTGTTACGCCCGTGGATGAGCGAGAAAAAATCGCAGCATTTCCGCTGTGGCGTCCGGCCCGGCCGGGTCCGTGTACGAGCCGCGCTGACTGCCGCCGGCCCATGCGTGCCCCGCGCCGTGTATCGACCAATACTCCGCTTCGACGCCGTTCTCCGCGACGAGTCGCTGCAACGTCGCAGTACGTCCATTTCCTGACGCACCCGCCGCCGGCGGCGGGGCGACCGTCGTGGCGTTTGCCTCGAAGCTCGCAACGAGCTCAAGGGCGTTCGACGGATGTACCGTCGTATCCGCATCACCATGAAACACGATCAGCGGGCGCTGCGGTGCGGCACGCATGCGGGCGCGCGACGGCTTGCCACCCTTCATCGCGGCGAGCGCGGAGGGCAGGTCCTTCGCGCATCCGTAGGCGAGCCCGGAATGCACACAGGCGGCGGCGTACAGATCGGGCGAGGTCTTCAGCATGATGTCCGCCATCGCGCCGCCCGCCGATAGACCCGCCACGTACACGCGCGCGGCATCGACGCGATAGCGCGTCATCACTTCGCGCGTGATGCCCGCGATCAATGACGGTTCACCGTGCTCACGCTGTTGATCGGCAGGCTTGAACCAGTTCCAGCATTTCGAATGATTGGCCGCTTGCGATTGATTCGGATATACGACGATGAAGCCGTGACGCTCTGCCATTTCGTTCATGCGCGTGCCGGCCGCGAAGTCGTCGGCATTCTGCGTACAGCCGTGCAGCATGACGATCAAGGGCATCGGTTCTTGGTTGTAGACAGCCGGCACGTACAGCTTGTATTGACGCTGGCCCGCACTATTGCTGAAAGTGTGAGCGCTGAAGGCGCCGGGTGTGTCGGCGTCGATTGTGTAGGGGGCAGGGGCGTGCGGGCGCGCGTGGCGGTGTGGCCGCGCCTGTGCGTGTGTCCCGGTTTGAACGTCGGTCCAGGCTCGCGTCCAATCGCTTGCCGTCGCTTGCGTTTGCGCTGTCTGTGCGTGGCGCCCCTGAGCGTTGGCGCCCGCGAGCGCGCGTTGAACCGCGGCGGTCGCTTCCTGGGGACCTTTCGTACGCAGCAGATCGAAGGCGTCTTTCATCGACTTCAGGAAATCTTCGTTCATGTTCATGGTGGGTTGCATTGCCTTTGTGTGGTGGCATGAGTGAACCGGCGACATGCCGAGTTCAGCGATGCGATGAGTCGAGCGAAACCCCTAGCTGATGCGGCCGGCAAGCGCCGCTTTGACCGCCGGCGACGCGTGAAATGCACCCAGTACGACGACCGACGCGATGGTGGCTGCCGCGAGTTCGGGTGGCACATCGGCGGCGATGCTGGCGAGGCCGAGTACGTGAATGTCGAACTGCTCGTGCGCGGCCTGAGCAGCTTCGAGATCCTGTCGCGAGAAGTGCTGCAAGCCGAGCACCATCGCGCGGCGCGTCACGGTTTCCGTGACGACCTGCGCGTGCACGGCAAGCTGATTGCGGATCGCCGTGCGGATCAGGTCGGTGCGATTCGTGTAAAAGCCTTCTTCGACCAGCAGATCGATCTGGCCGAGGTCGATCGGGCCGAGGTTGATGGTGATTTTCTCGGTTTCGCCGCCTTTGGGGCGGGAGCTGTCGACGAGATTGAGTTTGGGCACGTTGACTCCAGTGGGCTTCCTGACGCCATCCATATAACATCCAATGGGATGGTTATACGCCTCTCGATCGATGGGCGTCAAATGGGAAATTGAGGGTCAGAGGGGCCGGCGCAGCGTCGGGGAGATCTGTTGCAGCAGTGCCGTCGGGGCCATATTGACGAAACCGCGGCATGATGCTGGGCATGGTCGAAGCCTACGAAGCGGGGCCTGCCGTGGTAGCGAATGCCGGCTACTGCGTTGGCATCGACGCGTTCGTTCGAGTTCAGCACGAGAAGTGACAAAGGCATCGAACGTGATGACCAGGCGCCTGCTCAATGATGGGTTCATCGATGAGGACGTATTGCATGTCCGGGTCGGTTTGCACGGCTCGGCGCAATCGCGAGAATCAGGCGGCGACCGGGACTCCCGCCTGGGGAAATCAACCGTTCAACGTGCTTGCCGATGATCGTTGCCCTGGGCCTGGTGTCGGGTCCAGACTGTCCCGTCGAGTCGGTGCGATGGTTACTGCGGTAAATTCATTCGTGCAGTGGGCGCCGCCGAAGAAGTGGCCGGAGTTATCGAATCCCTTGGCGGCCTCAAATCTGAAGTGCAACACTTGTCTCGTAGAAGGTGTTGCGATGCGCGAGAATTCAGTACCAGCAACTTCAGCCTGAAGAGCGTCTGACCATTGCAAGCCTGCATCTGCAGGGTTCAAGTATCCGGGCCATGGCCCGGATACTTGGGCGCTCGCCAGCCACCGTTAGCCGTGAACTGGCGCGAAACAGCTTGCCTGCTGGCTACGCGTCCGTGTCGGCCGAAGCGCTCAGTGCCGCACGCCGCAGCGCGGGTCGCAGCCCCACAAAGCTTTGCCTGCAAAGCGTCTGCTGGCGCATCGTTCTCACTCTGCTCGAGTGGAAATGGTCACCCCAGCAGATATCGGGCACACTGAAGCGTATGTATCCGACTGACCCGACCCAGCAGGTTTCGCACGAAACCATCTACACGGCTATCTATGCCCAGCCGCGCGGCGAACTGCGCCGTCAGCTCATTGCGTGCCTGCGCCATGGCGACAGCACGCGCATGCCGCGTACACGGGGCACAGACCGGCGCGGACAGATTCCCGACATGGTCAGTATTCATGTGCGGCCGCCCGAAATCGAAGACCGACTGCTGCCTGGGCACTGGGAAGGCGACTTCATCAAGGGTGCCGGCAACCAGTCCTCGGTAGGCGTACTGGTCGAACGGACCAGCCGTCTGGTGCTGCTTGCCAGGATGGAAGATGCCACCGCTGCTTCAGCGCTGGCCGGCTTCTCCGCCAAACTCAATTCGATTGTTGCGCCATTACGGCAGAGCTTCACCTACGACCAGGGCAAAGAAATGTCGCGGCATAAAGAACTCACCGCCGCAACCGGCGTGAAGGTGTACTTCTGCGACCCGCACAGTCCCTGGCAACGCGGCACTTGCGAAAACACCAACGGGCTGCTGCGCCAGTATCTGCCCAAAGGCACGGACCTTTCGGTCTACAGTCAGGACGAACTTGACGCTATCGCCGACAGTCTGAACAGCCGACCTCGTGCAACTCATGCTTTCCATTCGCCATTCGAGGTCTTCGCCGCGACCCTTGCTTCAGCAAGTCAACCTCAACGCTCTAAACATTAAACCCGCTGTTGCGCTTCACTCTTGAAACCGCCAGGTTTTCGCTACGAAAAACGCGCGCTTTATGCCACTGCGGATAGACGGTGTATGGGCCGGTACAAGAGTAGCGTTTTCGGCGATGCAGAGCGGTTCAAAAATCTACGTAGGCTATTACGATGTAGATCGCTACCTGTCGGTGGCGCAGATTGACCTAACCGATGGCTCGATAAAGAAGCAGCGACTCAATAGCCGATTCGCTGGGTGGGACGCGCACAATTACATCTCCTTGGCGATTGACGGCAACGGGCTCGTGCATGTCTCGGGAAATGAGCATGGCACCCCTTTGGTGTACGCTCGCACGAAAACTGTGGGAGATGTGTCGACTGTCGCGCTAGAACGCACTCTGACGGGATCGGACGAATCGAGAGTGACGTATCCTGCCTTCCTGAAGACAAAAGACGGCAAGTTGTACTTTGTTTATAGGGAGGGCGCAAGCGGCAACGGCAATCATGTCATCGATAGATTCGATGGAAACCAATGGCGGAGGTTGTTTAACACGCCGCTATTCGCGAGCGGATCGGGCGCGGATTCGTCGAGCGCCTATCCGACTGTATTCGAGCGTGACAGCAAGGGCGTGTTTCATGTTGCCTGGGTCTGGCGGAAAACACCAGATGCAAGGACGAACTTCAACGTCTCTTATGCGCGGTCTCCCGATCTGGTCAACTGGTTCAATGCACGAGGGACCCGAGTCAAACTTCCGTTGACGCCGTCAAGCGAGACGTTGGTCGATCGCGTTCCGACCCAGGCCGGACTTTTCAATAACATCAAGCTTGGATTCGGCCTTCGCGATGAGCCCATCATTTCATATCAGAAGTACGACGCCGATGGCCATTCGCAGATCTTTCATGCCTCTCTGAAAGGTACGCATTGGCATATCGGTCCAGTTACGCACTGGAGTCAACGCTGGGAGTTTGCCGGAACGGGTTCGATCGACGCAAAAATATCATTCTCCGGCGTCTCGCGCACCGGCCACGTGCTGACAGAAACGTTTTACAGCTTATGGGATGGAACGCAGACATATGCATTTGACGCCAGCGGGATGAATGCGACCCAGATTTCCGCAGCAACCCCGTGGAAGGCAGCGGTTCCGGTTCCCAGCTTCCCAGCTCCTTTCCGTTTTACGCGCGCATCTGTTGCAGATAATGGAGGATCGCCACCCTCGTATTCGCTTGTGTGGGGTTCGCTCCCGCCAGACAATCACGACCGGCCGCGAGAATGTCAGGCGGCAGGGTCGTCGGCGGGATGCCGGTTTGTTTCGGGTCTTTATCTGGTGCCGAACAGCGATCGGTGAATTTCTGCTACGTGCATCCGCCAGGCCGCACCTGGCTGCGCGAATCGCAGGTTCTACGCGGCCAGCTTCGAGAACATTGTCTTGACCTGTGTTCGATCATACGTGTAGCGCACGCACTGCAGGGGCAATCAGTGGGGCCATCCTGGACGGCCCCACAGATGCAGTCAGCCTGCGAAAGCAGCCAGCGTGCGGTTCGGGCAATGACAGAAGCAAGCGCAAACGCGGTGGCAGGGTCCACATTGCGGGCGATAATTTGGGGTAGTTGTTGATGGTGCGCGAACGCGGACGAATGAACAGGCGCGCGCAAGTGGCAGAGCTGGGGGCCAGGTCCGGTTGGTAACGAGACAAACCGTCGAGGTGGCATTTGCGAATCGTGGATACACGGCGAAGACGCTGCGCAGGCCGGACGCGATAACGACATGGAACTGCAGGTGATCAAGCTGGAGTGAGGCAAAGGACTTACACTGTTGCGACCGAGGGAGTGTGGTACAGCGAAGCTTTTGCAGCTTGAACCGGTTCGGTCGCCTCGCGCGGGACCATCAGGCTACCCAAAAGCCCGTGCGGCGCCCCTTACTGTGATCTTCTTCATACGAACGCTCGTTTGCGGCGTGCCAATGTAGTGTTCCCCGACGCACTCCAAGTCAGCCGGCAGATTCGCATCGAAAGTGAGTGCTTGGATCCGGGTCATGCAAAGTCGGACCATGTCGGGCAATGTCGCGCTGAGCGAGCGACCGGAGATCTGTATTGCTGGATGATTTGGTCCTCCATTATTTCTGGTCATGTGATCCACCAGACAGGGCCTGCGCCGTGCAGCTGACCTCATGATTTCGAATTCCTTCGATGTCAATTCCGGGCGCAGTGAGGTACATTGAACCACTGGCTATTTGGTGAGAAGTTCTTCAGTAAATATTTCGAATGAAAACATATTGTGCCGCGCTGACCCTTGTTGAATGAGTGGGTCAGTCGTTGACTACGCGGTGAGATGGGTGGCCGAGGGTATTGTCCTGTTTGACCCACGGAGATCGAAGTGGCCTATGGAAGTTTTGTAGATGAAAGTCTGTGCAACATCGATTAAATCGACGCGCAGAGGGCAGATAGTCGCTGTTTGCAATTGGTTGGACAACTCGATATTGTTTCTGCTGTCGCTATTTTTTACGATGTTTTGTGTTGTACTGTTTTGCATATGGTATTTCAGAGAGCTCGATTGGTGGCTGGTTGCGATGGATATTGTCTTCGTTCTCTGCATGAGCCTGGTCGCCTTATTTTTCGGCTTCGCGGCCCGCGGAATAGGGAGGGGAGAAACGAAGGAGCGTCGTTGATGCCTATTTGGACTGCGGTAGCCAGTGCGAAAGCGACGAATGCCAGGAGTTGCTGTGGCAGCATCGCGTAGTTCGCAGCGCGAGCCGCAAGGAAAATTGTAGGGACAATCCGGGGATGCTGTGGTTCTTCCTGAACCCGTAACCTGAAAACGTCGTGGCCGATAAAGCTTACGACACCGGCTATATGATTGTGCGTTGGCGCGTAGCGTCGTGCACGAGTCGGTGCATGCGACGTGCGCTAAACAAACCTCTGTGTCGCACACGACATCTCATCGAAGGTTCTTTCTACATCAGGCAATCCGGCGCATCGCCGCGCGCCACTGCAAGCGCGCATGGCGCCTGTCGTTTTTCGCTCTGGCCGCTACGGCAGGCTGGACAGCTTGAATATCGGCAGACCACAGGCAAGGTTCATAACGTACTTCGGACTGAGAAATCGAACGCGTTCTATAGAGAGTGCTCCGGAATAGAGTAACAATGCGATTGGCGGACGTGGGCTTCACATAAGCATTTCGCGATTTATATTGAGCGGGTGGGCGTCAGGGGCATGCAAGGAGCCACGCTCTGACTGAGTGTTGAGATATTGGAAACCACACGCGGCGACATGAATACATGTCCCTCAGCAGCATCAAAGACAATTAGGCGAGCCCAGTGGCGGCAACACAACTTTTGCCCCGACGCCCAGGCATCTACGGGATATCTTCTCCTGCTGATAGCTCGATCAAAGAGGTTCTCGAGAATTCGACCGCTTTGTCCTACCTCAGTTTTACTACAACAGAGTAGCCCGTTGCTATTGAGTCTTTGCGCCACGTGTTTGACGATTTCCTGGCGACGCATCGGTAAGGAGTTTTTGTGAAATTGAATTTGTCGGGTGCAGCATGCCTGTGTTTCGTTCTTTGCTCCGGGCCTGTTATGGCGGAGGCTCCGGGTCAGCCTCGTGCTCCCTCTGGCAAGTTTGACTGGGGTGCCAACCGGCTCGACCCCGCAGCACTCGAGAAGCAGATTGCTGGCGATCAGGCGGAAGTTAATCTGGATGCCGATATATTAGATCGAGAATTGGATTTAAACCACGCTGTCGCCATCGCCGTTAGCCGTCATCCATCAATTGCCGACACGATTGCGACACTGGCTGAATCAACCAGCGCCATCGACGTTGCGCGCGCAGGATACTTTCCCCAGATCACGGCAGGGCTTGGCGGTGGCAATTCCACCTTGACGGGTACGGGCAATACCACGAGCGTTTCGGTTTCCCAGATGCTGTTCGACTTTGGCAAGGTATCTGGCGCTGTTGACCAGGCGAAGGCCGGCGTAAGCCGCCAACAGGCCACCGTTCTCAAGCAGATCGATACGATCGCGCAGCAAACCGCCGGGGCAGTGATCAACGCACACCGTTATCAGGTGCTGGAGCAGATTGCGAAGGAACAGGTTACGGCTGTTGAGAAAGTGCTTCTTATGTCGCAGCGTCGGGCTGACGCAGGAGTCAGTACGCGCTCTGATCCTATCCAGGCTGAATCGCGAGTCCAGAGTGCGCAGGCGGACCTGCTGCAGGTAAGCGCGCAAAAAGCGCAGGCCTTTGAACATTTGCGTACATTGCTCGGTGGTCGGTTCGCCGGCACGATCGCATCGCTTCCGGAAGATAAGGCCGCGCTGGTGGCGCTGAATCCAGATCCAAATACGGACGGCATACCGGATGTGCTAGCCGCCAAAGCAGACATGGAGTCGGCTATTGCACAGCTTGACGTTGCCAAGGCGCAGCGCTGGCCCACACTTACGCTTGATATCTCGCAAAACAAAAGTCTTAGCGGCGTCAATCCGTCCACCTATGTGCCCGATGGATCTTATAGGTCGATCATGCTCGACGTGTCCTGGAAGGTCTTCCAGGGTGGTGCACTAAGCGCACAGATAAAGGCAGCGGATAATGCGCTCGCTTCTGCACGTTCGCGGGTTCAGGTCGCGCGCCTCAACGGTAGCGACGACGCGCGCAGCTTCAGAGAACTCGCGATTGGTGCTAAAGGCCGATTCGGCGTCCTGGAGAGGCGCAAGCGAAGCATTACGGAAGCACGGAATCTTTATCGCGAACAATACAAGCTTGGTACGCGTTCGATATTGGATCTTCTCAACGCGGAGCAGGAGTTTTTCCAGGCAGTCTCTGACGAGGAGTCAGTCAAGCATGATTTCTGGATCAACTTGGTTGGCTACGTTGCCGCTACAGGAGCCGGTCGTGAGTTCTATGGCCTTAACAAAACCGTTGTGCAAGGGATGGATGTGCTTCCATGAGTCTGCCAATTCAATATACACGTTGGCTGGATGCAATGCTTGCCGTTGCACGCCACTACGGACTCTCGGCCTCTGCCGAGAGCGTGCGCGTTTCGTTAGCCTGGGAACAGGGCGCGCCGATCGATCAGGTACTTGAGCATATGTCCCGACAGGCAGGACTTGAACTGCGTCTATGCCCGTTCTCTGTTGATCAACTTGACCCGTGGCGCTTGCCTCTCGTTATTGAATGCCATGACGGCTCCGTGGGGGTGTTGCACACATCCGACGGGCACGGGAAATTTGGTGTGCTGATCAGTGGTGATATCGGGCTTGAAACAGCGATGTCGATCGATGACGTTCGCTCGCGCGCAAAGCGCATCGCGATCCTTCGGCCCCAGAATTCGGTTGCGGATGCGCGGGTGGATGACTATATCCGACCGTACCGGGCGAACTGGTTCTGGGAGATCGCTCTGCGCGACTGGCGCCGCTACGGTGACGTCATCCTGGCGTCGCTCTTTGCCAACCTGCTTGCGCTGGCCGGCATGACCTTCTCCATGCAGATCTATGATCGCGTGGTTCCGTCGCAGTCGGAACCCACGCTATGGGTACTGTTTGGCGGAGTGATGATTGCGATTGCATTTGAATTTGGCCTCCGCGTAGCACGGACCCATATTTCCGATGTCGTCGGAAAGCGCGCCGATCTGAAGATATCTGACGTCGTGTTTGGGCACGCGCTAAGGATACGGAACGATGCCCGCTCGAAGTCCACAGGAAGCTTCATTGCCCAGGTTCGTGAGCTCGATCAGGTGCGCGAATTGCTGACGTCGACGACGGTTGGAGCGCTCGCCGATCTGCCTTTCTTTGTCCTATTTCTGGTTGTGTTGTGGGCAGTCGGCGGCTCGCTCGTTTTCGTAGCCCTGGCAGCCGTGCCCCTTCTCGTCGTCCCTGGGCTGTTGATCCAACGTCCGCTGGCTCGTCTTTCCAATGAGGGCATGCGCGAGTCGGCGTTGCGGAACGCGATGCTCGTGGAAGCTGTGCAAGGTATTGAAGACATCAAGTTGCTTCGTGCGGAACCACGTTTCCAGAATCAGTGGAATAACGTCAACAGCGTGGCCGCGGGTGTTGGCATGCGCCAGCGTTTTCTGACCAGCCTGCTCATGACGTGGACGCAGGAAGTGCAGAGCATTACTTACGCGCTGGTGCTTCTGTGCGGAAGCTTTCTGGTGATGAAAGGCGAAATGACAACGGGCGCTCTCGTGGCCACGTCGATTCTCGCGTCACGGATGATTTCGCCGCTGGCCCAACTCTCTTCTCTCTTTGCGCGGTGGCAGCAGGCTAAGGTAGCCCGCAATGGCCTGGATGAGCTGATGGCACGTCCGGTCGATCAGCCGGACCGGTCGAAACTGGTTCAGCGGTCTTCGCTGCGCGGCGAATACTTGATCGAGGGCGCGCGCTTCCAGTATGGCAAGGACGATAAGGCGCCGGCGCTGTCGATCGCACGGCTGCATATCGGCAAAGGGGAGAAGATTGCACTGCTCGGTCGCATGGGCGCGGGCAAGTCGACGCTGTTGCAAATGCTTGCTGGACTGCAAGCGCCCCAACAGGGACGCATTACGTTGGACGGCACGGAGCTGGGACTGATTGATCCAGCTGACGTGCGACGAGACATGGGTCTTTTGACCCAGAACTCCCGACTGTTCCATGGAACGGTCCGAGACAACATTGTGCTTGGTATGCCGCTTGCCACAGACGAGGCAGTGCTGAAGGTGCTCCGCATGACCGGTGCGATGGCATTCGTCGAGTCGCGTCCCAATGGTCTGGATGAGATGGTCCTTGAAGGGGGATTGGGGCTCTCCGGCGGCCAGCGCCAGTCGCTGCTGCTGGCGCGGACCTTGTTGCGGGAGCCGTCGATCGTGCTGCTCGATGAGCCAACGGCGAGCTTCGATGAAATGAGCGAGCACCACGTCATCGAAGAATTGGGAGCGTGGCTTGGTCCTCGCACGTTTGTCGTAGCGACCCACCGCATGTCGGTGCTCAGGATGGTTGATCGGGTCATCGTTGTGGATGCCGGGCAGATCGTGATGGACGGCAGCAAGGAAAAAGTACTAGGAGCACTGTCCAGATGAGCGAAGTTGAAAATCGGCCTGACGGGATTAAAAAGAAACCGGAAGGAAACCGACCGTCGGCTGACGCGGCTAACCGGACACAGTTGACGGCGCATGGTGAAGTAACGGGTGGTCCGCGCCGCATGGCGACGAAGTTGCCGGGCTCGGTGCCTGCGGCGCATCCCATTGCTGCGCGGTCTGATTCGCCATTGCCAAAGTCGTCGCTGGTGACATGGTTGATCGCGGGGCTGATCGTCACGTTTCTGGCGTGGGCGGCGTTTTTTAACCTGGATGAGGTCTCCAGTGGGACAGGCAAGATCGTTCCGACGTCCAAAGAGCAGGTCATTCAGTCGCTGGAGGGGGGAATCCTGGTGAAGCTGCCGGTCAAGGAAGGCGATATCGTGAACGCCGGCGAGGTGGTGGCTCAACTGGATCGCACACGAACCGAATCGACCGTCGACGAAAGCGAATCGAAGCTGCGTGCGTCAGAGGCAATGGCAGCCCGGCTTGCGGCCGAAGTGAATGGTACGCCGCTGACATTTCCCGAGCACGTTCAGGAAGATGCCAATCTGGTTCGAAGCGAGACCGCGCTCTATCGTTCGCGGCGTGATGGACTTTCCAGCAGCCTCAACGATCTATCACAGACTCTTGTACTAGTGCGCCGCGAGCTTTCTCTGACCGAGCCACTGGTGGCGCAGGGCGCCGCGAGTGCGGTGGAAGTCTTGCGGCTTAAGCGGCAGATCAATGAGCTGGAAGGCAAGCAGAATGACTTGCGCAATGACTACTTGGTCAAGGCTCGGGAGGAACTTGCAAAGGCGAATGCCGAAGTTGAAACGCAACGCTCAGTTACGCGAGGGCGCGAGGATGCGCTTACCCGTTTGACCTTTACGTCGCCGGTTCGAGGTATCGTGAAAGATATTGCGATCACCACCTTGGGCGGTGTTATTCCGCCGAACGGGAAGCTGATGGAAATCGTGCCGCTGGATGACAAGTTGCTGGTTGAGGCACGTATTTCACCACGCGATGTTGCCTTCCTGCATCCTGGGCAGGACGCATCGGTGAAGATTACCGCGTATGACTATTCGATCTTCGGCGGCTTGAAGGGGAAGGTGACTGTAATTTCGCCGGATACAATTCAGGACGATGTCAAACGGGATGTTTACTATTACCGCGTCTACATTCGTACGGACGCCGACCATCTCGTGAACAAGGCCGGGAAGATGTTTTCAATCGTGCCGGGGATGGTAACAACGGTGGACATCCAGACCGGACGCAAAAGCGTACTCGCCTATCTGATGAAGCCGTTGAACAGGGGGAAAGAAGCGTTGCGCGAGCGGTAATATCATCAGGACCGCCCGTCTCTGCCGGGCGGTTGTCTTTTTACGGTAGCTGCGTTGGCTTAAGCAGTCCGAGATTGTTGATCCGCAATTCACGGGCTAAAGCGTTTTTCCACGCTGTCGCGGCAGTCGCGTGAAAGCGGGAGATGAAAAATTCCGGGTCCCTCAATCACTGTCATCGCTTTCCCGCGATGGAATTCAATTGTGCCGTGCATATCAGTGTGATAGCTCCTTGCGACCGCTATCGAGCTAGGGAGTCCGCCAACCACTCCACCCGCTCACCCGGCAGCCCCGGTGGGCCACCGCCACCGACACTGAACCCGACTACGACCTTGCCAGCGGTGCTGACCAACGTCACAACGGGCACCGTCAGGAACCGCCTGAACGTGAGACCGTCGCTGTCCGTTAGCATCGGTTCATGCGCCCTGACAACGACTTTGCTTCCATTGGCGAACGTGAACGCACGCGTGCGGGTTGCCGTCCACGGCTCTTCCTTGCTCGATGAGCCGAATCGCGGCGGGAATCGTGGAGGCCGGTCGGTTTAAGCTGCGCGTTCCCGCACTTCCGGGGAAAACCCGGTTGCCTTCTAGTTCATGGCTCCATTCTCTCAAAAGTTGGAGCCTCCACAAAACTCGGCGCGGTTCAGTTCCTGCCGCTACACAACCCATGATCGACAGTGGGCTTCACGCGTTCGGCTAATGCTTTTTCTCCACGGGTGATTTCGCCTTACAGTCGATCGTGTCCAGACCGCATGTTCGGTAGGAGCGTGTCGGTGCCGACGAAAAATTGACATTTCGTGACAAAAATTAATTCGACATACGCCACAATAGTACGGTTCATTTGATGCGTGAAAGATCTCGGTAAGAAAGACGTTTGAAGTTACTTTCGCACCGTATGTGTCCGCGTGACTTCGGCTCGCTGGCGATCTTCACTGGTGGATAAGAAATACTCAACAGCCTGTAACGTACGCAGGCCTCTCACGGCTACCTATCGACTATGGCATCGACGCAGCGCTATTTCTTGAATCCGCTCATGCTTTAACCTATTGATGCCCGCAGGTCCGACCGACGTTGTCATTCATCTGGCGGGATGCTGAAAGCCCCGAATCGGGACGATCGATCAGTATGCACAAGGTTCCCGCATGCGACTTTCTGCTGAATTGCCAATTTGCCCGGTAACTTTTGCAGGCAAAGCGCGTGTGGGCAGGTGCCGCGCTGTGCAGTCCTGCTATCGTGGTGACTCGCCGCGTCGCTCCTTGCGGTGCCATGCTTCGCATTGGCGCCATGTTCGTCGGCGGGTTGGCAACCATAGTCGGCTTGAAATGCTGGCCGACTTATCGAATGTCAGGATAGACCGTCTACCGCATCCTTCAGATTGTCTCGTCCCCGCCGAAATGATTCCCTATACATGTGCAGATGAAACGCCTGATCCGATAGCTGGCATGTCGCATATAGGGTCTGCGATTGCACAGTCGCCGGAACGTTCATCGTTGCGCGCGACTTGCGGTGTCTCCTTGCAGGCGGTACTCGCTCATGAAATCGCTCCCGTCGCAGGCACCATTGCGCTCCGCGGAGTTGCCGAAGGGGCAAATTCGACGGCCTGTTTGGCACGTTCTGGCGGAATACGATGATGAAGAACATCAATCCGACGAAATCAATTGCATTTTCAATCGGTATGTCATCCTTATGAACTCTACGCGCATTGTCCACGTTGTGGTGGCGGACGATCATGCGGTCGTTCGCAGGGCCGTTGCCCAAACAATCGACGCGATTCCCGGCTTCAAAATCGCCGCGATCGTTAAATCCGGGACTGAGCTTCTGGAAATACTCACGGGAGTCGAATGCAATCTGATCGTTACGGATTTCTCGATGCAGAGGGGCACCGCCGACGAAGACGGACTTCGCCTTATCGCGAGACTCAGGCGGAATTACCCTTCTACGCCGATCATTGTTTTTACAATGCTCACTAACGGCGGAGTATTGCAAAAGCTTTGCAAGATGGGCGTCGCGAGCATCGTGGGTAAGGACGAGGAATCGGCAGTAATCGAGCAGGCTTGCGTCACGGTGCGTTCGGATTTGAACGCACGCACATTTCTATCTCCAGGCATTACCCAGTGGCTCGTTCAGGATGGCAATACCGCGGAAGGATTTCTCAGGGCTCCGGACCTCTCCCCGAAGGAACTCGAGGTTGTTCGCCTGTTTGGTATGGGGCTGTCTGTCACGCAGATCGCCCAACAGCTCAATCGCACAGCGACCACGGTGGCTACGCAAAAGCGTTCGGCCATGCGCAAGTTACATGTGGAGACTAACGCGGATCTGGTGAAGTATGCGCAAGAGCAGGGACTGACCTGATGCGATTGATGTCCAGGAGTGCATGGGATCCTGCTCTACATGCCTTCCATTCGATAGAAAGAAATTTAAAGCGGGAGCGGCGCGTTTTTTCGATGGTAATCATCCTGTTGATTATCGGCGCGTTTGCCGCAGCCGTTGTGACGATCGCAGGGCGACTGGCTGATTCGCTCGACCAGGAGGAAAGGGCTACGCGGCTAGCCATACAGAATCTCGCCCACGAGCTGCAGGAACGAAACAACCTGCTCACGACGGTCAGCGTGATCATCGCGCTTCGGGCAAGCGGCGTTCTCCTGCCTGAGACACCCCACCACGCCGACGACAAGTGTGTCGCTGGCGTTCCCATGCAAGGGCCGCGGTCGATCCTCATGTCGAGTTGCGCGGCGGCAGCGCAGCTTTTTCTGGCGGCAGGTTCGAAACTCAATTTCGAGTTGATTCTGACGGATGGGCACGCGATATATGGGCACGCTTTTCAACCACAGCCATCACGTGCCTACAACTCGTTATCGAAGGGAAGAGCCCGGGAAGTGGTCGACGCGGTCCTTGAAAAATATCGTTCCCTGGCACTGGATCCGCTCATCGCTGCGCGTGAAAAGCGCATCGTCTGGCTGCGATCGCCCAAAACAACGGGAAGCGATTTGTCGCGGATGATTGGGGCGTCTCTTGTCCTCAAGGATGGCGCGCTTTACGCCATGGTGGTGACCACGCTAGATCTGAAAGACGTTCTTCAACCTGGCACCGACGACACCTCGATTTCCGATCCCGTCGTAGTGACGAATAGCGGGACAGTAGCTATCGGACACGTTACGCCGGAACAGGCGGCAGAGATAGACACAAGGACAGGCGCGAGCACGCTTCAGTATGGCCACTTCCATTGGATTCCCAGCGATGGCTGGGTGATGCGACGGCCGGCGCCGATGTTTGGTTTCGGGCATATCCTTCGCATTGTGCCGTTGCGCCAACAGATCGTTGAGATGCGATGCGGACTTATTCTGGTGCTCTCCACCACAGTAGCGCTGGTGATTCTCCTGCTTGCCATGTTCCGTTACTGGAACTATCAGTTTTTGACTCGGACCTATGCGGAGGCCGCTCGCGCGCTTGAAAGCGAATTGCTCAATCACCTTCTGGTGCATGCCACGCCTGTCGGTTTGTGCATTGTCCGGAAAGACGGCTCGGAAATCGTGCTGGCAAACAAGATCGCTCGTGATGTACTGAGAATCGCGAACACGAATATGAAACTGCCAGCAGCACTGAGCCGGGAATTTCAAAAACAGGGCATCGATAACACCTCTTTCTCCCTAGCGGAAGGCGCGAAGATCTTCCAGTTCTCATTCCCTATCGAGAGGGAGGGGCTTAACAGCCTGCACTTGGAGATTACCTACGCACCCGCGATCCTCAACCGTGAAGATGTCCTGTTTTGCGCGATCGCCGATACGACTCAACATGTTCTCGCCGAACAGGCGCTCCGTGAAGCCAAGCGGACCACAGAAGTCGCCGCGAAAGCAAAAGTGAGTTTTTTTGCTTCCATGAGCCATGAGATTCGCACACCGCTGGCGTCGCTCGTCGGTAACATCGAACTGCTCAAGCTCGGACCGCTTGTACCAGAGCAGGAGGCGCGTTTGCATGCCATGCAGATCTCCGCTGCTGGGCTGTTGCACGTCGTGAATGATGTACTGGACTTTTCGAAAATCGATGTGGGGGAATTGAGGCTTAATAAAACATGGGGATCTGTGACAGATCTCATAGGTCGCATTGTCCTTTCGCATGCGCATCTCGCCGTCAGGCAAGGCTTGAAATTCTATGTTGTTCTGGATCGAGCCGTGCCTTCAAGATTGCTTTTCGATCCGATACGTGTATCGCAGATCGTGACAAATCTCTTGAGCAACGCCTTCAAGTTTACGCAGTCCGGAAAGATTGTAGTACGGGTGCAGTGGATTGACTCGTCGCTAGCGATCAGCATTGCCGACTCGGGCATCGGCATACCGGACGAGCTCAAAACGCAACTATTCCAGCCGTTTATGCAAGGGGATAGCAATCGCCTTGGGCAGGCGCGAGGAACCGGACTTGGGCTGTCCATTACCGCAAGGCTTTGCGAGTTGATGGGAGGGTTCGTCATGATGGAAAGCACCGTCGGAGTGGGAACCCGCGTCGCGGTTACGCTTCCGCTTCGTTCGATGGACGGCACGCCAAATGGAGCGGACTGGACTTTGCAGAACTACAATCCGGCTATTATTTGCCATGCTAACGAATATAGGGAATGGCTGACAAATCTGTTTGATCCGGAGGCGGCCACCGTGACTGTTTTTACAGATACACGTCACGCCGTTAATCATGGTCGCTATGATTATCTGCTTGTCGCGGATGAGTTTGACCCGGCTGATGTCATTCGGTGGTGGGGAAATCCGGCCAGTATCGTGTGGGTGGGGCAGGATGGTCCTCTGGTGCCGATTCCGAGCGACAACGGTGGCGTGGCAGTTTCAGTCTACAGCCTCTCAGGAATCAGGACGGCTACGCAGATGCTGGAGTCCGCTGTCCTTGATCGGACGCTCACAAAAAAGGCAAAAGAAGCAGGGCCTGCCAGACGTAATTTCGAAAAATTGACCGTGCTGATTGCAGAAGATAATCTATTGAATCGGGGTTTGTTGCGTGACCAGCTTAGCACCTTGGGTGCAAACGTCATCGAGGCCGTCAATGGCAGCGAGGCGCTGTCGATGCTTTCGAAACGGTCGGTGGACATCGTGCTGACTGATATCGATATGCCTGTCCTGAACGGATTTCAGTTGATTGATGCAGTTCGGAACAAAAGCGTCTCAACGCCGATTTATGCCGTCAGCGCGAGCGCTCATCCGGACGACATCGCTGAAGGCAGGGCTCGGGGATTCTCTGACTACCTCACCAAGCCGGTATCCCTGTCGATACTGACGAGGGTTCTCGATGCCGCGGCAAATCCAGATGGTCGCGATGCCCTGACAGACGCCAAGGCGGTCGTACCCAGATTACCCGCTGTGCCGACCGATTATTCGGCGGCATTTGTCGAGCAGACAAATTTGGATGTCGCGAAACTGGATTCAGTAGTCAAGGCGCAAAGTGTCGCGCAGCTTCGAAGGTGGGCGCACGGGGTGGCGGGGGGGCTCTCGGTGCTAGGACCGTCGCTGCTTCTCCAACGTTGTCAGGACCTGCGCGCAACTATCTCCAAGACGGAGGTTTGGACTGCCGACATTGAACGGCAGGCGTTGACAATTGCCGATGCCCTCGTAGAAATGCGCTCTTCAGGCGAGCATTATTGCAAGTTAAGTGTGTTGCCGTGCGGATGATCAGATTTCCTCTACCGCCGGCGCCTGACGATATTCAGAGGAGTCGAACCGTCGGTTGGTCATGGGCGATTCGCTCAAAAAACGGGTAAAGCGTGCCCACTTGGCAAAGTTAAAACTACCTCCACTGGACGGCGCTGGTGGCGCCACCATGGTGATCGTCGATTGGTTCCATTACACCGATCCTGCGCTGATATCTATGCGGTCAATGGGTCCCTGTGCGACGATCTGTGATGATCGGCCCTGCCGCCGAACTCGCGCCAGGAGAATGGCGCTCGTTGTAATACCCGAACGCGGGCCCGAACTGGGTCAGTGGCGTCAACCGGATGTCAGAGCAAAGGCTCTTGCGTTCTGCGACGTGCAGGCCGAGCGCACTTCGCTGAGGTCCGGGCGGTATTCAATTCCATGATCATTCCAACAACCCATCAATCGAAATGCAGCCGTTTGACTGGATGAAATACGACTTCACCCGCCTTCCAGGCATGAATGACGAACGATTGCTCAATCGTCAGCAAACGTCATGTCCGTATCGCCGCTAATCGGACCTTGTGCATCGGATCATTGAGCGTGGAGTTGTCAAACAGACCTTACGGACCTGCACGTCGCATGAATGAGAATCTTGTCCATGGGAGAGTTATGCTTCGCAGGCCGAGTAGAGACCGCACACATACTCTTGCGGTTTAACTGACATGTCCAGCAGACAGCCGATGAATAGCGTTGCCAAACTTATCACGCCCCTCTGGCATCACATGACTCGATCAGGAATGAGCTAGGATGCTACCCGAGACAACCATCAGTAAATCCGTTTCAACCAAGGGGTCTGTGATTAGATATTCGCATGTAAGTCAGCCGCCATTGAGTGTCGAGTCGCGGGTTGATGGCCGAGCACGATGCAGTGGCGGAAAATACTTCGGTACGTCAAATACAGGATGTGTTGACAGTTACTATGATGCAGCTAGGGACGTCGCCGCATGACACGCAAATCCGGTGACAGCTCAAGAATCAGTTTTGTTGAAACGGATGGCATACGTCGCCGCAACAACGTTTCAGCAACCTGCTAGTCAAACCACGCAACAACGGTGCAATACAAAACCAACATTGCAGATAGCACTATCAGGGCGTGTAAGGAGTTCATGAGCAAGTACCGTCAAGGCTGGATTGGTAACCAATTTTCGGCGGCCACGCAACGGTAGCCGTAAACAATCAATCAGAAAGTCTGTTGTGTAAGAGGATAGCGAACAGCTTTCGCAGCGAAGCGGTAAGGCGAAACGGTTGCAGGCGGAAGTGACTGTGACGCGAAAGACCGGCGCGGTTGTGCAAATTCGTCACCTCAATCAGGCTGGATGGGCTCATAGATATCTCTGTGCGTGGAAGGGATGTTGAACCACAGATTAGGCCTGTGGATTTCTTTTTTATATCGAATTTATATGAAATGTTCTCACCTGTATGATGTCATACAAAATTGTCATGGAATCGGTTTAAACCGGAAGGAGGGCTGCAGGAAATTCAACTGGCTACTGAACTATCTGTACCTATCGATGCGGCGCGCTTCAACGTACCGTTTAGAATCCACGAGCGGAAAAACTGAAACCTTGTGTCGCAAGGAGGTCATCCCGATATGAATACTACTTCTGAACGGCCGCGAGCGTCACCACAGTCAGATCTATCGTGAACTCATTGCGAGGCCGTGCCCCTCGACAAGATCATCGATCTGCGCTGCATGAACTGGCATGCAAATATAGGAACCTTGGCAGTCGACATTTGCCATGCTCTTTGTCCAAGTGAGCTGCGCTTCGTTTTCGATACCATCGATAACGATCTGCTTCCCAAGGCGTTGACCAAGTCGAACAAGTACTTCCAGGACGTTCGTTGCCTCTGAACTTCCGGGAACGCCGCTAATCAATGATCGGTCAATCTTTAGAACATCGACTGCCAGCCGATGCAAGATGGATGGTGGCCAGCCTCCAGCTCCGAAGTCGCCAATCGCAACTTGAACGCCCGTTTCACGTATTGAATCGACTGCAGCCAAAAGTACATCGAGCGGCCCGGATTCGGTGGACTCCGTCAGCTGCACTTGCAGTTTTGCCGGTTCAACGGCATGAGAAGCGAGCAACGCGAGCAACTTTCCTGGCAGATTCCCTCGCGTTAATTCTTGGTGCGAAAGACTGATTGTGAGCGACAGCGTAGTGTATTTGCATGCAGCCCAGTCAGAGAGCGTCTCTGCGGATTTTTCCAAAAGAAAATCGGTAAAACGCCCCGATAGGCCGGAGCTTTCTACGGTCTGGATGAACGATGTAGGTGTCAAGATACCGTGGACGGGATGACGCCAGCGCAACAAGGCCTCAAAACCAGATAGTCTTTCCTCTGGCACTCGCAGTTTTGGCTGGAAAACGAGCATGAATTCGTTTCGTTCCAATCCGCGCTCAAGCTGATCGACGATGTCGAGGTGATCGACCTCAGTACGATCCGTAAGCGTCCCCGGAGGAGAGGGATCTAGTACTTTGACACAAGCAGTCAAGGAATGACCTAATAGACCCGACCTGGACTCGCCAATCAGCGCGGAGGAAGTTTGCAAGTCGTCGAGCAACTGCTCATAAGAGATTTTCGCGTTCGTTTCCTGCATTTGCGTAGCCCCCATCCGGTCAAAGTACCTCGAAGCAAGGTCAAACCAGTCTGTCGGTCATTGGAGCAATTGACCTGGTCCCGCGCGTTATACCCGCTGCGGCAGGCCCAACTCCATCTTCGCAGAGCAATGTCACATTAGACGCGACCACGTTGACAGGATTGCGCGGCAGTCAAAGAGGCCAGACCGACGGCCCTCATCCGTCTTTCCGTAATCGACCCGTGATCGCGGAAAGAACCACTAAACCAAACGGAATCATTGATGACGAACTATCAAATGGACGAAAATAGACTAATGGTAGAAAGCTTCGCACTCGCGAATCTTCTTGAAAAATGATACGCAGTCTCCTGGAGTGTATTGTGAATTATTGACACATATCCAAGCGGATTGACCGCGGCCGCGTAAATTCGGACGGCCGGATGAATGCTATCCTCGAGGCCTGAGCTGGCGATAGTTCCGATAGGAAATCAGGAAAATGACGATGTGAACCGACGGACGCACTCGCCTGCACTCCAGGCGAAAATGGCGAGCGCGGCGGTCGAATGCGTTCGATGTGCGCCTGAATCAGATCAAGTTGTATAAAAGTTCTTGGTGGCATGCTCAACAAAGCGGAACTTGCTGTGCGCAGCGTAATGGTCGATCGTATGCATGCATTGCCTGTCCCTCAGCAGGTACGAATTGTTGGCGTCGCGCGATCGGGCGGGTGTTACCGGACGCATCTAGTAAGCGGAGCGGACGCGTCGCTGATGCGCGGAATCAACGAACTGATCATCGGAATCTCCGTCTCTCTGAGCGCGGGTGTCGGCGCGACTGATGCGTCGCAAGCGACATCAGATTGGCCGTCGGCGCATGCGCACACGATTGATGCTACCGCTCGGTGTTGGGGCAAAGGCGCGTCGTAAAGCTTGCGGCTTTTGTATATGTGGACCTTCGTTCGTGCGGTCCTTGCTGCCACAAAAAACGACCTACGCCTGCGGGACGATGCCCTGAAGGAACTCTCGGCACTGCTGGAAACATCAACCGCTAGAAGCTATTCCTTGCCGACCTCACTCTGAAAGTGCGAATACGGTGCGAGATCCGGTGTCGTCCGGAAGAGCTGCTTTTCTTGACGGGTCGGGAAGCTGGATTTTGCTCTGCGGACTCCTCACCAGAATCTGTCGCATTGGCGCTCGTCCGTGAGCGGAGCCGGTCGCGACGCAACGATCAGGACGAGCCTCTTCGTGTGAGATGTCGCGTCATGGCAACCGCGAGGGAGTTGGGGGGTGTGATTGAAGGAGATTTCGGCATGCTAATCGACTACGATAGTGAGTGGCTTGAGTAGTAGCGCTTTCGTCGATTGTTATCTCGATAAACGTATCCCAAAAATCGACGGATTGTTACTTCGCTCGTGCTTTATTGTAAAAATACAAGGCCGCCGCGTACGGGCTTAGCACTCGCATAAAAAGTACCGTGGGAAACAATGGAAGTTTCCCACGGCCAGTCGATGGGAAAGGAGAGGGATATTTCATGGGCGCATGTTCAGACGGTACTGGTCGCGAATGGAACATGTCGTTGATCCAGACTAAAATGATCCCGCCACGCATTCCGTCAGGCTATGTGCGACGTGTTGCGTTGCTCAGTCAGCTTGATGAGAGACCATCTCGCAGCGTGACCGTCGTGACCGCACCAGCGGGTTTCGGCAAGACAACATTGCTTGCTGAGTGGCGAGAAGTGGCGTTGAAAAAAAAGCATCCTGTTGCATGGCTGAGTCTTGACGAAGAAGACGACGATCCTCAGCAGTTCGGCGCATATCTGGTAGCTGCATTTTCCAGAACGTCCGATAGCATCGCCCAGCAGGCGCAACAGCTCCTGGATAACGATGCGGGCACGCCTATCAGGACAGTCATCTCAGTACTTCTGAACGGGATTGCTGCGTACGGCCGGAGCGTTTTCCTCGTGCTGGATGACGTCGACCGCCTGAACACGGAGTCTGTTCTTGCCACTGTTTCCCGGCTGTTGCGTTATGCACCCGAAAACATGCATGTGTTACTGGGCGCGCGCGGTGAGCCAGGCTTGACACTTGGTCAACTCAGAACACCCGAGAAGCTAATGCGTATCGGTGTCGACGATCTCCGATTCTCGGTGCACGATGCAAGGGAGTTTTTCGCTCAGGCAGGCATGGTGCCGCTTGACCAAAGTAGCATTGAACTTTTGAATCAGGCGACTGAAGGGTGGGTGATCGGCTTGCAATTGGTTTCTCTTGCGGCAGGTCAGATGGGTGATGCAGCCAAGATCGCCAATAACCTTGCAGGAACCTGTTCTGGAATCGACCACTACCTGAACGATACGGTGCTCGCGCATTTGCCGCCGGTGATGCTTAAGTTTTTGCTATACACGTCGATTCTTGATCGGCTCACTGCTCCCGTATGCGATGCCATCATGGGCGGCGAGGGCGGAAGCGGGCAAAAGCTTGAATGGCTCGAACGGCATAGCGTCTTTATCCAGCCGCTGGATCAGACGCGGGATTGGTATCGCTGTCACGTGCTGCTGTCCGATGCACTTCGACGGCGTCTTGTTCATCTGATGCCGCAAAAGGTTTCCGTGCTGCATCAACGCGCGTGCCAATGGTTTGCTGGTGCACGTCTCTGGCCCCAGGCAGTCACACACGCTTTGGCTGCGGGCGAATTCGAGCAGGCGGCGCAGTGGGCTGAGCATTGTGCAATGGAGATGTTGGAGCGCGGTGATCCGTACACACTGCTCGGCTGGATTGGGAAACTTCCACCGGATGTTCTCCAGCGACGATTACGTTTGCGCCTCGCGAAAGCGTGGGCGCTCGCATTGTCGCTTCAAACGACACGCGCCACGAGGGAAATTGATGCTCTTGTTGAGGAATTTAATCGTGGGCTTCGCGGTCAAGGCGACATGAACGCAGAAGTTGCAGGTGCGGAGATTAGCGCAATCAGCGCGCTAATTGCCAGCAATAGTGACGATAGCGAGCATGTGCTTGAACTCGTGCATGCCGTAGAGACCTCAACGACACCGTCGGCACCATGGGTAAAGTGTTACGTACAAGCCGCGCAATTCTTTGGTTTGATGTATAGGGGAGAGTTTGGCCAAATACGTCGCATATGGAATGCCGCCGAGGACCGGGTGGAATATTGTCAAGGATCGACCTACTCGGATATGTTTCGAGGCGCTATGTACGGTCTTGCTGCCCTTTTACATGGCGAGTTGTCTGAAGCACGGCAGATTTTCGAGGAGACGTTTGAGCGTGCCGAAAATGTTCTGGGCGCGTCATCGGCCGGCGCAACCTGGCTGGCCGGTTGCCTGGCATCGATTTACTATGAGTGCAACGAACTTCCGCAAGCAAGGAAGATAGTCGCGGGTCGCGCGACCCTCGCATTGGATGCGGCGCCGCTAGGTGCGCTGGTGCAACATACGCTTTCTGTGTCACGGCTGATGTGCCGCAGCGGAGAGACAGATTGCGCATTGACGGTTCTCGAAGGCAGTCGGCAAGTCGCCATCACCCGACGATGGCCACGACTCAGGGTGGCGTGCGATGCTGAAATTGTGAAGTTGCTTCTGGACGAGGGCAACGTTGCGCGGGCCAGCCAGATCGCCAGAGAACTAAGCCTGAGCTTGCCAAAGATGTGGGAAGGGCGCACGGGGGCCGCTTTGGAAACCTGGACAAGCTACTGCCTCGTGCGGGCGAGGGTTCTCATTGCGGAGGATCTTGCTGACAAGGCCGTTATTTTTCTTACGCTTCTGCTTGATAAGCTGGGTGCTATGGGTTGGCGCTATTCGGAGGCTATCGTTTCCTTGCTCCTAGCCCGCGCGTTCGAGCAATGTAACGCTTCCGGCGATGCGCTTGCTGCACTCGACCACGCATTGCGGGTTGGAGAAGCGATTGGCATGGTTAATAGCTTCGTAGATGAAGGGCCGCCGATGCGCACGTTGCTGCAGCGGTTTCGCCGATCCTCAGGGAATATCTCTACTTCACAAATGGCATATATCGATCGATTGCTGGCAGCTTTCGATGAACTCGACAATGTGCCACCTGCGTCTCAGGAACCAGTTCAGCTGGTGACGACGTCGCCGGATGTTCTCAGTGCAAGAGAATTTGAAATAGTCCGCTACGTAGCGCGCGGTCTTTCGAACAAGGAAATCGGTCGATCACTGAAACTAGCGCCCGAGACAGTCAAGTGGCATTTGAAGAACATTTTTGAAAAGCTCAATGTAGGCTCACGGATCGAAGCTGTGCAGAGCGTTCTTGGATCTCAGGGTGGGGGAACACCGTGCGACCAGTTAGAGCGGTGACCTTGCCCCCGAAAAACGATCTCCTGCTGATCAGGTGGGCTCAGGCGAGGAGCGCATCGCCGAGGGGTGTAGGGTTCTCCGCCCTATCTTTATCGCACTCAATGGGGGATTGCTCGGCGATTAACACGACACTCTTGCCGCGAACCGTGGACTGCAAGGTCTGCAATGTCTGTATGCCCTCAAGGTCGGCGCCATCCTTCCCCAATCGCTGGTGCCAATGAAGTTTCGCCCCGAAAACGAGCGGACGCGCTGGACGAGCGCGGCATCCCAGGCTGATACATCGGCGTACGCGCGTTCGGAAAACTTCTTGCCTTCTGCAGCCGCTTGCATCGGTTCGGAGGTGAGAAGATGCGGCCGCCTTCGTATCCATCCTTGCTGTACATTATCTCCCACTGCGACGCGTCTGTTTTACGTTCAGAACTGCTCACAGATAGGTCCCGTAGCTTATGGCGGCGTAGACCTGGCGGATCGAGAAGGGAAGTTGTTGACGAGATAGGCCGGCTATGCTCAGTAGCTCAAAGCAAATAAAAAAGCCGACCATCGCGGGTCGGCTTTCTCTTGTCGGTCTGTGCCGGCTGTCCGTTTGTGCTGCTCAGTGTGTTGGTATTCCGGCTCACCCGTGACCGGGTATCAGTGACCCAAAGCAACTATAAGTGTGGAAAGGATTCGAGCGAAAAGCAGGTTCATATGTGTCATTGATGAATCAGAATTCTATCGGTATTCGTCAATCTCAATGGTGCCGCCCATGGCTTCCATCGTCGCGCGAATGTCGTCAGGCACATCCGGCACGCGGTCGCCGGTCTCGTTCATCCAGTAGCACCACACGGCCATCTTGCCCCCTTGCTCGCGCACCAAGTCGTGCAAATCGGCGCGGGGCAAGACAAGATAGTTCTTGATGTATTGCAAATGCGGGCCGAGGCAATCGCTGCGTACCGCGACTTTACTCTCAACGGCCCAAAGGCCGAATTTGCCGGGATGCGGGCTCAGCTTGCCCGATGGGAGCTGGTAAGGCTGTCCCTTCGTGATAGAGCGATTGGGTTGCACGCCGAAATAGGATGTCCAAAACTCCGGGTTGACGGAATCGCCGGAAATGATGAACGTCGCGTGAGCAAGTGCGTGGGGCATATCGGTTGGCTTCTGGTTATGGGGCATAGTCGTGGATATTGTCGTCTAGCATCTGACCATTGAATTCGACGCTCCCGTCATCATGAAAGATAACGTTCCGACAAGGCCTATCAGGCAACCGCCGCGCAACACCGAGGCGCATTGACGGAGGCGTTCGCCGCTCGGCGCCTGGCGAGCGTGTTCGGAATGGAACGCGTACACAGCAATGTGCATCTGGCCCAAAGCAAAGGGACGACCATCGGCGAAATCGACGTGCTCGTGGTTTTCGGCGATCGGCTGATCATTGTTCAAGCAAAATCGAAGAGGCTGACCTTGGAGGCACGCCGCGGCAACGACGGCCGGTTGCGTAAGGACTTCGCTGCCGCTATCCAAGACTCATACGATCAGGCGTGGCTGTGTGCGCAGGCGATCCTCGCCGGCGACGGCAGAATTGCTGGGCGCCACCTCTTGCCGCCGGCCGCCGTGGTTGAAGCGCAGCACCCATGTTGCGGCGCCGGCGGTCGAAAGAGTAAAGGTCAATCCGCCACCGTCCGACTTCGCCACGGCCACGCCTGCGCGCACCCACTTGCGGATCTGAATGT
This sequence comes from Paraburkholderia sp. RAU2J, assembly GCF_003634845.1. Taxonomy (NCBI): domain Bacteria; kingdom Pseudomonadati; phylum Pseudomonadota; class Betaproteobacteria; order Burkholderiales; family Burkholderiaceae; genus Paraburkholderia; species Paraburkholderia sp. RAU2J. The sequence continues at coordinate 2,481,467 of NZ_RBXG01000001.1, forward strand.
CGGTGAGAAGGTTGCTTAGGATTCGGGCCAAGATCGCTACTCCGGAACAATGCGCTTTCTAGCTACCCATCAGAGGCGCGCTTCCATTGTGCGGCGATCAACGGCGATTAAGTCGATTTCCCCTGAAACGACCTACAGCAAAGGCTTTCCGGGGGGTGATGAACGTAAATAAACGTCAATTACCTTACATCAAAACAATATCGTACTGCTCCTGTGCATTCGAAAATATCGTTATTTATCATAAAACTAGTGGCGAAATGTTTGCGATTTATCATGCTAGCTACCCATCTAGCTACCCATAGGAAGAGCGCTTTTGTTATTCGGTAGTCACCGGGGATCGCCATCTCGGCGACGGGAACGGAGGCGGTATCCCACCAAAATTGCCCGGTCCGTAAGGGTTTGGTGGCTTTGTCGGTGGTAGCACCGACCAACCCACCAAAAAAGAAAGTGGGAGTGGGGCCACTGAAAATATCTTCGCCTAGTGCGGCGGGCGCGCGACAAGGGTGGCTCTCTCCAGTCGTCGCAGCCAGTCAGCCTGCTGAACTCGGAGCTGTGAAGCGTGACGACCTCGCGAATCGCGCTCGACGGCAGAGGCCGGACAACATAACCCTCTTGTCGTTCCGCCTGTTCGACATCATGCCCGCGCTCAGTCAGGAAGCGTCGTGTCACATGGGTGGCAAGCCCAAACGTGCTTGACAGAAACGCGATAGGAATTTCCGCAACGACGACGCGCGGGGTCCCGATTACGCGCAGGGGCGGCGACGTGACACAGTTGTCCTCATGATAGTTGTACAGAGCCTCACCGCCCCAATGACGGAAAAAGCGGCCGATTCCACCTTCACCGGCAAGTTTCGGAGCATAAAAGCAGAACCATAGTTTGCCGGCTCGATTACTATCGCCCGCTTGGTTTTTCGCCTTCAGGCGCTCGGCTATCTCTGCCGAAAGCAACCCGGCCGCAACAATCATATCTACCCTCTGATTGAGGGTTTCGGCGTTTGGCAGGTGCGCACCATTCGAGAGAATCGCTGCAACTTCCGCGTCAGTCAGACGGGTACAGTGCCAGCCCCGAATTGAGTAGCTTTTTAGCGTTTCGCCTACCTCGGTTATTGCTCTATCGAAGGCCGGCGCCGGATATTGATGACCATCGGTTTCCCAGTCTAGAAGGACATTATGGTTACGCTCCAAAGTCGTGATAAGGGGAGGGGCCCAGGTTTCGAAGGATTCGAGCGAAAGCAGGTTCATATGTGCCATTGATGAATCAGAGTTCTAGCGGTATTCGTCAATCTCAATGGTGCCGCCCACGGCTTCCATCATCGCGCGAATGTCGTCAGGCACGTCGGGCACACGGTCACCTGATTCGTTGACCCAATAGCAGAAAAAGCGCACTTTCGCTCCCGCGCTTTCAATGTGTGCTTTCAAGTCGCCCCGTGGCAATGCCAAGCGTTGAATTAGGTAGCGTAGGTGCGGCTCCAGGCTATCACTGCGCACTGCCTTTTCGCTATCAATTCCCCATACACCCGTCCGCCGCATCAACGTGCGGCCCTGCCCTGTCGGATCGTGAAGCGGCTCCCCTTTGGTCACTGCCACGTCTGGCGACACGCCGAAATACCCCGTCCACCATTCTGGCAAGACATGATCGCCCGTTATCGTGAAGCTCGCCGATGCAACAAGTCTGTCCGTCATTCCCGCCCCTCAGTTGTCGTAGCCATGAAAGTTGTCAAGGTAGTCCCCGTTGAAATACACGTCTCCGTTTTCTTCAAACTCAAGGTCATCATTCGGCCCGATACCGTTGGTCTTTTTGAATCTGTGGATCATTTCGCGGAAGGTGGAACTGTCGTAGCCGAACATTTTCCGGGCGTATTTCTCGTTGGTCGTACCGGCCAGCTCCTCCACGTCACCGCTTACCGCATCCGGCGTGTACTCGAACGGCTGCACATCGCCGAGTGGTGTAGATGTGTCGCTGGTCGTTTCCGCGCCTGCGACCTCAGCCTCGTCGTCTGTGCTGTCGCTGTCACCAAGCGCGGCTCCGGCCACCGACTCGACCACGCCGAGCAGGTCGAAGCCTCGGCCGCTACTGCTGCTGGACATCGCGGCGCGCGCGGCTATCCGTCTCACCTCGATGGTAGCGGGATCGTACGGGCCGGACAGGACCGGCTCGCCGTTGAATGAGGTGGTGCCGGGAGGGAACAGATTGGGTGAGCGACTCCAGTAGGGTTCACCTCCACCCCCTGACGCCGGCCAGCGCAGCGGTGCCGGGCTGGGGCTGCACACACGGGCCAGCCCGGAGTGCCGATCGCGGTGGACCACCGGCACCAGGCGCTCGTCCGCGACGGCCTGCCTGAGCACGCGCTCGATGCCGGCATTGTCGGTCGGCAGGTTCCAGTGCGCGAGGTTCAGCGCATCGCGCGCATAGGTCTGGATTGCGCGTAGAGCCTGACCGCCCGTAATCGTCCGTAGGTCAAGGCGTGGCCGGAAATACCGGTTGAAATCCCGCTGGTCCTGTTCAAGCTGCCTGCGCGCGTCCTCTTCTTCGTCGCGCCTGTCATCGCTCATGAACGACGACGACCCGCCTCGCGAGCGGCGGCTGTCTCGATCCCAGGACAGGCGACTGCGCCGTTCCCGCTCCATGCTGTGATACTGGCTGGCGGGATGCAGTGTGCATTGCCAGCCGCACTCCAGCGGAATTTCAAGCGTGTTCCAAGACATATGGAGATCTCTGTTTGTGACGGCGTAAACCTAGCAGATGATTGCCGCGCTATGTTTTTGGGATATGGCCGTCATGCCATAGGTGGGTTGTCAGCGCAGCGATGCGCGTTATCTGGTTCTCCATATCAAGGAATCGCGCTGCCCAGCCGGGAACCGGCGTATTGCCCTTTACCCTGTCCGTCGCCGTAAATCGACCATGGACCTCGCAGGGCATGACACCGTAAAGTAGTTGCTTGCCGTCGATGTTCTTGGAGAATTGAGCGGATGAAGAAAACTCCTCGCAGCGAAGCGGAGGTATTTGTTGATCTGGCTGCTCTCACGCGCGCGCCAGGCTACGTTCACGCAATCGCACAAATCTGCTATCGCGATAACCTGGTGACCTATGCGAACGCGATGAAAGCCTCGGACCTGGAGAGACTTTTCGGCCGGGAGCGTCTCATTCGCACGGAAATCACCACGATCCTTGGGCTGCTCGTGCGGGGGCCAATCGAGTTTTCGCAACCTACTGCGAGCATCTTGCAGGGATCCGTCGATCGTACCGACCGCCTCATGGAGGAACTGCACGAGGCCGTGGGATTTCCGATTCGGGAAGCAATGATGGATGCCGGCAAGGCCGGACAGCGGGACGTCGACATCCGGCGTGGTGAAGCTCTGCGAGAACCCATTTTTTACGGTGGCGAGTCGGCCTACAGTTTCCAGTATCGGGAACTAGTCTCGGAGAAATACAGCGCCGACAATCCTTGGCTAGTCGAAATCAAGGGGTTCTCCGTCATTCAAGCGCAGACGATCGCCCGTACGATGTGTGCGCTAGTTGACGAAAAGGTGACCCAGGCCTTCAACGCGATGAAGAAATCAGGGGTCTCGCCGTTGAGCTGGCTCTCAGCCTTCGAGCAGTCGCCGGACGAGATCGCGCTCCGATCCGGCCTGCCTATTGAGCAAGTACGAGCGTTCCTCGAAGCGTTTCCATTACGCGGCAACAACACCCAGTTCCAGTCGCTGGGGGATTTCAACGCGCTGAACGCGACGCCGCTACTGGCTGCTGGCGGCGACAGGGTGCTTCTGTTTCAGCACTACAGCATCTGCGGTCCCTGTATGAGTCTCCGTTTTATTGAATGATGGCCGACAAGGCCTATCAGGCAACCGCCGCGCAACACCGAGGCGCATTGACGGAGGCGTTCGCCGCTCGGCGCCTAGCGAGCGTGTTCGGAATGGAACGCGTACACAGCAATGTGCATCTGGCCCAAAGCAAAGGGACGACCATCGGCGAAATCGACGTGCTCGTGGTTTTCGGCGATCGGCTGATCATCGTTCAAGCAAAATCGAAGAGGCTGACCTTGGAGGCACGCCGCGGCAACGACGGCCAGTTGCGTAAGGACTTCGCTGCCGCTATCCAAGACTCATACGATCAGGCGTGGCTGTGTGCGCAGGCGATCCTCGCCGGCGACGGCAGATTGCTGGACGCCACCTCTTGCCGCCGGCCGCCGTGGTTGAAGCGCAGCACCCATGTTGCGGCGCCGGCGGTCGAAAGAGCAAAGGTCAATCCGCCACCGTCCGACTTCGCCACGGCCACGCCTGCGCGCACCCACTTGCGGATCTGAATGTCGGTGAGAAGGTTGCTTAGGATTCGGGCCAAGATCGTTACTCCGGAACAATGCGCTTTCTAGCTGTCCATCAGAGGCGCGCTTCCATTGTGCGGCGATCAACGGCGATTAAGTCGATTTCCCCTGAAACGACCTACAGCAAAGGCTTTTCGGGGGTTTTGATGAACGTAAACAAACGTCAATTACCTTACATCAAAACAATGTCGTACTGTTCCTGACTCAAATTCGACTCCACCTGCAACGATACCGGCTTGCCAATGAAATCAATCAGCATCGCGAGATGCTGCGACTCTTCTTCAAGAAACAGATCGATCACCTGCTGCGACGCCACCACACGAAACTCGCGCGGATTAAACTGCCGCGACTCGCGCAGAATCTCGCGCAGCACGTCATAGCAAACCGTTCGCGGCGTCTTGACTTGCCCCTTACCCTGACAAACCGGGCACGGCTCGCACAGCACGTGTGCCAAAGACTCGCGCGTGCGCTTTCTCGTCATCTCCACCAGCCCGAGTTGCGAGAAGCCATTCACCGTCACTCGCGTCCGATCGCGCGACAAAGCCTTCTTCAACTCACCGAGCACCTGGTCGCGATGCTCGATGTTTTCCATATCGATGAAATCGATGATGATCACGCCGCCCAGATTGCGCAGCCGCAATTGCCGTGCGATCGTGTGCGCGGCCTCGAGGTTGGTCTTGAAGATCGTATCGTCGAAGTTTCGCGCACCGACGTAACCGCCGGTGTTCACGTCGATGGTGGTCATCGCTTCGGTCTGGTCGATCACGAGATAGCCGCCCGACTTCAGATCGACGCGGCGCGACAACGCGCGCTGAATCTCGGCTTCGATGTTGTAGAGATCGAAGAGCGGCCGCTCGCCGGTGTAGTGATGCAGTTTCGACGATACGGCCGGCGTGAACTCCGCCGCGAAATCGGCGAGCATCTGATGCGTCTCGCGCGAGTCGACCTGAATGCGCGAGGTTTCATCGTTGACGAAATCGCGCAGCACGCGTTGCGCGAGATTCAGATCCTGGTACAGCAGGCTGGTCGGCGGCATGCGCTGACCTTGCGAAATGATCGTCGCCCAGGTCTTGCGCAAATACGCGACGTCGCCGGCAAGCTCTTCGCTAGTCGCATCTTCGGCAATCGTGCGCACGATGTAGCCGCCTTTCTCGTCGGCGGGCAGCACGGCGGTCAGACGCGCGCGCACCGCTTCGCGCTCGGCCTCGCTCTCGATCTTCTGCGAGATGCCGATATGCGGCTCCTGCGGCAGATACACGAGCGTGCGCCCGGCAATGCTCACTTGCGTGGAGAGCCGCGCGCCCTTGGTGCCAATCGGGTCCTTCACGACCTGCACCATCAGCGTCTGGCCTTCGAACACGATCTTTTCGATCGGCTGATGCGGCGCCTGATGTTGCGGCTCGCCGGCAATGCGCGGGTGCCAGATATCGGCTACGTGCAGAAACGCGGCGCGTTCGAGACCGATGTCGATGAAGGCGGATTGCATGCCCGGCAACACGCGGACGACCTTGCCGAGATAGACATTGCCGACACGTCCGCGCGACAGCGTTCGTTCGACGTGAAGTTCCTGGACGGCGCCTTGCTGGACGAGCGCGACTCGCGTTTCCTGCGGCGTGACATTGATCAGGATTTCTTCATTCATGGTGTTATTTTAGAAGTCGATGCGCGCTGCACGCAGGAGGGCAGCGGTTTCAAAAAGCGGCAAACCCATGATACCTGAATAGGACCCGTCGATATGTTCGATAAACTCCGCGGCGCGTCCCTGCACGCCATAGGCGCCGGCTTTGCCGAGCGGCTCGCCGCTCGCCGCATAACGACGGATCGCGTCTGCGTGCACTGCAGCAAAGCGCACCTTCGACACCGATAGCGCGGCGGGCAGCAACGCGCCCTCGGCGTCGATCACGGCAACGGCGGTCAGCACTTCATGAGCGCGGCCCGCGAGACGCGTGAGCATCGCGACGGCATCGTCGGTATCGACGGGTTTGCCGAGGATCGCGTCGTCGATCGTGACGGTCGTATCGGCCACGAGAATCGGCCGCGCCGCATGGCCGCCGGCCACCAGCCGCGCACGTGCGGCGTGTGCCTTGGCTATGCATACGCGCTGCACGTAGTCGTGCGCGGATTCGCCGGGCAACTCGGCTTCGAGCGCTTCGGCATCTTCATCGGGGCGTGGCAGCAGCAGTTCGAAACGCACGCCGAGCTGTTGCAGCAACTCCTGGCGGCGTGGGCTTTGCGATGCGAGATAGACGAGCGGATGCAGCGAGGCGGCGGGCGTGGGCATGAACGGTCTCGATGAAGCGGATGGCTGGGAATGTGTGAGGAACGGGAGATGATCGCGCGACGGGCGCGCGGGGCGGGCGTCGATCGGGTGCATCGATCACGCATTCTGGAGCACGAGTCGACGCAAACGATCGGCCATGCACGTCGACCGACGCGGATAACCAGGACGGCAACGAAGACCTGCAACGGGCCCGGCAACATGCCCTCAACGGCAACGCGCCAAAACCGCGCGCCCGCTCGGCCACCGCGTCCGCTCACACGCGGTGATAGGGATGATTTTGCGTGATGGTCCACGCGCGGTAAAGCTGTTCGGCGAGCAGCACGCGCACCATCGCGTGCGGCAAAGTCAGGCTCGACACGCGCAACAGCATATCGGCGCGCGCCTTCAGATCGGGATCGAGCCCGTCGGCACCGCCGATCAGAAAGGCCACGTCGCGGCCGTCCTGCCGCCAGGTCGGCAGGGCGTTGGCCAACTGCATCGTGGTCCAATCCTTGCCGCGTTCGTCGAGCGCGACGATGCGGGCGTTCTTCGGCAACGCCGCTTCGATCTTCTGCCGCTCGGCGGCCATCACGCTTTCCGCCGACCGTCCGGACGAACGCTGCTCGGGCTTGATCTCGCGCAGTTCGATGCGCAGCTCGGGCGGCATGCGCTTGGCGTATTCGTCGAAGCCGGTGGCGATCCAGTCCGGCATCTTGTGGCCGACGGCGAGGATGTGCAGTTTCATCAGCGAGGCAATGAACGAAGGAAATCGCGAACCGAGGTCTACGAGTTGCCAGCCAGCAAAGCCGGCTTACTTGCGACGAGCCGCGCTCTTGCGCGCGGGCTTCTTCACGGCCGGTGTGTCTTCGTCTTCTTCGTCCTCGTCGTCGGGCTCGCTCGAACGCGCGCCGCCGAACGGATCGGGCGTGGACAGCTTGATGCGCACCGGCTTGTCACCCCAGATTTCCTCGAGGTTGTAGTACTGGCGCAGCGCCGGTTGCAGGATGTGGACGATCGCGTCGCCGCAATCCACCAGTACCCATTCGCCGATGTCCTCGCCCTCGGTGCTGACGATGTCCCCACCGGCTTCCTTCACGCTTTCGCGCACGCTCGACGCGAGGGCCTTGGTTTGCCGGTTCGAGGTGCCGCTCGCGACGACCACGCGATCGAACAGCGCGGTCAGGTGGCTGGTGTTGAACACCTTGATGTCTTGCGCCTTGACGTCTTCGAGAGCGTCGACGATCACGCGTTGTAGTTTGCGAATATCCATAGGGTTACCGGTGGTACAGATGATGTTGAAGAATATAGTCCCACACCGCGGTGGGGACATGGCTCGCGGCCTGGTCTTGCTGTTCGCCGCCCGCGAGGGCGAGCCGCTGGCTCACCTGCTCGTGCAGATGCGCGCGAATGTCGGTGGCTGAGACGTTGAACGCAAGCGTCGTATCGATCAGCAAGTGGCCGCAAGGCGTGGCTTGCAGAACGTCGGCGCGGGCACGGCGCGCGTCGATTTCCTGAGCGACCGCCGGTGGAATCGACGCGAGGTCGAAACCGGGCCGGGTGGCCGCGCAAATATGCGCGAACTCGAACAGGCGCCGCCAGTCGCGCCATGTATCGAGATGCACGAGTTGATCCGCGCCGATCAGAAGCGCGATCGATGCGTCCTCACCTTCGCGTTCACGCCAGCGTTGCAGCGTGTCGATCGTATAGGTCGGGCCGTCGTGATCGATTTCGTCAGTCGCGACGCGTACCGTCACGCCCGGCAGCGCCAGCGTGCCGGCGGCCGCGCGCGTCATCGCGAGCCTGTGCACGGCCGGTGACACGTCCGCTTTCTGCCACGGCTGGCCGGCCGGCAGCAGCACCAGCTCGGTCAGTTGCAGCACCTCGGCGAAACGCCGCGCGAGCGCGAGGTGGCCGTCGTGGATCGGATCGAAGGTCCCGCCTAGCAGACCGATCCGGCGAGGCAGGGCAACGGGATGAGCGTTCGGCTTCAGGTGAAGATCCTTTGTCGTGGCCGCGTGGAAGGGCGTGGTGCGCGCAATGCGCGTCACACCCACTCGCGCGGTACGAGAAAATCGCTGTAAAGACGCGCTTCCGGCGTGCCCGGTTCGGGATGCCAGTTGTAGCGCCAGTTCACCACAGGCGGCATCGACATCAGGATCGATTCCGTGCGTCCGCCGCTCTGCAGTCCAAACAGTGTGCCACGGTCGAAGACCAGATTGAACTCGACATAGCGGCCGCGCCGGTATGCCTGGAATTCACGCTCCGCTTCACCGTACGGAATGTTGCGGCGCTTTTCGATGATCGGCAGGTAGGCTTTGAGGAACGCATCGCCGACGCTCCTCACCATCGCGAACGATTGATCGAAGCCCGGCGCCGAAAAATCGTCGAAGAAAATCCCGCCGATGCCGCGCGCTTCGTTGCGATGCTTCAGGAAGAAATACTCGTCGCACCAGCGCTTGAAACTCGGGTAAAGGTCCGCGCCATAAGGCTGCAGCGCGTCGCGGCAGGTGCGATGGAAATGCTGCGCGTCTTCCTCGTAGCCATAGTACGGCGTCAGGTCCATGCCGCCGCCGAACCAGAAGATCGGCTCTTCGCCGGCCTTGGTTGCGATCAGCAGGCGCACATTCATGTGCACGGTCGGGCAGTGCGGATTGTGCGGGTGCAGCACGAGCGATACACCCATTGCTTCGAAGCCGCGCCCGGCCAGTTGCGGACGCGCCGCGCTTGCCGAACCCGGCAACGCGTCGCCCGCGACGTCCGAGAAACCAATGCCGGCCCGTTCGAAGAACTTGCCGCCTTCGAGAATCCGCGTATAGCCGCCGCCGCGCAGCTTTTCGCCCGGGCCACGCTGCCATGCGTCGGTGGCGAACGGCGTGCCGTCAAACTCGCCGAGCGTGTCAGCGATATGCGTTTGCAGGCCTTGCAGCCAGTTGCGCACGGCCTGTGTGTCGTAGCTCGAATCAGTCATGAATGCGGATGCTGGGGGCGGCACGCTCGTCGTACCGCGGGTTCTTCGGGAAAGGCGACGGCCGGGCCTGCGTCAGGGAGAAAACCTGCGAAGGCGCGGCGTACGGTGTTTTTCGCGTCGGGCGGCGGCCTTTCGCCTCGCCCGGCCCAGCGGCTGCGGTGGGCGCGCAAAACCCGCTGGGTCGCGCCCGCAGTGTAGCGCCGTTGGCGCCGCCGGCGGGCGAGTGGGGTGGTGGCTTTTACTGCTTGCCCTCGGTCCGCGTGTCGTGTTTGCGGTTCAGCGCACGGTAGCCGATGTCGCGGCGATACTGCATGCCGTCGAACGAGATCTGGTTGATCGTCTCGTATGCGACCGATTGCGCGGTGCGCACCGAGTCCGCCAGACCGACCACGCACAGCACCCGGCCGCCCGAGGTCGTCAGCTTGCCGTCGGCGAGCGTGGTGCCGGCGTGGAAGGTGACCGAATCCGAGGTTTCCGCGGGGATGTCGTTGATGCGGTCGCCCTTGCGCGGCGTGTCCGGATAGTTGTGCGCGGCGATCACGACGCCCAGCGCGGTGCGGCGGTCCCATTCGAGTTCGACCGTATCCAGCGTGCCGGCGATCGCCTGCTCGACCACCTTCGAATAGTCGCCCTTCAGACGCGCCATGATCGGCTGCGTTTCGGGGTCGCCCATGCGGCAGTTGAATTCGAGCGTCTTCGGATTGCCTTGCGCGTCGATCATCAGACCGGCGTACAGGAAGCCGGTGTAGCGGATGCCTTCCTTCTCCATGCCGCGCACGGTCGGAAGGATGATTTCGCGCATCACGCGGGCATGCAGTTGCGGCGTGACGATCGGTGCGGGCGAGTACGCGCCCATGCCGCCGGTGTTCGGACCCTGGTCGGCGTCGAGCAGACGCTTGTGGTCCTGGCTCGACGCGAGCGGCAGCACGTGCTTGCCGTCGACCATCACGATGAAGCTCGCTTCCTCGCCGGCGAGGAATTCCTCGATCACGACGCGCGCGCCGGCATCGCCGAGCTTGTTGTCCGACAGCATCATGTCGACCGCGGCATGCGCTTCTTCCAGCGTCTGCGCGACCACCACGCCCTTGCCGGCGGCGAGGCCGTCGGCCTTGATGACGATCGGCGCGCCCTTGGCGTCCAGATACGCATGCGCGGCGGCGACGTCGGCGAAGGTTTCGTATTCGGCGGTCGGGATCGCGTGGCGTTTCATGAACGCCTTCGCGAAGTCCTTCGAGCTTTCGAGCTGGGCGGCCTCTTTGGTCGGCCCGAAAATCTTCAGACCGCGCGAGCGGAACAGGTTGACGATGCCGGCCGCGAGCGGCGCTTCCGGCCCGACCAGCGTAAAGGCGATCTGTTCCCGTTCGACGAAATCGGCGAGCGCGGCTGGCTCGGTGATGTCGATGTTGCGCAGACGCTCGTCCTGCGCGGTGCCGCCGTTGCCCGGCGCGACGTAGACGAGCTGAACCCGCGGCGATTGCGCGAGCTTCCATGCGAGTGCATGTTCGCGACCGCCGGAACCGACGACGAGTAACTTCATGTGAATCCCCGAGACTTAAAAACCATAAACGGCTGAAGCGGAAAGCTCAGCCGTGCAATAAAGAGCGAGATTCGCGCCGGGTCGGCCTGCGCCGGCCAGGAAGCCCGCGGACCGAAGCCGGGACGAGCCCGAGTGACGATGGCCTGGCGGGCGCGCAACGCTGCACCCGTGTTCAAAACGCCCGTTCAGCGGCAAAAAACAGCAATAAGCGGCAACGCGAGGGCCAGCCGGCAGCGCGGCGCCGGGTTCGGGTTCGATCAGGACGAACCCGCGCGCCGCGCGCTGCCGGAGCACGCTCATTCGTCGGCGATCGCGGCGTTTGTATAGACTTCCTGCACGTCGTCCAGATTTTCCAGTGCGTCGAGCAGCTTCTGCATCTTCACGGCGTCGTCGCCCGTGAACTCGACTTCCGTCTGAGGCTTCATCGTGACCTCGGCCAACTCGGCCTTGAAGCCTGCGGCTTCGAGCGCGGTCTTCACCTTCGGGAAATCGTTCGGCGGGCACAGCACTTCGATACTGCCGTCTTCGTTCGTGACGACGTCGTCGGCGCCGGCTTCGAGCGCGGCTTCCATCAGCTTGTCTTCCGGCGTGCCGGGCGCGAACAGGAACTGGCCGACATGATCGAACATGAACGACACCGAGCCGTCCGTACCCATGTTGCCGCCGTTCTTCGAGAACGCGTGACGCACTTCCGCGACCGTGCGGGTGCGGTTGTCGGTCATCGTGTCGACGATCACCGCCGCGCCGCCGATGCCGTAGCCTTCGTAGCGGATTTCCTCGTAGCTCGCACCGTCCACGCCGCCCACGCCGCGCTGGATCGCGCGGTTGACGTTGTCCTTCGGCATGTTGGCGTCGTACGCCTTTTCGACGGCGAGCCGCAGACGCGGGTTCGAGTCGATGTCGCCGCCGCCCATGCGCGCCGCGACCTGGATTTCCTTGATGAGCCGCGTCCAGACCTTGCCGCGCTTGGCATCGGCCGCTGCTTTTTTATGCTTGATGTTGGCCCATTTCGAATGACCCGCCATACCTTTCTCCGTCGCGCGCGCCAGCGGGGCGCACGCATAGTGCAATTGTCGTTGCGATGTCGGGCGCTTGCGTTGCGCGCGCCTCGATGTCAAAGCGTCTGGTGTGGGACCGCCCGGCGGCTGCCTGTCCGGACTTGCCGCTTGCAGCCGACCGTTCCCAGCTGGCCGCCCGTGTCGAACCGTCTTCAGCCGGCTCTTGCGCCCGCCTTGGCGGACCAGAGGTGGCTGCGCGGATGAAGCGGGGCGGCTGGCGTGCGGCAAACCCGGCACTAGCCTGGCGAGTGCCGCGTCAAAGGCGCGATGCGCGAAGCGGCGGTGCAGACGGTGACGCAGGTTGAGCCGTTCTTTGAGCGGATTCGAATTTTATCACGCCGCAGAGGGGCGGCAGAGGGTGGCGCAGGCAAAAGTAGGCGACAGGCGCCGTTTTCTGGCGTGCCGGGTCCGCTTCGCGTCATCGGATGCTTTCTCTGGTATCGAGAATATAAACATTTATGTTTATATTTGGCGTGTGTTCCTGGACGCAGGAGGGCCGGTGAAGCAAAGCGGGTTCCGGCGTTGGCTCGCTGACCAAGGGCGACTGTTGAGCAAGGCAGCAAGCTTTTGAAGGTATATCTGAACGGTCGGCAGACCACGCTGCCGAGGCATCCCGCTCACGAGATTTCGGAGCCGCTTCGTGGAGCAATTCTCAAGCAACTGATATGCAAATAGACGCAAGCCCCGAGCGGGGCTTCACCGCGCCTTCACCGCTTGGGCTTTTCCCGTCAAGGGACCACGGAGAATACCTATGTTTCGTTATCCCGCCCGCATTGAAGCAGACGAGGCCGGCTTTACTGTTTCCTTTCGCGATATCCCGGAGGCGTTGACCTGTGGCGGCACGCTCGAAGAAGCGCGCGACATGGCTGCCGACGCATTGGCGACGGCGATGGACTTTTACTTTGAAGACAAGCGTCAGGCTCCGTTGCCGTCCAAACCACGGCGCGGCGAAGAGTTGATCGAACTGCCCGCCAGTCTCGCGGCGAAAGTGTTGCTGCTCAACGAAATGCTCGCGCAAAAAGTGACAGCCTCCGAATTGGCGCGGCGCCTTCACACACGGCCACAAGATGTTCAGCGAGTGATCGATCTCGGCCATGCCACCAAGATCGACACGATTGCGTGCGCGCTGGCAGCGCTTGGCAAGCGGCTCGAGTTATCCCTCGTGCCCGCGTAGCCCGGCAGCCACACGAATGCCGCTCGTCGCGTGCGCTGCGCCGCCAGCGCTTTTTTTCAACCTACCCTCAATTCTTCGTGCCGAACAGCCGGTCGCCGGCGTCGCCCAGACCCGGCACGATGTACGCGTGCTCGTTCAGGTGCGAATCGAGCGAGGCGACGTACAGCTTGACGTCCGGATGCGCGTCCTGGAACACCTGCACGCCTTCGGGCGCGGCCACCAGCGCGAGAAACATGATGTTCTCGGCGGCCACGTTGCGGCGCTTGAGCACGTCGACCGCGTGCACGGCGGAGTTGCCTGTCGCGACCATCGGATCGCACAGGATGAACACGCGGTCCTCCAGGTCCGGCAGGCGCACCAGATATTCGACCGGGCGGTGATCGTCTGCGCGGTACACGCCGATGTGGCCCACCCGCGCCGACGGCACCAGTTCCAGCAGGCCGTCCGACATGCCGATGCCCGCGCGCAGCACCGGCACGATCGCGAGCTTCTTGCCGGCGATCACCGGCGCGTCGATGTCGACGAGGGGCGTGGTGATGCGGCGCGTGGTCATCGGCAGGTTGCGGGTGATCTCGTAGCCCATCAGCAGCGTGATTTCGCGCAGCAGCTCGCGGAACGTGCGCGTCGAGGTGTCCCGGTCGCGCATATGGGACAGCTTGTGCTGGATCAGCGGGTGATCGAGGATGAAAAGATTGGGAAAGCGGCTGTCCTGGGTCATGGCGGGGGCGCAAGCGGCGCAAGAGAGATCAAATCGGGGGCGATCGGAGATCGGTTCGGCGCGCCGCCCGCCGCAATGCGGCTGGCCGGCGGACGCGCCACGGCGCAAGTTTACCGAAAGAGTGCCGCTCGCAGATACCGGAGATTGCGATCGGCAAGCGCAGCGCCCGGCCCAGTCCAGCACTGATTCTTCTAGAATCGGGGAGAACTTTGCAACGCCGGGCGCGCCGATGCGCCGGCACAACGTCACGAGGACGCATCCATGGACATGGGAATCGCAGGACGCACCGCGCTGGTTTGCGCGGCCAGCAAGGGTTTGGGACGCGGTTGCGCGCAAGCGCTGGCCGCCGAGGGCGTCAACCTGACGATCGTCGCGCGCACCGCCGAAACGCTGGAGGCGACCGCGGCCGAGATTCGCAGGCAGAGCGGCGTCGAAGTGAAAACGGTGGCGTGCGACATCACCACGCCCGCCGGCCGGGCTGCCGCGCTGGCCGCCTGTCCGCAGCCCGACATCCTTGTCAACAACGCGGGCGGCCCGCCGCCTGGCGACTTCCGCGATTTCACGCACGAGGACTGGATCCGCGCGCTGGAGAGCAACATGCTCACGCCGATCGAGCTGATCCGCGCGACCATCGACTCGATGAGCGCGCGTGGCTACGGCCGCATCGTCAACATCACGAGTTCGGCGGTGAAAGCGCCGATCGACGTGCTGGGCCTGTCGAACGGCGCGCGTTCGGGGCTCACCGGTTTTGTCGCGGGGCTCGCGCGCAAGGTCGCGCCGACCGGCGTGACGATCAACAACCTGCTGCCGGGCCTGTTCGACACCGACCGCATCGCGGTCACGTTCGAGGCACAGGCCAAGGCGCAAAACATTTCCGTCGACGACGCGCGTAAGCAGCGCATGAAGACGATCCCCGCCGGCCGCTTCGGCAACCGCGACGAATTCGGCCGCGCGTGCGCGTTCCTGTGCAGCGTGCATGCCGGGTACATCACCGGACAGAACTGGCTGATCGACGGCGGCGCGTATCCGGGCACGTTCTGAACGTGTGGCAATGCCGCAGCAGTGGCGCCGGCATTGCCACCCAGCATCATCACAACGACGACAATCACAACAACGGTTTCAGGAGTCTTACGTCATGACCACCCGCATTGCGCTGATCGCGCACGATCACAAGAAGGACGACATCGTCAAACTGGCCGGCGAATACGTCGATACGCTGCGGCGCTGCGACATCATCGCGACCGGCACGACCGGCGGGCGCATCGCCGACGCGCACGGCCTGACGGTCGAGCGAATGCTGTCGGGCCCGCACGGCGGCGACCTGCAGATCGGCGCGCAACTGGCGGAAGGGCGGGTCGACATGGTGATCTTCCTGCGCGATCCGATGACGCCGCAGCCGCACGAACCGGACATCAACGCGCTGGTGCGCGCGTGCGACGTGCATAACATTCCGTGCGCGACCAACATCTCGACCGCGCGCATGGTGCTCGACGTGCTGACCATGCGTCTCACGCAGCAGGTCTGACGGCGCACGCACGCGCGGTGATCTGAACGACACGCGAACAACGTTTGAATAACACCTGCCCTCAAGGAGACGTGATGGTCAAAGCAATCCGATTCGACAAAACCGGCGGCCCGGAAGTGATGAAATGGGTCGACATCGAAGTGGGCGAGCCCGGCGCCGGCGAGATTCGCATCCGGCAGACGGCGGTCGGGCTGAACTATATCGACGTGTATTTCCGCACCGGCCTGTATCCGCTGCCATTGCCGGGAGGCCTCGGCATGGAGGCCGCCGGCGAGGTCAGCGCGGTCGGCCCGGGCGTGAGCGGCCTGAAAACGGGCGACCGCGTCGCCTACGTGGCGCGCCCGCCCGGCGCCTATACGCAGGAGCGCGTGCTGCCGGCCTCGCAGGTCGTCAAGGTGCCCGACGCGCTGAGCGACGAGCAGGCCGCCTCGGCGATGCTGCAAGGCCTGACCGCGCAATATCTGTTGCGCCGCACGTATCCCGTGAAGGCCGGCGACACGATCCTCATTCAGGCCGCGGCGGGCGGCGTGGGTCTGCTCGCGTGCCAGTGGGCCAAGGCGCTCGGCGCGACCGTGATCGGGACGGTCGGCTCCGATGAAAAAGCGCAGATCGCGAAAGCGCATGGCTGCGACCATGCGATCGTCTACACGCGCGAGAATTTCACGAAGCGCGTGCGCGAGATCACCAACGGCGCGGGCGTGCCGGTGGTGTACGACTCGATCGGCAAGGACACGTTTACGGGCTCGCTCGACTGTCTGGCGCCGCTCGGCATGTTCGTGAGCTTCGGCAATGCATCGGGGCCCCTGCCGCCGCTCGATTCGTCGGAATTCGCCGGACGCGGCTCGCTGTTCTTCACGCGCCCGACGCTCTTCACCTATATCGCCAAGCGTGCCGATTACGAGGCGATGTCGGCGGAACTGTTCGACGTGCTCGCGTCGGGCAAGGTCAAGACGAGCATCAACCAGCGTTACGCGCTGGCGGACGTCGGTCAGGCGCACGCGGACCTCGAAGGACGCCGCACCACGGGCTCGACGGTGCTGCTGCCGTAAGCGCCGGTTAGCAGGGCGCGGCCGTCTCGACACGGTCCAACAAGCAAGGCCGCTCCATCACGGGATGGAGCGGCCTTGTCCGTTTACGCGATCTTTATACGCGCACCGTTACCTTTGACCCGTCCTTTACGCGCCACGGCATACCGTTGCATCTATCCAAAGTCCGTGAGTGGAGAACAAAAATGGATGTGTTCTATGTCGGGGGGCTGGTGCTGTTTGCCGCGCTGACCTTTGCGTTGATCGGCGGCTGCGAGAAGTTGATGCAGTTCCGTCGCGGCCAGGGAGCGCGGTCATGACCTGGACCCTCTGGTTGTCCGGCGCGGCCACCGCGTTGCTGTTTGTTTATCTGGTCTATGCGCTGTTGCGCGCGGAGGACATTGAATGAACTCGAACAATGTCCTGCAGGCGGGCCTGTTCATCGTCGTGCTGCTGGCCGCCGCGGTGCCGATGGCCCGTTATCTGGGCGCGGTGATGGACGGCAGCTCGCGCGTGCTCCGCTGGGGCGGTCCGCTCGAGCGTTTGCTGTATCGCATCGCGGGCGTCGATCCTTCGACGGAAATGGGCTGGAAACATTACGCGATCGCCACGGTCGCGTTCAACGTGCTCGGCGTGGCTTTCCTTTACGTGCTGTTGCGCGCGCAAGGCTGGCTGCCGGGCAACCCCCAGCAGTTCGGCGCGATGTCGGTCGACAGCGCGTTCAACACGGCGGTGAGTTTCGTGTCCAACACGAACTGGCAGGATTATTCACCTGAACAGACCGTCGGCTATCTGACGCAGATGCTCGGGCTGACCGTGCAGAACTTCCTCTCTGCAGCGA
Organism: Paraburkholderia sp. RAU2J; assembly: GCF_003634845.1. Classification (NCBI taxonomy): domain Bacteria; kingdom Pseudomonadati; phylum Pseudomonadota; class Betaproteobacteria; order Burkholderiales; family Burkholderiaceae; genus Paraburkholderia; species Paraburkholderia sp. RAU2J. The sequence goes on from NZ_RBXG01000001.1 coordinate 2,498,895, forward strand.
CCGGCATCGTGGTCGTGATCGCGCTGATCCGCGGCTTCGCGCGTCACACCGCGCAAACCATCGGCAACTTCTGGGTCGACATCACGCGGGTGACGCTGTACGTGTTGCTGCCAATGTCGATGATCGCCGCCGCGGTGCTGATGAGCCAGGGCGTGATCCAGAACTTCAAGGCCTATCAGGACGTGCCGACGCTGCAAACCACCACCTACGCCGCGCCGAAACTCGATGCGCAAGGCAATCCGGTAAAGGACGCGAAGGGCAACCCGGTCACGGTCGATACGCCGGTGAAGACTCAGACCATCGCGATGGGCCCGGTGGCGTCGCAGGAAGCGATCAAGTTGCTCGGCACCAACGGTGGCGGTTTTTTCAACGGCAACTCGGCGCATCCGTTCGAAAACCCGACGCCGTTCTCGAACTTCCTGGAGATCTTCTCGATGCTGCTCATCCCCGCCGCGCTCGCGCTGGTGTTCGGCCGCGTCATCGGTGACCGCAAGCAGGGCGTGGCCGTGCTCGCGGCGATGACGATCGGCTTCGGCGTCTGCGTGTTCGGCGAGATCGGCGCGGAGCAGGGCGGCAATCCGGCGCTCACGGCGTTGCATATCGACCAGTCGGCGAATGCGTTGCAGTCGGGCGGCAATGCGGAAGGCAAGGAAACCCGCTTCGGCATCGCGCAGTCGGGCATCTTCACGGTCGCGACCACGGCAGCGTCGTGCGGCGCGGTCGCCAATACGCAGGACTCGCTGACGCCGATCGGCGGCCTCTATCCGATGCTGCTGATGCAGCTTGGCGAAGTGATCTTCGGCGGCGTGGGCTCCGGCATGTACGGGATGCTCGTGTTCGCGATGCTGGCCGTGTTCGTCGCGGGCCTCATGATCGGTCGCACGCCCGAATACGTCGGCAAGAAGATCGAGGCATACGAGATGAAGATGGTGTCGATCGTCGTGCTGCTCACGCCGCTGCTGGTGCTGGTGGGCACGTCGATCGCGGTGTTGAGCAGCGCGGGCAGGGCCGGCATTTTCAATCCCGGCGCGCACGGCTTCTCCGAAATCCTCTACGCGTTCAGCTCGGCGTCGAACAACAACGGCAGCGCATTCGCCGGGCTTTCCGTGAACACGCCGTTCTACAACTGGCTCACCGCGATCGCGATGTGGTTCGGCCGCTTCGGCACGATCGTTCCGGTCCTTGCGATCGCCGGCTCGCTCGCCGCGAAGAAGCGCATCGGCGTGACCGGCGGCACGCTGCCGACGCACGGCCCGCTGTTCGTCGTGCTGCTGCTCGGCACGGTGTTGCTGGTCGGCGCGCTGACTTATGTGCCGGCGCTCGCGCTGGGTCCGGGTGTCGAGCATCTGATGATGATGGGCGCGCATTGAGGCGGCCCATCGACGTGACACGGGCGGCCAACGATTGACCACGCACACGTTACGCGATAACGGTATTCGAGGATTCAATGACTGAACATAATGCAACGAGGTCCATGTTCGACCCGGCGCTGCTGCGTCCGGCGATCGTGGACTCCTTCAAAAAACTCACGCCGCGCACACAGTTTCGCAATCCGGTGATGTTCTGCGTGTACGTCGGCAGCATTCTGACGACCATTCTGTGGGTCGCCGCGCTCGGCGGCCAGGCCGAGGCGCCCGCGGGATTCATTCTCGCGGTCACGTTGTGGCTGTGGTTCACCGTGCTGTTCGCGAACTTCGCGGAAGCGCTCGCCGAAGGCCGTTCGAAGGCCCAGGCTGCGTCGCTGCGCAGCGCGAAGAAAGACGTGATGGCCAAGAAGCTCAACGAGCCGCATCCGAAGTCGCCGATCCGCATTCTGACGGCGTCCGATCTGCGCAAGGGCGACGTCGTGCTGGTCGAAACCGGCGACGTGATTCCGGCCGACGGCGAAGTGATCGACGGCGTCGCGTCGGTCGACGAATCGGCGATCACCGGCGAATCCGCGCCGGTGATCCGCGAGTCGGGCGGCGACTTTTCGTCGGTGACGGGCGGCACGCGCGTGCTGTCGGACTGGATCGTCGTGCGCGTCACGGCGAATCCGGGCGAGGCGTTCCTCGACCGCATGATCGCGATGGTCGAAGGCGCGAAACGTCAGAAGACGCCGAACGAAATCGCGCTGACGATCCTGCTGGTCGCGCTGACCATCGTGATGCTGCTTGCCACCGCGACGCTGCTGCCGTTCTCGATGTTCTCGGTGCAGGCCGCGCAAGCGGGCCACGTGGTGACGATCACCGCGCTGGTCGCGTTGCTGGTGTGTCTGATTCCGACCACCATCGGCGGTTTGCTGTCGGCGATCGGCGTGGCGGGCATGAGCCGCATGATGCAGGCCAATGTGATCGCCACCTCGGGCCGCGCGGTGGAAGCCGCCGGCGACGTCGACGTGCTGCTGCTCGACAAGACCGGCACGATCACGCTCGGCAACCGTCAGGCATCGCAGTTCGTGCCGGCGCCGGGCGTGACCGAAGAAGCGCTCGCGGACGCCGCGCAGCTCTCGTCGCTCGCCGATGAAACGCCGGAAGGCCGCAGCATCGTCGTGCTCGCCAAACAGCGCTTCAACATCCGCCAACGCGACATGGCCGCGCTGCATGCGCTGTTCCTCGCATTCACCGCGCAAACGCGGATGAGCGGCGTCGACCTGCCGCCCAACGACAGCGCCGGCGCGCCGGGCCGCGAAATCCGCAAGGGCGCGGCCGACGCGGTGAAGCACTACGTCGAAGGTAACGGCGGCCGCTTCCCGGACGAAGTCAGCAACGCGGTAGCCGAGATCGCGCGGCGCGGCAGCACGCCGCTCGTCGTGGCCGAGAAGCTCACCGGGCAGAACGCGCGCGTGCTCGGTGTGATCGAGTTGAAGGACGTCGTGAAGGGCGGCATCAAGGAGCGCTTCGCCGAGTTGCGCAAGATGGGTATCAAGACGGTGATGGTGACCGGTGATAACCGCCTGACCGCGGCGGCGATCGCCGCCGAAGCCGGCGTCGACGATTTCCTCGCCGAAGCGACGCCCGAAGCGAAGCTCGCGACGATTCGCGCGCACCAGGCCGAAGGACGGCTGGTCGCGATGACCGGCGACGGCACCAACGACGCCCCGGCGCTTGCGCAGGCCGACGTCGCGGTGGCGATGAACACCGGCACGCAGGCCGCGAAAGAGGCTGGCAACATGGTCGACCTCGATTCGAATCCGACCAAGCTGATCGAGATCGTCGAGATCGGCAAGCAGATGCTGATGACGCGTGGCTCGCTCACCACGTTCTCGATCGCCAACGACGTCGCCAAATACTTCGCGATCATTCCGGCCGCGTTCGCGACCACCTATCCGGCGCTGAACGCGCTGAACGTGATGCACCTGGCCACGCCGGCCTCGGCGATCATGTCGGCGGTGATTTTCAATGCGCTCGTGATCGTGCTGCTGATTCCGCTCGCGCTCAAGGGCGTGCGTTATCGCGCGCTGGGCGCGGCGATCCTGCTGCGGCGCAATCTGCTGGTCTACGGTTTGGGCGGGATCATCGTGCCGTTCATCGGCATCAAGCTGATCGATATGGTGCTGGCCGCGTTCGGCTGGGTCTGAAGCCCGGGTGCTTCGAAAGCAAAGGAATCATTCATCATGAAAAATCTGTTTCGTCCGTTGTTCGTGATCTTCGCGGTGCTCACCGTGTTCACGGGTCTCGCTTACCCCGCGGTGATGACCGCCTTCGGTCAGGCCGCTTTCCACGATCAGGCGAACGGCAGCCTGATCGAACAGAACGGCAAGCTGGTCGGCTCGCAACTGATCGGCCAGCAGTTCGACGCGCCGCAGTACTTCTGGGGCCGTTTGTCGGCCACCAGCCCGATGCCGTACAACGCACAGGGTTCGAGCGGGTCGAACCTCGGGCCGACCAACCCGGCGCTGCTCGACGAAGTGAAGGGGCGTCTCGACGCGTTGAAGGCGGCCGGCACGGATATGTCGAACCCGGTGCCGGTCGATCTGGTGACCTCGTCGGGCAGCGGTCTCGATCCGGAGATCAGCCCGGCGGCCGCGGACTATCAGATCGGGCGCGTCGCGGCCGCGCGCAAGCTCGCGCCGAACGACGTGCAGGCGCTGGTCGACCGTTATACGACCGGCCGCCAGTTCGGCATTCTCGGTGAGCCGCGCGTGAACGTGCTGAAACTGAATCTGGCGCTCGACGAAATGACACGCGGCTAAAGGCCTTTGCCATTGTTATTTTCCTTCGCGGCACCCCGGCCGAGCCGCTATTTGCGGGCCGGCGGCGACCGTGCCACCATGCGGGTAGCGCCGCTCGCACGACTATGAAAACCACTGAGCATGAACCGCCCCGATCCTGACGAACTGCTCGACAAGCTGCAGCGCGATGAAGAAAAACGTCTGCGCGGCCGGCTGAAGATTTTCTTCGGCGCGTCGGCCGGCGTGGGCAAGACCTACGCGATGCTGCAGGCCGCGCGCCGCCGCCATGACGAAGGCGCGGACGTCGTGGTCGGCATCGCCGAAACGCATGGTCGCAGCGAGACCGCCGCGCTGCTCGACGGCCTCGACGTGCTGCCGCTCGCGCATATCGAGTATCGCGGCCGCAAGCTCGGCGAGTTCGATCTCGACGCCGCGCTCGCGCGCAAGCCGCAGCTGATTCTCGTCGACGAACTGGCGCATTCGAACGTGCAGGGCGCGCGCCATCTGAAGCGCTGGCAGGACGTCCACGAACTGCTCGACGCGGGCATCGACGTCTATACGACGGTCAACGTCCAGCACCTCGAAAGCCTGAACGACGTGGTCGGCCAGATCACCGGCATTCGCGTGTGGGAGACGGTGCCGGACCGCGTGTTCGATCGCGCTGACGAAGTCACGCTGGTCGACCTGCCCGCCGAGGAGCTGCTCGACCGGATGCGCGACGGCAAGGTGTATTTGCCGCAGCAGGCCGAGCGCGCGGTGCGCAACTTCTTTCGCAAGGGCAATCTGATCGCGCTGCGCGAGCTGGCGTTGCGCCGCACCGCGGACCGCGTCGATGCGCAGATGCGGGAATATCGCGCGGACCGTTCGATCCAGCGCGTCTGGCAGGCGCGCGAGCGCTTGCTGGTGTGCGTGGGGCCGGGCCCGGAAGCGCCCGCGCTGGTGCGCGCGGCGGCGCGCCTCGCCGCCAGCCTGAAGGCCGACTGGCTCGCCGTCTATGTGGAAACGCCGGCGTTGCAACGTCTGTCCGATGCGCGCCGCGAACGCACGTTGAACGCGTTGAAGCTCGCCGCTGAACTCGGCGCTGAAACCGCAACGCTCGCGGGCGCCGATGCGGTCGCTGCGCTGACCGGCTATGCGCAGGCGCGCAATGTGTCGAAGCTGGTGGCGGGCGCTTCGTCGCGCACGGGTCCGAGGCGCTGGCTGCGCCGGCCGTTCGGCGAGCGCATCGCCGAACGGGCGGGCGAGCTTGATCTCACGCTGATTCGCGCGTCGGCGGAACGTGATGGCGGTGAGCCGCGGCGCTTGTTGAATACCACCGCGAACGCATGGCGCGAGGCGCTGAGCGAGGCGCGCGAACGCCGTTCGCCGCCGCGTGCGTATGGGCTCGCGCTGCTGATCTGTGCGGCCGTCACGCTGCTGTCGAGCCAGCTGATCGACCGTATCGATCTGGCCAACCTCGTGATGCTGTATCTGCTCGGCGTGATCTTCACGGCGGCGAAGCTGGGGCGCGGGCCGGGCGTCGTGCTGTCGTTCCTGAGCGTGGCCGCGTTCGATTTCTTCTTCGTGCCGCCGCGCATGTCGCTGTCGGTGTCCGATACGCAGTACTTGCTGACCTTCTTCGGCATGCTGCTGACCTCGCTCGTGATCAGCCATCTGACTTCGAGCCTGCGCCGCGAGGCGAGCGTCGCGCGACGCCGCGAGCAACGCACCGGCGCCATGTACGCGATGGCGCGCGAACTCGCGGCGGCGCTGACCACCGAGCAGATCGTCGCGATTGGCAGCCGGCACGTGAGCGAGGTGTTCGGCGCGCGCGTCGCGATCCTGTTGCCGGATAGCGTCGATCACGTCAAACAGAAAATCGAGGACCCTGACGCGGCGATCACGCTCGAAGGCGAACTGCTCGACCTCGACGTCGGCCAGTGGGTCTACGATCAGCAGAAGCCGGCCGGTCACGGCACCGACACTTTGCCCGCCGCTGCCGCGCTGTATCTGCCGCTGAAGGCGCCGATGCGCACGCGCGGCGTGCTCGCGGTCGTGCTGCGCGACGAGCGCGAGCTGGACGTGCCCGAGCAGCAACGCATGCTCGACGCGTTCGCCGCGCAGATCGCGCTGGCGCTGGAGCGGGTGCATTACGTCGACATCGCGCGCGATGCGCTCGTCAACATGGAGTCGGAGCGCCTGCGCAACTCGCTGCTCTCCGCCATCTCGCACGATCTGCGCACGCCGTTGACCACCATCGTCGGCTTTTCGTCGATGCTGGCGCAAACGCGCAAGACCCCCACTGACGCAGGTGCGCCAATGCAACCGGCCGACGACCTCGTCGACGCGATTCACGAGGAAGCGCTGCGCATGACCGGCATCGTCACCAATCTGCTCGACATGGCGCGCCTGCAGGCGGGCAGTCTGCAACTGAACCGGCAGTGGACGCTGCTCGAAGAAACGGTGGGCGCGGCGCTGCGTGCGTGCAAACGCGTGCTGGCGGGTCATCCGGTGCAGGTCAGGCTGCCCGCCGATCTGCCGCTGCTCGATCTCGACGCCGTGCTGATGGAGCGGCTTTTCTCGAACCTGTTCGAGAACGCGGCCAAGTACACCGCGCCGGGGACGCCGTTGACGATCGGCGCGCAACGCATCGACGCGGACGGCATGCCGTCCGTGCGCGTCACCATCGACGACGACGGCCCCGGTCTGCCCGCCGGCATGGAAGCGCGCGTGTTCGAGAAATTCACGCGCGGCGAGAAGGAGTCGGCCAAGCCGGGCATCGGCTTGGGGCTCGCGATCTGCCGCGCGATCGTCGAGGCGCACGACGGTACAATCGGCGCGCTCAACCGGCTCGCAGCGGACGGCCGCGTCGAAGGCGCGCGCTTCTGGTTCACGCTGCCGGCGCACACGCCGCCCGACGCGCCGGATGCGCTGGAAGACGAAGGCGCCGAGCCGCCGGCGCATGCCGATCTCCTCGCCGACCCTCACACCGGCGCCGAGCGCGCCGCCACCCTCAACCCGCTGGCCAAGCCGACCCATGAGTGAGCCGAGCATCACCGTTGTTCTGATTGAAGACGAAAAGCAGATTCGCCGTTTCGTACGCACCGCGCTGGAAGGCGAGGGCATCGTCGTGCACGACGCCGAAACGGGCAAGCAGGGTCTGGTCGAAGCCGCGACCCGCAAGCCGGATCTGGTGATCGTGGATCTCGGCCTGCCCGACACCGACGGTCTCGACGTCATCCGCGAACTGCGCGGCTGGAGCGAACTGCCGGTGATCGTGCTGTCGGCGCGCACCCAGGAGAGCGAGAAGGTCGCCGCGCTCGACGCCGGCGCGGACGATTATCTGACCAAGCCCTTCGGCGTGTCCGAGCTGCTCGCGCGCATCCGCGCGCAGATGCGGCGGCGCAATCATGGCGGCGCGAACGAGTCGCCGCAGGTGCACTTCGGCGCGGTCATCGTCGATCTCGCCTTGCGCCAGGTCACGCGCGACGGCGCCGCGGTCCATCTGACGCCGATCGAATACCGGCTGCTCGCGACGCTCGTGCGCCATGCCGGGCGCGTGCTGACGCACCGGCAACTGCTGCGCGACGTGTGGGGGCCCTCGCATGTCGAGAGCCATCACTATCTGCGCATCTACATGGCGCATCTGCGCGGCAAGCTGGAGCGCGATCCGGCGCAGCCGGAACATATCATCACGGAAACCGGCGTCGGTTATCGGCTGGTGGGCGCAGTGTGAGCCGCCCGCGAAGCGGCGCGCACGTCGCTTCGATATAATTACGCTCTGTAAGGACGACCTTACGCTTTGCTACGAACGGGGACGGCCCCATTTTTTCATGGAGCTGTCTCATGTCCTGGTTGCTTCTCCTGATTGCCGGTTTGCTCGAAGTCGCGTGGGCGGCCGGCCTCAAAACCTCCGAAGGTTTCACCCGGCTGTGGCCGTCCGTGTTCACGATCGTGACCGCGCTCGGCAGCTTCGCGCTGCTCGCCGTCGCGATGCGCCAGCTGCCGCTCGGCACGGCCTATGCCGTGTGGACGGGGATCGGCGCGGTCGGCGCATTCATCTTCGGCGTCGTGATGATGGGCGAGGCGCTGAGCGTCGCGCGCGTCGCCAGCGCGGCGCTGATCGTGATTGGCTTGATCGGGCTGAAGCTGTCGTCGGGGCATTGAAGGCCCGGCTGCGAGCTCGCGCGTGGGAGCCCCGCTGGCCGGTCCCGCGCGACAAAGCCGGGTGAAGGGAAGGGGGGAATCTGGCCGAGCCTGGGTGAGCCTGGGTGAGCGCACCGGCGTCTGCCCCGCGGCCACACCGGCGCCGCCGATTATTCGCCGCTCTACGTCCGACGAATTAAGGTGGCTATAATGAAACCGAATCCAACCTGACATTGCCCGCGGCCTCCATGGCGCGGCCGGCTTGGCGCGGGTCTGACGACTTCGGTGTGGGGCTTCTCCTGTCCCGGCCCGCCGACGCGTCCGGCACGCACAGCGCGCCTGGAGGCGGCCATGCTTGAATCACTTTCGCTTGCTGCAGGCCTTTCGTGGGGCAGCGGTCTGCGCCTCTATCTGACGGTTCTGCTCGCCGGCGTGTTCGAACGCCTCGGTTTCATCCATCTTCCCGATACGCTGTCCGCGCTGTCCTCGCCGTGGGTAATCGGCGCGGCCGCCGTGCTGACGCTCACCGAATTCCTCGCCGACAAGATTCCCGCGTTCGATTCGCTCTGGGACGCGGTCCATACGTTCATCCGCATTCCGGCCGGCGCCGTGCTGGCGGCCGGCGCGCTCGGCCATGCCGATCCGGCGCTGCTGACCGTCGCCGCGCTCGCGGGCGGCACGTTGGCGGGCACAGCGCATCTGGCGAAGGCGGGCACGCGCGCGCTGATCAATCTGTCGCCTGAGCCGGTGTCGAATGTGGTCACCTCGACCGCCGAGGACGGTCTCGTGTTCGGCGGCATGCTGCTCGCGCTGTTCGTGCCGCTCGTGTTCCTCGTGCTGATGGTGGGCTTTTTGGTGCTGGCGGGCTGGGCGCTGCCGCGGCTCTGGCGCGGCGTGCAGGGCGGCTTTCGCGGCATGGCCACGCACATGGTGTCGCGTTTTGCCAGGAGCAGGCACGATTGAGCGATACGATACGGGGTTCCTTGGCGCGCGCTAACCCGACGCCCGCACGCCGGTTCGGCGGCAGAGATCTGCTGCGTCAGGCCATCCGCATGACGGCGCGCGACTGGCGCGCCGGCGAATTGACGATGCTGCTGCTGGCGCTGGTGCTGGCCGTCGCGGCGTTGTCGAGCGTCGGCTTTCTGGCCGACCGCTTGCATCAGGGACTCGAGCGCGACGGGCGGCGCATGATCGCCGCCGATTTCATCGTGCGCGCCGATCATCCGGTCGATCCGCAATTCGCCGCGCAAGCCAAAGCGCTCGGTTTGGACACCGCCAGCACGGCGATCTTCCCCAGCATGATCAATTCGACCGGCGCGTCCGGCGCGCAGCCGGTCTCGCGCCTTGCCGCGATCAAGGCGGTGTCGCCGGGTTATCCGTTGCGCGGCGCGTTGCGGATCGCGGCGGCGCCCGGCGCGCCGGACCATCCCGCGCAATCGATTCCCGCGCCCGGCACCGTCTGGGTCGATCAGGCATTGCTCGACGCGCTGAAGGTCCATGTGGGCGACACCGTGAAAGTCGGCAATCGCAGCTTCACGATCGGCGCGCTGATCACCCGCGAACTGGACCGCGGCTTTTCGTTCGTCAACTTCTCGCCGCGTTTGATGTTGCGCGCCGACGAAGTGCAGTCGACCGGCCTCATCACCTTCGGCAGCCGCGTGACTTACCGGCTGCTGGTGGCGGGCGCGGACGCGTCGGTGGCGAAGTTCGCACAGTTCGCGCACGGCAAGGTGGACGACGGCAAGATGCGCGGCGTTGCGCTCGAATCATTGCAGGACGGCCAGCCGCAAGTGCGCCAGACGCTCGATCGCGCGAGTCATTTCCTCACGCTCGTGTCGCTGCTCACCGCGCTGCTCGCGGCCGTGGCGATTGCGATGGCCGCGCACCGCTACATGCGCCGGCATCTGGACGGCTGCGCGGCGATGCGCTGTCTCGGCGTGAGCCAGGCCGCGCTGCGCGCGCTGTTCACGCTGGAGTTCGTCGGGCTTGGTGTGATCGGCGGCGCGCTCGGTGTCGCGCTCGGTTATCTCGGGCATCTCGCGTTGCTGAGGTGGCTCGGCAGTCTGATCGACGTCGCGCTGCCGTACCCGACCGTCTGGCCCGCGCTCCAGGGCATCGCGGCTGGCCTCGTGCTGCTGCTCGGCTTCGCGCTGCCGCCGCTGTTGCCGCTCACGCGCGTGCCGCCGGTGCGCGTGCTGCGCCGTGAGTGGGGCGAAGCGGGGCGCACCGCGTGGGCCGCCTACGTGCTCGGCATCGTGCTGTTCGCCGCGCTCCTGATCGTCGCGGCGGGCGAGTTGAAGCTCGGCGGGATCGTTGCGGGCGGGTTTGCCGGCGGACTGCTGGTGTTCGCGTGCATCGCGCGGCTCGCGCTGTGGGGCGCGGCGCGCCTCGTGCGCAGCGAGCGCGTGAACGCGGGAATCGGCTGGCGCTATGCGCTGGCGTCGCTGGAGCGGCGCAGCGGCGCGAGCGCGTTGCAGATCACCGCGCTCGGCATCGGCCTCATGTGCCTGCTGCTGATCGCGATGACGCGCAACGACCTCGTGGAAGGCTGGCGCAAGTCGACGCCGCCGGATGCGCCGAACGAATTCATCATCGACATCCAGCCTGACCAGCGCGACGCGGTCACGCACTATCTGGACACGCACGGCGTGCCGGGCACGGTGCTCTCGCCGATGGTGCGCGGGCGGCTCACGGCGATCAACGGCAAGCCGGTCAATCCGGATTCGTTCAAGGGCAACGACGCGAAGCGCCTCGTGGACCGCGAATTCAATCTGTCGTACACGACCGAGTTACCCGACGACAACCGCATCGCCGCCGGCACCTGGTACGGCGACACGAAGACACCGCAGATCTCGATCGAGCAGGGGCTCGCCAAGCTGATCAACGTGAAGCCCGGCGACGTGCTGCGCTTCGACGTGACCGGCTTGCAGATCGACGCGCCGGTGACGAGCGTGCGCAAGCTCGACTGGGGGTCATTCAAGGTCAACTTCTTCGTGCTGATGCCGCCCGCCGCGTTGCAGGATTTCCCGGCCACCTTCATCACGAGCTTTCATCTGCCGCAGGAAAAGCAGACGACAATCGACGGCCTGATCGGCGCTTATCCAAACCTCACGGCTATCGACACCGGTCCGATCCTCGCACAGATTCAGCGCGTGTTGCAGCAGGTGATCGGCGCGGTGCAGTTCCTGTTCGCGTTTACGCTGGCGGCAGGCGTGCTGGTGTTGTACGCGGCGCTCGCCGGCACGCGCGACGAGCGTATGCGAGAATCCGCGCTGCTGCGCGCGCTCGGCGCGTCGCATCGCCAGGTGCGCGCAGTGCAGATTGCCGAGTTCGTCGCGGTGGGCGCGCTGGCCGGGGCGATGGCCGCTGTGGGCGCGCAGATCATCGGTTGGGTGTTGGCCACGCGGGTGTTCGAGTTCTATCTGAGCTTCAATCCGTGGCTGCTGCCGGCGGGGATCGCCGCGGGCGTCGCCTGTGCCGGTGTCGGCGGCTGGCTGAGCTTGCGGCATGTGTTGGCGCGGCCCGCGTTGCAGTCGCTGCGGGATGCGTGATTTTTCTTATCCGTTGATGAGCAGGTTATGAGCGATTTGAACGACGAAGTGTCCGCGGCGCAGCCGACGGCCTTCGATCTGGTAGGCGGCGAAGCGCGCGTACGCGAACTGGTCGACCGGTTTTACGACCTGATGGATCTGGAAGCGGATTTCGCCGGCATTCGGGCTTTGCATCCGGAATCGCTCGAGGGTTCGCGCGACAAGTTTTTCTGGTTCCTGTGCGGCTGGCTCGGCGGCCCGGATCACTACATCAGCCGCTTTGGCCATCCGCGTCTGCGCGCAAGGCATTTGCCGTTTGCGATCGCATCGAGCGAGCGGGATCAGTGGCTCAGATGCATGGCATGGGCGATGGAGGATATCGGCCTCGCCGAAGCGCTGCGCGAGCGTCTGCTCGGTTCGTTTTTCGAAACCGCCGACTGGATGCGCAACCGCAATGGCTGACGCATCCGGCGCGACATACTCGACGTCCGCCGACTACCTGGGCCTCGCGCCGCAAGCGCGCGCGGTTCTCGACTGCTGGTTCGATGCGCCGGATGCACCGCACTTCGGCGAGGAGCACAAACGCTGGTTTTCCCGCGACGAAGCATTCGATGCGATGTTGCGGGAACGCTTTGGCGCCTTGATTGACGCGGCGGTTGATGCATCGGGCGACATTGCAAGCGCCACCTCGCCCGACCATTGGCAGGCCACGCCACTCGGCGCGTTGGCGCTGATCATCGTGCTGGACCAGTTCTCGCGCAATTGCCACCGCAACACGCCGCGAGCGTTCGCCGCCGATCAGAAAGCACTGCGCATCGCGCAACAGATGATCGCAAGCGGCGCTGATCGCCTGTTGCCGACCGTGCATCATCGCGCGTTCGCCTATCTGCCGTTCGAACACGACGAGACGCTCGCCAGCCAGCGCGAATCGCTGCGTTTGTTCAAACTGTTGGAAGCGGAACCCGGCGGCAAGTCGTACTACCGGTTCGCCGTGCGGCATGCGGAAATCATCGAGCGCTTCGGGCGCTTTCCGCATCGCAATGGGGTGCTCGGGCGCTCGTCGACGGACGAGGAGCGCGCGTTTCTGCGCGAACCCGGCTCGTCGTTCTAAGGCCGCGAACTGCGCCTCGTCAACCGCGTGGCCGGTCGGCTTAACGTCGCCGGAACCGCTCGCCGAAGCCCGCGCGCAAAAAACACGGCCAAACCACGGCGCGGGTATGCGCGCGTCAAGCGACTCAGCGTCCACCGGCAACGTCGATCAACGCGCCGGTCACGTACGATGCCGCGTCGCTCATCAACCAGACGATCGTTTCAGCGACTTCATCCGCGCTGCCCGGGCGGCCGAGCGGCGTGGTCGCGCCGAGTTGCGCGGCGCGCTCGGGCTTGCCGCCGCTGGCGTGGATCTCGGTGTCGATCAGGCCGGGGCGCACCGCGTTCACGCGCACGCCTCGCGGGCCGAGTTCCTTGGCGAGGCCGAGCGTCATCGTGTCGACCGCGCCTTTCGAGCCGGCGTAATCGACGTATTCGTTCGGCGAGCCGAGGCGCGCCGCCGCCGACGAGATATTGACGATCACGCCGCCCGCGCCGCCGCGATCGGTCGACATGCGCCGCGCGGCTTCGCGCGCGCACAGGTATGCGCCGAGCACGTTGACATCGAACATGCGCTTCAGGCGCGCGAGGTCTATGTCGGCGAGCGCGCTCGACGGCGCGACGATGCCCGCGTTGTTGACGAGCGCATCGATCCGGCCGAACTTCTGCTGGAGCGTGTCGAACATCGCGATGACGTCGGCTTCGTTCGCGACGTCGCCTTCGATCGCCACGGCGCGGCCGCCGGCGCGCTCGACTTCGGCGACGGTGGCCTCCGCGGCGGCCAGATTCCGCGCGTAATTCACGCCGACGCACCAGCCGCGCGCGCCAAGCAGACACGCGCTCGCGCGGCCAATGCCGCGGCTGCCACCGGTGATCAGAACGGCTTTCGTCATCGCAACCTCATCGTTCGGGTGAGGGCCGCGCGAACGGCGCAGCCGGTGGGACGAGCGCCCGGGTGCGCGCGCGGGAATCAATCGGTGTGCCCCTGCCATCAAACGCGTCGCGTGAGACCGGGTCGCGTCAGACCGCGTCGCGCTTGATCGCCCACTTGTCGCTTGCGGGCGGCTGATAGCGTTGCAGCTTGCCGATCAGCGCGGCCGGGTCGGCATCGATCTGCAGGATGTCGAAATAGGTCTGGCGCATGAAGCCTTCGTCGACCGTGTGCTGCAGAAGCTTGATCAACGGATCGTAGAAGCCGTCGATATTCAGCACTGCCACCGCTTTCTGGTGATAGCCGAGCTGCGCCCACGTGAAGACCTCGAACAGCTCTTCGAGCGTGCCCGCGCCACCCGGCATCGCGACGAACGCGTCCGACAGGTCGGCCATCATCTTCTTGCGATGGTGCATGTCGGGCACCACGTGCAGTTCGGTCAGCCCGTTATGGCCGACTTCCTTGTTGACCAGCAGCTCGGGAATCACGCCGATCGCGCGGCCACCTTCGGCCATCACCGTATCGGCGATCACACCCATCAGCCCGACCTTGCCGCCGCCGTAGACCAGCGCGAGATCAGCCTGCACCAGCGCGCGGCCGAATGCGCGCGCCGCCTCCGTATACAACGGCTTGGCTCCGTTGGAGGAGCCGCAATACACACACACCGACTTCATACTCACACGTCCTTCGATTCGTTGCGGGGCGCGGCGCCTTCCTTGGGCGGCAGGTAATCGTAGAACTCGCGCTTGGGCAGCTTGCCGGACACGAGGTCGTCGAAAAGCTGCCGCGAGCGGCCGCGCAGATAAGGCGCCATCAGCGACACGATCTGCACGCTCACCTGATGCAGCTCCGCGCGAATCGCTTCCTGCTCGTTGTACTTGCGCGGATTCATCACGAATTGATACGACAGCCAGTACGTGCCGATCACGCCGACGTTGGTGGCGATCACATGCATTTCTTGCGGCGTGGCGACCATCTCGCCGTCGGCGACGAGCTGCTCGCAGAACTGGCTCGCAAAGCGCACCTTGTGGCTGATGATCTGCTTGAAGTGCGTTTCGAGCGTGCGGTTGCGTGCGAGCAGGTCGTTCAGGTCGCGATACAGGAAGCGGTAGCGCCACGTGAAATCGACCATGTACTGCAGGTACGACCACATTTCGTCGATAGTCGCGCGATGGTCTTCGGGGAAGCGCAGACGCTTTTCGATCTCTTGCTCGAACTGGCTGAAGATGCTGTTGATGATGTCGTCTTTGTTGCGGAAGTGGTAGTACAGGTTGCCTGGACTGATTTCCATTTCCTCGGCGATCGTCGTCGTCGTGACGTTCGGCTCGCCGATTTCGTTGAACAGCTTCAACGACAGTTCGAGAATCCGTTCGCGCGTGCGGCGGGGAGGTTTGGCTTCCATGTCGTCCGGCCCTGGTTATGCCGGGATGATCGCGCGGCGGCGTGCCGCTGCTGCGTGGTCCACCCGGTTGCGGTTGGTATATGAGCGCCTGCAAACCTGCCGCTCGGCGACAGGGCCCCCGCGGGAGCAAGACAACGCCGGGCGGCCCGGCGTTGTCTCATGAGACTATCAAACGATTATAAACCGAGCGTTCTTATACCAAGCGGATCGTCAGGGTTTTCATCCTCGGCGAGGGTTGGCGCGCAACAGAAACAGGCTGCGATGGCGGTGGGACAGCGTTTCAAACGCTTGCGGCCGCTACGCGGCGCGCTGTCATAGCCATGCGCGCAGCCAACGCGCGACGAGCGGTCCGACGAGCAGCGCCCACGTCATCACGCACATGCCGAGCGCGACCATCACGGCCGCGCTGCCGAGGTCCTTCGCGCGGCGTGACAACTCGTGGCGTTCGAGCGAGATCCGGTCGATCGCCGCCTCCACGCTCGAATTCAACAGCTCGACAATCAGCACCAGCAGCACCGAGCCGAGCAGCAGCACACGCGACACCGGCTCGACCGGCACCAGCAGGCCGCACGGAATCAGGATCGCGGCGAGCGTGAGTTCCTGGCGAAACGCGCTTTCCTCACGGATCGCGACACGGAATCCGGCCAGCGAATTTTTCATCGCGTGCCATGCGCGGGTGAGGCCGCGGTTGCCCTTGTACGGATTGAACGGCAGGGGCGTGAGCGGATCGTCGGGGCTGAGCGGCTCGTGTGCGGTGCTGTCGATGCCGTTTGAATCGTGCGCAGCGTCCGCATGATCCGGCGCGCCGGGTTCGCCGACATCGTCGAACGGCTCGATGCCGGTGGGGTCGTGTTTGACGTCGTGGCCGACATCGCGCTCGGCATTGACGGCGCGCAGCGCGCCGTTCGACGCACGCCTCAGCGTGGCCTGGGTGGATTGGCTGGTTCGCATGGAGGGCTCGCGCGCCGCGTCAGGCGGCGGCGCTTTCCTCATGATACGACGCATGCGGCAGTGGTTTCAGATGCGCGGCGAATTGCGCGGAAGCCGCCGCCCACGAGAAGCGCTCCGCCCATGCGCGCGCATGATGGCGATCGATCTTCAGCGCTTCGAGACAGGCCTC
The DNA here is from genome assembly GCF_003634845.1 of Paraburkholderia sp. RAU2J. NCBI lineage: Bacteria > Pseudomonadati > Pseudomonadota > Betaproteobacteria > Burkholderiales > Burkholderiaceae > Paraburkholderia > Paraburkholderia sp. RAU2J. The sequence goes on from NZ_RBXG01000001.1 coordinate 2,515,245, forward strand.
TTGCAGATCCTCGTGCATCGCGCCCGCGCCGCCGTCGCCCAGCACGTCGATCGGACCGGTGACCGGATAGGCCGCCACCGGCGTGCCGCATGCGAGCGCTTCGAGCAGCACGAGCCCGAAGGTGTCGGTGCGGCTCGGGAACACGAAGACGTCGGCTGCCGCGTACACCTTCGCGAGTTCCGCCTGCGTGAGCACGCCGAGATAATTCGCTTGCGGATAGCGCGACTTCAGCTCGCCGAGCGCGGGTCCTTCGCCGGCGACCCATTTCGAGCCGGGCAGGTCGAGCTTCAAAAACGCCTCGACGTTCTTCTCGACCGCCACGCGTCCCACGTACAGAAAGATCGGCCGCGCGGAGTTGAGCACTTTCGAGTCCATCGGATGAAAGATCTCGAGGTCGACACCGCGGGTCCACAGCACGACATTCGTGAAGCCGAATTTTTCGAGGTCCTGCTTGACCACCGGCGTGGGCGCCATCACGGCCAGCGATGGCTTGTGAAACCAGTGCAGAAACTTGTAGGTCGCGGCGAGCGGTATGCCGAAACGCGCCTGCACGTATTCCGGAAAGCGCGTGTGATAGGCGGTCGTGAACGGCAGCTTGTGACGCAGCGCATACGCACGTGCGGCCATGCCGAGCGGACCTTCGGTGGCGATGTGCAACGCGTCGGGCGCGAACGTGTCGATGCGCTCGCGCAGCTTGCGGCGCGGCAGCAGCGACAGACGGATCTCCGGATAAGTCGGGCAGGGAATGGTTTTGAATTCGAGCGGCGTCAGCAGATCGACGTGGTGGCCGAGCGCGGTGAGCTCGCGCGTGGTGTTCTTCAGCGTGCGCACGACGCCATTGACCTGCGGTTCCCATGCGTCGGTGACGATCATGATCTTCATCGGCTTGTTCCTCGATTCGGGTCCAAAGGAAGTTAGGGGGACTACGCGGTCGCCCGGGCCTTCTGCGTGCCGGCTTGCGGCGCGCGCAGCGTGGTCCAGTAGATCACCTTGAGTTCGCCTTCATAGGTCTCGACGAGTGCCGACAGACTTTCGACCCAGTCGCCGTCGTTGCAATACAGCACGCCGTCGATGTCGCGCATCTCGGCTTTGTGAATGTGTCCGCAGACCACGCCGTCGCAGCCGCGGCGGCGCGCTTCGTCGGTCATCACCGTTTCGAACGACGAGATGAAGTTCACCGCGTTCTTCACCTGATGCTTCAGGTACTGCGACAGCGACCAGTACGGAAAGCCGAGCTTGCTGCGGATGCGGTTGAACCAGCGGTTCAGGACGAGGATCATCGTGTAGAGCGTGTCGCCGAGATACGCGAGCCACTTCGCGTGCTGGATCACGCCGTCGAACAGATCGCCATGCACGATCCACAGCCGCTTGCCAGCGAGCGTCGTGTGAAACGCTTCACCGCGCACGTGGATGTCGCCGAATGCGAGGTCGCAGAACTGGCGCGCGGCTTCGTCGTGATTGCCGGGCACGTAGATGACCTGGGTGCCTTTGCGGGCCTTGCGCAGCACCTTCTGCACGACGTCGTTGTGCGCCTGCGGCCAGTACCAGCCCTTCTTCAACTGCCAGCCGTCGATGATGTCGCCGACGAGGTACAGATACTCCGACTCGTTATGACGCAGGAAGTCGAGCAGATAGGGCGCCTGGCAACCGCTCGAACCGAGATGGATGTCGGACAGCCAGATGGTGCGGTAACGGTGCGGGTCGGCGTGCTCGTCTTCGGGATGGGCGGCGTGCGCGTCGAGAGGCGGCGCCACGGGCAACGGCAAGCCGTGGTGAGTGGGGATGGGGTCCGGGCGGAACGCGACGGTGTCGACGCTCGGGCCGGTCTGGCGGAACAGGGAAGTCGCGGACGTTTTGGGGTCCATGGCTCACGCGTCGAGTTGCGGTGCCCGTATTGAGCCGGGCGCGCGTGACCGTGCCGTGACAGTCATGAGAAGTTCTTATTACTACGGCGTGGGGTGAGGTGTGGATCGCGCGGCGGAGCGATGCGCTTAGGGTGCGCGGCAGAAGAGCGTGGTTGGCATGCTTGGCCTCGCTTGCGCGGCCAGGCGGGAGGTGACTGCGTGAACGGCTATTTCATGGACTGCCGGGCATGCCGGACAGACACAGCCGCCCGGAGGGTGAGTGCGCCGTTCGCTCAGCGTGCGGCGGCAATCACGCGCGTACCCGCGAGCCGGTCGTGCAGGAACCGACGCTGCGGGTCGAAGCGGCCGGTCGCGGCCCACAGCACGAACCAGATGCCGGCGATCGCCAGCGTCTGCGGCAGGCGCAGCCCGAGCAGCGGATGCAGCGCGAGCGGCGGCAGGAACCACAGCCACGCGAGCACGTAACGGGCGATCGCCCGTCCCGTGGACAGCGGCGCGCCGTCGGCGGCGACGACCCGCAAGCGCCAGGTTTTCATCGGCAGGGTCTGGCCGCTGTGAGTCCAGAACCAGACGAAGTACAGACCGACCACGAGGCCGATCCATGCGGCAAGCAGGTTGTGATGGGTGAGCCCGTTGCGTTGCTGCGTCAGCGTGCTGAACAGATAGCCGGCGACGAACATCACGCCGAACAGGATCAGCGCTTCGTAGAGCAGCGCGGCGAGGCGCCGTCGAACGGTGGGGGCGATGCGGGATGCATCGGCGGGCGGTGTCGAGGTGGTGAGCGTCTGGGACACGGGGAGCCGGATCAGGAGCCGTTGAAGAGCGACGGCGCCTCGGCCGGTGACACCGGCAGCGGCGTGGCGGGCACGAAGCTGCCCGCGGCCGGAATCGCGGGCGCGGCGGCCGGCACCGGCAACGATGCGGCCGCAACGGCGCTCGCCGCCGCTACGCTGCTTGCGCCGCGCTCGCGCGCATTGACGATCCGGTCGAGACCCTTGATTTCGTTGCGCGCCGACGGCGGCGCGCTGACGACGCTCGGCCGCCGTTTGCGCTCGCTCGCGGCCAGCCGCTGCTTCTGTTCTTCAGGTAACTGCTGATAGGCCTTCCACGCGTTCTGACGAGCCTCGCGCGGCAATTCCTTCGACACCTGATAATTCTCGCGTGCGACGCGCCGCTGGTCGGGCGTCATGCGCACCCATTCGCTCATGCGCTCATGCAGGCGCTTTTGCGCATCGGGCGACATCTTGGGATAGCGCGACGCGATCTTGATCCACTTGCGTTTGCGTTCGTCGCTGAACGAATCCCACTGGGCTTCGAACGGCGCGAGCGCGAGATGTTCGGCCGAGGTGAGGCGCGACCACGCCATCGGGCTTTTGCTGCCGGGCAGGCTCGGCAATTCGACGGCGAGGGTGGGAGCGGGCGTCCTGGCCGTGGCGTTGCCGCCGGCCGAGTGTGCGCTGACGGGCGAGGGGCTCGGGTAAAAGCGCGGATACGTCGCGGCGAACGACACCAGGGCCGCGATCGCACATCCGAAAACAACGGCCAGGCCGCGCTTGTAACTCACCCGAAAAATCTCCCGCTCAGTGGTGGGCGCGTGAAAGGTACGCGTTGAAACCGTGGTCGAGATAGGCATTGAGCGGCAGGTCGTCGCTAAGCATGGCGGCATCGATATCGGCGAGTTCGGCGGTGCGCTGCTGGTCTTCCCAGTAGGCAATGCCGATGAGGCTCACGACCAGCGCGGCGAGCGGCCACGCGAGCGCGAAGCGGCGCAGCGGCGAACGGCGGCGCTGCGGGACTTCGACTTGCGGCAGACCGGACGGCATGCCGGCGAAAGCGGGCACCAGCACCGGCGCGCTGACGGCTTCGGGCTTCTTGCGGGCGAGCGCGGCACGGCGCGCCGCGGCGAGTCGATCGACGGTGGCGGGGGCAATGCGGGCGGCGTTTTCGTCGAGCGCGCGGCGCACCTGGCGCGCGAACTCGAGTTCTTTGGTTTCGAGGGAGCTCATAGGGTGATTCCTTTGGCCTTGAGCGCTTGCGCCAGCGTGTGGGTGGCCCGCGAACAGTGCGTCTTCACACTGCCTTCGGAGCAGCCCATCGCGGCGGCAGTCTCGGCGACATCCATATCTTCCCAATAACGCATGAGAAACGCCTCCCGTTGACGTGCCGGTAATTTTTGGATCTCGTCGTCGATCGACTGCAGGATCTGCTCGCGCTCGAGTTTCCGCTCGTTGCTCTCGGCCCCGGCCGAGCCTTGCTGGGCCTCGAAGGTTTCCAGCGGGTCGAATTCGTCGTCGTCGGCATTGCCGAGCGACGAGAACAGGCTAACCCACGTATTGCGTACTTTGGCACGACGGAAATAGTCGTGCATCGCATTCTGCAGAATACGCTGAAACAGCAGCGGCAACTCGGCGGGCGGACGGTCGCCGTATTTTTCGGCGAGCTTGATCATCGCGTCCTGCACGATATCGAGCGAGGCGTCGTCGTCCCGCACGGCGTAGACCGTCTGCTTGAATGCGCGCCTTTCGACGCCCGCCAGAAAATCGGCGAGTTCCTTGTCTGATGCCATCCGTTTGGGGGTCGGCGCAGCGAGCGTGCGCGTAATCGGTCGAAAAATGTCGTAAAGCCCGCGGATGCTAACAAACTTTTGCGCGGCTCGGGGCGAAACGTGGCTCACCTTGCATCTGCATGACAGGATTTCGGTCAATTCTGGTCAATATCGAGATTCGGGGACAGGGCGCCAAGGCAATATTTGCTTGACCGCGCAGGCGTCTGCAGATATCGTCGCTGGTTCGCAACATAAGTGACTTGTCTCAATTGAGGTGTGGCCCAAGAAGCTCACCTGTCAACTGGACGCGCCGCTTGAACCCGAGCCACAAGCCCGGCAGAGAGCACCCGATCAATTTTTTGCCGAAAATTCGAAAGGTGAATAAATGAATATGCCCAGCGCGGAATTCTCCACGTCGGATACGACTCCCCATCAGGAAGCTGACTCTATTGGCGGCACCGTGCTCATGAAGGCACTGGCCGACGAAGACGTCGAGTTCATCTGGGGCTATCCCGGCGGCTCGGTACTCTACATTTACGACGAGCTGTACAAGCAGGACAAGTTCCAGCACGTCCTCGTACGCCACGAGCAGGCCGCGGTCCACGCCGCCGACGCGTATGCGCGCTCCACCGGCAAGGTCGGTGTGTGCCTCGTGACCTCCGGCCCCGGCGTCACCAATGCGGTGACCGGCATCGCCACCGCCTACATGGATTCGATTCCGATGGTGGTGATCAGCGGCCAGGTGCCGACTGCCGCGATCGGCCAGGACGCGTTCCAGGAGTGCGACACGGTCGGCATCACGCGTCCTTGCGTGAAGCACAACTTCCTCGTGAAGGACGTGCGCGATCTCGCCGCCACCGTCAAGAAAGCTTTCTATATCGCCCGTACTGGTCGCCCCGGCCCGGTGCTGATCGACATTCCGAAAGACGTGTCGAAAGCGCCTTGCCAGTACGAACCCGTGAAGAGCGTTTCGCTGCGCTCGTATAACCCGGTGACCAAGGGCCACTCCGGCCAGATCCGCAAGGCGGTCTCGCTGTTGCTGTCGGCCAAGCGTCCGTACATCTACACCGGCGGCGGCATCATTCTCGCGGATGCATCGCGTGAGCTGAATCAGTTCGCCGACCTGCTCGGCTACCCGATCACCAACACGTTGATGGGTCTGGGCGGCTACCGCGCGAGCGACAAAAAATTCCTCGGCATGCTCGGCATGCACGGCACGTACGAAGCCAACATGGCGATGCAGCACTGCGACGTGCTGATCGCGATCGGCGCGCGCTTCGACGACCGCGTGATCGGCGACCCGACGCACTTCGCGTCGCGTCCGCGCAAGATCATCCATATCGACATCGATCCTTCTTCCATTTCCAAGCGCGTCAAGGTCGACATTCCGATCGTCGGCGACGTGAAGGAAGTGCTCAAAGAACTGATCGAGCAGTTGCAGACGGCCGAGCATGGCCCGGACACCGAGGCACTCGCCGACTGGTGGAAGGACATCGAAGCCTGGCGCGCGAAAGACTGCCTGAAGTTCGACCGCAAGAGCGACATCATCAAGCCGCAGTACGTGGTGGAAAAGGCGTGGGAACTGACCGACGGCAATGCCTTCGTGTGTTCCGACGTCGGCCAGCACCAGATGTGGGCCGCGCAGTTCTACAAGTTCAACAAGCCGCGCCGCTGGATCAATTCCGGTGGCCTCGGCACGATGGGCTTCGGCCTGCCGGCGGCGATGGGCGTGAAGATGGCGCACCCGGACGACGACGTGCTCTGCATCACGGGCGAAGGTTCGATCCAGATGTGCATCCAGGAACTGTCGACCTGCAAGCAGTACGACACCCCTGTGAAGATCATTTCGCTGAACAACCGCTATCTGGGCATGGTGCGCCAGTGGCAGCAGATCGAATACAGCAAGCGCTATTCGCATTCGTACATGGATGCCCTGCCGGACTTCGTGAAGCTCGCCGAAGCGTACGGCCACGTCGGCATGCGTATCGAACGCACGGCCGACGTCGAGCCGGCGTTGAAGGAAGCGCTGCGCCTCAAAGATCGCACGGTGTTTCTCGATTTCCAGACCGATCCGACCGAAAACGTCTGGCCGATGGTCCAGGCCGGCAAGGGCATCACCGAGATGCTCATGGGTTCGGAAGATCTATAGCGACCGTTTCCGACGCCGGCTTCGTCACGCGCGCCTTCACGAAGGGCGAACGCGGACGAAGGGGCGCGAGGCGGCTCGCAGACATCGACAAACATCTGGAAGAAGCGAATCATGAGACACATCATTTCCGTCCTGCTGGAAAACGAACCGGGCGCGTTGTCACGCGTGGTGGGTCTGTTCTCGGCACGCGGCTACAACATTGAAACCTTGACGGTGGCTCCGACCGAAGACCGTTCGCTGTCGCGCATGACCATCGTCTCCATTGGCTCGGACGACGTGATCGAACAGATCACGAAGCATCTGAACCGCCTGATCGAGGTGGTGAAAGTGGTCGACCTTACCGAGGGCGCCCACATCGAGCGCGAGCTGATGTTGATCAAGGTGAGGGCGGTCGGCAAGGAACGTGAGGAAATGAAGCGGATGTCGGATATTTTCCGCGGCCGCATCATCGACGTCACCGAAAAGACCTACACGATCGAACTGACGGGTGCGAGCGACAAGCTCGACGCTTTCATCGAAGGGCTCGATTCCACGGCGATTCTCGAGACGGTCCGTACGGGCAGCTCGGGCATCGGGCGCGGCGAGCGCATTCTGAAGGTCTGACGCGCGGCGCCCGGGTGTCGTGCCTGGGGCGCCGTGACCAAACGTTTCGATCGAGGTCCGGCAGTACATCACGAACCCGGCCAGCAACACACTATTCGCAGTATTTGCATTTCACTGATTCATCGAATTTAGCCAAGGAACCGACATGAAAGTTTTCTACGACAAGGACGCCGACCTCTCCCTGATCAAGGGCAAGCAAGTCACCATCATCGGCTATGGCTCGCAAGGCCATGCGCACGCGCTGAACCTGAAGGAAAGCGGCGTGAACATCACGGTCGGTCTGCGCAAGGGCGGCGCATCGTGGAGCAAGGCTGAGAACGCCGGCCTGCAAGTCAAGGAAGTGGCGGAAGCCGTCAAGGGCGCGGACGTCGTCATGATGCTGCTGCCGGACGAGCAGATCGCCGAAGTCTATGCGAAGGAAGTGCACGCCAATGCCAAGCAAGGCGCGGCGCTGGCATTCGCGCACGGCTTTAACGTGCATTACGGTCAAGTGATTCCGCGTGCCGACCTCGACGTGATCATGATCGCGCCGAAGGCGCCGGGCCACACGGTTCGCGGCACCTACTCGCAAGGTGGCGGCGTGCCGCACCTGATCGCTGTCGCGCAAGACAAGTCGGGCGCAGCACGTGACATCGCGCTGTCGTACGCAGCGGCGAACGGCGGCGGCCGTGCCGGGATCATCGAAACGAACTTCCGCGAAGAAACGGAAACCGACCTGTTCGGCGAGCAGGCTGTTCTGTGCGGCGGTACGGTCGACCTGATCAAGGCCGGCTTCGAAACGCTGGTGGAAGCGGGTTACGCGCCGGAAATGGCGTACTTCGAGTGCCTGCACGAACTGAAGCTGATCGTCGACCTGATCTACGAAGGCGGCATCGCGAACATGAACTACTCGATCTCGAACAACGCCGAATACGGCGAGTACGTGACGGGTCCGCGTATCGTGACGGCTGAAACGAAGAAGGCGATGAAGGCCGTGCTGACCGACATCCAGACGGGCGAGTACGCAAAGAGCTTCATCATCGAAAACAAGGCAGGCGCACCGACGCTGCAATCGCGCCGCCGTCTGACGGCCGAGCACCAGATCGAACAGGTCGGCTCGAAGCTGCGCGCGATGATGCCGTGGATCGCGAAGAACAAGCTGGTCGACCAGTCGAAGAACTAAGCGAATTGCTGCTTGAGTCCGGCGCGGTGTGCTGCTGATGCAGTGCCGCAGCGGCCGGACAAATCAAAAAGCCGTCCAAGGGTGCTGAACCCTGGGCGGCTTTTGCTATCCTACGGTTTTACAAAAATACAGAAGCCATCCATGAATTACCCTCATCCGATCATCGCGCGAGAAGGCTGGCCGTTCATCGCCATCGCGGCTGTCGTTGCATTACTGGTTCACGCCTTCGCGGGGTTCGGGATTGCATGGCTGTTCTGGCTGATCCTGATTTTCATCGTGCAGTTCTTCCGCGATCCGGCCCGCCCGATTCCCACCCAGGCGAACGCCGTGCTGTGCCCGGCCGACGGCCGCATCGTCGCAGTCGAAACCGCGCACGATCCGTACGCGAATCGTGAAGCGCTGAAGATCAGCGTGTTCATGAACGTCTTCAACGTCCACTCGCAGCGTTCGCCGGTGGATGGCGCGATCTCCAAGGTCGAATACTTCCCGGGCGCCTATCTGAATGCCGCGGTGGACAAGGCTTCGACTGAGAACGAGCGCAATGCGGTGGTGATCGAAATGGCCGGCGGCCAGACGGTGACGTCGGTGCAGATTGCCGGTTTGATCGCGCGGCGTATTCTTTGCTACGTCAGGGCAGGCGAGCCGCTTACCCGTGGCCAGCGTTACGGGTTCATCCGGTTCGGCTCGCGCGTCGACGTGTATCTGCCGGTGGGCAGCCGTCCGCGTGTGTCGATCGGCGAGAAGGTGTCCGCATCGTCCACGATCCTCGCTGAACTCTAAAGCGGCACACAGGAGGTTTTCGAATGGCCGCATTCAAACCGCGTCGACCCCGTAATAGCGGCGGGCCGCTGCCGCGTCCGTTCCGCCGCAACAAGCCGATGGTGGCGGAGTCGCCTGCCGTCGAGAGCCGGCGCGCGCAGCGTCAGCAGTTCCTGAGAAAGCGCGGCATTTATCTGTTGCCGAACGCGTTCACGACGGCGGCGCTGTTCTGCGGCTTCTTTGCCGTCGTGCAGGCAATGAACGTGCGCTTCGAAATCGCGGCCATCGCGATCTTCGTGGCGATGGTGCTCGACGGCATGGACGGTCGCGTCGCGCGTATGACGCATACGCAAAGCGCATTCGGCGAGCAGTTCGACAGCCTGTCGGACATGGTGTCGTTCGGTGTCGCGCCCGCGCTCGTCATGTATGAGTGGATTCTGAAGGACCTCGGCCGCTGGGGCTGGCTTGCGGCGTTTGTCTACTGTTCGGGCGCGGCGTTGCGGCTTGCGCGCTTCAATACGAACATCGGCGTGGTCGACAAGCGTTTCTTTCAGGGCATGCCGAGCCCGGCTGCGGCGGCGCTGATCGCCGGTTTCGTCTGGCTCGCCACCGACAACCGCGTGCCGCTGAAGTTGGTCTGGCTGCCGTGGGTCGCGTTCGTGCTGACCATCTACGCCGGCGTGACGATGGTGTCGAATGCGCCGTTCTATAGTGGCAAGGCACTCGACGTGCGGCATCGCGTGCCGTTCGGCGTGATCCTGCTGGTCGTGGTCGCGTTCGTGCTGGTGTCGTCCGATCCGCCGCTGATGCTGTTCGGCCTCTTCGTGCTGTATGGTCTGTCCGGCTATGTGTTCTGGGGCTACCAGGCGTTGCGGGGCAGGGCGAATCCAGCGCGCTCGGTGGCGCACGACAGGTAACGGCCTGCGGCTTTCCAGCTGGCCACGACATGCAAAAACGGCATCCTTCGGGGTGCCGTTTTCCTTTGCCAGGCCCGTCTGGCGACGCTTCCAAGGCAGGTCCGACGCCAATTGCGTGGCGGCGGGAATGCCGCTATAGTCGTCGGATAACGTGCGTTCAGGCTCGCATTTGAGTCGCAATGCGAGCCTCGGCAAGCCGGCACACCGTCCCCACGTGCGAGTGCCGGCGCGGCTGCCGCGCTGATCGTCGACAATCATTTCGCCCTCCGTGTGCCGCGTCTGCGGCCGAGCGTCTCCAGCGCACGCAAAACACCCGAACTCCACTATCCGATCCCCCATCTGAAGACTCCTGAGGAGCCCCGACATGTCCGACAAACTGATCATTTTCGACACGACGCTGCGTGACGGCGAGCAATCGCCCGGCGCGTCGATGACGAAGGAAGAGAAAATCCGCATCGCCAAGCAGCTCGAACGGATGAAAGTGGACGTGATCGAAGCCGGCTTCGCGGCAAGTTCGAACGGCGACTTCGATTCGATCCAGACGATCGCGGGGCTGATCAAGGACAGCACGATCTGCTCGCTCGCCCGTGCGAACGACAAGGACATCCAGCGCGCTGCCGACGCCCTCAAGCCGGCCGATCATTTCCGCATCCATACGTTCATCGCGACGTCGCCGCTGCACATGGAAAAGAAGCTGCGCATGACGCCCGACCAGGTGTTCGAGCAGGCGAAGCTGGCGGTGCGCTTTGCGCGCAAATTCACGGACGACGTCGAGTTCTCGCCGGAAGACGGCAGCCGCTCGGACATGGATTTCCTGTGCCGCGTACTCGAAGCGGTGATCGCCGAAGGCGCGACCACGATCAACATCGCGGACACGGTCGGCTACGGCGTGCCGGAACTGTATGGCCAACTCGTGAAGACGCTGCGCGAGCGCATTCCGAACTCGCACAAGGCGGTGTTTTCGGTGCATTGCCATAACGACCTCGGCATGGCGGTGGCGAACTCGCTGGCCGGTGTACAGCTCGGCGGTGCGCGCCAGGTCGAGTGCACGATCAATGGTCTCGGCGAGCGCGCAGGCAATACCTCGCTCGAAGAAATCGTGATGGCGGTGAAGACCCGCAAGGATTACTTCGGCCTCGAACTCGGCCTCGACACGACGCAGATCGTGCCGGCCTCGAAGCTGGTGTCGCAGATCACCGGTTTCGTCGTGCAGCCGAACAAGGCGGTGGTCGGCGCGAACGCGTTCGCGCATGCGTCCGGCATTCATCAGGACGGCGTGCTGAAAGCGCGCGACACCTACGAAATCATGCGCGCCGAAGACGTGGGCTGGAGCGCGAACAAGATCGTGCTCGGCAAGCTGTCGGGCCGCAATGCGTTCAAGCAGCGCTTGCAGGAACTCGGCATCGCGCTCGACAGCGAGGCGGAGTTGAACACCGCGTTCGCGCGCTTCAAGGAACTGGCCGACCGCAAGGCCGAAATCTTCGACGAGGACATCATCGCGATCGTCACTGAAGAATCGGCCGAAGCGCAGCAGAAGGAGCACTACAAGTTCGTGGCGCTCTCGCAGCATTCGGAAACCGGCGAGCAGCCGCACGCGAAGGTCGTGTTCTCGGTGGAAGGCAAGGAAATCACCGGCGAGGCGCGTGGCAACGGCCCGGTCGATGCCACGCTCAACGCGATCGAAACGGAAGTGGGCAGCGGCTCGGAACTGCTGCTGTACTCGGTCAACGCGATCACGACCGGCACTCAGGCACAGGGCGAGGTGACCGTGCGCCTGTCGAAGAGCGGGCGCATCGTCAATGGCGTGGGCACCGATCCGGATATCGTCGCGGCTTCCGCGAAGGCTTATATCTCGGCGCTCAACAAGCTGTATTCGAATGTCGACAAGTTGAATCCGCAACGCTCGGAGTGACGCGAGCGCGGCGCGCTGATGGCGTGACCGTCTATGCCGAAGCAGAGCCCCGTGCCGTTGCAGGCGCGGGGCTTTTGTTTGGGTGCGCCGGGATTGCTGTGCGCATGCCATGACGCCATCAGCGCGGCGTTTTGCGTGTATCTGGATGTCCCGCCAACTATTCCGCCGCCGTGCGCCGCATCGACCAGCCGCGTGCCGCGCGAGCCTGCGCCTGAACCTGATGCCGCACGTCGACGGCGATCCCGCGGCGCGGCGCATCGACGACGAACGCGTCGAGCAACTCGCGCACATCGTGGTCGACGAAATCGGCGCGCGTCGCGTCGACGATCACGGTCGCGCCGTCGGGAATCTGCTGCAGGTAATGCTTGAGCGGCACCTTGCCGAGAAACGACACATCCTTGCGGAACGACAGCAGATAGTGATCGCCATGTTGCGCGAGCACGAGCGGACTGCGCAGGTTCGCATACAGCGCGAGCAGCACGCTGCACAGAATGCCGAGCACGATGCCGATCAGCAGGTCGGTCGCAAGCACGCCGAGCAGCGTGACGATGAACGGTGCGAACGGCGCGAACCCCTGCCTTGCGATAGCGACGAACAACGACGGTTTGGCGAGCTTCAGCCCCGTGAAGATCAGGATCGCCGCAAGGCAGGCGAGCGGAATCAGATTGATCACGCTGGTCAGCGCAAACACGCTGACCAGCAGCAGGACGCCGTGAATGATCGCCGACAGCCGGCTCTGCGCACCCGCGTGCACGTTGGCGGAGCTGCGCACGATCACCGACGTGATCGGCAGGCCGCCGATCGCGCCCGCGATCAGATTGCCCACGCCTTGTGCCTTCAACTCACGATCCGGCGGCGCGGCGCGTCGTTCGGGATCGATCTGCTCGACCGCTTCCAGGCTCAACAGCGTTTCAAGACTCGCGACGATCGCGAGCGTGATGGCGACTCGCCAGACGTCGGGATTGACGAGTTGTGCGAAGTGCGGCCCGAAGTCGGCCCATTCGAGCGCGAGCCGCAGCGCCGCGAACGATTCCAATGAAGGCAGCGCGACCCGATGTTCGGCAGGCGGCGCGAGCGACGGCGCCAGCAGACTCAGCAGCAACGTCGCGCCAATTCCCAGCAGCACCACCGCGAGCGGCGCCGGCACGAGGCGCACCAGCGCGAAGCGACGCAGCGCGCGGGTTTCCCAGCCGACCAGGATCGCGAGCGACAGCAACGTGATCAAGCCGGCCGTCAGCGAGATCGAGCCGAACCGTGTCGCGACCGTGCCGGCCGCCTGAGCTGCGGCTTGCGCTGCGGACGACGCGTGAGCGCCGACCCACCCAAGCGCGAGGGGAAATTGCTTGACGATCAACAGCACGCCGATGGCCGCGAGCATGCCCTTGATGACCGGCGACGGCACATAGGCGGCGAACCGGCCGGCCTTGAGCATGCCGAAGCCGAACTGGATCGCGCCGGACAGCAGCACGGCCAGCAGGAAGGCGGAAAAGCTGCCAAGTTGCGCGATACCGTCGACGACGATCACGACGAGACCCGCCGCCGGTCCGCTCACGCTCAGGCGCGAGCCGCTCAGCACGGCCACCACCAGCCCGCCGACGATGCCCGATACCAGCCCGGCGAACGGTTCGACACCCGAGGCATTGGCGATGCCCAGACAGAGCGGCAACGCCACCAGAAAAACGACCGTGCCCGCTAGCAGATCGCGCTGAAACGTGGAGAAAAAAGCCTGAAGGTTCATGGTGTCGGTGCGGTAAGGGATGGCGGCAGATGGCCGGAAAGGGCTGGACCGGCTTCGGTTCCAGCGGCGGTTCGAACGACGCGGCGCACTGCGCTGTGCGCTAGGCGGCGCTATGGGCGGCGGTCGTGCAGGTCGTCGCGTCGTCGGCTTCATAGCCGGACGTGAGGACCTTGATGCGCCCGTCGTCGAGCGCGAAGATCCAGCCGTGGACGAGCGGCGCCGGATCGGCTTCCAGCACGATCGGACTCGCGCGCAGCCGGCGTACCTGTTCGAGCACGTTCAGTTCGGCGAGGCGATCGACACGCTCACGTTCGCTCGCATGGCCATGCAGTTCCTCGCGATGCGTCTTCGCCAGCGCGCAGAGCGGCGCGATCCGGCGATTCACGTGCGGCAGCCCCGGGTCCGGCGGCAACAGCGCGGCGCGCACGCCGCCGCAGCCGTAGTGGCCGCAGACGATCACATGGCCGACCTTCAGCACCCGCACCGCGTATTCGAGGACGCTCGCGGAGTTGTCGTCGCCGGGATGAAAGAGGTTGGCGATGTTGCGGTGGACGAACAGATCACCGGGCTCGCAATGCGTGATGGTTTCGGCGGGCACGCGGCTGTCCGAGCAGCCGATCCACAGCACATGAGGGTTCTGGCCACGCACCAGATCACGAAAAAAACCGGGGTTGCGCGCGGCGGTTTCATGCGCCCATGCAACGTTGGCGACCAGCAGACGTTTGGGACGGTTCATCGATAGCGGCTCCGTAAGTGAGAGAGCACCCATTCGGTGCCGGATCACGGGGCTGTGCCCTGCTGCTCTTCAGGGAGCCGGCGCCAAATTCATGCTTACGAATGCCTTTCTATCAAAAAATAAATCGGCTGTGCCCGAACAAAATTCGCGGGTATGCACAATAAATAAATAAAAAAAGCCGCCTCGGGGAAGGCGGCTTCGTAGATGCTCGCGCATAGCGTTCGGGCAAGCGCTCAGAATATGTTGCGGCGGCCCGGATCGTGCAACGGGTCAGGCGTTTTCTGCGTGAGCCGCACGATGCCCTGTTCGTCGAAATAGAAGCTGTACATCATGTACCAGACGTTGTCTTCGAGGTAGCGATACGTCCAGACTTCACGCTTCATCAACGGGAAATACGTGGTTTCGACCGGGCGGCCGAAATTCACCAGCACGTCGCTCCTGGTCCATTTGCCGATTTCGGCCCGATAGAACTCGTTGGGTTGCAGCACCTGGCGCACGTTGACGATCTTGCCGGCCGCGTCGATGTCGGCGGCGGTGGTCGTTTCGCCCATCGGCTGGGTTGGCCACATCAGGCGTCTGCCGCCGTTCGGCAGGTCGTAGACTTCGCGCGGCGGGCCGAGGCGCGCGACGATGGTCGATTCGTCCGCTCCCTGTTGATACTGCTGCCAGGGCTGCGCGCAGCCGGCGAGCGTCAACGCGCTCAGGCAGACGAGCGCCGCGCGGCGCAGACGTCCGGCGGCCGGCGCTGCGCTCGGGGCCGCTGTGGCGTGATGACGGTTCAACATGAATTCCTCCGATGGTGTTTGAGTAGCGGTTTTTATCATCGAGACGCATCATTTTGACACGCGCTGTGGCAAAGGATCTGCGCTTCGCGCGCACGCCGTGCGCCTGGTGCGATAACGGCTGTGCCGGCTTGCTTATTCCGTCCGGTACGTCCTATGATCCGCGCTTCGACGATTCAGGCGGGGCAATGACGATGGCGATGTGGCAACGGCGGGCGGCAGCGGCGCTGGCGGCGATTTCGATGGCCGCGGCGGCTTATGCGGCGGCCCAGACGGCGGCGAACCCGGGCGCCAATTCGACCGCAAACGCGGCGACGAAGCCCGCCGGTGCGCCGATCCGGCTCGCGCTTATCGAAGGCATGTCGGGGCCGTTCGCGAACGCGGGCGCGGCGGTCGAGCGCAATCTGCGCTTCGGCGTCGAGCAGGTGAATGCGCAGGGCGGCGTAAAGCTCGCCGACGGCGCTCACCCGTTCGAACTGGTCGTACTCGACAGCAAGGGCAGCGCCGAAGATGCGCTCACGCAACTGCGCGCGGCCGCCGACCGCCATATCGGCTACGTCATGCAGGGCAACAGTTCGGCGGTCGCCGCCGCGCTGATCGGCGCAATCAACAAGCAGAACAGCCGCGAGCCGGGCAACCGCGCGCTGTTCCTCAATTATTCCGCCGACGACCCCGCGCTCACCAACGCCAATTGCAGCTTCTGGCATTTCCGCTTCGACGCGCACGCAGGCATGCGCATGGACGCGCTGGCGGACGTGATCCAGCGCGACAAGGCGGTGAAGAAGGTGTATCTGCTGAATCAGGATTACAGCTTCGGCCACGACGTCAGCAGCCTCGCGCGCTCAACGCTGGCGGCGAAGCGCCCGGATATCGCGGTGGTCGGCGACGAGTTTCATCCGATCGGCCGCGTCAAGGATTTCGCGCCCTACATGGCGAAAATCCGCGCGAGCGGTGCCGACGCGGTGATCACCGGTAACTGGGGCAACGACCTGACGCTGCTCGTCAAGGCGGCGCGTGAGCAGGGGCTGGACACGAAGTTCTACACCTTCTACGGCAACAGCCTCGGGGCGCCAGCGGCGCTGGGCGACGCGGGCGTCGGTCACGTGATTGCGGTCGCCGACTGGCACCCGAACGCGGGCGGCGCCGCTTCCGACGCTTGGTACGCCGCGTTCCGGACCCGTTTCTCCGCCGCGCAGGACGACTACCCGGTGCTGCGCATGCCCTTGATGATCGAAACCCTTGCCGCGGCGATGAACCGGGCCGGCAGCGCCGATCCCACAGCCGTCGCCCGCGCGCTGGAGGGGCTGCGCTTCGACAACGGCTTTCACGCATCGTGGATGCGCGCCGACGACCATCAGCTGATTCAGCCCCTGTATGTGATGGAGATGGACAAAGCCGGCACGCCGGGCGTGCGCTTCGACAACGAAGGCTCCGGCTACGGCTTTCGCACGGTGTTGGCGTTGCCGCCCGAGCGCACCGTCGCGCCGACCGTTTGCAAGATGCGGCGGCCCTGACGCCGGCGGGCGTGCTAGGGCGTCGCGCGCACGCGGTTGGGTACGGTTCGCCCGGCTCGGCTGGGTTCGCGGCTGGTTCGCGCTGTGCTACAATACGCGTCCCGTTGTGAGGCAGGGGTGTGATTCTGTCCTGCATGCGGGGTAATCCACGGCACGGCCTTTCTTCCGTGACCGCCTGTCCAGTTCTCAAGGAAATAGACATGTCCGCAGTTGAAACAAGCAAGAAGTCCGAAGTCGTTGCGCAATTCGCACGCGCAGCTAACGACACCGGCTCCCCCGAAGTTCAGGTCGCGCTGCTCACGACCCGCATCAACGAACTGACCGTTCACTTCAAGGCACACGCGAAAGATCACCACAGCCGCCGCGGTCTGCTGCGCATGGTGAGCCGCCGTCGTAAGCTGCTCGACTACCTGAAGAGCAAGGACGCGGATCGTTACCGCAGCCTGATCGAGAAGCTGGGTCTGCGTAAGTAATCGGCCAGTCGTTCAGCAAGATGCCTGTGTCAGGTTCACTGATACAGGCATTTTGTTTTTGCACGATGCGCTTCACGTGATGCGCATCGCCTGTCGTCCGCAGTGGCGTGCCGGTTCATGCAGCGGGGGCAGGCAAGAGCAGTATTTGCAGTAACCCAGGCAGTAGTTAAAGCAGTAGAGCAAGCAGCAAAAAAGAAACACGGCCGGGCCCCAGGGCGGAGCTTTGTGTCATTCCAGCGGTTCACGCATGTACCCGACGCAGCGCGTGGTTCTCTGGAATGGCATAACACTACTCTTCCCATGTGGCGCCGGTCTGGCGTTGCCGCGCCGCTTCTGGTCCGCGCGGCATTACGATGAGGAAAGCAATGACTATGTTCAATAAGATCGTCAAAGAGTTCAAGTGGGGACAACATAACGTTCGCCTCGAAACCGGCGAAATCGCTCGCCAAGCGAGCGGTGCGGTGATCGTCGACGTCGAAGACACCGTCGTGCTGGCAACCGTGGTCGGCGCCAAGACGGCCAAGCCGGGCCAGGACTTCTTCCCGCTGACCGTCGACTACCTCGAAAAGACCTACGCCGCCGGTAAGATCCCGGGTGGCTTCTTCCGCCGCGAAGGCCGTCCGTCGGAAGGCGAAACGCTGACCTCGCGCCTGATCGATCGTCCGCTGCGCCCGCTGTTCCCGGAAGGCTTCTACAACGAAGTCCAGGTCGTGATCCACGTCCTGTCGCTGAACCCGGAAATCCCCGCCGACATCCCCGCGCTGATCGGCGCGTCAGCGGCGCTCGCCGTGTCCGGTCTGCCGTTCAACGGCCCGGTCGGCGCAGCACGCGTGGCCTACATCAACAACGAATACGTGTTGAACCCGACGCGTTCGCAAATGAAGGAATCGGCGCTCGACCTGATCGTCGCCGGTACGGAGCGCGCGGTGCTGATGGTGGAATCGGAAGCGCAGCAGTTGAGCGAAGAAGTGATGCTCGGCGGCGTGGTGTTCGGCCATGAGCAAATGCAGATCGCGATCGACGCGATCCACGATCTGGTCCGCGAAGGCGGCAAGCCGGAATGGGATTGGCAACCGGCGGCGAAGAACGAGCCGCTGATCGCACGCGTGACGGAACTGGCGCAAGCCGACCTGCTCGCCGCTTACCAGATCCGCGACAAGCAGGCGCGTTCGGCCAAGCTGAAGGAAGTCTACGCAGCGACGTCGGCGAAGCTCGAAGAAGACGCAGCGGCAAGCGGTACGCCGGCAGCCGACAAGGCCACCGTCGGCAACGTGCTGTTCGACATCGAAGCGAAGATCGTCCGCACGCAGATCCTGAACGGCGAGCCGCGTATCGACGGCCGTGACACGCGCACCGTGCGCCCGATCGAAATCCGTACCGGCGTGCTGCCGCGTACGCACGGCTCGGCACTGTTCACGCGCGGCGAAACGCAAGCGCTGGTGATTGCCACACTCGGCACGAAGGGCGACGAGCAGAACATCGACGCGCTTGAAGGCGAGTACCGCGAACGCTTCATGCTCCACTACAACATGCCTCCGTTCGCGACCGGCGAAACGGGCCGCGTCGGTTCGCCGAAGCGCCGTGAAATCGGTCACGGCCGTCTGGCCAAGCGCGCGCTGGCTGCGTGCCTGCCGAGCGCCGACGAATTCGGCTACTCGATCCGCGTCGTGTCGGAAATCACGGAGTCGAACGGTTCGTCGTCGATGGCTTCGGTGTGCGGCGGCTGCCTCGCGCTGATGGACGCCGGCGTGCCGATGAAGGCACACGTCGCCGGCATCGCGATGGGCCTGATCCTCGAAGGCAACCGTTTTGCCGTGCTGACCGACATCCTCGGCGACGAAGATCACCTCGGCGACATGGACTTCAAGGTGGCGGGTACCGAGCAAGGCGTGACCGCGCTGCAGATGGACATCAAGATCCAGGGCATCACGAAGGAAATCATGCAGGTCGCCCTCGCGCAAGCGAAGGAAGGCCGTATGCACATCCTCGGCAAGATGACCTCGGCGGTGTCGGGCGCGAACACGCAGTTGTCGGAGTTCGCACCGCGCATGATCACCATCAAGATCAACCCGGAAAAGATCCGCGACGTGATCGGCAAGGGTGGTTCGGTGATCCGCGCGCTGACCGAAGAAACCGGCACGACGATCGATATTTCCGACGACGGCGTCGTCACCATCGCGAGCACGAGCAGCGAAGGGATGGCCGAAGCGAAGAAGCGTATCGAGAACATCACGCTGGAAGTCGAAGTGGGCCAGGTGTACGAAGGCACCGTGCTCAAGCTGCTCGATTTCGGCGCGATCGTGAACATCCTGCCGGGCAAGGACGGTCTGCTGCATATCTCTGAAATCGCCAACGAGCGCATCAAAGACATCAACGACTATCTGAAGGACGGCCAGCAGGTCAAGGTCAAGGTCATCCAAACGGACGAGAAGGGCCGCGTGCGTTTGTCGGCCAAGGCATTGCTGAACGACGCCGCGGACGGCGCGCCGCAAGGCGAGCCGACGCCGCAGTAATGCGGTAGCGGAGCAACGGCCGGCAGCGCGAATGCGCGCCGGCCGTTTTTCATGCAGGGTGGATTGCGTTGCAGATGAGTGCAAATGGCGACAAGCGGGTACTCTGTTTGCGTCGGGCGCTTTGCCGTAGGTCGGACGATTCGCGTCCGTCGCGGTGAGCAACGGGTATGCAACGCAATCCAATCTTGGAGTTGACGCAGATGAAAGCGATCGAAATCACCGAATTCGGTGCGCCGGACGTCCTCAAGCTGGCGGAACGACCCACGCCGCAGCCGAAAGCGGGTGAGGTGCTGATCAAGGTGGCGGCATCCGGCATCAACCGTCCGGATGTGTTCCAGCGCAAGGGCGGCTATGCGCCGCCGCCCGGTGCGTCGGATCTGCCGGGGCTGGAGGTGGCGGGTGAGATCGTCGGCGGTGCGATCGACGAAAAGAACAACCCGTTTGGTTTGAAAATCGGCGACCGTGTGTGTGCCTTGCTGGCGGGCGGCGGTTACGCGGAATATGTGGCCGCGCCGCTGTTGCAGTGCTTGCCGGTGCCGGCGGGTTTGTCGGACGTCGAGGCGGCTTCGCTGCCGGAGACTTTCTTCACGGTGTGGAGCAACGTGTTCGATCGCGCGCAACTCGGCAAGGGCGAGGGCGCGCCGAACGAAACGCTGCTGGTGCAGGGCGGCTCGAGCGGCATCGGCGTGACGGCGATCCAGATTGCGCATGCGCTCGGTTTTCGCGTGTTCGCCACTGCCGGGTCGGATGAAAAGTGCCGTGCATGTGAGGCGCTGGGCGCCGAGCGGGCGATCAACTACAAGACGGAAGATTTCGTCGAAGTGATCAAGTCGCTGACCAACGATCGTGGCGTCGACGTGGTGCTCGACATGGTGGCGGGCAGCTACGTGCCGCGCGAACTCGCGGCGCTCGCCGACGGTGGTCGCATCGTCGTGATCGCTTTGTTGGGTGGCGCGAAGGCGGAGCTGAATCTGAACGAGGTGCTGCGCCGCCGTTTGACCGTGACCGGCTCGACGCTGCGTCCACGGCCGATCGAATTCAAGGCGAAGATCGCCGCGCGACTGAAAGAGCAGGTGTGGCCGCATCTCGAAGCGGGCCGTATCAAGCCTGTCGTGCACCGCGTGTTTCCGGCCGCGCAGGCCGCTGACGCGCATGCACTGATGGAAAGCAGCACGCACGTCGGCAAGATCGTACTGGCTTGGGGTGAGGGCGCTTGACACGGTCGGTTTGACCCGATCCACCCCACGCAGTAAAATTGCGCGTTTTGCGCACGCCGAATGAATCCGAACGGCGGACTGTAAGCGCAAACAAAGTCCGCCCGCCAAGACTAGACGAGACGATGTCGAAACAACAACGAGCCAAACTGGTAGTCGGTAACTGGAAGATGCACGGGCGTCTCGCTGCGAATGCCACGCTGTTGCAGGCTGTGGCGCAAGGCGCGGGCGATCTGCCGGCCGACGTGCGCGTGGGCGTGTGTGTGCCGAGTCTGTATCTTGCGCAGACTCAATCGTTGCTGGAAGGCAGTCGGGTCGTGTGGGGCCTGCAGGACGTGTCAGCGTTCACGCATGGTGCCTATACCGGTGAAGTGGCGGCACCCATGGCGACGGATTTCGGCGCGACGTTCGCGATCGTCGGTCACTCGGAGCGCCGTGCCTATCATCGCGAAAGCGCCGAGCTGGTCGCGGTGAAAACGCAGCGCGCGCTGGAAGCAGGTTTGACGCCGATCGTGTGCGTCGGTGAAACGCTCGAAGAGCGCGAAGCCGGTTCGACCGAGCAGGTGGTCGGCGCCCAGCTGGATGAAGTGCTGGCGAAGCTGTCGGTGCAGGAGGCGGCCCGTTTGGTCGTCGCGTACGAACCGGTCTGGGCGATCGGCACCGGCAAGAGCGCAAGCTCGGCCCAGGCGCAGGCAGTTCATGCGTTTCTGCGCGGGCGTCTGGCGGCAAAGGGCGTGGCGGTGGCGGATGTGCCGCTGTTGTATGGCGGCAGCGTAAAGCCGGAAAACGCGGAAGAATTGTTCCGTCAACCGGATATCGACGGCGGCCTGATCGGCGGCGCGTCGTTGAAGGACCAGGATTTCCTGGCGATCTGCAAGGCGGCGGCTGCAACCAGCGTCGCCGGTTAAGCAGGGCGCCTTGTCGAGGATGACCCCATCCCGCGAAACACACTGTGTGTGGCGCGGTTAAATAAGACTCAGGTGAGTGTGATGCTGTATTTGAAAACATTGATTATCGTCGTTCAGCTGTTGTCGGCTCTTGGGGTCATCGGCCTTGTCTTGCTGCAGCACGGCAAAGGCGCCGATATGGGCGCTGCTTTCGGTAGCGGCGCATCGGGCAGCCTGTTCGGTGCAACCGGTTCGGCCAACTTTTTGTCGCGGACGACGGCCGTGCTCGCCGCAGTGTTTTTTGTCACGACGCTCGCGCTCACTTATCTTGGCGCGTATCGGTCGAAACCTTCCGCGGGCTTGCTGGGCGCGGCGGTGACCGCACCGGCTGCGCCGACGGCCACGCCCGGCGCTTCCGCGCCGGTCGCTGGCTCGGCTGCACTGCCGGCATCGCCTGCCTCGCCGGCGTCCGTTCCGGCTACCGGTGTGCCGAAATAAAATTTTCGTTCAAAGCGCCTTTTGTGCGTTGAACAAACTGTTTAAACAAGTTACAATCCAAGTCTTGAAGCGATTCGCGGGTTTTACAAGTTGTTTTCCCGGATTGCATGCAGTGCCGACGTGGTGAAATTGGTAGACACGCTATCTTGAGGGGGTAGTGGCGAAAGCTGTGCGAGTTCGAGTCTCGCCGTCGGCACCAAAATGTTATCTAAATGCCAGCCGCTTGCTTCGCTTCGGCTGGCATTTTCACTTTCAGGGCACGGCTTGCGTTGGGCTTGCGGCATGTGCGTTTCGGAAGTGATTTCGCGTCAGGAGTGCTATGCTCTTGGCGGCACTTTAGAACCAACCGATTGAGGATAGTCTTGAACCTCGCAGCCTATTTCCCCGTCTTGTTGTTCCTCATTGTAGGCACCGGTTTAGGCGTAGCGCTGGTCAGTATCGGTAAGATCCTTGGTCCCAACAAGCCTGATACCGAGAAAAACGCACCGTACGAGTGCGGCTTCGAAGCATTCGAAGATGCGCGCATGAAGTTCGACGTGCGCTACTACCTCGTCGCCATTCTCTTCATCATTTTCGACCTTGAAACCGCGTTCCTGTTCCCGTGGGGCGTGGCCTTGCGTGACATCGGCTGGCCGGGCTTCATGGCAATGATGATTTTCCTGCTCGAGTTCCTGCTTGGTTTTGCCTATATCTGGAAGAAGGGCGGCCTCGACTGGGAATGATGGATTAATCGCCGGTTTGCGTGGGTGGCCAAGGCTTGCCGCCCCGTCTGGAGTGGAAAGCAAATGAGTATCGAAGGGGTCTTGAAGGAAGGGTTTGTCACCACCACGGCAGACAAACTGATCAACTGGACGCGCACCGGCTCGTTGTGGCCGATGACGTTCGGTCTTGCGTGCTGTGCGGTCGAGATGATGCATGCGGGCGCTGCCCGTTACGACCTCGACCGCTTCGGCGTGGTGTTTCGTCCCAGTCCGCGTCAGTCGGACGTGATGATCGTCGCCGGCACGCTGTGCAATAAGATGGCGCCCGCTCTGCGCAAGGTTTATGACCAGATGGCCGAGCCGCGCTGGGTGATCTCGATGGGCTCGTGCGCGAATGGCGGCGGCTATTACCACTACTCGTATTCGGTAGTGCGCGGCTGCGACCGGATCGTGCCGGTCGACGTCTATGTGCCGGGTTGCCCGCCTACCGCTGAAGCGCTGGTCTACGGCGTGATCCAGTTGCAGGCCAAGATTCGCCGCACCAACACCATCGCCCGTCAATAAGGCCAACGCCTCCCCCACAATATGGCAAGCAAACTCGAGACCCTGAAAGCGAACCTCGAGGCGGCCTTTGGCGGCCTCCTGCTGAGCACCACCGAAGCGATCGGTGAGTTGACGATCGTCGTGAAGGCAAGCGACTACCTCAACGTGGCAACGCGTCTGCGGGACGACCGCTCGCTCGGTTTCGAGCAATGCGTGGACCTGTGCGGCGTCGACTATCAGACTTACGCCGACGGCGCTTACGACGGCCCGCGTTTCGCAGCCGTTCTGCATTTGTTGTCGGTGCAGAACAACTGGCGTTTGCGTCTGCGCGTGTTCGCCCCGGACGACGAAGTGCCGATCCTGCCGTCCGCCGTCGAAATCTGGAATTCGGTCAACTGGTACGAGCGCGAAGCATTCGACCTGTACGGCATCGTTTTCGAAGGCCACCCGGACCTGCGCCGCATTCTGACCGACTACGGTTTCATTGGTCACCCGTTCCGTAAAGATTTCCCTGTCTCCGGCTACGTCGAAATGCGTTACGACCCGGAAGAGAAGCGCGTCGTCTATCAGCCTGTGACGATCGAGCCGCGGGAAATCACGCCGCGCGTGATCCGCGAGGATCGCTATGGCGGTCTGAAACACTAAGAGAACGCCATGGCAGAGATCAAGAACTACACGCTCAACTTCGGCCCTCAGCATCCGGCAGCGCACGGTGTGCTGCGTCTCGTGCTCGAACTCGACGGCGAAGTCATCCAGCGCGCCGATCCGCACATCGGGCTGCTGCATCGCGCGACTGAAAAGCTCGCCGAAACCAAAACCTTCATCCAGTCCGTGCCGTACATGGACCGTCTCGACTACGTGTCGATGATGGTCAACGAGCACGGCTACGTGATGGCGATCGAAAAGCTGCTCGGCATCGACGTGCCGGTGCGCGCGCAATACATTCGCGTGATGTTCGACGAGATCACGCGCGTGCTGAACCATCTGATGTGGATCGGCGCGCATGCGCTCGACGTCGGCGCGATGGCGGTGTTTCTGTATGCGTTCCGCGAACGCGAAGACCTGATGGACGTGTACGAAGCAGTGTCCGGCGCACGGATGCACGCGGCCTACTATCGTCCGGGTGGTGTCTATCGTGATTTGCCCGATGCGATGCCGCAGTACAAGGCTTCGAAGATCCGCAATGCGAAGGCATTGTCGAAGATGAACGAGAACCGTCAAGGTTCGCTGCTCGATTTCATCGACGACTTCTTCACGCGTTTCCCAAAGTGCGTCGACGAATACGAAACGCTGCTCACCGACAACCGGATCTGGAAGCAGCGTCTGGTCGGCATCGGCGTGGTCAGCCCGGAACGTGCACTGCAGCTCGGCATGACCGGCGCAATGCTGCGCGGCTCGGGCATCGAATGGGATTTGCGCAAGAAGCAGCCGTACGAAGTCTACGACAAGCTCGATTTCGACATTCCGGTCGGCGTGAACGGCGACTGCTATGACCGCTATCTGGTGCGTGTCGAAGAAATGCGCCAATCCATACGCATCGTGAAACAGTGCGTTGAGTGGTTGCGCAAGAATCCAGGCCCCGTGATGATCGACAATCACAAGGTTGCGCCCCCGTCGCGCGTCGGCATGAAGTCGAACATGGAAGAGCTGATTCACCACTTCAAGCTCTTCACGGAAGGCTTCCACGTTCCCGAAGGCGAGGCCTACGCGGCGGTCGAGCATCCGAAGGGCGAGTTTGGCATCTATCTGATTTCGGACGGCGCCAACAAACCGTATCGCCTGAAGATTCGCGCACCGGGCTATGCGCACCTGTCCTCGCTGGACGAAATGGCGCGCGGCCACATGATCGCCGACGCCGTGACGATCATCGGCACTCAGGACATCGTGTTCGGCGAAGTGGATCGCTAGGACGTATTCATCGGCGCGTGTCTTCAGATTGCACCGGGGACACGCGTCAAGCAAAGGAACGCCGGGTCTGTCGCAGCATGAATGAGCGACGGGTTTTCGTTCGGTAGGAATTGAAAGAGTCGTGTCTGAAAATGATCTCAGCTGAAGGCCTGAAAGAAATCGATCGTGCGATCGCGAAGTATCCCGCCGATCAGAAACAGTCCGCCGTGATGTCGGCGTTGGCCGTTGCTCAGGAAGAGCATGGCTGGCTGTCGCCCGAACTCATGGAGTTCGTCGCGGACTATCTCGGCATGCCGGCGGTCGCCGTGCAGGAGGTGGCTACCTTCTACACGATGTACGAGACCTCGCCGGTCGGCAAGCACAAGATCACGCTCTGCACGAACCTGCCGTGCCAGCTCGGCCCGGACGGCGGTTCCGACAGCGCCGCTGATTATCTGAAGCAGAAGCTCGGCATCGACTTCGGCGAAACCACGCCCGACGGCAAGTTCACCCTGAAAGAAGGTGAGTGCATGGGTTCGTGCGGCGACGCGCCGGTGATGCTGGTGAACAACCATCGCATGTGCAGCTTCATGAGCCGCGCGAAGATCGACCAGCTGCTCGAGGAACTTTCGAAATGACGTCTTTACACGATCGTCACATCAAACCGCTGATTCTCGCCGGCCTGAACGGCGACAACTGGCATCTCGAAGACTATGTGGCGCGCGGCGGTTACGCCCAGCTGCGCCGCATTCTGGAAGAAAAGATTCCGCCCGAGCAGGTGATTGCCGACGTCAAGGCGTCGGGTCTGCGCGGCCGTGGCGGTGCAGGATTCCCGACCGGTCTGAAGTGGAGCTTCATGCCGCGTCAGTTCCCGGGGCAGAAGTATCTCGTCTGCAATTCGGACGAAGGCGAACCGGGCACGTTCAAAGACCGCGACATCCTGCGCTTCAATCCGC
Organism: Paraburkholderia sp. RAU2J; assembly: GCF_003634845.1. Classification (NCBI taxonomy): domain Bacteria; kingdom Pseudomonadati; phylum Pseudomonadota; class Betaproteobacteria; order Burkholderiales; family Burkholderiaceae; genus Paraburkholderia; species Paraburkholderia sp. RAU2J. The sequence goes on from NZ_RBXG01000001.1 coordinate 2,541,599, forward strand.
ACTCGCTGATCGAAGGCATGGCCATCGGCGCGTACGCGATGGGCATCACGGTCGGCTACAACTATATTCACGGCGAAATCTTCGACGTCTATCGACGCTTTGAACAGGCGTTGGACGAAGCGCGCCGCGCCGGGTTCCTCGGCGAGAACATCATGGGTTCGGGATTCTCGTTCGAACTGCATGCGCATCACGGTTACGGCGCCTACATCTGTGGCGAGGAAACCGCGCTGCTCGAATCGCTGGAAGGCAAGAAAGGCCAGCCGCGCTTCAAGCCGCCGTTCCCGGCGAGCTTCGGCGTGTACGGTAAGCCGACCACGATCAACAACACCGAGACGTTCGCGGCAGTGCCGTTCCTGCTTGCGATCGGTCCGCAGACTTACCTCGAAATCGGCAAGCCGAACAACGGCGGAACGAAGATTTTCTCGGTGTCGGGCGACGTCGAGCGTCCGGGTAATTATGAAATTCCGCTCGGCACGCCGTTCGCCACGCTAATGGAACTCGCCGGCGGCATCCGCGGCGGCAAGAAGATCAAGGCCGTGATTCCTGGCGGTTCGTCGGCACCGGTGATTCCGGGCGAGATGATGATGCAGACCGACATGGATTACGACTCGATCGCCAAGGCCGGCTCGATGCTCGGTTCGGGCGCGGTCATCGTGATGGACGAAACGCGCTGCATGGTGCGCTCGCTGCTGCGTCTGTCGTATTTCTATTACGAAGAGTCGTGCGGTCAATGCACGCCTTGCCGTGAAGGCACGGGCTGGCTGTACCGCGTCGTCCATCGTATCGAGCATGGGCTCGGCCGTCCGGAGGATCTCGATTTGCTGAACTCGGTCGCGGAAAACATCATGGGCCGCACGATTTGCGCGCTCGGCGACGCGGCGGCCATGCCGGTTCGCGGCATGCTCAAGCACTACTGGGACGAATTCGAATATCACGTCGCCCACAAGCATTGCCTCACCGGCGGTCATGCCGGCGCGGCGGCGGCGACGGAAACAGTGGCCGCTTGAGTTGGTCAGCTGGGCTGGCTCACCAGATAACCACCAGACGAACACGTCAACCGCGGGATTCATCGCCTGACACGGCGATGAACAGGCGAACGATTGAGCGGTAACAGGTTAAGGAAGATTGACCATCATGGTTGAACTTGAAATAGACGGCAAGAAAGTAGAGGTGCCTGAAGGCAGCATGGTGATCCAGGCTGCGCATAAGGTCGACACGTACATTCCTCACTTCTGCTATCACAAGAAGCTGTCGATTGCGGCCAACTGCCGGATGTGTCTGGTCGATGTCGAGAAGATGCCGAAGGCCGTGCCCGCATGCGCGACGCCGGTGTCGGCGGGCATGATCGTGCGCACCAAGTCGGACAAGGCCGTCAAGGGCCAGCAAGCCGTGATGGAATTCCTGCTGATCAACCACCCGCTGGATTGCCCGATCTGCGACCAGGGTGGCGAGTGCCAGTTGCAGGATCTGGCCGTGGGTTACGGCAAGTCGGCGTCGCGTTATAGCGAGGAAAAGCGCGTGGTGTTCCACAAGAACGTCGGCCCGCTGATCTCGATGGAAGAAATGTCGCGTTGCATCCACTGCACGCGTTGCGTCCGCTTTGGCCAGGAAATTGCCGGCGTGATGGAACTGGGCATGCTGGGCCGCGGCGAGCATTCGGAAATCACCTCGTTCGTCGGCAAGACGGTCGACTCTGAACTGTCGGGCAACATGATCGATCTGTGCCCGGTCGGTGCGCTGACCAGCAAGCCGTTCCGTTACAGCGCCCGTACGTGGGAGCTGTCGCGCCGCAAGTCGGTGAGCCCGCACGATTCGGTCGGCGCGAACCTCGTGGTGCAGGTGAAGAACAATCGCGTGATGCGGGTTCTGCCGTTCGAAAACGAATCCATCAACGAATGCTGGATTTCGGACAAGGACCGCTTTTCGTATGAAGCCCTGAACAGCCCCGAGCGTCTGACGCACCCGATGCTCAAGCAAGGCGGCAACTGGGTCGAAACCGACTGGCAGACCGCGCTCGAGTACGTGGTCAAGGGCCTGAAGGGCATCAAGGGCGACCACGGCGCGAGCGCGCTGGCCGCGCTCGGCAGCGCTCACAGCACGGTCGAAGAACTGTTCCTGTTGAAGCAGCTCGCGCAAGCGGTCGGCACGCCGAACGTCGATTTCCGTCTGCGTCAGTCGGATTTCTCCGCACCGGCCAACGGCGCGCCATGGTTGGGTACGGCAATCGCCGAATTGTCGAACGTCGATGCGGCGCTCGTGATCGGTTCGGATTTGCGTCGCGATCATCCACTGTTCGCAGCGCGTCTGCGTCAGGCGGCGAAGAACGGCGCGAAGCTCACGCTCGTGCAAGCCAGCAGCGAAGACGCATTGATTCCGCAAGCGCAACGCGTGGTCGCGGCCCCGTCGGCCTGGCTGGACGCGCTGGCCAGTATCGCGGGCGCGATTGCGGAAGCCAACGGCGTTGCACTGCCTGAAGCGTTTGCCGGCACGCAGCCTACGGACGCCAGCAGGCAGGTCGCGAAGTCGCTAGCCACTGGCGAACGCCGTCTCGTATTGCTCGGTAACGTCGCGGTCCGTCATCCGGACTTCGCGGTCATTCACGCTGCCGCACAGTGGATCGCGGACGCAACGGGCGCGACGCTCGGCTTCCTCACGGAAGCGGCCAACACGGTCGGCGCGCATCTCGTGAACGCGCTGCCGGGAGAAGGCGGTCTGAACGCTCGCGAAGTGTTCGAGCAACCGCGCAAGGGCTATGTGCTGCTGAACGTCGAGCCGGAGTTCGACACGGCCAACCCGGCACAGGCGCTTGCCGCGCTGAAGCAGGCTGAAATGGTCGTGGTGATGTCGCCGTTCCAGATTGGCGCCGAATACGCCGACGTGCTGTTGCCGGTCGCGCCGTTCACCGAAACAGCCGGTACGTTTGTCAACGCCGAAGGGACGGCTCAGACTTTCAACGGCGTCGTGCGCCCGCTGGGCGACACGCGTCCGGCATGGAAAGTGTTGCGCGTGCTGGGCAGCCTGCTCGGCGTACCGGGCTTCGAATTCGACACGGCAGAAGAAGTGCGCGTGGCCGCTCTCGGCGACGGCGATCTGAGCTCACGTCTGTCGAACAGGACGGGTGTTGCAGTGGCGCGTGCCAAGGCGGCAAACGCGGCCGAAGGCAAGTTTGAGCGCATCGCCAACGTACCGATCTATCACGCCGACGCGCTGGCGCGTCGCGCGGATTCGCTGCACCTCACGGCGGCGGCACGCGCGGCGAACTCGGTCGGCCTGCCGGCCGCGCTGTTCGACAAACTGGGTTTGAAGGAAGGCGACGCAGTGCGCGTGCGCCAGGGCGAGCAATCGGTGCAGTTGCCGGCCGTGCGCGACGCGAATCTTGCGGAGACGGTCGTCCGCGTATCGGCGGCTACGCCTGCCGGTGCAGCGCTGGGCAGCCTGTTCGGTGAACTGGTGGTGGAGAAGGCGTAAATGAGCTTGTTCGATACGATCAACTCGGGCGGCACCCAGCTTCTCGGTGTGGCATGGCCCACGGTGTGGGCGCTAGTGCGCATCCTGGTGGTAGCCGTCGCGATCCTGCTGTGCGTGGCTTACCTGATTCTTTGGGAACGTAAGCTGATCGGCTGGATGCACGTGCGTCTCGGCCCGAACCGCGTCGGCCCCGCAGGTTTGCTGCAGCCGATCGCCGACGTGCTGAAGCTGCTGCTGAAAGAAGTGATTCAGCCGGCCCAGGCGAGCCGCTGGATTTACCTGATCGCGCCGATCATGGTGGTCGTGCCGGCCTTCGCGGTCTGGGCGGTGATTCCGTTCCAGGCGGGCGCGGTGCTCGGCGACATCAACGCGGGTCTGCTGTATGCAATGGCGATCTCGTCGATCGGCGTGTACGGCGTGATTCTGGCCGGTTGGGCGTCGAACTCGAAGTACGCGTTCCTCGGCGCGATGCGCGCCGCGGCGCAAATGGTGTCATACGAAATCTCGATGGGCTTCGCGCTCGTCGTCGTGCTGATGACGGCCGGCACGCTGAACCTGTCGGGCATCGTCGGTTCGCAGGAACAAGGCTTCTTCGCGTCGCACGGCTTGAACTTCCTGTCGTGGAACTGGCTGCCGCTGTTGCCGATGTTCGTCGTGTACTTCATCTCGGGCATCGCCGAAACGAACCGTCACCCGTTCGACGTGGTGGAAGGCGAGTCGGAAATCGTCGCGGGCCACATGATCGATTACTCGGGGATGGCGTTCGCGCTGTTCTTCCTCGCCGAGTACATCAACATGATCGTGATCTCGGCATTGGCTGCAACGCTGTTCCTTGGTGGCTGGAGCGCTCCGTTCGGGTTTCTGTCGTTCATCCCGGGCATCTTCTGGCTCGTCCTCAAGGTTTTCTTGCTGTTGTCGGTGTTCATCTGGGCGCGCGCCACGTTCCCGCGCTACCGCTATGACCAGATCATGCGTCTCGGCTGGAAAGTCTTTATTCCGGTCTGCGTGGTGTGGCTGGTGGTGGTCGGCTTCTGGATCATGTCGCCGTTGAACATCTGGAAATAAAGGGCGGATGAACCCATGACCGCAATCCAAAATTTTTTCAAGACCTTCTTCCTCACGGAATTGCTCAAGGGCCTCGCACTGACCGGACGTTATACGTTCCAGCGCAAGGTGACCGTGCAGTTCCCGGAAGAGAAGACCCCGATCTCGCCGCGTTTCCGTGGTCTGCATGCGCTGCGCCGCTATGAGAACGGTGAAGAGCGCTGCATTGCCTGCAAGCTGTGCGAAGCGGTGTGCCCGGCGCTCGCCATCACGATCGAATCGGAAACGCGTGCGGACAACACCCGTCGCACGACGCGCTACGACATCGACCTGACCAAGTGCATCTTCTGCGGTTTCTGCGAAGAAAGCTGCCCGGTCGATTCGATCGTCGAGACGCACATTCTCGAGTATCACGGCGAAAAGCGCGGCGACCTGTACTTCACGAAGGACATGCTGCTGGCCGTCGGCGATCGCTACGAAGCGGAGATCGCTGCGAACAAGGCAGCCGACGCACCGTATCGTTGAAGCGTTTCCCGGTTAAGGGATAAGCGCGGCAGTAAATGCAGCAGTAAAAGCAGTAACACGGCCTGTTGTCGGGCCGGACGCCGCGGCCTGAACGCCGCGGCACGGCGCACCTGTGCGGCAGTTCTGGCGGTATCGTCCGCTTTTGCTAACCACGCGTGCCAAAGAACAATGCCTGACGATGGCCTAACGATGAACCGGTAATCATGGAATTCACGACCGTACTGTTCTACATCTTCGCGCTGCTCCTGGTTGTCTCGGGGCTGAAGGTGATCACCTCGCGCAACCCGGTGTCGTCCGCACTGTTTCTGGTGCTGGCGTTCTTCAACGCAGCCGCGATCTGGATGCTGCTGGAGGCCGAGTTCCTTGCGATCCTGCTGGTGCTGGTCTATGTCGGCGCGGTGATGGTGCTATTCCTGTTCGTCGTGATGATGCTGGACATCAATCTCGACGTACTGCGCAAAGACTTCAAACGCTTTGTGCCGATGGCCACGCTGGTGGGCGCGATCATCGTGATCGAAACCGCACTGATCCTGTGGCACGGCTACGGCGCAACCGGCACCGCGCTGCGTGACACCACGGCGGCCGCGAACGGTATGGGCGACTGGTCGAACACCCGCCTGATCGGCAAGGTCATCTACACCGACTACATCTTCGCGTTCGAAATCGCCGGCCTCGTGCTGCTGGTGGCGATCATCGCGGCGATCGCACTGACCACGAGCCACAAGAAAGATAGCAAACGCCAGAACGTCAGCGAGCAGGTCAAGGTGCGTGCTCAGGACCGTGTGCGCGTGGTGAAGATGGCGTCGGAAAAAACCGCGGCAACCGTCGCGGCAGAAGAAGCCGCCGCAGCGGCGGCAGCGGCCGAACAGGCCTCTGCCAAGAACAGCTGAGCGGACAGGAGATAGAAAATCATGTTGACCCTTGCCCATTACCTTGTCCTCGGCGCGATCCTGTTTGCGATTAGCGTCGTCGGCATTTTCCTGAACCGCCGCAACGTCATCATCATCTTGATGGCGATCGAACTGATGCTGCTCGCGGTGAACACCAATTTCGTCGCGTTCTCGCATTACCTGGGCGACGTGCATGGCCAGATCTTCGTCTTTTTCGTGCTGACGGTTGCAGCCGCGGAAGCGGCGATCGGTCTCGCAATTCTGGTGACCCTGTTCCGTAGCCTCGACACGATCAATGTCGAGGATCTCGATCAGCTCAAAGGTTAATTTCAGGAAAAGCGGTTATGTCCACGATACTCAATGAAAACCTGTTGTTGGCGATCCCGCTGGCACCGCTCGCCGGCTGCCTGGTTGCAGGGCTGTTCGGCAAAGCGGTGGGGCGAGCGGGCGCGCATTCGGTCACGATCCTCGGTGTCGCGATCTCGTTCATCCTGTCGGCGATCGTGTTCTTCCAGGTGCTGGACGGCGCGAGCTTCAACGCGACCGTTTATCAATGGATGGCGATCGGCAAGACGCAGTTCGAGATCGGCTTCCTGGTTGACTCGCTGACGGCCATGATGATGTGCGTGGTGACCTTCGTGTCGCTGATGGTGCACATCTACACGATCGGCTACATGGCCGACGAGGACGGCTACCAGCGCTTCTTCTCGTACATCTCGCTGTTCACGTTCTCGATGTTGATGCTCGTGATGAGCAACAACTTCCTGCAGCTGTTCTTCGGCTGGGAAGCGGTGGGTTTGGTGTCGTATCTGCTGATCGGCTTCTACTTCACTCGTCCGACCGCGATCTACGCGAACATGAAGGCGTTCATCGTGAACCGCATCGGCGACTTCGGCTTCCTGCTGGGTATCGGCCTGCTGTTCGCGTTCGCCGGCTCGATGAACTACGGCGACGTGTTCGCGAAGCGCACCGAACTCGCGGCATTGAGCTTCCCGGGCACGGACTGGGGTCTGCTGACGGTGGCCTGCATTTGCCTGTTCATCGGCGCGATGGGTAAGTCGGCGCAGTTCCCGCTGCACGTCTGGCTGCCGGATTCGATGGAAGGCCCGACGCCGATTTCCGCACTGATTCACGCGGCGACCATGGTGACGGCGGGTATCTTCATGGTCACGCGCATGTCGCCGCTGTTCGAGCTGTCGGACACGGCACTGTCGTTCGTCATGGTCATCGGCGCGATTACCGCGTTGTTCATGGGTTTCCTCGGGATCGTCCAGAACGACATCAAACGCGTGGTGGCTTATTCCACGCTGTCGCAGCTCGGTTACATGACGGTCGCGCTTGGTGCGTCGGCTTACTCCGTCGCCGTGTTCCACCTGATGACGCACGCGTTCTTCAAGGCGCTGCTGTTCCTCGGCGCGGGCTCGGTGATCATCGGCATGCACCACGATCAGGACATCCGCAACATGGGCGGCCTGCGCAAGTACATGCCGATCACGTGGATCACGTCGCTGGTCGGTTCGCTGGCGTTGATCGGTACGCCGTTCTTCTCGGGCTTCTACTCGAAAGACTCGATCATCGACGCCGTGAAGCTGTCGCATCTGCCGGGCTCGGGTTTCGCGTACTTCGCGGTGGTGGCGAGCGTGTTCGTCACTGCGCTGTATTCGTTCCGTATGTACTTCATGGTGTTCCACGGCAAGGAGCGTTTCCGCGGTCCGAAGCATCCGGAATCGCCGATGGGCGCGGAAGCCGCGGCGCATGGGCATCACGCTCATGGCCATGACGATCACGGTCATGGTCACGACGACCACGCGCACGAGCCGCATGAAACGCCGTGGGTGGTGTGGCTGCCGCTGGTGCTGCTGGCGATTCCGTCGGTGGTGATCGGTGCGATCGGCGTCGGTCCGATGCTGTTCGGTGACTTCTTCCAGCATGGCGTGGCGTTCGACAAGGTGATCTACATCAGCGAAAACCATCCGGCGCTGCACGAGATGGCCGAGGAGTTCCGCGGCTGGGCGTCGATGGGTCTGCACTCGGTGTCGGGTCTGCCGGTATGGCTCGCGCTCGCGGGTGTGGTGGTCGCGTGGTTCCTGTACCTGGTTCGCCCGGATCTGCCGGCTGTCATCAAGCGCGCATTCGGCCCGATCTACACGTTGCTCGATAACAAGTACTACATGGACAAGATCAACGAAGTCGTGTTTGCGCGGGGCGCCGTGGCAATTGGCCGTGGTCTCTGGAAGGAAGGCGACGTCGTCGTGATCGACGGCATCGTCAACGGCAGCGCACGCTTTATCGGCTGGTTTGCCGGCGTGATCCGCTTCCTCCAATCCGGCTACATCTACCACTACGCGTTTGCCATGATTATCGGCATGTTGGGGCTCCTGACCCTGTTTGTAACGCTCGGCGGCAAATAAGGCGAGGGACACTCATGCACACTTATCCGATCCTCAGCATCGCGATCTGGTTACCGATCCTCGTCGGTCTCCTGGTCCTGGCTATCGGTTCCGACCGGAACCCGGCTCCCGCGCGCTGGATTGCGCTGATCGGCTCGGTCGTTAGCTTCATCGTGACGATCCCGCTGATCACGAGTTTTGATTCGAGCACCGCCGATCTGCAGTTCGTCGAACAGGCGAGCTGGATCGAGCGCTTCCACATCTCGTACCACCTGGGTGTCGACGGCATCTCGATGTGGTTCGTTGTGCTGACCGCGTTGATCACGGTGATCGTCGTGATCTCCGCGTGGGAAGTGATCACGAAGAACGTCGCGCAGTACCTCGCCGCGTTCCTGATCCTGTCGGGCATCATGGTCGGCGTGTTCAGCGCGGCCGACGGCATGCTGTTCTATGTGTTCTTCGAAGCGACGCTGATCCCGATGTACATCATCATCGGCGTGTGGGGCGGGGCGAACCGCGTGTACGCGGCGTTCAAATTCTTCCTGTACACGCTGATGGGCTCGCTGCTGATGCTGGTCGCGTTGCTCTACCTGTACAACGAGACCGGCACGTTCGATCTCGCCACGTGGCAGCACGCACAGATCGCAATGACGCCTCAGGTGCTGATATTCATAGCATTCTTCCTGGCCTTCGCCGTGAAGGTGCCGATGTGGCCGGTGCATACGTGGCTGCCTGACGCGCACGTGGAAGCGCCGACGGGCGGCTCGGTCGTGCTGGCCGCGATCATGCTGAAGCTGGGCGCATACGGTTTCCTGCGCTTCTCGTTGCCGATCACGCCGGACGCGAGCCACTTTCTGGCGCCGGTCGTCATCACGCTGTCGCTGATCGCGGTGATCTACATCGGTCTCGTCGCGATGGTGCAGGCCGACATGAAGAAGCTGGTCGCGTATTCGTCGATCGCGCACATGGGTTTCGTCACGCTCGGCTTTTTCATCTTCAATCAGCTCGGCGCGGAAGGCGCGATCGTGCAGATGATCTCGCACGGTTTCGTGTCGGGCGCGATGTTCCTGACCATCGGCGTGCTGTACGACCGTATGCACTCGCGTCAGATCGCCGATTACGGCGGTGTCGTCAACGTCATGCCGAAATTCGCGGCGTTCGTGATGCTGTTCGCGATGGCCAACTGCGGCTTGCCGGGCACCTCCGGTTTCGTCGGCGAGTTCATGGTGATTCTGGCGGCCGTCCAGTACAACTTCTGGATCGCGGGCGGCGCGGCGGTCACGCTGATTCTCGGCGCGGCTTACACGCTGTGGATGTACAAGCGCGTGTACTTCGGCGCGATCGCCAACGATCATGTGAAGAGCCTGCTCGACATCAACCGCCGCGAATTTTTCATGCTGGCAGTGCTCGCCGCACTGACGCTGTTCATGGGCCTGTATCCGAAGCCCTTTACCGATGTGATGCACGTATCCGTGGAAAACCTCCTCTCCCACGTTGCGCAGTCAAAGCTGCCGTTGCCTCAGTAACGCCGAGCGGAGGAATTTAAAGACCATGCAAAACGCCCCTATGACTGCTCTGTTGCCCGACGCACTGGTGATGCTCGCCGTTGTCGTCGCGTGGCTCAACGACACGTTCGTCGGCCAGGACGGTCGCCGTACCACGTATTTCATCGCATTCTTTTCTTCGCTGGTTGCCGGCGTCTGGTTTGCGGTGAATGCGTTCGACCCGCAAGTGCACTATTTCTTCGGCCACATGTACGTGGTGGACCCGTTCGCCAGCGTGATGAAGGCGGTGGTGTCGCTCGGCTACGCGGTATCGATCGTTTATTCGCGCCGTTACCTCGAAGATCGCAATCTGTTCCGCGGGGACTTCTTCCTGTTGGGCATGTTCGCGCTGCTCGGCCAGCTCGTGATGATCTCCGGCAACAACTTCCTGACGCTGTATCTCGGTCTGGAACTGATGTCGCTGTCACTCTACGCTGTGATCGCGCTGCGCCGCGAAGTGCCGCAGTCGAACGAAGCTGCGATGAAGTACTACGTGCTCGGCGCGCTGGCTTCCGGTTTCCTGCTGTACGGCATCTCGATGCTGTACGGCGCGACCGGCTCGCTCGACCTGAACGAAGTGTTCAAGGCGATCGGCTCGAGCCATTACGATCCGGGCGTGCTGCTGTTCGGTGTGATTTTCATCGTGGCGGGCGTGGCGTTCAAGATGGGCGCGGTGCCGTTCCACATGTGGGTGCCTGACGTGTATCAGGGCGCTCCGACGGCGATGACGCTGATCGTCGGCGGCGGCCCGAAGGTGGCGGCATTCGCGTGGGGTCTGCGCTTCCTCGTGATGGGCCTGCTGCCGCTCGCGGTCGAATGGCAGCAGATGCTGGTGATTCTGGCGGCGCTGTCGCTGATCGTCGGCAACATCACCGGTATCGTGCAACGCAACGTCAAGCGCATGCTCGCTTACTCGGCGATCTCGAACATGGGCTTCGTGCTGCTCGGTCTGCTGGCCGGCGTGGTCGACCAGAAGACCGTGGGCGCCGCGAGCGCGTACGGCTCGGCAATGTTCTACAGCATCGTCTACCTGATCACGACGCTCGGCACCTTCGGCGTCATCATGCTGCTGGCGCGCCGCGATTTCGAAGCGGACACGCTCGAGGACTTCAAGGGCCTGAATCAGCGCAGCCCGGTGTTCGCGTTCGTGATGATGATCATGATGTTCTCGCTCGCTGGCATTCCGCCCGCGGTCGGCTTCTACGCGAAGCTCGCGGTGCTGCAGGCAACCATGAACGCCGGCCTGACCTGGCTGACGGTGCTGGCGGTGATCACGTCGCTGTTCGGCGCGTTCTACTACCTGCGTATCGTCAAGCTGATGTACTTCGACGAGCCGCAAGACAAATCGCCGATCGTCGCCGACACCGGCACGCGTGGGCTGCTCGCGCTCAACGGTGTCGCGGTGCTGGTGCTCGGTATCGTCCCGGACCCGCTGCTGCGCGCCTGCCTGCAGGCTATCCAGCACACGCTGCTGCTCTGATGTCGGCTGCGGGTTGGTTTATCGTGCTGTTGGCGCTCGTCGGCGCCAACCTGCCTTTCCTGAATCAGCGTCTCTTCGCCGCGGTGCCGTTGAAAGCGGCGAAGAAGAGCGCGTGGGTCCGAATCGCTGAATTGATCGTGCTGTACTTCGTGGTCGGCGCGCTCGGTTTTCTGCTCGAGGCGCGCGCGGGGAACCGCTTCGAACAGGGTTGGCAGTTTTATGCGATCACGTTCGCCCTGTTCGTCGTGTTCGCCTTCCCTGGCTTTACCTTCCAATATCTCGTCAAACGCCGCTGACGGCGTCTCGCCGTCGCGCACCAAGCTGTCCCGAGGTCCGCATATGGCTGAACTTCCCAATCACGACGCCGCGCTTACCGAGACCTGTGTCGACAGCAAGACGGTCCATGAAGGGCCGTTTCTGACGCTCAAGTGCGATACCGTGCGACTGCCGGACGGCAAGCACGCGACCCGCGAATATGTGCAGCATCCGGGCGCCGTGATGGTGATTCCTTTGTTCGACGACGGCCGCGTGCTGCTGGAAAACCAGTACCGCTATCCGATGGGCAAGGTCATGGTCGAGTATCCGGCCGGCAAGCTCGATCCGAACGAGGGTGCGCTGGCGTGCGCGATACGCGAGCTGCGAGAGGAAACCGGTTATACCGCGCGTGAATACGTGTATTTGACGCGCATTCACCCGATCATTTCTTATTCGACCGAGTTTATCGACATTTATATCGCGCGCGGTCTGACGGCGGGCGAGCGCAAGCTGGACGAAGGCGAGTTCCTCGAGCTCTTCACCGCGACCGTGGCCGAGATGTCCGAGTGGGTCCGCACTGGCAAGATCACCGATGTGAAGACGATCATCGGCACGTTCTGGCTGGAGAAGGTGCTCTCGGGCGAGTGGGCGATGGCGGCGCCGGAGTGACGCTGTCAGGCGCGATGCGTGTGTGGCGCGCGTCGGTTTGAAGTCTGCTGGAGAAGCCCCTGTCGGTCCATGACCGGCAGGGGCTTTGTGTTTGGTAGGCGCCGCGATATCGAGCGAGGGTTTTTTGCGCATCTGAAAAAAGGTGCCGCTTTCCTATGCCATCCGGCTGTCTCGCCAAGCGCTTACCGTAGCACTAGTATGGATCTTCCGAGGGATGGCGGGCGCGCCCTGTTTGATTTGGATAACGAAGCATGCGGGCGAGGCTGGGTTGGCTTCCAATGAGGTTGTCATTTGACAACCTCATTGGAAGCAGCTAAATTGGGAGGGTGTCGATGGTGAGAGGAACGCACGCCAAGAAAGAGATCGAGGCCGCATTGGCCCATGCGGAGCAACACGGCTGGCGGGTTCAACGCGGTGGTAAAGGCCACGCGTGGGGAAAAATCTACTGTCCTTACAACGACGCGGAATGTCGTTGCGGAGAGTTCTGCATATCGAGTGTCTGGAGTACGCCAAAGAATCCCGGCAACCACGCAAGGCACTTGCGGCGCATCGTCGACAACTGTTCGGCTCGCCGGTAGCGGCATGGCTGTTCGACAGGGAAGGGTTAAGGCTGAATGACGCAGGAGTAACGTATGGAATATGTGTTCACCTTGAAGTACCGGCTCGCGGCGGAGGATTGCGATTCCGACGAGATCGTCGAACGTCTGGGCGAAGCAGGGTGCGACGACGCAACAGTGGGCGTGGGGCAACCTGGCCGCATCGCGCTGCTTTTTTCTCGCGAAGCGGGGTCTGCGTTCGAGGCATTGGTCAGTGCGCTCAAAGATATCAAACGAGTAGTGCCGTCAGCGCGGCTCGTCGAAGCGGGTCCTGATTTCGTCGGTCTCACTGACGTTGCCGAGGTTGCAGGCGTGTCGCGGCAAAACATGCGCAAGCTGATGCTGAGCCACTCAATCGACTTCCCGCCACCGGTCCACGAGGGCAGTGCATCGGTATGGCATCTGTCGGACATTCTTGAGTGGCTGTCCGAGCGCGGTGGGTATGACATCAAGGCCGACGTGTCGGACGTCGCAAAATCGGCGAAGCAGATCAACCTTGCCAGGCAAGCGCATCAACTCGAACCACGGCTCAACTGCGAGCTCGCGAGTCTCGTGTCATAGAAGCCATGACGGCGGCGGCTAGCGCGTGAAGACCGCGGAGGCCGAATACTGTGGCGACTCCGTTTTATGTCCGGGCTGGCTTCCGTCTCATACATCAGCTTGCCTTCGGCAGCCCTTTGCACAAAGCGTTAAAATCGCGCACCGCGTCGGATTTATCCGCAGCATCTGACGTAGATGCGGCGTCCGTAATAATTTTCGAACGACCGTTCACAAAATTCCGTTTTGCGCTAAACTGGCACGCAAGCCCTGATTCCACATGAAGGTCCTCGATTTACAGTGTCCGCATGGCCATCGGTTCGAAGGCTGGTTTGCTTCGGCTGATGACTTCGAGTCGCAGCAGTCCCGCAAGCTCGTCGAATGTCCGATCTGCGGTGCGAATGAAGTCAGCCGTTTGCCGTCGGCCCCGCGCCTGAATCTGTCGGGCGCGACCGACGCAAAGCCGGCGGGCGCAGGCGAAATGCAGGCGCGTGTCATGCGTGCGTTGCGCGAGGTACTGGAAAAGACCGAGAACGTGGGCGACCGCTTCGCCGAGGAAGCGCGGCGCATTCACTACAACGAAGCGCCGGCACGCAACATTCGCGGTGTCACGACACCTGAAGACGCGCGTGCCTTGGTCGAAGAAGGCATCGAAGTGATGCCGCTTCCGGTCCCGGCTGCTCTGAAGGAACCGCTGCAATAGCGCAGTGGCTCCGTGGCGGCGGATGGTGGCGGCCAGGAGACACGACGCATGAATCTGGACTATTCCCCCGCTGACGACGCATTCCGCGCCGACATCCGCGCCTGGCTCGAAGCGAACCTGCCTCGCGAGCTAGGCGACAAAGTACTCAATCACAAGCGTCTTGGCCGCGAAGACTTCGCAGGCTGGCACAAGCTGCTTGGCACCCGCGGCTGGTCGGCGATTGCGTGGCCGCGGGAATACGGCGGCCCGGGCTGGGACGCGACCCAACGGCACATCTGGGAAGAAGAGTGCGCGCGTATCGGCGCGCCTTCGGTGCTGCCGTTCGGCGTGTCGATGGTCGCGCCGGTGCTGATGAAATACGGTAACGACGCACAGAAGCGCCACTATTTGCCGCGCATTCTCGACGGCACGGACTGGTGGTGCCAAGGCTATTCCGAGCCGGGCTCCGGTTCCGATCTGGCGTCGTTGCGCACACGCGCCGAGCGCGTTGGTGACCACTACGTGGTCAACGGTCAGAAGACCTGGACCACATTGGGTCAGTACGCCGACATGATGTTCTGCCTCGTGCGCACCGACAGCGGCGCGAAGAAGCAGGAGGGCATCTCTTTCCTTCTGATCGACATGAAGACGCCGGGCATCACGGTGCGGCCGATCATCACGCTCGACGAAGATCACGAAGTCAACGAAGTGTTTTTCGAAGACGTGCAAGTGCCGGTCGAGAATCTGGTCGGTGAAGAGAATCGCGGCTGGACTTATGCGAAGTATCTGCTCGGCCACGAGCGCACGGGCATTGCGCGCGTCGGTTCGTCGAAGCGCGAACTCGCATTCCTGAAACGCGTTGCGCTGAATCAGAAAAAGAACGGCAAACCGCTGCTGCAGGACCCGGTATTCGCTGCCAAAGTCGCGAGTCTCGAGATCGAGTTGATGGCCCTCGAAGTCACCGTGCAACGCGTGGTCGCCAATGAGGCCGGCGGACGTGGGCCGGGACCGGAGGCGTCGATGCTGAAAATCAAAGGCACGGAAGTGCAGCAGGGGCTGACCGAACTGATGTTCGATGCCGTCGGGCCGCTCGCGGCACCGTTCGACGTGCCGTTCCTCGAAGGCGAGCGCGAGCACAGCCTCGCTGGCGACGACGATGCCGCGCCGCTGGCCGCCTACTACTTCAACTACCGCAAGACGTCGATTTACGGCGGTTCGAACGAAATTCAAAAGAACATCATCGCGCAGATGATTCTCGGACTTTGAGGAGCGGCGCATGGACTTCACTTTCAACGACGAGCAGCAGCAATTCGCCGACGCGCTGCGCCGCTATCTGGATAAGAACTATGGGTTCGCAGCGCGCCAGGCGATCGTGCGCTCGGAGTCCGGCGTGTCGGATACGCACTGGGCGGCCTTTACCGAACTGGGTCTGACCGCGCTGCCGGTGCCGGAAAGGCAGGGCGGCTTCAACGGCGGTCCGATCGACATGCTGGTGGTGATGCAGGAACTTGGCCGCGCATTGGTCGTCGAGCCGTATTGGGCGACCGCGGTGGGCATCGAGGCGCTGCGCCTCGCGGGCACGGGCGAGGGGGAAGACGCATCGCTGCTGGAACGCGCGGCGCAAGGCCAGCTCAAATTGGCCGTGGCATTTCACGAGCCGCACACGCGCTACGACCTGTTCGAACTAAAGACGACAGCAAGCGGGCAGGGCGAGCAGCACACCCTCACCGGGACGAAATCGGTCGTGCTGCACGGGGCACGAGCGGATGCGTGGATCGTGCCGGCCCGTCTGAACGGCGAGATCGCGCTCTTTGTCGTTGCGCGCGACGCGGCCGGCGTCGCGGTCACGGATTACCGCACGATCGACGGGCAACGCGCCGCGACGCTCGAGTTCAACGGCACGCCCGCACGTCGGCTCGCCGGCAAACATGCAAGCGCGGCAGCGCTCGAACACATCGCGGACTACGGCACATTGCTGCTGTGCGCAGAGGCGATCGGCGCGCTCGACGCGCTGAATCTCGCCACGGTCGACTACACGAAGACGCGGCAGCAGTTCGGCCAGCCGATCGCGCGCTTCCAGGCGTTGCAGCATCGCATGGTCGACATGCTGATCCACGCCGAGCAGGCGCGCTCGATCACCTATCTGGCCGCGATGCGCTATTCGAGCGAAGACGTGGATGAGCGTCGCCGCGCCATTTCCGCCGCGAAGGTGCGGGTCGGTCAGGCCGCGCGTTTCGTCGGGCAACAGGCGGTGCAGTTGCATGGCGGCATGGGCGTCACGAACGAAGTGGCCGCGGCGCATCTGTTCAAGCGCCTCGCCATCATCGAAACCACATTGGGCGATGTCGATCATCATCTCGCGCGGTTCGCCGCGCTGCCTGGCTTCATCACGGCCGAAGCCTGATCAACCCATTCAACCGGATAAAAAGAGGTGCGACGATGGGATTGAGTTTCGAGGACATGGACGCCGGCACGACCACGGAAGTCGGCAAGCACACGTTCACGCGTGAAGAGATCATCGAGTTTGCGCAGAAGTTCGACCCGCAGCCGTTCCACCTGGACGAGGTGGCGGCGGCCGAGTCGCCGTTTCGCGGGCTGGTGGCAAGCGGCTGGCACACCTGTTCGGTGATGATGGGCATGCTGGTGCGCAACGTGCTGGCGGGCTCGACGTCGATGGGCTCGCCCGGTATCGACGAGATTCGCTGGTTAAAACCGGTGCGTGTCGGCGACACGATCACGATGATGAACGTCGTGATCGACAAGCGTGTATCGGAGAGCAAGCCGGATCGCGGCATCGTGTCGACGCGCTGGGAGGGAATCAATCAGCATGGCGAAACGGTGATCACGGTGCGCTCGAAGGGCATGTTTGGACTACGTCGTCCGGGAGCCGCGGTATGACGGCCGTCGCGGCGCCTGCGGCGGCCCTGCCTGATGCGGCGGCTTTGCGTGCGCTGATCGGCACGGAGCCGCTGGTTAGCGAATGGCTGATCGTCGATCAGGCCAAGGTCGATCGTTTCGCCGAGGCCACCGATGACCATCAATGGATTCATGTCGACCCGGAACGCGCCCGGCGCGAGTCGCCGTTCGGCGGTCCGGTCGCGCATGGTTTTCTGACGTTGTCGTTGATTCCGGCTCTGCTCGGCAAGACGGTCGCGATCGAACAACGCATGGGCGTCAACTACGGCCTGAACCGCGTGCGCTTCACATCGCCGGTACTGGTCGGCTCGCAACTGCGCGCGAAATTCGCGGTCGAGGCGGTCACGGATGTCGATAACGCCGGCGTGCAAGTCCAATGGAGCGTGACGCTGGAGCGGCAGGGCAGCGAACGGCCGGTGTGTGTGGCAGAGTTCATCACGCGGCATTACTTTTAGCGTTTCAGCGCGGACATGTCGTAAAAAAGCGCGAGCCGGCATGCATGCCGGCTCGCGCTTTTTTCGCAGCAGTGAGCGATGAGCAATGAGCAATTGGCTGAGCCGAAGAAACGGCAATGCCCCTGCCGGTGCAGCGGAAATGACTAATGCTTCGCGTACTGCGTCGCGCCGAACAGCATCTCTTTAGCCTTGTCGTCCATCAGCGGTACACGGGCGGACGCCAGCACTTCGACGCCGCGCATCACCGCCGGCCGCGCCGCAATCTCCTCATGCCAGCGCTTCACGTTTGGAAACGCATCGAGGTCGATGCCCTGATTTTTCCATGAACGGGTCCACGGAAACGCCGCGATGTCCGCGATCGTATAGTCGTTGCCCGCGAGGTACCGCGTCTTGCCGAGTTGCGTGTCCATCACGCCATACAGGCGTCGCGTCTCGTTCGTGTAGCGGTTGATCGCGTATTCGATCGGCTCGGGCGCGTAGAGGCGGAAGTGGTGCGTTTGCCCTAGCATCGGACCCAGGCCGCCCATCTGGAACATCAGCCATTGCAGTACCGAATAGCGCGCGGCTGGATCGGCCGGTAGGAATTTGCCGGCTTTCTCGGCGAGATAAATCAGGATCGCGCCCGACTCGAACAGCGCGAAAGGTTTGCCGTCGGCGCCTTTCGGGCCGTCGGGATCGACGATCGCCGGGATCTTGTTGTTCGGACTGATGGCGAGAAATTCGGGTTTGAACTGGTCCCCCGCGCCGATATTCACACCGTGTGCGGTATACGCGAGGCCCGTCTCCTCGAGCATGATGTGGACCTTGTGGCCGTTCGGGGTCGCCCAGCTATAGACGTCGATCATCCTGGCTCCTTGTTCGTGAAAGCGGCGCCGAAACAAGGCGCCGCCATTGACGAAAATTAGAGCATAGTTCGCACGATGCTGCTTGCGCCGCCGCGAATCACACTCGACGCTACGACCCCTTCGAGCCGTGCATTGACGCCGGCTCAATCGCGCGCGCGCTCAAACCCGCGTGACCGGCATCTCCACACGAGCGGCCGCGCCCGCATCCATATGACGCGCGAGTTCGAGTTTGGCGATGGCGTTCCGGTGCACTTCGTCGGGACCATCGGCGAAGCGCAGCGTGCGGGCCGACGCGTACGCATACGCGAGCGGAAAGTCGTCGCTGACGCCGCCGCCGCCGTGCGCCTGGATCGCCCAGTCGATCACCTGACACGCCATGTTCGGCGCGACCACCTTGATCATCGCGATCTCGCCGCGCGCGCCCTTGTTGCCGACCGTGTCCATCATGTAGGCGGTTTTCAGCGTGAGCAGGCGCGCCTGCTCGATCATGCAGCGCGCCTCGGCGAGGCGTTCCTGCGTGACGCCTTGCGCCGCGACCGGCTTGCCGAACGCGACGCGCTGCAGCGAGCGTTTCGCCATCAGTTCGAGCGCGCGCTCGGCGAGGCCGATCAAGCGCATGCAGTGATGGATGCGCCCCGGCCCGAGCCGGCCTTGCGCGATCTCGAAGCCGCGGCCTTCGCCGAGCAGCATGTTGGTGGCGGGCACGCGCACGTTATCGAGCGTGATTTCCATATGGCCGTGCGGTGCGTCGTCGTAACCGAAGACGGTCAGCGGGCGGTGCACGGTAATGCCGGTGGCGTCGGCGGGGATGAGGATCATCGACTGCTGTTGATGGCGCGGCGCGTCCGGATCGGTCTTGCCCATCACGATGTAGATCTTGCAGCGCGGATCGCCCGCGCCCGACGACCACCACTTGTGGCCGTTGATCACGTAGTAATCGCCATCGCGCACGATGCTGGTCTGGATATTGGTCGCATCCGACGACGCCACTTCCGGCTCCGTCATCAGAAACGCCGAACGGATATGGCCTTGCAGCAGCGGTTCGAGCCACTCGCGCTTGTTGTCCTCGCTGCCGTAGCGCTCGATCGTTTCCATGTTGCCGGTATCGGGTGCGTTGCAGTTGAACACTTCGGGCGCCCAGGGCACGCGGCCCATGATCTCGCACAGCGGCGCGTATTCGAGATTCGTCAGCCCGGCGCCGCGCACGGAGTCGGGCAGGAACAGGTTCCACAAGCCGGCGTCGCGTGCCTTCTGTTTGAGTTGCTCGATCAGATCCGTCGGCACCCATGCGTTGCCGTTCTGGCGATTGCGCGCAATCTCCCCATAGAACGCCTGCTCGTTCGGATAAATGTGCTCGTCGAAGAAGGCGAGCAGCTTTTCGCGCAACGCCTGAACCTTCGGGGTGTAATCGAAATTCATCTAGGACCTCGCGGATAACGGACAGCGGATGATGGGGGTTCGGAGCGCGTGGTCCGGGACGCCTGGCCCGGAGCGTACGCCCCGCAGCCTCGCCCCGGACACCCGGCCCCGCGCGCGAATTCAGTCAGCGCACCTTCTGCGCATAGCGCCACGCAAGCTCGGCCATCGGCTTCGCGCGACGTCCCGCATCGAGCGCCTGCGCGCTGGCCGCGGTGCCATCGACGACGCGCTTCATGATCCCTTGCAGGATCGCGGCGATGCGGAACATGTTGTAGGCCAGATAGAAATTCCAGTCGCCGTGAATCTCGAAGCCAGTGCGCTGGCAGTAACGCGCGACATACTGCGCTTCATCGGGAATACCCAAGGCTGCCCAATCCAGACCGGCGATGCCGCGGAACTGCGCCGGATCGACATGCCATGCCATGCAGTGATAGGCGAAGTCGGCGAGCGGATCGCCGAGCGTGGACAGTTCCCAGTCAAGCACCGCGAGCACGCGCGGTTCGTGCGGATGGAAGATCAGATTGTCGAGCCGGTAGTCGCCATGCACGACCGATGCGCGTCCACCGGTCTCGGCCGGCATATGCTGCGGCAGCCAGTCGATCAGGCGCTGCATCGCGTCGATCGGTTCGGTCTCGGACGCCAGGTACTGTTTGCTCCAGCGGCCAATTTGCCGTGCAAAGTAATTGCCCGGCTTGCCGTAGTCGGCAAGACCTGCGGCCTCGACATCGACGCTGTGCAACGCCGCGATCACACGATTCATTTCGTCGTAGATCGCCGCGCGCCCGGTGGGCGTCATGCCGGGCAGCGACTGGTCCCATAACACGCGGCCCTCGACGAACTCCATCACGTAGAACGCGCGGCCGATGACGCTTTCGTCCTCGCACAGCGCGAGCATTTGCGCGACCGGCACGTCGGTGTCGGCGAGCGCGCGCATCACGCGGTACTCGCGTTCGACGGCGTGCGCGGACGGCAGCAGTTTCGCCGCAGGCCCTGGCTTCGCGCGCATCACATACGAACGCGACGGCGTAACGAGCTTGAACGTGGGATTGGACTGGCCGCCCGCGAATTGCTCGAGCGTGAGCGGTCCGGCAAATCCGTCCACCTGCCGGGTGAGCCATGCGGCGAGCGCGTCGGTGTCGAAGCGCTGCCGCTCGTTGAGCGGGCGCGTGCCCTCGAAGGCCGAATAGTCCGGCTTGTGTGCGGGTTCGCCAGTCGGTGTGGCTTGCGCCATGTGTCTCCTCCAGATCGGGTTCAGCTACGCTTGTATTGAATGAATTGTGCGTAGAGCATTTCCATCGTGGTGTTGCGGACATCGCGATGCAGCGGCGACGGCGGTGAATAGTTGAGCGCGCGCAGCACCCAGTCGCGCGGCGCCGCGCCGACATCGAGCGCATTGATGCAGCCGGTGGCCTGCGCCAGGTGGCCGAAGAACGTGCGCCCGCCCGCGGTGATCGCGTGCGACAGAATCGCGCGATTCACGCCGCCGTGCAGGACCAGCAACATGGTGTCCCACGAGTTGTCTTCGCGCAGCGCCGCGACTGCCGGCAGCACGCGGTCGAACAACGCGCCGATGGTTTCGCCGTCGAGAAAGCGCGTGCTTTCCGGCACGATGCCGTCGAACACGCCGAGAAACGCGGCCTCCAGGTCCTGCATTGGAATGCTGCCGAGCTTGCCGCCGCGAATCTCCTGCAAAGCGGGCTCGACCTCGAGTTCGATCTGCTGGCCCGTTTCGGCCAGCACGCGCTGAGCGGTTTCCACCGTGCGTGGCAAACCGCTGACGATCACACGATCGAAGCGCACCTGTTGCCCGGCGAACACGCGGCCCGCCGCGCTCGCCTGCTCGCGGCCGTTCGCGTTCAACGGCACGGTCTCGGGATCGATCGCACGGCCGGAGTCGTCGAAGTAGGTGACGTCGCCGTGCCGCATCAGAAAGATGCGGCGGCGTTTGGGCAGTTGGTAGTCAGGCATGGTCGCTGGATTCACTCCTCGTTCAATCGCGGTTCACTCGCAGGTCATCTGTAGACCGGCGCACGTTTTTCGAGAAACGCGGAAATCCCTTCGAGCCCTTCGCGGTGATGCAGCGAAGCGACGAAGCTGTCGCGCTCCGCGACCAGATGCTCGGCGAGCGGTTGCGTGCCGGCCGCGCCGATCAACCCCTTGATACGCGCGACCGAATTGGGCGAGATCTTGCCGAGCTCGTCGGCCCAGCCAACCGCGGTATCGCGCGCCGCACCCGGCTTGGCCAGCTTGTTCACGACGCCGAGTTCATGCAAACGCACGGCGCCGATCGGCTTGCCTTCGATCAGCACTTCGGTGGCCAATTGGCGCGGCAGTGCCTGGGCGAGAAACCACGAACCGCCGCCGTCGGGCGTGAGGCCCACGCGTGCGTACGACATCACGAATTTGGCGTCGTCCGCGGCGACGATCAGGTCGCACGCGAGGGCGAGCGAGAAGCCCGCGCCAGCGGCGGCGCCATCGACCGCGGCGATCACCGGTTTCGACGACAGACGCAGCGCCGAAATCCACTGGCCGAGCAGATCGATGCTCTCCGCCTGTACGGACGGATCTTTCGCGCGGTTTTCGAGCAGGCGGTTCAGATTGCCGCCCGCGCAGAAAAAGTTGTCGGCGCCGGTGATCACGATTGCGCGGAGCGACGGATCGCGCTCTGCCGAGTCGAGCGCTTCGATGCCGGCCGCGTACATGTCCGGATGAAGCGCGTTGCGCGCGCCGGGGTTCGACAGCGTGAGAACCAGCGTCGATTCGCTTTCGGTCGGGCGCGAGGTCAGCAGTTCGGCGCTCATGCGAGGGTCTCCTTTTGCGTCTTCGTTTGAATGTCCGCTGCGTCGCGTTGCGTGAGCGGCAGACCGAGTTGCGCGCGCCGTGCGAGCCAGGGCGACGGACGGTAACGCGGGTCGCCGAGCACGCTTAACATGTTGCGCAGGATCGTGAGGATGGTGCTGGCGCCGAGTGCGTCGCCGAGCGCAAGCGGGCCGCGTGGGTAGCCGAGACCGAGCGTGACGGCGAGATCGATGTCCTCGGGCGTGGCGATCTGCTTTTGCGCGATGTCGCAGCCGATGTTGACGATCGTCGCCACCACGCGTTGCGCGACGAAGCCCGTCGAGTCGCGAATCACGGTGACGGGCACGCCATCGGCGGCGAACAACGCATGCGCGGCGTCGCGTGCGGCGCGTGTGGTGGCCGGGGTGGTCATCAGCGTGCGGCGCTGTGCGCCGACAAGCGGGAAGAGGGCGTCGATGGCGACCACGCGGCTCGCGTCGAGCGCTTCGTCGACGGCGGCCGTCGTCGCATCGTGGCCGAACGGCGTCACGACGATCAGCGAGTCCGATGCGGGTGTGGCGCCGTCGTCGAGCTTCACGCCGGCTTGGCCGACGAGTTGCACGACGGCCTCATGAGCTTGTGGATAACGCTTGCTGATCCATACGCTGGGCGGCAGTGCCGTCGGTGCGGGCGCTTCGGCGCTCACCTGCTGCTTGCCGTCCTCGTAGCGATAAAAGCCTTCACCCGTCTTGCGGCCGAGCAGTCCGCCGGCGAGCCGCGTGCCGGTAATCGGCGACGGCGTGAAGCGCGGCTCTTCATAGAACTGATGGTAGATCGACTCCATCACGGGATGCGAGACATCGAGCGCGGTCAGGTCCAATAATTCGAATGGCCCGAGGCGAAAGCCCGCCTGTTCGCGCATGATGCGGTCGATCTCCGCAAAACTCGCGACGCCTTCACCTGCCACGCGCAAGCCCTCGGTGTTCATGCCGCGGCCCGCGTGATTCACGATGAAGCCGGGCATGTCCTTCGCGCGCACCGGCGTGTGGCCCATGCGGCGCGCGAGATCCATAAGCGCGTCGCCCGCCGCGGGGTCGCTGCGCAGACCGTCGATCACCTCGACCACCTTCATCAACGGAACGGGATTGAAGAAGTGATAGCCAACCACGCGTGACGGATCGGTGCAACCGGCGGCAATCGCCGTGATCGATAGCGACGATGTGTTGGAGGCCAGCACGCAACGGCCGCTCACCACGGTTTCGAGTTCGCGAAAGAGCGCCTGCTTCACATCGAGCTTTTCGACGATCGCCTCGACGACCAGGTCGCAGCCCGCCAGCTCGCCAATCGCCTGCGCGCCGCTCACGTTGGCCAGCGCGGCGAGCGAGCGTGCCTGGTCGAGCTTGCCTTTAGCCGTCAACCTGGCGAAAGTCTCGGCGAGATAATCGCGCGCAGCGCCGACGGCGGCGGGGTTGCTGTCGTACAGGCGCACCTTGAGACCCGCGAGCGCGGCGATTTGCGCAATGCCACGGCCCATTGCGCCGGTGCCGACAACGCCGATAGTCTCGATGCTGAAATTGCGAGAGTTCATTGTGAGGCTCGACTCCATGGTTATTTTAGAATAGCACGATCGTGCAATTTACTGGATGATTGTTCGAAGGCCGTTGGTTTGGCTGTCGCGTCGGCAGTGACAGGCGGTCTCATGCAACTCGAAGCAAGGAGACACCCGATGATCAAGCTCTGCGGTTTCGCGCTGTCCAACTACTACAACAAAGTAAAGTTCGTGCTGCTCGAACACGGCATTGCGTTCGAAGAGGTGCTGGTGCTGCCGAGCCAGGACGAGGCCGTGCTCGCGCATTCGCCCCTCGGCAAGGTGCCTTACCTGCAAACCGAAGACGGCGATCTGTGCGAATCGCAATGCATCGTCGAGTATCTGGCCGCGCGCTTTCCCAATAAGGCGATTTTCTCCGCTGACCCGTGGCAGGCGGCCAAGGAGCGCGAGATGATCATGTTCGTCGACGTGCATCTCGAACTGACCGTGCGCAATCTCTACAAGGAAGCGTTCTTCGGCGGGACGGTGAGCGATGCGACCAAAGGGCGTGTCGAGAAGTTGCTCGCGCATCACATCGCCGGCTTCGGGCGGATCGCGAAGTTCGGTCCGTATTTGCGCGGCGAGCGCTTCGGCGTCGCGGACACGGCAGGGTATGTGAGCTTGCCGCTCGTGGGCATGGCGACGCAGGCCATCTACGGCCGCGATTTTCTGCTCGACGCGGGCATCGACTGGAAGAGCTATGTGAAGACGGTCGGCGCCCGGCCGGCCGCGCAGCGCGTGACCGAAGACCGCAAGGCGTATATCGCGGCGACGCGCTCCGCGTGAGCGCAGGCGCCGCCGCTGAAATGGGCCGATGCATGCGATGCAAGCGGCAACACACGCGTTGGCCGCGGCGCGCGATGGCGGGGAACATGGGTTCGTTCGCAGCATCGCGCGGAACATCCTAGAGTCGCGCCAGCCGGTCGAGCGCGGTGGCGAGCGTGCTTTCCTGTTTGGCAAAGCAGAAGCGCACCACGCCCGATTCGTGCGCCTCGTGATAGAAGGCTGAGACCGGAATGGCCGCGACGCCGATCTCGCCAGTCAGCCATTGGGCAAACTCGGCTTCGGGCAGATCGCTGATCGCCGAATAGTCGACGCACTGAAAGTAGGTCCCCGTGCACGGCAGTAACTTGAAGCGCGAATTCGCGAGGCCCGCGCGGAAGAAGTCGCGCTTTGTCTGATAGAACGCCGGCAGGTCGAGATACGGCGCCGGGTTTTTCATGTAGTCGGCGAGACCGATCTGCATCGGCGTATTGACCGTGAACACGTTGAACTGGTGCACTTTACGGAACTCGGCGGTGAGCGCGGCGGGCGCCGCCACGTAGCCGACTTTCCAGCCCGTCACGTGATAGGTCTTGCCGAAGCTCGACACCACGAAACTGCGCTGCGCGAGTTCCGGATAACGCGCGACGCTTTCGTGCGGCGCACCGTCATAGACCATGTGCTCATACACTTCGTCGGACAGGATCAGTACGTTGGTGCCGCGCACGATCTCTTCGAGCTTGCGCATGTCTTCGGCGCGCCACACCGTGCCGGTCGGATTGTGCGGTGTGTTGATCAGCAGCAGGCGCGTTTTCGGTGTGATCGCAGCGGCGAGTTTGTCGAACGGGATCGCGTAGTCGGGCGCTTCGAGCGTGACGAAGACGGGCTTGCCGCCGGCCAGTTCGATCGACGGCAGATAGCTGTCGTAGGTCGGCTCGATCACGACCACTTCGTCGCCGGGATGGACGGTGCAGAGGATCGCGGTGAGCAATGCCTGGGTGGCGCCTGCCGTGACGGTGATTTCACTCGCGGCGTCGTAGCGGCGGCCGTACAGGTTCTCAATCTTGTCCGAAATCGCCTGACGCAGCGGTGCGACGCCGGTCATGGGCGGGTACTGATTGTGGCCATCGCGCATCGCGTTCGCGACCGCGTCGACAATGCGCGGGTCACAGCCGAAGTCGGGAAAGCCCTGGCCCAGATTCACGGCGCCTTTCTCGGCGGCGAGCGCGCTCATCACGGTGAAAATCGTCGTGCCGACGTTCGGCAGGCGAGACGGAAACGAGGGACTCATGGGCGTATCGTGCGGTGCATTCATGGCGCTGTCCGGAGCGTGGGCGAGTGGGTTGGCGAAATCGACGAACGGAGGCGTCGACAAGGACGAAGCCTGATTGTAGGGAATCGCGGCGCTCTGTGCGCGCCACGGGCTGCGCGTTGGCCGTTTGGCCAGGGTGTCATGCCGCCGGGGTCATGCGGGGGCCGGCTCGCCGACGGCGCGCATCGAAGCGCCGATTGCGGCAACGAACGGCGCCGGCTGCGCGATCTGGAAGCCGAAATCACGCGCAATCCGCTTCGCGAGCTTGAGCACCGCGCGATCTTTCGACACCAGCCAGTCCGCCTGCGCGGCATGCGCGAGCTCGAGAAACTTCTGGTCGTCGCGGTCTTTGCATTTGGGCAGGGGCTTGGCGTCCTCCGCGGGCGCAGCGGGTTCGACGAGTTGCGCGAGACGTGCGACGACCGCGAGCGCGGCGGCCTTGTCCACGTTCCGATGCACGAATTGCGGATAGTCGAGCACAAAGGTGAGTTCGGCGAGGCAGCGCGCGTCGATCAGCGCGGCCAGCGCGCCGCTTTCGAGTGCGGCCGCGATCGGCCGCGTGTGCGGGTCGTCGAACACGAGAATATCGATCCAGACATTGGAATCGAGGACGACGCGCAAAGCGCCGTGTGAGGCATGGGAACCGGGCATTCGTTACAATCTGGCTTTCGTCTTTGACCGCCAGGCACGGCGTGCCTGCAAGCCTCTATGATAATCGTTCTGTCGCCGGCGAAATCGCTCGACTACGAAACCCCGCCGCACGTCAGCAAACACACGATCCCCGATTTCGTCGACGACGCGGCCGAACTGATCGGCGGATTGCGCCGTTTGTCGCCCGCGCAGATCGCTTCGCTGATGGACATTTCCGATCAGCTCGCGCACCTCAACTTCCAGCGTTACGCCGAATGGTCGCCGCAGTTCGGCACGCACAACGCCAAGCAGGCAGTGCTCGCATTCAACGGCGACGTGTACGAAGGGTTCAACGCGAAGACGCTCTCGTCGGCCGACCTCGACTATGCGCAGAATCACGTGCGCGTGCTGTCCGGCTTGTACGGCCTGCTGCGTCCGCTCGATCTGCTGCAGCCGTACCGGCTCGAAATGGGCACGCGTTTCGCCAATCCGCGCGGTAAGGATCTGTACGCGTTCTGGGGCGAGCGCATCACGCAGGCGTTGAACGCGCAAATGAAGAAGAACGCCAAGGCGTCGCGCGTGCTGGTGAATTGCGCGTCGGGCGAGTATTTCAAATCGGTCAAGCCGAAGCTGCTCGACGCGCCCGTCGTCACGCCGGTGTTCGAAGACTGGAAAGGCGGCCGCTACAAGATCATCAGCTTCCATGCAAAGCGCGCGCGCGGCCTGATGGCGCGCTACGCGGTGGAAAACCGCCTCGAGCGGCCCGAGCAGTTGAAGGCATTCGACTCCGAAGGCTACGGGTTCGACGCCGCGGCTTCGAACGATTCCACTTACGTGTTCCGCCGCCGCGTCGCTGAATAAGCGTTGCACCGTGCAGGGAGGCAGGGAAGAACATCATGACGTTATCGATTACGAGCAATTTCGACGCCGGCGCAATTGAAGTGTTGTCCTGCGAGGACGCCGGCAATATCCGTCTGCGCGTGCGGCCGGACAGCCACGCGGAGTTTGCGCAATGGTTCTATTTCCGCGTGTCGGGCGCGGCGGGCACGCGCTGCGTGATGACTTTCGAGAATGCCGCCGCGTGCGCGTTCGCCGAAGGCTGGCGCGACTATCAGGCGGTGGCGAGCTATGACCGGGTGAACTGGTTTCGCGTGCCGACCTCGTACGACGGCCGCGTGCTCACGATCGATCACACGCCGGATTTCGATCGCATCTACTACGCGTATTTCGAGCCGTATAGCGAAGAGCGTCATTCGGAGTTTCTCGGCGCCGTGCAGCAGATGCCGCAGGCCACGCTCACCGAACTGGGCACGAGCGTCGAAGGCCGGCCGATGTCGCTGCTCACGCTCGGCACGCCGCAAACCGGCGACACGCCCAAGAAGAAGATCTGGCTGATCGCGCGCCAGCATCCTGGCGAGACGATGGCCGAGTGGTTTATCGAAGGTCTCGTCAAACGCCTCGTGGGCTGGGGCGATTGGGCGGGCGATCCGGTTGCGCGCAAACTCTACGATCACGCGGTGTTCTACATCGTGCCGAACATGAATCCGGACGGCAGCGTGCACGGCAATCTGCGCACCAACGCGGCCGGTGCGAACCTGAATCGCGAGTGGATGGAGCCGGACGCCGCGCGCAGTCCTGAAGTGCTGCTGGTGCGCGACGCGATTCACGCGACGGGATGCGACCTGTTCTTCGACATCCACGGGGACGAAGCGCTGCCCTATGTGTTCGTGGCCGGTTCCGAAATGCTGCCGGGTTTCACCGAACGGCAAGGTCAGGACCAGAAAGCGTTCATCGAAGCATTCAAGCACGCGAGCCCTGACTTCCAGGACAAGTACGGCTATGCCGCGAGCAAGTATCGCGAGGATGCGCTGAAGCTTGCGTCGAAGTACATCGGTAACGAATTCGGTTGCCTGTCGCTGACGCTGGAGATGCCGTTCAAGGACAACGCCAATCTGCCCGACGAGCGGGTGGGCTGGAACGGCGAGCGCAGCGCGTCGCTTGGCGCCGCGATGTTGCAGGCGATTTTGCGGCACGTGGAGACGTTTGCCTGAACGACGCTGAAAAAAAGAGGCGCACACGGTGACGTGTGCGCCTCCTTTTCATTGGGCCGCCGCTATCCGTGGCGGCGCGGGCGGATGAATCGATGCCGCGGCGGCGCCGTCATTGGGTTTTCTTCTTCACCGTCGTTTTTTTGGCGGTCGACTTGCTCGACGTCGCTTTCGACGACTTGCCCGAGCTTGTCTTGGACGGCTTCGAAATCGCTTTCTTCGTCGTTTTGCCGCTCGCGGAGTGCTTGCCCGTGGTGCTCTTGTGCTTGCCCGACGCGGCTCGCGATCCTGACGGCTCCGCGCTGCGGGCGCGAGCCGGTGGCACAGGATCGTTCCAGCTGAATGCGAGCATCTGGGCGCCGACATAGCCGCAGCGGAATTTCAGTGCGGTAGGGTCGCCTTCCCCGTTCTGACGGACACCGATCCCTTCGACGGTGACGATGTTCTCGACCTTGACGCGCTGCTTGCCTTCATCGAACGAATCGTTCCAGGGCGTGACCGACGCGTGCGCGCTGTCGAACGAGCTGGGTGGAAAATCAACATGGTCGAAGGCGGTCGAAGTGCCGGCGACAAAGTCGCCGTGAGCGGCGCAGTCCGCGACTAGCGGGTCGGCGTGCAGATCATTGACAAATTTGTTGACGAGGTCGTTGTGCTGTTCGAGTTGATCGGCGAATGCGGGAGCGGCGCAGATGAGCGAAAGACTCGCTGCAACTGTCGCCAACCGGCCGACCAGGCGCAGCAATCGGCGCGGTACGTTGGTGCGATCCATCTAGTTCTTTAGACGCGAAGAGGATATGAGGCAAGTAAGATGCCCGCCGGGAGCGGGGAGTTCAATCCTGACACAAATAATTTTGTCCTGGGCTGGTGCGCGACTTCGGTAGGCCCGATATGCCTACGCGGCCGAGCGCTGCCTAAATCCGTTAGACATTCGCCGGTGTCAGGTGCGCGGGCCGCCCAACCGGTATCGGCGCACATCATACGTGGTGACCCACGCAGGGCGGTACACCGCAATCAACGCGGTCGACATGCCCGTGAACCAGGCCTCGCCGGTGGCAAGCAGAAACACGCTGAACACGTAGCCGGCGGGCACCACCATCGTCGAACCATCGGCAAGCGCGATGTGGACGCCAAGCGCCGCGGCTGCGGTGAGCGACACGGCAATTGCGGGCGAAACGAAACCCTGGCCGAAGATAAACATGAAAAGGTTGCGCGGCAACCAGGCAATGCTGATGCGCTGGAGCAGAGTCGAGATGCCGACAGGCACCGCACCGTACACGAGGAAAGTTAGTGCGATGCCCTGCCAGGGCGCATCGAAGATCACGGCGGCAAGACCCGTGACGACGGCCATCGCGATCACTGCCAGCGCCCAGTCGAATAGCGTGACAAAGAGCGTGGCGCCGAGCAGGTGCATCACGGTGCCGTCGTCGAGCCAGGCATTGCTCGCCCACAGCACCGACACAGCGACGATGATCGCAAGCCAGACATGCTGCAGTGTGCCGTCCTGAAGTCGTTTGAAAGGATTTTTCCACAGCGCGAGCGCGACCACTATCGCGGTGGCGATCCAGCCACCGACAGCGACCCAGAACGGAAGCGGTGTGTAGAGGAAACCCATGTGTCTCATATTACTCGTTGGACGAGAAAAGGTGTGAGCGGATTCCATGCCAGCCGATACAAACGCTGCCGTCGAGGGTGTCTTCAGGCCGCTGCGCACGTGGTCACGATCGTCATGCCGAACCGCGTGCGAGCGGCTGCGACGTTAGTCCGCGGCCGGTGCGTCGCCGTAGGTCGTGTTGGGCTCGGCCGCCATCGGCAGCGGGGCGCTTGTGTCGCCAGCCGGCAACGGATACTGGAAGCGCCGCCGTTTGTGACGCCGCAGCGGAATGACGCCGGCTTGTCCCATCAGCGGACGAGTCGAGCCTTCGCCGTTGTTGCGTAAGACCTGCAGATGGTTCGTCAGCCAGCCGTTGTAAAGCGCGACCGCGGCGGCGCGATTGGGCGCGCCGAGTTGCTGGAAGATGCTGGTCAGATGGATCTTGACCGTGCCCTCGCTGATGCCGAGGGTGCGCGCGATCATCTTGTTGGTGCTGCCCATATGGACGCAGCGCATGATCTGCTCCTGGCGCGGCGACAGTCCACTGGAAAGCCGGTTGCGGCGTGGCGGTGGATTCTTCGCGTCGAATTCGCGGATGGCGGTATCGGGCGGCAGCGGGGGATCGAGGGCGAGCGCGCCGGGCGGCACGTAGTGGCCGCCGAGCAGCACCATTTCGAAGGCGCGCACAATCAGACACGGATCGGTATCGCGCGGCACGACACCGAGCACGCCTTCGTCCATGAGCGCTCGCACGATGATGGGCGAGATGTCGTCGGTTAGCACTGCGACGCGCAGATCGGGGTAGTGGCTGAGCAGTTCGCGGGCATCCGCGATCGACATCCAGTCCTGCCAGTCGATCACGAGCAGATCGGGCCGGTGACGCTTGAAGGTGCGTTCGATCTGGCGCCAATCCTGGGCTTCGGTAAAGCGCGCCAGTCGGTCGATTTGCCGCAGTAATGCTTTGAGTCCATCACGTCGTTCAGCGTTTGAGTTGAGTATCGAGAATCTCATGCATGTCTCCAGATGAATCGGGCGAAGTGGCGCGACGTATCCGTCCGGTGTATGAGCCAGACGCATCCAATGCGTCGCCGTCTCTATGATGACAAATTCCCTTCCGTTTGACGGCCTGTCCGAAAGGCATAAGAAGCATGCGCCACCAAACAAAAAGCCCCGCTGAGCGGGGCTTTTTCTCTCTCGGGCAACGCGCGGCACGGCCGCGCTTATGCTCAGTGGAAATGCGGCTGCGCGGGATCCGCGTCCTCGGGCATTTCGGCGTGGACGATTTCGCCGAGCGGATCCGCATAAAGCGGTACGCCGCAGTCATCGCAATATTCCGGCTCGAAGCGTCCCGCATGGCGACGCACGTCGGTCACGCCGGTCTCCTTGAGCAGCGCGACGATTTCCTCGAGCGGATCATCGGACGCTGAACTCTCTTGCGGTTCTTCGTCGATGCCAGGTTCACCGTTCTCGCGGCCGTACAGCGGCCACACGACGCCGTAAATCACGTCATTGCTGCCCCGGCGCGTAAAGCCGACGCGGTATTCGTCGATGCGGCGTTCGCCGAAGCCCGCGACAACCGCGCGCAATTCCTGCGGTGCCGCTCCAATTGTGTCGAATAGATAACGCACGGCGGTCCGCACCGTGTGAGGGCGCACGCTTTCGTCAGCGTCGCGGCAGGCCGAGTAGTACGCATCCGGCAACAGACACTCGAATTCGCAGCCCGGCAGCACCAGTGACAGGTTGGCGCCGCCCTGGGTCGTCCATTGTTCGAGACATTGGCCGCGCTCGATCCGGCTGCCGTGCTCTTCTTCCTGCCAGCGGAACGTCGGCTCGCCCACCGGCGCTGCGACGATGGCGAGCAGGAAGCGCGGGTCGGCCAGAATCGGCGAGGTTTCCGGCAGTTCGGTGAAATTGAGCTTGACGTTGCCGCCGCCCATCGCCGCCTGAGCCAGTTGCTGGGCGAGGCGCCACGTTTCGACGTGATGGCGCGGCAACTGGTCGATGCTGTACAGAAACGGTGCCATCGCGACGCGGGTGTTGGCGGCAAGCACGTGCGCTTGCAGGTGTGCGCGCAGCGCGTCGGCCGCCTCGGCTTTGAGTGGGCCGGACGGAATCATGTAGCGGGTCCAGGCGAGCACGGGCGCCGCGATCAACAGCGCTTCATAAGGCACGCCGTCATGTTCGATCACGAACGATTCGCTGTGGGTTTCCGCCATATCGGCGAGCGCGCCATAGGCATCGGGATGATTCTGCTGCAGATGATCGAGCGCGGCGTCAAGCGTGGTCTGATTGGCGTTGCGGACGATCCTGGCGAGCAGTGCATCAAGCTTTGCTTCCCAGAAGCGGTCCTCAGTGCGGCTGCCCGACGCGAAAAGCGCGAGCGAGAGACCGACCAGCTTGTCGGCGTCGGGGGGGAGACGTTTGGCGATTCGCGAGCGCATAAATCCGGAAATTGGGGGGCAGAGAACCTTATATTCTAGTCTTTTCTATGCCGTCATATTGCTTGGCCGGCAATGCCGGATGGATTAGGACGTTTCCACACGAAAAATCAGTCTGTCGCGCGAGCCGCACATCGACTTAGCCGGATGGTATAAGACACCCCCGAGGGCGGGACTCGCTTCTATACTGACGGCGTTCAGTGGGGCGCCTGACAAGCGTAGGTCAATTTGCCGCCGTGGTTTGGCGCAAGAGGAGATTCGTCGTGAAATCAGACCAGCTGATCGAACGTCTTGCCGCTGTATTCGCGCTGATTATTCTGGTGGGCGGTTCGCTGCTGGTGCTGGCGCCTTTCACGACCGCATTGCTGTGGGGTGCGATTCTCAGTTATAGCTCGTGGGGGCTTTACCGGCGGCTTGCCGCCGCGCTCGGCGGGCGGCGCAAATGGGCCGCCACTTTGATCGTGCTCATCATTCTGGTGGTTGTGCTGGGGCCGTTCGTCTATGCGGGTTTTGCGTTCGGCGCGCACGTTCACGAGATCGTTTCGCTGGTGCAAAGGCTCTTCGAGGATGGCTTGCCTGATCTGCCGCCATGGGTCGGTCGGGTTCCGCTGATTGGTTCGAATATCCTGGCCTTCTGGGAGCATCTGACCAGTAGCAATTCCGAACTGATCGCGCAGTTGCGCACGCTCGCTGCGCCGGCCGGCAAGTGGATTCTGGCGGCGGCGATTGCTGTGACGCACGGTCTGGGGCTGTTGGCGTTGAGCATCGTGCTCGCCTTCTTCTTTTATACGGGCGGAGAGGGTGCAGCTGCGTGGCTCAATGCGGGCATGCGGCGCATCGCCGGCGAGCGCGCCGACTATCTGCTGGCGCTGGCGGGCAGCACGGTGAAGGGGGTGGTCTACGGGATTCTTGGTACCGCGCTCGTGCAAGGGGTTCTGGCTGGTTTCGGTTGCTGGATCGCGGGGGTGCCGGCGCCGGCGCTGCTTGGACTGGCGACATTTTTCCTGTCGGTGATACCGGGCGGTCCGGTGATCGTGTGGCTGCCTGCTGCGATCTGGCTGTATCACGGCGGCGAGACCGGCTGGGCGATCTTTCTGGTGGTGTGGGGTGTGCTGGCAGTCGGCATGTCTGACAATGTGATCAAGCCGATTCTGATCGGCAAGAACAGCGACATGCCGCTCATTCTGGTGATGTTGGGTATCCTGGGCGGCGCGTTGGCGTTCGGTTTCCTCGGCGTTTTCATCGGACCGACTTTACTGGCGGTTGCGTACACCGTGCTCCACGACTGGACGATCGGCTCGCCGGGTGCGCGTGCGTTGGCGCCCGATCTGAAGGAGCCTGCGGTCGAGGAACCGCGCCGCATAGAAAAGACGCCTTGAACAAAGTTTGAGATAACGCTTGCAAGTCCTCCTGGGGCTCGCTAGAATTCCGCTCTTTCGTGCTTCGGATGCCGGGGCACGGAGAAGCGGGAAAGCCAGCAGTGGCAAGGCTTCCAGCGCGGTGGGCAGGTTGGGCAAGTGATAAAAACCTGTTGACGCTGCTGCGAAAGTTCTCCATAATCTCGTTTCTCTGCTGCGGATGCAGCGACGCAGAACGACGCAGTGCCGGGTGGTTGAAGTGGGTGCTGTGCGTGAGCGGGTCGATCTTTAAAAATTAACAGCCGATAAGTGTGGGCGCTTGATGCGTGACGCGACGGTGGATTCTGCGGAATCTGCTGTAAAAGCGGAAGTATCAAGTCTCACACAGTAATGAAAGGAAGGTTTGACCATCGGGAGATGGTCGGACACTTCGTCAGTACGTTGAGTGAGCGACCGGTTTCGAAAGAGACCGAAAAACAGTAACAGGTTTGAACTGAAGAGTTTGATCCTGGCTCAGATTGAACGCTGGCGGCATGCCTTACACATGCAAGTCGGACGGCAGCACGGACTTCGGTCTGGTGGCGAGTGGCGAACGGGTGAGTAATACATCGGAACGTGTCCTGGAGTGGGGGATAGCCCGGCGAAAGCCGGATTAATACCGCATACGCTCTGCGGAGGAAAGCGGGGGATCTTTCGGGACCTCGCGCTCAAGGGGCGGCCGATGGCAGATTAGCTAGTTGGTGGGGTAAAGGCCTACCAAGGCGACGATCTGTAGCTGGTCTGAGAGGACGACCAGCCACACTGGGACTGAGACACGGCCCAGACTCCTACGGGAG
Source organism: Paraburkholderia sp. RAU2J (assembly GCF_003634845.1). Classification (NCBI taxonomy): domain Bacteria; kingdom Pseudomonadati; phylum Pseudomonadota; class Betaproteobacteria; order Burkholderiales; family Burkholderiaceae; genus Paraburkholderia; species Paraburkholderia sp. RAU2J. Next base: position 2,576,655 of record NZ_RBXG01000001.1, read on the forward strand.
GCAGCAGTGGGGAATTTTGGACAATGGGCGCAAGCCTGATCCAGCAATGCCGCGTGTGTGAAGAAGGCCTTCGGGTTGTAAAGCACTTTTGTCCGGAAAGAAATCCTTTGGGCGAATACCCTGGGGGGATGACGGTACCGGAAGAATAAGCACCGGCTAACTACGTGCCAGCAGCCGCGGTAATACGTAGGGTGCAAGCGTTAATCGGAATTACTGGGCGTAAAGCGTGCGCAGGCGGTTCGCTAAGACAGATGTGAAATCCCCGGGCTTAACCTGGGAACTGCATTTGTGACTGGCGGGCTAGAGTATGGCAGAGGGGGGTAGAATTCCACGTGTAGCAGTGAAATGCGTAGAGATGTGGAGGAATACCGATGGCGAAGGCAGCCCCCTGGGCCAATACTGACGCTCATGCACGAAAGCGTGGGGAGCAAACAGGATTAGATACCCTGGTAGTCCACGCCCTAAACGATGTCAACTAGTTGTCGGGTCTTCATTGACTTGGTAACGTAGCTAACGCGTGAAGTTGACCGCCTGGGGAGTACGGTCGCAAGATTAAAACTCAAAGGAATTGACGGGGACCCGCACAAGCGGTGGATGATGTGGATTAATTCGATGCAACGCGAAAAACCTTACCTACCCTTGACATGTATGGAACCTGGCTGAGAGGCCGGGGTGCCCGAAAGGGAGCCATAACACAGGTGCTGCATGGCTGTCGTCAGCTCGTGTCGTGAGATGTTGGGTTAAGTCCCGCAACGAGCGCAACCCTTGTCCCTAGTTGCTACGCAAGAGCACTCCAGGGAGACTGCCGGTGACAAACCGGAGGAAGGTGGGGATGACGTCAAGTCCTCATGGCCCTTATGGGTAGGGCTTCACACGTCATACAATGGTCGGAACAGAGGGTTGCCAAGCCGCGAGGTGGAGCCAATCCCAGAAAACCGATCGTAGTCCGGATCGCACTCTGCAACTCGGGTGCGTGAAGCTGGAATCGCTAGTAATCGCGGATCAGCATGCCGCGGTGAATACGTTCCCGGGTCTTGTACACACCGCCCGTCACACCATGGGAGTGGGTTTCACCAGAAGTAGGTAGCCTAACCGCAAGGAGGGCGCTTACCACGGTGGGATTCATGACTGGGGTGAAGTCGTAACAAGGTAGCCGTATCGGAAGGTGCGGCTGGATCACCTCCTTTCTCGAGCTAAGCGCGTCAGAAGTGTTGAGCGCTCACGCTTATCGGCTGTGAAAAAGACAGACTCAGGGGTCTGTAGCTCAGCCGGTTAGAGCACCGTCTTGATAAGGCGGGGGTCGATGGTTCGAATCCATCCAGACCCACCAAAGTCTTGTCTGGTGAGCTGACCGGCTAAAAACCTCTGGGGTATCTGCATGACTGGGGGATTAGCTCAGCTGGGAGAGCACCTGCTTTGCAAGCAGGGGGTCGTCGGTTCGATCCCGTCATCCTCCACCAATCCTCAATGCTGGTTTGTCTGCATGCGCTAACGGGAGTTGGCGGTGTAGTGAAACAAGCATTGGCGATTGAGCCAGTCAGAGCGATACGCAATCACGGATTGCGCGATCGGCTGTCGTTCTTTAACAATCAGGAAGAAGTAGTAAAGAGATTCACGAAAGCACACCTGGAGATGGGTGTGCGGGTAGGTGAATCAGGGTTGTGATTGTATCAATGTATTTTTTAAGTGATCGAAAGATTGCTTTGGAATACGGCGCAACACGAATACTCAACCTGTAGCGGAATGTGAACTGGAGAGTCCTTCGGGAACCTTGTCCCCTTCGGGGATGAGCCCCGCGTAAGCGCTAAAGCGCTAACGCGGGCCGCAAGACACACCCGTTATAGGGTCAAGCGAACAAGTGCATGTGGTGGATGCCTTGGCGATCACAGGCGATGAAGGACGCGGTAGCCTGCGAAAAGCTTCGGGGAGCTGGCAAACGAGCTTTGATCCGAAGATGTCCGAATGGGGAAACCCACTCCGAATGGAGTATCCATGACTGAATCCATAGGTCATGCGAAGCGAACGCGGTGAACTGAAACATCTAAGTAACCGCAGGAAAAGAAATCAACCGAGATTCCCAGAGTAGTGGCGAGCGAAATGGGACCAGCCTGTACTCTTTATCTTCACTGTTAGCTGAAGGCTCTGGAAAGTGCTGCCATAGCGGGTGATAGCCCCGTAAGCGAAAACAGCGAGGAAGAACTGGGTGTACGAGAAGTAGGGCGGGACACGTGAAATCCTGTCTGAAGATGGGGGGACCATCCTCCAAGGCTAAATACTCGTGATCGACCGATAGTGAACCAGTACCGTGAGGGAAAGGCGAAAAGAACCCCGGGAGGGGAGTGAAACAGATCCTGAAACCGCATGCATACAAACAGTCGGAGCCTTCGCAAGGGGGTGACGGCGTACCTTTTGTATAATGGGTCAGCGACTTACATTCAGTGGCAAGCTTAACCGATTAGGGCAGGCGTAGCGAAAGCGAGTCCGAACAGGGCGTTCAGTCGCTGGGTGTAGACCCGAAACCAGGTGATCTATCCATGGCCAGGATGAAGGTGCGGTAACACGTACTGGAGGTCCGAACCCACTAACGTTGAAAAGTTAGGGGATGAGCTGTGGATAGGGGTGAAAGGCTAAACAAACCTGGAAATAGCTGGTTCTCTCCGAAAACTATTTAGGTAGTGCCTCGTGTATCACCTTCGGGGGTAGAGCACTGTCATGGTTGTGGGGTCCATTGCGGATTACTACGCCATAGCAAACTCCGAATACCGAAGAGTGCAATCACGGGAGACAGACATCGGGTGCTAACGTCCGGTGTCAAGAGGGAAACAACCCAGACCGCCAGCTAAGGTCCCCAAATATTGCTAAGTGGGAAACGAAGTGGGAAGGCTAAAACAGTCAGGAGGTTGGCTTAGAAGCAGCCATCCTTTAAAGAAAGCGTAATAGCTCACTGATCGAGTCGTCCTGCGCGGAAGATGTAACGGGGCTAAGCAATATACCGAAGCTGCGGATGCACATTTATGTGCATGGTAGGAGAGCGTTCCGTAAGCCTGCGAAGGTGCACTGGAAAGTGTGCTGGAGGTATCGGAAGTGCGAATGCTGACATGAGTAGCGATAAAGGGGGTGAAAGGCCCCCTCGCCGTAAGCCCAAGGTTTCCTACGCAACGTTCATCGGCGTAGGGTGAGTCGGCCCCTAAGGCGAGGCAGAAATGCGTAGCTGATGGGAAGCAGGTTAATATTCCTGCACCATTGTTAAATGCGATGGGGGGACGGATCGCGGAAGGTTGTCCGGGTGTTGGAAGTCCCGGTCCTTGCATTGGAGAAGGCGCTTTGGCAAATCCGGGCGCGCAATTCAAGGGTGTGAGGCCATTCACTTCGGTGAAGAAGCAACTGGAAGTGGTTCCAAGAAAAGCCTCTAAGCTTCAGTTTAACAGGACCGTACCGCAAACCGACACAGGTGGGCGAGATGAGTATTCTAAGGCGCTTGAGAGAACTCGGGAGAAGGAACTCGGCAAATTGGTACCGTAACTTCGGGATAAGGTACGCCCCGGTAGCCTGACTGGCCTGCGCCAGAAGGGTGAAGGGGTTGCAATAAACTGGTGGCTGCGACTGTTTAATAAAAACACAGCACTCTGCAAACACGAAAGTGGACGTATAGGGTGTGACGCCTGCCCGGTGCCGGAAGATTAAATGATGGGGTGCAAGCTCCTGATTGAAGTCCCGGTAAACGGCGGCCGTAACTATAACGGTCCTAAGGTAGCGAAATTCCTTGTCGGGTAAGTTCCGACCTGCACGAATGGCGTAACGATGGCCACACTGTCTCCTCCCGAGACTCAGCGAAGTTGAAGTGTTTGTGATGATGCAATCTCCCCGCGGCTAGACGGAAAGACCCCATGAACCTTTACTGTAGCTTTGCATTGGACTTTGAACCGGTCTGTGTAGGATAGGTGGGAGGCTGTGAAGCGTGGACGCCAGTCTGCGTGGAGCCGACCTTGAAATACCACCCTGGTCTGTTTGAGGTTCTAACCTTGGCCCGTGATCCGGGTCGGGGACAGTGCATGGTAGGCAGTTTGACTGGGGCGGTCTCCTCCCAAAGTGTAACGGAGGAGTACGAAGGTACGCTAGGTACGGTCGGAAATCGTGCTGATAGTGCAATGGCATAAGCGTGCTTAACTGCGAGACCGACAAGTCGAGCAGGTGCGAAAGCAGGTCATAGTGATCCGGTGGTTCTGTATGGAAGGGCCATCGCTCAACGGATAAAAGGTACTCTGGGGATAACAGGCTGATACCGCCCAAGAGTTCATATCGACGGCGGTGTTTGGCACCTCGATGTCGGCTCATCTCATCCTGGGGCTGTAGCCGGTCCCAAGGGTATGGCTGTTCGCCATTTAAAGAGGTACGTGAGCTGGGTTTAAAACGTCGTGAGACAGTTTGGTCCCTATCTGCCGTGGGCGCTGGATATTTGAAGGGGGCTGCTCCTAGTACGAGAGGACCGGAGTGGACGAACCTCTGGTGTACCGGTTGTCACGCCAGTGGCATCGCCGGGTAGCTATGTTCGGAAGAGATAACCGCTGAAAGCATCTAAGCGGGAAACTCGCCTTAAGATGAGATATCCCCGGGGCTTCGAGCCCCTTGAAGGGTCGTTCAAGACCAGGACGTTGATAGGTCAGGTGTATAAGCGCAGTAATGCGTTAAGCTAACTGATACTAATTGCCCGTAAGGCTTGATCCTATAACAGGTGTGTTTTGCGATGACCGTCAGTGCTTCGGCACTTATGGACATCCCACCCCCGAAGGGGGCAACAGACACCCAGGTTGAGATCAGTGTTGTGCCTCGAACAACACAGCCCGCCTCCTCTGGTGAGCATCACCAGACACTACTTCTTCCCGATTGGTTGTGCCGCCCCCAGAGGCGACACGACAACAAGTCATGCCTGATGACCATAGCGAGTCGGTCCCACCCCTTCCCATCCCGAACAGGACCGTGAAACGACTCCACGCCGATGATAGTGCGGATTGCCCGTGTGAAAGTAGGTAATCGTCAGGCTCCCCAGCAGCAACAGAAACCCCACCCCCAAAAGGTGGGGTTTCTGCGTTTACGGCGCGGCAGGGCACCGGACGGAATAGAGGACAACGGCCCGGGCAGGCGCTTCGCACGTTGCTCCGGACGGCACCTCAGCGTTCCCCTATCCTCAGCGCATCCGCATAAGCCAACCGTTCCAAATGGCGGCGAGTACACTCCCCGCCAATCACATCACCCGCCCCATCACGCGCCCGGCAGCACAATACAAGCGGCGACACCTCACACGTTGCCGTGTGCCGGTCACTACTTCCCTTGCGCCAGAAACCGTTGTAATCGCCGGACTGCTCCAGTTCCGTAAACGCGTATCCAGCAATGTCTTGACTGCGATTGAGATCGTCAAACTGTGACGCGGAGCCGATCGGCGATGACCCATAACTCTAGTTCGTCAACGCGGTTAACCGGGCGACCTGCGATACGTGCAAGCACGAAGCGCGGATACGCCTCTGGATGGATGCCGTTAATCCTTGCGGTACCAACGAGTTACAGATTGCAACCGTGCGTTCGACTGGCAGTTGTCGATTTCGAGCCGACCGTTATCGCAACAGCGCATGGGCACTTCCCCCCGGTTCAGCGCACAAAGAATGGTTCGGCTCGTGTTGGTTTTGCGCGAGAGCGTTTCCAGCGTAGATGCGAGCCACGCATAGAATCGATCGAATAGCGGCCGCGCGTGTTCATGACGATGCGCATGGCAGGTTTGCCCCCGATCGCGTCCTCAATCCTGCATAGCGCGCCGATACGCTCGAGCGCCTCAGTGTCCAACGCATTCGCGCGCTACGTGCAATTCATAGAACTGCCGTCACGAATTTGCCCAAAAGGCAGCCTCCGTGACACGCCCGGTTTCGCAGATGGCCTGGTAGTGAGGAGCGTACGCGTCAGCGTCCAGCGTACCGGTGAATGAGCCAACGTGATGCATGCGGATGCATGCCCTGCCGATTCGACGTATAGGCAAACTATACCGCTGGCGGTGTCATGTCGGCAGAGGGGCGATCATCGCGCACGTACGCCCATAGGAATCCGATATTCGCCTGCCGTTACCTGGTGCACGCGTCGGAACCGGCGTGTCGTCAGAGTGCAATCTCATCGCCGCCATCACTTGACGGCGCAGCACCTCAACAAGTGGCCGCAGCAGTGCGAACAGCCCATTTCGCGAGCAGCGAGCGATCAAGCTCGACGCCTTCGCGCGTACATGACCGACCGTCGGTAAAGCGGCATGTGATCTGCGAACTGTACCGGAGGGCCAGGACCGACGAGTCCGCGTTCAATGGGACGGCCCGATCCAGACGCCTGCGAGATGTGGTCGCAACACGCGCACGCAAACTTCGAGTGCGCATGACAGACGACCCGGAAGCTTGCCGGCACATACTCAAGCTGTTCGGCGACGTCTTCTCCCAACAACTTCATCTCGCTGTCGCAGACTACGGGCGCGGATCCGCTCGCATGCTACGATGCTCTGCTCAATACGCATGCATAAGATCGGAGACATAGATGCGTCCGGAGAGTGCCGCCCGTTTCGACGAACAGTTCGCGCCTCGCATCGCCGAGGCCATTGCCGCCTGCTTTGTCACCACTGTGCATACCGAAGTGCTGCCGTATGGCGGGGCTGGGCATCCCACCCGCGTGCGGATTCATGCCGCGCCGCTCGCGGAGCTGGGCCATTACGCGCATCCGTTGAATCTGTATCTGACCTGGGACAGCGACGAAATCGAACGACTGATGGACGCGCGAGGAGAGGCGCACTTCGTCAACTATCTCGCAGCGCTGCCGCGCAAGCTAAGCGCCTGGACTCACGCGCGCGAACTGGATTTTCTGTCGCATACGCAGGGCGAACCCGTGGCGTTGATCGGCGGGCTCGATTTCGAGTCGTGAGCGGTGCGCGCAACGCGTCTATCGTGACATGACGAATACGCTGAAAACAGGCGCGGCATGAAAAAACGGCCGCTGCATGTCCACCGCAGCGGCCGTTGCTGTCGATGCGTTCGACAGGTGCTCAGCGCCCCAACGCCGGATCGCTCATGCTGCTCTTGCCGGTCTCGACGTGCCCCGCGAAGCGGCGCACGAACGCCGTGTCCGTATCGACCGTGATGGTCAGGTCGTACCAGCCGTGCGCGTTGCGCAGATCGAGGTAGAGCTGATCGGTATCGCCGCCGCGTGCCGAATGTTTGATCACGTGGTTCGCATCGTACGCGTTGACGATCGTGAACTGGCAACGCGCGCTGCCCACGTTCGCGAGCCGCAGTTGCAGATTGCCATTCGACACGTCGTAGCCCTCGGCGACTTCAGGCCGCGCGATGTCCGAGCCGTGCCAACTTTTGTGCGATGCCGGCTTGCCCGCGAAGCGGCGCAGAAAACCGTTCGGACCGTGTACCGTGAAATCGTAGCTGCCGTCCGCGTTCAACGGCAACTGATCCTCCAGTCGCTTGCCTGATTCGACCGTATAGCTGCGCGGTGCATCGGCGCTCTGTGCGGCATACACGAGGAACACCGCGCCCGTGCGTCCCGTGTTGACGAAGCGCATCGCCAGCTTGCCGCTCGAACCTTCGCTCTGCACGCGCACGAACAACTCGTACGGCAATGCGCGGGCGGGGCGCACGCCAGGCTCCTGCTTCGGCACCGTCTGAACGGCCGGCGGTTGCGGCACGTAATCCGGGTGACGCTCCTGATCGGCCGGCATATAGGCGCTCGTGCTCGGCAGCGAGGGCGGCAGGGCGTTCGGGTTCTCGAAGTTGAACGCCGACATCAGATCGCCGCATACTGCGCGGCGCCATGGCGTGATATTCGATTCGCCGAGGTTGTGGTGCTGGCCGAAACGCTTTTCGATGAAGCGGATCACCGACGTATGATCGAACAGTTCCGAGCAGACATAGCCGCCTTTCGACCACGGTGACACCACCAGCATTGGCACGCGCGGCCCGAGTCCGTACGGTGCCGCGGGCGTTTTGGAATCGCCTGGGTAGATTTCGTAAGTAGTGTTGACGGTGGACAGACCGCTGGCGTCCGACGACGCCGCGAACGGCGGCGCAATGTGATCGAAGAAGCCGTCGTTTTCGTCGTAATTGATCAGCAGCACCGTCTTGCTCCACACCTCGGGATTCGAGGTGAGAATCTGCAGCACCTGATCGATGTACCACGCGCCGTAGTTAGTCGGCCAGTTCGGATGCTCGGAATACGCTTCGGGCGCGACGATCCACGAGACTTGCGGCAGCGCGTTGTTCTGCACGTCGCGCTTGAGAATGTCGAAGTAGCCGTCGCCTTTCGCCGCGTTGGTGCCGGTGCGGGCGTTATCGTAGAGCGGATTGCCGGGCTGCGCGTTACGGTACTGGTTGAAGTAGAGCAGCGAGTTGTCGCCGTAATTGCCGATGTACGGGTTCTGCGTCCAGCCCCACGAGCCGTTCGCGTCGAGACCGTTACCGACATCCTGATAGATCTTCCACGAGATGCCCGCATTCTGCAGCACTTCCGGATAGGTGGACCAGCCGTAGCCGAGTTCGGAGTTGTCGATCACCGGGCCGCCGCCGCTGCCGTCGTTGCCGACCCAGCCGCTCCACATGTAGTAGCGGTTCGGGTCCGTCGGTCCCATCAGCGAACAGTGGTACGCGTCGCAGATCGTGAACGCGTCGGCGAGTTGATAGTGAAACGGGATGTCGTCACGGGTCAGGTAGGCCATCGTCGTCGCGCTTTTGGCGGGCACCCATTGGTCGTTGCGGCCGCCGTTCCATGCGGCGTGCGTGCTGCCCCAGTCGTGCGCGAGATCCTGCAGGAATTGCAGACCCAGGTTCGGCGCAGTGGGGTGGAACGGCAGCACGTAACCTGCATTGGCGTCATCCGCCGCGAGCGGTTGATACCAGACCGGTTTGCCATTGGGCAGGTTGATCGCGCGGGTGTCGCCGAAACCGCGCACGCCCTTGAGCGTGCCGAAGTAGTGGTCGAACGAGCGGTTTTCCTGCATCAGCACGACGATATGTTCGACGTCGTGGATCGACCCGGTGCGGTTGTTCGCAGGAATGGCGAGCGCATTGCGAATGCCCAGCGGCAGCATGCTCAATGCGGTGACGGAACCGGCGGCTTGCGCGGCGGAGCGTAGAAAATCACGGCGATTTTTTGAAGTCATGGTTTTGGCTTTCGATCTTCGGTTGACGAACGATGCACACGGCGCGCGTGAGGCTGAGCCGCGCGTCGTGTGCGGCGCGAAACTCAATCCACAGTGTGGATGACAGGCGTGGCGAGCGGTGCCGGCGCGACGGCGGATAGCGTTGCGCCAGCGTCGGATGCGGGTAGTGCCGGGGTTTGAATCGTGAGCGAGGGCGGTGCGGGCGCGGCTGACGACGAATTGCCGGGCAGAGCCGCGAATGCGGATGGGTTGCTGTTGCTGCCGTCGGCGGTGCTATTGGTCGAGCCCAGCGTGTTCGTGCGGGCTGTGTCGTCGTCGTTGCCGCAGGCGCCGAGCAGCACGCTTAGCGACGTGATGATCAATGCGCTCGTCAAACGTTTGCGCAGCAAAGCAGGAGCGGGCTTCGACTCGACGGACATGAGAATGTCTCCGGCACGGGGAAGGGGCGCCAGGGCATCCATGTGCCGAGGTCAGCGATGCCGCAGCATAATCGCTTACCTGTGTAATTTTTGTGAAGAGAACGTGCGGAGTTGGGATGCCGCTCATGGCGGCGGCGTATTCGCGCTTATATGTCGCCTGCGATGCAGTGAGCTGAGGTTCTCTCTTTCCCTACCGGCCAACGCTTCCCAAAACAAACGCCTCGATCGCTTCATTCAACTTTTCCGGTGCATCCCGATGCGGAGAATGTCCGCAAGCATCGAGCTTGACGAGCCGCGCATGCGGCACGCGTGCTGCAATCGTATCGATCTGCGCCATCGTGCCGTAGTTGTCGTCATGCCCTTGCACCGCGAGCAGCGGCTGGCGAATCGACGCGAGTTCTGTCGCAATGGTCCATTGCCTGAACGCGGGGTTCAACCAGATATCGTTCCAGCCATAGAACGCGGAATCGACGTCAGCGTGATAGCGGGCGAGCTTGTCTCGCAGATTGTTGGTTTCATAGAGCCGCTTCGTCTGCGCGATGCTTTCCACCGAAATATCTTCGACGAACACATGCGGTGCAATCACCACTGCGCCAGCCAGTGCCTCGGGATGCAGCGCCGCGTACAGCAGCGCGATCGACCCGCCGTCGCTATGGCCGATCACCCACATCCGTTTGCGCTCCTGCATCTCGATACTCAGTGCGTCGAGCAAAGCCGGAAGGATGTCACGCGCCTGAGCGGTCATGAAGTCGACGGGCCATTTCATGTCATGCGCACGCGGCGTCGATAGCCCGTAACCCGGACGCGAGTAGACCAGCCCGCGCATGCCGAGCCGCTCGCACAATACTTGCGGCCAGTCACGCCACATGGCGACCGAGCCGAGTCCTTCGTGCAGGAACACGGCGATCGGCGCGTCGAGCGACGTTTCGTTGACCCAACGATATTCGATGCGCAGCGGCCCATGCGATACGGCAGCGGGCAATTCGGCGAAGTCTCCCGCCGTGGTGACAGCAGACGCGGCGGCAACGGTGGCGAGAGCGGGTTTCTCCATGGATCACCTTATGACAGTTCCCGCAGTTTGAAGCGTTGAATCTTGCCGGTAGCGGTTTTCGGCAGATCATCGACGAATACGATATCGCGCGGATACTTATGCGGAGCAAGCCGTTCCTTGACGAAGGCCTTCAACTGATCCGCGAGTATCTCAGACGGTGCAAACTCGCGCTTCAACACGACGAACGCTCGAGTCTTCACGAGCCCACCGTGATCGATACCGACCACGGCCGCTTCGAGCACCGCGTCGTGCTGAACGAGCACCATCTCCACTTCGACCGGCGAGACATACTGCCCGCTGACCTTCAGCATGTCGTCGCTGCGGCCCGCATAGACATAGCAGCCGTTCGGCAGCCGGCTGTACTTGTCGCCGCTGCGAATCCATTCGCCGAGAAACGTCGCGCGCGTTTTCTCGCGATTGCTCCAGTACATCAGCGCGGCACTCGGCCCCTTGATATACAGATCGCCCACTTCGCCATCGGGCACCGGCCGGCCGGCTTCGTCGCGCAGTTCCACTTCGTAGCCCGGCACCGGGCGGCCGGTCGTGCCGTATTCGACCGCGCCCGCGCGATTCGACAGGAAGATATGCAGCATTTCGGTCGAGCCGATGCCGTCGAGAATCTCAGCGCCGAAGTGCGCGGTGAATCGCTCGCCGATCTCACGCGGCAATGCTTCGCCCGCCGACGTGCACACGCGCATCGCCACGTCGGCGCGCGCGGGCAGGTTGGGCGACACGAGCATGCTCGCGTACAGCGTCGGCACGCCGTAGAAAACCGTCGGGCGATGCCGCACGAGGCGCGCGAAAATCGCCTCGGCGGTAGGGCGCTCGGCCATCAGCACGGCGGTCGCGCCGACCGAGAGCGGAAAGGTCAGCGCGTTGCCGAGGCCGTACGCGAAGAACAGCTTGGCCGCGGAAAACACCACGTCGCTCTCGACGATCCCGAGCACCGCCTTCGCGTACAGTTCGGCGGTCCAATACAGATTCGCGTGCGTGTGGACCGTGCCCTTCGGTTTGCCGGTCGAGCCCGACGAATACAGCCAGAACGCGATATCGTCGCCACCGCTCGCGCAGCCCTTGACGGCGGGCGCGGCGGCGTCGATCAGCTCGTCGAGCCGGGGAACATCCAGAGGCTCGCCGTCGAGCGGCTGCGAAACGATCAACGGGCAACTGTCATGTTCGGCGCTATTCAACTGATCCAACGCCTGCGTGACGCCCGGCAGCAATGCACCCGATGCGATCACGGCACGCGCGTGACTGTGCGTGAGCATGTACACATAGTCGGCGGCGGTGAGCAGCGTGTTCGCGACGACCGGCACGACGCCCGCATACAGCGCGCCGAGAAACGCGATCGGCAGCGCGACGGTGTCGAGCATCACGAGCAGCACGCGCTCCTCCGGATGCACGCCGAGCGTGCGCAACGCGCTCGCGAAACGCCGCGCGCGTTCTTCGAGTTCGCCGTAGGTGGTGGGGCCCGTGTCGTCGATGTAGGCGATCTTGCCGGCGCGTGCTTCGTTCAACTGAAACAGGTACGCGGCGAAGTTGAATAGCGCGGGCGGCGGGGCGACCGTCGCGGGGGAATGACTGGCGGCTGTTTCCAGCAGGGCTTCCATATGTCTCCTCCATCTGTGGGGGCGGTCTGGCCGTTGTGTGCTCTTGATCCGCGTAATGCCTGCAATACGTCCTGCACCGCTAGGCTGGCGGCAAGTGCGTTGTTTGCATGAGGATGTCGATGGCTGCTGCTGGCGCCTGGACCGCGCAGCGCCGGTGATAGAACCCCAGCGCGCGCAAGCCGCCGAGTTCTTCTCCACCGCCCGCGCGGCCTGGACCGCCATGCAGCGACATCGGCATCACATTGCCGTGGCCCGTCTGGCTCTGCTGAACCGACGGCGAGATCGCATGCACGCGTCCGTGCGAATCGGCGAGATCGAGTGAGAGCCGGCCGAGATGCGCATCGTCGTTCGAATAGATCGATGCGACGAGCGAGCCCTGAGCTCGTCGCGCGAGCGCGACGGCGTGCGCCTCGGGTAGTTCGCTGCCGTTTGCCGTCACGCGATAGGGCGCGACCGTGGCCACCGGTCCGAATACTTCGAGGTCATGCAGCAGCGTCGCGTTGTCCGGATCGTTGACCACGAACAGATGCGGCGCGACGCATGACGCAATTGCCGGGTCCGCGTCGATCAGCGGCGCAGCCGAACCGTCGTACGCGAGCACTGCTTCCGCGCGCAATGCGGCGATGCCGGCGAGCACGTTCTCGTATTGCTCGCGGCTCACGAGCGAGCCCATCCGCACGGTGTCGTTACGCGGATTGCCGACGCTGACTGTCGCGAGCTTCGCTTTGAGCGCATCGAGCACGGCTTCGAGCGCGGCTTCCGGTACGAACGCACGCCGGATCGCCGTGCATTTCTGCCCGGACTTGACGGTCATTTCCCGCACCACTTCCTTGATGAACAGATCGAAGGCGGGCGTGTCAGGCGTCGCGTCGGCGCACAGGATCGCGCTGTTCAGGCTGTCGGCCTCCACGTTCAGACGCGCGCCGTGCTGCACGAAAGCGGGATGCTCGCGCAGCGTCGCCGCAGTGTCGGCTGAGCCGGTGAACGACACCACATCGAAGGCCCGAATCTGATCGAGCAGACCCGCCGAGCCGCCGCAGATCACCGAGAGCGCGCCGGGCGGCAGGATGCCCGCTTCGATCACATCGGCGACCATGCGCTGGGTGAGCCACGCGGTGGCCGTGGCGGGCTTGACGATCACCGGCACGCCCGACAGCAGCGCTGGCGCGGCTTTCTCCCACAAGCCCCAGGACGGAAAGTTGAATGCGTTGATGAAGAGCGCGACGCCGCGCGTCGGTGTCAGCACATGCTGCACGCTGAACGATTGATCCTTGCTCAGCGCGATGCTTTGGCCATCGCGCAGCGCACGCACGTCGCCGAGTGACGCGCCGAGCTTCGCGTAGTACGACAAAGTAAACATGCCGCCGTCGATATCGACGGCCGAGTCGTTGCGTGTGGTGCCCGAGTTCGCAGTGGCGATCGCGTAGTAGTCGTCGCGCTTCGCCTGCAGCAGCTTGACGATGTCGACGAGGCGGCCCGCGCGCTGCGCATAGCTCAGCGCGCGCAGCGCGGCGCCGCCCTCATCGCGCGCAAAGCTGAATGCCTGCGCGAGGTCGAGCCCCGCGCTCGATACGCGCACGAGCCCAGCGCCCGTCACCGGATCGGTTAGCGTCACGCCCGCGCCGCTGCCAGCGATCCACTGGCCGGCTACGTAATTCTTCAATAGTTCGGTCATGACGTTCTCACGCGGGAGTGAATTCGATCGCGCCTTGCGGCAACAGATACAGCACCAGCGCCTCACCATTCGCGACGGTCGGCCGATGCGCGGAGCCGGGGCCGTATACGCACCAGCCGGCCGGGTGGCCGTCGAAGGTCGCGCCTTCGGTGAGTGGCATGATCAGATCGATCTCGCCATGCGGATGAACGTGATGCGGACCGGCGATGTCCCGCATATCGACCACGTCGACGGAAAAGCCGTGGGTCTCGGGCAAGGGCTTGAAGATGCGGCCGTAGCGAATGCCGCCGCCTTCGCGGTTGCACAGCCAGCCTTCGGCGACACCGGTGCGGCACGCGTTCGCGAGATCGCGGAAGGTCGCGCCGTCGACCGGGTAGGTGTCGTTCAGCCACGCGGCGAGTCGGCCGTCGAGCGGCCGGCCGGCGAGTTGCCCGGTGACGCCCGCAATCAGGCGCTGGAATTCATGTGGGGACATACGACCTCCAGATAACGCGTTCGCACATCGGCGGCGCCCTGAGGCACCTTAATGCAGGCGTATTGCCGCGCCGTCTCCATGACGCTGCCGCAAGCGTGCAACAGCGTTTGTTGTTGCCTCGTTATTTGGCGAAAATTAACCGTTCACCCAGTGCCTGTCAAGCACTATAGTACATATATTGTGATCATGAGGTGGTAAAACATGAATCAAAAGTACTCTCACGCATTGCCGGATGAGGCCGCCGACGACGCGAGCCACCGCGAGCGAATCGAGCGTGGCGCCGAGCGCGAGGAGCGCGATCCGTTTCTCACGGCAATGGGCGAGCGCGTGCGGCTGCTGCGCGCGCGCCGCGGCATGACCCGCAAGACGCTCGCGACCGAAACCGGCTTGTCGGAGCGGCATCTGGCGAATCTGGAATCGGGCGTCGGTAATGCATCGGTGCTGGTATTGCGGCAGCTTGCGGCCACCTTGAACTGCCCGCTCGCCGAAGTGATCGGCGACGAAACCACCGCATCCGCCGAGTGGCTGTTGATCCGCGAACTGCTGCACGGCCGTGATCAGGCGGCGTTGCAACGCGCACGTGTCGCGCTCGCCGAGATGTTCGCGCAGGCCCCGCGCGACCCGCACCGCAAGGACCGGATCGCGCTGATCGGTCTGCGCGGCGCCGGCAAGTCGACGCTCGGGCGGATGCTGGCGCAGGAGCGCAAGGTGCCGTTCGTCGAGTTGACGCGCGTGATCGAGCAGATGGCCGGCTGCCCGCCGTCGGAGATTCATTCGTTGTACGGAGCGAGCGCTTACCGGCGCTATGAGCATCGCGCACTCGAGGCCGTGATCCAGGAGCATGAGCGCGCGGTGATCGCGTCGCCGGGCGGGCTGGTGTCGGAGGCGGGTACCTTCAACGCGCTGCTGTCGCATTGCTTCACGGTATGGCTGCAAGCGACGCCGGAAGAGCATATGCGCCGGGTCGTCGCGCAAGGCGACTTGCGGCCGATGTCGGGCAACAAGGAGGCGATGGACGATCTGAAGCGCATCCTGGCCGGACGCGGCGAACTGTACGGCCGCGCCGACATGACTTTCGACACCAGCGAGAAAACCCTCGCCGACGCCTATCTGCAGTTGCGTGACCGTCTTGCCGCGCGGCTCGCCGCGGAATCGCCGGATGAGGCCCGGGTGGGCTGAGCTGCAGTGGAGCGCCAGGGTTTACTAGCAAACATGCACTAAAGTGCTTTACATGGGGTTGACGGTGCACTATTGTTCAAAAAACAGATTTTGCATCGTCCAGTCAGGAGACGCCCCATGTACACCGCAGACACCGCCATTGCGCCGGTCGACTACCGCACCGATCCTTCGCAGTACAAGCACTGGAAGCTGAGCTTCAACGGTCCGGTCGCAACGCTCGGCATCGATATCGCGGAAGACGGCGGCATCCGCGAGGGCTACAAGCTGAAGCTGAATTCGTACGATCTGGGCGTCGACATCGAACTGCACGACGCGATACAGCGCATCCGTTTTGAGCATCCCGAAGTCAGGACCGTGGTGCTGACGAGCCTCAAGGACCGCGTGTTCTGCTCGGGCGCCAACATCTTCATGCTGGGGCTGTCCACGCATGCGTGGAAGGTCAACTTCTGCAAGTTCACCAACGAAACGCGCAACGGCCTGGAAGATTCGTCGCGGTATTCGGGTCTGAAGTTTCTTGCCGCGGTGAATGGCGCCTGCGCCGGCGGCGGCTACGAACTCGCGCTCGCTTGCGACGAGATCTATCTGGTTGACGACCGCTCGTCGTCGGTGTCGCTGCCCGAAGTGCCGCTGCTGGGCGTGCTGCCGGGCACCGGCGGCCTGACGCGTGTCACCGACAAGCGGCGCGTGCGCCACGATCGTGCCGACATCTTCTGCACGGTGGTCGAAGGCGTGCGCGGCGAACGCGCGAAAGCCTGGCGTCTCGTCGATGAAGTCGTGAAGCCGAACCAGTTCGATCAGGCGATCCAGGCGCGCGCGCTCGAACTCGCCGCGCAAAGCGACCGCCCGGACGATGCGCAAGGCGTGATGCTCACGCGTATCGACCGCACCGAGCGCGACGACGGCCTGACCTACACCACGCTCGACGTCACGATCGATCGCGCGAAGCGCATCGCGACGTTCACAGCCAGAGCCCCGCAAACCGAGCCGCCGACCAGCATCGGCGCGATCGTCGCAGCCGGCGCAAACTGGTGGCCGCTGCAGTTCGCCCGCGAACTCGACGACGCGATCCTGTCAATGCGCACCAACGAACTCGAAGTCGGCACCTGGGTCTTCAAGACCGAAGGCGATGCGCGCAACCTGCTCGCCGCCGACGCCACGCTGATGCAGCACAAGGATCACTGGTTCGTGCGCGAGACGATCGGCCTGCTGCGGCGCACGCTCGCGCGCATCGACGTTTCGTCGCGTTCCCTGTTCGCGCTGATCGAACCGGGCTCCTGTTTTGCCGGCACGTTCGCGGAACTCGCGTTCGCCGCCGACCGCACTTACATGGCCGCGTTGCCGGGCAATGAAGACGAGGAGCCGGGCATCACGCTCACGGAAGTCAACTTCGGTCTTTATCCGCTTGTCACGCATCAGTCACGGCTTGCGCGCCGCTTCTACGAAGAGGCTGAGCCGCTCGATGCGGTGCGCTCGCGCATCGGTGATGCAATCAAGCCCGTCGAAGCCGAGCGCCTCGGCCTCGTGACCGCCTCGCCGGACGATATCGACTGGGCCGACGAAATCCGCATCGCGCTCGAAGAACGCGCGGCGATGTCGCCGGATGCGTTGACCGGCCTCGAAGCGAATCTGCGCTTCAACGGGCCGGAAACGATGGAGACGCGCATCTTTGGCCGTCTCACTGCCTGGCAGAACTGGATTTTCAACCGGCCGAACGCAGTGGGCGAGAAGGGTGCGCTCAAGGTGTACGGCAAGGGCGGCAAGGCGCAATTCGACGTCTCGCGCGTGTGATGCCCACCTGAACCCCGGCACCGCGCACCGACGCAACGCCACCTGCCCCGATACGCGCCTCTCACCGTCAGCACTGCAGCTTCCGCACAGGGAACCGACCATGTCAACGATCAACTACAGCGAAAAGATTCCGAACAACGTCAATCTCGCCGACGACCGCGCGTTGCAACGCGCGCTCGAACAATGGCAGCCGAATTTTCTGTCGTGGTGGGGCGATATGGGACCGGAAGGCTCGCACGGCTACGACGTCTACCTGCGCACGGCGGTGAGTGTGGATGCGGGCGGCTGGGCGCACTTCGATCACGTGAAGATGCCGGACTACCGCTGGGGTATTTTCCTCACGCCGGGCGAGCAGGATCGCAAGATCCACTTCGGCGAACACAAGGGCGAGGCGGCCTGGCAGGATGTGCCCGGCGAGCATCGCGCGAATCTGCGTCGCATTATCGTCACCCAGGGGGATACGGAGCCGGCGTCGGTCGAGCAGCAGCGACATCTGGGGCTCACGGCGCCGTCCATGTACGATCTGCGCAACCTGTTCCAGGTCAACGTGGAAGAAGGCCGCCACCTGTGGGCGATGGTGTATCTGCTGCATCGCTATTTCGGCCGCGACGGACGTGAGGAAGCCGAAGCATTGCTCGCCCGCCGCTCGGGCGACGACGACAATCCGCGCATTCTCGGCGCGTTCAACGAGAAAACGCCGGACTGGCTCGCGTTCTACATGTTCACCTACTTCACCGATCGTGACGGCAAGTTCCAGTTGTCGGCGCTCGCGGAGTCGGGTTTCGACCCGCTCGCACGCACCACGAAGTTCATGCTGACCGAGGAAGCGCATCACATGTTCGTCGGCGAATCGGGCGTGTCGCGCGTGATCCAGCGCACCGCACAGGTGATGAACGAACTCGGTACCGACGACGTCGCGAAGATTCGCGCGGCCGGCGTGATCGATCTGCCGACCATCCAGCGCTATCTGAACTTCCACTACTCGGTAACGATCGACCTGTTCGGCGCCGATCATTCGTCGAATGCGGCGACGTTCTATAGCTCGGGCCTGAAGGGACGCTATGAAGAGAACAAGCGCGACGACGATCATCAGTTGAACGGTCAAAGCTACAAGCTGCTCGACGTGCAGGACGGCAAGCTGGTGGAGCGCGAAGTGCCGATGCTCAATGCGATGAACGAAGTGCTGCGCGACGACTACATCAAGGATTCGGTGGCGGGCGTGGGGCGCTGGAACAAGGTGCTGGAAAAGGCCGGTATCGATTTCCGCATGACGGTGCCGCATAAAGCGTTCAACCGGCAGATCGGCACGTTTGCAGGTACGCGCGTATCGCCAGATGGCCGCGTGATCAGCGAAACCGAATGGGCCGCGAACCAAGCGAAGTGGCTGGCCTCGCCGGAGGACCGTGCGTTCGTCGCGTCGCTGATGGGCCGCGTCACGGACGCGGGCAAGTTCGCGAACTGGATTGCACCGCCCGCGATGGGCGTGAACCGTCAGCCGATCGATTTCGAATACGTGCGCTTTAACTGAAGCGAGCGCACGCGCAGCACACCCTGGTGGAGGAAGTCATGAACGGCCCAGTATCGGTCGAAGTGCTCAGGCAACATCTGATCGATCCGGAAATCTGTATTCGCTGCAATACCTGCGAAGAGACTTGCCCGATCGATGCGATCACCCACGACGACAACAACTATGTGGTCAAGGCGGATATCTGCAATGGCTGCATGGCGTGCGTGCCGCCGTGTCCGACCGGTGCGATCGACAACTGGCGCACGGTGCTGAAGGCCGACGCCTATCCGGTCGAAGAGCAATTCACGTGGGACGTGCTGCCGGAACAGAACACGATGGCGGTGCCCGCCGCGGACGAACCGTCGGGCGCGAATGCGTCGGGCGATACGTCCGTGGACGCAAGCGGCATCGAAGTGGACACCGCGCGCGGCTCGGTCGTGCCGCCGTGGTCGGCCGCGAAGCCGTACGTGAATCTCTACACGCACAAGGCGCCGACTAACGCGACGGTGGTCGGCAACTACCGGCTCACCGACAGCACGACCGGGAGCGATATTCATCACATCGTGCTGGATTTCGGTTCGATGCCGTTTCCGGTTCTGGAAGGGCAGTCGATCGGCATTCTGCCGCCGGGCGCGAGCGCCGATGGCCGCACGCATCACGCGCGCCAGTATTCCGTGGCGAGCCCGCGCGATGGCGAACGGCCCGGCTACAACAACGTATCGCTGACGGTCAAACGGGTCTCGCAGCAACACGGCGATGCGGTCGACGGCGTGTGTTCGAACTACCTGTGCGATCTGAAGAAGGGCGATGTGGTCAACGTGATTGGCCCGTTCGGTGGCACCTTTCTGATGCCGAACCATCCGAACTCGCATCTGCTGATGATCTGCACAGGCACCGGCTCCGCGCCGATGCGCGCGATGACCGAGTATCGCCGGCGGCGCCGTCTGAAAGGCGCGACGGGCAGGCTGATGCTGTTCTTCGGCGCGCGCACCAAGGAGGAACTGCCGTACTTCGGGCCGCTGACGAATCTGCCAAAGGATTTCATCGATACGAATCTGGCTTTTTCGCGTACGCCGGGGCAAGCGAAGCGCTACGTTCAGGACGCGATGCGTGAACGCGCGGTCGACGTCGCGAACCTGCTCAGGGACGACAACACGCACATCTACGTGTGCGGACTGAAGGGCATGGAAGACGGTGTGCTGCAGGTGTTGAAGGAGATCGGCGAGCAGCATCAACTGGATTGGGACGCGCTGTGGGCGAAGTTGAAGCGCGAAGGTCGGCTGCATCTGGAGACTTACTGACGCTGACGCTGACGCCGAAGCCACTGATGCCGTGAATCAACGAAGGCCTCGCATACGTCCATGCATCATGAGCGTATGCGGGGCCTTCGTGTTCGTGTCTCACCGCGAAGGATCGGCCCCGTCCTCGCGCCGCGAAGGCGACACCGCACCGCACGCGCGAATCACCAGTTGCACGACTTCCTCGGTGGTTGCGTCGAACGCTTTCTGCGTCAATGCACGCTTGCCCTTGAGCGCGCGAACCTGCGCGTCGAAGTCGGCGTAGTGCTGGGTGGTGGCCCAGATCATGTACATCAGCGTTTGCGCATTCACCGGCGCGAGCAGGCCGCGCGCGATCCAGTCGTCGATCACTTTCACGCGGCTCTCGAGCCATGGCTTCACGCGTCCCGTGAGGATGTCCTCCATATGCTCCGCGCCGTGGATGATCTCGCTCGCCCACACCTTCGAACCGAGCGGCCGGCGGCGCGACAGTGCCATTTTCGCGCGCACGTAACCGCCGATCGCTTCGACCGGGTCGTCGCTGCACTCGAACGTGTCGGCGGCCTTGTGCCAGTCTTCGAACAGATCTTCCAGCACGCGGCGGTAGAGCGCGAGCTTGGTCGGGAAGTAGTAGTGCACGTTGGCTTTTGGTAAGCCGGCACGCTCCGCGATCATCGCGGTGCTCGCGCCATCGAGTCCCCGTTCGGCGAAAACGGCCTCGGCGCACGCCAGCAGATGCGCTTCATTCGACTCGCGAATGTGCGCCTTGCGCCGCCGCAAAGGCGCGCGTGTTTCGTCGTTTTCCGTCATAGCGGCCGCCACGTCGTCGTCTCGCATGTTCGCCTTTGGCGGCATCGGTGCCGCGTCGCGCTTCATTCTAGTCGTTTGATGCGGGGTCCACACGCGGATTCGTCGCGTGCCGTCCGTTCGTGCTGCAATGCAATGGCACGCTTCTCGCTCTGTATCTTCTCCGTTGTCTGGCGAACGAAAGGCATTGATTTGGCGGAGCTAATCGTCTACAACCTGTCCAACTGGACAGGATTGAGAGAGCGGGCGATGCCCCAGGGTTTGCCCTCTCTTTGAGAGGCGAACGAGCGCGTCGAACGTGCACCGCGACCGTGCGGACACGCCCCAAAGCCCGCCGCCGATGCACCAGTTTCATGTCGGTTCACCGAAAGGAGCGAGACGAATGAACGCGGTATCCGAAGCGCTGAAGCAGCACGCCGAGCCGTCGACGTCGATCAGGATCGACGGCAAGCGGCTGTGGGCAAGTCTCATGACGATGGCGAAGATCGGTGCGACGCCCAAAGGCGGCGTGTGCCGCCTTGCGCTCACCGATCTCGACAAGGAAGGGCGCGATCTGATCGTCAGTTGGGCGAAGGAAGCTGGCTGCACGGTCAGTGTCGATCAGATGGGCAATGTGTTCATGCGCCGCGCCGGGCGCAATCCCGACGCGTTGCCGGTGATGACCGGCTCGCACGCGGACTCGCAGCCGACAGGTGGGCGCTTTGACGGCATCTACGGCGTGCTGGGCGGTCTCGAAGTGATTCGGAGTCTGAACGATCACGGCATCGAGACCGAGCATCCGGTCGAAGTCGTGATCTGGACCAACGAGGAGGGCTCGCGTTTCGCACCGGCGATGGTCGCCTCGGGTGTGTTCGCCGGCGTGTTTACGCTGGACTACGGCCTGTCGCGCAAGGACGTGGACGGCAAGACTATCGGCGAGGAACTCAGGCGCATCGGCTATGCGGGCGACGTGCCGTGCGGCGGCCGGCCCTTGCATGCGGCTTTCGAATTGCACATCGAACAGGGGCCGATTCTCGAAGCCGAACAGAAAACCATCGGCGTCGTGACCGATGCGCAAGGTCAGCGCTGGTACGAGATCACGCTGACCGGTCAGGAAGCGCATGCGGGGCCCACGCCGATGCCGCGCCGCCGCGACGCGCTGCTTGGCGCCGCGCGCGTGGTCGATCTGGTCAATCGCATCGGACTCGACAATGCGCCGTTCGGCTGCGCGACGGTCGGCATGTTGCAGGTCCATCCGAACTCGCGCAACGTGATTCCAGGCCGCGTGTTCTTCACCGTCGATTTCCGTCATCCCGACGACGCGGTGCTCGCGAAGATGGACGCCGCGTTGCGCAAGGGTGTCGCCGAGATCGCGAGCGGCATCGGCCTCGAAACCGAACTCGAGCAGATCTTTTACTACGCGCCGGTCGCGTTCGACGAAGCGTGCGTGAAGTCGGTGCGTGCGGCGGCGGAGCGCTTCGGTTACGCGCATCGGAACATGGTGTCCGGTGCGGGGCACGACGCGTGTTATCTGTCGCAAGTCGCGCCGACCTCGATGGTGTTCGTGCCGTGCGTCGACGGGATCAGTCACAACGAGATCGAAGACGCCACCTTCGAATGGATCGAAGCAGGCGCCAACGTGCTGCTGCACGCGATGCTCGAGCGCGCATGCGAGCCGGTTTCATAACGTTTTAGCGGTCGCTTTTAACGCGCGTCAAACCGCGTCAAGTCGTAACGCAGTGCCCATAAAACACGCCGTCCCGGCTGCGCTTCGGCGCAGCCGGCAGGTACGGCTACGTCCTCACATCGAAGAAGGAACGTGTATGGCCATCAAGCAAACCGGCGACGTGGCGGCGCAGCGCCTGTCGTCCGAGCAGCTCTCGTGCGAATTCGCCGATATCGCGCCTTTGCTCGACGCAAGCGCAGCGGCCGCGGCGGCGAGCCGCTGCCACTACTGCTACGACGCGCCTTGCGTGAATGCGTGCCCGACGCAGATCGACATTCCCAGCTTCATCCGCAAGATCAGTAACGGCAATCTGAAGGGCGCGGCGGTGGACATCCTGTCGGCCAATCCGCTGGGCGGTATGTGTGCGCGTGTGTGTCCGACCGAAATCCTGTGTGAAGGCGCATGCGTGCGTAACCACCAGGACGCGAAGCCGGTGGCGATCGGCGCGTTGCAACGGCATGCAACCGATCACGCGATGGCGCGCGGCGAGCCGCTCTTCAAACGCGCCGCCGAAACCGGCCGGCACGTCGCCGTGGTCGGCGCGGGGCCGGCGGGGCTTGCGTGCGCGCATCGTCTCGCGCTCGCAGGTCATCGCGTGACGATTTACGACGCGCATGAAAAGGCCGGTGGCCTCAACGAGTATGGCATCGCCGCGTATAAAACCGTCGACGATTTTGCGCAGCGTGAAGTGGCGTGGCTGTGTGCGGTCGGCGGTATCGGGATCGAGCACGGCGTCGTACTCGGGCGTGATATTCAGCTCGATACATTGCGCCAGCAGCACGACGCCGTGTTTCTCGCGATCGGTCTCACCGGCGTGCGCGCACTCGAGCTGGCCGGCGAGGACCTGAGCGGCGTGATGAACGCTGTGGACTTCATCGAACAGGTTCGCAGCGCGAGCGATCTGGGTACGGTGCCGGTGGGCCGCCGCGTCGTCGTGATCGGCGGCGGCAATACGGCGGTGGACGCGGCGGTGCAAAGCCGCAAGCTCGGCGCGACCTCGGTGACGATGGCGTACCGGCGCGGCGTCGAATCGATGAGCGCGACCTGGGCCGAGCGTGATTTCGCGCAGACCTGCGGCGTCACGCTCGTCACGCATGCAACGCCGATGCGTTTGCTTGGCAAAGGCGGCGTGGTCACGGGTGTCGAATTCGAACGCACGTCGAGCGATGGTGGCGAGGAGCGCTTCGTGGTCGACGCCGACATGGTGCTCAAGGCGATCGGGCAAACGCTGGTGACGGTCGGCATCGCGCGCGAGCTGCTGACACTCGACGGCAGCCGTATCGAAGTCGATGCGAACGGGCAAACCTCGCTGCCCGGCGTATGGGCCGGCGGCGATTGCGCGGCCACCGGCGGCATCGATCTGACCGTGCAAGCGGTGCAGGACGGCAAGGTGGCCGCTGCGGCGATCGACGCGCACTTCGCGCGCGCCGCCGTCAAGGCCGCCTAGGCTCATATAAAACCGCTCGAACCCGCATCAGCATCCAGACAAAAAACAGCAGTCCCCAAGGAGCCGAACATGGCCGATCTGCGCTGTACGATTGCCGGCATCACTTCGCCGAATCCTTTCTGGCTCGCTTCCGCGCCGCCCACCGACAAGGCCTACAACGTGAACCGCGCGTTCGAAGCGGGCTGGGGCGGCGTGGTGTGGAAGACGCTCGGCCTCGATCCGCATGTGGTGAACGTCAGCTCGCGCTACGGCGCGGTGCAATGGAACGGCCAGCGCATGGCTGGCCTGAACAATATCGAACTGATCACCGACCGTCCGCTCGACGTCAATCTGCGCGAAATCGCGCAGGTCAAACGCGACTGGCCCGAGCGCGCGATGATCGTGTCGCTGATGGTGCCGTGCAATGAGCGCGACTGGAAATGGATCTTGCCGCTCGTCGAAGACACCGGTGCCGATGCGGTCGAATTGAATTTCGGCTGTCCGCATGGAATGAGCGAGCGAGGCATGGGCGCGGCGGTGGGCCAGGTGCCCGAGTACGTCGAGATGGTCACGCGCTGGGTCAAGGAAGGCACGAAGCTGCCGTGCCTCGTCAAGCTCACGCCGAACATCAGCGATATCCGGCTCGGCTCGCGTGCGGCATACAAAGGCGGCGCGGATGGCGTGTCGCTGATCAACACGATCAACTCGATTGTCGCGGTCGATCTCGACGCCATGTCGCCGCTGCCGATGGTCGACGGCAAAGGCACGCATGGGGGCTACTGCGGGCCGGCGGTGAAGCCGATCGCGCTCAACATGGTCGCGGAAATCGCGCGCGATGAGCAGACGCCGAATCTGCCGATTTCCGGCATCGGCGGCATTTCGACGTGGCGCGACGCGGCCGAGTTCATCGTGCTCGGCGCGGGCAGCGTGCAGGTTTGCACGGCCGCGATGCACTATGGTTTTCGCATCGTTGCCGATCTCGCCGACGGCCTCTCGAACTGGATGGACGAAAAAGGCTACGCGACGCTCGACGACATTCGCGGCCGTGCCGTGCCCAACGTCACCGACTGGAAGTACCTGAACCTCAACTACGAGATCAAGGCGCGCATCGATCAGGACAAGTGCATTCAATGCGGGCTGTGCCACATCGCCTGCGAAGACACGGCGCATCAGGCGATCATGAAAGAAAAAGATGGCGTCCGGCATTTTGAAGTGATGGACTCCGAATGTGTCGGCTGCAATCTGTGCATGCATGTATGCCCGGTCGAGCAGTGCATCTCGATGGAACGCGTGGATAGCAGCGAATATGCGAACTGGACCACGCATCCGAACAATCCGGCGCGCGTGGACGTGGCCGAACGCGCGCCAGCAGAAACCGCTGAAACCGCTGAAACCGCAACACAGGTGCACGCTCACGCGCAGCCGGCGAAAGCTGCCTGACGCATGCGGCACCGTTTGCCACGCAACGTAACGTAGCGCTCGTACTGAACCTGTCTTTCCCCAAAGGCCCGACGCGCCAGCAGAAGCCGCGCGGGCCTCAACGATCAAGTGGAGATCTTTCGATGAAGCAGACAGCGCATGGCGTCGATCCGCAGTTCGCGGCCGGCGCGCAAAGCAGCGTCCTCTACAACGACGACCTTGCGCCGACCGGTCCCGCGCAGCGCACCTGGCGGTGGTATCACTTCGCCGCGTTGTGGGTCGGCATGGTGATGAACATCGCGTCGTACATGCTCGCCGCCGGTTTGACGGAGCAGGGCATGTCGCCATGGCAAGCGGTTGTCACCGTGCTGCTCGGCAATCTGATCGTGCTGGTGCCGATGCTGCTGATCGGCCATGCGGGCGCGAAGCACGGCATTCCGTATGCGGTGCTGGTGCGCTCGTCGTTTGGCACGAGCGGCGCAAAACTGCCGGCGTTGCTGCGGGCGATCGTCGCGTGCGGCTGGTATGGGATTCAGACGTGGCTCGGCGGCAGCGCGATCTATGTGCTGCTGAACATTCTCACCGGCAACGCGCTGCACGGCGAGGCGCTGCCGTTCCTCGACATCTCGCTCGCGCAGCTCGCGTGTTTCCTCGTGTTCTGGGCCCTGCAAATCTACTTCATCGTGCACGGCACGGAAGCGATCCGCCGGCTGGAAAGCTGGTCCGCGCCGATCAAGATCGTGATGTGCATCGCGCTCGTGTGGTGGGCGACCTCGAAGGCGGGCGGTCTCGGTTCGATGCTGTCGGCGCCGTCGCAATTCGTGCCGGGCGGCAAGAAGGAGGGCATGTTCTGGGTGACCTTCTGGCCGAGTCTCACGGCCATGGTCGGCTTCTGGGCGACGCTCGCCCTGAACATTCCCGACTTCACGCGCTTCGCGAAGACGCAGCGCGATCAGATCATCGGCCAGTCGATCGGCCTGCCAGTGCCAATGGCATTGCTCTCGGTGATTTCGGTGGTGGTGACCTCGGCGACCGTGGTGATCTACGGCAAGGCGATCTGGGATCCTATCGATCTGACGAGCCGCATGACCGGCATCGGCGTCGGCGTCGCGCTGATCATCCTCACGCTCGACACGATGTCGTGCAATCTCGCGGCGAATCTGGTCGGGCCGGCCTACGATTTTTCGAGCCTCTGGCCAAAGGGCATTTCGTATCGCGTGGGCGGCATGATCACGGCGACCATCGCGATCGTGATGATGCCGTGGAAGATTCTCGCCACTACGCAGGGCTATATCTTCACGTGGCTGGTCGGTTATTCGGCATTACTCGGTCCGGTGGCCGGCATTCTGATGGTCGACTACTTCCTGATTCGCGGCACGCGGCTCGACACGCGCGAACTGTTCGACGAGCAGGGTGAGTACAGCTACACGGGCGGCTGGAACATCGGCGCGGTGGTCGCGCTGATCGTCGGCGTCCTGCCGAATCTGCCGGGCTTTTTGCACACCGCGTTCCCGGCGTCGTTTCCGAACGTGCCGGCGATCTTCAATACGCTCTATACGTACGCCTGGTTCGTGGGACTCGCGTTGGCTTCGATCGTATACAGCGCGTGGATGAAACTGAGCAAGGGACCGAGTGCGCGAGTGGCGCGAGCATGAGTGCAGATGAAATACGCAGCTGAAGTACGCAACATCGAAACCAGCAGTTCATAAGGAGGCGGCAAAATGACGACCCTGATTCGCGGCGGCACGATTATCGACGCGGAGAACACGTATCGTGCGGACGTGTTGTGTGCGGACCCGCAGGACGGCGGCACGATCCTGCAGATCGGCGCGGACCTGGAGGCGCCGGCGGGCGCCACGATCGTCGATGCGGGCGGGCAGTATGTGATGCCCGGCGGCATCGATCCGCACACGCACATGGAATTGCCGTTCATGGGCACTACCGCGAGCGACGATTTCTATACCGGCACGGCGGCGGGTTTATCAGGCGGCACGACCAGCATCATCGACTTCGTGATTCCCAGTCCGAAGCAACCGCTGATGCAGGCGTTCAACGAGTGGCGCGGCTGGGCCGCGAAGGCGTCGGCGGACTACGGCTTTCACGTGGCGGTCACGTGGTGGGACGAGTCGGTCTATCGCGACATGGGTACGCTCGTACATGAACATGGTGTGTCGAGCTTCAAGCACTTCATGGCCTACAAGAACGCGATCATGGCCGACGACGAAGTGCTCGTGAACAGCTTCTCGCGTTCGCTCGAACTCGGCGCGCTGCCCACGGTGCACGCGGAAAACGGCGAACTGGTGTTCCAGTTGCAACGCCAGTTGCTGGCAAAAGGCTTCACGGGACCGGAAGCGCATCCGTTGTCGCGGCCGCCGGAAGTGGAGGGCGAAGCAGCCAATCGCGCGATCCGTATCGCGCAGGTGCTGGGCGTGCCCGTGTACATCGTGCATGTGTCCGCGAAAGACGCGGTCGATGCGATTGCGCGCGCGCGCAGCGACGGCTTGCGCGTGTTCGGCGAAGTATTGCCGGGCCATCTCGTGATCGACGAAGCGGTGTATCGCGATCCTGACTGGACCCGCGCGGCCGCGCACGTGATGAGCCCGCCGTTCCGCTCCGCCGAGCATCGCGAAGCATTATGGCGTGGCTTGCAGGCGGGTCAGTTGCACACTACCGCGACCGATCACTGCGTGTTTTGCGCGTCGCAGAAGGCGATGGGCCGCGAGGACTTCACGAAGATCCCGAACGGTTGCGGCGGCGTGGAGGATCGTATGGCGGTGCTCTGGCATCACGGCGTGAATTCGGGGCGTCTCACGCCGAACGAATTCGTGCGCATCACGTCGACCAACGCCGCACAGATTTTCAATCTGTATCCACGCAAAGGCGCGGTGCGCGTCGGCGCGGACGCGGACCTCGTGGTGTGGGACCCGGACGCGAGCAAGACGATTTCGGTGAACACGCATCATCAGAAAGTCGACTTCAACGTGTTCGAAGGGATGACGGTACAAGGCGTCGCGATGCATACGCTCACGCGCGGGGCGCTCGCGTGGACCGACGGCGAGTTGCGCGCGGTGCGCGGCGCGGGGCGCTATCTGAAGCGGCCGCCGAATTCAGCGTATTTCGATGCGGTGCGCGTCGCCAATAAGCGCAAGGAGCCGCATCCGGTCGAGCGCTAGGCGCTCATCGCGCGAGAGGCTTTGAAAAAGACAGATGGTTTGCTACAGTCCGCCGAGTCTGCCGGCCGCGAGCGCCGGCGGGGACAACGGAACGTAAGACTCAGCCACTGCTGTAGCAAACCTGATGGAGCCTCCCGATGAAGCCGATTCGTTCCATTGTGCTGATCGCCCTGTGGCAGGCGGTGGCGGTGGCGGTGGCGAGCCGGGTCTTCGCCGCCGACGAACTCGCGCAAATCCGTTCCACGGGCGTGTTCCGGATCGGCACGGAAGGCACCTATGCGCCGTTCACGTATCACGACGAGGCGGGCAACCTGAGCGGCTTCGATGTGGAGCTTGGCGAGGAGATCGCACGGCGGCTGGGCGTCAAGCCGCAATTCATCGAAAGCCGATGGGAGGGGCTGATCGCCGGACTCGACGTGAACCGCTACGACGCGGTGATCAATGAAGTGGCCGTCACCGACGCGCGCAAAGTCAAATACGATTACTCCGATCCGTACATCACGTCGCACGCGGTGCTGATTGTCGCGTCGGACAACACATCCATCAAAAGTTTCGATGACCTGAAGGGCAGAAAGTCCGCCAACACGCTGACCAGCAACCTCGGCAAGATCGCGGCGGCGCACGGCGCGCAGGTGATCCCGGCGCAGGGCTTCGACGAATCGATCGAGCTGCTGACCGCCGGCCGGGTCGATGCAACGGTCAACGATTCACTGACGTTTCTTGACTTCGCGAGGCGCTCGCCGGACGTGAAGGTGAAGATGGTCGCGGTCGATACGTCGCCGAACAGCAGCGACAAATCGGCGGTGCTGATCCGCAAGGGCAGCCCGAAGTTGCGTGCGGCGATCAACAAGGCGCTTGCCGACATCAGGAAAGACGGCACGTACGCGAAAATTTCGCGCAAGTACTTCGGCAGGGACGTATTTCAGTAAATACAGCGTGCGCGTTTGAAGAATAGGGCGCGCAAAAAAGAAGGGGCGTCGCAACGGACGCCCCCTCGACCATACTAGACAGTCAACGCGGACCGAAGCCTCAAACCGCCACGTCCTCCACGGCGTCGATCGACGCCGCGTCGAAGAAGCGCGCTTGCGCTTGCGCATTGGCGCGCGTGTAAGCGCGATTCACGCCGCTGATCACCGCGCGAATCGAAGCCGTCACCAGGTTCGCATCGATGCCCACGCCGAAGGCGCTGCCAGCCACATCGGCGCCGGCCATTTCTGCGATCGCGACCGCGCGCGCATCGGCGCCCTGGGTCAGCGCGCGTTCTTCGTAGTGCTGGATTCGCACCGGTGCGCCGATCGCGTGCATCAACGCGTCGAGCGGACCATTGCCTTCGCCGCGCAGCACACGCGGCGTGCCGTTGATGTCGACCGTGAGCTTGATATGTTCGCGGCCGTCACGCTCGGTGAGGCTGTGTCCGATGTAGCGCACCGGGTCGGCGGTCCGCACGTATTCCTGCTGGAACAATTCCCAGATCTGCGCGGGCGTGACTTCCTGACCGCTCTCGTCGGTAAAGTGCTGCACGGCCGAGCTGAAATCGACCTGCAGGCGCCGCGGCAACACCACGCCGTAGCTCTGTTCGAGCAGATAGGCGATGCCGCCTTTGCCCGACTGGCTGTTCACGCGAATCACGGAGTCGTAGGTGCGGCCGAGATCGCTCGGATCGATCGGCATATACGGCACTTCCCAGATCGCGTCCGGCTTCTGCACGGCGAGGCCCTTCTTGATCGCGTCCTGATGCGAGCCGGAGAACGCGGTGAACACCAGATCGCCGACATACGGGTGACGCGGATGCACCGGCAACTGTGTGCATTCCTCGGCGGTGCGTGCGACTTCGTTGATGTTGGAGAAGTCGAGCTCCGGGTCGACGCCCTGCGTGTACAGATTCAACGCGAGCGTGACGAGATCGACGTTGCCGGTGCGCTCGCCGTTGCCGAACAGACAACCCTCGACGCGATCGGCGCCCGCCATCACCGCGAGTTCCGCCGCGGCGACCGCAGTGCCGCGGTCGTTATGCGGGTGGACCGAGACGATCAGCGAATCGCGGCGCGCGAGATTGCGGTGCATCCATTCGATCTGGTCCGCGTAGACGTTCGGCGTGGCCATTTCGACGGTGGCCGGCAGGTTGACGATCGCCTTGTGTCCGGGCGTCGGTTCCCAGATGTCGAACACCGCGTCGCACACTTCCTTCGCGAATTCGAGTTCGGTGCCGCTGAATACTTCCGGGCTGTATTGCAGCGTGAAGTGCGTTTCCGGCGACGCGTCGGCGAGACGCTTCATCGTGCGCGCGGCTTTTTGCGCGAGTTCCTTCACGCCGCTCTTTTCCAGACCGAAGACGATCTTGCGGAATTCCGGCGCGGTCGCGTTGTACAGGTGGACGATCGCGCGCGGTGCGCCACGCAACGATTCGAACGTGCGCTCGATCAGATCGTCGCGGGCCTGCGTCAACACTTCGATCGTGACGTCGTCGGGGATGTGGCCGCCTTCGATCAGCTCACGCACGAAGTTGAAATCGGTTTGCGACGCCGACGGGAACGCGACTTCGATTTCCTTGAAGCCGATCTGCACCAGCGTCTTGAACATGCGCATCTTGCGTTCTGCGTTCATCGGCTCGAACAGCGCCTGATTGCCGTCACGCAGGTCGGTGCTCATCCAGATCGGCGCGCGCGTGATGGTACGCGACGGCCACTGGCGGTCCGTCAAATTGATGGGCTTGAACGAACGGTATTTGGTAGCAGGGTTTTTCAACATTGTCGTCATCCGTGGGTGAGACCAGAAGGCTGGGAGTCGACCGGACGACGAAAACGATACAGGGCCGCCGGTCGAAAACCGGGGCTGGGTCAGTTACTGGGGAATCAAGCGGTGCTTCGGAGTATCAGATGGAAGCGCGCAGCAGCAGACCTAGCCCGGTAGAGCGGGCTAGTAGTAGCGATAGGGTGGTCTGGGCGCGGTACATAGTGCGCAATAGGAACATATTATCGAAACGGAGTCAAGCGCCGCACTCGCACCGCGTTCGCGCCGGTGCGCTCAATGGCGGGGTTTCACGAAGCGCAAGGTCATGCGGTCGGACTCGCCGATCGCCGCGTAGCGGGCCCGGTCGGCGTCGCCGCCCTCGTAGCTCGGCGGCAGCGACCACACCCCGTGCGGGTAGTTTTTCGTGTCGCGCGGATTGCTGTTCACTTCGCTGCGGCCGGCCAGTTCGAAGCCGGCGGCCCGCGCGTGGGCGATCACGTAGTCTTCCGTGACGTAGCCGCTGTCGATGGTCTGTTGCAGCGACGTGCCCGGCGCCGCGCGGTGTTCCGCGACGCCGAGGATGCCGCCCGGCTTGAGCGCCGCATAGAACGCGCGCAGGTTCGCGTCGATCTCGCCGTCCTTGATCCAGTTGTGGATGTTGCGGAAGGTGAGCACGCGGTCGACGCTGGCGTCGGCGGGAAAGCCGCTGAACTCGCCGGCGTGCAGCGTGCCGACCACGACGTTGCCATAGACGGCGGGCGCGGCCGCCAGCTTGCGCGCGAACGCCGCGCGGCCAGCCTGTGCTTGCGCCGACGGCGACCCTTGCGGACCGTCGTACTGCGCCTCGTACAGCTTGCCGTGGTCGTGCAGATAAGGCGCAAGGATGTCGGTGTACCAGCCGCCGCCCGGCGCGATTTCGAGCACGCTTTGCGAGGGCGTGAGTTCGAAGAATTGCAGCGTTTCCTTCGGATGGCGGTAGATGTCGCGCGCGCGGGCCTGGGCGCTGCGTTGGGGGTTGGAGACGGCGGCGTCGAGCGAGGTGGGAGGGGCGAAGGTGGGGGCAGAGGCTGGCGTTGCTGTCGCTGTCGATGGATTCGACGCCGACGGACTGGCGCAGGCCGCCAGCAGCAACGCCAGGCCCAATGCCGCGAGCGGGCCGCGGCACAGGCGTGTAAGGGGGTGGGGTTGAGCGTTCATGACCGTCATTATCGGGCTCGATCGGCGCGGAAGGAAATCGACAATCGGCATAAGGATAGGGCGTGGCGGGATTTGCGGCGGCGTCGAGCGCAACGGATCGCGGCGACGGCCGAATCCGGAGGACCGGTTAGCGCGTATAAATGATGGGGTCAGCGCCCGCCGCACCTTGATTTGTCGACAGCGCGGACATGATTCCCTTCATTTCACTTTGCCGGAGGCAAGCATGAAACGAATATCGAGGGCATCGAGAGCCGTGCGTGTTCTGCTCTGCGCGAGCGCATGCGGGTTCGCTGTGCACGCGAGGGCGCAGGGTCTGAGCGCGCAGAACGATATGAACGCGCCGCAGAACAGCACGCGTTTGACGCCAAATGCCGCGCTCGGCAGCGAATATCCGACGCATGGCAACCAGCAGGCTGGCGAACTGAATCTGAATCCGACCGATCCGCGGGCGCAACTGGTCAACGGGTTGCCGAATCACACCAGTTCGGGTGGTTATGGCTCGCCGCTCGCTGGCGTGCGTGCTTATGTGCAGCCGCAGCCGCCTGTGCAGCCGCCTGTGCAGCCGCCTGTGCCGTCGAACTGACGGCTCGTGCATACGAGGGTCCGCGCCGCATCGGGTGCTGGATAGCGGGGCATTTCAGCGCGGGCCGTGTCGGTTGAAGTCGGGTTTTGCTGGTCTGACGCTGCCCGCACCCACCATCGCTCGAATGTCGAACACGATCCGCAACGTCACGTTCTGCATGATGATCGACGTACTCCGTCGCCCGGAGGATCAACTGCAAGAGCGCGATGCCCTAATGCCGGATCGGCGCATCTGGCCGACACGGCGCCGGCGAGCCACCGCAGTCAGGCCGTCGCTCCGTCACGTGCGTCGCTGGGAGGCGCGATGAACCAGTCTGTCGCGAGAGACAACCGGCATGCGGTTCCGATGCCGACCGACGGGTCCGTAAGCTACAATTCCCGACGGCTTCAAAAACGGAACATCAATGAAGATTCGGATTCTCTCTATCGCCTGCGTCACGACCGCAGCCGCGCTGCTGGCGGCCTGCACGACCGTCTCCAGGAACTCGGGTGCATGCGAGCAGTTGATGCGAAGCAAGCTGGCCGCCACGTCGTCTGATTCGCTCAAGGTCGCGCATCGGGCCGCCGCCATCCGCGGCTCGCGCGTGGTGGTCGAAGGAACGATCGAGCATGTGATGACGGCTTCGGAAGTAGCGGCCGCCATGCAGGCTTCGGCCGCACGGGCCGCGTCCGCCGCGCGCGGGGCTGCGAAGGCAAACTCCGCGGCTGTGGGCGCGACGGCAGCTTCGGGTGTGGAAGCGTCCTCGAAGAAGTCGGCTGAACCGAAGACCGTGAGACTGCCGGCCGCCGCCGAGTGCACATTCCACGGCGAGGATCTCGACGCGTTCCGCTGGCTCGCGCCGGCCAAGCTCGCAGCGCCGCCCGCTCAAGCGGCTAGCGACACCGCGGGGTGACGCGCGGGGGCTGCCTGTTTGCGGCCTCGGCGAATGCACGCTTCGAGTCCGTTGCCAGTTCCGCCATACGGCTTATTGCTCTGCGATCGCCTCCAGCCGTTGCTATGTCTTATCCCGCACGAGCCTCAACACGCATTCACCGAACGCCTGAGCTCGTCCCTCGAAACACCGCTGCACCGCGCGCGTGTCGATCAACCTCTGCCGCAACGCCGTGCGCTCGGCGTGCGCGTCGATCATCCGCACGGCGGCGACGACGTACTCGTTGACGCTGTCCGCCACGGTCCACGACGGCATGGCCACGCGCTCGAACAACGCGCTATCGATCCGTTCGAACACTTCCGCTCCGCGCTTGCAGACGCCGGGCAGCCCCAGCGTCAACGCATCGACGATGCCATTGGTATTGCCGAACGGAAACGGACTGAGAAACAGGTCCGCCCGATTGACGCGCGCCAGATAGCCCGCGTAGTCGTGAAAGCCGTGTACGCGCGCACCCGGCAACGCGTGGCCGATCACCGCGCGCATCCGGTCGAGGGGCAGTCCAGGCAGCACGCCGCTCATGAAGTGAAATTCGACGGGTGTCTGCGCACGCGCGGCAATCTCGCGGCACGTGTCGAGAAAGCCGGGATTGAGCTTCATCGCGCTTGCCGTGATGACGATCTCAAGCCGCTCGCGCGGGGACGGAAGGTGCGCGACGATCTCAGGTAGCGCCACCGACGGCCGATACGGCTGTCCGTCTTTCGGTAGTTTCATCAGCCGCTCGCTGAAGCAGGCGGGGTTGCCGATATAGTCTTCCTCGACGCTGACGCGGTCGATCTTGTCGGAATGCGTGGTGGCCGGGTGGCCGAGACCGGCGATCTGCAGCGGCGCGACGCGCAGGTTCGACAGGAACACGGTCAGCACGAACATGCCGACGCTCGGCATATACAGCACGTCAGGCTGTTCGGCGGCGGCGAACGCGCGGATCGTCGCGAGGCATTCGCCGATGTATTCCGGCTTGTCCAGTTCGATGAAGCGGTCGAACACGGCCCGCCCGAGGTCGTCGACCGCGTAGCCGAAGCCAAAACCCACCAGTTCGAAATGTTCGCGCGCGGCTTCGAGCGTGCGCGAGTGGGTGCGATAAATTGAATGGGCGCCGCTGAACCACTCCAACACGACGATCATCAGCGGCTTCTTGCCGCGCGACGGGGCGCGTGCGCGTCTCGCGTGCGCCGGCTTTGGCGCGGGCAGATCGGTCAGCCCCAATTGCACGAGCTTGTGTCGCACGAGCGCGTTGATGTCGCGCTTGATTTCATGGCGGCGCGGCGTATCCGCGTAACTGCAGAACATGTAGGCGTTGTGCAGCAACGCTGTCGGCAGGTCGTCGAGGTCGTCGATCTGCCGCAGTTTGCCAGGCAGCCATTCGATCAGCGCCTCGCGTTTCAGGTGTGCGTTCGCCGAGCCCTTGAACGTCGGCGCCAGCAGGACGAGCGCGAGACTGGCGGCGAGCGTTTTGTCGTAGGCCCACAGCGCGGCGAAGTCGAGCTCCAGTTCCGACTCGGTCGAATAGAGCGCGCAGAGCTTTTCGACGAATCGGTCTCCGGCCACAAACTGCGCATTCTCCGGGCCACGCGGATTCAGATAACGCACGACGTGGTCCGCGTTGCCGAACGCCGTGGTGGAGAACACCAGCCCGGTCCATTCGTGCAGCGTCAGAAACAGCCTGAAGCACGCAGGCGGCAGGTCGAATTGCGGGTCGGCGAACAGCGTGGAGGCCGCGCTCGCGAGGCGCGTGCAGAAGCGCCGATGCTGCTCGGCCGCCGGCAGGTCGAGCATGCCCGACGCGAGAAAGCGCTCGTCGAGCTTGCCATGCTTCTGTTGCAGGAGCGCCAGCGCGGCGATGAGTTGAACCGACGCCTTGACGTACTGCCGCGTGTAGACGAGTTGTTCGAAGTTGTCGAGCGAAAAGGTGGGTTCTTCCATCGGGTGGTGTTCGAAGATAGGCATGACTAACTATCGCGAAGCGTAACTTGACGCGAAAAGCTAGCCGGGTTCTCGAATTATCACCGCCACCCCATATCAAATTCTCTCCCTCGACCAATTTGGGAAATTTCCGCGCGGACTCGGACCTATACTGGCAGCGTGCCGTGACCGAGCATCATTCAGAACGCGTAGTAAGGACCTTGGCCGGCCGACGTATTGCGCGAGGCGATCGCCGTATAAACGCGCCGGCCGTAGAAGAACGGCAAGCCCCAGCCGAAGCCACGGGCGGTAGGGCCGGCAAGACTGTTGAACGCGTTGTTCGGCGAGGCGAACAACGCGGTCGAATTGCCCACCGGGAACGACACCGCGCTCGAGGCGCCGTCAACACCGACGATCGCAGCGCTGACCGTTTGCATCGAGCTTGGGCAGTACCAGAAGCCGCACTGTGGGAACTGGGTGTTGCGAAAGAAGAGTCCGTTCGAGCCGCTGTCGATATAGCTTTGCGGGTAGGTTTGGCCGGCGGCGTTGGTAACCAGGTAGCCGTTCGTCGCATTCGCCTTGACTATGCTGGCGCCGCCGAGCGTGTTGTCCGCCTGGGTGCCGATGCCGAAGATCAGCGAGCCGGACACGCTGAGCGCACCCGTATCGGGGATCGCGGGCAGGTCGATCACCACGCCGTTGTTGTCGAGCGCAAAGTGGCTCACGGGATTGGCGACCTGCTGGGCGAGCGCCTGCGCGCTCGCCACGCAGGCGCCGTTGACGTCGCAACGGTAGTACCAGCGAGGCAGTGCAGCGTTTGCGCAGCCGCTGCCGCAGTCGGCCGTGAACAGGCCGATGCCGAGAATGCCGTTGCCGCGCAGGCCGGCAACCGTCAGCATCGCCGGGCCGGAGCTGGCGCAATCGGCGGGCACGCTGGGCAGCGCCGTGTCCGCGATCAGATGGACCGGGATCGACGCGGCTACCTGGCCGGCCATGCGGACGTCCGCGCTACGCACCGCGCCCCATGCGTAGCCGCTGCCGAACACCGCGCATTCGCCGGTGACGCCGCTACCCGACGGCACGGCCGCAAGCGCCAGGCTCGCCGGCAGCGCGGAGGCGAGAATCCGCAAGCCATTCGAGCCGGTGTCAACCTGAATGTCGTCGACCGTCGCGCAATTGTCGGTGCCGGACTGGCAGAGGGTGACGCTGGTCGTCAGCATGTTGCGTGTCAGTCCGGGCGCGACATTGACCGCGATCGGCTGGACGTTCGGCGTGTTCGACTGCGGCACATTCAGGTTCGCGCTGGTGTTGCCCGCGCCAGGCGAGCCGCCGCTTGCCGGTGTGCTGGCGGCGCCCGGACTGCCGGCTGCGCCCGCCTGCGACGAACTCTCTGGCGAGCCGCCGCCTCCGCCGCCGCAACCTGTCAAGGCCGCACAGGCGAGGAAGAGGGCGCAAAGTCGGACGGAGGGTTTCATGGTGGGGTGTCGATCGTCGAAGGGTTGTTCTATTGGGTGTGCGCTTACTGCAGGTCGTCCGCGGTCACGCCGGGCGGTAGCGCCGCAGGCAGCCACGCGCGTCCCACATAGCCGCGCATCGGCCCGCCGGATTCGACGATCACGTCCGGCCGCGCGATTCGCGAACTGTGCAGATTGGCGCCCGCCGCCGGCGTGGCGGCCCCCGCAAGGTACGAGTCGGCGTACTTGCCGAGCAGCGTGCGCAGATCCGGCATGGTCGGGCCTTCCCACGCGTAGCCGATGATCTGGCCGGTGCTCGTCGCGTACTCGTTAATGCTGGTGTTGCCGGCATCGGTCAGGGTGCGCACGCGCAGCGCACCGTTCAGCAGCATGCGCGGCGCGGTCGCGGTCGGGTTCGGCTGACCCGGCATCGTGCCGCCCAATTCGGCCTGCGCGCCAGCGCTCGTACACAGCGCGCCTAGCGCAAGCGCGAAGGCGGCCAGAGAGGGGGAGAAACGGGACTTTGACATGGCGGTCTGCCTCGCGAGCCGGCTTGTTCCAGTTTTATTGAGATACGGAGGTGACGGTAACATCCGGGGTTTGTTGACCATCACGGAGCATGTCGTCGCCGCTCGATGCCTGGTCAAAATGCGTGTCGGGCCGGCAGAGGAAAAGGCTTTTGAAACAAAGATCTGACAAGGTTATAGAGGTGAACCTACGCGGCAGTAGGAAATGTTGGCAAATGTTAAATGTGCGGCGCGCGAGCGATTTTCCGCCGTGAGCGCAACGCGTTTTTTTCCTTGGCGAAGGTGTGCCGACGATAAGCGCGTGGACTCTGTGCAAGGGGCCCTGCGACGCGTTCTGCGCACGCCACATGCCGTTCAATTGGGCGGGCAAACCCCAGTTTTTGCACACGGCTCGCCGGGACCGGTAAAATGTTGGGTTGATCCACGGAAACTTGCCGTGGCGTAGCGGAAGGATTCCCCGAACATGACTGATCTTCGTCTTACCAAGCGGTTTGCAGTAATGCTGATGGCAGGCGGGCTGGTCGCCGGCTGCGGCACTTCGTCGCCGACCAAAATCGACTACAAGAGCGACTCCAAATCAAAGCAGGTGTCACTTGCCGTCCCGCCGAACATGATCGACGAGACGGCCGATCAGCGTTCGTTGCCCCCGCAAGGCGGCGAAACCTCGCTGTCCGCGCTCAAGCAGGTTCAGGCGCAAGCGCCGTCGGCGAGCAATAACGTGGCGGTCGTGCCGCAGGTCAGCGGCATGCATATCCAGCGCGACGGCACGGAAAGCTGGCTCGTGATCGACAACAAGGCGCCCGCACAGGCGTGGGAGCAGATCCGCCGCTTCTGGCAGGAACAGGGCTTCCTGCTGGTGCTCGACCAGCGCGACAAGGGCGTGATGGAAACCGACTGGAACGAGTCGCACGCGCAGATCAGCGACGGCCTGATCCGCAACACGCTGTCCAAGGCAATGGGCAACAGCTATGTGACCTCGGAGCGCAACAAGTACCGCACGCGTCTCGAAGCGGCGCCGAACGGCGGCACCTACGTGTTCATCAGCCAGAAGGGCATGCGCGAGGCGCTCACCGGCACGAACAACGATTCGAGCCAGTGGCAGCCGAAGCCGAACGATCCGGCTCTCGAACAGGAATATCTGAAGCGCCTGATGGCGGCGCTTGCGCTGGCCGATTCGCGCTCGAAGTCGGGTGGTGGCCAAACCGCTGAACTGTCGCCGGCCGGCACCCAAGCGGCGCCGAACGCGGCGGGCGCAGGTGCGAAGTCGGCCGCGGCGGCCACGGCGGCGCAGAACGTCGCGCTGTCGGCGCAACAGCCGATGCCGGATGCGGGTTCGGCGAATGCTTCGGCGCAGCTCTCGTCGACCGAACTCACGCTCGGCGAACCGTATGACCGCGCGTGGTTGCGCGTGGGCCTCGCGCTCGACCGCAGCAACTTCACCGTCGACGACCGCGATCTGAGCCGCGGCCTGTACTTCGTCCGTTACGTCGATCCGAAGGATATGTCGTCGGCGGAACAGGGTTTCTGGAGCCAGGTGTTCCACGGCAAGAAGGAGAAGGTGGCCAAGGAGTATCGCGTGAACGTGCGCGCGGTGACGCCGGACCAGACGCGTGTGGCCGTGGTCGACGACAAGGGTGCGATCGACGAAAGCTCGCAGGCCAAACAGATCATGAGTCTGATGGTCGAGCAGCTGCACTGAGCGGGCAAAGCCTGAGCAGATAACAGACGCAACTGATGTTTGAGAAACCGCCCGGCAATGGATGTCCCGGGCGGTTTTTTTATGGCCACGGGACTATGCGCAGGCACTGGTGTCCCGTTGTTCGTCGAGCGCGTAGGCGCAACGCGACTTGATGCCGACGGTCGCCTCCCGGCGATGCGTGCGTCTTTAGCGCCTCTCCTGTGAGCGTTATCAACCTGAGCTCGGCAGGCGTGGGCAGCAGCCTGCTCATTTGGCGCTCATCTGCGGGGCCGCTTCGAGGCTGGCGGCGTCGCGCGAAACGGTTTTCAGGTATCGGCCCGGCGCGTGCCGATCCACGGCAAACGCTTGATTACGCCGGTGGCGAGCGCGGTCCCGACCAGAATCACGGCGCAACCTTCCATCATGCCGGGCGACACGCCTTCCCCGAGAAACAGTGCGCCCCACAGAATGCCGAAGATCGGAATCACGAACGTGACGGTGATGGCACGCGCCGGCCCGGCCACCGCGATCAGGTGGAAGAACAGCATGTACGCGACGCCGGTGCACGCGACGCCGAGGGCGATCACCGCGCCCCACGCGTGCAGC
Source organism: Paraburkholderia sp. RAU2J (assembly GCF_003634845.1). Lineage (NCBI taxonomy): Bacteria > Pseudomonadati > Pseudomonadota > Betaproteobacteria > Burkholderiales > Burkholderiaceae > Paraburkholderia > Paraburkholderia sp. RAU2J. The sequence continues at coordinate 2,616,955 of NZ_RBXG01000001.1, forward strand.
GAGATCGGCGCGGCCGGCCAGAACATCACGGCGAGCGGCAGCAAGACGATGGTCGCGCCGGTCATCGTGCCGGCGGCGACGGTTAGCGCATCGACGCCGGTCAGGTGGCGCTTGGTGTAGTTCGCCGCGATGCCATACAGCAGCGTCGCGCCGAGCGCCGCGCCGGCCGCGAGCGCGGTGGTCAGCGGCGTCGCGGCCGCACCGTTCGGCGTGGCGATCTGATCCCATACCAGCATCAATACGCCGAGAAAGCCGATCACGAGACCGAGCGTGCGCAGCGCGCTCAGCCGGTCGCGCAGCCAGAGAAAGCCGACCAGCGCGCCCCACAGCGGTGTGGTCGCGTTGATCACCGAGGTGACGCCCGCCGACAGCGTCAATTCGGCGTAGGCGAACAGGCAGAACGGCGCCGCCGAATTCAGGATGCCGACCACCAGCAGAGGAAAGGCGCGCGTGCGCAGGATCGTCGCCGATTGCTGCAGCGGCCGTCGCGCGAGCAGCACGATCAGCAGAAAGGCCGCGCCGATGCCGACGCGCAGCGCCATCAACGGAGCCACGCCGAAGTCGGTGACGCCGACGCGGATAAACAGAAACGACGCGCCCCACAGGGCAGCGAGGATCAACAGTTGCAGCAGGTTTTGAGGTTTCATCGGGATGGCGCCGCGCGCAGTTGAGTCGGGACGCCTGCGCATCGTAGCAGCGCGATCACGCGAAACGTTTCAGGTTGAGATGAAACGGCAAGATTCGGGAGATCGAGGCGTCCGGTGCCCACGATCGTAAGCGTTGTCGGGCCGTGAGCAAAACGAGCATTTCTCACGCTGTTGTGAGAAAAATTGCGATATGGCGGCTGTGGGGATTGGGCGCGCCTGCCGAGGGTGGGGTGTTTATTGCAAAGTGTGAATTATTTTGCGGCAGGGCGGGAGGGCAGCCGTTGTCGGTCGGTTCGGAGCGAGGGGGATGCCTGGTTGGAAAGCAGGCGCTTCTTGATCGTAGGACGCGCTGCGCGCGTTCAATGCCCGAGGGCAACGAAGCAGACCAACGAACCGCGCCAACGACTCAAGCCAACGACTCAAGCCCAGGCCAACAAAGCGGCTCAACAAAGCAGCTCAACAAAGCAGCCCCCTCTGGCGACGCGCACAAAACCCGCGCTCTGCTTCCCGCCACGTCGACAAGCAGAGCACACGCAAATCAAACCAGATCAACGATCAATGCGGAATCATCCACTGCAAGAAATTCTGCTGCGCCCACACCAGCAAACCGAGCAGCACCGTCAACAGAATCGAATGCTTGAAGGTCTTCGCGAACACCACACCTTCCTTGCCTTTGAGTTCGGTGGTCGCCACGCCGGTCGAGATGTTTTGCGGCGAGATCATCTTGCCCATCACACCGCCCGACGAATTGGTCGCCGCCATCAGCACCGGACTCAGATTCAACTGGTTGGCCGCCACCACCTGCAGATTGCCGAACAGCGCATTGCCCGACGTATCGCTACCCGACAGGAACACCGCGACCCAGCCGAGGAAGGCCGACACCAGCGGAAAGAACGGACCCACCGACGCGACGCCGAGACCGAGCGTATAGGTGAGCCCCGAGTAGTTCATCAGATAGGCGAGCCCGACGATGGTCGCCACCGTCAGAATGGCGATGCGCGTCTGCACCCACGTGTCGGCGACCGCCTTGCCGAATTCGCGCGCGCTCAGGCCGACCACGAACGTCGTGATGAGCGCCGCGACCAGAATCGCCGTGCCGGTGGCGAGCGGCTGGAAGTCCCACACTGCGGCATACGGCGTGTTGTACAGCGTGATGAACACGGCCTTGTCGAGCCCCGGCCACGGTATTTTGACGTCGCCGATCGTGAAGACTCTCGCGATGGTCCACACGATCACCACGACTGACACGATAATCCACGGATACCAGCCCTGGGCGCCGCTGATCTTGCCGCGCACCTCGCCGATACGGTCGACGCTGATCGCGAATTCGGGATCGGCAGCAGGCTTCCAGATGCGCAGGAATGCGATCGTCAGAATCAGCGACACCATCGACGACAACACGTCGGTCAGGCTGTAGTTCACGTAGTTCGACGCGATGAACTGCGTCAGCGCGAAGCTCGCGCCCGACACCAGCAGCACCGGCCACACGCGCAGCATGTTGCGAAAGCCCGCATACACCGCGATCACATAGAAGGGCAGCAGCAGTGCGAAGAACGGCAACTGGCGGCCGACCATCTTCGCGAGCAGATCGGACGGCAGATGCGTCACCGCGCCGAGCACGGTGATCGGTACGCCGAGCGCGCCGAACGCGACCGGCGCCGTGTTGAAGATCAGCGTAAAGGTGAGCGCTTCGAGGGTGGGAAAGCCGAGCAGGATCAGCAGCGAACTGGTAATGGCAACGGGAGTGCCGAAGCCGGAAATCCCTTCGAGCAACGCGCCGAATGAAAAGCCGACCACGACCAGCACGACCCGCCGGTCATTGGGCAGGTTGTCGATCATCCACATGCGAAAGGCCGCGAAGCGGCCCGAGCGTTGCGCGACGTTGTACAGCAGGATCGCCGTGACCACGATCCACATGACCGGCCAGCAGGCGAACACCGCGCCCGCGAACACCGAGTTGAACGCGAGCCCGACCGGAAACCGCCACACTGTAATCGCGACGATCAGACCGACGATCAGCCCCGCGAGCGATGCCTGCCAGGCTGGCCTGCGCGCCCAGCCGAGCAGCAGCAGCACGACGATGATCGGCAACGCGGCGACAAGGAACGAAGGCAATAGCGCATTGCCGACCGGGGTGAGTAGTTGGTGAAACATCACGTCTCCTTGGTATTGTTCGGCGCGACGCGGGGGATCACGAATGAGAGGCGCGTCTTTGTGGCAGGACGGACGAGCGTCAGCGGAACGTAAGAGTCGAACCGCATTCCTTATTAAACGGCTACTGCATGTGCTTCCCAAGCATAGAACCCCGCGCGGGCACGTCAAGAAGGGAAACTACGGGCGCACGAAAAGAAGTGGCGCAGGCGGGTCGTCTGCACGATGTGGAGCACGGTGCATGAAACGAAGCGGGCGCGTGATCGCGCCATGGCGAGTGCGCCCGTATTGCAGTGAGCGGCGTGCACCGAAGCCTGCATGCGACACGCGTTCAGTGGTGCCAATGATGATGTCCCCACCCTCCACCCCAATAGCCGCCGATGCCGATCGACACCGATGGTCCGTAGTAGCCTGGATAGCCGTAATACGCCGGGTAAGCGGGATAGACCGGAGGCGGATAGTAGGCGGGATAAGCCGGCGCCGCATAGAGGGGCGGCGCCGCTACCGCATAAGTGGGCGGCGCGTCTTGTTGCTGCTGTTGCTGCGCATCGGTCGAACCGGTTTGCCCCGCCGGGACGCCCTGCTGCACCGCCGTCGCGGGCGCCGTTGGATACGTTGAATAGTAAGCAGGGTAATAGCCGGCCGGAAAGTAACCGTATGGGTAATAGCAGCCCGACAACGTCACGACGCAGAGGACGCCGCAGGCAGCAACGCCTCTACGGGATAGCCGCAAAAAAGCGCGCGGCAGCCATGAGCCCCTCGCGCGAAAACTGTTGATGACGCGGGACCTCATGACGCGCTCCTCGTTGTACCGTACACCATCATCGTCGGCGTAACGAGATGAGCTTACGCTCCCGCGGCACGAACACGATTGCAAAACGTAACGGCGCATTTCACGACGTTGCACCGCATCGTTTGACGCTTACGCTAAGCGTCGTGTTCGCTTTCGAAATACCGTGACTTACCGCGCAGTATGCGCCTGCATGCCGCTTACTTGCCGACCTGATTACCGATGATGCCACCCGCCGCCGCACCGCCGATCGTCGACAGTGCATTGCCGCCGATCGCCGCGCCCGCGGCGCCGCCCAGACCCGCGCCGATTGCCGTATCACGCCCTTGCCGGCTCATGCCTTCACACGCCGAAAGTCCCCCAATGAGAGCAACGATGGTTGCGAGCGTGCCGATTTGCCGAATCTTTCTCATGATGCTGACTCCCGGTTGGTTAATTGGGTTTGTTGGTCGTAACCGCCGAAACGTAAGAGAGACAAAAGCCCCCGGTTCATGCATTCGATGTTAGCCGTGCGTCGCGTATCCAGATGTGTGAGCTTGTCAGCGGATTGACGGTTTCGTAATCAAATGTTTCCCTTCGTCCAGCATGCGGCGTGCCCGGCGCCGCATACCCTCGCACAGACGAAAAAGCCCGCCAGTGGCGGGCTGTGATGCTGCGATGCAGGTTCGTGGCGGAATCGGGCGGCGCTAAAGCGCTGCCCGATCTGCCTATCGAACCTTACTGCCGCTGATAGATCTCGGCGCCTTTCTTCATGAACTCGATCGACTTCACTTCCATGCCTTTCTTCAGCGCTTCGTCGTCGGTGACGCCTTGTTGCGCCGCGAATTCGCGCACGTCCTGGGTGATCTTCATCGAGCAGAAGTGCGGGCCGCACATCGAGCAGAAATGCGCGACCTTGGCCGAATCCTTCGGCAGCGTTTCGTCGTGGAATTCGCGCGCCTTGTCCGGGTCGAGGCCGAGATTGAACTGGTCTTCCCAACGGAATTCGAAACGCGCCTTGCTCAGTGCGTTGTCACGCACCTGCGCGCCCGGATGACCCTTCGCCAGATCGGCGGCGTGCGCGGCGAGCTTGTACGTGATGATGCCGGTCTTCACGTCGTCCTTGTTCGGCAGGCCCAGGTGTTCCTTCGGCGTGACGTAGCAAAGCATCGCCGTGCCGAACCAGCCGATCATCGCCGCGCCGATGCCCGACGTGATGTGGTCGTAGCCCGGCGCGATGTCGGTGGTGAGGGGCCCGAGCGTGTAGAACGGCGCTTCGTCGCACCATTCCAGTTGCAGGTCCATGTTCTCCTTGATCAACTGCATCGGCACGTGGCCGGGGCCTTCGATCATCGTCTGCACGTCGTGCTTCCACGCGATCTGCGTGAGTTCGCCCAAGGTCTTCAACTCGCCGAGCTGCGCTTCGTCGTTCGCATCGTAGATCGAGCCGGGACGCAGGCCGTCGCCGAGCGAGAAGGCCACGTCATACGCCTTCATGATTTCGCAGATGTCTTCGAAGTGCTCGTACAGGAAGCTTTCCTTGTGATGCGCGAGACACCACTTCGCCATGATTGAGCCGCCGCGCGAGACGATGCCGGTCATGCGCTTGGCCGTCAACGGCACATACTGCAGGCGCACGCCCGCGTGAATCGTGAAGTAGTCGACGCCTTGCTCGGCCTGTTCGATGAGCGTGTCGCGGAAGATTTCCCACGTCAGGTCCTCCGCCTTGCCGTTGACCTTTTCGAGCGCCTGATAGATCGGCACCGTGCCGATCGGCACCGGGCTATTGCGGATGATCCACTCGCGCGTCTCGTGAATGTGCTTGCCGGTCGACAGATCCATCACCGTGTCGCCGCCCCAGCGGATCGCCCACGTCATCTTGTCGACTTCCTCGCCGATCGACGACGTCACCGCCGAGTTGCCGATGTTGGCATTCACCTTCACGAGGAAGTTGCGGCCGATGATCATCGGCTCGCTTTCCGGGTGGTTGATGTTGTTGGGGATGATCGCGCGGCCGCGCGCCACTTCCTCGCGCACGAATTCCGGCGTGATCGCCGTGAGGCCGTTCGCACCGAACGCGCTCGCGCCGAACGCCTGGCCCGGATGCTGACGGCCCATCATCGCGGCGAGCTTCTCGCCGTTCGGACCGCTCGTCTTCAGGCTCTCCAGATACTCGGCGCGGCGCTGGTTCTCGCGAATCGCGATGTATTCCATCTCCGGCGTGATGATGCCCTTCTTCGCGTAGTGCATCTGCGACACGTTCTTGCCGGCGATCGCGCGGCGCGGCGTGCGATGCAGGCCTTGGAAACGCAGGCCGGCGGTGGCGGTGTCGGCGGCGCGCTCGCGGCTGAAGTCGCTGGACAGACCCGTCAGCGCTTCGGTGTCGCCGCGCTCTTCGATCCACGCCTGACGTAGCGCCGGCAGGCCCTCGCGAATATCGATCTTCGCGTCCGGGTCGGAGTAGGGGCCCGACGTATCGTAGACATAGACCGGCGGATTCTTTTCGCCGCCGAAGCTGTCGGGCGTATCGGCCTGCGAGATTTCTCGCATCGGCACGCGGATGTCGGGACGCGAACCGCTCACGTAGACCTTGCGGGAATTCGGCAGCGGCGCGACAGCGGCTTCATCGACGTGAGCGTCGGCGGACAGGAATTTTGGATTGGCGTTCATCGTATCTCCATGCAAAGCAATGTGGGCAGCTAAGCAGGAGACGAGACGGAAGTAGTCGGAAATCGCGCGAGAGGTGAGGCGATGGAGCTGGAGTGCGAAATCCGTACGCTTCCCTGCGCTGGCATTATCCAGATCAGGTTCAAAGGGTATTTCTCACCCGCGCGGCACGGACCTCCAAGCTCCATGCGACGCAGGACCCCCGCGTTAGCAGCGCACACGATACACCGGCCACCCGCGACTTGGCAACCCGTCCGGTTGAACCGAACCGCGCATCGCGGCGCGGCCCACCGTGTCCTGTGCTGATTGTGACGGGCAGGCGGGCGAGCTGCGGCGTGCTTGAGTTACAACGAGATCAGAGCGAGAAATTGTCGCCGGCTTCGGGCTGATACAGGATCTTGTCGAGCTTCAGCACTTTCTCCGTGCCGCTCGGCGGCGTGAAGCGGATGCGCTCGCCGCGCTTCGCGCCGAGCAGCGCGAGGCCGGCCGGCGAGAACACGTTCAGGCGCCCGTGCGCGAAGTCCGCGTTGGGCGGATAGACGACGGTCCAGGTCATCTGTTCGCCGCTGGCTTCGTCGGTCAGGGTGGCTTGCGAATTCATCGTCACCACGTTGGCCGGAATTTCGCGCGAATCAACGATCACGGCGCGCTCGAGGACGTCGTCGAGCATGTCCTGCAGTTTCGCGCTCGCGCCGGGCGCGGATGCGTGCTTCTCGAGGCGGGCGACATCGAGTTCGGTCAGATAACAGGGTTTCGTCTTTTTCATGACGGGTACTCCAATTCGATCTGCATAAAAGAGAACGGCGTGCGGAAGCGTTCAGCCCGGCGCCCGAAGAAAGTCCCCTTGGGGACGACGCGGCCTGAACAGTGGAGCTAGCAGCGTTAGATCGGGAGCCGGGCGGCGGAGAGCGGGAGCGTTCGGGACGGCTCGCCGGCCGGACACGGCGCGAAGTCCGCGCGCGCGTCACCGGTTGCGCGGCGGGGGCGCAAGCGGATGAGGGCACGGGAAGTCGGGAAGCGCATCGAAGTAGCCGGCAGGTGTCGACAGAAGGGGGTGAAGGCGTCGCCTGAAAACGGAAAGCAGCGCCATAGAAAGGTCCATGTTAGCACGCGGCCGAGCGTCGCCCGATTCGATCCGCGTCGGCCTTGTGCTCGGGCAACGGGCGGCGCGGTAGCACTTGGGATGCATTCAAGCACATCGTAAAAATGTCGTTACTGGTTCTGTCGGGCTTTGTGAAGTGCCCGTTGTTCATTGAGTCTGCAGCAGAGGCGGCTGCCCGGTTCGGTGACATCGCGCCGGACGGCATCGCTGATGCGAAACGAATCGAGTCGGCCTACGGGTGAGTGCGCATGAAAACGAACCCATCGCGGTTGCGGACGCTCGGTGCAGTGGCGGGGGCCATGACGCTGCTGGCGGCGCGTGCCGGCTGCGCGCTCACGCTGACGTTCTCAATGTGCCTCCGGGCGTGACGAGCGGCGTGGAGGTCGCGTTGCAGGTGAACGACGGCGTGCCGGCGCGGGATCGTGTAGCGGCGCGTTTCGTCGATAGCGGCGGGCGAATCGCCGCGGCGCGCAGCGGTCACTATCAGGTCGGGCGCGACGGCGGCACATTGTCGTTGTCGCCGAAGGGGGCGCGCACCGGGACGCGCGTGACCGCGGTCGTGAGCTATCAGTGCCTTCACGAATTCGCGTGCGCGGATTTCAGGTGATGGCGGGAGTCATGTTCCACTGCCGCGCACGCTGAAAAAACACCAGCGATACGTCCCCGGTTTTTGTGTTGCAAGGACACCAAAAAGTTACGATTCTTTCGCTCGGCGCGGTGGGCGCTTACTGCATAATGCGATGCGCGCCGCAGCCTTGGCGCGTGTTCGCCCCGGCCCGATTTCTTTCGTAAGCCGCGGCGTTGTGGCCCTATTGGTCATCTATCGCCTTTCCGTTCCACCGACATGTCCGCCAGCCTCGCCCGTCAGACCGCATTTTCGATGCGGTGTCCGCCATCCCGTCAGCGGGTTTTCAGCGGGGGCGCAATACCTCGAGCGGCATGGACGGGGTGAACGCATGTCGTTGCAACGCTCCAGTTTCTTTTCGCGCGGTTTGCCGATCCGTTTGCCGCAGTCGCACAGCGGCCAGATCGCGCTCGCGCTTGCCGTCGTCTATCTCGTGTGGGGCTCGACGTACCTCGCCGTGCACGTCGCCCTCGGTTCGTTTCCGCCGCTGCTGCTCTCCGGGCTGCGCAACCTGTTTGCCGGCATAGGCCTGTTCGTCTTCGCGGTGCGCCGCAAGCCGGTCTGGCCGAGCGTCGCCGAGGTCCGCAATGCCGGACTCGTCGGCACGATGCTGGTGGGTTTGTCGAGCGGCATGCTCGCCTACGGCATGCGCACCGTCGGCACCGGCACGGCGGCCGTGATGGTCGCGACCGTTCCGCTCTTCGCGACGGTGATCGCTGCCGTCGCGGGTCGCAAGATCGGCCGCGGCGAGTGGCTCGCGGTCGGCCTGGGGCTGGTCGGCATCGCCATTCTGAGTCACGGCGACAGCACGCCGGGCTCGGCGGCCGGCAGTCTGGCGATTCTGTGCGGTGCACTCTTCTGGGCCGGCGGCGCGCATCTCGCCGGGCGTCTGAAGCTGCCGTCGGATCTGTTTCTGTCGACCGCGCTGCAGATCGGGCTGGGCGGCGCGATGTCGACACTGGTCGCCTGGGTCTCCGGCGAACGCATGCTCGACATGCATGTCCTGCCGTTGCTGGCATTCATCTACCTGATGCTGATCGGGACGATGGCCGCGTACGTCGCGTATGGTTTTCTGATTCGCCACACGAGCCCGATCATTGCGAGTAGCTGCATGTATGTGAATCCGGTGGTGGCGGTCGCGCTCGGCGCGTTGCTGCTGGGCGAGCCGGTCACGCGCTCGACGGTGATCGCGACCGTGGTGATTCTGGCTAGCGTGGGCTTGTCTTTCTGGTTCGATTACAGGAAGAAGGGGCTGGCTTGAAGTTCGCCCTGGGGTGGGGTTCGTAGCGGCGCGTGTGGAGCGGCCAAAAAGACCAGCCCATCCCGCTTCAAAGCGCGGCCGGCACCTCAGCCCCTTCGCACGAAGGGCTGATAGCCATAGCGGCCCGCATGCAGGATCTGCAGCGCGATCTTGCCGCCCTCGGCATGCACGGCCCCGCTCAGCAGCCGATGATTGCGCAGATCGAACACGGAATTCAGCGTCCCGCCGAACGGCAGCAGCCAGCCCGCGCGATTCGGCGAGATGCCCCCGGTGACGATCAGGCCCACGCCGCCTTTCGCGCGTTCGCGAAAATACGCGGCCAGCTTCGGGTAGTTCCAGAAACGGTCCTCCATGCCGGTGTGCATCGAACCCATCACCACGCGATTGCGCAAGCGGGTGAACCCGAGGTCGAGTTCGGCGAGTAAGTGCTGGTAAGACATGGCAAGGGAGCGTGTAAGTATTGGATGCGCCCGAACGATACACCGCGCATCGGGCCAGCTCGCCGAGGAAAAAATCTAATCCTCGCAACCCATTGCTCCGTAAGCCATTTATCAGTCGCCGTCGGCCATCGAGCCGTCCCCGGCACACGCATTGCTCAAAGCGATCGTCCATCGACACGGACCGCGCCGTCAGGAGAAACAGGCGTGATGTGCAGCAGGGATAGGAGGGGGCTGCTTCGGAGAGCCGCCCGGGACCGTTCAAACAAATGATGAATGCGGTGTCCGGCGGCGCGGTGTCCGAAGCGGAACGCCCGTAGATCAATGGGTCGAGAGCCCACATCGAAAAAGGTGAACACAATGAAAATGATCCGAACCATGGCGGCCGTTGTGGCGGTTGCATCTGTTCTGAGCGCATGCGGCGGCGGGTCCGACGACGTCGGCAAGGAGCTCGGCCTGACCAATCCGCAGATCCACTTCATTCACGCGATTCCGAGCGGCCCGGCCGTCGACTTCCTCGTGAACGGCAGCGCACCATCCGGGCAAACGAACGTCGCGTACAAAGGCGTGACGAACTTCACCAATATCAACACGGGCTCCACCAACGTCGGCTATGCGGCAACCGGCACGACGACCGCGCTCGCGAGCGGCAACTTCCCGAACGTCGCGAAGGGCCACGAATACACCGTGCTGGCGCTGCCGGGTCTCGCCGCGCCGGACATCGGCCTGATCGACGATCCGTTCGACAAGGGGCTGCTGTCCAATAGCGCGCGGGTGCGCAGCTTCAACGCATCGGCGAACGCGACCAACCTCGATCTGTATCTGGTCCAGTCCAGCGCCACGGACATCACCAAGGTCTCGCCGACGATGGCGGGTGTCGCATTCAAGAACGCGGTGCCGGCGAGCGGGCAGGATTCGATCTACGTGTCCGGCGGCCAGTACGTGCTGATCGCGACCGCGGCGGGCAGCAAGACGCCGATCTTCCAGTCGCCATCGTTCACGCTGTCGAACAACGCCGACTGGCTGGTGACGTCGGTGCCGATCGGCGGCGCGCTGAGCCAGCTGGTGCCGGGGCAGATCCATTTGCTGATCGCGCAGAACGGCAACACCAGCACGCCGAGCATCGAGTTGTCGAATACGCTGACGGGTGAATAAGCAGGTGAGCTAACCCGACGCGACAGGCGAAGGCCATAGACGACACGTCCTGGGGAGGACGGAGCGGCGATCCACGCGAGTGGGTCGCCGTTTTGTTTGTGCATGTCGATATGGACGACTCCGTATTTGCTGCCGGCAGGCACCTTCCCGGAAAGCGCGCCTGGGACCGAGACACGCGCTTCACGCAAGAACACGCATCAGGCTCACGCAAGAACCCGGGCAAGAGAGCGGGGCAAGAACCCAACCAAAGCGCCGCCAGGACACCCACAAAAAAAGCCCGCCACGGTTCCGCGTGACGGGCTGTCGAATCTCTGCGTGACCCGGCGCCGCGAAAGCGCCGGCCCTTCAGTTACTCGAACACATAGCCGGTTTACTTGGCCTTTTCCGCCGAGTTCGAGATGGCGTTGCCGCCCTTCGAAATGTCCTCGCCCGCGCCGGCCACCGTGTTGCAGCCGGAGAGCGCGGCCACCGAGCCAGCAATGAGAAACAAAGCGATCAGTCGAGCCATGGAAGTTCTCCTTGTCGAGAATGCGTCGGTTGACGTGCCGGGGTTGCATGGCACGCGCTAGTTATCGTCCGACCGGGCCTTACGCCAGTCGATCCGGTCTGATTGCATGGTAAAAAAAGGGCGGGGGCGGCGCTGTCAGTTACGCTGCGATTTTGTTGTAGGCGTGCTCCGGTGTTTGCGTCGGCGTACTCCTACAACGCGGCTCGGCGGCTGCCGCGCGGCCTCGCTAGACGGCCGTTCGCGAGGGCGTCGCCGGCGGCAGATCGACTGACGGCGTCGCGGTGCTGACGCTCGGCATCGCCACGTCGATGTCAGTGCCGTTCGGCACGCCGCGCCGGATCTCGAAGCGTCCGCCACGCGCGGCGACTCGCTGGCGCATGCCGAGCAGCCCATGCGTATGCGTGCGCTTCAGATCGGCCGGTTGGATGCCGACGCCGTTGTCGGCGATATGCAGCGCCACCTGGCCGTCGCCGACCTGCAACGCGATCGATACCTTCGAGGCCCGCGCGTACTTCGCGGCGTTTGTCAGCGATTCCTGCGCGACGCGAAAGAGCGCGATCTCGGTCTGTTCGTCGAGCTGGATGTCGTCGGCGGGCAGGTGCAGTTCGAGCGTCCAGTTGTTGCGCTGCGCGGCTTCGTCGGCGAGCGTGCGCAGCGCGGTGACGAGCCCGAAGTTCGCCAGCACCGTGGGCCGCATATCCTCGATGATGCGCCGCTTGAGCGCGATACCCTGGTCGAGATTGGCGAGCGCGCGCGTGAGCTTGTCGGAGATATCGGGCGCGCTGTCCTTCAGCTTGCGGTTGGCCCACGCGACGTCCATCTTGCTCGCCGTCAGGATCGCGCCGAGTTCGTCGTGCAGTTCGCGCGCGAGCTGGGTCTTTTCGTTTTCGCTGACCGCCTGCAAGTGCCAGCCGAGCGCTTCGAGCTGACGCGTGCGTTCAGCTACGAGCTGGTCGAGCCCCTCCTGTTGTGTGATCAGCTGGCGCTGTACGCGCGCCTGCCGGTCGATCTGAATGCCGAGATTGCGGAACAGCAGAATGAACAGCACGATGTTCAGCGCCGACAGGCCCGCCGCGCACAGCGTCGAGATCCGCTGATCGGCGCGGCTCGCGGCGAGCGCGTGCTGCGCGCGGCGCTCCTCGTTGTCGCGCAACAGCGTGAGGGTGCTGTCGATCAGCGAGGCGTCGGCGGGATTGACGTCGCTCGCGTTGCCGCATGCGCCTAGATCGAGTGGATGCGGCGCCGCGTGCTGCAACGCGGCGCCGCCCGCACCGATGCGTGCTTCGATCAGCGCGAGAATCTGCGTGAAGCTGGCGAGTTCGGCGCTGTCCGCGCGGCCGCTGCGGTAGAAGCGGTCCAGTTGCTGCGTGCTCTGACGAATACGCGCCGCGGTCGAACAGAAAGCGTGGGCGGAGGCCTCGTCCTTCGTCAGAAGAAAATGGTTCTGCTCGGCTGAGAGACGCGATAGCTGACTCGCGAGCGTGCTCAGTTGCACGGTGACATCGCGCGCTTCGAGCGCGGTTTCGTATTCGGCGGTAATGCGTTGGCGCGCCGTTTCGAGAATCACGAGCCCGCCCACCGTGATGACGATCGCGACCGTCATCGCAATCGCCCAGCTGCGGGTGCGCATCCAGCCGGCGAGGCGCGCTGCTGCGCTTTGGTCAGCTAACTTTGGCGCGCTCGACATGTTCTGAACATCTGGCACATTCGGCTCCTCGGATGGGCCATCAGTGTAACGTCCATGGCGTCCGGCGACGATGGCGGCAGGGTTCGCGCTCACGGACTGCTGCCGCGTTTTGCATGATCGGCGCGTTGGCGTTGTCACGTGATTCCTTCGTCGCCCCTCGCGTATTGCAGCACCATTACGGCGCGAACGGCTAATCCCTGCACAGCGCATCCCCCGCGTAACGCCGCCGTAATCCAATGTAAGCGGATTCTCACACGAAAACCGGCGTGCGCCGGAATGCGCGCGCTGCCGCCGATCGATAGGATGGACCTGATCGTTCATTCACTGTTTCGGGAGGAAGCCATCATGTTGAAGTGGGCGTTGTTCTTCGCCGTCATCGCGGTGATCGCGGGGCTTCTAGGCTTTACCGGCGTGGCGGCCGGCGCGGCGGCGATCGCAAAGTTCCTGTTCGTCGTGTTCGTCATTCTGTGCGTGGTGTTCCTCGTGCTGGGCTTCGTGGTGACGAAGAAAATCGTCGATTAGCGCCGCTCGGCGAGCCGGTTGCGCACCGTCTCTGATAGGGGAGCGCGGTTCGCGTCAGACCGATGTCAGTCGATATCCGTCGATACCCACAGAAAAGGAGAGTCGCCATGCTTCACTATGCCGTCGTCTTTTTCGTCATTGCGATCATTGCCGCCGTGTTCGGTTTTACCGGCATCGCGGCAGGCGCGGCCGAAATTGCGAAAATTCTGTTCTATATTTTTCTGGTCGTGTTCGTGGTCACGTTGCTGCTCGGTGTATTCCGGACATAGACCTGCGCGCACCAGCGCGTAGTCATGATCTCTACCGGCGCATCAGGCGCGATTCGTGCGGGATGCGCAGTTTCCCCTCAATACCGCAGAAAGGAGAATTTCGATGGCGAACCAATCTGGCGACACCTTTGTGATGGACGTCAAGAAGATCCGCGAGGATGCGCGCAGGCATATGTCGGATGGCGCGGTCACGCAGACCTATGGCGCGGATCTGAAGACGGTGCTGAAGCTGCTCAACGACGCGCTGGCCACCGAAATCGTCTGTGTGCTGCGCTATAAGCGACACCACTTCATGGCTAAGGGCATCAATTCGGAAGCCGTGGCGGCGGAATTCGCCGCACATGCGGCCGAAGAGCAGGGCCACGCGGACAGCATCGCCGAGCGCATCGTGCAACTGGGCGGCGAGCCGGACTTCGCGCCGGACGGTTTGAAGACGCGCGCGCACTCCGAGTACAAGGAAGGCGAGAATCTCACGGACATGATCAAGGAGAATCTGATCGCCGAACGTATTGCGATCGACACGTACCGCGAGATGATCCGCTATCTCGGCGAGAAGGACGTGACGACGCGGCGTCTCTTCGAAGAGATTCTCGCCGTCGAAGAAGAGCATGCCGACGATATGGCGGACCTGCTCGCGGGCCGGGAATAAGGAAGCGCACGAAGATTCACGCAGACGTGCGGACGGCGGGGCGCGCGGGTGGGGCCGAAGGTGTGCCGCGTCGCAGACGTCATCCGCTCTGTGGACTTCCGGCTGAGCCTGGGCGTGAGCCCGTTCTGGAGGTCATTACAATGTCTGCTGTGGAGCGATTCCAGCGCAGGGGCACCAAACCGATGATTCGAGTGTTGATAGCCGACGACCATGCGATCGTCCGGGGCGGCTTCAGACAGTTCGTCGCCGACGAACCGGATATGTGCGTCGCAGCCGAAGCCGCCACCGGCGACGAAACCATCAGCCTCGTGCGCGAGCAGGCGTTCGACGTGGTCCTGCTCGACATCGCGATGCCGGACAAGAACGGCATCGACACGCTGCGCGTGATCAGGCAGGTGCGTCCCGAACAGGGCGTGCTGATCCTGTCCGGCTACCCCGAGAGTCAATATGCGATCAACCTGCTGCGCGCGGGCGCGAACGGTTATCTGAACAAGGACTGCGAGCCCGAGGAAATCGTGCGGGCGATTCGCGCGGTGGCGCGCGGGCATCGTTATCTGTCGGAGGCGGTGGCCGACACGCTCGCCGACAATCTCGACAAGCCGGCTGCGGGGCGGCCGCATGAAGCACTGTCCGAGCGTGAGTTCCAGATTTTCTGCAAGCTCGCGGCCGGGCAGATTCCCACCGGCATCGCGGAGGAACTGCATCTGTCCGTGAAGACGGTGAGCACGTACCGCGCGCGCGTGCTGGAGAAGATGCGGTTGGCGAACAATGCCGATCTGACTTATTACGCGATCAAGAACGGCTTGATCGAATAATGGACGATCGAGATACCCCGATGAACAGCGAATCGAACCGAGTTGCCGAGCAAGCCCGTCACGCGCCGCTGCGCGTGCTGCTGATCGAGGATTCGCCGCTGATCCGCCGCAGCCTCGTGGAAGCGATCGACGCCTCGGGTTCGCTGCAGGTGGCCGCGTATGCCGATTCCGCCGATCAGGCGATCGCGCTCCTGAGCGACGAAGCCTTCGATGCAGTGATCGTCGACCTGCAGTTGCGCGAGGGTTCGGGCGCGCCCGTGCTCGCCTATTTGCAGCGCGAAGGGTTGATTGACTCGATGTTCGCGGCCGTATTGACCAATCACGCGTTGCCCGCGTATCGGGAGCGCTGCGAGCAGTACGGCGTGCGCCACTTCTACGACAAGTCGTTCGAGTTCGATCGCGTCATCGATGCGCTGCACGAGTATGCGTCGGCGCGAAGCGGCGGGTGAGCGTGCTGCGTGGGAGACGAGTCGGCGCGGACTAATCGGATGCGCCGACGCGAAGCAAATGCGAACCGGCGCTGAGCGTGCGAGCAGCGTGAACAGATGCGAGACAAGTGGTGTGAAGCAGGTGCTGTGAGGCAGGCGCGTGAGGCAAGCGCGGGCCGCGCACAAGACAAGCGCCAATCAGTCTGAGAGGAACACGGGTCAAGCGCGACCCAATGCCCCCTCCGCCTGCCCGCCGACCACTCAGCCTAATGTACCGCGCGACGGCAGCCGCAAATGATTCCATGCCGCCAGACCCGCAAACACGAGCCCCGCCACGCTGACGCCGAGCCACCCCAAGACCGGCCAGACCACTGCACCGACGCCCGAGCCGAGCGCTCCGCCGATGAAATACGCAACCATGTACACCGTATTCACGCGGCTGCGCGCATCGGGCTTCAGCGCGTAAATGCGCGATTGATTGGAAATCTGCGCGGCCTGCACGCCGATGTCGAGCACGATCACGCCCACCACCAACCCGGCGATACTCTTGGCCGAAGCGCCGAACACGACGAACGCGAGCGCCACCAGCGCAATCGACACGGTGATGATCGCGCGCGGTCCACGCCGGTCGGCGAACTTGCCGGCGAGCGGGGCGGCCATGGCCCCCGCCGCGCCGACGATCCCGAACAGCCCCGCCGCCTGCGGCCCGAGATGAAACGGCGCGCCTGCCAGCAGCAATGCCAGCACCGACCAGAAAATGCTGAATGCCGCGAACAGCGCCGCGCCGGTCAGCGACGCTTCACGCAGCGCGCGATGTTCGACCAGCAGATGCCACATCGACACCAGCAGCTTGCCGTAAGGCAGCGTCGAGGTCGGCTGGCTCTTTGGCAAGCGCAGGATGATCACGGCCGCCAGCGCCAGCAAGGCGACGACCGATGCGCCGAACACCGCGCGCCAGCCGAAATACTGGGCGATCACACCCGAGGCGGTCCGCGCCAGCAGGATGCCCAGCAGCAAACCGCTCATCACCGTGCCGACCGCGTGGCCGCGTTCGGACGGCGGCGCGAGTTCGGCCGCGAACGGCACCGCCTGCTGCGCGATGGTGGCGAGCACGCCGATCGCCAGACTCGCGACGATCAACACCGCGAGCGTCGGCGCAGCCGCCGCCACGACCAGCGCGGCGCACATGCCGGCGATCTGCAGCAGGATCAGGCGGCGGCGGTCGAAGCGATCGCCGAGCGGGGCGAGCAGCAGCATGCCGGCCGCGTAGCCGAGCTGCGTGACGGCCGGCACCGTGCCGACCCACGACGCGCTGCCCGGAAACGACTGGCGGAAATTATCGAGCAGCGGCTGGTTGTAGTAGATGTTCGCGACCGAGACGCCGGCGATGGTGGCGAGCAGAAACAGTAGGCCGCGCAACGACCGGTCGGCGGAAGCGGGAGTGGAAGCGTCGGAAGTGGACATTGAGAGAGGCGGATCGGCGGACCGGCCCATGCACGGTCCTTAAGCGTGCCGATCATACCGGAGCGGGGCGCTTTGCGCTGACGGCGGCGAAGTGTGCGAAAAGGCGTCGGCGAAGAGCCGTTTGCAGCCCCGGCCGCCGATTTGCCGGATGGTGCGCGCTGCTGGTGTCGCGTCAAGCGGCGTGTTTTCCGCGACATGTGCAAACGTGGCCGTTCGCGATTATCGAGATGCGTACCGGCGCCCGCCTGTTCGGCGATGACATGGCTCACGCGATCGGCGCTGAGATCGCGATGCCCGCGGACGCCTTCGTGCAGGCCGCCGCGCTCGGGACACCGCATGTCAGGTGGTCCCGGCGCGAGCGGCGACGCTCAGTCGATCAACGCGCCTTCAGGCTCGTAAAACGGATACGGCCCGTCGGCGCGCTCCACATAGGCGTGATGCGTGACGATGCCAGTGGCCGGATCGTAGCGATGCAACGCATACGCGGGCGGTTCCATCACGAACGCCGATGGCGCATCGTCGCGCAGGTCGAGCCCGACCTGATGGCCTGGCGCCGGCACCGCGGACGCGATCGTGCCGCCAAAGCGCACGAACATCGGCCGATGCACGTGCCCGCAGATCACCCGCTCCACGTTCGGATGACGCGCGATCAACGCCGCGAGCTTGTCGGCGGCGGCGGGGTCGAGCCGCAGCGAGTCCATATGGCTGATGCCGCAGGCGAACGGCGGATGATGCAAGGCCACCACCGTCGGCTTGTTTCCGGCCGCATCGAGTTGCGCCGCGAGCCATGCGAGCCGCGCGTCGCACAGCGTGCCGGCGCTTTGGCCGGGCACCATCGAATCGAGTGCGATCAGGCGCAGCGGCCCGACGTCCACCGCGTATTGCACGAACTCGCCGCCGCTGCGCAATTCCGCGCGCTCGGGAAACGCCGCGCGCAACGCGGTGCGCGCATCGTGATTGCCGACCAGCAGGAAGTAGGGAACGGCCAGCGGCGCGAGCAAGGTCTTCAGGTGTTCGTATTGTTCCGGATCACCCTGATCGACGAGATCGCCGGTCATGATGACGGCGTTGGGGCGCGGTTCGAGCGCATTGAGCGCCGCGACGCAGCGCGCGAGGTACGCTGCGGTGTCGACCCGGCGGTAAGCGAGCGCGCCGGGGCGTTTGATATGCAGGTCGCTGATTTGAGCCAGCAGCATGGGGAGTCCTTGTCATTGCGCGCCGGGGCACGGCGCGGCGTTATCACGATAGCGCAATCAGCGCGTCCTGCGAGATCGAGATGCCGACCGGCGTGCCGCGCGCCAGCTCGACCCGCCCGGCAACGTCGATCAGCAGCGGGTCCGGTGCGGCGCCGCCGATCGTCAGACGCGTGCGCTCGCCGAGAAACGCGCTGCTTTCGATGCAACCGCGCAGATGCGCGGTTGCCGGGTCGGCCAGCCACGCGTCTTCGGGGCGGAAGAAGATCTCGTGCGGCTGATGCGGTTGCAGGCTCGTGTGGGGGGGCATCGACGGCAGCGGCACCGCGCCGCCGCTCGTCGTCAGCATGCCGTCGCGCGCTTCGCCTGCGAGCCGGTTGATCGTGCCGACGAATTGCGCGACGCTCCGGTTCGCGGGCCGATAGTAGATGTCACGCGGCGAGCCGATCTGTTCGATGCGCCCCGCGCTCATCACGACGATGCGGTCGCCCAGCTCCATCGCCTCCGCCTGGTCGTGCGTCACGTAGACGGTCGTGATGCCCAGCTCGCGCAGCAGTGTATTCATCTCGCTGCGCAAGGTGTCGCGCAGGCGCGCGTCGAGCGCGGTGAGCGGCTCGTCGAGCAGCAGCACGCGCGGCTGCACCGCAAGTGCGCGCGCCAGCGCCACGCGTTGACGCTGACCGCCCGAAAGCTGGTCGATCGGTTTGTCGGCGTGCGCGGTGAGACGCATCATGCCGAGCAGTTCGTCGACGCGCTGCCGCGCGGCCGCGGCCGGCATGCGCCTGATCTTCAGGCCATAGCCGATGTTGCCGCGCACGCTCAGGTTGGGAAACAGCGCATAGCTCTGGAACACCATGCCGACCTGGCGCTTTTCGATCGGCAACGCGGTGACGTCGTCGTCGCCGAACGCGATGCGCCCACCGGCGTCCGGTGTTTCGAGTCCCGCGATCATGCGCAGAGTCGTGGTCTTGCCGCAGCCGGAGGGCCCAAGCAGAACCAGCGTTTCACCTGCGTCGATCCGTAGATCGAGCGGTTCGAGCACGCGCGTGCCGCGAAAGGTTTTCGCGCATTGCGTGAGCGTGATCGGAATGGATACAGTCGCGGAGGCAGGGTTCATGGCGTGTCGATGGAATTCGAAGAGGGCCTGGCGGAAGTGTTCGTGGCGGGATTCGCAGCGTTTATGGCCACATCGGTCTTGACGTCATTCGCAACCCGCTTCGCAGTAGAAGCGTTGCCGCGTTTCGCCGCCGCGCCGCGCTGACCGGTCGCATCGACGCCGAGCCATTGCATCGCGACGAGCAGGGGCATCGTCATGATGAAGAACAGAATGGTGTACGCGCTGCCGATCTCGATGCGCAACGACGCATAGGTGTCGGCGAGGCCGACAGGCAGCGTCTTCGTCTCGGGCGTGTGCAGCATCCACGTGAGGTTGAATTCGCCGATCGACAGCGTCAGCACCGCCAGTGCGCCGGCGACGATGCCCGGCCGCGCGTTCGGCAGCACGATCGTCACGAAGCGTGTGAAGAAGCTCGCGCCGAGGCTCGCCGCGCCTTCCTCGAGCGTGCGCAGATCGCTGCTCGCGCACACCGCGGCGACCGCTCGCACCATGAACGGCAGCGTGAACACCACGTGCCCGATCACGATGAACGCGGCACTCATGCGCAAGCGCGTGAAGCCGCCGTAGATGACCAGCAGCGCGAGCGCGGACGCGAGACCGGGCAGTGCGATCGGCAGCACGAGAAATTCTTCGATGATGCGCGAGAGCCGCGTCCTGCTGCGCGCGAGCACGTAGCCCGCGGGCACGCCGGTCAGCAACGTGATGAGGAGCGTCGCCGCCGCGACTTCGAGCGACAGCCACACCGAGCCGTGATACTGCGTCCACACTTCGACGAGCCAGCGCAGTGTGAGTCCGCTGGAGACGCCTTTGAAGTAATTGACCGTGAGCCCGGCCATGATCGACATGATGACCGGCACGATCAGAAACGCGCACAGCAGCAGGGTGACGAGCCATTGACCGGCGGCGAGCCATGTCCGCGCGCTGGGTGCGCGCAGCCGTGAGCGTGCGCCAGTGCCTGGCTGGGTCACGGATCGTGCTGAAGCAGTGATGGAATTCATCGGCGTGTCGTCGTCGGGTTGGGAAGCGCCGGGTCGGGACATGCTACTCATGCGCTCGCCGCCACCGCCGCGCCGCTCACGCTGCGCGCGAACGCCAGCACGGCCCACGTGACGATGCCGAGCACGATGGACAGACCCGCGGCCGTCACCATGTTCGCGTTGAGGGTGAACTCGGTGTAGATGGTCATCGGCAGCACGTCGATGTCGGTGGCGAGCGTGAAGGCCGTGCCGAACGCGCCCATCGCGGTGGCGAAGCACACAGCGCCCGCCGCGACCAGTCCCGGCGACAGTGCCGGCAGCACGATGTCGCGCGTGATGCGCCAGGGCGACGCGCCGAGCGAGCGCGCCGCTTCTTCGAGCGAGGCGTCGAGCTTGGTCGCCGAGGCCATCACCGTGACGATCACGCGCGGAATCGAGAAGTAGAGGTAGCCGAGAAAGAGGCCGCTCATCGAATACGCGAACACCCAGCGCTCGCCGGTGAGTTTCAGCGACAGCGCGCCGATCAGCCCCTGGCGTCCCGCCAGCATGATGACCATGAAGCCGACCACCACGCCGGGAAACGCGAGCGGGAACGTCAGCAGCGCGAGCAGCGTGCGCTTGAACGCGAACTCGCGGCGCGCGAGCAGCAGCCCGGCGATCACCGATAACACCAGCGTCGCCGCCGTGACCGCCGCCGACAGCACGACGGTCGCGCCGAGGCTCGACATGTAGCGCGGATTCGTCAGCATCGCGCGATAGGTGGCGAACGCGTGGCCGTCGCCGCTCAACTGCGCAAGCGCGGCCATCGGCAGCAGCCAGAACGCGAGGAACACCGCCAGCGCCGGCGCAATCAACGCGATGCGCCAGCGCAGCGGGAACGTGATGTCGTTCAATGCATCACCTGCAGATAACGTTCGCCGAAGCTCGCCTGCTTCTCGGCCATCTTGCCGAAGTCGACCGCTTTGGCGCGGGCATAGTCGCTCGCGGGCAGGAATTTCGCGGCGCTTTCCGGGCTCATCGCGTTTGCACGGACCGGGCGCAGATAGGCATCGGCCCACAGTTTCTGGCCTTCGTCCGAAAGCACGAAGTCGAGCACCTTGCGACCGTTGGCGTCGTGCGGCGCGCCTTTCACGAGGCTCATCACGTAAGGCACCGAGATCGTGCCTTCTTTCGGAATCACAAACTCGACGTTCGCATGATCCTTGTATTTCGCGCGATAGGCGTCGAAATCATAGTCGAGCAGGATCGGGATTTCACCGGACATCACGCGCGCGTACGCGGTCTGCTTCGGCACGATCGGCGCGTTGGCCTTCAGCTTGCGGAACCAGTCGAGGCCCGGCTCGAAGTTATCGAGCGTGCCGCCGAGCGCCTGGTTCACCGCGACTGCGCCCGCATAGCCGACGAACGCGCTCGACGGATCGAGGTAGCCGATCATGCCTTTGTATTCGGGCTTCAGCAGATCAGCCCACGAGCGCGGCACCGGCTTGCCTTCGAGCGCGTCCTTGTTGACGAAAAAGCCGAGCGTGCCCGAGTGGATCGCGAACCAGTAGCCTTGCGGGTCTTTCAGGTTGGCGGGGATATCGTTCCAGTGCGCCGGTTTGTACGGCTGGATCACGCCCTTGTCCTTCGCCTGGAACGCCGACGATACGCCGAGGTACACCACGTCGGCGACCGGGCTTTTCTGCTCGGCCATCAGTTGCGCGATCGACTGGCCGGAGTTCTTGTTGTCGAACGGCACCCGGATGCCGGTCTTTTGCTGGATCGCCTTGATCTGGCTCGCCCAGTCGGCCCATTCCGGCGGGCAGTTGTAGCAGATCGCGGTTTCGTCGGCATGGGCCGCTTGCGGGGCGACGGCGGCGAGCGCCGCGCCGGTGGCGATCATGACGCGCGCGAGACGGCGCCACAGCGGGTTGAGCGACGAAGCGAAGCGTGAGGGTGAGCGGATCACTGCGGGTCTCCTGGAGAGGACGAGAGCGGGTGGTTCGAGGTTGGGCCGATCAAAACGGGTGTTGGGGTGTTGGGGCTTCTGGCTTGTTGCGAAGCCGCGTAGGTGAGGCGTGGGTGCGATGCCTGCGGCTCGCGCCACTCACGGCGACAGCGCGGCTCATGCAACGGCTCAGGCCAACGGCTGTTCGGTCGCCGCCGAAGCACGCGGCGACGTACTGTCCGTGCGATTCGAAATCGCCGCGATGGTCGCGCCTTCGCGCAAGCTGTGCGGCAAGGTCAATGCGAGCGATGGGTTGCCGGATGCGTCGTCATCGCCGGTGACGCGCGCGAGCAGGCGCCGCCAGGCCGCACAGCCGATCTCGCGATTCGGCGCGCAGATGCTCGCGAGCGGCGGCGACAGCAGCTCGCCCATCGCGAGGCCGTCGAAGCCGAGAATCGACATGTCCTGCGGAATCCGCAGACGCGCGCGACGCAGGCCGCGCATCACGACCATCGCGAGCAGGTCGTTGCTGCAGAAGAGGGCGGTCGGGCGATTCTGCCCGCTCGTCAGATGCGCGAGCACGGACGGCGCCAGTTCTTCCGCGTTGAAATCGACTTCGAGCGCCGGCGCGGGCGTGAGACCGGCTTGCTGCATGGCCTGCGCGTAGCCGAGATAACGTTGACGCGCGCGGTCCGACGCGGCCAGCGTGCCCGCCAGCATCAGGATGCGGCGATGGCCGTGTGCGATCAGCGAGCGCACGCCATCGTAGGCGGCGAGCCGGTTGTCGACCGATACTGACGGCCGCCGCACCGTGTCGTTGTGCATCAGCACGTAGAGCAGGCCGGCGCGGTCGAGTTCGTCGAGCAGCGGATGCGTGTCGGCGTCGGTGACGGTCAGAATCAGTCCTTCGACGCGCTGTTCGCGCAGCGTTTCGATGGCGTGGCGTTCGCGGTCCGCGTCGTACTGGGTCGTCATCAGCATGAGCCGGTAGCCTTGCGCCGACGCGAGTTCGTCGATGCCTTGCAGGCATTCGGCGAACACCGGATTGGCGAGCGTCGGCAGGATCACGCCGATCAGCCGGGTGCGCTCGCCGCGCAGCTGCCGGCCGAGCGGGCTGGGGCGGAAGTTCAGCGCGTCGATCGATTGACGCACCTTGTCGAGCGTGATCGGGTTCACGGTGTGCGGCGCGTTGATCGCGCGCGAGACCGTGGCGATGGAGAAGCCCGCGTGGGCGGCGACATCTTTGATCGTCGGGATCATGGTTTCCGCTCTGGCTGTAAACGTTTACGTGAGCGGATTATCGGGAACGTTTGTGACTGCCGGATGACTCCGGTTCGGACGAGGCGAGGGGGAATGGCAGCGGGCGTCTGCAGCACGAGGCGCCGGTTGGTGCGCCCGCCGGGCAATGGTAGAATTCGCGTCCACGCGCGCTTGCAGCCCCTGCCGGGGTGATGAAATTGGTAAACATAGCGGACTTAAAATCCGCCGCTTAACAGCTTACGGGTTCAAGTCCCGTCCCCGGCACCAATGATATTGGCGGGATTTTGGGTTTTCTGATCCTGCGCCGCGAAATCAGGCCTGCTCTGTAAGACCCTATCGCGTCGCTGCGACTCTAGCGTTCAACGCTTTTCCCACGGCCTGCGCCGTCGTCGTGAACTTCACCCACACGCAGTTGCGCTCCCTCGGCCGCCGATGAACCGACGCGCGAACACATGCACACCACCATGTCCCACCTGAAATACCTGAGCGGCTACCCGGCGCCTTTGCAAGAGAAGGTGAGAAAGCTTATCGCCGACGAGCAACTGGGCGCCTATCTCAGCACGCGCTACCCGAACACGCACGACGTGCAAACCGACCGCGCGCTGTACGCCTACTGCGCTGAGCTGAAACGCGAACACCTGCGCAGTGCCGAGCAGATCGACAAGGTCACTTACGACAGCAAACTCGACGTGGTCCGCCACGCGTTGGGCCTGCACACGAGCATTTCGCGCGTGCAGGGCGGCAAGCTGAAGGCGAAGAAGGAAATCCGCATTGCGTCGCTATTCAAAGGCGCGGCGCCGGAGTTTCTGAAAGATGATCGTGGTGCACGAACTCGCTCATCTGAAGGAGAGCGATCACAACAAGGCGTTCTATCGTCTCTGCGAGTTCATGCAACCCGGCTACCATCAGATCGAATTCGATTTGCGTCTTTATCTGACGCATCGCGATCTGGCTAAAAAGCAGGGCTGACGGCCCGTCAGGCCGCCACTGCCTCGGGCGCCGCCGACGCCTTCAGCAACACGGGAATCGACTTCGAAGTCGGCGTGCCCGCGCCATCGGCCACCGACGACAGCGGCACGAGCGGATTCGTCTCCGGGTAATAAGCGCCGAGACACCCGCGCGGAATGTCGTACTCCACGAGCAGAAAACCGTCGGCATGCCGCTCGATGCCATCGGCCCACACGCTCGTGATATCCACCCGCTGTCCCGCGACGAAACCGAGCATCGCCAGATCGTCCTTGTTCGCGAACAGCACGCGCCGTTGTCCATAGACGCCGCGATAGCGGTCATCGAGCCCGTAAATCGTTGTGTTGTACTGATCGTGCGAACGCGTGGTCATCAGCGTCATCAGCTTCTCGCCATGCTGCTTGCGCGCCTGATGAATCGGCGTCGCGACGTCGATCGCATGCACGAGGAACTGCGCCTTGCCGCTCGGCGTCTTCCAGATCCGCTCGCGCGACGCCACGCCCAGGTGAAAACCGCCCGGGTTCTTCAGGCGCTCGTTGTAATCGTGGAAGCCCTCGATCACCTTCGCGATGCCGTCGCGAATCAGCGCGTAATCCGCCGCCTGCGCGAGCCAGTCCACCTTGCCGCTGCCGAGCGTCGCATGCGCCATCCGCGCGACGATCGCAATCTCCGACAGCAGATTCTCCGACGCCGGCTTGTTCATCCCATACGAGATGTGCACCATGCTCATCGAATCCTCGACGCTCACGCCCTGCGCGACACCGTTCTGCAGATCGATCTCGGTGCGCCCGAGCGTCGGCAGGATCAGCGCGTCGCGGCCATGCACGAGGTGGCTGCGGTTCAGCTTGGTCGTGATGTGCACGGTCAGATCGCACGAGCGCATGGCTTCCCACGTGCGCGGCGTATCCGGCGTCGCAATCGAGAAGTTGCCGCCGAGACCGATGAACACCTTCACCTTGCCGTCGAGCATCGCCTGGATCGTGTTGACCACGTCGAGCCCGTGCTCGCGCGGCGGCTCGAAAGCGTAGACCTCGCCGAGCCGGTCGAGAAACGCCTCGGTCGGCTTCTCTTCGATACCGACCGTGCGGTCGCCCTGCACGTTCGAATGGCCGCGAACCGGGCACAGCCCCGCGCCGCGCCGGCCGATATTGCCGCGCATCATCATCAGGTTTGACAGCAGTTGCACCGTCGGCACCGAATTCTTGTGTTGCGTGAGGCCCATGCCCCACGTCGAAATCACCGCGCGTCCCTTCACGTAGATGTCGGCGAGCTTCAGCACGTCGTCGAACGGCACGCCCGCTTCGGCGACGATGGTGTCCCAGCGCTCGGCGCGCAGATCGTCGGCGAACGCATCGAAGCCCACCGTGTGTTCGGCGATGAAGCCGACATCCAGCACGCGTTCGAGACCGCTTGCGAGCGCTTCGTCGTCGAGTTCGATCACGCGCTTGGCGACGCCCTTGATCAGCGCGAAGTCGCCGCCCACTTTCGGGCGGATGAACACGGAGCTGATTTTCGTGCTGCCCATGGTCAGCATTTCCACCGGATGCTGCGGGCTCGCGAAGCGCTCGAGGCCGCGCTCCTTCAGCGGATTGATCGACACGATGGTTGCGCCGCGCTTCGCGCACTCGCGCAGTTCGCCGAGCATGCGCGGATGGTTGGTGGCCGGATTCTGGCCGAAGATCAGCAGCGTGTCGGCGTGTTCGAAGTCGTCGAGCGTGACCGTGCCCTTGCCGATGCCGACCGTATGGGGCAAGCCGCGGCTGGTCGCTTCGTGGCACATGTTCGAGCAGTCGGGGAAGTTGTTGGTGCCGTACATGCGCACGAACAGCTGATACAGAAACGCGGCCTCGTTGCTCGCGCGGCCCGACGTATAGAACGCGGCGCGGTCCGGATCGTCGAGTTGCTTCAGGTGGCGCGCGATCAGATCGAACGCTTCGTGCCAACCGATCGGCACGTAACGGTCGCGGAGCGCGTCGTAGACGAGCGGGTCGGTCAGGCGGCCGTGCTGTTCGAGTTCGAAGTCGGACTGTGCCATCAGTTCTTCGACGGTGTGCTGCGCGAAGAAGGCGGGCGTCACGCGCTTGCTGGTCGCCTCGGCGGCCACCGCCTTGACGCCGTTCTCGCAGAACTCGAAGGTGGACGCGTGCTCGCGATCCGGCCACGCGCAGCCGGGGCAGTCGAAGCCGTCCGGCTGATTCTGTTTGAGCAGCGTGCGGTAGTTGCCGCCCGTCACCTTTTCCTTGATCAGGTTGATGGCGACGTACTTCAGTGCGCCCCAGCCGGCGGCGGGGTGCTTGTACGGTTCGATACGGGCTTCGCTGCTAGCTTCGGATTTCTTCATGATCTTGCCGCTGGATAAGGCCTGGCGCGTATGGACGGCGCCTTTTAAGCCGATACTTGCAAGACTACTGTGTTCCAAAAAGTGCGCTGCATACAGAAAATCGAAAAGCGGAGGGATACAGTTGCCTGATTTCTGTCATAGACTGGCGCTTCCCACCACGTTTGCGTTTTGAGCCAAGCCCTTGAAACTGTACGAAAAGCTCGCCGATGAAATGACCGAAGCCGTGCGCCGCGGCGTGTTCGCGGCGGGCGAGCGGATCTTGTCGGTGCGCCAGGCGAGCCAGCAGCACGGCGTGAGCATCAAGACGGTGCTGCATGCGTACGCGTTGCTGGAAAGCCGGGGCATTGTCGAGAGCAGGCCGCAGGCCGGCTATTTCGTGCGTGACGCCGCCGCTCGCGCGCTCGCGCCCGCCGCGCCGCAGCCGGGCCGCAACCATGCCCCGCAAGCCGCGCCGGTGGCCGCCGAGGTGGACGTGAGCCGGCTCGTGCTGTCGACGCTGCGCAGCATCCGCGCGCACGACGCCGTGCCGTTCGGTTCACCGTATCCCGACCCGTCGCTGTTCCCGTGGCGGCGCATCAACCAGTACGCGAACGCGATCGCCCGCCGTCAGGCGAGCTGGAATCTGATCGACGACCTGCCGCCCGGCAACCCCGAGCTGATCCGGCAAATCGCGCGGCGCTACGCCGAAAACGGCATGCCGGTCGATCCCGGCGAGATCGTCATCACGCTGGGCGCGACCGAAGCGATCAACCTGAGCCTGCAGGCGGTCGCCAAACCGGGCGACACGGTGGCCGTCGAATCGCCGACTTACTACGCGATGCTGCACGCGATCGAGCGCCTAGGCATGCGCGCGATCGAAGTGGCGACGCATCCGCAGCACGGCATCGACATCGAGGCGCTCGCGCAGGTGATCGCGCGGCAGAAGATCGCCGCCTGCATGGTGATGCCGAACTTCCAGAATCCGCTCGGCTTCCAGATGCCCGACGCGCGCAAGCGGCAACTGGTCGAGCTGCTCGCCGCGCACGAGATTCCCGCGATCGAGAACGACGTCTACCAGGAGCTGTATTTCGGCGACGCGCGGCCCTCGACGCTGAAGACCTACGACACGAAGGGATTGGTACTGCACTGCGCGTCGTTCTCGAAGAGTCTGACGGCGTCGTACCGGATCGGCTGGGCGCTGCCGGGACGCTACCGCGCGCAGCTCGAGAAGCTGAAGTTTCTCAATACGCTGACCACGCCTTCGGTGCCGCAGGTCGCCGTCGCGGATTACTTGCGGCAGGACGGCTACGATCGTCATCTGCGCCACGTGCGCAAGGTGTACCGGCAGCAGGCGAGCATCATGACGGCGCTGGTTCAGCGCTTTTTCCCGGTCGGCACGCGCATGTCGGCGCCGCAAGGCGGCTACGTGCTGTGGGTGGAATTGCCCGGCAGGGTCGATTCGATGCGGCTCTATCAGGCGGCGCTTGCGCGCAGCATCACGGTCGGACCCGGCATGATGTTTTCGACGCGCAACGATTTTCGCCATTTCATCCGGCTCAACTACAGCTATCCGTGGACGGCGCAGACCGAAGCGGCGCTGAAGACGCTGGGTGAGCTCGCCAAACGGATGACGTAACAAGGAGGAGACACGATGGACAAGGAGGAGACACGAATGGACGACGATGAAATCGATCCGGTGCTGGCCGCCGTGCTCGCGCAACTGTGGCGGGCGCATCGGGATACGCCGGGCGGCGCGTGGTCGCTCGCGAAGCTGTCGAAGCAGGCGGGCGTGCCGATGAGCGGCTTGCGGCGCCAGTTGACGGCGCTCGCCGACGGCGGTCTGGTGGACACCACCTTCAACGAGGAGGGCACCGGCACGGCGCGTTTGAGCGAACTGGGCGAGGGTGTGTGCGCGCAATTGTTCGGCGGCGAGGACGAGGCGCCGGACGTCGAAGAGGCCGATGAGCCGCCGCCGAAACTTCACTGATGTGTGCGGTGACGCCAAGGCCGCGCAGGTCCGGCGCGAGCACGGTACGACGCACGAACCGGCTCGAGCGCGACGTGAACCGCCGCGATGGCGGGCGCCGCGTGCTTGACACGGCCTGGCCGCGCGGCATCGCGAGCCCGGCCGTGACGCTGTCCTGGCTGTCCTTAAAGCTGGCTCATGCCGCCATCGACGATGATTTCCGTGCCGACGATGAACGCCGATTCCGGCGCGGCGAGATGCAGCACGGTCGAGGCGATTTCCTCCGGCTTGCCGAAGCGGCCGACCGGCACTTGCGCGAGGATCTGCGCGGCGGTGGCTTCGAGCGCGGCGGCGTCGAGGCCGAGCTTGCCGTAGAGCGGCGTTTGCACGGGGCCGGGGCTTACGACGTTCACGCGCACACCTTGCGGCAGCAATTCCGCCGACAGCGTCTTCGCGAGCGAGATCAGCGCCGCCTTGCTCGCCGCGTACACCGACGATGCCGGCATGCCGATATGCGCATTGATCGATCCATTGATCACGATCGACGCGCCCTTGTTCAGGAGCGGCAGCAAGGCCTGGATCTGAAAATACGCGCCTTTGACGTTGGTGTTGAAAGTGGCGTCCCAGAAGCCTTCGTCGACCTCGGGGAAGGGCGCGAACTTCGCCGTGCCGGCGTTCACGAACACGGCGTCGAGCCGGATGCCCGCGGCGTCGATCGCGGCGGCCAGTTCGCGGGCCGAGGCGATCGAGCCGGCGTCGTTGCGCACCGCGAGCGCATTGGCGCCGAGCTGGCTGCGAGCGGTGTCTAGCGCGTCGGCGTCACGACCGGTGATGACGACACGCGCGCCTTCATCCGCGAAGGCCTTGGCGGCCGCGAAGCCGATGCCGCTGCTGCCGCCGGTGACGAGAACCGAATTACCTTGGAAGCGAGTCATTTTGTTTCTCCGAAAGAGTGTTGCGGGTTGGTGAGAGGGATATTGCGCCTGACAAGGAGGCTTGTCGTACCATTTTCGTGATGCACTCGTTCGAAGATATCGAATATGTCTGCCCGACACTGCGCCGGACCCCACAATACGGGTTTCGTTATGGGTGGGATAACGGATAAAAATTTTTCTGCTGAAATTGGCCTTCGAATATGGCCCCGTATGCTGATGCCTTGCCTGGACAGTCCGGCACTGTGCAGGCACGGTCAACCATCTTCGGAGAATCCATGAAAACAAAGCTGGCGCGAGCGCTGACCCATTCATTGCGCATCAATGCCGTCCGTTCCGTGCTGGACACCGCATGCAGCGCCTGCGTCGGGGTCACTGCCGCGGCGGTCCTCGCGCTCGGCGCCGGGCCCGCGGTTGCGGCGACCACGCAGCCGGTCGGCATCGCGTTCGTCTATCTCGGCAATCCGGGCGACGCCGGCTGGACCTATGCGCACGAGCAGGGCGTGAAAGAGGTCGAGGCGAAGTTCGGCGACAAGATCAAGGTGACGCGAGTCGAGAACGTGCCGGAGTCGGCGGACTCGGAGCGCGTGTTTCGCGATCTCGCAGCGAAGGGCAACAAGATCGTGGTGGGGTCGAGCTTCGGCTTCCAGGATTTCGAGCTGAAAGTCGCGAAGGACTTTCCGGACACCGTGTTCGAACACGCGACGGGTTTCAAGAAAGCGGGCAACTTCGCGACCTATGACGTGCGCACTTACCAGAGCGCGTATCTGGCTGGTCTCGTCGCGGGCTATACGACCAGGTCGAACACGTTGGGCTTTGTCGGCTCGGTGCCGGTGCCGGAAGTGGTTCGCAACATCAACGCGTTCACGATGGGCGCGCGCTCGGTCAACCCGAACGCGCGCGTGAAGGTGGTGTGGATCAATAGCTGGTTCGATCCGGGCCGCGAAAAGCAGGCCGCCGAAACGCTGATCGGCCAGGGCGCCGACGTGCTGATCCAGAACACCGATTCGACCGCGACGATGCAGACCGCCGAGCAGAAGAAGGTGCATGCGTTCGGCTGGGATTCCGACATGAAGAAGTTCGGGCCGAATGCGCAACTCGGCGCGTGCATAAGCAACTGGGGCGTGTATTACACGCATCTGGTCGAGCAGGTGATGTCGAATACGTGGACCAACGCGCCGGTATGGTGGGGGCTGAAAGAGAACGCGATCGATCTCGCGGACATCAACACCAGCGCCGTGTCGCCGGTTGCGCAAAAGGCGCTGAGCCAGAAGCGCGACGACATCATCTCGGGCAAATTCAATCCGTTTGCCGGGCCGATCGTGGATCAGTCCGGCGCGGTGAAGGTCGCCGCCGGCAAGTCCTTGAGCGACGCGGAACTGCTGCGCCTGAACTGGTTCGTGCAGGGCGTGGACGGTACGTTGCCGAAATAAGCGATTAGTTTGGCTAACTAACTATTGTCGAGGGAGAGCGTCGTTGAGTCTGAGCGTTTCGAATGAGGCCGCCGCGCAAGCGGCGAACACGCCGCCACAAGGATTGACGCCGACGCACGAGCAGATCGTGCGGCATCTGCGGCATTCGAGCCGGATCGCCGAGCGCGCGACGCTGCTGGGCCATCATCCGTTCGGCGCGGTGCTGGTCGGGCCGGACCAGGAAACCGTGCTGATGGAGCAGGGCAACGTCGATACGGTGAATCACGCCGAATCGGTGCTGGCGCGCGTGGCGGCGTTGAACTTCACGCCGGAGTATCTGTGGAGCTGCACGCTGTACACGTCGGTCGAGCCTTGCTGCATGTGCGCCGGCACGATGTACTGGGCCAACATCGGGCGGGTCGTGTTCGGCATGACCGAAAAGCGTCTGCTGGAGGCCACCGGCGATCACGCGGAGAACCCGACGATGAGCGTCGATTGCCGCTATGTGTTCGATCATTGCCAGAAGCGGGTCGAGGTGATCGGGCCGGTCGCCGAGGTCGAAGCCGAGGTGATGGAGGTGCAGCGGCGGTTCTGGAGCGGACGGTAGCGAGGATTTTCTGTTTGCGGCTGCCGGGAGTGTTTGTCGGCACGAGCCGAGGAGGAAGACTTCACGGAGCACCACGGGCATACGCATGCATGCGCGTGCCCGTGGTGCTCGTTGACTTGCGGGTTTGTCGTCTGTTTATGAAGCACAACGCCCCTACTGCGAGGCGCTCGCCTGCATTTGCGATGATCCCACCATCGCGACCCCGCAGAACCAGTCGCTGCCATGCACCGTGTATTTCCACGGATTGCCGGTCTCCCTGATCACGGTCGAACACTGCTCGTTCACCACCGGGCCAGGGTTCGCCGCCGTGCATTGAAGCAGCGTTGTGGCTGCTGCCTGAGCTGTCTTCATCGACGGTTTGCGCCGGCCACCGCCTGCATCCGGCGCACCCGGCCCCGTTGCAACAGCCACCGCGCTCGACGGCGCAAGCGGCGTTCCGGTCCGCATGCTGTCGATTAGCCGCTGCAACTCCTCAATACGCGTCGCATACCACGTCCCCAGACACGCCGCGTCGCGACAATTCGCTTCGCGCCATGCCCACTTGCTGTCGCTGTCGTCGAGAAACGCGCGACGGTCGACGACTCGCCGGCGCGCTTTCCAGTACAGTTGCCCCAGCGTGTCGTCGAGCTTCGAGAGCGCGGGATCGTTGCAGATCATGCGTTCGGTGAGGGAGCGTCCCCTGTGACAGTCGAAGCTGGTGGCATGGGCGGGCAGATGCGCGAGCATCAGACCGGCGATCAGAAGCGGACGAAAAACTTTCATGGCGTTCCTGGCGTTGCGTGGATTTCTCATGCAACGGATGATCGGCCAGGCGACCCGAACGCAGATGCCCGAAAAACGCATGACTTCGGGCAGGTCGTTACCAGATCTTGCTTCGCATGCGTGACGCAGAGCGGACGGATGTGTCGCGCGGCACGTCGGCGGAACGCGTTCAGGCGTGCGTAGTGCAAGTGCGCGATTGGCAGACGCATGGCGCCGTGATGTGAACTGCGTTGCGTCTGGGAATCTCGGCGCTCATAAGCACACACGTTGGCCGGCAAGTCGAAAGCGGCCTTTGAAACGGGAGAAGGAATGAAACAGCACCTGGTTCGATGTCTTTATGTAGCAGCCGGCCTGTTGACGCTGCCCGTCGTGGCCGACGCGCAGTCGCAAGCCTTCACGGCGAGCAGCGTCAACGTGCGCGCGGGCCCTGCGGCCGATTACCCGATCGTCGCGCAGTTGCCGCCCGGCGTACCGGTGACGGTGATGGGCTGTATCGCCAATTACCAATGGTGCGATGTCGCGGCGCCGAATCTGCGCGGCTGGGTGTTTGCGTCGCTGCTCAGTTCGCCATACCAGGGTGGCAACGTGCCGCTGATGAACTATGGCACCGTGCTCGGCCTGCCGATCCTCGGTTTTTCGATCGGCGATTACTGGGGCAACTATTATCGCGGCCGGCCCTGGTACAACCAGCAGTCGCGCTGGGCGCATCATGCGCCGCCTGCGCCGCGACCCGGGGCGGGACGCCCGCCGGGACATGCGGGTGGTCGGCCACCGGGTGGTCAGCAACCAGGGCATGCGGGCGGTCGGCCACAGGGCGGTCAGCAACCAGGGCATGCGGGTGGTCGGCCACCGGGTGGTCAGCATCCGGAGAATGCAGGCGGTCGGCCACAGGGTGGTCAGCAACCGGGGCATGCGGGCGGTCGGGCACCGGGCGGTCAGCAACCCGGGAACCCAGGTAGCCGGCCGCCGGGTGGTCAGCAAGGCGGCACAGGTGGTCGCCCCTCAGGTGGCGAATCACACGGCGGCGGCAATCATCCCCAAGGCGGCCCCTCACAAGGCGGGGGCGGAGGCCGTCCGCCCGGCGGCGGGAACGGTTGAGGAGGCTGAAGCGCCGAAGCCCGCTGCCCAGGCCGCGATACGTCAGCGCGGCCCGGGCGGCCTGCGGCCCCAAGTCCACACCGGCTACGACGACCTTGACGCCAACAAAATCAGCGGCATACGCGTATGCACTTCATCAGCCTGGATTCGCGCAACCGCGTGCCTCTGCACCGTCCCTATCTGTCGCCGCCTTCAACTCATCCCCCATGCGCCCTGCCATGCATGAAGAATATTCCGCACCGGCTTCGCGTAAACCCCGGTGTGCCGCGTACACTAGATTGCCGATGTTGGGTTGGGGGGCGCATAAATGACTAGCGAAGCGAGATCAGGTGGCACGATGGGAGCAGCGCCAGAGGGCACCCACTACCGGCCGGATCTGGCCGAAGAGGTGTTGGCGTCGGAGCGTAGCGTGTTGCGGCTGATTACCCGCAACACGCCGCTGCCGGAATTACTCGATGAAGTATGCCGCCGCGCGCAAGCGCTGCTTGGCGAAGGTGCGTCCTGTTCGATCCTTCTGCTCGACCCCGACGGCGTGCACGCCAGAGTCGGCGGCGCGCCGTCGTTGCCGCCGCAGTTCAGCGCGAAGATCGACGGCGTCGCGATCGGTCCGCGCGCCGGGTCCTGCGGTACTGCGATGTACGAGCGGCGTGTCGTCATCGTCGAAGACATCGAAACCGATCCGCTGTGGGCGGACTATCGGCACCTCGCGCTGCCGCACGGCTTGCGCGCCTGCTGGTCCGTGCCGTTCGAGAACGACGCCGGCACGGTGCTCGGCGCGTTCGCGGTGTATTACCCCTTCTTGCGCCGGCCGAGCGCCGAAGAGGAGGCGATCCTGCGCGACATCGGCAGCAGCGTCGGCCTCGCGGTGCATCAGGACGTGATGGCGCAGCGCCTTGCGCATAGCGAAGAACATCACCGGCTGGTGGTCGATCATCTGAGCGAAGGCATCGTCGTGCAATCGCGCGCGGGTGTCGTGCTGGCCTGCAATCCGAGCGCGCAGCGCATGCTGCGGACGAACTCGCAGATCATCGGCCGCAACATCCGGAGCGTGATGACGCGCGGCTATCACGAGGACGGCACGCTCGTCAGCGAGCCCGACCGTCCGACCGCGCAGGTACTGGCGACCGGCAAGCCGATCCTCGGTGTCACGATCGGCGTGGAGCTCGTCGGCGGCGACGTCGTGTGGATTACCGAGAACGTCGTGCCGATCATCCGGCCGGGCGACAGCGAACCCAGCTCGGTGCTGATCTCGTTCACCGACATCGGCCCCGTGCGCGAAGCCCAACAGCAGCTCAAGTTCCTCGCGACTCGCGACTCGCTCACCGGTCTGTACAACCGCGCCTATCTCACCGAACGGATGCGTGACCTGTTCGAGCCGGGCGTGGCGGCCGGCGGCGAACTGGCGAGCGTCGCCGTGTTATTCGTCGATCTGGACGGCTTCAAGAAGGTCAACGACACCGCCGGTCACGAGGCCGGCGACGCGTTGCTGTGCAGCGTCGCGGAGCGGCTCTCGGCCTGCGTTGACCGCCGCGACACGCTCGCGCGCGTGGGCGGCGACGAGTTCGTGATCGTGATCAGCGCGTATGAGAACAGCGGGTATCTGATCGGGCTCGCGCGCCGCATCCTCGACATGATCGCGGTGCCGTTCGCGGTGGCGGGCAACGAGTACTACCTGGGGGCGTCGATCGGCATCAGCCTGTTTCCCGAGGACGGCCAGGACGTCGCCACGCTGATGCGCAACGCCGACTCGGCGATGTATCACGCGAAGCAGCGCGGCCGCAACAACTTCCAGTTCTTCACCGCCGAGCTGAACCGGCATCTGCAACGGCGCTTCACGATCGAGCAGTCATTGCGGCGCGCGCTCGCCGCCGACGAGCTGAGCCTCGTGTACCAGCCGATCGTCGATAGCCAGGATGGCCGCACGATCGGCGCGGAAGCGCTGCTGCGCTGGTACAACACCGAACTCGGCAACGTGTCGCCGGGCGAATTCATTCCGGTCGCCGAAGACGCGGGGTTGATCGTCGAAATCGGCGGCTGGGTGCTGGCGCGGGCCTGCGCGCAGGTCGCGCAGTGGCGGCGCACGCTGGCGCCGGATCTGATCGTCGCGGTGAATCTGTCACCGCGGCAATTCAACGACGGGCTGCTCGAGCGCATCGCGGGCTGTCTGGAGGAGTCCGGGCTCGAACCCGCGGCGCTCGAACTCGAGATCACCGAACGGCTGCTGATGAGCGACAGCGAAACGGTGCTGCCGATCCTGAGCGCGCTGAGCGCGATGGGCGTGCGGATGTCGGTCGACGACTTCGGCACCGGCTATTCCTCGCTGTCATATTTGAAGCGCTTCCCGCTGCACAACCTGAAGATCGACCGCTCGTTCGTCGCGGGCTTGCCGGATCATCGCGATTCGATCGCGATCACGCAGGCGGTGGTGGCGATGGCGCATTCGCTCGGCATGAACGTGACCGCGGAAGGCGTGGAGACCGTCGAGCAGGCGGCCTTTCTGCGCGCGATCGATTGCGACAAGCAGCAGGGGTATCTGTACAGCCGGCCGGTCGGCGCGAGTGCGTACGCGCGCCGCCTGTGCGACGCGCAGTTGAGCCTCGCCGGGGAGTCTTGAGCGGGGCGGTGGGGCGCTTGCTCGGGTGAGGGCCGCTGTTCTTCAGTGCACAGAGACACGAATTGGCATATGCATATGCCAATTCCGGTGCAGGCGAAACGCCCGGCCCTGCGCGCTCAGGGTGCACAGGCATACTTTCGCACGCTGGACGCTGGCGGCAGCGCCGCCAGCGGTTTCAGGGCGTGCCGCCGCGGCTCGATTGTTCAGATTGCCAAACAAGTGCCTTCGCGTTCCCGGTATTTATCCGCGCGTGCGTACTCCCTAAAATTCTCCTATTGGAACGTAAATCGAGTTCGGCGTCGAAGCGGCGCCGGGCGATGGGAGTCGTCATGCCGGCCTTGATCAGGAATCAGCTTTATCGGCCATCGGTGGTCCTGCCGATGGTTGCCCTCATGCAGGTGATGGTGTCGCAGGACTTCAATCTCGGCCAGGTGGGCTGGGTGGTCGCGGCGCGTGGCGCGCAGGCCGCACTGCAACGCTCGCGCGAATTGATCTGCGCGGTGCATTGCCACGCCTGAGCCGCAGCGGGAGAAAAGTTTCGGTGATTCACCGCAATCACGCAGCCACCGCGAGCTAACGCCGCGGCAATCGGCAACACCGCAGCGCGACGCGAGGCACTAAGGGTAAGATGCTACGACCTGCACCCCAGCCTCGGGAGAGTCGCCATGGCACAGCACTTCGACGCAGTCGTGATCGGTACGGGACAGGGCGGCTCGCCGCTCGCGGTACGTCTTGCTCAAAGCGGCCGTCAAACCGCGGTGATCGAACGCGCGGCCTTTGGCGGGACCTGTGTGAACGTCGGTTGCACGCCGACCAAATCGTATGTGGCCAGTGCCCGTGCGGCGCATGTCGCGCGCCATGCGGCTGAACTCGGCGTGCAGGTGAGCGGCGCCGTCAATGTCGATCTCGCCGCGGTCAAGGCACGTAAAGACGGCATCATCGGCCAGTCGCGCGACGGCGTCGAGAAATGGCTGCGCGGCACGGACAACGTCACCGTATTCAACGGCCACGCGCGCTTCACCGGCGCGCATACGCTCTCGATCAGTGGGCCGGGCGGCCTAGTGCTGAATGAAATCAGCGCCGACGAGATATTCATCAACACCGGCACGCGCGCCGTCGCGCCCCCGCTCGAAGGTCTGGAGCGGATTCGTTATTTCACCAACTCCAACCTGCTTGAGCTGACCGAACTGCCGAGCCATCTGGTGATCGTCGGCAGCAGCTATATTGCGCTCGAATTCGCGCAGATCTTTCGACGCTTCGGCAGCCAGGTGAGCGTGCTGGTGCGCGGCGAGCGCGTGCTGAGCCGCGAGGATGCCGACTTCGCCGAGTCGGTGCGCAAGGTGCTCGCCCGCGAGGGCGTCGAGTTCCGCTTTGGCGTGCAGCCGTCGCGGGTCGAGCCGCATCCGCATCGCGCGAATGAAGTATGCATCGGCTTCGAGCAGAACATTCCCGCGCTGGAGGCGTCGCACGTGCTGTTCGCCACCGGCCGCGAGCCGAATACCGACGATCTCGGTCTCGCCGACGCAGGCATCGCGGTGGACAAACACGGCACGATTCCCGTCGACGGCCAGTTGCGCACCAACGTACCGGGCGTGTGGGCGATCGGCGACGTCAACGGACGCGGCGCGTTCACGCATACGTCCTATGACGATTTCCAGATCGTGGCGGCCAACCTGCTCGATGGCGGTGCGCGCAGCGTCGATACGCGGATCATGGCCTATGCGGTGTTCGTTGATCCGCCGCTCGCGCGCGTCGGGCTGTCGGAGGCCGAGGTGCGCAAGAGCGGCCGCGACGCGCTGATCGCCACCATGCCGATGTCACGCGTGGGCCGTGCGCGTGAACGTGGCGAGACCGACGGCTTCATGAAGGTGATGGCCGACGCGCAGAGCAAGCGGATACTCGGCGCGGCGATTCACGGCGTCGAAGGCGACGAGGCGATTCACACGTTCATCGACATCATGACGGCGGGGGCGCCGTATCCGACCTTGCAGTATGCGATGCACATCCATCCGACGATCAGCGAACTGGTGCCGACCCTGCTCGACGGGCTCAAGCCGATGGCATGACGGGCCGGGCACGAACGATGAAACGCGCGCTGGTCACGGGCAATCTGTTCGATGTCGGGGCGCTGGTCGGCGCCGATGCGAACGCCGAAGAGCAGGTCGACGCGCTCCTCGAGCAGGCGGGCGTGTCGATCGAACGGATCGTGTCGACGGGGCAGGCGAGCCCGCCCGGCTTCTGGTACGACAGCCCGCGCGCCGAATGGGTCGTGCTGCTGAGCGGCGC
This sequence comes from Paraburkholderia sp. RAU2J, assembly GCF_003634845.1. Taxonomy (NCBI): domain Bacteria; kingdom Pseudomonadati; phylum Pseudomonadota; class Betaproteobacteria; order Burkholderiales; family Burkholderiaceae; genus Paraburkholderia; species Paraburkholderia sp. RAU2J. The sequence goes on from NZ_RBXG01000001.1 coordinate 2,655,548, forward strand.
GGCGACGCTGGAATTCGAAGGCAGCGCCGAGCCGCATCCGATGAAGTGCGGCGATCACGTGCTGATCGAAGCACATCGCCGGCATCGGGTCGCATGGACGTGCGACACGGAGCCGAGTGTGTGGCTCGCCGTGTATTGCCCCGACGTAACGGATGGTGCGTCGAGCTGAGCGGGCGGGGGTCGCCTGGGCACGGACTCGCTCCACAACATCGCGCCGGTTCCCTTGGCCTGTCGGCAGGCAGCGCACACGCGCACGCCGCCCGGGCGTTCACACCCATCGGGCACGCGCATCGACAAAGCATCACGGCATCGCGGATAATCGGCGGCGACGCGGGTCGTCTGCGGGATGCGGGCGAGCGGTGCGTCCAACCACAATCTTCATCAGGGAAACCCACCGATGGGCAAGGGACGAGTCGAGGCCTTCAGCGATGGCGTGATCGCCATCATCATCACGATCATGGTGCTCGAACTGAAGGTGCCGGAGGGTTTCGATCTCGCCTCGCTGCGGCCGGTGGTCCCGGTGTTCTGCGCGTACGTGCTGAGCTTCATCTACGTCGGCATCTACTGGAACAATCATCACCACATGTTCCATGCCGTGCAGAAGGTCAACGGCACAGTGTTGTGGGCCAATCTTCATCTGCTGTTCTGGCTGTCGCTGCTGCCGGCCGTCACGCATTGGCTCGGCGAAAACCATCTGGCCGCCTGGCCGACCGCGATGTACGGCGTCGTGCTGTTCATGTCGGCGATCGCATATTTCATTCTGACGCGCGTGCTGATCCGCGAACACGGCAAGGAGTCGGCCATCTCCAAGGCGGTCGGCAACGACTTCAAGGGCAAGGTGTCGGTCGTGCTTTACCTGCTCGGCATCGGGCTCGCGTTCGTCCTGCCGTGGGGGTCGGCTGCACTCTATACGCTCGTCGCGGCATGGTGGCTGATCCCGGATCAACGCATCGAACATGTGCTGGGCGCGTAATTGCTGCTGACACTCAAGCTCCTGCTGGTGCCGGCTTTTCTCGCCGCGCTGACGGTGGCGGGGCGCGTTTGGGGGCCGTCGGTGGCGGGGTGGCTCGCGGGGCTGCCGGTCGTCGCCGGGCCGATCGTGCTGCTGCTCGCGTTGGAGCGCGGGCCGTCGTTCGCGGCGCAGGCGTCGGCGGCGTCGATTGCGGCGATTGCTGCATCGGAAGCGTTCAATCTTGCTTATGCGTGGACCTGCCGGCGCTTTGCGTGGCCGCTCGCGCTGGCCGCCGGCATGGCGGGATGGCTGGGCGCCGCGCTACTGCTGGTGCAGTTGCCCGGCTCGCCACCGTGCTCGCGGTGGCCGCGCAACGTGCGCACGGCGCGGACTTCGTCGCCTTGCTGACGCGCGGCATGGTGATCGGGCGCGGCTCGTTCGCGGCGTTCTTCGCGGTGACCGCCATCCTGCTGCCGCGATACGGTGTGTGGTGGAGCTTCGCCTGCGCGGCGCTGGCCTCGATTGCCGTGCAGGGCGCGACGCGGCGCATGCTCGGCGCGCGGCGGCCTGCGCAAGCTGCAGCGGTCTCGCGCGAGCTCGCCGGTCAGCAGACGGAGTGAGGCCGTTTGGCCGATACTTGACGGCATGACTTCGCGCAGCTCACATTCCCCGGCCACTCGCATCGGGCTCATCTCCGATACGCATAACCTCATGCGCCCCGAAGCGCTGCGCTATCTCGCGGGCTGCGACGCCATCATTCATGCGGGCGATATCTGCAATCAGGCGGTGCTCGATGCGCTCAGGCAGATCGCGCCGGTCACGGCGGTGCGCGGCAACAACGACACCGGCGATTGGGCTGCCTCGCTACCGACGCATGCGACGCTGACCGTGCAGCAGGTGACGATGCGCGTCGTCCACGATATTGCCGATCTGGGCGCCGATCCGCGTAGCGAAGGCGTCGGCGTGGTGGTGAGCGGCCATTCGCACAAGCCGTCGATCAGCGAGCGCGACGGCGTGCTGTTCGTCAATCCCGGCAGCGCGGGACCGCGGCGTTTCAAGCTGCCGATTTGCGCGGGCATCCTGATTATTGAAGGCGCGCACGCGAGTGCGTCATTCGATTCGCTGCTGACGTAAAAAAAACGGGCCGGCAAAAATTTGCCGGCCCGTTTCTGAGAGACTCGCACTCAACGTGGCGCGTTCAAGGCGACACGCTCAACGCAGTGCCCCCGCGCAACCCACACTCACGCACGCGCCGTCGCGGCCGCCGCGTAACGTTCGTCCATCTCCTCGGCTTCACGCTCGCCGCGCAGCACCGCATGTGCTTCGGCACGCGTGGCCACGCACGGGCCCGAACCGAGCAGCGGCTTGCGCGCGGTTTCCCGCAGCGCGAGCACCGACACGATGCCGATCAGCGACGCACCCATCAGGTAGTACGCGGGCATCATCAGATTGCCGGTATGGTCGACCAGCCAGGCCGTCACGAGCGGCGTCGTACCGCCGAACAACGACACCGAAATATTGAAGCCGATCGCGAGCGCACCGTAGCGGATCTTCGTCGGGAACAGCGCCGGCAGCGCCGACGGCATCACACCGGTAAAGCACGACAGCAGCACGCCGAGAATCATCAGCCCGCCGAACACCGGCAGCACCGTGCCCATGCGGATCAGCAGCAGCGCGGGCACCGACAGCGCGAACAGCCCCACGCAACCGAACAGCATCACCGGCTTGCGGCCGATCGTGTCGGACAGACGGCCGGCGGCGAGCGTCATCGGCATCATGAGGATCATTACGAGCAGCACGAGGAACAGGCCGTGCGTTTCGTTGAAGTGCAGCGTGGCCGACAGATAGCTCGGCAGATACGACAGCGCCATGTAGTCGGTGACGTTGAAGATCAGCACGAGGCCGACGCACAGCAGCAGCGGCTGCCATTGCTGGGCGAGCAGTTGCCGCAGCGATTGCTTCGGCAGCGCCTTGTCTTCGGCTTCGCGTTCTTCGGCCTGCTTCTTGAACGCGGGCGTTTCTTCGAGCTTCATCCGGATGTACAGACCGACCAGGCCCAGCGGGCCGGCGATCAGGAACGGCACACGCCAGCCCCACGACAGCAGCGCGTCGTTCGACAGCGTCGCGCTCAGCACGGCCACCGTGCCCGCGCCGAGCACGTAGCCGATCAGCGTGCCGAACTCGAGGAAGCTGCCCATGAAGCCGCGGCGCTTGTCGGTCGAGAATTCGGCGATGAAGGTCGCGGCGCCGCCGTACTCGCCGCCGGTCGAGAAGCCTTGCACCAGACGCGCGACCAGCAGCAGCACCGGCGCGAAAATGCCGATCGTCGCGTAGCTCGGGATCAGGCCGATCGCGAAGGTGCCGAGCGCCATCATGATCATGGTCATCGCCAGCACGCGCTGACGGCCGATGCGGTCGCCCAGCGGGCCGAACACCATGCCGCCGACCGGCCGCACGAGGAACGCCGCGGCGAACGTGCCGAACGTGGCGATCAGCTGCGCAGCCGGACTTGCCGACGGGAAGAACACTTTGCCGAGCGTGACAGCGATGTAGCTGTACACGCCGAAATCGAACCATTCCATTGCGTTGCCGAGCGCCATCGCGCCGACGGCTCGCTTGAGGAGGGATTTGTCGACGACGGTGATGTCGTCGAGAGAGAGGCGTTGTTCTTCTTTGTGATGTCGCCAGAAGCCGTTGCTGGAAGCCGTCAAGGTAAAAACTCCAATGACTGCGACGAAACTCATGATGCGCATGAACGTTCCGCCACGGTTGCTGGGAAGTGTCGTTTCGCGAGCAAGGCGATGACTGCTGCGCCGCCGTGACCGGCAACGCACTAGAGGGCGCAAAGGAAAAACAGAACGCCCGTGCCTCGCGAGACATGTCGCGAAAAAAACACTCGTCTAGATTGTGCTGACTGTTGCGCCTGCGTGGCCGTGGAAGGGGGGCAGGTGCATGAGGACGCCGGGTGGCTGGAAGCTGGCCCGCGCGCCGCTGGAAGGCTTGAAACGAAAAAGGCCGGTTGCTTTATTCGCCGCTCATGGAAAGAGCCGAGACGGAGAAACGACCGACGAGCCTTCTTGTATAAAAACTGTTCGAATCAGCATGGAACGCGCAGCGCGCCACGATGAAAACGAAACGTTAATGAAGGTGAATTGCAGTTGGAACGATGCACATGATAGCACGATGACGGACGATCGCGCAAACCTGCTGGCCGAAGGGTGCCTTGCAAGGGCGCTCGATCCCTTGACGGGCGGGCGATTGCGGCGGATTCGGGTGGTTCGTGAGCACACCCTGAAAACGGCAGGAAATGAACCGTTTGGATCATTTTCAGGTTGGCGTCCACGCGAAAAATCGGCACGCAGAAGTGTCACGGCGGCAGGCGACCACGGCGCGAATCCTGCCCCAAAGAGGTGGCAACACGCAGCAATGAAGCCGTGAAGTTCGCGAAGCGTCGCCAAAGGCAGCAAGCGGAGCCCGCAAGCCCGCAAAGGGCGAAAAAAATCCGCGCTCGCGGCGCGGATTTTCATCAATGCACGCGGCCGACGCCGCTACCACAGCGTCTTAAGCCGACGGCGGGACGTAACCCTGCGCGGTATCCGCGCCTTCGCCGAAGAAGAACTTTTCGGTCTGCTTCATCAGATATTGGCGTGCGCGCGGATCGGCCATGTTCAGGCGGTTTTCGTTGATCAGCATGGTCTGCTGCTTCAACCACGCTTGCCAGGCTTCCTTCGAAATGCTTTCGTAGATCCGCTTGCCGAGTTCGCCGGGCAACGGCGGGAAATCGAGACCTTCGGCTTCCTTGCCGAGCTTGGCGCATTGAACCATACGAGTCATGCTGTGCTTCTCCTGTAATCGATATATGGGGCCGGGGCGCCGCTCAGAGCTGCTTCATCAGCACGAGCGATTTGCGCTGCCAGTTATAGAGTCTGCGGCGGTCTTCAGGCAGGTCGTCGACCGTGACCTTGACGAAGCCGCGCTTGAGGAACCAGTGTTCGGTGCGCGTGGTGAGCACGAAAATGCGCGTGAGGCCACGGGCCCGCGCGCGCTGCTCGATGCGCTTGAGCAGACGCTCGCCGTCGCCGGTGCCTTGCGCTTCGGGCGCGACCGTCAGGCACGCCATTTCGCCGATGCGCTCCTGCGGATACGGATACAGCGCCGCGCAGCCGAACAGCACGCCATCGTGCTCGATCACCGAGAAATGGTCGATGTCGCGCTCGATCTGGTGACGGCCGCGCCGCACCAGCGTGCCGTCCGATTCGAGCGGCTCGATCAGCGAGAGAATGCCGCCGACGTCGTCCGGCGTGGCTTCGCGCAGGCTTTCGAGGTTCTCGTACGAGATCATCGTGCCGACGCCGTCGTGCAGGAACAGTTCGAGCAGCAGGCTGCCGTCGAGCGCGTAGGGGATGATGTGCGCCCGTGCGACGCCGCCACGGCATGCGCGGATCGAATGCTTGAGGTAGAAGCCCGCGTCGCCGGTGACTTCGCCGCTTTCGTGCAGCTTGTACGCGTCGTCGAGCGACAGTTCGCGGACCAGTTCGGGACCGTCTTCACCGGCTTCCATCAGGCCCGGCGTTTCGGTCAGGAACACGATCTTGTCGGCGCGCAGCGCGATGGCCGCGGCCGAGGCCACGTCTTCCATCGCGAGGTTGAACGCCTCGCCGGTGGGCGAGAAGCCGAGCGGCGAGAGCAGCACCAGCTTGCGGCTCGCGAGCGAATGGCGGATCGAATCCGCGTCGATCTTGCGCACCACGCCGGTGTGCGCGAAGTCGACGCCGTCCAGAATGCCGACCGGGCGCGCCGTCACGAAGTTGCCCGACACCACGCTGATGTGCGCGTGCGCCATCGGCGTGTTCGGCAAGCCCTGGCTAATCGCGGCCTCGATGTCCAGACGCACTTCGCCGGCCGCTTCTTTCGCGGACTCCAGAGCGCGCGCGTCGGTGATGCGCATGCCGTGCGAGAACTCCGACTCCACGCCATGCAGGCTCATCTGCTCCTCGACCTGCGGGCGCGAGCCATGCACCAGCACGATCTGGATGCCCATGGCCTGCAGCAGCGCGATGTCGGACACCAGCGCATTCAGGAGCCCCTGATGCACCACCTCGCCGCCGAAACCGACGACAAACGTCTTGTTCCGGAACGCATGGATATACGGGGCGACTGAACGCATCCAGTCGACGAATTGCGCATGCTGTGCGAGGTCTTCCGTTGTTCCGGCGGGGGCCGGAACGCTCGCGGGCGCGGGGACGAGGTCGGTTTGGGAATTCATGCCGGGGATTATAATGCGCCCCCATGTCAAATGTACCCAAAAGTCCCGCTGCGGCGAACGAGAATCCGGCGCCGGCCGCCGATCCGATGAACTCCGGCGACGCGCAGCGCCGTCCAGCGCAGGACACCGAGCCCCACACGCCGCGCGCGGCGCGCGAATCGCATCGTGCCGCGCAGGACGCGCAGCCGTCGGCGCAGAAAAAAAATCCGCTGCGTGAGGGTGGCCCAGGTGGCCCGGGTGGCCCGGGTGGCGCGCGTGCGCAGGATGATGGCGGCAGTGGTACGTCGCAAGCCGCGCGGGCTGGCGAAGGCCGGAGTCCGGGCCATGGTCGAGCACACCGGCAGGAACACGCGGAGCGCGCGGAGAATGCGCCGCAAGGCGAACGGCCCGGGCGTGGTGACGGGCAGCGTGGGCAGTCGCCACGCGCCGCGGGAGCGAACGAGGCGCGGCGCGGCGGCGAACAGCGCTCGCCATCGGCAGATGCGCCGGGTTCGGATCAACCGCGGCGCCGCGACGAGCAGCGCGGACAGCCCCCTCATGCGGCAGGTCCAGGTCAGCAGCCGCACGACGACAGCCGCGCGAACCAGCAGCGCCGCGGGCCGCCACAAGGTGGTGCGCCGCGTCGCGAATCCGGTGCGCTCGCGCAAAATTCACAGCGAGCGGGTGGTAGCGACCGCAACGCTGGCAGCCGTGAGCCACGCGCAGCGAACGAACCACGGGAACCACGCCCGCCGCGCGCGCAGCGCGTCGTCGAGCCGAATCCGATTCCGCCGATCACCTTCCCCGAAGCGCTGCCGGTCTCCGGCCGCCGCGACGAGATTGCCAAGGCGATTGCGCAGAACCAGGTGGTGATCGTGTCGGGCGAAACCGGCTCCGGCAAAACCACCCAGTTGCCGAAAATCTGCCTCGCGCTGGGGCGTGGTCTCGGAGCGGGTGGCTCGGGGCTGATCGGCCACACGCAGCCGCGCCGGATCGCCGCGTCGGCAACCGGCCGCCGTATTGCCGAAGAGCTCGGCACGCCGTTCGGGGAAGTGGTCGGCTACAAGGTGCGCTTTACCGACAACCTGTCGCCGGGCGCGTCGGTCAAGCTGATGACCGACGGCATTCTGCTCGCCGAAACGCAGACCGATCCGCTGCTCAAGGCGTACGACACGCTCATCATCGACGAAGCGCACGAGCGCAGCCTGAACATCGATTTTCTGCTCGGCTATCTGAAGGAAATTCTTGCCAGACGCCGTGATCTGAAGTTGATCGTGACTTCGGCGACCATCGACGCCGATCGCTTCGCGCGCCACTTCGGCAGTGAAGAGAAGCCCGCGCCGGTGATCGAGGTGAGCGGGCGGCTCTATCCGGTCGAGGTGCGTTACCGGCCGGTCGTCGAGGACAGTCCGGCGGTGAAGGCCGCTCAGGGCACGTCGTCGGGTTCATCGTCCGCGCGCGGCGACAGGCCGAAGACGCAGCGCGAAACCGACCGCGATCTGATGGACGCGATCGTCGACGCCGTCGACGAACTGTGCCGCGAAGGCCCCGGCGACGTGCTGGTGTTCCTGCCCGGCGAGCGCGAGATTCGCGACGCCGCCGAGGCGCTGCGCAAGCATCACCCTCCGCATACGGAAATTCTGCCGCTGTTTGCACGGCTGTCCGCGGCCGAGCAGGAGCGCGTGTTCCGCACCTCGAACGCGCGCCGCATCGTGCTGGCGACCAACGTCGCCGAAACCTCGCTGACGGTGCCGGGTATCCGCTACGTGGTCGACACGGGGCTCGCCCGCGTGAAGCGCTACTCGTATCGCAACAAGGTCGAGCAGTTGCAGGTCGAGTCGATTGCGCAGTCCGCAGCCAACCAGCGGGCGGGGCGCTGCGGCCGGGTCGCCGATGGTGTGTGCATTCGCCTCTACGAAGAAAGCGATTTCCAGAGCCGTGTGCGCTTCACCGATCCGGAGATTCTGCGCTCGTCGCTGGCGTCGGTGATTCTGCGGATGAAGTCGCTGCATCTGACGGCAATCGAGACCTTCCCGTTTATCGAGCCGCCGCCGGGCCGCGCGATCGCCGACGGCTATCAGCTGCTCAACGAACTCGGCGCCGTCGATGACGACAATCAGCTCACGCCACTTGGTCGCGAACTCGCGCGACTGCCGCTCGATCCGCGCGTCGGCCGGATGATTCTGGCCGCGCGCGATCAGCAGGCGCTGAAGGAAGTGCTGATCATCGCGAGCGCGTTGTCGGTGCAGGACCCGCGCGACCGGCCGATCGAAGCGCAGGAGCAGGCCGACCAGGCGCATCGCCGTTTCGCCGACGAGCGCTCGGAGTTTTTGCAGTGGCTGAAAATCTGGAACTGGTTCGAAGAAGCGATCGCACACAAGAAGTCGAACAAGCAGTTGCACGAGGAATGCCGCAAGAACTTCCTCTCGCAACTGCGGCTGCGTGAATGGCGCGACGTGCACTCGCAACTGCTGACGGTGGTGCGCGAACACGGCTGGCGTCTGAACGAGGCGGAAGCAACCTTCGAGCAGATCCATCTCGCGCTGTTGACGGGGCTGCTCGGCAATATCGGCCTGAAAGCCGACGACGAGCCGTATTACCTCGGTGCGCGCGGCATCAAGTTTTATTTGTGGCCGGGCTCGGCACTGGTGAAGAAAGCAGGCAAGTGGGTGATGGCCGCCGAACTGGTCGAGACGAGCCGTCTGTACGCACGCTGTATCGCGAAAATCGAGCCTGAGTGGGTCGAGAAGATCGGCGCGCATCTGCTGAAGAAGTCGCTCTCCGAGCCGCATTGGGAGAAGCGCGCGGCGCAGGTGTCGGCGTTCGAGCGCGCGATGCTGTATGGTCTGCCGATCTATCACCGGCGGCGCGTGAGCTTCGGCAAACAGGACCCGGCGCGCGCGCGCGAGTTGTTCATTCGCGGCGCGCTGGTCGAGGGCGAGTTCGATACGAAGCTCGCATTCTTCGCGCACAACCGCAAGCTGCTCGCCGATATCGAACAGCTGGAACACAAGTCGCGGCGCCAGGATGTGCTGGTCGACGACGAACTGATTTTCGCGTTCTACGATCAGGCGTTGCCGGACGGCATTTACACGGGCGCGGCATTCGAGCGCTGGTATCGCGACGAAGTGAAAAAGAGCGGCCAGCCGGAAGACAAACTGCGCCTGCTGTATCTGTCGCGCGACGATTTGATGCGGCACGAGGCCGCCGGCGTGACGACCGATCTCTTCCCGAAGCGGATGACGATGTCGGGCGTCGAGATGGCGCTTACCTATCACTTCGAGCCGGGTACGCCCCGCGACGGCGTGACGCTCGCTGTGCCGCTTTACGCGCTGAATCAGGTCGACGCGCGGCGCTGCGAGTGGCTCGTGCCCGGCATGCTGAAAGAGAAGACGCAACTGCTGCTGAAATCGTTGCCGCAGAAGTTGCGGCGGCATTGCGTGCCGCTGCCGGAATTCGCGGCGGGTTTCGTCGACCGGCATAGTGGGCCGCGTTTCGGTGCGGGTACGCTGCTGGAGACGCTGATCGCCGATATTCGCGAGCAGACCCAGGTTGCGATGAAGCAGGCGGACTTCAAGCTCGAAACCTTGCCGCCGCATCTGTTCATGAACTTCAAGGTCGTGGATGAGCACGGGCGGCAGCTTGCGATGGGCCGCAATCTGTCGCAACTGCGCGCCGAACTCGGCGGGCAGGCGCAGCAGCATTTCCAGAAGATCGCGTCGAGCGCGGCAGGTGCGGCGTTGGCGGATGCGGGGGGCGTTGGCGTGGCGACGCCTTTACAAGGAGCCGGGGCGGCTCGCGCGGCGCAGCGCGGCAAGAGCGCGGCGGGTCCGCAAACCACGTCGCAAGATGGCGCGGCCGGCACGGCGCTGTATGAAAAACTGACTACCTGGAATTTCGGCAAGCTCCCCGAATTGCTCGAGATTCGCCGGGGCGGCCAGACACTGTTCGGCTACCCGGCGCTGGTGGATCGCGGCACCCATTGCGATGTCGAAGTGTTCGATTCGCCGGATGAAGCCGCGCGGATTCATCGCGCGGGATTGCGCCGGCTTTTCGCGTTGCAGTTGAAGGAGCCGATCAAGTATCTGGAGAAGAATCTGCCGGGCCTGCGTGAAATGGCGCTGCAGTTCATGCCGCGTGGCACGCAGGAAGAACTGCGCGATCAACTGATCGACACCGCGCTCGATCGCGCCTGTCTTCAGAACCCGCTGCCGGACGACGAGGTCAGTTTCCACACGCGACGCGACGAGGGTCGTAGCCGCCTGACGCTGCTGGCCCAGGAAATCGCGCGGCTGGTCGGACAGATTCTCGGCGAATACGCGAGCGTGACGAAGAAGCTGGTGCAGGCGAAGTCGTTCGCGGCCGCGCATGCCGACATGCAGAACCAGCTGGATGGACTGATAGGCAAGCGCTTCGTGGTCGATACGCCGTACACCCAGTTGGCGCACTTTCCGCGCTATCTGAAAGGGATGGCGTTGCGCATCGACAAGCTGAAGGCGGACCCGCCGCGCGACGCCCGGCAGTTCGCCGAGTTTGCCCCGCTGTTGCAGAACCATCAGCGCGCCGTGGCGCAGCGGGGTGGTGTGCTGGACCCGCGGTTATCGGAGTTTCGCTGGTTGTTGGAGGAGTTGCGGATATCGCTTTTCGCTCAGGAGTTGCGTACCCCCATGCCGGTTTCGGTGAAGCGCTTGTATAAGGTTTGGGAATCGATGCAGCGGTGAAGCGGGCGTGTTGGGCGGTGGTTGCTGAGTAGGTGTGGGGGCGGGGCATTGCATATGCGTCCGTTGCGTGCCGCTGATGCGCACAACACTCCTGTCGGCTTCGGCTTCGGCTTCGGCTTCGGCTTCGGCTTCGGCTTCGGCTTCGGCTTCGGCTTCGGCTTCGGCTTCGGCTTCGGCTTTCATCGTCGAGGCGAACGCTGTTGTGCTTGCGTGAGGCCGTGGCCTCACCTCGCTCAGGCAATGCGTGAGGTCGTGCCTTGTGAGAATGACATCCCGTCACAAACGGCGCGGGCCTTTTAGACCCGCTCTCGCCATGGCCACGCAACCATGCTGAAACCATCACAGCGTCTGGTCCTTGAAGCGGACCGGCTCCACGACCTCCGCCTACCAGTGCACGCCTGCACCGATCGACGCGCCGAACTCGCCGCGCGAGTCCGTACTCGCTTGCAGCTTGTAGGCCCACGTTCCCTTTTCCGATAACTGCGACATGCCGATGGCCAACGCCGACTGGCCGCCATACGTGCCGCCGGCCATCGCGAACATGCCGCGACCAGGCATTATCGCCTGAGGTAAGCCTGCTATCGCCAACGCGGACGCCGTGCCGCCATAGCCGTCACGACGGGCCGAGCGGATCTGATCATCGGTGTAGCGGTTCGCCTGGCTGAGTGCGCCGCCTGCGGTCTGCTGTAACTGATTGACGTTGACCGCGTCGGTGCCTTGCACCCCAGCTGCGACATTGATGATCTGGCGTTCCTGACCCGCCGCGCCCACCGACACAGCGTTCGCACGGTCCGCGACCGAGCCGCGACCCAACGCGACCGAATTGTCCGCGCTCGCATTCGCTGCCGCGCCAAGCGCGACTGCGTTATTGCCGCTGGCATTGGCACTCGCACCAATGGCGGTCGCACTTGCGCCTGTGGCCCGCGCGTTCGCGCCCGCCGCGATCGAATGCACGCCCGACGATACTGCGCCTTCGGTATCTCGACTGCCTTGTGCGCTGATGAACGGGTTCGCCGCGTTGACCACGGCGTTGTTGACTACCCCGTTCACGACAGCGTTCAACTGCCCGAGGTTGACCGCGTCGGATACGTCCACGCCGTCGGCGACGTTGTGGATGACAGTGCCGCCTCCCGATGCGTCGTTGCCCAGTGTGACGCTGTTGCGGTTGAAGCTGCCGTCGGCGTTCCTGTCATACATGAGCGCGCCGTCGAGTTTTGTGGCTGTCGCCTCGCCCTGATCGCTGACTGTTTTCAATTGAGCGACATTGACAGCGTCGGTGTCAGCGGTGCCGGCGGCGACGTTGTGGATGACGGTGCCACCGCTTGCCGCGTCGCCTGCGAGAGTGACGCTGTTGCGGTTGAGGCTGCCGTCGACGTTCTGGTCATACATGAGCGCGCCGTTGAGCTTTGCAGCGGTGGCTGTGTTCTGATCGCTGACCATGTTCAATTGAGCGACGTTGACCGCATCCGTATTGGCGATGCCTGCAGCAACGTTGTGAATGACGGTGCCACCGCTTGCCGCGCTGCCGCCGAGTGAGACACTGTCCAGGTTGACGCTGCCGTCGGCGTTCCGGTCGTACATCAGCGCGCCCTCGAGTTTTGCGGTGTTGGCGTTGCTCTGATCGCTAACCGTGTTCAACTGCGCGACGTTGACCGCATCCGTGTCGGCGGTGCCGGGGGCGACATTGTGAATGACGGTGCCGCCGCTTGCCGCGCCGGCGCCGAGTGTCACGCTGTCCCGGTTGACGCTGCCGTCGGCATTTCGGTCGTACATCAGTGCGCCGTCGAGTTTCGCGGTGTTGGCGTTGCTCTGATCACTAACCGTGTTCAACTGGGCGACGTTGACCGCATCAGTGTTGGCGACACCCGCCGCAACGTTGTGAATCACAGTGCCGCCGCTTGCCGCGCTGCCACCGAGCGTGACGCTGTCCCGGTTGACGCTGCCGTCGGCATTCCGGTCGTACATCAGTGCGCCGTCGAGTTTCGCGGTGTTGGCGTTGCTCTGATCGCTAACCGTGTTCAATTGAGCGACGTTGACCGCATCAGTGTTGGCGACACCCGCTGCAACGTTGTGAATCACAGTGCCGCCGGTTGCCGCGCTGCCACCGAGCGTGACGCTGTCCCGGTTGACGCTGCCGTCGGCATTTTGGTCGTACATCAGTGCGCCGTCGAGTTTCGCGGTGTTGGCGTTGCTCTGATCGCTAACCGTGTTCAACTGGGCGACGTTGACCGCGTCAGTGTTGGCGACACCCGCCGCAACGTTGTGAATGACGGTGCCACCGCTTGCCGCGCTGCCGCCGAGTGAGACACTGTCCAGGTTGACGCTGCCGTCGGCATTCCGGTCGTACATCAGTGCGCCGTCGAGTTTCGCGGCATTGGCCTTGCCCTGATCGCTGACCGTGTTCAATTGGGCAACGTTGACCGCATCCGTGTCAGCAGCGCCAGCGGCCACGTTGTGAATGACGGTGCCGTTGCCCGCCGCATCGCCACCGAGCGTGACGCTGTCCCGGCTGATGCTGCCGTCGGCATTCCGGTCGTACATCAGCGCGCCTTCGAGTTTCGTTGCGGTTGCCTCGCCTCGGTCGCTGACCGCTTTCAACTGAGTGACATTAACGGCATCGGTATCGGCGGTACCGGCAGCGACGTTCGTAATCTGGCGCTCCTGTCCAGTTGAGCCCATCGACACCGTGTTCGCCCGCTCGGCCACCGAATCCCGGCCAATCGCGACGACGTTGTCCGCAGTGGCAGACGCGCCGTAGCCGAGCGCGACACCTCCGTCGCTGACGACGGCCGAGTGCGCACCAATGACAGTCGCGTTCGAGGCACCAGCAACGGCCGACGCGCCAATTGCCGTAGCTTCTGCCGCACCGGCAACCGCGCCCGCCCCGACCGACGTGGCGTGCGCCGCGTCTGCCACGGCACTCGCGCCGAGCGCCACCGAGCCCGTCCCGGCGGCGCGCGCCTTGGCGCCGACCGCTGCCGCATCGGCGCCAGGGCTGCTTGCGCCAGCCCCCGCCGCGAGCGCATTAGCGCCCGTTGCGACGGCGTCATCGGAACCGTCGACGCGGCCTTCGGCTTTGAAGTAACGCTGCGTACCGCTTCGCGCAATCGCATCGACCTTGCCGTCGATCGCGCTCAACTGGCTGACGTTGACCGCGTCGGTCGGCAACGCGCCCGCCGCGACGTTCGTCAGGCGACGCTCGTTGCCCGCCGAGCCAAGCGAGACTTCGCCCGCCGGATCGGGAGCCGCGATCAAGCTGGCGCCGAGGCCGACCGGAGCATAAGCGGGGCGTGTCAGGTCGGCAGTGGTGGCGGAGTTCGCACCCAACGCGACGCTATTCGCGGCGCTGGCAGTGGCGTGGTTGCCAAGCGCGATCCCGTCGACGCCGCTGACGGTCGCGCGGTTGCCGAGCGCCACGCTGCCGTCAGCCGCCGCCGATGCCAAACTGCCGCCGGCGAAGGCTGCGCTGCCCTGCGTTTGCGCGCCGTAGCCCACAGCGGTGGAGGCGGAGCCGGAAGCTGTCGACAGTGCGCCGAATGCGGATGTGGCCGCGTCTGTTGCGATGGCCCCCGAGCCAGAAGCAATGGAATCGAGGCCCATTGCGACCGCGTTCAAGCCGACTGCGGTTGCACGGTCGTTCAGCGCGCTGGCGTTCAGGCCCGCTGCCGTCGCGCCGGCGCCGAGCGCCCTCGTATCTGCCCCCACCGAAGTGGCACCGCTGCCTTGTGCATTGGCGTTCAGGCCGACTGCATTGGCGCCGTCTCCTTGCGCATTGGCATTCGAACCGGCGGCCATCGCCGCGTTGCCCTGCGCGCGGGCTTGCGCGCCTAGCGCAATTGAGCTGGGGCCCGGCGCGCTCGCCTGCTTGCCTACAGCAATGGCTAAGTCGCCCGAGGCATCGGCTGCCGAACCTGACTCGATCGCATCCGTGCCGGCAGCGACCGCCGACGCTCCGCTCGCCAAAGCCGCCGCCGTGAGCACAGCGTGCACGATTGCTTTCTTTCGCGCCGCCGCGCGATTTTTTCCGAAGTTTGCGGGCCCGGAGACAACCGGCGCCGCGTGCGCCGCTGTGCACCAGGTCATTAAAATACTTCTATTCATCGTGTGACAACCTCCACGTTATTGTGCGAGTGGACGGCGGCGCGTGACTGACGATGATTGATGAGGCTTGATTGCCCTGATCAATCGCTAAAAAGACGAGGAAAAATAGCGGCTCGTTTTGCGCTCGTGCTTTTATGCCTGTTCACGCCCGAAACTCCGCGCTACGCCGATAGCCAAGGAAATGCGCGTCGCGGCGAGGAGTGTTGAATTATCCGTTCCGTAGCCGAGATTGGGGTATCAGCAAACTCTTAAATGGATGAAGTGAATAATCTGTGTAAATCAGGCGGGATTATTTTTATCTACCGATGGATAAAACAAGGAGTGGTCTGATTCTTTCTGATAGCTGATTATCCGGCTTTGCGATTATTTTTGAATATCTGGCCGAGCGGGATAGGTCGCAAAGCATCTCAAGCCGGGCATTTACTATCCCTGCGTTCGAAAATCGCTTCCCGATGCGCTGCGCCCGTTTGTCCCGAACGCCGCCGCGCTTCCTCACGCCCTTTATTTCCAGCACGCCGCGCAGCGACCTACGTCAACCGCTGACGCCGGCAAACGTTCTACAATGACCGTTGTTCTCGAAGTGAGTTTTCATGCGTAAATTTTTTCTTCCCGGCTTGACTGCCACGTTCGCCGCAAGCGCGGCGCTGGTCGCCGCCGCAGGCTTTTTTTCTCCCGCGGCTCACGCCAACAACGTGATCGTGCTCAATTCCGGCGAAGCCACGCTGAGCCTGATCGACGAGACCACCCGCCAGGTCGTCGGCACGGTGCCGACGGGCAAGGAGCCGCATCACCTGATGGTCACGCCGGACAATTCATCGCTGATCGTTGCCAACTCGGTGTCGAACAATCTGATGTTCGTCGATCCGAAGTCGGGGCAGGTGCAGCGCTGGGTGGAGAACATCGAAGATCCGTACCAGATCGGTTTTTCGCCTGACCGCAAATGGCTCGTCACCACCGGTCTGCGTCTGGACCGGCTCGACATCTATCACTACGACCAGAAGAACCAGATGACGCTGGCCTCGCGCCTGCCGCTCGCGGTCATGCCGAGCCACATGGCGTTCACGAACGACAGCAAGACGGTGTTCGTCACGCTGCAGGTGTCGGGCGAGCTGGCCGCGATCGACTTGCCTACGCAAACCGTGAAGTGGAAGATGAAGGTGGGCAAGGTGCCGGCGGGCCTGTGGATGACGCCGGGCGAGAAGTATCTGCTGGTCGGCATGACCGGCGCGGATTACGTCGCGGTGGTCGACTGGCGCAACCAGAAGGTCGTCAAGACCATCCCGACGGGCAAGGGCGCGCACAATTTCCGTTCGCTGGCCGACGGCAAGCACGTCGCGGTGTCGAACCGCGTGGCGAGCACGATCAGCATCATCGACGAGGACACGCTCACCAACGTCGGCGACATCACCGGCCTGATGCCGGGACCGGACGACATGGAACTCTCCGCCGACAAACGCTATCTATGGGTGACGTTCCGCTTCGCGAAGCATGTCGGCATCATCGACCTGAGCACGCGCAAGCTGATCCAGACGATCGCGGTGGGCCGTTCGCCGCACGGCATCTATTTCTTCAATCGCGCGCCGGTGACGGCGCCGAACGGCGCTTAGAGCCATAGCCATGCCGCACGCAACGCGAGTCACGACGGATGAGGTAACCAGGCCAGCATCATGTTCCATCTGATTTTTTCTTCGCTCGACAGCTTCGTTTCAACCGTGCAGACACTGCTGTATGTCGACGTGGTGCAGCCGCTGCTGTACCGCTTCGACCTGATGGACTACGACGAGGACACCTACGACAGCCTGTACTGGGTGATCGTGGGCGTGCTCGAAGTGCTGGCGATGTACGCAATCCTGCGCCCGCTCGAAGCGTTGCGTCCGGTGGAGCAGTGGGAGAGCCGCAAGGCGGTGCGCATCGACGTGCTGTACACGTGGATCGCCAAGCTCGGCATTCTCAACCTGTTCTTTTTCTTCGCGCTGCAGCCGTTCTTCGACAACGTGCAGGGGTGGCTGCGCCTGCACAACATTTCGAATATCGAGTTCGACAATCTGTGGCCCGGCGTCACCACGCAGCCGCTCGTCACGTTCGTGATGTACCTGCTGGTGCTCGATTTCGCGGGCTACTGGTATCACCGCTGGGAACACCGGATCGGCGTGTGGTGGGAACTGCACGCGGTGCATCACAGTCAGCAGCAGATGTCGCTGTGGTCCGACGACCGCAACCATCTGCTCGACGATATGCTGCAGGCGTCGTTCTTCGCGGTGATCGCGCTGGTGATCGGCGTGCCGCCGTCGCAGTTCGTCGTGCTGGTCGCGATCACTAACCTCGCGCAAAGCGTGCAGCACGCGAACATCCGTCTGTACTTCGGCTGGCTCGGCGAGCGGCTGCTCGTTAGCCCGACGTTCCATCGCCGTCACCACGCCATCGGCTACGGTCACGCGGGGCTGAAGTACGGCTGCAACTTCGGTGTGCTGTTTCCGTGGTGGGACATGCTGTTTCGCAGCGTCTCCTGGAGCCGCGAGATGGAGCCGACCGGCATCAGCGACCAGCTCGAAGGCCGCCGCTATGGCGATGGTTTCTGGGCGCAGCACTGGCTTGCGTTCGTGCGCATCGCTGCAAGACTGACGTCGAAACGTCGCCCGGGCGAACGCAACGACGCAGCCGCCGTCTGAGCCGCCTTCGCCGCACGCCGCCGGTTTCCCTGGCGGCGCTTCCCGTGGTTTATCCTGTGCACGTTTGCGCACGCGCTCAAGGCCTGCCGGCCGGGGCGCTGCGCGCTTCGCCTGATTCCTTCGTTTCGTTCACCGACACAGGCTCGCATGAATGATCTGTTGCGCTCGTTCGGGCGCGCGCTTGCCAGCGCGCTCCACCCGCGCATGCTCTGGCTGACCTTCAAACCGTTTCTCGCGGCGACGGTCGGGTGGGGCGTGATCCTCTGGTTTTCCTGGCAGACGCTGGTCGGCGGCACCCGGCTCTGGCTCGATAACTGGTCGTTTACGGTCACGCTTTATCGTCTGTTCGACTGGCTCGGTTTTTCTGCGCTGCATGCGGCGATCGCACCGTTCATCGTGATTGCGATGGTGATTCCGCTGATCGTCGTCACGGTGTTGCTGCTGATCGCCACGCTGTCGATGCCCGCGGTGATCCGGTTCCTGTCCGCGCGCCAGTTTCCGGCTCTGGAAATGCGGCGCGGCGGAACGTGGTACGGTAGCCTCGGTCAGGCGTTGTGGACCACCGTGGTGTGTCTGGTACTGCTGATCGTCACGTTGCCGCTGTGGCTCGTGCCGCCGTTCTTCGCGCTGATTCCACCGCTGTTGTGGGGCTGGCTGACCTATCGCGTGATGAGCTACGATGCGCTCGCATTGCACGCAACGCGCGACGAGCGGCGCGCGCTGGTGCGCCGGTTCCGGCTGCCGCTGCTGTTGATCGGCATCGCGAGCGGCTTGCTGGGTTCGCTGCCGACGCTGCTGTGGGCGTCGTCGGTCTGGCTGATCGTGCTGTTCCCGGTGATCACCGCGATGACGATCTGGATCTACGCGTTCATCCTCGTGTTTTCGGCGCTGTGGTTCGGCTACTACTGTTTGCGCGCGCTGCAACGCATGCGCACGGACGAGCATGGCGGCGTGCGTCAGACGGCGCCCGTTCCTTATTGACTGTATTGATCAAGCAAAAAGAGGCGGCAATGGCATTTGGCGTCATCATCATCGGCGATGAAATCCTGTCGGGCAGGCGCGTCGACAAGCATCTGCCGAAGGTCATCGAGTTGCTGGGCGCGCGCGGCCTGTCGCTCGGCTGGGCGGAGTACATCGGCGACGACCCCGAGCGCATCACGGCGACGCTGCGGCGCACGTTCGCCACGGGCGACATCGTGTTCTCCACGGGCGGCATCGGCGCCACGCCGGACGACCACACGCGCCAATGCGCGGCGGCCGCGCTCGGCGTGCCGCTGGAACTGCATCCGGAGGCTGCGAAGCTGATTCAGGAGCGCATCCGCGACATGTATCCGGCGAACGCGGCGGCGCCGCTCGACCTGGACTCACCGGAAAACCGGCATCGGCTGAATATGGGCACGTATCCCCAAGGCGCGTCGATCATTCCGAACGGCTACAACAAGATTCCCGGCTTCTCGATCAGGCATCATCATTTCGTGCCGGGCTTCCCGGTGATGGCGTGGCCGATGATCGAGTGGGTGCTGGATACGCAGTACGCGGATCTGCATCACGCGATGCCGCATGCGGAAAAGTCGTTGCTGGTGTTCGAGCTGCCGGAATCGCGCATTACGCCGCTAATGGAAAAAATCCAAAGCGATTTTCCTGGCGTGCGAGTGTTCAGTCTGCCGAGCGTCGGCGATGCGGAACGCGGTGGCGTATATGCGCGCCATCACATCGACCTGGGCGTGAAGGGCGAGCCGGAAGCCGTGGCGGCTGCGTTCGTGAAGCTGCGCGAGGGCGTGCACCTGTTGGGCGGCGATATCGTCGAGCCCGAGTCGATTCCGGCGGCGAAGCCGCGCGCCTGAGGCGCGGCATGTGGCGGGCGGGGGAGCGGTTCGAGGCTTCCCGCACCGCAGCGGTTATTCGGCATCGGCATGGCGCGCGCGCGGCCGGCCGATGCCGATTCGAGGCCTGCTGACATCATCGGCCTGACACACTAAGCGCCGACGATGTGTCCATGATGACGCGGCGGCTGACCTGATGGTTTATCAAGTGAAGACGCCGCTGTCCTGCTGCGCAACGGAAGCGGCCGGCGGCATGCCGTCCCGGTCAAGTCGCAAGCTGGCGCCGCCCGCTTATCCGCCGACCCGCTCCATCATTACGCGCCGATCCACGGCAATCCGCGAAAGCACCAGCCCGAGACCGTCTTCCGATGCCCTTGGCCGTCCTTGTCGCCTTCGAAGCCTTCCAGCAGGTCGTACGCTTTCGTGAAGCCGGCCTGAGTGGCGGCAATCGCGGCGAGCTTCGAGCGCGCGGCGCTGCGGCACAGAAACAGTACCGGCGTACTGTGCGACGCGAGCTGATTCAGTTGCGCAATGAATTCCTGATTCGGCACCGCGCCCGGGTAGCGCGTCCATTCCACGTGCGCGTACTGCCCGTCGCCGATGACCGGCCGGCCGACCCAATCGAGTTCGGCACGGGTGCGCACGTCGACGAGACGCGTGCGCGGATCGAGTTGCAGCAGTTCGAACGCCTCGGCGGGCGATACCGCGCCCGCGTAGGGCAGTTGGTTCTCGGTGCGGCGGGTCTCCGCCTGGGCGTACAGCTGTTCGAGCGTGCTCATGAGCGCCAATCTCCTTCGGACCAAATGAATATTCTAGCGCGCGGCGTGCACGCCGCGCGCGCCGTCTGCCGGGCGACTCGGGCGCGCTGGTGTCTAAAAGCATCGCGCGCAATCGTGGTGCATTTTTGCTTTGATGCACCAAAATAAAGCTATCCCGAGTTCTCATGGTACAGGGTGCACTGATGTGGTGCGACAACCCTCGCGCCGATATCAGGGCTGCATGCCGTTCGGTGCGTCCATTCCCTGTGAACGCGCGCGCAGTATGGTTTTGCGCCGCCTTGGCGCATACATGGCACAGAAGCTGCTTTACTGGTGCCGATCGATTTGCCCCGGCAAGTTTTCTGTTCATTCGTGGCGTTTGAGGGTGGACGCGCCGGGACGGGTCAGCTAGATTGGGCGGCGGCTGAATCCGCCGAATTCGTTAATCAGGAGATAGGTTATGAGTAAATCCGTGGCCGACGTCGTTCAACTCGTCAAGGACGAGGACGTCAAGTTTGTCGACTTCCGTTTCACCGACACGCGCGGCAAAGAGCAACACGTTTCGGTGCCGGTGTCGGCATTCGATGAAGACAAGTTCGAAAGCGGCCATGCGTTTGACGGTTCGTCGATTGCCGGCTGGAAGGGCATCGAAGCATCGGACATGTTGCTGGTGCCGGACGCGAACACGGCGTTCATCGACCCGTTCTACGAAGAATCGACCCTCGTGCTGACTTGCGACGTCGTCGAACCGGCTGACGGCAAGGGCTATGAGCGCGACCCGCGCTCGCTCGCGAAGCGCGCTGAAGCGTACCTGAAGAGCACGGGCCTCGGCGACACCGCCTTCTTCGGTCCGGAGCCGGAATTCTTCATTTTCGACTCGGTCCAGTGGAACACGGACATGTCGGGCTGCTTCGTGAAGATCGGCTCGGAAGAAGCGCCGTGGTCGTCGGCGAAGGAATTCGAAGGCGGCAACACGGGTCACCGTCCGGGCGTGAAGGGCGGCTATTTCCCGGTCGCGCCGGTCGACACGTTCCAGGACATCCGTTCGGAAATGTGCCTGCTGCTCGAACAGATCGGCATTCCGGTCGAAGTGCATCATCACGAAGTGGGGGGCATGGGCCAGAACGAAATCGGCACGAAGTTCTCGACGCTGGTGCAACGCGCTGACTGGCTGCAGCAGATGAAGTACATCATCCACAACGTCGCGCACACGTATGGCAAGACGGCGACGTTCATGCCGAAGCCGGTCGTCGGCGACAACGGTTCGGGCATGCACGTTCACCAGTCGATCTGGAAGGACGGCCAGAACCTGTTCGCAGGTAACGGCTACGCAGGTCTGTCGGAATTCGCGCTGTTCTACATCGGCGGCATCATCAAGCATGCTCGCGCGCTGAACGCGATCACGAACCCGGGTACGAACTCGTACAAGCGTCTCGTGCCGCACTTCGAAGCACCGGTCAAGCTGGCCTACTCGGCACGCAACCGTTCGGCATCGATCCGTATTCCGCACGTGTCGAACCCGAAGGGCCGTCGTATCGAAACGCGTTTCCCGGATCCGCTGGCGAATCCGTACCTGTGCTTCTCCGCGCTGATGATGGCGGGTCTGGACGGCGTGCAGAACAAGATTCACCCGGGCGAAGCCGCTGACAAGAACCTGTACGACCTGCCGCCGGAAGAGGATGCAAAGATCCCGACCGTGTGCGCCGGCCTCGATCAGGCTCTCGACTCGCTCGACGCGGACCGCGAATTCCTGACGCGCGGTGGCGTGTTCACGGACGCGATGCTCGACGCGTACATCGAACTGAAGACGGGCGAGCTGCAACGCTTTCGTCAGGCGGTGCACCCGATCGAATTCGAAATGTACTACTCGCTGTAAGCGGCCATGGCGCTTCGCCCTTCACCCGGCGAAGCGCTTTGCCCGACGCTCGCGATCGGTCACGAAGGGACGGCGGCGCCGTCCCTTTTTCGTTAGACCGCGCATCA
Source organism: Paraburkholderia sp. RAU2J (assembly GCF_003634845.1). Taxonomy (NCBI): domain Bacteria; kingdom Pseudomonadati; phylum Pseudomonadota; class Betaproteobacteria; order Burkholderiales; family Burkholderiaceae; genus Paraburkholderia; species Paraburkholderia sp. RAU2J. Next base: position 2,677,800 of record NZ_RBXG01000001.1, read on the forward strand.
TTTTCGCGAGTCGTTTTTGCGTTGCTCGGGTAGTGAGCAACACAAAAGCGGCATACCTGATTTTTCACCATCTCCTACCGGCCAGACTGCAAGATGGTTCTCAAGAATCTGATCAAGGCAAGGAAAGGGCACGAGCAGTCGCTCTCGGACGATGCGCCGCTCGTGAGTTCCGGTTTGCTGCCGGGCTTCGAGACGTTGCCGACCGTCGTGCTGGTGCTCGACAAGCGAACGCTGCGCGTCGCGTTCGCGAACCCGTCGGCGGAGTCGATGCTGGAAATGTCGCGCCGGCAACTGACGCAGATGACGTGGCCAGACATCTTCTCGAATGCGGCCGAACTGGTCGCGACCATTACCGCGATCGCCGCGCACCGTTTTCACGCGACGCATCTGGACGCCGTGCTCGAGCGTCCCGGCCACGAACCGCTGCATGTGCATGCGATCGTCGGCTTTCTGGAGAGCGCGCAGGACTACGTGCTGCTCGAGCTGTTCGAGAACGAGCGGCATCTGCGTACCGACCGTGAAGAACGCATCAACGACCTCACCGCGGTCAACAAGCAACTGATCCGCAATCTCGCGCACGAGATCAAGAATCCGCTCGGCGGCATTCGCGGCGCGGCGCAACTGCTCGAGTTCGAACTCGGCGAGCGTCAGCGCGACGAATTGCGCGAGTACACGCAGGTGATCATCAAGGAGTCGGACCGGCTGCAAACGCTGGTCGACCGCCTGCTCGAACCGCACCGTCATCCGCACATCGTCGGCGACGTGAACATTCACGAAGTGTGCGAGCGCGTGCGCCAGGTGATTCTCGCGGAGTTTCCGCGCGGCCTCACCATCGAGCGCGATTACGACGTGAGCGTGCCCGACCTGCGCGGCGACAAGGAGCAACTGATCCAGGCGCTCCTGAACATCGTGCGCAATGCGGCCGAAGCTCTGCGCGAACGTATCTCGCAAGGCGATGCGCGGATCGAATTGCGCACCCGCATCGCGCGCAAGATCACGATCTCGAAACGCTTATGTAAGCTGGCACTGGACTTGCATATCACCGACAACGGCCCAGGCATTCCCGAAGAAATCCGTGACCGCATTTTCTATCCGCTCGTGTCGGGGCGCGAGGACGGCAGTGGTCTCGGGCTGACGCTCGCGCAGACGTTCGTGCAACAACACGACGGTCTGATCGAAGTGGACAGCCGGCCGGGCCACACCGAGTTTCAGATTTTGCTGCCGCTCGACTGCTAACCCCACACGCATTTGAAGACTTCTGACCGACCCATATGAAGCCGATCTGGATAGTAGACGACGATCAATCGATTCGCTGGGTGCTCGAAAAAGCGCTCGCCCGCGAAAACTTCGCGACTCGCAGCTTCGCGAACGTCCGTGAGGCCTCGGCCGCGCTCGATCACGACAGCCCGCAGGTGCTGGTATCCGACATCAGGATGCCGGGCGGCTCAGGCCTCGAATTGCTGCAAACGGTACGCGACAAGGTGCCGGGCCTGCCCGTCATCATCATGACGGCGTTCTCGGATCTGGATAGCGCGGTCGCCGCATTCCAGGGCGGGGCGTTCGAGTATCTCGCCAAACCGTTCGACGTCGACAAGGCGGTCGAACTGATCCGCCGCGCCGTCGACGAAAGCATGCGCGGCGAACAGCCGTGGGACGAGCGCGTCGCCGAAGCGCCCGAAATGCTCGGCCAGGCGCCGGCGATGCAGGACATGTTTCGCGCGATCGGCCGCCTGTCGCATTCCGCGGCCACCGTGCTCATTACCGGCGAATCAGGCACCGGAAAGGAACTGGTCGCGCGTGCGTTGCACCGACATAGCCCACGCGCGAATGGTCCGTTCATCGCGCTGAACACCGCCGCGATTCCGAAGGATCTGCTGGAATCCGAACTGTTCGGCCATGAGCGCGGCGCGTTCACCGGCGCGCAGGCGATGCGCCAGGGACGTTTCGAGCAGGCCGAGAACGGCACGCTGTTTCTCGACGAAATCGGCGATATGCCGTTCGATCTGCAAACGCGTCTGTTGCGGGTGCTGTCGGACGGGCAGTTCTATCGCGTCGGCGGTCACAACCCGTTGCGCGCGAATGTGCGCGTGATCGCGGCGACTCACCAGAATCTCGAGTCGCGCGTACGCCAAGGGCTGTTCCGCGAGGACTTGTACCACCGGCTCAACGTGATCCGCCTGCGCTTGCCCGCGTTGCGCGAACGCAGCGAGGACATTCCGCTCCTCACACGGCACTTCCTACAGAAGAGCGCGCGCGATCTCGGCGTCGAATCGAAGCGCGTGTCGGAAGACGCGCTCGCCTATCTTGCGTCGCTGCCGTTTCCAGGCAACGTGCGACAGTTGGAGAATCTCGCCAACTGGCTCACGGTGATGGCGCCCGCGCAGACCATCGAGATCAAGGACTTGCCGCCTGACCTCGGTCCCGGGCAAGCCGGCGTCAGCGATCTCACCGGCGGCGTGGCGGCCGGGGCAGGGGCGGGCGACGAGGGCTTCGCCGGCAGCGCGCCGGTCAACGGCGCGAGCGTCGCGGCGCATCCTGCCGGCGTGGCGGGTACGCCGGTCGCGACCGCGGTGAGCGCGTGGGAAGGCGGCTTGCGCACCGAAGTCGCGCGGCTATTGCGCGAAAACTCGGCGGACGTGATGGACGAACTCGCTCGCCGTTTCGAAGCGGCGGTGATTCGCGAGGCGCTCGACTTCACGCGCGGACGCAAGGTCGAGGCGGCAGAGCGCCTGGGCATCGGCCGCAATACGATTACGCGCAAGATCCAGGAACTCAATCTCGAGCCCTGAGCAAAGTGTCGTTGCAGCGGTGGGGCGGGGCGCGAGTCGCCTCGGCTTGCCGTTGCGGCGCTAGCCCGACATCGCCCGTTATCCGGGCCTCGGGTTCCCACAAGGCATAATCAACGCTGTTTTCATTCGACAGCCGACGATGCCCGCTTCTCTGAACTCTCCCGCTCCTTTCTCCTGGCCGCTTTCCCCCGATCCGTTCGTGTCGCTCGAAGCACTCGACGACCCCGCCGCGCTCGCGTGGGTCGAACAGCAGAACATCCGCACGCGCGCCGCGTGGTGCAGCGGCGCGCGGTTCGAGTCGCTCAGGCAGCGGCTCGCCGACGCGTATCTGCCGCGCGAGCGTCCGGTGATTCCCGATCGGTGGAAAGACTGGGCTTACGATCTGTGGCAGGACGAGCGCAATCCGAAGGGCATCTGGCGGCGCACGACGTGGGCGGCATGGCGTAGCGGTGCGCCGGTCTGGCAGAACCTGCTCGACTTCGACGCGCTCGGCGCCGCTGAAGGTACACCATGGGTGTGCGTCGAACTCGACATTCTTTATCCGGACGGCGATCGCGCGCTGATCACGATGTCGCCGGGCGGATCGGACGCGCAGGTGGTGCGCGAGTTCGACATCGACGCGCAGCGTTTCGTCGGCGACGGCTTCGTGATCGCGAAGGCCGGCAAGCACACGGCGTCGTGGATCGATCGCGACACGCTGTACGTCGGCTGGGACAACGGCCGCAAGACGCTGACGCGCTCCGGTTATCCGCGCGACGTGCGGCGCTGGACGCGCGGCACCGCGCTCACCGACGCGCCGGTGGTGTTCAGGGGCGCGTTCGGCGATATCGGCGTGGAGGCGAACTACGATCCTGTCGAGCGGCGGCATACGGTGGTGAGCAGCGTCGATTTTTTCGACTCGCATACGTATTACCTCGATGGCGCCGAGGGTGCTGATGGCGCCATCGACGCGTGGCGTCGGTACGACGTGCCCGCGCACGTCGCGGTGGGCGGCTGGCAAGGCTGGCTGCTGTTCGAACCGCGTCTCGACTGGGATAGCGACGGTGCGCATTATCCGGGCGGCGCGTTGCTGGCGATCCGCGAGGACGCGTTCCTGCGCGGCGAGCGCGACGTGCTGCCGCTGTTCATGCCGACGCCGCTGACCTCGGCCTGCGAGTGGACGCATACGCGCAATCACCTGATCGTGTCGTACCTCGACGACGTGCAGAACAAGACCTTGCTGTGGACACCGTCGCAAGACGCGGATCACGCATGGCATTGGCAGCAGCGCCTCTTTCCAGCGCATGCCGACGCACAGTCCGACGTGTCGCCTGTCGAGCCGACGCTCAACGACGAAGTGTTCGTCGATACCGATGACTATCTGCAACCGCCGGCGTACTGGCTGGCCGACCTCGCGCGGGACGACCTGAGCGAGTGGGAGTTGATCGACCGCTGGCCGACCCAGTTCGATGCGACGCGCTTCGGCGTCATGTGCGGGCATGCGGTGTCGGCGGATGGCACGCGGGTGCCGTATACGGTGATCGGGCCGCGCGCCGCGCAATCGTTCGAACCGTCGCATGGGCCGCGCCCCTGCCTCTTGAGCGGCTACGGCGGCTTCGCGATTCCGCTCCTGCCGAGCTATCTGACTGGGCAGGGCATCGGCTGGCTGGAGCGCGGCGGCGTGTACGTAGTCGCGCATATTCGCGGCGGCGGCGAGTTCGGCACGCGCTGGCACACGGCGGCGCAGGGCGAGCAGCGCCAGCGCGCATTCGACGACTTCATCGCGGTCGCCGAGGCGCTCATCGGCACCGGCGTGACCAGTGCGGCGCAGCTCGGCATTCAGGGCGGCAGCAACGGCGGTTTGCTGGTGGCGGCGTGCATGGTGCAGCGTCCCGAGTTGTTCGGCGCGGTGGTGTGCGAAGTGCCTTTGCTCGATATGAGCCGCTATCACCTGCTGCACGCGGGCGCGTCATGGATCGACGAATACGGCGACCCGGACGAGCCCGACCAGGCGCGCGTGCTGGCCGCTTACTCGCCATATCACCGCGTGTCGGCGGGTGTCGCGTATCCGCCCGTGCTGTTCATCACCTCGACCGCCGACGATCGCGTGCATCCCGGCCACGCGCGCAAGATGGCCGCGCGCATGCAGGCGCTCGGCGTGCCTGGCGCAGACAGGGTCTGGTATCGGGAGAACACGGAAGGCGGGCACGGAGGCTCCGATGAGCTGGAGCAGGCCGAGCATGACGCGATGGTCTTCGAATTCCTGTGGAGCGTGCTGGGCGGCTTTGCGCAGGCCGACGCAGCGGTGTAGGGCGCGCACGCTGCGCGTGGTGTGAGGCGTTAGCGATGCGCCCGCACCAGCATCGAATCGGCGGATCAGCCGAGCTGCGCGAAGACCGGCGCGTGATCGGACGGCTGTTCCCATTTGCGCGGCACCTTGTCGATGTCGCACGCCGAGCATACGTCGGCCAGCGGCTTCGACAGCAGGATGTGGTCGATGCGCAGCCCCGCATTGCGGCGGAACGCCATCATCCGGTAGTCCCACCACGAGTAGATCTTCTCAGGCTGTTCGAACTGGCGGAACGCATCGAGCAGGCCGAGTCCGATCAGCCGCACGAACGCGGCGCGTTCTTCCGGCGAAACGAGGTTCTGGCCTTCCCATGCTTTCGGATCGTGCACGTCGCGATCCTCCGGCGCGATGTTGTAATCGCCGAGCAGCGCGAGCTTCGGATGCACCGCCATTTCGCTCGCGATCCAGTCGTGCAGCGCCGCGAGCCAGCGTAGTTTGTACGCGAACTTGTCGGTGCCCGGCGCCTGGCCGTTCGGGAAGTATGCAGAGATGATGCGCACGCCTTCGATGGTGGCCGCGATCACGCGTTGCTGCGGATCTTCGAAGCCCGGGATGTTGCGCACGATACTGCTTTCGTCGACGTCCAGCCCGTCGCGCACCAGAATGCCGACACCGTTATAGGTTTTCTGACCGGCATACCAGCTGCGGTAGCCTTTCTCCGTGAGTTCGGCGCGCGGAAACTTCTCGTCGGGCAGCTTCAGTTCCTGGAGACACAGCACGTCGGTGCCGCTGGTTTCGAGCCAGTCGATCACGTGCTGCTGGCGGACTTTAAGAGAGTTGACGTTCCAGGTGGCGATTTTCATGACATTCTCACATTCTTGCCGGGCAAGGTTTCGTGGGGGCCTCGACCCCTCGTTTTGCTCGAGCGCTCAGGTTTGCCGCCTGTCGCGGGGACGACGGTCATTCGACTCATCGCGCGGCTGACGACGCGCTTGATTGGCGCAGGCGATTGCAGTTGTCCCGCATCTTATCGCGCGAGAGCGGGGCCGGCGCAAATTGCCCGCGCGGCGCCGCAAAAATAAAAGCGCGATGCCGGGATGTCGCGGCGTATAGTGGGACCACACACTTTCGCACGATTGCGAGTCGGAGAGTCATCATGGCCGAACTTTACCCCGCCCTTTATAAGGACTTCGAAGTGCACCCGCTGGTGTTTTCGCGGGCGTTCGACAAATTCGACGGCCACAAGCGGCACGCCGAGGGCTACGACGTCGCGGTGCGCGTATGTCGTCCGGGCGCGATCAGCGGCTCGAAAGCGAGCCGCGTGTTTCGCCTCGTGCTGCCCGCCACGATCGCGGATTTCGGCGTGGCCAAACGCAGCGCGAGTCAGTATGGCGCGGACATCATCGATGGCAAGGTGGAAGGCGCGACGGTCCAGGATCTTTGACGCGTTTCATGAACGAGTGCCGCTGTGAATGCGATCGTTCGGGAATAATGCGCACAATGGTTTGACGTATTGCGAATAGCCAGATATAATCTTTTTTCTCTGACGCGGGGTGGAGCAGTCTGGCAGCTCGTCGGGCTCATAACCCGAAGGTCACAGGTTCAAATCCTGTCCCCGCAACCAACGCATTACAAGGTTTTGCAAGATTTTAGGTGGTAGATGGCAAAGCCATCAGAAATTCGGCAACTCCGTTGTGACAAAAGCCCGCGCTAGCGGGCTTTTTGTTTTGCGGTTTCTGACGGCTTCGCGCCGTTGTCTTTCCCTTGCGACCTGCTGACTTCGCCACGGACGACCGCACACGCGTCGTGTGTCTTTATCAGCCCCTTTTGCTGAGCCGCTTGTCGCGCGTCGCCGCAAGATCGCGAGAAGCCGGGACGTGCCGAACCCCCGAACGAAGCGCAAAAGCAGGGCGTTCCCGCGAGACTTGCTTCAGGTAGTCATGCCTCCCGTCGGCACACAGTTCCGCGCCGGTGACAAAGCAGCTGTCGGCCGAGGCCAGAAATAGCGCAGTAGCAGCCACTTCTTCGGGCAGCCCCAATAAGTGTTCCGTTCTGATCCTCACCGTGTTGTGCACGAAGCCGTCCCGGTTCAACGCGATAAAGCGACGCCTTGACCCGATCACTCACAAGGCGCTAACCGAGGCTCTGCGACGCCTGGAGCGAAATGGCCTCGTCAATCGTCGTGGTATAGCGTCGCCGCCGGTGGCCGTCGAATATTCGATCACGCCGTTGGGGCGATCGTTACAGGACCCGTTCACGAGTCTCGTAACGTGGGCGGGCACAAAACATGGCGGCAATATTGAAAAAGCGCAGACAGCCTTTGACGAGCGGTCCGCCTGAGATATCCATCATATGGATACCGAAATATTTTTCGGCTTGCGACCGCGCAAGCGCTATGTCTAGCCGACCTTCATGCTGAATGCGACGCACGATTTATGGCTTGCGGCCAGCTCTCTTTTTTTGTGCGTAGACGCGCCAGTCATCAGCCGCGCGGCTGATGGGTATCAATCGCCCATTCCACCGCCGCTTGCGCATGCAGCGCGGTCGTATCGAACACCGGCAGCGCGCAATCTTCCGGCTTGATCAGCAACGTGATTTCAGTGCAGCCGAGAATCACCGCCTGCGCGCCACGCTCGGCCAATGTTTGGATCACACCTTGATACACCGCTCGCGACGCATCCTGGACATTGCCGTGACACAGCTCGTCGTAAATGATGCGGTGCACGTCGGCCCGGCCGGCCTCATCGGGAACGAGTGTTTCGAGGCCATAGCGCTCGCGCAGGCGGCCCGTGTAAAACGTCTGCTCCATCGTATAGCGCGTGCCGAGCAGGCCAACCCGTTCGATACCGGCAGCCCGCAGCGCTTCACCGGTCGGATCGGCGATATGCAGGAACGGCACCGTGATCGCCTGCTCGATCGACTCGTACACGCGATGCATCGTGTTGGTCGCGAGCATCACCAGATCGGCGCCGCCGCGTTCGAGCTGGCGCGCGGCATCGGCCATCTGCTGACCGAGCGCGTTCCAGTCGCCCGCGCGCTGGTTCGCCTCGATCGGCGCGAAGTCGACCGTCAGCATCAGACTGCGGGCGTTGTGATGCCCGCCGAGCCGCGCCTTCGCATGACGGTTGAGGAGTTTGTAATACTCGGTGGACGACTCCCAGCTCATCCCACCAATCACGCCGATCATTTTCATCTGCCTGCTCCGTGAACGGGTGACGGCTGCCGGAACGCCCGGCATGCACCGTCCTGAACGCCGAGTATAGGCGCGCGGCGAAGCATGTAGCCGGTACGGATTGCGCGCCGCGCGCCGGTACGGAAGCCCGGGCGGGCATCCGGATAAAACACCGCACGACCTTTTCTGTCGTCGATAGAATCGTAACCACTCAGAAGCGGGCAAAGGGAGAGACAGATGGATCTGATCATCCGCCGCGCGATGCTGCCGTCCGGCGCCGCGCCACAGGACAGGCAACCGGTCGACATCGGCATCGATGCGGGCCGCATCGTCGCCGTCGGGGCGAATCTCGCCGCGAGCGCGGGTGAGGAAATCGATGCAGCGGGTTCGCTCGTCGCGCCGCCGTTCGTCGATCCGCATTTCCACATGGACGCGACGCTGTCGTACGGCTTGCCGCGCGTGAACGCGTCGGGCACGCTGATCGAGGGCATTGCGCTGTGGGGTGAGCTGAAGCCGGAACTGACGCAGGCGGCGCTCGTCGAGCGCGCGTTGCAGTATTGCGACTGGGCCGTCGCGCGCGGCTTGCTGGCCATCCGCAGCCATGTCGACGTGTGCGATCCGCGCCTGCTCGCGGTCGAGGCGCTGCTCGAAGTGAAGCGCCGGGTCGCGCCGTATCTCGATCTGCAACTGGTGGCGTTTCCGCAGGACGGCGTGCTGCGCAGCGCCGGCGCGTTCGAGAACCTCAAGCGGGCAATCGCGATGGGCGTCGACGTAGTCGGCGGCATTCCGCATTTCGAGCGCACGATGGCCGACGGCGCGCAGTCCGTGCGCCTGCTGTGCGAGTACGCGGCGGAGCAGGGCTTGCGCGTCGACATGCATTGCGACGAATCGGACGATCCGCTGTCGCGCCACATCGAAACGCTTGCGGCCGAAACACAGCGGCTCGGTTTGCAAGGGCGCGTCACCGGCTCGCATCTGACGTCGATGCATTCGATGGACAACTACTACGTCAGCAAGCTCCTGCCGCTGATGCGCGAGTCGGGTGTCGCCGCGATCGCGAATCCGCTCATCAACATCACGCTGCAGGGCCGCAGCGACACTTATCCGAAACGGCGCGGCATGACGCGCGTGCCGGAGATGATGGCGGCCGGCATCAACGTCGCGTTCGGCCATGACTGCGTGATGGACCCGTGGTACAGCCTCGGTTCGGGCGACATGCTCGAAGTCGCGCACATGGGCCTGCACGTCGCACAGATGACGGGCGTCGACGGCATGCGCGCGTGCTTCGACGCGGTCACGGTGAATGCCGCGCGGATTCTCGGTCTGGAAGGCTATGGCATCGCGCCGGGATGCGCGGCCAATCTGGTGCTGCTCGACGCGCGTGATCCGGTCGAGGCGATTCGCTTGCGCGCCGCGCGGCTCGCGGTGGTCAGCCGTGGCAAGGTGGTGAGCCGCGCGCCGGCTGCGCGGGCGGCGCTGTCGCTCGAAGGGCGGCCGACGCAAGTGGACTTCAAGCTGCATCGCGGCTAGCCGCTGGCGCGGCGCGGTAAGTCTGCGGTTTGTGCGCGCAGGCGTTAGCGCAAGAAAAAGCCGGCGCCTGCTCACGCAGGCCGCCGGCTTTGTTTGATGACATCGACATCGACATCGACGGCGCGGCGCACAACAACACGCCGCTCGATGCTTCAACCGGTCAATGCACCGAGCCCGGCGCCATGCCGTTATGGCGCAACAACGCGTCGATAGTCGGCTCGCGGCCACGGAACGCCTTGAACGACTCCATCGCCGGACGGCTGCCGCCCACCTCCAGAATCTCCTTGCGATAGCGCATGCCGGTCGTCTGATCGAGCACGCTGCCGCTCGCGGCTTGCGCCGCTTCTTCGAACGCGGCGTACGCGTCGGCGGACAGCACTTCAGCCCACTTGTAGCTGTAGTAACCCGCCGCATAACCGCCCGCGAAAATATGGCTGAACGTATTCGGCCAACGCGAGAACGGTGCTTGCGGCACCACGTGGAAGCGTTCGTTGATCTCGCTCGCGAGTTCGGTGGCGCTCTTCGTGCCGCTCGCGTCGAAGCCGGTATGCAGTTGCATGTCGAACATCGAGAACACGATCTGACGCAGCGTGCCCAAACCGCTCTGGAAGTTCTTCGCGGCCAGCATCTTGTCGAACAGATCGCGCGGCAGCGGCTTCGCCGTTTCGACGTGCGAGGTCATGTCGCTGAGCACGTCCCACTCCCAGCAGAAGTTCTCCATGAATTGCGACGGCAGTTCGACCGCGTCCCACTCCACGCCGTTGATCCCAGACACGCCCAGTTCATCGACGCGCGTGAGCATGTGATGCAGCCCGTGGCCGAACTCGTGGAACAGCGTGATGACTTCGTCGTGCGTGAAGCAGGCGGGCTTGCCGCCGACCGGCGCCGAGAAATTGCAGGTCAGATACGCGACCGGCGTTTGCACGCCGCCGTGCGAGTGCTTGTGACGGCCGCGCGCATCGTCCATCCAGGCGCCGCCGCGTTTGCCTTCGCGGGCATACAGGTCGAGGTAGAACTGCGCGACCAGACCGCCGTCCTGATTCTCGACGCGGAAGAAGCGCACGTCCGGATGCCACACGGCCGCTTCGTCGCGACGGATGCGCACGCCGAACAGCGTCTGCGTGACCTTGAAGAGACCCTTGAACACCGCGTCTTCGGGGAAGTACTGCTTGACCTCGTTCTCGGAAAACGAATAGCGCTTCTGGCGCAGACGTTCAGCGGCAAACGTCATGTCCCACGGTTGCAGTTCGCTCATGCCGAGTTCGTTCGCGGCGAATTCGCGCAGTTCCTTCCAGTCCTGTTCCGCATGCGGGCGCGCGCGCGTGGCGAGGTCTTCGAGGAACGTCATGACCTGGGCGGGCGACTCGGCCATCTTCGGCGCAAGCGAGACTTCGGCGAAGTTGTCGTAGCCGAGCATATGCGCTTCTTCCGCGCGCAGCTTCAACTGTTCGGCGAGCACCGACGTGTTGTCCCACTCAGGCTTGCCGTTGCCGTATTGCGCACCGAGTTCGGATGCGCGTGTCACGTACGCGCGGTACATCGCTTCGCGCATCGGACGATTTTCCGAGTATTGCATCACCGGGAAGTACGACGGGAAGTGCAGCGTGAATTTGTAGCCGGTCTTGCCTTCGCGTTCGGCCGCTTCCTTCGCGGCTTCGACCACATCTTCGGGCAGTCCGGCGAGTTGCGCTTCTTGGCCCGCATCGACGATGTACGCGTAAGCGTTGGTCGCGTCGAGCACGTGGTCCGAGAAGGCCTTCGACAGCCCCGCCTGCTTTTCCTGCAGCTCGGCGAAGTGCGGCTTCTGGTCTTCCGGCAGTTCGGCGCCAGACAGCCGGAAATCGCGCAACGCATTGCCGAGGATCTTCTTGCGCTCGCCGGTCAGCGATGCGAAATCGCTGCTCGCGTTCAGCGCCTTGTACTTCTGGTACAGCGCGAGGTTCTGTCCGACGCTCGACCAGAATTCGGTCACGCGCGGCAGATTTTCGCCGTACACGGCGCGCAGTTCAGGCGTATCGGCGACGGCGTTCAGGTGGCCGACCACGCTCCACGCGCGCGACAGCGGTTCGGTGGCGCGCTCGACCGGCTCGACCACGTCGGCCCATGACGCGGGCGTGACCGGCAGCGCGGCGCGCTCGACGGCGGCGGCCGCGTCGGCGAGCAGCACATCGAGAGCGGGCGTCACGTGTTCGGGGCGGATGTCGGCAAAGCGCGGCAGGTCGGAAAAATCGAGGAGCGGATTGTCGTGATGCGAGGGAGTAGTGGACATGAGGCTTCCTGTCTGACGCGGGTGAACGGGTAATCGGTGCATCGACGAGGGGCGCGCGCGGCCGCCTGTGGCACCCGATAGGGACATGATTGGGGCGGGACGCGCCGATTCCAATCCGTCGGCAGACAAATTATCAGATGTCGCGGCTCCGTGGGTGAATCGCATGCGGCATGCGGCGTGCAGCGTGCGGCGTGCGACGTGCGACATGAAGGCGGCCACGCGCGCTCGCGGCGCCTTTGGGGCGCCTGCTGCGGCTGAAGCGTTTCTGTGCGAAAGCGAACGGTGCGCATTGCTGCCCTGCCGCAATCTGACATATCGCTAGCAGTGAGCGACGTTTTCTGTCAGAGGTGTCGATGAACCCGCTTTCGCACGCTTTAAAGCGCAACGGCAACAATTTCGACCTCGTGCGGCTGCTGGCCGCCGTGGCCGTCGTGTATGGCCATTCGTATCTGCTCCAGGCACCGGATGGCACGACCGACTGGGTGCAAAACGCGCTCGGCTTCGATGGTTTCGGCGCGTTCGGCGTCTACGCTTTTTTTCTGCTGAGCGGCATGCTGGTGACAGCCAGCTTCGACCGGCAGCGCTCGGGGCCGCGTTTCGTCGCGTTGCGGATTGCACGGCTGTGGCCGGCGGTGGCGCTCGGCTCGGTCGTGACGGTGTTCATCATCGGGCCGCTTTTCACGACGCTGCCGCTGCGCGAATACTTCGCCTCCGGGATGACCTGGGCGAACCTCGACAACTTCTCCACCATCGCCCTGAAGACCCGCTGGACGTTGCCTGGCGTGTTCGAGCATAACCGCATGCCGCACGAGATCTGCGCAACGCTGTGGACGCTGCCGCTCGAAGTGCGCTGCTATGTGATCGTGCTCGTGACCGGCATGCTGGGGCTGCTGTCCAGCCCGCGCGGCGTGCTGCCGGCGGCGGCGCTCGGCGGCGCCGCGATCGTGGTGCGCGTGCATCTGCCGCATCTGCAGCTGGGCGTGCGCGATTTCAGCCATCCCGCCAACGGCTATTCGTTCTGGCCGGAGCCGTTCTTCATCTTGGGGATGCTGTTGTACGGCTGGCGCGAGCGGGTGGACATCAACGGTCTGACGGCGCTGGGGTTCGCGATGGTGTTCCTGGTCTTTCGCGATACGGCCGGGGCGCAGCCGCTGTTCTATCTGGCCTTCGTGTACGGCGTGCTGTGGGTGGGAACGACGCCGACGCTGCGGCGCTTCGTGCCGCGTCACGACTACTCGTACGGCATTTATCTGTACGGGTTCATGGTGCAGCAGTGCGTCGCGAATATCGCGCCGCAGTTGAGCCACGTGATGTCGCTGGTGGTCGCCGCGCCGTTGATCCTCGTGAGCGCGGCGCTGTCGTGGCACTTTGTGGAGCGGCCGGTGCTGACGTGGTGCCGCACGCGGCTTGCGCCGCAGCACAGGTCGCCGGCGACGGGCATGGCTGCGGGAGATCAGGCGACGCGTTGAAGCGGCGCTGGCCGCGCGCTGCGCACCTCGCACCCTGGCGCGTGACTGCCGCTGTTTCCTGCGCCGAGCTTCTGTGCGCGAAGCCGGGCGCCAAGGTTCGCAGAAAAGTCTCTCTGTCGGCGAATGTGCTTCGCCGGCCGTCTTTTTCCGCGTGCCGCCGTTACGCCTGTGCGTGCGCTTCGCGCTCGGCGGCTTCGATCGTGTTGACGAGCAGCATCGTGATGGTCATCGGGCCGACGCCGCCCGGCACTGGCGTAATGTAGCCGGCCACTTCCTTGACGCCCGCGAAATCGACGTCGCCGCACAGCTTGCCGGCGTCGTCGCGATTCATGCCGACGTCGATCACCGTCGCGCCCGGCTTCACCATGTCGGCTGTCAGGATGTTGCGCAAGCCGGTGGCCGCCACCACCACGTCGGCGTTGCGCGTGTGCGCGGCCAGATCGCGCGTCTTGCTATGGCAGATCGTCACGGTCGCGCCGGCTTCGAGCAGCAGCAGCGCCATCGGCTTGCCAACGATGTTCGAGCGGCCGATCACCACCGCGTTCGCGCCTTTCAGATCGATCCCGTACGCTTCGAACATTTTCATCACGCCGTATGGCGTGCACGGACGAAACAGCGGCTGGCCGGTCATCAGCGCGCCGGCATTGGCGACGTGAAAGCCGTCGACGTCCTTTTCCGGCGCAATCGCCTCGATCACCTTGTGGCTGTCGATATGTTTGGGCAGCGGCAGTTGCACCAGAATCCCGTGGATGCGCGGATCGCGGTTCAGTTCGTCGATGCGCGCGAGCAGCTCGGCTTCCGGCAGGTCGGCCGGATAGCGGTCGAACGACGAGCCGAGGCCGTTGTCCTGGCACGCCTTGACCTTGTTGCGCACATACACTTCGCTGGCCGGATTGGCGCCGACCAGCACGACGGCCAGGCCCGGCTGATGGCCGCGGGCGGTGAGGGCGGCGGCGCGCGCGGCGACGTCGGCGCGCAGAGTCTTGGAAAGGGCGAGGCCGTCGATCAGTTTGGCAGTCATGGTCGGGTCGAGATAGGCAGTTTGGAAAGCGGGACAGGGCGCGGACGCCTGAAGGCGCCCCGCGCGATGGCGCTTTTCAGCGGGAACGGGTCGGCACGTGAAAAGCGCGCGGCGCGAATCGGAGATAGGCGCGGCTGCGAAATCCGTCATTATACCGGGCCTGTCTGACGCGCCACGCGTGGATTCGCGTCACGCACAGCGCGACCGGCAGGCCATCGCCCCCATACCGCCGAGGCCACGCGTTACGGCTGCACCGCCTGCCAGCTCTCGTCCGGATCGAACGCTTTGACCGCCGCCGCTGCACGCGCCGTCTGTCAGGTTGTGATAGTCGTTCTGCGCGTCGACATAAGCGAGCGAGGTCATGATCGCCGCGCGTTCATTGCGGCCGATGCGGCGCGTCAGCATTTCATCGTGCGCGGCACGCGGATCGAAACGCCAGCCGCGTGCGAGGGGTCCGGTGGACGACGCGGCAATGAAGCGGCAACGATGCAGGAGGTGCGGCGTGCGGGCCGCGTGAATCGCTAACGGCGTTTTGCGAAACGGTGTGCGCCGTGTACCGCACGTCGTGCCCGCATTGATTGTGCATCAGCACTTCCTAAGGAGTTCTATGTAAATCAGGGGGGCGCAGCCGGGCCTGTCAATCATGTCGGACGAAAGCGGCCGATTAGAAAAGGACAGGCTGAGGTGAGCAATTACCGGGCCGCGCATCGTGACCGGCACTGCAACGCGGAAGAAAACGTGGAGGAAGGCGGGGGAAAGGAAAACGCGGGAAGGGTGCCGCGCGCGGGTAGCGCAGGCGTGGAACCGCTGCGGGCCGGACTCTTCTGCAGTCCGGCCGTGAGCAATGCGATGGCTTCTTGCGGGGAATGCCGCCCGTCGGATTTATTGCGCGGGTTGCGGCTTGTTCGACAGCGCCAGTCGCAGCAGATCGGCGACCGTATTGACGTTGAGCTTTTCCATGATGTTCGCGCGATGCGCTTCGACAGTCTTGATGCTGATGCCGAGGTCGTCGGCGATCTGCTTGTTCAGACGGCCTGCGATGATGCGCTCGAGCACCTGATGCTCACGCGCGGTCAGCTTGCCCAGGCGCTCGGCGGCGGCGCGCTGCTGCTGCACGCTGGTGCTTTCGCTGCGCGCCTTGTCGAGCATGCGCTCGACAAGCTTGCGCAACTCGGCTTCGTCGAACGGTTTCTCGATGAAGTCCATCGCGCCTTTTTTCATCGTCGACACGGCCATCGGCACATCGCCGTGACCCGTCACGAAGATGATCGGCAGCGACGCGTTGTCGGCGATCAGGCGTTCCTGCAACTCGAGCCCGCTCATGCCTGACATGCGCACATCGAGGATCAGGCAGGCGATCTGGCCTGGATGCTGATGCGGCTGCCATGCGTCGATGAACTGCTCGGCGCTGGAGAAGCACTGCACGCGGTAGCCGTTCGCCTCCAGCAGCCAGCGCAGCGAATCTCGCACGGCCTCGTCGTCGTCGACGACAAAGACAGTTTCCTGTGTGGTGACTGGGCTGTTCATAGCTCTCCCGTAACGGTTTGTGGTGTCGGCGCCTCTGACCCGCCGTTGCTCGGGCCGTCAGGCTCTCCAATAGGCAGACTGCAATGGAACGTGGCGCCTGTGATGTGGCCGTCGGACTCGACGTTGTTCACCACCCACAGACGGCCGCGGTGCGATTCGATAATCGAACGGCAAATGTTCAGCCCCATGCCCATACCATCGGACTTGGTGCTGTAAAACGGTTCGAACAGCCGCTCGGCTGTCGCTTCGTCGACGCCCGGACCCTGGTCGACGACGCTGATGCAGACAAAGCCGCTCTCCAGCCGCACGACCACGCGGATCACCGGATCGACCGCGTTCGGGCGGGCTTCGGCCATCGCCTCGGCGCCGTTCTTCAGCAGGTTGACCAGCACCTGCTCGATCAGCACCGGGTCGACGTAGATCACCGGCAGGCGCGAGCGCAGATCGGTGACGATGCGAATGCGGCGCTTGCGCGTTTCGATCTCGGCGAGCCCCACCGCGTCCGCGACGATATCGGCGACGCGCGTGGCCTGCCGCTTCGGCTCGCTGCGCTTCACGAACTCGCGGATGCGCTTGATGATCATGCCGGCGCGTACCGCCTGCTGGGCGGTTTTTTCGAGCACCGGCAGCAGGTTGTCGGGCGTCGTGCGACCGGATTTAACCAGCGCGACAGTGCCGGAGCAATAGTTGTTGATCGCGGCGAGCGGTTGATTGAGTTCGTGCGCGAGCGACGAGGCCATCTCGCCCATCGTCATCAGGCGGCTCGTGAACTGCAGCTTTTCGTCCTGCTGGCGCGCGAGTTCCTGTGCCCGTTTGCGGGTGGTGATGTCGGTCGCGATCTGCATCTGCGCGAGATGGCCGTCCACCCACTGGATGTACTGACGGCGCACTTCGAACCACTTCTGGATGCTTTGCACGTAGATTTCCTGCGCATCGGCGGTGCTTTCGGTCAACGCGGCCGCGGGCAGGCCCGCGTAGGTATCCACCATATCAATCGAGTCGGACGACGCCTGTGCGCTATCGAACCCGCCGCCCGCCAATTCCAGATGACCGTCCGGGCGGATGCCGAACAGGTGCCGGTAGTAGCGGTTGGCGAACAGCAACTCGGCTTCGTCGGCGGCCAGCACCGACACCGCGGCGTCGAGGCTTTCGAGCACGGTGGTGAAGCGTTCGTGGGCGGCGGCGAGCTCCTCGCGCGCGCGCTTGGGCTCGGTGATGTCGGTCATCGACGACATCCAGCCGGTCTGGCGGCCCGAGCTGTCGATCAGCGGCGACACATAGAGACGCGCATGGAACAGCGAGCCGTCCTTCCTGCGCACCCGCAACTCGAACCCCGAGGACGGCGCCTTGCCGCGCAGCGTCATGTCGAGCTGGCGTTGCATCTCCGGGTAGGCGTCGCGCGGCCAGTAGGCGAACGGCGCGTTTTTGCCGACCAGATCGCTTTCGTCCCACCCGGTCATCCGGCAGAACGCGGGATTGACGTGGGTGATGCGGCCGTGCATGTCGAGCACGCGCATGCCGATCAGCACCGAGTTTTCCATCGCGCGGCGAAAGAACGCTTCCGCGTACAGCGCCTGTTGTGCTTCGAAGCGCTGGCGCGTGTGCTTCCACAAACTCCACAAGCTCCACAACACGAAGCACGAGAGGCCCGCCACCAGCCACACCAGCGTGTTGTTGGTGAAGTTGGTCATCTGCGGGAACGCATAAACGCGCACCGAGATGCCCTGGCCCGGCGGATCGAGCGGCAGGTCGTAGAACATGTCGCGCGGCAGGCGCGGGCGGGTCGACGTGGTGGTCAACTCGCGGTTGTTCACGTCGATGATCGAGATCTTGTATTTGGCAGACAGCTCGGGCGGGATGTCGCGCTTGAGAATTCCTTCGACCGAGAACACCGCCGCAATCGCGCCGAGGAACTCGCGGTCGCGGAACACCGGCGTTTGCAGCGTGATGTAGCCGTTGCCGAGGTCGTCGTAGATCAGCGGCGAATAGACCTGGCGGCGCGTGTCGCGCGCTTCGGCGAAGGCGGCTTTGACCGCTTCGTCCATCTGCGCGTCGTTGGGCCTCGCGAGCCGCTGGCCGAACACGGGCAGGGCGGTATTGGGCCAGCGCGGCTGCTGTGCGCTCGTGTACCAGTTCATGTAGAGGATCTCGGGATGCCCCTGCATGATGTCCGTAGTGGACGCCTGGAACGAATGCGGATCGGCGTGGCCGGTGGCCAGATCGCGCGCGAGCGCCTGAATCTGTTCCTGCGCGCCGGTCATGGACAGGCGGATCTGCTGCTGCGCCCACGCGACGTTACGGTAGAGGGTGTCTTCCTGCTGCTGCTGTTCGCGCCGGTTGAGGCTCCACAGGATCAGGCTCATGACGACCAGGAAAACCAGGATCGACAGGAGCGGCGTCAGCAAATAGGAATTCGACCACCATGGTCCATGGTGCCAGCGGGAGGACGGCGTCGAATCGCCCGGCGAACCGGCGGTGCGCGCCGAGCGAGCGAAAAGCCGTTCGGTCAACATGCGTGGCATTGTAGCGCAGCGCGTGACTGACAAAAGGCGCAAAAAAGCACGGAAAGTGCCATTAATCGGCGCAAACTAGCCGACGTATCCGCCGATCGGCAGTCAAACCAGGTTGCGTCGCAGCAATTTTCCGCATTATGAGAATTGATCTCGTCATTTGAAAATTTTGTTGCGTGGACGTCGGGACCCTTATTACAATCGGCCGAAGCTGCCGCGGTCGTGCTTCGTCCGCGTCGTCTGTCCAAAGAGCGTTCCTCTATATCCAGGAGACGAGCATGTCCGCTGTACCCGACGAAGTCATGAAATATGTCGCCGCTGAAAAAGACGACGATCCCCAGGAAACCGGCGAATGGCTTGAGGCGCTGGATGGCGTGATTTCTGCTGTGGGCCCCGACCGTGCCCACTACCTGATCGAGAAACAGATCGAGTTCGCCCGCGTGCACGGCGAACATCTGCCGTTCTCGGCCAACACCCCGTACATCAATACGATTCCGGTTGCCCGCCAGGCGAAGATCCCCGGCGACCAGGACCTCGAACACCGCATCCGCTCGTACACGCGCTGGAACGCCATCGCGATGGTGCTGCGCGCGGGCAAGGAAACCAACGTCGGCGGCCACATCGCGTCGTTCGCTTCGGCGGCCACGCTGTATGACGTCGGCTACAACCACTTCTGGCACGCGCCGTCGGCCGAGCATGGCGGCGATCTCGTGTTCGTGCAGGGCCACTCGTCGCCGGGCGTCTACTCGCGCGCGTTCCTGCTTGGCCGCCTGAGCGAAAACCAGCTCGACAACTTCCGTCAGGAAGTGGGCGGCGAGGGCATCTCGTCGTACCCGCACCCGTGGCTGATGCCGGACTTCTGGCAGTTCCCGACCGTGTCGATGGGCCTCGGTCCGATCATGGCGATCTACCAGGCGCGCTTCATGAAATACATGCAGGCGCGCGGCATCACGAAGACCGAAGGCCGCAAGGTCTGGGCCTTCCTCGGCGACGGCGAAACGGATGAGCCGGAATCGCTCGGCGCGATCGGCATGGCCGGTCGCGAACGCCTCGACAACCTGGTGTTCGTGATCAACTGCAACCTGCAGCGCCTCGACGGCCCGGTGCGCGGTAACGGCAAGATCATTCAGGAACTCGAAAGCGAATTCCGCGGCGCTGGCTGGAACGTGATCAAGGTGATCTGGGGCAGCCGCTGGGATGCGCTGTTCCAACGCGACAAGTCGGGCGCGCTGATGCGCCGGATGATGGAAGTCGTCGACGGCGAATACCAGACGTACAAGTCGGAGTCGGGCGCCTTTGTGCGCGAGCACTTCTTCAACACGCCGGAACTCAAGGCGCTGGTCGCCGAATGGTCCGACGAGGACATCTGGAATCTGAATCGCGGCGGCCACGATCCGCACAAGATCTACGCAGCGTTCCAGGAAGCGTCGAATTCGAAGGGCCAGCCGACCGTCATCCTCGCGAAGACGATCAAGGGCTACGGCATGGGCGAAGCCGGCCAGGCGATGAACATCACCCACCAGCAAAAGAAGATGCAGGTGGAGCAGCTGAAGAAATTCCGCGACCAGTTCCGTCTGCCGATCGCCGACGAAGACCTCGTCAACGTGCCGTACCTCAAGTTCGAAGAAGGTTCGAAGGAACTCGAGTACATGCGCGCGCGCCGCCAGGACCTCGGCGGCTATCTGCCGGCGCGTCGTCAGAAGGCGGACTCGCTGCCGGTGCCGGAACTGTCGGCGTTCGAGCCGCTGTTGAAGGGCACGGGCGAAGGCCGCGAGATCTCCACGACGATGGCGTTCGTGCGGATCCTGAACATCCTGCTGAAGGACAAGGCGCTCGGCAAGCGCATCGTGCCGATCGTGCCGGACGAGTCGCGTACCTTCGGTATGGAAGGCCTGTTCCGTCAGATCGGCATCTGGAATCAGGACGGCCAGAAGTACGTGCCGGAGGATTCCGACCAGCTCATGTTCTACCGCGAGTCGGAAACCGGTCAGATTCTGCAGGAAGGCATAAACGAAGCCGGTGGTATGGCGGACTGGATCGCCGCCGCGACGTCGTACTCGACGCACGGCGAAATCATGATCCCGTTCTACATCTTCTACTCGATGTTCGGCTTCCAGCGTATCGGCGACCTCGCATGGGCGGCGGGCGACATGCGCTCGCGCGGCTTCCTGCTGGGCGGCACCGCGGGCCGCACGACGCTGAACGGCGAAGGTCTGCAACACGAAGACGGCCACTCGCTGTTGTGGGCCGCTTCGGTGCCGAACTGCATCAGCTACGACCCGACGTTCGGTTACGAACTCGCGGTCATCATGCAGGACGGTCTGCGCCGCATGGTGGCTGACCAGGAAGACGTGTATTACTACATCACGGTGATGAACGAAAACTACGAGCACCCGGCGATTCCGCAGGGCGACGCTGTAGCGGCCGACATCATCAAGGGCATGTACGCGTTCCGCAAGGCCGAAGCGGACAAGAAGGCGCCGCGCGTGCAGCTGATGGGCGCGGGCACGATCTTCAACGAAGTGATCGCCGCCGCCGACCTGCTGAAGAACGACTGGGGCGTCGCCGCCGACCTGTGGAGCGTGCCGAGCTTCACCGAACTGGCGCGTGAAGGTCACGAAGTCCAGCGCTGGAACCTGTTGCACCCGACCGAAGAGAAGAAACTCTCGCACGTCGAGAAGCTGCTGAAGGACGCGCAAGGTCCGGTCATCGCATCGACCGACTACGTGCGCGCGCTGACCGAGCAGATCCGTGCGTTCGTGCCGCAGAAGTTCGTCGTGTTGGGCACGGATGGCTATGGCCGTTCGGACACTCGCGAAAAGCTGCGCCACTTCTTCGAAGTCGACCGCTACTGGGTCACGGTTGCCGCGCTGAATGCGCTGGCAGACGAAGGCACGATCGAACGCAAGGTGGTCGCCGAGGCGCTCAAGAAGTACAACCTTGATCCCGCCAAACCCAACCCGATGACCGTCTAAGGCATCATTCCCCGTGTGCCACGGCGTGCGCGCCTGCTTCTGATCGACAGAGGCAGGCTGCGTGCGCGGCCCAGGAGACACTAACAATGAGTCAAGCGATCGAAGTCAAGGTGCCGGACATCGGCGATTACAAGGACATTCCTGTGATCGAGGTGCTGGTGAAGGCGGGTGATACCGTCGAGAAAGAGCAATCGCTCGTTACGCTGGAATCCGACAAGGCGACCATGGATGTGCCGAGTTCGGCGGCCGGCGTCGTCAAGGAAGTGAAGGTCAAGGTCGGCGACAACGTGTCGGAGGGTTCGCTGATCGTCGTGCTGGAAGGCGCCGAAGGTGGAGCGGCGGCGGCTCCTGCTCCTGCCCCGGCTCCTGCTGCCGCACCGGCGCCCGCGCCGGCTGCTGCGCCCGCACCCGCTGCGAGCGGCGGCGGCCTGCAGGAAGTCAAGGTGCCGGATATCGGCGACTACAAAGACATTCCCGTGATCGAAGTCGCGGTGAAGGTCGGGGATCGCGTCGAGAAAGAGCAGTCGCTGGTGACGCTCGAATCCGACAAGGCGACCATGGACGTGCCGAGCTCGGCCGCCGGGGTCGTCAAGGAAGTGAAGGTCAAGGTCGGCGATACGGTCTCGGAAGGCTCGGTGATCGTGGTCGTGGAAGCCGAAAGCGCGGCTGCCGCGCCGGCTCCCGCACCGGCTGCGAAGCCGGCGCCCGCCGAAGAGCCGTCCGATGCGCCGGCCACGCCGTCGCCCGCGCCGGCCGCACCGTCGGCGCTTGCGCAAGCACCGTCGATTCCGGCTGGCGAGGGCGGCACGCGCCACGCGAGCCACGCGTCGCCGTCGGTGCGCAAGTTCGCACGCGAACTCGGTGTCGACGTCACGCAGGTGCAGGGCACGGGTCCGAAGGGCCGCATTACGCAAGCCGACGTGACCGCCTTCATCAAGGGCGTGATGACCGGCCAGCGCGCAGCGCCCGCAGGTGCGGCGCCGGCCGCCGCAGGTGGCGGCGAGCTGAATTTGCTGCCGTGGCCGAAGGTCGACTTCACCAGGTTCGGTCCGATCGATCCGAAGCCGCTGTCGCGCATCAAGAAGATTTCGGGCGCGAACCTGCATCGCAACTGGGTCATGATTCCGCACGTCACGAACAACGACGAAGCGGACATTACCGAACTCGAAGCGCTGCGCGTGCAGTTGAACAAGGAAAACGAAAAGGCCGGCGTGAAAATCACGATGCTGGCGTTCGTGATCAAGGCCGTGGTGTCGGCCCTGAAGAAATTCCCGACGTTCAACGCGAGCCTCGATGGCGACAACCTCGTGTTCAAGCAGTACTACCACGTGGGTTTTGCCGCCGATACGCCGAATGGTCTGGTGGTGCCGGTGATTCGCGACGCCGACAAGAAGGGTCTCGTCGAGATCGCGAAGGAAATGACGGATCTGTCGAAGGCCGCACGCGACGGCAAGCTCAAGCCGGATCAGATGCAAGGCGGCTGCTTCTCGATTTCATCGCTCGGCGGGATCGGCGGCACGCATTTCACGCCGATCATCAACGCGCCTGAAGTCGCCATTCTCGGTCTGTCGCGTGGAGCGATGAAGCCGGTGTGGGACGGCAAGCAGTTCGTGCCGAAGCTGATGTTGCCGCTGTCGCTGTCGTATGACCATCGGGTTATCGACGGGGCTGAAGCTGCGCGCTTCAATGCGTATCTTGGGGCGCTTCTTGCCGATTTCCGGCGTGTGATTCTTTGATGGTGATGTTGCGCGGGGCGCTGACTATATGTCTGTGATCCGCGCACTTTTGCAGAACCTGCATTCTTGTCGGTCTATTAGCGTCGCCCCTGTGCGGGGCGGCACTTACTCTTCTTTGTCTTCCAAAGAAGAGTAAGCGAAAGAAAGGCGCGTCCTTCGGCGGTCAGCAAAGGATGATTCTGTTCGTCGCGCTGCCAGCTTTTGGGCCCATGGGGTAGGTTCTTCGCACATCACGATCAATAAGAGAAGGGGACAACATGAGTCTCGTCGAAGTAAAAGTGCCGGATATCGGTGACTTCAAGGACGTCGATGTCATCGAAGTCAATATCAAAGCGGGCGACGTCATCGAGAACGAACAGGCGCTGATGACGCTCGAGTCCGATAAGGCCTCCATCGAAGTGCCGAGCGATACCGCCGGTACCGTCAAGGAAGTCCGCGTCAAAGCCGGCGACAAGGTCTCGCAAGGCACCGTGATTGCGCTCGTCGAAACGTCGGCGGACGCCGCGCCCGCCAAGGATGCACCGAAGGCCGCGGCCAGCGAGCCTGAAAAGGCTCCGGCGCAGGCTGCAGCAACGCCCGCGCCAAAGTCGGCGGCGCCCACGCCCGCTCCGCAAGCCGGCAGTTTCGCGGGCAGCGCGGATATCGAGTGCGACATGCTCGTGCTCGGTTCGGGCCCCGGCGGCTATTCGGCCGCGTTCCGCTCGGCCGACCTCGGTATGAAGACGGTGCTGGTCGAGCGTTATTCGACGCTCGGCGGCGTGTGTCTGAATGTCGGCTGCATTCCGTCGAAGGCGCTGCTGCATACGGCGCTCGTGATCGACGAAGCCGAAGCGCTCGGCTCGCACGGCATCACATTCGGCAAGCCGCAGATCGATCTCGACAAGCTGCGCGACTTCAAGTCGGGTGTCGTCAAGAAGCTGACCGGCGGGCTCGCGGGCATGGCCAAGTTACGCAAGGTCGAAGTGGTGACGGGCACCGGCGCGTTCGTCGATCCAAACCACATGGAAGTGCAGACCGAAGGCGGCAAGAAGGTCGTCAAGTTCAAGCAGGCGATCATCGCCGCGGGCTCGGAAGCGGCGAAGCTGCCGTTCATTCCAGAAGACCCGCGCGTGGTCGATTCGACCGGCGCGCTCGAATTGCGGCAGATTCCGCAGCGCATGCTGGTGATCGGCGGCGGCATCATCGGCCTCGAAATGGCGACAGTGTATGCAACGCTCGGCGCGCAAATCGATGTGGTCGAAATGCTCGACGGCCTGATGGCCGGCGCGGACCGTGATCTGGTCAAGGTGTGGGAGAAGTTCAACAGCAAGCGTTTCGCGAACGTCATGCTGAAGACCAAGACCACCGCAGCCGAAGCGAAGGACGACGGCATCTACGTGTCGTTCGAAGGTGAGAAGGCGCCGGCCGAAGCGCAGCGCTACGACCTCGTGCTGGTCGCCGTCGGCCGTACGCCGAACGGCAAGCGGATCGGCGCGGACAAGGCGGGCGTCGCGGTCACTGATCGCGGCTTCATCGACGTCGACAAGCAGATGCGCACCAATGTGCCGCACATCTTCGCGATCGGCGATATCGTCGGTCAGCCGATGCTCGCGCACAAGGCGGTGCACGAAGGCCACGTCGCCGCCGAAGCCGCGCATGGCGAGAAGGCGTACTTCGACGCGCTGCAGATTCCGTCGGTGGCCTACACCGATCCGGAAGTGGCGTGGGCCGGCAAGACTGAAGACCAGTTGAAGGCCGAGGGCATCAAGTACGGCAAGGCGGTGTTCCCGTGGGCGGCTTCGGGCCGCGCGATCGCCAACGGCCGCGACGAAGGCTTCACGAAGCTGCTGTTCGACGAGGAAACGCATCGCGTGATCGGCGGCGGGATCGTCGGTCTGAATGCGGGCGACCTGATCAGCGAAGTCTGTCTCGCAGTCGAAATGGGCGCGGACGCGACCGACATCGGCAAGACGATTCATCCGCACCCGACGCTGGGCGAATCGATCGGGATGGCCGCCGAGCTGTATGAAGGCGTCTGCACCGATTTGCCGCCGCAGAAAAAGAAGTAAAGCCGTTCGGCCGGCCCCGCTTGCGGGCGGGTTCGAAGGAGCAAAGAGAAACGGCGCGTCCCGTCAGGAACGCGCCGTTTCTTTTCATCGGGCAACAGGGCAGGGCGCTTGTCGTGCCGCCACGACACTCGCGGCGGTGGCTTACGCATGCTCGCCGCCTCATGTTCGGCAGCCGGCCAAAAAAATCCCGGCTTTTGGCCGGGCAAACGATACGCTGTTCAACGTATCGGAGCGTTCGGCCAATCAAACCGTGTGAGCGGCAACGGCACGACGCTGTTGCTTACGATAACGCCGGCACTGCTTGCGCGATGCCGGCGTGAGGTACTGCCCGAAAGCGATGCCTGAAGCTTAGACTGCCTTCTTGGCCGAGCGCGATGCTTGCGCAGCGGCTTGCGAAGCGGCCTTCGACGCGGCGGTAGCGGCTGCGTTGAAGTTGCTTTCGGCGATTTCGACAGCTTGCTTGGTTGCTTTGTGAACCGTTTCGTACGTGGTGTTGGCGGCGGTGATTGCCGACTTCATCACGGCCACGGCGGTTTCCGAACCGGCCGGTGCGTTCTTCGCGACGTTTTCGACGAGCGACTGCACCTTGCGGTTTTGCTCTTCAAATTGGGCTTCCGCGACGCGGGTGAATTCACCTTGCGTTGCCGAAACGATTTCATACACGTGGCGGCCATACGACAGCGCCTTTTCAGCCACCGGCTGCGCGAGGCTTGCCTGCAGCGCCAGCAATTCCTGCGCGTCCTTGACCGACAGCGCGCGTTGGGCATTTTCCTGGCTTTCCGCGAGCGTCGACTTGACGACTTGCAGATTCAGCTCAACCAGCTTTTCGACGCCTTCAAATGCTTTGGTCGTCAGGCCGAACAGCGTTTCGAAGTTGGCTTTCTGGGCTGCGGCGAATTGCTCAGGGGTCAGCAGAGTCATGGTTTACGCTCCTGGATTGCGGTCTGTCTGTGCGGACCGCATTGGGTGGTGGCGAGACGGAAGGTCGTCTCCCCCGGACCGCGATGTATTGTGCATCGCAGCAATGTCCTCATTTTAAGATGACCACAAGGAATGTCAAGCGGTTTTTGTGCGGCGCACAATTTTAAGAAAATGCTGACAAAACAACACGTTATGCAGTAAGCATGTCATTCGTGTGACGCCGGTCGATTTGACTGCTGCACCGTGCTGGTGCGGCATAAATCGTTATTCGGGACCGGTTCGCTGAGTTTTTCTTCCGCCACAACAGGATCGGGCGGGGAACGGTAACATCCGCATCTCACGAAAAGTCATGAAATGAAGATTCGGTGTAAACCGCAAACTGTCATGGAACGTTAATGCTTCATGCCGGTCGAATGCGCGTTGGCGGTCTCCAGCAGGCGTTTACAAGGTGAGCAGGAGGCCCCGACGACATCTTGCCCGGCGGCTGCACCTGCCGATGCTCCAACCGTATTTCCCCTCATCAAGGTTGTCTCGAAATTGCCGTTAAGCTGCAACAATCCCTCGATTCGGCGGATGGCGGCAAGGGCGAGACGCAGCACGTTGGCGATCGTTTTTTTCGATCGACGCGCGGCACTTATTTGTGTTTTTGCGATCGGAGCTTACAAGCCGGTTTAAGGAGCGCTTATAAGTGCTTCAAATTGCTAATTTTTCGTTGTTTTACTACACTTGCGGAAACTTCTCGCCGCTCCCTACCGAACACCCATGAAAACCGACATGTTTTCGTCGCTAAAAGTGATCCACGGCGCGGCCCGCAGCACCGCTCTGTCGGTGGCCGTCTCCCTGGTCGTCGCAGCGGCGTTCGCCACGCCTGTCAGCAGCTTTGCCGCCACGGCTGCTGCGACTGCAAAAACCTCCAAACACGCTAAAGCCGCGAAGAAGCCGGCCGCCGCTGCCGCCACCGCCAAGGTGTCGGGCAAGTCGGCGAGGGCCGGTAAAGGCGCGGCGGTGAAAACCGCGGCCGCCGCGGACGACGATGCGCCGCGCGCCAGCGCGAAGCGCAAGCGCGTGAGCTTCACGTCGAACGGCCGTCACCACTCGGTGGTGCGCCGCGTCGCGTATGAGCCGCGCCAGCCAACCGTCGGCCAGGCTTTCGGCCTGCACGAAACGCCGGACGCGCTGATGTTGCGCTCGAGCGTCGCCTACGTGATCGACCAGAACTCCGGCGAGCCGCTGTTCGACAAGAACTCGCGCGCCGTGGTGCCGATCGCGTCGATCACCAAGCTCATGACGTCGATGGTGGTGCTCGATTCGAAAGAGTCGATGACCGACCAGATCGAAGTGACCGACGAAGACCGCGACTACGAGAAGAACACCGGCTCGCGTCTGTCGGTGGGCTCGGTACTGTCGCGTGAGGACATGCTGCACATCGCGCTGATGGCCTCGGAAAACCGGGCCGCCGCTGCGCTGTCGCGGTATTTCCCGGGCGGCCGTCCGGCGTTCCTCGCCGCGATGAACGCGAAGGCCAAACAACTCGGCATGACCGACACGCACTTCGAAAACCCCACGGGTTTGACGAGCCAGAACGTGTCGAGCGCGCGCGACCTCGTGAAGATGGTCAACGCGGCGTACCAGTACCCGCTGATCCGCAAATTCTCGACCGATCGCAGCTACGAGGTGTACACCGGCAAGCGTTCGCTGGCGTACAACAGCACCAATGCGCTGGTGCGCAACCCGACGTGGGACATTGGTCTGCAGAAGACCGGTTTCATCAACGAGGCGGGCGAGTGCCTCGTGATGCAGGCGACCATTCATGGCCGTCCCATGATCATGGTGCTGCTGGATTCGTCGGGCAAGTATTCGCGTTTCGCGGACGCGACGCGTCTGCGCACGTGGCTGGATAACGGCGGCGACCAGCCGCGTATCACCAGCGCGGATGCCAGCGGTCCCGGCACCTGAAGAGCGGCGTTGCGGCGGCCGGTTTTCAGGACGGCCGCGCGTGAATGAAAAAGCCTCGCATTTTCGCGAGGCTTTTTTCATTGCAACGGCGCAGGAGTGGCGGCCGTCTCAGGCCTGATGACTGCGCGAATGATCATGAGGCGCCTGTGGCCGATAGCCGAGCGCTTCGGAAATCATCAGCGCCGTCTGGCTGAGCTGCCCGAGCCACGAGTCCTGCAGGCGGTCTGCCGGCGCCGATAACGACAGGCCGGCGACCAGCTTGCCGGTGTCGTCGTAGATGCCGGCTGCGATGCAACGCACGCCCAGTTCCAGTTCCTCGTTGTCGCGCGCGCAGGCCTGCTGGCGCACGTGCGACAGCTCGCGCTCCAGCTTGCTCAGGTCGGTGATGCTGTTCTGCGTGTGGCCCGACAGGCCGGTGCGCGTGGCGTAGGCTCGCACGCGGGTGGATTCGTCGGCGGCGAGGAACAGCTTGCCCACCGAAGTCAGATGCAGTGGCGCCCGCCCGCCGATGGCCCGCACCACCTGCATGCCGGAACGTTCGGAATAAGCGCGTTCGATGTAGACGATTTCGTCGCCCTGGCGTACCGACAGGTTCACCGTTTGGCCGGTCTGCCGGTGCAACTCGCGCATTGGCGTCAGCGCCGCGTCGCGCACCGACAGACGCGCCTTCACCAGATTGCCCAGTTCGAGCAGGCGCATGCCGAGACGGTAGGTGCCGGGATCCGAGCGGTCGACCAGCCGGCACATCACCATGTCGTTCAGGATGCGGTGCGCGGTGGACGGGTGCAACTCCGTACGGATAGCGAGTTCTTTCAGGCTGACCGGGTCGCTATGCGCCGCGAGTGCATCGAGCAGGCGCATCATGCGTTCGATCACCTGGATCGAAGTTTTGGGATCCGGGTTCGTATCGCTCATGGGAAGAATCGGTTGACGCGTCAAACAGCGGAAATTGATTGTATCTCGTATAGTGAAAAAAGCGAACGCGGTTCGAAGGCCTGCTCGAATTTGCGAGGCGTTCGTCCTATGCCTTCCGGCCGTTGGTATTGTGCGCCAAACAGCGGATAATCAGGGACGTTTTCCCGAAGGAGGGCTCATGCGAGTCGGATTGTTCGTCACCTGCCTGATCGACCTGATGCGTCCCGAGATTGGCTTTTCGGTCATCAAACTGATCGAAGGCGCCGGTTTCGAGGTGGTGGTGCCACCGGCGCAGACCTGTTGCGGGCAGCCCGCGTACAACTCGGGAGAGCGGCGCATTGCGCGCGATCTGGCCGAGAAAACCTTGCGCGAGTTCGAACAGTTCGACTACGTGGTGGTGCCGTCGGGGTCGTGCGGCGGCATGATCCGCGTGCACTACGGTGACCTGTTCGCCGACGACCCCGAACTGATGAACCGCTACGGTCGGGTGCGCGCGAGGGTGTTCGAGCTGACCGATTTCCTCGTCAACGTGGCCAAAGTGCAATTGCAGCCGGGCGAGTTTGCGGGCCACGTAACGTACCACGACTCCTGCTCGGGGTTGCGCGAACTCGGCGTAAAGAGCCAGCCGCGCGCATTGCTCGCGCAGGTGGGCGTCGCGGTGACGGAGATGAAGGATTGCGAGCATTGCTGCGGTTTCGGCGGCACCTTCGCGGTCAAGTACGGCGATATCTCGACGGCGATCGTCGACGAGAAGTGCGCGAATATTAGTGCGACCGGCGCCGGCACGGTGGTGCTCGGCGATCTTGGCTGCATGCTCAACATCGAAGGCCGTCTGCGGCGAACCGGGGACTCGACCACGCGGGTGCTGCACATCGCTCAGGTGCTGGCGGGAGACATATAAGGCGCGTGGCCGTTGGTCGCCGCCTGCCGCTTGTCGTTCCACCCGCGCCATTCATTTCACGCATATCGACTCGCGCGTGCCGCGCGTCGCGTTTTCGAGTCCGCTCAAGGCCGCCATGCAAATCCAATCGATGCAGTTCAAGGCTCGCGCCGGTCAGAAACTTGCCGACCAGCGGTTGCAGCAGAACCTGACCAAGCTGTCCACCAAGTTCGTGTCGGCCCGCGCCACGGCAATGACCGCGATCGACTTTCCCGCCACTCGCGCGGCGCTCAAGGAGCGCCGCAATCGCGCGCTGGACAATCTCGACGTGTGGCTGGAAAACTTCGAACGCGAGGCGAGCCGCCGCGGCGTGACGGTACTCTTCGCCGAAACGACCCAGGAGGCGGCGCGGCTCGTCGGCGACATCGCGCGGCGGCACGACGTGAAGAAGGTGATCAAGACGAAGTCGATGGTTACCGAGGAAATGCGCCTGAACGAGGTGCTCGGGCAAATGGGCGTGCAGTCGATCGAAACCGATCTCGGCGAATACATCCTGCAGATCAACGACAACGAGCCGCCGAGTCACATCATCGCGCCGGTCGTCCATAAGGATAAGGACGAGATCGCCGACCTGTTCGCGAGGACGCATGGCCGCCCGCGTCTGACCGAGATTGCCGAGATGACGCGCGAAGCGCGCGAGATGCTGCGGCCGCACTTCATGAGCGCGGACATGGGCGTGACGGGCGGCAATTTCGTGGTGGCGGAAACGGGCTCGGTCGTCCTCGTCACGAACGAGGGCAACGAGGGCATGTGCACGGTGATGCCGCGCGTGCATGTCGCGGTCACCGGCATAGAGAAGGTGCTGCCGACGCTCGAAGACCTCGCCACGGCGATGCGCCTGCTGCCGCGCTCGGCGACCGGGCAGAGCACGTCGAACTATTTTTCCGTGCTGACCGGACCGCGCGGCGAGGGCGATCAGGACGGCCCCGAGCACATGTACGTGGTGCTGGTCGATGGCGGGCGCACGGGGCTGATCGGCGGTGATTTTCAGGAGATGCTCAGGTGCATCCGCTGTGGCGCCTGCATGAATCATTGCCCGGTTTATCAGAAGGTCGGCGGCCACGCATATGGATGGGTTTATCCCGGGCCGATGGGTTCGGTATTGACGCCGAGCTATGTCGGAATCGACAAGGCGCTGGACTTGCCGCAGGCCGCGACCTTGTGCGGCGAGTGCAATAGCGTGTGCCCGGTGGGGATTCCGCTCTCGGATTTGCTGCGCAAGTTGCGGGAGAAGCAGGTGGAGCGGCGTCTGCGTCCGTGGAGGGAGCGCACCGGGCTGGCCGTGTGGGGTTTTATGGCGTTGCATCCCGACGCTTATGCGCTCTTCACCAAGCTGGCCGTGCGCGTGCTCGAGCGGATGGGTGGACGAAATCGTTCGATTGCTAAATTGCCGCTGGGCGGCGCGGGCTGGACCAACACGCGCGATATGCCGGCGCCGGTCGGCCGGACGTTCAGGGAGTTGTATGCCGCGCAGCGTAGCCATATTGGCTGAGCTGAACTGGCGTTGACGAGCGGGCGTTGCGCGTAGCTGCGCGCAATCGCTGGCGGCTCGGCGAGGCGCGGCGCGCCGGCAACCCGGTACCGGGCAAAGGATAGAGTAAATGAGATTGGCAAGCCGCCGCTGGGGCGCGGCGACTCAGACTCATTTATCGGGCGTGGGGATTCGCCACTCGGGGGTGAAGCGTGCGAAACCGATGCCGCATCGCATCGCACGCGGCGCTCAATGCTGCGTTATCGCTCCACCAGATTGACGACCGGACGTGTCTCCGGCCGGCCTTGCGCGGTCACCGCTGACGCGCCCGCCGCCATTGCCCGCCTGCTGCTGCGGTGACTGGGGCGGCGGACCTCCCGCGCCGGGGCGTGGCGCATTCGACCCGCTAGGTCCACGCGGCCCGCCGGCCGCGCCCTGCGGAGGCGCCCCGCCGTTCGGGTGCCCATGCTGACCGCCATTGTCGCCGCGGTTGTCATGGTTTCCATGGTTGTCATTATTCGGCCGACCCCGATCAGGGTAGCCGCGATAGCCGGGCCCCGGTCCGTAGTAGCGCCCCGGCCCGCCGTAGTAGCCGGGGCCCGAGTAGTTGCTATATCCCATATAGACATTGGCTTGCGGCACGACCGGCCCGCCGGTGGCGTAGCCGTCATATCCGTCGTATCCGCTATAACCGCCGCCATCGTTGCTATACATCGGCGTGCCGTCCGGATAGACCGCGCAGCCGCCGAGCAGGGCGGCGATCAGCAGGCCGGTAAGGGGTGCAAGACGTTTCATGATGAGCCAGTGCGAGAGGATTACTTTTGTAAGACCGCCATTATCCCTGTCCGTCATGAGCAGTTTGTATATGTTTGTAAGGATTTCTTTTTCGTGCCAACGTGCGCCGCGGCTGCAGGACGTAATCAACAATTGACTGTTCCATTTGGAGCAACGCTGTATCTCGTACCGGCGGGTTTTTCCTGATTGTGAATTCCTATAGCATTTGCACTGGGCATAGTGCGTCACAAGCTCATGCGCCCCTAATTGGAAAAAACACATCATGAAAAAGACAATATCGGTGTACTGGCCCCTTGCCATTGTTGTGCCGCTCGCTGCGGCTGCTTATCTGCATGTTTGCGGCAGTGCCGCTTCGCGCGCTCCTCAGATCACGCTGGACGCTGATCAACTGACCGCGGAGCTCGCGCGCGCCGTCTCGTACGGCATGATCGACGCCGCTTCGGCCCTGCCGGCCAAGCCGATGCGTGCCACGGCCTCGATGCCGCTTGCCGAGGCATCCTGAGTTCAGGGCCGGATAGCCTTGCTGACCGCTCATGCGGGCTGTCCATCGAACTGCTTTGCGGACTGGATGCAAGTTATCCCTGAGGCCGCCGCAACGACCTTCGGCGAGAATGTGTCCGGCTTTGTATAATCGCGGCACTGTTTATTAACCATCAGTCTCGCCTGAAAAAAGCGCCCGAAACTTCCGATGAAAACCGTGTCCGTCTGCTTCGTGTGCCTGGGGAACATCTGCCGTTCGCCGACGGCGGAAGGCGTAATGCGCCATCTGGTCGATGAGGAGAAGCTCGCGGAGCGCATCCTGATCGATTCCGCCGGCACGGGCGACTGGCACATCGGTGCGCCACCCGACGAGCGCGCACAGCATGCGGCGGGGCAGCGGGGTTATGAACTGACCGCCTTGCGCGGTCGCCAGATCGCCGCCGCTGACTTCGAGCGCTTCGATCTGCTGATCGCGATGGACGAGAAGAACGTCGCCGCGCTGCGGCAGATCTGCCCGCCGGCACAGCGCGACAAGATCCGGCTGTTGATGGAATTCGTCCCGGAAGCGGATGGCCGTTGGGACGGCACCCGCGAAGTCGTCGACCCATATTTCGGCGGTGCGGAAGGCTTCGAGCAGGTGCTGGATCAGTGCGAAGTCGCCTGCCGCGGTTTGATCGCCGCGTTGCGTCCCCAGTTGCTCGCGTAGTTCCCGTAGCGGCGTACTCAGGTTCGTCGCTTATTAAGTAAATGACCCACTTCGCAACAGGGATACTTGACTAAATCGCTCATGTATTTATACTTGACCAAACTTGTCGAGAATTGCGGTTCCCACACCATATGAGACTCACCACGAAAGGCCGTTTCGCCGTCACGGCGATGATTGACCTGGCGCTTCGCCAGGAGCAGGGCCCGGTGACGCTTGCGGGTATCAGCCAGCGCCAACATATCTCCCTGTCGTACCTCGAGCAGCTGTTTGGCAAGCTGCGTCGTCACGAAATCGTCGAGTCCGTGCGCGGGCCGGGCGGCGGCTACAATCTGGCCCGCCGCGCTGAAGACGTGACGGTGGCCGACATCATCATCGCGGTCGACGAGCCGCTCGATGCCACCCAGTGCGGCGGCAAGGGCTCGTGCGAGGGCACCAAACAGCACGACGGTCACTGCATGACGCATGAATTGTGGTCGACGCTGAACCAGAAAATGGTCGAGTACCTCGATTCGGTCTCCCTGAAGGATCTGGTCGATCAGCAGCGCTCGCGCGAAGGCGCGCCAGCGGTGCTGCGCGACAGGCGCAACGAAGCGCCGGCGGTCGAGCCTGTTCGCCCCGTGCCGAAAGGGCCCAATTCCGTTTTCAACATGGCCGGTTCGTGAGGCGCGGTATTTAGCATTCGCCGCTGTCTGATCAAGAACCCAGAAGCCAGAGCACATGACGTCCCCGGAGCAATTGATGAACAACGACTCTCTCCATCTGCCCATCTACATGGACTACAGCGCTACGACGCCGATCGATCCGCGCGTGGTGGACAAGATGATTCCGTATCTGCGCGAGCAGTTCGGCAACCCCGCATCGCGCAGCCACTCGTATGGCTGGGACGCGGAGCGTGCGGTCGAAGAAGCGCGTGAGAATGTCGCCGCGCTGGTCAACGCAGACCCGCGCGAAATCATCTGGACCTCGGGTGCAACGGAGTCGGACAACCTCGCGATCAAGGGCGCGGCGCACTTCTACAAGAGCAAGGGCAAGCACGTCATCACGGTAAAGACGGAGCACAAGGCCGTGCTCGACACCTGCCGCGAACTCGAGCGTGAGGGCTTCGAAGTCACGTATCTGGACGTCAAGGACGATGGTCTGATCGACCTGGAAAAATTCAAGGCCGCGCTGCGCCCCGACACGATTCTGGTGTCGGTGATGTCGGTGAACAACGAGATCGGTGTGATCCAGGACATCGAGGCAATCGGCGAAATCACCCGCGAAAAGGGCATCATTTTCCACGTCGACGCGGCGCAAGCCACCGGCAAGATCGCCATCGACCTGCAAAAACTGAAGGTCGATCTGATGTCGTTTTCGGCACACAAGACCTACGGCCCCAAAGGCATCGGCGCGCTCTACGTGCGTCGCAAGCCGCGTATCCGCATCGAAGCGCAGATGCACGGCGGCGGTCACGAGCGCGGCATGCGTTCGGGCACGCTGGCCACGCACCAGATCGTCGGCATGGGCGAAGCATTCCGCATCGCGCGCGAAGAAATGGCGACGGAAAACGAGCGCGTCCGCATGCTGCGCGACCGTCTGCTTGCCGGCCTGTCGGAAATGGAAGAAGTGTATGTGAACGGCGACATGGAAAAGCGTGTGCCGCACAACCTGAACATCAGCTTCAATTTCGTCGAAGGCGAATCGCTGATCATGGCGGTCAAGGACGTGGCGGTGTCGTCGGGCTCGGCTTGCACGTCGGCCTCGCTGGAGCCGTCGTACGTGTTGCGCGCACTCGGCCGCAACGACGAGCTCGCGCACAGCTCGATCCGCTTCACGGTGGGCCGCTTCACGACGGAGCAGGACGTCGACTACGTGATCAACCTGCTGAAGAGCAAGATTTCGAAGCTGCGCGACTTGTCGCCGCTGTGGGAAATGCACCAGGACGGGATCGATATTTCGACCATCCAGTGGGCAGCGCACTGACGCGCCGTTTGGACGACGTCGAATTCATCGAATTGCAAATTGCAGGTTGAAACGGATCAAGGAGTGTAATCATGGCTTATAGCGACAAGGTTCTGGACCACTACGAAAACCCGCGCAACGTCGGTTCCTTCGCGAAGGACGACGATGCGGTCGGCACAGGCATGGTCGGCGCGCCGGCCTGCGGCGACGTGATGAAGCTGCAGATCCGCGTGGGCGCGGACGGCGTGATCGAAGACGCGAAGTTCAAGACGTACGGCTGCGGTTCGGCAATCGCGTCGAGCTCGCTCGTCACCGAATGGGTGAAGGGCAAGACGCTCGATCAGGCAATGTCGATTAAGAACACGCAGATCGCCGAAGAACTGGCGCTGCCGCCGGTGAAAATCCACTGCTCGATCCTCGCGGAAGACGCGATCAAGGCAGCGGTCGCCGACTACAAGCAACGTCACGGTGAAGCAGCGGTCGTCGAAGGCGACCAGCAGCACGCTTGAGCGATCTTTGCGGCGCGGGGTTGAGCGCGGTTGAGTGACAGGAAGCGGACGGGGCAGATTCAACGCGCCGTCCAGCATGAGCGATATTTGATGCAGCAGGGCAGCAGGGCGCCAGGCGTCACACGGGGGCTCGACACCCGTACGGCGCGCGCACTGCGCAATGAGAAACGCTATGGCAATTACGTTGACCGAGAAGGCAGCACAGCACGTCCAGAAGTATCTGACCCGTCGCGGTAAAGGCGTCGGGCTGCGCGTCGGCGTGCGTACGACCGGTTGCTCCGGCTTGGCCTACAAGCTCGAGTACGTGGACGAACTCGCACCCGAAGACCAAGTGTTCGATTGCAACGGCGTGAAGATCATTGTGGACCCGAAGAGCCTCGCCTATATCGACGGCACGGAACTCGACTTCGCACGCGAAGGGTTGAACGAAGGCTTCAAGTTCAACAACCCGAATGTGAAGGACGAATGCGGCTGCGGCGAGTCGTTCCGCGTGTAAATCCAAAGACTTCCGCGTGCAGCGGATCAAAGGCGGCGCGGGCCGCCTTTTTAATTTGATCCGCACATCCGCCGCCGCATGGCTTGGCTGGTTGGCATTTCACGCCCGGCCACGCATTCGCTTTCGAGCCACATTTTTAGACTGCACTCCGGTGCGCTTTCATCAACGGACTTTTAATCCGATGGCCTCGCTGAACGACAGCCACTTCGATCTGTTCGATCTGCCGGCGCAATTCGCGCTCGATGCGGCGACGCTCGATCACGCGTACCGCACGGTGCAGGCGCAAGTGCATCCGGACCGCTTCGCGGCAGCCGGCGACGCGCAAAAGCGCATCGCGATGCAATGGGCGACGCGTGCGAACGAGGCGTATCAGACGCTGCGCGATCCGCTCAAGCGGGCCACGTATCTGCTGTCGTTGCGTGGCATCGATGTCGGCGCGGAGAACAACACGGCGATGGAGCCGGCGTTCCTGATGCAGCAGATGGAGTGGCGCGAAAGCATTGAAGACGCGGCCGCGGCGAAGAACGTCGATGCGCTCGACGCACTGCTCACGGAGCTGCGCGACGAAGAGCGCGTGCGGTTCGGCAAGCTCGGCGCATCGCTCGACAGCGGCGCGAACCAGGCGGCGGGCGAAGCCGTGCGGCAGTTGATGTTCATCGAGCGGGTGGCGTCGGAAATCGGCGTGCAGATCGAGCGGCTCGAGTATTAGCAGCCGACGTGCCGTGGGTGGGTTTCCGTAGAACACGAGCGCAGACGCAACCTGACATGAAGCAACGCACCTGCCAGCAGCCGTAGCATTACATCCAGCAACGCGAAAATTCAGGACGGGGCAAAGCGGCCCCGAGAAGATCCAGATGGCCTTACTGCAAATCTCCGAACCCGGCATGGCGCCGGCGCCTCATCAGCGGCGTCTGGCGGTCGGTATCGATCTCGGCACCACCAACTCCCTCGTCGCCGCGGTGCGCAGCGGCGTGCCCGATGTGCTGCCTGACGAGGACGGCCACGCGCTGCTGCCGTCGGTGGTGCGTTACCTGGAAAAGGGCGGCCGCCGGATCGGTCGCACGGCCAAGGCCGAAGCGGCGAGCGATCCGCGCAACACGATCGTCTCGGTCAAGCGCTTCATGGGACGTGGCAAGGCGGAAGTGGAAGGCGCTGAAAACGCGCCGTACGATTTCATCGACGCCCCCGGCATGGTGCAAATTCGCACGGTCGACGGCGTGAAGAGCCCTGTCGAAGTATCGGCCGAAATTCTCGCGACGCTGCGCCAGCGCGCCGAAGACTCGCTCGGCGACGAGCTGGTCGGCGCGGTCATCACGGTGCCGGCTTACTTCGACGAAGCCCAGCGCCAGGCCACCAAGGACGCCGCGCGTCTGGCTGGCCTGAACGTGCTGCGCCTGCTGAACGAGCCAACCGCGGCGGCGATCGCCTACGGCCTCGACAACGGCTCCGAGGGTCTGTACGCGGTGTATGACCTCGGTGGCGGCACCTTCGACCTGTCGATCCTCAAGCTCACCAAGGGCGTATTCGAAGTGCTCGCGGCGGGCGGCGACTCCGCGCTCGGCGGCGACGATTTCGACCACGCGCTGTATCGCCACGTGCTGGAGCAGTCGGGTATCGCGCCGCAGACGCTCGCACCGGAAGATGTGCGCCTGCTGCTCGACAGCGTGCGCACGGCCAAGGAGGCGTTGTCGGATGCATCCGAGGCTACCCTTGCGGCGACGCTCTCGAACGGCACCAGGCTCGATCTGACGATCACTGAAGCCACTTTCGAGGCGATCACTCTGGCGCTGGTGCAGCGCACGCTCGGGCCCACGAAAAAAGCCCTGCGCGACGCCAGGGTCACGACCAAAGAGATCAAGGGCGTCGTGCTGGTCGGCGGCGCGACGCGCATGCCGGTGATTCGCCGCTCGGTCGAATCGTTCTTCGGCCAGGCGCCGCTCGTCAACCTCGACCCGGACCAGGTCGTCGCGCTTGGCGCTGCGATCCAGGCCGATCTGCTCGCGGGCAACCGCGGCGCGGACGGCGACGAGTGGCTGCTGCTCGACGTGATTCCGCTGTCGCTCGGCGTCGAGACCATGGGCGGGCTCACCGAGAAGATCATTCCGCGCAACTCGACGATTCCGGTCGCTCGCGCGCAGGATTTCACGACCTTCAAGGACGGCCAGACCGCGATGGCGATTCACGTCGTGCAAGGCGAGCGCGAGCTCGTCAGCGACTGCCGTTCGCTCGCGCGTTTTGAACTGCGCGGCATTCCGCCGATGGCGGCCGGCGCGGCGCGCATTCGCGTGACCTATCAGGTCGACGCGGACGGTCTGCTGTCCGTGTTCGCGCGTGAGCAGGGCTCGGGCGTGGAAGCATCGGTGGTGGTCAAACCGTCGTACGGTCTCGCCGACGACGACATCGCCCGCATGCTCGAAGACAGCTTCTCGACCGCCGAAGTCGACATGCGCGCGCGTGCTTTGCGCGAGGCGCAGGTCGAAGCGCAGCGTCTGCTGGAAGCGACCGACGCGGCGCTCGCCGCCGACGCCGAATTGCTCGACGACGAGGAGCGCGCGGCGCTTGACGCGCTGCTCGATGCATTGCGCAAAGTCGCGCAAAGCGACGACGCCGGCGCAATCGAAGCTGCGACCAAAACGCTCGCCGAGGGCACCGACGAATTCGCTGCCCGCCGTATGAACAAGGGCATTCGTCGCGCGCTCGCCGGTCGCAAGCTCGACGAGATCTGAGCGTCGCGGGCCGGCAGGCGCTGCGTCGGCCACCGACGCTCAAGCGCGCCGTGCGGACTTAAAAAGTCCCCGCGGCGCCAGTAAAATGGTGCGGAGCCCGTTGATGGCCGCCGCGCCACAGACCCAAACGGAAAATGTATGCCTCAAATCGTTGTGCTGCCCCACGTCGAACTGTGCCCGGAAGGCGCGGTCATCGATGCCGTGCCTGGCAAGAGCATTTGCGACAATCTGCTCGAGAACGGCATTGAAATCGAGCACGCGTGCGAGAAGTCCTGCGCGTGCACGACCTGTCACGTGGTCGTGCGTGAGGGTTTCGCCGCCTTGACG
Organism: Paraburkholderia sp. RAU2J; assembly: GCF_003634845.1. Lineage (NCBI taxonomy): Bacteria > Pseudomonadati > Pseudomonadota > Betaproteobacteria > Burkholderiales > Burkholderiaceae > Paraburkholderia > Paraburkholderia sp. RAU2J. Next base: position 2,717,298 of record NZ_RBXG01000001.1, read on the forward strand.
CCGTCCGAGGAAGACGAGGACGATCTGTTGGACAAGGCGTGGGGGCTCGAGCCGGCTTCGCGTCTGTCGTGCCAGGCGATGGTGCCGGCGGAGCAGGACCTGGTCGTCGAAATTCCGCGTTATTCGATCAATCACGCGAAGGAAAACCACTAACAGGAGGATGCAGCCATGAAGTGGACCGATACGCAAGACATCGCGATGGCCCTGACTGACAAGCACCAGGACATCGATCCGCAGCAGGTGCGCTTCACCGACTTGCACCGCTGGGTCACCGAGCTGGAAGGATTCGACGACGATCCTAACCGTTCGAGCGAAAAGATCCTCGAGGCGATTCAGGCTGCATGGATTGAAGACGCGGATTATTGAAGACGCGGATTACTGAGCGCGACGTGACTGATCGGTCCGTGGCCGATGCGTGAAACGGTTCCGCTTCGGCTGCCTCGCGGCAAAGAAGAAGGCGATTCCATTGGAATCGCCTTTTTTAACGTCCGCGGAAATGCCGGACTGCCTCCCTTGGCCTTTTCGTTGGCCTAGCCTGCGGCCAGCGTGCCGTTTTCGACCCGGACGCGCTGACCTTGCTGGAACGGCGGCGCTTCGTGATACGTGAAATAGCGCGTCTTGCCGTTTTCCATCCGCACCCGCACCGAATACGACGTCGAGCTGCGGATGTGCTTTTCGACCGAGTTGCCAGCGAGGCCGCCGCCCAGTGCGCCGAGCAGCGTCATCGCGGTGCGCCCGCCTCCAGCGCCGAACTGGTTGCCGACTACGCCACCGGCCACCGCGCCGCCGACCGCGCCGATGCCGGTGCCATGACCTTCCTGACGGACCGCCGAAATGGCGACGACGGTGCCGCATGTCGAGCAATAGGCGGGGGGTGAGGGAGGTTGTTGCGCGTATTGCGGCGCAGGTTGAGCCTGTTGCTGCTGGGCATACTGTTGCTGCTGTGGCGGCATAGGTTCCGGCGCCGGCTGTTGAGCCCGCTGCGGTGCTTGTTGCTGTTGCGCGAGCTGTTGTTGCGCAGACCCATTGACCGGCGCCGCCGAATCGACGACGCCCGGTTGTGCCGTCACTTGCGCGGCCTGGGTCTGATCGGTTTGCGCGCCGCTGCTCGACGCCTTCGGGAACAGGCCCGTGACGGCTGCAGTCGCGGCGAGGCTCGCGATGATGACCGCCGCCGCCGCGCCCGCGACGAGCGGGTGAAGACGGCGTTGCTGGGTGGGCTGGGTATCGTTGGTGGGCTTGTCCATATTGGCCTCCGTCTCTAGCAGAGTCGACTTTTATTGAGACCGAGTGTCCGGCAATTCGATCCCGCTCGCGTTTCAATTTGTAACCGGCTACGGTGCGCGCTCGCGGCCATGCCTTGGCAAAGGCGAGCGGGGCGCCTTGGTCTTTGCAACGTTCGACACAAGTGCCCGTTGCAGTGACGCAACCGCACTTCTTTAGCTTTTACCTATAGTTACAAACCATCGAACATGCCCACCGCCCGCAGCCTTGCGGGCGCTGCAAGAAAAAACGCCCGGCTCCGGAGCCAGGCGTTTGTCTTGATGCACACCGCGTAAAAAATCAGTCTTCGCGGCGCAGATGCGGGAACAGAATCACGTCGCGAATGCTCGGGCTGTCCGTCAACATCATCACCAGACGATCGATGCCGATCCCGCAACCGCCGGCCGGCGGCATGCCGTATTCGAGCGCGCGAATATAGTCCGCGTCGTAGAACATCGCTTCTTCGTCGCCGGCGTCCTTCTGGTCGACCTGCTTCTTGAAGCGGGCGGCCTGCTCTTCCGGATCGTTCAGTTCCGAGAAGCCGTTGGCGATCTCGCGGCCCGTGATGAACAGTTCGAAACGCTCGGTGATGCCGTCGACCTTGTCCGACGCGCGCGCGAGCGGCGATACTTCGATCGGGTAGTCGATGATGTAGGTCGGTTCCCACAATTGCGACTCGGCGGTCTCTTCGAACAGCGCCAGTTGCAGCGAGCCCACGCCCGCGTTCAGGAACTGCGGCTGCGACGCATCGACGCCGAACTTCTTCAGCTCGGTGCGCAGGAACGCACTGTCGGCGAGTTGTTCGTTCGTGTATTGCGGCGCGTACTTCTGGATCGCCTGGGTAATCGTCAGCCGATGGAACGGCTTGGCCAGATCGAGTTCGCGGCCCTGATAGGTGATGGTGGCCGTGCCCAGTGCGTCGATCGCGGCCTGGCGGATCAGCTGCTCGGTGAAGTCCATCAGCCACTTGTAATCGGTGTACGCCGCGTAGAACTCGATCATCGTGAATTCCGGATTGTGGCGCACCGACACGCCCTCATTGCGGAAGTTACGGTTGATCTCGAACACACGCTCGAAGCCGCCGACCACCAGACGCTTCAGATACAGCTCCGGCGCAATGCGCAGGAACATCTGCATGTCGAGCGCGTTGTGATGCGTGGTGAACGGCTTGGCCGCAGCGCCGCCCGGAATCGGATGCAGCATCGGCGTTTCGACTTCCATGAAGTCGGCGTCGGCCATGAACTTGCGGATCGACGAGATCGCCCTGGTGCGCGCGACGAACGTCTTGCGCGTTTCCGGCGTGACGATCAGGTCGACGTAGCGCTGGCGATACTTCATTTCCTGGTCCGACAGGCCGTGGAACTTGTCCGGCAGCGGACGCAGCGACTTCGACAGCAGACGCAGCTCGGTGCAGCGCACCGACAGTTCGCCCTTGTTGGTGCGGAACAGCACGCCGCGCGCCGCGACGATGTCGCCCATGTCCCACTTCTTGAAGGCGTCGTACGTTTGCTGACCGACGTCGGCCGGCGTGATGAAGAACTGAATCTGACCCGAGCCGTCGCGCACGGTCGCGAAGCTCGCCTTGCCCATCACGCGCTTGAGCATCATGCGACCGGCGATCGCGACTTCGAGCGGATTCGCTTCGAGTGCTTCCTTGTCGGCGTGCTCGAACTGTTCCTGCAGATCTTCGGCGTGGTGCGTGGGACGGAAATCGTTCGGATAGGCGACGCCTTGCTCACGCAGCTCGCGCAGCTTTTCACGGCGCTCGGCCATGATCTTGTTGTCGTCCACCTCGGGCGCGACTGTCGGCTGCGCCGCATTAGGCTGGGCCGCATTAGGCTGGGTCGATTCGTTCATGATGATGTGTGTTCGGTGGCCCGCGTCGGCATGCACCGGAGTGCGCCGGATGCGGGAGGCCAGTCAGTGTAAAAACCTCAGGCGGTAAAAAAGATGCGGCGCGGCTCATTGCAAAGCCGCGCCGGTTGCGCGGGTTACACGCCCTGTTTCAGGCTTGCGCTGATGAACGGATCGAGGTCGCCGTCGAGCACGCTCTTGGTATTGCTGATTTCGACGTTGGTGCGCAGATCCTTGATACGGCTGTTGTCCAGCACGTACGAGCGGATCTGATGTCCCCAGCCCACATCGGTCTTGCCGGCTTCGAGCTTGTCCTGCTCTTCCTGACGCTTGCGGATTTCCGCTTCGTACAGGCGCGACTTCAGCATGGCCATCGCTTCGGCGCGGTTGCGGTGCTGCGAACGGTCGTTCTGGCACTGCACGACGATGCCCGACGGCATGTGCGTGATACGCACCGCGGAGTCGGTCTTGTTGATGTGCTGACCGCCTGCGCCGGATGCGCGGTACGTGTCGATGCGCAGATCGGCCGGGTTGATGTCCACTTCGATCGAGTCGTCGATTTCCGGGTACACGAACACCGACGAGAACGACGTATGACGCCCGCCCGACGAGTCGAACGGCGACTTGCGCACGAGGCGGTGCACGCCGGTCTCGGTGCGCAGGAAGCCGTAGGCGTATTCGCCTTCGATCTTGATCGTCGCGTTCTTGATGCCGGCGACGTCGCCGTCGGTCTGCTCCAGCACTTCGGTCTTGAAGCCCTTGCGTTCGCAGTAGCGCAGGTACTGGCGCAGCAGCATCGACGCCCAGTCGCACGCTTCGGTGCCGCCGGCGCCGGCCTGGATGTCGAGAAACGCGTTGTTCGGGTCGGCCGGGTTCGCGAACATCCGGCGGAATTCCATGTCGGCGACGCGCGACTCGAGCCCTTGCGCATCCGCTTCGCAGGCGAGCAGCGTTTCGTCGTCGTTTTCTTCACGCGCCATCTCGAACAGATCCTGCGCGTCGCGCAGGTCGTTGTGCAGCGAGGTGAGTTTGCCGACCGTGTCGTCGAGCAGTTTCTTTTCCCGGCCGAGGGCCTGGGCATGCTTCGAGTCGTTCCAGACGTCCGGGTCTTCGAGTTCCCGGTTGACTTCGATTAGACGCAGTGCTTTGTCGTCGTAGTCAAAGATACCCCCGTAGGTCGGCCGCGCGCGTGCGCAGGTCCGCCAGAGAGGCTTCGATCGCGTTGAGACGTTCCGCTTCCATGTCGATCTTTTATAGCTTCGTAAAAAGGGGAAATTATAGCCGATCGACGCGCGGCGCCGGATGCTCTCGAGCGATCCGGCGCGGGTTCGGGGTTGATTTTGCGGAGATTTTCGCCGTTTTTGCGGCGACGCAGGCGGGCTGGCTGGGGGCGGTGCGGGTCGGCGGTTCAGCCTGCTGCTTCGGTTTGGCCACGTCACCTTGCCCGCTTTCGCGGCGTACCGCGGTGGCTGACGCCAGTTGCCCACTTCAACCGCCGCCTCAACTCGCCGCGTGCTCGACGATCAGTTGCACGCGCGACACGCCGTTCCACGTGTCGCTCGCCAGCCGGTAGGCGACGGTGGTCCGCGCGGGCAGCGTGTCGGTGTGGTTGAACCAGATCGCGTTGAAGCGCTGGCGCCCGCGTACGAGCTGCAGCTTCAGATGCTTGTCCTTCACCAGCGCCTGCGACGCGATGTCGAATTCGCCCGAAAACACCGGCGCCGGAAAGCCCTGGCCCCACACGGCCGCGTCGAGCATCTCGACGAATTGCGGCGTGAAGTACGCGTCTTCGAGTTCGCCGTCGGTTTCCACCGTGCGCGACAGCGCGTCCTCGGACAGCCACTCGCGGCCGACCGCTTCGAACGCGGCGGTGAAGCGCGGCACGTCGGCGGCGGCGAGCGTCAGGCCCGCGGCCATCGCATGGCCGCCGAATTTGACGATCAGGTTCGGCTCGCGCTTCGAGATCAGGTCGAGCGCATCGCGCAGATGGAAACCGGGGATCGAGCGGCCCGAACCTTTGACGGTTTGGCCGCTGTCGTCGGCGAGCGCGAAGGTGAACGAGGGCCGGTGGAATTTCTCCTTCAGCCGTCCGGCGACGATGCCGATCACGCCCTGATGCCAGCCCGGATTGAACAGCGTGATGGTGGTCGCGCCTGCCGGGTCGATGGCCGAGAGATCGTCGAGCGCCTGCTGCTGCATGCCGGCTTCGATCTCGCGGCGCTCGCGGTTCATCGTGTCGAGTTGCTGCGCGAGGTCCCAAGCGCGGCCGATGTCGTCGGTGGTCAGGCATTCGATCCCGAGCGACATGTCCGACAGGCGTCCCGCCGCGTTCAGCCGCGGCCCCAGCGCGAAGCCGAGGTCGAAGCCCGACGCGCTGCGGGCGTCGCGCGCGGCGGCGCGAAAGAGCGCGGCGATGCCCGGCTGCATCTTGCCTTTGCGGATGCGCTGCAAGCCTTGCGCGACCAGCACGCGGTTATTGCCGTCGAGCTTGACCACGTCGGCGACCGTGCCGAGCGCGACCAGATCGAGCAGGCCGTCGAGGCGCGGTTCGGGAAAGTCGTCGCCAAATGCGCCACGGCGCCGCAATTCCGCGCGCAACGCGAGCAGCACGTAGAACATCACGCCGACGCCCGCGATGCACTTGCTCGGGAACGTGCAGCCCGGCTGGTTCGGATTGACGATCGCGCGGGCGGCGGGCAGTTCGTCGCCGGGCAGGTGGTGATCGGTGACCAGCACGTCGATGCCGAGCGCGTTGGCCGCCTCGACACCGTCGACGCTCGCGATGCCGTTATCGACGGTAATCAGCAGATCCGGTTTGCCCGACGCGCTGCGTGCGGCCAGCGCAACGATCTCGGGCGTGAGGCCGTAGCCGTACTCGAAGCGGTTCGGCACCAGATACTCGATCTGGCCGCCGAACATGCGCAAGCCGCGCACCGCGACTGCGCAGGCGGTGGCGCCGTCGCAGTCGTAGTCGGCGACCACCAGCATGCGGCGCTGGTGCTGGAGCGCGTCGGCGAGCAGCACGGCGGCGTCTTCGCAGCCCTTCAGCGCGACGGGCGGCACGAGCCGCGCGAGACCGGTTTCGATTTCATCGGGCAGGCACACGCCGCGTGCGGCGTACAGACGCGCGAGCACCGGGTGCAGACCGTGGCGGGTGAGGATTTCGGCGTCGACCGGGGAGCAGGCGCGCGTAACGATTCGAGTCATTCGGAGAGGCCGTGGAGCATGCGGTAAATCATTCGATGAAAAGCGAGGCCAGCACGCGCCGCCGCCAGAATTTGCGCAGATCGGCGCGCGTGACCGTGAGCGTCACCGAGCCGGTGTCGCCGCATAGGGTCAGGCCGAGTTCGGCGAGTTGGCCGGATTGCAGCGCCGCGAGCGCGGGTTCGAACCAGTCGGTCTGCACGGCCGCAAAGGCGTCGTTCCAGCGCGCCCAGTCCTGCTCGATGTAGGGCGCGGAGAATGGGTCGAGTTCGACCAGCGTGGCGCCGGTTGGGCCATTGGCGCTTTTGGTCCGACTGTTTGTGGGGCCGTTTGTGGGTCCCTTTGTGTCGCCGCCCGGGTCACGGCTCGTCGCCACGCCTGTCCCATTGGCCGTCGCTCCGCCTGGTGCTCCCGTCACGCGATCACCGGACAGCGCCGACAGTGCCGCAAACGAGGCTGGCGGCGCACCGGTCCCGACACCGGCGCTCATCGCGAGACCGCGTGTCGCCGCGGCATCGGAATACACCCGCGCGAACGGGCTGCGCACCGGCTGCGCCGCACCCTGCGCGTGAAACCAGATCGAGTTGACAGCCGGCAGGCCCCGCGCCTCGCGCGCTTCGTTGACCGGGTGCTCGAACCACGCCATCTGCACTTCGTTCTGCAGCTTCATCCACGCGCGCGAACGCTCGCCGGAATGCGCTTCGTGAGGTAGCCAGATTTCGATGTTGCGGCCGGCCGCGCGCAACGGCGAGGCGCCCGCCAGCGTGCCGAAGCCGTCGCCGGACAGGTACCAGCGCGCGGGTTTCGGCGCCTCGATGCGCACGCCGAGTTCCTCGATCAGCGGTCGCGCGACGGCGAGCAGCGCGCCGGCTTCGTCGTCGGACAGGTCGAGCGAGGCGGGATCGATCAGCACCAGGTGATCGTGCGCGATGCGCACATGCACGGGCTGGACGCAGGCCCAGGTCGCGTCGCCGGGATCGCCGCCGTCGGCGCGCAGCATGTACGGGGCGAGCGGCGCTTCGTCGGCGGCCGCCGCGCCCGCCGGCAGTGCGCCGAACTGGCGGGCCACCCAGCGCTCGTGCGGCAGCGTGCGCTGAAAATCCTCGCCGACCACCCGTTCGACCAGCGTCGCGCGCGCGATCAGCCGGTCGAGGGCCGGGCTCCGGATGTCGTGAAGGGCGGTGGAGGCGTCCGCTGCGGCGGGCAGCGCGAAGGGCAGCAGAAGATGGAGACGGTTGGCGAGCATGATGCTGCGCATTGTAGGGCAAAGAGTGCGAGTATTCCGACCATCAGCTTCCCGCTCGGCGCATCCCCGGCGGCGCCCGGCCTGGCGGTGGGGCGTGTGCCATGCGGACGTCGCAGAGAGCCGCGCGCGGCGGCACCGCGCACATGACGATGGAGACCGGCATGCCACGTGAACTCAAAACCGAGCAGGAACTATTGGAACTGGTGGTTAAAGCGCTCGATGCCGACCCGGTCACGGCCGGCTGGATTCCGACCGGCTTGCACGAGACCGTCGAGGACGAGGACGGCTGCAATTGGGACATCACTCATCTGCATCGCGACCGAAAGGACGCGGATGTGCGCGAGCTGGCGAGCACGGCCGCGGCGGGGATCATTAATGAGCTGCGCGGGCGTTATAACTTGCGGTAGCGCAGGTGGGTGCCAAACAGGTGCCAAACGCCGGACACCCAGCGAGGGCGAACGGCAAACGGTGCGGCGCCAAGGGCAAAGGACGCGCCGCGGAAACCCCCCACCCATCAACACCGTCACGCCAAACCTGGCGTCACCCGCCGAACAGGGCTTTTTCCGTCATCAGAACAGGCCTTGCCGGACCCCCGCCGCCTTCACAGCGCCAGCCCGTTCCCTATGGCCTTTGCGCGAGTGGGCGGCATTGTATGGCAAACTTCGCGCTTGATCGGCGGTGGCATCGGCAGATGCGGCGGTGACAGTAGCGGCGGTGCAGCTTGTCCACCGCATAGCGGAACGCCGCGGCGCACGTTTTGCTACTCAGCGACGCGGCGACGCCGGAACCATCGGCGCAGCCGCGACACCAACGATCACACGCTCGGGCCGCGGCGGGCGCTCCACGCCTTTCGCGCGCAGCGCAAAGCAGAACAACGCAGCCGAAGAACGCAGACAAGGATTCGCTTGAAATTTCCCTACGAATGGCAGATTGGCTGGCGCTACACGCGCGCCGGCAAACGCACGACCGGCAACGGCTTCATTTCGTTCATCGCGCTGGTGTCGATGTCCGGCATCGCGCTTGGCGTCGCGGCGCTAATCGTCGTGCTGTCGGTGATGAACGGGTTCCAGAAAGAGGTGCGCGACCGGATGCTGTCGGTGCTCGCGCACGTCGAAATCTTTTCACCAACCGGGTCGATGCCCAACTGGCAACTGACCGCTCAGGAAGCGCGCCGGAACAAGGAAGTGATCGGCGCGGCGCCCTATGTCGAAGCGCAGGCGCTGCTCACGCGCCAGGACGCCGTGAGCGGCGTCGCGTTGCGCGGCGTCGAGCCGACGCTCGAGCCTGAGGTGTCCGACATCGGTAAGGAAATGAAGGGCGGCAAGCTGACCGATCTCGTGCCGGGCGACTTCGGCATCGTGCTCGGCGCGGACCTCGCCACCAATCTCGGCGTGCAGCTGAACGACAAGATCACGCTGGTCGCGCCCGAAGGCACGATCACGCCGGCCGGCATGCTGCCGCGCCTGAAACAATTCACCGTGGTGGGCATCTTCGAGTCGGGACATTACGAGTACGACAGCACGCTCGCCCTGATCAACATCAAGGACGCAGAGGCGCTGTTCCGCCTGCCCGCGCCGACCGGCGTGCGGCTGCGGCTGACCGACATGCAGCGCGCGCCGGAGGTCGCGCATCAGCTTGCGCGCAGCTTGTCGGGTGACCTGTACATCCGCGACTGGACGCAGCAGAACAAGACCTGGTTCTCGGCGGTGCAGATCGAAAAACGCATGATGTTCATCATCCTCACGCTGATCATCGCAGTGGCGGCGTTCAATCTCGTTTCGTCGCTGGTGATGACCGTGACCAATAAGCAGGCCGACATTGCGATCCTGCGCACGCTCGGCGCGCAGCCCGGCTCGATCATGAAGATCTTTGTCGTGCAGGGCGTGACGATCGGCTTCATCGGCACCGCGACGGGCGTCGCGCTTGGCTGCCTGATCGCGTGGAGCATTCCATGGCTCGTGCCGATGATCGAGCACATGCTCGGCGTGCAGTTCCTGCCGCCGTCGGTGTACTTCATCAGCGAATTGCCGTCCGAGCTGATTCCGGCCGACGTCGCGCGCATCGGCATCATCGCGTTCCTGATGTCGGCGGTGGCGACGCTTTACCCGAGCTGGCGCGGTGCGAAAGTCCGTCCCGCGGAGGCGCTGCGCTATGAATGACCGTTCCGCTGATCTCTCCATGGCCACTCAGGACACCGCGCCGTATCCGTACGTGCTCGAAGCAAGCGGCATTTCCAAATCGTTCGTGCAGGGCGGCCTGAATGTGCAGGTGCTCAACAACGCGCAACTGAGCGTGCGACGCGGGGAGAAGCTGGCGATCGTCGGCGCGTCGGGCTCCGGCAAGAGCACGCTGCTGCACGTGCTCGGCGGTCTCGACGACCCGAGCGCCGGCCACGTCTCGGTGATGGGCAAGCCGTTCACGCAGCTCTCCGAGCGCGAACGTAACGACTTGCGCAATCGCGCGCTCGGTTTCGTCTATCAGTTCCACCATCTGCTGCCGGAGTTTTCCGCGCTCGACAACGTCGCGATGCCGTTGCGAATTCGCCGCATGACGACCGACGCCGCACGCCGCGAAGCGCTCCAGGTGCTGGAGCGGGTCGGCATGGGGCATCGCGCGAAGCATCGGCCGGGCGAGCTGTCGGGTGGCGAGCGCCAGCGTGTGGCGATCGCGCGGGCGCTGGTGACCAAACCGGCCTGCGTGCTGGCCGACGAGCCGACCGGCAACCTCGACGGCGGCACCGCGGACACGGTGTTCAACCTGATGCTCGAACTGTCGCAAACGCTCGAGACGAGTTTCGTGATCGTCACGCACGATCCGGAGCTGGCCGGACGCTGCGACCGCATCATGCGGCTGCGCGACGGCGTGCTGCACGAAGAGCCGCCGGTGCCGGTCTGAGGGCCGCGCGCTTGCCGCTTGCCGCGAGCGCGCGCCGCCAGTTTCACGAGGTACGTCATGTGGATCGATACGCACTGTCATCTCGACGCTTCTGAATTCGACGCCGACCGCGACGCGGTGGCGGCGGCGGCGCGCAATGCGGGCGTGGCGCGCATCGTGATTCCGGCAATCGGCCGGCAGAATTTCGCGACGGTGCGCGAACTCGCGCACCGGATCGACGGCGGCGCGTATGCGCTCGGCATTCATCCGCTGTTCACGCCGGGCGCCGACGAGCGCGATCTCGATCTGCTGCGCATGGAGATCGAGGCGAGTCGCGATGATCCTCTATTCGTCGGGATCGGCGAGATCGGGCTCGATTATTTCGTCGACGGCCTCGACGATGCGCGCCAGCAATTCTTCTACAACGGTCAACTGGAACTCGCGCGCGAATTCGACCTGCCGGTGATTTGCCACGTGCGCAAATCGCAGGATCAGGTCATCAAGGGGCTGCGGCGGCATCAGATCCATCGCGGCATCGCGCACGCCTTCAACGGCAGTTTCCAGCAGGCGCAGGCCTATATCGACCAGGGCATGCACCTCGGGTTCGGCGGCAATCTGACGTTCGAGCGCGCGCGGCAAATCCGCCGGCTCGCCGCGCAGTTGCCGCTCGACGCGCTGGTCGTCGAAACCGACGCGCCGGACATCGCGCCTGCGTGGATGTACAAGCAGCGCAACTCGCCGGAGCAGATTCCAGGCATCGGCGCGGGACTCGCCGAGCTGCGGGGCATGAGCGCCGACGCAACCGCCCTAGGCACAACGGCTAACGCGCTCGCCGCGCTGCCGCGACTCGCACTTTCCTCTGCATAATCGATCTCGTTGGTCTGAGTGGTTCGCGCCGGGCGAAACCCACGCCCGGCGGGCTTGCTGACGTCTGCTCGCCGCGCGTGATGTCATCCGGCGTCGCTGAACGGAGGGCGAATGCGGGCAGGATGGTGCGGGTTTGCGTTGGGCGTGATCTGGCTGCAGCGGCAGGCGGCGTTGCCGGATTGGCGGGGCGGGTGCGGGTTGGTTGTGCTTGGGGTAATGGCGTTTGTCGTTGCGGTTTGGGGGTTGCGGGAGGCGAGCGCGGGTCCCGTTTCGGCTCTGGGCCAGCCGCAGGCTCCGCGCTCAACTTCACACTTGCGCCACATTTGGTTCAACCGGCGTCTGCGATCGTTCGCTGGCTGGGGCGCCGTATGGTGCGCCGCAATCGTGATCGGCTTCGGCTATGCCGCTTTGCGTGCCGAGATACGGCTTGCGACGAGCTTGCCGGCCGCGTGGGAAGGCCGGGATATCGACATCGTCGGCAGTATCAGAGGCCTGCCGTCGCGCGACGGGAAAGGCGCGCGTTTTCTCTTCGAAGTCGAAGCCGCCGACGCGCCGATCGCCGCCTTCCCGCGCGTGATTCAACTCTCCTGGATTGCCGACGATGCCCCGGCGCCGCCTCTCGCGCCGGGTGAGCGCTGGCGTCTGACGGTGCGGCTCAAGCGGCCGCATGGCAACGCGAACTTCGGTGTGCGCGATGCTGAAGCGAATCTGCTCGCGCGCAACGTGCGGGCAACCGGCTATGTCAGCGCGCCGGCTCACGCGATCCGTTTGCCGGGCGAAGCGCGCGGCCCGCGCGTGCTCGTGGACCGCTGGCGCGCGGCGTTGCGCTCGCGCATCGATGCGGTGCTCGGCGACGCGCCGCATCGCGGGATCGTCGTGGCGCTGGCGATCGGCGCGCAGGACGACGTCAGCGCCGCCGACTGGCTGTTGATGCGCCGCACCGGCACGAGTCATCTGGTGGCGATTTCGGGCTTGCACATTGGCTTGGTCGCGGGGCTGGCCGCCTGGCTCGTGGGCGCGGTGTGGCGGCGCTCCGGATGGATCGGCCGGGATTGGCCGCTGCGGCTGCCGGCGCAAGTCGTCGCAGCGGTCGGCGGCGCGGGTTTTGCCGCGCTGCATGCGGCGCTGGCCGGCTTCAACGTGCCGGCGCAGCGCGCGCTATGGATGGCGGGTGTCGTCGCGCTCGCGTTCGTCAGTGGGCGCAGTCTCGCGCGCTCGGTGGTGCTGGCGTGGGCGCTGGGACTCGTGCTGCTGATCGATCCGTGGGCGGTCGTGTCGGCGGGCTTCTGGCTGTCGTTCTGCGCGGTGGCCGCGATTCTGTTCGCGATGTCGGGACGCCCGCGCGTGAGGGTTCGGCAGCGAGTCCGCGATGACGATGACGATAGCGATAGCGATAGCGAGGGCGAGGGCGAGGGCGAGGGCGAGGGCGAGGGCGAGGGCGAGGGCGAGGGCGAGGGCGAGGGCGAGGGCGAGGGCGAGGGCGGCGGGGCTGGCGAAGTTGGTGGGGCTGCTGAAGTCATAGCGGGCCACGAGAGGCCCGGCAAATTGGCGTCCCTGCGCACCGCGCTGAAGCGCCGCCTGCACGCGTTCGCCGAGCGCCTCCTCAGCGCCGCGCACGTACAGATCGCGGTCACGCTCGCGCTCGCGCCGCTCACGGTCTACTGGTTCGCACAGATTCCGCTGATCGGTCCGCTCGCGAATGCGTTGGCGATCCCTTGGGTGAGTCTGCTGATCACGCCGGCGGTGCTGGCCGGCGTCGCATTGCCCGCGCCGCTCGATGCCTGGGCTTTCCACGCCGCCCATGCGCTGCTCGATCTGCTGGCCACGGGCTTGCATAGGCTGTCCGCTCCGGCCTGGACGCTCTGGTGGCTGCCGCAACCGGACGCATGGGCGTTGGCCGCGGCGGCGCTCGGCGTGTTCTGGCTTCTGGCGCCGCGCGGCTGGCCGCTGCGCTGGGCCGCCCCCCTCACGTGGTTGCCGTTGCTGATGCCGGCGTCGCCCGGGCCGCCGCCCGGCAGTTTCCGGCTGACGGCGCTCGACGTCGGACAGGGCACGTCGGTGCTGATCGAAACAGCGCATCACGCGTTGCTGTTCGATACCGGGCCGGGGCCGGAATCGACCCACGCCGGCGAGCGGGTGGTCGTGCCGTTCCTGCAGGCGCATGGCGTGACGGCGCTCGACACGCTGATCATCAGTCACTCCGACTCCGATCACGCTGGCGGCGCGCCCGCCGTGCTCGATGCGATCGAGGTCCGTCAGATGGTGGCCGCATTGGCGCCGGACCACCCGCTGTGGGCGGGCGCGAAGCAGCACGGCGCGGCCACGCTGCCCTGCGCGGCTGGGCAGCGTTGGCAGTGGGACGGCGTCGAGTTCGCCATGCTGTGGCCGGACGCCGGGCCGCTGCAGGGAAAGCCCAATGCGCATTGCTGCGTGCTGCGGGTCGCCACGTTGCCGGACGCGGCGAGCCAGTCCGTCACGCATGAGCGGACCGGGCAGCCGCGCGTCGCGGCGTTGCTGAGCGCGGACATCGAGGCGCCTGCCGAACGCGTGCTGCTCGCACGCGATCGCGGCGCCTTGCGCGCTCAGGTGCTGGTCGTGCCACATCATGGCAGCAAGACCTCCTCGACCGAGCCGTTCCTCGACTCTGTCGAGCCGTCCATCGCGTTATTTCAGGTAGGCTATCGCAACCGCTTTCATCATCCGAACGACGGGGTGTTCGAGCGCTACAAGGCACGCCATATCGAACTCGCGCGCAGCGATACGGATGGCGCGGTGCGCGTCGATGCGGGCCCGGCGCCGAACGGTGCGGCGCTCACGCTCGAACGCTATCGCGATACGCAGCGCCGCTACTGGATGGATCGCTGATGGCGTGGGCCGGCGCGTCGGCTCGCGCGTTGGCCGATCAGTCGCCAGCAGCACAGGCAGAGGAACGCGCGGCGGCCAAGGCCGGTGCACGGGAGCGGCACGCACGCATTCGCGAAAAGCGCGCGGCAAAAACGTGCGAGCGGGCCACAAGCAAAAAACAGAACGGAGATAGCCGCAGTTGAAAAACATCATTCATTTCTCGCACGCGAACGGCTTTCCGGCGTCGACTTACCGGACCATCTTCGCCGAACTCGCCGACGACTATGAACTGCGCTCCATCGAGCGTATCGGCCACGACGCGCGCTTTCCGGTGACGCAAGACTGGCCGCATCTGGTCGAACAGCTGCTCGACGACGTCGGCCGCTCATACGAGCAGCCGGTGTGGCTGGTGGGGCATTCGCTCGGCGGTTATCTCTCGCTGATGGCCGCGCTGAAAAAGCCGCAGTGGGTGAGGGGCGTGGTGATGCTCGATTCGCCGGTGATCGCCGGCTGGCGCAGCAGCATGCTGCGCGTATCACAGTGGACCGGGCTCGACGAGCGGCTGTCGCCCGCGGCCGCCACGCGTACGCGCCGCACGCACTGGGCGAGCCGCGACGAAGCGTGGCGGCACTTTCATGCGAAGCCGGCGTTCGCACGCTGGGACGAGCGCATGCTGTCCGACTACATCGACTTCGGCATTCCGCAGACTTCGCCCGACGGCGGGCGCACGCTGGCCTTCGACCGGCGTACCGAATATCAGATCTACAGGACCTTGCCGCACACGCTCGGCGCGCGGCTCGCCCGGGGCGCACCGGTGCCGGTCGGGTTCATCGCGGGCACACGCTCGAAGGAAATCCGCCAGGCCGGTCTCGATGCCACCCGCCGCGCCACCAATGGTCATCTCGAGTGGATCGAGGGCAGCCATCTTTATCCGATGGAAAAGCCGCTCGAAACCGCGCGCGCGGTGCAGAGGATGCTGCGCGAGCTGGAGCGGGGCGCCTGACGGCTGGCCTCAAGCTGTGCGTGAGTCAGGAGAGAGCGGAAGCGCTATTCGAGCGGCTTCAGCATCGATTCGCGGGGCAAGTGCGGCGCTGGCGTTAGAGGTCGGAGGCTGCCAACGGAAGGCGGCGCGGCCAACGCGGCGACGAGCGATACGACACACGGGTCATGCGTCGGCTCCATTGACCGAGCGCCTCACGGCGCCTGCCGCAACAAGCCGCCGCAACATTGACCCGATGCCCAGGCGCGTGTCACCGCGCTAGCAGTCGCACGCGCGACTCCCCTAACTGCCAGCCGCCCGTCAAAAGCGGTGCATGATCGACGCGCGGCGCCGCCGCCGTGGCATCCGCACGCGCAGATGTCGCTCGGATTTTGCTGGGTCGGGCCCTTGCTTTACGGTATAATCCGTTTTTCCCGCGAGCATCCAGCGATGACCAAATATGTTTTCGTCACCGGCGGCGTAGTATCTTCCCTCGGCAAGGGTATTGCCGCCGCTTCCCTCGCCGCGATCCTCGAATCGCGCGGTCTTAAAGTCACCCTCCTCAAGCTCGATCCATACATCAACGTCGACCCCGGCACGATGAGCCCGTTCCAACACGGCGAAGTGTTCGTGACGGAAGATGGAGCGGAGACGGACCTCGACCTTGGCCACTATGAGCGCTTCATCAGCACGAAGATGCGCAAGGCCAACAACTTCACCACGGGCCAGATTTACGAATCGGTAATCCGCAAGGAACGCCGTGGCGATTATCTCGGCAAGACGGTGCAGGTCATCCCGCACATCACGAACGAAATCCAGGCATTCGTCGAGCGCGGCGCAGCTTCTGCGACGTGTGGCGAGCCGGATGTCGCGATCGTCGAAGTGGGCGGCACCGTCGGCGACATCGAATCGCTGCCGTTCCTCGAGGCCGCGCGTCAGATGAGTCTGCGCATGGGCCGCAACAGCGCGTGCTTTGTGCACCTGACGCTGGTGCCCTGGGTCGCCACCGCCGGCGAGCTCAAAACCAAGCCCACGCAACACAGTGTGCAGAAGCTGCGTGAAATCGGCATCTCGCCGCACGTGCTGCTGTGCCGCGCCGACCGCCGCATTCCCGACGACGAACGCGCGAAGATCTCGATGTTCTCCAACGTGCCCGAAGACGCGGTCATCTCCGTGTGGGACGCGGACAGCATCTACAAGATTCCGCAGATGCTGCACGACCAGGGACTGGACGCGATCATCTGCGAAGAGCTCAAGCTCACGCCGAAGCCCGCGGATCTGTCCATGTGGGCCGACCTCGTCGAGAAGCTCCAGCATCCGAAGCACGAAGTGACGATCGGCATGGTCGGCAAGTATGTCGATCTGACCGAGTCGTACAAGTCGCTGATCGAAGCGCTGCGCCACGCGTCGATGCATACGGCAACGCGCGTCAACATCGAATACATCGATTCGGAAGAAGTCGAGACGCAAGGCGTCGAGAGCCTCAAGCATCTCGACGCGGTACTCGTGCCGGGCGGTTTCGGCCGTCGCGGCACCGAAGGCAAGATCGCCGCGATCCGCTATGCACGTGAAGCGAAGGTGCCGTATCTCGGCATCTGTCTCGGCATGCAACTGGCCGTGATCGAATTCGCCCGCGACGTGGTCGGTCTGAAGAACGCGAACAGCACCGAGTTCGATCAGGAAACCGAGAACCGCGTGGTCGCGCTGATCACCGAGTGGTACGACCGCGAAGGCCGTGTCGAGAAGCGCACCGAAGAATCGGATCTGGGCGGCACGATGCGCCTCGGTTCGCAACGTTGCCCGATCAAGCCCGGCACGATGGCCGAAGAGATCTACGGCAAGGACGTGAACGAGCGTCATCGTCACCGTTATGAGGTCAATAACCGCTTCGTGCCCCAGCTCGAAGCGGGCGGTCTTATCATCAGCGCGCGTACCCCGAGTGAAGATCTGCCGGAAATGATGGAATTGCCGCGCAGCATGCACCCGTGGTTCGTCGGCGTGCAGTTCCACCCGGAATTCACGTCCACGCCGCGTGACGGTCATCCGCTGTTCAAGTCGTTCGTCGAAGCGGCGCTTGCGCGTCAGCAGTCGCGCGCGGCGAGCGAAGTCGGGGAGAAAGCATGAAACTGGGCGATTTCGAAATCGGGCTCGACAAGCCGTTTTTCCTGATCGCAGGCACCTGTGTCGTCGAATCCGAACAGATGACGATCGACACAGCGGGCCGCCTGAAGGAAATCTGCGCGAAGCTGAACATTCCGTTCATCTACAAATCGTCGTACGACAAGGCCAATCGCAGTAGCGGCAAGTCATTCCGCGGTCTGGGCATGGACGAAGGTTTGCGCATTCTGTCAGAAGTGAAGCGTCAGCTCGGTTTGCCGGTGCTGACCGACGTTCACGCCGAGCACGAAATCGAACAGGTGGCGTCGGTGGTCGACGTGCTGCAAACGCCGGCTTTCCTGTGCCGTCAAACCGACTTCATTCACGCTTGTGCGCGTTCGGGCAAGCCGGTCAACATCAAGAAAGGCCAGTTCCTCGCGCCGCACGACATGAAGAACGTGATCGACAAGGCGCGCGACGCGGCGCGTGAGGCGGGTCTGTCGGAAGACCGCTTCATGGCGTGCGAGCGCGGCGTGTCGTTCGGTTATAACAACCTCGTGTCGGACATGCGTTCGATCGCGATCATGCGCGAAACCAACGCGCCGGTCGTGTTCGATGCGACCCACTCGGTGCAATTGCCAGGCGGACAGGGCACGAGCTCGGGCGGCCAGCGCGAATTCGTGCCGGTGCTGGCACGTGCCGCGGTGGCGGTCGGCGTCGCCGGTCTCTTCATGGAAACGCATCCGAATCCGGCGCAGGCCAAATCGGACGGTCCCAACGCCGTGCCGCTCGATCGCATGGCCGACCTGCTCGAGACGCTGGTGACGCTCGACCAGGCGGTCAAGCGCGCGCCGTTCCTCGAAAGCGATTTCAACTGATTCAGGCATTCGCCGCGTGTCACGATTGGCTTGCATAATGAGCGCCATCGTCGGCGCGCGGCGAATGTTAGCGATGGTCGTCGAACGTATCGGCGCGCGAGTTGTCTGTCGGGGAGACCGGCAGGTGCCAGATACAGTGTCACGGTAAAGAATTCAACGTCATTTCTTGAGGAAACCATGAGTGCTATCGTAGATATCATCGGTCGAGAGATTCTCGATTCGCGAGGCAACCCCACCGTCGAATGCGACGTGCTGCTCGAGTCGGGCACGATGGGCCGCGCCGCGGTGCCATCGGGCGCGTCCACGGGTTCGCGCGAAGCGATCGAACTGCGCGACGGCGAGGCCGGCCGTTACGGCGGCAAGGGCGTGCTGAAGGCCGTCGAGCACATCAACACTGAAATCTCCGAAGCGATCATGGGCCTCGACGCTTCCGAGCAGGCTTTCCTCGACAAGACCCTGCTGGAACTCGACGGCACCGACAACAAGTCGCGCCTCGGCGCGAACGCGATGCTGGCCGTGTCGATGGCCGTTGCCAAGGCTGCCGCTGAAGAAGCCGGCCTGCCGCTGTACCGCTACTTCGGCGGCTCGGGCGCCATGCAACTGCCGGTGCCGATGATGAACATCGTCAACGGCGGCGCGCACGCGAACAACAGCCTGGACATCCAGGAATTCATGATCGTGCCGGTCAGCCAGCCGACCTTCCGCGAAGCACTGCGCTGCGGCGCCGAAGTGTTCCACGCGCTGAAGAAGATCCTGTCGGATCGCGGCATGAGCACGGCGGTGGGCGACGAAGGCGGCTTCGCGCCGAACTTCGGCAGCAACGACGAATGCCTGTCGACCATCCTGCAAGCCATCGAGAAAGCAGGCTACCGCGCCGGTGAAGACGTGCTGCTCGCGCTCGACTGCGCAGCCAGCGAGTTCTACCACGACGGCAAATATCAGCTGGCTGGCGAAGGCCTGCAACTGTCGTCGACGGAATTCGCGGACTATCTGGCGAACCTCGCCGACAAGTTCCCGATCGTGTCGATCGAAGACGGCATGCACGAAAGCGACTGGGCCGGCTGGAAGACGCTGACCGAGAAGCTCGGCAAGAAGGTGCAGCTGGTGGGCGACGACCTGTTCGTCACCAACACGCGCATCCTGAAGGAAGGCATCGAGAAGGGCATCGCCAACTCGATCCTGATCAAGATCAACCAGATCGGTACGCTGACGGAAACCTTCGCGGCCATCGAAATGGCCAAGCGCGCCGGCTACACGGCCGTGATCTCGCACCGTTCGGGCGAAACCGAAGATTCGACGATCGCGGACATCGCGGTCGGCCTGAATGCCGGGCAGATCAAGACGGGTTCGCTGTCGCGTTCGGACCGCATCTCGAAGTACAACCAACTGCTGCGCATCGAGGAAGATCTCGGCGATATCGCGAGCTATCCGGGCAAGTCGGCGTTCTACAACCTGCGCTAAGCAGCCGGTTTGCCAGCGCTGACCGATGAGCCGGTTTCCCTTCGTTTCTGATTGACCTCGCCGCCCTGCGTATAGCGCAGGGCGGCGCGTATTTATTGTGCTTACTTCATGCGGCTTGTCACTGCTGTCCTGATCGTTCTGCTGGCGCTGATCCAGTACCCGCTCTGGTGGGGCCATGGCGGCTGGTTGCGCGTGCACGAGTTGCAGCAGCAACTGGCGCAGCAAGTGCAGAAGAATGCCGATTCGAAACTGCGCAACGAACGTATTCAGGGCGAAGTGCAGGATTTGCAGAACGGCACCGCCGCGGTCGAAGAGCGGGCGCGCTACGAAATGGGCATGGTGAAGGACGGCGAAGTGTTCGTGCAGTTCGTGTCGCCGAATGCGCCATTGCCGACGGCGAATACGCCTTCGGTAACCACTTCCACGCGTGGGGAAGTGTCGGCCGCGCCGCTGCATGTGGTGCCGAATCCGGAGTCGCGTGCGAAGCCGGATCGCAAGCGCGGCGCCAAGGCGGCCAAGGACAAGACGACGCATTGAGCCTGGCTGCTCGGGGCTGACTCAGTACGAAGGATGCAAAAAAAGCGCGGTTCAGAAATGAACCGCGCTTTTTTTTCGGGGATTGACTGGCGTTCGGACCGCTGACCGGCGATGAATCGCGGCTGCGGACTACCAGCCCCAGGTCGGTCCAAAGCCGACACCGATACCGGTGCCCCAGCCCCGTCCCCAGCCGCCGCTCGAATAGCCGCCGAACACGCGCACGGGCGGCGAGTAGTAACGTGACCATGCCTGCGCGGCATTCTCGGCGGCAATCGCCTGATCCTGCTCGAACAGCACCTGACGGTCGATCGCGTCATAGCGTGCGAGCTCTTCGGGCGTGAGCTGCGCGGGGGCGTAGACCGTGCCGGATTGATCGGGAGGAAGGCGGCTCAAAATCTGCGACGGCCCCGGTGGGTTCATCGCGCAGCCGCTCAGCGCCGCGCTCCCCACGACGATGACCATGGCAACCAGCTTGCACGCATCATGTTTTAACGAAGCAGCGTTGTTCATGTTCGATCTCCATCGGTCGGATGCCTAAGCAAAACATGTGCAGCGTGCATCGCCAATGATTCAACGTAACGACGATCAAAGGTAACGCGCCGCCCAGACCGTGAAAAGGACATGGGCGGCGCGTAGTAACAGCCGTCAAACTATACGGTAGGGCAGGCACCGCTGATGCCGCATCGCGCCTGCATCATCGGCAAGGCGTTCAGTGCCGCTGGTCGGCGGCCGGCGTCACGCCTTGTGAGAGTGCGTTGGCGACGAAAAGTTGCGCCACGTCCACCGGATCGAATTCATAGCGCTGATTGCAGAACTCGCAGTGAATCTCGACGTGGCCACGCTCCTCGATCACGCCGTCCACTTCCTCGCGACCCAGCATCTTCAGCATGCCGCCGACCTTTTCGCGCGAGCACGTGCATTCGAAACGCGCCGTGGCCGGTTCGAAATGCTGGACGTTCTCCTGCCAGAACAGGCGGCGGAATACCGTTTCCGGTTCTTCCTTCAGCAACTCGTCTTGCGATAGCGTGCTGCCGAGCGTGCAGACGCGCTCCCATGTGTCCGCATCGAGTTCGCCCGGATGCGGGACGATGCCGCCGTCGCCGGGCAGCTTCTGCAACAGCATGCCGACCGCGCGCTCGGTGTTCGCCGCGAGCCAGAGGCGCGTGTCGAGTTGCTCCGAGTGATGCATGTAATGTTCGAGCACTTCAGCCATCGACTTGAGCGGGCCGTCCACGCCCGAGAGCGGCACGATACTTTGATACGGCTGCTGGCCGGGCTGTTTGTCGACCGGGTCGAGCGTGATCACGCAGCGGCCATGGCCGCTCGCGTTCAGCAGATCGACCATCGAGGTCGCGTCGTCGATTGTGTGGTTCGCGTCGACGGACAGCTTGGCCGTGGCGCGCATCGACAGATCGGAGCCGCACTGGACCACCAGCATCTTGATCGGGCCGTCGCCGAAAATCTGCATGACGAGCGTGCCGTCGAACTTGAGGTTCGCCGACAGCAGCGCGCACGCGGCCATCATCTCGCCGAGAATCGTCCGTACGGGCGCCGGATAATCGCGGCGCGTCAGCACTTCCTGCCACGTATTGCGCAACGAAACGATCTCGCCGCGCACCGGCGCCGCGCTGAACATGAATTTTTGCAACTGGTCGCTCACAACTTTTCCTCGGTGGAATGGCGCAGCTCGCACGCGCCGGCTGTTAGCCGATGCGTACGAGCTGCGCCTTGAAATATTCGCGGCGCTCGGCATAGCTTGCCGTGCCGCGCTGCATATTGGCGATATCCGTCTCGGTCAGTTCGCGCACCACCTTGGCTGGCGTGCCGAGAATCAGCGAATTGTCGGGAAACACCTTGCCTTCGGTGACGATGGCGCCCGCTCCGACGAGACAGTTGCGGCCGATCACCGCGCCATTCAAGACCACGGCCTGAATTCCGATCAGCGAGCCTTCCTTGATCGTGCAGCCGTGCAGCATGACCTGATGGCCGACCGTCACGTTCGGCTCGATCGTCAGCGGAAAGCCGGGATCGGTGTGCAGCACCGCGTTTTCCTGCACATTGCTGCCTGCGCCGATGGTAATCGCCTCGTTGTCGCCACGAATCGTTGCGCCGAACCAGACGCTCGCGTTTTCCTCGAGCTTCACGTTGCCGATGATGGTCGCCGAATCCGCGACGAACACGCTTTCATGGATGGTCGGGGCGGCTTCGCCAAGCTTGTAAATCGTCACAGTGTCTCCTCTTGATCGGTCGCGGCGCACGCGTTGGGGTGTCCCTTCCCGCTGGCACAATGGGCGCGCTGGCGGGTCGAATCGAGTATTGTAAACGTTTGTGTGATTGGGCCGCCTGTCGAGGCTGCTGGGCAAGCTCGCCGGATCCTGGTTCGCATTCGCGGCCATATTGCGCGGGCGCCGGGTTCCACGCACGCGCCGTTCTTTATCGGGCGGCCTGCCGCGTCTTCGCGCTTCTTCGTTTCTTCTTCATTTGCCGTTTCCTTCGCCGATCCGCTTGCCATGACGTCCGTAGCTCCATCCGTTGCACCTGCTTCGTCCATACCGAATGCCCAAGGCCAGCCTGATTGCGCGCGTACCGCCGCGCTGGCCGCCTTGCGCGAGAGCGATCCGGCCACCAAGGCGGCCGCGGCCCGCGCCTTGTACGCCGCCGTGCTCGCGGGCAGCGCCGCGTGTTCCGCACACCTCGAGCTCGACGAGCCGGCCGGCCTGCCGGGCCGTCCCGCGCGGCCCGAACTGGTCGATCCGCGCCAGTTGAAACGACGCAGCATGCAGTCTCCGCAAGGCCGCGCGGTGCTACTGCATGCGCTCGCGCACATCGAATTCAACGCGATCAACCTCGCGCTCGACGCCGTCTGGCGCTTCGCCGGCATGCCCGCCTCGTTCTATACCGACTGGCTGAAGGTCGCGGCCGAGGAGGCGTATCACTTCTCGCTGCTGGCCGCGCGCCTCGCGCAATACGGCCACGCGTACGGCGATTTCCCCGCACACGACGGCCTCTGGGACATGTGTGAGCGCACGCGAGCCGACGTGCTGGCGCGCATGGCGCTGGTGCCGCGCACGCTCGAAGCGCGCGGCCTCGACGCTTCGCCGCCGATCCGCGCGCGCCTGCTGCAGGCGGGCGATCAGGCGTCGGCGGGAATTCTCGACGTGATCCTGCGCGACGAAATCGGTCATGTGCTGATCGGCAACCGCTGGTTTCGTCATTTGTGCGACGCGAGCGGCCTCGACGCGCACGAGACCTACACACGCCTCGCCGATCAGTATCACGCACCGAAATTACGTGGGCCGTTCAATTTCGAGGCGCGCCGCGACGCGGGTTTCGACGAAGCGGAACTCGCTGCGCTGGTCCATCTCGACGCCCAGCAGCCGCTTCCACCGACAGAGAGTGCCTGAACGCTCGTTCGATAATCCCGCCCCACGTATCGCCCGGCTATCTCTATAATCGAACGATCATTCGTTTTTCGGGCGCACCATTCATGAATACTTCCCGGTCTGAGTTCGTCACCGTGCGCGGCATCCGTCTGCATGTGCGGCGATGGGGCAACCCCGATGCGCCCACGCTGTTCATGCTGCACGGCTGGATGGACGTGGCGGCCTCGTTCCAGTTCGTCGTCGATGCATTGGGCGGCGACTGGCAGGTGCTCGCGCCGGACATGCGCGGCTTTGGTCTGTCGGACTGGCCGGTGGCCGAACGCGGTGGCGGCAGCTACTGGATTCAGGACTATGTGGCCGATCTCGACGCGCTGCTCGACCACTATGCGCCGGACGGCGAGGTGAATCTGGTGGGGCACAGCATGGGCGCGAACATCGTCTGTCTGTATGCGGGCGTGCGGCCCGAGCGGGTGCGAACGGTGGTCGATCTGGAGGGCTTCGGGCTCGCGCCGTCGCACTCGGCGCAAGCGCCCAAACGGCTGCGCAACTGGCTCGACGAGTTGCGTGATCCGCCGCAACTGAAGCGTTATGCGTCGCTCGACGACGTCGCCGCCCGCCTGATCAAGACCAATCCGCGCCTCGATCCGCAGCGTGCGCGGTTTCTCGCGCAGCACTGGTCGAAGCCCGATGGCGAAGGGCGGCACATGCTGCTCGCTGATCCGGCGCATAAGCTGCGCGGCCCGACGCTGTACCGGCTCGACGAAGTCATGGCCGTGTGGCGCAAGGTCAGCGCGAAAGTGCTGCACGTGGAGGCCGCCAACTCGCCGACGCTCGCGCAGATCGCCGGCGAGCTTCCCCTCGACGAGTTCAAGACACGTTTCCAGGCGTTCCCGAACTGGCGCGAGAAGATCATCGACGAGGCGGGGCACATGGTGCATCACGACCAGCCGGAGCAGGTGGCCGCCTTGATCGAGGGATTCTGTTCCTGAAATCGTCACATAGTGGGAGGATCGCGTCGGCGGCCCGAGATAGCTCTGCGCCCGCTTACTGCGTTGCAGTAAAATGGCTGGAGAACCTTTCGAAGACCACGATGAACGCAGATCTGCATTGTCACTCCACCGTTTCCGACGGCCAGTTCTCGCCGGCCGACGTTGCGCGCCGCGCGCACGCGGGCGGCGTGACGCTGTGGGCGCTCACCGACCACGACGAACTCGGCGGCCAGCGGGAAGCGCGCGCCACCGCCGAGGCGCTCGGCATGGGCTACGTGAGTGGCGTCGAAATTTCGGTGACGTGGGCCTCGCGCACCGTGCACATCGTCGGGCTGGGCGTCGATCCCACCAGTTCGATCCTGATCGACGGCCTCGCGCGCACCCGCGACGGCCGCGCCGCGCGCGCCGAAGCGATCGGCGAGCAACTGGCCACGCTCGGCATCCCGGACGCATATCAGGGCGCGCTCCAGTACGTGTCGAACCCAGACATGATTTCGCGCACCCATTTCGCGCGTTTCATGGTCGAGCACGGCTATTGCACCTCCACGCAGGACGTGTTCAACCGCTATCTCGGCGACGGCAAACCGGGCTATGTGGCGCACCGCTGGTCCAAGCTGGCCGACGCGGTCGGCTGGATCCAGGCGGCCGGCGGCGAGGCGATCATCGCGCATCCGGGCCGCTACGCGTACACGCCGGTCGAATTCGACGCGTTTTTTGCCGAGTTCATCGATCTCGGCGGCAAGGCGATCGAAGTGGTGACGGGTAGCCACACGCCCGATCAATACCGCGAATACGCGGACGTCGCGCGCCGTTTCGGTTTCGAGGCGTCGCGTGGGTCCGACTTCCACGCCCCCGGCGAAGGCCGCATCGACCTCGGCACGCTGCCGCAATTGCCCTCCGACCTCAAGCCCGTCTGGGAACGCTGGCTGTGATCGCGCGCCGTGCCTTACGGCACGTCACGCGCGAGAGCCGGCCGGGCGTAGCCTATGCCTATGCCCGCCTCCGAACTGCCAGCCGCCCGTGATTCAGTCGCCGTTCACGATCCGGTTGCGGCTCGTTTCAAATTTACTCGACGTTCATCGATAGCCACCGTTAGTCACCATGTCTCAATACTTTCGGCTTCATCCTGACAACCCGCAGCCGCGCCTCGTCAAGCAGGCCGTGCAGATCATCAGGGACGGCGGCGTGGTCGCATTGCCGACGGACTCGAGCTACGCGCTTGCCTGCCAGCTCGACGACAAGGATGCGGCCGAGCGCCTGCGGCGCATTCGCGGCCTCGACGAGAAGCAGCTGCTGTCGCTGCTGGTGCGCGATCTGTCGGAGCTGGCGAACTTCGCGATGGTGGACAACCAGCAGTACCGCCTGATCAAGTCGGTGACGCCAGGTCCCTACGTGTTCGTGTTGCAGGCGACCAAAGAAGTGCCGCGACGCCTGTCGCACCCCTCGCGCAAGACCATCGGCCTGCGGGTGCCGGACCACGCGATCACGCTCGCGATTCTCGAAGAACTCGGCCAGCCGCTGCTCGGCTCGACGTTGATCATGCCGGGTGAAACCGAGCCGTTGAACGACCCCGAAGAAATCCGCGAGCGGCTGGAAAAGCAGGTGGATCTGGTGATCGACGGCGGCGCCTGCGTGTGCGAGCCGTCGACCGTGATCGATCTGACCGGCGCGCAGCCGCTGCTAGTGCGGGCAGGGCGCGGCTCTCTCGCGCCCTTCGGACTTGAAGAGACGGCCTGAAAGCGGCATAAGTGAAAGCGGACAGACGCACGCAATCGCGTTGTTACAATAGCGAGTTATGGATTCTTCCCTGATACAGACCATTGCGGTGTACGCGCTGCCGGTTGTTTTCGCCATTACGCTGCACGAAGCCGCGCACGGCTACGTCGCGCGCTGGCTCGGCGACAATACCGCCTACGTGCTCGGCCGCGTGTCGCTCAATCCGATGCGGCACATCGATCCGCTCGGCACGATCGCGATTCCCTTGCTGCTGTACTTCGCCACCAGCGGCGCGTTCGTGTTCGGCTACGCGAAGCCGGTGCCGGTCGCTTTCGGCAACCTGCGCAATCCCCGCTGGGGCAGCCTCTGGGTCGCGGCGGCGGGCCCCGGCTCCAATTTCATCCAGGCGGTGATCTGGGGCCTGTTCGGCGTCGCGCTGGCGGTGTTCAATGTCGACGAACCGTTTTTCACGCGAATGGCGGGCGCGGGCGTCGGCGTGAACCTCGTGCTCGGCGTGCTGAACCTGTTTCCGTTGCCGCCGCTCGACGGCGGCCGTGTGCTGATGGCGCTGTTGCCGCCACGTCAATCTATCGCGCTGTCGCGGCTCGAGCCCTATGGCTTTTTCATCGTGATGGCGCTCGTCATGACCGGCACGTTGACGCGTTATTGGCTCAATCCGCTCGTCACGTTCGGCTACAGTGCGATTACCGCAATCCTGACTCCCCTTGTTTCGCTTTTCTAAATAACCATGTTCCCAGACCGTATCTTCTCCGGCATGCGGCCCACCGGGTCGCTGCACCTCGGCCACTATCACGGCGTGCTGAAAAACTGGGTGCGGCTGCAGTCCGAATACCCGTGCTTCTTCTGCGTGGTCGACTGGCACGCGCTGACGACGCACTACGAAACGCCCGAAGTGATCGAAAAGAACGTCTGGGACGTGCTGATCGACTGGCTCGCGTCCGGCATCGATCCGGCGCAGGCGACGCTGTTCATCCAGAGCAAGGTGCCCGAGCACGCTGAGCTGGCGCTGCTGCTCGGCATGAGCACGCCGCTCGGCTGGCTCGAACGCGTGCCGACCTACAAGGAGCAGCAGGAGAAGCTGAAGGACAAGGACCTGTCCACCTACGGCTTCCTCGGCTATCCGGTGCTGATGGCGGCGGACATTCTGCTGTACCGCGGCTCGCTCGTGCCGGTCGGTGAAGATCAGGTGCCGCACGTCGAAATGACGCGCGAAATCGCGCGCCGTTTCAACTACCTGTACGGCCGCGAACCGGGCTTCGAGCAGAAGGCCAATGAAGCCGCGAAGAAGCTCGGCGGCAAACGCTCCAAGCTTTATCACGAGCTGCGCAATGCCTACCAGCAGGAGGGCGACGACGAGGCGCTCGAACAGGCGCGCGCGATGTTGCAGGAATCGCAGAGCCTCTCGATGAGCGACCGCGAGCGTCTGTTCGGCTACCTCGAAGGGTCGCGCAAGATCATCCTGGTCGAGCCGCAGGCGATGCTGACCGAAGCGTCGCGCATGCCGGGTCTGGACGGCCAGAAAATGTCGAAGTCGTATGGCAACACGATCGGCCTGCGTGAAGACGCGGAAACGATCACGAAGAAAGTCCGCACCATGCCGACCGATCCGGCTCGCGTGCGCCGCACCGATCCGGGCGATCCGGACAAGTGCCCGGTCTGGCAGCTGCACCAGGTCTACACGGACGAAGCGACCCACGAGTGGGTGCAGAAGGGTTGCCGCACGGCGGGCATCGGTTGCCTCGACTGCAAGCAGCCGGTGATCGAAGGCATTCTGCGGGAACAGCAGCCAATGCTCGAACGCGCGCAGAAGTACATGGACGATCCGTCGCTGTTGCGCGCGATCGTCGCCGACGGTTGCGACAAGGCCCGCAAGTACGCCACGGAAACGATGCGCGACGTGCGCGAGGCCATGGGCCTGTCGTACAACTGAGCCGGCGGATCGCCGCGATGAGCACGCCCGCCGCCGCCATCCATGGATTGGGTGAGCCGTCGCGCTGGGTGCGCCAGTGGGCGCATCTGGTCGCGCCCGGCGGCGCGGTGCTCGACGTCGCATCGGGGGCGGGGCGGCATGCGCGGTTCTTTGCGTCGCTCGGGCACCCTGTGACCGCGCTCGACCGCGATGCCGTCGCGCTCGACACGCTGCGCGGCGAGCCGCTCATCACGCCGCTTGCCGCAGACCTCGAAGGCGCTCCGTGGCCGTTATCGGCCGACACGACGTTCGCCGCCGTCGTTGTGACGAACTATCTGCACCGGCCGCTGTTTGCGCAGCTTCTGCACGCGCTGGCGCCGGGCGGCGTACTGGTTTACGAGACCTTCGCGCAAGGAAACGAAAGCGTCGGCAAGCCCTCCAATCCGGCGTTTCTGCTCGCGCCCGGCGAGCTTCTCGACAGGGTGCGCGGCCGGCTCCGGGTGGTCGCGTTTCAGGACGGTTTTCTCGCGCAGCCGCGCCCGGCTTACGTCCAGCGGATTTGCGCAATTCTGGAGGCGCAGCGCCCAGACGACTCCGTGCAGGCGGCACCCCCGCCTTGTTACGAGTTGGCTGGCTAATCCGCTACAATCGCGGTTTACCTGATCAAATTCATGGCGTTTCATGACTAACGGCAACCACAGCAACGACGGCGTTCAGATTCGCGGCAGCATTCCTGCCATCATTACCCCGATGCTCGAAGACGGCAGCCTCGATCTGCCGGCGTTTCGCAAACTGATCGACTGGCACATCGCGGAAGGCACGGATGGGCTCGTGGTGGTCGGCACGAGCGGCGAGTCGGCCACGTTGTCGGTCGAAGAGCACGTGCTGATGGTCAAGACCGCGGTCGAGCACACGGCGGGCCGGATTCCGGTGATCGCGGGCTCGGGCGGCAACTCCACCACCGAAGCGATCGAACTCACACGACAGGCGAAAGACGTCGGCGCGGACGCGACGCTGCAGGTCGTGCCGTACTACAACAAGCCGACTCAGGAAGGCATTTATCGCCACTTCGCGAAGATCGCCGAAACCGTCGATCTGCCGGTGATCCTGTACAACGTGCCGGGCCGCACCGTTGCGGACATGAGCAACGAAACCATTCTGCGCTGCGCACAGGTGCCGGGCATCGTCGGCGTGAAAGAAGCGACCGGAAATATCGAGCGCGCCGCGCATCTGATCAAGTCGGCGCCCGCCCATTTCGGCATCTACAGCGGCGACGATCCGACCGCGATCGCGCTGATGCTGCTCGGCGGCCACGGTAATATTTCGGTCACCGCGAACGTCGCGCCGCGCGCGATGAGCGAGCTGTGCAAGGCCGCCCTCGCGGCGGACGCGAAGTCCGCGCGCGAGATTCATCTGAAGCTCCTGTCGCTGCATAAGAACCTGTTCATCGAATCGAATCCGATTCCGGCCAAATGGGCGCTGCAGCAAATGGGTCGTGTGCAGGGCGGCATCCGCCTGCCGCTCACGCCGCTCGCCGCGCAATACCACGAAGTGGTGCGCGCCGCGCTGCGCGAAGCAGGGCTGCTGGGCTAAGCGGTTCGACCGCGGCATCCCGCAGCGCCAACCAGAGACCGCCACCGGCATTCCCTTAACCGACGTCGATCCAGCCCACGTTCCCGGCAGAACCAGGCACCGCGTTCCAGCATCACGAAGGACCTCATGAAACGTTCCGCACTTTCCCTCCACGCAACCCGCATGGCGGCGCTGGCGCTTGCCCTGACGACGCTCGCCGGCTGTGACACGCTGAACGACTGGTTCGCTACCGACCGCGTCAACTACAAGGTTGCGGCGAGCGCGCCGCCGCTCGCCGTTCCGAATGACCTGAGCACCTCGCCGACCGATCAGCGCTATGTTGCACCGCCCGCCAATCTGGCGCTGGGCGGCGCGACGGCGCGCAATGTCACGGCCGCGGGCAACGCCACCGAAGGCCAGCCGACAGCGCAGGACCCGTTCGGCATGCACATCGAGCGTGACGGCGACCGCCGCTGGCTGGTAGTCGACGGCCGTTCGCCGGAACAGCTGTGGCCGCAGCTGCAAGAATTCTGGCAGGAAAACGGTTTCGTCCTGAAAACGGACGCGCCGGCCACCGGCATCATGGTGACCGACTGGGCGGAGAATCGCGCGAATATTCCGGACGACTGGTTCCGCCGCACGGTCGGCAAGGTGATCGACTTCGCGTACTCGTCGGGCACGCGTGACAGCTTCCGCACGCTGGTGTCGCGCGGGTCGTCCGAGACCACGGACATTTCGATCACGCATAGTGCGATGGAAGAAATGCTGACGGGCCAGGACAAGACGTCCTCGCGCTGGGAAGAGCGTCCGCGCGATCCGGCGCTCGAGGCGATGTTCCTCGCCAAGCTGATGGAAAAATTCGGCCTGACCGAAGCGCAATCGAAGCAATTGCTGACCGACGCGCGCCCGGCTACCGCGCCGGCGACGATCGACAAGAACGCGGGCGCGTCGACGCTCGACCTGCAGGAATCGTTCGACCGTGCATGGCTGCGCGTGGGCCTCGCGCTCGATCGCACCAACTTCACCGTCGATAACCGCGATCGCGCGAAGGGCATCTATTACGTGCGCTACGCAGACTCAATGCAGGAACTGAAACGGGAAGGGCTGTTCGGCAAGCTGTTCTACAGCGGCAGTAGTTCGTCGAAGAAGCCGGGTCAGGAATTCCTTGTCAACGTGCGCTCGAAGAGCGACTCCGTGACGCAGGTGGCGGTGCTCGACGCGAACGGTCAGGTGGACACGTCCTCCGACGCGCAGCGCATCGTGACCCTGCTGCACGCGCAACTCAACTAAGCGGGCCGTGCGCTTCGCGAGTCTCGGCAGCGGTAGTGAAGGCAATGCGTTGCTGGTGGAGGCGCAAAGCGGTGTGACCACCACGCGCGTGTTGCTCGACTGCGGCTTTTCGGCGCGAGAAGTCGAGCGGCGCCTGACGCGGATCGGCGCGAGTGTCGACGGTCTCGACGCCATCCTGATCACGCATGAGCATAGCGATCACATCGGCAGCGCGCTGACGCTGGCGCGCAAATGGTCGATTCCGTTGTACATGAGCTGGGGCACCGCCCGCGCGGTGGGCGCCGACGAAGTCGACGTCGACCTGCAGGTGTTATGGGGCGACGAAGCGGTGGCGATCGGCGACCTCAGCATCCTCCCTTACACCGTTCCTCACGATGCCCGCGAGCCGTTGCAATACGTGTTCTCGAATGGCGCGAGCCGGCTCGGCGTGCTGACCGACGTCGGCACGTCCACGCCGCATATCAGCGCGGTGCTGAGTGGGTGCGACGCGCTGGTGCTCGAATGCAATCACGATGTGCGGATGCTCGCGGGCAGCCGCTATCCGCAATCGTTGAAGGCGCGCATCGGTGGCAATCATGGGCATCTGAACAACGACGCGGCGGCCGACATTCTGGCTTCGCTCGACCGCTCGCGCCTTCGCCACCTCGTCGCTGCGCATTTGAGCCAGCAAAACAATCTGCCGGAACTGGCGCAGGCCGCGATGGCCGGTGTACTGGGCGCGGCGCTGACTGAGGTGGTGGTCGCTTCGCAGGATGAGGGATTTGCGTGGCTGAGCGTGTGACGCCCGGCTGCGGGTGGCGGATCGATCTCGATTCCTAACGCCGCGGGCATTGCGGCAGTGCAAAGAAAAAGCCCATAACGATTTCTCGTTATGGGCTTTTTTTCTTCAGGGCGAAGCGTTTTGCGAACGCCGCGCCCACGTCGGACTCAGTTGCGGTTGCCGCCGAAGATGCCGAGCAGCGCGAGCAGGTTGACGAACACGTTGTACAGGTCCAGATAGATCGCGAGCGTGGCGGTGATGTAGTTCGTCTCGCCGCCGTTCACGACGCGCTGGACGTCGAACAGCATGTAGGCCGAGAAGATCACGATGGCCATCACCGAAACCGTCAGCATCAGCGCCGACAGTTGCAGGAAGACGTTGGCGACCGAAGCCAGCAGCAGCACGATCACGCCCATGAATAGCCACTTGCCGAGGCCGGAAAAATCGCGCTTGCTGACCGTGGCGATCGTGGCCATTGTCGCGAAGATCACACCAGTGCCACCGAAGGCGAGCATGATTAGCGACGGGCCGTTAGAAAAACCGAGCACGAAGCTCAGGATGCGCGACAGCATCAGGCCCATGAAGAACGTGAAGCCAAGCAGCACGAACACGCCGAGCGAGCTGTCTTTCGTTTTCTGGATCGCGAACATGAAGCCGAACGCGATCGCGAAGAACGCCAGCATGCTCATCGCCGGGCTGGTGGCGGCGAACAGCGTGAAGCCGGTGGCGAGACCCACCCACGCGCCGAGCACGGTCGGAATCATGGACAGCGCCAACAGCCAGTAGGTGTTCCGTAGTACGCGGTTGCGCGTTTCGACCGTGCTGACAGCGCCATTGCGGCCAAAGCTATACGGATGTTCGTTCATGGTCTCTCCTTACCTCAGAAGCGTGTTTCGTGATGGTGGTACGGCGGTTTGTGCCGCGCCGGGCGCATGGGGCGGCCGCGAGGCGCAAAGGTATTCATCCCTAAGATTAGCGCCGAAGCACGGAGTTTCAATACCTCGCAATGTCCGTACGTCCTACGCTAGCAGTATTTTGGAACGCGTGCTGCGTTCCTTTCAATACTGTAAGGGTTCAATCGCAATCATACACGAGAACATGCTACAATAGCGGATTCATTTGAATCTGTAACCTCTTAATTTTTTGGAGTTTTTATGGCGATCGAACGCACCCTGTCGATTATCAAGCCGGACGCAGTGGCCAAGAACGTGATCGGCCAGATCTACAGCCGTTTCGAAAACGCTGGTCTGAAGATCGTGGCGTCGCGCATGGTTCACCTGTCGCGCGCTGACGCAGAAAAGTTCTACGCCGTGCACGCTGCACGTCCGTTCTTCAAGGACCTGGTCGACTTCATGATTTCGGGCCCGGTTGTCGTGCAGGCGCTGGAAGGCGAAAACGCAATCCTGAAGCACCGCGATCTGATGGGCGCAACGGACCCGAAGAAGGCGGAAAAGGGCACGATCCGCGCCGACTTCGCGGACAGCATCGACGCTAACGCCGTCCACGGTTCGGACGCGGCTGAAACGGCTGCAGTCGAAATCGCATTCTTCTTCCCGCAAGTAAACGTCTACTCGCGTTAAACCGCGCGTCAAGCCGGTTTGTTTCGCGCGGTTCGTGCAGCCGATGTTTTATCGCACGAATCGCCCGGCAAAGTAGTAAGGTAAAAGCAGCAGGAATGGGCGCGATCGGCATTGCGTTCATGCAGCTTGTTGCATG
Source organism: Paraburkholderia sp. RAU2J (assembly GCF_003634845.1). Classification (NCBI taxonomy): domain Bacteria; kingdom Pseudomonadati; phylum Pseudomonadota; class Betaproteobacteria; order Burkholderiales; family Burkholderiaceae; genus Paraburkholderia; species Paraburkholderia sp. RAU2J. The sequence goes on from NZ_RBXG01000001.1 coordinate 2,750,758, forward strand.
AACGCAGTCTCGCACTGAAATGGCAGGATTCGATATGACGAGCAGCTCCACCGTCAACCTTCTCGATCTGGACGCCCAAGGGCTTGTCGCTTACTGCGACAGCCTGGGCGAGAAGCCGTTTCGCGCCAAGCAATTGCAGCGCTGGCTTCATCAGTACAACGCTGCCGACTTCGACGGCATGACCGATCTCGCGAAGTCCTTGCGCGAAAAGCTCAAAGGGCGCGCTTCGATCACGATGCCCGGCATCGTCAGCGACCATATTTCGACCGACGGCACACGCAAGTGGCTGATCGACGTCGGCAACGGCAACGCGGTTGAAACCGTCTACATTCCCGAAGAAACGCGCGGCACGCTGTGCGTGTCGTCGCAGGCCGGATGTGCGGTCAACTGCCGTTTCTGTTCGACCGGCAAACAGGGTTTTTCCCGCAATCTCTCCACCGGCGAAATCATCGGCCAGCTGCGCATGGCCGAATTTGCGCTGCGTGCTTCGCGCGGCGTGGCCGGCGGCCGCGCCACGGGGGGTGACGGCAAGGGCGAGCGCGTGGTCACGAACGTCGTGATGATGGGCATGGGCGAGCCGCTGCTCAATTACGACGCGGTCGTGCCGGCCATGCGCCTGATGCTCGACGACAACGCGTACGGTCTTTCGCGCCGGCGCGTCACGCTGTCCACCTCGGGCGTCGTGCCGATGATGGACCGGCTCGGCGCCGATCTGCCGGTGGCGCTCGCGGTTTCGCTGCATGCGCCTAGCGATCCGCTGCGCGACATGCTAGTGCCGCTGAACAAGAAGTATCCGCTGCGCGAATTGATGGCGGCTTGCCAGCGCTATCTGAAAGTCGCGCCGCGCGATTTCATCACGTTTGAGTACTGCATGCTCGACGGCGTGAACGACAGCGAAGCGCAAGCGCGCGAATTGCTGGCCATGACGCGCGACGTGCCGTGCAAATTCAATCTGATTCCGTTCAATCCGTTCCCTGAGTCGGGCTTGATCCGCTCGAAGCCGGAACAGATCAAGCGGTTTGCACAAGTGTTGATGGACGCGGGCGTCGTCACCACGGTGCGCAAAACACGCGGCGATGACATCGACGCTGCCTGCGGTCAGCTGGCCGGTGCGGTTCAGGACCGCACGCGCCTGGCTGAGCGCACCGGGAAGGCAGCGAAGGTGATCGAGGTTCGCGCCGTGTAATCGTCCGGTAAGGCAGGACCGTCGGCGTTCGCTGGAAAGTTCAGTCGATCCGCGAAAGTCGTCATGCCACCGTCGATTGAAAAGAAAGTTTGCAGAAGCGATCGGAAGCGGCACACAAAGCCGCGCATTTTGTTATAAACGGTCTGCGATTCGGGCGCGAGGTTTCAGCGGCTCCGGATGGCACGAGTGAAAAAAGAATCGACGCGAAAGGATTTGGGATGAGTGAGCCGCAGCACCCGCAGCCGCACGACACAGACACGAATGAAGGCCATCCGGCGCCGGTCGCACGGGCGGTAGTGCAGCCCGTTGTGCAGTCGAACCTGGATTCGTTGGCGGCGGCTGGCGCGCGCTTGTCCCAGTTGCGTGAATCGAAGGGATGGTCGATCGAAGACGTGTCGGCCCGCCTCAAGGTGTCGGTCACCAAGTTGCGCGCGCTCGAGTCGGGCGACATCAGCCACTTGCCGGATACGACTTTCGCGCTCGGCGTGGTGCGTAGCTACGCGAAAATGCTCGGCGCCGATCCGACGCCGTTCACGCAGGCGCTGCGCCGCGAAACGGGCGTGCCGGCGCCGGATCTGTCGATGCCGGCGTCGTCGGGTAAGGATTTGCCGCGTGGCAGGGTGTCGCTCTCGCTTGGCGGCGGCGGGCAGAAAAGCCGTTCGTGGCTGTGGGGCGTTGCGGCGGTTGTCGTTGCGGTGATTGCGCTCGCTATGTGGCATACCAATGGCGGCGACTCGACCGCGTGGCTCGCGCGTCTGAAAGCGAGCGCGAATGGCGTCACGGGCACCGCGACCGGCGCATCGGGCGCGGTGGCGCAGGGGCCGTCGACGGCCGCCACGGCGGAAGAAGAAGCGTCGGCGCCGGAAGCGCCGGCCGCAGCGGAAAATGCAGCGTCGGCTACGCCGATGCCCGCGCCGTTGGCGACCGGCACGGCGCCGTCATCGGCACCCGCGGTCACTGCAATGACGGCGGCGCCGAAGGCCGGCTCGCAGGCTCAGGTCGCGGCGGCGCCGGGCGCGAGCGCGCCAGCGGTCGTGGTCGCGGGAGCTTCGGCGACAGCGACGACGCCTGCTGCAGGCGAGGCGATCGTCGCGCTGCGCGTGACCCAGGACAGCTGGTTTAGCGTGCGTGGCAAAGATGGCAAGGAAGTGTTTTCCGGCCTCGTGCACGCAGGCGATACGAAGGAAGTGACAGGCGAGGCGCCGTTCAAAATCACGCTCGGCAACAAGGCCGGTCTCGAGTCGCTGACGCTCGACGGCGAGCCGGTCGATCCGGCGAAATATTCGGCGGCCAAAGGGAATGTGGCACGCTTCGCGCTGCCTTGACAGATACGGTATGCGCCGCGGCCAACCGGTCCGCGGCGCTTTTTCAATTCAGGCGCTACGTTTTGTGTAGCGCATGCCGCGTAAATGGGTCTTTCGATGCAATCCGAAGCTCAATCCCGATCCAATAGCAAGATCGTTTCTAACGAACCGGTGTTCGGCGGCCAGGCTGCGCGGCGCAAGTCGCACGCAGTCGACGTCCGTTGGGGCGGCCAGCTCGTCACCATCGGCGGCGACGCGCCGGTGCGCGTGCAGTCGATGACCAACACGGACACGGCGGACGCGATCGGCACCGCGATCCAGATCAAGGAACTGGCGCAAGCCGGTTCGGAACTGGTGCGTATCACGGTGAACACGCCGGAAGCGGCCGCAGCCGTACCGGCCGTGCGAGAGCAGCTCGACCGCATGGGCGTGTCCGTGCCGCTGGTTGGCGACTTCCACTACAACGGCCATCTGCTTCTGCGCGATTACCCCGCGTGCGCGGAGTCGCTGTCGAAGTATCGGATCAATCCGGGCAACGTTGGCCACGGCGCGAAGCGTGACACGCAGTTCGCGCAGATGATCGAAGCCGCGGTGAAGTACGACAAGCCGGTGCGCATTGGCGTCAACTGGGGCAGTCTCGATCAGGACCTGCTCGCGAAGATGATGGACGAAAACGCGTCGCGCGCCACGCCATGGGAAGCGCAAAGCGTGATGTACGAAGCGCTGATCCAGTCGGCGATCGGCTCGGCGGAACGCGCGGTCGAACTCGGTCTCGGGCGCGACAAGATCATTCTGTCGTGCAAGGTCAGCGGCGTGCAGGACTTGATCGCCGTGTACCGCGAACTCGCGCGCCGTTGCGAATTCGCGCTCCATCTCGGCTTGACCGAAGCGGGCATGGGTTCGAAGGGCATCGTTGCTTCGACCGCGGCATTGTCCGTGCTGTTGCAGCAGGGCATCGGCGACACGATCCGTATCTCGCTCACGCCGGAGCCCGGCGCATCGCGCACCGGCGAGGTGATCGTTGGCCAGGAAATTCTGCAGACCATGGGGCTGCGTTCGTTCACGCCGATGGTGATCGCGTGCCCGGGTTGCGGTCGCACCACCAGCACGCTGTTCCAGGAACTGGCGTCGCAAATCCAGACCTATCTGCGCACGCAGATGCCGGTGTGGCGCGACCAGTATCCTGGCGTCGAAAAGATGCACGTCGCAGTGATGGGCTGCATCGTCAACGGTCCGGGCGAATCGAAGCAGGCCAACATCGGCATCAGCTTGCCGGGCTCGGGCGAAAACCCGGCCGCGCCGGTGTTCATCGACGGCGAGAAGGTCAAGACGCTGCGCGGCGAGAACATCGCGCACGAATTCCAGCAAATCGTGAGTGACTACGTCGAGCGCCGCTACGGCCGCGCTGAAGCACTCAACTAAACACCAGCTATCGAAGACAGATGACTGAACTGAAGAAAAAGCTCGAAAAGCTCTCCGGCGTGAAGGGCATGAACGACATCCTTCCGCAGGAAGCCGGGCTGTGGGAATTTTTCGAAACCACCGTCAAGTCGATGCTGCGTTCGTACGGATACCAGAATATTCGTACACCGATCGTTGAGCATACGCAGCTGTTCAAGCGCGGCATCGGCGAAGTGACCGACATCGTCGAGAAAGAGATGTACAGCTTCACCGACGCATTGAATGGTGAAAATCTGACCATGCGTCCCGAGAACACGGCGGCGGTCGTGCGCGCGGCGATCGAACACAACATGCTGTACGACGGTCCGAAGCGTTTGTGGTACGTCGGTCCGATGTTCCGGCACGAGCGTCCGCAACGCGGCCGCTATCGCCAGTTCCATCAGGTCGGTGTGGAAGCGCTGGGCTTCGCGGGCCCGGATGCCGACGCTGAAATCATCATGATGTGTCAGCGGCTGTGGGACGACCTCGGCCTGATGGGTATCAAGCTCGAAATCAATTCGCTTGGTGTCGCGGCAGAACGCGCGGCCCATCGTGTCGAACTGATCGCGTACCTCGAAAAGCACGTCGACGTGCTCGACGAAGAAGCGAAGCGCCGTCTCTACACGAACCCGCTGCGCGTGCTGGACACGAAAAATCCGGCCATGCAGGAAGTCGCGCAGAACGCGCCGAAGCTGATCGATTTTCTCGGTGACGAGTCGCGTGCGCACTTCGAAGGTTTGCAGCGCATCCTGAAGGCGAACAACGTTCCCTTCACGATCAACCCGCGTCTCGTGCGCGGTCTTGATTACTACAATCTGACCGTGTTCGAGTGGGTGACCGACAAGCTCGGCGCGCAAGGCACGGTGGCGGCGGGCGGCCGTTACGATCCGCTGATCGAGCAGCTCGGCGGCAAGCCGACGGCAGCCTGCGGCTGGGCGATGGGCGTGGAGCGGATTCTCGAGTTGCTGAAGGAAGAAGATCTCGTGCCCGAGGCCGAAGGCTGCGACGTGTACGTGGTCCATCAGGGTGACGCCGCGCGCGAGCAGGCCTTCATCATCGCGGAACGTCTGCGCGATACGGGCCTCGACGTGATCCTGCATTGCAGCGCCGACGGTCAGACGGCCAGCTTCAAGTCGCAGATGAAGCGCGCCGATGCGAGCGGTGCGGCGTTCGCGGTGGTGCTCGGCGAAGACGAAATCGCGAACGGCACGGTCGGTGTCAAACCGCTGCGCGATACAAACGCTAACGGCGGTAAAAACGAGCAACATAACGTGCCCGCCGAAGACTTGACCGAATTTCTAATCAATGCGATGGTTGCAACCGCCGAAGACGGCGACGACTGATCGCGATGTCGTCGGGCCGGTTGGCTCGACACGCACACGAATCAAGAAAGAGGAAATCGCCGGGCAATGAGTTACCACGACGAACAAGAATCGATTGAAAGTCTGAAGGCATGGTGGACGCAGTGGGGCAATGCAACCACTTGGATCGTGCTGGTGGCGTTGGTTGCAGCAGCCGGGTGGAACGGCTGGAATTTCTGGCAACGGCGTCAGGCGGCGGAAGCCGCGGTGCTGTATGACCAGGTGCAGCAAGCCGTGGCATCGGGCGACAAGGCCCGGGTCACGCGCGCCGCCACTGACATGGAAGACAAGTTCAGCCGCACCGCGTATGCGCAGATGAGCGCGCTGGGCGCAGCCAAGGCGCTCTACGCAGCAGGCGACGAAGCCGGTGCGAAGGCCCAGTTGCAATGGACCATCGATCACGCGAAAGACGACGAGTTCAAGCAGATCGCCAAGCTGCGCATGGCGTCGCTGCTGCTCGACGAGAAGGCTTATGACCAGGGCCTCGCATTGCTCGCCGAGCCGCAATCGGACGCGTTCAAGGGCGTCGTGGCGAACCGCCGCGGCGACCTGCTCGCCGCTCAGGGCAAGCGCGAAGATGCGCGCACGGCCTACAAACTCGCGCTCGACTCGCTGTCGAAAAACGACAGCTCGGCACGCCAGTTGATTCAGTTCAAGCTGGACGCGCTGGGCGGCTGATCGCCACACGCAGTGCGCCGCACGAACGACCAACCGGTCTCCTTTAATTAATTTCCTGAATGCTTCGTCCACCGATGAATCTGCTGAAACGTTACGCCGTGCCCGTTATCTGTGCGATGACCGTCCTCACGATGGCGGCTTGCTCATCCACGAAAGACGAGCGCCGTGTGCCGACGCCGCTCACCGAGTTCAAACCCGTGCTCGACGTGCAGCAGGCCTGGACGGCGAGCGTGGGCAAGGCGGGCCGTTACCTGTTCGCGCCGGTCGCTGTCGGTAACGCGGTGTTCGCCGCAGGTGCGAACGGCTCGGTTGCGAAGATCGACGCGCAAACCGGCAAGGACATCTGGCGCGTCAAGCTGCGTGACGATCTGTCGGCGGGTGTCGGCAGCGACGGCACGCTCACGGCGGTCGGCGGTCTGAAGGGCGACGTCTACGTGCTCGGCGCCGACGGCAAACAGTTGTGGACCGCCAAGGCGCCGGGTGAAATCATTTCGCCGCCGCTGGTTGGCAACGGTCTCGTGGTGGTGCGCACGGTCGACGGCCAGCTCGTCGCTTTCAACGCGCAAACCGGCGAGCAGAAGTGGAACTACCGCAACCGCGCGGTGCCGCTCAATCTGCGGGTGTCGTCGGGCATGACCTTCGCGGGCGACGCGGCCGTGCTGGCCGGTTTCCCGGGCGGTTCGTTCGCCGCGATCAACCTGCAAACCGGCGACGCCTACTGGCAGACCCCGGTGTCGTATCCGAAGGGTGTGACGGAGGTGGAGCGTATCAACGACGTGACCGGTCCGCCCACGCTGGTCGGTTCGCAAACCTGCGCGGTGACGTTCCAGGGCCAGATTGGCTGTTTCGATGCGAACTCGGGCCGCGTGGTGTGGGAAAAGGCGTTCTCGAGCACGAGCGGCCTCGCACAGGATGACCGCACCGTGGTGGCGGCGGACGACTGGTCGGTGGCGTCGGCGTTCGACGTCAATACCGGCGCGGTGCTGTGGAAGAACGACCAGCTGAAGAACCGCGATCTGAGCGTGCCGTTCCTGCTGGGCCGCGCTGCGGTGTTTGGCGACTATCAGGGCTACGTGCACTTCCTGTCGGCTGCCGACGGCACGCTCGTCGCCCGCGTGAAGACCGACGGCAGCGCGATTACCGCGGCGCCGGTGCTGGCCGGCGAGACGCTGGTTGTGCAGACGCGCGACGGCGGCCTGTACGGCTATCGCCCGCGCTGATTGCGCGAGGCTCGCCGTCGTCTGGCGCGCAGGCCGGCTTCGCCGGCCGCGCGCGTTTCTGTCGAGCTGGTTTTGATTGTTTTTGATTGTTGTCGTATCGCAAAGCAAGTCGAAGAATTTTGCCGGAGTGGCTGGTCCGGCAAGTCGGATCAGACAGGGCACGTGTAAGCGTCGTGTCCCTTGGTGGCTGCTTGCGGCACCACCTGTCGACGGTCTCGCAGATCCATCGCCCGCGAACGGGCGTGCGGGCCGTCGAGCAAGAAAGACTGAATCTGGCGGCCCATTGGCGCTGCCCATACAGCCAAATCCCCGTCCGCCCGAATGTGCATATTGCCCGCACATCCGGGGCTGGTCGAATTCGTGATAATTTTCGTCAAACGCTGCCGTGTGACGGCCGCATGGCGTCGCTACGCGAGCGATCGATTTCGATCCCGCGTTTCACCGTGAACAACATCTGATGAAACCCGTTATTGCCCTCGTCGGGCGCCCCAATGTGGGGAAATCCACGCTGTTCAACCGCCTCACGCGCTCGCGTGACGCGCTGGTTGCCGACCTGCCCGGCCTCACCCGCGATCGCCATTACGGCGAAGGGCGCACGGGCGAGCGGCCGTATCTGGTCGTCGATACCGGCGGCTTCGAACCGGTCGCGAAAGACGGCATCCTGCATGAGATGGCGCGTCAAACCCGCCAGGCGGTAGAGGAATCCGACATCGTCGTGTTCATCGTCGACGGCCGCAACGGTCTTGCGCCGCAGGACAAGTCGATTGCCGACTATCTGCGCAAGGTCGGCCGGCCGATCTTCCTCGTCGTCAACAAGGCCGAGGGGATGAAGTACACGACTGTCGCCGCCGACTTCTACGAACTCGGTCTCGGCGACCCGCGCGCGATTTCCGCCGCGCACGGTGACGGCGTCACGGAAATGATCGACGAGGCGCTCGGCGTCGCGTACGCGGGCCAGCCGGAAGAAAGCGACGACGAGAAAGCGGCGCGCGGCGTGAAGATCGCGATCGTCGGCCGTCCGAACGTCGGCAAGTCGACGCTGATCAACGCGCTGGTGGGCGAAGAGCGCGTGATCGCGTTCGACATGCCGGGCACGACGCGTGATTCGATCTATGTCGACTTCGAGCGCCAGGGCAAGCCGTACACGCTGATCGACACGGCCGGCCTGCGCCGCCGCGGCAAGGTGTTCGAAGCGATCGAGAAATTCTCGGTGGTGAAGACGCTGCAATCGATCTCGGATGCGAACGTCGTGATCCTGCTGCTCGACGCGCGCCAGGACATCTCCGAACAGGACGCGCACATTGCCGGCTTCGTCGTGGAGCAGGGCCGTGCGCTGGTGGTGGGCGTGAACAAGTGGGACGGTCTTGATCCACATGTGCGCGAGCGCACCAAAGCGGACCTCGAGCGCAAACTAAAATTTCTCGACTTCGCGAAATTCCATTTCATTTCCGCTGCGGAGAAAACCGGTATTGGCCCGCTGATGCGTTCGGTCGACGATGCGTACACTGCGGCGATGGCCAAGCTGCCGACGCCGAAGCTCACGCGCGCGCTGATCGATGCGGTCGAATTCCAGCAGCCGCGCCGTCGTGGTCCGGTGCGGCCGAAACTGCGTTACGCGCACCAGGGCGGACAGAATCCGCCAATCATCGTGATTCACGGCAACGCACTCGATGCGATCACCGAAACATATAAACGCTACCTCGAAAACCGCTTCAGGGAAACTTTCAAGCTGACTGGGACTCCATTGCGAATAGAGTTCAGATCATCGACGAACCCTTACGCGGACAAAGGCTGAAACCCGCGTGCGTGTTGGGTTTGGGCGCAGAACCCCGGCTCTCGCGCAAAAACGAAAATCGGCTATAGTGTAGCGGTTGACGGCTGATCTCTTTTTCCTCACCGTCAATTTAGTCAACCTGCAAAAAAATACGGAGTTTGCTATGAGCAACAAAGGGCAATTGTTACAAGACCCGTTTTTGAACGCACTGCGTAAAGAGCATGTGCCGGTGTCGATCTACCTGGTCAACGGCATCAAGCTTCAAGGGAACATCGAATCGTTCGACCAGTACGTCGTGTTGCTCCGGAATACGGTCACCCAGATGGTCTACAAGCACGCAATCTCGACGGTCGTGCCAGCCCGCCCGGTGAATTTCCACCCGGATTCCGAACAGTCCTAACCCCCGTCGCGGCCGGCGCAGCGTCGCCCGTTGGCGATTACTCCCGGCCGCCTCATTTTGATACCCTCCAATTTGATCAATGCAGCGCTTGTCGGCATCGACTTCGGTAAGATCGATTTCGAAGCCAGTCTCGAAGAACTCAGCCTGCTCGCGCAAAGCGCGGGCGCGAATCCCTTAGTCACCCTCACCGGACGCCGCTCCAGTCCCGACGCGAAGATGTTCGTCGGCAGCGGCAAGGCCGAAGAATTGCGTCTTGCCTGTGAGGCGAACGACATCGAACTCGTCATCTTCAATCACGCTCTGGCACCTGCGCAGCAGCGCAATCTGGAGCAGGCGCTTAATCGGCGCGTGGTCGATCGCACGAGTCTCATCCTCGATATTTTTGCGCAACGCGCCCGCAGCCACGAAGGCAAGCTGCAGGTGGAACTCGCGCAGCTGCAATATCTGTCGACCCGGCTGATTCGCGCGTGGACCCACCTCGAACGCCAGAAAGGCGGTATCGGTTTGCGCGGCCCCGGTGAAACGCAGCTCGAAACCGACCGCCGTCTGATCGGCGAGCGCATCAAGGCGCTCAAGACGCGGCTCGAAAAACTGCGCCGTCAGCACGGCACGCAGCGCCGCGCGCGCAGCCGCAACCAGACGATGTCGGTATCGCTCGTCGGCTATACGAACGCGGGCAAGTCCACGCTCTTCAACGCGCTCACGAAAGCTCAGGCGTATGCCGCCGACCAGCTGTTCGCGACGCTCGACACGACCTCTCGGCGTGTCTACCTCGGCGACGAAGCGGGGCAGGTGGTGGTGTCCGACACGGTCGGCTTCATCCGCGAATTGCCTCACCAGCTGGTCGCGGCGTTTCGCGCCACGCTCGAAGAAACCATTCATGCCGACCTGCTGCTGCATGTGGTCGATGCGTCGAGCGCGGTGCGCCTCGACCAGATCGATCAGGTGAACGAGGTATTGCACGCGATCGGCGCGGACACGATCCGCCAGGTGCTGGTGTTCAACAAGATCGACGCGGTGCCGGAGTTGGCGGCCCGTGGCGACGCGGTCGAGCGGGATGAATATGGTAATATTTCGCGCGTCTTTTTGAGCGCGCGCACCGGGCAAGGGCTGGATACGTTGCGTGCTGCCATCGCTGAAATCGCTACTGCTGAACCGCTTGCCGATACGTTGATCGATCGGTCGGAAGAAGGCCGGTCGGCAGCACCACGCGACGACCGCAAGGTTCCAGAACTCGGGCACTGACCCGTTCCAATTGCACTGACCCGCTGTCTACTCTGGTGAACGAACACAGGTGAACGATTACAACGAGCGGAGTATCTGGCTGCGCATGCGAGCCTTGCTTTCACTGAACGATCCCCGCTGGGGCCGGGGAGACGGCAACGGTGACCGGCAACGGCCCAACGATCCCAAGCGTCCGCCGAAGGACGGCGAAGGTCCGCCCGATCTCGACGAGATGTGGCGTGATTTCAACCGCCGCTTGAGCCGGATTGTGGGCCGCAAGGGCGGTGGTGCGGGTGGCGGCCGTCCGGACAACGGACGCGGCGCGCGCATCGGCGTGGGCATCGTGATCGGCGTGCTGATCGCGATCTATCTCGGCAGCGGCGTGTTCGTCGTTCAGGATGGCCAGGCCGCGGTCGTCATGCAGTTCGGCAAGTATCGCTACACCGCCGGGCAGGGCGTGCACTGGCGCCTGCCGTATCCGTTCGAAGCACATGAGTTCGTCAATATCGGCCAGGTCCGCCAGGTGGAGATCGGCCGCAACAACGTGGTGCGTCCGGCGAACGTGAAGGACGCGTCGATGCTGACGCACGACGGCGATATCGTCGACGTTCGCTTCGCGGTGCAATATCAGGTGCGCAAGCCCACCGATTATCTGTTCCGTGGCGGTGACCCCGACCAGAGCGTCACGCGTGCTGCGCAGGCGGCGGTGCGCGGCATCGTCGGCGCGCGCAGCACGAACGAAGTCCTCGATCAGGATCGCGAAACAATGCGCCAGCAACTGGTGGCGGCGATCCAGCAATCCCTCGATCAATACGAATCCGGCCTCGCCGTGACAGGTGTGACGATCCAGAGCGTGCAGATGCCCGACCAGGTGCAGGCCGCGTTCGACGACGCCGCCAAGGTGCGTCAGGAAAACGAGCGCGCGAAGCGCGATGCGCAGGCCTATGCGGCGGATCTGTTGCCACGTGCGCAAGCCGACGTGGCGCGCCAGATAGAAGAAGCGAAGACCTACAGCGAAAAGACGGTGGCGCAGGCGCAAGGCGAAGCCGACCGCTTCAAGCAGGTGTTCGCGCAGTATTCGAAAGCGCCGGCCGTGATCCGCACGCGCATGTACATGGAAACCATGCAGCAGATCTACTCGACTACGACCAAGGTGTTTGTGGACAGCAAGAACGGCAACAACGTGTTGTATCTGCCGCTCGACAAGCTGGTCGAGCAGGCCCGCCAGCGCGTCGCCGACGCGGCTGCGGCCACGCCGGGCGCCACGGCTGCCGGTGCGCCGCAAGCGGCAAGCGCCGTGGCACCGTCGGGCGCTTCCGCCCCGGTCGCGGGAACGGCATCGGCTCCCGCCGCGAGCGATGTGCCCGCCAGCGAGCCGAGAGCCAGCGGCACCTCGATGCGTTCACGCGAAGCCTTCCGCAATCGCATGCGCGAAGACGACGTTCAATAAGGAGCGCACAACATGAACAAGATCATTGCGCTCGTCGTGGCTGTCGTCATCGTGCTGTTCGCGGCTTCGTCGATGGTGTTCGTCGTCGATCAGCGGCACATGGCCGTGTTGTCGTCGCGAGGCGATACGCCGTCCACGTTGCTCGGCCCGGGTCTGCACGTCAAATTGCCGCCGCCTCTGCAAACGGTCACGCTGGTCGACAACCGCATCCAGTCGCTCGACGCACCGGACGAAGACCGCTTCGCCACGTCGGATAAGACCGAACTGTTGGTCAATCCGGTCATCAGGTTCCGCGTCACCGATCCGCTCAAGCTGCTCGCCGCAACCAAGGGTGATGTGCAGAGTCTGCCGGACCGGCTCGCGTTGCTGTCGCGCGCAGCGCTCGGTGATGCGTTCGGCCAGTTCACGCTGGCCGACGCGCTCGCCAAACAGCAAAGCGTCGCCGACGAAGCACGCGGCGCGATCGACAAGGGCGCGGCCTCGCTGGGCGTGTCGGTGGTCGACGTGCAACTGACGCGCGTCGATTTCCCGGCGGAGATGACCGATTCGGTCTTCAAACGGATGATCGCCGCCCGCGAGCAGGTCGCCGCCGACGAGCGCGCAAAGGGCGCGGCCGAGGCCAACCAGATCAAGGCGGACGCGCTCGCGCAGCAGCAGGCGGTGCTCGCCGACGGTTACAGCCAGGCGCAGACCATCCGTGGCGAAGGCGATGCGAAGGCAGCGGAAATCGCCGCCGAAGCATTCGGCAAGGATCCGCAGTTCTACCAGTTTTATCTGAGCATGCAGGCATACAAGAAGACCTTCAAGCCGGGCGATCTGATCGTGGTCGATCCGAACAACGAGTTCTTCCGCTTCATGCGTAGTCCGACCGGTGGCGTTACGCCGGACGCTCCCGCGGCCTCGCGCAAACACTGATAACCGGAAGGCCGTGGCATTCGTATCGCGGCCCGTTGAATTCGCATGGATATAGCCGGCTCGTTACTGCTCGCGATCGCGTTGATGCTGATTATCGAGGGGATGTTCCCCTTCGTTTTTCCGGCCGCCTGGCGGGACACGTTCCGTAAAATAGCGGAACGGCCTGCGCATCAGATTCGCGTGGGTGGTCTGATCGTGATGCTGCTCGGGCTGATCCTGCTGTTTATCGTGACCTGACGGGCGACGTCGGCGAGTGGGCGGCACGTGGTGCTTGCCCGATTCCTCGCAAGGGCCAAGGGCACGGTTTGGGTGCGGTGGGCGCTGTAACGTACGCCGATATCCACTTGAAGCGCTGTCGGCGGACCACGCCCATGTCCGCGATAGTCGCCAGAATCCAGCCGCCGCCCGCCATTCTCATACTCACTTACCGGCGCTTCAGCCGCCGTGTTCAACGTCGTAGGACTGTATCGATGTCGACCTGGTTACTTCCCGAGAATATTGCCGACGTGCTGCCGTCGGAAGCGCGCAAGATCGAAGAGTTGCGGCGCCATTTGCTGGACCGTTTCCGTTCGTACGGCTACGAGATGGTGATGCCGCCGCTGCTCGAATACCTCGAGTCGCTGCTCACTAGCGGCGGCCATGATCTGAATCTGCGCACCTTCAAGCTCGTCGACCAATTGTCCGGCCGCACGCTCGGCCTGCGCGCCGACATCACGCCGCAGGTTGCGCGTATCGATGCGCATCTGCTGAACCGTCAGGGTGTCACGCGTCTTTGCTACGCGGGCAATGTCGCTCATACGCGGCCGCGCGGCCTGCACGCGACGCGCGAGCAGATTCAGATCGGCGCGGAAATCTACGGTCACGCCGGCCTCGAAGCGGATCTGGAGATCCAGCAACTGATGCTCGACGCGCTGCGTCTTGCGGGGCTCGCCAAAGTACGCCTCGATCTGTGTCACGCGGGCGTGCTCGCGGCCCTGATCGAAGCCGAGCCGGCCGGCGCCGACCTCGGGCAGTCGCTGTACGACGCGCTGGCAGGCAAGGACGTGCCGCGCCTCGTCGAACTGACGGCAGGGCTCACGCCGGTCATTCGCGACGCGTTGCGCGCGCTGCCGACGCTGTACGGCGACGCGTCGATGCTCGACGAAGCCCGGGCGCGCCTGCCCAATGCACCGGCGATCGCCCGCGCGCTCGACGACCTCGCGTTCCTCGCGAGCCAGGTGGACAGCGCCGAAGTGATGATCGATCTCGCCGACCTGCGTGGCTACGCGTACCACAGCGGCGTGATGTTCTCCGCCTACGTCGACGGCGTGCCGAACGCGGTGGCGCGCGGCGGCCGTTACGATCACGTCGGCCAGGCCTATGGGCGGGCTCGTGCGGCAACCGGTTTTTCGCTCGATCTGCGTGAAGTGGCGCGCATCTCGCCGGTCGAAGCGCGCAGCAGCGCGATTCTCGCGCCGTGGCAGCACGACGACGCGTTGCGCGTGAGCGTCGCCGCGTTGCGCGATGCCGGTGAAGTGGTGATCCAGGCGCTGCCTGGTCACGAGCACAATCTGGATGAATTCGCGTTCGACCGCGTGTTGGTCGAGCGCAACGGTGCATGGGTCGTCGAACCGCGTGCCTGAGCGCGTTCCGGCTGATTGCTCGAGGGACTATCCCCGGCACCGGTCAGACGGCGGCGAAAGTGCCGCTGAACCCGGCGCGACGAGCCGCCGCGCCGGCTTTCCTATAGCCAACATAACGTGCATACCGTTGAGCGGAAACGGAAAAATTCGGAAGGTTCCGCGAACCTAGGTAGAATACGTTTTTAACCAGCTTACGAAACAACATGTCTGCCAGCGCAGTGAATGTGAACCCCGGGCGTAACGTCGTCGTCGTGGGAACCCAGTGGGGTGATGAGGGCAAGGGCAAGATCGTCGACTGGCTGACGGACCACGCCCAAGGCGTCGTTCGCTTCCAGGGCGGTCACAATGCCGGTCACACGCTGATCATCGGCGGCAAGAAAACCATCTTGCGCCTGATTCCGTCGGGCATCATGCATCCGGGCGTCGCGTGCTATATCGGCAATGGCGTCGTGTTGTCGCCGGAAGCGCTGTTCAAGGAAATCGGCGAACTCGAAGCCGCCGGCGTCGATGTCCAGAACCGCCTGTTCATTTCCGAAGCCACCACGCTGATCCTGCCGTATCACATCGCCATCGACCAGGGCCGCGAAGCGCGCCGTGGCGCAGGCAAGATCGGCACGACCGGCCGCGGCATCGGCCCGGCCTACGAAGACAAGGTGGCGCGCCGCGGCTTGCGCGTGCAGGACCTGTTCGAGCCGGCAACGTTCGCCGAACGTCTGCGCGAAAACCTCGACTATCACAACTTCGTGCTCACGCAATATCTGGGTGTCGCCGCTGTCGACTTCCAGCAAACGCTCGACACGATGCTGAGCTACGCCGACCGCCTGAAGCCGATGGTCACGGATGTCTCGCGCCGTCTGTACGACGCGAATGCCGCTGGCAGCAATCTGCTGTTCGAAGGCGCGCAAGGCACACTGCTCGACATCGACCACGGCACCTATCCGTTCGTCACGTCGAGCAACTGCGTGGCAGGTGCGGCGACCGCGGGCGCGGGCGTCGGTCCGCAAAAGCTGAACTACATTCTCGGCATCACCAAGGCGTACTGCACGCGCGTCGGTTCGGGCCCGTTCCCGAGCGAACTGTACGACGCGGACAATGCCGCGCGTCAGGAGGCGATTGGCCTCGAACTGGCTACTGTCGGCAAGGAATTCGGCTCGGTCACCGGCCGTCCGCGCCGCACCGGCTGGCTCGACGTCGCCGCGCTGCGTCGCTCGATCCAGATCAACGGCGTGTCGGGTCTGTGCATGACCAAGCTCGACGTGCTCGACGGCCTCGACGAAGTGAAGCTGTGCGTCGGCTACACGGTCGACGGCAAGAATGTCGATCTGCTGCCGCGGGGCTCGTCGGAAGTCGCGCGCTGCGTGCCGGTGTACGAAACCTTCGCGGGCTGGAAGGAAAGCACCGTCGGCATCAAGGAATGGGACAAGCTGCCGGCCAATGCGCGCGCGTATCTGTCGCGTGTGCAGGAAGTCGCAGGTATTCCGATCGACATGGTGTCGACCGGCCCGGATCGCGACGAGACCATTCTGCTGCGTCATCCGTTCAAGGTTTAAGCCATGGTTCAAGGTGTACCCATGATCGCGATGAAAGATCCGCGCAATGACGACAAGAACCTGTGGGTCGGCTGGGACGAGTATCACCGGCTGATCGAGTTGCTGGCGCTCGGCGTGCACGAATCGGGCTGGAAATTCGATCAGATTCTGTGCCTCGCGCGTGGCGGCCTGCGCGTGGGTGACCAGCTCTCGCGCATCTACGACCTGCCGCTGGCGATTCTCGCCACCAGCTCGTATCGCGAAGCGGCCGGCACGGAGCAGGGCGAACTCGACATCGCCCAATACATCACGATGACGCGCGGCGAACTGCACGGCAACGTGCTGCTGGTCGACGACCTGGTCGATTCGGGCGTCACGCTGGCGCGGGTTCAGCAGCATCTGAAGGAACGCTATCCGGCGATCACCGCGGTGCGCTCGGCAGTGCTCTGGTACAAGGGCTGCTCGAAGGTGAAGCCCGATTACCACGTGCAGTATCTGCCCACCAATCCGTGGATTCATCAACCGTTCGAGGAGTGGGACACCGTTCGTCCGCACAACCTTGGCGCGTGGATCAAGCGCGGTGTCGCGCAGGCGCAGGAGTCGTCGGGAGAGTGATGTGGACTTCGGCGCTTTAACCGTCGCGTCGTTTGCACCGCAGTACCCGCAAAACGGAGTCCGTATGGGCTCCGTTTTTTTTTGCGCATCGATCCCGTCTGCGCGCGGCTCGAATGTACGTCGCAATCCGCGTGATGCCGGTGCTGACGGGACGGCCGACCCGGCAGACGCGTGCAAAACGCAGTGCTACACTGCGCGGACTATCCACGTGGTGTATCCACAACAAGCAGGGCGGCGTCAGGCGGGCAGTTTAGAATGGCGGTCGTTTTTTCCGCTCAGGGAACGGATTCCTCGCGTCTATGACAGATAACAATCACGTGCACAAACATCCACTGCCTTCCCTCGCGATTGCCGCGATCGGAGTGGTGTTCGGCGATATCGGCACGAGCCCGTTGTATTCGTTGAAAGAGGCATTCAGCCCGTCGCACGGCATTCCGCTGACCGAGCAATCGATCCTCGGTGTGATCTCGCTGCTGTTCTGGGCGATCATGATCGTGGTCGGCGTCAAGTACGTGCTGTTCGTGATGCGCGCGGACAATAACGGCGAGGGCGGCGTGCTCGCGCTGATGGCGCTGGCGTTGCGCTCGCTCGACGAGAAGTCGAAAATGGCCGGGCTGCTCGTCATGCTCGGCATCTTCGGCGCCTGCATGTTCTATGGCGATGCGGTGATTACGCCGGCCATCTCGGTGATCTCGGCGGTCGAGGGCCTGCAGATTGCCGCGCCCCATCTGTCACATCTGGTGCTGCCGCTGACGATTGCGATCCTGGTTCTGCTGTTCTGGATTCAGCGGCACGGCACGGCGATGGTCGGCCGCCTGTTCGGCCCGATCATGGTGGTGTGGTTCGTCGTGCTCGCCGCGCTGGGCCTCTGGCATATCGGGCAGTCGCCCAACGTGATCCGCGCGCTGAACCCGTATTACGCGTACTCGTTCATGGCCGCGCACGTGCTGCAGGCCTATGTGGTGCTCGGCTCGGTCGTGCTGGTGCTGACCGGCGCCGAAGCGCTTTACGCCGACATGGGCCACTTCGGCGCGAAGCCGATCCGCATGGCGTGGTATCTGCTGGTGATGCCGTCGCTGGTGCTGAACTACTTCGGCCAGGGCGCGCTGCTGATGCACGACCCGAAGGCCATCGAAAATCCGTTCTTCCTGCTCGCGCCTGACTGGGCGTTGCTGCCGCTCGTCGTGCTCTCGACAGTGGCGACCGTGATCGCATCGCAGGCCGTGATCTCCGGCGCGTATTCGCTGACGAGCCAGGCAATCCAGCTCGGCTACGTGCCGCGCATGAAGATCCTGCACACGTCGGAACTGGCGATCGGTCAGATTTATGTGCCGGTCGTGAACTGGATGCTGCTGTTCATCATCCTGTGCATCGTGATCGCCTTCAAGAGTTCGGACAATCTCGCCGCCGCGTACGGTATCGCGGTGACGGCCACGATGGTCATCACGACGATCCTCGCCTGCGTCGTGATGGTGAACGTGTGGAACTGGAACAAGCTGCTGGTGGCGTTGATCATCGGCGTGTTCATGACGATCGACCTGGGCTTTTTCGGCGCGAATCTGCTGAAGGTCGAAGAGGGTGGCTGGCTGCCGCTCGGTATCGGCGCACTGCTGTTCTTCCTGCTGATGACCTGGTTCAAGGGCAGGATGATCGTCAAGGAGCGCACGGCCGCCGACGGTATTCCGCTGATGCCGTTCCTGCAGGGGCTGCTTGCGCATCCGCCGCATCGCGTGTCGGGGACGGCGATCTATCTGACCGGCAGCGATACGCTGGTACCGGTGAGCCTGCTGCACAACCTGAAGCACAACAAGGTGCTGCATGAACGCACGATCTTCCTGACCTTCGTGACGCGCGACATTCCGTACGTGAACGACGCGGAGCGGGTGACGGTCAAGGACATCGACGGTGGTCTGTATCTCGTGAAAGCGGCGTACGGCTTCAACGAGACCCCCGATGTAAAAGCGGTGCTGCTCGAAGTCGGCCGCACGCACGACATGACCTTCGAGTTGATGGACACGTCGTTCTTCCTTGCTCGCGAAACGGTGGTGCCGACGCAGTTGCCGGGCATGTCGGTGTGGCGTGAGCGCGTGTTCGCATGGATGCATCAGAACGCCGCGAAGCCGACGGACTTCTTCAGCATTCCGGCGAACCGGGTGGTGGAGTTGGGGACCAAGATCGAGATCTGAGTACGGTCACAGCGGGTTGCCGTGCGCTTCGTACGACGGCGCGCGAAAACAAAAAGCCCACGCAATGCGTGGGCTTTTTGTTTGGGTGTCTTCAAGGGCTTCGTTGCTGCATCGGCTCACTCGCCGCGCGAGCGCTCAGGCGATGAACGTGCGCACGTGCAACCGGAAAGCATGCTTAGGGCAACGCGTGAACGGGTCAACATACCGCCCACGCGCGACCCCGACGCGCTTACTTCTGCTTGAGCTTCGCGAACGCGGCAGCCATCGCACCACCCGGTTCCGGTTCGCGCGAGCGTTGCTGCGGCGCGCCTCGCCCTGCACCGCCCGAGCGGCCGGCGGCGCCGCGATCCTGCTGCGCGCCACCGCCGCTGCGTGCCGTGGCCGCGCCAAACTCGTCGTCCAGACGCATGGTCAGCGCGATGCGCTGGCGTTTCACGTCGACTTCGAGCACTTTCACCTTGACGATCTGGCCGGCCCTGACGACTTCGTGCGGGTCCTTGATGAACTTCGTCGACATCGCCGACACGTGCACGAGACCATCCTGATGCACGCCGATGTCGATGAACGCGCCGAACGCCGCCACGTTCGTCACCACGCCTTCGAGCACCATGCCCGGCGTCAGATCGCTGACCTTCTCGACGCCTTCGCGGAACGTTGCAGTCTTGAACTCGGGGCGCGGGTCGCGGCCCGGCTTTTCGAGTTCGAGCAGAATGTCGCGCACGGTCGGCAGGCCGAAACGCTCGTCGACGAATTCACTCGGTGACAGTCCGCGCAGTGCGTCGCGATTGCCGAGCACTTCGCCGACATGCTTGCTGATCTTCGCGAGCATCCGTTCGACGACCGGATACGCTTCCGGGTGCACCGACGAACGGTCGAGCGGATTCTCGCCGTTGTTGATGCGCAGGAAGCCGGCGGCCTGTTCGAAGGTTTTGTCGCCGAGACGCGGCACCTTGCGCAGATGCTCGCGCGACGGGAACGGACCGTTCGCATCGCGATAGTCGACGATGTTGCGTGCGAGCGTCGCGTTCAGACCCGACACGCGCGCGAGCAGCGCGACCGACGCGGTGTTCGCATCGACGCCGACCGCGTTCACGCAGTCTTCGACCACGGCGTCGAGCGAACGCGCCAGTTCGCGCTGGTTGACGTCGTGCTGATATTGGCCGACGCCGATCGCCTTCGGCTCGATCTTCACGAGTTCGGCGAGCGGGTCCTGCAGGCGGCGCGCAATCGACACCGCGCCGCGCAGCGACACATCCATGTCGGGGAATTCCTTCGCCGCGAGTTCGGAGGCCGAGTACACCGACGCGCCCGCTTCGGACACGACGATTTTCTGCAGCTTGAATTCCGGATGACGCGCGATCAGCTCGCTCGCGAGCTTGTCCGTTTCACGCGACGCCGTGCCGTTGCCGATGCTGATCAGCTCGGCCTGCGTCTGCGCGCAGATGCGCGCGAGTTTCGCGATGGAGCCGTCCCAGTCGCGGCGCGGTTCGTGCGGATAGATCACGTCGGTGGCGAGCACCTTGCCGGTCCGGTCGACCACCGCGACTTTCACGCCGGTGCGCATTCCCGGATCGAGACCGATCACGGCCTTCGGGCCAGCGGGTGCGGCTAGCAGCAGGTCCTTCAGATTGCGCGCGAACACGCGGATTGCTTCGTGTTCGGCTTCGTCGCGCAGATTGGTCAGCAGTTCGTTTTCGATGTGCGGCTGCACCTTCACACGCCAGCACCAGCGGCACACGTCGGAGAGCCACTTGTCGGCCGGGCGGTTCTGATTGGCGATGCCGAAGTGGCGCGCGATCAACGCTTCGCCAGGATGCGGCACCTGCGCGTCGAGTTCTTCGCCGAGGCCCAGCTTGACCATCAGCACGCCCGCATTGCGGCCGCGGAACAGCGCGAGCGCGCGATGCGATGGCACGGTGCGGATGGTC
This sequence comes from Paraburkholderia sp. RAU2J, assembly GCF_003634845.1. Lineage (NCBI taxonomy): Bacteria > Pseudomonadati > Pseudomonadota > Betaproteobacteria > Burkholderiales > Burkholderiaceae > Paraburkholderia > Paraburkholderia sp. RAU2J. Next base: position 2,771,590 of record NZ_RBXG01000001.1, read on the forward strand.
TCCGCGTAATCGTAGTAGTCGCGGAATTTCTCTTCTTCCGCGTTTTCCTTGCCTTCGACCACTTTCGACGACACCACGCCCTGGTTGAACAGGTAGTCGCGCAGCTTGCCGAGCAGCTCGGCCGTTTCGCCGAACTGTTCGGAGAGGATGTCGCGCGCGCCGTCGAGCGCGGCCTTGACGTCGGCGACGCCTTTCTCGGGGTCCACGTACGCGGCGGCTTCGGTTTGCGGATCGAGCAACGGATTGGCCAGCAGCGCGTCGGCGAGCGGCTGCAGACCGGCTTCGCGCGCGATCTGTGCGCGGGTGCGGCGCTTCGGCTTATACGGGAGGTACAGATCTTCCAGCACCTGCTTGCTGTCGGCGCCTTCGATCGCGGTGCGCAGCTCGTCGGTGAGCTTGCCCTGTTCGTCGATGCTCGTGATGATCGCGGCGCGGCGGTCTTCCAGCTCGCGCAGATACAGCAGGCGTTCCTCGAGATTACGCAGTTGCGTGTCATCGAGATTGTCGGTCACTTCCTTACGGTAGCGGGCGATGAACGGAACAGTCGCTCCTTCGTCGAGAAGTTGCACCGCGGCCGCGACCTGGCGCGGCTGGACGGACAGTTCGGCGGCGATGCGCTGTACGATCTTGAGTGCTACGGTTTCCGTCATAAGGTCTTGGTGTTCCTGCGGACTCAGTCAGGGGCCGCGCGCTGACGGCGCGTTGGGACACGCCCGGCGTGTGCGCTGCGACCAGGTTGCTGGAGCGGGGCATTTTGCCATAAATGCCAAAGGGCTCAACCGCAGGGTGATAGAATTTCGGGCATGTTCCGCTGACCCTCTACGACGTTGCCAATCTCCTTGTCCCTCAACCGCCTGGGCTCCCGCTTGGTCTCTCGCCTGTCACCGGGTTTGTCGCCGGTATTGCCAGAATCGCCGCTGTTTTTGCTGCGTTTGTCGCTCGCCTCGCTGGTGTCGGTGGCGCGTTCCGCGCTTGGGTCCACGTTTGGGGCCACCTTCGGGTCCACCGTCATCGCGCAGCGGCTGTGCGCCGTGTCGTGTGCATCGTGTGTGATGGCGGCCGCGCTGGCCGTGTCCGCAACCCCGGTCGCGGCGCAAACGCCGGCGTCGGCGGGCCACAGCCCGGCGGTGTCCGCCGGAACTGAAGCGCCGGCAGCAGCCACAACCGTGCAGGACCAGGAGCCGACCGGCGACGCGGACACCGATAGCGCGGCAAGTGCCGATAACGCGAGCGACGCGGCCGCGCCGGACAACTCGTTCGAAGCGCGGCAACGCGCGCTGGATCAGCGCAGCGACGAGAACAACTACACCTACGGCGTCGCGCAGCACAACTGCTATAGCCGGTTCTTCGTCAATCACTGCCTGAACCGGGCGCGCGACAGCATGCGTGCGGTGCAGGCGGAGATTCGCAAGGAGCAGCTCGCGCTCGACGGCGAGCAGCGCGCGCAACGCGCGCGTGCGCGTGACGAACGCGCCGCGCTGCGCCGCGCCCGTAACGAAGCGGATGCGCCGCAGCGTGCCGCCGAAGATGCGCGCAACGAACAGGCTTACCAGGACAAGCAGCGTCAGCACGCGATCGATCAGGCACAACGTGGCGCCGAAGCGCCGCAACGCGCGGCCAACGCGCAGGCCTACGAGGACAAGCAGCGCCAGCATGCGATCGATCAGGCGCAGCGCGGCATCAGCCCGTCGCAGGCGGCGGCCAATCAGCAGGCCTACGATCAGAAGCAGTCCGACTACCAGCGCAAGCTCGAGCAAGCGCGTCAGCAGGGCGCGCAGAAGGCGCAGGAGCGCGTTGAGAAGCAGCAGAGCTTCGAGAAGAAGCAGGCCGAGGCCGCCCAGCACAAGGCCGATGTGCAAGCGCGTCAGAAGCAGGCGGCCGAGAAGGCCGAGCAGAAGCGGCAAGACCAGTTGAAGCAGCAGCAACTCGAAGAGCAGCAAAAACAGCAACAGCAGCAACAGTAAATGTGCTGTAGTGGGTCCTGGCGGGTTCTGGCCAGGACTGTAGTCGCAGTCGCCGTAACGCGTTTTGAGCCGGACAGCAACCTCAGGCGTCGGTCTGCGCGCGCAGCCCGCGCCGCAGACGGGAGGAGGCGAGCATGCGCGATCATCACCACGTCATCAACGCGGACACACTTCGCGACCGGATTCTGCAACTGGAATCGGAGCACAGTGGGCTCGATCGGTTGATCGACCGAATGTCGGATGAGCCCGGCATCGACGACTTCGAGTTGCAGCGCCTGAAAAAGCGCAAACTCAAAGTCAAGGACACCATCATCTTGCTGCAATTGCAGCTCGAACCGGACGCACGCGCCTGAGTTCGCGGCCTGGCAGGCGCCGGGCGCGCGCCGCGCGAGCCGGACTTTGCAGGAATGCTTGCCTTGAATTCACCGCTTGAAACTTCATCCCGGCGCACGTCGGGCGATGACGCAGCCACCGGCACGCCGGCGCCGCGTCCTGCCGCGTCCGCGCTGAGCGCGTCGTTGAACCCGCGGCGCGTCGCCGAACTGGATCAGATCTTCGCCGATGACGGCCTGCTGGCCCGGCAGATCGACGGCTATCGCTCGCGGGCCTCGCAGATCGAAATGTCACGCGCGGTCGCCGCAGCGATGGAAGCGTCGGGCCGCGCGATGCCCGAGCCCGCGATGTTCGAGGCGCAGAAGCGTCCCGCACGGCGTCTGCAAACGGCCGGTGCGGCCGACGCCGAGGCCGCGGCCGACGCCGCTGAAAACAGCGGATCGAGCGGACTCGACGGCAGTGAAAACACGCTGATCGTCGAAGCGGGCACGGGTACCGGCAAGACCTATGCGTACCTCGTGCCGGCCATGCTGTGGGGCGGCAAGGTGATCGTCTCCACCGGCACCAAGCACTTGCAGGACCAGCTCTTCCAGCGCGACATTCCGACCGTGCGCGACGCGCTCGCGGTGCCGGTGTCGGTCGCGATGCTCAAGGGGCGCGCCAATTACCTGTGCCACTACTATCTGCAGCGCACCGCGGACAACGGCCGTTTGCCGTCGCGCCAGGAAACCTCGTATCTGCAGGACATCGTGCGCTTCGCGAAGATCACGCGCACCGGCGACAAGGCTGAACTCGCGAGCGTGCCGGAAACGGCGGCGGTGTGGTCGATGGTCACGTCGACGCGCGAAAACTGTCTCGGCCAGGAGTGTCCGCATTACAAGGACTGCTTCGTGATGCAAGCGCGCCGCGAAGCGCAGCAGGCCGATATCGTGGTGGTCAACCATCACCTGTTTTTCGCCGACATCATGTTGCGCGACACGGGCATGGCGGAACTGCTGCCCACCGCGAACACCGTCATCTTCGACGAAGCGCATCAACTGCCCGAGACCGCGACGTTGTTCTTCGGCGAGACGCTGTCGACCACGCAGTTTCTCGAGCTCGCACGCGATTCCGTCGCCGAAGGTCTGGGTCATGCGCGCGAAACGGTCGATTGGGTCAAGCTCGGCGCGACGCTCGAGCGCGCGGCGCGCGATGTGCGGCTCGCGTTCAAGGAAGACTCGGTGCGTTTGTCGATCGGCCAGTTGCCCGACGATCATCCGCTGTTCCCCGCGCTCGAAACGCTCGAAACCGAACTCGACGCCTTGGCCACCGCGTTGGCGGGGCAGGCCGAGCGCGCCGAGTCGATCGGCGCGTGCCTGCGTCGCGCGCGCGAATTGCAGGGCGTGCTGGCCGGCTGGACGACGCCGCCCACCGCGACCGAACGCAATGCCGCCGACGCACAGCAGGCCACCTCGAACGACGGCAATGCCGAGCGCGCCGACCCGAACGAAAAGGTGCGCTGGATTGAAGTCTTCTCCCATACCGTGCAGTTGCACGAGACGCCGCTGTCGGTCGCGCCGATCTTCGCGAAGCAGCGCGCCGGCGTGCCGCGCGCGTGGATCTTCACGTCGGCGACGTTGTCGGTGCGCGGCGACTTCACGCACTACGCTGCACAGATGGGTCTGAACGCCAAGCGCTCGATGACGCTGCCCAGTCCCTTCGACTATCCGACGCAGGGCCTCCTGTACGTGCCGCGCAACTTGCCGCAGCCTTCCTCGCCGATGTTTACCGACGCCGTGTTCGACGCCGCGTTGCCCGCGATCGAAGCCTCGGGCGGCGGCGTCTTCATGCTGTGCACAACGCTGCGCGCGGTGGATCGCATCTCGGCGAAGTTGCGCGATACGATCGAAGCGCGGGGCTGGAACTATCCGTTGCTCGTGCAGGGCGATGCGAGCCGCACCGAGTTGCTCGACCGCTTTCGCTCGTACGGCAATGCGATTCTGGTCGGTAGCCAGAGCTTCTGGGAAGGGGTGGACGTGCGGGGTGACGCGCTGTCGCTGGTGGTGATCGACAAGCTGCCGTTTGCGCCGCCCGACGATCCGGTGCTGTCGGCGCGGCTCGATGCGTTGACGAAGAAAGGCTTGAGCCCGTTTGCCGTGCATCAGTTGCCGCAGGCCGTGATCACGCTGAAGCAGGGTGCGGGCCGTTTGATTCGTGCGGAGACCGATCGCGGCGTGCTGATGATCTGCGACACGCGCCTCGTCGACAAACCGTATGGACGTCGTATCTGGCAAAGCCTGCCGCCGTTCAAGCGCACACGCGAGATCGGGGTGGTGCGCGAGTTCTTCGAAGAGAATTCGACGCGGGTTCAATAGGGCGGACGTGTGTCGAACCGCCGTTGAAAAACGGCGCTTGAATGGCAAAACGCCACGGATGTGAATCCGTGGCGTTTTGCTTTACCACCCGCGAAATCGGAAAGACTTCGCGGTGCGGTTTTCGCCCGAAGGCGAGCCCTGAGCTACAGCTTAGTTGCTTGCAGCCGAAGCCGGAGCAGCAGCCGAAGCAGCAGCGCCTGCGTCCGAAGCAGCAGCGCCTGCATCCGAAGCAGCAGCCGTAGCCGAAGCAGCAGCGTCGCTCGCAGCAGCAGCCGAATCCGAAGCTGCAGCAGCAGCCGGTGCCGAAGCAGCAGCAGCGTCGCTAGCGGGGGCAGCGGCCTGATCGTTGCTCTTGTTGCATGCAGCCAGTGCCACAGCTGCCAACAGGGATGCTACGAGGAGGGATTTCTTCATGATCACGTCCTTTTATGGTTTAAAGGTAAGCAACAGCGCAAAATAAAACCGGTAATGTGCTCCAACACCGACCTGGGCCGCTGGTGGAGACGCTCTTTCGACGAGCTGGAATCTTCCCTACGGCTTGGGCGGAAATTATATGCACTTTCGTACTGACAGTCGATAAATCCGGGGTCAATACGTTGTCTTTCTCATACAAAATTTCAACAGTACGGTATATAGCAGGCGGGCAGAGTCACACAAGCTCGCCCACTTGTATCCAGCCCGCACAATACCACTCGTGCAGCAGTGCTGTCACCGACGAATCGTGTGAGAGTGTTACAAAGCGTTTCGCACTCAAACACCGGTGATCAGCGAGATCAAACAGCCATTTTTTTGCGCCATCAAATGACGTTTCTTCTCCATTTACGAAGAAAAAACGGCGGTTGTACAACAGATTGGTCTTGCGGTCGAGCCGCAGGCCGGACTTCGCCGCTTGACTGATAAAACGGGCTTCGTTGAGCGGCCTTTGCGGCGGATCAAACACGACACTCGGCTTCGGTTCGCTGAGATAGGTGCCAAGGAACGACGCAATATCCTGCTCTTTCCATTTGATACCAGCAAGGATCGCGCCAACCCTCTCTACCAGCGCCGCCGGCAACTCCGCAGGGCGGTCGACGGCGGGCTGCTGCGGATCGCGGTAAAGCGCGCCAGTCTTGCCCGCCGATTCGCCGCGCTCGGCCAGATGGTAGAGGAACTGCGCGGTCAACTCGCTCGCGGCAGGGGCGCGAAAGCCGATCGAGCAGGTCATGCATTCGCCTTGCGCAATGCCGTCATGCGCGATGTGCGGCGGCAAATACAGCATGTCGCCGGGCTCGAGCAGCCATTCCTCTTCCGCCTGGAAATTCTGTAAAACTTTCAAAGGCAGGCCGGCTTGCAAGGTCAGATCTTTCTGTGAGCTGATGCGCCAGCGGCGCTTGCCTTTTACTTGCAAAAGAAACACATCGTAGGAATCGAAGTGGGGGCCTACGCCGCCGCCATCGGTTGCGTACGAGATCATCAGATCGTCGAGGCGCGCGTCCGGCACGAAGCGGAAGCGGTCGAGCAACGCGCGCGCGCGATCGTCGTAGAGATCCACGCCCTGCACGAGCAGCGTCCAGGCGCGCTGCTTTACCGAGGGCAGTTCATCGGGCGCGAACGGCCCGTGCTCGAGTTGCCATTTGTTGCGGAAGTGGGTGATCAGGCGCGCTTCGACTTCGTCCTGATCGGCCAGCTCGAAGAATTCGTCGCGTGAGAGCGGCGCTTCCACGTTCGGAATCGCCTGGCGAATCAGCAACGGCTTTTTTTGCCAGTACCGGCGCATGAATTGCGAAGGACTCAAATTGCCGAGCAAGGCAGTGGGCGTGTCGGGCGAGGGCGGAAGAACGGGGAGCGCCGGCTTTGAAGCCGGCGACGAATTCCGTGCCGAAGCTGCATCGGCCGGGTGGTCTGTGGGCCGCTTAGGCATCGTATAATGTGACTTGTATTCTGGAGAATCGAATGAAAATCGCAAAGAACACCGTCGTGTCGGTCGCTTACAAGCTATCGGATGCGCAGGGCAATCTGATTGAAGAAAGCGACGAGCCGATGGTCTATCTGCACGGCGGCTATGATGGCACGTTCCCCAAGATCGAGGAAGAGCTCGACGGCCACGAGGCCGGCTTCGAGACTCAGATCCAGCTCGAGCCGCAAGACGCGTTCGGCGAGTACGATGCCGATCTCGTGAAGATCGAGCCGCGCGATCGCTTCCCGGAACCGCTCGAAGTCGGCATGCAATTCGAAGGCACGCCGGAAGAAGGCGACGAAGATCTCGACTCGCTCGTCTACGTGGTAACCGAAGTCGCGGAAGACAAGGTCGTGCTCGACGGCAACCATCCGCTCGCGGGCATGGCGCTGCGTTTCGCGCTGACCGTGAAAGACGTGCGCCCGGCCACCGAAGACGAAATCCAGCACGAGCACGCGCATGGCGCTGACGGCCTCGAAATCCTCGACGAAGACGACGAGGAAGACGAAGACAAATCAGGGCCCACTCTGCACTGAACTTGCCGGCACGCCGCCGGGCACGCTCGAGCCTGATGCGGCGCCGGGCGTGTGCGGTGCGGAGGCCGGGGCGGGCGGCGCCGACATTGCCGGGCCATATCCGCCGCCGCCCTGATCGGCCGGCAGGCGCGGCACTTGATCCGGTTGCGGCTCGCCGGGAGCCTGCAGTAGCGGCGGTAATTCTGATGCCGGTCCCAGTGCCGGTACCGCCGGCATCGAAGCAGCCGGTTCCTCGCGTGACCACGCCGGTTGCGTCGTGGGCATTGGCATCTGCTTCGGCACATCGCGCACTCTCACACGGAACGGCGTTTTTGTGCCCGGTTCCGCTTCAATCTGAATCCACTGGTTAAGACGATCATGCGGCGCAAGCGCGACTCGCGTGAGATTCGTCACCAGCATCCCTTTGTCGTTGCGTAGTGGCTGATCGATCACGAAGCCGCCGTTGGCGCGTTCGTCGTCCTCGTGTATCACCAGTATGGGGCCGTGGAAAATCTGGGCGAGCCTGACGAGGCTGCGTTTGAATTCCAGGAAGCCGTCGCGGCGAGGGCTGTGCGCAAAGCGCAGCCACGCGAAACGGTCGGGCCGTTCGTAACGCTCCGGATCGAAGTCGCCCTGAAGGAATACGACGATCGCGCGCGCGTCGCGGCGTTTCGCGTATTCGCCGGCGTGTTCGAGCCAGAAGGCGTTGGCGATCACCCGGTCTTCGAATTCACCGTTGCGGCCGCCCGCGGTCAGATAGTGATTGTTCGGGCTCGGCGCATTCAGGCCGACGAACACGATGTCATCTTTGTCGCCCGGTGTGTCGTTGGATAACCAGCGCACGTTTTCGCGAAACGGCCGAAAGCGCGAGACTTCGCTTTCCCGCGTCAACGCGATAGGGCTCTGGCCCATCGACGTGGCGTCGGCGAACAAGGTCTGACGCAGCAGGTCGAGCCGTTCGACCGGATCGAAACCGCCGGCCTCGGCCGTGCCGCAATCGACCCAGTCATGCTGGCCCGGAATGAAGAAGAGAGGGATGCGCGAAGTTTCGAGCAGCGTGTGACGGCGCTCGTAGAGCGCATCGCGACAGGCTTCTTTCGGCCCCTTCAGATTGCCGTTGTAGACGATGAACGACACGTCGCGCTCGCGGTTGATCGCCTCGATCAGCCGTTGCGTGGCGGGTTCGTCGGTGGGGCCGTGCATCGTGTCGGCGATGACCGCGAAGGTGAAGCGCGGCGCCGCGGCGTAGGCGGGCGCGGCGAATGCGAAGAGTCCCGCGAGAGACAGACAACCCGCGAGTGCGCCGATCAACGCGAAAGCGAAAGTCAACGCCGCGCGAATTCCGCGCGGGTGCTGCGAGGGCCTGTGTGCGTCAATGATCCGCATCCGGCGCGGCGGCCAGTTCGTGGAGCTCGTACAGCAGATCGAGTGCTTCGCGCGGGCGCAGATCGTTGGGATCGATGCCGCGCAAACGTTCGACGAGCGCCTGCATCGCGGGCGATGCAGGCGCCTGCGCGGACCCGGCGTCGTGTTCATCATCGTCCGCGTCTTCGACCTGCATCGGCATGGGCGCGGCGAACAGATCGAGTTGCGGCGCGGGCTGCGCCGCCGACTGCTGTTCGAGATGGGCGAGATGCTTGCGCGCCGCGCGAATCACCGCGTTCGGCACGCCCGCGAGCTGCGCGACCTGCAGACCGTAGCTCTGATTGGCCGGACCTTCGCTGACCGCGTGCAGGAACACAATGCCGTGCCCATGTTCGACCGCCGACAGGTGCACGTTGGCCGCATGCGCAAACTCGGCCGGCAACTGCGTCAGTTCGAAGTAGTGCGTAGCGAATAGCGTATGGCAGCCATTATGCGCGAGCAGATGCCGCGCGATGGCCCACGCCAGCGCGAGCCCGTCGAATGTCGACGTGCCACGGCCGATTTCATCCATCAGCACGAGACTTTGCGGCGTGGCGTCGTTCAGGATCGCGGCGGCTTCGGTCATCTCGACCATGAAGGTCGAGCGGCCGCCGGCCAGGTCGTCGGCTGCGCCAATGCGCGTGAAGATGCGGTCGATCGGCCCGAACGCCGCGCGCCGCGCCGGCACATAGCTGCCCACGTACGCGAGCAGGGCGATCAGCGCGGTCTGGCGCATGAAGGTCGATTTACCGCCCATGTTCGGGCCGGTGATCAGCAGCAGTTTGCGCTCGGGCGTGAGCGTGCAGTCGTTGGCGATGAACTGCTCGACCTGCGCCTCGACGACCGGGTGCCGTCCCTGTTCGATCTCGATGCCGGTGTCCGGCGAGAACGTCGGCGCCACCCAGTCGAGCGCGCGGGCGCGCTCCGCGAAGGCGGCGAGCAGATCGAGTTCGGCGAGCGCCGCGGCGACCCGCTGGCAATCCGGAATGAAGGGCAGCAGCGTTTGCAGCAGCGCGTCGTATAGCGACCGTTCGCGCGCGAGTGCGCGCTCCTGTGCGGACAGCGCCTTGTCCTCGAAAGTCTTCAGTTCCGGCGTGATGTAGCGCTCGGCGTTTTTCAGCGTCTGACGGCGGCGATAGTCGTCGGGCACCTTGTCGGTCTGGCCGCGCGTGACTTCGATATAGAAGCCATGCACCTTGTTGTATTCGACGCGCAGATTGCCGATCCCGGTACGCGTGCGCTCACGCGTTTCGAGGTCGATCAGGAACTGTCCGCAGTTCTCCGAAATATCGCGGAGTTCGTCGAGTTCCGCGTCGTAGCCTCGCGCGATCACGCCACCGTCGCGCACCATCGCCGCGGGTTCCTGCGCGATCGCACGTGTGAGCAGTTCGACGCAGGCTTGCGGCGGTTCGAGCGACGCATCGATGCGCGCGAGCGAATCCGCGTTCGACGACACAGCCGCGAGTTGCGTGCGCAGCTCGGGCAGTGCGATGAAGGTGTCGCGCAGACTGGACAGATCGCGCGGCCGCGCCGACAGCAGGGCGAGCCGGCCCGTGATCCGTTCGATATCCGAAATTTTCCGCAACGCGCCGCGCAGCGTATCGACATCGGCGCCCGGCGGCGCGTCGAGCAATGCGCCGATCGCCTGTTGACGCGCCTGCGCCACCGCGGACTCGCGCGGCGGATGATGCAGCCAGTGGCGCAGCAGACGGCTACCCATAGTGGTGCAGCAGGTGTCGAGCAGCGAACACAGCGTGGGCGATTCGGTGCCGCGCAGTGTTTCGGTGAGTTCGAGGTTGCGGCGCGTGGCGGGATCGAGGCCGATATATTCCGATTCGTACTCGACCTTCAGACTGCGCACGTGGCGCAGTTGCTGTCCCTGCGTGGACGCCGCATACAGCAGCAGCGCGCCGGCCGCGCCGCAGGCGCAGGTTAGCGAATGCGCCCCGAAGCCGTCGAGGCCCGCCACTTCCAGCTGATCGCACAGGCGTTGCGTGCCCGAGGCGATATCGAAATGCCAGACCGGCACGCGGGTCAGTGCACTCGCGTTCACGGGCGGCGTCCAGCTTGCGGAATCGGAAGGCGTGTCGGCGACCAGAATTTCGGCGGGACGAATCCGCTCCAGCGCGGCCGCCACCTGGTCGGGTGCGACTTCCGCGAGGCGCAGCGCGCCACTCGCCAGATTCAGCCACGCGAGGCCGACGCTGGTCGCGACGCCGCGCCGGTTGTGCGCGACGCACATGGCGAGCAGATAGACGTCGTTCTTGTCGGACAGGAGTGCGGCGTCGGTCAGCGTGCCGGGCGTGACCACGCGCACCACCTTGCGCTCGACCGGGCCTTTCGATGTGGCCGGGTCGCCGATCTGCTCGCAAATCGCGACGGATTCGCCGAGCTTCACGAGTTTCGCGAGGTATTGCTCGACCGCGTGATGCGGCACCCCCGCCATCTTGATCGGATTGCCGCCCGACGCGCCCCGTTGCGTGAGCGTCAGATCGAGCAGACGCGAGGCTTTTTCCGCGTCTTCGAAAAAGAGTTCGTAGAAGTCGCCCATCCGGTAGAACACGAGCGTGCCCGGATGCTCCGCTTTGATGCGCAAATACTGCTGCATCATCGGCGTGTGTTGTGCGACGTCGTTGGCCGCTGCGGTTTGAATGCCCATCCTCGGTGTCTTCTTGCGTTAGCTGTTCAGGGCGTGAGTTTAACCTGCCGGCGCGGCGAGCGGACCCTGGCCGGATGGCCAATCCGCGCGGTGGTTCGCTCGCGCGCGGTGCAGCGGCCTGCGCGCGCTCGAATGCGCGCAAGCCGCTATGGCGTCATTCCCCGGCCATCGCCCGCAGGTCCACCGTGCGCTCGTTCACTGCGCTGCGCCGTTTGGCGAGCCACATCATGAACGTGATGAAACTGCCGAACACGACGATGATCCATTGCGCCGGCATCTTCGCGGTGAGCAGCAGCGCATAGGCGCCGAGCATCAGCAGCACGGCGAGGTTCTGGTTGAAATTCTGCACGGCGATCGAATGGCCCGCGGACAGCAGCGTCGCGCCGCGATGCTGAAGAATCGCGTTCATCGGCACGATGAAAAAGCCCGAGAGCGCGCCGAGCAGGATCATCAGCGGATACGCGAGCAGGATATAGAACGGCGCGACGTAGGAGCCGATCCGGATGCCCGCGCCCGCCGGAAACAGGTCCTTGTTGTAGAAGGCCATCGCGATCGCCACCGCGCCGGTCAGAATGCCGACCGGTAGCACCCGCAGCGACTTGCGCAACGGAATCAGCGCGGCCGCCGCGGCCGCGCCGACCGCGATGCCGAGCCCCGTCACGCCTTGCATTACCGCCGCCTTCGACAGTGATAGCCCGAGGTTCACATTGGCCCATTTGAGCACCAGCAATTGCAGCGTCACCGCGCCGCCCCACATCAGAGTGGTGACCCATAGCGCGATCTGCGCGAGCTTGTCGGCCCACAGCACGTTGAAGCAGTGATAGAAATCAGCGACCAGCTTCGTGGGTTCTGACAGACGGTTCGGATAACGTGCGCCGGTATCGGGAATGAACATGTTGATCGCGGCGGCGATCGCGTAGGTGATCATCACCGCGAACATCGCAAGATCGGCGGCGGAGCGGATCAGCGGCAGGTGCGCATGCGCGACGAATCTGTCGGCGACGGTGCTGATCAGCGCGCCGCCCACCATGGTGCCGACGATGGTCGACAGGACCGTCGCCGATTCGAGCCACGCGTTCGCCTTGACGAGTTTTTCCGCCGGCAGCAGTTCGGTGAGGATGCCGTATTTGGCGGGCGAATACGCGGCCGCGCCGAAGCCGACCACGCCGTAGGCGATCATCGGATGAACGCCTGCGATCATCATCAGACAGCCGCTCGCCTTCAGCGCATTCGAGATGAACATCACGTGGCGCTTTTGCAGCGAGTCGGCGAATGCGCCCACGAACGGTGCGAGCAGCACGTACGAGACGGTGAAGAAGATCTGTAGAAGCGGGGTGACCCAGGCGGCCGAACGGATCACGGAGAGCAGCGCGATGGCGGCGATCAACAGGGCGTTGTCCGCGAGCGACGAAATGAACTGCGCCGCGATGATTGTGTAGAAGCCTTTTTTCATGAAGCGGAGTGGAGGCCGCGCGCTTGTTGATGAAACGCAGAGCAACAAGCGGGCTAGCGAGGGGGCTCAAATTCGGGCTCAAATTCGGGCTGAAAAGCGCGGCGCGAAGCGGGCGCAGCGAAAAAACGCGCGATACATGCGACACGTGGCCGGACGAAGCAGCACGCCGGCGCGGCATCCCGCTTTGTAGCACGAACGCTCATGCGATGCAGAGCCGCCAACAAAAAAGCGGCCGAAGCCGCTTTTTTTGTTCAACCTGCCGCCGCAGGGCCGGCCCGGATGCCAGTTTGATGAAGGCCCGAGGAGCTTGAATCAATGTCGACTCAGGCCGGCCCCGCCCACGACAACCGGCCTTACGCCGACTGCTCGCGCGTGCGGCTGTAACGCGACAGGACCGGAATCATCTGCGCATAGATCTTCGGGTTGCCCGCGACGATTTCGCCGACGTGCAGGAAGTCCGAGTCGCCCGTGTAGTTGCCGACCAGACCGCCGGCTTCCGTGATCAGCAGGCTGCCCGCAGCGACGTCCCACGCACTGAGGCCCTGTTCGAAGAAGCCATCCATGCGGCCCGCGGCGACGTTCGCCAGATCGAGCGCGGCGGCGCCCGGACGGCGCAAGCCCGCGCAGGCTTCGGTCATTTCAGCGAACTGGCGGCCGTACGCTTCGATGCCGTCCTTTTCGCGGAACGGGAAGCCGGTGCCGATCAGCCCGTCGGCGAGACGGTCGCGCTTGGCCACGCGGATGCGGCGGTCGTTCAGGAACGCGCCACGGCCGCGCGATGCGGTGTACAGATCATTGCGGGTCGGGTCGTAGACCACGGCCTGCGTCACGATGCCCTTGTGCGCGAGCGCGATCGACACGCAGTAGTACGGAAAACCGTGGATGAAGTTGGTGGTGCCGTCGAGTGGATCGATGATCCACTGGTACTCGGATTCGTTATCCGACTTGCCGGATTCTTCGGCCAGGATCGCGTGATCGGGGTAGGCGGTCTTCAGCGTGTCGATGATCGCCGCTTCAGACGCTTTGTCGACCTCCGTGACGAAATCGTTGTGCTGCTTCTTGCTGACCTGGATCAGATCGAGGTCGAGCGACGCGCGGTTGATGATCTGGGCTGCGCGGCGCGCGGCCTTCACAGCAATATTGAGCATGGGATGCATGAGACTGATCCTTGTGCCGGGGCAGCACGGCTGCTGGCCGGTAAATGAGCGCTAAACCTGCGCTGACTGGGCGCCCGAAGAGCGCGGAAACAGCACGGAACGCCCGCCCGGTATAGGACCGGTGCGCATTCCGCCGACGGAGACGAATTGAATAAGAACGAGGCGCCCGGTTGAGCGAAGGGCTAAAACCGGGCGCGAATCCTCGTATTTTACCTGAGTCCGGGCGACGCGGCAGCGTTCGCGTCGGGGGCGGGGAATTCGGCGGCAAGCGGGGTGCTTTGGGGCGCTGTGATGCAGCCGCATGGCCGGTTCGTGGCGACGGAGTGGGAAACGTCTGGCGCAGGCTTCGCTTCTGCGAGGCGGTGCCTCACCGGCTGCCCGGCTGCCATGCCGCGGTGAAATTGCGCTTCGCCGGCAGCGGCATGGCGAGCGCGAAGTGCGTCACGGATGGCGTCTTCGCTTCTACGTGGCGACCGTCCGGCTGGTTGCCTCGTTACCGCGGGCGATCAAATCGCCTTCGGCCGATAGCGGCATGGTGACGGCGAACTAGCGCCACAGCCCGCACATCGCCCGCCTTCCGGTACGCAATTCGCTAAGCCCGCATCGCGGCAATTCGGAGCCCGCCCGAGGTTGGCGCTACCATACGCGTCTTTAGCTTGCAGAGTGCCATCGTGGACCACACCCCCCATTCCTCCGATCCCGCCGTGGCCGACCTGCGCGGCGGCTTCACCTCGACACGCTTCGTGCTCGTCGAGCCCAGCCATCCCGGCAACGTCGGCGCGGCGGCGCGCGCGCTAAAGACGATGGGCTTCTCGCGACTCGTGCTGGTGTCGCCGCGCGTGCCGCACGTGCAGAGCGATCCGGAAGCGATCGCGATGGCGAGCGGCGCGGACGACGTGCTCGCGTCCGCGCACGTCGTGCCAACGCTCGCCGACGCACTGATGGGCGTGCACTGGTCGATCGCGCTGACCGCGCGGCTGCGCGAATACGGTCCGCCGCAATGGACACCACGTGCCGCAGCCGCGGTCGCGCATGAGCAGGCGGTGCATGGCGAGATCGCGCTGGTGTTCGGCAACGAGCGCACGGGTCTGTCGAACGAGGACGTCGAGCGCTGCAGCGCGCTCGCGCATATTCCGGCCAATCCGGCCTACAGTTCGCTGAATCTCGCGCAGGCCGTGCAGGTGCTCGCGTACGAATTGCGCACCGAGTATCTGTCCGAGGACGACGCGACCGCGCGCGCGCTGGTCACCGCTCAGGCGAGCGTGGGGCAGGCGACGCAGGGCGAATCGGCCGGCCCGCGCGCGGCGAGTGACGAAATCGAAAGCATGTTCACGCATCTCGAGAGCGCGCTGGTCGCCCTCGACTTCCTCGATCCGGCCAATCCGAAGAAACTGATGTCCCGCTTGCGGCGACTCTTCGCGCGCTCCGGGCTGGAGCGCGAGGAAGTGAACATCGTGCGCGGCATCGCCAAGCATATTCTGCTGAAGACGAAGCGAGACGACGGCGACGCGCCCTGAGCCGTATTCGTCCGACGACCTTGCCGGCAGCGTGGACTTCCGGCAGGTTTCTCGCAATCGACCTACAATCCCTGCAACGTTCTAAGTAAATCTGCAGCCGTGCTAAGCGGCCGCATCGCCGTCATGCGCGGCGCAGCAGCGTCGCAGTGCGCGGACGGTCCTTCTCCCACAACACATTGTCCCTGCCATGTTCACGAGACTTCGCGAAGACATCGCCACGATCCGCGAGCGCGACCCCGCCGCCCGCAGCGCATGGGAAGTGCTCACGTGTTATCCGGGCCTGCACGCGCTCGTGCTGCACCGGCTCGCGCATGCGTGCTGGCAGGCGAAGCGCCGCTGGCTCGCGCGTCTCCTCTCGCAGATGGCGCGCTTCATGACCGGCATCGAGATCCATCCGGGTGCGACGCTCGGGCGGCGCGTGTTTATCGATCACGGCATGGGCGTGGTGATCGGCGAAACCGCGCAGATCGGCGACGACTGCACGATCTATCAGGGCGTGACACTTGGCGGCACATCGCTCACGCGCGGCGCGAAACGGCATCCGACGCTCGAGCGCGGGGTGATCGTCGGCGCGGGCGCGAAGGTGCTCGGCGGCTTCACGATCGGCGCGGACGCGAAGATCGGCTCGAACGCGGTGGTGACTAAACCGGTGCCCGCGCGCGGCACGGCGGTGGGCAATCCGGCGCGGATTATCGTGCCGGCGTCAGCAGCCACGGCGGCGAGCACCGCCAACGCGGATGGCAACGACGCCGCGCGCGATGCGAAGCGAACGAGCGAACGCAGCGCATTCTGCGCATACGGCATCACGCCGAACGCGGACGATCCCGTGTCGCTGGCGATTCACGGTCTGATCGATCATGCCGCCACGCAATCGAAGCGTATCGACGAGATCGTCGATGCGCTGGAGCGCCTGGGCACGAGCCTCGAAGGTCTGCAAGGCTTGCAAGGCGCGGACGCGGCGTTGCTCGATTTGCGGCGCCTGTCGGCGGCGATTGCGGGGAAAGAGGAAGGGGCGGTGGCGCAGCGGTAATCGCCAACGGGCCGGCCGTCGTGAAGGGTGGCCGGCGCAGGAGCTTTCCCGCGGGGTGGTTTCAGACGGCGGGCCTTCGCGCAGGCAGCAACGCCGGCAAGCCGATTTCAAGCGAGTCGATCGCTAGCGAGCCATTCCGGATCAGCGTGTCGCCAGGCGGGGCAGCGTAAAGTAAGTCATAAGTCGGCTTCAGGTAGGTCGGCAGGACAGGGGGCCCGAATCAAACCGGCCAGAAGTCAGGCAACTCACTCAAGCAGCCTCAGCCCAACGGCAACGCCCGAATCCCATCCGCATCGAGCCGCAGGTACCCGCCGCGGTGTGCGCCATGGTCGAGATCCCAATCCGGCAGAACCCAGCGCGTGCCGCCCGGCTCGCGATGCCGCGCGGGCAGATGCGTGTGCCCATGGATGATCGTCGCCGTTTTCGACGCCTCGAACAACGCGGCAACGGCCTTCGGCGTCACGTCATACTTCAACGAGACCGGCCGCATGCGGCCATGCTCGCTCTTCGCGCGCATGTTTTCGGCGAGCTTCTGACGCCAGCGAAACGGCGACGCCAGAAACAGCATCTGCGCGAAACGGTTGCGCGCGAAACGCCGGAACATCTGGTAGCCATGATCCGCGGTGCACAGACCGTCGCCATGCGCGAGCGCGACACGGATACCGAACGCCGTGATCACGAACGGATCGGGCAGCCAGATCGCGCCGGCCGCTTTCATGAAGCGCTTGCCGAGCAGAAAATCGCGATTGCCGTGCATGATGTAGAGCGCGATGCCGCGCTCCGACAGCGTGTGCAGCAGCGCCGCAATACGTGCGACGAACGGCTCGACCAGCATGTCGTCGCCGACCCAGTACTCGAATAGATCGCCGAGTATGAACACCGAGTCCGCCTGCTCGGCGGTGACGCGAATGAAATGTTCGAACGCGGCGACCGTATGCGGGATCGCCTCGCTCAAATGAATGTCGGAGAGGAGAAAAAACGGGCGTGCGGCGCGCGGGTGTTGGCCCTCGCCAGGCACGCCCGCGGCGACGCTTCGCAGCGGCGTCTCTTGCAGCATTGAAGGTGCCTGATTTCAGTTCGAACGAGTCGACGCTCGGTAGAGCTTAGTCGACGATCACAGCCTTTTCGATCACGACGTCGTCGGCCGGCACGTCCTGATGGAAGCCCTTCGAACCCGTCTTGACCTTCTTGATCTTCTCGACCACGTCCATGCCGTCGACCACCTTGCCGAACACCGCGTAGCCCCAGCCCTGCGGCGTCGGCGACGAGTGGTTCAGGAAGTCGTTGTCGTTCACGTTGATGAAGAATTGTGCCGTCGCCGAGTGCGGGTCGTTCGTGCGCGCCATCGCGACCGAGCCGTTGACGTTCTTCAGACCGTTGTTCGCTTCGTTGTTGATCGGCTCGGCCGTCGGCTTCTGCTTCATGCCGGGTTCGAAACCGCCGCCCTGGATCATGAAACCGTCGATCACGCGGTGGAACACCGTGTTGTCGTAGTGGCCGGCCTTCACGTAGTTGAGGAAGTTCTCAACCGACTTCGGCGCTTTCTCGGCGTCCAGTTCGAGTTTGATGACGCCGTGGTTCGTATGCAGTTCAACCATGATGGAATCCTTTGATGAACGGGTGGGTAAAAGGGCGCGGCGAACCGTCATGCGTTACGTACTGCCTTGACTGCCGCCCGCGCCGGGGCGTGGATTGTGCACCAACGCGTCGACGTACGGGCGTTGCCGTGCTGATTCGAGAGCACGCTCGGGTTGGCTCGTGCGCGCTCGTCGTGCTTCGTCCGCTTAGCTGCTCACTTACTTGCCGACTACCGTGGCCGACTGGATCACGATCGGCGTCTTAGGCACGTCGCCCATCGGGCCGCGCGACGTGGTAGGCGTGGCTTCGATCTTCTTCACGACGTCCATGCCGCTCGTGACCTTGCCGAACACCGCGTAGCCGCTGCCGTCCGGATTCGGATAATCGAGGCCGGCGTTGTCCACCGTGTTGATGAAGAACTGGGCGGTGGCCGAATTCGGATCGCTCGTGCGCGCCATCGCGAGCGTGCCGGCCAGGTTCTTCAGACCGTTGCGGCTCTCCAGAGGAATCGGCGCGCGCGTCGGCTTCTCGGCGAAGCTCTGCGTATAGCCGCCGCCCTGAATCATGAAGCCGGGAATCACGCGATGGAAGATCGTGCCGCTGTACTGGCCGGACTTCACGTAGTCGAGGAAATTCGCGACCGTCTTCGGCGCTTTCTCAGGATACAACTCGACGCCGATGTCGCCCGCCGATGTCTTGAGCAGCACGGACGGATGCGCGGCTTGCGAACCGGACTGGGCAAAAGCGGGTGCGTTTGCGATCAGGGCGGCGCTGCCGAGCGCCAACATCAACCATTTCATGAAGATCCTCGGGGTGGAAGAAGCGGAGTGCCCACAACGTGCCGGCGTTACTGCGACGGCGCCATGTAGGGCGGCATGGCCAGCGAGCCATTCGAGCCGCCGAACTGGAAGCTCGGCGTCTGCGGCATGTTCATGTTCGAGATGGCGCGGCCCGTGGCGCTCTCCGTGGGCGCTGCCGCTGCAGCGGGCCTCGCCGGCGCACCGTTCTTCGGCGGCGAGACGATCTTCTGGATGTCGGCCAGACGCCGCGCGGTCGTGGGGCTCGCCTTGCCGAGGCCTTGCGCGTGACGGTAGGCTTCGCTCGCCAAGCGCAGATACACGTCGCCGAGATTCTCGTACGCGAGGCCGTAGCTCGGGTTGGCCTTGGTGGCCGTTTCGAGCGCGGTGCGCGCTTCGATGAGATGGCCTTGCTTCGCGTACAACGCGGCGAGGTTGTTATACGGCTCGGGCAATTCGGGGTACAACTGCGTGAGTTCGGTGAACGCGGCGATCGCCTCGTCGTCGCGATTCAGGTGCGCGAGCACGGTGGCACGTTTGAACTTCGCCTGCGCGTCGCGCGGATTCGATGCGATGCGCGCATCGAGCTGGGTCAACGACGCTTCCCAGTTTTTCTGCGCAATCGACGCGTCGATTTCCGGCGTGTTATCGCGCACCGCGGGGCCTTGCGGCATCATGCCGGCCTTCTGTGCATAGGCTGCCGCAACGGGCAGGGCCGCGAGAGCGACGGCCACGGTGACGCGCACGGCGAGGGCGCGCACAGCGCCGCGCGTGAGGCCATTGCACGCCGTCGCGGCGAGGGTCGCAGCGCTGTGCGCGCGGCCGCTGGAAGGTTTCATAGGCTTGGGTCTGGATGTTATACTCCGACCCATTCTAACAAAAGGTCTGCGCGTTCCGTCGAACCGCAAACTGTCTTTTCGCCACTCGTGGTCGTCTCCGCTTTGACCGCAGCTTGATCGCCGCACCAGGTGCGCCGGTTTTGCTGTATGCGACGCACCCGTCGTCTTCTGGCGGGGCGCGGCGCGTCTGAAACACAATGCGGATTTCTTTCGGCCCACGCACCGTTCTCTATGGAATCACTGCGCATCTACAACACGCTCGCGCGTGACAAGCAAACTTTCGTGCCGCTGCAAGCAGGCGTCGTGCGGATGTACGTCTGCGGGATGACTGTGTACGACTATTGTCACGTCGGTCACGCGCGGGTGATGGTCGTGTTCGACATCGTGCAGCGCTGGCTGCGCACGCTCGGCTATGACGTGACCTACGTGCGCAACATCACGGATATCGACGACAAGATCATCCGCCGCGCCGTCGAGAACGGAGAGACGATCAAGTCGCTGACCGACCGCTTCATCGACGCGTTGCATGAAGACGCGGACGCGCTCGGCATCCAGCGGCCCGACCTCGAACCGCGCGCCACCGACTTCATTGCGCAGATGCTCGGCATGATCGAGACGCTCGAGGCGAACGGCTACGCGTATCAGGCGAGCGACGGCGACGTCAACTACGCGGTGCGCAAGTTCGCCGGCTACGGCAAGCTCTCGGGCAAGTCGCTCGAAGACCTGCGCGCGGGCGAACGCGTCGCGGCCAACGACGCGAAACAGGACCCGCTCGACTTCGTGTTGTGGAAGCAGGCGAAGCCCGACGAACCCGCCGACACTGGCTGGGAATCGAAGTACGGGCGCGGTCGTCCTGGCTGGCATATCGAGTGCTCGGCGATGGGCTGCACGCTGCTCGGCGATCAATTTGACATTCATGGCGGCGGCCAGGATCTGCAGTTTCCGCACCACGAAAACGAAATAGCGCAAAGTGAAGCCGCTACCGGTCAAACCTTCGTCAATTACTGGATGCACAACGGCTACGTACAGATCGACAATGAGAAGATGTCGAAGTCGTTGAACAATTTTTTTACGATTCGCGAAGTGCTGGCGCAGTACGATGCAGAGGTCGTGCGGTTTTTCATTGCCCGCGCGCATTATCGCTCGCCGTTGAACTACAGCGACGTGCATATCGACGACGCCCGCAACGCGCTCGCGCGTTTGTACACCGCGCTCAAGGATGTCACGCCGGACGCCGCGGAGCTCGACTGGAACGAAGCGCATGCGCAGCGTTTCCAGGCGGCAATGAACGACGACTTCAACACACCGGTTGCAGTGTCGGTGTTGTTCGAGTTGGCAACTGAAGTGAACCGCACGCGCGACCCCGCGCTGGCCCGTCAATTGCGCGCGCTCGGCGCGGTGATCGGACTGCTCGGGCGTGAGCCGCGTGCGTATCTGCAGCAGGCCGCGGGTGCCGCAGCACAAGGCGCGCTCGAGCCCGCCGCGATCGAAGCGAAGATCGCCGCGCGTGTGGCCGCCAAGCAGGCGAAGGACTATGCGGCAGCAGACCGGATCCGGGCCGAATTGCTCGAGGCCGGCGTTGCACTTGAAGACAAACCCGGCGGGTTGACCGAGTGGCGGCGCGTGTGAGCGCACCTCGTACTTCCCTCTGATCGACCCGCCAGGCAGGAGGCAGGATGGCAACGGCCACGAAGACGCCGGCTAAACGAGCCGCGTCTCAGACAAACGCGGCAGCCGCGGCAAAGTCGACACGCACGTCGGCTCGCGCGGGCAGCGGCGCGGTACAGAAAGCATCGTCGAAAGCCACTGCGGTGGCGGCGAAGAGCGCAGCGAGCGTAGGGGCGGCAGCGAAAAAGGCCACGCTCAAGCGTGCGCTCAACGGGACGTCGGCACACGCGCCTGCCGCGAAGCGCGCCAAGGCGACGCGTGTGAAAGGCAATGGCGCATTGCCGGCCGAACTCGCCGGCGACGTGCAGGAGCTCGCGCGCGACACCAACGCGGGCGAAGTCGTGCGCAAGACGCGCGCATCGGCGAGTGCCGGTGGCGAAGCGGCGAGTGCGAGCGATGCGGCGGTACCGGTGCAGATCGGCGGCCTCACGCCCGAAGTCACGCGTCCGGCGTATTGGGACAAGGCGTGTGCGGACCTCGTCAAGCGCGACCGTATTCTGAAGAAGCTGATTCCGAAATTCGGCCCGGTGCACCTGCTGAGCCGTGGCGACCCGTTCGTCACGCTCGCGCGCTCGGTGGTGGGGCAGCAGATTTCGGTCGCGTCTGCTCAAGCCGTGTGGGCGAAAGTCGAAGCCGCGTGTCCGAAGCTCGTGCCGCAGCAGTTCATCAAGTTCGGTCAGGAGAAGCTGACCGCGTGCGGGCTGTCCAAGCGCAAGGCCGAGTATGTGCTCGATCTCGCGCAGCATTTCGTGTCGGGGGCGCTGCACGTCGGCAAGTGGACGTCGATGGAAGACGAGGCGGTGATCGCCGAGCTCACCCAGATTCGAGGCATCGGCCGCTGGACCGCGGAGATGTTCCTGATCTTCAATCTGTCGCGTCCCGATGTTCTGCCGCTCGACGACCTCGGCCTGATCCGCGCGATCAGCGTCAACTATTTCAGCGGCGAACCGGTCACGCGCAGCGAAGCGCGCGAGGTCGCGGCGAACTGGGAGCCGTGGCGCACGGTCGCGACCTGGTATATGTGGCGTAGTCTCGATCCCTTGCCGGTCGACTACTGAACAACAAAAAACGAGGCCATCTCAAAAAGCTATCGATTGTTAGATTTGGATAGTTGCGAGATGGTTTTGACAGCGGCGAGCGCGGTTAGAATACGCGCTGCCGGTAAGTCCAAGGATTACAACCAATGAAGACCACCTTTCTGGATTTCGAACAGCCAATCGCTGAACTCGAAGCGAAGATCGAAGAATTGCGCTTCGTGCAGGACGATTCGGCCGTCGATATTTCGGAAGAGATCGAGCGGCTGTCCAAGAAGAGTCAACAGCTCACCAAAGATCTGTACGCGAACCTCACGCCGTGGCAGGTTTCGCAAATCGCCCGTCATCCGCAACGCCCGTACACGTTCGATTACGTGAGCGAGCTGTTCACCGATTTCCACGAACTGCATGGCGACCGCAACTACGCGGACGACCTGTCGATCGTCGGCGGCCTCGCGCGCTTCAACGGCCAGGCCTGCATGGTGATCGGCCATCAGAAGGGCCGCGACACGAAGGAGCGCGCACTGCGCAACTTCGGCATGCCGCGTCCGGAAGGCTATCGCAAGGCTGAACGCCTGATGCGTCTGGCCGAAAAATTCAACCTGCCTATCTTCACGTTCATCGACACGCCGGGCGCGTATCCGGGCATCGGCGCGGAAGAGCGTGGCCAGTCCGAAGCGATCGGCCGCAATCTGTACGTGATGGCCGAACTGAAGACGCCGCTGATTGCGACGATCATCGGTGAGGGCGGGTCGGGCGGCGCGCTTGCCATCGCGGTCGGCGATAGCGTGCTGATGCTGCAGTTCTCGACCTACTCGGTGATTTCGCCGGAAGGCTGCGCATCGATTCTGTGGAAGAGTGCCGCGAAGGCGCCGGAAGCCGCAGAAGCGCTCGGCCTGACCGCGCATCGTCTGAAGGCGCTCGGCCTGATCGACAAGATCGTCAACGAGCCGCTCGGCGGCGCGCATCGCGATCCGAAGGGCATGGCCGCCATGCTGCGCCGTGCGCTCGCCGACTCGCTGCGCCAGTTCCAGGGGATGAGCATCAACGACCTGCGTCAACGCCGTTTCGAACGGTTGATGTCGTACGGCAAGTTCAAGCAAACGACGCCGGGTGCTTGAGCCCGCGCGCGTTCTCTCTCCATCAGCGCTTCGTGCGCTAACGACGTGACTCCCATCGCCGCTTCGCCTGCCGACCGCCTCGTGATCGAGGCGGTCGGCTTGGCGCTGTCGGCGCTTCCTGGCAGTGCGCGCATTGCGGTAGCGTTCAGCGGCGGTGTCGATTCGAGCGTGCTGCTCGATGCCGCGGTGCGCGTCGCGGGCGCGTCGCGTTGTGTCGCGCTGCATGTGCATCACGGGCTGAGTCCTCACGCCGACGCGTGGCTCGCGCATTGCCAGGCGTTTGCGCAGGAACGCGGCGTCGAATTCGACGCGCTGCGCGTCGAGGTGCCGCGTGCTGGCGGCGTGAGCGTCGAGGCGGCAGCGCGTGATGCGCGTTATCGCGCGCTGGATGCGATGTGCGCGGCGCGCGGCATTCACACGCTCTGGCTCGCGCAACACGCCGACGACCAGGCAGAAACCGTCCTGCTGCAATTGCTGCGTGGCGCGGGTCTCGCGGGTCTTGCGGCGATGGCGCCCGAGTTCAGTGCGGCCGGCGCGTGCGCGGCGCGTGTGAGGCCGTTGCTCCATGTGTTGCGCGCGCAGCTCGAGCACTATGCGAGCGCGCGTGCCTTGCACTGGATCGACGACGAGTCGAATGCGGACACCCGCTACGCGCGCAATGCGCTGCGTCACGAGGTGACGCCGGCGCTGGCGGTCCATTTTCCCGGTTTTCGCGACGCGCTGGCACGCACGGCCGCTCATGCGGCGTCGGCGCAGCGCTTGCTCGATGCGCTCGCGCGCATCGACATGGATGCGGTATCCGCCGACGAAGGACGCGCGCTGTCGCACGATGCGCTGCTCGCACTCGACGACGATCGCGCGCTCAATCTCATGCGTTACTGGATGCGCACGTTGGGTCTCACTGCGGCATCGAGTGCTCGTCTGAGCGATGCGTTGCGCCAACTGCGTGAAGTGGGCGCGGCGGGCGACGGGCATCGTCTGCGTGTCGATCATGCGGGCCAGGCGTTGCGCAGCTATCGCGGCCTCGTGTATTGGGAAGCGGGCGACAGCAGTGAAGCCGCCGATGAGACCGCGCTCGCCGCGCGCGAGATCAGCGAACTCGCGTGGCAGGGCGAATCGATCTGGCGTTTGCCGCAATGGCGGGGCACGTTTGTGTTTGCGCTCGAGGAGCAGGGTGCGGCAGAGGCAGGCTCTGACGCCACCGACACGATCCCTTGCGACGTCCTGCGACGCGCCTCGTTGAGCGCGCGCTCGCGCAGCGGCGGCGAACGAATGCGCACGAGCGACGCGGCCGGCGCACCGAGCCGAACGCTGAAGAACCTGTTCCAGGAACGCGGCGTCCCTGCATGGAAGCGCGACGTGCCGTTGCTCTATATCGGTGACGAACTGCTGTTCGTGCCTTTGCTCGGCGTGAATCGCGCAGCGTTGCCGGCCTCGGCCGACGCCGACGGAACACGCATCAGGATCATCTGGCGCGAAGACCTGCTGATCGCCTGACCGGCCGGTCGGGCTGCGCTGAGAAGCGAGCGACAAATCGGGAAATAGGGCGCAAATCCGCACGAAACAAGCCTTTGCGGCGCTGATTCCGCGGCTTTCGATGGCCGCTGCGGCTTGTCTTTTTACGCTCAATCGGGTACGTTTACCCGCTTGCCCGACCCGATTTCGCCGTCGCTTTTGTCGCTATCGCCGGTTGCGAGCGTGATCCGTCGTTTCCCGTTAAGTCACTAGCGATCATTCCCGGGCAAACCCGCGCGTGTTGCACGCGCGCTGCATTTACGCCGCCACACACTTTGCCGTCGTTCACAAGACGTTGCGCTCCTGTGCTTTTGTGCGGTCGTCTCCAGCGCGCCAGCGCGGTTTCTCTTCCAGTTCAGAACGACAATGGCACTCATCGTACATAAATATGGCGGCACCTCGATGGGCTCGGTCGAGCGCATCAAGAACGTCGCCAAGCGCGTCGCGAAATGGCATAAGGCCGGCCACAAGATGGTCGTCGTGCCGTCGGCGATGTCCGGCGAAACCAACCGCTTACTCGGTCTCGCGAAAGAAATCACGGCTCAACCGAGCGCGCGCGAACTCGATATGATCGCCGCCACGGGCGAACAGGCCAGTTCGGGTCTGCTCGCCATCGCGTTGCAGGACGCCGGCGTCGACGCTGTCAGCTACGCAGGCTGGCAAGTGCCGATCAGAACGGACAGCGCGTTCACGAAAGCGCGCATCAGCGAAATCGACGGCGAGCGCGTGTTGCGCGACCTCGACGCAGGCAAGGTGGTGGTGATCACCGGCTTCCAGGGCATCGACCCGGACGGCCACATCACGACGCTCGGCCGCGGCGGCTCGGACACGTCGGCGGTCGCGGTGGCGGCCGCGCTGAAAGCCGATGAGTGTCTGATTTATACCGACGTCGACGGCGTGTACACGACCGACCCGCGGGTGGTCGAAGAAGCGCGCCGGCTCGATCGCGTGACGTTCGAAGAAATGCTGGAAATGGCCAGCCTGGGTTCGAAGGTGCTGCAGATCCGTTCGGTGGAATTCGCCGGCAAGTATCAGGTGAAGACGCGCGTGCTGTCGAGCCTGACCGATCCGCTGATGCCGCTCGACGCTGAAATGAAGTCGGGCACCCTGATTACTTTTGAAGAAGACGAGACCATGGAAAAAGCAGTCATCTCGGGCATCGCATTCCAGCGCGACGAAGCTCGTATCGCCGTGATGGGCGTGCCCGACAAGCCGGGCATCGCCTATCAGATTCTCGGCCCGGTGGCGGACGCGAATATCGACGTCGACATGATCATCCAGAACCAGAGCGTCGAAGGCAAAACGGCGTTCACGTTCACGGTCGGCCGTGGCGATTATCAGCGCGCGATGGAGATCCTCACGGGCCAGGTGCAGGGTCATGTGCAAGCCGAAAAGGTGCTCGGGGATCCGAAGGTGTCGAAGGTATCGGTGGTCGGCGTCGGTATGCGTTCGCATGTCGGCATCGCGAGCACGATGTTCCGCACGCTGTCGGAAGAGGGCATCAACATCCAGATGATCTCGACCTCCGAAATCAAGATTTCGGTGCTGATCGACGAGAAGTACATGGAGCTCGCGGTGCGCGCGCTGCATAAGGCGTTTGATCTGGATCAGGCGTAAATGATTTGAATAACGGGGCGCAACGAAGCGCCCCGTTTGCTTTTGCGCGACCAATGCGAACAAATTGCGCCGGCAATGACAAACCTGGCACAAAAAGTGTTCTTCAGACGTTGACCTTCGACGTTCGGCCCGCTATCATCTTGGCTTCGTCGCACTGACTCCCTGTGCGACAGAAAGTTTGGGAGACGTGGCCGAGAGGTCGAAGGCACTCCCCTGCTAAGGGAGCATCTGGGCCAAAACCTGGATCGAGGGTTCGAATCCCTCCGTCTCCGCCAGCAATGGCGGCAAACCCCGCAGAGTTTAGGCTCTGCGGGGTTTTGTTTTTTCAGCCCATCATCAGGCCATCACGCGGCAAAGACTGAATTCCTTCGATCTTGCCTGATCGCGCCATGTCATGAAAGCGCGGTGCCGGATGCTACCGCCCATGCTGCCCGCAGCGCCTCCTTTGCCGGAAGTGACGCGATTCCTGCTGCCTCAAATACTCCCAGAAATTTATAACGCAATTCAGCGGGGAAACTGTCGAAGTCCACGTCAAGCTGCCGAGCGGTCCTCTGATCGAGTATCTGGTTTTTCTGTCGCGCGTTGGCCCAGGCCGCATGTCCGACCGCGCCATAGTAATACGGACAGTCAGGACAGGAGTCGGGCTGTGGCTCAGATGCCTGTTCGGCTTGACTATAGCCTTCGGGCGGTACTATTAAACTCGCTGCGGAGCTCGCCCCCCTGCCGGACGGCGACTACGCTTGGGAACGGCAGCTTCGTCCCCCACTGTCGCCACAGCGCTGAGCGCCAGTTTCAGCGCCTTCTGGTCACGTTCAAGCTGCATTCTCATGTGCCGCATGAACTGCCTCGCGGTCTCGGTGTGTGGGGTGCCGGGGCGAAACACGAGCACTCCCGTGAACATTACCTCGACGTCAATCGGCTTCACCACGAGCCCCCGCTCTGCGAAGTCCAACGTCACGAGCGGATGAGCGATTCCTATACCGACTCCCGCGAGCGCCAGTTCGCATACCGTGTGCGAATACGGCGTTTCGACGACCGTCTTGAGGCGGATTTCGCGCGCCGTGAGCTGCGTGTCCAGGCGCAGCCTGGTGCTGTCTTCGGGATTCAGCGCGATGAAGGGAAATTCAGGCAGATCGGCGACGGCGATGAAAGGACGCGCGGCTAAAGGGTGATGCTGATTTATCACTGCTACAGCCGGCATACGCACGAATACCGAGTGCTCCAGGCCGGCCATCGACATTTCGTCGGACATCAGGCCGAAATCCACCTGGCCTGCCGAGACCTTCTCATGCACTTCGCGCGAGCTCATCACCTGTAGCGAAATTTGCACGTCTCTGGACGGCGCATCGAACGCCGCGATGACGCGAGGCAGAAAGCCTGTGCCCAGCGCCGGCAGACAGGCGATCGTCAGCCGCCCCAGCCCGTAAGACCGCAAACTGCGGATTCGATGTTCGATGACCTCGAAGCCGCGGAAATACTGGTCCACCTCTCGCATCAGGGCGACGGCTTCCTGAGTCGGAACGAGCCGGCTGCGCAAGCGCTCGAACAGCCTGAAGTCAGCCATGGTTTCCAGACGCCTGATGGCCTGGCTCACAGCCGGTTGCGAAATGCCGAGCAGGGCCGCCGCTTTGCTCGTGCTTCCCGCGTTCATGACCGCTCTGAACACCTCGATGTCGCGGATCCTCATAACCAGAACTTATTGACCTAATTATTTCCGATGTTGATGGAATCTCGGGCGAAAGTAAACTGCGCTCATCGATTCATCACCAGGCAATCACAGAGAGCATGATGACAAGTCATACCCAGAAAGCGCCGCAGCCATTCCGCAGCCTCTCGCCCGCTGTCATGCGGGCATCCACGGTCGTATTCGATTCTCTGGCCGAATTTACGCGCCGCAAGGAGCGGCAACCGGACGGTTATAGCTATGGCATCACGGGGACGCCGACGGCTCGCCAGTTGGAGCATCGCATTGCCGAACTCGAAGGGGGCGCGCATTGCGTGGTGACGCCCTCCGGTCAGTCCGCGTTGATGACGACCGTCATGAGTTTCGTGCGCGGCGGCGATCACCTGCTCGTGTCCGCTGCCTGCTACGGCGCGCTAAAAACGTTCGCACATAACTGGCTTGCGCACTTCAACGTCGAGGTCGAGCTGTATTCGCCGGCGATCGGAGCCGAGATCGAGAAGTGCATCAAGACTAATACCCGCATGATCTGCATGGAGTCGCCGGGCACGGTGACGATGGAGATGCCCGACATCCCGGCAATCGTCGAAGTCGCGAAACGTCACGGCGTGATGACGATGATGGACAACACATGGGGGAGTCCGCTCGCTTTTAGACCGCTCGAACACGGTGTGGACTTCAGCATCGAAGCCGCGACGAAATTCTTCGGCGGCCATTCGGATCTGCTGGTGGGCTGCATCAGCATGAACGACGCGGGTTACTACGCGGCTGTGCGCGAGACGCAGAGCATTCTCGGTCAGCAGACGAGCCCGGACGACTGCTTCCTGGTGATGCGTGGTCTGGAAACGCTGAAGGTCCGGTTTGCCGCCCAGAGCGCCGCGACGCTGCAAATCGCGAGGGAACTCGAACATCACCCGGAAGTGAGCAAGGTGCTGTTCCCGGCGCTCCAGTCCGATCCCGGCTACGCGATCTGGAAGCGGGACTTTTCGAGCAGCGGCTGTCTGTTTTCCCTGATTCTCCCGCCCGCGCCGGAAGCCGCGTTCAACGCATTCTTCGATGCACTCCAGCACTTCGCCATCGGCGCTAGCTGGGGAGGCGTGCATAGCCTCGCTGCCTACTATCCGGCTCCTTTGCAGGCCGAGCGCGCGTTCCCGCTTACCGACCAGCCTATCGTGCGTCTCTCGATCGGGCTCGAAGATCCGGCGATGCTACTTGCAGACCTGAATGCCGGTCTCGACGCGTTCAAACGAACTCGCGCAGTCGCTACGTAATATTTTTTCATTCAACTTATCCGGATTAGTGAGGACGACATGAGAACAATCAATGGACGGAGACGCGCTATCACGCTAATGAGTTTCGTGGCGCTTTGCGTGGCATTCAGCTCGCCCGCGACTGTGCACGCAGCAGACCTGCTCGCGCAGGCGAGGGCAAACGGCACGCTGCGTGTGGCCAATACCCAGAGCAGTCCTCCGTGGAGCATGCTGGACGAAAACAATAAGCCGGTCGGCTATGACGTCGCAATTGCAAAAGAAGTCGGCAAGCGCATTGGCGTGCCGAACGTCGTGTTCATTGCAGATTCATTCAAGAACTTCGTGGAAGGGTTGAAGACGGGCAAGTACGACCTCGTGATGAACGATCTCACACCTACGCCTGAACGCGAACAACAGGTTGATTTCGGCGATCCATACGGCGTGGAGGATTTCCGTATTTTCGTACCTGTCGGCAACACGGATATTAAGGGCAAGGACTCGCTTAAGGGCAAGCGGGTCGGCGTGGCCACCGGCTCCAGCAACGAATCATGGGCCCGGGCGCATCTGAAGGACTCCGATATCCGTTCATACGACAACGGGGGATTTATCTTCAACGATCTCGGCAGTGGGCGTATCGACGCGGTGATTATTTCTCACTTCGGCGGCATGAAGTACGCCAACGTCAACCACTTGCCCGTTAAGGAAGTGGGTGACCCGCTGATCTATCAGCTATCGGCACCGGCTATGGTGAAAGGCCAACCGGCTCTGCGCGCGGCGGTCAACAAGGCGATCGCGGAGATGATGGCCGATGGGACGATTCAGGCCATTGCGAAGAAGTGGGTCGGGCACGACTACGATATGGTCGGCATGATTGCTAAAGCCAAGGCGCAGAAGGAATAGCCATGATCGAACTTTTCATCCGCTCGCTGCCGCTGTTGAAGAGCGCGGTGCTGATGACACTCTTCCTCGGGCTATCGTCGTTCGTGCTGGGTTCGACGCTGGGGTTGCTCGTCGCGCTGGCCCGTCTCTCAAGCATCGGCGTATTGCGCGCGTTCGCGTTCGCATACGTATCCATCTTTCGTGGTACGCCGCTGCTTGTGCAGATACTGCTCATCTATTTCGGATTGCCCCATTACGGTGTGACACTTGACCCGGTTCCTGCAGCGCTGCTCGCGCTGACGCTGTTCTCGGCCGCGTATCTGAGCGAGAACTTCCGTTCCGGCATCAACGCGGTGGACAAGGGCCAGTGGGAAGCCGCGATGTCGCTGGGCATGGGTTACTGGAAAGCCATGTCGCGGGTGATCCTTCCTCAGGGTCTGCGTATCGCGATCCCGCCCGTTGGCAGCCGCATGATCGCGCTGATCAAGGACACGTCGCTCGCCTCGACCATCACTGTGGTGGAGTTGACCCGCGTGGCCGACCAGGTCGGCGCATCCACCTTCCGCTACATGGAAATGTTCCTGACGGTCGGTATCATCTACTGGGGCATCAATCAGATTCTCACGATAGTTCAGACAGTCCTCGAGAATCGCTTGTCGAGGCGTTATATATGAATACGGATAGCAGGACAATCGAAGTTCGTGGACTTTCGAAGGCCTTCGGCGACAACCAGGTGTTGCGCGGCGTCGACTTCAGCGTATCGAAAGGCGAAGTTGTCGTGGTGATGGGGCCGTCGGGATCGGGCAAGACCACGCTGCTGCGCTCACTGAATTTCCTCGAGATGCCGGATGCCGGCACGGTGACCGTGTGCGGTATCGATGTCGAATGCACTGGTTTATCGAAACTGTCGGGTGACCAGCAGAAGAAGATCCGCGCGATCCGTCAGCGCACGGCCATGGTGTTCCAGTCGTTCAATCTCTTTCCGCACAGGACAGCGCTGGAAAACGTGATGGAAGGTCCGGTCAGCGTCAGGGGTGTTCCTCGCGCGCAAGCATCGGAGCGCGCAATGCGCCTGCTGACGCAGGTTGGGCTCGCCGCGAAAGCCAACGAGTATCCCGGACGGCTGTCCGGCGGTCAGAAGCAGCGCGTAGCGATCGCGCGTGCGCTCGCGATGGATCCGGAAGTCATATTGTTCGACGAGCCCACCTCCGCTCTCGATCCAGCGCTGCGAGAGGATGTCCTGACCGTAATGCGCGATGTCGCCAAACTCGGCATGACGATGCTGATCGTCACGCACGAAGTGCGGTTTGCGCGAGATGTTGCGGATCGGGTCGTTTTCATGGACGGCGGAGTGGTTGCTGAAGACACGACACCGCAAGCCTTCTTTGGTGAGGGCATCAGTCCACGCGTAAGGCAGTTCCTTCATCTGATCGAGACCTGAGCGTTGAGTACGCCGAGATAAATCGTTTTCTGATATTCGTCGTTCTGAACGCCCATCACGCGATCCTGTTTGTCGCGGCCTTTCTGTTTTTCCTGGGCTTTAGGCAGGCGTATGAACGGTTTCAGACGCCGCTCCTGCTGCGGGAAAGCCTGCTTGTTGCATTCTTCCTGAGCCGGCTGGTTGTGTTGGGTGGCCTGCAGCAATGGTGGCTTCAGCCGATTGTGCGCTCCATGGACGCGCAGGTGCTTTATGTTGGGGCGACTGGCCTGACAGCGATCATGGATAACGCAGCGACCACCTATCTCGGCTCGTTGATAGAGGGGTTATCTCATGAAGCAAGATATCTGCTGGTCGCAGGCGCGGGACCGGGGAAGGGCTAACGGTTATCGCCAATGCACCCAATCCGGCCGGGCTCGCCCTTGTTCGCCAGGGATTTTCTGACGAATGCGTCAGTGCCCTCTGGCTGCTGGCCAGCGCTATTCTTCCGACCGCTACCGCGCGCGTAGCATTCGTCTTGCTGTAGACGCGTTGCCAATCGCGCTGACGCGCTCGGACAAGCACGACTGCCGGCAAACTCGTTCAAAGCGTCGAGTGCAACGGCAGGCAGCGTGCGCTCTACGGGTGTCGCTCTCTAGGCCCGAGTGAAAAGGAGATGACGTGTTTCTTCCATACGCCACAGGAAGCCGTGACAGGAATCCACACATACTTTTGTCGAAGCTTGGCTACCGCAAGCATATTTACCGTCGCATCGAGTGCGGACCGCTGCCCGGATTCCTGCGCACCTCTCGCCGGCAATACTTTCGCGTGTAACGCATTGCCTGCCGAGACGATGATTGAATCGTAGCGTGGCTCGGTTCGAACCCATTGGTCGAACGCCGCGATGCAATTGACTACGGACTCACGGACATGGATGCGTCTGAGAAAAGCGTAGTCGGCTAGTGGTGCGGGTTTCGGTTGGGCGTGAGCCAGGTGATAGGTCCAGCAACATACGAGGAGAAAAAAAAGACTAGTGATAACCTTCATTCGGTAGCAAGCCCGCCGCGGGCACTTATCCATAGGGCAACAGGCTATGAGTATACACGCAGCCTTAAACCGACTTTCTGCACGCTTTGCCCGAAGCGGGGATGCCCAGGACAATTGCGCAGCCGCGCTGCGAGTCGGGACGGCCGGAGCGCAGCGACACTCGCATCACCGTCGGGCAAGAAGGAACTGGATACTTGCCGCAGCATGTGGATGCGTCATGCTCGTGTCGTGTTCACGAACGCATGGTGTGTTTGAAGGTGCGCCCGCATACTCGGGCGTGACGGAGCAGGACGTGTCATCCGTAGTCGAATGCATCGCCGATCGATGGAAGCGCAGCACGCGCGAATTGCACCGTTCGCGCTCCGGGGAGAGTGTGCGATTGCAGGGGGAGACTTTCTTTCACGGTGTACCCGTTGGCGTAACGGTGGCTCGCGCGATGGGACGTACACGCGTGCAGTTTTTCCAGGCGCGGTTGACAGATCACATCTACATGTCGTTTGTGAAAGGCTGTCTGCGGTAGAGATCTGGCGCAGAAAGTCTCGTGCTAGTATTTCAGGGATCCCCAGGCTCCGGCGCGCCCTTGTACTGCGTTTGTCGGCGCTCGTTCTCGTGAAGGTGGCGAAGGTCACCTCCTCTGAAATCACTCGATGCGTTTTCGCTCAAGACCCGTTAATTTTTCTCCATTTTCAACCAGACCACATGCGCTGCCGCGTTGGCGTTCTCGCGCCCTGGGAGTGGCTTTCTCATTCGGCTTTCTCGTCCTTGCCGCGCGAGCATTGTGGGTACAGGGAGTCAAGGACGGGTTTTATCAGAAGCAGGGGGAACTGCGACAGGTGCGGGAGTTCAGCATTCATGCGATGCGTGGACGCATTCTCGATCGCGACGGGCGAGCGCTGGCGCTTAGCCTTCCGACGCGCACGTTATGGATGGATGCGGACGGCGCGGACACGGCCTCATCGGACCAGGCATCTGCATTGGGCAAGTTGCTTGACATCGACACGCGCTCGATCGACGCCATCGCGGCGTCCCACAAACCATTCGTCTACCTCAAACGGCAGGTGCCCCTTGATGTTGCGAAGCGGGCAATGCTTCTCGATGTGCCTGGTGTGTATGCCCAACCGGATTACCGTCGTTACTATCCGGAAGGCAGTATCGTGGCGCATGTCACGGGTTTCGCCGGCGTCGACGGGACGGGTCTGGAAGGCATTGAAAAAGTCGATAATCGCCTCCTGACCGGTCGCAATGGCAGTCGCCGCGTGCTACGGAACGCCAGAGGGCAGGTTATCGAAACGCTTGCGTTGCAACCTGCCGTTGCTGGCGAGGACGTGCAGCTCACCATTGATCAGCCGATCCAGTATGCAACGTTCAAGGCGCTGCGTGACGCCGTTGAGCGCACCGATGCGCATTCAGGCTCGGCGATCGTTCTGGATGCACATAGTGGCGAGATTCTCGCCATGGCAAACTGGCCGAGTTTCGATCCGAATGCGCGCCGCGGCAGAGCGGGCGAGGCTGTCCGCAACCACGCTGTCACCGATGTGTTCGAGCCGGGCTCGGTCATGAAACCCCTGACGATCGCACTGGCGTTGCAACGCAATAAGGTATCGCCTCGCTCCGTGGTACCGACCAATGGTGGAAAGCTGCGGCTCGACGGGGCCGTGATTCACGACGACAAGAACTTCGGCACTCTGACGGTCAGCGGCGTCGTGCAGAAGTCAAGCAACGTAGGCACGACAAAAATCGCGCTGCTGATGAAGCCGCACGACATGTGGAACAATTTTCATGCTGTCGGCCTGGGCCGGGCGCCGCGCGCGGGGTTGCCGGGTGCGGCAACCGGCACATTGCGCCCTTACCAGAACTGGCGGCGCATCGAGCAGGCAACGATGTCGTACGGCTACGGTCTGTCCGCATCGCTGCTGCAACTCGCGCAGATGTACACGGTGTTCGGCAATGAAGGTGTGTTTGTACCCGCTACGATTCATCCGCGACAGGGTATGCCTGTGCATCGTCGACGCATTTATTCGCCACGCGTCGCGGCGGAGGTGCTCACCATGCTTGAGTCCGTGGTGTCCCGGGACGGTACAGCACCACAGGCAGCCGTACCGGACTATACGGCCGCAGGCAAGACCGGAACCGCATATCGTTGGACCGCGCGCGGCTACGACCGCAGTCAGTATCGGGCGTCGTTTGTTGGGATTGTCCCGGCACAGCATCCGAGGGTTATCATCGCGGTTTCGATCGACCGGCCCCACGTGGGCTCGCATTTCGGCGGAGCAGTCGCAGGACCAGCCTTCTCGGATATCGCGGCGAAGACCATGAATCTTCTGGGCGTGACACCTGATGACCCTGGCGCACAATTTGTGCAGGACAAGCCAAGGCCGGTCACTTAGACGATAGAGAGGTACTACGTTTTTCGCAGAGCGTAATTTCGAATGAGGCTCCACTGTCGGATGGGAATGCAGGGCAGTGCATGTGAAACGGCATGCTCTCGCGCGAACCGTCGCCGCTCCTCACTGCTTGGCAAGAGATTGGCCCAAGTTGTGAAGCGGATAAGGCACTACGCGGGCAGGCGAATGAAAGCTCTCCGCAATAGACTGTGCTTCCCAAGCTTGATCTTTTGCGACGGCAATGCCGAACCTATCCATGCCCCGATTCTTTCATCGCTGTGTGCGTTTCGCTGTCGGCGCGACGCTCGCCGTTTCACTCGCCGCCTGCCACCACGAAGAGCCGTGGAAGCTCACGGACGTCCAGGGACACTTGCCCGATCTGGATTTCGAGCTGACCTCAGACACCGGAAAGCAGATTAGCCAGGCGAACCTGGCAGGTGATGTCACACTCGTCTACTTCGGCTACACGCATTGCCCCGACGTATGCCCGCAGACACTGGCCAAACTGGCCCAGGTGACGCATCAACTGGG
Organism: Paraburkholderia sp. RAU2J; assembly: GCF_003634845.1. NCBI lineage: Bacteria > Pseudomonadati > Pseudomonadota > Betaproteobacteria > Burkholderiales > Burkholderiaceae > Paraburkholderia > Paraburkholderia sp. RAU2J. Next base: position 2,807,270 of record NZ_RBXG01000001.1, read on the forward strand.
CGGCGCCGCACAGCATGTGAAGATTCTGTTCGTGAGCGTCGACCCCGCGCGGGACACGCCCGCAGTGATGCATGCGTATGTCGACGCGTTCGACGCACAGCATGACGTCGGCCTGACCGGTTCCGATAGCGCGATCAAGGCGCTTGCGCAACGCTATCGCGTCGCGTACCAGGCTGACAAGCCCCGCGCGAATGGTGGATACGAGGTAACCCATAGCTCGGCGATCTACATATTCGATGCGAAAGGGCATGCACGCCTGATCGGCGCGGACGACGATCCGGCCGACGCATTCGCGCACGATCTGCGTCAATTGGCCGATGAGACCTGACGACAGGCGCTCGCGACGGCGCTGAAGAGGCCGCGAACGAGCCCGCGCACCCACGGTGTATTCAACAGATGGAGTCGGACGTACGTCGGAGAGTCCGGCCAGATTCGCCCGGAGGAGCGCTTGTTGTCGCCACCCGAAGTTCCGCGCATACCACCGCGTTCAACTGGTCAATAACCGGCGACGACCAGAATCCCTATGCACGCTCAACGCAAGGTTTCCTCGCATACAAGTGTGTGGCGCCAGTAGCATCGTGGATCACGCCACCGCTTGAGCAGGCTGGACCTCGACCGTGACATGGGACAATCCCTTAAAGCGCTGGAGCACCGCATGATAGAAACGTGAATCCCGCTGTGACTCGCTGGTCGCGACCGATACGACCGCGCTCATGTGGCCAGGGCCCACCCGCCATACATGCAGGTCGAGCACCTTGTCGCCACGGTCCTCGATGGCATGGCGAACGTTCTCCGCCATGTGCCGGTCCGGATTTATGTCGAGCAGGATTGCACCGGTGTCACGCATCAACCCGTACGACCATTTTGCAATCACCAGTGCGCCGACGACGCCCGCGAGCGGGTCCATCCAAAGCCAACCGAACGTGCGCGCAAGTACGAGGCCAATGATTGCCGGCACGGAGACCGCGGCGTCAGCCATGACGTGGAGTGAACGACGGCGAATTGAAAGAATTTGACTGCATTAGACCCGGCTTCGCCTTTCGGGCAGTGGCCTTTATGGATGGATTTTGTTTGCGCGAGGACGGCACGTGCGAGCGAATCCACGATACGCGATAGGGCGTCATCGTCCACCGGGACGCGCCAGGCACGCGATCATTGCGATTGGCTCGTGCCGCGTTGGCGTCGGGTCACCAGGAGGAAGCAGGCATACGTTTTCCCAACGTGATCGGCTGCTTTTGGCCGGACACAGCATCATAAGAATATGCGCCGCGTGCTTCAGATGCTGCGAGCGAGACCGCGCGAACCCGTCGCGGCCGTTCGACCTGGCTCCGATCGAAGGGCTATCGTGAACGTGCAGCAGCCATTGCTCGGTTGCGGATAGCTAATCGCCCAATTCGACCCTTCGTACACGGCCTTTTCGTCGCGCCTGGGTCCCGGCCATTCGACGTCGGTCGAACTGGGCAAAGCTTCGTGGCAAAGCGATTCGTGACATCGGTGCCGGCCACGTTAATGTGTCGAGTCCCATCGGTCGACGTCGATATCCCGATGGCCCCTGGGAGGAGACGGGCAATCGCGGTAATTCCGTGCATGCGGCGGCGCGTCATCTATTGGCGACGTGACTCTTTGGAATGCAAAACTGCAGGCGTCCGAGTTGATCGACGACCAGGTCGCGGACCTGGTAGAGATGTTTCGGCAGATGGGCGATCCGACCCGCCTCAAAATAATTGCAGCATGCCTTCGCGTGCCGATGCGCGTTTCCGACATCGCGGCAAAATTTGGTCTGGCGCAAACGCTCGTCAGCCGTCACCTGCGGCTTTTGCGAACAGTCCGGGTGCTGCGCGCCGACCGGTGCGGAAAACAGATTTTCTGTGTAGCAACTGACGAGCACGTAAAGCGTGTCATCAGCGACATGGCTGAACACGTGTGAGCGTCCGCCGTCCGCATTTGATGAGCCACCGAAGGAGGAATGACGCGTCTTGCAGCTGACCTGCAAGGCAAGCCCGATGTTTTCCGGCTATCGAACCCACCGCGCCGGTTAATTAAAGCATAGACGCGTTCACTTCATCGGCGGTATGTCATCATCTAGACGGACCCAAAGGGCGTTGACTTCGGCGTGCGTAAGCAGGATCGCTTTGAAATCTGGCGGGATTAACCGTTGCCCATTGTGGGCACGCCGCGAAGCCCACGTCATGCGTTCTCTACCACATGAGTCGAGGAGCACCGCTATGAGCACCTGCAACGAACCGCATCATGCCCATCATGACCATCAGCATGGTCCGAACTGCGGACACACTGCGATCAGGCATGGCGATCACACTGACTATCTGCACGATGGCCACCTGCACCATCCCCATGGCGATCACGTGGACGAACACCGGCTGGAGGTGAGCGCAAAAAATCCGGATCAATGTACTTCCGACTGCGGCGGTCATGAGTCGGGACATGTCCACGGGCCGGCATGCGGCCACGAAGCGGTACCGCATGGCGATCACGTCGACTACCTGGTCAACGGCCACCTGCACCATCCGCACGGCGATCATTGCGACGACCACGGCCCGGTTGAGCTCGCCTGAGTGCCCGGCGCCAGGCAGGCGAAGTACCTCAATGCGATTGAGGATGCATGGTGCCAGGTTACTGCCTGGGTGGACACACCTTACTGCGTCCACTCAGGGAACGGGTCGGTAAATTTGTGCCACGCGACTTCATCACGGGCCAGTTCGTCCTCGCTTAGCAGGCAGGCATCAAAGGAGGCGCGCAAGGCTGCCTCGTCCATTCCGGTGCCGATCAGGACCAGCTCCTGTTGACGATCCCCGAAACGCTCATGCCAGCGGCTTCGGATGATCGCCTGTGCTTCGGGCTCCTGCGGCCAGGCGTGCCTGGGCACAGCCGCCCACCAGGTCCCGGCCCGTCCGTGACGCGAGATCGCGCCGGCTTGCGACCATTCGCCGACCGCATGGTTGCGCGAGGCCAGCCAGAAGTACCCCTTCGAGCGTACGACGCCCGGCCACTCGCTCTGAATCCAGTCGAAGAAACGCTGCGGATGAAACGGACGGCGCGCGCGGTAGACGAAGCTGGTGATGCCATATTGTTCGCTTTCGGGAATGTGTTCGCCGCGCATCTCCTTGAGCCACCCAGGCGCTTGCGCAGCGGCTTCGAAGTCGAACAGGCCGGTATCGAGAACCTGCCCGATCGGCACCTGGCCAAAGCGGCTTTCGACGATCTTCGCGCGGGCGTTCAGCACCCGCAGCACGCCTTTGAGCAACGCCAACTCGCTTGCGCTCACAAGGTCCGTCTTGTTCAGCACGATCACGTCGCAGAACTCGATCTGCTCGGTCAGCAGATCGACCACGGTGCGGCGGTCTTCCGCGCCCATCGTTTCGCCGCGATCCGCCAGGAAGTCGTGGGAACCGTAGTCGCGCACAAAGTTATAGGCGTCGACGACCGTCACCATCGTATCCAGGCGAGAGATATCCGAGAGGCTGTGACCTTGCTCGTCGCGGAACGTAAAGGTTTCCGCCACCGGCAAGGGCTCGGATATGCCCGTGGATTCGATCAGCAGATAGTCGAAGCGCTTCTCCCGCGCGAGCCGCTGGATCTCGATCAGCAGGTCCTCGCGCAATGTGCAGCAAATGCAACCGTTGCTCATTTCGACGAGCTTTTCGTCGATGTGCGAGAGCTGGCTGCCGCCGTCACGAATCAGTTGAGCGTCGATGTTGACTTCCGACATATCGTTCACGATTACGGCCACCCGCTTGCCTTCGCGGTTATTCAGGACGTGGTTCAGGAGCGAGGTCTTGCCCGCGCCGAGAAAGCCGGACAGTACGGTGACGGGGAGCTTGTGCATGGGAAAAGTGGAGCCTCAAACATGGTGAAGAAGATCGCATGAATCGACACGGCCAGCCTGCTGGCCGAGGCGGGCGCGCGGCAAGCAGGCGCGATCCTTCGTGTCAGTTCTGCAGGACTTCGCCAACCATACAGTTGTCGAGGCCCGCCTTGAAAAGATCATGTGGCAACTGTTTGCCGATGAAAACAATTCGGGTTTCGCGCGTTTCATTCGCGCCCCAGGACTTACCGATATCCGCGCCAAAAATCATATGTACGCCCTGGAACACTGCGCGACGGTCGACACCCGCCAGGTTCAGCACGCCCTTGTAGCGCAGCATCGCGGCACCATAGATCGCAACCGTGGCGCTGAAGAACGCCTCGAGCTTGTCCCGATCCAGAGGCGCAGTAGAGCGGTAGACGAAGGACGTCACATCGTCGTCATGCTCGTGCGAAACGTCTTCAAGGAAATCGGGCTCGATGTCGACAATGGCATCCAGACTGAAGCTGCGGATGTCGAGCAGTTGCTTCAGGTCCGTCTCGCCAAAATGTGCCGGCCTGATCGTCGCGCGCGGGTTCATCTGCCGCAACCGGCGCATCAGTTGCTGCGCCTGCTCTTCGTCAACCAGGTCCACCTTGGATACGAGGATACGGTCCGCGAATCCGACCTGCTCCTGTGCTTCGTGATGTTCGTCGAGTTGCTCGCCGCCATGCCGCGCGTCGACCACCGTCACGATGGCATCGAGCACGTATTTCTCCTGCACGACATCGTCAACAAAGAACGTTTGCGCGACGGGCGCCGGATCGGCAAGTCCCGTTGTCTCGATGATGACCCGCTCGAACGCGAGTTCCCCTGTCTCCCGTCGCGCAGCGAGCGTCGAAAGAATACGCACCAGGTCGCCACGCACCGTACAACAGATACAGCCGTTGTTCATTTCGACAATCTGCTCGTTACCGTCCTGTACCAGCAATTCGTTGTCGATGCCCGCTTCGCCGAACTCGTTTTCGATGACCGCAACGCGTCCGCCGTGATGCTCGGTCAGGATGCGGTTGAGCAAGGTCGTTTTTCCGGCGCCGAGAAAGCCGGTCAGGATGGTCGTCGGGATACGCTGGAAGTCGGTTGCATCTTGCATTGCATTCTCCTGTGAGCGGCACGCGCTCAAGCATGTTCGCCCGTCGAGGTGCCCGGGCGCTGAGCAAATGGTTACGGTGGAGATGCCCCCCATGCGGTGACAGCCCACGTCGCTGATGCCACGGTCCGGGACGGCCAGTCTGTCCACCGGGAACGCTGCACACCATATTTGTTATGTTATAACGTATCTAACCCTATCGGAGTGTTATTTTCGTACCAGGAACGCCGATGAAAAAAATCGCCGCCATGCTTTGCAACTCCGTTCGGCACCGCGCCTCCCGGAGTGCAGGACAGCCAGACCGGTTTGTTTGGCGCGCCGCACTAACGCCCATCGGTAGCCTTTCGGCGGCATTGATCCTGCTTGCCCTGCATCCGGGAAGCGCATGGCGGCATCGGCAGCGGCTGGCGTAATCAACGCCATCGGTGTCGAAAACGAGTACGCCGACGTCATCGCCCAGATCGGCGGCAAGTACGTTCAGGTGAGCGCGATCGAAACGGATCCCAACACGGATCGACACACCTTCGAGGTCAACCCGAAGGTGGCAGCGCAGATTGCTTCCGCCGATCTGATCGTCAAGAACGGCGTGGGATACGACGCCTGGGCCGACAAGATCATCGCAGCCGCGCCCGACAGCAAACGCAAGGTCATCGACGCCCAACACCTGCTCGGCCTGCCCGACAGCACGCCGAACCCGCACCTCTGGTACGACCCGAAAGCCATGCCGGCGGTTGCGAAAGCAGTGGCGGCAGACCTTTCCACATTGAACCCCGCGCAGGCAGCCTACTTTCAAGCCAACGTGAAGAAGTTCGACGCATCACTCAAGCCCTGGCTGACTGCAATTGCATCGTTCAAGGCGCACTACTCGAAAACGCCTGTCGCGCTGACGGAGCCGGTCGGTAACTACATGCTCGAAGCGGTCCGCACCACGCAGCGAGCGGGGCGACGGACGAAGTAGTGCGTACCGAGGTCCTGAGCAGACTGTACGGCTATCACATCGATGTCGTCCGCGTGCACGGCCGCGCGCTGGCGGCAAACCCCGGAGAGTCCAGGCTCCGCGGGGTTTTGTTTTCTCGGCTCGTAGTTCGGTGTGAATGCGCGTCGGGCACTTGCTAAACGCTGGCGAAACAACGATGCCTGTTTGCCTATGTCCGTGTTCGCGACGATGAATTCACGGCGACTGCATCGCGCGCATCAAGCACACTTGAACGCCACGCGTACTTCGATTGCAACCCCGCATCGATTTAACCCGAACGCGCTCGCATGTAACCAGACGTTACGTAGCAGTCGATACTGCGATGTTGTGCATCAGTTATTACAAACGTGAAATACGCGGAACGCTACCTTGCGTTATATTTCCGCCCACAGAACACATTCTTCCAAAGGGTGATCAATGAAGTCCGCTCGCTTAGTTCCGCTTCTGCTCGGGGTTTTGACGTTGGGTGCATCGGGTGCGGCAATGGCCTCGGGGCTCAACGTCGGGGTCAATATCGGCATTCCCGCGCCGGTCTACGTTGCGCCGGCGCCGGTCTACGCACCGCCTCCGCCGCCTCCGCCGCCCGTCGTGTATCAGCCGGCACCGGTGTACTACGGCGGCCCGTCGATCGTTATCGGCTGGCATGGCGACCGCTACTGGGACGGCCGCCGCTACTGGGCGCGCGATGACTGGTATCGCCATCATCCTCCGGGCCATAGCGACTATGGCCACCGTCACTACGACAATCATCGCGGCTGGCACTAAGCTGTCGAGTGCGATCAGGTTGGCGTCGTCGATTCAGAAAAAAACCGCCTAGCAGGGCGGTTTTTTATGTCTGGCACGCATGCGCGCCTGGCTCGCGAATAGCGCAACCGTGACGCGAGCCACGCCCGCGTGTTGCAGCCTGTTCATACGGCCTATTCATCATGCCGTGACATTCATCGCGAGACCGCGGACGCCTTCAACATTCACTCGGTCGCCGCAGCCATACCGCCCACCACCGCATTGAAGCCGCTATCGACGTGCACGATTTCCGCGGTTACGCCGGCCGCCAGATCCGACAGCAGGAACGCCGCGGTATTGCCGACCTGTTCGATCGTTACGTTGCGTCTGAGCGGCGCATTCTGCTCGACGAAGTCGAGAATCTTGCCGAAGCCCTTGATGCCGCTCGCGGCCAGCGTCCTGATCGGTCCCGCGGAAATACCGTTCACGCGCACGCCCTGCGCGCCGAGCGACACCGCCAGATAACGCACGCTCGCTTCGAGCGAAGCCTTGGCGAGTCCCATCGTGTTGTAGTTCGGAATCGCGCGTTCGGCGCCGAGATAGCTTAGCGTCAGCAGCGACGCGTCCGGCGTGAACATCGACTGCGCGGCTCTCGCGAGCGCGGGGAAGCTGTATGCGGAGATATCGTGTGCGATGCGGAAATTTTCGCGCGTCATGCCATCGAGGAAATCGCCTGCAATCGCTTCGCGCGGTGCAAAGCCGATCGAGTGAACGAGCCCGTCGAGGCCGCTCCAGTGTTCCTCGAGCGCAGGGAAGAGGGCGTCGATCTGCGCGTCCTCGGCGACGTCGCAGGGAAACACGAGGTTGCTGCCGAACTCGGTGGCGAATTCGGTGATGCGCTCCTTGAAGCGCTCGCCGACGTAGGTGAAGGCCAACTCGGCGCCTTCGCACCGGCAGGCTTGCGCGATGCCGTAGGCAATAGAACGGTTCGACAGCAAGCCGGTCAGCAGGATGCGTTTGCCACTGAGGAAGCCCATGACATCTCCTGAACGTTCGGCGCGCCGCGCACGCGAAGATCGCGCGCTCGGGATGCGCGGACCGCGCGGATTAATTGGGTAGAATTCTCTCACACTGCAATTGCCCACTGATCAACAAGGCCCCTATGACAACTGGCTCGCGACGGGTTCAAACGCCTCCTGCATGTCGATGCCGCGTGATTGACGAACCCTCGCACGGACCCTCGCGTGCCGGCCTGGCAGTGGTGCGGCGTGCATGGCGTCCGGTGCGCGCCGTCGCGACAGCCTGTGTGTTTGCCATGGCTGGATTGCTCGCGGCGTCGCAGGCCCACGCGGCGCATGCGATCGCGCAATACGGCGAGCCGAAATACCCGGCCGGTTTCAAGCACTTCGACTACGTCAATCCGGATGCGCCGAAGGGCGGCACGCTGGTGCTGGCCAATCCGAGCCGTCTCACGAGTTTCGACAAGTTCAATCCGTTCACACTGCGCGGCAATACAGCGCCTGGTGTGGACCTGCTGTTCGAGAGCCTGACGGTGGGCAGCAGCGATGAAGTCGCGTCCGCCTACGGGCTGCTCGCCGACGACATCAACGTCGCGCCGGACGGCATGTCGGTGACGTTTCACATCAATCCGCGCGCGCGCTTTTCCAACGGCGATCCAGTCACCGCCGACGACGTCAAGTTCTCGCTCGACACGTTGAAGAGCCCGCAGGCCGCGCCGCAATTCGCCTCGATTTTCGGCGAGATCGAACGCGCGGTGGTGGTCGATCCGCACACGGTCCGCTTCGAATTTCGCCAGCGCAATCGCGAGTTGCCGCTGCTCGCGGGCGGCATGCCGGTGTTCTCCCGCAAGTGGGGATTGAAGCCGGACGGCAGCCGCATTCCGTTCGACCAGCTCGCATTCGAAAAGCCGATCTCCAGCGGCCCGTATCTGATCGAGCAGTACGATAACGGCCGCACCATCACCTATCGGCGCGACCCGAATTACTGGGGCGCGGATCTGCCGGTGCGCGTCGGCATGAACAACTTCGATCGTATCGTCTACAAGCTGTACTCGGATGCCACCGCGCGGCTCGAAGCGTTCAAGGCCGGCGAGTACGATGCGCTGGTTGAATACGTCGCGCGCAACTGGGTGCGGCGCGATGTCGGCAAGAAGTTCGATAGCGGCGAGCTGATCAAGCGTGAATTCCCGCAGCACAACGGTACCGGCATGCAGGGCTTCATCCTGAACACGCGGCGTCCGTTGTTCCAGGACGTGCGCGTGCGCAAGGCGCTCGATCTCGCGCTCGACTTTCAGTGGCTGAACCGGCAACTGTTCTTCAATCAATACCGGCGTATCGACAGCTTCTTCGCCAATACGGATTTGCAGGCGAAGGGCCTGCCTTCGCCGGGCGAGCTGGCCTTGCTCGAGCCGTGGCGAGCGCAACTCGACCCAACCGTCTTCGGTCCGCCGCCGAAGCAGCCGGACACCGATGCGCCGGGCTCGCTGCGCGCCAATCTGCTGCAGGCGCGCGCGCTGTTGCAGGAAGCCGGCTGGACCTATCGCGACGGCGCATTGCGCAACGCCAAAGGCGAGCCGTTCCAGTTCGAGATTCTCGACGATTCCGGCTCGGCCGCGTCGATGGAGCCGATCGTCGCGACCTTCATCCGCAATCTGCAGAAGCTCGGCATTACCGCGACGTTTCGGGTGTCGGACTACGCGGTCTATCAGAAGCGTCTGGACGCGTTCGACTTCGATGTCACTACGCTGCGCATGCCGGACGTGCAGGTGCCGGGCTCGGAGCAGATCGAACGCTTCGGCAGCAAGGCCGCCGATACCAAGGGTTCGGACAACGCGATCGGCTTGAAGTCGCCGGTGGTCGATGCCGTTCTGAACGCGCTCGTGCATGCGCAGACGCGCGAGCAACTAGTCGATGCTACGCATGCACTCGACCGGCTACTGATGCATGGCTACTATGTCGTGCCGCACTGGTACAGCGGCACGCATCGGGTGGCGTTCAAACGCGGCCTGGCATGGCCGAAAACGCTGCCGCTGTACTATGTCGCGGAAGGCTGGATCACGTCGACGTGGTGGTACGAGCAACCGCAGTCCCAGTTGCAACCCCATGCGCAGCCTCAGCCGCAACCGCATTCGTAGCGACAACCGCAGCCGCGCCAGCGCGCCCCCCACTTATCGTCTTCGCACCGGAACGCCGCCTATGTGGAGCTACATTCTCAAACGCCTGTTGCTGATGATCCCAACCTTGCTCGGCGTGCTAACGCTGACCTTCGTCGTGATCCAGTTCGTGCCGGGCGGCCCGGTCGAGCAGATGCAGCACGAACTGCGCAAGGGCGCGGAGGGCGGCGCGCCGTTCGGTCTGCGCTCGCATAGCGGCGTCGACGCGCAACAGCTCGCGCAGCTGAAGCAGCTCTACGGCTTCGACAAACCGCCGCTCGAACGCTACGTGCTGATGCTCAAGCGCTTCTCGACCTTCGACCTCGGGCAGAGCTATTTCCGCCATCAAAGCGTGTGGTCGCTGATCGTGTCGAAGTTGCCGGTGTCGATCAGCATTGGCCTATGGACCTTCTTCCTCACGTACCTGATATCGGTGCCGCTCGGCATCGCGAAGGCGGTGCGCAACGGCTCGCGCTTCGATATCGCGACGAGCCTCGTGGTGCTGATCGGCTACGCGATTCCGGGCTTCGTGCTCGGTGTGCTGCTGCTCGTGCTGTTCGGCGGCGGCACCTTCCTGCAATTGTTTCCGCTGCGCAATCTCACCTCGGACAACTGGGCGCAACTGAGTCTCGGCGGCAAGATCGTCGACTATCTGTGGCACATCACGTTGCCAATCACGGCTTCTGTGGTCGGCAGTTTCGCGGTCGTCACGATGCTGACGAAAAACGCTTTTCTCGACGAGATCCGCAAGCAATATGTGCTGACCGCGCGTGCCAAAGGCCTGTCCGAAAAGCGTGTGCTGTGGAAGCACGTGTTCCGCAATGCGCTGTTGCCGTTGATCGTCGGTTTTCCGGCGGCGTTCATTGGCGCGTTCTTCACCGGCAGTCTGCTGATCGAGACGCTCTTCTCGCTCGACGGGCTCGGGCTGCTCTCATATGAATCGGTCGTGCGGCGCGACTATCCAGTCGTGCTCGGCACGCTGTATCTGTTCACGCTGATCGGCCTCGCGACCAAGCTGATCTCCGACCTCTGCTATGTGTGGGTCGATCCCCGCATCCAATTCGAACAACTGGAACGCTGATGAATCGAGCCCGTCTTTCCGTCGACGCGGCGGCGCGCACCGAACCCGCGCGCGCGTTCGTGTCGCCGTCGCCCGCGCGCCGCGTGTGGCAGCGTTTTCGCCAGCAGCGCCTCGGCTACTGGAGTCTGATCGTGTTCGTGGTGGCGTTCGCGGCAAGCCTCGCGGGTCCGCTGTGGTCGAACGACAAGCCGCTGGTGGCGCGCTACGACGGCCACCTGTATTTCCCGATGTTCAAGACTTATGCGGAGACCACCTTCGGCGGCGATTTCCCGACTCCGGCCGATTATCTCGATCCGTATATCAAGCACCGCTTTGACGCGCCGGGCAACTTTGCGGTGTATCCGCCGAATCGCTACTACTACGACACGCTGAATTACTTCTCGAAGGCACCGAATCCTGCGCCGCCGTCGCGCGAGAACTGGCTCGGTACCGACGACCGCGGCCGCGACCTGTTCGCGCGGCTGCTCTATGGCTTCCGGGTGTCGGTGGAGTTCGGACTCGTGCTGACGCTGATCGGCACGATACTCGGCATCGCCGCGGGCGCCGTGCAAGGTTATTTCGGAGGACGTATCGATATCGTCGGGCAGCGGTTGATCGAAATCTGGAGCGCGATGCCGGAGCTTTACCTGCTGATTATCTTCTCGTCGATCTTCGAGCCGGGCTTCCTTCTGCTGATCGTGCTGCTCTCGCTGTTCGGCTGGATCGGCCTGTCCGATTACGTGCGCGCGGAATTTCTGCGCAATCGTCACCAGGACTATGTGCGTGCGGCGCGAGCGATGGGTTTGTCGAACTGGCAGATCATGTGGCGCCACGTGCTGCCCAACAGCCTGACACCGGTGATCACGTTCCTGCCGTTCCGCATGAGCGGCGCGATTCTCGCGCTGACGAGCCTCGACTTTCTCGGCCTCGGCGTGCCGTCGCCGACCCCGAGCCTCGGTGAACTGCTCGCGCAAGGCAAAGCGAATCTCGACGCGTGGTGGATTTCGCTGTCCACCTTCGGCGTGCTGGTTGCGATGCTCTTGCTGTTGACTTTCATGGGCGACGCGCTGCGCAACGCGCTCGACACCCGCATCTCCGATGCGATGCGCGCTGGAGGCAATCAATGAGGGCAACGCTTCAAAACGGCGCGCCGCCCCTGCTGGAGCTCGAGCATCTGCGCGTGAGCTTCGGCGACACCGTCGCGGTCAACGACGTCACGCTCGCGATCGAGCGCGGCGAGCGGGTCGCGCTGGTCGGCGAGTCCGGCTCGGGCAAGAGCGTGACCGCGCTGTCGATCCTGCGGCTCCTGAGCGACGCGCAGGTGAGCGGCTCGATCCGTTTCGATGGCGAGGAACTGCTTGCCAAAAGCGAACGCGAGATGCGCGGCATGCGCGGCTCGGACATCGCGATGATTTTTCAGGAGCCGATGACCGCGCTCAATCCGCTCTATACGGTCGGCGACCAGATTGCGGAGACCATCGTCGTGCATGACGGCGTGACGGCGAGCGAGGCGCGCAAGCGCGCGGTCGCGCTGCTGGGGCGCACCGGTATCGCCGAGCCGGGCAAGCGCGTGAACAGTTACCCGCATCAACTGTCGGGCGGGCAACGGCAGCGCGCAATGATTGCGATGGCGCTCGCGTGCCGTCCGCGGCTGCTGCTGGCCGACGAGCCGACCACCGCGCTCGACGTGACGATCCGCGCGCAGATCGTCGACCTGCTGCTGGAGCTGCAGCGCGACGAAGCGCAAAAGCGCGGCATGGCCGTGCTGCTGATCACACACGACCTGAATCTGGTGCGCCACTTCGCGCAGCGCATCGCGGTGATGGAGCGGGGCGTGCTGGTCGAGAGCGGGCCGGTCGAGCAAGTGTTCGAGGCGCCGCAGCATCCGTATACGCAGCGCCTGCTCGCGAGCCGGCCACAGCGCACGGTGGTGCCAGTGCTGCCGATCTCGCCCGTGCTGCTCGAGGCGCGCGAGGTCTGCGTCGACTTCAAAACGACGCTGCCGGGCTTTGCCGGCTGGTTCCGCTCGGGACGGTTTCGCGCGGTCGCTGAGGCGAACGTGTCGGTTCGGCAGGGCGAGACGCTGGGGATCGTCGGCGAATCGGGGTCCGGCAAGTCGACCCTCGCGATGGCGCTGCTCGGTCTGCAGCGCACCGCGCACGGCGCGATCGAATTCCAGGGTAGGGCGCTCGGCAGCTATCGCGGCGCCGAGCAGACCGCCTTACGGTCGAACATGCAGGTCGTGTTTCAGGACCCGTTCAGTTCGCTTTCACCGCGTCAGACGATCGAGAGGATCGTCGGCGAAGGGCTGGCGCTGCACCGGCCGCACATGACGCCGCAAGCGCGGCACGACAAGGTGATCGCGGTGCTGCGCGAAGTCGGGCTCGACCGTACGGTGCTGTACCGTTATCCGCACGAGTTTTCCGGCGGCCAGCGCCAGCGGATTGCGATTGCGCGCGCGCTGGTGCTCGAACCACGCGTGCTGATCCTCGACGAACCGACCAGCGCGCTCGACGTTTCCATTCAGCAGCAAGTGCTGAAATTGCTAGCCGGGTTGCAACAGAAGTACAACCTGGGCTTCGTTTTCATCAGCCACGATCTGGCCGTGATCGGAGCGATGGCGCACCGTGTCGCGGTGATGCAAAACGGTTCGATTGTCGAAAGCGGAGAGGTTGAGAAGATTTTTGCGACACCCGCGCATCCTTACACGCGAAAGCTGCTGAAAGCGGCGCTCGACCGTTGATTTTTCACCCTTTCACCAATTGGGTGCGTATCTCGATTGAATTTTTCTATTTGTTTTGACACGTGAATACTTACTGGCTAGTATCGACCAAACTTTTTTCCGTAGACCCCTGATTTTTTTGGCAAAAACTACCGACCAATGCAGCACAGAAACTTAACCCAGGCTTGCACGCGCGTCGTCGCCGGGATGTTCATTGGCGTCTTGATGGCAGCAGCTCCCGGCGCTTTCGCCGACGAAGTAAGCAGTTTCAATCAGAATGCCTCACCTTCGACCTCCACCGGGTCGAATCCCTTGTCCTTCTCCAACTCGCAAGCAGGCGCTTCCGACAGCGACAGCGGCGCCAAATCGTTCCTGTCCGGCATGGCTGGCAAAGCGGGCGACGTGGTGGTCGGTGCGCTGAACATGATCGGTGTTCGCTACCGTTGGGGCGGTAACACGCCTGATTCGGGGCTCGATTGCAGCGGTTTCGTGCGCTACGTGTTCCAGGACACGCTCGGCATGGCGCTGCCGCGCCGAGCCGAGGAAATGAGCCGCGTCGGCGAAAAGGTTCGCGTGAGCGACCTGAAGCCGGGCGACCTGGTGTTCTTCAACACGATGCGCCGTACGTTCTCGCACGTGGGCATCTATATCGGCGACAACAAGTTCGTGCATTCGCCATCCACCGGCAGCACGATCCGCGTCGACGACATGGATAGCGGCTACTGGGAAAAGCGTTTCACAGGCGCGCGCCGGATCGAGGCGTCGTATCAGGAAGGCGAAGATCTGCGCAAGCGCGTGAGTGCGACGATCGGCGGGAATAACTGATTTCGGCCGCTTCGGCGTTTCAAGCGCGATAAAAAAGCCTGCTTCGGATGAAGCAGGCTTTTTGCTTTCTGCTGGCGGTTTGTGCGCCGCGCGGAGGCTGGCTTGCGCGGTTTTTTGGACCGGATAGGCTGGATTTTGCAATGGCTCCTGCTGCCGTTCCGCTCGGTGCTTTGACCCACTGCGGTGTCGCTAGCGGCTCACCGGCGCCGCACTGGCTCACCCCTGCCTGCGCGTCTACGCCGTCGCCCGGCTCGTGGCCAGCTTGCGCTGCAACTCCGGCATCGTTTTCGCCACCGCTTCCTCGCCCGCCAGAATCGCCGAGTTGCGCTGCGAGAAATCGCTGCCGCTCATCGCGGCCAGATTCGGCCGGATCACGACATCGGCGTACTTGTCGAGTTCATAGGCCTTGATCGTCTGGCCCATGATCGTGAAGGTCTGCATCAGCACGTCGAACGAACTGGCGGTCAGGCCGCTCTCCGGGCGCTGCGAAATATCCACGGCGATCACGAAGTCCGCGCCCATCTTGCGTGCGAACGAGGCGGGCACCGGGCTCACCAGACCGCCGTCGACATATTCGTGACCGCCGATCTTCACCGGCTCGAAAATCGACGGCACGCTGCATGACGCGCGCACCGCGATGCCCGTGTTGCCACGCTGGAACAGAATCGGCTGACCGGTTTTCAGATCGGTCGCCACCACGCCGAGAGGCTTCGCCATCTTCTCGATCGGACGGTTATTCAGCGTCGTGTTCAGATAATTCTGCAGCGCGATGCCTTGCAGGAAGCCCCGCGTGCGAAATGGCATCGCCCAGTCGCTGATCGACGCTTCGTCCATGGTCAGCGCGAGCTTGTTCAGCGCAAAGCCGTTCATACCCGATGCATACAGCGCGCCGACCACCGACCCGGCGCTGGTGCCGGCCACCAGATCGACATGGATGTTGCGCGCCTCCAATGCCTTGATCACGCCGATGTGCGCGAAGCCGCGCGCGGCGCCGCCGCCCAGCGCGAGCGCGACGCGGACCGGTCGCTGCGCTTTGTCGAGCGGCGGCGGGTTGACGGTGGGCGTGGCGGCGAGCGGCGAGTTATCGGTTTTGCCGCCGCCGGTCGTGGTGCAGGCGGCCAGCACCGCGGAGGCGGCTGCCAATGAAAAGTTGCGGCGGGCGAGACGGGGCGACGAGGGTTTCAACGAGTTCTCCAGCAACGGCGCGGCTGACGCATTCGACGTCGCCACGGTCCGCGCTCAGGCTGATAGTCAAACGGACAGGATCGTCAGCGACGATTCCACGCGCTGAGGATCTATCGGCAACCGCAGCGCGCGCACATCATAAATCAAAGGCCCACGCGCGCGGCGGCCTGGTAATGAAACGTTGCAGAGGATCCATTCGGGTGGCGTGGGGCGCGGTTTCGCCGAGGCTTCGAGGCGGCTCGGACTCGGCGCACGTGCGCCGCCGGAGCGTTGCGCAAATGCCTCGGCTCAGTTCGGCGAAATCCGCGTCTCGCGCAGCGCGGGAGGGGCTCAGTTGGCCTTCAGCCGGTCCCCGTGGAAAAAACATAGCCCTGCGACCAGGCCAGCGCGCGCCGCAGTCCACCGCTCGCGCGATACATCCCGGAAGTTTGCTGCGCGCACGCGCGCCGACACGATCAAGCAAGCGCTTAAAGCCCATTCCATGCGCAACCGCTGCCTCGCACACACTGCCATCGTCCATTCGGACGAGGCCAGGCAACGCACGCGCGGAAGGTATAATTCGCCTCTCGCATTTATTTCCCTCGTGTCCATGCACGGCGCTTTTCCGTCGCATGGGCGCGGTCCGCTGCCGCGCCTGAAGGGCCATGTCCGTGCGGGTGCCGGCGCCAGTCTTCCGAGTAACCGCTAATGACCACCTCCGTTCGTACCCGTTTCGCACCGAGTCCCACCGGCTTCATCCACCTCGGCAACATTCGCTCCGCGCTCTATCCGTGGGCGTTCGCGCGCAAGATGAAAGGGACCTTCGTGCTGCGGATCGAGGACACCGACGTCGAGCGCTCCACCAGCGAATCCGTCGACGCCATTCTCGAAGGCATGGCGTGGCTCGGCCTCGATTTCGACGAAGGCCCGTTCTACCAGATGCAGCGCATGGACCGTTACCGCGAAGTGCTCAAGGAGATGCAGGACGCCGGGCTCGTCTACCCGTGCTACATGTCGACCGAAGAGCTCGACGCGCTGCGCGAACGGCAGCGCGAAGCCGGCGAAAAGCCGCGCTACGACGGCACGTGGCGCCCGGAACCGGGCAAGGTGCTGCCGCAGCCGCCGGCAGGCGTGCAGCCGGTGCTGCGCTTCCGTAATCCGCTGACGGGCGTGGTCGCATGGGACGACGCGGTGAAGGGCCGCATCGAGATCTCGAACGAGGAACTCGACGACCTCGTGATCGCGCGTCCGGACGGCACGCCGACATACAACTTCTGCGTGGTGGTCGACGATCTGGACATGCGCATCACGCACGTGATCCGCGGCGACGACCACGTGAACAACACGCCGCGCCAGATCAACATCCTGCGTGCGCTGGGCGGCGAGCCGCCGGTGTACGCGCACTTGCCGACCGTACTGAACGAGCAGGGCGAGAAGATGAGCAAGCGCCATGGCGCGATGAGCGTGGTGGGTTATCGCGATGCGGGGTATCTGCCAGAAGCGGTGGTCAACTATCTGGCGCGCCTCGGCTGGTCGCACGGCGACGCGGAAGTATTCTCGCGCGAGCAGTTCGTCGAATGGTTCGATCTGGATCACCTCGGCAAGTCGCCGGCCCAGTATGACCACGACAAGCTGAACTGGCTGAATGCGCACTACATCAAGGAAGCGGACAACGCGCGTCTTGCGGAGCTGGCAAAGCCGTTCTTTGCCGAGCTGGGTATCGACGCAGCGGCGCTCGCCCAAGGTGCGGATCTCACGGCAGTGGTGGGCTTGCTGAAGGATCGCGCGTCGACGGTCAAGGAGATCGCGGAAAACGCTGCGATGTTTTACCGCACACCGGCGCCCGACGCCGAATCGCTCGCGCAGCACGTGACCGACGTGGTGCGTCCGGCGCTGGCCGATCTGGCCGCCGCACTGAAGACCGTGGAGTGGAGCAAGGAGGCGATCGCCGCCGCGCTGAAAGCGACGCTCGGCGCGCACAAACTGAAGATGCCGCAACTGGCGATGCCGGTTCGTCTGCTGGTGGCGGGCACGACGCACACGCCGTCGGTCGACAGCGTGCTGATGCTGTTTGGCCGCGAGGTGGTCGTGAGCCGTATTGAAAAAGCGCTGGCTTAAGCGCGTGCGTTCACACGCGCGTTGAGAAGGTTTGCATGCGGCTTGAAAAAAGTCGCATGTAATTGCTCAAAGGGTATTTACAAAGCGCAGATTGGCCTCTAAAATCTCGTTTCTCTGATGTGCAGGGGGTATAGCTCAGCTGGGAGAGCGCTTGCATGGCATGCAAGAGGTCAGCGGTTCGATCCCGCTTACCTCCACCAACAAAAGAGTAAAGTAGCTCAGAAGTCTGGAAGTTGTAGAAAAAAAGACTTCCCAAATGCTTGAAACGTAGTTAGAATATCGGTCTTCGCTGTTGACGAAACGAAATAACTGAGAAGTTAGCGTGAGTTGGCAGCAGATTAAAGACAGATCTGAAAAAGATTATGTCCCCTTCGTCTAGAGGCCTAGGACATCACCCTTTCACGGTGAGTACAGGGGTTCGAATCCCCTAGGGGACGCCAAACATCAGCGTCGCTTTAGTGTTCGGGTTAAAGCCCGATTGGCAGTAAAGCAATGCAGCTTGCAGAGAAATAGCCGACGCTCGCAAGCCAGGGTGTAAAGACTGGAGTGGTAGTTCAGTCGGTTAGAATACCGGCCTGTCACGCCGGGGGTCGCGGGTTCGAGTCCCGTCCACTCCGCCAGACAAAGCCCGTTCATTCAAATCTGAACGGGCTTTTTCATTAAAGGTGTAAGCAGTACGTTGTCCCCTTCGTCTAGAGGCCTAGGACATCACCCTTTCACGGTGAGTACAGGGGTTCGAATCCCCTAGGGGACGCCAACACATCGGCGTCGTTCGGTTGGAAGTTTGAACGGTGCAGTAGGTGCCAAGATCTGGAGCGGTAGTTCAGTTGGTTAGAATACCGGCCTGTCACGCCGGGGGTCGCGGGTTCGAGTCCCGTCCGCTCCGCCAGATTCGAGAAAGCCCACTTCGAAAGAAGTGGGCTTTTTTTATTTCCGCGACCAGCCGGCCTGGTATGCTCGGGACAAACAGCCATTGCCAGCGTGCGCGGCCTGTTTTACCGTTGACCGACTCATCTTCGTCGTTCCGCCATGTTCGATCCAACCGAAGCTCCGTCACCGTTTCATCTTCGCAACGCCGGCATGGACGATTTCGAGTTCGCCGAGGCGCTGACTCGCAACAACATGGGCGGCTATTATCGCCGGCACCACCTAGTCTGGCGGCCCGATCTGTTTCTCGGCAGCTGGCGCGAGTCGGAGAATTTTATTCTCGAAGTGGAAGGCCAGGCGATCGGCGTGTTGCGCATCACGCAGGAGGGTGATTCTCTCCATATCCGCGACGTGCAGATTGCCGAAGGTCATCGGCGGCACGGCGCCGGCACGTATCTGCTCGACATCTCGCATCAATGGGCGCGCGAGCGTGGGCTGCGCGAATTGCAGTTGCGCGTGTTCGTGGACAATCCCGCGGCGCGGCTGTATCAGCGCAAGGGCTACAAGCTCGCGGGTCCGCGTCTGGCGCAGCTCGGTGCGATCCGGCATCTCGCGCGGCGGGTCTGAGATCAACGCTCAACGCGCGGCGCCGTTCGGCACATCCGCGCGATCGTGCGCTGATTCGTCGTCCGGTTCCGCGTCGCCGTGTTCGTCGTTTTCCACGCGATGCTCCGAGCCGCGCTCGATGAACGCGCGCGGACTCTTACCGAACGCGCGCCGGAACATCGCGGAGAACGCGCTTTGGCTCTGATAGCCGAGTTCCTGTGCGACATGCGAGAGCGGCCGTCCCTGGCTCAGCAGCGGAATCGCGCGCGCGAGGATCGCCTGCTGACGCCATTGCGAAAAACTCACCCCCAATTCTTGCCGAAACAGCCGCGCGATCGTGCGCGTGCTCGCGCCCACGCTGGACGCCCATTGTTCGAGCGACTCGCCGTGCGTCGGATCCGCGATCACGGCCTCGCACAGCGCACGCAGACGTTTTTCATTGGGCATCGGCACGGACAGCGGCAGCGGCTCCGAGCGCGTCAGTTCGTCGAGCGCGAGCGCGCCGAGCAACTGTTCGCGTGTGGCCGAAATGCCGGGCGTATCGAGCGCGGCGATGACTTCGCGCAGCAGATCCGAGACTTCGACCACGCGCGGCGCATCGAGCCCTGCCGGCACCGTGCTTTCCGTGATGTAGAGCGTGCGCAGGAACGCATCTTCGACGGCCACTACCTCGTGCGTCACATGCGGCGGCACCCAGATCGCGCGCGAGGGCGGCACCATCCACGTCGTGCCGGTCGTCGCGACGCGCAGCACGCCGCGCGACGCATACGCCACCTGCGCCCACGCATGCGTATGACGCGCGATGCGCCAGCCGGACGGCATTTGCCGCGAGCGCACGCGGATCGGGTGCGTGTCGGTCGGCTGGAACTCGGGCGGAATGTCGGCGAAGCGGACGAAGCTCGACAATTCGGTGTCGGCGGACGAAGTCATGGCGAAGAGCGGTCCAGAGAATGGAGTGCCGGAAGTCGGTGCGGTGCGTGGCGATATTGGATGCGCAAGCTTCGCGCGCACAGTTGCGCGAGCACAAGCCGGCGGGCCTCATCATTGTAGGTGTTGGCCGCAGCCAGCCGTTGCATAATGGCCCGACCGTCCCGCCCTGGAGGAGATCCCCATGAGTTTTGCTACCGCGGACTTGTGCGACGCGCACGAAGACCAGTTGACACTCGGCACGCTGCGCGTGCTCGAACCGGTGTTTCACCTCTTCAGCCGCACCGAGTGCTTCAGCGGCGAGGCGGTGACGCTGAAGGTATTCGAAGACAACGCGCTCGTGCGAACCACACTCGAAGAGAAGGGCGCGGGCCGCGTGCTGGTGGTCGACGGCGGCGGCAGCCTGCGCTGCGCGCTGCTCGGCGGCAATCTCGCGCAGATCGCGGAACAGAACGGCTGGGCCGGCATCGTGCTGAACGGCTGCGTGCGCGATACGCTGGAACTCAACGAGGTCAACGTCGGCGTGGCTGCACTCGCGACCTGCCCGCGCCGCGCCCAGAAGCGCGGTGCCGGCGAGCGCGACGTGGCGGTGCAGTTGCCCGGCGCGCTGGTGCGTCCCGGCGAATGGATCTATGCGGACATCGACGGCGTACTCGTCGCGAGCGCGGCGCTGAACTGAATTGAACTGGAACGCCGGCTGAACCGTGGCCTGACCGGAAGCCACACCCTCAATCAAGGAGAGCGAACGACGATGCAAACCGTCTTTGTATACGGCACGCTGCGTGCCGGTGAAGTGAACGACATCAGCGAAGCCGCGGCGCGCAACGAGATCGACGCGCCGAATCTGCTCGGCACGGCCTCGGTGCGTGGCCATCTGTTCGACTTCGGCCTGTATCCGGGCCTCGTCGTCGACGAAGCGGGCGTCGACGTGATCGGCGACGTCTACGAAATCGACGATGCGCTGGTCGCGGTGCTCGACGAAATCGAAGCCGTCTACCCCGGCGTCGAAGATCGCTTTCTCGCGCGCGAAGTGATGGTGAAGGTGGACGGCGATGTGGTGAATTGCCGTTTCTATCCGGTCACGCCGAATGCGGTGAAGGGCCTGCCCGAAATCAAATCCGGCGATTGGGTCGAATATCGCAACTCGCGCTGACTGGCTGAGCCCGTGCAAAAAAAGGCCCGACAGGCTCGCGCCTGGCGGGCGGTGCGGTCGGTCAGTCTGCGGATCGAGCCGCCTTCACGCCGCACATGGGAGATGAAGGCAAGCTCGCTACGGCAGCTACAGCAAGCAGCTACAGCATCATGCGATGCTTATCCTTCGCAGAGCGCCTCACGCCCGGACAGCATGACGCGCGTCAGCAACCTCAAAGCTCCTCGTACAACGGCAGCGTCAGGAAGTCGGTGAACTGCTCCGACGTCGACATCTCTTCGAAGATCTGCGCAGCGCGTTCGTACGGCTTCGTATCGCCGCCCACCGCCTGCTTGACCTTGCCGAGTTCCTGCACCGCCAACTCGCGCACGAGCTCGACCGTCACTTTGCGGCCGTCGCCGAGCTTGCCCTTCGGCGAGCGGATCCATTGCCATACCTGCGAGCGCGAGATTTCCGCGGTGGCGGCGTCTTCCATCAGGTTGTGAATCGGCACGCAGCCATTGCCCGCGAGCCACGAGCCCAGGTAGTGAATGCCGACGTTGATGTTGTTGCGCAAGCCGCCTTCGGTGATCGGCGTTTCAGGACGGAAGTCCATCAGGTCCGTGGCCGTGACGAGCACATCGATGCGTTGCTTGCCGATCTGGTTCGGCTTGTCGCCGAGCACCTTGACGAACTCTTCCATCGC
The DNA here is from genome assembly GCF_003634845.1 of Paraburkholderia sp. RAU2J. Lineage (NCBI taxonomy): Bacteria > Pseudomonadati > Pseudomonadota > Betaproteobacteria > Burkholderiales > Burkholderiaceae > Paraburkholderia > Paraburkholderia sp. RAU2J. The sequence continues at coordinate 2,829,217 of NZ_RBXG01000001.1, forward strand.
GATCGGCACGAGGCCAGGATGCGCGACCCAGCCGCCATCGTAGCCGTCACCGGCATCGCGCGCCTTGTCGGAGCGTACGCCGGCCATTGCCGTGTCGTTGGCCGTCGGGTCGTTCTTGATCGGGATCAGCGCGCTCATGCCACCGATCGCCGGCGCGTTGCGGCGATGGCAGGTCTTCAGCAGCAACAGCGCATACGCGCGCATGAACGGCGAAGTCATCGTGATCTGCGAGCGGTCGGCGAGGCAGAAATCGCGATCGGCCTTGAACTTCTTGATCGCCGAGAAGATGTAGTCCCAGCGGCCGGCGTTCAGCCCCGAGCTATGCTCGCGCAGCTCGTACAGGATCTCGTCCATTTCGAACGCGGCGACGATCGTCTCGATCAGCACCGTCGCGCGAATCGTGCCGCGCGGCACGCCGACCGCTTCCTGCGCGGCGACGAAGATGTCGTTCCACAGACGCGCTTCCAGATGGCTCTCCATCTTCGGCAGATAGAAGTACGGGCCCGAGCCGCGCGCGACCAGTTCCTTGGCGTTGTGCACCATGAAGAGCGCGAAATCGAAGATGCCGCCCGACACGCGCTTGCCGTCCACCTTCACGTGTTTCTCGTCGAGATGCCAGCCGCGCGGACGCACGATCAGCGTGGCGACTTGGTCGTTCAGCCGATACGACTTGCCGTTCTGCTCAAGCGAAATCGTGCGGCGCACCGCGTCCTTCAGATTGATGTGCCCGGTGATCTGGTTGTCCCAACTCGGCGCATTCGAATCCTCGAAGTCGGTCATGTACGAATCTGCGCCCGAGTTCAGCGCGTTGATGATCATCTTGCGCTCGACCGGACCGGTGATCTCCACGCGGCGGCATTGCAGATCCTGCGGCAGCGGCGCGATTGTCCAGTCACCTTCGCGCACGGATTTCGTCTCGGCGAGGAAGTCGGGACGCTCGCCGGCGTCGAGCCGTTTCGTGCGTTCCACGCGCGCCTGCAGCAATTGCTGGCGGCGCGGCTCGAACGTGCGATGCAGCGCGGCAACGAGTTCGAGCGCTTCGCGCGTGAGGATCGCGTCAAAGCCCGGCTTGATTTCAGCCGAGATTTCCATGCCCTGCGGCAGCGACAGTGATGAGAGCGAATTCGCCATGTGTTCTCCTTGGTCGGTCAGATTGTGCAAATCGTGGATGTTGAAAAAGCGTTGAGATAGTCCGGGGAGCCGCCGTCATGTGCCAGGGCTGTGGCGTTTGCGGCGGTTGCCGGGATGGTTCGGGGAACTGATTGAGTCGCGAGGCGGTGCGAGGGCCTGCAGAAAAGCAAGCAGGTCGTTCATGCCGCCGCCCGTGCCATGCGGCGCGACACCCAGTTCTTCGACGGGGGCGTTTTGCCGGTTGAGCCAGAACGTGGTGAAGCCGAACCACGTGGCGCCCGCCACATCCCAGCCGTTCGACGACACGAAGACGATGTCGCCCGGCAGCGCGTCGAAGGCTCGCGTGCCGAGCGCATACGCGGCGGGCGAGGGCTTGTAGGCGCGCACGGAGTCGACGGACAGCACGTGGTCGAACAGCCCGTTCATGCCGGCGCTTTTGAGCGCGATGTCGAGCATCTGCGGATTGCCGTTCGAGAGAATTGCGAGACCGAGGCGTGCAATGGGCTCTTCGGCGGCGGGCGTCGAAGGCGTTGACGCAGTCGCCTCGCGAGCCGGCGCGTCGCGCAACGCGCGCAGCGCCGGCACCGCATCGGGAAACGCGGAAAGGCACGCGTATTCGTCCATCAACCGCTTCTCGGCCGCGCGGCCCAGCGTGAGTTGAAGCTTTTTCGCGGCGAAGCGCAGCGCGTCGAGCGTGACGTCCCAGAACGGCCGGTAGTGCGCGCCGGGTTTGTCGGCGGGAGCGGCCAGTGTGCGCAATTGCGTGTACTCGATCTGCTTCTGACGCCACAACTGAGAGAGCGCGTCGCCGTGACCGGGGAACATCTGCTCGGCGGCAGCGATCACCGAATGCACGTCGAAAAGCGTGCCATACGCGTCGAAAATCACTGCTTTTGGGGAAGGTGCCGTTGTGGCCGACATTGCCGTGCACTCCTGTCAGAGGTCAGGACGGATTGTATTAGTGACACTCGACGCTAAAAAAGAGGCTAAACATCACTTGATCTTTTACTTTCATCCACCTAATCTGACGCGCACCCTCACTTTCACCCGTGTTGCGAAGAACCTCTTTCGGGCTTCGCGGCGCGCACCGCCTATGGACCGTTTCAAGCAGATCGAGACTTTTGTCACCGTCGCGGCCAAGGGCAGCCTGTCGGCCGCCGCCTTGGCCGAAGGCGTCGCGCCCGCGATCATCGGCCGCCGCGTCGATGCGCTCGAAGAGCGCCTTGGCGTCAAGCTGCTGGTGCGCACCACCCGCAAGATCACGCTGACTTTCGAAGGCTCCGCGTTCCTCGAAGACTGCCAGCGCATCATTCACGACATGCAGAACGCCGAAGCGAGCGTGTCGGAGGGGGGCGTGAAAGCGAGCGGCCATCTGCGGCTGTCGGCGCCGGCCGGTTTCGGGCGGAGGCACGTCGCGCCGCTGGTGCCGGCGTTCACCGTCGCTCATCCGGACGTGTCGATCACGCTCGATCTGTCCGACCGGCTCGTCGATCTGGTCAATGAGGGTTTCGATTGCGCCGTGCGGCTCGGCGAATTGCCGGATTCGTCGCTGGTGTCCCTGAAGCTCGGCGAAAACCGGCGCGTGTGCGTGGCGTCGCCGGCCTATCTGAGCCGGCGCGGCGCGCCGCACACGTTGGCCGATCTCGCGCGGCACAACTGTCTCGCGCTCGGTGCGAGCGCCAACCAGCAGCGCGGCTGGATGTTCCAGCAGGGCGACAAGGTGGTGTCGATCAAGGTATCCGGCACGATGGAATGCTCGGACGGCGCGGTGCTGCACGAGTGGTGTCTCGCCGGCCACGGGCTCGCGTGGCGCTCGTGGTGGGAAGTCGGCACCGACATCGCAGCGGGGCGGCTCGTGAGCGTGCTCGACGAATTCGCCGCGCCGCCGATCGGCATCCACGCGGTGTTTCCGCAGCGCCGCCATCTGCCGCTGCGGGTGCGGCTGTTTCTGGACTTTCTCAAGCATACGTATGGCCATCCCGGCTACTGGGGCTGATGCGCGGCGTCACGAGCAACACGGTCGCGACATGCGGACAGACCCTGGTGAATCCATGCCCTCATTTGCGCGACCTACAATCGATTGAAGCGGCTTGCAAGCCGAGCCTCGTTGGACGCTCACGCCGCGCTGCGCGCAGCCGGCGACGGAGGGCATCATGTTCAGGCACATCCTGGTTCCGACCGATGGTTCAGAGCTGTCACACAAAGCGATAGACGGCGCGATCGATCTGGCGCAGGCCGTCGGCGCGCGCATCACCGCTTACGCGTGCCTGCCGCAATATCCGTACTCGCCGTTTTCCGACGTGGTGGTCGAGCCGCCCGCCGAATTCCTGCAGCGCAGCGAGCGCGAAGCGCGCGTGCATCTGCGGGAAGTGGAGATGGCCGCGCGGCGTGTGGGCGTGGTCGTCGAGAGCAGGACCAGCGTTCATCCGGCGCCTTACCTGGGCATCATCGAAGCGGCGCAGCAGGGTGCTTGCGACGTGATTTTCATGGCGTCGCACGGGCGGCGCGGCCTGGGCAGTCTGCTGATCGGCAGCGAAACACAGCGGGTGCTGACGCATACGAAGATTCCGGTAATCGTGTACCGCTGAACGGCCGTTGGGCGGCGCGTGGTGGCGTCAAAAAACGCGCCGGCGGTGAAGCCGGCGCGCCACTACTGCTCGCCGGTGCGCTGTTGTGCCGGCGCTTTCTCCGCTGCTGCGAGTTTGCTCCGACATTCCGGCCGCCGGGGCTGAGCGTCGATACCTCCGGCGGTGCGAGTCCTCCCTGTGACGGCGGCTCTCTATCGGAACTGCTTGATCGTCTTTTGCGCTGGCGCTTTTCGCGATCAGGCCGCGAGGCCGACCTGGTCGGCGGCGACGCGGCCTGTCACGCGGCCTGTCAGGCGACCTTCTTGTCGAAGAACTGCTCGTCTTCCGTCGAGCCGTGCAGCGCGGTCGTCGACGCTTCGCGTTCGACCGTTTGCGTCACGGCGTCGAAGTAGCCGGTGCCGACTTCGCGCTGATGCTTCACCGCGGTGAAGCCCTTTTCGGCTGCGGCGAACTCGGCCTGCTGCATTTCGACGAAGGCCGTCATCTGGTTGCGGGCATAGCCGTGCGCGAGGTTGAACATCGAGTAGTTCAGCGCGTGGAAGCCGGCCAGCGTGATGAACTGGAACTTGTAGCCCATCGCGCCGAGTTCGCGCTGGAACTTGGCGATGGTCGCGTCGTCCAGATTCTTCTTCCAGTTGAACGACGGCGAGCAGTTGTACGACAGCAGTTGATCCGGGAATTCCTTGTGGATCGCATCCGCGAATTTCTTCGCGAACTCGAGGTCCGGCTTGCCGGTTTCGCACCAGATCATGTCCGCGTACGGCGCGTAGGCGAGACCGCGCGAGATCGCCTGCTCGAGGCCGGGCTTCGTGCGGTAGAAACCTTCGACCGTGCGCTCGCCGGTCAGGAACGGCTTGTCGTTGTCGTCGATGTCCGAGGTGACGAGGTCGGCGGCTTCCGCATCCGTGCGGGCGAGCAGCACGGTCGGCACGCCGCAGACGTCGGCGGCCAGACGCGCGGCGGTCAGCTTGGCGACGTTTTCGCGGGTCGGCACGAGCACCTTGCCGCCCATGTGGCCGCACTTCTTCACCGATGCGAGCTGGTCTTCGAAGTGCACGCCCGCGGCACCTGCTTCGATCATGGCCTTCATCAGTTCGAACGCATTCAGCACGCCGCCGAAACCGGCTTCCGCGTCGGCGACGATCGGTGCGAAGTAGTCGATATAGCCTTCGTCGCCCGGATTCTTGCCTTCCGACCACTGAATCTGGTCAGCGCGCGTGAGCGTGTTGTTGATGCGCTTCACGACGAGCGGCACCGAGTTGGCCGGATACAGCGACTGGTCCGGATACATTTCGCCGGCCACGTTCGCATCGCCTGCCACCTGCCAGCCCGACAGATAGATCGCCTTCAGACCAGCCTTGACCTGTTGCATCGCCTGGTTGCCGGTCAGCGCGCCGAGCGAGTTGACGAACGGCTCGGTGTTGACGCTCTCCCAGAGTCTCTGCGCGCCGCGTTTGGCGAGCGTGTGTTCCACCTGCACCGAACCGCGCAGACGGATCACGTCCTGCGCCGAGTAGGTCCGCTTGACGCCTTTCCAACGCGGATCGGTCTCCCATTGCTGCTGGAGTTGCTTCGCCTGTTCTTCGCGGGTGATGGTCATCGTGTTCTCCTTGGGTTGCCTGTAATGGATGGGTGACTCTGTCTTCGTCGAAGCGGCTGGCCATCAGGCGTTTCGTTTCGTGAAGTCTTATATAAGAGTCTAGGCAAACCGAGGGTCCCACAATAGTCGGCAGGTAGTGTTTTTCCAATATTTATTATTGTTTTTATTCAATGCGTTACGCGCACATTTTCACATTGAGAAACGATTTTTTCCATGTTGCAACGGCGCCTCTTGTACCCTGCAGCATGATTTTTTACGACGCAAAAAAATTTACCACATCGTGAAATGTCAAGGCGCACAAGCTTTGGACGAAAAAAAACCGGTGCCCGAGCACCGGTTTCTTCCGACTGAGCGGGCGGCGCGAAGCCGTCCGGAGTCTTTTACACGCTAATCCGGGTATTGCCGCCGGATAGCTTAGCTGCCGCGACGCGCCGTGCGCGGGCCGTCGCTGCGGCGTGCGCCGTAGCCGCCGTCGCGCGAACCGCCGTAGCCTTCACGCGAGCCGCCACCGAAGCCGCCTTCACGCGAACCGCCGCCAGCGGACTTGCCGGCCCAGCCGCCGCCGCTACCGCTGCGCGAAGCGCCGCCGTTGCCGGCCGGCTTGCCCGAACCGCTACCGAAACGACGGCCACCGCCGTTACCGCCGCCCGGACGGCCGCGGCCGCCAAAGCCAGGACGGCCGTTGCCCGCCGGCGTCGACTTGCGCGGCTCGAAGCCTTCGACGACGTTGACCGGCAGTGGGGTGCGCACGAAGCGCTCGATGCGCTTCAATGCGCCTTGTTCCGCGTGATGCACGAGGCTCACCGCGATACCCGAGCGGCCGGCACGGCCGGTACGGCCGATACGGTGCACGTAGTCTTCAGCGAACTTCGGCAGGTCGTAGTTGAACACGTGCGTGATGCCCGGAATATCGATACCGCGAGCGGCGACGTCCGTTGCCACCAGCACACGCACGCGACGCTCGCGCAGTGCCTTGATGGTGCGGTTACGCGCGCCTTGCGGCAGATCGCCGTGCAAAGCGGCCGATTCGAAACCGGCGTCGGCAAGACGCCCTGCGAGCTGGTCGGCGTCCATCTTGGTTGCCGTGAACACGATGGCCTGATCGAGGCCCGAGTCACGCAGCAGATGGTCGAGCAGACGATCCTTGTGATCGCGGTCGTCGACGTAGTGGACGGTTTGCGCGATATTGGTGCGCTGTTCCAGACGCTGAACGATCTCGATACGCTCCGGATCCTTCAGCAGACGGCCGGTCAGCGAGCCGATCTTGCCGTCGAGCGTGGCCGAGAACAGCATGGTCTGACGCGTAGCCGGCGTAGCGGCGACGATCGTTTCGATGTCTTCAATGAAGCCCATGTCGAGCATGCGGTCGGCTTCGTCGAGCACGAGAATCTGCAGTTGCGACAGGTCGATACGGCCGCGTTCGAGGTGGTCGATCAGACGGCCCGGCGTGGCAACCAGGATTTCCGGGTTCTTCGCCAGCAACATCAGCTGTTGACCGTAAGCGACACCGCCCAGAATGCTGACGGTGCGCAGGCGCTTGAGGTGCTTGCCGTACGTGGCGGCGGCGGTCGTGACCTGCATCGCGAGTTCGCGGGTCGGCGTCAGGACCAGCATGGTCGGACGGGCAACCGGTTGCGGACGGCGCGTGTTGCGGGCGCCGTCGGCCGGACGCGGTTCACGCGGCTGGCTGGCTTGCGCCTTTTGCAGTTGCGAGAAACGCTCGATGGCGGGCAGCATGAACGCGGCGGTCTTGCCCGAACCGGTCGGGCTCGAGACCAGCAGATCGCGGCCGGCGATGCCGGCCGGGATGGCGCGTTGCTGAACCGGCGTCGGGTTCTGGTAACCAGCGGCGGTCAGCGCGGAGACGACATCCGCGGAGAGACCAAGCGACGCGAACGTCGGGCCGCTCGGGACTGCGGCTTCAGCGGCGACGGCTTCCGGAGCGGCAGCAACGGCTGCGGCTTGGGCGGGAGCGTCGGCGAGACCGAGTGCCTGATCGGCGATGGCGTTCAACGGGCTGGAGGTGTTGCTCGAAGTCATGAGAATCCTTGGTACACAGGGAATTAAAACGTCGGCGCCAATCGGCATACCCAAGTCGTCGGATTCAGCGAGCAAAGAAGCAGCGAGCAAATCGAAAAACGGGGGCAGCTCGCGACAATGAAGGCGAGCTTTTCGTTAGAAGCTGTATCGGATGCGACATGCCAACACGGCGTGCCGCCAGCCTGGGACATGATCGCCCGAAGAGGGCTAGGCAGGAGGGGACAGGTTCTAAACTGGATTGGAGCTAAACGCTACGAGGCGCTGCGCCGCAAGGGCCGCTACATGAAGCGGGCAAAGCAGTGAAGCGCAGGCCGCATTGTATAGGGTTTTGTTGCACTGCGCCACTGTTAGGACATTTCCGAGCCGAAAAGTTTGCGAATCCGGCTGGCGCGGGCCGGCGTTTCGACGGCTGGGGCAGCGCGGCTGTCGGCGCACCTGGGTTACCGGGCGCTCGAAATAAAGCCGCGACCGCAGCGCCGGCCGCCGCTTCGGCGCGCTCAGGTCGCAGCGCCGCTCTTCAACGATTCGACGAGCTCGACGTATTGCTGCTTCGCGACGTCCTGCGCGGTGCCCTTGAGCGCCGCCCACGCGTCGTACTTGTATTTGCCGACGATGTCGGTAAAGCCAGGCTTGTCGCCCTGAACGTCGCCGCGGGTGGCCTGCTTGTAGAGCGCGTAGAGGCGCAGCAGCGTGAGATTGCCCGGCCGCTCCGGCAACTGCTGCACTTCTTCGTGGGCTTTGGCGAATTGGGCGTCGATGTCTGTCATGGTGGTGTTGCCCGCCGGGCGGGGTCAAATGAGGATCGGCCGACGATCATAACAACTGCCTGTGCTCGCGTGGGCGAGGGCTTATTCCAAACAGGGCGCCGCCAGGACGCAACGCCAAACCCCATTGACGCGCGCGGCGCCGATTACAATACGGTCCATGACTCAAACTGTGCTCCTTGCCCTCGATACCTCGACCGAATTCTGTTCGGTCGCGCTGCTGTCCGTTCCCGTCGACGCCGCTCAGACTGGCGCCGCACCCCGGCTCTGGGTTCGCCACGAGCAGACCGGCGCGGTCTCCAGCACACGGCTGCTGCCCGCCATCAGCGAGCTGTTCGACGAAGCCGGCCTGACGCTCGCGGCTTGCGACGCCGTCGCGTTCGGCTCCGGTCCCGGATCGTTCACGGGCTTGCGTACCGCGACCGGCGTCGCTCAAGGCCTCGCGTTCGGCCTGAACCTGCCGGTCGTGCCGGTCAGCACGCTGCTGGCCTGCGCGGAGAGCGCGCGCCTGCGCGATCCGGCGGCGACGCGCGTGCTCGCCGCGCTCGACGCCCGCATGGACGAAATCTACTGGGCCGACTTCGCGTGGGACGAGGCGCAGCAGGAATGGCGCACCGTTCAGGCGGCCTCGCTCGACGCGCCAGAGCGGCTGGTGCTACCCGACACGCCCTTCACGCTTGCCGGCAACGCCGCCGCGGCGTTCGGCGCGCGGCTGCCAGCAGTGGCCGCCGCGCGTACGGTCGACGGCGAAGCGCTGCCGCATGCGCTGCCGCTCGCACACGCGGCGCTGCGCGCATTGCGCGCCGGCCGCACCGTGCCCGCCGACCAGGCCGCGCCGGAATACGTGCGCGACAAGGTGGCGCAGACCACGGCGGAGCGTATGGCAGAGAAAGCCGGGAAGGCTGAAAAGGCCGCGAGGGCAGAACGGGACGCGGGACTCGCGCAGAGCCCGCAGGACGTCCACGACGGCGCAGCCCAGCCCGCGCCCGCGCACGGCGGATCTCACGGCGAGGGCCGGCAATGAGCGGCGTGTTGCTCGCGGACCGCTACATGTCGCCGATGACCGAAGGCGATCTGGACGAGGTCGCTGCTATCGAAAAGATCGCGTATGAGTTTCCGTGGAGCCGGGGCAATTTCGGCGACTCGCTGCGCAACGGCTATTTCGGCGTCTGCCTGCGGCACGTGACCGGCACGCTGATCGGCTACTGCGTGCTGATGCCGGTCGTCGATGAAATGCATCTGCTCAACCTGTGCGTCACGCCCAGTGCGCAAGGTGCCGGCGCCGGCCTCGCGCTGCTGCGCGAGGCGGTGCGCATCACGCATGCGGAAAAACTCGATGGCCTGCTGCTCGAAGTGCGGCCGTCGAATCATCGGGCGATCCGGCTGTACGAACGCTTCGGCTTCGCGTCGATCGGCCGGCGCAAAAACTATTATCCGGCGCGGCATCGCAGCCGGGAGGACGCCATCGTGATGCGTTTCTCGTTTGCCACGGAGGGCGCAGATGGCGCTGCATGAATCGGTACTGGAGGAGTTCGGCCTGACGACGCTGTGGGTGCGTCGCGGGATGGCGGTCAAGCCGCAGGTCGAAGGCGCCGGGCCGGGTGCGGAGGCGTTGACCGGGCACCCGGGGCATCGCGACGATGGGCGCGGGGCGGTGGGGGCAGCGTCGGTACCGCTCGCGCAGGATGCGCAGCGGCCAGCTATCCGTACGGGCGAGACGCAGCAAACCGGGCGTGCGCAGATGTCGGGCGAGCCCCGTGCGCCGCTTCGCGGCGAGCAGGTGGGCCCGTCGGCCGGAGCCCGCGAGCGGTTCGATGATCATGCCGCTTCGGCGGGTGCGAGCGAGCCGACGCGAGCCACGCAACAGAGCGAGGACGGTGAGCGTTGGATGCAGCCGGCTCACGATATCGCGCAGGACCGGCAATCAACGCCTGTCGACGCGCGGCAACAGCCGCATACAGCGGGCGAATCCGCCCAGCAGGCTCAGCAGGCGCCGCCGCGCCAGCCAGTCGGGCCGGCGCGCTCCCCGGAGCCGCCGCCATTCGATGCCCCGCCCGACGACGATTTCGCATGGTTCGACGGCCCGCCAGCGCACGCTCCGTCGGAAGCCCGCCGCGAAGCGCCCGAACTGCCGCCCGTCCACACGCTCGACTGGGACGCGCTGAGCGAGCGCGTCGCCGAATGCCGGCTGTGCCGCCTGTGCGAGAAGCGCACGAACACCGTTTTCGGCGTCGGCGATCGCGCCGCGGACTGGATGCTGATCGGCGAAGCGCCCGGCGAGAACGAAGACCGACTCGGCGAGCCGTTCGTCGGTCAGGCCGGCAAGCTGCTCGACAACATGCTGCATTCGCTGGCGCTCGCGCGCGACACCAACGTCTATATAGCCAACGTGATCAAATGCCGGCCGCCCGGCAACCGCAATCCCGAACCGGACGAAGTTCTGCGGTGCGAGCCGTATCTGCAACGTCAGGTGGGGCTGGTCAAGCCGAAGCTGATCGTCGCGATGGGCCGCTTCGCCGCGCAGAGTCTGCTCAAGACCGACGCGAGCATTTCGTCGCTGCGTGGTCGCGTGCATCAGTACGAAGGCGTCCCGGTGATCGTCACCTATCACCCGGCGTATCTGCTGCGCCGGCTGCCCGACAAGGCGAAGGCCTGGGCCGACCTGTGTCTCGCGCGCGATACGTGGCGCGCGGCGGGCGGTGCGCCGTCGAACACGGTGAAGTGATGGCCGTCGACGGACCGGCGGCGCATGTCGCCGCCGCGCGGGGCAACCATGCCACGCTCCTCGAAACGTTGCTCCGCACCTTGCGCGACCCGGCCGTGCGCGATCTCGCGTGGCTGTTGCTGAGCGCCGACCTGCTGCGCGCGCAAGCGCCGATGGGCGCGCTCGCGAATCCTTTCGATACCCCGCAGGAACTTCACGCAGGCGTCGACTGGCTCTGCGCACTCGATGCCACGCCGCAGCCGCTGCATCGTGACCTCGCGGCGACGCGCATCACGCGTCTTGGCCGGTACGCGGAACGGCTGCTCTGCTGGTTCCTGCAAAACGGGCCGGCGGCGCGGCTGGTCGCGGCCGGCGTGCCGTTGCGGCGCGCGGGCGTCACGCTCGGCGAATGCGATTTTCTTGTGGAGTCGCGGCAGGGCGCGCGGCTGCATTGGGAGTTGGCGGTGAAGTGTTATCTGCATGCGGGCGACGGGCGTGGGCAGGGGCATGGGCATGGGCAGGGGCAGGGAGCCGGGCAAACGGACGCGCGCCTGGCGGATTATGTCGGGCCGAATCTGAAAGACCGCTTCGATCTCAAGCTCGCGCATCTGCTGAACCATCAATTGCCGTTGAGTGCGCGCGAAGAGTTTGCGTCGGTCGGTTATGCGGGACCGTGGACGCCTGAGATGTTCGTTAAAGGCTGGCTGTTTTACCGGCATGGCGAGAGGCCGGCGGACCCCGTCGAGCTCAATCCGTCGCATGGCCGAGGCTGGTGGGTCACGCGCAGCGATTGGCCGGCGTTCGCGGCGGCGCAGGCGCAAAAGTGGCGGCAGTTGCCGCGGCTGGAATGGCTTGCGCCGAGGCGCGTTGCGCTGGAGAGCGAGCAGGCTGGGAGCGAGCCCGTGGGATCGCTTTGGGTCGACGCGCAAACGCTTGCGGCACAGATTTCACCCCAGCATGGACCGGCGATGGTCGCCGCTCTTGTCGAGGATCGCGCAGGCTATCTGGTCGAACACTCGCGCGGTTTCATCGTGCCGGACGAGTGGCCGGAGCAGGCATGGAACTACGCGCAGAAGTAGTGGAGTGGTAGCCGGTACGACGCAGTCGCTCCCGGCATAACGAGGCACGATCTCACCGCTCGCCGGTGACGATTCGTTTGGAACGCTTCTGTGGGCTTCACCGTGCCGCACGAGTGGCCGGAGAAAGTGCGGCATGACGCGCGGCGTACGCGGAGCAGCAGGCGGTACGACATACCCGCTCGTCGTAACGTGAGCCACGTCACGATCTCACCGCGTATCACCGTCAGTTGATCGAACGCTCGCGTGGCTTCAGCGTGCCAAAACGTAGGTTCCGCCCCCGACGCAAAAAACCGCACAGCCCAGCAGCGAAACGCGGCAGACACTCAACAACGCCCCCTACAGCGAGCCGCTCACCACCAGCGATAAAAATGATGCACCGGCCCGACGCCGCCGCCGACATCGAGCCGATCACTCGCCTGCAACGCACCCGTCAAATAAATCTTCGCATCGGCCACCGCGCTCGCCAGATCGCCGCGTTGCGGAATCAGCGCCGCAATTGCCGACGACAGCGTGCAACCCGTCCCGTGCGTATTTTTCACCGGCACGCGCGGGCCGCCCAGGCGCAATGTGCCACTGTCCTGCACCAGCCAGTCGGGACTGTCCGCTGCGCTCAGATGGCCGCCCTTCATCAGCACCGCGTGTGCGCCGAGCGCGCGCAGCGCTTCGCCTTGCTCGACCATACCGGTCTCGTCGGTGGCCGGCTGCACGCCGAGCAGCGCGGCGGCTTCGGGCAGATTGGGCGTCAGCAGATCCGCGAGCGGCAGCAATTCGTCGCGCACCGCAGCGACCGCATCCGGCAGCAGCAATGCATGATTGCTCTTCGAGATCATCACCGTGTCGAGCACGACGTGCTTCGGCTTGTGACGACGCAGCGCATCGGCGACCGCGCGGGCGATCGGCGCGTTCGCCAGCATGCCGATCTTCACCGCGTCGATGCGGATGTCGTCGAACACCGCGTCGAGTTGCGCGGTAATGAAGGCCGGGTCCGGCGCGTGAATCGCGGTGACGCCACGCGTATTCTGCGCGGTGAGCGCGGTGATCACGCTTGCACCATAGGCGCCGAGCGCCGAGAAAGCCTTCAGATCGGCCTGAATGCCGGCGCCGCCGCCCGAGTCGGAACCGGCGATCGTCAGCACATTGGGAATCGTTTGCGTCATGGTCAAGCGAGGAAGAAGGAAGGCGCGGGCACGCTCGTGAGCAGCGGCCCGCGGCAAGCTCAGTGCTTGGCTTCGCCGATCAGCGCAACCGAGTCGAATGCGCGCTGGTTGGCCTGGTGGCGCCGCATCACGAGCCACATCATCAGGCACACGAAGGTGCCGAACAGCACGATCACCACGGTGACCGGCACGTCGAGCCACACCAGCACCGCGTACAGGCACAGCATGATGAGCACCGAGAGATTTTCGTTGAAGTTCTGCACGGCGATCGAGTGACCCGCCGAGAGCAGCACGTGGCCGCGATGCTGCAGCAGCGCATTCATCGGCACGACGAAAAAGCCCGACAGGCCGCCGACCACCATCAGGAAGATATACGCGAAGATCAGGTAGCCCGGCATATGCATGCGGCCGATCCGGAGGCCCCAATGCGCGGGGAACAGGTCGCGCGTGTAGAACGCCATCAGCATCACGGCGATCCCCATCATGATGCCGACCGGCAGCACCGACAGCGACTTCTTCAACGGCACGCGCGAGGCCGCGAAGATCGCGCCGCCCGCCACGCCGACGGCCACCACCGCCTGCAGGATCGCCGCCTCGGAGAGCGACATGTTCAGCGACACTTCGGCCCACTTCAGCACGATGAATTGCAGCGTCGCGCCGGCGCCCCAGAACAGCGTCGTGACTGCGAGCGAAATCTGGCCGAGCTTGTCGCGCCACAGCACGAGAAAGCAGTCGGCGAAATCGGTGATGAGTTTGATCGGGCCGCGTTCCTGTTTCGGATAACGCGCGCCGGTGTCCGGAATGCGCAGATTGAACAGCGCCGCGACGACGTAGATGGCCATGATCACCAGCATCGCCGCTTCGGCGGGCGTATTGACGGTGGGGATGTGCTGCCGCAGGATCGGCGCGGCAATGTGCGGACTGATCAGCGCGCCGCCGAGCACGGTGCCGAGAATGATCGAGCCGACCGTGGTACCTTCGATCCAGCCGTTCGCTGCGACCAGCCGGTCAGGCGGCAGCAGTTCGGTGAGAATGCCGTATTTGGCGGGCGAGTACGCCGCCGCGCCGAAGCCGACGATGCCGTACGCAATCAGCGGATGCGCGCCGACCAGCATCGTGATGCAACCGAGGACCTTGATGGTGTTGGTGACGAACATCACGCGTCCTTTCGGACGGGAGTCGGCGAAGGCGCCCACGAACGCGGCGAGAACGACGTACGACAGCACAAAAAACAGCTTGAGCAGCGGCGTCATCCAGTTCGGGGCGTGAAGATCTTTCAGCAGTGCGATAGCGGCGATCAGAAGCGCATTGTCGGCCAGCGACGAAAAAAACTGCGCGGCCATGATGGTGTAAAAACCTTTTTTCATCTGATGCGATGCTGTCCTCGCTGCGGTCTGTCCGCCCCGGCCGTTTGCAATACGTCCGGGCTTATGCCGTTCGAAATGGGTTGTGCGCACGGCTTTATATCACGAAAATAGCTGAATTCGGACTAGCAGAATCCTTGATCGCACCGCCCAGCGGACTGCCGCGCGTTGAAAACGCCCAGTAAGCCGCTGATTCGCAAGTGTCTTTACGAAAATATCCCATGCCGCGCCCCCTCTCAGCCACGATTCATACCGCCGCACTTGCCAATAATCTTGCCGTCGCGCGACGCTACGCGCCAAAGTCCAAAATATGGGCCGTCGTCAAGGCGAACGCATATGGACATGGCCTTGCGCGAGTGTTTCCCGGCTTGCGCGCAACCGACGGCTTCGGATTGCTGGACCTCGAAGAAGCCGTGAAGTTGCGTGAATTGGGCTGGGCTGGGCCGATTCTTCTGCTCGAAGGCTTCTTCCGTCCGACCGATATCGACGTGATCGACCGCTATAGCCTGACGACCGCGCTGCATTCGGACGAACAGTTGCGCATGCTCGAAATGGCGCGCCTGTCCAAGCCCGTCAACATCCAGTTGAAGATGAACACCGGCATGAACCGGCTCGGCTACACGGTGGAGAAATTCCGCGCCGCGTGGGAGCGGGCGCGCGCCTGCCAGGGCGTCGGCCAGATCACGCTGATGACCCATTTCTCGGATGCCGACGGCGAGCGCGGCATTGCGTATCAGATGGAAGCGTTCGAGCGCGGCGCGCAAGGCATCGCGGGCGCGCGCAGCCTCGCCAATTCGGCGGCCACGCTGTGGCATCCGGGCGCGCATTTCGACTGGGTGCGCCCGGGCATCATCCTGTACGGTGCGTCGCCGTCGGGCGTGACAGCCGCGATCGAAAGCACCGGGCTGCAGCCGGCGATGACGCTCGCCTCGGAACTGATCGCCGTGCAGATGCTCAATGAAGGCAGCACCGTCGGCTACGGCTCGGCGTTCAAGGCGCGCGGCGCGATGCGTATCGGCGTGGTCGCGTGCGGCTATGCGGACGGCTATCCGCGGGTCGCGCCGGAAGGCACGCCGGTGATCGTCGAGGGCGTGCGCACGCGGGTCGTCGGACGCGTGTCGATGGACATGCTCACGGTCGACCTCACGCCGGTGCCGACCGCCAACGTCGGCTCGCGCGTCGAGTTGTGGGGCAACGCGCTGCCGATCGACGACGTCGCGCAGGCGTGCGGCACGATTGGCTACGAGCTGATGTGCGCGGTGGCGCCGCGTGTGCCGGTGCGGGCGGAGTAGGGTGCGCGCAGCAGCGGGCAAAGTCACAGGCGGAGTGAGCGGCGCAGTCGCGCACGGTGTAGCGAGGCAGGTAGTGCGCGGCGCGAGGCCATGGCGGGTGGCTGCGCCAGTTCGCGCCTCGCGATGAGTTTTCCCTGATGGCGTCGCGCTTCGCTTTTTGCGTCGCCGGCTGCGTCGGAATTTGCGCTGTTGGGCGCACCGCTGACGGCACTGCGTGTTGCTCCGTATTTTTGCGTCGCACAGCACGCCGCTGCATGTCGTCGCGTTCGCCGCCGCGCTTGGCGTCCCGGCGCGGAAACGGCCATTAACCGCACCCGGCGCATCAACCCGATCAATCCCAAGAACAGCAATACAGGCAATCACGCGTGGCTAAACCGAAGACGTTGTACATCTGCAGTGAATGCGGCGGGCAATCGCCGAAATGGGCTGGCCAGTGCCCGTCATGCAATGCGTGGAACACGCTGGTCGAATCGGTCGCCGAAGCGCCGTCCACGCATCGTTTCCAGTCGCTCGCGAAGAGCGCGCCGGTGCGCCGTCTCGCCGATATCGATGCGTCCGACGTGCCGCGTTTTTCCACCGGCGTGAGCGAGTTCGACCGCGTACTGGGCGGCGGTCTGGTGCCGGGCGGGGTGGTGCTGATCGGCGGCGATCCGGGCATCGGCAAATCGACGCTGCTGCTGCAATCGCTCGCCGAAATCGCCGCCGACAAACGCGCGCTCTACATCAGCGGTGAAGAGTCGGCCGCGCAGATTGCGTTGCGCGCGCAGCGGCTTTCGTTGCTGGAGCCTGGCTCGAAGGCGAGCGAGCTGCAATTGCTCGCGGAAATCCAGCTCGAAAAAATCCAGGCGACGATCGCCGACCAGCGGCCTGACGTCGCGGTGATCGACTCGATCCAGACGGTCTATTCCGACGCGCTGACCTCCGCGCCGGGCTCGGTCGCGCAGGTGCGCGAGTGCGCGGCGCAATTGACGCGCGTCGCCAAGCAGTCGGGCACCACGATCATCATGGTTGGCCACGTGACCAAGGAAGGCGCGCTGGCAGGCCCGCGCGTGCTGGAGCACATCGTCGATACGGTGTTGTACTTCGAGGGCGACACGCATTCGTCGTACCGCCTCGTGCGCGCGATCAAAAACCGCTTCGGCGCGGTCAACGAGCTTGGCGTGTTCGCGATGACCGAGCGCGGCCTGCGCGGCGTGGCGAATCCGTCGGCGCTGTTTCTGTCGCAGCACGAGCAGTCGGTGCCGGGCTCCTGCGTGCTGGTGACCCAGGAGGGCACACGGCCGCTGCTGGTCGAAGTGCAGGCGCTGGTGGACGCGGCCAACGCGCCGAATCCGCGCCGGCTCGCGGTCGGTCTCGAACAGAACCGGCTCGCGATGCTGCTGGCCGTGCTGCATCGGCATGCAGGGATCGCGTGCTTCGATCAGGACGTGTTTCTGAACGCGGTGGGCGGCGTGAAGATCACCGAACCCGCCGCCGATCTGGCCGTGCTGCTCGCGATCCACTCGTCGATGCGCAACAAGCCGCTGCCCAAGGGGCTCGTGGTGTTCGGCGAAGTCGGCCTCGCCGGCGAGATCCGGCCGTCGCCGCGCGGCCAGGAGCGGCTCAAGGAAGCGGCCAAACTGGGCTTCTCGGTCGCGGTCATTCCGAAGGCCAACGCGCCGAAACAGCCGATCGAAGGCTTACAGGTCGTTGCGGTCGAACGGATCGAACAGGCGATCGACCGGGTCCGCACGCTCGAATAGACGGGACCGCGGCGCATGAGGGCAGCAAGCGCGCCGTAATGCGCCGTAAATATCCCCGCATTGTCTGTAACCTGAATGGCATTTCTTTTTTCTAAGCTGCGAGGGCAACCATCCCTTCCGATGCTCGAAAAAGGATCGCGCCTTGAAACAGTCAATTGAAACCGTCGCCGAGCGGCCGATACAGGTGCGCGGCTGCCGCGTGTCCGCACCGATTCGCCAGCCATGGGGCGACGCGTGCCGGATCGTCGAGTGGATCGACACGGCGGGACAGATATCGCGGCGCGTAGTGGCCGAGGACGCGACTGCCGCCGAGGTTCGCGCCACGATCGACCGTCACGTCGAAGGCCGCAAGCACCTGCTGTACGACGATGAAAAGACGCCACGCCAGACGTTGCCGCGGCAGACGGCTGTGCGGCGCTGAGGGTAGGGGCCGAGCAGCAAACATTCCTCGCAGTAAGTCCTTCGCTGTCAGAGCCGCATCAGCTGAAAGCAGCACAGCGAAGCCGTAGGTAGGCGGACGTCATCCGTTCAGGCCATCGGCGGTACCTGTATCATCCGCATCGCTTTCGGCCTGCGCCGCATACGCCTGCGGATCGAACAGCGGATGCCGTGCCGCTTCGGCCGCCGTCAGCACCGGCGACACACAGCAGTCGAGCGGCTCCAGCAGCAGCATCCAATCCGCCAGCGTACGCGTGCCGATCATGTCGGCCAACTCCTGCGTGAGCGCGTTCGCGTCCGGGCCGCCGATCGCCTGGCCAAGGCTCCAGTGGCGCGTCGCCCACTCGGGCCGGTCGAGCGCCATGCACAGCGTTTCCCAGAATTTCAGTTCGAGCGCGCCGACCGCGAGCCAGCGCTGATCGAGTGTGCGGTAAAGGTTGTAGCACGGCACGCCGCCGTTCAGCAGACCGGCGCCTGGGGCCGGCGCAGCGCCTTCGTTGGCGAGCGCGACTTGCGCGACGATGTTGTGCGCATGCGTGACATGCGTCATCGAGACGTCGAGGAAGCGGCCCTCGCCGCCGCGCGACACATGCCATAGTGCGGCGAGAATCTGCGTGACCGCGCTCAAGGCGCCACCGAGCAGGTCGGCGATCTGGAAATTCGGCAGGATCGGCGTGCCGTCGCGGCTTGCCAATTGATCGAGCACGCCCGCATAGCCGATGTAGTTCAGATCATGGCCCGCGCGATCGACGAACGGCCCGCTCGTGCCATAGCCGCTGATCGCGCAGTAGACGAGCCGCGGATTGGCCGTGCGCAACGTAGCGTAGCCGATGCCGAGGCGCTCCATCACACCGGGCCGGAAGCTCTCGATCAGCACGTCCGCTTCCGCCGCGAGCGCGCGCAACACGTTGCGTCCCGCGTCGGATTTGAGGTCGAGGCGCGTTTCGCGCTTGCCGCGATTGACCATCCGGTAGAACGCGCCGGGCCGGCCGGCCACGCGGTCGCTCGACGATTGCATCATCGTGCGGGTCGGGTCGCCCGCGCCGGGTGCTTCGATTTTCAGCACGTCGGCGCCGAGCTCGGCGAGCCGTAACGCGGCCACGGGCCCCGGCAGCAGACGCGTCAGGTCGAGAACGCGCAGCCCCTGCAGCGCGGGCGGTACCGCTGTAGCCGATGACATGGATGATGCTGTCGCGGAAGACAAAGCCAACCTCTCGTCGGTGCCGGCGCGGACCGGAAACTGCGTGCCGCTAGCCGATTTGTTCGAGTTCCTCGTGAGTCTCGAGCCATTCGGCTTCGAGCGTTTCGAGGCGCGCGTTCACATCTGCCTGACGGCGGATCGCCTCCGTCAGTTTGTTCTTCTGCTCGGGCTCGTAGCTGGCCGGATCGACGACGAACGCATCCAGCGCCGCCTTCTCCGTATTGAGCGCGTCCATTTCCTTTTCGATCTTCGTAATGCGGCTGTGCAGCGGCTTCTTCAGATGCGCGAGCTTCTGCCGCGTTTCCGCTTCGAGGCGGCGCTGCTCCTTGCGATTCACGCTGTTATCGGCGCCGCTGTCCGCGCCGCCGTTCGCGCCATTGGCCGCCGTGCCCGCCTTGAGCGCCGCGCGCTGCTCGGCCGCGTGTTGCAGCAGCCAGTCGCGGTAGTCGTCGAGATCGCCGTCGAATTCGGTCAGACGGTGTTTCGCGACCAGCATGAACTGATCGGTAGTGGCACGCAGCAGGTGGCGGTCGTGCGACACCAGAATCAGCGTGCCTTCGAATTGCGCGAGCGCCATGGTCAGCGCGTGACGCGTTTCGAGATCGAGGTGGTTGGTCGGCTCGTCGAGCAACAGCAGGTTGGGCTTTTGCCAGATGATCAGCGCGAGCGCGAGGCGCGCCTTTTCGCCGCCCGAGAAAGGCGCGATCTTCGAGGTCGCCATCTCGCCGGAAAAATTGAAGCTGCCGAGGAAATCGCGCAGTTCCTGCTCGCGCGTGTCCGGCGCGAGGCGCGCGAGGTGCTGCAGCGGCGTGTCGTCCGCGCGCAGCGTTTCGAGCTGATGCTGCGCGAAGTAACCGATGCGCAGCCCCTTGCCTTCGCGCACGCGGCCGCCGAGCGCTTCGAGCGTGCCGGCGAGCGTTTTGATCAGCGTCGACTTGCCCTGGCCGTTCGCGCCGAGCAGGCCGATGCGCTGACCGTTCTGGATCGACAGCATCACGTGGTCGACGATCGGAATCTCGACGCCTTCTTCGCCGTGGTAGCCGCAGCGCACGTCCTCCATCACCATCATCGGATTCGGCGCGGAGTCGGGTGCGCGGAACTCGAACGTGAACGGCGACGTTGCATGCGCCGGCGCGATCAGTTCCATCTTTTCCAGCGCCTTCACGCGGCTCTGCGCCTGGCGCGCCTTGGTGGCCTGCGCCTTGAAGCGGTTGATGTAGCTCTGCAGATGCGCGACCGTGCGCTGCTGCTTTTCATACGCGCTCTGTTGCAGCGCGATCTGCTGCGCGCGCAGCACTTCGAATTGCGAGTAGTTGCCGCCGTAGCGCTTGATCTGCTGTTGTTCGAGGTGCAGGGTGACGTTGCAGACCGAGTCGAGAAATTCGCGGTCGTGCGAGATCACGATCAGCGTGCCGGCGTAGCGATGCAGCCAGTCTTCGAGCCAGACGATCGCGTCGAGGTCCAGGTGGTTGGTCGGTTCGTCGAGCAGCAGGAGATCGGAGCGGCACATCAGCGCCTGGGCGAGATTCAGCCGCATGCGCCAGCCGCCCGAGAAACTGCTGACCGGCTCGCGCGTCTGTTCGAGCGTGAAGCCGAGACCGAGCAGCAACGCTTCGGCGCGCGCGGGCGCGGTGTAGCCGTCGGCGTCCGCGAACGCGGCGTGCGCTTCGCCTTCGGCTGCGCCGTCGTGCGCGGCGGAGGCGGCGGCGATGCGCGCCTCGATCGCACGCAACGCGGCGTCGCCGTCGAGCGTGTAGTCGAGCGCGGTCTTGTCCGCGGCGGGCGTTTCCTGTGCGACGTGGGCGATGCGCCAGGTGGGCGGAATGGAGAAATCGCCGCCGTCCGCATGCAGTTCACCGAGCAGCACGGCAAACAGCGTCGACTTGCCCGCGCCGTTCGCCCCCACGAGCCCGGCCTTTTCGCCGGGGTTGAGGGTGAACGTGGTGTTGTCGAAGAGCGGCTTGGTGCCGCGCGCGAGGCTGAACTGATTAAAGCGGATCACGAAGAGGCCGGCTGAAGAAAACCGCTATTTTAGACTGCCCGGCGTGACACCGGGCGCTCAGTCGGGATCGGCCATTCGGACGACTGTTGTGGCGCGGCTTTTGGCATAGACTGACGGCTTTCACGGGGAGAGCACATGACATCGATTTATTCGTTTTCGGCACGCACGCTCGGCGGCGAGGAAGTGAGCCTCACGCAGTATCAAGGCAAGGTGTTGCTGATCGTCAATACGGCGAGCGAATGCGGATTCACGCCGCAGTATGCGGGCTTGCAAAAGCTGTATGACGCCTACGCCGCGCGCGGGCTCGCGGTGCTCGGGTTTCCGTGCAACCAGTTCGGCAAGCAGGAGCCGGGCGACGCCGCGCAGATCGGCAGTTTCTGCGAAAAGAACTACGGCGTGACCTTCCCGATGTTCGACAAGATCGACGTGAATGGCGCGAACGCGCATCCGCTGTTCCGCTATCTGACGGGCGAGGCGCCGGGTCTGCTGGGGCTTGAAGGAATCAAATGGAATTTCACCAAGTTTCTGATCGGCCGGGACGGCAATGTCGTGAAGCGCTATGCGCCGCTCACCAAGCCCGAGGCGATGACAGCGGATATCGAAAAGCTGTTGTGAGGCGCTGACGTCGCGGCGCGGCGCCTCCAGCACGCCTAAAGAATCGGTGAAAAAAGCCGCGCCACGTGCATCAGCACGCGCCGCAGCGCGCTCGCGTGCCGGTATTCGTTGTGATCGATTTCGAGCGATTCGGCGAAATCATTCAGCAGCATCGTTTCGACTTCCTGCGCGAAGCCGTGGTCCACGGTCAGCACCATGATCTCGAAGTTCAGCCGGAAAGAACGGTTGTCGAGATTGGCACTGCCGATCGCGGCGGCCACGCTGTCGATCAGGATGACCTTCTGATGCAGGAAGCCCGGCTGGTAGCGAAAGATGCGGATGCCCGCGCGCAGCGAGTCGTACGCATACAGCTTCGAGGCGGCGAACACCACCAGGTGGTCGCGCCGGCACGGAATCAGGATGCGCACGTCGACGCCGCGCAGCACCGCGAGCCGCAGCGCCGAGAACACGGCTTCGTCCGGCACGAGGTAGGGCGTGGTGATCCAGACGCGCTCGCGCGCCGCATTGATCGCTTCGACGAAAAAGAGCGAGCAGGTCTCCTGCTTGTCGGCCGGACCGCTCGGCACGACGAGGCAGTGCATGCCCTCGTTCCGGGCAGGGGCGCCGGGTGTCGCCGCAGGCATATCGAATTCGGGCAACTGTTGCGTGGCCCAGTGCCAGTCCTCGGTGAAGACGAACTGGATGCTCGCGACCGCCGGGCCGCGCACCTCGATATGCGTATCGCGCCACGGCGACAGCGGCGCCCTGCCGCCGAGATATTCGACGCCGACGTTATGGCCGCCGACAAACGCACGCTCGCCATCCACCGCAACGATCTTGCGGTGATTGCGAAAGTTCAGTTGCAGGCGGTTGACGAAACGGCGGTTGGTCGCGAACGCATGCATCTCGACGCCGCCCGCGCGCAGCGCCGCGACGTAGCGGTGCGGCAGATCGAAGCTGCCGATGCTGTCGTACAGGAAGTAGACGCGCACGCCCTGACTGGCCTTGGCGATCAGCGCGTCCTTGAGCATCTCGCCGAGCGCGTCGTCGCGCACGATGAAGAACTGCACAATCACGTAGTGGCGCGCGTTCTCGATTGCTTCGAAGATGGCCTCGAACGTTGCGGCGCCATTCACCAGCGTGCGCACGGAATTGCCCGGTAAAAACGGCATGCCGCCGAGACGCGTGAGCGAATGCGCGAACCTGCCGCCGAGTTGCTGCGTCGGCAATCCCGCCGACGAAGCCTGCGTGTCCCATTCCGGTGGATGCGCACGCGTGCGCAGCAGTTCGTTTTCGACGCGGCGCGCGTCCGCATAGCCGGCGAACTTGCTGCGGCCGAGGAAGAGATACGGGACCAGCGTCAGATAAGGCATCGCGACCAACGACACGGCCCACGCAACCGCCCCTTGCGACGTACGGGTGTTGAGAATCGCGTGACACGCCGCAATCGCCCCGAGGATGTGGGCGAGAGCGACCAGTGGGCCGACATGAAGCAGGTCGAATTGCATAAGCTCGCGAAGAGTTGGCGAAGCGGCGCGGCGCCACCCGCATCGCACCTACACGACTAGCCGACGGAACCTCAGACCGGCAGATCCGCCGCCTGAATCAGAAACACGGTGTCGTCGCCGGCGCTGGTCGACAGCCACACGAGGTCCAGACCGCCGAACGCCGCTTCGACGTGCGCGCGCTCGTTGCCGATCTCGACCACCAGCACGCCGTCTTCGGTCAGCCAGTTGCGCGCCTCGGCGATGATCCGGCGCACGATGTCCATGCCGTCCGCGCCGCCCGCGAGCGCCATGTCCGGCTCGTGCTTGTATTCGGCGGGTAGTTCCTGCATCGACGCCGCGTTCACGTACGGCGGATTGCTGATGATCACGTCGTAGCGGCGCTCGGCGAGCGGCGCATACAGATCGCCTTCGAACAGCGCGATGCGGTCGTCGAGCTTGTAGTCCGTCACGTTGCGCGTCGCGACTTCGAGCGCCGGCGCCGACAGGTCCACCGCGTCGATATCCGCGTTCGGGAACGCATGCGCCGCGAGAATCGCGAGGCAGCCGGAGCCGGTGCACAGCTCCAGCACGGCGCTCACCTGTTCGGGATCTTCCACGTACGGCTGCAGGCCGTCCTGCAACAATTCGCCGATGAACGAACGCGGCACGATCACGCGCTCATCGACGTGAAAGCGAAAGCCGTGCATCCACGCTTCCTGCGTGATGTACGCGGCCGGCACGCGGTCGGCGGCGCGGCGCTCGATCACGTTCAGCACGGCGTCGATCTCGGCCGCACTCAGGCGTGCGTCGAGGAACGGATCGAGCAGATCGAGCGGCAGATGCAGCGTATGCAGGATCAGATAGGCGGCTTCGTCGTACGCGTTGGCCGAACCGTGGCCGAACGACAGCTCGGCCTGGTTGAAGCGCGACACCGCGAAACGCAGCAGGTCGCGGACAGTGGAAAACGGGAGCGTCATCGCGAATAGTCCTTGGTCAGGCGATCAGTTGTTCGAGCACGCGGCGATACACGTTCTTCAGCGGCTCGATGTGTGCGACTTCGATATGTTCGTCGATCTTGTGGATGCTGGCGTTCAGCGGGCCGAATTCGATCACCTGCTCGCAGATGCGCGCGATGAAGCGGCCGTCCGACGTGCCGCCGGTGGTCGACAGTTCGGTGACCACGCCGGTCTCGTCCTTGATCGCCTTCGCGAGCGCGTTCGACAATTCGCCGCGCGGCGTCAGGAACGGCAGACCGCTCACATTCCACTGCAGATCGTAGTCGAGGCCGTGTTTGTCGAGGATCGCGTGCACGCGGGCCTGCAAACCTTCGACGGTGCTGGCCGTCGAGAAGCGGAAGTTGAACATCACGTCCGCGTGGCCGGGGATCACGTTGGTCGCACCGGTGCCGCTGTGAATGTTCGACACCTGCCACGTGGTGGGCGGGAAGTATTCGTTGCCGTCGTCCCACCGCTCGGCTACCAGCTCGGCGAGCGCAGGCGCAAGCAGATGCACCGGATTCCTCGCCAGATGGGGATACGCAATGTGGCCTTGCACGCCCTTGACGATCAGCTTGCCCGACATCGAACCGCGCCGGCCGTTCTTCACCATGTCGCCGAACTGCGCGCTCGACGTCGGTTCGCCGACGATGCAGTAGTCCATGCGCTCGCCGCGCGCCTGCAGCGCTTCGACGACCTTGACGGTGCCGTCGGTGGCCGGGCCTTCTTCGTCGCTCGTGATCAGGAACGCGATCGAGCCGCGATGCGCGGGGTGCGCCGCGACGAATTCCTCGCTCGCCACCACGAAGCCTGCGATCGACGTCTTCATGTCCGCCGCGCCGCGGCCGTACAGCTTGCCGTCGCGCCGGGTCGGCTCGAACGGCGCCGAGTGCCACTGTTCGAGCGGGCCGGTCGGCACGACGTCAGTATGTCCCGCGAACGCGAGCAGTTTGCCCTTCGTGCCGTCGACGCCGCGTTTGACGGCCCACAGGTTAGTCACGCCGTTCGATTCGATCGTCTCGTGCCCGAAGCCGAGCGCGGACAGGCGTTCGATCAGGAGGCGCTGGCAATGCTGGTCGTCGGGCGTGACGGACGCGCGCGCGATCAGTTGTTCGGTAAGGGCGAGGGTGCCGGACATGGTTTCAGTACAAGCCACTTTGAAATGAAAAAATGCCGGCTGGCGGTTGGGCACCGCAGCCGGCAACAGCGTTTGATGCACGCGGCGCGTGCCGCGCTTACCGCTTGCTCTTGCTTACTCGTTCTGCGTGTTGCGTTCAGTCACACGCGTCGGATTACGCGAACAGCGCCGCGTACTCGTCCGCGGAAAAACCCAGCGACTTGACGCGCCCGTTGACCACCAGCACCGGCCGCTTGATCACCGACGGCTTGTGGATCATCAACGCGATCGCGCCCGGCTGCGTGTCCGCGGCCGCCTTCATGTCGTCGGACAGACCGCGCCACGTCGTGCCGCGACGGTTCAGCAACGCGTCGAGCTTCACGTCCTTCAGCCAGTCCTGCACGAGCGGCTCGGTCACGCCGGCCTTCTTGAAGTCGTGAAACTCGAACTCGACGCCGTGTTCTTCCAGCCACACGCGGGCCTTCTTGACGGTGTCGCAGTTCGGGATGCCGTAGACGACGGTTTTCGTGCCGCGCGCCATCAATCGCCTCGCAGCAGCTCGTTCAGACCGACCTTCGCGCGGGTTTTGGCGTCGACCTTCTTGACGATCACCGCGCAGTACAGGCTGTGCGAGCCGTCCTTCGACGGCAGGTTGCCCGCCACCACCACCGAGCCCGCCGGAATGCGGCCATACGTGACTTCGCGGGTTTCGCGGTCGTAAATCTTGGTGCTCTGGCCGAGGTACACGCCCATCGAGATTACCGAGTTCTCTTCGACGATCACACCTTCCACGACTTCCGAGCGCGCGCCGATGAAGCAGTTGTCTTCGATGATGACCGGGTTCGCCTGCAGGGGCTCCAGCACGCCGCCAATGCCCACGCCGCCCGACAGGTGCACGTTCTTGCCGATCTGCGCGCACGAACCGACGGTGGCCCACGTGTCGACCATCGTGCCTTCGTCGACGTAAGCGCCGATGTTGGTGTACGACGGCATCAGCACGACGTTCTTCGCGATGAACGAGCCGCGGCGCGCGATCGCGGGCGGCACCACGCGGAAGCCGCCGGCGGCGAAGTCTTCAGCGGTGTAGTTCGCGAATTTCGACGGCACCTTGTCGTAGAACTGGCTGTAGCCGCCGGCCGGCATCGGCGCGTTGTCTTCGAGGCGGAACGACAGCAGCACGGCTTTCTTCAGCCACTGATTGACGACCCAGTCGCCGTCCTTCTTTTCGGCGACGCGCAGCGCGCCCTTGTCCAGTTGCTCGATCGCGTGGGCGACGGCTTCGCGCACTTCGGCCGGAGCGGCCTTCGGCGACAGGTCGGCGCGGTTTTCCCAGGCGGTGTCAATGATCTGCTGAAGTTGTTGCGACATATGCGTGCTTTTCTGAAGAGTTGAAGTCTGAAGAGGGGATGCGATGCACCGGGAGTTCGGTTGCGAGGTGCCGGAGTTCGGACGGCCTCGCGAAACTCAACCGGCGATCGCGCGGCAAAAATCGACGACCCGCTGCGCGCCCTCGGTGCATTCGTCGACGTCGGCGACGAGCGCGAGGCGCACGAAATTGCGGCCGGGGTTCACGCCGTGCGCGGTACGCGCGAGGAACGAGCCCGGCAGAACCGTCACATTATAGTCGGCGTACAGGCGCTGGGCGAACTCGGTGTCCGACAGACCGGTGCGCGAGACGTCCGCCCACAGGTAGAACGCGGCGTCCGGCAGGCGCACGTCGAGCACCTCCGCGAGCATCGGCGTGACGGTGGAGAATTTCTGCACGTACTTCGCGCGGTTCTCGCGCACGTGGGTTTCGTCGTTCCACGCGGCGATGCTGGCGCTCTGGAACACCGTCGAGAGCGCCGCGCCGTGGTAGGTGCGGTACAGCAGGAAGGCCTTGAGGATGGCCGCGTCGCCGGCGACGAAGCCCGAGCGCATGCCCGGCACGTTCGAACGCTTGGACAGGCTCGACAGCATGACGAGGCGCTCGAAGCCGCGGCCGAGCTTGTGCGCGGCTTCCAGGCCGCCGAGCGGCGGATTCGCTTCGTCGAAATAGATTTCCGAGTAGCACTCGTCCGACGCGATCACGAAACCATAGCGGTCCGACAGCGCGAACAGCTCGCGCCAGTCGTCGAGCGTGAGTACCGCGCCGGTCGGGTTGCCGGGCGAGCAGACGTACAGCAGTTGCGTGCGGGCCCAGATGTCGGCCGGCACCGCCGGGTAGTCGCACGCGAAGTTGCGCGCCGGATCGCTATTGACGAAGTACGGCTGCGCGCCGCCGAGCAGGGCCGCGCCTTCGTAGATTTGGTAGAACGGGTTCGGACAGAGTACGATCGCAGGCTCGCCGCCGGCGTTGCGCTGCGGGTCCAGCACCGTCTGCGCGAGAGCGAACAGCGCCTCGCGCGAGCCCGACACCGGCAGCACCTGGGTGGCCGGGTCGAGCGGCGGCAGGTTGTAGCGCTGTGTGACCCAGTTCGCGATCGATTCGCGCAGCGCGGGCGTTCCGAGCGTGGCCGGATACGCGGCGAGGCCGCCGAGCGAGGCCACCACGGCGTCGCGGATCAGCGCGGGCGTCGGATGTTTCGGCTCGCCGATGCCGAAGCTGATGTGCGCAAGGCCGGCGGGCGGCGTAACGTCCTTGAAAAGCACGCGCAGCTTTTCGAACGGGTAGGACTGAAGGGAGTCGAGTAGGGGGTTCACTGGGCGGATCGAGCCTGATCGAAGATGGGCGCAGATGGATGCTGGAAGAAACGCGGCACGCGCACCGCTGGCGCAGCCCGCTGTAGCGCGGGGCCGACCGGCCGGCAGCGGCGGCCAAGCGGATGATTATAGCGTGGCGCGCATGACGCGGCGGACAACGTGGCGGGCATCGCGAGACGAGTGACGGGGCGACTTGGGTGAAGGGGCGACCTGGTCGGCAGGCGGTGCGCGGCCGTTAAGCAGTCGACAAGCACGGCACGGCGGCGCGCGCCGGCAATTGCGGCCGCCCCGCGCCGTGTGGCGCAACAAACCACGCAGCAAACGAAACACGCCGCGCCGGCAAGCAGCGGCGCAACCCGCCAGGCGGCGCAGCGTATGCGTTGCAGCGGGAACGACGCGAGCCGCACACGGTTCGCGCAAGAAAAGAAGCAGGAGCAGCAATGTACGCAGCAGTTCAGGAGACAGCCGCACGACGCGGGCGGGCACCCGCCGCATTCGTTGACGGCACGACGGGGAGCCCCGCGCGATGACCCACTGGCTTCGCAACGGCTGGCCGACGCTCGCGATCATGCTGGGCGCATCGGTATGGGGGATGATCTGGTATCCGCTGCGCATGCTCGCGGCGCTCGGTGTCACCGGCACCGCGGCAAGCGCGCTG
The DNA here is from genome assembly GCF_003634845.1 of Paraburkholderia sp. RAU2J. Lineage (NCBI taxonomy): Bacteria > Pseudomonadati > Pseudomonadota > Betaproteobacteria > Burkholderiales > Burkholderiaceae > Paraburkholderia > Paraburkholderia sp. RAU2J. The sequence goes on from NZ_RBXG01000001.1 coordinate 2,857,852, forward strand.
ACGAGCGGCGCAGGCTGCCTGTTCGTGCTGCTGGTGCGCCATCGCGCGCTCAAGACGGTGCGCTGGCACTGGCTGCTGCCGGCGCTCGCGCTGGCCGCGGGCGTCACCAATCTCGGCTTCGTGTGGGGCTCGATTCATGGCCAGGTGATGCGCGTGCTGCTGCTGTTCTATCTCACCCCGGCGTGGACGGCGCTCTTCGCGCACTTCATCCTGCACGAGCGGCTGACATGGGCGGGCGCGGGCCTCGCGGCGCTGTCGCTGGCCGGCGCGATGACCATGCTGTGGTCGCCGCAACTGGGTATGCCGTTGCCCGGCAATCTCGCCGAATGGGCGGGCCTCGCGGGCGGCATGGGCTTCGCGATGAGCAACGTGCTGATCCTCAAGACGAGCCGCGTGCTGCCGGACATGAAGCCGGAAATGCGCACCGCGACCATCTTCGGCGGCGCGGCGCTCTTCAGCGCTTGCGCGTCGCTGTTCGAAGCGATGCCCGCGCCGCCCACCGGTGCGCATCTGGGCACTGCCGCGTGGCTCGTGCTCGGCCTCGGTCTGCTGCTGGCGTCGAACAATATGCTGGTGCAGTACGGGCTTGCGCGCGTGCCGGCCAACCGCGCGTCGATCATCATGCTGTTCGAGATCGTGGTCACCGCGTTGTCCGCGTGGCTGTTCGCCGGCGAGACGCCGGGCCCGCGCGAATGGGCCGGCGGCGTGTGCATCGTGCTGGCGTCGGCGCTGTCGAGTTGGGTGCATCGGAGCAAGGCCGTGCCGCCCGATCCGGCCACCGGGGACGCGAGCCTCGACGACGCGCACGATGCCGGTCGCGGCGACCGTAAGGGCGGTAAGAATCGCCCACGCGCGATGGTATGATTGCCCCTCATTGGCCGGCGCATGTCTGACCGCGTGCCGCCGGCGCCCGTGTCGCGAAGGATCGCGGGCTGCTTCGCCTCAATGGCGAACGGCTTACGCAGCCTTCACGAGCCACTTATCATTTTCCCTTTTCAAACAGCGAAATCGCCGTGCGTCTGACCTCGATCAAACTCGCTGGCTTCAAGTCATTCGTCGATCCCACGCATTTCCAGGTTCCGGGCCAGCTGGTTGGCGTGGTGGGACCGAACGGGTGCGGCAAGTCCAACATCATCGATGCCGTGCGCTGGGTGCTCGGCGAATCGCGCGCCTCCGAGCTGCGCGGCGAATCGATGCAGGACGTGATCTTCAATGGCTCGACCGCGCGCAAGCCCGGCAGCCGCGCCAGCGTCGAACTCGTGTTCGACAACGCCGACGGCCGCGCCGCCGGCCAGTGGGGCCAGTATGCCGAAATCGCCGTGAAGCGCGTGCTCACGCGCGACGGCACCTCGAGCTACTACATCAACAATCTGCCGGCGCGCCGCCGCGACATCCAGGACATCTTCCTCGGCACCGGCCTCGGGCCGCGCGCGTACGCGATCATCGGGCAGGGCATGATCGCGCGCCTGATCGAGGCGAAGCCGGAAGAGCTGCGCGTGTTCCTCGAAGAAGCCGCCGGCGTGTCGAAGTACAAGGAACGGCGCCGCGAGACCGAGAACCGTTTGCACGACACGCGCGAAAATCTGACGCGGGTCGAGGACATCGTCCGCGAACTGGGGACCAACCTCGAGAAGCTCGAAGGCCAGGCGGTGGTCGCCACGCGCTACAAGGAACTGCAGACCGACGGCGAAGAGAAGCAGCGTCTGTTGTGGCTGTTGCGCAAGAACGAAGCCGGCAGCGAGCAGGAACGCCAGCAACGCGCGATCGAACAGGCGCAGATCGACCTCGAAGCGCAAACCGCGAAGCTGCGCGAAGTCGAAGCGCAACTCGAAACGCTGCGGGTCGCGCATTATTCCGCGAGCGATGCGATGCAGGGCGCGCAAGGCGCGCTGTACGAGGCGAACTCGGAAGTCAGCCGCCTCGAAGCCGAGATCAAGTTCATCGTCGAATCGCGCAACCGCGTGCAGGCGCAGATCGCCGCGCTGAGCGCGCAGCGCGAGCAGTGGCAGTCGCAAGCCGAAAAGGCGCAGGGCGATATCGAAGACGCCGAAGAGCAATTGGCCGTCGCCGAAGAAAAAGCCGCGCTTGCCGAAGACGAAGCCGCCGCGAAGCACGACGCGATGCCCGCGCTCGAAGCGCGTTGGCGCGACGCGCAGACCGAGCTGAACGCGGAGCGCGGCGGGATCGCGCAGACCGAACAGGCGTTGAAGCTCGAGGCCGCGCATCAGCGCAATGCCGATCAGCAGTTGCAGCAGCTGCAGCAGCGTCACGAGCGCCTGAAGCTCGAAGCGGGCGGCCTCGACGCGCCCGACGAAGCGCAGCTCGAAGACCTGCGCATGCAGCTCGCCGAGCACGAAGAGATTCTGCACGACGCGCAGGCGCGTCTGACCGACGCGCAGGAAACGCTGCCGCGTCTGGACGCCGAACGCCGCACCGCGCAGGAGCGCGTGCAGGCCGAAAGCGCCCAGATTCATCAGCTCGACGCACGCCTTGCCGCGCTCAGGCAGCTGCAGGAAAACGTCCAGACCGAAGGCAAGATCCAGCCGTGGCTCGACAAGCACGAACTGGGCGGCCTGCCGCGTCTGTGGAAGAAGCTGCACGTCGAAGCCGGTTGGGAAACCGCGCTCGAAGCGGTGTTGCGCGAGCGGCTGGCCGCACTCGAGGTGTCGAACCTCGACTGGGTCAAGGCGTTCGCCACCGACGCACCGCCCGCGAAGCTCGCGTTCTACGCGCCGCCCGTCGCCGGTCAGCCGGCCGCCACGCCGCCCGCTTTGCGGCCGTTGCTGTCGCTCGTGCGCATCGACGACGCGGGCATCCGCGCGGTGCTGACCGACTGGCTCGGGCTCGCCTTCGTCGCCGACGACCTGCAGCAGGCGCTCGGCATGCGCTCGCAATTGCCGGAAGGCGGCTCGTTCGTCGTGAAGGCGGGGCATGTGGTGACGCGCGTCGGCGTGCAGCTGTATGCAGCCGATTCCGAACAGGCCGGCATGCTGGCCCGTCAGCAGGAAATCGAAAACCTCGCGCGCCAGGTGCGCGCGCAGGCCTTGCTCGCCGACGAGGCGAAAGCCGCGGCGATTCGCGCCGAAGCCGCGCACACGCAAGGCACGCAGGTGCTGACCGACGTGCGTCAGCAGGCCGAACGCGCGACGCAGCGCGTGCACGCCCTGCAGATGGAGGTGCTCAAGCTCACTCAGGCGCACGAGCGTTACACGCAGCGCAGCACGCAGATTCGCGAGGAACTCGAAGAGATCACCGCGCAGATCGAAGAGCAGCGCGCGATGCGTGCGGAATCGGAGGCGAACTTCGAGCGGCACGACGGCGAACTGGCCGAACTGCAGGCGCGTTTCGAAGATCACCAGCTGGCCTTCGAGGCACTCGACGAAGAACTGACCACCGCACGCGCCCAGGCGCGCGACCTCGACCGTGGCGCCACCGATGCGCGCTTCGCCGCTCGCAACATGGCGAACCGTATCGACGAACTGAAGCGCAGCATCCAGGTCGCGCACGAGCAGAGCGAGCGTGTCGCGGCGTCGCTGGAAGACGCGCGCGCCGAGCTGGAGACGATCAACGAGCAGACCGCGCATACCGGCTTGCAGGACGCGCTCGACATCCGTTCGGTCAAGGAAGAGGCGCTGCATGCCGCGCGCCTCGAACTGGACGATCTGACCGCCAAGCTGCGGGCCGCCGACGAAACCCGCCTTGCCGCCGAGCGCGCGCTGCAACCGCTGCGCGAGCGCATCAACGAATTGCAGTTGAAGGAGCAGGCCGCGCGTCTGAACGGCGAGCAGTTCATCGAGCAACTTGCGGCGGCGGGCGTCGACGAGGCCGAACTGCAGGCCAAGCTCACACCGGACATGAAGCCGTCGTATCTGCAAGGCGAAGTCACGCGTATCAACAACGCAATCGTCGCGCTCGGTCCGGTCAACATGGCCGCGCTCGATGAGCTGAAGGCGGCCACCGAGCGCAAGACGTTCCTCGACTCGCAATCGGCTGACCTGACGAGCGCGATCGAAACGCTCGAAGACGCGATCCGCAAGATCGACGCCGAAACGCGCACGCTGTTGCAAGGCACCTTTGACGAAGTGAACCGTCATTTCGGCGAACTGTTCCCGCGTCTGTTCGGCGGCGGTCAGGCGAAGCTGATCATGACCGGCGACGAGATTCTCGACGCCGGCGTGCAGGTGATGGCGCAGCCTCCGGGCAAGAAGAATTCGACCATTCACCTGCTGTCGGGCGGCGAGAAAGCGTTGACCGCCACCGCGCTGGTGTTCGCGATGTTCCAGCTGAATCCGGCGCCGTTCTGTCTGCTCGACGAAGTGGACGCGCCGCTCGACGATGCCAACACCGAACGTTTCGCGAACCTCGTGCGGGCGATGTCGGACAAAACCCAGTTCCTGTTCATTTCGCACAACAAGATCGCGATGGAAATGGCGCAACAGTTGATCGGTGTGACCATGCAGGAGCAGGGCGTGTCACGCATCGTCGCGGTCGACATGGAAACGGCGGCCGGTTTCGCCCAGAATATCGTTTGAGTTAAAGCCTTCGCGGGCGTCCGCGTTCAGCGCAGCGGCTTGCATGGCAGGCCGCGCGACACGTGGAGCGGGCGCATGACCGCGCGGATAAAGAATTGCTGATGGAGCATGCATGGACGAGTTGACACTCGGTTTGATCGGCGCGGGTGCCGTGGTGGTCGGGGGCGTGGTCGTGTACAACGCGTGGCAGAGCGCGAAGGTGCGTCGCAAGATGCCGCGCCCGATGCCTGCCGAGACCGCTGAAACTTTCGCGCGGGACGATCAGGAGGAGCAGAGTCCGTTCATCGAACCGGCCCGGCCGACTACGCGCCGCGAACCGGTGGTGAATTCCGATGCGCCGACGGAAACGGCCGAGGCGCGCGTCGAGCCCACGTTCGGCGGCAGCCCCGTCGCGCCGCTCGACACGCCGGCCGATATTCAGGCCGACACCGTCACGCCGAACGGCTTTCCGGAAGCCGAGGGCGTGGCCGAAGCGGAAGGCGAGCATGTTCATGCGGCCGAGGCCGGTGAGGGCAAGCCGGCACCCGCCGCTCGCGATGCCGCTCGCGAGGACAACGAACGGGCCGAACCGATTCTGCCCGCCGCCACGACGATCTCGTCGGCGCCGCCGGCCATCGTCGATCGGCGGATCGACTGCATCGTGCCGATCCGTCTGAACGGGCCGGTTGCCGGCGACAAGGTGATTCCACTCGCGCAGCGCCTGCGCCGCGCCGGCAGCAAGCCGGTGCATATCGAAGGCAAGCCCGAAGGCGGGGCGTGGGAGCTGCTGCAAAACGGCGCGCGCTATGAAGAACTACGCGCGGCCGCGCAGCTCGCCAATCGCAGCGGCGCGCTCAACGAACTGGAGTTTTCGGAGTTCGTGACCGGGGTGCAGCAATTCGCCGACGCGCTCGATGCATCGCCGGAATTCCCGGACATGCTCGAAACGGTGGCGATGGCGCGCGAGCTCGACGGGTTCGCCGCACAGTGCGACGCGCAGCTGTCGATCAACGTGCTCTCCGACGGCGCGCCGTGGTCGGCCAACTACGTGCAGGCGGTGGCGTCGCAGGACGGCTTGCTGCTCTCGCGCGACGGCACGCGGTTCGTCAAGCTCGACGCGCGCCAGAGCCCGGTGTTCATGCTGCAGTTCGGCGACACCAACTTCCTGCGCGACGACCTTACCTACAAGGGCGGCCAGATGATTACGCTGGTGCTCGACGTGCCGGTCGCCGACGAGGACATCCTGCCGTTTCGGCTGATGTGCGACTACGCGAAATCGCTGGCTGAGCGTATCGGCGGACGGGTGGTCGACGACGGCCGCCGTCCGTTGCCGGAAACCGCGCTGCTCGCGATCGAGAAGCAGTTGATGACGCTCTACGCGAAACTCGAACAGGCCGGGATTCCGGCAGGGTCGCCCGCTACCCGGCGCCTGTTCAGCCAGTAACGCGCACGATTTTCCGGTGTCTCGACGGCCGCACGATGTGCGGCCGTCGTCGTTTGAGGCGCTGCGTTCGCATGTCGCGACGCAGCGCGCGCGAGCCTGCCGGAAGCGGCGCGCGGCGAAGCCGCGGTCCACCCGCGGCCATCCTGCCGCCACGCTAAAACACGCTCCGCATGCAGCCCATTCGGCCGATGTAAAGGGGCACGCTTCCTGCGATAATCCAATGTCCGAATTTCATCAAGAACCGTCAGAGAGCATGGCCAGAACTCCCGTCTCCCCCTCAGCAATCAGCGCTCCGGCCGAGCGCGCCGTGTGGCTGCGCGCGGAACTCGAACGCGCGAACTACGCGTACTACGTGCTCGACCAGCCGGACCTGCCGGACGCGGAGTACGACAAGCTGTTCAAGGAACTGGAGCGTATCGAGACGGAGCATCCGGACCTGATCGTGCCGGATTCGCCCACCCAGCGCGTGGGCGGCAAGGCGGCGAGCGGCTTCGAGCAGGTCGTGCACGACCAGCCCATGCTGTCGCTGAACAACGGTTTCGCCGATGAAGACATCGTTGCGTTCGACAAACGCGTCGGCGACGCGCTCGGCAGGAACGCGAGCGAGCCGCCGGTTCCGGTCGACTACGCGGCCGAGCTGAAATTCGACGGCCTCGCCATCTCGCTGCGTTACGTCGACGGCGCGTTCGTGCAGGCGTCCACCCGTGGCGATGGCACCACCGGCGAGAACGTCACCGAAAACGTTCGCACGATCCGCTCCATCCCGCTCAAGCTCAAAGGCAGGCGCGTGCCGCACATCCTCGACGTGCGCGGCGAAGTGCTGATGTTCAAGCGCGATTTCGAACGCCTGAACGAACGCCAGCGCGCGGCCGAGCAGAAGGAATTCGCCAATCCGCGTAACGCGGCGGCGGGCAGTTTGCGGCAGCTCGATTCGAAGATCACCGCGCAGCGGCCGCTGTCGTTTTTTGCCTATGGCATTGGCGTGCTCGACGGGATCGAAATGCCGGCCACGCACAGCGAATTGCTCGACTGGTACAAGGAGCTCGGCTTGCCGGTGAACAGCGAGCGGGCGGTGGTGCAGGGCGCCGAAGGCTTACTGGGGTTCTTCCACGCGGTCGGCGAGAAGCGCGACACGCTGCCGTACGACATCGACGGGGTGGTCTACAAGGTCAACCGGCGCGACGAGCAGGACGCGCTCGGCTTCGTGTCGCGCGCGCCGCGTTTTGCGCTCGCGCACAAGTTTCCCGCGCAGGAAGCGCTGACCCGGCTCGTTGCGATCGACGTGCAGGTCGGCCGCACCGGCGCGATCACGCCGGTGGCACGCCTCGAGCCGGTGTTCGTCGGTGGCGCGACGGTCACCAATGCCACGCTGCATAACGAAGACGAAGTGCGCCGCAAGGACATCCGCATCGGCGACACGGTGATCGTGCGGCGCGCCGGCGACGTGATTCCCGAAGTGGTGAGCGCGCTGCTCGAGCGCCGCCCGGCGGACGCCCGCGAGTTCGTGATGCCGACCCAGTGCCCGGTGTGCGGCTCGAACATCGAGCGGCTGCCCGACGAAGCGATTGCGCGCTGTACCGGCGGCCTCTTCTGTCCTGCGCAACGCAAACAGGCGCTGTGGCACTTCGCGCAGCGGCGCGCGCTCGACATCGACGGGCTCGGCGAGAAAATCATCGATCAACTGGTCGAGCAGAATCTGGTGCGCACGCCGGCCGATCTGTTCAACCTCGGCTTCGCGACGCTCGCGGAACTCGACCGCTTCGCCGACAAGTCCGCGCAGAACCTGCTCGATTCGCTCGAAAAGGCCAAGCACACTACACTGGCGCGCTTTATTTATGCGCTCGGCATCCGTCACGTGGGCGAATCGACGGCGAAAGATCTGGCCAAACATTTCGGTTCGCTGACGCCGATCATGGACGCGTCGGTCGAAGCGCTGCTCGAAGTCAACGACGTGGGGCCGGTGGTCGCCGAGTCGATTCATCAGTTCTTCGCCGAAGAGCACAACCGCACGGTGATCGAGCAACTGCGCGCGCCGGGCAAGGTCACATGGCCGGAAGGTCCGCCCGCACCGAAGGCGCCGCAAGGCGTGCTGGCCGGCAAGACCGTGGTGTTGACCGGCACGTTGCCGAACCTGTCGCGCGAAACGGCGAAGGAAATGCTCGAGGCGGCCGGCGCGAAAGTGGCGGGGTCCGTGTCGAAGAAAACGGATTATGTGGTCGCGGGAGCCGACGCCGGCAGCAAGTTGGCGAAGGCCGAGGAACTCGGCATCCCCGTACTCGACGAAGATGGTATGCATCAGCTCCTGGAGGGGCAGTTATGATCCGCGAAATTCTCAAGATGGGCGATCCGCGTCTGCTGCGTATTGCCGATCCGGTCGATCACTTCGACACGCCCGAACTGCATGAACTCGTCAAGGACATGTTCGAGACCATGCATGACGCAAACGGCGCGGGTCTCGCCGCGCCGCAGATCGGCGTCAATCTGCAGGTGGTGATCTTCGGCTTCGGCAAGAACGAGCGCTATCCGGATGCGCCGCCGGTGCCGGAAACGGTGCTGATCAATCCGACCGTCACGCCGGTCTCGCTTGATATGGAGGAGGGCTGGGAAGGCTGTCTGTCGGTGCCGGGCCTGCGGGGCGCGGTGAGCCGGTTTTCGATGATCAAGTATCACGGCTTCGATCAGTATGGCAAGCCGATCGACCGGGTGGCAGAGGGTTTTCATGCGCGTGTCGTGCAGCACGAGTGCGATCACCTGATCGGCAAGCTGTATCCGATGCGGATCAACGACTTTGCGAAGTTCGGTTTCACCGAAGTGCTATTTCCGGATATGGATCCGAATAGCGACGATTGAGGCGGTGGCGATCTGCGTTGCGCGGTTGGTGCGTGCGACGCCCGGCAGTTGCGGTGCGCCGCATCAGCGCCGGCAATAAAAAACCCACGCATCTGCGTGGGTTTTTTTATTGGGCTTGCGCCTGTCCAACGCCTCGCTCAGACAGACGCTCGCAGCATCATCAGAACGACTCGTCCGCCGACAGATAGCGCCACTGGCCCGGCGGCAGCGCGCCCAGCATCACATGACCCATCCGCACGCGCTTCAGGCCAATCACTTCGAGGCCGACCAGTTCGCACATCCGGCGAATCTGGCGCTTCTTGCCTTCGCGCAGCACGAAACGCAGTTGCTCGCCGTTTTGCCACTCCACTTGCGCCGGCTTCAGCGGCACGTCGTCGAGCGACAGGCCGTGGCGCAGCAGTTCGAGGCTTTCGGGCGGGAAGTGGCTTTCGACGTCCACGGTGTGCTCGCCGTAAGCCACGCGCACCAGATACTCCTTGTCGATCTCCGAATGGCCGCCGATCAACTGCTTGGCGACGCGGCCGTCCTGCGTCAACACCAGCAGGCCCGTCGAGTCGATGTCGAGGCGGCCGGCCGGCGCGAGCTGGCGCAGATGCGCGACCGAGAAGCGGATCTCCGAATGGTCGCCTTCCCAGCGATTCTCCGGCGTGACCAGCGTGATGGCCGGCTGGTACCCGTCTTCCGCCTGGCCCGAGACCAGACCGACCGGCTTGTGAATCAGCACCGTCACCTGGCTCGCTTGCGCGGCTTCGGCGGCGGGGTCGATCTCGACGCGCTGATCCGGACGGACCTTGGTGCCGAGCGTGTCGACGCGCTCGCCGTCCACCAGCACCCAGCCTTTTTCGATCCACTCGTCGGCTTCGCGGCGCGAGCACAGGCCGAGTTCGGACATCAGTTTCGACAGACGCAGCATGCCTGGCGCGTCTTCGTAATCGCGACGCGGAGTGCGCGGCTCGGCATCGGCACCGCTCTCGGCGTCACGGCGCTCGGCGCGTGCCGCTGGCGCCGGGCCGCGCGGCTTGTCGGCGCGTGCAGGGCGGTCGTCACCGAAACGGCGGGGCGCGGACGGCAGGTTTTTGTCGAAGCTGCGTGCGGGGCGTTCGCTGCGTTCGCCGTCACGCGAGGGGCGATCGCCGAACTCGCGTTTGGCCGGTGCCCGTTCGCTGCGCTCGCCACGGTCGTCGCGCGGTGCGCGTGCCGGACGGTCCGAGCGGTCTGCGTAGCCGCTTTTTACGGGTTTGGCGAAGCTGCGCCCGGATGAGCCGCGCTCACCTTCGAGACGACGCGGCGCGCTGTCGCTACGCGGTCCCCTGTCGTTCCGGTCGCTGTTGCGGCGCTCTTGCGGAGCGCCACGGTCGCTGCCGAAACGGGGGCGATCGGAAGCGTCACGCTCGCGGCGCTCCGGACGTTCGGCGCGCGGGCCGGCATTCGACGGTCGGTTTGCGCCCGGGCGCGCACCGCTGAACGGACGGCGCTCGCCGTCGTCGCGACGCGGCGGACGGTCGCCGAAACTGCGCGGGGCGCGCTCGCCGCGATCATCCGCGCCTTCGGGGCGGCGGGGTGCGCGTTCGCTGCGGTCACCCGCGCCTTCGAAACGGCGGGGTGCGCGTTCACTGCGGTCGCCTGCGCCTTCGAAACGGCGGGGCGCGCGTTCACTGCGGTCACTAGCACCTTCGAAACGGCGCGGCCCGCGTTCACCACGATCACCCGCACCTTCGAAACGGCGGGGCGCGCGTTCACTGCGGTCGCCTGCGCCTTCGAAACGGCGGGGGGCGCGTTCACCACGATCACCCGCCCCTTCGAAACGGCGGGGCGCGCGTTCACTGCGGTCACCCGCACCTTCGAAACGGCGCGGCCCGCGTTCACTGCGGTCACCCGCACCTTCGAAACGGCGGGGCGCGCGTTCACTGCGGTCACCGGCACCTTCGAAACGACGCGGCGCGCGTTCACCACGATCACCAGCACCTTCGAAGCGACGCGGCGCGCGTTCATCACGATTACCTGCGCCTTCAAAGCGACGCGGTGCGCGTTCATCGCGATCACCCCCCGCGCCTTCCCGGCGCGGCGGCCGATCCGATGTCGTCCGGCGCGGCGCGCCTTCGGCGCCCCCGTCCCGCGGGCGCGCAAACGACCCCTCCGCGCGCGGCGCGCGCGCACCGCCGCCCGTCGGCTTACCGCCCACGGGCCGCTTGCCGCCGCCCGCTGCGCCAGCGCCTTCACCCCGCGCCCCGCTGGAACCTGCCATCGACGGCTTCGGTGCCTGCGGGCGCGTCGGCTTACGTGCCGACGTGCTACCGGTACGGACAGGGGCGCGTTCGGACGAAGCCGGCCGCGGGTGCTTGGCTGTTAATTTGACTCGCATGAAATCTCACACTGCAATCGCGCGCAGCAGTTCGGTCTCGACCTGAATTTGCAGGCGGTTGTCCGACAGACCGTTTCCATCCAGCAGGAACACGTCTTCGACGCGTTCGCCGAGCGTATTGATCCGCGCCGACGCGACGCCGACCCGGTGCTCGGCCAGCACGCGCGCGATCGAATAAAGAAGGCCTGGCCGGTCGTTCGCCGACACGGACAGGATGTAGTATTGGCCGCGCTCGTCGGCCCGAAGATCGACGCGCGGCGTAACAGGGAAGGTCCGCGACAGCCGCGACAAGCGGCCTTTAGACGGCCCCGGCAGAAGGGTTCCGTGGCCGGTGAGGCGTGCGGTCAGTTCCTGTTCGACGAGATTGGCAATATCGCGATAATGCACGTCTTCTTCGGTATGCGCGACGAGGAAATTATCGAGCGCATAGCCGTGACGGGTCGTGCTGACCCGCGCATCCAGCACCGACAGGCCATTGCGGTCGAAATACGCGCAAATGCCGGCGAACAGATCGGGCTGATCCTTCACGTACACGAGCACCTGCAACGCTTCGCCGATCGGCGACGGGCGAGCCCGCACGATCGGCGTCGGCGCTTCGACATGGCGGTACAGCACGCGCGTTTGCCACGCGATGTCCGCCGCGTCGTGGCGCAGGAAATAGCCGATGTCGAGCTTGTCCCACAGCGCCTTTTGCGCGCCCTCCGGCACGGTTTCGAGGCGCAGCAGCGCGAGCGCCTCTTCCTGGCGGGACTTCAGTTCCGAATGCGCGTCCGGCCGCGCGCCGCCGAGGACAGCCAGCGTGGCGCGGTACAGATCTTCGAGCAGCTTGCCTTTCCACGTGTTCCAGACTTTCGGGCTGGTGCCGCGAATGTCGGCCACGGTCAGCAGATAAAGCGCGGTCAGACGGCGCTCGGTGCCGACGAGTTCGGCAAAGCGCTTGATGACTTCCGGATCGCTCGTATCCTGCTTCTGTGCGACCTGGCTCATGGTCAGATGTTGTTGCACCAGCCAGACGACGAGGTCGCCGTCCTCGCCCTCGATGCCGTGATGGCGGCAAAAGCGCCGCGCGTCGACCATGCCGAGCGTCGAATGATCGCCGCCGCGGCCCTTGGCGATATCGTGAAACAACGCCGCCACGTACAGCACCCACGGCCGTTCGAGGTTGGCGATCAACTGGCTGCAGAACGGATACTCGTGGGCGTGCTCGGCCACCGCAAAGCGACGCAGATTGCGCAGCACCATCAGGATGTGCTGGTCGACGGTGTAGACGTGATACAGGTCGTGCTGCATCTGCCCCACGATGCGCCGGAAATTCAGCAGGTAGCGCCCGAGCACGCTCGTCTGGTTCATGAGGCGCAACGCGTGCGTGATGCCGGCCGGCTGCTTCAGGATGTCCATGAAGAGGCGCCGGTTTTCCGGATCACGCCGCCAGTGCTGGTCCATCACGTCGCGGGCGTTGTAGATCGCGCGCAGCGTGCGGGCCGACAGGCCTTTGACGCCCGGTGTCTGCTCGTACAGCAGGAAGGCTTCGAGGATCGCGTTCGGCTCGCGCTCGAAGACATCGTCGCTGGCGATTTCCAGCATCCCCTGCTTTTCGACGAAGCGCGCCGACAGCACGCGCGTAATGCCGCTCGTGCTGGGAAAGAGCTGCGCTTCGATGTTCTGGATCAGGATCGTGGCGAGCTGCGTGACGGCCTTGGCGGCCCAGTAGTAGCGGCGCATCAGCTGTTCGCTGGCGCGCTTCGTGACGGTCGGCTTGTAGCCGAAGCTCTCGGCCACGGGCGTCTGCAGGTCGAACACCATGATGTCCTGACGACGCCCGGCGATCACGTGCAAGCGTGCGCGCAGCGACTTCAGGAAACCTTCGTTGTGGCGCAGTTCGCGCGCTTCGCGCTCGGTGATCAGCTCGCGCGCCTCGAGTTCGCGCCAGCTGCTCCCGAAACCGGCCGCCTGGGTGATCCAGAGAATCAGCTGGAGATCGCGCAGGCCGCCCGGGCTTTCCTTGATGTTGGGTTCGAGGGCGTATGGGGTGTCCTGGAACTTGGCGTGGCGCTGGCGCATTTCCAGCACTTTCGCCTGAAAGAACGCCTTCGGGTCGAGCGCCGCGCGGTAGTGCTTCGCGAAGTCGTCGAACAGCGCGGCGCTCCCCGTGATACGCCGCGCTTCCAGCAGCGAGGTGCGCACGGTGACGTCGTTGGCGGCTTCTTCGAGACATTGCGACACGCTGCGTACGCTGCTGCCGAGTTCCAGCCCCAAATCCCACGCAAGGCTGATAAAGCGTTCGATGCGTGCTTCCAGATGTTCGATCGGCGCATCGGGCAGCAGCACGAGGATGTCGATATCGGAGTGCGGCGCCAGTTCGCCCCGCCCGTAGCCGCCCACGGCCAGCAGCGCCAGTTCGCCCGGCAGTTCGCAGGTGTCCCAGGCGGCGCGCAGCGAGTCGTCCGTGGTGCGTGCGAGGGCAACCATCAACGCATCGACGTTGGTGGCCGTTCTGAAGCGTTCCAGCAATTGGGCTTTGGCCACTTTGTAGTCCGCCTTCAGCGACGTGGCATGGGATTGGGCGACGACTGGAACACTACTCATTGGCAGGTGGGCGGTAAGGTCGGAGGTCGGTCAGGCGGTGGCGGCGACGATCGGCGGACGCGCCGGCGTGCCCGCGGACACGGTCAGGACGTCGTAGCCGGTTTCCGTGACAAGCACCGTGTGTTCCCACTGCGCCGACAGGCTGCGGTCCTTGGTCTTGACGGTCCACTGGTCCGGCATGGTGCGGATGTCGCGGCGGCCGGCGTTGATCATCGGCTCGATCGTGAAGATCATGCCGGCCTGCAGTTCGAGCCCGGTGCCGGGGCGGCCGTAGTGCAGGATTTGCGGGTCTTCGTGAAATACCGTGCCGATGCCGTGGCCGCAATATTCGCGCACCACGCTGTAGCCCTGGCCTTCCGCGTGTTTCTGGATGGCATGGCCGATGTCGCCGAGATGCGCGCCGGGGCGCACCTGGTCGATGCCGAGCCACATGCATTCGAAGGTGGTCTGCACGAGCCGTTTGGCCAGAATCGAGCCTTCGCCGACGATGAACATGCGGCTCGTGTCGCCGAAATAGCCTTCCTTGATCACCGTGATGTCGATGTTCAGCGCATCGCCGTTCTTCAGCGTCTTGTCGCCGGGGATGCCGTGGCAGATCACGTCGTTGACGGAAATGCAGGTGGCCTTCGGGTAAGGCGGGTAGCCGGGCGGCTGATAATTCAGCGGCGCCGGAACCGTGCCCTGTTCCTTCAGCATGTATTCGTGACACAGACGGTCGAGTTCGCCGGTCGTGACGCCGGCCTTGACGAACGGGGTAACGTAGTCGAGCACTTCGCTCGCGAGTTTGCAGGCGACGCGCATCTGCGCGATATCGTGTTCGTTTTTGAGCGTAATAGCCATGAGTCGGGCCTGAAATGCGATTTATTGCGAGATTATCGCACCATATTCCCGCTGCCGCAGGCTTTTGCGGCGGGGCTGGCGCGTTTTGGCGGATGTTTTTGGCGGCTGCCCGAGGGGCGGTCCAAATGGTCTAAGGGCGGTGATCGGGGACTGGATGCTGGCGCTGACGGGGCGTCACGCTTCACTTAATGTTATGCCTGGCTTTACGTCGCGCGTCGCGGCGAGGACCGCACTCGCGCTGCATCCCGGCTGCGGCAAAGGGAGCGGCCAGGCAGGTTGAGTCGGGTCACAGGCGCGTGCTATAATCTTTGGCTAAGTCGGTCCATGTCCTGTTTTATTTGCTCCGTATGAGTGTCTCATAGGGAGCGATGGCGGGCAGGAAAGGCTTCTCATAACGCCGGTTGCCTGCGCTATGAGGTTAAGGCGGTACCCAGGCAGCAAACTCGCAAGCCGGCGCACCCAGGGTGTCCGTCGCGTTCCAGCCAAAGAAGAAGGCGGGCGCGGCCGATACGGCGGCCGGCTTAAGACCCAACCCTCGCGGAGATTTTCATGGCAGTTACCATGCGTCAAATGCTGGAAGCCGGTGTCCACTTCGGTCACCAAACGCGCTTCTGGAACCCGAAGATGGCCCCCTTCATTTTCGGTCATCGCAACAAGATTCACATCATCAACCTCGAAAAGACGCTGCCGATGTACAACGACGCGCTGAAGTACGCGCGTCAACTGGCAGCGAACCGCGGCACGATCCTGTTCGTCGGCACGAAGCGTCAATCGCGCGACACGATCGCTGAAGAGGCGCAACGCGCTGGTATGCCGTTCGTCAACGCCCGCTGGCTCGGCGGCATGCTGACCAACTTCAAGACGCTGAAGGTTTCGATCAAGCGCCTGAAGGACATGGAAGCGGCGCTGGAAGCAGGCGAAACCGAACGCATGAGCAAGAAGGAAGCGCTGCTGTTCGAACGCGAAATGGCCAAGCTGCAGAAGTCGATCGGCGGCGTGAAGGACATGGGCGGCATTCCGGACGCGATCTTCGTGGTCGACGTCGGCTATCACAAGATTGCCGTCACCGAAGCGAACAAGCTCGGCATTCCGGTCATTGCAGTGGTCGATACGAACCACTCGCCGGAAGGCATCGACTACGTGATCCCGGGTAACGACGACGCCTCCAAGGCTGTCGCTTTATACACGGCTGGCGTGGCTGACGCGATCCTCGAAGGCCGTGCGAACGCGGTCAACGAAGTGGTGCAGGCTGCACGTGGCGACAACGGCGACGAGTTCGTCGAGGTCAACTCGGAAGCGTAAAGCTGCCCCGTGTCCGGCAAAAAAGGGGGCTTTCTACAGGCCCCCTTTTTTTAAGCCGCGACATTGTAGTGGGGCGCTGCAGGCGGTGCCCAGCGCGTTGTCCGTAAAAAATTACGTGGAACGCTGAAACGAATTCTTGCCGCCGGTATCGAAGTGCGGGCGGCGTGTGACAGACGGAACTCAAGGAGCAAATGATGGCGGCAATTACCGCAAGCATGGTTGCAGAACTGCGCGCAAAGACCGACGCGCCGATGATGGAATGCAAGAAGGCGCTGACGGAAGCCGACGGCGACATGGCGCGCGCTGAAGAGCTGCTGCGCGTGAAGCTGGGCAACAAGGCCAGCAAGGCAGCGTCGCGCGTGACGGCTGAAGGCGTGGTCGCATCGTTTATCGGCGGCAACGCGGGTTCGCTGGTCGAACTGAACTGCGAAACCGACTTCGTTTCGAAGAACGATGACTTCCTGGCTTTCTCGAAGCAGATCGCCGAGCTGGTCGCTACGCAAAACCCGGCTGACGTCGCTGCCCTGTCGGCACTGCCGCTGGACGGCTCGACGGTCGACGCGGTGCGCCTTGCACTGGTCGGCAAGATCGGCGAAAACCTGTCGATCCGCCGTTTCGTGCGCTTCGACACGGCTAACAAGCTGGCAGCGTACCTGCACGGCACGCGTATCGGCGTGCTGGTCGAGTACACCGGCGCGGACGAGCAGGTCGGCAAGGACGTGGCAATGCACATCGCCGCAATGAAGCCGGTTTCGCTGTCGTCGGACGACGTGCCTGCGGACCTGATTGCCAAGGAACGCAGCATCGCCGAACAGAAAGCCGCCGAATCGGGTAAGCCGGCTGAAATCGTCGCCAAGATGGTCGACGGCAGCGTGCAGAAGTACTTGAAGGAAGTGTCGCTGCTGAACCAGACGTTCGTTAAAAACGACAAGCAGACGATCGAACAGATGCTGAAGGCCGGCAACGCGAGCGTGCAGAAGTTCGCGCTGTTCGTGGTCGGTGAGGGCATCGAGAAGAAGCAGGATGACTTCGCAGCAGAAGTGGCCGCACAAGTCGCTGCTGCAAAGCAACAATAAGTCTTACCGAAGCTTCACGGTAGTACCGTTGGACCCGCGGCGGAGCAAGACTCTGCCGCGGTCGGCAGCGCCGCAAGGCTGCGCGCGGGTTGACCCTCGCAGCGCAGCCGCCGGCGGACTCGAGGGTCCGTCAATTTGGCGGCGCTTGCCCGAATCAGTATTTCACCCCTACATTAGTCCCTTGTTGTTGCCCTGTTCTGCGCGATCTGGATACCTCTATGCCCACTGCCTACAAACGCGTCCTGCTCAAACTCTCCGGTGAAGCTCTGATGGGCGACGATGCCTTTGGCATCAATCGCGCGACCATCGAACGAATGGTGGCGGACGTGGCCGAAGTGGTCCGTCTCGGAACGCAGCTGGCCGTGGTGATCGGCGGCGGCAATATTTTCCGCGGCGTCGCGGGCGGCGCGGCCGGTATGGATCGCGCCACGGCCGACTACATGGGCATGCTGGCCACGATGATGAACGCGCTGGCGCTGCAGGACGCGATGCGCCACGCCGGTATCGAAGCGCGCGTGCAATCGGCGCTGCGCATGGACCAGGTGGTCGAGCCGTACATCCGGCCTCGCGCGATTCGCCAGCTCGAAGAAGGCAAAGTCGTGATTTTCGCGGCCGGCACCGGCAACCCGTTCTTCACGACCGACACGGCCGCCGCACTGCGCGGCTCGGAAATCGGCGCGGAAGTCGTGCTGAAGGCAACCAAGGTGGACGGCGTCTATTCGGCCGATCCCAAGAAAGATCCGAGCGCGACCCGCTACATGACGATCAGCTTCGACGAAGCAATCGGCCGCAATCTGCAGGTGATGGACGCCACGGCGTTCGCGCTGTGCCGCGACCAGAAGCTGCCGATCCGCGTTTTTTCGATCGTCAAAGCGGGCGCGCTCAAGCGCATCGTACAAGGCGAGGACGAAGGCACGCTCGTCCACGTGTAAACTCTCGTTCACATAACGTGGGCTTTGACGCGGGCCCAGGCCGCCGCCTATTGCGCGCGCAGGCCGGCTCGCACCGTTTTGAAGGTTCGGAGGTTTAAAAATGTCTGTGGCTGATATCAGGAAGGGCGCTGAACAAAAAATGCAGCGCTCCATCGACGCGTTCAAGAACGACCTGTCGAAGATCCGCACGGGCCGTGCGCACACGGGTCTGCTCGATCACATCCAGTGCGATTACTACGGTTCGCCGGTGCCGATTTCGCAGGTCGCGAATCTGACGCTGATCGACGCGCGCACGATCGGCGTGCAGCCGTGGGAAAAGAAGATGGTCCAGGTCGTCGAAAAGGCGATCCGCGAGTCGGACCTCGGTCTGAACCCGGCCACGCAAGGCGACGTGATCCGCGTGCCGATGCCCGCGCTGACCGAGGAACGCCGCCGCGAACTGACCAAGGTGGTCAAGAGCGAAGCGGAAACGGCCAAGGTTGCGGTCCGCAACCTGCGTCGCGACGCCAACGAGCAGCTGAAGAAGCTCGTGAAAGACAAGGAAATTTCGGAAGACGACGAGCGTCGCGCAGGCGACGACGTTCAGAAGCTCACAGACAAGTTTGTCGCTGAAATCGACAAGCTCGTCGTGACGAAAGAAGCCGAGATCATGACGGTCTGAGATCGGCCGGCTCTTGGGAAAGCGCCGGTTGCCCGACGTTTTCCCGGTCCCGCGGGGGCTCGGCTCGAAAGCCGGGCGGGGAGCCACTCAGCATCTTCACGATTTTCACTTCTTTATTTGCAGTCACTGTCCAACGGCCATGACCTATACCAGCTCAACCGTGCGCGTGCCTGATGTCGCCGCGGTGCCGCGACATATCGCGATCATCATGGATGGCAACGGCCGTTGGGCCACCCAGCGGCGCTTGCCGCGCGTGGCGGGCCATACGCGCGGCGTCGACGCGGTGCGTGCGGCCGTCGAGGCGTGCGCCCGGCAAGGCGTCGAATACCTGACGCTGTTCGCCTTCAGTTCCGAGAACTGGCGCCGTCCGAACGAGGAAGTGTCGTTCCTGATGCGCCTGTTCGTCACCGCGCTGGAGCGCGAGATCGGCAAGCTGCACGCGAACGGCATCCGGTTGCGCGTGGTCGGCGATCTGGACCGTTTCGATACGCGCATCCGCGACCTGATCAAGCGCGCGGAAACCAAAACCGCACGCAATACCCGTCTTACGCTGACCATCGCCGCGAATTACGGCGGTCGCTGGGACATCATGCAGGCCACCCGCAAGCTCGCCGAGCAGTCGGCGGCAGCGGGCAAGGCAGTCGAGGTCAACGAGGATTCGTTCGCCGAGCACCTGTCCATGGCTTATGCGCCGGAGCCGGACCTGTTTATCCGCACCGGCGGTGAGCGCCGCGTCAGCAACTTCCTGCTGTGGCAGCTCGCCTACACCGAGTTCTACTTCACCGACACCTTCTGGCCGGATTTCGATGCCGACGCGCTCGGCCACGCGATCGCTTCGTACGCGGAGCGCGAACGCCGCTTCGGCCGCACTAGTGCTCAACTCGAGCCGCAATCGCAAAACGTCGATTCGCTTCCATGCTAAAAACCCGTGTCATCACGGCGATCATCCTGCTGGCAGTGTTCCTGCCGGTCACGCTGTTCGCGCCGGTTGGCGCGTTCGGTGCGCTGATCGCCTTCGTCGTCGTGTTCGCCGCATGGGAGTGGGCGCGCCTGCTCAAGCTAGGCGGCGCCGGTCCGGTCATCTACGCGCTGGTGGCGGCGGTCGCGCTCGTCGCCAGCACGCGGCTCGGCACGGGCGTCGTGGAGGGCCGCTCGCTCTTCAAGGCCGCGGCCATCTTCTGGGTGGTCGCCGGGCCGTTCGTGCTGCTGCGCAGGCCTACGCTCGCGCAGGGGGCATGGCGCATCTTTCTGTTTCTTGCCGGCATTGTGGTATTTGTCGCGTGCTGGCATGCTCTCGTCGCCGCGCGCATGCAGGGCGTGCCCTTCGTGCTGTCGCTGCTGCTATTGGTATGGCTGGCCGATATCGGCGCATACTTCTCCGGAAAAGCGTTCGGAAAACACAAGCTGGCGCCTGCCATCAGTCCGGGTAAGACTTGGGAGGGCGCGATCGGCGGCTGGCTGGTGGTGATGATCGTCGCCGCGGCAGCGGTCTTTTTGCACGCGTTCGAGCCGACCCTGTATTCTGCGCTGCTGGCGCAATGGGGCGCCGCGCGCACACTGCTCGCACTGACCTTGCTGGTGGCCTTCAGCGTGGTGGGCGACCTGTTCGAATCGATGATGAAACGCCAGGCCGGGGTGAAAGATTCAAGCGGCCTGTTGCCGGGGCACGGCGGCGTGCTCGACCGCATCGACGCATTATTGCCGGTGCTGCCGCTTGCCATGCTGCTGCTCGGCTAGAGAAAGAGATATGCAAAAACGTCTGACATTGCTCGGTTCCACGGGCTCGATTGGAGACAGCACGCTCGACGTCGTCGCGCGTCATCCCGAGCGTTTTTCGGTATATGCGCTCTCCGCGCATCGCAACGGCGACAAGCTCGTCGAGCAATGCCTGCGCTTCAAACCCGAAGTCGCGGTGGTCGGCGACGCCGGCACCGCCGCGCGCGTCGCCGCGAAACTGCGCGACGCGGGTAGCAAGACCGAGGTCATCTATGGGCCGCAAGCGCTCGTCGACGTGTCGAAGAGCGACGGCTGCGATACGGTCGTGGCGGCGATCGTCGGCGCAGCCGGCCTCGCGCCGAGCCTCGCGGCCGCACGCGCCGGCAAACGCATCCTGCTCGCCAACAAGGAAGCGCTGGTGATGTCCGGCGCGATCTTCATGGACGCGGTGCGCGACAACGGCGCGGTGCTGCTGCCGGTCGACAGCGAACACAACGCGATTTTCCAGTGCCTGCCGCGCGAAGCCGCGCTGCACGGCGGCGTCTCCAAGATCATCCTGACCGCGTCGGGCGGCCCGTTTCGCACCCGCGAACCGGCCACGCTCGTCGACGTCACGCCGGACGAAGCCTGCAAGCATCCGAACTGGGTCATGGGCCGCAAGATTTCGGTCGACTCCGCGACGATGATGAACAAGGGCCTCGAAGTGATCGAGGCGCACTGGCTGTTCGGTTTGCCGGGCGAGCGTATCGACGTGCTGATTCACCCGCAAAGCGTGATCCACTCGCTGGTTTCGTACGCCGACGGTTCGGTGCTCGCGCAGCTTGGCAACCCCGACATGCGCACGCCGATTGCTCACGCGCTGGCGTTCCCGGATCGGGTGGATTCGGGCGTCGCGCAGCTCGATCTCGCGCAGATCGCCTCGCTGTCGTTCGAGAAGCCGGATTACACGCGCTTCCCGTGTCTCTCGCTGGCGATGAAGGCGCTGGCCGAGGGCGGCATCGCGAGCGCGGCGCTGAATGCCGCGAACGAAATCGCGGTGGAGGCGTTCCTGTCGCGCCGGATCGGTTTCATGACGATCGCGCAGGTGGTCGACTCGGTGCTCAACGCTTTGCCGAACCGCAGCGCACACGCGCTCGAAGACGTAATCGAAGCGGATGCCGCCGCGCGTCGCGCCGCTGCTGAATTCATCGCGCGTCTGCCCGACGGCGCCAGTCGTACGGAACGCGCCGTCCAGTGAGGCGCTTATGAATCTGCTGATTGAACTGCTCGCCTTCGCGGTCGCGATTGGCGTACTCGTGGTCGTCCACGAGTATGGGCATTACAGCGTCGCGCGACTATGCGGCGTGAAGGTGCTGCGCTTTTCGATCGGCTTCGGCAAGCCGCTGTTCCAGTGGGTGAGCCCGAAGACGGGCACCGAATGGACCATTGCCGCGCTGCCTCTCGGCGGCTACGTGAAGATGCTCGACGAGCGCGAAACCGGCACCGCGCCGATTCCCGCCGACGAGTTGCCGCATGCGTTCAACCGGCAGTCGGTGTGGCGGCGCTTTGCGATCGTCGCGGCCGGCCCGGTCGCGAACTTCCTGCTGGCCATCGTCCTGTTCGCGCTCGTGTTTGCCAGTGGCGTGACCGAGCCGGCGGCGGTGCTCGCGGCGCCCGCGCCGAATACGCCGGCGGCGGTGGCTGGGTTCGAGGGTGGCGAGACCATCGTCGCGGTGCGGGTCGGCAGGGCCGACGATTCGGAACCGGTCCGCTCATGGTCAGACCTGCGCTGGAAACTGTTGGGTGCAGCATTCGATCAGAAGCGCATCGTGCTGAGCGCGAAAGACGCGCACGGCGTTTCCGATTTCCCGCTCGACCTGCGCGCTATCAGCGAGAAAGACGTCGACGACGACTTCATGTCGCGTCTGGGTTTCGAGCCGGGCGGCGGCAAGCTGATGGTCGCCGGCGTGCAGCCGGGCAGCGCGGCGCAGCGAGCGGGCCTCGTCGCGGGCGATCGTTTGCGCGCCATCAACGGCACGCCGACCGACAATGCCGCGACCTTCATCGCTTATGTAAAATCGCACGCCGGCCAGCCGGTCACGTTGCAGGTGGAGCGCGGCGGCCAGGGCGCTCAGGCGGCGGGCAAGCTCGAAGACATCAGCATCGTTCCGCAAGCGCAGCGCGATCCTGCGACCGGTCAGCAGATCGGCCGCATCGGCGCGGAACTGGCGACCCAGGTGCCGTCGATCGACGTGCGTTACGGGCCGATCGAGAGTCTGCAACTGGGCGCGCGCCGCACGTGGGATCTCGCGGTCTATTCGGTACGCATGTTCGGCAGGATGATCGTCGGCGAAGCATCGCTGAAAAATCTTTCCGGTCCGGTGACGATCGCCGACTACGCAGGAAAGAGCGCACGTCTGGGTCCTTCTGCATTCCTGTCGTTCCTGGCCCTTGTCAGTATTAGCCTTGGCGTACTGAACCTGCTACCAATTCCGGTATTGGACGGGGGTCATCTGTTATATTATTTGGTTGAAGCTGTGACCGGTAAAGTTGTCTCCGATCGCTGGCAACTCGTTTTTCAGAGGGCGGGTCTCGCCTGCATCGTCGCATTGTCGGCGATCGCGCTGTTCAACGATCTGGCTCGTTTAATCCATTTTTAAAGTGTCCGGCGGCGTTCACGATGGCGACCGCCTGACCTGATGCAGCTATATACACTGGGGAAGCACGTTGTTTAAACCTCATCGCTTTGTTCCAAAAACGGTTATAGCCGCGGCTTTCGCCGCGCATGGGCTGGTTGCTCACGCAACGTCGCCCTTCGTGGTGCAAGACATCCGCATTGAGGGATTGCAACGCGTCGAACCCGGTACCGTGTTCGCGTATCTGCCCATCAAGCAAGGCGACACGTTTAGCGACGACAAGGCGTCCGAAGCAATTCGCGCGCTGTATGCCACGGGCTTCTTCAACGACGTCAAGATTGCGACCGAAGGCAATGTCGTCATCGTACAGGTGCTGGAACGTCCGGCCATCGGCACGATCGACTTCGCCGGCATTCATGAATTCGACAAGGAAAACCTGACCAAGGCGCTGCGCGCGGTCGGTTTGTCGCAAGGCCGTTATTACGACAAGGCGCTGGTCGATCGCGCCGAGCAGGAACTCA
The DNA here is from genome assembly GCF_003634845.1 of Paraburkholderia sp. RAU2J. Classification (NCBI taxonomy): domain Bacteria; kingdom Pseudomonadati; phylum Pseudomonadota; class Betaproteobacteria; order Burkholderiales; family Burkholderiaceae; genus Paraburkholderia; species Paraburkholderia sp. RAU2J. Next base: position 2,881,268 of record NZ_RBXG01000001.1, read on the forward strand.
AGCGCCAGTATCTGACGCGCGGTTATTACGCCGCCGAAGTGACCACCACGGTGACGCCGATTGACCGCAATCGCGTGTCGGTGCTGTTCTCGGTCGCCGAAGGTCCGAGCGCGAAGATCCGCCAGATCAACTTCATCGGCAACAAGGCGTTCAGCACGGGTACGCTGCGCGACGAAATGCAGCTGTCCACGCCGAACTGGTTCTCGTGGTACACGAAGAACGACCTTTACGCAAAAGACAAGCTCACCGGCGACCTCGAAAACGTCCGCTCGTATTACCTGAATCGCGGCTATCTCGAGTTCAACATCGAGTCGACCCAGGTGTCGATCACGCCGGACAAGAAGGACATGTATCTGACGGTCACGCTGCACGAAGGCGAGCCGTACACGATTTCGAACATCAAACTGGCCGGCAATCTGCTCGATCGCGAAGCGGAGCTGACCAAGCTGATCAAGATCAAACCGGGCGACCGTTTCTCGGCTGAAAAGCTGCAGGCCACCACGAAGGCGATCGTCGACAAGCTCGGCGAATACGGCTACGCGTTCGCGACCGTCAATGCGCAGCCGCAGATCGATCAGACCAACCACAAGGTCGACCTGACGCTGCAGGTGGACCCGAGCCGCCGCGTCTACGTGCGCCGCATCAACGTGGTCGGCAACACGCGCACCCGCGACGAAGTGGTGCGCCGTGAAATGCGCCAGCTTGAAAGCTCGTGGTTCGATTCGAACCGCCTCGCGCTGTCGAAGGACCGCATCAACCGCCTGGGCTACTTCACTGACGTCGACGTGACCACGGTGCCGGTCGAAGGCACGCCGGACCAGGTCGATGTTGACGTCAAGGTGGCCGAAAAGCCGACCGGCGCGATTACGCTGGGCGCGGGTTTCTCGTCGACCGACAAGGTGGTGCTGTCGGCCGGTGTGTCGCAGGACAACGTGTTCGGTTCGGGCACGAGTCTCGCGGTGAACGTCAATACTGCGAAGACGTACCGCACGTTGACGGTCACGCAGGTCGATCCGTACTTCACGGTCGACGGCATCAAGCGTATTACCGACGTCTACTACCGCACGTACCAGCCGCTGTACTACTCGACGGATTCGAGCTTCAAGATCGTCACGATCGGTGGCGACCTGAAGTTCGGCATTCCGTTCTCCGAAGTCGACACGGTGTATTTCGGCGCGGGTCTCGAGCAGAACCAGCTGGACATCGACTCGAACACGCCGCAAAGCTACATCGACTACGTGCATGAGTTCGGCCGCGTGTCGAACAACGTACCGATCACGGTGGGCTGGTCGCGCGACGCGCGTGACAGCGCGCTGGTGCCGAGCCGCGGTTACTTCACGCAGGCGAACGCTGAATACGGCACGCCGATCGGCGGCACGCAGTATTACAAGGCCGACATCAACGCGCAGTACTATTATTCGTTCGCGCGCGGGTTCGTGCTGGGCTTCAACTTCCAGGGCGGCTACGGTAACGGGCTGGGCGGCAAGCCTTATCCGATTTTCAAGAACTACTACGCGGGCGGTATCGGTTCGGTGCGGGGCTACGAGCCGAGCTCGCTGGGACCGCGCGACGCGAAGACGGGCGACCCGATCGGCGGCTCGAAGCTGCTGGTGGGTAACGTCGAGTTGACCTTCCCGCTGCCGGGTACGGGTTACGACCGCACGCTGCGCGTGTTCACCTTCCTCGACGCTGGTAACGTCTGGGGCACGGAAGGCAACAGCGTCGGCGCGAACGGCCTGCGCTATGGCTACGGTGTCGGTCTGGCGTGGATTTCGCCGATCGGCCCGCTCAAGCTCAGCCTGGGCTTCCCGCTTACGAAGCACACCGGCGACCAGTATCAGAAATTCCAGTTCCAGATCGGGACGGCGTTCTGATCACGGCCGCAGGCGGCCAGCCAAACTACAGTATCGAGAGGATGACTTTGCTAACCGGTATGTTTTCGAAACGTGTAGCGTGCGCGATGGCGCTGGCAATGACCTTGGGCGTCGGGGTAGCGCACGCGCAGGAGGCGAAGATCGCCGCGGTGAATTCCGACCGCATCCTGCGCGAATCGGCGGCGGCGAAAGCTGCCCAGGTCAAGCTCGAAGCCGAATTCGCGAAGCGTGACAAGGATCTCGCCGACATGGCGCAGAAGCTGAAGTCGATGTCGGATTCGCTCGACAAGAACGGCGCGTCGATGTCGGCCGCCGATCGTGCGCAAAAGCAGCGCGATCTGTCGCAACTGGACACGGACTTCCAGCGCAAGCAACGCGAATTCCGCGAAGATCTGAATCAGCGCCGCAACGAGGAGCTGGCGGCGGTGCTCGACCGCGCCAACAAGGTCATCAAGCAGATCGCCGAGGCGCAGCACTACGATCTGATCGTGCAGGAAGCGGTGTACGTGAGCCCGCGCATCGACATCACCGACCAGGTGCTCAAGGCGCTGGCGGCGTCGGGCAACTGAGGAAGGCCAGAGGGATGGCACGCCCACACCGGCACGCCGCCGCGCGCGGACGCAATAACAGGTTGGATTGAACAGCAGGAGACAGGACAGGCATGGCATTTACGCTCGAGGACATCGTCCAGCGGTTCGGCGGTACGGTAGTCGGAAACGGTTCGCAGCGCGTCGGCAGTCTGGCGCCGCTCGACCAGGCGGGCCCGAACCAACTGGCGTTCCTCGCGAATCCGAAGTACCTGTCGCAGGTAGAAGCCACTCGCGCGGGCGCGGTGTTGATCAACGCCGACGACCTCGCGAAGCTGGCTTCGCGTGAGGGCCGTAACTTCATCGTCACGCCGAACCCGTACGCTTACTTTGCGCGCGTCGCGCAAACCTTCATCGACCTCGCCGCGCCGAAGGCTGTGCCCGGCGTGCATCCGAGCGCAACCATCGATCCGTCCGCGCAGGTTGCCGCGAGCGCGGTGGTCGGCCCGCACGTCACGGTGGAAGCGGGCGCCGTAATCGGCGAGAACGTCCGGCTGGATGCCAATGTCGTGATCGGCCGGGGCACGCGCATTGGCGCGGACTCTCATCTGTATCCGAATGTCGCCGTGTACCACGGCTGCAAGCTCGGCGAGCGCGTGATCGTGCACGCGGGCGCGGTGATCGGCTCGGACGGTTTCGGCTTTGCGCCGGATTTCGTCGGTGAGGGCGACGCGCGTACCGGCAGCTGGGTCAAGATTCCGCAGGTCGGCGGCGTGTCGATCGCGGCGGACGTCGAAATCGGCGCGAACACCACGATCGACCGTGGCGCAATGGCCGATACGATCATCGAAGAGTGCGTGAAGATCGACAACCTCGTGCAGATCGGCCACAACTGCAAGGTCGGCGCGTACACGGTGATCGCCGGTTGCGCGGGCATCGCGGGCAGCACGACGATCGGCCGTCATTGCATGATTGGCGGCGCGGTCGGCATTGCCGGGCACGTCACGCTGGCCGACTATGTGATCGTCACCGCGAAGTCGGGGGTGTCGAAATCACTCCTGAAGCCCGGTATGTACACCAGCGCGTTCCCAGCCGTGAACCATGCGGACTGGAACAAGAGCGCGGCCCTGCTGCGCAATATCGACAAACTGCGCGATCGTATCCGGGCGCTCGAAAGCGCCGCGGCCGACGGTTCGGGCAACGCGGAGCCCCATGCGGCGGGCCACGCGGCAAGCAATTCCGCAGGCGAGAAGCCTTGAGATATCAGGGCGGTTCGTCGGCATCGCGTAAGCTTGCCGGCACCGCGTAAAATGGCGGGCAGCATCACGAAGCAAAGTCGGTTGCCGTGACCGGGTGGCACGGCCGCCGGATCATGGCGGGCGCCTGCAGCACGCGTTTTCAACCCACCTGCACCAGCATCCGCAGTCATCATCGCGCAGTCAATGCGTGAGCAGAAACACCATGAGCACCGAAAAAATCAATCTCGACATTCATAAGATTCTCACGCTGCTGCCCCATCGTTACCCGATCCTGCTGGTCGATCGGGTGCTCGAACTCGAGCCGCACAAGTGCATCAAAGCGTTGAAGAACGTGTCGATCAACGAGCCGTATTTCCAGGGGCATTTCCCGACCCGCCCGGTCATGCCCGGCGTGCTGATTCTCGAAGCGCTCGCGCAAACCGCGGCTTTGCTGACGTTTTCGGAGGAGCCGAGCGATCCGTCGAACACGCTCTATCTATTCGTGGGTATCGACAATGCGCGCTTCAAGCGCGTCGTGGAGCCGGGCGATCAGCTGATCCTGAACTGCACGTTCGAGCGTCATATGCGCGGCATCTGGAAGTTCAAGGCGCGCGCCGAAGTGGATGGCGTCGTGGCGGCGGAAGCCGACCTGATGTGCGCGGTGCGGCACACGGACAAAGACGCTTAAGCGCGCGTCAAGGCAACCAGGGAGCGGGCGGCGGGCGTTTTGACACCGGCGCGGCCGGTTCCGCCAGAAGCCCATCCAGACAACGCAACAGAATCAGAAGCGAGGACGCATGAGCAGGATTCATCCCACTGCGATCGTCGAACCGGGCGCACAACTCGACGAATCGGTCGAAGTCGGTCCGTACGCCGTGATCGGCGCACACGTGACGATCGGTGCACGCAGCACGGTCGGTTCGCATAGCGTGATCGAAGGCTACACCACGATCGGCGAAGACAACCGGATCGGCCACTACGCATCGGTCGGCGGCCGTCCGCAGGACATGAAGTACAAGGACGAGCCGACCCGGCTCGTGGTCGGCAACCGCAACATGATCCGCGAATTCACGACGATCCACACCGGCACGATGCAGGACGCCGGCGTCACCACGCTAGGTGACGACAACTGGATCATGGCCTACGTGCACATCGGGCACGACTGCCACGTCGGCAACAACGTCATTCTGTCGAGCAACGCACAGATGGCCGGCCACGTGACGATCGGCGACCACGCGATCATCGGCGGCATGTCGGGCGTGCATCAGTTCGTGCGCATCGGTGCACATTCGATGCTGGGCGGCGCCTCGGCGCTGGTGCAGGACATCCCGCCGTTCGTGATCGCCGCCGGCAACAAGGCGGAGCCGCATGGCATCAACGTCGAAGGCCTGCGCCGCCGCGGCTTCTCGCCGGATGCGATTTCGGCGCTGCGCACGGCGTACCGCGTGCTGTACAAGAACGGTCTGTCGCTGGAAGAGGCGAAGGTGCAATTGCGCGAACTCGCGTCCGCCGGCGGTGACGGCGATGCGCCGGTGCAGACGCTGCTCGCGTTCGTCGAAGCGTCGCAACGCGGCATCATCCGCTAACCGATGGCATTACAACCCAGTCCGCTACGCGTCGCGATGGTGGCCGGCGAGCCGTCCGGCGACCTGCTGGCGGCCTCGCTGCTCGACGGTCTCGCGAGCCGTCTGCCCGCCGGCACCCAGTACTACGGGATCGGCGGTCCACGCATGATCGCCACGGGTTTCGACGCCCACTGGCCGATGGAAAAGCTCACGGTGCGCGGCTATGTCGAAGCGCTGCGGCACATCCCCGGGATTCTCGGCATTCGCAACGAACTGAAGCGTCAGTTGCTGGCCGAGCCGCCGTCGGTGTTCGTCGGCGTGGATGCGCCCGATTTCAATTTCGGGCTCGAGCACGCGCTGCGCGACGCGGGCATTCCGACCGTTCACTTCGTCTGTCCGTCAATCTGGGCGTGGCGCGGCGGGCGCATCAAGAAGATCGCCAGAGCGGTCGATCACATGCTGTGCGTGTTCCCGTTCGAAACGGCGCTGCTGGAAAAGGCGGGGGTCGCGGCCTCATACGTGGGTCATCCGCTCGCCGACGAGATTCCGCTCGAACCCGACACGCTCGGCGCGCGCCGTGCGCTCGGTCTCGCGGAAAGCGGGCCGATCATCGCGGTGCTGCCGGGCAGCCGGCGCTCGGAAATCGATCTGATCGGCCCGACGTTTTTTGCCGCGATGGAGATGATGCAGCACCAGGAGCCCGGTCTGCGGTTCGTGATGCCGGCGGCCACGCCGACCTTGCGCGACATGCTGCGGCCGCTGGTCGACGCGCATCCGGGCCTCGCGCTGACGATTACCGACGGCCAGTCGCAACTCGCGATGACCGCCGCCGACGCGATCCTCGTGAAGAGCGGCACCGTGACGCTCGAAGCCGCGCTGCTGAAAAAGCCGATGGTCATTTCGTACAAGGTGCCCTGGCTGACCGGCCAGATCATGCGCCGTCAGGGCTATCTGCCGTACGTCGGCCTGCCGAACATTCTGGCTGGACGCTTCGTGGTGCCGGAAATCCTGCAGCACTTCGCGACGCCGCAGGCGCTCGCCGAAGCCACGCTGAAACAGTTGCGCGACGAAGCCAACCGGCGCACGCTGACGGAAATCTTCACGGAGATGCATCACGTGCTGAAGCAGAATACCGCGCAGCGTGCGGCGGAAATCGTGGCGAGCGTCATCGAAAAGCGCACGGGGCGGCTGTGATCATCACACGCGCACCTCGCCGCAAGGCTGTGGCGGTCGCTGGAACCGCCGCGCAGGTCGGCCTGAACTTCGAGACGGCGGATGACATCGTCTGCGGCGTCGACGAAGCAGGGCGCGGTCCGCTGGCCGGGCCCGTCGTCGCGGCTGCGGTGATTTTCGATCCGGCCAGGCCGATGATTCGCGGGCTCGATGATTCGAAGGCGCTCAGCGCCAAAAAACGCGACGAGCTGTACGACAAGATCGTCGACCGCGCACTCGCGTACTGCGTCGCGTCGGCGACGGTCGAAGAAATCGACTCGCTGAACATCCTGCACGCCACGATGCTGGCGATGAAGCGCGCCGTGGAAGGCCTGTCGGTCGTGCCCACGCTCGTCAAGATCGACGGCAATCGCTGTCCGACGCTGAGCATTCGCAGCGAAGCGGTGATCGGCGGCGATGCGCTCGTGAAGAGCATTTCAGCGGCGTCGATTCTTGCCAAAGTCACGCGCGACCGGATGCTGCTCGAACTGCATCAGCGCCATCCTGTGTACGGTTTCAATGCGCATGTTGGCTATGGCACGCCGCAGCACCTCGCGGCGCTGCGCGAGCATGGGCCGTGCGAGCACCATCGGCGCTCGTTCGCGCCGGTGCGCGAAGCGCATCTGCGATTCGGCACGGGCGTGCCGTTGCCGTCGGCGGAAGTCGTCATCGTGCCGGGCACGCTGGGCGACGCAATGTTCGACGACGACGCCTTCGGCGAACCCAGCGGCATCTGAACACCCTCTGAGCGACGCGCGCTTTCAGGCGCAGCGCTCTTCTCCCATTCTCACCGTCTTCGCTGCCTGTGAAAGCCATCACCTCGCGGGACAATCCGCTCTACAAACGCCTGAAGGCATTGGCCGGCTCGACGCATCAACAGCGCCGCAGCGGCCACGCGCTGCTCGAAGGATTCCATCTCGCGAGCGCGTATCTCGACGTCGCCGGGCAGCCGGAAATGTGCGTCGTCACCGACGGCGCGCTGGGTCACGACGAAGCGCAGGCGATCGTCTCGCGCATCGAGGATCATCGCATTGTGACGTTGCCGGACGCGCTGTTCGGACAGTTGTCGAATGTCGTACACGGTGTCGGAATTCTGCTGCTGGTCGGGAAGCTCGATACGCCGCTGCCCGAGACGGTCGCGCAAACCTGCCTCGTGCTCGACGGCGTGCAGGACGCGGGCAACGTCGGTTCGATTCTGCGCAGCGCGGCCGCGGCCGGGATTCAGCAGGTGTTCTGCGCGCCGGGGACGGCGTACGCATGGTCATCGAAGGTACTGCGCTCGGGCATGGGTGCGCACTTCCTGCTGCAGATTCACGAGGATGTCGACGCGCAGGCGTTGATCGAGCGCCTGGCGGTGCCAATCGTCATCACCGATTCGCACGGCGCCGAGGCGATTTACGATTGCGATCTGAGCGGGCCGCTCGCGTGGGTGTTCGGCAACGAAGGGGCGGGCGTGTCGCAGCTCTGGCGCGAGGCGGTTTCGCTGCGGGTGACGATTCCGCAGCCGGGCGGGATGGAGTCGCTGAACGTGGCGGCTGCGGCAGCCGTCTGCGTGTTCGAGCAGTGTCGTCAACAGCGCGGACGGGATTGACAGCAAAGATCGCGGCGCGCACTGCGCCGCTGGGTGCTTCGCAGGGCCGCTCGCCCATGCCACGGCGCAATGCTACGTCGTGTAGCCCTCGCTGATGCGGCTGCGTATCACCCCGCAGTCCCGCGTCGTTGCAATCTCAACCCGCGCTCAATAAGCCGGCCGCTCCAGCTTGATCTCCTGCAGGATCGTCGTCGCGATCTCTTCGATCGACTTGTGCGTCGACGACAACCACTTGATCCCCTCACGCCGCATCATCGTTTCCGCTTCATTGATTTCGTAGCGGCAATTCTCCGGCGCCGCATACTTGCTGCCCGGTCGACGCTCGTTACGGATTTCCGACAGACGCTGCGGATCGATCGACAAACCAAACATCTTCTGCCGATGTGCGAGCAGCGGCGTCGGCAGCTTGCCGCGCTCGAAGTCTTCCGGAATCAGCGGATAGTTGGCCGCCTTGACGCCGTACTGCATCGCCAGATAGAGGCTCGTCGGCGTTTTGCCGCTGCGCGACACGCCGACCAGGATCACGTCGGCGTCGGCGAGATTGCGGTTCGACTGGCCGTCGTCGTGGGCGAGCGAGAAGTTGATCGCCTCGATCCGGTTCTTGTACTCCTCGGTGTCCGCGTTCTGGTGGCCGCGGCCCATCGCGTGACTCGACTTCAGCTCCAGTTCCTGTTCGAGCGGCTCGACGAAGGTCTGAAACATGTCCAGCACCAGCGCATTCGAGCCTTTGACGATCTGATTCGACGCGCTGTCCACCAGCGTGGTGAAGACGATCGGACGGCGGCCGTCCTGCACGATCGCCTCGTTGATCTTTTCGAGCGTCGCGTAGGCTTTTTCCGTCGAGTCGACGAAGGGCACGCGCACCAGGCGGAATTTCTGGTCGAACTGGGACAGGATCGAATGCGCGAAGGTTTCGGCAGTAATCCCGGTACCGTCGGAGACGATGAATACGGTGGGCGGCATCAGTGGAGCTGGGGAACGTGAGCGGCAACAAGCGCTCGAATCAAAGATCGCTGCGGTGAGCACGCTGCCCGGCGACTAACCGCCGAGGCAGCGGCGTCGATGCAGCGCGCCGTGGGCACCACAACCGCGCCCGGATGGCGGAGGAGCCTCGCAAAAGCCCGTCGGCCGGTCCGGGGCGCGTTTCGAGGCGCAATTCTCGTCCGACTGCCACATTTCAGGAGTCGGCACGGTAGAATAGCGGCAACCTGTTGGATAAGCAATTGCAGGCGATTGGCGTCTAACTCGCCGCGAACGACCGCTCAACGCGGCGCTTTCGGTCGGTAACTGGTGCTCAATGGGGTGGATCGACCGGTAAATTCGGCCATTCGCTCCTTTCATCGCGCTTTTGGCGCTGAGGCTGCCGCTGGCCTTTGCCGCGATTGTTTCTCCAACAGGTTGTGCAAGACACGGGGTCACGCTCCCAATGGGCGTTCCGTGTTCAAGCCCACTTGCACAGCCGTGAATTTCTTTCACACTTAGGGGCTTGTATGACTAACGCAGTTACCGTCGCAAAGGACAAGGCGTATGTAGTTCCGTTCGAGCAGTTGCGGATGACCGACGTGGAAATCGTCGGTGGCAAAAACGCGTCGTTGGGCGAGATGATCAGTCAGCTCGCCGAAGCCGGCGTGCGAGTGCCGACCGGGTTCGCCACCACGGCACTGGCTTTCCGCGACTTCCTGCATCACAACAATCTGACCGACCGCATCGCCAAACGTCTCGAAACGCTCGACGTCGACGACGTGAAGGCGCTCGCCGAAGCCGGCAAGGAAATCCGTCAATGGATCGTCGACGCGCCGCTGCAGCCGCAGCTCGAGGCCGACATCCGCGCGGGTTTCGACACGCTGCAAAACAGCTCGCCTGAAGAGCTGTCGTTTGCCGTGCGTTCGTCGGCCACGGCGGAAGACTTGCCGGACGCTTCGTTCGCGGGTCAGCAGGAAAGCTACCTCAACGTGGTCGGCATCGACGACGTGCTCGATCGCATGAAGCACGTGTTCGCGTCGCTGTATAACGACCGCGCGATCTCCTATCGCGTCCACAAGGGCTTCACGCATGCTGAAGTCGCCTTGTCGGCGGGCGTGCAGCGCATGGTGCGCTCGGACGTCGGCGCGGCCGGCGTGATGTTCACGCTGGACACCGAATCGGGCTTCAAGGACGCCGTGTTCATCACGTCGAGCTACGGTCTCGGCGAAACCGTCGTGCAAGGCGCCGTGAATCCGGACGAGTTCTACGTCTTCAAGACCACGCTCGCGCAGGGCAAGTACCCGATCATCCGCCGCTCGATCGGCTCGAAGCTGATCAAGATGGAATTCACGAAGGCCGGCGAGCAGGGCCGTGTGAAGACCGTCGACGTTCCGCACGAGCAGCGCAACCGCTTCTCGATCACCGACGAAGACGTGATCGAACTGGCGAAGTACGCGGTCATCATCGAGAAGCACTACGAGCGTCCAATGGACATCGAGTGGGGCAAGGACGGCCGCGACGGCAAGATCTTCATCCTGCAGGCGCGTCCGGAGACGGTGAAGAGCCAGGCAGCGGGCAAGGCCGAGCAGCGCTTCAAGCTGAAGGGTCAGTCGAACGTGCTGGCCACCGGCCGCGCGATCGGCCAGAAGATCGGCGCGGGTCCGGTGCGCGTGATTCACGATCCGTCGGAAATGGACCGTGTGCAGCCGGGCGACGTGCTGGTCGCCGACATGACCGACCCGAACTGGGAGCCGGTGATGAAGCGCGCATCGGCGATCGTCACGAACCGTGGCGGCCGGACCTGCCACGCGGCAATCATCGCGCGTGAGCTGGGCGTGCCGGCGGTGGTCGGCTGCGGCGACGCAACCGACGTGCTGAAGGAAGGCGCGCTGGTCACCGTGTCGTGCGCGGAAGGCGACGAAGGCAAGATCTACGACGGTCTGCTCGAAACCGAAATCACCGAAGTCCAGCGCGGCGAACTGCCGCCGATTCCGGTGAAAATCATGATGAACGTCGGCAACCCGCAACTCGCGTTCGACTTCTCGCAACTGCCGAACGCAGGCGTGGGTCTCGCGCGGCTCGAGTTCATCATCAACAACAACATCGGCGTTCACCCGAAGGCGATTCTCGAGTACCCGAACATCGATCAGGACCTGAAGAAGGCGGTGGAGAGCGTCGCTCGCGGTCATGCATCGCCGCGCGCGTTCTACGTCGACAAGCTGACCGAAGGGATCGCGACGATCGCCGCGGCGTTCTATCCGAAGCCCGTGATCGTGCGTCTGTCGGACTTCAAGTCGAACGAGTACAAGAAGCTGATCGGCGGTTCGCGTTACGAGCCGGACGAAGAAAACCCGATGCTGGGTTTCCGTGGCGCGTCGCGCTACATCGCCGAAGATTTCGCCGAAGCATTCCAGATGGAATGCATCGCGCTGAAGCGGGTGCGTGAAGAGATGGGCCTCGACAACGTCGAGATCATGGTGCCGTTCGTGCGTACGCTGAAGCAGGCGGAGCGCGTAGTCGGGCTGCTGGAGAAGTTCGGCCTGAAGCGCGGCGAGAAGGACCTGCGCCTGATCATGATGTGCGAAGTGCCGTCGAACGCGATCCTCGCCGAAGAATTCCTGCAATTCTTCGACGGCTTCTCGATCGGTTCGAACGACTTGACGCAGCTCACGCTCGGCCTCGACCGCGACTCCGGCATGGAACTGCTGGCGGTCGACTTCGACGAACGCGATCCGGCGGTCAAGTTCATGCTCAAGCGTGCAATCGAAACCTGCCTGCGTCTGAACAAGTACGTCGGTATCTGCGGCCAGGGCCCGTCGGATCATCCGGATTTCGCGCAATGGCTGACGGACGAAGGCATCGCGTCGATCTCGCTGAACCCGGACACCATTATTGAGACGTGGCAGCAACTGGCGAAGTCGGCGGGCAAGTAAAGCGTGCGACATGCCGCTTGATGGTGAAGAACCCAGGCGGCATGCATAACGTGAGATGCGGTACGTCAAGCGTGAGTTCAAGCGCACCGCATCGCCCGTTAATGCGCAGGCGCTTCGTGCTATAAACACCCCGGTAGATCCGGGGTGTTTTGCTTTGTGGAGGTCGACGTGGTGCCAGGTGGATTGTTCTGGTGGATCGGGGCGGGCGTGCTGGTCGTGCTGGAGTTGACGAGCGGCACCTTCTATCTGTTGATGATCGCGTTGGGCTTCGTCGCGGCGGCGCTCGCGCACATTGCCGGCGCCGCTGCCGACGTGCAGTTCGCAGTGGCCGCCGTGGTCGCGCTGGCGGCGGTCGTGCTGCTCAGGCGCTCGCGCTTTGGCCGTCGCAAGCGCGCGCACGCGTCGCGTAATCCGGACGTCAATCTCGACATCGGTCAGACGCTGAGCGTGCCGGCGTGGCACGAGCGCCGGGCGCGCGCGAATTATCGCGGCGCGGCGTGGGATGTCGAACTGGCCGCTGGCGAGCCTGAAGATGCGCAGGTCTACGAAATCACGGAATTGCGCGGCAGTTGTCTGGTCGTCGTGGCGAGCCGGCAGCCGAAGAACAACGCAAACACGGCCTGAGTGTCCGGCACGCTTGCGCTCTGCGCGTGCATCCGGGCTTGAGTCAAACACGCGCAACTATTCAAACCAGAGGGGCGGGAGAGCCAATATGGATTCAACCATCGTCGGGGCCGTGCTGCTGATTATCGTGATCGTGCTCGCGGCACAGACCATCAAGATCGTGCCCCAGCAGCACGCGTGGGTGCTGGAGCGTCTCGGCCGTTATCACAGTACGCTGACGCCGGGCTTGAGCTTCGCTTTTCCGTTCGTCGACCGGATCGCGTACAAGCACATCCTCAAGGAAATTCCGCTCGAAGTGCCGAGCCAGGTCTGTATCACGCGCGACAACACGCAGTTGCAGGTGGACGGCGTGCTGTACTTCCAGGTCACTGATCCGATGAAGGCGTCGTACGGATCGAGCAACTTCGTGTTCGCGATCACGCAGCTGTCGCAGACTACGCTGCGCTCGGTGATCGGCAAGCTGGAGCTCGACAAGACTTTCGAGGAGCGCGATTTCATCAACCACAGCATCGTATCCTCGCTCGATGAGGCGGCCTCGAACTGGGGCGTGAAGGTGCTGCGCTACGAGATCAAGGACCTGACGCCGCCCAAGGAGATCCTGCACGCGATGCAGGCGCAGATCACCGCCGAGCGCGAGAAGCGCGCGCTGATCGCGGCGTCCGAAGGGCGCAAGCAGGAGCAGATCAATATCGCGTCCGGAGGCCGTGAAGCGGCGATCCAGAAGTCCGAAGGCGAACGGCAGGCGGCGATCAACCAGGCGCAGGGCCAGGCGTCGGCGATTCTGGCGGTGGCCGAGGCCAACTCGCAGGCGATCCAGAAGATCGCGGCCGCGATCCAGTCGAACGGCGGCATGGAAGCGGTGAATCTGAAGGTGGCCGAACAGTACGTGAACGCGTTCGGCAATCTGGCGAAGCAGGGCACCGCGCTGATCGTGCCGGGCAATCTCGCGGATATGAGTTCGATGATCGCGTCGGCCTTGACGATCGTGAGCAAAGGCAAGGACAAGGGCGTGACCGAGGCGCGGTGAGCCAGGCGGTGCGCGGATTTGTCCGCCGCGAAAAACAGATGGCCCGCAGATCGTGCGGGCCATTTTTCATTGAGTGCCGAGCGCTTGCGGTGTGGTGGGACTCGGAACGTGTCTTCGATCAGCTCGGCGAGCGCATCAATCGCGCCTTCTCGCGTTCCCAATCGCGCTTCTTCTCGGTTTCGCGCTTGTCGTGCTGCTTCTTGCCCTTGGCGAGGCCGATCTCGCATTTGACGCGGCCGCCCTTGTAGTGGAAGTTCAGCGGCACGAGCGTGTAGCCGCGCTGCTCGACCTTGCCGATCAGTTTGCTGATCTCCTCGCTATGCAGCAGCAGCTTGCGCGTGCGGACCGGGTCGGGGTTGATATGGGTCGAGGCTTCGGGCAGCGGGCTGATGTGCGTGCCGATCAGGAACAGTTCGTTATTCTTGATAACGACGTAACCTTCCTTGATCTGGCCGCGCCCGGCGCGCAGCGCCTTGACCTCCCATCCTTCGAGCACGAGCCCTGCTTCATAGCGTTCTTCGACCGAGTAGTCGTAGAAAGCTTTTCTGTTGTCGATGATGCTCATGAATGGAAAGTGCCCAACTCGTTTAAAATCACGATTTTAGCAAAGCGGGGCAAGGAAAGCCCGCGGCGCTTTTCAACCCGCTTGTCCACCCTTGCCACGCGCTGTTCAATTTATGGCAGATGTCCAGAAAACTGTGTTGATCCGTCACTCGGCGGAACAGATGTTCGACCTCGTTACCGACGTCGCCGATTACCCCAACTTCCTGCCCTGGTGCGGGGGTGTCGAAGTCCGCCACCGGGACGAAACCAGCATGGAGGCGAAGATCGACATCAACTTCAAGGGCATCAAGCAGCACTTTGCCACACGCAACAGCATGGAGCGGCCAACGCGCATCGATATGGAGTTCGCGGACGGCCCGTTTCGCAGGTTCACCGGTTTCTGGCGTTTCACGCCGCTGCGCGCGGATGCCTGCAAGATCGAATTCGCGCTGCACTACGAATTCACCAACGTCATTCTCGAGAAGATCATCGGGCCGGTGTTCAATCACATCGCCAACACGTTCGTCGAGTCATTCGTGAAGCGCGCCGACCAGCGCTACGGCAAGGCATGAGCGCGCGCCTGTCGATCGAAGTCTGCTACGCGTCGCCCGACGGGCAGGCGCTGATCGCTGTGGACCTGCCCGAGGGCGCCACGCTGCAACAGGCGCTCGACGCGAGCGGCATCCTGCAGCGCTTTCCGGGCATCGATCTGAATACGCAGAAGGTGGGTGTGTTCGGCAAGCTCAAGCCGCTCGACACGGTGCTCGCCGATCATGACCGGGTCGAGATCTATCGTCCGCTGCTGGTCGATCCGAAGCTGTCGCGCCAACGCCGCGTCGAGAAGACCCGCAAGGCAGGGTCGATCGAAGGGCGCCGTTGGCAGAATCGGGATTCGCGCTAGGCGGCGCGCGGCCGCGCGTTGAAGCGGGGCGGCGGGTTCGCGCCAAAACGTTGCGAACCGTTGGGCCGCCCTCAAGGCGCCGAAACCTGCGCCTTCTTCTTGATGGGCGCGAGCCCCGACGTATCATCGTCCGCATGCTGGCGCACCGACCAGCACACCCCCGCCACCAGCAGCAGGATCGCCGCCAGTTCCAACGGACGCGGCAGGCGCTGGTCGTAAATGAACGCGTAGAGCAGTGCGAAAAGCGTCTCGAATACGATCATCTGGCCGGACAGCGTCAACGGCAACCGCTTCGACGCGGCATTCCACAGCCCGTTGCCGAGCCACGACGCGCCGATCGCGAGGCCGAGATTCAGCATCCAGAACGTGTGCCAGCGCGCGTCGGCCAGTTCGCCTTGCGGGCCGCCCGACGGCAGCACCGCGATCACGAGCCATAGCGCCGCGCCGAGCGCGCCCGTCACCACGCCCCACAGCACGGACCATTCATTGCCGCTGAAATGCGTCTGGCGCTGCAGATAGCGGGCGTTTTCGACCGCGAACCACGTCCAGCAGCCCAGTGCGCCCACCGCGCAGGCGACCCCGAGCAGCTTCGTGGCGACGCTCACCGGCGTGCTGTCGGCCACCGTGAACACGTCGATGTTGATGCAGACGATGCCCGCCATCACCACCGCCAGCGGCCACGCGAGGCGGGCGAGCGGCACGGCGCCGTGATCGCGCCGCCCGAGCAGTGTGACCGTGACCGGTAGCACGCCGACGATCAGCGACGCGGGTGCGATGCCGATCAGATGCACGGC
Source organism: Paraburkholderia sp. RAU2J (assembly GCF_003634845.1). Classification (NCBI taxonomy): domain Bacteria; kingdom Pseudomonadati; phylum Pseudomonadota; class Betaproteobacteria; order Burkholderiales; family Burkholderiaceae; genus Paraburkholderia; species Paraburkholderia sp. RAU2J. The sequence goes on from NZ_RBXG01000001.1 coordinate 2,897,060, forward strand.
CGCCGTCAGCAGCAGGTAATAGACGAGATTGCCGGCCAGCGCCAGTTTCACCAGCGCACCGAGATCCGCCCGGGTCAGCCGTTTGACGAGTGAGCGCGCCATCGGCAGCGCGGCGGCCAGCGAGACGATGCCGTACATCGTGTAGCGCCCCGCGCTCAGCAGCAGCGGCGAAAAGTCGGGCAGCACGCGCGGCACCAGAAACACCATGCCCCATAAGGCCCCGGCCATTACCCCATATGCCACACCGCGCTGCATCGACTGCCCCTGCAAGAAAACTGGAATGGCCCGCAGGATAGCCGTTCGCCGGGCTGCGCGTCTTGTTCGATTCTGCATTCGGGCGGTTTTTGGGCGGTTTCGGTGCGCCGAGCCGTCGTTTTCCGCGGGGTTGCAGGGCTTCGGCGGGGCGGGCGGCGCACGCTGCCATCGCACTGCGCCACGTGAAAACCTCCCCGGCCAGGCCACCCGCGTGTCCCGCCGCCCTCGAACGCGCAAACGAAACCCGATCGAACCCGGCGCGAACGGTGAAGCGAAATCGACAGGCCCGAAGTCACGAAAAAAATCGCCCGAAATTCGCTAAGCTGCTGTTCGTGCAGTGAAAACCGGGGAGGTATCGCGTATAATTCGCTTTTGCGCCTATAGGATTTGCCATGCGTCTGATCCAAACAGCACTCACGTTCGATGACGTGCTCCTCGTCCCGGCTTTCTCCGATGTTTTGCCGCGCGACACCAGCCTCAAGACCCGGCTGACCCGCAACATCTCCCTGAATATGCCGCTCGTGTCCGCCGCCATGGACACCGTCACTGAAGCTCGCCTCGCGATCGCAATGGCGCAAATGGGCGGCGTGGGCATCATCCACAAGAACCTCACGCCGGCCGAGCAGGCGCGTGAAGTCGCCAAGGTGAAGCGTTTCGAGTCGGGCGTCGTGCGTGATCCGATCACGGTGCCGCCGCAGATGAAAGTGCGCGACGTGATCGCGCTGTCGCAACAGCATGGCATTTCGGGCTTTCCGGTCGTCGAAGGCGCGCAGCTGATCGGCATCGTCACGAACCGCGACCTGCGCTTCGAAGAGCGTCTGGATGAGCCGGTGCGCACCATCATGACGCCGCGCGAGCGCCTCGTCACGGTCAAGGAAGGCACGCCGCTCGCCGAAGCGAAGGCGCTGATGCACAGCCACCGCCTCGAGCGCGTGCTGGTGATCAACGACGCGTTCGAACTGCGCGGCCTGATGACCGTCAAGGACATCACCAAGCAGACCGAACACCCGGACGCCTGTAAGGACGAGCACGGCAAGCTGCGCGCGGGCGCGGCGGTCGGCGTCGGCGAGGACAACGAAGAGCGCGTCGAACTGCTGGTGCAGGCGGGCGTCGACGTGATCGTCGTCGATACCGCGCACGGTCACAGCAAGGGCGTGCTCGAGCGGGTCAAGTGGGTCAAGCAGAACTTCCCGCACGTCGAAGTGATCGGCGGCAACATCGCCACCGCGGCGGCCGCCAAGGCGCTCGTCGAGTACGGCGCGGACGGTGTGAAGGTCGGTATCGGCCCGGGCTCGATCTGCACCACGCGGATCGTCGCCGGCGTGGGCGTGCCGCAGGTCACCGCGATCTCCAACGTGTCCGAAGCGCTCAAGGGCACCGGCGTGCCGGTCATCGCCGACGGCGGCGTGCGCTTCTCGGGCGACGTCAGCAAGGCACTCGCAGCGGGCGCCAACGCCGTGATGATGGGCAGCATGTTCGCCGGCACCGAAGAAGCGCCGGGCGACGTGTTCCTGTATCAGGGCCGACAGTACAAGTCGTACCGCGGCATGGGTTCGGTCGGCGCGATGAAGGACGGCGCGGCGGACCGCTACTTCCAGGACAACTCCGCGAACATCGACAAGCTGGTGCCGGAAGGTATCGAAGGCCGCGTCGCCTACAAGGGCTCGGTCAATGCGATCCTGTTCCAGCTGATCGGCGGCGTGCGCGCGAGCATGGGCTACTGCGGCTGCCGCACGATCTCGGAGATGAACGACAAGGCCGAGTTCGTGCAGATCACCGGCGCGGGCCTGCGCGAATCGCACGTGCATGATGTGCAGATCACCAAGGAAGCGCCCAACTACCACGTGGACTAAACGCCAATGAAGCCACTGCTGCGCGTTGTACTCATCCTCGATGCCTTGTTGTTGCTTGCGTTCGGCCTGTTGTTTCTGCTGACACCCTGGACTTCGTTGTACGACGCGCTGCAGTTGGTGCAACCGCAGCCGGCGCTGGTCGGCCAGGGGTTTGGCGTGGCGCTGATCGGGCTCGCGTGGCTGGCCTTGCACGCATCGTTCGACGGGGCGCTGACCTCCGCGGTCGCCAAGGTCGTCGGTCATGTGAACTGGCTGACCGGTGTACTGATGCTGGTCTGGCTGCTTGGTTTGCATACACCGGCGCTCACCGGCTTCGGGCAGATCGTCGCGGTGCTGGCGGGCGTGGTGCTGGTGGTGGTCGGTCTCGGTGGGGTGCGTTTGTCGGGTGCGGTGCGCCGGCGCGAGAAGGGCATTGTGGTCAAAGGCGCTTCCAGCCGTGCTGAAAAGCGCGCTGCGCAGCAAGCCGAGGCCGAGGCGGCAAAAGAAGCCGCAAAACGCCGTGAACTGGAGCGCGAGCCTCGCGTCACCGCGGGCTTTCCGGTCTATCGCGCCGAGCCGGTCGTCGAACCCGTCATGCCGGTCACACGGCCGGTCAATCCGGATAGCCCGGTGAATCCCGTGAGTTCCGCTTCGACGACGCCGGTGCATCCGGTGACGGGCGAAGCCGGCCTCACGGAGTCCGAACGCGCTGCCCGGGCCGCGCGCGAAGACGCCCGCAACGCCGCCGCCGATGCCCCTGGCGGACCCCGGCCGCCGCTTCATGGTTGACGCGCTCGGCGTCACGCCGTCCGCCGAAGCTACCGGATTCCGTTCGCGCGTTCATCCGCGCGCGCCGCACGCAGATGGCTGCGACGGTGCATACGCCAGTACGCTTCATCGTTATGTTTCATGCTCGATCGTTCCCACGCGGACCGCTTTGAATTCAACGCCGTGCCTCGTGCGCGGCATTCCGTATTTGCTCACTTTTGACTCCGTCCGCTGCCATGCATGACAAGATCCTGATCCTCGACTTCGGTTCGCAAGTCACCCAACTGATTGCACGTCGCGTTCGCGAAGCCAACGTGTATTCGGAAATTCACCCGTACGACGTCGATGCGTCGTTCATTCGCGACTTCGCGCCGAAGGGCGTGATCCTCTCCGGCGGCCCGAGCTCGGTCACCGAAACGGATACGCCGCGCGTGCCGCAAGCGGTGTTCGAACTCGGCGTGCCGGTGCTCGGCATCTGCTACGGCATGCAGGCGATGGCCGAGCAGCTGGGCGGCAAGGTCGACATCGGCCATCTGCGCGAATTCGGTTATGCCGAAGTGCGCGCGCGCAACCATACGAGCCTGCTCGAAGGCATCAGCGACTTCACCACGCCGGAAGGCCACGGCATGCTGAAGGTCTGGATGAGCCACGGCGACAAGGTGCTCGAAATGCCGCCGGGCTTCGCGCTGATGGCGTCGACGGAATCTTGCCCGATCGCGGCAATGGCCGACGAACAGCGCCGCTTCTACGGCCTGCAATGGCATCCGGAAGTCACGCACACCGTGCAGGGCCGCGCGATGCTCGAACGCTTCGTGCTGCAGATCTGCGGCGCGCGGGCCGACTGGGAAATGGGCAACTATGTCGACGAAGCCGTCGCGAAGATTCGCGAGCAGGTCGGTAACGAGCACGTGATCCTGGGGCTGTCGGGCGGCGTGGACTCGTCGGTGGCGGCAGCGCTGCTGCATCGCGCGATCGGCGACCAACTCACCTGCGTGTTCGTCGATCACGGCCTGCTGCGCCTGAACGAAGCCGAGCAGGTGATGGCAACCTTCGCCGATCACCTCGGCGTGAAGGTGATTCACGTCGACGCAAGCGACGTGTTCCTGCGCAAGCTCGCCGGCGTGACCGATCCGGAAGCGAAGCGCAAGATCATCGGCGCGGAGTTCGTCGAGGTGTTCCAGACCGAAGCCGGCAAGCTGACCGATGCGAAGTGGCTGGCGCAAGGCACGATCTATCCGGACGTAATCGAATCGGCCGGCAAGGGCAAGAAGGGTGCGCAGACCATCAAGAGCCACCACAACGTGGGCGGCCTGCCGGAGACGCTGAATCTGAAGCTGCTCGAACCGTTGCGCGAACTGTTCAAGGACGAAGTGCGCGAACTTGGCGTGAAGCTCGGTTTGCCGCCGGCGATGGTCTATCGCCATCCGTTCCCGGGCCCGGGTCTGGGCGTGCGGATTCTCGGCGAAGTACGGCGCGATTTCGCGGACCTGCTGCGTCGCGCGGACGCGATTTTCATCGAGACGCTGCGTACGTTCATCGACAAGGAAACCGGCAAGTCATGGTACGACCTGACGAGCCAGGCGTTCGCGGTGTTCCTGCCGGTGAAGAGCGTCGGCGTGATGGGTGACGGCCGGACCTATGAGTACGTCGTTGCGCTGCGTGCCGTGCAGACGCTGGACTTCATGACCGCGCATTGGGCGCATCTGCCGCACGAGTTGCTGGGGCATGTGTCGAACCGGATCATCAACGAAGTGCGCGGGATCAACCGGGTGGTGTACGACATCTCGGGGAAGCCGCCGGCGACGATCGAGTGGGAATGATTTAGACTGCTCCCAAGTCGTTCCGGGAGGTCCGGTTTTCCATGTTTTTCCGTTTAAAAACATGAGGTTATTGTCCGGTGTGTTCTGCTGTTATCCGGGCAATGCCTGGTGGAAATGTCGGTATCGGTGACGGTACAGACGTTTCTTCCTCGGACGGCCTTGTCCGATACCGTCAATCAGTCCGACGGTATCGGTTGACGGTATACGTTCGAGGAGTCCCTATGCTCACAGATATGCAGTTGCGAGCGCTGAAGCCGGCCAAGAATATCTACAAGGTTGCCGATCAGCGGGGGCTATATGCGGCAGTGACGCCTTCAGGCGCGGTGAGCTTCCGGTACGACTACCGGGTGAACGGTCGCCGCGAAACCCTGGTAATCGGCCGGCACGATCCGTCACATTCCGCACGGAAGCCACGCAAGCCAGACGAACTCGGATTCGGAATGGCTATTAGCCTCCCGGAAGCCCGGCTTCTACGCGACCAAGCCTACGGAGCAATCCAACGCGGAGAGAGTCCTTCACGTGCGAAAGTCGAGAAACGGGTCGAGGCGACCGAGGCGCGAACGTTTGGTAAGTGGGCGGAGAAATACTTTGTGGAGACTGCTCTTGCCGACTCCACGCGAGCGATGCGCAAATCGGTATATGACCGGAATCTCGCGTCGGAATTTGGCCGGCTGAAGTTGGAAGAGATCACGCCCGCACGACTGATGGCGCGCTGCGAGAAGATCAAGGAGAGGGGCGCCGCGGCCCCTGCCGTGCAGGCGCGCGACATCGTTCTGCAGGTCTACCGTTTCGTGCAGGCGCGGGGACTAAAGGTGGACAATCCTGCGGAGGCCATCCGCCCATCTGCCATCGCCAGCTTCAAGCCGCGCGATCGGGCACTGTCGCCTGCTGAAATCCACGTGTTTTTCAGTGCATTGGAGCAGACGCCGACGATGCCTACGCTGCGTCTTGCTATCAGATTCATGCTGCTCACGCTGGTGCGCAAGTCCGAGTTCATTCTGGCGATGTGGGGTGAGATAGATTTCGACGCCGCAGTCTGGACAATTCCGAAGGAACGGTGAAGGCCGGTCGTCCCCACATTGTCTATCTGAGCCAACAGGCTCTGGACATTCTGGTCGCATTCAAGACGTGCTTCGGAGCGAGTTCGTACGTGCATCCCGGCCGCTATGAGACGGCCTCGCCAATAAGTGCGGCGACTCTGAACCGCGTCATTGACAGCACGGTCAAGCTGATACGCGACGGCGGGGCAGATTTTGATCCTTTCACGGTGCACGATCTGCGTCGGACGGCCAGCACGCTGTTGCACGAAGCAGGGTTCAACACCGACTGGATCGAGAAATGCCTCGCTCACGAACAGCGTGGCGTGCGTGCGGTCTACAACAAGGCGGAGTATGCAGAGCGGAGGAGGGCGATGCTCCAGGCGTGGGCAGATATGCTGGACGGCTGGATTGGTACGAATCCAAAGGCGAGCGTCCTAGCGTCGCCGCGGCCAGTCAAGACTCGTGAGTACATCTCTTAAGCTCGAACTTCTATGTGCTCAAGAATGTACCCGTTTGCATTCGGATCGCCATGTTGACGCTCGGCGACTAAACCAAATTTCGGCGTACGTGAAAAATTTTTGTGGCTACATAGGACTCCTATTTATTAGGCTAAATATTTTCTGTTTTCAGGAGAGGACTCGAATGATAAATATAACTATTTGATGGTGAATAAAAAAGGCTCTTTTGAAAATGCAGTGGGTAACGGGGCTCACAAGGCATGCGGGTTGAAGCCGGAGAAATCGAGCTTGCCAGCAACGAGAAAGAGGACCGTGCGCATCGTCGCGAAGCGCGTGTAGCCGCGAGCTTTTCGCTTGGCCGCTTGAAACAAGCCGTTGATTGCTTCGATGAAGCCGTTGGTCTGGCGGGTCTGAGTCCAGGCGACGATGCCGTCGAAGTGCCGACGAATCAGGCGCGCGACCTCCTTCATCGGCTCGACTTTTGAGCGCATGACATTGGTGCACCACTGCCGCAACATCTCGGAGACGACATGGATTTGCTTGCGTTCGAGAATCTCTCGCAGCTGCTCGCGATACAGCCATGCGCGGGTGGTGCGCTTGGTGGCGTACTGCCTGACAAGAGCCTCGAGGTCGGTCAATTGCGCAAGATTCAGTTTGTTGGCGTCCTTGAGCAGCGTCCAGCGCATCCCTTTGAGTTCCGGGTCGGCTTTCTGTTGTTGGCGGCGCACCGTATCAAGCGCCTTGGACGCGTGGGCGACGACGTGAAACTTGTCGAACGTCACTCGCGCGTTGGGCAGATGTTCGCCCACGCCCTTGATAAACGCGGGCGACATGTCGATGCTCACGGAGGTGACTTGCTCGGGCGTGCCGTAGTGCTGGCTAAGGCACGCCGCAAAGCCCTCAATCGTCTTCGCGTCCCGGCCGGGCGTGACGAACACGACGCGACGCGCCCGCATATCGGCGACCAGTGTCAGATACTCGTGGCCGCGCCGGTACGAGGTCTCGTCAATGGCGACCGTGCTCACGTCCGAGAGGTTCGCAGACGCGAGCGCGAGTTCCACAAAGCGCGAACAGATGGCGTGCACCCGGTGCCACGACAGATTGAGGATGCGCGCCACAGCGGCAAACGGCATCTGCTGCGCCAGCATCAGCACCAGCGCTTCGAACAGCAACGTAAAGCCGTCGAGTTGGCCGACCCAATCCGGCTCGACCAGCCGTACCGCGCCATCCGGCAAGCGCACTCGCGGTACGCGCACCTCCAGATAGCACTCGTGCTGGAAGAAATTCAGGTGGCGCAGTCGCTTGATTTGCGTGTCATGCACTGGGTGCTCACCGGCGACCTCGGGGTAGGCGAACCGGCTGCCAGCGACAAAGTCCACGGCAATCGTGAGCTGCCGTTTGGCCGTGTCGAAGTCGACGCCTTGCACGTACCACGGGGCCTTGATTCCCAAGGCGGCTTCAAAGAGTTGATTCGTCATGTTCGCTTCGTCTCGCATGGGCTGGTTGCCGCATTCTGCCGCAACCAGCCCATGCACCAGCTTGCCGATTCAGGGCGCCTCAAGGGTTCGCTACGCCGGGCTTACGCCTGCCCCTGACCCGCCAAATCACCCACTCGGCTTTCAAAAGAGGCAAAAAATTTAATGCGGCGCAACATGCCGCGTCGGCGCGCCTGAGCCGGGGCTTACAAGGCTTTCTGCGTGTCAGGGCGCCGGGTTCAACACGTATCCCGCGCCGACCACCGTATGAATCAGCGCCCGCGGGAAGTCGCGGTCCACCTTCGCCCGCAGACGATGCATGTGCATATCGATGATGTTGCCGCGCGGCTCGAAATCGTAATTCCACGCGGCCTCGAGCAGCATGCTGCGCGTCACGACCTGCCCCTCGCGGCGCACCAAACATTCGAGCAAAAGGAATTCGCGGTGCTGCAGGCGCAGATCACGACCGCCGCGGTTTGCGGTCCGCGCCCGCGTGTCGAGTACCAGATCCGCGCATTCAAGCCGCTCGCTCATCCTGCTGCGATCGGCGCGCCGCGCGAGCGCCTCGATTCTGGCCAGCGCTTCGACGAACGCATACGGCTTCACGAGATAGTCGTCGCAACCTGCGCGAATCGCCTCCACGCGTTCGTTCAGGCCGCCGACCGCCGACAGCATCAGCACCGGCGTCGTGTCCCCGCCGGCGCGCAACTGCTGGACGAGAGCCAGGCCGTCGAGCGCCGGCAAGCGCCGATCAGTCACAATCACGTCGTAGATGCCCTCACGCGCATAGGCGAGCCCGGTCGCGCCGTCGTCCACCGAGTCGACAATCAGACCGCTCTCGCTCAGGCCACGCGCCAGGAACTGGCTGGCGCGCATATCGTCTTCGATCAGCAGGATTCGCATGCGCTGGGGCTTACGTTAAAATTTTTTCACGTTGGCGCGAAACGCCTGTGCAGCTTCGCGCGGCATACTGCGGAGATCTTAGGTACGAGCGTAGTGTAAATCGGCCGGCCAGCGCAGGTTCGACGCTCGCTCATTTCTGGAAAAAGGCATGTTGAACGTATTGGTCGTCGAGGACGACGAGCAAACTCTCGCAGAGATCGTTGAAGCGCTCACCGATCACGGCTGTAGGGTCGAAACCGCAAGCACTGGCCGCGACGGTTTGATGTTCGCGGTCGCCAACCGTTACGACGCCATCGTGCTCGATCGCATGTTGCCGGGCGGCCTCGAAGGGCTCGGCATGCTGTCGGCGTTGCGCAGCGCCGGCGTGCTCACGCCGGTGCTGATCCTGAGCGCGCTGTCGGCGGTCGACGAACGTGTGCGCGGTTTGCGCGCCGGCGGCGACGACTATCTGACCAAGCCGTTCGAATTCATCGAACTGACCGCACGGCTCGATGCGTTGATGCGCCGTCGGGAGGCGGCGCCCGGTGTGCAGGAGTACCTGGCCGGCCCGTTGCGTCTGGACCCGCTCAAACGCGAAGTGACCTGCGCCGGCCGCCCGGTACTGCTGCTGCCGCGCGAGTACCGGCTGCTCGAATATCTGATGCAGCACCAGGGCCAGGTGGTGAGCCGCACCATGCTGTTCGAAGCGGTATGGGACTACCGGCTCGACGAGCGGACTAACGTGATCGACGTGCACATCAGCCGTCTCAGGAAGAAGCTCGACCCGGACGGCACGGCTCCGATGATCGATACCGTGCGCGGTTCGGGGTACATGCTACATGCGCCTGACTGAACTGCACCGCACCACCGGCTTTCGCCTCGCCACGCTGTTTCTGGTGCTGTTCGGCGTGATTGCGATGCTGCTGTTCGGTTACCTGTACCGCGAGATCACCGGCTTCGAACAGGAGCGCATCGACGACTGGCTGCTTCGCGAGCACGTACAATTGAAACGCGAAGCGCCGGACGAACTGGTCGCGCGGTTCGAACATCAGAACCAGTTCGATCCGCGCCGCCAGCGCCCGTTCGGCCTGTTCGAAGCCAGCGGCAAACATCTTGCTGGCGGCTATGCGGGCGATCTGCCGGCCATCCCCGTCTTTGGCAAGCCGTTTTCGATGCGACTCGCAAATCTGCCGGGCCACCCGCCTGGCCGATGCATCGCCGCGCACGCGCCCGATGACCGCATCGCTTTACAATGCCAGAACACCCTCGAGCTCGACCACTTCGACGACGAACTGCTGCATGCGCTGCTCTCCACTGCGATGATCACGCTCGTTATCGGCCTGATCGGGGCGACCCTGATTGGCGTTTCGGCGATGCGGCGGCTCGATGCGGTGACCGCGTCGATCGAGGAAATCGTCGCTGGCAATCTCAGCAGGCGTTTGCCGGTGCATTCGAAACGCGACGACGTGGATCGCCTGGTCGGCGTCGTGAACGGGATGCTCGACGAAATCGAGCGCCTGATGAACGAGGTCAAAGGCGTCTGCGATGCGATTGCGCACGATCTGCGCACGCCGCTCACGCGGGTGCTCGGCGGACTCGAACGTGCCCAACGGCGCGCCAGAACCGAGGCAGAGTATCGCTCGGCCATTGATGAAACCATCGTGGAAACCAGCGGTCTGCTACGCACTTTCAACGCACTGCTGCGCATTTCGGAAATCGAAAGCGGCGTGCGCCGCGCCGGCTTCACCAGCGTTGATCTGGCCGCCGTCGCCGACGACGTGTTCGAGTTCTACGAGCCGACCGCCGAAGACAAGCAGATTGCCTTCGAACTGGAGCGCACGGTGTCCGGCCCGCTGGAAATCCAGGGCGATCCGAATCTGCTATTCGAGGCGCTGGCGAATCTGGTGGAGAATGCCGTCAAGTTCGCACCGCATGGCGGAGCCGTGCACATGACGCTGTGGCACGACGGACGAGGGGCCGGCGTGACCGTACGCGACAATGGACCAGGCATCGCACCGACCGAGCGCGATGCCGTCCTGCGCCGTTTTTATCGTGGAGAGGCGAGCCGTCATACGCCCGGCAGCGGCCTGGGGCTCAGTCTTGCCACCGCCGTAGCCGGCATGCACGGCATGATGCTGGCGTTCCACGACACGAACGTCGGTTGCGAGATCAGCCTGTTCAAACCCGCCCAACGTACCCAACGTCATATTGCGAATAGCCGATGATCGATAACCTGCCGGTGCATTGACCTCGCTCCGTAAGGTTCTCGGCGGGCCTAAGCTTCTGCTCTGCGTACTGTTTTTGTTACATAGAGCCTTGCGCGAAAAAAACGCTCAGATTGGCGCCCCTAGCACACGCTCACCCTAACCGTCACACGCCAGAGCGCGCAATCTGGAATTCGGCGGGAGGTGCGCTACGCGAAAGGATTGCTACCCTTTGTCAGATGCGAGGATGATGGGTGTCATCGCCGTGCAACCGCTTCATAGCCTGCGTCCGACGTGAAATCAGCATTGGTGAATGTCTCGTGTCGAGTCGAAAGTGGACGACCAGCGAGCTTCATCAAGTGGCTGAAACTGGCCCGAGAGGAGCGGTGCCTCCGACGCGAATGCGGCCGCAGAGACAAACAGCCTGTCGTACGGCCGCGGCGTGTTTTTTGATCTCAGTTTGCGCTGAGATCTCGAGCCCATCGTCGACCTCTATGCCGAGGTATCGAACGGTGCTTTCGAGCCTATGTCCCAGCAGAAGTTGGACCGCTCTGAGGTTCTTCGTCCGCTTGTAAATCAAAGTAGCCTTCGTCCGACGCATCGAGTGAGCACCGTAAGCGGTCGGATCAAGGCCGATCGCGGCGACCCATTGATGCACCTTCCGGGCGTATTGTCGCGTTGAGATATGCGGCGACCGAGAAAGGCGGCTTGGGAAAAGATACTCGTCGGACCTCAGCCTTCTCGATCCATGCAGCGACCGCAGCGCGAGCGGGCTCTGTGACCTCGACTTGCACGGGTCGTTTGGTCTTACGCTGCATTATCATCGCGCGCGGCAGTTTCTGATTGCCGTGGGTTACGTCGCGGACATGCAGGTTGACGAGGTCGCACCCGCGCAGCTTGCTGTCGATCGCAAGGTTGAATAGCGCTAGATCACGAACCGCGTGCGCGTGCTGGAGGTGAATCCGGATTGCCCAGACGTCTTTCGGCTTCAGCGGCGGCTTCTGACCAACCAACTTGCCTTTGTTCCAGAGCTCCCGGCTTTGATTGCTTCCCATGAGAGACTCCCATTGAGTTGATGGGAGTTACATTGTCTTCCACCATTCTTTTTCGCCGTCACCGGTCGGAGCAGTCTCTTTGCCCAAGTCGGCCTTTGCCGTCATTCAGGTACCGGCTCTGGTCAGGCGGCAATACGCCGCTTTCCGGACGTTTGCACCTCGACGGTCGCGTGAACGGTCCACATCGGCCCCTCGCTAGTGCAGCGCTCAGACTAGGTCGATGGCGTAGAACGACACCGTCGCAACGGCAGGATGGAAGGTGCTCGCTCAGAAACTCGGCGAGCACTGATTCGTCGATGCGACAAACCTCCACACGACGGCGATGAATCCATTGCGCAAAATGATCGATGCTGCGTACGTAGGTGGCAAAGCTGTTATTGGCGTAACCGCGGTCCGCCAGGTACTGCACGAACGCATCGACATGAGGCGCCAAGGGCCGCTCGTTGAGCCAGTTGGTGAAGCAGCGTTGAGGAAGTCGGACGTTTTTCATGGCGGTCTCCTGAAGTAGGACCACCACTGGACTCCGATGCCGAAACTATGTCCAGAAGATCGCTAACCAGCCCGCCGCCAGCCGCGCTGCACCTACATTACGCGAATTCGCAGCCAACAAACTATACTGAATTCCATACATAGGCGCTGAATACGGACGTTCGCAATTCGGCGGCGCTGTCCAACGTCGGTCCCGATGACCACTTTGGCCAGGATCATGCTCAATGGCCGCTGTACTACGCAGAGGATGGCCTGTGGGCGTCAACTTCGACCGGATGATTTGCAGGCGTTTCGAGCCGTCGTATAGTCGGGTGGCTTCCGGAAGGCCACCGATGCGGTCAACATCTTGTGGTCGGCTCTGAGCCGCCCCATCGACAAGCTCGAGCAGGCAATCCGCGTGCGGCATTTCGAGCGAACGTCGTCTTCGGAACGATCGATGTCCGCTGGTTATCAATGGACGCGGGAGAAAGCCCGCAACTGCCCTAAAGCACAGCAGCCACGTAGTTGCCTTGCCCCGCGCCGGTAAGACTCGCGCTCAGGCCACGAAGCGGCACTGGGACGCGGGCGTGCGCGTGTCCATGTTGCGTCCGCGGTTGAGGTGATCGTCGATTTCCGCCGCGCAGCCGAGCATGCGCGGATAAAGGAAGATCGTGAACGCGGCGGTCTCCAGATCGGACTCGCCGAATTCACCGCGTCGCAGCGGCTGCCACAGCATCTTCAGCAGCAATGCGGCGATCACCGCATCGACATTGACGCAATAGACGTTGCGCGAGACGCCTGCCTCGAACAACGCCTGCACCAGCTCGCGGTAGTACGCATGGAACACGTTGTATTCACCGCGCTTCTCGCTCAAGTCGGCGATGAACACTTCGCGCGGGTCGTGGTTGACCGGTCTGTCCTTGAACACCGGATGATTCACGCCCGGAAGCTTCGCGATGTCGAGGCTGCCCGCATGCTTCTGCCGCGCCTTGTACTGCGCGTATCGCTCGACGGAGCGCTCGGCGAGCGAGCGCAGGTCCACGCCGTGGCCGGGCTTCGACGGATCGTCCAGCGCGGTTTCCTTGAAAGCATCAATCAGGAACGCGATGCCCTCGTACCCGTTCCCGCCGTGCGTGTAGCCGGTATGCGAGAGAAAGCCGACAAGCGCCTTGTTGAGCTGCACGCGCTCGGGGCCTTCCGGACCGTCGGCGGATACCGCGCCCTTCGCCCCCTGCGCCGAGATCGCACCCGGACCGTTGGTGAGCAGCAGGCCGACGAGCGTTTTGAAGGCGAACAGGTCGTCGGGGCCGGGCTTCAGGTTGAGCAGCGCGGCGAAGCTGATTTCGGTGAGACTGCGCTCGTTCAGCAATTCGTTGGTGGAGAAGCCGCAGAAACCGTCCGGGCCATGCCGGGACGCATCGGCCGATGCACCGATGAGCGTCCCAAATAGCATGCTCCACCAAGGCAGGCTTTCGGCGGTCACGCGCGAGATACGCTTGCGCATGAGCGGGCCCCACGCCAGCGTCGTCGTGATCGCGGCGAGCACCGCGTCGCCGGTCGGGTGAGCAGGCTGCGACGTCAGCCAGCGGACGAACGCCGATTTCGCGCCGCGCGCGGCGAGTCCCGCGAGCATTGCTTCGGCGAGCGGATCGTGAGAGTCGGCGAAGAACTGTTCACAGCCGCTTGCGTCGATGCGTGCGACGTCGAAGGTTTCATTCAGCGCGTCGGCAAGACCAGCGGCCGCAAAACGATCGATCAGCCACTTGGTGACGTCCCGCGCCGCGCGCTGACGTTTCGGCCCGACGATCGACGCCGCAGCCGCGAGAATTGCATTCGGGGCGTTCTCCGCTTCGCGTGCTGCCTGCGCCGCCGCGAGTTCCGGCCTGCCGTGCAGATTGACGAATGCGGCGATCGCCACATCGATGAGTTTTTCGTCATTCTCGCCGCCGAATTCGTGCAGCAGGGCAAGGCCGACGTTCGCTTCGAGCGAACGCGTCGCCGCCTCCAGCATCGACGCACCGTGCAGGCTGCTCACTTGCGTTTTCGCGTCCATCTGCGACGCGCCCGATGCGTCCTTGAGCGCCTGGCGCGGAGCGATCACGCCGATCTGTCGATCGACCTGATGGACCTGCTCGTTATATGGCGCAACAGCTTCCACGACCGGAATTGCGAGGCCGTCCGGCAGCGCGATGCCCTGATCGGAGCCGAACCACGGCTTGAGTGCGAGACTGCCCTCCGACTCGAAATCGGGCATCGTCGCGTTGGCACGCATCACGGCGCTCAGCGCGGCCGGGATGTGCGCGATATTCGTCACCACGGCACCCTTCATCGAGCAGCATGGGTCATCCGGCGTGAAGAGGCGCTCGACGCCGAACTTCTGCATGAACCAGCGTTCCTTGGCTTGCGCATCGTCGTTGCCGCCGGCCATCGCGCCGGCGTGGCCGACTGCCCGCGTGAGGCGGCTCTTCCACCGTCCCACGACGCACGCGACGACTGGCTTCGTGAAGACCGCATCGGCCTCGTAGTAGCCACCCGGTTCGCAGTAAAGCACCGCAGCCTTGCTGCGCGCATCGTTGGCGAGCGCGAACGCGAATTCCGGCGCGGCATAGTGGATGTAGACGTCCTTGCCGCTCGAGATGACCGTCGACGTGCCCCAGCCACCCATGCGCAGGTATTGCGCAATCGTCGTGCTGAAGCCACCGGAGTTGGAGAAGATCGCGATCGAGCCCTTGCGCAACGAATCGTCAGGATTGTCGCCGCCGAGCGCTCCGCCGATCCTCACGCGATTCCACGAATCGGCGACGCCGAGGCCGTTCGCGCCGAAGATGTCGATGCCCGCCTGCTGGCCCATCGCGCGGATTTCGCGGGCGTCGTGGACCGCGATCTTCTCGGTGATAATGAAAATCTTCCGCAACTCGGGATTCACGCGAATCAGTTCAGCCACGCCGTCGCGGGCCGCGGACGGCGGCAGATAGACGACGCCGCAGTTGAACCGGTGTCCTGCTTCGAGCCCCTCGCGGACGTTGTTGTACACACGGATGTCGCCGGCCGGCGTCGCGAGCACTTGACCGCCCTTGCCCGGCGCCGTGCCGAATACGACGTTACCGCCCGAAAATGCGTGACTCACGGGCGTCACGTCCGACGATTCACCGCCCAGGATGTTGAGCACGCACACGCGATCCTCGCGCGTGGCGATCTGTGCGAGTGAGTTGACGCCAACGAAATACTTGAACGTATTGCTGCCTTGCTTGTACATGTCGATCTCCTCAGGCACGAGCCGTTTCGGTTTGCCTCGGTGACGCGCCAATCCTTGCTGCGATCTCCGTGCGGCCGCCGGCGCGCATCCAGGCGTCCGCCTGACGTGCGTACTGGATCACTTCGCTGATGTCAGAGTCGAAGCCGAACAGCCGGTAGGCCAGGCCCAGCGAGTCGCATGTGTCCCTCAGCGCCGACATGCCGCGCACGAGGTTCGGACCTCCACGGCCCAGCACGACATAGAGCGGCGTCGGGCCGTGCTCGCTGAAGTGCTCGCGTAGGGCGTCGGCCATGGCGCGCAGCGTCTCGTAGATGTCCGTGTTATTGGACTTGCCGCCAATGATGAAGAGCACGTTCGCCTGTTCGAGCCAGTGCCTGAAACAGATGCGCGCCACTTCCTTCATCTTCGCGTAAGGCGGATTGCCGCCGAAATCCGACGAGATGATCGCGGCGTCGCCCAGCATTTCGGTGACGAGCGAGTTGGCGCCGCCGCCGAAGGTCGGCGCGAGGATCGTCCCCTTCTCGTTGATGACATACACGTCGCTCTGGCCCTGATGGGTGCGAAGCTGGTTGATCTCCTGCTCGAAATCGGAATAATCGGCGGCAAACAGATGAGGCGGCAGGCCAAGACGCGCCCAGCGCGGATCGTCGCGATCGAAGCCGCACTTGAAGTCGCACGCAACCGGCGTAAGGCGACCGCTCCTGTCCTCGCGCATGCGGATCGGGTTCAACTCGAGCGTCGTCATGCCGAAGTTGTGAAAGAGTTCCCAGAGTTTCGGCAACTGCTGCACGAGCGGCGAAATGATCTCCTTCGGCGCGCCGATCTCGCTCAGTGCATTCGCTACGACGAACGCCTTCAGCCCGGTCAGCGCATCGAACGGCACCATCGCCACCTGCTTCGGGTCGACTTCCTCGATGTCCATGCCGCCCACGTGCGAAAGCGTCATGGTCGGCGCACGAAAGCGGGTGGAATCCGTGATCGAGAAGTAGACTTCGTGCGTGGCCGGCACACCGGCTTCGAAGGTGACGCCATTCGCCTTCGCCTTGATGTGGCCGACGGTATGCTCGGCGAAGTAGAGCCGCTCCTTTTCCGCGAGCGCGGTCTTCAGGTCGGTCGCGCGGCCAAGCAAACCTGCCTTGCCTTTCTTGCCGACTCCGCCCTTGAAGACGGGCTTGATGAAGATCTGGCGATGACGGTCGATCAGCGCCTTGACTTCCTCTTCGCTAGCGCTCGGACCGAGGATTTCGCTGGCCGGAAATCCGACGAATTGCAGCAGGCGCGCGCCGTGCAACATACCGGTGATTTGCATGGAAATGTCTCCTGAAGTCTAAGCAATGCACTTCGCCTGCTTACAAAACAGCACGTTGCGGGCGGACAGCGGTGAATTCAGTCGCGAGATGCCGGTTCGCCGGGACGCGGCGATCTGCGAGCAAAGGTTGTTGGAACCGAATCATTCGGAGCGGGGCGCATATGCACTTTTATCCGGCCGCTCTGCGGGCCAGGCGACGAGATGCGTGCCTTGCGCGACTCGTCAGGCGACGGTCGCCGATCGCTCCGCTGCACCGCCTCGTCGATAAAGCACAAGCGTCGCGACGAGGCCACATACGGCTGCGAAACTCAACCAATAACCGGGCGCCGCCTTGTCGCCGGTCACCTGAATGAGATAGGTCGACACGGCGGGAGTAAATCCACCAAAGACGGCGGTTGCAAGGCTGAAAGCGAGCGAGAAACCAGCGACGCGCACGTTGACCGGCATGACTTCAGTCAGAGCCGCAACCATCGCGCCGTTATACATCCCGAAAAAGAACGACAACCACAGCAGCACCGCGAGCATCCGCACAGTGACCGAGTGCGTTTCTCAGGTCCCTGCCGCGCCAAGAAACAGTCAGCTACGCGATAGTGGTTTCACCCGCGGATGTGGAGCTCTGGCATTTAGACGAGCTGTGGCAAGCACTTACGTTCCGCCAGGCGTCTTCACGCCAGGGCCCGGCAATACATCGAAGCGCAGCAGCCTTCCGCCAGCGCCTGATTCGCCAGGCGAGACCGCGACATACAGGCAGTGGCGCGCAGGCACCAGAAGCGCCGTCTTGGCGCCCTTGGCCGTCGGCACGCGTGCGATTTCCTCGTAATGGCCGGGATCCTTCTGCTGGATCACGCCAAGATAGTCGTCGCCGGCCATGTAGATGCGTTGGTTGACTTCGTCGAAGATCACTTCGTTCGTGCGCTGGGGCGCGTCGAACGTCGCGATCGTGTTGCCGTTCGCGGCATTGAGCACAAGCAGCTTGAACGGCTTGCGCGTGCCGACAAACAGGCGTCGATGCGTCTCGTCGAATGCCATCGGCGCATTCAACTCCGCGCCATGGATAGACCAGTTCGCAATCACCTGGCGCGTCGCCTTGTCGACGACGGCAAGTGTGCTCTTGCCCGTCACGTTGACGAAGAGATGGTGGCCGCGCTGCTCGGCCGCCATCGCTTCGGTAAAGTCGGTGTCGAAATTCACGTCGCCGACGTGGCTGCCCGTGCGCGGATCGACCTCCGAGACGATCGTCTGCGTCATCTTCGGCTCGGCGTTTTTACCGCCCGTGACAATGTACATGTGACGGCGCGACGGGTCGTAGCGCATCGAGTCTGCACCGACGGTGAGCTGGATCGAACCGATGACGCGATAGCTCGTTCCGTCGACGATGCGCGTCATGCCGGCGCCGCTGTCGGTGACGATCAGACGGTTCAGGTCCGGCAGGTACAAGATGGCGTGGGGCTGGTCGAAACCCTTCACCGTGCGCAGATGCTTGCCGCTGCCGAGATCGAATACTTCGAGCGTGGCGCCGTCTTCGCCGGCGAGGAACAGCCGCCCGCCGTCAACGTCGGCGGCGAAGTGGTCGAAATCGCCTTTGTAGTCCGGCAGCGCCGTGCTGCCGATCAGCCGCAGAGGCGCGCCCGCCGGACTGGCCGCATCGACCGAGGGCGCCGCCGCGCAGGCAGTGTGCGGCAGCGTCGCGCACAGGGCCGCGAGCGTCGTCAGAGATACGATCGCGGAAATTCGCAAACGCATGGTCAGACTCCTGAATGGGGATGGCTCGTTGAATACAGCCTCGTCGCCGGCGCGCCGGGGACGAGGAGGCATTGCAAGCGCACGGCGGGCCGTGCGCGGCTACTTCGCGGGCTCGAACAACGCGGCGTAGCTCGGGATCTGCTTCTGCAGCGCGTCACGCAGGCCCGTCGATGCGAGGAAGAAGGCGGTCTCGCCCTTTGCATTGGCGCCGTCGTTCTTGTACGCGAGCACGATCTCGCCGACGTTCTGGCCGCTCGCGTCGCGCAGCGGCAGCATCATCACGAACTTCTTGACCGTGTCATTCGGACGATGCCAGCGCGGGTCGACGATCGTGATGCCTTTTTTCGAGATGTCGATGTCGTCCGGATCGTCGGCATTGCCGATGCGATCGAGGTAGGAGCCGGCGAACATCGTGTAGGCATCCTGCATACCCGGAGGAACGCCGTGCAAAGTCACGCTGAGTAACTCGGGATGCTGTTGCATGATTTGCTCGGACAGTTTCTGAGCAAAGATCTTCGCGCTCGGCGGCGTCCAGTTCCTGGCGTGCGGTTCGGGCGCGGCGACGGCGGTGTCAACCGCATACAGCGCGGAAGCCGACAGGAGGCCGAGCGTCGCGGCGAGCAGGGTCTTGGTCAGGATCTTCATGTCTCTCCTCTCTTTGCCCGATGGGCGTCATGGAAACAGGTGCGAGTCGAGTGTATGCTCGCCACCTTGAACGAGCGTTAACGCGATCTGAACGCAAATTCAGCCTGAAATGGGGAGGCCGTCGCAACGACCGTTGCCGTCACGACGACTGGCGCCGGTTGCGCGTTCGCGCGTCGCATGGTCACTCCGCCTGATCGAGCTTCACCAGCTCTTCCTTGACGACGGCCGGTGTCAACGGGATATAGACGCCTTCTTTCGCGACCACGTCCTGTCCCTCGCGGCTCAACACCAGTTTCAGGAATTCCCTGATCTTCGGCTGCAGCGGCTCGCCGGGCTTCTTGTTGACGAAGATGTACACATAGCGCGAGAGCGGATACTTGTGCGTGTACACGTTCTGCAGTGTCGGCGCGAGGAACGGTCCGCCTTCGCTGGCTGCCAGCGGCACGACCTTCACGTTCGGCGTGACGTTGGCCAGCAATGCGTACGTGAGTCCGCCCGGGTGCGTCGCCATGTCCTCGGCGGCCACCGTGAACGCATGCGTGAAGCCCTTGCCCTTGACGAACTGGATGTTGTCCTTGTATTCGCCGCCTTCCAGCAGGTTCAGCTTCAGGAAGTACTCGATGCCGTTGACTGGCTTCAGGCCGTAGAGGTGAATCGGCCGGTCGGCCCATTCGCCGCCGAGCCCCACGTCGCCCCACGTGGTGATCTCGGCGTGGCCGCGATTGCGCGTCTTCGAATAGATCGCGTCGAGCTGGGCCAGCGTCAATCCCTTGATCGGATTGTCCTTGTCGACCAGCACGACCGACGTCGCCGTCTTGCCGAGCGACCCGACACTGCCTGTCGCGACGCGAATGGCGAGCGGCTTGTAGCCGAACTTGTCGACGAAGGCTTGCTCCTCGGCCGGCAGCAATTCGCGCCCGACTGGCGCCAGGTCCGCCGCGCCGTTGGTCAGCGCCGGGCCGCCGGCACCGGACGCCTTGGCTTCCATGGTGACGCTCAGGCGCGGATAGGCCTTGCGATACATCTTGATCCACCCCAGCGTGATTTCATCCATTACGTCAGCGCCGACGAGACGCAGGTCTTCCTCCGGCACGGACTGCACTTCGCCCGGATGCCAGATCGGTATCGACGGGTCGACCTTGAGGTGATGCTCCACGGCCGCGTACTTCAGGGCGAATGCCGGCGGCGACGTCAGCGCGCCCAGCGCCGCGATGCCGATCACTGCCGCGGCCGATGCCGCCGCAGACCTGCGCAACCCGCCAACCCTCTGCGTCTGTTTCATGTGCGTCTCCTGATTGAAGATGTACTCGTGAGTTCGCCCTCGGCGGGACGATTCGTTGCGTGCTGCGTATCGGGGGGGGGGGCCCGGTCGACGCGCGTCGTGCATCGGCGATGCTTTCGCCTTGCCACGATGGTGGGCCATGAAGCTGAATCCGACCTGAAGGTATCCTTAATAGATTTTCAGACAGACGACGCCAGTCAGTGCCTGGGTTGAAACAACGCCGCGAGCGATGGCGTGCTTCCGGCCAGCTCGTCGCGCACCTGCTCGGCCCGGCGCACGATCATGTTGCGATCGACGCCCGGCGCGTAGCGGAATGTCGAGCCGATAACGCCGATCGTCTTGCCGTTGGCGTCGCGCATCGGCAGCTCGACCGACAGATCGCCGGTTTTCGTCACCTCGACGCGGGGCTGGCCGCTGTCGAGCACGGCCAGGTCGTCGGCATCGGCGGACTTGCCGATACGGCCGATGTTCGACGCGATGATGACGTTGTCGCTTCCCGTCGGTGGGGTGACGTGCAGCGCGAGGATCGTCAGCTCGGGATGCGCGGCCAGCGTGGTATCGACGAGTTGCTGCGCGTAGGGCGCGGCGGTCGTGGCGGCGTATGCAGACACGGCCGAGGCGAGCAAAAGCGCCGCCGTGGCGGCGCGGATGGGTCGGTGCATGTGGACACTCCTGGAATCGGCGCCGCCCGGCGGGAATGCGCGGGACCGGCACGCGGCGCCGGGTTGGCGAGGGGGAGACGAGCGGCGCGCGGTCAGTTGGCGAGCATCGCGCGCGAGCTATCCGCTTGCTGCGCGCGCAGCGGCACGTACATCGCGTGATCGATCACGGCTTGCTGGCCCTGCTTGCTCAGCACGTAGCGGAGGAACTCGGCGATGGCCGGATCGAGCGGCTTGCCGGGCGCCTTGTTGGTGTTGAAATAGATCAGCCGGCTCAGCGGATAGGTCGCCAGCGCGACGTTCTCGTACGTCGGCGCGACGTACGGACCGTTGTCCGATGCGGCAAGCGGCAGCATTTTCACGGGCGCGTCGATATAGGCGATGCCCGAGAATCCGATGCCGTAGCGATCGTCGGCCACGTCTTTCGCGAGCGGGAACACGAGCTTGTCGTAATGGATGTCGTCGCGCCACTCGCCGCGTTGACCGTTGGCGCTCAGCACGCGTTGCCGGATGAACTCCTCGAACCCGTTCCACGGCTTGATCGCGTAGACGTGCACCGGCTTGTCCGCCCATTCCCCGGTGAGACCGAGGTCGCCCCAAGTCTTGATCGGCTTGCCGCCGCGCAGGTGCGTGCGCGAGTAGAGCGCGTCGATCTGGTCGTAGCTGAGCTTTTCCAGCGGGTTGTCCTTGTTGACGAAGAAGCCGATCGTGTCCAGGAAGCCGAAATGCCGGTACGAGCCCCCGGAAATCGGCACGCTGAGCGGGCCGTAGCCGAACTTCGCCTTGAAGTCGGTGACGTCGTCCGGCTTGAGCTCGCGCGAGACGAACACGAAGTCGAGCTTCTCCTTGACCAGCTCCTTCGCGCCGAGGCTGCCCGCGTACGGTGGGGAAATGCGGATGTCGACGTTCGGGTAATACTGCTTGAAGCCTTCGATCCAGCGGTTGACGAGCGACGGCAGCACGTCGGAAGCCGCGCCCCTGAACGTGCCGGCGAGCTTGAGGTCGGTGCGGGGCTGGTAGTCGGGCAGGGCCGAGTCGAGGCGCGGCTGCAGGACTTCCGGTTCGGCCAGCGCGCGTCCGACCTTCATCCCCTCATCGGCTTGTTCCTTGGTTTGCGGTGCCACCGTCTTGAGCGCGGGCACAACCCACTCGACCATCGGCGTGGATGGGGTGTCGGCGCCCGCGGCGCCCACCGCCCAGACCGACGCCGCGGCAGTGGCAATGATCAGGCGAGCCGAACGGCGGCGCGGCATGCGCCGGTTCGTCCCGCAACGGCGTTGGTTTCGATTCACGAGATGTCTCCTCCTTTGTTCAAAGCGTGCGTGATTCCACTGCCGCTCCATTTTGAGGCAGGCGGCGCGAAAGTTGAAACGCGGTGATCGCGCCGGCCTGCGCGAGATGCGGCGAACGGTGCAGCGCCCATGCCATGCGTCCAACGATAGTGTCGCCGGATGAACGCAATCTGAAGACATTCTGAAATTCCGTTCATGGAACGCCTTGCCGAGCATGAACGAATTTTCAGCATCGATTCAGGTTGGCTTCAGCGTGCCGCCGTACCGTCGGGGCAGCTTCTCCGGGCGCGATGGCGGGCCGGCGTTCCTGACCTGAAGCCGGGCCGCTGCGCGCCATTCTCCACATCCGGCAGGAGACCCCCGTGCCTGTTTTCGATTCTCCATTGCGGCGCGCATCGTCATCGATGCCGCCCCTGTCATGCTCGTCCCGGCCATTGCGCGCGCAGGATGCATGCACGCCCGCGGCGCGCCCTCGTCGTACCGGAGCCGGCCTCCTGCTTGCGGCCTGTCTGGCACTCATGCCGCCGTGCATTGCGCAGGCGGCCGATACCGTTGCAGGCTTGCCGGCCTATCGATCGCTCCCGAACCTGAGCGGAACGCTCAGCAGCGTCGGGGACGACGCGATGGGGCCGCTGCTCGACGCGTGGCTGGCCGCCTTCGAGCGACGCCAGCCGGGGATCCATCGCGGGCCGCATTGGCGGCACGCCGGCAGTGCGACCGCATTCGGCGCGCTTATGTTCGGCGACGCCGATATCGCACCGCTCGCGCGTGAGCCGTTACAGACGGAACTGCAGCCGTACGCGCACCAGTTCGCAGGCGACATGATGAAGTCGCCGCTGTTCGTTCGCGTCGCGAGCCTCGACGGGCAGGCGGCCTATCTCGCCGTGAACCGGCGTCCCGGCGCGCCGCTGCCGCCCAAGGTCAAGGCGTTCGTGGCGTTTGCACTGAGCGAGGAGGGTCAGGCGATCGTCGCCGCGCAGAAACGCTTTGCGCCGCTCACCGCCGCGCAGGCCGCGCGTGAACGCGCGAAGCTCGACGGCTTCCTGCCGCCGCTTGACGCGCAACTGGCCGTCTATCGTCCCGTGGCCGGCCTGCACGGCGAGATCGACAGCGTCGGCAGCGACGGGATGAAGTCGCTGATGGACACGTGGATCGACGGCTTCACGCACGTACAGCCCGCCGTGCGCAAGGGCGATCGATGGGAACACCTCGGCACGTTGAACGGGTTTCACGCGCTGCTCGCGGGCGACACCGCGATGGCGTCGATGGGCCGCGAACTCTGGCCGGACGAACGGGCTGCCTATACGCAGATCCGTCACGCGGCGCCGCTCGAAATCCGCGTCGCGCGCGGCGGTTTCAACACGCCGCAACGGACCACGGCCCAGGCGATCTTCGTGCATCCGGACAATCCGCTCAACGGCGTCACGCTGGCGCAACTGGCGTCGATCCTGCGGCAGAACCCGGGTATCACGCGGTGGGGCCAGCTTGGCCTGACCGGCGAGTGGGCCGACCGTCCGATCACGATCTACATCCCGCCGCACGTCGCGCCGAACGCGATGTCGATGCAGGTCATGGTGCTGGCAGGCGGAGCGTGGAACAGCGCTGTCCACGAGGGATCGATCGACGACACTGCGCGCGCGATCGCTGCGGATCCGCGCGCGCTCGGCTTCGGCGGACTCGAGGAAGGCGGCCCCGGACTCAAGACGCTGGCGGTGGCGCGCCGGGACGGCGAGCCGTTCTATGCGCTCGATGCCGAGAATGCGGCGAGCGGCAAGTATCCACTCACACGCTACATGTACATCCGCCTGAACCGTCCGCTGACGCCGCCGGTGAAAGCGTTCCTGCGCTACATCCTGAGCCGCGACGGCCAGGAACCGGTGCGCTATTCGGCGTACTTCCCGCTGAGCGCGGCAGAGGTGCGCGAAGAGTTGGCGAAGCTCAGGTAGGCGTTGCGCGAATCCGCCCCCGCGCGCGCCGCGGGCGGCGCCGGTGGTCCCTGAATAGAGATTTATCTTCCGTTCAGCCTGACTTTAAGGTTGCTCCGTATAACTGAAACCGTTCCATGAGCCCACCCGTCCCGATCCGGGACACCGCGCGAAAGCCACGTTGAAAACGGCACCCATACCTATCGAAACCGGAGGAGACATCCCATGAAACACACTGTCCTGCGCATCGCCGCTGGCGCGCTGGTGCTCGGCACCCTGGTTCCGGCCGCGCATGCCGCCGAGAAACTCACCCTGATGGTCGGCGGCATGGAAAAGCAGATCTATCTGCCGGCCAAGCTCGCCGAGCGGCTCGGCTATTTCAAGGAGCAGGATCTCGACGTCGAACTCATCAACGAGGCAGCGGGCGTCGATGCCGAGAACGAGCTAGTTGCCGGCACCGTGCAGGGCGTCGTCGGCTTCTACGACCACACGATCGACCTGCAGTCCAAAGGCAAGTACATCGAGTCCGTCGTGCAGTTCAGCCACACGCCTGGCGAAGTCGAATTGATCTCGTCGAAGCTCGCCGACAAGGTCAAGTCGCCCGCCGACTTCCGCGGCTTGACGCTCGGCGTGACCGGGCTCGGCTCGTCGACCAACTTCCTCACGCAATACCTCGGCGTATCGCACGGCGTGAAGACGTCGGAGATGACGTCGCTCCCGGTCGGCGCGGGCAACACGTTCATCGCGGCGATCAAGCAGGGCAAGATCGACGGCGGCATGACGACCGAACCGACGGTCTCGCGCCTCATCAACACCGGCGACGCGAAGGTGCTGGTCGACCTGCGCTCGCCTGAGAGCACGCAGAAGTGGCTCGGCGGCCTGTACCCGGCGGCCAGCCTGTACATGCAGAACGACTGGGTGCAGGCGCATAAGGCGACGGTGCAGAAACTCGCGAACGCGTTCGTCAAGACACTGCGCTACATCAATACGCACAGCGCGGAGGAGATTACCGCCCAGATGCCCGCCGACTACTACGCTGGGGACCGCGCGTCATACATGAAGGCGCTGGCCAACGGCAAGGTGTCGTTCATCGCCGACGGCCGCATGCCGGAATCGGGGCCGCCCACCGTGCTCAAGGTGCTCGGGTCGTTTGATAGAGCTGTGATGGGGCACAAGATCGACCTGTCGAAGACCTTCACCACCGAGTTCGTCAACGCCGCGCAGGTCAAGTAGCCGCGCCTGCGTGACGGCCCGGCAGCGAGCCGTCGCGGGCGTTTCGTCGAATCCAATCTCCTAAAGGTGGCAATCCAATGACAGCCTCCCAGGCAACCATACCGTATCCCGCCGCTGCGTCGAACGACGTTCCTGCGATTGAACTCGATCGTGTCAGCCGCCGCTTCGTCAGCCCGGAGGGTAAAGCGATTATGGCGCTGCAGAACTTCAGCATGTGCGTTGCGAAGGGCGAGTTCTGCGCCGTCGTCGGCCCGACCGGCTGCGGCAAGTCCACTACGCTCAGTCTGATCACTGGCCTTGCCGCGCCGAGCGCCGGCGCGGTCAGGATCTGGGGCAAGCCGATCATCGGGATCGATCCTCGCATCGGCTTCGTGTTCCAGTCCGACGCGGTGTTCCCATGGAAGAGCGTGCTCGATAACATCGCGGCCGGTCCGCTGTACCGCGGCGAGAACAAGGGGCAGGCCTACGAGCGCGCGATGGAATGGATTCGCCGCGTCGGTCTGGTTCGTTTCGAACGCCACTATCCGCACCAGCTCTCCGGCGGTATGCGCAAGCGCGTGGCGCTAGCTCAGACCTTCATCAACGAACCTGAGATTCTGCTGATGGACGAGCCGTTCTCGGCGCTCGACGTCCAGACACGCATGCTGATGCAGGACGAGTTGCTGCATCTGTGGAGCGTGAATGGCGCATCGGTGGTGTTCGTCACGCACGACATCGAGGAGGCCATCGCGCTCGCGGACAAGGTATTCGTGCTGACGTCCGGACCGGCGACCGTCAAGACGTCGTACGAAATCGACCTGCCGCGCCCGCGTGATGTCGCGCAAGCGCGCTATTCCCCCCGCTTTATCGAACTGTCGCGGCAGATCTGGAACGATCTTCGCGACGAAGTCCACATCTGAGCGCCTGGCGGCGCGCTAAGGAAAAACATGAATACCCCGATGGCAGGAGCCGTATCGAACGAGATCGAGTTGCGGAAGGTGGAAGTCCGCGCCCAGGCAAGCATACGTCGGCGCCAGACGCTGGTGTATGTGCTGCGGCTCGCGGTGCTGGTCGTCACGCTGGGCGGATGGGAACTCGCCGGGCGCGTGGGCTGGATCGATCCTTTCTTCTTCTCGACGCCTTGGCTGATCGCCGTGCAGATCTGGCAGTGGCTCACCGAGGGAACCTCGCAAGGCCCGCTCTGGGTGCAAGTGCTGGTGACGCTGGAGGAAACCGGGCTCGGCTTCCTGATCGGCAGCGTGGCAGGCGTGTTCGCCGGGATCGTACTGGGCCGCAACAAGCTGCTCGCCGACGTTTTCAGTCTCTACATCAAGATCGCGAACTCGATCCCGCGCGTGGTGCTCGGCTCGGTGTTCATCATCGCGCTGGGGCTCGGCATGGCGTCCAAGGTCGCGCTGGCCTTCGTCATGGTGTTCTTCGTGGTGTTCTCGAACGCGTTCCAGGGCGTGCGCGAGGCGGACCGCAACCTGATCGCGAACGCGCACATCCTGGGCGCCTCGAAGCACGCCGTGACGCTGACGGTCGTGCTGCCGGCCGCGATGAGCTGGATCCTGGCGAGCCTACACGTGAGCTTCGGGTTCGCGCTGGTGGGTGCCGTGGTCGGTGAATTTCTCGGCTCGAAGCAAGGGATCGGGCTGCTGATCTCGACCGCGCAGGGCGCGTTCAACGCGGCCGGCGTGTTCGCCGCGATGATCGTGCTCGCCGTCGTCGCGCTGGGTGCGGAGTTCGTGCTCACGCAGCTCGAGAACAAGCTCCTGAAATGGCGCCCGCCGCAGTTCTCCGACGCGGGCCACTGATCCCCGCGCGCCGCGCCGGTCCGCGTGTCTGACGGACCGGCGCGGCATCCGCAGTTCGCGCCGGCCGGCCACGCGTCGCCGCGCATCTGCCCGCCCAACCGTCCTGACCCATCCCGCTCGTGCCTCATGCCGGGCGCTCACACGCAGCGCCGGCCACCCTTCGATCAGGAGAATCGGCCTCATGTCGTCCACCCGTCATCCGGAGTCGGCCGCGTACCGCGCCCCGCATCATGCGCGATTCGTCAAGGCGGCGCTCGCCTTCGGCGCATGCCTGGTTTGCCATGGCGCGCATGCCGGCCCGCCGTTCGTAACCGACGATCCGGAACCCGTCGAACGGGGGCATTTCGAAATCGATGCCGCCGCGTCGGGCACCGTGCGCGCCGGCAGTCACAGCGGCACGCTGCCGGGCCTAGAGATCAACTACGGATTGGTGGAGAACCTGCAGATCAACGCGACGGTCGGCATGGCGTTCATGCACGAAACCGGAGATCACACGCATTACGGATTCGGTGATACCGAACTGGGCGCGAAGTACCGCTTCATCACCGAGGACGAGGCGGGCTGGCGTCCGCAGGTCGCGTTCGCGCCCAGCGTCACACTGGCGTCCGGCAACGAACACCTGGGCCTCGGTGACGGCCACGCGCACGTGCTGCTACCGTTGTGGACGCAGAAGACGATCGGTAACTGGACGACGTTCGGCGGTGGTGGATACGTCGTCAACCGCCATGCGGGACGGAAGGGTTACTGGACCGGCGGTTGGGCCGTCCTGCGCAAGTTCGGCGAACGACTTCAGCTTGGCGGCGAGGTCTTCTACACCGGGGCGGCGACCAAGGACGATCCGTCCGCAATTGGCTTCAACCTCGGCGGCACCTACGGGCTGACGGAGCACGACCGCATCCTGTTCTCCGCCGGGCGCGGCCTCACTCACGTGAGCGACACTAATCGCTTCTCCTATTACGTCGGTTATCAGCTCGACCTGTGACGCGCGCCCGCTGTATGCTCAGGCGGCGTCGGTGGATTGGAGCGGCGCTTTGAAGTGGGTAGTGTCGGCGGTGTCGGACGGCGTGACGGCGGGAATCTCGAAGACCATCGACAACCCGCGGCCGTCCGGCCCAGCCTCCGCGAAGATGTGGCCGCCGTGCAGCTCGACGATACTGCGGCAGATGGCGAGGCCCAGGCCGCTGCCCTTGTCTTCGTCGCCCGGACGACGGATGCGCACGAAGCGTTCGAAGATGCGCTCGCGCTGTTCGGCGGCTACGCCGGGACCCTCGTCCTCCACGCGGACCTGCCAGCATTGGTTCACCAGCGTGGAACGCAAGGTGACGCGGCTTCCCGGAGGCGA
Organism: Paraburkholderia sp. RAU2J; assembly: GCF_003634845.1. Taxonomy (NCBI): domain Bacteria; kingdom Pseudomonadati; phylum Pseudomonadota; class Betaproteobacteria; order Burkholderiales; family Burkholderiaceae; genus Paraburkholderia; species Paraburkholderia sp. RAU2J. The sequence goes on from NZ_RBXG01000001.1 coordinate 2,925,799, forward strand.
GGCCGCCAGTGCGTTGCTGAGCAGGTTCAGGAGCACCTGGCGGATCCATTTCGACTCGATGGCGGCCTGTCCGCTGCCGTGATGGGTCAGGAAGAAGCGCTGCTCGCGATGTTCGGCCAGTACGTGGGCGTCCTGCGCGAAGTTCTGCAGGAACAGTTCCGGGTCCTGCGGCCTCAGATCGAGCGAAATCGCGTGTGCGTCGGCACGCGACAGGAACAGCAGGTCCTCGATGATGCGCTGGAGGTGGGCCAGTTCCTTGATCTGGATCTGCACCGCGTGTTCCTGCGCCGGCGTCAACTGATCGTCGACGACCAACTTCTCGGCCTGCAGGCGCACCAGCGTCAGCGGGGTCTTGAGTTCGTGGGAGGCCTCCGCGGTAAACCGCCGGATCTGGTCGAACGATGCTTCGAGGCGGTCGAACATCTGGTTGAGCAGGCGCCCCAAGTCCGAAATCTCGTCGCGCGCGCCGGACACCGGGATCCGCTCGCTCAGGTTGTCCGAGCGGATGCGGTCGGCGGTGTCCTGGATCAGCCGCAGCGGCCGTAGCGCCATTCGGCTGAAGCCGTAGCCGATCACGCTGCTGACCGCGATCATGACGATCAGCAACCCGTAAAAGGTATGCTCGTACGCGCTCATCACCACGCGCACGTGCTCCTTCGTCGTTGCCAACACGACCGTGTACGGTCCGAGCGCGAACTCGCCCGCGCGCAGTTCACCCAGCCCATCGATATTCGCATTGAACGCCTGGTGGCGAGGCGACGGGGCAATATCGCGACCGTTAAGCTCCGGTGAGCGAAACACCACCGTACCACCGGGCCCGTAGATCTCCGTAAAGAACAGTTCCAGGTTGCCGGACATCATCGCCTGCACACGCTGGCGCAGATCCGCCTCCGTCGGCTTCGCGCCGAGCGCGGTCTGGCCGGCGCGAATCTGTTCGAACTCCGATTGGTTGAGCAGATCCAGCGCGTGGATGGCGTGATGTTCGATGAAATACCTTCCGGCAAGGAACAGCGACGCGAACGTGACAGTCGAAGCGAGTACGTAGCAGATGGCGAGCCGCGCGCCGATGGATTTCATAGCAGCTGGTAACCGACGCCGCGCACCGTCTTGAACAGCGGCTTGCCGAGCGGCGCCTCGAACTTGCCGCGCAGCCGGCTCATGTAAACGTCGAGCAGGTTGGTGTCGACGTCGTAATGGGATTCCCAGATCTTCTCCGCTATCAGCGTCCGGGTCAGGATGCGGCCGGGATTCTGCAGGAAGACTTCCAGTAACGCGAACTCGCGGCTGGTGAGATCGATCGGCTTGCCGTTCAGATGGACGGTATGGCTCAGCAGGTCAAGCTTGATGCCCTCATGCTGAAGCACGGTTTCCTTGACGGACGATTGGCGGCGAAGCAGCGAGCGCATGCGCGCGAGCAGTTCTTCCAGGCTGAACGGCTTGGGCAGGTAGTCATCGGCGCCGACATCGAGGCCCTTGACGCGATCCTCGACGGCGTCGCGCGCGCTGAGGATCAACACCGGCTCATTGAATCCGGCCGCGCGCCATTCGCGAAGCAGCTCCAGGCCATCACCGTCGGGCAAGCCGAGATCGAGCACGATGACGTCATAGCTCGACTCGCATAGCGCTTCGCGCGCCTCGGCGCAACTTTCAACCCACGTCACCGTATACGCGCGTTCGCTTAGCGCCTGCTTGAGGTACAGGCCGAGCTTGCGCTGGTCTTCGAGGATAAGGATCTTCATGATAAAAGCGCGAACGCGAGGGAATTTCAGGCTAGCGCAAGCGGATGTCCGTGACAAGCGAAGCATGGCCCTGCGGGGGTTTTCCCGATTTTTCTGAACGCAAATTCAGGAAGCGTTCGCGTCTGTTTCAGGTTGGAAGCGCGCATGTGGGTCGTGGGGCGGTAAGTCACGCGCAATGAGTTGGGACTTACCCCGACGTTGCGCTAAATTCAGACTTCATTCAGGTTCGCCAACAAAGATGATGGACATCAACAGTCGTCGTCTAGGCAACCCATGAAACCCGCATTCCGTCCGCTCGTCTTGCAGATCCATCGCTGGTGCGGCCTGACCGTCGGGGTCGTGATTCTCCTGATGGCCATCACGGGTGCATCCATCGCATTCCGGCCCAGCCTCGAGCCGGTGCTCAATCGCGATCTGCTGACGGTGCCGACCTGCGCGGCGCGCGTACCGCTTGACACATTGACCGCGAATGCGGCTGCATCCCGGCCGTCGGCGACGCTCGACTACATTCGGCTGGTCGCCGGCAAGCACCATGCGCCGCGCATGCCGTCCGCGATGGTGCGCTTCACCGATCAGGTGTTCGTCTACCTCAATCCTTGCACTGGAGACGTGTTGGGCGAACGCTCGCGCTACGGTGGCCTGCTCGGCACGCTCGAGCAGATGCATCAGTTCCGCTTCATGAAGCACGGCAACGTGATTACCGGCACGAGCGCGCTCCTGTTCGGCATGCTGATGATCGGTGGCGGCATCGCGCTCTGGTGGCCACGCTCACGTCACGGCTGGCGAGTCGCGTTCACGACCGGACCCGGCGCGCGTGGACAGGCATTCACGTATCGGCTGCATCGGACAATCGGTCTCTATGCCAGCGCGATCCTGCTGCTGACGGTGCTGACCGGGCTGCCGTGGGCGTTCGACTGGTACGCGCACGGCATCTATGCGATCACCGGTTCACCGCAGCCCGCCAGTCCGCCGAAATCGGCCGCGCCCGCGAACGGCGCAAGGCGGCAAACGCTCGAAAGCTCCTGGCGCACCGCACAGGCACTGTCGCCCGACCCGCAGGATGCCCTGCTGCACATCCCCGAAAAATCGCGTGACCCGGTAGAGATGTACCTGATCGATCGCGCGGCGCCGCATCCGAATGCACGCACGATGTTGTTCATCGACGCATACACGGGCAAGGTGCTGCGGTTCGTTCCGTATTCGCGGAGCAGCGTCGGGCACAAGCTGTATTTCTGGGCGTTGTCGTGGCACACCGGCGCGATTGGCGGTGTATTCGGGCAACTGTTGCTGCTGTTCGGCGCGCTGTGCGTTCCGGTACTCGCTTACACCGGCGTCCGGAACGTCGTGCGGCGCACGTGGCGTCCGGTGGCGAGCGACGCACGCCTGACCGTGCGCGTCGCGAAGAAAACGGTCGAGGCCGACGGTGTGTGTGCGTTCGAATTGACGGATCCGGCGGGACGCAAACTGCCGCGGTTCGCGGCCGGCGCGCATATCGACGTGCATCTTGGCGACGGTCTCGTGCGCCAGTACTCGCTGTGCGGCGATCCGCGCGAGCGGCGGCGCTACCTGATCGCCGTGCTGCGCGTTGCGGATTCGCGCGGCGGATCGGCGGCTATGCACGAGCGGGTTCACGAAGGCGATCTGCTCGACATTGGTGTGCCGGTCAATCACTTCGCGCTGGACGAGACCGCGCCGCGTTCGCTGCTGCTTGCGGGAGGGATCGGCATCACGCCGATCCTCGGCATGGCGGAACGGCTCGCGCGGCGCCACGCCGATTTCGAGCTGCACTATTGCGCACGCTCGCAGTCGCGCGCGGCGTTCGTGCAGCGGCTTGTGCGGGCGCCATTCGCCGGCCGGGCCAGGTTCCACTTCAGCGACGAACGCGCGGAGCAACGCTTCGACATCGAGCGCGTGCTCGACAGTCAGTCGCCTCGCACGCATCTGTACATATGCGGACCCGCGGGGTTCATCGATGCGGTGCTGTGCGCCGCACGGAATCGCGGCTGGTCCGAGCGGCAGCTGCACTGCGAGCGCTTCGCGTCGATTGCGCAGAAGCCCACGGCGACGCATGCGTTCGACGTGCAGCTCGTCAGCACGGGCAAGGTGTACCGGATTCCCGAGCACAAGTCCGTCGTCGCGTCGCTGGCCGAACACGGCGTCAGGATCCCGACGTCGTGCGAGCAGGGTGTCTGCGGCACCTGCATCACGCGGGTGATCGTCGGCGAAGTCGACCATCTCGACTGCGTGCTGAGCACCGCGCAACGGGAGCGGCACGGACATTTCACACCCTGCTGTTCGCGCGCGAAAGGGGATCTGCTGGTGCTGGACATCTGACCGGCGGGGCAAACGCGGGCATCGTGCCATAGGGCGCGATGCCCGCAGCGGCGGACCGGATCGAAGACCAATAATCCAATCAAGCTGGAGGAGACCGTGGTGATTGGAAGAACGATGGTGGCAATGGCCGTCATGGCGTTGTTTTCGCCGGCGCTCTACGCGCAGGCCGACGGTGGCACGCGCGAGAATGCACTCGCGCCGCGGCCCGGACATGCGAAGCTCTATGCGCAGCAGCTGGTGGACCGCACGGTCGCGCTGCACCCGGAGCTCGTGGAGCTGGATCTTCATATGCGCCCCCCCGGAGGAGCGGAAAGCGTCATCGTCGCAGCCAAGTCCGCGAACCGGATCGGCAGGAAGTCGGACCCCGACGATCTCGACGTGGTCAAGACCGGTACGCCGTTCGTGGAAGTGAACAAGCGAGGCGACCAGAACGTCGAGGTGCATCTGCCGCTGCTCGACGTCACGCGCAAAGTGATCGGCGAAGTCGAAGTGACGTTCCCGTATCCGACGGGGTCGGGGCTCGACAAGGAGGCGTTGATCCGGGCGGGCGCACTCATCCGCGACGAGCTGAGCCGGCAGATCCGCTACGGGAACGAACTCTTCGATCCGGTGCTCCCGAGTACGGGCATTCCGGACAATCCGTACGCGCAGACGCTCGTCGACGAGGTGATCCGCAAGCGCCGCGACGTGATGGTGCTCGCGATGCACGTGGCGCGCCCGGGCGGGGGCGGCGACTATCCGATCATCGCGTCGAACATCGGGCGCATCGGCAAGCCTGCCGATGCGGACGACCGGCGTGTCATCGAGACCGGCAAGCCGCATGTCGAGGTCGGCCGCGAAGGAGATCGCCTCGAAGTGGAACTGCCGCTGCTGGACGCCGGCGGCGCTACGATCGGCGCGCTCGGCGTGGTGATGCCGTACCGCGTCGGCGACGACCAGGAGGTGCTCGTGAAGAAGGCCGAGAAGATCCGGGATGAATTGCGAGGGCGGATCCGCGATGCCGCGGAGCTGTACGAACCGAGGCAGCTCGTGCCGGCGACGTCGGTGATTACGGCGCGACTCGACGCGCAGGCGCTCGGCAACACGCAATCGCTGCCGATGACCAAGGAGGTGATGGGCGCCGGCGCGCTGCAGACCGCGACGGAAGGCGTGACCGACGCGGTCAAGAACCAGGCCGGCGTCGCGCCGACCAACTCGTCGGGCAGCCCTGCCGACGCGGCCAGCATTCGCGGCATCAAGGTCAACCTGTTCGCGAACTACCGGCTCAACGGCGGCCTGCCGACCGCGAACGTGATGTCGGTGCCGGCGGAGGACAAGGATCGCGTGGAGACGCTGAAGGGCGCGAACGCGCTGATGTTCGGCGTCGCAAGCCCCGCGGGCATCCTCAACATGGTGACGAAGCGCGCGCCGATGGACAGGGACGTCGCCTCGGTGGCGCTGCTCGGCAACTCGTTCGGGCAGTTCGGCGTCGCGGCCGACGTTAGCCATCGATTCGGCAGCGAAAAGCAGTTCGGCCTCCGCGTGAACGCATCCGGTACGCACCTCGAAAATGGTGTGCACGGTGCGAATGGGCACGGCTGGTTCGGCAGCGTTGGCGCCGACTGGCAGGTCACCAAGCGCCTGCATTTCCAGTTCGATGTCGAGACCTATCGGAAGGACGTCGTCGAGCAGGGCAGCATCAGCCTGCCGACTGCGGTCAACGGACACATCACGTTGCCGCGCGTGCCCGATCCGAGGAATCTGCTGTCGGGCCCGTGGGCGGTTTTCTCCGCGAAGACGACGAACTTCCAGGGGCGGGTCGACTACGACATTGCGCCCGGCTGGAAGGCGCTCGTCGAAATCGGTCAGTCGGATTCGGATCGCTCGCGCTCGACGACCCGGATCGGCGGATACAACGTGTTCACCGGGGCAGGCGGCATCCCGACCGTCAGTGAGGTGACGCAGATCTACTTCAACAAGTACAAGCGGGCAGAACTGCTCGGTCAATTCGCCACGGGTCCGCTCTCGCACGACATCACGTTCGGCGTGTCGCGCAGCGAGCGCATCGCCGAGACACCCAGACAAAACACGATCGTGTTGCCAGTGCGGGTCAACATCTTCGATCCCATCCCGTTGCCCACCCCGGTGCCGACCCGTCCCGACACGTCGCTGCCAAAGCAGGTCAACGCGGATACCGGCCTCTATACTTACGACATGATCGGCGTCGGGTCGAAGTGGAAGTTGCTGCTCGGCTTCCGCGAGAGCCGGTCGTCGTCGAACGACGGCGTGGTGTCGTCAGCGACCTGGGTCGGGTCTCCGGCATTCGGGATTCTCTACGACCTGCTGCCGACCACCACGCTGTTCGCCAGCTACATGAAAGGCATCGAGGATGGCGGCGTCGCCCCCGCAAACGCGAAGAACGCCTACCAGGTCCTTGCGCCCGCGGTGTCGACGCAGTACGAATTCGGCGTGCGCGATCACTACTTCAGGTGGTTGCAGTTGAGTGCGTCCGTGTTCGACATCACGCGCGCGAACGCGGTGACCAATCCGGCTACGCAGATTTTCGGCAACGACGGCACGATCGAATACCGGGGCGCGGAAGCCGTGCTCACGCAGGACATCTCGCGTCAGTGGTCGCTGTCCGAAGCCGTCCAGTACCTGCACGCGGTCCAGAACCCGGAATTCGACATGACGATCAAGGGCCGTACGCCGGAGAATACGCCGAAGTGGGTCGGCAACATCGCACTGACGCACCGTCCGCTCTGGCTCCCCGGCCTGTCGCTCACGGTGCGCGCATCGTTCATCACGAAGCGCCCGGTGAACCCGCAGAACCAGGGCTACATCCCCGGTTACACCATCTACTCGCTCGGCGCCAGCTACGCGACCCGGATCGCCGGCAAGCACGTCGACATCAGGGTGGCCGTCGACAACCTGTTCAACAAGCGTTATTGGAACTCGGTGCAGACCGGCACGCTTGGCACAGGAATGGACCGCAGCGTGCGGATGGTGGCCAAGATCGATTTCTGAAAAAACGTAGAGCCCTTTCCATGCCCAACCTTCACCGAATCATCATGAATCTTCTCTCCATTCGGGCCATCGGCCGTGTCTTCGCCATCGCGGTCGTACTGGCCGGCATGCTGCCCCCCAGCGCGGCGCGGGCGACAGAGCCGTCGGATAACGACGCGCTGTCGCTGATCATCACCTACCAAACCGCGCCCGCGAACCGGCCCGCGTTGCGCCACGAGCTGGCGCAGTCGACCGCGCGCGAGCTCGCGCGCTGGAAGCACGCCGGGCGAATCAGGCAATACAGCCTGCTGTTCAATCGCTATGCCGATTCGGACAACTGGGACGCGATGGCCTTGCTGACGTTCGCGACGCCCGACGACCTGTACCGCTGGCGTACGCTCGAGCAGGCGCAGCCCGCGGCGCTGTCCGGGAAGGCGCTCGCGGTGACGACTTCAATCCATACGACGCCGGTTGATACCAAACGCGCGGAGGCGCTCGACGCGAAGGCGGTGAATCCGGTCTACGTGGTCATCCCGTACAAGACACTGGTCTCAGCCGGCGAGTACGAGAAGTACGCGGACGCCTATGTGATTCCGCAATTCAAGGGATGGATGGACGAGGGCGTCCTGTCGAGCTATTCGCTTTATACGAGCCAGTTTCCGGCCGGCCGCCAGTGGACCGCGATGGTACTCCTGCAGTACAAGGACGAGGCGGCCCTCAGCGCGCGCGAGGCGGTGGTGGGCAAAGTCCGCGAGCGCCTGACGCACAACCCTGAATGGAAAGCGCTCAGCGACAGCAAGAAGAACGTGCGCACCGAAGAACAGGTGGTGATCGCCGATCCCATCGCCGTAAGTCAATGAGCTATCTGCTCGCAAGGAAGATCCGATGAAAAAAATCGCACTTACGCTCGTTGCCGCTTGGCTGGTCGGCGGGCAGGCCATCGCCGCCGAACCGGCCACGCCCGCTGCCGATGCGGCGCCGCAACGCATCGTCCTGCTCGTCGACGAGATTAAGGCCATCCGCAATTTCCCGGTGGTCCTGGCGGAGCGTCTCGGTTACCTGAACGACGGCAAGATGGCCGTGACCGTCATGAACATCCGCGACGACGTGTCGACGGCCGACATGCTGAATGACGGACGGGTCGACGCGGTGGTCGCCTACTACCATCACAACGTGGTGAACCAGGCGCACGGCATCGATACGCAGGCCGTTGTCACGCTCGGCGTGACGCCGGGCGCGAAGGTGCTTGTCGCGAACCAGGCAAGGGAGAAATACCAGAGCGTGACTGACCTCAAGGGCGCGCGTTTCATTGCGGGCGGCGCCGGGTCGTCGAAGAGCACGGTCGCGAACGCGCTCGTGCTGGCGGGCGGTCACGGCATCGGCGATTACACGCGGCTCGGAACCGACGGCAAGGAGAAGAATGTTGACGCGCTGCGTGACGGAAGCGCCGATTTCGTCGTAGCGCCGACGCCCGACGGGGATCTCTACGAGTCGAAAGGGGTGGCCACGGTGTTCGCGGACCTGACGTCGGTCGATGGCACGCGCCGGAGTCTGGGCACGCTGTTTCCGTCGAGCACGGTTTACATGTCGGGCGCACGCGTTCGGGCGCATCCGGAGATTGCGCGGCACCTGGCCGGCGCGTTCGTGCGCACGTTGCAGTACATCAATTCCCATTCCCCCGAGCAGCTCCTGGCTGTCATTCCGCCGGAGATCAGCGGCAAGGACCGCGTGGCTTATCTGAAGGTGTTGAAGGAGGAGATCCCGATGTTCGCGAACGACGGACGCATGCCGGACGACGGCGCGACGAAGGAGTGGCAGGTGCTCGCCGCGGCGAATCCGGCATACGGGTCGGTGAAGGTCGATCGGACCTACACCAATGCGTTCGTCGATGAAGCGCTGCGCACGCTGCACTGAGCAGAAGCGTTTTATTCGCGCGGGGCCGTGCGGCTGCGTTCCGCCCGCGCGGCGCATACAGCGCGATGCTGCAGCCGGTCGCGACGTCGTTCGGGCATAGCGCCATCCCGTTCATCGTCGCGACGGCGACGGCGAGGCTGAGCCTCAAGGCCGCTGCCGGCTGTATGCCTGCTCGTCTCCGCGCGATAGAACCGCCGCAGCACCGCCTGCCGCTCCTCGGGCGGGAGCCAGGGGCCGTCGTCGGCGATCGTGATGCCGATGCCCGTCGCGTCGCGAAACGGCTGGATTGATACATGGCCGCCTTCCGGCGCGAACTTGATCGCATTGTCGATGAGATTGGCCAGCGCTTCGAACAGGAGGTCACGGTCTCCATGCAGTTCGAGTGGACCGTCCGGCGCCCGGTGGTAGTCGAGCGTGACGCGCTTGTCTTCGGCGGTGGGTTCATAGTACTCGACGACGTCGTTGGTGACCGTGGCGAGATCCACGAGGGCGAAACTCTGCTGGCGCGCGTGGGACTCGATCTCGGAAATGCGCAGCAGCGCATTGAATGTGTGCAGGATGCTGCCCGTCTCGATGATCGTGTCGTCGATGGCCGCACGAAAGTCCGCCTCGGTCCGTGCGCGCCTCTGGGCTCGCTCGAGTCCCGCGAGCAGGCGAGTGAGCGGCGTGCGCAAGTCGTGCGCGATCGCTTCGCATACGCCCTTGACCTCGTGCATCAGCCGCTCGATCTCGTCGAGCATGCCGTTGACGACGTGCACGAGCCGTCCGACGTCGTCGTGTTGCGTATGCACCGGCAGGCGCCGGCTCAGGTTGCCGGACACGATCTCCTCGATCGAGTGCGTGACGGGAATTGAAGGCGGGCACTGGCGTCTCGCTGCAAAAAGCAATGCGATGCGCGACGGTCTCGCGAGCACCTGGGAACGGGTCGCTCGGATAGGTTGGAGGCACAGTACGGCTGCGCATTAAAGGCAACCCTAAGAATTCCTTAAATTTTTTAATGCAGATTTCAGATTGTGTTTATCCGGCGTCGCTATTGTTGGATCGTGGTCAGCAGTTCGGATCTTTGCCGTGCAAGCGCTCCCGCACCGTCAGGAGCGTTCGCTGCCACCGGGTCAAGGCACGGTATATCCATTGCAGCCGAAGGAGAGCAGTCATGCGCGCCGCCGATAACTCCCTGCACTCGCTGGTCGACAAGTGGCTTGGCCTGGGACTGGCGAACCCCGTCCGCGTCATGCGCTTCGGGCACACGCCGGCGAACCGGCGGCGCTATGCACTGGTGCAGACGCGGCGCCCGACCGGCATGCTGTCGATGTTTTTCTTCCGCCATGACAATGGTGGGTGGTGCGTATTCCCGCCCACCGAAGCGAGTCCCGCGATGCGCTTCGCCGCGCTGTGCATGCCGCAGAGCTGCGATTGCAATGGATGATGGCGAGTCTCACTGCAACGGCTGATCTGCGAAAAGTGTGCCGATCCAGGTGAGGATCGCAGTGACTGCGAGTCACGCCGGAACGACGCTAGTTCATGATTTGCGCCGCCGGTCTCACAATCGAGCTATACGGTGCTTCGCTTGGCAGTAAAAAAACAGGAACGAGACCGCTTGTGAACGAGATCGGATCGAGTGTCATGATTAGCAGGTCCCGGGGCGGACTGCTACCGCGCCACATCTCGATATAGGTAGCCTGTCCTGCGTTCCGTGATATTGGTCACAGCTGGCACGTAGTTGCCGGCGAAGGCGGGACACGCACCCGTGGATTACGAATAACGTCTCGCAACGTTTCGGACTCTACCGTAAGTACGCATCCGCTTGCCGTGAGAACCGATATTCGCATCTGCCGAGGGCCGAATGTCGGGAAAACACCATGCAGCCGACTCACAGATTTCCATATCTGAATGTCGGGTACGGCCGAAATGCCGCACTCGGGAAGCTGCCTCCAGGGATCAGACTGCTCCGTCACCCGCCCTTTGAATTGCGAGAAACGCGATCGTCGGCAAAGAGTTGGTCTCGCATAGAGCTATCGTTTACGGAGGAGTAGATGGTTCGTTTGCGCGTCCCTGTCACCCGCAAAACCGTCACGGCCTCGATGACCCGTCCTTCAGAAAAAATGAAGTGCTCTGCCTCAGACTGCTGACGGGCAGACGCAGATCTCCAGTCGACGCCATGTGAACGCGACGCACCGCCGCACGTCGCTCATAGGCTCATAGGCCCCGCAAGGGACCTCTTTCCCGGCAGCCTATCGTCGCAGGCGAATGGCTTAGTACAAGGCCCAGTCGCAACGTCCGTCGGTTTCTCCGTTTCAGCTACGCGCCAGAGATTGCGCCGCAGCCCGTGCGTGCTCACCTCCGATGCTCGTGACGCAACTAACTGTCAAGCGCTGGCGCCCTCCGGCCTGGCTTCGCCGCCGCCCCGTCCGGCAGCAGGATGGGATAGCGGGCCACGACCCTGGTCCGTCCGGAAAAGGGCATCCGGGTTGAGCAACCCGTGATTTCATTGCGGACAACTATGTGGCGTCACCTGCCGTGCTCGCTTTGATCAGTGGCGCCCGAAATCATCAGGTGTCAGTTCGACGCGTACGCCCGGGTGCGCGAGCAGCTTGCGTTCAGCGATCGCGCGGATGCTTGAGGTAGTTGGAACTCGCTTTGAAGCGCGTGCTCAGTTTTATTGAAAATTCGAGGAAACGAAGGTTGGATAGTCGGAGCTATCCGCCCCCTCGCGTTTGAAGGAAACATGGGGGAAGAGGGCGACGAGAACCGCTCACGCGACAAGATCTTGCAACCTTTCAACCGCTCTGGTTGCTATCCTTGCTGGAAAAACTGTCACTTGCCGTCCGACCCGTTTGCGCGATGAAGCCTTGCGCTTCGGTGAGATCAGGTCGGATACCAGGTGTCTTCGACAGAATGCGCTTTTCAGACTTTAAAAAACTGTGCGACAGACGGGCGCATTCAGCGCAACCTGTGCGAGGAACGCCGCCAGCCTTCGGATCACATCATCGGCATATGCAGATGATGCGGGTCTTCTAGCGTATCGGCGACCCGTTGCAGCCCGTCGCGGCAATCGTCGCGGTTCTGCGGCCCACCAATGCAGAGGCGGATCGCATTCGGCGGATTGCCGTCGGTCGAAAACGCCGCGCCCGCGACTGCCGCAATGCCCTGATTGCGCAGCTGCAATGCGAGTTCGGACGCGCTCCAGTTGCATTGCGTCGGAATCGGCAGCCACAAATGGAAGCCGTCCGGGTGCGCTTCGTACTGCCAGTCGACGAGCACTTGCGCTGCAATCTCTTGCCGCGCGTGGGCTTCGGCGCGGATCGCGCGCAGCATGTCGGTTGCGGTGCCGTCGTTGATCCATTGTGTCGCGAGCAGCATCGTGTAGGGGTTCGGCATCACGGTCGTCGCCCGTAACGCACCTGCAATCCGCTGCGTCTGCCGCACGGTCGGCGCGCACAGATACGCCACGCGCAAACCCGCACCAAAACTCTTGGACATCCCCGTCACGTAGTACGTCAGCTCGGGCGCAAGCGAAGCGAGCGACATCGGCGCGTCTTGCGGCAGCATCGCGTACGCGTCGTCTTCGATGATCGGCACGCTATAGCGCAACGCGACGTCCGCGAGCGCTTCACGACGCTGCACGGAAAGCGTCAGCGTGCTTGGATTTTGCAGCGTCGGATTGCAGTAGAACGCTCGCGGCGTTTCCGCTTTGCAGAGCGCTTCGAGCGCATGCGGCAACGGCCCTTCGTCGTCCCGCGGCAAAGCCTGCAAACGCACGCCGAGTTGCGATGCAATCGCCTTGATGCCGGGATACGCGAGCGAGTCGAGACAGACAGTCTCACCGGGGCGCGCCAGTTGCGACACCAGCGCGACCAGCACGCTATGAATGCCGGGGCACACCAACGTTCGGTCATCCTCACAATCCGGCACGCGTTGCCGAAGCCAGTTGCGACCCGCTGCGCGATCGGCCGCCGTGCCGCCGAAGTCCTGATAGCGCAACAGACGATACGGGTCCGCGCCCAGCATCAACTTCGCGGTAGACTCGCGCAGCCGCGCGGCAAGCTCGGGCGGTTCGGGCGGCATGTTCATGGACATCTCGACGCTGCTGCCCGCCGTGAGCGGCAAGGTCGGCGTGCGACCTCGCACGAATGTACCGCTGCCCGCGCGAGCGTCGAGCAGGCCGCGCTTGCGCGCCTCCGCATACGCACGCGCGACGGTCGTGTAGTTCAGTTGCAGCGCGCCCGCGAGATCGCGCAAACCGGGCAAACGATCGCGCGGGCGCAACCGGCCACTCGCGACGTCTTCTTCGATCAGATCCGGTATTACCAGATAGGCCGGTTTGCGGCTTTCTTCGAGCCGTTTGAGCCAGTGATGCATCAACGTATTCATGATGGCGTGCCCGTTCAAATTCCTTAATTCACAGTACCACGCTGTATCTGCAAAAGGTAATCAAGATCGCATCCGAATAATCCTTTGATCGCATTGATCGGGGTAGTGCACTCTTTTGGCAATGCATGCACTATCAAGATGCGGAAAATGCGCGGATAGCGTGCCGGATCAACGCGTTACCGAACTCTCGCTGTTCGCTGAAGCGCCTGCCAGACCGCCGTCCGAAAAATTTTTTGGGGCGTCTCTGATAATTTCCGTTTGATTGATCGGAGGATGATTGCATTTTTCGGGCCGCTGATTGGCATAGGCGTTGCGTTAATGCCATCGCCGATACACCCATTGATCGGAATTCATTTTCAACTGACTCGATAAACCGGAGAGTGCCATGCCAGCAGTCAATCAACCCCTTCATAAGAGCGGCGATTATCTGGTCGACTACGAAGAGAAAGTCTTCGAGGACGTCAAGGCCGAGCCGGGCGAGAAAGCGCTCGTGACCTTCCATACGGTCGCATTCGAAGGTTCGATCGGCTTTGTGAATCTGCTTCAGGCCACGCGCCTCAAGCGCAAAGGCTTCGATACGTCGGTGCTGCTGTATGGCCCGGGCGTCACGCTGGGTCTGCAACGCGGTTTCCCGACGCTCGGCGACGAAGCGTTTCCGGGTCACCTGAACTTCAACAAGCAGTTGATCAAGTTCATGGAGGAAGGCGGCAAGGTCTATGCATGCCGCTTCGCGCTGCAGGCGCTGTACGGCCACGGCGAAGCGTCGCTGATCGAAGGCATCCGTCCAATCAGTCCGCTCGACGTGCTCGACATCCAGCTACTCCATCGCAAGGAGAACGCGCTGGTCATCCACACCTGGACCGTCTGACCGAGTCAGGGAAGCCCATCATCATGTCCGATAAACGCGTCATTCGCGCCGCTGCCGTCCAGATCGCGCCGGACCTCGAACGTGCTGCCGGCACGCTCGACAAGGTCTGCGCGGCGATCGACGAAGCTGCCGGCAAAGGCGTGCAGCTGATCGTCTTTCCCGAGACGTTCGTGCCGTACTACCCGTACTTTTCTTTCGTGCGGCCACCGGTCGCGTCGGGTGCGGATCATATGCGGCTCTACGACGAAGCGGTCGTCGTGCCGGGGCCGGTCACGCATGCGGTCGCGGAGCGTGCGCGAATGCACGGGATGGTGGTGGTGCTCGGCGTCAACGAGCGCGATCACGGCAGCCTGTACAACACGCAATTGATCTTCGACGCGGATGGGCGGCTCGTGCTGAAGCGCCGAAAGATCACGCCCACCTTTCATGAACGCATGATCTGGGGGCAGGGCGACGCGGCCGGCCTCAAGGTCGCGCAAACGGCCATTGCACGGGTCGGCGCACTTGCGTGCTGGGAACACTACAACCCGCTTGCGCGTTATGCACTGATGACCCAGCACGAAGAGATTCATTGCGCGCAATTCCCCGGCTCGCTGGTCGGGCCGATTTTCGCCGAGCAGATCGAAGTAACGATCCGCCATCACGCGCTCGAATCGGGCTGCTTCGTCGTCAACTCGACGGGCTGGCTGACCGATGCACAGATCGACTCCGTGACGAGCGATCCAAAGCTGCAAAAAGCGCTGCGCGGCGGCTGCATGACCGCCATCGTGTCGCCGGAAGGCCAGCATCTCTGCGAGCCGTTGCGCGAAGGCGAGGGCATGGTGATCGCGGATCTCGACATGTCGCTGATCACAAAACGCAAACGCATGATGGATTCGGTCGGTCACTATGCGCGGCCCGAACTGCTGCGTCTTGCGATCAATGATTCGCCCGCATTGCCCGTCACGTCGATGGCCCCGGCCGACGACGCCTTCCACGCCACTACAGGAGCCTTCCATGAGCGCACGCGAGAATGTGTCGGCAGCGAGCCGGCAATTGATGACTGAATTGCAGTCGACGGGACTGCGTCTCGTCGATCCGCATGCGGGCGCTGCGAGCCGGCGCGGCGGCGCCGGTCCGTCGGACCACAAGGCGGTCACTGTCGATGGCGTGACGATCATGGTGCCGGTGCATACCAGCACCGCGTGGAATTCGCCGTTCGTTGCGGCGCAACCGGATGTCAGCGGCACCAGCGCGCTGATGCGCGGCACGATCCCGATTGCGAATATCAGCTTCCCGAAACCGCCGCGCTTCTATGCGTTGCAGACATTCGACGGTGTGCCGTATTCGCATATCGCCACGCTGCATAGCAAGGACGTGCTCGCCACCACGGTCCTTCAAACCTGCATCCGGTACGAAAGCCGTCGCAAGACATGCAAGTTCTGCGCAATCGGACAGTCGCTCGCGGCCGGCCGCACGATTGCCCGCAAGACTCCAGAGCAACTCGCGGAAGTCGCGCGTGCCGCGGTCCTGCTCGATGGCGTCAAACATATGGTGCTGACGACTGGCACGCCGCCGACTTCCGATCGCGGCGCGCAGATTCTGTGCGACAGCGCATTTGCGATCAAGGCGGCCGTCGATCTGCCGATTCAGGCGCAATGCGAGCCGCCCGATGACGACCGCTGGTTCGAACGCATGAAAGCGAGCGGCATCGATACGCTTGGCATGCATCTCGAAGTGGTTACGCCCGAAGTGCGCGAGCGTGTGATGCCCGGCAAGGCGAGCGTGCCGCTGTCGCGCTACATGGAAGCGTTCGAGGCGGCGGTGGCTGTGTTCGGACGCGGCCAGGTCAGCACGTACATACTCGCGGGTCTCGGCGATACGGCCGACGCGATCGTCGCGATGGCGCGCGAACTGATCGACCTTGGCGTGTATCCGTTCGTCGTGCCCTTCGTGCCGATCAGCGGCACGCCGCTCGAAGATCACCCGGCGCCGACGCCAGAGTTCATGCGTTCGGTGCTCGCGCCGATCGGCGTGATGCTCGCCGAGGCTGGGATGCGCTCGGCGGATATCAAAGCCGGTTGCGGCAAGTGCGGTGCGTGTTCGTCGCTGTCTTCGTACGAGGAGTGATTCATGTTCTGTGACGCAACCGATACCTTGACGCTCGACGCCGCCTATACGCCGAGCGAGTTTCGCATCAAGTGGACGACGCTCCCGTGGGAAGCTGCCGAAGCGTACAAGCTGCGCCGTGCGGTATTCTGCGTCGAGCAGGGCATTTTCATCGGCGACGATCGCGACGAGATCGACACGCATGCGCATCTGCTCGTCGCGTTGAGTTGTGTCGCCGGCATGCCGGAACAGGTGGTGGGCACCGTGCGCATTCACGAGAGCGAGCCTGGCGTGTGGGTCGGTTCGCGGTTGGCCGTCCATGCGGCGTTCCGCTCGTACGGCAAGATCGGCTCCTCATTGATCCGGCTGGCAGTGAGCAGTGCGCATGCACTCGGATGCGAGAGTTTTTTTGCGCACGTGCAGAGCCAGAACGTGCCGCTATTCAAGCGGTTGCGCTGGGACACGATCCAGGAAGAGACGTTGTTCGGGCGTTCGCATCATCTGATGCAGGCGCAACTCGACGCGTATCCGCCGTGCGCGACGCCCGAGAGCGGTTTCGTGGTGCCGTATCGGAGAGCGTCATGAGCCGTGCGAACGCGATTGACGTGCAGCGCCTCGTCGAACGATTGCGCGCAAGCCGTGGCTTTCAGCACAAGACGGATATCGCGGGCGTGGTCGCGTCACTGGCGAGCCGCTTGCCGCGCGGCACCGACGACCTCGCGCAGGCGGTGGGCGTCGGCGACGATTGCGCGGCGATTCGCGATGGCGACGGCTACCTGCTCTTTGCAATCGAAGGCATGGTCACGGACTTCGTTGCGGCGATGCCATGGTTTGCGGGCTACAGCAGCGTGATGGTCAACGTCAGCGATATCTACGCGATGGGCGGCCGTCCGCTCGCAGTCGTCGACGCGTTGTGGAGCGACGGCATCGATTCGGCCGATCAGGTACTGGCGGGCATGGCGGCGGCATCGGTCGCGTATCGCGTGCCGGTGGTTGGTGGACATACGAATACGCGCAGCGCGACGTCGCAACTCGCGGTGTCGATCGTTGGCCGTGCGCAGGCTTTGTTGTCGAGCTTTCATGCCCGTCCCGGCGATCGCCTGTTGATGGCGGTCGATCTGCGTGGGCGTTTCGAAGATCCGCATCCTTTCTGGAATGCGTCGGTCGGCTCGCCTGCCGAACGCTTGCGCGCTGACCTGGAACTGCTGCCGTCACTCGCGGAAGACGGTCTGTGCGATGCAGCCAAAGACATCAGCATGGCGGGTACGCTCGGCACGGCGCTGATGTTGCTGGAATGCTCGAAGGTCGGCGCGCGCATCGACCTCGATGCGATTCCGCGTCCGGATGGCGTCGATTTCGAGCGCTGGCTCAGCGCGTTCCCGAGCTACGGATTTCTGCTGTCGGTACGCGAGGCGAACGTCGAGCAGGTGGTCGCGCGCTTTGCCGCCCGTTCGCTCGCGTGCGCGGAAATCGGCATCGTCGATGTGTCGCACGAAGTCGTGCTTCAGCAGCGCGATGAGTCCGCGTTGCTGTGGGACTTCCGCGATGGCGCATTCATCGGCGCTGGCACCGTCGCCCTGGCCAGAGACCTCGCATCATGAACGGCGCGTCGTTGCGCATTGCGCTGTTCACGCATTCGGTCAATCCGCGCGGCGGCGTCGTGCATACGCTTGAACTGGCACAGGCACTCCATATGCGAGGCCATCACGTGACGATCTTCGCGCCGGCCGCCGACGGTGACGTGATGTTTCGTGAATCTCCATGCAATGTCGTGCTCGCGCCGGTGACTGAATTGGAAACGAATACCGTCGACATGGTCGTTGCGCGGATTCAAGCGTTGAAACGCGCCTTCATGCGAACGCATCGCGAGCACGATGCAGACGCATTTGAAGTGCTGCACGCGCAGGACAGCATCAGTGGCAACGCACTGGCCGAACTGAAGGAAGAAGGCGCGATTCACGGCTTCGTGCGCACGGTCCATCATCTCGACCACTTCACGGACCCGAAGCTCGCGCAGTGGCAAACGCGAGCGTGGCGCGATGCGGACACCGTGCTTTGCGTGAGCGACACGTGGACCCGTCAGATGCGCGACGTCTATCACGTCGACGCTCTAACGGTTCCAAACGGCGTGGATGTACAGCGCTTTAGCGCGAGCGCCGCGACGCCTGGTGAATCAGCGGCGTTGCGCGAGAAGCTCGGCATCGTCGGCGCGCCGGTCGTGCTGGCGGTCGGCGGTATCGAGGCGCGCAAGAATACGATGATGCTGCTCGACGCGTTTGCACAAGTGCGGGCGACGCACCCCAATGCGCAGCTCGTGATCGCAGGCGGCGCTAGTCTGCTCGATCACCACGCGTACACGCGTGAATTTTTCGCGCGGGCGGCGTCGCTGGGTCTCGCGGTCGGTGAGGGCGAACCGGTTCTCGTCTCAGGGCCGATCGACGATGCGGTCATGCCCGCGCTATTGCGTTGCGCCGATGCGGTCGCGATGGTGTCGCTGCGCGAAGGCTTCGGCCTCGTCGTGCTGGAAGCGTTGGCATCGGGCAAGCCGGTAGTCGTCTCACGCATCGCACCGTTCACTGAATACCTCAACGACACGCTGTGCCATTGGGCCGATCCGCACGACGCAGCATCGATTGCATGCGCGTTGCGCGATGCGCTGGATCGACCAAACGCAACCGATTTCGTCCATGCGGTGCCCACATTGCTTGGCCGGTTCAACTGGCTGACGAGCGCGCGCCGTCATCTCGACATTTACCGGCACTGGCTTGCGAAGCAGCCGTGCAACACCACTGAGGACCTGTGATGCCAGTCATGCACTTCCGCATTCAATGGCCCGACGGCACCGAAGCGAACTGCTATTCGCCGTCGACCGTCGTCAGCGACTTTTTCACGCCGGGCACGCGCTATCCCGTCGACGATTTTGTGCGGCGCTCGCGCGAAGCGCTGAATATTGGCTCGGAACGAGTACGTGAGAAATTCGGCTTCGCCTGTTCTGCCGCGATGGACCAGCTCGCGCAAATCGAAGCGGACGCCGCGCGCTTCACCGCGCAGGCGGATGCGATGGTGATCGTGCTCGCGCTCGGCTGACGTTGCGTCGCGTTCGCTCAACCGCTCAATCAATCATCGACATTTTCTTGAGGAGCACGTCATGTCGAGCACAGCAATCCCACAGCAACGAAACGCCGAAAGCGGCCATTACAGCGTGCTGGTGATCGGCGGCGGTCAGGCAGGATTGTCGATCAGCTATTACCTGAAGCAAGCCGGTATCGATCATCTGGTGTTCGAAAAGAACACCGTCACGCATACGTGGCGCAACCAGCGCTGGGATGCATTCTGTCTCGTCACGCCGAACTGGCAATGCGCGTTGCCGGGGCATCCGTATGAAGGCGACGATCCGCACGGCTTCATGAAGAAGGACGAGATCATCGCGTACCTTGACAGGTTCGTTGCGAAGCTTGATGCCCCCGTGCTCGAACACACGGCCGTGCAACGCGTGACGCGTGGAATCGATGGCCGCTATGCAGTGAATGCGTCGGCGGGCGCGTTTACGGCGGATCATGTGGTGGTCGCGTCGGGCGGCTATCACACACCGATCGTGCCGCGCATGGCAGAGCGTCTGCCCGCTGGCATCGTGCAGCTTCAGTCGTCCGAATACCGCAATCCGCAGGCGTTGCCGGATGGAGCGGTGCTGGTCGTCGGCTCGGGACAATCGGGTGCGCAGATCGCGGAAGACCTGCATCTCGCCGGAAAGAAAGTGGTGCTCGCGGTGGGTGAGGCGCCCCGCTGCGCGCGTTTCTATCGCGGGCGCGATGTGGTGGACTGGCTGGCCGACATGCGCTACTACGATATGCCCGTCGAGCAGCATCCATTACGCGAAGGCGTGCGTGACAACACCAATCACTACGTAACCGGTCGTGACGGCGGACGTGATATCGATCTGCGGAAGTTCGCCGCCGAGGGCATGGAACTGTACGGCCGTCTCGAAGATCTGCGCGACGGGCAGTTGCGCTTTACACCGAACCTTGGCGCGAATCTCGACGACGCGGACGATACGTATAACCGCATCAACGCGAGCATCGACGGCTACATCGAAAGGAATGGCATCGACGCGCCCGCCGGCACGCGTTACGAACCTGTATGGCGACCGCACAGCGAGCGCACGACGCTCGATCTCGCGGCGAGCGGCATCACGTCGGTGATCTGGTGTATTGGCTTTACGCCGGACTTTGCGTGGCTCGACGCGCCCGTGTTCAACGGACGCGGCTATCCGGCGCATTCGCGCGGCATCACTGCCCTGCCTGGGCTTTATTTCGTTGGCCTGCCGTGGCTGCATACGTGGGGTTCCGGGCGCTTCTCGGGCATCGCTCGCGATGCGCAACATATTGTTGATGCGATTTGTGCTGCGCGCGGGGTGGCAGTCGGCTCAGCGAGCGCGGCAGCGCTCGCTGCATAAGCCGATGCAGCGGTCTTCAGCACGATACCGCGCCGGTATGCCGCAATTGAGCTTGACCGGCTTGTCCGAAAGCTGGCTGCTAAAGGAGTGCGGACACCGTCATTGGGAAGCGCTAGCACTGGACACGGCCCGCGTGGTGCCTGAGTTCATTGCCGACGATGGGGTTCGATCCTATGCCGCGTTTACCGCGCTCAGCTTGCGTGCGCAATCGCTTGACGGTATCGACGAAAACGATGACTTCAGCATTGACACAGAACTATGTCGCGTCGGTCCGGTGCGTCACTTCAGCCGGCACCGGATCGTCGATGCGCAGCAAACCGTGGCGACGCTGTCGATGATGTCGACCTTCGTCAATTGCTCCGAAGCGGGCAACAACCGCTCCGTGGTACGCGCGGCATTCAAGGAACTGGCGGGTGACATCATGTCTGTGCCAGAAGAAGCGGTTGAGATGACCGAGGCGGGCAAGCGCTTTCGTAAAGGTGGAGGTCGCTGCCAGACGAGTGCGAGGATGAGTACTTTGGAGCTTCCCGAGGCGGTCGAGTTTTTGCCTTGCCCCAATAACGATTTCAATGGTGCCGACTTTC
This sequence comes from Paraburkholderia sp. RAU2J, assembly GCF_003634845.1. Lineage (NCBI taxonomy): Bacteria > Pseudomonadati > Pseudomonadota > Betaproteobacteria > Burkholderiales > Burkholderiaceae > Paraburkholderia > Paraburkholderia sp. RAU2J. The sequence goes on from NZ_RBXG01000001.1 coordinate 2,947,135, forward strand.
TCTATTTCGCTAGTTTCGCTTCGTTTGTCGACCGCGCCGAGTGGCAAACGTATCGCTTTCCCAAACCGCCCGTTACGGTCAGTCGCGACGTGTTCTATCACGGCAATATCAATGTCGGCGATGCGCTTGAAGTGACTTTCGTTGAACGTTCGGTCGATTCCGATGATCTGGCTCACCGGTGCGAAGTGAAGCGTCTGAGCGACGGCCAGAAGATTGCGGATGTCGTGACGAAGAAGCGCTGGAGGAGAGGATGAGCCCTCAGGAGAAGCCACGTACCGTGCCGCTCAGGCAGCTTTACACCTCCGCCGATCTCTCAGGTATAGACCACCTCGATAGCCTGCCCGGCAATGCGCCGTTTGTGCGCGGACCTTACCCGTCGATGTACACGCACAAGCCGTGGACGATTCGTCAATACACGGGCTATGCGGACGCCGCGGATTCGAATCTGGCGTTTCGTGCAGCGTTGCAGGACGGCGCGCAAGGCCTGTCGGTTGCGTTCGATCTGCCGACTCAACGCGGCTACGATTCGACCGATGCCGAGGCGCTTGCCGATGTCGGGATGGCGGGCGTTGCAATCGACACCGTCGAAGACATGGCGCGGCTGTTCGAAGGTATTCCGCTCGATCGAGTGTCAGTCTCAATGACGATGAACGGCGCCGTGCTTCCGGTGCTTGCTGCTTTCATTGTTGCAGCGGAGGAGAGCGGCGTCAGTGCCGACGCACTGAGCGGTACGATCCAGAACGACATCCTGAAGGAGTACATGGTCCGCAACACGTGGATTCATGCGCCCGAACCTTCGATGCGGATCGTTGCCGATGTCGCCGATTATCTCGCTGCGCGAATGCCGCGTTTCAATGCGTTATCGGTATCCGGCTATCACTTCCAGGAGGCCGGTGCAGATCCCGTTCTCGAACTGGCACTGACATTCGCCAATGCGCGCGAATATGTGACGACACTATGCCGGCGCGGTCGCACACCCGACGACGTGTGTGCTCAACTCAGTTTCTTTTTCGGTGTCGGCACGGACTTCTTCGTGGAGGTTGCGAAGCTGCGGGCGGCGCGGATCGTCTGGTCGCGCATTGCAGCCGGGTTGGGTGCGCGCTCGTCAAAAGCGCTAGCGCTGCGGATGCATTGTCAGACTTCGGGATGGTCGCTCTGCGCGCATCACCCGCAAAACAACATCGTCCGTACAGCGGTCGAGGCGATGGCGGCGGTATTCGGCGGTACCCAATCCTTGCACACCAACGCGTATGACGAGGCGCTCGCGCTGCCGTCGGCGTCGTCGTCGCGGCTGGCGCGCGACACCCAATTGATCCTGCAACACGAGATGGGCTTGTGCGATGTCGTGGATCCGTGGGCCGGCTCATACATGATGGAGTCGCTGACTGCGGATATCGTTGCGAAAACGGAGGCCGCGATGGCCGAAATGGACGCGCACGGCGGTGTGCTCGCGGCGATTCATTCCGGCTGGGTACAGCAGCGGATCCGCGCATGTGCGGCGAAAACGCAGGCGCGGATCGATTCGGGCGGCACGCGGATTGTCGGAGAAAATTGCTTTCGCGATGAATCGTCGGACGTCGCACCCGAGTGTTTTGAGGTCGATAACCGGCACGTGCGTCAGCTGCAAGCACTTCGGATCCAGGCGGTGCGTGCCCAGAGGAATGATCGGGACGTGGCTGCAAGTCTTGCGAGGCTCGCCCAGACGGCACGCGACGGGCAAGGAAATCTGCTGGCGGCGACGGTCGAATGTATTCGCTTGCGGGCGACCGTCGGCGAATGCACGCGCGCGCTCGAAGCGGTATGGCCGCGTTACATGCCACCGCGCACGAATAGCACAGGGCACTATGGCAACGAGAGAGGCAACGATCCTGAGTGGGTTCGCGCGTGTAACGATGTGCAGGCGCTGAGCGGGGAGTTGGGTAGACGCCCACGCATTCTCATCGCGAAAATCGGGCAGGACGGTCATGATCGCGGCATGAAGATCGTAGCGGGCGCGTTGTCGGATGCCGGTTTCGACGTGAGGGAAGGGCAATTGTTTGAATCAGTCTCGGAGATCGTCGAGCGGACGGTGCAATGCGAATGCGAAGTTCTGGGCATATCGACGATGGCGGGGGCGCACCTGACGGTCGTGCCGCAACTACTCCCCGAACTTGCCTCAAGGGGACTCAGCATTCCCGTCGTAGTCGGTGGCATCGTGGCGCACGCCCACCATCGGCAGCTATTCGACCACGGGGTAGCGGCGATTTTTGGTCCCGGAACACCTATAGAAATGATCGTCAGTTTTCTGTGTGACTTGAGCGCGAAGCATCGGGTTCGTGAAAGGACGGCCCGAGAGGGCGGTTTCAAGGGTGAAGTGCAACAGCGGGATTAATGTTTAGAGAATTGCGGCATTAATTATTTTACATATGTGGCAAAATTCGGCTTACAGCTAGTTAGCGCTATCAGCTCGCCTGTGCGAGGAGAGGCGTGTCACGAGGCAAGCAAGCTCCATCAAGTCCACGACCGTGAACAGCGCACGTTCTTGCCCCATGGTGACTTCAGGATCAGGCTCGCTCATATCGGTCCACTTCGGGGGAACGGAGCAGCAGCTCTTGTCGTCGATGCGCAGCAAGAGACGCTTGCCGGCGCGGTTATAGCGCTCGCCAACGCAGACGAGCTGCCGGCCACTGATCGGATGGAAGGGATGAGTTATGAGGACAAGCTGCGTCGAGGTATCAACAAGGCCTGCATTCCGAGCTATGTTACAAGCGACTCGAGAAGGGACGCTTCCGTATGGCCTCAAGCCGACGGTGGTGTTATCTGCCTGAGCCCGGCGCAACTGTCGATGCTGCTGGAAGGCATCGACTGGCGGCAACCGACGAGAACGGCACGACCGACGTTGGCGTTGGAAACGTCGTTGCCGGCGGCATCGATCCCGAGGCGTATCTGCGCTTCGTGCTCGCACGCATCGCCGACCATGCGATTAACCGCATCGACGAACTGGCGCCGTGGGTCGATGCCGATCAGCTCCGCACCGTGGTCTGAAACTCAAGGACCCAGTCAATACGTCGCTGGTGCCACGCTTACGTTGGGTCGGTGCAAGCGACTTCATATGGAGCGAAGATGCTCCTGTGCAGTTGGTAGCCTTGCCGGACCAGTGTCCTTATCGGCGCATGGCCATCGACGCGCTTGCGGGCATTGGACGGGCAAGCGAAGTGGTCTATACGTGCACCAGCCTGTTGGGTGTCGAAGCAGCCATCGCCGCAGGCGCTGGCCTAGCCATTCTTGGGCAGTCTTCGTTGTTGCGGAACCGCGGCTTACGTGCATTAGCCATCACCTGCCGCCCTGCGAGATCGTGGTCTTTGGTGAAGCGAACGAAGATCACAATGCCGGGCGCGCTTTGATCCGTTTCATCGAGGACAGTCTCACCTCCGAATCGGTGTTGCACAAGGCGTAACCGGCGCGATGGAAATGGTGGAAACGGCCGGGAGAACGGAACAGTCAACCAAGTGCGCGTATCTCAACTGCTTGTCTCCGTTTCGGCACCCCGGTGCAATACCGGCGTTACCGAACCTCACGAGCGTGTGTGTAACGTACCTAAACGCTTGAGTGGAATTATCGCACTGATCACCAAGATCATGCCCAGGAGTGGCGTCTGCGGCAAATGTTCCTTTGCTACCATGAAGCCGCCAGTCGTCTCGCCCAATGTAATTCCGAGATTGAAAGCCGAGATATTGAGACTTGATGCAAAGTCAATTGCTCCAGGGGCAAATGCTTCTGCCGTCGAGAGCATCGCCGCCTGACAAGCTGGCGACATGCCAAATGCAAGACCTCCCCAAATGAACAGCAAACACACCAGTGCAGCGGGGGAGTGAGCAAGAAATCCGATGGCACCGAGCGTCGCAGCCAAAAGGACGAAGATCCCCTTGAGCGTGCCGAGCCAGCCAATTCGCGCGGCCGCCGCGCCGCCGATCGAGTTGCCGAACAGCGTCGCCAAGCCGAAAACGACGAGCATCAGGTTTGCGCCAGCTATTGTGAACCCAGCCACATTCACTAATATCGGCGTGATGAAGGAAAATGGAGCAAAACTTGCCCCAAAACCAAGAATCGTAACTGCCATCATTGTTAGGATGGCCGGATTCCTTATTGTCATCAACTGATCTGTCCGACTTTGCGACGTGGGCATTGAGACCGAAGGGAGCCATTTGGCGATCGCGAGTACCGACGCGAACGCTATGCACGCGATCAGCAAAAACGGCAGTCTCCATCCGAACAAGTTGCCGAAATAGGTCCCTAGAGGGACACCCACCACCATTGCTAAAGTGTGCCCAGCAAACATGAGAGCAATTGCCCGGCTGGCTTGTCCAGGTTTCGCCAGACGCGCCGCGACCGAAGCTCCGACTGCGAAAAAGCTTCCGTGTGCAACTGCGGTAAGAACCCGGGCGATAAGTAGTGTGCTGAAGTCTCTGGACAAAGCGGCGGCGACATTGCCAGCGAAGAATACGAGCGCCAGCCCAATGAGCAACGGCTTGCGACCTAGATGCGAAGTCGCCAGGACCGTAATCGGCGTTCCGATTGCCAACGCAAACGCATAGACTCCGATCAGGCCGCCAGCTCGTGCCAACGAAACGTGAAGATCGAGAGAGATAGCGGGTAGTACACCGACAACGATAAACTCCGCTGCGCCGATCGCAAATGCCGCGATAGCTAACGATGCGAGAGACCGTAAAGTCTCATTGCGATTTCCGGTCATTCGCGCCCCGCGGCCTTCAATGCAATTTGATTGTCGATTCCCGGAGTCGCGCCGGACACACCGACTGCTCTTACAACACGGGCGGTGTTGTCATAAATGACAACGCCGCCGCCGAAGCCAATCAGACCGCCGTTTGTGAATTCGAGAGTGTATGCGACGCCGTCCGGGCGCATCACCTTCCCGATTTCCTCCGTATCTAGCCGGAACAGGGACGCCGTGCGAGCTTTCTTGAAAGCGACATCGATGGCGCCAGGAATTACGTCCACCATACGTCGGAAACCACACAAGAGGCCGTTTTTATCCACAACACTGACGCAAATGGTTGCATCGAAATTATCCGCGGCGTTGAGGGCGCGGGAAATTACTTCTTCCGTTATATGTTCCAGAAACAATTGATGGCTCTCGTCTAAGTGTTGTCTCGCGCCCCTCTGTCTTCGAAAACAAGGCGCTTCAATGGTCAGGAAATGACACCATCGAGAACGTAAAAGCTGCCGTCGAGCTTCGTGTAGAAGGTCTTGGATTTCTTCGCTTCGAAATTATCGCAGTGTACGATGGTGGACTTGTCGTCTTCCTGCCACCAAAGCAAGAAGTCGCCGGCCGGCAATGCTTGCCAGCAAAAAGGCATGGTCATTTTCGCCCCTGCCATTTCACCGGCGAGAAACTCTGCGGTAACGTGCTTTCCGTCTTTCGAGTAAATGTTCTTGAAGATCAAATCCCCGCCGTAATTGACGGTGAACTCTTGACCAGCATAGGGAAACAACTGCGTCATCTTTCGCTCCAGTATGTTACAAAATGCTTTCGTAAGATGGCTGATCGCCATCCATCGAAACTGTAATCCATCAGGTAAGGTGAGATAAATGGGCTTTGCCTCCTTGCATATCGGACGTTGACGTCCTGAATGCGTAGATGCCGGAGACGTGATGGACAATTTTGCGGGACTCGTTGCGTTCGTCAAATCGGCGGAGACGTGCAGCTTTGTTGACGCCGGGCGGATACTCGGTATTTCTGCCTCAGCTGTGGGGAAAAGTGTTTCGCGCCTTGAAGAGCGTTTGGCGACTCGGCTGTTTCAGCGGAACACCCGGAATATGAAACTCACCGCTGAGGGCGTTCTCTTCTTGCAGCGATGTCAGCGAATTATTTCGGAAATGGCGGCAGCTGAAGAGGAGCTGTCTGACATCAAAGGCGCCCCCCGGGGCCTATTGAGAGTTAGCCTGCCCTATGTCGGAACACTGCTTCACTCAGTTCTAGATCAGTTTATGATTGCGTTCCCTAACATTGAGCTGGAAGTTGATTTTTCGGATCGCAAGGTAGACCTGATTGATGAGGCTTTTGATGCGGTTGTCCGGATTGGAGATGTTGACGACAGCAGATTGGTGAGCCGGCAAATCCTCACTTTTCAAAGATTGTTGGTAGCGTCGCCAGATTATCTTGTCCGAGAGGGCAGTCCGGAGATACTAACGGACCTGTTGCGACATAGATGCCTGCTCTATAAGTTTCCTAATACTGGCAAGATTGAGCCGTGGCCCGTCGACGGCTGGAATAACCTGATTCTGCAAAATGTGCGCTCTACGATAAGCTGTAACGCCATCGAGACACTTGCTTTCCTCGCGACGCAAGGCAGGGGCATCGCTTGTTTGCCAGATTTCTGTGTTCGTGACGCTCTTGAGCGCGGCCAGTTGAAAAGGGTGCTTGATGCTGAGGAGCAACAGCCGCGTTCGTTGACAGTTCTTTGGCCTTCGAGCAAGTACGTGGTGCCCAAGCTGCGCGCTTTTATCGATTTTTTAAGTGCGCACTCGTTCAACGCGTAGCGTTAGAGGCTTGAAATCACGCATGTGGTGCTGCCCACTCCGCGACAGCGGCGGCAGATTGAGAGCGTGAGATTTAGAGCGTATTACTGATCGCTGTTAATCTGCGAGGCCCGATCAGCAGTAATCCAACACAACGGCCCCACGGGAAAGCGGGCCGCGCATCGGTGAAGCGTATTTTGACAAATCGACTGTATCTAGTCGAGCCTGAAAAATTCGGAGAACCTCGTACGACAGAGCTTTGAGGCCGAAATGGTGTTGTGAGATTTGCAGGAACCTGGCATGTATGGACCCGACGCCTTTTGCAAGCTTCTTTTTCCTGACGTCGAAACGGTCTGCATGCATGTATCCGGCTTGCCGTTGGGCGATTTGCCGAAGCACGCCCGCAGCCTTGATGAGATCCGCGCATTCTGTCCTTAGCACATTAACGGCTTGCCCAATGGGACTGCCGACCAGGTTCACAGGTTTCAGGATGCTGGTTCAACCATTTTCGTCATCACTTAGAGAAGCTTCGCAAACCACATGAATTGTCCGGTCGTCCGGATGTTGCAGGGTATCGCTCAGACGACTGCGCGCGGTGCAACGTAGTCCGTGTCACCGCTCAGAAGTGCCTGGATGATGCGCGCGTTCTTGTTGGCCGGCGCGACCGCGGCGCAATTATGTCCGCGTCGTGCGATCAGTTGCTGCAGCCAGACGCTGCGCGCATCCGGTTTTCCCGCGACGTAGCGCAGCACGGCCCGTGCGCCGTGAATGAGCAGCGTGCGCAGATAAGTGTCGCCTCGTCTGCTGATGCCTTGCAGGCGAAGCTTGCCGCCGGAAGAATACTGTCGAGGCACCAGACCGAGCCACGCGGCCAGATGTCTACCGTTGTGGAACTGTCGGGCGTCTCCGACTGCGCCAACGAGAGCCGTGGCGGTGATCGGGCCAATGCCGGGTACCCGGGCGATCTTCCTGCAAAGCGTCGAGTGCTTCATGAACGACTGGATCGAGCTTTCTAAGAAATGCAGACGCCCTTCGATCGCGGCGAGGTGCTGCAGCAGTTCGGTAAGCAGTGTCTGGCAGAACGATGTCAGTTCCTCACTGCAGCCTCACGTCGAACCGACACCGCCGACGAGAACACAGCGTGAAGAGTTCTTCATCGGCGACAAAGTCGGCTTCACCGACAAGCACCTAAGCGAGCGCGTCGGAGTCGTCGTGAGGCTAAATGCCAAGACCGCGTCGGTTGCCGTTAATAACACCGTTGGCCACTGGCGCGTTTCGTACTCTCCGCTGCGAAAGATCCTCGACATCTAGCCGCGCAAAGCCAGCCTAACAGGTTCCGCTGACGGATACGTTTGACCGAAAACCTGCAGTCAGAGTAAAACCGGAAAACTCCTGCGTCGCTGCGCTCCGACTGTCCAGCTTCGTGCGAAATACCTGTCCACCTTCACGCGAAACGCGTGTCCAGCTGCCCCGAAATACGCAATCCGTATTTCACTCGGCCGCTGTCGGGGTCGCGAGCGGCTTGATGCGGCCTTGAGAAAGCTTTCCAGTTTGCTTGCCCAGAAGCCGTCGGTTCACCATGAGTTGATGATTTAGAGCCGCAGTAAATCGATGCTCTTTGCCGGTAGTTCTGCTATTACCCGGCTGCTGCATGTACGACGCGTTCCCGTAACGCGTCGTACGCACAAAAAGATTAGAGTGCGTTTTGCAACCTCAGAATTTATGCCGTACCCCCACGCTGACGATCGCTTGCGACTGCGCTGCCGACGAATGGCCATTACCCTTGTCGGTGACTGACGCGGTCGCTGCGACCGGGTTGCCGAGCGCATCGAGCGTCGTACCGGATGCGTGCTGATAGCCCCCCATCAGATAGACCGTTGAGCGCTTCGACAGGTTGTATTGCGCACCGAGCGACACGGTGTGATATTGCGCACGATCGTCGACGCCATCCACTTCGCCGCCGCGGGTGTAGCTGTAGCCCGCGAACAGTTGCACCGACGGGCGCAGGTTCCACTGCGCGAATAAGCCTGCGATATTGAAGGTGGCACGACCGTTGAACAGCGAATCCGCGCCTGGTCTGTACTGCACGTTGCTGTAGTTCATGCCCACAATCGCTGTCCCGAAATCGTAGGTCGCACCGGCGGCAATGATCTGCTGCGACTGCGCACTCGCGTAGCCTTCGTTAATCGACGAGTTGAACAGGCCGTCGTCGGTGCCGCTCCATTTGCCGGCGGTCGTGTCGGTTGCGCCGTTCTTGCTGTTGTCCGAGCGTTCATAGCCGACTCCAACGTGGACCGGTCCATTCGCATACGACGCGCCGACGCTCCATGTGTTCTGCTGTTTCAGGCTGCCGGGCTGGCCGCCGAAACCGTACAGCGCGCCGAACGTGAACCCCGCGTAGGTCGGGCTGGTGTATTTGATCGAATTGTTGACGCGCGCGGTCTGGTCGAGATCGTCGATATCGCCCGGATGCGCGCCGTAGCCGCCGACTAGCGCAACCGGCGCGACTGGACTCACGAAGTCATTCAGCGAAGTGTACTGACGACCCATCGTGATGGTCCCGTATTGCGCGCTGCCAATCCCCACGAACGCCTGACGCCCGAACAGACCACCGTTCTGACCGACCTTGCCGTTGGAGATATCGAAGCCGTCTTCGAGCTGGAACAGCGCGGTCCAGCCGCCGCCGAGCTGTTCGTTACCCTTGATGCCCCAGCGGCTTCCCGACAGATTGCCGCTCGTGGCAGCCACATTCGAATGCCCGGTGTACGCGCCCGTCGAGCCGGTGCGTTCGTTGGTCCGATAAGTGATACCCGCGTCGACGATGCCGTACAGCATCACCGAACTCTGCGCGGATGCGATTCCCGCGAAGGACAGCAGGAGGGGCGTGGAAAACCAATGCTTTTTTATCATTGTCATGTGTTTGATAAAGCGTCGATCTCAGGTCGCCTGAACGGCGATCTCGCGTTGTTCCGTGCGAGCGCCGTCCGCCTCGGGCGATGAGGCTGACTGACGTCGAACGGGAATCGTGAGGGCGTGAGGGGGCAGACGTCGTGCGCTGAACGTCAGCTACGTCAGCCCGTGCTGGCGTTCCGGTCTACTAGTGGCGTGTCGCACCCGGCGGCAATTCGGGCGCAGTGACGGTGACCGTCTTGCGGACCTTGGCGACGTCCGACGCGCTGACCGTGGAGCCGGTATTGCCCCAACTGCTGCGCACGAAGTTGGTCACATCGGCCACTTCCTGGTTGCTCAGGCGCCAACCGAACGCCGGCATCGTGAAAGTCGACGGTGCGGTCTTCGTGCCTTTCAGTGCGCTACCCGACAGCAGCACATGAATCACCGACGTGGCGTCCTTGCCCTGCACGACAGGATTGCCGCCGAGTGCCGGGAACACGCCCGTGTAGCCGCGTCCGTCGCTGCGGTGGCAGGAGGTGCAGCTGTCGCGATAGACCGCTGCGCCCGGTGCACTCGCGTCGCCGGTCCGCAATGCACGGGCCGCCGTGTCGTCGAATGCGTAGGGCTGTTCGGCGGGATCGGTGGATGGCAGCGTCTTGATGTAACGGGCCATCGCGGTGACATCGGCGTCGCTCATGTATTGCGCGCTGTGCTGCACGACATCCGTCATTCCGCCGAATGCGGCAGCGTGCGCCGTGCGGCCGGTCTTCAGGAATTGCACAAGGTCGGCCTCGCTCCATGCGCCGACGCCGGTGCGCGGATTGCCGCGCAGGCTCGACGGCACCCAGCCGTCGATCGGTGCGCCGCCGGACAGATAACTCGATCCGTCGAGATCGTCCAGCGCGAGTTCCTCCATCGTCACGCTGCGCGGCGTGTGGCAGGCACCGCAGTGGCCGAGGCCCTGGACCAGATACGCGCCGCGTGCGAGAACCGGATTGCTGTAATGGGTGGCGTCGAACGCTTTCGGATCGGGGGCAAACAGATAGCGCCAGATGCCGAGCGGCCAGCGCATCGACAGCGGCCACACGATATCGACCGGACGATTGCTCTGCTTGACCGGCGCGACGCCGTGCATGAAATACGCGTAAAGCGCATGCATGTCGTCGTCGCTCAGGCGCGCGTAGGACGGGTACGGCATCGCCGGATACAACGTGTCGCCGTTCGGACGCACGCCGGCCCGAACTGCGCGATCGAACTGCGCAAAAGTCCACGAGCCGATGCCGGTGTTGCGCTCCGGTGTGATGTTGGTCGAGTAGATTGCGCCGATCGGCGTGTCGAACTTCAGCCCGCCCGCGAACGGTTTGCCCGACGGCGCCGAGTGACACGCGATGCAATCGCCCGCACGTGCGAGGTATTCGCCGTGCGCAATCAGCGCGGCGTCGGACGTAGGGGCTCGTGAGGCTTGCACCGCGACCGAAGCTGGAGCGGTAGTCGCGGCAGCCTGCGCCGCATCAATTGCAAGCGGCCCCAACAATGCAGCGCAAACACCTGCCGCCCACACGGATCGGATCGCGCGATGCATGCGCTTCGAAGAAGTTATCGTCATACTCACGCTCATACGCTCACCAGCGGACCGGGGTTCTTCAGATACTGTGTGCGGATCGCACGCGCGGACCAGTAGGCGAGGGCCGCGACGAGACCCGTCGGGTTGTAGCCTATGCCTTGCGGGAATGCTGACGCCCCCATCACGAACACGTTATGAACGTCCCAGCTTTGCAGATAGCGATTCAGCACGCTTGTCTTCGGGTCCGTGCCCATCACCGCGCCACCCACCAGATGAGTGGTCTGATAGCGGCGTGAATCGAAATGCGCGCCGTATTCGCGCGTATACACGTTGATCGCTTTCGGACCCATCTGCTCGGCGATCTTATGCATTTGCCCAGTGACGTAACGTGCCATCGCGATGTCGTTGTCTTTCCAGTCGAACGTCATCCGCAATAGCGGCTGGCCGTACGAATCGCGGTAAGTCGGATCGAGGTCGAGGAAGACGTCGCGATACGACATGTTCGAACCGTGCGCATCCATCGAAACCGTATGTGCGTAGTGGTCCTTCACCGACTTCTTCCACGTGCTGCCCCAGTTCGGCGTGCCGGCCGGCGTCGCAATGCCACTGATTGGCTTCGTGCCTGCCTGGTTCACCCACAACGGCGATCCGCCGACAAAGCCGAGCGGGCCGTGATCGAAGTTGTCCGCGTTGAAATCGTCGACCGCAACGCCGTTGCCGCCCGCACCGATAAATGGATTGGTGTAGGTGTCTTTGTCAAAGAAAGCGGTGATGGTCGACAGGTTCTGATACGCAAAATTGCGGCCCACGACGCCTTCGCCGGAGATCGGGTCGTATGGCTTGCCGATACCCGACAGCAGCAACAGATGGACGTTGTGGTACTGGAACGCCGCGACGATCACGAGATCAGCGGGCTGGAACACTTCCTGGCCCGATGGATCGACATAAGTGACGCCCTTTGCGAGCTTTTTCGAATCGTCGAGGTCGACGCGCAGAACGTGACAGCGCGTGCGCAATTCGAAGTGCGGCGACTGTTTCAGTGCGGGCAGGATGTTGACGTTCGGCGAAGCCTTCGAATACATGTAGCACGCGTAGCCGCTGCAAAAACCGCAGAAGTTGCACGGACCCATCTGCGCGCCGTACGGATTCGTGTACGGGCCCGACGTGTTCGCCGACGGCAGACGATACGGATGCAGCCCGAGTTCGCTCGCGGCCTTGCCGAAGCGCTCGGCGGAATAGGTGTTCAGCTGTGCGGGCAGCGGGAAATGATCGCTACGCGGCGCTTCGAAGAAATTGCCGTCGCCGACGATCTTGCCGTTGACCTTGTACGCCTGGCCCGAGGTGCCGAACACTTTCTCGGCGAAGTCGAAATGCGGTTCGAGTTCGTCGTAGCTGACGCCGTAATCCTGGATCGTCATCCCTTCCGGGAGGAACTTCTTGCCGTAGCGTTCTTCGTAGTGGTTGCGCAGACGCAACTCTTCCGGCGTGATCCGGAAATGCACGCCCGACCAGTGCAGCCCGGCGCCGCCCACGCCTTCGCCCGGCAGGAAAGCGGCGAGTTGACGATAGGGCAGCGCGGTTTCCGTGACGTTGTGGCGGATCGAAACGGTCGTCTTCGACAGGTCGAGGAACAGCTTCTTGCGAACGCTGTACGTGAGTTCGTCAATCGTGTTCGGATAGGCGCCGTCGGGGTACGTATCGCGATACTCGCCGCGTTCGAGCGCGACGACTTTCAGACCCGCTTCGGTCAGTTCCTTCGCGAGGATCGCGCCGGTCCAGCCAAAGCCGACGATCACCGCGTCGACATGCGGTTTGCTATGAGTGGCCATCAGGTGCGTTTTCCTTCAATCGACACGGGACCGTACGGATACGGCTGACCGTTCTGGTTGACGAAGTCCATGAAATCCGCGCGCGCGCCGGGGAAGCCGATCATTTTCCAGCCGCCCATGTCACGATTGCCGCCGTGGATCGGGTCGCAGAAATAGCCTTCGCGGGTGTTTTGCAGCAGCTGCGCGAAGAACACGTTGGCGGGCACGTCCGGCAGCTCGACGCTGGCCTTTTCGAGCGCGCTGAGCACGGTGTCGCGGGTTGCCGCATCGAGCGCGTCGAAAGGTTTGGCGTAGGTTTTCGTGCAGTACGCATTCACCGAGGCGATGCCGAGCCGGTACAGATCACGCGGCACCAGCTTCAGCTGGTAACCCAGTTCGGGCACGCCCTGCCTGAACGGGCCTTGCATGTACCAGAGCGCGCCATGCGCATAGGGTGTGTCCATCTGACGGTCGATGAACTCCGGCACACCCGCTTCGACGGCCCCCGGCCCTTCGGCGTCCGACGGTATCAGCCGGTCAACGGCCGCGTTCACGAACGCCCATTCCTTTGCATCGAAGAAGCGGGGCTTGTAGTCGGCACGAGGCGCATTTTGCTGGCCCTGCGAGCCAGCGTTCGACGCTGTCGCCCCATGGTTCGAAGCGTCGTGTTGGACGTCGCAACCGGCCAGCGTGCCGGCCGGAACCAGCGCAATTGCCGAGCGCAGAAAGCCTCGGCGGGAGGTAAGGGGGAATTCAGGCATGTTATCCAGTCACCAGAGTGGGACGCGCAATTGCGTCCGCAAAAAGCTATTTTGCCGCCGCACGGATGATATTTGGAACCGGTTCCATGCGCACGTCATTATCTCGCAAAACGTCATTACAAAATATGACGAAATGGAGCCTGAAGCCTGTTTTGACGTGTGACAGCCTTACTCTGAGGGCGACCATGGCCATTGAGCGATCAAACGAATCCCACTATGGTTACCCGTCTTGGGTGTTGCATATTTTGTAGAAGGCGATTGCAGAGCGCGGTAACGGGTCATCTGCCGCGCGAGAGCGCCTTGAAGAGGCGGCCGTTGGCATTGTTGCAGGTTTTGCAATCAACCTCTGCACAGGCACTTGTGGATTGCGATCGGCGCCGAGCTGGGTCGCCACCACCGCGAAATTGCTGCTGGGCTATGGCGCGACGATCTGGATGAGGGGGTAATCGTCCAAATCGTGCGCAATCTGGCGGTAGTCGCGCGGAGCGCCGCTCGCAGCGAGGATCGCCGGCTTTCGGGCTTTCCCATAATCAGCGTCTTCGCAAGCCATTTATCAATATGGATTTTTAGATGCAGACCGCCAGAATTTGCACAAAAAGTACGACAACCCCACATCGGTTCGTCCGCCAACCCGGGGTTATCGCGACTTCGCTGTGGCGGCGGCATGACGCACGAATCGTGCGATTCACGATCGCGTGTCGTTCGGCGTTAATCCGACCTAGAGGGCGCAGCTCGAACGGCTGGTTCGTGATGGGCACATCGTAAGCCTCCTTCACGCCGGTGCGCGCCTGCACAAGACGGGCTGCAACGGGTGTATCACCATGGGACAGGCGCCAGCCACGAAAGGGATATCGCTACGCACGGTGCCGCGCAACTTTCCGGGTCGCTCCGGAACTCGCGAGGACCAGGTGTGTCTGGTCAGCCCGGAGACAGCTACCGCCTCGGCTCTCAGCGGCGTGATCACCGATCCACGCACGCTCGACATGCCGTATCCGGAGATTGCCGACCCTGACAACCGCCCGTCAACCGGGACATGTTCCTGCCTCCGTTGCCTTACGAGCGCGCTCGACGAGAACTTCGACATCGCCCGGATCGACGCCGGCGGCTGACCGGACGGAAAAGACGATCGATTTTCGCCTCAGCGCCAGGCGCGATGTGGCGGCAGCAAAGGCATTTTTCGCGAAGGCGATCGGAACTCAGGGGCGCGCTCCTGGAACGATCACGCTGGACGGCTACGCGGGCATCTCATCGGGCGGTCCGCGAGATGAAGACTGACGGGTCGCTACTCAGGCGAACGAAATTGCGATCCTCGAAGTACCTGAACAACCTGATCGAACAGGATTACCGCCACATCAAATCGCGGGTGAACGTGATGCTCGGGTTCAAGCGGTTCCGGAACCCGGTCGTGACCCTCTCCGGCATCGAACTGATGTATCGCATTCGCAAAGGCGAGTTTGATCTCACCGGCGTGCACCTCAAAGATACCACTTCGCCCTCGATCTGGATGGCGGTTCTTTCAGCTCGTTGAGGTCCCTGAAAAATGGGCGATTTCGGCCCACCTGCCGAATTTTCACCACAACCGGGTCAAGCACTGCCGATTGCATTCGGCAGTGGTCGGCTGAAGAGTCATTCGCTTGCACCCGCGCTCAGACATTCGGGTGTCGGTCCATCGCGCGCACTTGTCGCTGTTCCAGCCGTAACTTTTCGATACAACTCCCTACGGTCTTGCGCGCCAATGTCGAACAAAGACCTTTCCTCTTCTCTCTAACTGATAGGAGGTGAGAGTCACGGTCAGACTGTTCGCGATATTGGCTCTCGGGGCGGACCTCGCGGGCCGCGGCGCCGGCTTTTTGAGCTGCCCGCAAGATTACCCGGCTTTGCTGCGTGATCCGTGTCGGCCTTGTGTCTGCGCGGAGGTTTGATCAATCCCGCCGTGTCAAGGACCCGTCCCGCTTTGATGCTGCGCCTGCAGCATCCCGGCCGGAACAGGCATCGAACCGCACGTAGTGAGCGCCTCCAATATTGGACCGATGGAGAGGACAATGACTATGATCAGATGGACGCTGACGATTGGCCTGGTATGCGGATGCGGCCTGGCCGGTACGGGCAATGCGGAAACAAACAACCGGGCTTTAAAGCTGCTGCAGTTGCAAACCTTAAATCGTATAGCATCGGATAGCGCGCCGACGAAGAAGAACGCTTCGGGCGACAACAGTGCGCGCCAGGATCGTGGGGCGGACCGTCCAGGGGTCCAATCACAGCCAGACAATCGAGGCGCTCCCGGCAACGTGCCGGCGCGAAGGCCATAACTTTCGTTGGTGTTACTCCAGAATGGCCACGCGTCGCACCGTCGCCCCCACAACCGTGTGCTGGTTCGCGGGACCATTTGGGGAATGGATCGGCCGGGTACAGCGTTTGCTGCTCGTAGCGCATTCTGCCCATGCCCCCGAGGTTGGCATTCGTCGCCAAGCCGACGGGTGAGATGGCATGGATGCAAGCGCCATAGCGCGGCGGACAGCCAGTCGCTGCACAGTCACCGGGACCATCACGCGTAGTAACACCTGTCAGCTTATGCAAGGAGCTATCCTCGTACCATCGCGGATGTTCATCCAGTGACGAGGCTTTGCTGCCAGGAATGTACGTTATGGATGCTGTGCGTTTTCGCATAGATCATTAATGCTTCCATCGTTAAATCTTATGGAAAACTGAAGCACGACACCTATCACCTGGGAAAACGATAAGGACCGCTGTTTAACGAAATGCCTAAGCTATAGCAGCGTCCATTATTTCTTCCGGCACGCGCTTGAGGTAGGTCCATTCCGACGACGATGATGGGAGGTGTACGATGCCGAGATGCATGTGGACGAATGCATTGGCGACTTCTGCGGCTATCGCGATTGCAGGTTGTGGTGGTGGGGATCATCTCAACACTAGCGGACCGCATTATGTATCGGACATCGCCGTCCCGAACGTCACGGCAGGCGTCAACTTCTCATTCGATATCGGCGCCGTTTCGGGTAGCCGATACTATTTCACCGACAGGAATAACGCGTCTCTGGATCAAATCGACATACCGTCGAAGAGCTTCCTCAAGGCCATCCAGGGAAGCGGCCCTCTCGCGTTTACGGGGCTTGGCCCCGGGCCGAATTCGCAGGCCGGTCCGGACGGCGCGACCCCTGTCGGCAACCTCATCTACGTGGGCGACGTGAACTCCGTGAAGGTGGTCGATCCCGCTGCTGGCGTGGTGACAAGCAAAATCACGGTTAGCACGACGGGCGTGCGCGCGGATGAAGGTTGTCTGGATCCCACGCACGGCATCTTTATGATCTCGAGCCCGGAAGAGACGCCCCCGTTCGCCACATTCGTCAACACGGCCACGCAGACCGTCGTCGCCAAAGTGACGTTCACCGACAGCGCAGGCAAGCCCACCGCGGGCCTCGAAGCCTGCCGGTACGATGCCGCCAGCGACAACTTCTATGTGAACGTCGACGGAAGCACGGCGAATCCCCATGGCGAACTGGTGAAATTACCCGGGGCGTCCATTCGCGCGATACCGAACGGTGGCACGCAGAACTACACGACCCTTGCGGGCGTCGCGATGTACTCCGAAGGCAATTGTGACCCTACCGGGCTGGCACTCGGACCCGGAAACGATATCGCGGTCGGGTGCAGGGAAGGGACGACTGGTGCGCCCTTGCTCATGCAGATTCTTGACCGTTCGAACGGCGCGCTTCTGGCGTCCCTGAACGCAGGCGGCGGCGATCAACTCGAATATGATCCGCCCACCAATCGCTACTACAACGCGTCGAGCCGGTGGACGTCTTCTGGCAATGCGTCGACGAACGGCGCCTGCTCGACGGCATCTCCATGCACGCCTGTGTTGACTATCGTCGACGCGGGCAACCGCAGTGTCGTTACTCGCCTGAACGCGGGCAATAACGCGCATTCGGTTGCGATCGACCCGGCGAGCGGGCTCATCTTCGTTCCGTACTCTTCAGCGACATCGCCGGCGGGGTGTCCGAGTTGCGCGGCAAACGGATTCGTCAACGGCGGGGTGTCGGTATTCGCTGCTAAGTGAGGCGCGGCACAACTTGAGGCTTCACTTGCGTGACATCTTGAGGTGCATGTAATAACAAGCTGGAAGGCGGCGTGCCGGCCTGGAGGTATGTGTCGCCGCCCAACCAGTCCCATCAGCACTCAGTTGACGAGCGCCAAAATTGCACCAATGGCCATTTGCGACCGAAGGTGCGTCAATTAGTTGACACCTTATTGGAGCTGGCTGAACAGGGCAGATTGGACTGATTTGCGGAACTTGCGTGAATGTTGTACGTGACGGTCCGGTGACCGAATGCAGTAGCCGAGCGCAGCCGTTTCTTCAATTCATGGCTGCGACGGTTCGCGCCAGACACCCATCAGGCTCAAGCGATTGGCGTAAATCGGTTGCTCGGTACCTACGGCGACCTTTTCAAATGTGAGGGACTTCCCCAACCTGAGGCGACGTTGTAGTCGCACGGGCGCTGATAATCATATAGCCGGCCCCCTCCGTTCGACTCGAACGGCTGGCGTAGAGTCGGAGGTACGAACACCGACGTGACGCACAGGAGGCCAGCATGAACAAGTTTAGTGGAATCGACCTGCACTCGAACAACAGTGTGGTCGTGGTCAGCGATGAAACGGACCGGGTTGTCATCAGGCAGGTCGTATTCGATGCGCTGACGTGGCAGATCCGCCGGCAGCGGTTTGCGTCCAGGACTGCGCCGTACCGGTTCCGGCGCATCCGGAAGGCCAGTATCGGGCAGTGTGAAGGTGTTGTCAGCGACGTCCTCGTCATGCGCTTCGGTGGCAGCGATCTGCTCAGCCTCGTCGAACACACGATCGCGTAGCTTCTCACTGCTCGGGGCGAAGCGTTTGCTCTGCGCCAGGCGGAACTGCTCCTCCAGCTGGGCAATGCGTTCGCCCAGTTGACGATTGCTTGACTCAAGTTCACGGATATAGGCCTGGGCGGCCGGCGGCAACCGGGCCGTGCTGCGCAGAGCACCTCGTACATGTGGACGTATCGCAGTGCCGAAGACAGCACGCAGCCGGTCGTGCTGTTCGACTACCAGCCGGGGCGCGGGCAGGA
This sequence comes from Paraburkholderia sp. RAU2J, assembly GCF_003634845.1. Lineage (NCBI taxonomy): Bacteria > Pseudomonadati > Pseudomonadota > Betaproteobacteria > Burkholderiales > Burkholderiaceae > Paraburkholderia > Paraburkholderia sp. RAU2J. The sequence goes on from NZ_RBXG01000001.1 coordinate 2,965,801, forward strand.
ATATCCGCAGGCGTTCCTCGCGGGCTATCAAGGCCTGCTGATGACGGATGGATATGCCGCCTGGCGCACGCTCGAAGGCCCCACCCACTTCGGCTGCCTGGCTCACGCCCGTCGCGCCTTCGTTGAAGCACTAGGGGATGAAGAAACCGGGCGGCCGTGCCGCGCAGGCGCTCGAATACTTCAAGGCGCTGTATCAGGTCGAAACGCTCACCAAAGCCGATCTACCCGAAGGCGAGACACGCGCTGACTACACATATCGCCTGCGTCAGCAGCACAGCGTGCCACTACTCGAAGCATTCAGAAAGTGGCTGGACGACCAGGCCCCGCAAGTCCTGCCAGAAAGTCTGCTGGGCAAGGCGATCTCATACACGCGCAACCAGTGGACGTATCTGTGTCGCTACGTGAGCGACGGGTTGGCCCCCATCGACAATAACGTCATCGAGCGAGACATCCGTCCATTCTGTACCGGCAGAAATTCATGGCTGTTCAGTGACACGGTTGCCGGCGCGAAGGCAAGCGCCATGATCTACAGTCTTATGCTGACCTGCAGGGCCTGCAACGTCGAACCCTACGCCTACCTTGTGCACGTGCTCACCGAACTACCGAAGCGCGAACCGCATGCCGACGTGACTGACCTCTTACCGTTCAACTACGCGAAGCTCACAGAAACAGCAGCGCGTTGAGCTTGATTCGGTCGCCACCTCGCAAAACCTCTATCGATCGATTTGCTCTCGCATACCCGTTCGCCTTCGCGCGTCGATGCGCGCTCGGTGTGCTAGATCGCGCGCTTACCGTCCACCGCCGGATCGATTCATGGCTGACAACCACGCCGCGCTCGAACAGTAACTCCTCGATGTCGCGCAGGCTGAGTTGAAAGCGGAAATACCACCGAACTGCCTGACTGATGACCGACGCCGGGAATCGATGGCCGTGGTAGAGCGATTTCGTCTTTTTCATCACGTCATCTTAGCTGACCAGTCCGCGAACGTGACAACGCCGCGGTCACCAGCTTTGCGACGAGTATCGATGCCATGGCGGCAGGCGTGGGCCTCGCCTTTGTCGACGTCAACATCTATTAGACCGCAGCCGCGATCGGTCTCGCCACGATGGCCATGATTACAATCGGCGTCATGCTTGGCCGTGTCATCGGTAATGTCGTAGGCAGGCGTGTGGAACTGTCGGGCGGCGTCGTGCTGATCGTGATTGGCAGCACCATTCTGGCCGAGCACATGAAGCTCATCGTCTAATTTCCCCGTGGCTCAACCAGCTAGCATCTAGTCCCGGATGCTGGGCGCTAGAAATTGTCGACGATTCCAATCCCCGCCTCGAATGACCGGTTGTGGCCCGCACTGCGTCCCGGCCCGCAGACGATCGGCCGCCTTGCATGCTCGCCGCATGAGAGCCCTGCAAAAGCGGCCGTTTTCTCGAAAGTGGGCCAAAGTACCTTCCTTTAGCGACGCCGTCAATCACGACGGACTTTTTGCGCTAAACTCCGCGGTGACGCACTTGGAAGGCTGACCTGGCCTCACATACGGCAAGACTATCTGACGGGATGGGAACCATGACGACGACCAACCCAACTCTGCGCAAGCTGAAAGACGCGGCCAAGTCGATGCTGCCTGCGCCATTGTTCTTGAGCCTGTTGCATCACAAGTACATTGGCCGTTATCCGAACCTGCTTCGTCCGAAAACATTCAACGAGAAAATTCTGCAGAAAAGCCTGCGGCCGGATCCGTGGCTCACGGAGTTGACCGATAAGCTTACGGTCAGGGACTATGTTGCGAGAAAGCTTGGCGAGAGCCATCTTATACCGTTGCTTGCCGCCCCCGAGACCTTCACGAAAGAGGTATTCGATGCGTTGCCGGACTCGTTCGTGATGAAGGCGAATCACGGCAGCAGTTATGTCAAAGTGGTCAGAAACAAATCGGCAACCTCATTCGAGGAATTGCGGGATCTCGCGGACCATTGGTTGTCCCTCGACTTCTACAAGATCGGTCGGGAAAAGCACTATCGCCCCATCAAGCCGCGTATCTTCTTCGAGCAACTGCTGCTCGATGAGAGCGGCAACGTTCCCCCCGACTATAAGCTGCAGTGCTTTGGTGCCAAATCAGGCCGGCTGGTCATCTACATTCTCGTCATCTCGGACAGATTCGGCGCTGATACGCGCGGCGATCTGTACGACGTCAACTGGAACCATCTGGACGTAGCCATTGGCGAGTACAAACCCAGTGCAAACCCGCCGCCTCGCCCGGACAATCTCGATGCGATCGTGGACGCTGGGATCAAGCTCTCGGCGGACTTCGACTATGTCCGCGTGGACCTGTATTCGCCCAATAACCAGATTTATTTTGGTGAACTTACTTTCACGCCGGGTGCGGGCGTTCTGCCATTCATGCCGGACAGGATCGACTACGAGTGGGGAAGCCTGATACCAGACGCTTACCTGTCGACATAAGGCCTTACGGGTTCTGTCGCGGTAAGGCGAGTTGGGCGAACGATAGCGATATGATGAGGATTGCTTACATCGCCAGCAAGTAGAATTGCCGGGCGGCCGATGGCTTGAGTTTGCCTGCGTCTTTCATCTGCCCCTTGGCGATCATATGCATGAGTTCAATGCCGCTCAACAAGATGCGGGCACAACGAAAATCCATGAATCCCAGCATGGGTCGGGTACGGCGCTTGATCGCCCGATGGTCTTGTTCCACGATATTGTTGAGATACTTGGCCTGGCGGATCTTGATGGGCGTCTCACGCTCGGCGTTCACGGCGTGCAGCCCGGCCAGATTGGCACCACTCTCGTCGATGGTTACGGTTTCGGGCGCGCCATTCTGATCGATGGCCTTCTCGAAGTACCGTCGGGCCGCTTCCTTGTCCCGCCTGGCTCGCAGCAGGAAGTCAACCGTGTTGCCGGCCTTGTCGACGGCGCGGTAGAGATACTTCCATGTGCCCCGGACCTTCACATAGGTTTCGTCCATCCGCCAGTTCTTGCCGACCGGACGCTTGCAGCGGCGGAACGCCTTTTCAAGCACCGGCAGAAGCTTGATGGCCCACCGGAGCACGGTCGAATGATCGACCGCCATCCCGCGTTCGGGCCATCATCTCCTCGAGATTGCGCAAGCTCAGCGGGTAGGCCACGTACCAACGCACGCACACCAACATTATCTCGAGCGGATAGTGCAACCGCTTCAGCACTTTGGCTACCACCGGACCCAGCGCTTTCATTGTCGTTAACATCATTATGTAAGGTCCCGCAGCATACCAGCCTCCGCTATGCAACAGAACCGCCAGCATCCGCAAGCGAATACCCCATGCCGGGCCTACCCGGCTCCTACGCCCGCCGTCGGCACAATGTTGAGCCGCGGCGGGTTTTTTACTTCGGGGTTCTTCTTTCGCGGGTGGGGCACGGGTTGGGTTTGAGGACCTTGTGGCGGCTCAAGTTTTTTCTCGGGCGATCTACAAATAGCGCGGCTTATGCCGATAACACTCCAACGCGACCCTTCTGCGTTGTGCAGAACTTTAGCACCGCTGTCATCATGCAAGACGATCGAACATTGCACAAAAAATGCAGTTCTAAAACGCGTGCTTTAGCCGAATTCTGCTCCCTACGAATAGCTGTTTGAGCGCGGACGTTTAATGCGTGCGATTGCGGAACCTCTCGATGTCCTAACTGTCGACCCAGGATGTCACCCTTTTTTAGGGGGTTTCAAATGGCTGCCTCGCAATCAGGGGCGACGCCCCTCTCCGATGAGGACGCACGGCGCCAGTTGCGCCGCGCTGTCATCGCCAGCACGATTGGTACGACGATCGAATGGTATGACTTCTTCCTGTACAGCACGGTCACCGGTCTGGTATTCGCGAAGCTGTATTTTCCCGAATCGGACCCGCTCGTCGGCACACTACAGGCTTTTCTGATCTATGCCGTCGGCTTTATAGCGCGGCCGATCGGCGCGGCCATTTTCGGCCACTACGGCGACCGCATCGGACGCAAGGCCACATTGATCGTGACGCTGTTGCTGATGGGAGTCGCCACGTTTGCCGTGGCCTTTGTCCCGACCTATGCGACGATCGGCATCTGGGGCGCCGTCATACTCACGGTGCTGCGCTTCATCCAGGGTGTGGGCGTCGGAGGCGAGTGGGGAGGCTCGGTCCTGATGTCGATGGAATGGGCACGCACCAACGCGCATCGCGGCTTCGTCGCGTCCTGGCCGCAGTTCGGGGTCCCGGCGGGTCTGTTCCTCGCGAACCTTGCGGTGCTGGCCATGAGCCAAATGTTCGGCAGCGCATTTTTGACATGGGGCTGGCGGGTGCCTTTCTTCCTCAGTATCGTACTGGTCGCGATCGGCCTTTACATCCGCTTGAATATTCTTGAGACGCCAATCTTCGCGAAGCTCCTGGCTGAGCGCAGGATCGAGAAGACGCCGATGCTCGAAGTATTACGCCGCCAGCCGAAAGACATTCTTCTCTCGGCCTTTGCGCGCATGGCCGAACAGGCGCCTTTCTATATTTTCACGGCCTTCGTATTCACATACGGCGTCACGACACTGGGCACCACGCGCGACCTGTTGCTGACGGCGGTGTTGGCGGCTTCCGTGCTGGAATTCGGCACGATCCCGTTCTTCGGCCATCTGTCCGATCGGATCGGACGGCGACGCATGTACATGATCGGGGCCGCGGCTGTCGGCGTATTCGGCTTCATCTATTTTGCAATGGTCGACACCAAAAATCCAACGTGGATCTTCGCGGCCATTGTGCTCTCGCTGGTACCGCATGCGATGATGTACGGTCCGCAAGCGGCGTTGATCGCTGAATCATTCACGGGACGGCTGCGTTACAGCGGCGCATCGCTCGGCTACCAGTTGGCCTCCGTCATCGCCGGCGGCCCTGCACCGCTGATCGCTACCGCGCTGTTCGCTTACTTCCATTCGGGCTATGCGATCGCGATCTACATCCTCGCATGTGCGGTGCTCAGCCTGGTCGCCGCTTCGCGACTGGGCGACTACACGAACAAGGATATTTCGCGGGAATACGATGACCCACGACCGATGGGCGACAGCCGACATGCCACCCCGAGTGCATGATCGATCAGCATGGGCGGCCGGTCGGACACGGATCGGTCGCGCAGCGGCCTTGCCGCGCGCAGAGCGTGCAATTAGCGCAGGTCTGCGCGCGGCTTCAGATGTTCTCGACGATTCTCGCGGTGGTCGCGGGTCTGACGCTCGCTGGCTCTTCCGCAGTTTCGCATGATCTGTACGCGAACGTGATTCGCCGCGGCGCCGCTACGGATCGCGAAGAAATGAACGTGTCGCGGACGGCGCCGCGACGAAATGATCGCGATATCCGGCTCCTTGACGCTGCTGACGAACCTGGTCATCGCGTGGAATACACAGCGCATCCAGGCAACCCTGGATCGTTGGCGAAGCAAGGGCCAAGGGATTGACGACGACTGGTTGCGGCGCATGGGGCCAGCGCACTTTACGCATGTGAATTTCCGCGGAACGCTGAGCTTTCCGATCGATCGCTATCGAGAGATGCTTCGCTTGTGACCGATTGGCTTCCGAAAACGGCCGCTCATGGCGCTTACTTACAGTAAGTTTAACCACATGCCGCATGTGTCGTCTTTTGTGGCGCATATGGACACACGGTGCGCGGCGATCAGGGACGATGGTGCTACGTGGAAGACGCCCCTGCACACTTACCTCAATTCACTCAAGCTCGCAAGGGAGAAACTGATCCCTCATTGAATCACTTTCTCCCTTTGCTTGCCTGACCACCTGTCAGTGCAGTCCAGGCTAATACATCTCGGCCCCTAAGAGTGGCCAAGCCGTTGGCGGACGCATAAACCGGATAAGCGGCATTGCCCCCTCACTTGCTGATTACTGCTTCTACTTGAGCGTGCGTGGCGATACCTTCGACATGCGTCTGGCTCCCCGCTGCGCGTTCAGAAAGGCCACCAGCCTTTACCGCCGCTGTCCCCGCCGTCATTGCGGGGACGTCCCTTAACGCCCTCGTGATCGTCAGAGCCCCGCCGGTGGAAGTCGAAGAGATCGAAGAGATCGCCGATCGCCGGGGCGTTCACTGGAACGTACGGGTTGTCGCTGAACTGGACAGGGTTCGGCAGATTGTCACGACTACGTCTCGTGATCGGCGAGAGACCCCAATTGCGCTCGATGAATTTCACCAACGAAGCGTGGTCGGCGTAGCCGTGCGAAATGCGCCCTCCGGTGGAATACTTCGACACCGCGATCATTGGAATGCGCGGGCCATCGCCAAAGAAGTCGATGGGCTGGATGTAGCCTGAATCGTAGTAGCCGCCCCCCTCATCCGTGGTTATGAAGATCGCCGTGCTGGCCCATAGCTTCGGGTCACTCCTCACAGCATCCACCAGCTTCCTGACGAATGCTTCGTACAGGCCAAATTTCGACGATGTCGGATGCCCGTCGAGCAGTCCGCCTGGCTTCACAAATGACACCGCGGGCAGATTGCCGGAACTGATGTCAGCATACAGGTCCGGCAGGTCCGCAAGGTGCGTCTCCCGGACCTGCTGGTTCGTCATGATCGACGTCTCATACAGGAACGGATTGCAGATGTTGCAATAGACGCTCTTCGACGGATCGCTGATGAAGCTGCGCCAGCCTTCGCCGTAGTACTTCCACGGGATTTGGCGATCAAGCAGCGTGTCGCCGATCGTGCGCACCGGTGAGGGCGGGATCGTGAACGGCGACTTGGTCCTGTCGACCACCGTGCCGTCGCCGTTGTAGCCAGGGTTGTAATTGTTGAGCAGGTAGTAGTGCTTCGGCGCACAGTTCGGCCTCGCGTCGTACTGCAGCGATTTCAGGTATCTGCGGATCGGGCCGACACCCGGCTGGCTCGAATCGGAACAGTTGCTGTAGCTGCCGCCCGAGTAGCCGTCCTGCGTGTACCAGTTGTTGGTGCCGGCCAATGGATTCGGGTTTTCAATCTGGTCCGATGACGGTGTCGCCGCGTGACCGTTACCGTCGGTATAGTAATAGGCGTCGGCGGCGCCGATCATGATGCTGTTCGCGCCTGTCCCCCCCATCACCGGTTGATGATAGTTGTCGCTCATCGTGTATTGCCGGGCCAACTGGGTGAAGTACGGCATATCGCCGTTGTTCACGTTATAGAATCCGAGCGCGTTCGAGCCTTCGCCGGTGGTCTGGTCGGTGAACGGCGTAGGTTGCGGCTTGCCGTTGCTGCCCGCGCCGATGCTGGTCTCGACCCATGCGAACAGATCGCCCAGACAACCACTCGGATTTTCACGAGTCGCATGGCTCACTGCACAGTCCGACTGCTGCCACGCCTGGTAGAAGCGGTGCACCGGACCGCCCATGTATGCATCGTAAAGCGGGGGCTGCAACAGATAGGGGCCGTTTAGCAACGCGTTGTAGTTGGCCACTCGCGAATCCTCAACGTCCTTCGGCAGCCCCGATGCGCCGGTCAGCAACTGGTCAATGTCGGTTGCCTCGACCGCGTCACCTTCGGCCAGCTCGGCGGCATCGTGCGTCGCGAAAGGCGGTGGGCTGGCGTCGCTAGCCGCGCTGGGCGTTCCGCCTGTGTTCGGAGCGGGCAGCGTACCATACGCGGTCTTGTTCGACGGGGCGAGGTCAAATTCCGTAGGTCCGATCAGTTGCGCCTCGTATTGCTGCGCCCTTTTGAAGTTGGGGCCGGGCGAGCCATCCGCATTGACAATGCCCTGCGACAGCAGGTTCCAGACCAACTGCCCATGGTGTGGCCGGTAGGTGCCGAACACGTGGTCAAACGTGCGATTTTCACCAACAACAACGATCACATGTTTGATCGGCGTCTGCGTCCCGGACGGGTGCTCGTCGCCTGCTGCCGCAACGCGTGCAGGCAACGTTGCAAACGCGAGCGCGACCGCTCCCGCGCAGGCGGCAAGCGAAACTCTTAAGTAGAACTTATTGCATCGTTGTGACAAGTAGTACATCGCCATTTCCCGTCTCCTTACCGTTGGTTACAACGATAAGAACTTAGGGTGTGTCCATGAACTTCGCAAGGCGGAAGCATTACAGTTGCCTGTCGCTGCGGTGCTCTGTCCGCATTGAGGACCATGGGAGGCGACTAAGTGCTAATGAGTGTCAGAAGGGCGCAACTCACGCCGACCAGCTTGCATGGGATCGGTCGCTGCGCCCCCAAGTCTGCAAACTGGTCGAACACCGGATGCTGGCTCATATCGTGGCCAACAGGTTTTGTCGCGGTAAGGGCAAGATGGCGAACAAACGGCAGTATAAGTAGGATTACTTATACTGCCAGTGAGTAAAACTGCTGGGCACGAGTGTATCCGATGCCACGGTCTTGCATTTGGCCCTTGGCGATCATGTGCATGAGCTCGATGCCGCTCAACAGGATGTGGGCGCAACGAAATTCTTGAAACCCAGCATCGGCCGCGTGCGACGCTTGATCGCCCGATGATCTTGCTCGATAACATTGTTCAGATACCTGTTCTGGCGAATCTTGATCGGTGTTTCGCGCTCCGCGTTTAGGTCATCCAGCGCGGCCAGGTTCGCACCGCTTTTATCGATTGTCACCGTCTCGGGTTCGCCGTTTTGCTCGATTGACTTTTCGAAGTAGCGCCTCGCCGCGGCCTTGTCACGATGGGCACGCAGCAGAAAATCCACCGTGTTACCCTCCTTGTCGACTGCGCGATACAAATACTTCCACTGGCCTCGGACCTTGATATACGTTTCGTCCATTCGCCAGCTCCGACCGACGGCTTTCTTGTGGCGACGAAAGGTCTTCTCCAGTACCGGCAACACCTTGATGGCCCACCGATGCACAGTTGAATGGTCGACTGAGATTCCGCGCTCCGCCATCATCTCTTCCAGGTGTCGAAGGCTCAGCGGATACGCCACATACCAGCGGACACACGTCAGAATCACGTCGAGCGGATAGTGCAAACGCTTGAGCACTCGTGCCAAGGCTGGATTCAGAGTCGTCATCAAGCGCCCCATCGTTCGTATTATCAGGCGCATGATACCCGACGCTTACTGCGACAAAGCCCAATCTTCCGGGGCACCGGGTGCGAGCGCAGCATCTTTCTGAAGAAGCGCCTTGCCGCAGTCTTGTCACGGCGCTTTTGCAGCAGCACGTCCAGTTCGACGCCGTGCTGATCCACTGCACGCCACAGCACGTACGGCTTACCGCGCAGTTTGACGAACAGCGAGATGCCACGTCGTGCCCGGCCGCGGCCGGACCGCTTTCACCTGGTAGGCAAACATCCCCACGACGCCGCGCTCGAGCAGCAATTCCTCGATGTCGCGCAGGCTCAGGTTGAAACGGTGGTACCAGCGTACCGCGCAACTGATAACTGCGGCTGGAAAACGGAAGCCGTGATACGGCGAGGGGTTCTTCTTCATCCCCCATTCTACCCAGCGCGGCGTTCAAGTTGACATTGCCGCCTCATCTCATCAAGAAATTCCCGCTTACGCGTGCGTTTCGTTGACAGATCCAGACCAAGACCAAGCTGCGTCATCAAGGCTCTCCTCAATTAACTCCCCTGCGTCCCAGAATAGTTCACACGGGCCTCAATGCCAGGGCTTTTGCAGAGTTTCTCTAAAGCGCCTACAAGACATAGCAAAACGAGCGTCACGCCAAATCCAATTCCAAGGCGAACGCCTATCCTGAGACTGCCAATAGTTTTCACGACTTTTCCTTCGCATGTAGGTTGCAACTGTTGACTCAGCGTCGAATCAACACATACAACCTGTATTGATCAGGAAACCTGCTTTCCTGCGACGTGATTTCTCCTGGTGCTCTTCCCGGACTACCACCTCAAATAGAGCGGACCAATTAGGGCACCGATACCGGCGGTTATGCTGATGCCCAGTACGTACCAGACACCCCAGAACGGTACCGACATCTCTGAACAGTAAAGCGAATATACGAGCAGACCTTGCGCGCCAGCGAGCAGTCCGGCGCCGGTACCTGCCAATATCAGGCGGATGGGAGCGAGTCCCTTCAAGGCGTGCATCACTGCGGCAAGCGATGGTAGAGAGAGCAGAACAATATTCGCTGTGGTGACTCTCCATGTTGTACCCAACATCAGTTGCAGGCGATAGCCTGGCGGGGTCGCGAATACCATGAACGTGGCAGCGAGCAACATGGTAATGAATGGTAGTGTGACCGCTAACCATGCCAGCCGGACGGGTGCACCGGGCCGTCCAAGACGTCCAGCGAGGTTCAATGCAGCGATGAGTGTCGTTACCGGAAACGCGAGTCGCACCCAGAACATCGTCGTCAGTAGAAATTCCGGCATGTCGCTGCGGATGCCGTAAAGTACCACCAGCAAAGCCGTGCTGCTGGCCATGCCAACACTAAGCGCGCGATTGAGCCGCTTCGAAGCAAAATTCGACTCAATCGGTGTCAGATTGTTAGTTAACCTGAGTATCAGATCTGAAGTTCTCATGTTGCCGCAACGTTTTGAAAGCGGATACGTGATGCAATACGGGCACCGGCTGTCGGGCAAGCTCTCACTCCGGGACATACAATACTTCGAACCCGACATTCGTGATGCCACCTCGCTTGTCCGGTCAGATGCGTTCACCGGATCACGACCTGAACGACCGGTCACCCAGCAGATAGTCGATCGATATCAGCCCTGGTCCCCAGGCCGCAATACCCAGTGCCATTGCCACCCAGGTCAGGTGAATCGGCCAGCCCTCAGGCACTGTCAGTTCGATGATGCAGGTCATCAATATCAGGCCGGCTGCGGCGAAGCGGGTTCCAAGGCCAAGCACGAGCAGCACCGGAAATGTGACCTCGCCGCAGCCCGACAGAAACGCGAAGACTGCGGGAGCAGGAAACGGATAGGGACCGCCCGGGAGATGCAACTGAAACTCCTGCGTGAACAGGTCGATAGCCGTATCGTTGAGCTGGAGGAAGCCGTGCCATTTCAGAATGCCCGATTTCCAGAACGGCACCGCCAGCGCAAGCCGCAGCACGAGCTGAGCGAGCCACGGTTGCGCGAGCGTCTGGATCAGTCGCTTCGCCGTGCCGATCGCGGATACGAGTACGGCCGGAAAGGGCAGTTTCATGTTCTTTGGGTCCGACATCCTGGTCAATCTCCGTGTTGAATGCCGGTAAATACGCCGGCTGAAAGCATCCCTGCCAGGTTGGCCTGGATGTCGAAGGAGGGCGCCTCCTGAAACGCCGCCGCGACCGCTTCGCCCAGTGATGCAGCTTCGAGAAGATGGGTCAGGAAGGCCGCACCGCCAGCCGGCAGGCGCGATACCAGCACCTCATGTCCGGGTCGTGTCACGAGCGCGTCCTCCGCTTCGCCTGAGCGGAGCGGCGTAACGGGGCCATCGGTCCGGTTCATCGCAAAGATGGCGACGGCGGGATAGCGTGATCGCACCACCCGCGCGGCGGGGTGTGGTGTGAAACGGACTTCGGCGAGAGACGCCGGTTCGATCCCGGCTAACGCCTCGGCAGCGAGCACAGGCAAGTCGGCTGCGTGATAGGCATCCAGCCACGCCCGCTCGATGCGCGCGGTGTCCGCAAGCCAGGGCATTTCACGCGCATATTCGTAGGATTCGATGAACGCAGGAAAGTCCCGTCCGTACGCGAACAGCAGCGGCGAAGTGGGAGGCGTCGCGCGGAGATGGAAACGGGCCATCGCCCTGAAGAAGTCGACGCCGGTGATGCGCTGGATAGCAGGATAGACCGCTGCCAGCGCGTCAATGAGGCTGACCGTGACGTTGTTGCGATAAACGTTGTAACGGTTGACCACACGCTTGCCCGGCGCGGCGATCACGTCTTCAGGCGCGGTGATCGATGGGTCCGTCAAACCCAGTGCAAACGCGGTGGCGTGGCCGCCCGAAGGATTGTCAGGCTGCATGGCTGGCCTCCTCAGCGAGTGATACCGCTTCTTCAGCCATGATGTGCCGCGCGGATAGCGCCTGAGCCCACAATACAGGCCACGCGGGAAGGTTGCTATCCCATTCGATCAGCGTCGGCCTTGGGCCGATTCGTGCAACGATATCCCGATAGAGACGCCAGACGGGATCGGAAATGGCGCAGTCATGGCTATCGATGAGCAGCAGGTCGTTTTCGTCGTCGCGCTGCTCGCTATGTCCGGCCAGGTGTATTTCGCCCACCTGTTCAAGCGGTAATCCGCCAAGATACGCCTCGGCGGAAAAGCCGTGATTGGTCGCGGAAACGAACACGTTATTGAGGTCCAGCAACAGGCCGCAGCCGGTGTGTTGAACGACTGCGCGGATGAATTCGGTTTCGCTCAATGTCGAGGATGCGAACGCGACATAGGTCGACGGATTCTCAAGAAGGAGGGGGCGTTTGATCGCGTCCTGGACCTGGTCGATGTGTTCGCATACCTGCTCGAGCGTTGCTTTCGTGTACGGCAACGGCAGGAGGTCGTTGAAGAATGTGCCGCCGTGTGACGACCACGCGAGGTGTTCGGACACCAGCACGGGTTCGTAGCGCGTCACCAGATCGCGAAAGCGCGCGAGATGCGAGAGGTCCAGTGCCCCAGGTCCGCCGATCGACATGCACACGCCGTGAAGGGAGAGCGGATAGGCCTCGCGGATCGCTGCAAGTGCTCGGTGGGGTGGACCACCGGCGCCCATATAGTTCTCAGCGTGAACTTCGAAGAAGCCATCTTTCAGGCCGTCCGCGAGAATCGCGGTCAGGTGTTCATGCTTGAAACTGGTTCCGACAGGCCCTTGAGCGCGACGCGTCACGCCACTCGAACAGCCAGGCTCGCAAACCGCCGTTGTCCTTGAGGTATCGTTCATGGCCGCTCCCGTTCCTCCTGTCGTTCGCCGGTTCAGGACTTTAGCGGCGTGGGCGAGCCATGGCCACCGCCCGGCACTTCGATACTCGTGCAGGTGCCGCCTTGAACGAACTTCCACGAGTTACCCTGGAAGTCCATTGCCGACGTCCCTTGGCACGTCGTGCCGGGACCGGCGGCGCAATCGTTCTGCCCCTTCAGGGCGACGCCGTAGCACTTTTCCTTGTGGGCCGCAATGGCTGCGCCTTCTTCCGCTTTTGTGAGCGGTGCTGCGTGGGCGACTGATGCAAGCAGGCTCGCAACAACGCCGACGAGCAGGGTGGAACTCACAGTGGCTTTTGTGGACATCGAATTTCTCCAGAAGTTAGAAGGTATCCTTGATGGATACGTCATCTAATTCGTGGGTCACAGACGTCTGGTTACAGGGGAGTTTTCTTTTTTTGCCTGTGGTGGTCGACATCAGCCATTTGATCAGGGGACACCACTGCATATTCTCAGAGCGTTGCTCACCAGCGAAGGAATCTGTGACCAAGCACCGCCCCGAGCGCGGCTGGGAGCAACATGCCAGCCACATACCAGACGCTCCAGAACGCCGGACTCATCTCAGGGCAATGAAAGCAGTACGCGACTGTGGCGATCGAACTCGCGAGCAGCCCGGAGGCAGCACCGGCAAGCCGGAGACTCGTCGGTGCCAAACCTTTGACGGCCCAGAATATGGCGATGAAGCCTGGAACGGCGAGCAAAAGAATATTGAACGGATATGACCGCCACGAGTGCCCGAGTATCGCAGGCAGCCGGTCTTTTGGTGCCGCGCTGACGACAATCATAATTGCAGCGATCCAGACGACTAGCACCGGTGTCGTCATGACGGGCCATCCGGCTCCAACCTTGGCGCCGGGGCGCGCCAGCCGAACGGTCGCAAGCAGGGCACCGATTGCGAGGCATAGTGGGAACGCGAGCTTCTCCCAGAAAATCGGGTTTTGACGACGGCCCCAGATCGGGGCGAATGGCAAACGCAGTAGCCATCAACGCCGTTACGCCAATAGCGGCGATAGGCAGTGAGATGCCGAACCGACGGACTGCAGTGCCCTTTTTACAGGTGTTATGCCGGTCGAGAGCAACCCGACAAGATCATCTGTTCTCATGCAATTCTCCGGACGTGTGCGGCCAGAGCCTTGAGTCCCCTATGGATACTGATCTTGACGGCCGACTCCGATAGCCCTGTCAACTGGGCGGCTTCGGCAACCGAAAGTCCCTGCAACTTGACGTGCAGGATCGAGCGCCTCTGTTTGTCCGGCAGATGACCAAGTAGTTTCCCGACATCACGACGGGCATCTGCTGGCTCGTCGTCGGATTCGGCGAAAATGTCGTCGTGCTCGTCAAGCGGTTCGTGCAGCGACTCGCGGCGCGCACGCGTCCTGAAGACATCCGTCAGCTTATAACGCGCGATCGCGTGGACCCACGCGGTGAGAGGTTCGTCCGGGCGGTATGTATGACGTGCATTATGCACGGCAAGCAGGATTTCCTGAACGAGATCCTCGACGTCGTCGTGGAGTTGTGGAATCCGCTTGCGAAGATAACCCCGCAGGTGACGCGTCAGTTCGGATAGGAACGAGCGATATTCGGATGCGTTGCCCGCGAGGCCCTCGACAAGCAATGTTTTCAGACGCTGCTCTGCGGAATACACAGTTCTGACTCCCGGGTCAAAGAGCAGAGTGGTCCCGAACGGCTTCCTCAAGCACGGCTTTCACGCCGCCGAGCGCTTCGAGTGCCCGTGCAACGGTCGCATCACGTCCTGATTCCGTCGTAATGTCAGTCACGATAGCTTTCGCTGCAACGCCTGCCGCGCGCAGGCTCGCGATCGCCGCATGGAGCCGGTCGGTCTGCCGGCCGCTGATCGCCACACGCGCACCTTTGGAGCCCGGCACTTGGGCGAGTGCCAGACCAATGCCACTGGAGCCGCCCGTAATCAACCCCCGCCTGTTCCTGATTTCCATTCCTCGTGTTCCTTGTTTGATCTGATTCTTCGGAGCTGTAGATCGTCTATCGCAGGGGATGAATTTCCATGCGCTTCCGTGCGTTATGGGGCTGGGTAGTTAGACGGGAAGAGGGCGTGCCGCGCCTCCTCATCCATCTCCTGCTTGAATGTGTATCCGGTTCCGACCGCTCTCGCACGAATCGCAGCCGGGCGGGCGTCAATTTCAGTGAACCAGCGCTTTAGATTGGCGAATGGCGCCAACGGATCATCAGTGCCGGGACGGACGAAAGCGGCGCGTGCTATCCAACCCCACGCAGACATGTCGGCGATCGTATAGGTTTCTCCGACGAGATGCTCGCGGCCTGCGAGCTGGTCGTCGAGTACGCGATAGTGCCGCTCTGCTTCACGGCGGAACCGGTTGATCGCGTACGGCAGCTTCTCCGGTGCCGCTTGCTGGAAATGTACCGACTGACCCGAAAACGGGCCAACCCCCGAACTGATAAAGAAGAGCCAGGAGAGCAGCTCCGCGCGATCAGTTGCTGCGCCGAGATACTTTCCAGTCTTCTCAGCTAGATAAAGCAGAATGGCACTGGAATCAAATACCCTCGCTTCCCTCCCGGCTGGCCCTGCCCTGTCGACGATCGCGGGAACTTTGCCGTTCGGGTTGACTTTGAGGAAAGCGTCGAGGTGCTGTTCGCCCTTCTTGGTGTCAACGGGCCGCATTTCATACTCGAGGCCAGTTTCTTCAAGCATCAGGGCAACCTTTGCAGGGTTGGGCGTAGGGTGAAAATAGAAGTCGATCATGATGTTACTGTCCGTTGGGTTCAGACTGCCTGATGGGCGCGTAATGACTTTCGTAGGACCCTAGGGGAGGTTTGCTATCGCCCCAGGTAATTTTAGATCAATTGATTTAGAATATCGTAACGTGTGTGACGTTGCAATGCCGACCGGCAAAACGTTAACGCGATGGCAGGAGTTAATATGGCCCGACCACGGGAATTTGATGAAAATGCGGTCCTTGATGCAGCCGCCCACCAGTTTTGGATCTATGGCTATAAAGCTACTTCCGTTCGAGATCTCGCGCAGGGTATGGGAATTACGGGGGCAAGCCTGTTCAACGCGTTCGGGGACAAACGATCGCTGTTTGAACGAGCACTGGCACATTACATTGAAAGAAGCTTCGGTGACCGGGTATCGAGATTTGAGCGAAGCCTGCCACCGTTGGATGCCATCAAGGCATTCTTCCGGGAGATTGTCGAGCAGTCGGTCTGCGACAGGGGCCGTAAGGGATGCCTGCTGGTGAATTCGGCGCTTGAGATTGCACCACACGACGCCGATTTTCAGGAGATGATCGCAAACGTACTGATAGAGGTCGAAGCGTTTTTCCTGCGTTGTGTGCGCGCTGGTCAGCAGGCTGGCGAGATTTCGATTGCACAGCCTGCTGATGATCTTGCCCGGTTGCTGCTGGGAGTACACCTGGGCATACGGGTGCTTGCCCGGGTAAGACCGGAGCGTGCGCTGCTGGAGGGAGTTGTACGGCCAGCGCTGGCGCTTCTGGAGCCCAACATCAACTGAGTCCCAGACAGTCCATGCAGGCAGTATTTGATCGGCCAGCAGCGCCTTTCACGGTCGAGCGTCTTGCTGATACGCGCACATGAGCAGGTCGACGTTTGCCCACTCATCAAGCATTGCACGAGGAGGGAGCGTGTACGTCACAAACCCCTCATTGGCCAAAGATGCGGTATGAAAACCAGCATTTCGACACAGACGCTCCTTCACAGGAACATCATGGACGGCGTGCCTCACGCGAGTTCTGGATCAGATCCGCCGTGATGGAATCCATGATTTGACCGCCTTTGATGAATGAGGGCCTGTCGACAGCCCACGCCTCAGGCGGGCACGCCTTGTGTGTTGGCATAAGTTCGATGAAAGGATTGATTTCGGCCGGATAGATTCTGCACACGTTGGGTCTTGCTTCGTATCCGCCGCATCGCATATCGGGTTGCAGGTGCGGGCAGGCGCCGTCGACGGCGGCAACGACCGTCACCATCACACGGATCGCAAGTTCACCGCTTTCGGCGGCAAAAGACCGGATTCGCCTGTGTTGCACCTGGCCATCGTCCGTTGACGGTTCGACGGGCCTCGGCATCGCTTCGCAAAACACCTGGACATCTCCCCCACGTTTTAACCAGCGTATGGCTTCGTTGACGCTCAGCGGCAGACGAAGATTGTGACAACAATCGCCGCACATCGTGCATGCAAAAGTTTAAATCCGTGGTCATGTCGATCTCGGGGTTCAGAAGGCGAAACACAGAAACACAAAGGGAAACGAAAGGCAGCCCAACTTCGGCCGCAATCGATAATTTGCTAGTTCGATCTGAAGCCCGCTTCGGTTACATCGCGAATGCGAAATGGACCGCCGCTTCACCGGACGCATACGTGGTCAATCGAGAACTGCGAACAGGCGCGCAGCAGATTTGAGCCGCGCTGTAACCGATATTGCCAAATATCCGAACTAGGATTGGGGTATCGACTGTTTTCCCTCCGTCCCAACCGCCAAAAGGGTCTAATCATGAACCGGATGCGATTCACTAAACACATCGTGGTCGCAGCGTTGCTGGCAGCGTCAGCCACTGCATTCGCTGGCGAGGTGCCATTTACTCAGGCAAGCTTCGATCAGACCGTCTCGTCGGGCCGGCCCGCGGTTGTGTATCTGCATGCAAGCTGGTGTCCAACATGCCGGGTTCAAAAGCCGATCGTCGACCGTCTGTCTGCCGACCCCAAGCTGAAGCAGGTGACGATTTTCGTAGCGGACTACGATGCGGAAGCGAAACTGAAAAGAGAACTAAAGGTAACCCAGCAGTCGACATTTGTTGTCTTCAAGAACGGCCACGAAGTGGCGCGTTCGACGGGGCAGACCCAGGAGGCGACAATCCGGGCCGTGTTTGAACAGGCTCTGTGATGCAATTCACCGCTGCAACGTATGGGTTAAGTCTCGTCGCCGGGTCGGCATCGGTGTTGTCTCCCTGTGTCCTTCCGCTACTCCCGATACTCGCGACGTCAGCGTTGGCTAAACATCGATTCGGCGTCATCGCACTGGCAGCCGGCCTGGCCATTTCGTTTGCGGGCGTCGGCATATTTCTCGCCACCCTGGGGGCGTCAGTTGCACTGGATCCTGAGGACCTTCGACGCGGGGCTGCGGGCCTGATGGTGTTTTTCGGCCTTGTCATGTTATCTGGCACCCTTCAAAGGGCTTTTTCCCGGCTCAGTTCCGTCATCGGCGCGAAGGGCCAGCAGGCGCTTGACGATGTGAAAGGAAACGGACTGCTCGGGCAGATGGTGGTCGGGCTGTTGCTGGGGTTCGTCTGGACCCCCTGTGTCGGGCCAACGCTGGGCGCGGCAACGTCGCTAGCGGCACAAGGTCAGGACCTCGGCCACATCGCCATCCTGATGGCGCTGTTCGGTTTGGGTGCGGCACTGCCGCTCGTTTTGCTCGGAACGATTTCCAGAGTTTCGCTCGTGAAGATGCGAGGCACACTCGCCGCGTGGGGTACGACGGCCCGCTGGACGCTCGGTGCCCTTTTCGTTGTCATGGGGACGATCGTCATCACTGGCGTCGACCGTCAGTTGGAAACCCTTCTCCTGTCCGTCAGTCCAGCCTGGCTCACCACCCTGACAACATCGATATGAGAACGGGTCCGCGGCAGCGCGGCGCAGGCAATTGTTCTCAACAGTCAACAATCCTGCATTCGCATGACTCGCTAGGCAAGCGGTGTCATGACAAGATGTGTAGCTGACCCGTAACGCGCGCAATGAGTGCTAGGTCTGGGGAGGGAGCCAGGTCGGCGGCACTCGCCTTGTTTCCCGTCGGCAGCATAGCGGAGAACATACCTTTGAATCGGTAGCCTGCTGTGCATGCCGGACAATATACTTCAGTATCCTCAAAGGTATCCGATCTGACGACAACAGTTGGACCGCATGTCTGGCAATGCTGGAGTGGTATTCCTTCATCGCTATGGCCTGCGATGTGGTACAGGTTGACGCTCCCACCCAGTTCCAGAAACATTTCTCCATATTCGCGATTGAACTGCGTGCCGAGATTGTCGCGTACGACAGCAAAGGCATCGTCAATCGGCATCGCCTTACGGTACGGGCGTGTGCTGGTCATGGCGTCAAAGGCGTCGCAGATGCCGATGATGGCAGCCATGGGGGCGATCTCATCGCCAGTGATGCCTAACGGATAACATTTGCCGTCGGGTCGCTCGTGATGGGCGTAAACCGTGTCCGCAATGCGTGCGCCGAAAGGGTGTTTCGCAAGCAGTCGTTTGCCGACTTCAGGGTGCGTTTTGATGACGGCATACTCCGCATCGGTCAATCGCTCCGTTTTGAGTAAGACCGAATCGGGAACAGCGATTTTGCCCAGATCGTGCGGGAATCCACCCACCGAGACGTTCGCCGCATCGCGATCCGAAAGACCAATCTGTCGTGCCAGCAGACTCGCGTAACGGGAGACTCGCCACAAATGGCCGCTGGTGTATGGGTCGCGGGCCTCTACCACCCACGCGAGGGCGAGCAGACTATCAAGAAGCGCTCGATCCGCGCTATGTGCCGGTTCCGTCTGGCCGAAGAGACGTGAAGCGAGGCTGAGCATCTTTTTTGGAGTCATGGCCGCAATGGAAGTATTTCTCAGGGACATTTCGGGCAAACGGGAAGCCGCTACAAACGACGGATTGTCCATTTTGTTTCATGCGGTCGACGTGATGTGCCGGTTCGACGTCGCCCCTTAAATCCGTCCAAAAAGTGCTTCGGGTTACACGAACGAGGAGGTTATTTATTTGCGACGGCGACGCGGTTCCCAACCGGCGTACTGACCTGCGCTTATCTGAAGGAATGTGTGTTGTCCGATTTCGACCGGGCCGCAGAACGGCACTTGCGGATCGGGCCACGATGCAGGTCTGGGTTCAAGGCGTCTCACATCGGGCAAATCATTCCTCCCACAAAAACTCTGCCGGCAAAAGCGCCCGCTTCTGTATGAGCGGGCAAACCATGTACGAAGGACATGGGGGAGACTTTCCTGAGTCCAGGCGCCCACTCGAAACATGTGGCGGCTTACACCCCTATCTCAACGAGCCCTTACCTTCAGGTGGTCGTACGTTTGAAAAGCTTCTGAAGAAATTGTGCCATGTCAACTGGCGGACGAATGGCTCTTCGCCGTTTGCGGGGGGGTGGCATTGTCGAGCGCACGGAAGAGCGTCGAAGTTTGCAAGACCTCCGGCAGC
Source organism: Paraburkholderia sp. RAU2J (assembly GCF_003634845.1). Lineage (NCBI taxonomy): Bacteria > Pseudomonadati > Pseudomonadota > Betaproteobacteria > Burkholderiales > Burkholderiaceae > Paraburkholderia > Paraburkholderia sp. RAU2J. The sequence goes on from NZ_RBXG01000001.1 coordinate 2,985,839, forward strand.
AATTGCCCCTGTGGCATGCGAGGCCCATATACGACGTCGAGCGGAATGCCAAAACGACCAAAATCCTGAATGTAGGCGAGGACTCCGGGGTTATACCGGTTCCAGTCGGCTCGCATGCGCACGATATTGTCCTGTCTGAGCCGAGTGCGCACGACAGCCGTGTCCAGAACAGACAGCTCATTGACTTTGCAGGTGAGACACCAGCTTGCCGTTACGTCGACGAGCACAGTCTTGCCGCTGGCGACCAGCGGGCTGATTGCATTTGGATCGAACGCTTGCCATTCGGAGGGTGGAGCGCTTCGGTCTGCTGCTCCGGAAGGGGTAAGCGAGGCAATTGCAATGGCACTGCACGCAAGGAGCGCAGTCGTCGCGCCTGACCATCGGTTGGTCCGCAGGCTTCCCAATCTGGTAACGACGGCCCGCACGGCGAGAATGGCAATCAGCACGATACTGACGAGTGACGCGGCTTCCATACCCGCGATATTCCACAACGACACGATCAGCCAGACCGAAGTCGTGAGGAGCAGTAGGCCCATGATTTTGCGCAACTGGATCATCCATTGGCCGGGTCGCGGAAGCAACGTCACGAGCGACGGAGCGAGCGCCAACGTCAGGAACGGAAGTGCCATTCCTACCCCAAGTGCGAGAAGCACCGCCGTAATCTCGAGCGGGCTACGTGCCAACGCAAAGCCGACCACAGTACCGACGAGCGGAGCCGAGCACGGTGTCGCTAGAAGCGTGGAAAGCATGCCGCCCACGAACGCCTCGACAATCGGCCCCCGACTCGTTGCACCGCTTGCACCTCCGGAAAGGATTGGCGGAAGACCGATCGGGAGCCAGTCAAAGAAGCTTGCAGCGAACAGCGTTGTGAAGACCGCCATGCCTGCGAGGAACCACGGTTGCTGGAACTGTATGCCCCAACCAAGTGACGCACCCGCGAGTTTGAGCACCGACAGCACGACTGCAAGCAATCCAAATGACGTGACAATTCCCAGTGCCGTCGCGAGCGCCACCCGCCTTGCCGTTTGGCGTTCGGTGCCTGCGGCTTTCGCCACCGAGAAAACCTTGATTGAAAGAACGGGCAACACGCATGGCATGAAGTTCAGAATCAGGCCGCCAAGAAGAGCCAAGGCCAGAATGACGACGATGCCGTGATCGTCGTCTCCCGTGGGGATGACTGGTGCGGCCATGAACTCGGTCGCTCTGGATCCGTCCACCACGGTCAGGCGCAGCGGGTCTTTCGCTGCACCGGCAGGTGGCAGTTCGACTTCCAGTGCAGCCCGGTGGCCGTGGTTTGAAAGGTGTACCTGCGGCGCTGCGGGCAGACCGGCCTCAGCTCCTTCGACGAACAGGTCGGGCGACCGAAACGGGGTGCCTTCGCTGCGAAGATCGACCTCCAAGCGCCGGCCGGCGGAGGTTTGCTCCAGCGTGCTATGCACCACGCCGATTCCGGCCTCTGTGGGCGTTTGCGGCACCCCTTGCGCCGCTGTGGCAATATCTGCGGCTTCGCTTGATGGTCCGTCCATGCCCGGCGGTAATGTGAGCGCCACCTCTGCATGTTCGGGCACGCAGACATCCGCGCAACTCGCATAGTCGAGAGTCAGCGCAATGCGGGTCGCCGCGTGCGGATGGTCCAGCTTAAGGCTCACCGGCAGAATGAAATCGCCCGTATAGACACTGTTTTGCAGACCCGAAACAACGAGGCGGGACGGCGCTGGCCAGGACACGGATGCCGATGCAACATTCCGGGACCGAGACCAGTCGAAAATCGGTGCAATGCCGGCATCGCCAGGCGTGCGCCAGTAACCATGCCACCCGTCCGGATACCGGAACTCGACACCTAACTGCAGCGTGCTGCCCGGTACGCCGTTGGTTGCTGTGATGATGCGTACACGGGCGCGCTGATCGCCAGTCCAGTTCGAGGACGCCGCACGAGCCGCAAACGATGGAGCAAGAACAAGCGTTGCGACTAGGACAAAGAAGGCGCCAATGCGAGTGAATCGGGGCATCGCTTGCTCCTCGTCGAAAAGCGGATAGGTGCGTCGGGTTTTCACAAGCCGTCCGTCCGGGACGGAGCGAAACCACTTCAAGGCTCATCTGTCACGCGGGCCGCGCCGACAATATGTCCGTCCGGTGCTTCGAGCAGGATTGCGGTCTTCTCACCCGCGGGTATCTGCGCTTCGAACATCACCGGTTTGCCCATCCATTGGCCAATCGGTTGAAACGAACGAACGATGTTCGACTCTTTCAGCGTTCGCCCGCCGTTTTCACCACGCCCGACTGAGGTCACATGCTGCGCGTCGTAACCAACCAGAATCACCTGCGCGCTTCCGGAGCCCGCACCGACTGAAACGGTGATGGCGTTGCCCTTGCGCACGGCGGATACCGGCATGGCCGTTGAATCGGCGTCTTTCGCTTTTTGAATCGCGGCCTCGCCGGTTGAGCGGTCCGAACCCACGAAGCCGGTTGTTCCGTCGACGACCATTTCAGGGGTGTAGGAGCCGTCGCCGAAGCGTCGAGCGTATTCAGCCTGACGTTGAGTGGCGATATCGAGGGAAAACGGGTCCTTCCACCCAAGGCCGTTCCAGTAGGTTACGTGGAAAGCCAAAGGGAGAATGTCGCTTCGCTGTTGACTTAACTCCGACAGGTAGGCGTCAGCCGGCGGACAGGATGAACAGCCTTCGGACGTAAACAGTTCGACAACCACGGGTCGGGGCATTGCCGCGACGACCGGGAGGGCCACAAGCAGCGAAATGAAACCAAGCAGACGGGCTAGCATGAGTTGACTCCTGGTGAGCATCGTTGATGCATCGGTCGCGGCGGAGCAGGCGATATGACAGCCCGAAGAGAAAACTAAGGAACCTCTTGATCAAGCTCCCTCAGTAACTGCGTTAGGGGCGCACACCCTTTCCAACGGGCGCGTTTCTACGGCGAATACCTTCCCCCTGAACGGCGCCCATCGCAAGGACGAGCGCGGAAAACGCGCACACTGCAATGTTGCGGACTAGTTTCATCCAGATCTCCAGCTGTGTCGTTGAAATGAAAGCATGAGCAGGACGCCTCAACCTGTCTCGCAGCGCTTGCTGACGCAGTCCTTATGCTAGTTCGACGCGGGCCTCGATCGGGTTACACCTTCCGAAAATAAACGATCCGTTAGGGCGCTCAAGTGTGGCAATGGCGGTGGTGTTGGATCTCTCCCGGCTGGCGCGTGCGCAACCTCGCGAGCGCCGATCCTCTGTTAGCGCGGGACCACCTGTCCGAGCCGTAGCGGCAGTTCGTCCAGCCGCGACACCACATGGTCGGGTTGCTGGCCGAGTTCCTCGAATGTGCCGCCGGCCCGGTTGACCCAGCAGGCTGGATAGCCGAAATGGCGGGCCCCGGAGGCATCCCACGCGTTTGACGACACGAACAGGACTTCCGACCGATGCAGCCCCATCGTGTCTTCCGCCAACGCGTACACGTCAGGATGTGGCTTGAACACCTTGACGTGCTCCACGCTGATCAGATGAGCGAAGCGCCCTTCGAGTCCAGAATGACTCACCACGCTGTGAATTGAGCGCACCGAGCCGTTAGACAGGATCGCCAGCGGCAACTCCATGGCCTGAAGTTCGGCGAGTGCCGCGGGCACCTCCGGATAGGGCTGGATTTTCAGGTACTCGTCGCAGAGAGTGGCCCGTACGTCATCCTTGAGCGTTAGCTTCAGGTGGCCGCAGGTGTAGCGCAGTGCATCGTCGGTTGCTTCCTCGAAGGAGAGGTAATGTCCCATCAGACTGCGCAGCCACGTATATTCGAGTTGTTTCTGCCGCCAGATCATGCTGATTTCGAGCCCTCGGCATGGGAAGTATTCGCTGCAACGGCGAGCGACCGAATGCACGTCGTAGAGCGTGCCGTACAGGTCGAAAACGATGCCTTTGATGATTGTCATATTGTTTCTCCAGGATAGATTCAGGAAGGCCGACGCGGGATCGGCTGTGCGGCCAAAAAGGGTTGAACGGGTTACTTCGCTGTGCGCTCATGCTCGGGATCGAAGCCCGTGTGTGCTTTGAACACGAAGGCGTCGAAGCGCGCTTCGTGCGCTTCACGGGCGGCTCGCCGCCCCTGGCGACTCGTCGTCATGGTGCCGGCCCATGCACCCACAAATCCGAGCGGCATGCTGAGGATGGTCGGATTCACGATCGGGAAGATGGCGTGTCCCTTGAGAAACGCGGGCCCGATGAAGGCGAGGACTACTGACGAGGCAAGCCCAACCGCCATCCCGCCAATCACGCCCGCCGTATTGAAGCGTCGCCAGAATATTGACAGCAGGATCACCGGGAAGTTGGCCGATGCCGCGACTGCAATCGCGAGAATGACCAGCACGCCGACGTTGATGCCTTGCGCGAGCATCCCCAGCAGCACAGCCAGGGCGCCCACCGCGATGGTGGCGATTCTCGCGACGCGAACCTGTTCCGCTTCGCCAATCTTGCCGTCGTTTATCACGTTCACGTAAAGATCGTGTGCGATGGCTCCGGACGATGCCAGGGTCAGGCCGGCGACAACGGCGAGGATCGCCGCGAATGCGATTGCGCATATGCAGGCGAGGAAGATTTGACCGCCGAGCGTTCCGGCTCCGCCGCCAAGATATTGCGCGAGCAGCGGCAGCGCAAGGTTGCCGCCCGCGTCCGCTGCCCGGATCGCATCCTGTCCGACGAAGGTGGCCGCGGCAAAGCCGATTAGTGTTGTGACCAGGAAAAAGCTACCCGCGAGAAACATTAGCCAAAGTACGGATTTGCGTGCGGTCCGCGCGTCGGGCACCGTATAGAAGCGTGTCATGATGTGAGGTAGGCCCGCCACGCCAAAGACAAACGACAGGAAAAGCGACAGGGGATCGAGCGGGTGATGGAAGTAGCCGCCTGCGACGAGCATGCGTGGGCCGTAGAGATGCTCCACCGACGCGAACAACGTCAGGGCGTTGAAATGTACGGCCGAGAGCAACATCAGTACCAATACGACTGCCGCGATGAGCAACAGAACCGCCTTGACGATCTGCACCCACGTGGTCGCGATCATGCCGCCGAACAGCACGTACACCATCATGCCGACGCCGACCAGTACGATCGCCAGATCATACGGAATACCGAGCAGCAGCTTGATCAGCGCGCCCGCACCGGCCATTTGCGGGACCATGTACGCCAGGTTGACGACGACTGTGCCGATCACGGCCGCAAGCCGTGCGTGACGGCTGCGCATGCGCTCCGCAATCACGTCGCCGAAAGTGAAGCGGCCGGTGTTTCGAACCGGCTCCGCGATGAGCATCAGTACAACGAGGAAAGCGACCAGCGCAGCCACTGCATAGAGGGAACCATCCATGCCATACAGCGACACGAGGCCTGAAAAGCCGAGGAAGGCCGCAGCGCTCATCCAGTCGCCCGCCAGCGCAAAGCCGTTGGCGCGCGCTGACAGGTTACCGCCCGCGGCATAGAACTCGCTGGCGGTGTGCGTGCGGCGCGCGGCCCACCATGTGATGGCGAGTGTGAGCATGAGAATGAGCAGAAAGATGCCGACAGTCATCGCTTTCATATCCGGCTCCGGCGGCGTGCATCGTCGGCCGCCAGTGCAGCCTGCGTGTCGAACCGGTTGTTGGCTGCATAGACATAGATGCAGGCGGCCGCCCAGCTCAATCCGTACATGAGCAACACGAGCAGATATCCGACGTTAAACGCTCCCACCACTTTCTGCGCCATCCGCGGGCGGTTATAGCCGGCGAGCAGCGCGGTGCCCAGGATGAAGAGAAGGCTAAGACCCAGCAGCGGCGCGACGACGCGGATTTTTGCGCTGACCAACGCCCGGAAGCTCATCGAATTTACCGCCGAGACTGGCACCGAGGATCCTTCATCGATGCGCAACGGGACTAGCGGAGGAGTTTGCGGCGGATGCGGGTCGTGCGAGAGTTCGATCATCTATGTCTCCATGCATTTGTAGATGTGTCCGCGTACGCGGGCCGGTTGAGGTGGCTGACCACCCGCTGTTCAGTTCGGCCCGCGTTCTGCAAAGAGCAAGGTCCGCACCAGCAGGCAGCAGGCGTACCGCGCGCAGACCGCACGGTGTTTGCGCTAAAGGCCTGAGAGGCGGTGCGGCGCACGTGAGTGCCCGGATCCGATCCCTCACGATCAACCGCTGAAACTGCTTAAGGCTCGTTAAGCGAACCAGTTTTGATGGCGGCTGATTCAGATTTGACTCGGGATTTGGCGGCGTTGACCGTGTGCAGATATCTGGCGGAGCTGGTGTATGCTGGATCCTCGAAAAGCGCGGATGGCGTATGGACAATAGGGCCTTGATGGCGACGCTGGATGACTTGCCGCTTGGCGTCGCGGTGATCCGGGATGGACGGATCGAGTGGCATAACGCCGTGGTTCGCGACGGCATGGCGAGGGATCCGCGAGATCCGGGCGTGATTCACGGGGCACTCGCCGCACTTGGTTCGATGCGCGCTGCCGGAACGGATCAGGTGGCTGCGCGGATGGAGTTGGGGGGCACCTGTTACTACATCGGCGTGCATGCGTCGGGCGAATCGGCGTTGGTGCTGCTGATGCCAGGGAGCGATTCGGAAATCCCGTTTCCCGAGATCGTGCGGCTGCGTCAGTTGTGCCAGGACCTCGAAGAGATTTTTCGCCATTCGTTTGACGGCATCTTCGTTGCAGACGGCCGCGGCATGACGCTGATGGTGAACGAAGGCTGCGAGCGCAACTACGACCTGAAGGCGGCCGACATGATAGGCCGGCATGTGTCCGAGTTTGAGCAGAAGGGCTGGATCCGGCCGGTGGTCGCGCAGCAGGTCGCCAGAACCGGGCAGCGCATTTCCACCACGCAGCAAACGCATACCGGCAAGACCATCATGGTCACGGGCATCCCCTTGTTCGACACGCTTGGCCACGTGCGCAAGGTGATCATCAATTCGCGCGACACGACGGAGTTGATCCAGCTTCAGGATGCGCTCGCCAGGGCGAAGGCGGACTTGCAGCGAGTGGACGCGGAGATCGAAGCGCTGCGTTTGCAAAACCTGAAGGTAGAGGGCCTCGTTCTACGCAGCGAACCGATGCAGCGCGTCGCGAGCCTCGCGGCGCGCGTGGCCAAAGTTGATGCCACAGTGCTGATTGCAGGTCCATCGGGTGTCGGCAAGGACGTGGTTGGGCGGCTCATCCATCGGGAAAGTTTCCGTGCGAACGGACCGCTGATCAAGATCAATTGCGGCGCGCTGCCGCGCGAGCTGCTCGAGTCGGAACTGTTCGGCTATGAGCCCGGCGCTTTCACCGGTGCGCAGCGGCAAGGCAAAACCGGACTGGTCGAACTGGCGCACCGCGGTACGCTCTTTCTGGACGAAATCGGCGATCTGCCGCTTGATCTGCAGGTCAAACTGCTGCAAGTCCTGCAAGACCGCATCATCGTCCGGCTGGGCGGCACGAAGTCGATTTCCGTCGACGTACGCGTCATTGCGGCGACGAACCGTGATCTCAAGGCGATGGTGCTGGAACGCACCTTTCGCGACGACCTGTACTACCGGCTCAACGTCGTGCCGATCACAGTGCCGGCGCTCGTGGAACGCAGAGACGACATCGCTCCGCTCGTGCTGCAGTTCGTCGACGAATTCAATGAGCGATACATGTTGCGCCGCAAGGTCTCCGAGCAGGCGATTGCGTTGTTGCTCACCTATGACTGGCCAGGCAACGTCCGTGAACTGAGAAACGTGGTCGAACGGCTCGTCGTGACAAGCCAGACCGACGTGATCGGGCCTGAATTCCTTGATGGCGTCCTGCCGGTCGATGTGCTGGACCAGGAGCCAAACACGTTTCGCCAGCGGGTGGAACGCTTCGAGCGCCGGTTAATCGAAGATGCGTTGCGCAAACATGGCAATACGCGTGAAGTCGCGAAGATGCTGGGGCTCAGCCAGTCAAGCGTAGTCCGCAAGCTCAGACGCGGAAAATGAGGGTATTTCACTGGCATGAGCGCCGCGACGGCAATTGTGCCATCGCGAGAGTTAGCCGCCTTGTTGTACCAGGCGATCGCGCTGATGGCGGCGGGCAATGTGAAGACTACCTGGTAGTACTCCACAGGCAGCAGATCGGCCCGGCGCGCCTCGAGCCACCGGCATGCAGCGCTGGCCTGGCACTTCGGGCAGTGACGGTTACGGCAGGCAATGGGGTGCACCCCGCTACCTGCCTTATGGGAAGCAATGTCTAACGGGGAGTTCCAGATCGATTCGGCGTGATTCCGGCTGTGCCTGCAAGGCCGGATGGCCGCCCTGTCTCCTGGCAATGGCTTTGCTTCACAACACTGCGGTGCTTCGAGTGGCATGTCGGACTGGTCGAAACAAGGCCGATCATTCGTGATAGTTCGGTCGGTCGATATTCGGATAAGACCCATTTCCCTTGGTTCCCATCCGAGTACCGCTCTTGTCTTTTCACTTGTGGCCGGGCCGTTGCCAGCGACAAACGTCGCGAGGTTTCCGAAATGGGCCGTCGCCTGTCCGGCGGTAAGGAATTGCGCTGGCACTCCTACCTGCCGGCCGATTGAACAGGATGAGGTCGGTATGCGGCTGCAACGGGGAGCGCTGGAGCTTTTCCGCGAGCGCGGCTACGACTGCACTACGGCTGCCGAGATCGCCGCACTGGCCGGTGTGACGGAGCGGACCTTCTTTCGTTGTTTTCAAGACAAGAAGGAGGTGTTGTTTGTTGGCGAGGCTAGGCTACGAGAAGCCTTGGCTGCTTCTATAGCTAACGCGCCCGACGATCTCGGTCCAATCGACACTGTATCGAGCGTTTCGGTCGGTCCAACCCATGCTTGAAGACAATCGGCCATTTTCCGCGCCCCGGCACGAGGTCATCACCGACGCGCCCGCGCTTCAAGAACGTGAATTGGCGAAAATGGCCGCGCTGGCCGATGCACTGACAGCAGCATTGAAGGCGCGAGGTGTCGAGGAACTGCAAGCTGATCTCGCAGCACGCACCGGCGTGGCTGCGTTCGTTTACGCCACGGTTTCCTGGTTCGAGGATCCCGGTTTTAGTCTCGCCGGGCGTCTTGATCTTGCCTTTCGCGAACTGAAAGTGATGGTAACTGACGCTCGCCACCTTTCGCCTAACCGGCGCGCAAAGCAAACGCGCTCGCGCCCGAAGGCGCGCGGTTAGCGTCATCGCTTTTTGCAGTCGATACAGAGGGCGTGCGGACGGCAGTCTGACGCCAATGATTCGGATGTCACTGGAAATGAAGCCTTATCCTGAAGTATCCAGATTCGTATTTCGGACTTCGGCAGCGCCGCCGACGTGTTTTCAGTGTTCTCGGCCTTCCGGTAGGGCTTTGCGACAAGGACCATTTGGTTCAACGGTTTGAAATTTGAAGCCGTTAGCTGCAAAGGTCACCCGGTTTGCGCCGAAATTTCCATCTTGAGTGAGCGATGAGAGTTGAAATCAAGCGCTGATCCCGGCGTGAGCAGCAGTTGAACCGACTGATTCCGTCACATGTCCAGAGACTTGCGGTTGCCTCCGAACGCGCAACTCTCCCCCGTGAGGAGTTGGTGTTCGGGCGAGTATTGAAAAAGGTGTTGGGACGGTTCGCGACGTCTTTCTTCATGTCTTAAGAAGCTGCTGGAAGAGAGGCATCTGTTGTTATTGGGAATACCGGGAAGGCGGAATAATTCAGGTTATATCTTGTGTCATCTTTGGCGCCGAGCCCCGACTATAGGAGGGAAGGTAAGTGTCCGTTTCATCGATCAACGAACCCACTTAGGGTTAATCGGATGCAGAGTTGTGGTTAAGACGACCAACCAGGCGGGCGACAACAAGCGTAGTCAGGTACAGCCCTGCCTTTCCGCCGTAGGTCGAGCGGTGGGCACACGTCGAATCGGAGAACCCTGTCATGTCATTGCAGAAACGTCTCGATGCCTTCAAGGCGACACTCGAGTCCGGGCTACCTCCTTACAATGTGCGTCGTTCGGTCGTCGATACGCTCCAGCGGGCGACCGACGAGCTAATCGAATCTGGCCTTGCTGAGCGAGCAAAAAGGGTCGGCGACGTTGCGCCGCGTTTTGTCCTGAAGGACCCGGACCACCGGCCGGTCAGTTCGGGAAAGCTGATTGCCGACGGCCCGTTGGTGCTGACGTTCTATCGCGGCGTGTGGATCCCATACTGCAATCTGGATCTTCAGGCGCTGCAGGCAGCACTCCCCGATATCGTCGTCCGGGGCGCGAGCCTGATGGCGGTTTCGCCGCAAACCGGGGTCAATAGTCGCAGAACGATCCGCGAGAACCGTCTCAGTTTCCCGATACTCGGAGACCCGCATGGTGAACTTTCGGCAGACTATGGGCTGCGCGTCGCGTTACCGGACTACCTCGTCGAGTTGTACCTGACCATGTTCGGGGTCGACCTGTCGTCATTCAAACGACGACCCCTCGTGGACGCTCCCGATGCCGGCGAGGTTCATAATCGACAAGAACGGCATCATCGCTTACGCCGAGGTGAGTCCGGACTGCACGAAACGCCCCGACCCCGCCGAGCTGCTTCCGGTTCTCGACAGACTCGCCGCTGGAGGCCGGGCGTGAGACTTTTTCACCACACCTCCAGGAGAAAGACATCTGTCCGCTACCCGCGTAAATGTTTTTCGCGCGGCTTATTTCGCGCGAACTTTAACCAGAACTCGCAATGAACCGAACTACCGAAGATAGACCGGCGCGTCCCGTCGAAGAGCGACTGAAGGCTCTATTCGTACGTGGCCTGGATGGGGATGCGGCGGCTTATCATGCATTTCTCGGCGACCTGACCGGGCATCTGCGCGGGTTCCTGAGAAAGCGTCTTTTCTATCTGCAAGACGACATCGAGGACCTGGTCCAGGAGATTTTGCTGGCAGTGCATAATGGACGCCATACCTTCCGTCCAGACCAGCCGTTGACGGCTTGGGTGTATGCGATCGCCCGCTACAAACTGGCGGACTTTTTCCGCGCGCGATCGCGCCGGGAAGCGTTGCACATGCCGCTTGACGACGAGCTCGAGATATTCGCTACATCCGATGTCGAACCGGCGGAGGCCCGGCGTGATCTGAGCAAGCTGCTCGAACAGTTGCCCGATCGCCAGCGCCTGCCGATTCTGCACGTGAAGCTGGAGGGGCTGTCGGTGACTGAAACCGCAAAGCTCACCGGCCTGTCGGAGTCGGCGGTCAAAGTTGGCGTGCACCGCGGTTTGAAAGCATTGGCACTGAAGTTTCAAGGGGCATCATGAAGACAGAGAATCTTGTTTCACTGCTGGCCGCGGGGGTGCCCGCTATCGATCATAACGTGTCGGCAAAGCGATTCAGCTGGGCGATGTTATGCGGCGGTGTCGGTTCCACGGTGCTCATGGCAATCGTTTATGGCGTTCGCCCCGATATCGGCGCGGCGATGAAGACGCCGCTGTTCTGGATCAAGCTGGCTCTGCCTCTGTGCCTCACACTCGCTGCGTTGCTGGCGACGGCGCGACTGTCCCGGCCAGGAATGGCGGTAGGCCGCGCGTGGGCCGCGCTTGCTGCGCCAGTGCTCGCCGTCTGGATTGCGACGCTCATCCTGTTGTGGTTGACCCCTCCCAACGCGCGCTTGCCCTTGGTAATGGGCAATACGTGGCGCGTATGCCCGCGTAATATCGCGTTGCTTTCAGTGCCAGTGTTCATCACGGTGTTCTGGGCGATGCGAGGTCTGGCTCCCACGCGTCCCAGGCTGGCCGGCGCCGCAGGCGGCCTGCTGGCGGGAGCGACTGCAGCAGTTGCTTACTGTTTCCACTGCCCCGAGATGGGCGCGCCATTCTGGGCCGTCTGGTATCTCCTCGGCATGCTGACTCCCACGCTTGCTGGCGTGGCGCTCGGGCCCCGGCTGCTGAACTGGTGAGTTGGACCGTTGGAAGGTCAAACTGTGTTCAGCCAGCGCTGCGCAGAGGTGCGTGATGACGGCGTGGCCAACTTCAAGGTAAATGCCGAACTCCAGCAGGAAACCATGTATCTGGTTGCGGGTCTTCACCCGATCGCGTACGAGTGATTCACGTCCACACCGGCACATGACGCCGCGTAACTGATCCCCAAACTTATTTTTTGTGTGTCCTGTAACCAATCCGGGTAAATAGGCGAAATACCGTATGAAGCGCAGGCAGAAGCCTGTGCTTGAGCGACCGACGCCAGGAACTCAGGATACCTGGAACGCCAGGGTTGGCTGGCATTTGGGCAGCCTGATCAATATCCCTTTGGGAGAGCAATGATGAAAGCGAACAAGTTGGTGATGATCGTGGCCGTGGCAACTCTCGGCATGTCGGCGTTGGCGAGCGCGCAATCTGTGCAGCCCCCTGACGCAAACTCAATGGCGGCAGGATCGAATCAAGGTCCGAAGACTCGGGAGCAGGTGCGTGAGGAACTGGCTCACGCTCGCATGAACGGTACCATCCCGCGTTTCGGTAATCCCGATCCCTATGGGCCTGGCGGCACACCGAATTTCACCCGTCACTAAACGGACGGTAGGGAATAGCAAGGCAAACTGATCGTCGAGGTTCAATCTGTTCGAGGTAGTAATACGGGCACGAAAGATCCTGACGGGAGGCGCGGCCCGTAGTACGAACATACCAGGTTGCGGCCGGAATAAAGCAGGTATTGTATATAGTCATCCTAAATTTGCGTCACGAAAACATGAAACTGGAGATCCAATGAAAACGATTCGAAAAATCATCTTGTACGCAATGTTCCCGGCTTTCCATAGCCGCGGGATCTGTGCATGCTGAGGGAATCGGGCGCAGCGGTACCTATCTGATGCCGCAGGACTATCAAATGATGATGGACAAGCTGACGCCCGAACAACGGACTCAGGCCATCAACATCCAACAGAAAATGATGCAGATGGAGATGGACCATCAAGACGCAATGTCTCAAATGGAGATGAAGCACGAGCGCGAAATGATGCAATTGCAAGACCAGTTGCTCGATTTGTTCAAAGGGCACTGATACTGTCCGGAGCATCGTTACCGATGCTGCCTTGGGTTCGCTTTCGACATTCCTGCAAGAGCGGTTCCGGTAACCGGATGTCAGGCGGTAGGCTCCGTCCGGGCGACGTAGTCCTGATCGGGCCACCCGCCATTTTGTGCGAATTCGCTCGGTGAGTCATCGTGCTTCCGGCCGGGTTTGCCTGCGCGCTGCATAAGCCGCCTGGTAACGCAATCGCGCAGGCCATACTCGCAGACAGGTGCTCATGCTTGAAACGGGTCCCTGCGAGCCCCTGGGCGCCAGGTGTCGCGTGAAGGGGGGCGGTCTGTTTGGCCAACTGCCGTTGTCATCGTGGAATTGCCCATGGCCGTCCCGTTCCTCCTGTCGCTCGCCGAATCAGGACTTCAACGGGGTGAGCGAGCCGTGGCCGCCACCCGGCACTTCGATACTCGTGCAGGTGCTGCCCTGAACGAACTTCCACGAGTTACCCTGGAAATCCATCGCGGAAGTGCCCTGACACGTGGTGCCGGGACCGGCGGCGCAGTCGTTTTGCCCCTTCAGGGCAACGCCGTAGCACTTCTCCTTGTGTGCGGCGACGGCAGCGCTGGCTTCGGCCTGCGTGAGCGGCGCTGCGTGGGCGACTGATGCAAGCAGGCTCGCGACAACGCCGGCGAGCAGGGTGGAACTGACCGTGATCTTTGTGGACATTAAATTTCTCCAGTAATTGGAATAGAGGGTACCCGTGATGGATACGTGATCTAATTCGCCGGCGGTAGATGTCTGGTTACAGGGAAATCGCTTTTTTTGCTTTCGACCTGTGGAGCGATGACATCTGCCGTTTGATTAGTTGAGGAAGGCATAGATGTGCAGTAGGCAACAGCCGTGTTAGCGGCGGTGCAAATCCGACACTAAACTGACGTATATCGCATTGTTGAAGCACGATTGCCAGCGCAGCAGGCGAGGCCCCAGCTTCGAGACAGATTTGGCGACCTGAGTTTGGCATGATTATTTTGCATTGCTAAGCGAACAGGACGATTTTGCGCACTCGAGTTCTCCTGCGGGCTGGCATCTGAGCGCCAAAGAGAAATTCTTCAGCGACCGTAACCTTCTGCCTGCCGGGGACGAACTATAAGTCGGATGTCGACGCTATGGTCTCGGAGAGCCGTTGACCGTCTGGCGGGGAGCCAGACACGGGCAGGCGCTACGGCTGACTTGCTGTCCTGGGCCATCACGCTACCCCGTGCCTCCGTCCGGCGGTCTGTTCTCTGTCCGCAGTGGAGCGCCGGGCCGTTCATGGATATTTGGACTATCTATCCCTATGTTACGAAAGACCCTTAAACGTGCCTGCGGTTTCGGCCTCGCGCTGCGCGTGCTATGCATGCCCTGGTTGCTGTTGCTTGCCCGGATCTGGTTTGGGCAGGTCGTCTTCGTGCACCAGATCATGACGATGGCAGAAAGCCCTCACGGTGGTCTGTTTTCCGGCGACCTGCGCGTCCCGTCCGGGCTCGATGCAGCGCTGCACAGTGTGGTTCCGTTGCTGCTTACCATGGGGCTGCTGACTCGTCCTGTTGCGCTGGTGCTGCTCATTGAGACAATCGCAGACAGTCACGGTGCGCTGGCCGTGGGCGCACAGGGAGCCAAACTCGCGCTCCTTTCGTGGCTCATCGTAAGCGGGGCGGGGGCCATGTCGCTGGACAATCTTCTGGGGCGCGGTTTGTCATGGATCCCATTTCGCCCAATAAGGCTCACGCGTGGGCTTTATGTCTCGCTCGAACGTTACCTAGGCCCGCTTCTGCAGCTTGTCATGCGTGCCGGGCTTGCCGCTTCACTCGTTAACTTCGTTTTACCGGTTGGTTCGTGGTTGCAGGAAGGGATGTTGGGCGCCGCGGCGACATCTCTTGTCCATCCAGCGTGGTGTGGGGCGGCGCTCGCGTTGGCGCTGGTGCTTGGCTGTGCGACGCGGTTTGCCGCGCTGTTCATCGCGGTAATGGTTCCAGTGGCTGGTATCGCCATGTCGACGGACGACCGGCTGGCAGTCCTGCTTCTGCTTTTTGTGCTCATGGTCGCGGGCGGTGGCGTCTTCTCCCTCGATTGGCTGTTTGGCCGGTGGACGGGCAGTGAGTCGCAGGAAGACGATCCTGTCCCGGAAAACCTGCCTCATGTCGTTGTGGTCGGGGGAGGCTTTGGCGGCGTCGCAGCCGCGCAGGGATTGCGCAATGCGCGCTGTCGGGTCACGCTGATCGACCAGCGCAACCATCATCTATTTCAGCCGCTACTTTACCAGGTGGCTACGGCCGCGCTGTCGCCCGCCGAGATCGCCACGCCGATCCGCAGCCTGTTCCGGCGTCAGCGCAACGTTCAGGTCAGGCTAGGGCAGGTGACGGGGGTAGATGCGGCCGCGCGCGAGGTACACATCGGCGTGCTACCCATGAAATTCGACTATCTGGTGCTGGCGACGGGCGCTCGCCACAGCTATTTTGGCAAGGACAGCTGGGCGCCTTTTGCACCAGGACTCAAGAGTATCGAAGATGCGACCGCCGTGCGCAGCCGCCTCTTGCGGGCGTTCGAGGAAGCCGAAAGCGCAGCGAGCGAGACCGAGCGTGCCGCGTGGCTGACTTTCGTGATCGTCGGCGGCGGTCCCACCGGCATCGAACTGGCTGGAGCCATCGCCGAACTGGCCCGGCACGGGATGGCCGAAGAATACCGCATGATCGATCCGGCCATTGCTCGCGTGATCCTGTTGCAGTCGGGTCCGCGGATCCTGCCCACTTTCACCGCTACGCTATCCAGCGCCGCAGAACGCTCACTGCAAGCGCTCGGGGTCGAGGTCCGGCTCGACACCCGGGTGCTGGGAGTGGACCGCGAGGGTGTCGACATTGGCGGGCAGCGCATCGCCGCCCGTACCGTTCTATGGGCGGCGGGCGTTGCAGCATCGCCCGCTGCTCAGTGGTTGAATCAGACCACTGATCCGTCAGGACGGCTTGCCGTCGCCGCTGATCTGTCCGTGCCGGCTCTGCAACGGATCTATGCGATTGGCGATACCGCGTCCTGTCTGGGATGGCGCGGCGCAGTTGTTCCTGGTCTCGCGCCGGCAGCCAAACAGCAGGGCCGGTATGTGGCTGGCGTGATCGTGGCCAGTCTGACGGGGCGGCGCCCACCGCCGCCGTTTCGCTACCGGCATTTTGGCAGTCTTGCCACGATCGGGCGTCAGGCGGCCGTTGCCGAGATCGGCAGGCTTTGCGTATGGGGGGAGCCCGCGTGGTGGTTTTGGGGCGCAACTCATATCGCCTTTCTGGTCGGCGGACGGAACCGGGCCATCGTCATTCTCGATTGGCTCTGGGCGTATCTCACCTACCGGCGCAGCACGCGACTCATTACAGGCGATACGCGAGACAAGATGATGGATTGACAAGGCGAGCCGTACCAAGAGGTGACGTGGTGATGGGATCCAGGGGCGAACTTCTGGTACGTGTGCGTTTCTCTGCCGAGGCAACTTGTGTAAAGCTGCCTCGCTTTCCTGTCGACGTCATCTATAGATCGTGTCGTCGAACAGTGCACGGGTCCCGTCTCATTGACAGGATCCGTTTTCAGGATCGATCGAGCTTATTTCAAGGTTGCCAGCGCGGCGACCACCTTATGGGGTTCCGCTCGACCTGTCATGTAATCCACGTCGACATGCGTGAAGCGAATGACGCCGGCCCCATCGATCACATACGTTGCCGGAACCGGAAGTTCGTACGAATCCTCCCCGTTACGCAGCGCGATATCGTTCTTGAAGACGTTCTTCGAAAACGCCTGTAACTCATCCCCGACCCGGAACACGATGCCGAACTGCCGTGCCACCGCGTTGCCGTAATCGCTGAGGACCGGAAACGTCAGCTTGCTCTTCTCGGTTGCCACGATGCCGTGATCCGGCTTCTCCGGAGAGATGGCAATCAGGGTTGCGCCAAGCGCTTCGATCTTCGGTAGTGCTTCTTGCAAGCCGCGTAGTTCGAGATCGCAGAACGGACACCATTCGCCGCGATAGAAACTGATCACCACCGGCCCCTTGGCCAGCAGAGTCTTGAGCGAGACCTGATTGCCGAACGCGTCGGGCAGCGTGAAGTCCGGTGCGGATTGTCCGCTCTTCAACGCGCCATCGATCGCGCCGGATGCACGGACACGCTCCATATCGCCGGCAATGATATTGAACTTCTCGCCTAGCTTTTCGTGAACCATTGCCTTGTATTCCGACGAGGCCTGTTTGACCGACATGACGTGCTCCTTGTATTCGTTGACACGGTAAATGACCGGCTGACATCGCCGGGCACAGGGTTGAGAAGGGCGCGTCCGCCTTGACGTTCGGCGCGCCTCGATGTTTCGCCACAAGCTTGTTTGTAGCGGTCGATACAAATATCGTTTACGCCCGCCCAGCCTGTCAATGCAATTTTTAGCTACTGCTACAAATAAGCTATGATGGCGGCATGGCACGAACAATTGCATTCGACTACGATCGGGCTCTGGAGCGGGCGACGTGGCTGTTCTGGAAGAGCGGCTATGCCGGCACGTCGCTGCGCGATCTGCTGAAGATCATGGACATCGGCGAAGGCTCCTTTTACAACACCCTCAAGAGCAAGAAGCAGCTTTATCTGGCGTGCGTGAGACGCTATGAAGAGACGGAGGGGCGCAAGCGCGGGCAGGCCCTGATGAGCGCGCCGACGGCTAGCCGGGGGATTCACGCGCTGTTCGGTGTGGTGCTCGACTGCCTCGACAATCCGTCCACGCCGTCGAGGCTCTGCATGATGGCGGCGATGGCCTCCGAAGAGGTGCTGTCGGAGCCCGAGCTGCGCAAGCTTGTCGAGGATGGCCTGGGAAGCTTTCACGCTCGTCTCGTCGAGCGGCTGAGCCAGGATCGAGACGAGGGTCGATTGCCTGCAACGCTGGATCCGCACGTTACCGCATCAGTTGTCGTCACCTATCTGCAGGGCATTTGGCGTATGGCGCTGGTGGACTACGACCGGCCTCGTTTCGAGCGGCAGATCGATGCATTCCTTACCGGATTGGGACTTTAGCTGCCTGCGTTCTCAGACGCTTGGCTGTCACGGCGACCTTCATTGCTTCGACTGGTGGTCGAGAAGATCGAAGGCCTCATCGATATAATGCGTCAACGGATGCGCGGCGTCTTCCCGTCGCCAGTTGTCTTTAGCAAACCGAAGCGTACCCATAGCCATCATGGCTGTTAGACGTCAAGCAGGCCGCCGAGTCGGATCTGACCATAGCTCGTACATCGCCTCGGCCAGTACCTCCTCCAACTGCATATGACGCGCTTCTTTGCGTAGCCGAAGCGTGTCTATCGATCGCAGGATTCGGTCCGCCATAATGGAATCCTTGGTCTCATACATTGAGGCTAGGGCCAAAAAAAAATCGCGGCAATCTGTCATCTAACAGCGTTGAAACGATCGTGGCCGGCGTGCTGGCCGGCGTCGGCATTGGCATGTTTCGTCGAGCCTCGCTCGTCGGTGAATTTCGGCACACGGATGTGGTCACGGTTCTCGACGAATTCGTGAACGCACCCAGAGACGTCAGCCTGATCTGGCCCAAGCGCCGATTCGTACCTACACGCGTACGCAGCGCGACGGATTTTCTTGCCGCAGCCCTCTCACTGCGTATCTAGCGAAGCAGTTCGATTCGTATCGCTCCAGATCACGGCGTACGATAGCGTTCCGGCAGTTGTGGGCCTGAGGAGGTGTGTTGCCGACTTACATATCGAACGTTACGAATAGAAATTGATGAGCCCTAGTGTGCTTGATGGCTAAAACCGGCGATAGCCTATCCTGCCATCCCTCGTTTTTATGTTGTTTTTAATGCCCCGATCTAAACGTTTTCGGCGAGGTCGGCCGTGAATTTCCGCGAGGTAGCCGGGGGGAGTTCGCGGGCGACACCCCTGAGTCTGCTGGCTTTCCTTTGCTGGACTGCATACTGCCCATCGTGAGTCCGTGATGTCGATTGATCGAGTCTGCATACAGTGCAGGACGATTCCTGCGTGGTAGTCCGGTCCATGGTGGATGGCTGAATGCCGGATGTCCTCGAGGCTTGCCGCTGCAGTCGGCAATCGCATGCTCCGAATCCATGAGATCGATCCGGCTTCGGCAGCCTGCTCTGTTTCCAAAATCCGTGCGGTCGTTCCCGAGGTTATGCAGGCGGGCTGTCGCGAGTCTGTAGGGTAAGAGGAAAAGTCTGCGAACTTGTCGTGTTGCTGTCGGCGCAGTCGTGATGTCTGCCTGCATCTCTTCCAAACTTTTTCAAGATATCTATCGGGGTCCGTTGCTCGCGTCCGACGCGTCCAGAATTTTTCTTTTATTCCGATGCGATCCCGCTGATTCCATGGTGTTCCGGTCGCGAAATTCTGGCTAAAAGCGGGTATTGACGGCGTCTTCCTGAGTGACCAGGATGAAGTGAAGAAAGCGGGATGGAGCGACTCATGCCGGTTGCGAAGAGCTATACACGTGCGCAATGGGATGAGCTTGTCCACTCTCTCGAATCACTGCCTGTTAAGCCGGAGGCCGAGCAGCGCGTCCCGATTACCGATGCGATGAAAGAGATGCGGGTGGTGATCGGCGCGGTGAGGGAAAAGGGATATACGCTGGAAGAAATCGTTGAGCATGCAAGGGGCAAGGGCGTCGAATTTAGCGTTGGCTCTGTCAAATACGCGTTATATCCATCGAAGAAAAGCAAGCCACCCCGACAGGCGGTAAAAGAATGTGCACGAGGCGATGCCGCACCATCGCCTCGCGCGAAGAAAATAAACCAGGGCAACGTACAGCGTGCGGAAAATGCCCGCAAGAATCAAAGGCAGGATGGGGAAAAGGTAGTCAACAAGCCGGGGGCCATGGTGATGCGTGACGCGTTCTCATTTGAGATCACGCCCGACACCGAGAACCTTTAGAGGATCCAAATGGATACGCGGACTTACCCCATCTATCTCGTTGGCGGCAGTAAGGGCGGCGTGGGCAAGAGTTTTGTTGCGCTCGCGCTGGCCGATTATCTGCTACGGCGGGAGATTCATGCGGCCCTGGCGGAAACCGATACCTCCAATCCGGACGTGATGAAAGCGGTTCGGGACGAGATGCATTGCATCGCATATAACCTGGATGATGCAAACGGCTGGATCGGCCTCGTCAATTTCTGCGACGAGCACCGGGACGCTGCAATCGTCGTCAACACGGCGGCGCGGATTCAGACGGGCGTGGCGCAATTCGGTGCGACACTGGCCGGTGCGCTTGGCGAGCTTCGACGCCAGCTTGTTGTCCTGTGGGTGATCAACCGGCAACGCGACAGCCTTGAACTGCTGAACGCTTTCAGCCAGACATTTCCGGACGCGGTGACGAACGTCGTGCGCAATGGCTATTTCGGTCCGGCGGACAAGTTCACCCTGTATCAGGGGTCGCAGCTTCGCCGCTCCGTCGAAACGCGCGGTCATTCGCTGGACTTTCCCGATCTCGCGGATCGCGCTGCCGACGAGCTTCGCAGTCAGCGCCTGTCGATCCGCAAGGCGGCGGAGACGATGCATATCGGCGAGCGGGTCGAACTATTACGCTGGCGTTCGTTGTGCGATGCCATGTTTGCCAAGGTAACGGCCGATGCGTAACAGGCGGGCGAAGTCGCCTGATGCGCTCGCCCGCCTGTTCCTCGACGTCACGGGCGAGGTGCCCGACGACGCCAGCCTCCTGCGCATGCGCCGGATGTCCGGCACGCTGAACCTGCGCGACAACGATGCGCTATGGTCGGTCATTGCCGTGCTTGAATACTACGTGCGGCTATATGAGGCGATGCCAACGCGCATCCGGCATGCGGGTAATGGCGGCTTCGATTCGGTACGCCGGGAAGCGGAGGCGGCGACCGACGCCCTGATGCGCCAGCATCGTGACGCGCTCGCGCGCTGCAAGGAGACGATCAAGCTGGCTGAGGAAATGACCCGGGAGCACGAGGCGCGCTATCGGGCCGTGCTGGCGACATTGAGCGACCAGTCTCTGACGGTGCTGGCCGAACGGGCAGCGGGCAAGATTGCGCGCGTGGCCGGAAACCGCCTCGTTGGCGTGTCGGCTGTCGCCTCGCGCGAGCAGCGTGAGCGACTGGACGGCGCGATTGCCCAGGTAGCTGGCGCGGGACAGGTGGCGACGCGTGACATAGTGCGCACATTCCGCCGCCTGCTCGGAGGCATGCTGGTTGTCCTGCTATTGGCGACGGGAGCGGGCGCGTGCGTTGGCTGGTGGGCCGGTGTTCATGCCGCGCAGGCAGGATATGCGGGCCGGTGACAGACAGGGGAAGAAGCCTCACCCCGTTGCCGGGGCGAGGGATTCACGGGTTATGCAGCGTCCCGTGTTGCAGGATGGCTGTTTATGGATGCTGCAGTCGGGAAGGGCCACGCGGGGCGTGGGCCGTCATTCACGGCGTTGGCCTGATCGTCCGATTCCTCGGCATGGTTAGCCGGAGCGGACCCTTCCGTCTCCTGCTCATCGTCCCCATCACCCCCGGTGTCGTCTTCGTCGTCCGTGTCGCTTCCCACACCGAAGGTGTGGAAAACCGGCACATCCCGATCGGTGAACATTTCCGGGAGCCACGCGGATTTTGCGAGCCGCGGTTCCGCCGACGCGGCGGCATCGCCCTTCTTCATCTTGCTCAGGCCAAGAGCGATCCTGGGCGACGCCGACTGCATGGCGACATCCACGATGCGCGCCTTGCTGACGTGATCGAAATACGAGGCGCAGGTCGGCGTCCAGTACCGTGTCATGTCGAGCTGCAGCACGTTGCTCAGGGCGTTGTTCGCGTGCGGCCCATCTGTGCCGGTGACCCCATCGAGCAGGGTGCCGGTGCAAAAGGCGAGCAGGTCGAGCAGCGTCGTGCCGGGGTCCTGCTCGACCCGCCACGGTAGCAGGTCGGCCAGTCGCGCGGGCAGGGCCGTGACCTTCCCCGGCCAGCATCCTGAATGAACGCAGCACGTCGAACGGGTCGAGACCTTCGCGCTGACTGTTTTCGATGAGACTGATAGCGAGCGCTTCGCCTTCGCTGACAATCCGCACAGGGACAGCATAGTCGTCCCCGATGCGCCCGGCCTTGTGCAGCAGATCAAGTGCCGCATGGCGGCGCTGACCCGCGCAGAGCGCCGAGCTTGCGCTGCTTGCCACGCGATCCGCGCAGTTCATGCACGACGAGATTCTGCAGCAGTCCCTTCGCGGCGATGTTGTCCGCGAGGCCGGGAATCCCGGTGAGCGGCTTTGTGCGCGTGTTGAGCGGGGAGAGTCGCAGGCACGAATAGGGCACGGCGACAACCGGCTGCTCGTTGCCGAAGTTGCTTTCGAGCAGGGGCATTTCCGTGGCGTCGGTAGTCTCGATGGCTTGGGTAACGGTTTGGGCTTCCATGATCGGCTCCAGATAGAAAAGACAGGTTTCGGGTCACTTCACTCGATCCGATCAGGAGTTGACCCGGAGAGGACTCCTGATCGAATGAATGGAGGGGTGGCCTGTCGGCGTACCCCTCCGGTGAGGGTTATGCCTTCATCTGGCGCATGGCGTCAGCGAGCATCCACAGCGCGCGGTTCAGCTTCACGTTCTGGTCGATGCCGGTCACAGGTCGGGTGGACATCGCACGCCCACTTGCCGAGCGCCCGCGCAGTCCGCCTTTCGTGAGGTTTTCCTGCACGCGGTTAAAGACCGTCCAGAGGTCGTTGTCGCGATCCTCGAAGCGGCGCGGAAAGAGCAACTGGTTCCCGGTGACAGGCGCGGGGGTGGTGGCGTCGGTCGGGTCATAACGCAGGGCGAGCGCGGAGCGCGCGAAGGCGGTCTGCTCGTCGTGGTTCAGGGTCACCGCCTGCATGCCTTCCTTCTGCTCGCGGATCAGGTCGAAGCCGTCGAGCACATCGAATGCGCCGTTGATGACGTTCTGCACTATGTTGCCCTTGTGCGGCACGCGGATATCGGCCACGTTCTCGCCTGCGACCATGCCGTTCTGGCAGACGAAGCGCAGCACGCCCGCCAGCATCTGATAGCTGCTCGTGCCGTCATGGGAGTTGAGCAGGTTGATTTCGTTGGCTTCGTCGCCGGTGATCGTGTCGGCACGGCGAAGGCGAAGCATGTGTTTGGTGTATTCGCGCCTGCTCTCGTCGCGCACGCGGGTCTGGCAGACCATGAACGGCTCGAAGCCTTCGTTACGCAGGCCGCGCAATACATCGATCGTGGGAATGTAGGTGTAGCGGTCCGAGCGGCTGTCGTGCTTGCCTTCGGCAAAGATCGATGGGGCGACGTGGTGGATCTGATCGTCGGAGAGCGGCGCGTTCGAGCGGAGGATCGGGGAACCGGAACGGAAAGAAGAGGCGAGTTGCATGGCAATCTCCACAGCAAAGGGTTGAGGGCACGGACCGGGCGATGGCGTGTGCCTTGCCGTTGTGGTTGGGCACCTTCTGGTGGAACCCGGGGTTGGCTTTGCTGCCGCCAGGCTCCCAGGTTCGTGCCCGTGCGACTCAGGGAGCCGATAGCGGGTAGGTGTCAAGGAAAAAGGCGAGGGAGGGGTGCGGGCGACACGGTCCCTCGCCCCTTGACGCCTGCCCGCTATCGGCTACGGTCGCGGGGTCAGGGCGGGAACCTGGGAGCCGGGTGCATGCCATGCCTCGGGGTTGACCGGGCAGGGATGCCGCGCGGCGAGCGCGGCTGCGTGGCCGTGCCGGCCACGCCTGGATGGAAGGGGCGGGGTTACTGCTGCGCCTAAAGAGGAATCTGTCACAGGAGGACATGAGGGTATGTCTGTCTCACATCTTCGATGTGAAGCTGGTTAGGAAGATGGGAAAGCAATGGGTCGCGCTGGCCAAACGTATCGTGGCAGCTCGCTCCGAACGGTCGGCGAGTTACGATCCACATACATTTTCGCCCCGGCGCCCGCGTACGAGAGAAAGGGCAGCTTCATCATCGGTTGTGAGCAGGTTTGCTCCCGCGAGCTTTTCCCTACACACGGCTTTAGCCAGGCTCTGACCTCGCTTCTGCATGAGCCATCGGATAGGCCACACCCGCGCGGTCTGATCCGCGGACGCGGTTACCACCCGCTGGCCGTCCGGGCTGAAGGTGGCGGAGCTTATCGGTCCCTGGTGCCCGCGGAGCTGCGCGATCACCTGGCCAGTCGCCGTGTCCCACACCCGCGCGGTCCTGTCCGCGGACGCGGTCACCACGCGCCCGCCGTCCGGGCTGAAGGCGGCGGAGAAAACCGGTCCCTGATGTCCGGTGAGCTTCGCGATCACCTCGCCGGTCGCCGCGTCCCACAGCCGCGCGGTCCTGTCCGCGGACGCGGTCACCACGCGCTGGCCGTCCGGGCTGAAGGCGGCGGAGAAAACCGGTCCCTGATGCCCACCGAGCTGGGCGATCTGTTTGCCCGTGGCCGCATCCCACACCCGCGCGGTCCTATCCGCGGACGCGGTCACCACGCGCCGACCGTCCGGGCTGAAGGCGGCGGAATAAACCAGATCCTGGTGCCCGCTGAGCTGCGCGATCTGTTTGCCCGTGGTCGCGTCCCACACCCGCGCGGTCCCGTCCCAGGACGCGGTCACCACCCGCTGGCCGTCCGGGCTGTAGGCGACGGAATCAACCGGGCCCTGATGCCCACCGAGCTGGGCGATCTGTTTGCCGGTGGCCGCGTCCCACACCCGCGCGGTCCTATCCGCGGACGCGGTCACCACCCGCTGGCTGTCCGGGCTGAACGCGGCGGAGTAAACCCACCGCTGATGCCCACCGAGCTGGGCGACCTGCTTACCCGTGGCTGCGTCCCATACGCGCGCGGTCTGATCCCCGGACGTGGTCGCCACCCGTTGGCCGTCCGGGCTGAACGCGGCGGAAAAAACTGCCCCCTGATGTCCGCTGAGCTGCGCAATCCGTTTGCCCGTGGTCGCGTCCCAGACCCGCGCGGTCCTATCCGCGCACGCGGTCACCACCCGCTGGCCGTCCGGGCTGAAGGCGGCGGAAATAACTGACCCTTGATGCCCTCCGAGCAGCAAGATGCCCATCGCCGCGTCCCATGTGCGCGCGGTCCTATCACGGGACGCAGTCACCACCCGCTGACCGTCCTGGCTGAAGGCGGCGGAATTCACCGGCCCCTCGTGTCCGGTGAGTTGTGCGATCACCTGGCCGGTCGCCGCATCCCACACCCGCGCGGATTTGTCATCGGACACGGTCACCACGCGCTGGCCGTCCGGGCTGAAGACCGCGGAGCTCACCGGTCCGCGATGGCCAGTGAGTTGCACGATCACTTGGCCGGTCGCCGCGTTCCACACCCGCGCAGTGTTGTCACCGGACGCTGTCACCACGCGCTGGCCGTCCGGGCTGAAGGCGGCGGAGAAAACCGGTCCCCGATGCCCTATGAGCTGCGCGATTACCTGGCCGGTCGCCGCATCCCACACCCGCGCCGTCTTGTCATCGGACGCTGTCACCACGCGCCGGCCGTCCGGGCTGAAGACCGCGGAGCTTACCGGTTCCCGATGCCCGGTGAGCTGTGCGATCACGTGGCCAGTCGCGGCATTCCACACCCGCGCGGTCCTGTCCGCGGACGCGGTCACCACGCGCCGGCCGTCCGGGCTGAAGGCGGCGGAGAAGACCGGTTTCTGATGCCCGCTGAGCTGCGCGATCTGTTTGCCCGTAGCCGCGTCCCACACCCGCGCGGTCCTGTCCGCGGACGCAGTCACCACACGCCGGCCGTGCGGGCTGAAGGCGGCGGAATAAACCAGATCCTGATGCCCGCTGAGCTGCGCAATCTGTTTGCCCGTAGCCGCGTCCCATAGCCGCGCGGTCCTGTCCGCGGACGCGGTCACCACCCGCTGGCCGTCCGGGCTGAAGGCGGCAGAATAGACCAGATTCTGATGGCCACTGAACTGCACAATCTGTTTACCCGTGGCCAGGTCCCACACCCGCGCTGTCCCATCCCAGGACGCGGTCACCACCCGCTTACCGTCCGGGCTGAAGACGGCGGAATCAACCGCATTCTGATGCCCGCTGAGCAACGCAATTTGCATCGATGCTTGCGCGCCACGCATAAGCTCAGGCTCTGCTTCTACCGATCCCGGCGAGAGCCAACCGTTGCCCATTGCCAGCATGGCGAAGCGCATCGCGCGGTCATAAATTCCCGCGTCGTTCGCCGTCGTCGCGGCCGACACCAACGCAAGGGAAGTCTGGCGTGCGACCGCCCGAGTCTGGTGAATGAACCACCCCGCAGTCACAATTAGAAAGAATACGATCGCGCCAATCAGTACCTGGATGCGTCGCTGCGTGCCCTGTCCGTGCCTGCTCTTCCTTGACATGGGCTCGATCCTCAACGATTTGTTGCAACTGCGACTCGCGCTCCGCGCGTGCGACCTCCTCGCGCCCGCGGCAAGCCTGTAGATAGGAAAGGTCGGCCGCGCCCAGCCGAAAGCAATTCGCACATGTCAATTCGTAAAGAAATCGCTCGCCCCACACCGTCGCCCAGACGTCTGGCGGCTCCTGGTCGCATCGTCTCACGCCACACTACGCACTCGATTCTAAGAAACAGCACATCAGTGCGCACCATTGTCCGCTGACAAGGAGCAACCTGCCGTTGATGTAGCGTCGGGACCAATGACCGGAGTGGGTGTGCGCCGTGAAAAGGCGGCGCTTTCCCAACGGGCGTCAGCCCCGCCCGGCAACCGCGCCAGCTGGAAGCAACCTATAAGGACTTTCCCCTTTTTGGCAAGCTTGAGGTTCATTCGGTCATTGATTGATTCCGATGTTGTGGCGGACGCGATGGCAGATCGGCGGCGGGGCAGACTGCATACCTATAAACGGCCTTGTTGGGGGCACTGTCACTTCTGTGCCCGGGCCTGGATAGTAACCGCGCAGCAGGACTCCATCCGGAGCGCGGCGCCACGCATGAGATGCGTCGCCTGGAGCTTCCTCGAGTTCGCCTGCTGCCGGTCTGACCTGTCGCTATCCATGCCTATTGCGTCCTTGGGTTGGGAGTGGCCCCTTTTGGGGTGCTGTACGGTGGTGTCCTGCGTTTCAGGGATCGTGGTGCGGCTCACGAGTCACGACGGACGGATTGGGGTATAGGAGGGATCGAAGCGCTCGCCTTTGGCGAGGATCGCCCAGAGGATTCGCGCGTGCTTGTTGACGATGGCGACCAGCGTTTGATATCAGCCCGCCCGCGCGCGGAGCTGAACGATCCAGCGCGACAGCCGGTCGGTTCGTCGATGTGCACTCGTTAGGGCCGAGCGAGCACCCTGGAACAGCAGGGTGCGCAGATAGGTGTTGCCCTGCTTGGTGATGTGGCCGAGCCGGGTCTTACCGCCACTGCTGGCCTGTTTGGGCACAGAGCCAAGCCAGGCGGAAAATTGCCGTCCGTTGCTGAACACGCGCGCGTCACCGACGGTCGCGACGGCGGCCGACGCGGTGAGCGGCCCGATACCAACGATGGCCATGAGGCGTTGCGCGTTGGTGTCATGTTTGACCCGCGCGGCAATCTGCGAGTCACACCACGCGATCTGCTCGTCGAGGGCGTGGATGTGATGCCAGCCGGCGAGGAGCGCGGCGCGTGCGATACCGTCCAGCTCTGTGGTCCCGTCCTCCAGTGCCTCGACGAAGGGTGTCAACGGCACTCAGGAATTGATACAGTTTCTGTCGGCATCGGCACTTCAGATTTGATACACCGGGTTGTAGTGTTATTGCGGTGCCGACCGCATTCCGTTGGCGGCGTTCTCCTTTGTCGTAGTCGATCTCTTCATAACCAGTCCGGCGCGCCGCTTGTCGCGTAGTCGATAGCTCTCGCCCTGGATCGCCACGAGGTGAGCGTGATGCAATAGCCGGTCGAGCATGGCAGCAGTGAGCGTTGCGTCATCGGCGAACGTCTGGTCCCACTGCCCGAATGGAAGGTTGCTGGTCACGATCAGACTGCCGCGCTCGTATCGTTTGGCGATCACCTGGAAGAACAGGTTGGCCTGTTCACGGCTCATCGGCAGGTACCCGATCTCATCGATGATCAACAGCCGGTACGGGTTGATGAACCGTTTGAGGGCGTCGCCCAGCTGATTCTGCCGATGTGCCGTGGTCAGTATCATCAGCAGGTCTGCTGCCGTAATGAAGCGCACCTTGATTCCAGCTTGCGTTGCTGCATAACCAAGCGCCATTGCAATGTGCGTTTTGCCTGTGCCACTCGGTCCGAGTAATACGACGTTCTCGTTTCGCTCCAGAAACGTCAGACTCGCCAGCTCCTGAACCTGCGATCTGGGCACACCGCTGGCTGCTGCGAAGTCGAAACCGTCGAGGGTCTTGATCGTCGGGAAGCCTGCCAGGCGTGCAAACGTCGCGCGCTGCCTGACGAGCCGCGCCGTGTGCTCGGCCTTAAGTACCGATTCGAGAAACTCTGTCAGGTTTACCTCATCGGCGATCGCCTTTTGCGCCAGGTGCGGCAACGCGTCCGCGATGGTCGTGAGCTTCAGCTGGGCGCATAGCTGCGCCACTCGTTCGTGTGCGATGTTCATGCGGCAACCCGAATCAGCTGGTCGTACACGGACAGCGGGTGCTGTAGCGGAGATAGCCAGTCGTGGAATCGCTCGCGCAACTCCTGTCCGCTCGCCGGTGTCGTTGCTGGCAACAGCGACGGATACGGTGGCGGTACGCTCTGCAAGGCCTTCTGCTCAACAAGCAACTGCTCGCCTGGCTTCAAGCGGGTCGTTCCATGTATCCGGACATGCGCAACTTCGCGTAGCCAACGCCAGACTTCAGTGTTGGCGGTCGTCACGTCCAGTTCGACGTTGGCCGCCTTGAACTGGGCGGCCAGCGGAACGTAGAAACTGCGGCGCAAATATCCGTTCATCCGTTCGACCTTGCCTTTGGTCTTCGCGCGATAAGGCCGACAAAGCTGGGGCTGAAACCCGTAGTGCCGGGCGAAGTCGAGAAACCCCGGCTGGAAACGGTGCTGCTTCGGACCATAAGCATCCCGCTCGATGACAACGGTCTTCATATTGTCGTACAGCGCACGGCGCGGCACACCGCCGAACCAGTTAAAACAGTTGACGTGACACCTGAGCAAAGTATCGAGTCGCATGTCGGAAACGAATTCGACGTAAGTCGCGCGGCTATAGCCGAGAGTGGCCACGAATGCGAACAGATTCGCTCCTTTGCGCCGGCGGAACTCGACCCAGTCGACCTGCATCTGATCGCCCGCGGCAGTCTCGAATCGCACCAAAGGATCGGGCGCCGGTAGAGGCCGCAATGTCGCAACGAACTTGCGCACGATTCTCTCGCCGCCATTGAATCCCTGCGATTGGATCTCGCGCCACAGAACTGTCGCTGGAATCCAGTCCGGTGCCGCTGACGCGATCCGTTCCCGAAGATAGGCTTCGAACGGTTTCAGTATCGAATCGCGCGCAGTCGCTGCGGGCCGAAACATCGGCGCGTCCTGCGTCGCCAGATATTTCCTCACCGTGTTGACGGAGCAGCCAACCTCACAAGCAATGGCACGCAGGCTCTTGCCCTGCTTGTGCAATATCCTGATCTGCATGTATCCCTCGTACGAGATCATCGCCGCTCAAAGCGGCCATTATCCCTTCGTCGAGGTGTATCAATTCCTCAGTGCCGACGGTGTATCAATTTACAGGTGCCGATGACAGTGGGCACGGAACGCGTCGATGCCTTGTGGGAGGAACACGCCGAACTCGAACAGTTCGCCACGCAGGCGGTTGACGAGTGCTGTACGCTCCTCGACGAAGCCGCTGCGCATCCGGTGCAGCACCAGCACGTTCTGCTGATCAGCGGTCTTCAGCGCGACGAAACGCATATGGGGGCGACTCGCCGCTTCACAGATGGCTTCCGCGTCCAGCTGGTCGTTCTTCACGTGCTTTCCGCCTTTGCGGTACGCCGCGGCGAACTGTGGGGCGATCAGGCGGACTTCGTGGCCGAGCGCGCGTAGCTTTCGGCCCCAGTAGTGGGCCGCGCTGCAGGCTTCCATGGCCACCAGGCAGGGCTCGAGATTGGCGAACCATTCGAGAAACTTCTGCCTTGGGATCGCCTTTCTGACTGCCACGCGCTCCATTGAGTCGACTCCATGTACCACGATCAGGTTCTTGGTGGAGGGCGACAATGATTGCGTCCGGTGTAGCGACATTCATCTTGGCCGGTAGTGAGGAGTCGGAGGCGGCGTAGCCGCCGCAGACGACGAGCTGCCGGCGGCGCCGGGTCGGCGAGGTCTAGGATGGCTGACTGAATCTAAAAAGAGGCGGTCAGCCCATGTCTGGAACCCGCATCACCGACCAACAGGTCCGCCTCTACATGAACCAGCGCAAACTTCATCCACAGAAGGTCGCCGCAGCGAAGTCGGGCATGAGCGAGCGCACGGCGCGCCGCGTCGAACGTGAAGCCGGGCTTCCGTCGCAGCAGCCCCGGCGCTACTGGCGCTCGCGTCCTGATCCATTTGCCGACGTATGGGAAGCCGAAGTCGTCCCATTGCTGCACAGTGCCCCAAAGCTGAAGGCGATCACGCTGCTGCGCAAATTGCAGGAAGACCATCCCGAGCGCTTTCCCGACAGCATGCGTCGCACGTTTGAGCGGCATGTCAGCCAGTGGCGCGCGCTCGAAGGGCCGAACCGGGAAGTGTTCTTCCCTCAAACGTATCAGCCAGGCGCGCGAGGCCTGTCGGACTTCACCCACATGGACAAGCTGTGCGTGACGATTGGCGGCGTTCCGTTTAACCACCCGCTGTATCACTTTGTGCTGGCGTTCTCGCGCTGGGAATACGCCAGTGTGGTCGATGGCGGAGAGAGCTTCCAGGCGCTCGCGACGGGATTGCAGAACGCGCTGTGGCAGGCCGGCGGGTGCCCGCGCGAACACCGCTCCGACAGTCTGTCGGCGGCCTTCAGGAACCTGCAGGAAGAGGAAGACTTCACAGCTCGCTATGCGGCGCTACTCGAGCACTACGGGATGCAAGGCACGCGCAACAATCGTGGCATGGGTCATGAGAATGGCAGTGTCGAATCCTCGCATCGCTATCTGAAGGATCAGATCGATCAGGCCCTGGAGCTGCGAGGTCACCGCGACTTCGCGGACCGGGGCGCGTACGACGAGTTCGTGCGCGGGGTGGTGATGCGCCGCAACCGGCGTAATGCTGCAGCGTTCCAGATCGAGCGCGAACACCTGCTGGATCTACCTGAGCACCGTACCACCGACTTCGACGAAGAAGAGGCGCGCGTGACACGCTGCGGCACGTTCACCGTGCGTTGCGTCCTGTACAGCGCTCCGTCGCGGCTGATCGGTCATCGCCTGAAGGTACGCCTCTACAGTGACCGGCTCGATTGCTATCTGTCCGGCGCGCTCGTGCACAGCACGGCGAGAGCCACACACACGAGCAAACGGCGCGGTCGCGGCATCGACTACCGGCACTTCATCGATTCGCTCAAACGCAAGCCGCAGGCCTTCCGGGGCCTCGCGTTCCGTGACGATCTGTTTCCGCGTGAAGCCTACCGTCGGACCTGGGAGCGACTGGAGCAGGCGCTGACGCCGCGCAGCGCATGCAAGACCATGGTCGGCCTGCTTGAGCTGGCAGGAAACCACGGCGTCGAGGCGCAACTCGCCGAGAGGCTCGATGCATTGCTCGAACTCGGTGAACTACCCGATCTGAGGGCGCTGTTCGATGAGTTGGCGCCGCGCCAGGCCGAGTGTCCGATGGTTGTCGTCGAGATGCCGTCTGCCGCGCTTTATGACACGTTGCTCGATGAGGAGCTGCTCGCATGAACGCCGCCTACGATGCTGGCCGTATCGCGCTGATGCTCAACGAATTGCGGCTGCCCACGATCAGCCGGTTGTGGCCGGACTTCGCTGAACGCTCGGACAAGGAAAGCTGGCAGGCGTCGCGCTTACTCGGCGCATTGCTCGAACATGAACTCGCCGAGCGGGCCAAACGGAGAATCGAGCGTCATCGAACCGAGTCACATCTGGATCCGACCAAGACGCTCGCCACCTTCGACTTCGGCGTTGTGCCGATGGTCTCGAAGGCGCATGTGATGGCGCTGGCCACCGGCGATTCGTGGCTTGAGAAAGGCGCCACGATCCTCCTGTTTGGTCCACCCGGCGGCGGAAAAAGTCACTTGGGGTCCGCCATCGGCCATGCGTTAATCGACGCCGGCTATCGCGTCTTGTTCACGCGCACCGGCGAAATCGTGCAGAAGCTCCAGGTCGCGCGCCAGAGTCTGCAACTGCCTTCGGCGCTCGCGAAGCTTGACCGCTTCGACCTGATCATCCTCGATGATCTGTCGTATGTGAGGAAAGACCAGGCCGAAACCAGCGTGCTGTTCGAGCTGATCGCCGAGAGGTATGAGCGGAAAAGTCTTCTGATAACAGCCAACCAGCCGTTCTCAGGCTGGAATGACGTCTTCCCGGACCCCGGCATGACAGTGGCGGCCATTGACCGGCTTGTGCATCACTCGACGATCTTCGAACTGAATGTTGAAAGCTATCGACGCCGCAAAGCCAGCGACAAACAGAAGGAGCGGCGCCGTCAATTACCCGCTGACAATCCGAACGGAGCGACAACCATGTCCAATTGACAGCGACAAACATCTCGACCGACCGGCCAAGATGTTTGTCGGTAAACCGGACTTCCTGCTTGACGCTGTCCATTCTTGGCGAGGTCGACGCCGATACGAGTAATCTTGTCCATCACGTTACCCCTTCTCAGATGGGTTGCCAGCACCAACCATCGTGGCATATCGCTACGCCACGGGATGGGGAAAGTCCTTTCTAATTCGGAGCAGCTATGGAGGCAACGAAGTGGCTGAAGCCTTCGGTGATGCGTGTCACAAATTGGTGACAGCGCGAGTGTGCAGGCCGTAACGCGAGTGAACGCCGAGCAAACCTCGAAAAGGTCGATGCGCAGGCCGACCCGACAACCCTATCGGGGAAGGCTGATACGACTGGGCGAATGAGCAGGCTGGATGCCCAGTCGCTGCGCCGGGGTAGTGGCGACAGCATGTACACAAGGAAAGCGTACGCAACACGGGAAGTCCCTCGGCGTGGTCAGGGATGACCAACCGGACGCCCGCGAGGGACAGGCCGGGCGCCTCGGGATGACGGAGAGGCCCGTAGTACTGGTGAAGCCGGGTAATGCCGGTGGAGGGAAGGGGCCTCAGTTCAAGACCAACGCAACACGTAGTGAGGGACCTGGAGATTGGGCAACCTATCAACTCCGATCAGTGTTCAGAAGCTGCAGACGGCGTTACACGCGAAAGCGAAGGCAGAAGCCGGGTACCGCTTTTACGCTCTGTACGACAAGATCTACCGTGAGGATGTGCTGGCGCATGCGTACGCCCAGTGTCGCTCGAATAGGGGCGCGCCGGGTGTCGATCGGCAACACTTCGCGGAGATCGAAGCGTACGGGGTGCAGAAGTGGCTCGGTGAACTGGCGCTTGCGCTCAGGCGGGAGAGTTACCGGCCGGATCCTATCAGAAGAGTGTTTATCCCGAAGGCCAATGGCAAGCTGAGGCCACTGGGCATCTCGACCTTGCGTGATCGGGTGTGCATGACAGCAGCGATGCTGGTGCTCGAACCGGTCTTCGAAGCTGACCTTCCACCAGAGCAATACGCTTATCGTGCGGGGCGAAATGCCCAGCAGGCGGTGATCGAGGTGGAGGAACGGTTGCATCGAGGGCAAACGGACGTTGTCGATGCTGACCTTGCGGACTACTTCGGAAGTATTCCACACGCCGAACTGATGCTGTCGCTTGCGCGACGCATCGTTGATCGGCGCGTGCTGCATCTGATCCGGATGTGGCTGGAATGCCCCGTGGAAGAAACCGATACCCAAGGCCGGAAGAAACGTACGACGGAGGCCAAAGACAGCAGACGTGGCATTCCGCAAGGCTCACCCATCTCACCACTGCTGGCGAATATTTATATGCGCCGGTTTGTGCTGGCATGGAAGAAGCTCGGACTTCAGCGCAGTCTTGGCAGTCGCATTGTGACCTACGCGGACGATCTGGTGATCCTGTGCAAGAAAGGGAAGGCTGAGGAAGCCTTGTCACGAATGCGCGAGATCATGGACAAACTGAAGCTGATGGTCAACGAGGAGAAGACACGAATCTGCAAGGTGCCGGAAGGCGAATTCGACTTCCTGGGTTATACGTTTGGGCGGCTGTACTCAGCGACGACTGGTCAGGCCCGTATGGGCATGCGTCCGTCGAAGAAGAGTATCCGGCGCATGGTCGAAAAGATTCATGCGATGACCGCCCTCAAGACGGTGTGGCAAGAGACCACGGAGCTGGTGGGCAGGTTAAATCGCACGCTGCGCGGCTGGGCGAACTACTTCAAGGTAGGCTCGGACAGCCGCGCGTATCGGGCGCTCGACAGCTACACCGCTACGCGGTTGCGTCGGTGGTTACGCAACAAGTACAAGGTTCGACGTCGCAGAGGCGGGACTTATCCATCCCAGCACCTCTACGGGCACTTCGGTCTCGTGCGTCTGACTGGTCCATGGTTGTGAACCTGCCGTGTGTGAAGGCGTGATGTCCTGTCCGAGAGCCGGATGCGGGTGTAGTGGTCTAATTTCCTCGGACAGGTCGATAGGGGGACAATCCGGAATCGACGAGGAAAAAGAGCAGGATGACAAGAAGGCGCCGACAATTTGACACCAGCTTCAAGCTGGAAGTGGTACGGATGGTACGGGACCAGGGGTTATCGGTCAGCGAAGTCTGCCGGTCGATGGACCTTGTTGAGACAGCCGTGCGGCGCTGGGTGGCCCAGTACGACGCAGAGCGTGCGGGCGGCCCCGGCGAGGGCAAGCCGTTGACGGCGGAACAGCAGCGCATCCGGCAACTTGAAGCGGAGAACCGGCAATTGCGCGAGGACAATGCGCTGCTAAAAAAAGCGTCGGCCTTCTTTGCCCGGGAACTGAAGTGAGTTACCGCGTGGTAACTCACTTGCAACAGGAGGCCGTATCGGTCAGTCACGCCTGCCGGGTGTTGGAGGTGAGTCGCTCTGGCTACTATGCGCACCAGCGCGCTAAGCCGAGTGCAAAGAGTCTGCAGGAGCGGACCCACGTCAAGGCAGCATTCGTCGCCAGTGGCGCGAGCTATGGCAGCCGCCGTGTGATGCATGCGCTGCGGGAGCATGGGCTGCATATTGGTCGCTACCGGGTGCGGACGCTGATGCGCGAAGCGGGCCTGCGCACGAGCTGGAAGCGCAAGTTCGTCTCGACGACCGACAGCAGGCATACGCTACCTGTCGCGGAGAACGTGCTCGACCGGAAATTTGAGGTCGCCGAGCCCAACCGCGCGTGGGTTTCGGACATCACGTATATCCGCACGGCGCAAGGCTGGCTGTATCTGGCGGTCGTACTGGACCTGTACTCACGCAAGGTGGTCGGCTGGTCCATGGCGCCGACCATGCCGGCCGCACTGGTCATTTCGGCACTGACCATGGCGCTGCAGCAGCGTCGGCCAGCGTCAGGCCTGCTCCTGCATTCGGACCGGGGCAGCCAGTACGCGAGCGATGAATACCAGGCCTTGCTCAAGCAGCATCACGTGGTTTGCAGTATGAGCCGCAAAGGAAATTGCTGGGACAATTCGGTAATGGAGCGGTTCTTCCTGAACCTGAAAATGGAGCGCGTGTGGCAGCGTCAGTACGCCAACCACGATGAAGCACGGCGCGACATCAACCAGTACATCGTCGGTTTTTACAACGCAGTACGCTTGCATTCGACTTTGGGCTATCTGTCGCCCGTTGCCTACGAGGCAAAACCGACAGTAAAAGAACCTATCAGCCTGTCCGAAATAACTTGACCACTACAGGGAGATCTGCATGTCCGGTTCGATGAGCGGGGTGTGGAAACGGAGTTAGGGCGAGGTTACTCGGGCACCGCCAGACGAAAGGGGCGGCAACAGACAAACCCAACCTACTGCCACCGCGCCACATCTCGATATAGGTAGCCTGTCCTGCATTCCGTGATACTCGTCACAGCTGACAGGTAGCTGTCGGCGAAGGCGGGACACGCACCCCGTGGACTACGAATAACATCTCGCAACGTTTCGCGACGTTTCTAGAGTCAGTTTTGAGTCCTCGGGTGCGCCTGCGTTCAAACGAATACTCAGGGTTTGCCGTCGCACCGGCTTGCTATATCGCCTTCGGCGGACGCAGGCATGCATGTTCCTTTGCGTTATCTATTACCTGCAGAGGTCCACATGTCACTTCTACTCGAGCAGCCATTCACAGCCTTTGTCGGGATCGACTGGGCCGACACGAAGCACGATATCTGCGTTCAGGCGGCAGGCGACCCCCGTCGTGAGTCGAGCTGCATTGCGCACCGGGTCGCGGCCATCGACGAATGGGCAAACGCGCTGCACCGGCGCTTCGGCGGACCAATTGCAGTGGCCCTCGAACTGGCCAAGGGGCCAATCGTCGCTGCGCTGCAGAAGTATGATTTCCTTGTGTTGTTTCCGATCAATCCGGCAACCCTGGCGAAGTATCGTGAGGCATTCCAGCCCAGTGGCGCCAAGAGTGATCCGAAAGATGCGGAACTCGCGCTTGATCTTCTGCTGCACCATCCAGAACGGTTCGGCCCCTTGAGGCCGCAGAGCGCCGCGATGCGGACACTGGTGAGTCTGGTGGAACGGCGTCGGCAGCTGGTTGGCGACCAGACCCGGCTGACCAACCGGCTGTGCGACACGCTCAAGCAGTATTACCCGCAGGCGCTGGAATGGTTCGATGACCGGGGCACGGTGCTGTTCTGCGACTTTCTCGACCGCTGGCCGACGCTGCGCTCGGTCAAGCAGGCCCGTACGGCGACTCTTGAGGCATTCTTCCGTGCGCACCACTGTCGCAGTGCGAGGCGGATCAGTGTCCGTATAGGATCGATCCGCGAGGCGGCGCCGCTGACTGAAGACCTGGCGATCATCGGTCCGTGCCGGCTGCACGTGCTGGCACTCGCTGCACAGCTACGCGCGGTGCTGGCTGCAATCATGCAGTTCGAGCACGAGATCGCCGCGGTAGCGCCCACGCTGCCAGACTATACGCTGTTCAAGAACCTGCCGGGTGCCGGCGCGCAGCTCGCCCCACGCCTGCTGGCCGCCTTTGGTGAGCAGCGGGCACGGTTCAGGAGTGCTGATGAACTGCAGAAGTACGTGGGTATTGCCCCGGTGACCGAGCGCAGCGGCAAACAGAGCTGGGTCCACTGGCGCCTGCAGTGTCCGAAATTCCTGCGCCAGACCTTCGTGGAATGGGCCGCCCAGACCATCCCCCGCTCATCGTGGGCTGGTGCCTACTACCGGCAGCAGCGTGCGAAGGGCAGCTCGCACCACGTCGCCGTGAGAGCCCTCGCGTTCAAGTGGATTCGCGTCCTGTATCGCTGCTGGCAGAACCGCACGCCGTACAACGAGACCGTTTACCTCAACGTGCTCAGAAAACGCGGTTCGCTCCTTGCCGGCAAGCTGAGCACTTAGGTCAAAACCGGGTCCTGCTCTTTTATCTGATTTGGGCAAGCCGCGCAGCGGCGCGTCAGGCCGAAGGCGAAGCTCGCGGGGAGACGGTGGTCAACGAGGGAACCGCCGTTAGGCGGCTGTCCACAGCCTCGTGCTGTGGGCAGCGTCGTTGTCCACGGGCGGGCGCGGGATAATCGTCATAGCGAGCGTAGATGTCGAACGAAAGCTTGACAGACCTGCTCAGGGCATGACTCTACCGACTTCCGTAGTTCGACGCCGCGGCACGATGGGAGATTGCCGGTAGCCGTTGGACTTCCGGGTTCGACCACAAAACGGCATTCACAATTTTAGAAACGCGCTTGGAGTGTGCGGAAACCGGTGCACGAATGCGTTCGGAATCGGAAGCGCGGTGTCTTGCTTCCCGCGCTACACGCTGTCGCGCTCCACATGCAGTGGCCCGACATCTTATGCGGCGCTCCTTAGCGAAGTGCAGCCGCCACCGCCTCGTCAATCTGCAGCGCAAAGCGCACTTCAACATCGGGCACCCTGTAGCCAATGGACAGTTCCAGATACGCGTCGCCTAGCACCAACTGAACGAATGTTGCTGCCCGCAATGCAGCAGTCGATTCGTCAAATCGCTTTCGCAGAATTTTTGCGGCGAAGGCGCGCACGACCTTGGCACCATTTTCGTAAAACACCTGGCCGAGTTCCGGAAGACGCTCGGCCTCAGCAACGATGGCCCGGTAAAGTCGCAGATAATCCGGCGCGATAAGAATTTGTGCCAACACCCATCCCAACTCGCGCAACTCGACTTCGGGTGAGCCACCGGATTGCTCGCCCTGAGCGCCGACAAGAAGTCCACCCACCTCAGCGCACATCGAGCTCACCAGGCCAACGAAGAGCGCCTCCTTCGACTTGAAGTGGCGGTAGACCGTCTGTTTG
Source organism: Paraburkholderia sp. RAU2J (assembly GCF_003634845.1). NCBI lineage: Bacteria > Pseudomonadati > Pseudomonadota > Betaproteobacteria > Burkholderiales > Burkholderiaceae > Paraburkholderia > Paraburkholderia sp. RAU2J. The sequence goes on from NZ_RBXG01000001.1 coordinate 3,024,163, forward strand.
CCGACGCCAGCGGCCGCGGCGACATCGTCCATCGTTGCCAAACCGAACCCCTGGCGTAAAAAAACGGTTTTCGCGCCGTCGAGGATGGCGGACCGCTTACGGCGTTGTAGAGGGCTCAGGTCGGGGGGAGAGGACGTGTTCATGTCAGATAAATAACAGATCGCCGAGTAGTTGACAAGACTGGTCAGTCTCGTTTAGATTTGCCGGAACGAGACCGATAAGTCTCGTTCTTGTGCTTTATCAACTTCGCGGGCAATCATCGAGGAGAACGCTATGGAACTGTTCATTACAGGTGGTACGGGCTACATCGGGCAAGCGGTCGCGCGTAAGGCAATCAGCCTCGGCCATCAGGTGACGGCGCTGGTGCGCCAGGACAGGTCGGCGGCCGCCAGCGCGCTGGCACGTCTCGGTGTGAAACTGCATTCCGGCGACCTGCGTGAGCCACAGTCTTTCGCTGCGACTGCCGGTGCCGCTGATGGCGTGGTGCACACCGCGTCGACCAACGATGCTTCTGCCGCTGCTGCTGATGAGGCCGCGGTGGTAGCGATGCTTTCGCATCTGCATCCGGGCGCGGCGTTTGTCTATACGTCGGGCACCTGGGTCTACGGCAATACGAAGGGCGAGTCCGCGACCGAAGCATCGGCGCTGAACCCGACACCACTCGTCGCCTGGCGGCCTGCAGTGGAGCAACGCGTGCAGGCGCTGGCAGCACGCCGCTCGATTGCCGCGGTGATCCTCAGGCCGGCGATGGTGCACGGCTACGGCGGCGGCATCTTCGGCATGCTTGCGGGCATGGTCCATCAGACCGGCAGTGTGAGAGTCGTCGGCGATGGTCGCAACCACTGGCCTGCCGTTCACGTCGATGATCTCGCCACGGCTTACCTGAGCGCGGTGGAGCAGGCGGCAAGCGGGGACGGTCGAGTCACGGGACAGATCTTCAACGTGGTCGCGGAAGATGCCGTTGCCGTTGCCGAAATGGGTGAAGCGATGAGGGCCTCAGTCGGCGCCGATCGTGTCGAACCCTGGCCGCTCGACGATGCTCGCAAATCGCTTGGACCGTTCGCTGACGCACTGGCGCTCGACCAGACTGTAAGCGGCCAGCATGCCCGGCGAGTTCTTGCGTGGCAACCCCATGGCCCCGGCCTGATTGCAGACCTCTCTGTACAAAAGCACTTTCAGCAAATCAACGGAGCATGACCATGGCGTGGAACAGTGCATCTTTCGAATCGATTCTCGCGACGATCTTAGCGGTTCTGTTCGCGGTTGCTGGGGTGGTCAATCTCGCACGACGCGGTGCGGTGAAGCGCGACTTCGCACGCTGGGGTTACCCGGCATGGTTTCAGTTGCTCTGTGGCGCTCTCGAGCTGTTCAGTGCGGCACTTCTTCTTCGACAACAAACCAGAGTCTTAGGCCTAACGCTGGCCGGTGCGATCATGATCGGCGCGCTCTTCACGTTGGTACGAAATCGGGAGCCGTTCCGGCATCTCGCCCCGGCGCTGATCTTCTCGGCTCTCATTGTGGTTACTGTGGCGGTCCGCGGTTGAGGCTTCCTCGCCACCGGGCGAGTGAGCCCGGAACGCAGTATCTGTGTCCGGCGGGGCAACGCGCGATATACAGGTACACCTCGTTTGAGAGCGCCAATCTGCTGAAACTGCGGACCTACTGGAGCAGTGCCTGCCCACACTGTCCGCTCAGAAAGCGGTGCACGCCGGCGCCCTATCGGCGCATTCGTCGGTGGGAACACGAAGCGGTACTCGACAGAATGCAACGCAGACTGGATCGTCAGCTTGACGCGATGACAATACGGCGACGAACGGTCGAACACGTGTTTGGCACGCTGAAGCACTGGCTCAACCCACTTCCAGATGCGCAGGCTTGGGTACGTCTCGACTGAAATGAGCTTGCACGTGCTGGCGTACAACCTCAAACGCGTCATGAAGATCCTCGGATTTGCAAAGACAATGCGAGCGATGAAGCTGGCAGGCGCGTAATCTCACACCTGTCTATGCTCGCTGGCGCGGCGCAATCACTTCAGTCGTAGACAACAGGGAGCTGGGGAGGCGCGGCCTCACCAGTCGCTCGACAGACTGCCGGCTCACACGTTTTTACACGGCCTCGGCCACTTTGAGCCATTCGCATAACGATGTAGATCGTCGACAAAGCTTGTCTTCGCCACCAAAGGTCAGGTGATTGGCGAGCACGACCGGCGCATTGAGCGCAGTCACGACCCTGGCGAAACCATTTACGACTGGCGTCACTGCCTGGCAGTTCTGCAGCGCAAATCTGGAGCGCTTCGCAATGGCGCACCCTTCGCCGCGTTTCCAGCCAGTTCCGCAAGTTGCAGGTGTTTTTGAAGTGTCCCGGCGGGGACCGCGAGATGGTCGAGATTCTGGCGCTGGTCCTGCTGAACGACAAACAGATGGTGCTCGCAGCCGTCGAGCCGGCGTTCGAAGCCGGCGCCCCAAACAAGCAAACGGTGCCCGACAACGCCTGTATGACGTAAACTCGGCTTCCCTCGCCGAGCGCATCGGACAGATGTTGTCGGTCGCGCACCGGCCGGCCGTCGAGAGACAGTTGCGGCGTCGCTTCGAACGGCCGATGTTTATATCCAGAACGGCCGTTTAACCCCCCGCACTTACAGTGACGGGGCTCACCATGCTCGGCCTGTCTGAGCACGCGTTGCACGTCAGATTTGCGAACTCATGGGGAATTATTGGACTCAACGAGCATTCCCGTGCTGACGCCGGCCCTCTTAGTAACACGCCCCGGCAGCCTGAAGCTAAAAGTGACCGCCGGCGCTTGCACCGCCGTTACTCCGAATCGTCGTCTCCATTGGTCTTGAGGCCCGGAAGGCTATGGGTGCCTTCACGCTGAACGGCCACGAGCTTGTGTGGGTCGAGGCCGAGCGCCTTCAAAATGGTCGGCGCCACTTGCATGTTCGTCACAGGCGTATCGACCTCCTTCTTTTCCAGCTTCGGATTGGAGACCACCAACAGTGTGTTCGTATCGTCATCCGAGAGGCCGCCGTGCTCGGCGAGCTTTGCCGCGCTCCCGCTGTAAATCGTCCCATGTATCGGCTGGATGATGATGTCAGGAACACGGCCCTCCGCAGGATTGCCCCAGATCGACTTCAAGGTTGCGCCGTCATAGAGCGTCTGAATGCGGGTGGAATTGACACTCCCCTGGTCAGCGCTGAGGATCGATACTGCCTGATCCCTATCGCCGTGGTTCTTGAGCCATAAGAGCGACACGTCGTCGGCCGTTTCCTGGGCGACCGCTACGCCGCCATTGGTGAGCAGGGTGGCGGGGTCACTCACGTCGGCGGTCGCGTAAGCGTTTTTCGAACCGCTAAGCATGTGAAGCTTCGTGACGTCGACCGGCGACTGGCCATGCTTGGCGCCGACGATGAACAGTGTCGATTGAAGCAGATGGCCCGCGTTGAGTGCATCGTACATCTGACCCAGCGAGGCATCGACAAAGTCCAGCGATTGCTCCAACGGCACTGTCGGGGTCGCGGCTGCGTCACGATAGCCACCACGGGTCGTGGTGGTGCCTTCCATGGCCACCGTGACCTTCTGTCCGACGCTGACCGCCTGAAAGTTCATGCCGAAGATCGCCGGCACACCGACCTGCTTCGTCCCGGTCTGATCCAGTCCGTGGATCCAGTTCAGGACGACCTTGACCTTGAAGCCGTCGTACGTCCGGGTATAGGTCGGGTCGGCGGTCCAATCGGCGGTCGCAGGCGCGTTCGGATAGCCATTCGCTTGTAGGGAGGTCGAGTTGATCTCGGGGGCGTAGAGTTCGTCCAGTCCCAACCCCGACGGCCCGTTGAGGATCTCGTACGCCGGGTGCTTATCCGACCATGCGGTGCGCAGACCGGCCTGATGGATGATCTCGAAGATCGTGTTCGTATGGTGCTTCATGTATAGATGAGGCCAGACCTGCTCGCAGCCGTTGGCGGTCTTGCGCAACGCGAGGTTCGCAGGATTGATGTGAGGATTGCGTGGGTCGAACGTTGCGCCGGGTGGCGGCGATCCGCCGTCCAGCTTGGTGAGATCCCAATCGAGTGCTTCGAAGTTGCTTACTTCCGTGCCGGGCGTGCCGGTGCAATTACTGCCCGGGGGATACAGGGTAGCGTCATAGGTATCGTCATAGAATACGCCGTGGCTAAGAGGGCTGCCGCCGGTTGCAAAGGCCAGAAGCCCTGGAAACGAGTCCGAGGGTTTGGAGGTCGAAGCATGTGTGTACTCGACACCATGTTTGACGAGCTTTGCGAAGGTCGATCCCGGGTGTGTCCTGACGTAATTCACCAGATCGGCCTCATGCATCCCGTCCACACTGATTAGCAAGATATGCGTGTACTGCTGGTTGTGGTGATCGCCATCATGATCCTGCGCTGTCGCGCCCATGCTCGCGAACGCCAGCACGCTCGCGCTGAATATTGCACCAACTCCAACCCACTTCCTGCTCTTGTCCATTCTTCACCTCGTATGTTGATTGTGAACGACCCTGCCCTACAAGAGGTAAGGATTGAAATGAGAAAGTCCTGTGAAGGGTTGCTTTCGGTTGTCTTCCGACGGGGGCCAGAAGCCTCAAGGGGCGTGCACTTGAGAGAGTGTAAGAATTTGTATCAGCGGAATGCTTTTAAGAGACATGACGAAAGACAGCAGTATCTCCCGTCCAAACGGACTGACCGCTACCCGATATGTCCGTTGAAATGCGGAAGTGTGAGTTCGCTGATGCAGGAAGCCGCGGCCCGGCTGCTCGATGTCGCCACCGTCGGCAATCCGTCCCAATGCCGACGTAGGACCCAGTCCTCTCCAACGTCTGCAATGGCCGATTATGCCAAGTCGTTGATTATGGAAAGTAGCTGTGCTGGTCGGCGGCACGAACCGGTAATCACAGGGTGTGGCGGCAGGTGACGCCCCACGAACTCGACATAATCTCAGCGATGATCTGGAGTAACGGTTCCACCTGAGGGGACCGTTATGAAGCCAACCCGTTTGTACCCGGCCAAGTCCAACGCGCCGTCTTTTGCATCATTCCCACCGCACATTACTGCCGAATTGCATCGCTACGATGCATATCTGCGCGATGTACGGGGACTGGCAGCCGAGACCCGTAAGAACCGACTTCGTGTTGTCGGTTTGCTCTTGCGAGACAGATTCGAGCGGTGCGCTATCGACTTCAGAAAGGTGCGCCCCGACGATGTTCGCCAGTTTCTTTCGGCGCAGTTGAGAGCAGGCGGCTCGGCTTCTTATGCCTCCCATCTGGCAGCAACGTTACGTAGTTATCTGCGTTACCGGACCGTTTGCGGAGACCAACCCGGCAAGCTCTCCACCGTCATTCTGAATCCGGTCCACTGGAAGCTGGCATCCCTGCCACGTGCGCTCAAGCCAGAAGAAGTTATCCGCCTCCTGGGCGCCGTTGCAGGCGCTCGGCGCTGGCCGAAGCGTAGCTATGCGATGGTCCGGCTGGCACTGGACATGGGGTTGCGTTCTGGCGAGATCGCACATCTCATGATCCGCGACATCGACTGGCGCGAAGGCACTGTGACGTTGAGAGGCACGAAGTCGCTGCGCCAGGACGTCATGCCGTTGCCGATGGCATGCGGGCAGGCGCTGGCTGACTATCTGCAACACGAACGTCCAGCGACCAGCCACCCGGCCCTCTTTGTCCGGCGAGTAGCAGGGCGAGACCAGCCCGTTACCTCGACGGCGGTCCAGAAGGTGATCAAGCGGGCCTGCAGTCGTAGCGGTCTGCTGCACTCCACTGCCCACGCACTTCGGCATACCCTGGCCTGTCGCCTCGTCGAGAACGGCAGCTCGCTCAAGGAAGTGGCTGACCTGCTGCGTCACCGGTCGCTCAATACCACCCTGATCTACGCCAAGCTAGACACGCCGAAGCTGTCGGCAGTCGCTCTGCCGTGGCCGGGGAGTCAATCATGAGCGCGCGCATCAGCTTGCAGCAGCGGATCGACGACTACTTCGTCGAGAGGCGCTCCCTGGGATTTGAGTTGCGCTCGCGGGACACGCTCCTGGCCAGTTTCGCCCGTTACGCCGCCGATCGGCATCACCGTGGCCCACTTACGGCCGACCTCATGACGGATTGGGCCCGGCAGGATAAATGGCACCGTGACACGCCGGCGACCTGGGCGGCCCGGTTGGCGATAGTTCGCCACTTCGCCCGCTACCTGAAGCAGTTCGAACCGGATACCGAAATCCCGGAGGAAGCGGTGTTCGGTCCTGAGCGGGGACGTGTTGCCCCGCATATCTTCCATGAGGACGAAATCGTTGCGTTGCTGGCGGCGGCCTGCCGGCTCGATCCAAAGGGAAGTCTCCGGCCAGTTACCTACGAGACCTTGTTCGGCCTGATGGCCTCGACTGGCCTGCGGGTCTCCGAGGCCATTCATTTGCGCGATGCCGACGTCGACCTCAAGCGTGGGATGCTGACCATTCGACAGACCAAGGTCGCCAAGTCGCGACAACTGCCGATCCATCCGGGCACCGTTGCCGCGTTAAGGCGCTACCGACGGCAACGCATTCAGCAGATTGCCAATACCCCTGACATGTCGTTTCTGATCAGCAGTCGTGGTCGGCGACTGGGACAGCCCCTTGGAGAGCGACAGGCTCATCGTGTCTTCAACTCGCTACGTGATAGCCTTGGCTGGGTGAACCGCGGCGCTCATACGGCGCCACGGCTTCATGATCTGCGGCATACCTTCGCCGTGCGACGCATGATGCTCTGGCATGCCGAGGGTACCGACATCGATCAGATGATGCTGGCGCTGTCGACCTACATGGGTCATGCCGAGATCTTCTACACGTACTGGTATCTGACGGCTGTTCCGGAATTGATGGCCTTGGCCGGCGGCAAGTTTGAGCGTTTCGCCGATCTCGCCGGAGACGGCAATGTATAGGCAAACTAAGACAGCGCCTTCGTTTGCCGCGCTCGTGCAAGCCTGGTTCGCCGAATACCTGACCCAGCAGCGGGCACTCAGCGAGCAAACCATTGCAGCCTATCGCGATAGCTTCGTACTCTTCCTTGACTTCGTAGAGGCGAGCCTGGGCAAGCCGCCAGCCACGATGGCACTCGCCGATATGACGCCGGAACTGATCATGGCCTTCCTCGATCACCTTGAACGTCAAAGGCACAATTGTGTACGCACGCGCAATGCACGTCTGGCAGCGCTGCGGTCGTTCCTGAAGTTTGCCGCGCACCGCGATGTCGCGTCGTTACAAGCGATTGAGCGCGCCTTGGGCGTTCCGGTCAAGCGCTTCGATCGCCCGATATTTAGCTATCTGTCGCGCGAGGAGATGCTAACGGTGATCGGTACGCCCGGCGGTTCCTGGCTGAGCCAACGCGATCACCTTCTGTTCCTGCTGATGTACAACACCGGAGCGCGCGTCTCGGAGATTACCGGGGTGAAAGTTGCGGATGTGGTCCTTGATGACAGTTCTGCCTGCATTCATTTGCGCGGCAAAGGACGCAAGCAGCGCAGTGTGCCGCTTTGGCGCTCTACCGTGAAGGCGGCACGGGCATGGTTGCGGGTCAATCCGGAATTCCAGCCGACATCGCCACTGCTTCCGAATCGGAACGGTCACGCAATGACGAGAGCCAATGTTGCGTTGAGGCTGACGTTGGCTGCCAGGAACGCAGCCCGTTCCTCTCCCGGTCTGGCAGAGCGACACGTATCGCCCCATACCATCCGACACACCACGGCCATGCACCTACTACAGGCTGGCGTCGACATCAGCGTAATCGCGTTGTGGCTCGGACATGAGAGCCCCGTCACGACACACCATTACGTCGAAGCCGACCTGAACATGAAGGAACGTGCGCTTGCCAGGCTTCACGAACCAGGCAGCAAGGTCCCGCGCTATCGGGCACCTGACTCGCTGCTCAACTTCCTGAAGGCGCTGTGATTATGCAAAGGCCGGAATTCGTGCTTGCCGCTTTCCATCAGCTCTCGACGCGAGTTCCGACCTGCTACTTTCCATAATCAACGACTTGGCATAATCGGCCTTATGGAAAGCTTCGCATAAGGCCGACTACCCGCCGACCGACTCAGTAAGGCGAGTGGCGGTTGTACCTTAAAAATCGTCGTTGTAGTCAGAGAAGCTCGAACCGCGGCTCAGGGTTGATCGCGGTGCAAAAGGGCGTGACTTGACGGTACCGATGACGGTATCAACCTGCCAAGTCGTCTTGAGATGCGTGGCGTTGACGATTTTTTAAGGCGGGGGGCGTTGATTTTCCAATTGCGGCCCACTTAGAGCCCTTGAATGCCAGGATGGAATGCCGGTATCGCTGACGGTATCGGCGGGTGCAATGGGAGCCGAGCGAGGCTCTGCGGTGGGTTTGCGGCGGGTGGTTGTCAATTGAGTGGGAATGATCCGAACGGCGCTTATGTCGTCTCGGGCGAGCTGGTTGGCGATGCTCTTCCGTTAAAAGCACATCGGTTATTGACCGGTCAGCTACGTTGTGGTCCAGGCAGTGCCAAATGGGAAGGTCGGTATCGCTGACCGCGGTATCGGATTTTCTTCGTCGAACGGCCCGGGTCTATCTGCGAATAGACTCGGGCCGTTCGCATTCCAGGATACGGAATTCGCACGCCTCGCCCGAGCGGCGCTTCAGAAAACCGGGCAGCACAGCCCGGCATTCAGCCTTCAGGTCTATACGACCTCGAGGTCTCTCGACGGTGACCTGGGTGTTAACACGTAGTGGCGTTAAATCATAAAAATATGGCAGCCAAAACGTAAATCGCTTCGTCGGATTGCCGTATCTTCGCCGAACTGATCGATCTTCCGTCGCGCCTGCACGTGCCCGATGCGGAGTTGATACATCCGTCATTTACGGGGGAAGGGTGCGAAGGTTTGCGTTGCTCGACGCTCCGTTGACGACAGCACTTTATTAGCACTCCCTGAGTGTTTCCTTCCCCTCAATCCACGCCTGGAGACCATGCCATGAACTTTCTCGACGGTTCCCTCTACACCGAAAACCAGCAACCTCTGATCATCACCGCCGCGCCTTACGCGCCGTCGTGGGTGCCCTCCGACTTTCCCGAGGACATCCCCGTCACGATGGACCAGCAGATCCAGAAGGCGGTGGATTGCTACAACGCCGGCGCCACGGTGCTGCACCTGCACGTGCGCGAACTCGACGGCAAGGGCAGCAAACGCCTGTCGAAGTTCAACGAGTTGATCGCTGGTGTGCGCAATGCCGTGCCCGAGATGATCATCCAGGTGGGTGGCTCGATCAGCTTCGCACCCGAGAGCGAAGGCGCCGCAGCCAAATGGCTGAGCGACGACACGCGTCACATGCTGGCCGAACTCGACCCCAAGCCCGACCAGGTGACGGTGACGATCAATACCTCGCAGATGAACGTCGTCGAGCACTGGGAAGATGCCGACGTCAAGGGCACCTCCATGGCGGACCCCGAGGTCTACAACGCGTACAAGGAAATGACCGTGCCGGCGCAGCCGGGCTGGGCGGAGGAACATATCCGTCGCCTGAACGCGGCGGGCATTCAGAGCGCGTTCCAGTGCTACAACATCAACAGCTTCGAGTCGGTCGAGCGTCTGATCCGGCGCGGCATCTACAAGGGCCCGCTGGTGATGAACTGGGTGGCGATCGGCGGCGGCATGGATGCACCGAACATCTACAACCTGGCCAACTTCGTGCGCGCCACGCCGGATGGCGCGGTGCTGACGGTGGAGAGCTCGATGCGCAACGTGCTGCCGGTCAACATGATGGGCATTGCCATGGGCCTGCACGTGCGCTGCGGCATCGAGGACAACCTCTGGAACCAGTCGCGCACGAGGAAGATGAGCACGGTCGAGCAGATCGAGCAGCTGGTGCGCATCTCACGCGAGTTTGGCCGCAAGGTGGCCACCGCCCAGGAGGCGCGCGAGATCAGCAAGATCGGCGTGTTCTACGACACGGTGGAAGAGACCCTGCTTGCCAACGGTTTCGCGCCCAACCGCAACGGTGGCACGCAGGGCTTCCTGCGCAAGGTCGTTTGAACACTTGAGCCGGGCGGGCGTATTACACGCCCGCGAAAGGTCGCGGGTCGGGTTCGGCGGTCTCCTCGGACCGCGCAAGCCTCTGATGGCCGATCAGGCCGAGATGCGATAGCCAGAAGCTTTTCCCATCCCAAGTCGGATCGGACGAGTAGAGGACCCCGTCCGCGCAACGCGGACGGGTAAACGTCAGAGTATTCACCGGTCTGCGCCGCAGCCCAACAGGCATCGCGCACGCACGCTCAGGCACGCCACGCAGCGTCCGGTCATTTCGCCTGGCCACTACGCCAATCACGTGGCGTCATACCGAATTGCGAAGTGAACCAGTTCGTAAAAGAACCCTGCTGGGAGTAGCCGAGCAGTGCCGCGACCCGCCCGATCGGATAACGAGCATTGCTCATATAGCGTATCGCCAGTTCCCGCCGAACTTCCTCGACCAGCGTCGAAAAGCAGGTATCGGCCGATCCAAGTTGCCGCTGCATGGTGCGCACGCTCAAATTCAAATGCCGAGCCACCAGCTCGACCGTGGCCTGCTCGACGGGCAGCAGCAGATAGATCGCCTTGCGCACTTCCTGCTCGATCGAATCCGCGGCCGCCGCGTTCAGTGGCGTCGCGAGGCTCTCGGCATATCGAACCAGTTCCAGGTCGGCGGCCGGATTCGGGTAGTCGAGCTCGGCGGCCGCGCACACGAGCCCGTTGAAGTCGCTGCCGAATTCGAGCGGACAGCCGAAAAAGCGTCGATGAAACGTCAGATCAGCGGGCCCCCGGTGAGTGAAATGCACGGCGCGCGGCTTCCAGTAATTGCCGAGCAGCGCGCTGGAGTGGCGCGCGAGGATCCCGACCGCCAGTTCAATCGCCTGCCTGGTCGGCGTACCCGGAGTGACGGCCAGTTCCTCCCGGATGGTGACCGTTTCCCCCGCGTCTTCGATGTAGACCGCCAGCGCTTCGTTGAGCAGGTGCCGGAATTCGGCGGCGGCCCGCAGCACCTCCCGCAGCGTGCGTTTGTGCGCGAGCAACACATTGACTACGCCGGTGCCGAACTTCTGCCGGGTCTCGGCCATCTGCAGCGCGAACGTGGGGCACGAGGCTTTGTCGGCCGTGAGTTCGAGTAGCCGGCAGCACGCGGCGGCCGGGACGCGATCATCCGGATTCGCGAGTGCCGCGGGATCGATCCCCGCCTGCTGGACGAGTTCGACCGGATTCAGTCCGAGCCGCCGCGTCACATCGAAATAGCCGCTCATCGCTATCGAGCGCAACATCGTTTCCATCGCCTTGTCTCCGCAGATCCTATACGGGGGAGCGTCTCCCCTTCCGGGCGTGAGATGCCCGCGGCAACGAATACCGGTGTTTACGCGCAGTGGCATCGGCCGCTAAAAGGATGGCGCCTGATCATAAAAGTGTAATGCGCGATGGTCGTATTGTGCGAGCAGGACGTGAGTTTCGCTCCGGAAAGTTTTCAGGCGCTTCACGCGCGAACCCGGGGCGCGGGACTGCCACCGGCAAGATTGAACGAGGCGGAGTGACGACGTAGATGCCTGCCGGCGCGCCGCGAAGGGCGACGGGATATCCAGAATCGACCATCGTCTGCCGCGCAGCAGGACGGCAGCCAACCAGATAAACACGAGATAGATGCGAAGGAGACAAATGATGCTCATGCAGCACGTTGAGCCCACCACGGGAGAAGTTTCAGCAACACAAGCCGATGTACGCCCCTATGCCTGGGTGGTATTCGCCTTGACGGTCGGCCTGCTGCTTTCCGACTACATGTCACGTCAGGTGCTGAATGCGGTGTTCCCGCTGCTCAAGGCGGCCTGGGGCCTTTCCGACACGCAGTTGGGTTCGCTCAGCAGTGTGGTCGCCCTGATGGTCGGCTTGCTCACGTTCCCGCTGTCGGTGCTGGCTGACCGCTGGGGGCGCGTGAAAAGCATCGTCCTGATGGCGGCCATGTGGAGCCTCGCGACGCTGGGCTGCGCGATCGCGACGAGATACGGCGAAATGCTGCTCGCGCGTGCCTTCGTCGGCATCGGCGAAGCCGCTTACGGCAGCGTCGGCATCGCGGTTGTCCTGAGCATCTTTCCGGTGCGGCTGCGCGCCACGCTCACCGGCACCTTCATGGCGGGCGGCGCGTTCGGCTCGGTGCTGGGTATGGCGCTGGGCGGCGCGGTCGCCGCTCAGATGGGCTGGCGCCCCGCATTCGGCGCGATGGCGGCCGTGGGTATCGTGCTGGTCGTCATCTACTGGCTCGTCGTCACCGAAAAGCGTCTTGCGCCGCTTCAGGTGGCGAGCATGGGTAATCAGGGTCTCGGCGTGCGGATGAGCTTTCGCGCGCTGATGAAGGGGCTCTTTTCGACGAAGTCGGTCGTATGCGCTTACGTCGGCAGCGGCGTGCATCTGCTGGTTCCTGCCGCGCTGTGGGCGTGGATGCCGAGCTTCCTGAACCGCTACTACGGCATGGAGACCGGCAAGGCTGCCATGGGCGCCGCAGTGTTCGTGCTGGTGACGGGCCTTGGCATGGTGGTGTGCGGCAATCTGGCCGACCGGCTCGGCAAGCATTCTCGGGAAAGGAAGTGGGGCACCGCGATCGCAATCTGCCTCGCGAGCTTCACGCTGCTCGCGATCGGTATTCACCTGCCGGCGGGCCCGCTGCAACTCATACTGATCGGTGCCGGCATGTTCTGCAGCGCAGGCGCGAGCGGTCCCTCGGGCGCCATGGTGGCCAACCTCACGCCGCCGTCGATTCATTCGTCCGCGTTTGCCACGCTGACGCTGGCGAACAATCTGCTGGGCCTCGCGCCCGCCGCGATTCTGACGGGCATCGTCGCCGACCGGATCGGGCTGCTCGGCGCGTTGCAACTGGTGCCGTTTGCGTCGCTGATCGCCGCGGTCGCGTTTTTTATCGGCAAGCGCAATTACGCCGTCGATCTGGACCGGCTGGACGCACTGCGCGACCGGGCCGGCCGCTAAGCGGTTGCGCGCCGCTTTTCAATGATAGGGGTCCGGCCGACGGGGTTTGCCGTCGGCGGCTAATTGACCCGCCCTACATGCCGATCTGGAAGAACCGCGGCAAGCATGCGGTGCCGGACTGCGCGCGTGGTCGTCGCCAACCGGGACGCGCCGCAATGAGCGGCGCGAGTCCGCACCGACGGACCTGCCGCGCGAGGCCACATGAATATTCAGGAGAACAAGGATGCAAGGTTTGATGATGCAGCAACCGCTACTGGTGGCTTCGCTGCTCGTACACGCCGATCGCCATCATGGCGATCAGGAAATCGTCTCACGGCGTGTCGAAGGAGACATTCACCGTTACCGCTATCGGGATCTTGCGCAACGCGCCCGCCGCATGGCCAATGCCCTCGCGGCGCTCGGCATCGAGCCCGGCCAGCGCGTCGGGACGCTGGCGTGGAATGGCTATCGGCACATGGAACTGTACTTCGCGGTGTCGGGGTCCGGCGCGGTGCTGCATACGCTCAATCCCCGGCTGCACGTCGACCAGCTGGCCTACATCATCGAGCACGCGGAAGACCGCGTGGTGTTCTTCGATCTGACTTTTCTGCCCTTGATCGAGAGCATCGCATCTCGCGTCAAAAGCCCGAAGGTCTTCGTGGCGATGACCGATCGTGAGCACATGGAGCCGACGTGTATCGGGTCCGGCATGCTGATGTGCTACGAAGACCTGATCGATCTTCAGAGCGACGAGTTCGACTGGCCGCTGCTGGACGAAAACAGTGCGTCTTCGCTCTGCTACACCTCCGGCACCACCGGCAACCCGAAGGGCGTGCTCTACAGCCATCGCTCGACATTGCTGCACACGTATGCCGCGGCGCTGCCCGACTCGCTGAACTGTTCCGCGCGCGACGTGATCCTGCCCGTGGTCCCCATGTTCCATGTCAATGCGTGGGGGCTGCCTTACATCGCCTGCATGGTCGGCGCGAAGCTGGTGTTTCCGGGGCCGGCGCTCGACGGCCAGTCGCTCTACGAACTGATCGAGACGGAGCAGGTCACGCTGTCGGCCGGCGTGCCGACGGTCTGGCAGGGACTGCTCTCCCATGTCGCCGAACGGGACGGCGCTTTCTCGTCGATGCGCCGTACGATCATCGGCGGCGCGCCGTGTCCGACGGCTATGACGGTGCAGTTCCAGGAGCGCTACCACGTCGACGTGCTGCACGCCTGGGGCATGACGGAATTGAGCCCGGTCGGCACGGTATGCAGCTTCAAGGCGCATCAGTGCGCGCTGTCCGTCAACGACAGCTACGCGGTTCAGGCTAAGCAGGGCCGCTCCGTGTTCGGCATCGACATGAAGATCGTCGACCCGCAGGGCGACGAACTGCCGTGGGACGGCAAGGCAGCCGGCGACCTGCTGGTGCGTGGTCAGTGGGTGATGCGGCAGTACTTTCGCGGTGACGACGTGTCGCCGCTGCGTGACGGCTGGTTTCCGACCGGCGACGTGGCGAAGATCGATGCCGACGGCTTCATGCAGATCACGGATCGCAGCAAGGACGTGATCAAGTCCGGCGGCGAATGGATCAGCTCGGCCGACATCGAAAACGTCGCGTGCCTGCATCCGCAAGTGACGATGGCGGTCTGCATCGCCGCGCGTCATGCGAAGTGGGACGAACGGCCGTTGCTGCTGGTCGTGAGACAGCCTGGAAGCATGCTCACCGGAGGCGAATTGCTTGCCTTCCTCGACGGCAAGATTGCGAAGTGGTGGAAGCCCGACGCCGTGATTTTCGTCGAATCGGTTCCGCTCGGCGCGACCGGCAAGGTGCTCAAGCACCAGTTGCGCGAGCAGTACGGAAACTACTACCTGTAGGACGCACGCTGACCTGAATGCATCGCGGATGAATTCAAACCATAAACCCAAAAACCAAAGGAGACAGAATGAAATCGAAGTTGAAGTTGAGCAGCGCCGCGGCGCTGCTGATGTTCGTCAGCGCCGCCCAGGCCCAGTCGACGGTTACGCTCTATGGCGTGCTTGATACCGGATTTCTGTATCAGAGCACCTCGGCGGCGACGTTCCAGCCCACCGCCCGCAACCTGGGGCACGTCTATCAGCTCAAGGACGGCGGCATCTATTCCAGCTTCTGGGGCATGAAGGGAAGCGAGGATATCGGCGGCGGCTACAAAATCAATTTCAAATTGCAGAGCTCGTTCAATACGACGACCGGCAAGTCCGGTCTGTCCGACACCCCGGGTGCGGTCGCGATCTTCAACCAGTTTGCAACTGTCGGCGCATCGGGTCCGTTCGGCACATTCGACGCCGGCCGGCAGATCATCCCGATGATCTACGCGATGTCGGAAACCGATGTCCGTGGCGCGCAGTACTTCGGCAGTATTCTGACTGCATGGCTCGGCGTCAATCAGGCGGCCGGTTGGCCCGGCACCAGCACGAATGCCCCGATCGGCGCGCTGTACGACAGCAATGCGCTGGTGTACAACTCGCCGAAATTCTATGGCGCGTCGCTCGCGCTCGAATACGCGCCGGGTGGTGTGGCCGGCCACTTTCAGGGCGGCACACGCGAGTCGGCGGTGCTCAAGTACTCGAACTATGGTTTGAATCTCGCGGCCGTGTATTACAACGGACACGACACCAATCCTTATCCGCTGAATTACCCGGCAGCGCCTGCCGTGCCCGCGACGGGCCAGGCCAATAACCGCTTCTACTATGTCGGCGCGATGTACACGATCGCCGGATTCTCGCTATCCGGCTCGTACGGCGTGGGGAAGAACCCGGCGCACACCGATACTGCGGACTTCGAAATGATTTCGGCCGGTCTCGGCTATCAGTTCACTACGCGTTTCAAGATCACTTCCGGCTTCTACTACCTGAAGGACCGCAACCATTCGGACAATCATTCGAGCGAAATCGCGGTGGGTGCGGAATACAACCTGTCCCAGCGGACCCGGGCGTACGCACAGGTCGGCTACGTCGACAACAAGGGAACCATGAACCAGACGATCATCTATGGGGTTCCGGTTGCGCCAGGCGTCTCGACCACGGCGGCCATGATCGGCATCCGCCATACCTTCTGATTCCGCTATCCACAACCGGAGTATTCAATGAAGAGCATTCAGACTTTCAGGCTGGCTGTTGGACTCGTCGTCGTCGCGACGTGCATGAGCGCATGGGCCCAGACCAGCGCACCGGTCAGCGCGTCTGTGACGGCGGCATCGGGTTCGGCGAACGCGCCCGTGGGACGGAAGGCGAATCGCGCGCTGCGTCGGCAGGTTTATAACGCGATCGCGAAGCAGAAGGACATCAGCGCCGGCAACATCAGCGTGGTCGCCAAAGACGGCGCAGTGACGCTGAGTGGCACGGTCGAGAACGCGTCCCAGGTGGGCAGGGTCGCGGAGATCGCGAGAGGTGTTCCCGGGGTCACTTCGGTCACCAACAAGTTGACCGTGGAGAAGCCGTTTGGCGGTATGTAAGCTGCTGTAGTCGACGCGAGCGCACCGGGCGGCCGCGTCGAGCTCAGGCCTTTGCTGGAGCGAAAGGCCGGCGTCGAATCAGAAGACCTTCGAGTCCGGCTACCCTAGGTGGTTCACGGTTCGTGTCGGCGCCGCTTCGGAGACACCGCCATACATGGCGGCTACATGTGCCGTGCACATGTGTTGAGGTTCAGTGGCAATACTATCGCCGAAGACCACATGGCTTGTTTGATGTCCGGCTACCTTGGCCTGTTCGTGTAGCTCTCGCGCCACGAACACCGCAAGCTCAAGAGGCTGTCCATCTTTTCGGGTTCCTACCGAACTTCCCAAATGAAAGTGCCGTGTGTCACGAGAAGTCGTTCTCGTGACACACGGCACTTTTTCATTTCGATTGCGTACGCGGGCATCGTTTTCGATGCCCGCCTGGTCACTCACATATTCGGATAATTCGGCCCGCCACCACCTTCCGGCGTGACCCACACGATATTCTGCGTCGGGTCCTTGATGTCGCAGGTTTTGCAATGCACGCAGTTCTGCGCATTGATCACGAGCCGCTCGCTGCCGTCGTCGTTCTTGACGAACTCATACACCGCCGCCGGGCAATAGCGCGCCTCCGGCCCGGCATAGGTCTGCCAGTTCACGTTCACCGGCACCGACGGATCTTTCAGCGTCAGATGCGCCGGCTGGTTCTCCTCGTGATTCGTGTTCGAGATGAACACCGAAGACAAACGGTCGAACGTCAGCTTGCCGTCCGGCTTCGGATACGTGATCGGCGTGCACTGCGAAGCCGGCTTGAGCATCTCGTGATCCGAATGCTGGTGATGCAGCGTCCACGGCACGTTGCCACCCAGCAGCTTCTGCTCGATGCCGACCATCAGCGTGCCGAGGTACAGGCCCTTGCTCATCCACTGCTTGAAGTTGCGCGCGCGGTACAGCTCGGTATGCAGCCACGACGTCTTGAAGCTCTCCGGATAGGCCGTGAGTTCGTCGCTGGTGCGCCCAGCCTGCACGGCATCGAACGCGGCTTCGGCGGCCAGCATGCCGGTCTTGATCGCCGCATGCGAGCCCTTGATCCGCGATGCGTTCAGGAAGCCCGCGTCGTCACCGACCAGCGCGCCACCGGGGAACACCAGCTTCGGCAGCGACATCAGGCCACCGGCGGTAATCGCCCGCGCGCCGTACGACACGCGCTTGCCGCCTTCGAGCACCGCGCGGATCGCCGGATGCGTCTTGTAGCGCTGGAATTCCTCGAACGGCGACAGATACGGATTCGAATAGCCGAGGCCGACCACGAAGCCGACCACCACCTGGTTGTTATCCATGTGATAGAGGAACGAGCCGCCGTACGTATCGTTCTGCAGCGGCCAGCCGGCCGTGTGCATGACCAGACCGGGTTTGTGCTTCGCGGGATCGATTTCCCACAGTTCCTTGATGCCGATGCCGTAGACCTGCGGATCGACGCCGTCGCGCAGCTTGAACTTCTCGTTCAGCTGGCGGCCGAGGTGGCCGCGCGCGCCTTCGCAGAACAGCGTGTACTTCGCGTGCAGTTCCATGCCGAGCTGGAAGTTTTCGGTCGGCTCGCCGTCCTTGCCGATGCCGAGGTTGCCGGTGGCCACGCCCTTCACCGAGCCATCGTCGTTGTACAGCACTTCGGCCGCCGGAAAGCCCGGAAAAATCTCGACGCCGAGCGCCTCGGCCTGCTGACCCAGCCAGCGCGTCACGTTCGCGAGGCTGATCACGTAGTTGCCGTGATTCTTGAAGTTGTCCGGCAACGCCCAGGTCGGCACGCTTTTCGAGCCGGTTTCCGTCAGGAACAGGAAGCGGTCTTCGGTCACGTCGACCGTCAGCGGCGCGCCTTTTTCCTTCCAGTCCGGCATCAGTTCGGTGATCGCGCGCGGGTCCATCACCGCGCCCGACAGGATATGCGCCCCGATCTCCGAGCCCTTTTCCAGTACGCACACGCCCAGCTCGACGCCTTTCTCAGCCGCCAGCTGTTTCAGGCGGATCGCCGCGGACAGGCCAGCCGGGCCGCCGCCGACGATCACCACGTCGTATTCCATCGACTCGCGGGGGCCGTACTGCTCAATGAGACTTGTGTCTGTCACGATGTGATGCCTTTTCTTTAGAACTGGTCTTCACTCAGCGCCAGCATGCCTTCGTTGTTCTTCGCGCTGACAATGGATGCCTCGAGCGCGACGGCCTGAGTCAGGATGTGATCGGCAAAGAAGTGAGCGGTGGCGATCTTCGAGTCGTAGAACGACTGATCCTCACCGTGCTTCCCGGCAGCCACCAGCAGGGCACGGGCGAATTGCCAGCCCGCGAGGACGATGCCGGCCAGCTTCAGGTAGGCCACGCCGCCGGCAAATACCGCATTCGGATCGTTTTTGGCATTGGCGAGCACGAATTCCACCACGTTCGCGAGAGCCTCGCGGCCTGTCGTGAGCCGCTTGTGCAGTGACCGGAATGCGGGGTGGGAGGAGAACGACGCGCACTCCCGCAATTCTCCCAGCGTTCGATCGATCTGGGCGAGGATGGCCTTCGCCACCGCTGCGCCGTCGCGCAAGGTTTTGCGCCCGATCAGATCGTTCGCCTGAATCGCCGTGGTGCCTTCGTAGATCGTCAGGATGCGGGCGTCGCGGTAGTACTGTGCTGCGCCCGTCTCTTCGATGAAGCCCATGCCGCCGTGAACCTGCACGCCCATGCAGGCCACTTCGATGGAGATTTCCGTGCTCCAGCCTTTCACTATCGGCACGAGATATTCGTAGATGGCCTGGTGTTCCGCCTGCACGGCAGGGTCCGCGTGGCGGTGCGCGATATCGCTGTGCGCGGCGGCGACGTAGGCGAGGGCGCGCGAGCCCTCGGTCAGCGCGCGCATGGTCGTCAACGTGCGCCGAACATCCGGGTGCTGGATGATCGCGACGGACTGCTTCGCGGAGCCATCCACCGGCCGGCTTTGCACGCGGTCCTTCGCATATGCAACGGCCTTCTGATACGCGCGCTCAGCTACGGCGATACCCTGCACGCCCACACCGAAGCGGGCCGAATTCATCATGATGAACATGTATTCGAGGCCGCGATTTTCCTCGCCGATCAGTTGACCGATTGCGCCACCGTGATCGCCGAACTGCAGCACCGCGGTCGGGCTCGCCTTGATGCCGAGCTTGTGTTCGATCGACACGCAATGCACGTCGTTGCGCTCGCCCAACGAGCCGTCTTCGTTGACGAGAAACTTCGGTACGGCAAAAAGCGAGATGCCCTTGACGCCATCGGGCGCGCCCGGTGTGCGAGCCAGCACGAGATGGACGATGTTTTTCGCCATGTCGTGTTCGCCCCACGTGATAAAGATCTTGGTGCCGAACACGCGATAGGTGCCGTCGCCCTGCGGCTCGGCGCGCGTGCGGACCAAGGCCAGGTCCGAGCCGGCCTGGGGTTCGGTCAGATTCATCGTGCCGGTCCATTCGCCGGAGATCAGCTTCGGCAAAAAGGCTTCCTTTTGTGCGTCGGTGCCGGCTGTCAGGAGCGCCTCGATCGCGCCGTCGGTCAACAGCGGACACAGGGCGAGCGACAGGTTGGCGGCGTTGAGCATCTCGATGCAAGGCGTCGCCAGCAATTTGGGCAAGCCCTGGCCGCCGTACTCGACGGGATGCATGACACCTTGCCAGCCGCCTTCGGCAAACTGGCGGAAGGCTTCCTTGAAGCCCGGCGTGGCGAACACTTCGCCGTCGCGCAAGCTACTTGGATTTCTGTCGCCTTCGACATTCAACGGCGCAATCACGTCTGCGGTGAACTTCGCCGCTTCGTCGAGCACCGCTTGCGCGGTGTCGGCGGTAGCGTCCTCGAAGCCTGCAAGCGTCGATACGCGATCGAGATGGGCGAGTTCATTGATGACAAACAGCATGTCTTTGACGGGTGCCGTGTAGCTCATGATGGATTTCCAGAAGTGCAATCGAAGAGGGAGCGCGGGCAGAGGCAGACTCGATCGGCCGGCGCGGTAACAGTGAGCCGATCGTAGTCCCGTTTGCACGTAAATCGATTACCTAAATCGGCCCATCTATTGACAAAGTCGGCCACGACCCGCGAAGCGGGCGGCTCGCTATGCGCTCACTTCGTAGCGCGGGGCAACGTGTCGGCGCTGCCGTGCGATGGCGCCAGCAGGCGCCCAGGGATGGGGCGGCGGTATTCGCCCGGCGTGCTGCCGGTCCAGTGCCGGAAAGCCCGATGAAACGCAGTAGGGTCGTCAAAGCCGACATCGCCCGCAATCGCGGCGATGGCGTCATGCGTACCCGTGAGTCGCTGGATCGCGATATCGCGCCGCAGTTCGTCCTTCAGCGTCTGGAATGCAGTGTCCTCCGCGGCGAGGCGCCGGCACAGCGTGCGCACCGAGCAGTGCAGACTGCGCGCGGCCTCTTCAATGGTCGGCACATCGGGCAAACAGGCGGCGAGGTACTGTCTGACGCGGTGGCTCGTGAGCTGCTCGCTAAAGGAAACAAAAATCCAGTCCTCCGGCGCGCGCGCGAGAAAGTTGCGCAGATTCGTTTTGCGCTGGCGGATGGGCATGTCGAAATACCCGACGCTAAAGCGCATCAGCGTTTGCTCGCGATCGAAATGGACCGGGCCGGGGAACAGATACAGATGATCCACCGTGTGCGGCGGGCAGGAAAACGCAAACTCGACTTGCAGCAGGGGAATCTTCTGACCGATCAGCCAGGATGCTACGCCGTGCGCGAGCTTTAGCATGAGCTGCTGCCCGAGCATGCTGACCTTCGATGACGGATCGGGATGAAGGGCGACGCACGCGATCAGGCCGTCCCTGCGCGATTCGAACCTGAAGTCGTCGAGGACGATGTGAAAGAACTGCCCGAACCGATGCATGGCAGTTTCCAGATTGGGTGCGTCGAGCAGGCTCAGACAGAGAAACTTCAGCGTGCCGCTGCGCATCGGACGCGCGAAGATGCCAGGCATTTCATCGTCGAATTCGATGGCGAGCGCACGGTATAGCGTTGAAAACTGTTCCTCCGTGACGCGCGCGCCCGGCTCGCTCAGAAGCGCGGGGGAGATGCCCGCCTCGTCCAGATACTTGCCGACCAGGCCTGGCCGTGCCCCCGCCGCGGCAAGGAAGCCGTTGACGAGTGAGATCGGGACGGTGGCGCTGGGTGAATGCATGGCGTTGACGAGGTTCGTTGATGTCGGTGCACCACGTTCGTCATTGTACGGCAGCGTCCGGCGCCGTTTGGCGCTATCCGCAAGCTCACCGACATCGGGGCGGGCGCGACCGCGCGCCCGCCCCGATGCAGCGCTATGCCGTGCGAACCTTCGCATAGCGTCCCGGCGCCGCTTCGAGCGGCTTATGAAGGGCGCTTCCCAGTTTCGTGCGCGCCTTCACCGATTCTCCAGCGTGCGGCTTGAGCCACTCGATCCAGTGCGTCCACCAACTGCCCGGCTGTGTTTCGGCTGACGTGAGCCACGCCTGCGGATCGCCGCTCGAATCGCCACCGGCCTTGAAGCTTCGCTTGTTCTTCGATGCAGGATTGACGACCCCGGCTATGTGGCCGCTCGCGCCGAGAACGAACTGGGTCGGGCCGCCGACGAGTCGCGTGGATCGATAGGCCGATCGCCATGGCACGATGTGGTCTTCCTCCGTGGCCAGCACGTAGGTTGGGGCATCGATGTGTCCGAGATCGACTGGCGTGCCGCACACCGTCAAGCGTCCCGGCTTGCACAGGTTGTTCTCCAGATACATGTTGCGCAAATACCAGGTGTACATGGGGCCGGGCAGATTCGTACTGTCGGCGTTCCAGTACAGCAGGTCGAATGCCATCGGCGACTTGCCCTTCAGATAGTTGTCGATCACGTAAGGCCAGATCAGATCGTTTGCCCGCAAGGTCTGGAACGTGAATCCGAGTTCCTTGCCCGAGTAGATGCCTCCCCGGCCGATTGCGCCTTCACGCTGAGTGACGCCGGCTTCGTCGATGAATACGCCCAGCTCGCCAGGCTCTTCGAAATCCAGCATCGTGGTGAGCAAGGTGAGGCTGGCCAGCTTGTCCTCGCCGCGAGCGCGCGAGATCGCCGCTGCCGATGACAGAATGGTGCCGCCCACACACCAACCCACGGCGTTGACCTGATCGGCGCGGGTGATCGTGCGCGCCACATCGATGGCCGTCAACGCACCCTGTTCGACGTAGTCGTCCCATGTCGTCTGCGCCATGGTGGCATCGGGGTTGCGCCACGACACCATGAACACCGTCATCCCCTGTTCGCAGGCAAAGCGCACGAAGGAATTCTCAGGCTGCAGGTCGAGAATGTAGTACTTGTTGATACAGGGCGGAACGATCACCACGGGACGTTTGGCGACCCGGTCCGTGAGCGGCGCGTACTGAATCAGCTGGAACAGATCGTTCTCGAACACGACTGCGCCTTGCGACACCGCCACATTGTGCCCGACCTCGTAAGCGGTCTCGTCTGTGATCGAGATGTTGCCGCGCTGCATATCGTCGAGCAGTTGGGTGAAGCCGTGGCGCAAGCTGTCGCCGTTGGATTCGAACGCGAGCTTGAGCGCCTCGGGATTGGTCGCGACGAAATTGGCCGGGCTGAGCGAGTCGATCAACTGCCGCGAGAAGAACACGAGCTTCTGTTTGTCCTTTTCGCTTAGTACAGCCGCGTCGACCACTTCCTCAAGAAGCCGCGCGTTGAGCAGGTAGGCCTGCTTGAGCAGGCTGTACCACGCATTGTTGCGCCAGTCTTCGGCGAGAAAGCGGCGGTCGCTGCGCTTGGGGGCGATCACGGGCTCGGTTTGCGCGCCCAGTGTGCTGGCCAGTGAGCGGGTCCAGACCGATGTCATCCGTGGCCAGTACGACGAGACCGCATCAAGGAGGGCTGTGGGAGCGAGCCGTGTTGCGGGTGGCGCCGGTTCGACGTGCGTGGCGTTCTGATCGTGATGGTCACCATCCGTTTTCATGCTCGACATCGCGCGCCAGAACAGCGGCCCGGAATCGAGTAATCCCTGTAGATATTCAGTAGGTGCGTTTAACGACATGATTACACCGCCTCGTCTGATTGAACGACACTGGCAGACGGTGCAGCGTGGGTCGCGCATTCGGCAAGGCGCCGCGAGCGAGAGGTGGCCATGACGACCGCTTCGCCGTCGATCACCACTTTTCCTCCGACAGTGCATACGGTCGACATCACGACCCGGCGCTGCTCCAACTGCAGTTCTTTCACCGACACCGTTGCATGCACCGTGTCACCAGGCCGAACCGGTGCCTTGAAACGCAGATTCTGGCCGAGGTACAAGGTGCCGGGCCCCGGCAGGTGCCCGGCGAGAGCCGCGGAAATCACACCTGCGCTCAGCATCCCATGCGCGATGCACCCTTTGAACGGGGTGGTCCGCGCGAATGCCTCGTCGATGTGAACGGCGTTGTTGTCGCCCGATGCGGCCGCGAAGGACTGGATGTCCGCCTCTGTGATGGTTTTCGCATAGGTCGCGCTCATGCCGGCTTCCAGGTCTTCAATGTCGTAACCACCGATTTCGTTCATCTCTTTCTCTACTAGTCGTTAATGAATGCACTTGCCCTGTCTGTTTCCGAAACGCTGTCGCCGTGTCGCATCTGGCGTGGCCAACGGATCGCAATCGTGTC
The DNA here is from genome assembly GCF_003634845.1 of Paraburkholderia sp. RAU2J. Classification (NCBI taxonomy): domain Bacteria; kingdom Pseudomonadati; phylum Pseudomonadota; class Betaproteobacteria; order Burkholderiales; family Burkholderiaceae; genus Paraburkholderia; species Paraburkholderia sp. RAU2J. Next base: position 3,048,242 of record NZ_RBXG01000001.1, read on the forward strand.
GTCTCACGGATGCGAGGCGCTGGCGACAGCGTTCGCGTCGATGCCCTCCCAGGGCGAGAGGGGCGAGTGCCAATCCGGAAAGCTGCTTACGGCGACGCAGGTACGGGCGGGGAGTACTAAAGACTCCGGCAGGGGGAAACTGTTGAACCGATCGTAGTCCAGACTCAACGCAAATCGACTACCTAAATCAGCCCATCTATTGACAAAGTCGGCCACGATCGTCGAGGCAAAGGGGATAAACCCTTGTATGGAGCAGCCAGTCGCGTCTGGGATGCGTGAAGGGGTCACCGACGACAGTTGCGATGCGGCTTTGTCGAGAAAGGTAGGAATCCGATGGATATCGGCGCATCACTCTGGCGAGCCAAAAGTGAAATTCAAATTTCACTTTTGCAGCTAGCGTCGCAGCGCGCAAAGAGCATTGTTTCGTTAAATCAATGGTCTGGATCTCTCGCGTCGGGTTGGCCCACTCCTTGCAAGGTAGCTGGCCGGGTTGGCAGCGCGGTGCTGCAGCCAGTTCTTTTAAGAGGAAATTCAGCAATGACTAACGATGGACAAAACGGAACGCAGACGCAATACCTCGCACCTCAGGCAAAGGACGGCAGGACGGAAGCGAACCTGGCGACAGTCGATCGGCCAGCAAGCAGGGCAAACGATGGTCGAACCAACTGGGCCTGGGCAAGCGGCAGTTCGAGCTACGACTGGATGGATTCGCATCCCCTCGTCACTGATCTTGCCTAGCGTTGCGGATGACGGGGCTGCCCGATGTTGATATGTCACGGCGACGGTCCACGGCCCATTGGCGAGGGATTGGTGTTAACGCGCAGTGTCGTCAAATCACAAAAGAATGTCATCAAAAACGAAATCCGTAGCGGCGGATTGCCGTATCTTCGTTTAACTGATCCCTCTGCCGTTGCGTCGACATGTGCCCGATGCGCTGGCAAAACTCGACCAGCGTGGCAATGCAGATTTTCTGCCGAAGGCGGTTGAAGATGGAGGCTAGCCAAACTGCTTTGCGAGCGGCGCGGCGTAGCGTAGTCATAGCAACACCGGGAGACCGTGCGGTAATCGACCTCTGCGCCATGGGCGCCATGGTCCTTCAGCAGCCGCATTCCCTTAATTCAATCGAGAAACAAACTGGAGAACGAATCATGGCGAAAGCAGTCCGCTTTCATGAGACCGGTGGCCCTGAAGTCTTGCGTTACGAAGACGTTGAAGTCGGTGAACCGGGCCCGGGTGAGGTTCGCCTGCGCCATGAGGCGGTTGGCCTGAATTTCGCGGACACCTATTTTCGCTCCGGACTCTATCCGGTTCCGTTGCCTGCCGGCATGGGTGTGGAAGCAGCAGGCGTAGTCGAAGCGGTGGGCAAGGGCGTGACGAACGTCGCGGCCGGTGATCGTGTCACCTACACGGGTTTTATCAACACGCTGGGCGCCTACAGCACGGAGCGCCTTTGTCCGGCCGCGCCGCTGATCAAGCTCCCCGAAGGCATCAGCTGCGCGACCGCGGCAGCCATGACCATGCGCGGCTTGACCTCGGCGTATCTGATGCGGCGCATCTATGACTTCAAACCCGGCGACACCATTCTGCTTCACGCTGCCGCGGGCGGCGTCGGGCTGATCGTCTCGCAATGGGCGAAGCTGTTGGGGCTCACGGTGATCGGCACTGTGTCGAGCGAAGCGAAGGCGGAAGTCGCCCGCGCGCACGGCTGCGCGCACACCATCAACTACAGCCACGAAGACGTCGCCGCGCGCGTGCGCGAGTTGACCGACGGCGTCGGCGTCAATGTGGTTTTCGACAGCGTCGGCAAGGATACATTCGATGCCACGCTGAATTCGGTCAAACGCCGCGGCCTGATCGTTTGCGTCGGCACGGCATCGGGACCGATTGCGGCATTCAATCCGCAGATCCTGGCCATGAAAGGATCGCCGTATCTGACCCGTCCCGCGCTTGCCGACTATATCGCCGACCCGGCTGAAAAAGCGGACCTGGCCGCGGAAATCTTCGGCCACGTCGCGGCTGGCCGCATCAGCATCGAGATCAATCAGCGCTATGCGCTCGAGGATGCTGCGCAGGCGCACCGCGATGTCGAATCGCGCAAGACAACGGGCTCATCCGTGTTCGTGATTTAAGGAGAGCGACATGATTGTCGAACAACTCAACAATGCCATTGGCGCCGAACTGGTGGGCGTCAGGCTTGCCGACGCGATCCGCGACGATGGCCTCTTCGCCGAGATTCGCGCGAACCTGCTCAAGCATCGCGTCCTGTTCCTCCGCGATCAGGATATCAGCCGTGCTGAGCATGTCGCGTTCGCGCGCCGCTTCGGCGAGCTGGAAGATCACCCGGTGGCGGGCAGTGATCCCGAGCATCCGGGCCTCGTGCGAATTTACAAGTCGCCCGACCAGCCTAACGACCGCTACGAAAACGCCTGGCATTCCGACGCCACCTGGCGCGAGGCTCCTCAGTTCGGTGCCGTGCTGCGATGCGTGGAATGTCCGCCCGTTGGTGGCGATACGATGTGGGCGAACATGGTGCTCGCCTATGAGAACCTCCCCACGCACGTCAAGGAACAGATCGCCGATCTGCGCGCACGCCACAGCATCGAGGCGAGCTTTGGTGCTGTGATGCCGATCGACAAGCGGCACGCCTTGAAGGCGCAATTCCCCGATGCGGAACATCCGGTTGTACGCACGCACCCTGAGACGCGTGAGAAAGTGCTGTTCGTCAATGCGTTCACGACGCACATCACGAACTACCACACGCCGGCACGCGTGCGCTTCGGGCAGGACGCCAATCCGGGGGCGGGCGATCTGCTGCGCTATCTCATCAGCCAGGCCTACATCCCCGAGTACCAGGTGCGCTGGCGCTGGAAGCCGAACAGCATTGCGATCTGGGACAACCGCAGCACGCAGCACTATGCGGTGATGGACTATGCGCCGTGCCATCGCAAGATGGAGCGAGCCGGGATTGCTGGCGACCGGCCGTATTAACCCGAAGGAATCGACGTCGTGACTCCCGATACGGCACCTACGATACTGATCGTGCCCGGCCTGCGTGACCATGTGGCCGAACACTGGCAAACACTGCTGCAGACCCGCCTTCCCAAAGCGGCTTCAGTGCCGCCGCTCGAATACGACAAGCTCAGTTGCGCGGCGCGCGTCGCGGCACTGGACGAGGCCATCGCGAAGATCGATGGTCCGATCGTACTGGTCGCTCACAGCGCCGGCGTGATGATTGCGGTGCACTGGGCGCAGATCCACAGCCGCCCGATCCAGGGCGCGCTGCTGGCTACGCCGGCGGACCTGGAAGCGCCGATGCCCGCAGGCTATCCGACGCTGGACGTGCTCGAAGATCACGGGTGGTTGCCGATTCCGCGCAAACCGCTGCCGTTCCCGAGCATTGTTGGAGCCAGCCGCGACGATCCGCTTGCGGCGTTCGATCGCGTCGCCGCTATGGCCGTGGATTGGGGCAGCCGCTTCGTCGACCTTGGCAAAGTGGGACATCTGAACCCCGCGGCCGGTTATGGCGAGTGGCCGCAGGCGGATAGCCTCATCCGCGAGCTTCTCTGATCTCGATGGGACGGGGGAGCAGGGCGAGGCACCTGACGTCGATACGTTGGTCTCGGTCGGTGTCCGCTTTGATCTTCTCTGCCCAGTGTGTCTGAATGGCTGGCGCAATCTCGACGCGGCCTTCCGTTCGCAGCAGTCCAGTGCAAAGCTGACTCGCAGCGAGGCGGCATCGTCGCGGCGGAATTCGAATTCATTGCTCGATAGTTTTTTGGAGTGGGACTTCCTGAGCGTCGGATTGGTGCGCTAGTCGCGGTGAGGCTATTTTTTTGGGGGTGCGCGTCCTGCTCGACTATGGCGAAACTGGCGGCTGATAGTCCTTTGACCTCAACACCTGAAGCGTTGCGATTTCTTGTGGCGAATAGTGATTCTGCCGTCGCACGACCAACGATATTCGAGGTAATCCTATCCTTGGTCTTTTAAGCCGGCTTTCCCTCTTCGGGCAATCCTGTCGCGCGGATTTTCGCGTGGTGGACTTGCCCCTGCATGACCGGACATGCGGTCACGCTTAGGTTGGTGAATTTGCTCGCTGGCGAAACTCGCGTGGTGAGCAGTATTTCAGGGCGCTGTGCGGATGGGATTCGTTGTAGTGGTCAAACGCGATGGCCAGGTTGTGCAACGCCGTTCTCGCGTCCGGCTTGGGCATCCACGAGACGTAGTCTCTCTTCATCGTTTTGACGAAGCTCTCGGCCATCCCGTTGCTCTGCGGACTTCTGACCGGCGTCGTGATGGGTTTCAGGCCCACCTTTTTCGAGAACGTCAGCGTCTCCTCGGCAATGTAGCAGGAACCGTTGTCGCTGAGCCATTCGATTTCGTTGTCGGCCTTCAACGCACCATCGAAACGGTTTTCTACAGCCTGAAGCATGACATCACGCACCATGTCTCCGGTATAGCCTCCAGTGGTCGCAGCCCAGCTCATGGCCTCACGGTCGCAGCAGTCCAGTGCAAAGATGACGCGCAGCGGCGAGCCGTCATCACAACGGAATTCGAAGCCGTCCGAGCACCAGCGCGCATTGCTCCGGTCCACCGCGACCCTGCCATCGTGCCGGCGCCTGGATTCGGGATGTCGAGGGCGGCGCTCGAGCAGCAGGCCGTGAGTATGCATGACCCGATAAACCCGTTTTGCATTAACCCGGGGCTGCCCCTGTGCGTCCCGGTTTCGGCATAGGAGGGCCCAGGCGCGTCGGTAGCCGTAAGTAGGCAAATCAGCAACCAGCCCCTGGAGCTCCGCAACGAGCGGTATGTCGTCACGGGCGGGCGTCTTGCGCTTGTCGACCCATTCAGCGTCGCGCTTTGATTTCACCGCAAGATGAGAGCGCGACACACCCAGGACTTCACAGACCGTCTTCATCGGTCGTTATATGAACGTCTCCCGTTTGTGCAGGAATTCGTGCGCGTTGACTGACAGGATGGGTTGCACCTTTATATCCGGCCTTGTTGCGGTGCAGTTCCACCGCTGGCCCCGATGATATCCGCTGACTCGCACCTCATTTCCCCCAAGAGCTCGAAGCTCTCTGACCGATTCAGGTTTAACGAGTCCCGGTCCGACCTGTTTTGTCATCATGCTCGATTGCCTGCGCAACCTTTCGACGAATCATCCTGTAGAAGATTTAATGTCTCGTGTAATGTTCAAGCCGGCTTCGGGCTTGTATATTCCCTTTGATACGGTCGGTCGTGAGCAAGAATCGCCCAGATCATGCGTGCAGTCTTGTTGGCGAGCGCCACGGTCACTACATTCGGCGGACGGCGTGTTCTGATTTGCTCGACCCAAGGACTAGGCTCCTTCGCATGTGCCAGCACACTGCGCGCGCCGTGAATCAGCAACGTGCGCAGATACGTATCGCCCCTTTTGCTGATGCCCTGTAATGTCACCTTCCCGCCAGATCCGGTTTGCTTCGGAACCAGACCTATCCACGCTGCAAACTCTCGCCCGGAGCGGAAAGCGGTTACATCACCCATCGTTGCGACTGCAGCTGTTGCGGTAAGCACACCAACACCCGGGATCGCGGCAATTGCCTTGACTGCCTTGTCCTCTTTCATCCATTGCCGAAGCCGCCGCTCTATCTCGCGAACTTGGTCGTCGAGCTTCCGCAAACCATTCCATTGTTCGCGTAACGTGTCGATCAGGACCGCTGGAAGCCGATCCGCGACCCTGGCTAGTACCGCCGGTATCGCTTTGTCCAACGCGGTTCGGCCTTTGCCCATGACTTCACCATATTCGGTCAGCAGGCCGCGCAGACTGTTGATCTGCATCGTGCGGAATTTCACCAACTGCTGGCGCATGCGGTGCAACGCCAATACCGCTTGCTGCGCTTCCGTCTTGACTGCCACAGGCTTGCCAGGCTGCTGCACGGCCAGCCAGATTGCCTGCGCGTCAGCGGCGTCGTTCTTATTGCGGACGTTGAACGCCTTCACGAACTTTGCAGGCATCAGCTTCACATGATGTCCCAGCTTCGTGAGTTGTCTTGCCCAATGCTGCGCACCCCCGCAGGCTTCCATGCCGATCATGCAAGGCTCGCGATTTGCGAAATGCTCCAGAAATGCGGCCCGCTTGATCGATCTGTTCACGATCTCTCCGCTTTCAGTATCAATGTAGTGAACCTGAAACACCGCCTTTGCGATGTCAACTCCGACTGGCGTAATCTTCATGACGGACCCTCCGGTTTGCCTGTGAAGACCTTTATGATCTTCCACATTGGGCACTTTGATGCCGTCGGCCCATGAGGGTCCACATTTCTTGAGCACACTGATCACGGGTGGGAGACGTTCATACCATTTCCCCCGGCAGCAATGGTGAGCGCGCAATCAATTTTTTTGCCCGGCCGTACTCCACTGCTTCGCGGAGGATTTCCACTTCCATCGTCTTCTTGCCCAGCAGTCGCTGGAGTTCACGAATCTGCTTCATCGCTTCGGCCAGGTCGGATGCCGGCACCACCTGCTCGCCGGCACTGACTGCCGACAGGCTTCCGTCCTGATAGAGCTTGCGCCAGGCGAACACCTGGTTTGCATTCACCTGATGACGACGGGCAACTCCGGAAACGGTTGCTCCGGGCTCGAAGGTCTCGCGCACTATCGCGAGCTTCTCATCGACAGAGCGCCGGCGGCGCTGTTCGGGCTGGGTCAGAACTTCAATGGGTTCCACGTTAGAGCTGGGCTTAAACATAGGCGTAAAACTACCTCAAAGTTTAAGCGTTACCTCGTGTCCGGTTTTCGCCGGGGCCGGCCCACGTGGCGCCGCTAATGAAAGACCATGTCTCGCAATGAACTCGTCTATTTGTTCGTCTTTGATCGGGGCAGAGATGTAATAGCCCTGACAATCTATATGCTCAATTGTGCTGGCCCAAGCGAACTGCGCTTCGGTTTCGATGCCTTCGATGACGACTTGCTTTCCAAGTCTTTGTCCGAGCTGAACGAGCGCCTCGACGACGATCTTTGACCTGGCATTCTCCTGAATGCCGGACATGAACTTGCGGTCTAACTTCAGCGTGTCCACCCCAAGTTGGGACAGTATCGTAAGCGACCAGCACCCTGAGCCGAAATCGTCGATCGCAACGCTGACACCGAATTGCCTGATGGATTCCACGGCTGAGACGAGTGTGTCAATCGAGCCCGGATCGGTGGTTTCGGTCAGCTCGATTTGCAATCGTGAGGCCGCAACCGAACGCGCAGCGAGCAGGGCAGAGAGTTTGTTCGCCAGTCCAGGCCGGCCAATTTCTCTCGCGGGAAGATTGATGGCTAACGACAGCGTGTTGTACCCGCGAACCGTCCAGTCGGCCAGCGTCTGTGCCGCTTCCTCGACGACGAAGTCCGTGAAACTCCCCGTTAGAGGGGAATTCTCCACGAGGCCGATAAACGATTCCGGCATAAGAACACCGCGTGACGGATGCCGCCATCGCAACAGCGATTCGAAGCCGGACAACCGGCTTTCCTGCATCCGTAGCTTGGGCTGATAGACAAAGAAGAACTCTCGTCGGGCCAGTCCGAGTTCCGCTTCGTCGATTGTGCAGGGCTGGCGATCATCCGCGGCAATGTGTTCCATGAAGATCTCTAAGGCGCGTGTGCGGTAAGTCTCATCGATCAGACTGGCCTGCGCATTGCAGGTCAGTGATGCGCAGGCGTCAACCCCGGAAAAGGTGTTCTTCCTGATGCCAGTTTCGTGAGAGTCGAGAACCTTCCATCTTGATCAGTAATCCATATTTTGGATCGACTAATTACGCCGTTCTCCAAGCGAGAGTCCGATATGTGAATCGTATAGGACATGATGAGGTGATTTGTGAATGATTGAAACATGGCGCATCTCCATGTTGGGTGCGCTTACCGAAGCCGCTCAATTCACTTTTCGTGACGCCTTGCTTTCACCGTGCCCTTTATCATCAACTCGATGAGGGATAGGGCAAGAGCAGTGAACTCGCGAACGAGTCGCAGAAGGTCGAAAGGATCATGGATTCGAGGTATTCGGTCGACAGATTTGTTGCGGGACTTTTATTCGGTGCATGTATCGCGTGGTTCGCTTCCGTCGCGATGGATCATTGGGTATTGCCTTCTTCCATCGGGCAGGGGCTCGGCCTGCGACTGGCGATAGAAGCTGTCGTCTCGGCCTGTTTGGTCCTGCCTCGGCCGTTGTTGCTGAAAACAGTCTTCCGGTCGCGGCGTAGCGTGTTTATCCAGGATGAAGATGTGCGGGCGATGCTGCAAGGGCGCGTCGTTGGCATCCTGAGTGGCGTCTGGGTTGGCGCAACCATTAACAGCGTGCTTTTTAGTGGCTAAAGTTAATTGAAGAAGGAGAAAGATTGCGGGCCATTTGCAATGTCAATGGTCGGATCGCCGTTGCGCGACCGCTTTTTTTGTGCGTCCGGACTTCGCCGTTGCCGGGAAGTTGACCTTGGCGGCGGGAGTGGGACGCCTGTCTTTTAACGAGAGTATGAATCAAATGTGTCAGGAACCTTCGGACCTAGGGTATTTCAGGAGAGCCTGGTAATGTGGGTTCCGTGAGGTCACTATCCCCGGTCCATATTTTGAATTGCTGGAAAAAGAGATCGGCCGGTAAGGAACTCGACGGCGAATCTCGAATGGCCACGTCAGTCTGCATTTTAAATTTATATATAGGCGCGACGTGTCACCGAGATAATCGAAACACACGATGCGCAGGCATCGTGGTATCGGCAGCGACAGCGTGCGCTGATCGATCGATATTCGCCGGATAACGAGCGACTGGTCGCCACGTACGCTGCGCTACTCGATGAACTGATGGCACGACCCATTCGCTGACGAAGCGTGCCTGCGTGGTTTCTTTCGCGTCTGTTCGCTACCGACTGTGGCAACGTGCGACATCACCCCCCCATACCCCCCGAATCCAAGTGCACAGATCAGACGTCAATCACTGACATGTCGATGCGATCTGTCGAACGGTGGGGCGCTCGCGAACTCAATTCGCTCCTTCTCTTCAAATGCGACGAACCCTGCGTCGAGGACTCTCATCAAGCGAATGTGCCACCCTTGAACAATCAGTATCCCCCTATCAAGGGGGTTATCTTCCCGTACGACAACAATTATCTTAAAAAAAGATGCTGACGAGAGTGTCGAGGCGGAACTAGGTCATTTTAAGGGATAAAAATTCTCTAAGTTTCTTTTCGCGTCTGTGTGATTTAGCTGATTATCGTCGTAGTTCGCCCCGATTTCGCATCCCTCCGTGTGGTGCATCTGTCGGGGGCTGGTTCCGCCGGTCTGCCGGTTCGAAAGAAGAGGTGAGATATATGAACAGTATGCTGGTGGAAGATAGTCCAGCACAAGCCGCTGCGGTCAAAAGCGCTATGCAGAAATCCGGGCAAACACTAATCAGCAAGATCGACCGCGGAGATAGTGCATTACGTTATCTCGCGCTGCCTGCGAGAGTTCGCGCATTATTGCGTCGCACGAGTCGCAATCAGAAGATCGGAAATGCCATCGCTGTTGGGCCTTACGTTGTTGATACGGCACGGCGCAGCGTCTCACTTCACGGCAAAACAATGGAGTTGGCGACGAGAGAGTTTGACGTCGCAGCGAACATTTTCGCAAATGTCGGGCGAGTGATCTACCGCGACCTTCCGGGAAGCTTGCCTGGCGTCCCGAACATGACGGCACCTCCCGTACGCTCGATACCCCTATTTATCGGCTTCGGCGAAAGCTATCCCTGCATCCGGAAAACGGCGTGCCCCTGAGCAGCATCCGTAACTACGGATACAGGCTGGGCGAGGCGACGTTCGCGAACGCGAACATGGAACGTCGGTGCATTCCGCGCCGGAAGATCGCATCATGCAGAGTCCCCGGCTAACGCCGCCGGCCTGAAGTCGTTTCGGATGAAGTTCCGGCGGACACACGAGGGCAAGGCTACAGGGCATCTGTGGCAACGCTGCTCCTTCTCCCCGGAACACGTGGGCGGATCGATGTCGTGGGCGCTGGCCGCGCATCTTGGTCTGGACGCGTAAATGGTGCAGTTGTCCCCTATCGCGAGGGAGAGCGTACGGCCATGGGCTAGTCAATGCATTTAGCTGAACTGACTTAGCGGGTGTTTGGATGAAGTAACGCGATTGCGCTTGATGAATGATCGGATCTCGGCAGACCGGACGAGGTGTAGCAGATCCCCGGGCGAAAACTTTCAAAAGGCAGACGGTGACCGGCGTTCGCGAGGCGTTCACTCAATGCTCGGGCACCTGGCCGACGCAGGCCAGATGGCGCATTGAAGCCTTTTTGAAACGGACTTCTTCCGCCGGGTGATGCTCGATCCGAATAGCTTTCGGGAGCCAGAAAAACCTGCCCGGCACACTTTGAGCAGGTTCACGAAGGAGACGCGCATGCGAACATGTAGAAAGTTACCTGGAGGAAGCTTGCCTTACCGCCGCATTCGACCGCTCCATCTATTCGCGCTCACTCAGTGCGAGGACGCGTCACGAACGACTCTTTGCAGGTTCAATGAACGGCCGGCACTCACGGCAATCCCAGGAGATTAAGATGGTGAGCGATCAGGTGCGATTCTCGCCGAGGCTGCCACAGTGAAGGCATCCGGCGCGGTGAGAATTGTTGTGTCCATTAGGGTTTTCTTAAGTTGAGTACGGTCACCGTTCAGTGCTAGAGCAACAGCAAATGTTTAACGTATACAAAAAACGCGCCCGTAGGCTGTAGGGTCTTGACGGACGGTCGTTGGGGGTGGAGAGAATAGTCATGGAAGCATCTTCAGTTAGTACCGGCAGTCAATGGAGCGTGTCGCTGATCCAGACCAAAATGATTCCGCCGCGCCTTCCCCCGGGTTGCGTACATCGGCCTGCGTTGCTCGATCGGCTCAATGAGCGACGCACGCACAGCGTAACCGTTGTGACTGCACCCGCGGGTTTCGGCAAGACGACATTGCTTGCTGGATGGAGTGAAGCGCTCTCGAAGCAGAAGCATTGCGTTGCATGGCTCAGTCTCGACGGGGAAGACGATGATCCGCAGCAGTTCGGTGCCTATCTGGTGGCGTCATTTTCGCGCGTAGGGGAGGACATCGCCTGGCAAGCGCAACAACTTTTGAATCACGATGCGATGACCCCGATCAAAACGGTCATATCGGTACTTCTGAACGGGATCGCAACTTGTGGCCGGAGTGTGTTCCTCGTGCTGGATGACGTCGACCGTCTGACTGCAAAGCCCGTTCTGGCGATCGTGTCTCGTCTGCTGCGCTACGCGCCCGAGAATATGGATATTTTGCTCGGAGCGCGCGGTGAACCTGCGCTGATGCTCGGCCAGCTCAAAGCGCCGGAAAAACTGATGCGCATTAACGTGGACGATCTCCGCTTCTCGATCGACGATGCGCAAGCGTTTTTCAACCGGACAAGCGCCGTGCCGCTCGACCGGGCCAGCGTCGAGCTGTTGAACGACGCGACGGAGGGGTGGGTGGCGGGATTGCAATTGGCTTCGCTCGCACTGAGTCAGGTGGGCGATGCGGCCAAGCTTGCCGATAATCTTGCCGGGGCGAGGTCCGGAATCGATCGCTACCTCGACGACACGGTGCTTGCGCATTTACCGCCACCCATTCTAAAGTTTTTGCTGTACACCTCGATTCTCGAGCGGCTGACCCCAGCGGTATGCGATGCCATCATGGGCGGAGGAAGTGGAAGCGGGTGCAAACTTGATTGGCTCGAACGCCACAATGTATTCATCCGGCCGCTGGATGAAACGCAAGACTGGTATCGCTATCACGCACTCCTGTCCGATGCGCTGCGACGGCGTCTCGTCCGTCAGACGCCGCACGAAGTTCCTGAGCTGCATCGTCGGGCGTGTCAATGGTTTGCAGGTGCGCGCCTCTGGCCCGAAGCAGTCAGACATGCTTTGGCCGCGGGCGAACTCGAGCAGGCAGCACAGTGGACCGAGAACTGTGCAATGGAGATGCTCGAACGCGGTGACCCCTACACGCCGCTTGGCTGGATCGGGAAACTTCCACCGGATATCGTCAAGGGACGCCTGCGTTTGCGTCTCGCGAAAGCGTGGGCGCTCGCGTTCTCATTTCAAACGGCGCCCGCGTCAGGGGAAATCCGGGCTGTCGTCGACGAATTCAATCGCGGCCAGCGCGATGGCAGCGGCGCTATTGAGGAAGCTACATTGGCCGAGATCAACGCGGTCATCGCATTGATCGCCAGTGCTAACGACGACAGCGAACGCGCGCTCGAATTCGGCAGCGTCGCGCAGACTTCCGTGGCGCCCGCGGCGCCATGGGTAAAGCGTTACGCGCAGACTGCGCAATTTTTTGGCTTGGCGTACAGGGGACAGTTTGACCAGATACGTCGCATATGGACCTTCGCCAAAGACCGGATCGAGCCGGGGCCGGGACCGAACTGCTCGGATATGCTTCGGGACGCGATGTACGGCCATGCGGCATTTGTTCATGGCGAGCTTGTTGAAGCACGGCGAATTTTTGAGGCGACACTCGAGTGTGCCGAAAGCGCTGTGGGCTACTCGTCATGGATTGCGACCGGGGTGGCCGGTTGCCTGGCTTCGATCTACTACGAATGCAACGACCTGTCTCGCGCCCGGAAGATACTCTCCGGCCGCACGACGATTGCTTTGGATGCGTCGCCAGTGGGTGCGCTGGTGCGCCACACGTTTTCTGCGTCACGCCTGTTGTGGCGTGACGGTGAGACGGGTTCAGCGCTGGCCATTCTCGAAGACGGTCGACAGGTCGCGCTGACCCGGCGATGGCTACGGCTGAAGCTGGCGTGCGATGCCGAGACAGTAAGATTGTTCCTTGCCGACGGCAATGTGACGCGGGCAAGACAGATCGCCGATGAACTCAGCGCGAGCGTGCCGCCGATGTGCGAAGGGCGGCAGGGTTCCGCGTTGGAGGCCTGGACAAGCTACTGCATTCTGCAGGCGCGGGTTCTGATGGCCGAGAACGCCGCAGATAAGGCGGTCGTTTTTCTCGAGCGTTCGCTTGATACCGTGGCCGCGGTGGGCTTGCATTATCAAGAGGCGCTCGTTTGCGTGCTGCTTGCCATTGCACTCGAAAAATCCCAAGCCTTCGACAAGGCGTTGATTGCGCTCGGCCGCGCGCTGCGCATCGGAATGACCAATGGCATGATCAATAGCTTCGTTGATGAAGGGCGACCCATGCGCGCGTTGCTGTCGCGGTTTCGCCAGGTCTCGGGCGACGTCTCCACTGAGGAAACGCTCTATGTCGACAGATTGCTGGGAGCTTTCGACGAAGTCCACAATCGAACTGCTTCGCCTATGCCGGTCAACGCCGTGACCTCTCCGGCGAATACGCTGAGTGCGAGAGAACTCGAAGTACTCAACTTCGTTGCACGTGGTCTATCGAATAAGGAAATCGGCCGATCGTTGCAACTGGCGCCTGAGACGGTCAAATGGCATCTGAAGAACATCTTCGAAAAGCTTAATGTGAATTCCCGGATCGAAGCCGTACAGAGTGTTCTTGGGCTCGGGTTGGAGAGGGACAGAACCGCCGTATAGCGAGTGGGGCACGCGTCACTTAGGCCTGAAACTGTTGCAGATAACGCTTGGCACGCATCAGCGTGCTGTTGAGCGTTGCCAACGAAACTCAGGCCGGCCACGTTGACGTTCAGAGCAATTGAACCGTCGCGACCGTTCAAGCCCAATGAGCGTTCCTGACTGTCGGTGTGCAGATCTGCTGTCAGTGTGCCGTTCACACCCTGCACGTCGGCGTGGAAGCTGATCGACGAATACAGCTTGAATCGAAGTGCATGAGCCCGCTGAGGTCGAGCCTGGTGGAACCTCGTTCAGTCAGTCCACCGATAGCGGATTGAAACGCGCTGGAAAGACCGGCGAGCGAGCTGCGGTCCGAGGAGTTCTGTGCGCGATTGGCGGCTTTGACCTGCACGCCTAGTCCGGTTGCGGTGCTGTTCAGTGAAATCTCGACGGTTGAGCCCGAAGTCAGCGTGACGTCCTGGCGGCTGAGCCGTGCAGTTGGGGTGCGCCGACGTAATCGCGGCCGCGCTCGTGTTAGCACCGGGTGTAAGCATTGCCGCCGACAGCGGCAGGATGTCCGCACCGCCGCCGCCCGCTTCCTCGGGACGCGCGTTCACTCACACATCCCTCGATGACTCGCGATCGCTCGACTATCATCGTCAATGGGCGGGTTCACAACCATGGTGCTGGCGCACAGCAGGCAAAGAGGCAACGTGCGCGACATGCAATGAATGGAGAATGTGTCATGACGGTCTCCCCGGTCAATGAACACGCTGCTGCCAACCCGATGCCGCTCAGCCATGCGAGCCGCATAGCGCAGTCCAACTCGCGACGCTTGGAGGTACGAATCGTGCTAGGCGGCAGGTGCATGTCAATCCGGTCTCCAGAGAGTTCAGGCCATTTCGCTCGCCAGGCGTTTCGTCTCCAACCGACGCGGCATTCCCAACTACAGAGGTAATCAGGATGCAAAGATCCGAATCTTCTTCGATAGCACGCGTGCTGACTGTCGTCTTCGCTGCCTTGTCCGGGCTGTATCTGCTCGTCGGCGGCGTCTGGCTGGTGGTGAGCGGTGGCTCGCCGTACTACGTCATCGCAGGCATCGTCATGCTGGTCACGGCCGTTCTCGTCCAGCGCCGCAAACCGTTTGCGCTGGGTCTCTATGCATTGCTGCTGCTGGGCACCGTCGGATGGTCGCTGTGGGAAGTCGGCACCGACTTCTGGGCGCTGACGCCGCGTCTGGGCGTGCTGGTCATCTTCGGCATCTGGCTGCTGTTGCCATTCGTCTATCGCCGCTTCGACGCGCCGGCCAGGACGCCGGCCATGGCTCTCGGCGCTACATTGATCGTCAGCGGCGTCGTGCTGGTTTATGCGGTCTTCAACGATCCGCAGGAACTCAACGGCACGCTGAGCAGCGCGTCCGCGTCCGCGTCCGCGTCCGCGCCCGCGGCGGCCACCGCCACAGCCGCCTCTATCCCGGACGCCGACTGGCCTGCATACGGTCGCACCCAGCACGGCACGCGCTACTCGCCGCTCAAGCAGATCAACGCGGAGAACGTCAAGAATCTGCAAGAGGCGTGGACCTTCCGCACCGGCGACATGAAGCGTTCGACCGACCCGGGCGAAATCACCGATGAAGTCACGCCGATTAAAATAGGTAACCTGCTGTACCTATGCTCGCCGCACCAGATCCTGTTCGCGCTGGACGCCGCGACCGGCCAGGAAAAGTGGCGTTTCGATCCGAAGCTGAAAACCGATCCGAGCTTCCAGCACGTGACATGTCGCGGGGTGTCGTATCACGACCTGACGGCCGCCGGGGCGGGCGATAACGGCGAGGCAGCGGCACCGTCGGCGGCGCCCGCGATGTGCGCGCGCCGGATTTATCTTCCGGTGAACAACGGTCACGTGTATGCGCTCGATGCGCTAAGCGGCCAGTTGTGCAAGGATTTCGCGACCAACGGCGACCTCGATCTGCAAGCCGGCCAGCCGGTGACGACAGCGGGTCAATACGAGCCGACCTCGCCGCCGGTCATTACCGACAAGGTGATCGTGATCGCAGGTGCCGTCGAAGACAATTACTCGACGCGCGAACCCTCAGGCGTGATTCGCGGTTTCGACGTCAGCACGGGCAAGCTGCTGTGGGCATTCGATCCGGGCGCGAAAGAGCCGAACGCGGTGCTCGGCGAAGGTCAACGTTATTCGCTCAATTCGCCGAATTCGTGGGCGCCGTCCGTCTACGACGCGAAGCTCGATCTGGTCTATCTGCCGATGGGCGTGACCACGCCGGACATCTGGGGCGGCAATCGCACACCGGAGCAGGAACGTTTCGCAAGCGGCCTGCTCGCGCTCAATGCGACCACCGGCAAACTGGCGTGGTTCTATCAGACCGTCCATCACGATCTCTGGGATATGGACCTGCCGGCCCAGCCGACGCTCGCCGACATCACCGATCAATCGGGCAATGTCGTGCCGGTCGTCTACGCGCCGGCCAAGACGGGCAACATCTTCGTGCTCGACCGCCGCACCGGCAAGCCCGTCGTACCGGCGCCGGAAAGGCCGGTCCCGCAAGGCGCCGCAGCAGGCGATCATGTTTCGCCGACGCAGCCGTTCTCCGATCTGACATTCCGGCCGAGCCGGAAATTGACGGGCGCCGATATGTGGGGCGCCACGATGTTCGATCAACTGGTGTGCCGCGTGATGTTCCACCATCTGGACTATGACGGTACGTTCACGCCGCCATCGGAACGGGGCACGCTGGTGTTCCCCGGCAACCTTGGCATGTTCGAGTGGGGTGGCCTTGCCGTGGATACGGATCGGCAGATCGCGATTGCGAATCCGATCGCACTGCCGTTCGTGTCGAAGCTGATTCCGCGCGGCCCGGGCAATCCGATCGAACCGGATAAGAACGCCAAAGGCGGCACCGGCACCGAAATCGGCATTCAGCCTCAGTACGGCACTCCGTTCGGCGTCGAGTTGAATCCGTTCTTCGCGCCGACCCGTTTGCCGTGCAAGCAACCGCCGTGGGGTTATGTGTCGGCGATCGATCTGAAGACGAATCAGATCGTCTGGAAGAGGCGTATCGGCACCGTGCGCGACAGTACGCCGCTGCCGCTGCCGTTCAAGATGGGGATGCCGATGCTGGGCGGCCCGATGACGACGGCGGGCCACGTGTTCTTCATCGGCGCCACCGCCGACAACTACATCCGCGCGTTCGACACGGATACCGGCGACATGTTGTGGCGGGCCCGCTTGCCCGCAGGCGGCCAAGCCACGCCGATGACCTATGAAGCGAATGGCAAACAGTATGTCGTGATTGCCGCGGGGGGACATGGCTCGTTTGGCACGAAGCTCGGCGACTATGTGATGGCTTACGCGCTGCCTTGATTGCCAGGCGCGGGGGCCTTGCGGCATCTGTGCCGGCGATCGGCGCAGATGCCGCGAAGCCTTCGCGGGGTGTCGGCGCGCAAGGTAGCCAAAAGGCTTTGCGCAACGGCCGTGTGACGCCGGAACGTTCCGCACTGCCCAACTGACTCTGCAATTCCTGTTGTCTCGACCGTATCAACAGATACTGGCGCGCAGTATTTCAAGCGACGGCATGCAGCGGCCTTGCGGCGTAAAACTGTGCAAATGCCCGCGCCGATGCAAACGTCCAACCCGACGATGCCACGCGAGCCGGCTTTCAGGACGCCACTGCTTGCACGTGCCGCATCGTATTTCGCGGCGTCGTTCAACACTTCGAGCTTTCTTGCGCAGTTCCACATTGCCGCGGATACTGTATGAATGTACAGTATTGTTCGGGGGGCGGAACGTGAGTTCATGTGGTCCCATCCGGGAAACACGGGGTGTTACTGATGCGTCGTGGTCAGGCGCGCACGAACTTGAACACGAAGGAAGATTCCTCTATGCCGGCTTTTACCCGGTGACGAACGAAATGCCTGAACAACTATGGTTGCCCGGACTCGAGGCGCCGCCGACGCCAACGGACGGTCTGTTTTTCGCGGTCTTCCCCGACGCCAATACGGCGGCCACTATGTCGAAGTCCGCGCAAGAACTCTGCGCGGGCACGCGCGTACGCAGCAAACCGCTTGCGGCTAACCGTCTGCACGTGACATTGCTGCATCTCGGGAATTTCGCAGGCGGCCTGCCTCCGGATAAGGTCGATGCCGCGATGCGGGCCGCCGCGTCGATTCGCATGGCGCCATTCACGGTCGAATTCGACGCCGTCGCGAGCTTTGCGTCGAAACCCCGGCCGGGTCCTCTGGTGTTGACCGGTCGCGGGGGCGTCGCCGGTCTTCGTGCGCTTCATGACGCGCTGGGGCAAGCGTTGGAGCATGCTGGTTTTGGGGGGCGCGCCGGTTCAGTGGTCACGTCCTATGTGCCGCACGTCACATTGGCGTATGGCATGCCCTGGGCGGCGGAGCGTCCCGTTGAATCCGTGTGCTGGAACGTGCGCGAGTTTGCGTTGATACACAGTTTGCTTGGACGCACGCGCCATGTCGCACTGGCGCGTTGGCCGTTGACGGCGGCTCAGTCGTGATGTGCGACGGCATGGGCGTGAGGACGCGCGTCAGTCAACGAGGCGGCGCACGCCGCAAGCGAGTGGCGAATAAGTCGTTCGATTGCGACGGATGGCACGATTTCGGTTACCTTGAAGCAAGGAGCGGGGCAACGGCAGGAGCAGGCGGGAGGCAGCAGGCAGCGCAAGCAGCGTCGTGCGCGCAGGCGGCTCTTACAGCGCCCGGTCGCCTCCACCAGAAGCGTACCCAGTCGGGTCTTTCAGCGTTGCCGTCTCTATGTGTCTGCCAAATACGCAATATCTGAAAGCCGGCGCGTTTTGTCCGCCAGACGGGCAGAACGGTCGTGCGCTCCCTGATAGAATGCTTGGGCCGCAACGTAGTGGATTGCAGATGAAATTGCTTGATGCGCTTGTCGAACAGCGTATTGCCGCCGCCGCGCGTGGCGAATTCGACGACTTGCCGGGCGCGGGTGCGCCGCTGCCCCAGGACGACGATGCGTGGGTCCCGGAAGAGGTGCGCGTCGCCAACCGGATCCTGAAGAACGCGGGCTTCGTGCCGCCCGCTGTCGAGCAGTTGCGCGCGTTGCGCGACCTGCAAACGGAGTTGAATGCCGTGAGCGACCAAGCTACCCGTTGCTGTCTCCAGGCGCGCATGCTGGCGCTCGATATGGCACTCGAATCGCTGCGCGGCGGCCCGCTGGTTTTGCCGCGCGACTATTGCCGGCGAATCGCCGAGCGGCTGTCGGAGCGCGCCGGCAACCTCAATACGGCTGACGTGGGTTCGCGGTGAGCGACGCGCTCGTCCACCACGCCGCCTCAGGGCCGCGGCCGGAGCCGGCATCCGGCGAATCCCATGAAACGCCGGGCGAGCCGGTCGCGTCTAACGAATCGATATCGGCGTGTCCCGACGCGGCCGACGTTTTCGTAGCGTCGGCGGTTGACAGCGGCACGCCAGCGCCCGACGCTGGCACACCCGTCGATCCGCCCGCGCCAGCCATTTTCTCCGAACGTGATCGCCGCTTCATGATGCTCGCTCAGGCTGCCGCCGAGGAAGCACGCGCGGCCGGCGAAGTGCCGGTCGGCGCGGTGCTCGTGCGCGGCGACGAAGTCATCGCGAGAGGTTTCAATCATCCGATCGGCGCGCACGATCCGTCGGCACATGCGGAAATGGTCGCGTTGCGCGCCGCCGCGCAAGCTGTCGAGAACTACCGGCTGCCGGGCTGTGAACTCTACGTGACGCTCGAGCCGTGCCTGATGTGCGCCGGCGCGATCATGCACGCGCGCATCGCCCGCGTCGTGTTCGGCGCGCGCGATCCTAAAACCGGCGCATGCGGCAGCGTCGTCGATGCGTTCGCGCATCCGCAACTGAATCATCACACCGCGGTGAGCGGCGGCGTGCTCGAAGCCGAATGCGGCGCGGCGCTCAAGTCGTTCTTCGCCGAGCGGCGCCGAGCGAGCCGCGCAGCGCGCGCGGCGGCACGCGGCGAAGCAGATCCCGAAGCAGACAGCGAACCGGCCCGCACCGAGCCGCACTAAACAACCACCACCAGCAGGTCTTGCCCATGACCGTCCGCCGCACTATTGAACTGATCGCGCCGTCCGGCTATCCGCACGACCCCGAGGTGCTGCATCGCGCGTTGCGTCGTCTGCATGCGCAGGGGCACGAGGTCGGCGGCGAAGAGGCGACGAAGCGCCGCTATCAGCGCTTCGCGGGCACCGATGGCGAGCGCGCGGCCGATCTGAACCGGCTCGCCGATCCGTCGCGCCAACTGCCCGACGTGGTGCTGGCCGTGCGCGGCGGTTACGGCGCGGTGCGCATCCTGCACGGGCTCGACTACGAAGGGCTGCAACGGCGCCTCGCCGGTCAACCTGTCGCGCTCGTCGGGCATAGCGATTTCACCGCGATCCAGCTCGCGCTGCTGGCGCGCGCCGGCTTGAAAACGTTCGGCGGCCCGATGCTGATGAGCGATTTCGGCGCGGAGGATCTCAGCGAATTCACGATGCAGCACTTCTGGTCCGCCGTGTCGCAGCCGACCATGACGGTGACGGGCAACACGCCGCAGGCGCAGCCGGTCGACGTGTCGGGCATGCTCTGGGGCGGCAATCTGGCGGTGCTGACGTCATTGATCGGCACACCGTATATGCCGCCGGTGCAGGGCGGCATCCTGTTCATCGAGGACGTCAACGAGCAGCCGTTCCGGGTCGAGCGGATGATTTATCAACTGCATCTGGCCGGCATCCTCGCGCAGCAGCAGGCGCTCGTGTTCGGCGACTTCTCGGGCAGCAAAGCGTACGACTACGACAATGGCTATGACCTGAACGCGATGATCGAGCAGGTGAGGTCGTTGATCGGCATTCCGGTCGTCACGGGGCTGCAGTTCGGGCATGTCCGCAACATGCTGACGTTGCCGGTGGGCGCGGACGCGCATCTCGTCGCCGATGCGCGTGGGTTCAAACTGAGCCTGTCCGGCTATCCGTGTCTCGGCTGAACTGACGGCTAGATCGATCTGGAGCGAAGCGGACGCTAGCCCGCTTTCTTTTTTAATTCAAAAATGCAACTAACGGTCAATCATTTGCGCCGCCCGCATGCGGGCGAGTCCACCGAAGGCGCGCGCGTTTTGTTGACAAAATGCGCACTCAATGGACAGCCTCCACGCCACCTAATTAAACTCATGTTGAAGCCGGGCCTCACAACGCCGCGTGCCGCTTGACCGCCCGCTCAGCCTGACGTTGAAGATTGTCGAAATTCGAGATAAAAATTGTTGACAATCTTTATGTCCATCCTATGATGACCACCATACCGAGACGCAAATATGCCCGACACAGACGCCGCCGCGAACAGTTCGAAGCCCGAAGCGATTGCAGAGCGCATCCGCGCCGCGATCCTCGAACATCGGCTCGCACCCGGCGCCAAGCTGACAGAAGCACAGTTGTGCGAAGTATTTGGTGTGAAGCGCGGTCCGATCCGTCAGGCGCTCGCGCAACTGGCGACCGACCACCTCGTCGATCTCGAACCGAATCGCGGGGCGTTCGTCGCGAGTCCGTCGCTGCAGGAAGTGCACGAGGTGTTCGAAATGCGCCGCATCATCGAACTCGCGGTGGTCGAAAAGATTTGCAGCGGTCACGGCATGCGGCGATTGAAGGGCATCGGCAGCATGATCGGCCGTGAACGCAAGGCGTTCGAAACACGTGATTTCCCGGCATGGATTCGCCTGTCGGGCGAGTTTCATACCGAGCTGGCGGGGCTTACCGGCAACGCCGTGCTGTGCGATTGTCTGAATGGACTGGTCGCGCGCTCGACGCTGATTTCCGCGCTGTATGAGTCGCTTGGGCGCAGCCCTTGCTCGTTCGAAGACCATGAAGCCATTCTCGCCGCGCTCGACGCGGGCGATGCGACAGAGGCGGCGGCGTTGATGTCGCGCCATCTGCAAAGCGTCGAGTTGAAAATGCTGGATCGCCCCGCACGTGGCGCGGCGGATTTGCATGAAGTGTTCGGCGTGCTGGGCTCGGCATCGAAAGAGGCGTCCAAAGCTGGATCGACTCCGGGCTGAGGCACGCAGCAAGAGGAGCGGCGGCACCCACGAGCACGAATCAGCAGGAACAGGCACGCGTCCATCAGCGGCGCGCGCGGCACTGAATTGAACTGAACCGAATCAGGCGTTGCAAGGCGGCTCGGCGTGAGCGCTGCCGGCTTGCGCACGCACGTCCGTCGCCACGCGACCGACTTTCGAGCAGCGACGCATCGCCGGGAATTCGCGGCGGCTGGCGATGCGATAACCACAAGTACTTCAGTACGGAGACGCCCGCGGCACGGCCCACCGGATGGCGCAGGCTTTCTCGATTCCATATGGACGAGGAGGGCGCGACCGGGATGGCCGGTGCAACGTCCTTCGATGCGCTATCGACGGTCCCATCTCAAGGAGGAATCATGGCTCAGTTCAGTGCAGCGCCCGGCAATCCCTCGATGTCCACTTATGTCGACGACGGCGCGCAAGCCGATCCGTCGATGCCGGCCGGCTACAGCGAGCGGCTCTACAACGAAGATCTCGCGCCGCTGCGCAATCAAACCTGGGGCGCGTACAACATCTTCGCGTTCTGGATGTCGGACGTGCACAGCGTCGGCGGCTACGTGTTCGCGGGCAGTCTGTTCGCGCTCGGCCTGACGAGCTGGCAAGTGCTGATCGCGCTGCTGGTCGGCATCACGATCGTCAACTTGCTGTGCAACCTGATCGCGAAACCGAGCCAGGCGAACGGCGTGCCTTACCCGGTCGCGTGCCGCGCCACCTTCGGCGTGCTCGGGGCGAATATTCCCGCGGTGATTCGCGGGCTGATCGCAGTCGCGTGGTACGGCATTCAGACCTATCTCGCCTCGAGCGCGCTGGTGATCGTCGTGCTCAAGTTCGTGCCGTCGTTGCTGCCTTATGCCGACGTTCATCACCATGGTTTCATGGGCCTGTCGACGCTCGGCTGGGCCGGTTTCATGCTGCTGTGGGTCTTGCAGGCGCTGGTGTTCTGGCATGGCATGGAGACGATCAAGAAATTCATCGACTTCGCCGGTCCCGCCGTCTACGTGGTGATGTTCATTCTGGCGGGCTACATGGTGTATCGCGCGGGATGGCGCAACATCGGCATCAACCTGGGCGGCGTCAAATATCACGGCATGGAGGTGGTGCCGGTCATGATCACGGCGACTTCGCTGGTGGTCTCGTACTTCTCCGGACCGATGCTGAATTTCGGCGACTTCTCGCGCTACGGCAAAAGT
The DNA here is from genome assembly GCF_003634845.1 of Paraburkholderia sp. RAU2J. Taxonomy (NCBI): domain Bacteria; kingdom Pseudomonadati; phylum Pseudomonadota; class Betaproteobacteria; order Burkholderiales; family Burkholderiaceae; genus Paraburkholderia; species Paraburkholderia sp. RAU2J. Next base: position 3,071,032 of record NZ_RBXG01000001.1, read on the forward strand.
TTTCGCAGCGTGAAGCGCGGCAACTTCTGGGGCTTGCCGGTCAACTTCCTCGCCTTCTCGCTCGTGACGGTGATCACGACCGCCGCGACGCTGCCGGTATTCGGCGAGCTGATCACGGACCCGGTCGAAACGGTCGGCCATATCGATTATCCGACTGCGGTGATCCTCGGCGCGTTGACCTTCACGATCGCGACGATCGGCATCAACATCGTGGCCAACTTCGTCTCGCCGGCCTTCGATTTTTCGAACGTCGCGCCGCGCCTCATCAGCTGGCGTGCGGGCGGGATGCTCGCAGCGGTGGCATCGATCTTCATCACGCCGTGGAATCTGTTCAACAACCCGGCGGTGATCCATTACACGCTCGACGTGCTCGGCAGCTTCATCGGCCCTTTATACGGCGTCCTGATCGTCGACTACTACCTCGTGAAGCGTCAGAAGATCGTGCTCGACGATCTGTACACGGTCGGGCCCACCGGCTCGTACTGGTATCGCAACGGCGTCAACTACCGGGCGGTGGCCGCGTTGTTGCCGGCCGCGCTGATCGCGGTAGTCTGCGTGATGATGCCGGGGCTCGACGGTATGGCGAATTTCTCGTGGTTCATCGGCGCGGGTCTCGGTGCGCTGTTCTATCGCGTACTCGCACGTTGAATCCCGCAGTCCCCAGGCGGGCTCCGTTCGGAGCGCGTCAACAGGAGTTCCTATGCGCATCAAACTGATCAACCCGAATACGACGCAACGCATGACCGACGCCATGGGCCGCTGCGCCCGTGAAGTCGCCGCGCCCGGCACCGAAGTGATCGCGGTGAATCCGACCATGGGGCCACCGTCGATCGAGGGCTATTACGACGAAGCGCTCGCCACACCAGGCCTGCTGGCCGAAGTCGCCGCGGGCGAGCGCGAGGGTTGCGACGGCTACGTGATCGCCTGCTTCGGCGACCCCGGCTTATACGCGGCGCGTGAGCTCGCGCGCGGCCCGGTGATCGGCATCGCGGAGGCGGCGATGCACGCGGCGAGCGTGCTGGCTCCAGGCTTCTCGGTGGTGACGACGCTCGCGCGCACCTGCGGCATGGCGTGGCATCTCGCCGAGCGCTACGGCATGAAGCGCTTTTGCCGCAACGTCCGCGCGACCGACGTCGCCGTGCTCGATCTCGACAAGCCTGGCTCGGCCGCGCGCCGCATCATCCTCGACGAATGCCGGCGTGCACTTGCCGAGGACGGCTCGGACGCGATCGTGCTCGGTTGTGCGGGCATGGCCGAGCTGTGCGCGGAGATCGAGGACGCGCTCGGCGCGCCGGTGATCGAAGGCGTGACAGCCGCGGTGAAATGGACGGAGGCGCTGGTCGCACTGCGCCTGTCGACGGCCAAGCGCGGCGACTACGCCAGGCCGTTGGCCAAGCGCTATGACGGCGCGCTGGCCTCGTTCGGCCCGGCGCCGGCTGATCCGGATCCGCAGCGGCCGCACGGCGCCGAAACCGCCGATCCGCTGCGGGTAAACGCTAGCGCGCCGGGCCAGCACATACATCCCGTCTGACACGCACTATCTGGCCGGGTGTATGGGCGCAGCCGGGTGTTTTCGCTACACTGGCTCAACTCGGCGCGGGTGCCTGAAGTGCTTTTTCGCCGCTGATTCAGAGGGTTGGGTCGGTGGCGGCGAGCGACTCAAGCACCGCCCGCATGCTCATGCACAGGCTGCGCCACGTGCCTGCAGTGTGAGCGCCCGCGCGAATTTTCCGTACCGTCACCACGCATCCGTCAAACCATGCCACTCGACCCGAACTACCCACGCGATCTGATCGGCTACGGCCGCCACCCGGTGCAGGCCAACTGGCCGGGGCGAGCGCGTGTCGCGGTGCAATTCGTCCTGAACTACGAAGAGGGCGGTGAAAACTGCGTGCTGCACGGCGACCCCGGCTCGGAGCAGTTTCTCTCGGAGATCGTCGGCGCGGCCGCGTATCCGGCTCGTCACATGAGCATGGAGTCGATCTACGAATATGGCTCGCGCGCGGGCGTCTGGCGCATCCTGCGCGAATTCGAAAAGCGCAAGCTGCCGCTCACGGTGTTCGGCGTCGGCATGGCGATCGAGCGGCATCCCGACGTGGCGCGCGCGTTCGTCGAACTCGGCCATGAGATCGCGTGCCACGGCTATCGCTGGATTCACTATCAGGACGTATCGCCGGAGAAAGAGGCGGAGCACATGCGCCTCGGCATGCAAGCGCTCGAACGCGTGACGGGCGAGCGGCCGCTCGGCTGGTACACCGGGCGCGACAGCCCGAACACGCATCGGCTGGTGGCCGAATACGGCGGCTTCCTGTATGACTCGGATTACTACGGCGACGACCTGCCGTTCTGGATGGACGTCGACGTGACGGGCGGCGCGCGGGTGCCGCAACTGATCGTGCCGTACACGCTCGACACCAACGACATGCGCTTCGCGAGCCCGCAAGGTTTCAACACCGCGGACCACTTCTTCACCTATCTGCGCGACGCCTTCGACGTGCTCTACGAAGAGGGCGACGAAGCGCCGAAGATGCTGTCGGTCGGCATGCACTGCCGCCTGCTCGGACGCCCTGGGCGCTTTCGCGCATTGCAGCGCTTTCTCGACCATATCGAACAGCACGATCGTGTGTGGGTGACGCGGCGTGTCGATATCGCGCGGCACTGGCGCGAACATCATCCTTACCAGCCAAACAAGCGCGGGGCGGCCGCATGAAGGCGATGCAATACACTCTGGACCAACTCAACAGCATTTCGGCCGACGCGTTCGTCGCAGCGCTGTCGGGCATTTTCGAGCACTCGCCGTGGGTCGCGGAAATCGCCGCGCGGCAACGGCCGTTCGCGAGCATCGACGAACTGCATCGCACGATGTCGGGCATCGTCGAAACGGCCGGTGACGAGAAGCGGCTCGCGCTGATCAACGCTCACCCGGAGCTTGCCGGCAAGGCCGCGGTGCGCGGCGAGCTGACCGCCGAATCGACCCGCGAGCAGAGCGGTGCGGGCCTCGCGCAATGCACGCAGGAAGAGTTCGACAAACTGCTCGCGCTCAATAGCGCGTATCGCGAGAAGTTCGGCTTCCCGTTCATTCTCGCGGTGCGCGGCTATGACCGTCACGGCATCATCGCGAACTTCGAGGCGCGCGTGAACAACAGCCACGCCGACGAATTGCGCGCGAGCCTCGATCAGATCTACCGCATCGCACGTTTCCGGCTCGACGACCTGATCGACGCGTAGGCCTCAGGTACGCCTGAGGCACGCATCGCGGCCCTCGAACCGCAACGTTTTTCCAGCACCTTCACACCTCAAGGACGACAACGATGGCACTCCCGATTCTCGACCCCAACGCACCGGAATTCACGCGCCGCTATGTGAACCTGGCGGACCCGCGTCTGGGCGCGCAGGCGCTCGAGTCCAGCGACGATTTCTTCGCCCCGAAGGAGCGCATGCTGAATCCGGAGCCGGCCGTCTTCATTCCCGGCAAGTACGACGACAACGGCAAGTGGATGGACGGCTGGGAAACCCGCCGCAAGCGCGTGAGCGGCTATGACTGGTGCGTCGTGAAGCTCGCGCGTCCGGGCGTGATCAAAGGGCTCGACCTCGACACCAGCCACTTCACGGGCAACTTTCCGCCGGCGGCATCGGTGGAGGCGGCGCGCGTGCTCGACGGCGCGCCGAATCAGTCCACGCAATGGACCGAGATCGTGCCGTCCACCACGTTGCAGGGCAATAGCCACCACTATCTCGACGTGAGCGACGCGAACGCGTACACGCACCTGCGCGTGAACATCTATCCGGACGGCGGGATCGCGCGTCTGCGCGTGTACGGTCAGCCGCAGGTCGACTGGGCCGGCGCGAGCCGCACCGAGCAGTTCGATCTGGCCGCGATGGAAAACGGTGCATACCTGGTCGCGGCCAACAATCAGCACTTCGGCGCGGCGTCGACGCTGCTGATGCCGGGCCGCGGTGTGAACATGGGCGACGGCTGGGAAACACGGCGCCGTCGCGAGCCGGGCAATGACTGGGCAATCGTCGCACTGGCGCAGCCGGGCGTGATCGGAAAAATCGAAGTCGACACGGCGCACTTCAAGGGCAATTATCCGGACCGCTGTTCGATCCAGGCCGCGTACGTGAAGGGCGGCACCGACAGCTCGCTGATCACGCAGGCGATGTTCTGGCCGGTCCTGCTCGGCGAACAGAAGTTGCAGATGGACAAGCAGCATTTCTTCGAAAGCGAGATCGCGGCGCTCGGGCCGGTCACGCATATTCGCTTCAATATCATTCCGGACGGCGGCGTATCGCGTCTGCGTCTGTGGGGCACGCTCGCATCATGAAAACGCTCGCTATCGAACCGCTGACGAAGGAAGCATTCGCCGCGTTCGGCGACGTGATCGAACTCGAAGGCGCGAAGCAGATTCCGATCAACCTCGGCACGACGATCCGCTATCACGATCTCGCGAAAGTGGATGTCGCGGACGAGAACGGCCGCACGCTCGTGAATCTGTTTCGCGGACAGCCGCGCACGCTGCCCTTCGAAGTGAAGATGCTCGAGCGTCATCCGCTCGGCAGCCAGGCGTTCGTGCCGCTAAACGACAAGCCGTATCTGGTCGTGGTGGCGCCCGCGGGTGAGCTGGACGCGACGAAGATTCGCGCGTTTGTCACGAGCGGCTGGCAGGGCGTGAACTATGCGAAGGGCGTGTGGCACCATCCGCTGATCGCGTTGGGGGAGGTGAGCGACTTTATCGTCGTCGATCGTGGCGGTGAGGGGCTCAACCTGAATGAGCAGGATCTGGCCGAGTCGCTATGGTTGACTGAAGATGCGTTGAGTGCAGTCGCGGTTTGAGGTGGTGAGCGATGAAAGCCCACGGCGTGTGCCGCGGGCTTGCCTTTGCATTGCGCGAACCTGAAGCCGGAACGGACCGTCAGGCGCCGACGCGACACAACGCCCGAACTCTCAGCGCTTACCCAGCAGCGGCGAGCGCCCGATCACTTCGCGCGCGCGTTCGGCCGGCTCGGGCGCGGAAAACCCGGCAGCTTCGAGCGCCGGTTTGAGTCCCTTGAACTGCAGGCTTTTCTTTGGCGAGCGCAACGACGCCATGCCGTCGTCCCACGCATGCAGCATCTGCTTCGCGACCGTGTGCCACTGCGGTTCATTGCGCGCCGCTTCGATCACCTCATGACCGACGGCGACCGCCGAATCGCACAACGCCTCGACCATTTGCGCGTACTGCCGTGGCGCAATGCCCATGCGCGTGTTGAAAAAGCGCTCCAGCGTCTTGCCGGCCGCCCAGGTCTTGCGGCCGTCGATCGGCAGGCCCGGCGGATTGGCCGCGAAACGCGGATACGCCTGCGTCGTGACGATGTCGTAGACGGGCGTGAACGCGACGTCGTCTACCGAGCTGTAAAACAGCGCGATGTTCTTCGTGTGGCAGTCCGCGTTACGCACGACGTAGTTCGTCAGCAGATGCCAGCCGAGCTGCTGGAGCTGCTGTCGCATGCTGTTGCGATCGAGCAGATACGCGCGCGCTGCATTGAGCATTTTCTCGCTGGTCGAATTGTATTTTTCGTGCGGCGGCAAACCCAGCAGGCTGCACATGTCTTCGACGCCATACGCGGGCAGTCCTTGTGCATCGACGTCGAAGCGCTCGACGACCAGCGCCCGGCCATCGTCCGACATCTGCGTGCGCGCCACCGGCACGACGCCGAGCCGTTCCAGCACGCGCATCGAATAGAACTCGTTGAAGCCGAGGAACGGCGTGCTGTCGTCCGAGCCCTTGACGATGTGGCGGCTGGTTCGGATGGTCGGCTTGCCGAGCACCAGCGGCGCGGCGGCGCCGGCCGCCTGTTCCTGCGGCGCGATGAATTTCGGTACGGCGCCGGAGATGGCCGCGCGCGCATATTCGCGCACGAGCTGCGCGAAATGATCGGCGGTGTTGTCGCCGTGCAGGATGTCCTGAACGTCGAGCGCCTGCAGTTCGGTGCCCGGCGCGACGCCTTCGGGCGTCACGGTGACGCGGCCGATGCCCATCGCGCCGACCACCGCGAGCAGCGACAGGTCGGTGCCGTCGAGCAAGGGACCGAACTGCTCGCGGATCAGATTCAGCAGGTAACCTTCAGGCAGGTTCTGCCGGAAAAACGGATGCAGGTCGCGCGGCCAGCGCCAGGCTTCTTCGCGCACCGGCATGGTCAGGCTGACGAAGTCGGTGGCGCGGGCGTCGGCGTTGTATTTGAGGACGTAGTCGTCGCGCTCGCGAAACAACGTGGCGACGTTCCTGCCCAGCACCTGGACGTCGAGCCTCATGGGTTCGGCTCCGGGCTGCGTTGCTCAGCGAGGATGTCTTCCAGCGTGCGCCCGTGCCCATGCGCGACGAACTTGAGGTCGTAGCCCGCCGCTTCGAGCAGACGCAGCAGCACGGACACGCTCATGTCGTTGCGGGCGAGCGTTTCCATGCGCGCGACGGTGGTGCGCGCCACACCGGCGCGGCGCGCCAGTTCTTCTTGCGACAGGTTGTTTTCGCGCCGCAGCGCTTTCAGCATGTCCGATACGTCGGCGAGATGGGTCATATGTAGCCCCAAGGCATCAATTTCGGCGATTGGTATTCATATTGTAGCCCATCGGTTACAAAATCATTTTTTTAAATTTGTGTCTCACGGGCTACATTTTATCAATTTTCGCGCGATTTTGTGGCCCAAGGGCTACATATTGGCGCGGCGTCCCGACCCGTGCCCAGCCACGCCCCTCAGGACGAAAAAGCGGGCTTGCCGCTCGCGCGAAAAGCCCGCTTCGTGCCGCTGCGTCGATGGCAAGCCGAACCTCGCGTCCGGCCGCCGCGCTTACTTGGCCGCGCCTCCTTCGAACCAGGCCGCGATTTTCATCCGCTCGTCGTCGGTCATGTGCGTCACGTTGCCGAGCGGCATCGCCTTCAACGTCACAGCCTGCTGATAGATCCGCTGCGCGTTCTGCGAGATTTCATCGGGCGTATCCAGCAGCACGCCGGCCGGCGCGCTGCCCATCATCGTCGGATGCGCGGAGTGGCAGGCCACGCAGCGCTGTTGCAGCACCGGCGCGATGTCGGCCACCTTGACCGCCGGCGCGTTCGCGGCCTGCGCTTGCGGCACGAGCGGCTTCGGCATGGTCCAGAAGAGGGCGCAGAACATCAGCGCGACGCCGACGAGCGGCAGGTACCACAGCACCTGGCCGCGGTGGCGCATCACGAAGAACTGGCGGATCAGCGCGCCCGCCAGCATGATGACCAGCAGCACGGCCCAGTTGTACGGATGCGTGTAGGTCATCGCGTAGTGGTTCGACAGCATCGCGAACACCACCGGCAAGGTGAAATACGTGTTGTGCACCGAGCGTTGCTTGCCACGCTTGCCGTAGATCGGGTTCGGCGTGTTGCCTTTGAGCATCGCGTCGACCATCTTGCGCTGGCCCGGAATGATCACGAAGAACACGTTGGCCGACATGATCGTCGCCAGCATCGCACCCATGATCAGATAGGCTGCGCGGCCCGCGAAGATATGGCAGGCGAGCCACGCGGCGATCACGACGTACACGCCGACGCAGATACCGAGCGCCTTGTCGCGGTTGCCGAGAATGCGGCACAGCGAGTCGTACACGATCCAGCCGGCCGCGAGGAAGCCGATCGCCGACGCGACGGCGACCACCGGACCCATGTCGAGCACGTTCTTATCGATCAGATACGTGGTCGGCGAGAACAGATACAGCACGGTGAAGAGGCCGAAGCCCGACAGCCACGTGGTGTACGACGGCCACTTCGACCAGTGCAGATCGTCGGGCATTTCCGGCGGCGCGACGGTGTACTTCTGCATGTTGTAGAAGCCGCCGCCGTGCACGTGCCACAGTTCGCCGAACACGCCGCGCCGGCGCTGGTTCGGATCCTGCGGCGGTTTGAGGCTGTTGTCGAGCGCGACGAAATAGAACGACTCGCCGATCCAGGCAATCGCGGCGATGACGTGGAACCAGCGAATCGCGAGATTCAACCAGTCGGTGATAAAGCCTTCCATGACACTCCTCCACTTCTGATTCGTTGTATGCGCGATGACGTTCGGCGCCTCGCTGGACCCGTCCGACGGATCTCGGGCCGTCCGGGCTCAGCGCGCTGAGCCCGGGGTCGAAGACGCGGTGCGCTCAGTTCGCACGGCGTCGATTTTTTTATGGGTCTCAGGTCCGTCGGCTCGGGAGAGGCCACGCGCGTTCGAATGCGTTTCGCGGGTGCTCGCGAGGCAGCAGGAAAGTGCCGGCGAGCATCTGCGCAATGCAATCGGACATGGCCGGCGCCAACGCCGCCTAGCTGCCTCGATACGTGCTGTACGACCACGGCGACACCAGCAGCGGCACGTGATAATGCGCAGCGGCGTCGGCCACGCCGAAGCGCAGCACCACACGATCGACGAAACGCGGCTCGGGCACTTTCGTGCCGATCGACGCGAAGTAGTCGCCCGCGCCGAACACGAGCTCGTATTCGCCCGCGACGAGCGCGTCGCCCTCCAGCAGCGGCGCGTCGCAGCGGCCGTCGTCATTGGTGGTGGTGGTTTTGAGCGCGCGGCGCGTGTCGCCCGCCAGCGCGAAGAGTTCGACCTTGATGCCCGCGCCGGGACGGCCGTTCGCGGTGTCGAGCACATGGGTAGTGAGCTTTCCCATTCGCAATTTTCCTTGTGTGTTTGCGAGGTTTCGGCGGCAGCCCGATCCAGATACGTTTGCGGCGGATCGAGGCTCCACGTCAGTGGCTACATACCCGTCGGCGAATTGAAGCGAGCGCCGTGGCAGCCATTGTAAAAAGGTTGTTCCGTTCAGCGCGCGCGAGATAGGAAAGATAATACCTGGCGCATGTTGGACAGCCCGTCGAAAGCCGCAGCGAGTTGCCTGGTTCGACTGCTGCGCGTCGCTTCGATCGTAGCGGCGCCAAAAAAGGCCCACTATATCGATAGCGTGAGGTTGGGTATCGCATTGGCGCGAGTTGCCATGCTTATTTTGGCCGTCGAAGGTTACACCTGTGCGCCGCGGCGGAGACGAACCCGCTGCGGCACACCCCGAAGACGGCGCAACACGCCGGGTAACCGGGCCAACGGCGTTCGACGGGACGCGGCGGCGCGGTTGGCGTGCCGTCACATCGCGTTCGAGCGGCTTTGCACGGAAGTATTGAAGCGGAGAAAACGAATGACGATGGAACAGGCGGCGCAGCAATCGGGAAAGGCGAAGAAAACGATGCTGGTCAAGCACGCTGAGGTGCTGGTCACGATGGACGGCGCGAGGCGCGAACTGCGCGACGGCGGTCTGTATATCGAGGACAACCGCATCGTCGCGGTCGGGCCGACGGCGCAGTTGCCGCCCACCGCCGACGAAGTGCTCGACCTGCGTGGCCACCTGGTCATCCCGGGTCTCGTGAATACGCATCACCACATGTATCAGAGCCTTACGCGCGCGTTGCCCGCCGCGCAGAACGCCGAGCTGTTCGGCTGGCTCACGAATCTGTACAAGGTGTGGGCCAATCTCACGCCGGAGATGATCGAAGTCTCGACGCTGACGGCGATGGCCGAACTGCTGCTGTCCGGTTGCACGACGTCGAGCGACCATCTGTATATCTATCCGAACGGCAGCCGGCTCGATGACAGCATTGCGGCGGCACGGCGGATCGGCATGCGTTTTCATGCGGCGCGCGGCAGCATGAGCGTGGGGCAGAAGGACGGCGGTTTGCCGCCGGATTCGGTGGTCGAGCGTGAAGCGGACATCCTGAAAGATACGCAGCGGCTGATCGAGACGTATCACGATGAGGGGCGCTACGCGATGCTGCGGGTGGTGGTCGCGCCGTGCTCGCCGTTTTCGGTGAGCCGCGAGTTGATGCGCGAGTCGGCGTCGATGGCGCGTCACTATGGCGTGTCGCTGCATACGCACCTCGCGGAGAACGTCAACGACGTCGCATACAGCCGCGAGAAGTTTGGCATGACGCCCGCCGAGTATGCGGAAGATCTCGGTTGGGTCGGCCACGATGTGTGGCATGCGCACTGTGTGCAACTCGACGACGCGGGCATCGAACTGTTCGCGCGCACGGGCACCGGGGTTGCGCACTGTCCATGTTCGAACATGCGGCTTGCCTCGGGCATTGCGCCGGTCAGGCGGATGCGTCTCGCGGGTGTGCCGGTGGGGCTGGGCGTCGACGGTTCGGCTTCGAACGACGGCGCGCAGATGGTCGCCGAAGTGCGCCAGGCGTTGCTGTTGCAGCGGGTCGGTTTCGGGCCGGACGCGATGACCGCGCGCGACGCCTTGGAGATCGCGACGCTGGGCGGCGCGAAGGTGCTCAATCGCGACGACATCGGCGCGCTCGCGCCGGGCATGGCGGCGGACTTCGTGTCGTTCGACCTGCGTCAGCCGCTGTTTGCGGGCGCGTTGCACGACCCGGTCGCGGCGCTGGTGTTCTGTGCGCCTTCACAGGTGAGCTATAGCGTGATCGGCGGCAAGGTGGTGGTGAAAGACGGCCAGTTGACGACGCTCGACCTCGGGCCGGTCATCGAGCAGCACAACCGGCTGGCGAAGACGCTTTACGAGGCGGCGGCGTAGAAGAAGAAAGTGCGGGAAAGCGAGCAGGGATGCCAGCGTCATGCGCGGCACGCCCGCCACCCGCGCAACAGCTGAAAACGAGGCGTCAGGGTTTGTCGATCAACGTCCTGGTCGCTTCGGCGACCAGACTGCGCAGCCAGCGCACTTCGTCGGAGTAATGCACGCGTTCGTGCCACAGCTGGTAGTACTGCATGGGCGGGAAATCGAGCGGCGCGGGCACCACGGTCAGCGGCAGGAACTTCGCGTAGTAATCGGCAAAGAGGCGCGTCGTGGTGAAGATCAGATCGGATTTGATCAGCACGTACGGCGCCAGATTGAAGTACGGCAACGTGACGACCACGTGACGCTTCAGGCGCTCGCGCGCGAGATGCACGTCGATCGCGCCGCGCTGGCCCACCGAATAAGGCGTCGGCGCGAGATGCGGGGCGTTCAGGTACTGGTCGAGCGTGAGGCCGCCGCGTTTGGCGAAAGGATGCGTGCTGCTCATCAGGCAGACGATCTGATCGACGAACAGGTTCGACAGATGCAGTTGCTCCGGCGGCTCCGGCCAGTTGCCGACCACGATGTCGAGCTTGCCGTCCTCGAGCGCGAGTTCGTAGTCGAAGGCGGGCCCGAGCGAGTGAAATTCGAGCGTCGCGTTGGGCGCGGCCTGGCGAAAACGTTCGACCACCGTCGGCACGAACAGCACATTCAGGTAGTCCGGGCAGCCGATCCGGTAGCAACGGATCGAGGTCGCCGGATCGAAGTTGTGCTGCTGGAACTTGATGCGTTCGATTTCGCGCAGCGCGTTCTGTACCGGTTCGAGCAGGCGCAGGCCGTACTCGGTCGGCACCATGCCGGATTTGCCGCGCACCAGCAGCGGGTCGCCGGTGATGTCGCGCAGGCGGCGCAGCGCCGCGCTGATCGCAGGTTGCGACTGATTCAGCTTGACGGCCGCGCGGGTGACGCTGCGCTCCATCAGCAAGGTGTGCAAGACGCGCAGTAGGTACGTATCGATCGCCTCGCGTTGCTGGCTCATGACTTCTCCGAAATATATGTTCTGGCTGATCGAACGGGCGTGGGGGTATATGCGTTTTAATATGAACGAAAATCGACGTCAAGGGTGGCATACCCGCAGAGCGCGCTGCGGCGCGGGTTTGCGGGAATTTTGACGGCTCGACTGAGCGGGTCGAATTAGGTATTGTCAACCGGTTGTGGTGACGGATCGTCCGCCGCCAAGGTGGACGGACGCGCCGGAACCGGACGTCACTGACGCACTACGGAATCACATGAGCGACTCTTCTTATAGCGACGGCGCCGCCGCGCAGCCGGCAGCGAGGCCGGAACAGGCGGCGCCCCGGCTGATGCTCGAGGGCATCAGCAAACAGTACCCGGCGGTGCGCGCCAACGACGACGTCACATTGATCGTCGCCCCGGGCGAGATCCATGCGGTGCTCGGCGAAAACGGCGCCGGCAAAAGCACGCTGATGAAGATCATCTACGGGGCGGTGCGGCCTGACGCCGGCGAGATTCGCTGGGAAGGCGAAGTGGTCGAGATCGCGAACCCGGCGGCGGCGCGCAAGCTCGGCATCGGCATGGTGTTCCAGCATTTTTCGCTGTTCGAGACGCTCACGGTCGGCGAAAACATCGCGCTCGCACTCGACGAACCGTTCGACCTGAAGACGCTTTCCAAACGCATCCGTGAAGTCTCGGCTGACTACGGGCTCGACATCGATCCGCAGCGTCACGTGCACAGCCTGACGGTGGGCGAGCGGCAGCGCGTCGAGATCGTGCGCTGTCTGCTGCAGAACCCGCGCCTGCTGATCATGGACGAGCCGACTTCGGTGCTGACGCCGCAAGCGGTGAGAAAGCTCTTCGCGACGTTACGGCGGCTGGCGGCCGAAGGCTGCAGCATTCTCTACATCAGCCACAAGCTCGACGAAATCCAGGAGCTGTGCGACAGCGCGACCGTGATGCGCGGCGGCCGTGTGACGGGTCACGTGAAGCCGAAGGGCGAGACCCATGCGTCGCTCGCGCAGTTGATGGTTGGCCATTCGCTGCCCGATTACACGCGGCGCGAGCACAGTCCGGGCGCCGTGCTGCTCGACGTGAAGCAGTTGTCGGTGGAGAGCGACGACCCGTTCGGCACGTCGCTGCACGACGTGTCGTTCGGCGTGCATGCGGGCGAGATTTTCGGCATCGCGGGCGTGTCGGGCAACGGCCAGGCGGAGTTGCTCTCGGCGCTGTCCGGTGAAAAACGCGGCGTGCGCGCCGACGCGGTCACGCTTTGCGGCAAGGCAGCCGGGCGCCTCGGCGCGGGCGGCCGGCGCGCGCTCGGTTTCGGCTTCGTGCCGGAAGAGCGCCTGGGTCGTGGCGCGGTGCCGGCCATGTCGCTATCGGAGAACGCGCTGCTCACCGCGCATCGTCAGCAGATGGTCAGCTCGGGCTGGATCAAGGCGGGCGCGATGCGAGCGTTCGCGAAGCGCTGCATCGACGCCTTCGACGTGCGTTGCGGCGGCCCGGAAGCGCTTGCGCAAAGTCTGTCCGGCGGCAATCTGCAGAAATACATCATGGGGCGCGAAATCCTGCAGGCGCCCAAAGTGCTGGTGGTCGCGCAGCCTACATGGGGCGTCGACGTCGGCGCGGCGGCGTTCATCCGTCAGCAGTTGCTCGATCTGGCGGCACGCGGCGTCGCGATTCTGGTGATCTCGGAGGAGCTGGAAGAGCTGTTCGACATCTGCGATCGCCTCGCGGTGCTCGCCGGCGGCCGGCTCTCGCCGGTACGCGCGACGGGGGCGACCAATGCCGAGGAAATCGGCCGCTGGATGGCGGGTCTGTTCGGCGCGCGCGAGGGCGCGGCGCCGTCGGCGGAACAGGCGGCGCACGCGTAAAGCGCGCGAAGCGAGAAGAGGCGAGCCACGTCGTTCGAGCCTCACCACCAGAACCAACAAATCACACGCTACCCATGATTCTTCCTTATCGACTCGAAGCACGCACGACGCCCTCGCGCACGATGCAGTTCGCCGTGCCGCTGATCGCCGCGTTGCTCACGCTCGCGATCGGCTTTCTGATTTTCAGCCTCGTGGGCCGCGATCCCTTGCAGGCGATGCACGCGTTTTTCATCGAACCGCTGTCGAGTGTGAACGGCTGGTCCGAGCTGCTGCTGAAGGCGTCGCCGCTGTGCCTGATCGGCCTCGGCCTCGCGATCGGCTATCGCGCCAACGTCTGGAATATCGGCGCGGAAGGGCAGATGCTGCTCGGCGGCATTGCCGCGAGCGGCGTCGCGATCTATTTCGACGAGGCCACCGGCTGGTGGATCCTGCCGACCATGATGATTGCCGGCGTGCTCGGCGGCATGGCGTGGGCGGCGATTCCCGCGCTGCTTAAGAGCCGCTTCAACACCAACGAGATTCTCGTGAGCCTGATGCTCACGTACGTGGCCACGCAACTGCTGATCTATCTGGTGAGCGGCCCGTGGCGCGATCCGCAGGGCATGAATTTCCCGCTGTCAGAAATGTTCAGCGGCGACGCGCTCTATCCAACGCTCTACGGCGACTGGCACTGGAAATGGCTGCGCGGCACGCGGCTGAACGCGTCGGTGTTCGTCACGCTAATCGCGATCCCGCTCGTGTGGCTCTTCATGCGCAAGAGCTTCGCGGGCTACAGGATGAACGTCGGCGGCCTCGCGCCGCTTGCCGCGCGCTATGCCGGCTTCTCCGACAAGAAAACCATCTGGACGTCGCTCCTGATCAGCGGCGGCCTCGCGGGCCTCGCCGGCATGGGCGAGATCGCCGGCCCGATCGGCCAGTTGCAGGCGACATGGTCGCCGGGCTACGGCTTCACGGCGATCATCGTCGTGTTCGTCGGGCGGTTGCATCCGGTCGGCATCGTGCTCGCGAGTCTCCTGATGGCCTTGCTGTATCTCGGCGGCGAAGCGGTGCAGACCTCGATGCAATTGCCGCAGGCGCTTTCCGGCGTGTTCCAGGGGCTCTTGCTGTTCTGCCTGCTGGGTGCCGACCTGTTCGTGAACTACCGGGTGCGCCGCCGCTCGCTGGCCGCCGTTCACTAACCAGGCTCACTGATCTTTTCGCCGGACTTCCATGGATATTCAACAAGCCAGCGCGCTCACCTCGAGCGCCGTCACCGCCGCAATCCCGCTGATGTTCGCGGGCGCGGGCGAACTCGTCACCGAAAAGTCGGGCGTGCTCAACCTCGGCGTCGAAGGGATGATGCTGATGGGCGCCGTGACCGGCTACGCGGTCACGACCGTTACCGGCAACCCGTGGCTCGGGGTGCTCGCCGCGATCGGCGCCGGTCTCGCGATGTCGCTGCTGTTCGCGTTTCTCACGCTGACCATGCTCGCCAACCAGGTCGCCACCGGCCTCTCCCTGACGATCTTCGGCATCGGCCTGTCGGCCTATGTCGGCAAGCCGTATACGTCGGCCGCGGTGCGCGCGACCATCGACACGTGGACCATTCCCGGTCTCTCGAAGATTCCCGTGCTCGGGCCCGCGCTCTTCAGCCTTACGCCGCTCGATTACCTGGCGTTCCTGATGTTCGCCGTGATCGGCTGGTTTCTGTACCGCACGCGCGCCGGTCTGGTGCTGCGCTCGGTCGGCGAATCGCCGCAGGTCGCGCACTCGGTCGGCTTTCCGGTGGTTGGCGTGCGCTACGGCGCGGTGGCCTTCGGCGGCGGCATGGCGGGGCTCGCGGGCGGCTACTATTCGATCGTGAATCTGCACCTGTGGCAGGAGAACCTGACCTCGGGCCGCGGCTGGATCGCACTCGCGCTGGTGGTGTTCGCGACGTGGCGCCCCGGGCGTCTGCTGATCGGCGCGCTGCTGTTCGGCGCGGTGACCGGCCTGCAGTTTTATGCGCAGGCGATCGGCGTGCCCGTGCCGACGCAATTCCTCGCGATGCTGCCGTATGTCGCGACGGTCGTCGTGCTGGTGCTCATCTCGCGCAATCCGAACACGATCCGTCTGAATGCGCCGGCATCGCTCGGCAAGCCGTTTTTCTCGGCGGGCTGATCGGGCCGCCCGCGACCCTGCGTTTCCTATTATTCGACCAACACGACAACAGGACCCAACATGAAGAGAAGAAATCTGCTGACCGCTTTCGCGTGGGGCGCGGCCTCGCTCGCGCTCGCTGCGCCGCTCGCGCAAACCGCGCAGGCCGCCGACGCGCCTGGCGTCGCGTTCGTCTACCTCGGCAATCCGGGCGATGCCGGCTGGACCTTCGCGCACGACCAGGGCTCGCGCGAAGCAGAAGCCAAGTTCGGCAACAGGATCAAGATCACGCGCGTCGAGAACGTGCCGGAATCGGCGGACTCGGAGCGAGTGTTCCGCGATCTGGCGAACAAGGGCAACAAGATCATCATCGGCACGAGCTTCGGCTTTCAGGACTTCCAGCTGAAGGTCGCGAAGGATTTCCCGGACACGGTGTTTCTGCACGCGACCGGCTACAAGAAGGCGCCGAACTTCGGCACCTATGACGTGCGCATGTACCAGGGCGCGTACCTGGCCGGTGTCGCCGCGGGCTACGTGACGAAGACCAACACGCTCGGCTTCGTCGCGTCGGTGCCGATTCCGGAAGTGGTGCGCAACATCAATGCGTATACGCTCGGCGCGCGCTCGGTGAATCCGAAGGTGCACACGAAGGTCATCTGGATCAACAGCTGGTTCGATCCGGGCAAGGAAAAGCAGGCGGCTGAAACGCTGATCGGCCAGGGCGCCGACGTGCTGCTGCAGAACACCGATTCGAGCGCGACGCTCGCCACCGCGTCGGAAAAACACGTGCATGCGTTCGGCTGGGATTCGGACATGAAGAAGTTCGGCCCGCAGGCGCATCTCGGTTCGGTGGTCGCGCACTGGGGCGTGTATTACAACGCGGCGATCCAGCAGGTGCTGGACGGCAAGTGGAAGAACGATCCGGTGTGGTGGGGCATTCCGCAGAAGGCCGTCGACCTGGAGGATCTGAACACCTCGGCGATTCCGGCCGAGGCGCAGAAGCAGGTCGCCACGAGGCGCGATGAACTGGCGGGCGGCAAGTGGGACGTGTTCACCGGCCCGATCAAGGATCAGTCGGGTGCGGTGAAGGTGCCGGCCGGCAAGACCCTGACCGATCCGGAACTGCAACGTCTGAACTGGTATGTGGAAGGCGTGGACGGTTCGCTGCCGAAGTAACGCGTCACGCTCGGCCGATGCCGGGCGATGCATGAACGGTTTTACGATCGACGAGACGGCGGTCGCCGCAACCGCTGCTTTGAGTCGCTGCGTCCAGTACGGACGCAGCGCTTTTTGCCGCGGATCGGCCGCTAGCCCGGCGCTCGCGTCTTGCGCGCATGCCGGACATGTGCCGCTTGCCTGTCAACGCGGCGCCGGCCCCACGGGCCCGGTGCCGCGATCGCGTTATTCGATCCGCAAACCAACCTTGATCGTCACCTGCCAGTAGGTGACCTTGTCGTCTTCGATCTGGCCCCGCGTTTCAGTGACTTCGAACCAGTGCAGATTGCGTAAGGTCTTCGACGCTTTGGCAATCGCGGTCTTGACGGCGTCGTCGCTCGATACCGTCGACGAGCCGGTCAGTTCGATCTGTTTGTAGACGTGGTCTGACATGAGCTTCCTCCTTGGTCTTCGTTGGTGTCCAGAAAGTATAGGCAACGGGAAACGCGGCACATGCGGCAAATGCGGCGGCAAATACGGCGGCAAACGCCACACGTGAGCGGCCCATCGGCGGGTAGTGCCGCACGTCGTGTGCCCGGTAGCCGGTGACGGCGCGCGGCCGTTATCATGTCCGCGCAACTCAATCCGATAGCCGACGAGGTTCGAAAGTGGAAATTGGTTTTTGCGGGCCCGGCCTGATGGGCGCGCCAATGATCCGGCATCTTCTGCGCGCAGGGCATACCGTGCATGTGTGGAATCGCACCCGGGCGAAGGCCGAAGCGCTGGTCGCGGAGGGCGCGCGCGTCGCCGATACGCCGCGTGAGCTGGCTCGGCGCTGCGAAGCGGTGCTGCTGTGCGTCGCCGACGCGGCGGCGGTGGAGGACACGGTGTTCGGCGCAGCGGGGCTGTTGAGCGGCGATACGGCCGAACTGGTCCGGCTGCGCTGGATCGTCGATCATTCGAGCATTCCGCCGGCCGCGACGCGCGCGTTCGCGCAGCGCGCGGCGGCGCTGGCCGCTTCGTCCGCATCGACGTCCGCGGCGGCGCAGCAGGGCGTGAGTGGGGCACGCATCGGCTGGATCGATGCACCGGTGTCGGGCGGCGTCGCCGGCGCGAACGCCGGCACGCTGGCGGTCATGGCGGGCGGCACGGCGAGCGACGTCGCGGCCGTCGAGCCGCTGCTCGACGCTTACGCGTCGCGTGTCACGCATATGGGCGAAGTCGGCGCGGGCCAAACTGCGAAGTTGTGCAATCAGACCATCGTCACCGCGACGCTGGCCGCGATCGCCGAGGCGGTCAGCCTCGCGCAGCGCAGCGGCCTCGACGCGGCAAAACTGACCGAGGGGCTCGCCGGCGGCTGGGCGGACTCCGTGCTGTTGCAGACCTTCGTGCCGCGCATGACGCAGACCGGTCTCGAGCCCATCGGCGCATTCCGCACCTTCCAGAAGGACATCGACACGGTCGCGGCCACCGCCTATGAGACCGGCACGCCGATGCCGGTGTCGTCGACAGTCCAGCAATTGCTGCGGCTGGGCGCGGCGATGGGGCTTGCCGAGGCCGATCTGTCGGCCTTCATCGACGTTTTGCAGACGCCACGCGGCACCTCGGGCGGGTAATACGAAGTGCGCGACGCAGTGCGCGACGAAGTGCGCGTGGGTTGAATTCGCGATAACCTGCTAAAATATTAGGTTTTTCGCCGATATCACATTCAAAGGGACGCGCCGTGCTGTCTACCGCCAATATCACCATGCAATTCGGGCCGAAGCCCCTCTTCGAGAACATTTCGGTCAAATTTGGGGGTGGCAACCGCTATGGCCTGATCGGTGCGAACGGTTGCGGTAAATCCACCTTCATGAAGATTCTGGGTTCCGACCTGGAGCCGAGCTCGGGCAACGTCATGCTCGAACCGAACATTCGCCTCGGTAAATTGCGCCAGGACCAGTTCGCGTACGAAGACGTGCGCGTGCTCGACGTCGTGATGATGGGCCACGCCGAAATGTGGGCCGCGATGACCGAGCGCGACGCGATCTACGCGAACCCCGACGCCACCGACGACGACTACATGCACGCCGCCGAGCTCGAAGCGAAGTTCGCGGAATTCGACGGCTACACCGCCGAAGCGCGCGCGGGCGAGCTGCTGCTTGGCATCGGCATCGCGATCGAAGACCACAACGGCCCGATGAGCAATGTCGCGCCGGGCTGGAAGCTGCGCGTGCTGCTTGCGCAGGCGCTGTTCTCGAAGCCGGACGTGCTGCTGCTGGACGAACCGACCAACAACCTGGACATCAACTCGATCCGCTGGCTGGAAGACGTGCTCAACCAGTACAACTCGACGATGATCATCATCTCGCACGATCGACACTTCCTGAACCAGGTCTGCACGCACATGGCCGACATGGACTTCGGCACGCTGAAGGTCTATCCGGGCAACTACGACGACTACATGCTGGCCAGCACGCAGGCACGCGAGCGTCAGCAGAACGCCAACGCGAAGGCGAAGGAACGCGTCGCCGACCTGCAGGACTTCGTGCGCCGCTTCTCGGCGAACAAGTCGAAGGCGCGTCAGGCCACCAGCCGTCTGAAGATGATCGACAAGATCAAGATCGAGGAATTCAAGCCGTCGTCGCGGCAGAACCCGTTTATCCGCTTCGAATACGAGAAGAAGCTGCACAACATTGCGGTGGTGGCCGAGAAGATCTCGAAGAAGTACGAGCGCACCATCTTCAACGACTTCAGCATGAGCGTGCAGCCGGGCGAGCGGATCGCGATCATCGGCGAGAACGGCGCGGGCAAGACCACGCTGCTGCGCTCGCTGCTCGGCAAGCTCGAACTCGATCACGGCAACGTGAAGTGGGCGGAGAACGCGAGCGTCGGCTACATGCCGCAGGACACGTACGAAGAGTTTCCGGACGACGTCACGCTGATGGACTGGATTGACGGCTATCGCCAGGAAGGCGACGACGAGCAGATGGTGCGTGGCACGCTGGGCCGCCTGCTGTTCAACGCGGACGACATCCGCAAGTCGGTCAAGGTGCTCTCGGGTGGCGAGAAGGGCCGCATGATCTGGGGCAAGCTGATGCTGGGCCGCCACAACGTGCTGCTGATGGACGAGCCGACCAACCACATGGACATGGAATCGATCGAGTCGCTGCAGATCGCGCTCGACAAGTTCGAAGGCACGCTGATTTTCGTTTCGCACGACCGCGAATTTGTGAGCGGCCTCGCGAACCGGATCATCGAAGTGAAGACCAATGGCACGTTGAATGACTTCGGTGGCAACTACGAAGACTTCCTGCTGAGCCAAGGCGTGCAGTAAGCGTCATCGAAGCACGCGCGACTCGCATTACGTTGCATCGCAAAGCCCGCTTCTTCGAAGCGGGCTTTTTTTATTGGGTGTGCGGCGTATCGTCTCGTATCGCATTGAGTCTTCGCTCCGGGTGATCGGCATCAACCCAATACTACGCACACCACGTTCATTCGCAATCGCGTTGACCTGACGCAAAGCCCGCCGCGCCCGAAGCTCGATTATCAATCCTTCGATAATCCTTCATCGGGCCCCTCATGCTCAACTCTCACTCCTTCCCGCCACTGGTCGTTCGCGGCCGCTCGCTGCTGCCGATCGTGCAAGGCGGCATGGGCGTCGGCATCTCGGCTCACCGGCTCGCCGGCAGCGTCGCCCGCGAAGGGGCGCTCGGCACCATCGCCAGTATCGATCTGCGCCATCATCATCGCGACCTGATGGAACTCTGCCGCCAGTCCCCCGATACGGCGACGCTCGAACACGCGAACCTCACCGCGCTCGCGCGTGAAATCCGCGCGGCCAGAACGCTCAGCGAAGGCCGCGGCATGATTGCCGTCAACGTGATGAAAGCGGTCGGCGCGCAGGCCGACTACGTGCGCGTGGCTTGCGAGAGCGGCGCCGACGCGATCGTGATGGGCGCGGGCCTGCCGCTCGATTTGCCTGATATGACCGCGGCGCACGATATCGCGCTGATCCCGATCCTGTCGGATAGCCGCGGCGTCGCGCTCGTGCTGAAGAAGTGGATGAAGAAAGGCCGCTTGCCCGACGCCGTCGTGATCGAACATCCGGCCCATGCAGGCGGGCATCTCGGCGTCGCCGACCTCGCCGATCTGCACGACCAGCGCTTCGATTTTTTACGCGTGCTCGAAGAACTCGAGACCGTGTTCGCGTCGCTCGGCCTCAAGCGGCAGGACGTGCCGTTGATCGTCGCGGGCGGCATCAACAGTCACGAGGCGGTGCGTGAGTTGCTGAACGCGGGTGCGAGCGGCGTGCAACTCGGCACGGCGTTCGCCGTCACCGAGGAAGGCGACGCGCATCCGAACTTCAAGCGCGTGCTGGCCGAAGCGGCTCCCGAGGACATCGTCGAATTCGTCAGTGTGACGGGCTTGCCCGCGCGCGCCGTGAAGACGCCGTGGCTGATGCGCTATCTGCGCCATGAAACGAAAATCCGCGACAAGGTCGGCGCGCTCAAGCACGCGTGTCCCACCGCGCTCGAATGCCTGAACGTGTGCGGCTGGCGCGACGGTATCGAAAAGTTCGGCCACTTCTGCATCGATACGCGACTAGTTGCGGCCTTGCGTGGCGACGTCGCCAACGGGCTCTTCTTTCGCGGGCGCGAAGCGTTGCCGTTCGGTACGGCGATTCGCAGCGTGCACGATCTGATCGAACTGCTGCTGAGCGGCGCGACGCGACCGGCTGTCGCAGGGCGCCGGTCATTCTCGCCGGGTTGATACGCGTCAACGCGGCGCCAGATGGAAGCTTCGACAATCCCCGCATGACATCGACATTCATCACACGGGGAAGCACATGAAGTACTCGCTCAGAAAGAAAATCAAGGCCGCCGCGGCAACGAGTCTGCTTTGCGCGGCCGCGCTGGCACCGCAGGCGCAGGCCGCCGGCGACGACGCGATGAGCGGCATTCACGCCGGCGACGTGCTGGTGCGTCTGCGCGCGATCAGCATCATCCCGAACGTGAGCACGAGCCAGACGCTGACGGCGCTCAACGTCGGCGTCAACAATGCGATCGTGCCCGAGCTGGATCTGACCTACATGATCCGCGACGAACTCGGCGTCGAGCTGATTCTAGGCACGTCGCGCCATCAGGTGACGTCGAGCCTCGGGGGGCTCGGCGGCGTGAACGTGCTGCCGCCCACGCTGCTGCTGCAATATCACTTCAATCACGCGGGGCGCATCCGTCCGTATCTGGGCGCGGGTTTGAACTACACGCTGTTCTACAACAACGGCCTGAGCGCGGGCGGCCAGCCCATCGCGATCAGCAATCACAGCTTCGGTCCCGCGTTGCAAGCCGGTATCGACGTGCAGGTCACCAAGACGCTGTTCGTGAATGCGGACATCAAGAAGATCTGGATGCACACGGACGCGTCGCTCGGCGGTCAGTCGCTCGGCAGGTTGAGCATCGATCCGGTGATCGTCGGTCTGGGTGTCGGTATGAAGTTCTGATGGCGACGCGGCGCTAGCCGCGTGCGGCTCGCCAAAAGAAACGCCGGGAGCGATCCCGGCGTCTTTTATGAGCGCAACGCTGTGCGGGCGCGGAGCCCGCGGGGCCTATAGATGCCCCAACAAGATGCCCCCAAAACCGCGCGAGGCTTTAAAGCCTGTCGTTCTGAAAGCGCATCGCGGTGCCTTCCTGCTCGATGCGCACCCACACGGCGCGCTTTTCCTCGTCGCTCAGGAACACCCAGTTCGACACTTCGGTGGCGGTGCGGCCGCAGCCTTTGCAAACTTCGTCGAAGAGCGTGGAACACACGCCGATGCACGGGCTGTCGGGAAGATCGTGGAGATTCGAAGACATCGAAAACCTTGGAGCGAAGAGACGAAGTTCCGCTATGTTAACCGATGCGCGGCATGCGCCTCGCCGTGGCAGGCAGTGCAAACCCGGCGTGGCCATGCCTGGACACGTCATCACCCGCGACCCGATGCTCACCGCCCGCAAGCAAAGGCAAAGGCGCACAGACCGCTTCTCTTGCCACGACGCTGTGGAAGCGCCGCGTCATCCGCCAAACGCCAGCTGCCACAGCAGCGCACCGTTGAGCACGATGATGAACGCCGCGGACAGCCACGCCAGCGCGAGCGGCACGCCGCGCACGCGCCAGTCGCGCATCAGGCCCTCGTCAGACGTGTAGCGGATCAACGGCACGACCGCAAGCGGCAGTTGCAGGCTCAGCACCACCTGGCTCGCCACCAGCAACTGGTTGGAGCCGTGCTGGCCGAACAGCGCGACCGCGAACAGCGCTGGCCCGATCGCCAGTGCGCGGGTGAGCAGCGCGCGCTTCCAGCGCGGCAGGCGGATCTGCAGAAAGCCTTCCATCACCGCCTGACCCGCGAGCGTCCCGGTGACGGTCGCGCTCAGGCCGCAGGCGAGCAGCGCCGCCGCGAACAGAATGCTGGCCCAGTGCGTGCCGACGAGCGGCGCGATCAGCCGGTGGGCGTCAGCGAGATCGGTGACGTCGCGATAGCCGCTCGTATAGAACACCGCGGCGGCCACGATCAGCAGCGCCGCGTTGATCACGAAAGCAAACGCCAGCGACGCGAACGTATCGATGTTGACGACCTGCAACGCGACCTTGATCTGCGCGTCGCCGCCTTCCGGCGCGTGATGCTTGACGAGCGCCGAGTGCAGGTAAAGGTTGTGCGGCATCACCGTCGCGCCGACGATGCCCGCCGCGAGCCACACCATGCCGGCGTTCCTGAGCAGTTCGACGCTCGGCGCGGCGCCGGCGAGCGCCGCGTGCCAGTCGGGCCGCGCCAGCGCCAGCTGTACCACGAAGCACAGGCCGACGAAGCCGATCAGCGCCGCGATCACCGCTTCGAGCTTGCGGCCGCCTTTCTGCTGAAGCGCGAGCAGCGCGAACGTACACACCGCCGACATCAGTACGCCGACCGTCAGCGACACCCCGAGCAGCAATTGCAGCGCGACGGCGCTACCGACCACCTCGGCGACGTCGCACGCGATGATCGCGATCTCGCTGGTCAGCCACAGGAAGAGGGTGCCGCGCCGACCGGTGCGCTCGCGGCAGACCTGCGCGAGATCACGCCCGGTCACGACGCCCAGCCGCGACGACAGCCACTGCAGCAGCATCGCCATCACGCTCGCCAACAGCACCACGCCGAGCAGCCGGTAGCCGTAGCCCGCGCCGGCGCCGAGCGCGGTCGCCCAGTTGCCGGGGTCGATATAGCCGACCGCGATCAGCGCGCCGGCGCCGACGAACGAGAGCCAGTGCGCCGGACGCGGCGAACCATCGCCAGGCAGACGCCGGCGGCGGTTGGGCCGTAACGCGAAGGGATTGGTGTTCATCGATGCCTGAGGTTCGGGACTGCATGCTCTCGCAAGCCACGTGCCCAACGCGTAGGCGTCGGCGGCGCGTGGGGCCGGCCAGACATGGCGGAACCGGTGAGCGAGCGGGGCTGCGCCGGTTGCCGGTCCTCCAGCTGCTATTGTGCACCGTCGGCCGGCGCACGGTGCATACGCCGGCCGGGTGTTCGCGGTACCTCGTCCGGTGAAAGCCGAAAGCAAGGGAATTCGCAACCGTCTGCGAGCAAAATGAGCCACCCATCGACCACCAGCCGCCCCATTCCAGGACCGCGCCCACGCCCCGGCCGCTTCGACCCGGCAGCCGGATAACGACAAAGCCCCTCCCGGGGCATTATTTCGGGTAGACACGCGCCGATAACCCGCTAAAATTGCGGCCATTTTCCAGCGCTGCGGCCTGCGCTGTTCCGTTTGCGCGACAGCGCGGCGTTTTTTTTGGCCGCGCAATAATTGATGGTAGTTTTCGTGGTTTTCAGGGGCGCCGTGTGCGCAATGCCGCGGCATGAGTGAGGACGGTCGGCGCGAGCGGGCCACGGATCGGAGAACGAGATGAAAAGACGGGTACTGGGGCAAATGGTGGCGCTGGTCTTGTGTGCGACGCCGTGGTTGACGGCCGCTGCGAAAGACACTCAACTGAACGTGTACAACTGGTCCGATTACATCGCCAAGGACACCATTCCGAACTTCACCAAGCAGACCGGCGTCCAGGTCAAATACGACAACTACGACAGCGACGACACGCTGCAGGCGAAGCTCCTCACCGGCCATTCCGGCTACGACATCGTCGTGCCGACCAGCAACTACGCGGGCAAGCAGATCGCCGCGGGCATCTTCGAGCCGCTCGACAAATCGAAGCTGCCGAACCTGAAGTACCTCGACCCGTCGCTGATGGCGCTGGTCGCGGGCGCCGATCCGGGCAACAAATACACGGTGCCCTGGGCGTACGGCACGACCGGTCTCGGGTACAACGTCACCAAGGTGCAGCAGATTCTCGGCAAGAATACGCCGCTCGATAGCTGGGACATCCTGTTCAAGCCGGAAAACATTTCGAAGCTGAAAGCCTGCGGCGTGTCCGTGCTCGATGCGCCGGACCAGATGTTCGCCGCCGCGCTGCACTATATGGGCAAGGACCCGATGAGCACGAACCCGGACGACTACCGCGCCGCGCTCGCCATGCTCAAGAAAATCCGCCCGTACATCACACAGTTCAACTCGTCGGGCTATATCAATGACCTGGTCGGCGGCGACGTGTGCTTCGCGTACGGCTGGTCGGGCGACGTCGTGATCGCCAAGCATCGTGCGGTCGAAGCGAAGAAGCCGTACAAGATCGAGTATTTCATTCCGAAGGGCGGCGCGCCGGTCTGGTTCGACGTGATGGCGATTCCGAAGGACGCGAAGCACAAGGAAGCCGCGCTCGAGTGGATCAACTACATCGAAACGCCGCAGGTGCACGCCGCGATCACCAACTCGGTCTACTATCCGAGCGCCAACCTCGAAGCGCGCAAGTACGTGGACAAGGACGTGGCGAACGACCCGGCGGTGTACCCGCCGCCCGAGGTCATCAAGACCCTGTTCCTGCTCAAGCCGCTGCCGCAGGAAATCCAGCGGTTGCAAACGCGGCTGTGGACTGAACTCAAGTCCGGCCGCTGACCCGCGGCAACAGTGAACGGGTAAGCATCATCAAGAAGCCCTCGGTGTTCACCGGGGGCTTTGTTCGTCAAACGCCGGAGTGAAGCAGCATTATGATGAGTAGTGACCAGTCGGGCGCGGTGGCAGGGGCAGCCGCGCCGTCGCGGGGCCAAGGTGCTGTTACAGGCGTCGGCACGGGCGCCGGTACGGGCGACGCAGCGGACCATTTCATCCAGATCGTCGACGTCGTGAAGAAGTTCGGCGAGACCGTCGCCGTCAAAGGTGTCAGCCTGTCGGTGAAGAAGGGCGAGCTGTTCGCGCTGCTCGGCAGTTCCGGCTGCGGCAAGTCGACCTTGCTGCGCATGATGGCCGGGCTGGAAACCGTGACCTCGGGCAAGATCCTGATCGATGGCGAGGACCTCGCGCAATTGCCGCCGTACCGCCGGCCGGTCAACATGATGTTCCAGTCGTATGCGCTTTTTCCGCACATGACGGTGGAGGCGAACGTCGCCTTCGGTCTGAAGCAGGAAGGCGTGCCGAAGGCCGAACTGAAAGAGCGTGTGCAGACCGCGCTCGATCTCGTGCAGATGGGCCGCTTCGCGAAGCGCAAGCCGCATCAGCTGTCGGGCGGCCAGCAGCAGCGCGTGGCGCTGGCGCGTTCGCTCGTCAAGCGGCCCAAGCTGCTGCTGCTCGACGAGCCGATGTCCGCACTCGACAAGCAGATCCGCCAGCGCACCCAGATCGAACTGGTCAACATTCTCGACCAGGTCGGCGTGACCTGCATGATGGTCACGCACGACCAGGAAGAAGCGATGACGATGGCCGACCGGCTCGCCGTGATGAGCGAAGGCCAGATCGTCCAGCTCGGCACGCCGCACGCGGTGTACGAGTATCCGAACAGCCGTTTTTCGGCGGAGTTCATCGGCTCGACCAATCTGTTCGAAGGCCACACGGTCGAAGACGAACCAGACTACGTGTTCATCGAAACGCCCGACCTGCCGTGCCGCCTGTATGTGAGCCATGGCATCACCGGGCCGCTTGGCATGCCGGTGACGATTTCGGTGAGGCCCGAGCGCATCGCGCTCACGCGCAAGCCGCCCGAAGGCGCATACAACTGGGGCAAGGGCGTCGTCACGAATATCGCGTACATGGGCGGCTATTCGCTGTATCACGTGAAGCTCGACGGCGGCAAGACGGTGATCGCCAACGTGACGAGCCTCGCGCTCACCGAGATCGATCCGCCCACGTGGGGCGACGAAGTGTACGTGCGCTGGAGCGCCTCGGCCGGTGTGGTGCTGACGTCATGAAGCGCGCGCTCGATGCCTTCGTCAACTGGCCGGTGCGGCGCTTCAATCTGAGCGGTCGCAGCGCGGTGGTGGCCGGGCCGTTCGTCTGGCTGCTGCTGTTTTTCCTCGTGCCGTTCCTGCTGGTCGTGAAGATCAGCTTCGCCGATTCGCAGCTCGGCATTCCGCCGTACACGCAGCTGGTGAATTTCGCCGAAGGCGCGATTCACATCACGCTCGACCTGTCGCATTACGCGTTTCTGCTGACCGACAGCCTCTATTTCGCGACCTATGTGAATTCGCTGGTGGTCGCCGCGATTTCGACCGTCCTTTGTCTGCTGATCGGCTATCCGATGGCGTACTACATCGCGCGCTCGAATCCGGCGACCCGCAATCTGCTGATGATGGCCGTGATGCTGCCGTTCTGGACCTCGTTCCTGATTCGCGTGTACGCATGGATCGGCATCCTGAAGAACAACGGCTTGCTGAACAACTTCCTGATGTCGATCGGCCTGATTCATTCGCCGATCGAGCTGTATCACACGAACACCGCCGTCTACATCGGCATGGTGTATTCGTATCTGCCGTTTCTCGTGATGCCGCTGTACGCGCATCTGGTGAAGATGGACCTGACCTTGCTCGAAGCCGCGTACGACCTCGGCGCGAAACCGTGGAAGGCGTTCTGGGAGATCACGTTGCCGCTGTCGAAGAACGGCATCATCGCCGGTTGCCTGCTGGTGTTCATTCCGGCGGTGGGCGAGTACGTGATTCCCGAATTGCTGGGCGGCGCGGACACGCTGATGATCGGCCGCGTGATGTGGAATGAGTTCTTCGACAACGCCGACTGGCCGATGGCGTCCGCGGTGACCTGCGCGATGGTGTTGCTGTTACTGGTGCCGATGGCGTTTTTCCAGCGCGCGCAGGCCAAGGCGATGGAGGAGAGGCGCTAATGAAGCCGAACCGGATGTTGCAGTTGATTGCTCTCGGGATCGGGTTTCTGTTCCTGTACATCCCGATCGTGAGTCTGGTGGTGTATTCGTTCAACGAATCGCAACTGGTCACGGTGTGGACGCGTTTTTCGCTGCGCTGGTACGCAGCGCTGCTGCGCGACGACGAACTGATCGCGGCGGCGTGGCTGTCGCTGCGGGTGGCGCTGCTGACGGCGTTCGCGTCGGTGATCATCGGTACGTGGGCCGGTTTCGTGCTCGCGCGGATGGGGCGGTTTCGCGGCTTCACGCTGTATACCGGCATGATCAACGCGCCGCTGGTGATTCCCGAAGTGATTCAGGGCATCTCGTTGCTGCTGCTGTTCATCGAAATGGCCCGCTGGCTCGGATGGCCGGCCGAGCGCGGCGTGTTCACGATCTGGATCGGCCACGTGATGCTGTGCATTTCGTATGTGGCCATCATCGTGCAGTCACGTGTGAAGGAGTTGCACCCGTCGCTCGAAGAGGCCGCGCTCGATCTGGGCGCCACGCCGCTGCGCGTGTTCTTCTCGATCACGTTGCCGCTGATTTCTCAGGCGCTCGTGTCCGGCTGGCTGCTGTCGTTCACGTTGTCGATCGACGATCTGGTGCTGTCGGCGTTTCTCTCGGGTCCCGGCTCGACGACGCTGCCGCTGGTGGTGTTCTCGCGCGTGCGGCTCGGGTTGAACCCGGAAATGAACGCGCTCGCGACGCTGTTCATCGCGCTCGTGACAGTCGGCGTGGTGGTGGCCAACTACTTCATGCAGCGCGCCGAGCGCAAGCGCACGGTGATGGCGGCTTAGGAAGGTGCGCCGCGAGTGCGGCGCACCTTCAGCTTCATGCCGCCGTGCAGGAAGGCGCGCCGCGCGCGTTCAAACCTTGTAGCCGATCCGCACACCACCCCAATGGCGTCCGCCGACGAACACCGGCGCCGACGCGTCCTTCATCAGCACGAACTGGCCGCCGCCCATATCGCGGCGGTAAGTCTGCAGCAGAAACTTCTTCGTATGCGACGCGGCCGCGATGCCGGTGCGATCGTCGAACATGCGCCGGTTGCGGCAGTTCGCCATGTTCCACACGACGTCGTCGCGCGGCGGCAATGAGAACTTCAGGTTGTGGGTCGGCAGATAGCCGCGCGCATCGACCGCGGCGCAGAACGCAACGCGTGGATCGAGATCGAGCAAGGGTTCCTGAATCGCGGGCAACACGCGGTCGGTGAAAGCGGTGAAGCGCGTCAGAAACTGCGGCGGGTTGGTCCCCGTCACCGGCACGTAGCGTTGATCGAACAGATCGTCGAGCGACACGTCGCCACGCGCAACGGCCGCTTCGAACAGCTTGCTCACCGTCGCGGCGGCCTGCTGTACCGCTTCGATGAAACGCGTGTCCGTGGTTTCGACGCCGGCCGCGGCGGTCAGTTCGATTAGCGTCTCGGACACGCCGAGCAGATTCCCCAGGCGGTCCTTCGCCTGCGCGAAGTTCTCGCTCGAATCCTCGACACCGCTCGCCATTTCCAGCACCTGCGCTTCGAGTCCGTCACACTGCGTTTCGATTTCGCCGGTCAATGCCGCGATCTGGCCGGCCTCGTTGTTCAACTGCGCGATGGCGTCGCCGGTCGCATGCACGACGTCGCCGATCTTGCGCGTGCCTTCGCGCACGCGATGCGCCCGCGCGGTGTTCACCGAACCTTCGTTGATCAGCTGCTCGGTCTGCTGCGTGAGTTGCGCGAGCGTCGTCTCGATCTGGCCGGTGGCCTGCGCGGTTTTCGCCGACAGGTTCTTCACCTCGGCGGCCACCACGGCGAAGCTGCGGCCGGATTCACCGGCGCGCGCCGCTTCGATCGCGGCATTCAGCGCCAGCAGATGGGTTTGACGGGCGATCAGCGAGATTTCCTCGGACACGCGGCTCACGTGCGCCAGCGCGCTGCGCAGTGCGCCGATCTGGCTTTCGATCACCGTCACGCCTTCGACCAGCCCGTGAATATCGGCAAGCGATGCTTCTAGCGTCTGTTGCGATCCCTGCACGCCGGTCGCGGCCTCGGCCGATACGCTGCGCATTTCGCGCGCGGCCGCGGCGATGCGATGATTGCCCGCCAGCGTTTGCGCGGCGGATTCGCGCAGCGCCCGACATACTTGCGCCTGGCGCTGCACGCGCGCGGCGACTTCCTCGACGTGACCCGATACGTCGCAAATCTCGATGCCCAGTTTGCCGGCTTGCGCGGCAATATCGCCGACGACCGTGTGCGAACGGGCCGTTCGGCGAAAGCTGAAACGCGTCATGGACATCTCCTTGATGGCGCGGGTGGTGCAGATGGAGCGGACGGTTGTGATACGAACGCCGTCATCCTGCGCGGATGCAGCGTCTTCTGCCTGCGTTTACGGCAGGCTTTCAGGCGACTTGATACGGGGTATCCCGCAGTCGGTATGATGTGCGGTCGAACTGCGCTTCGCAGCCTTTCCTTTTCCTAGCGGTAACGATGATCGACTCTTTTGCGCGCATTTCGGGCTGGGAACAGCTCTATCATCTGTGGGAGCTGCTCGTGATGCTCGCCAGATTTCTGTGGGGGCTATTGCGTCTGCTGGGAGGGGGGTGAGCCCCGCATACATGACGGACTTCGCGCCCGGAATGCGACTCGCAAACTCGGCCGCGTGCGCGGTCGGGATCCAGCGATCCCTGGCACCCCATAGCACCAGCGCGGGACGCGTCGAGCGTCTTCAGCACGTCAGTGTCGACTTCGCTGAAATCGAGTGTCGGCACCATCTTGCCGATCGCGGCGCGCGTGCCTTCTCCATGGAAGAAATCGACGTAACGCCGCAGCGCCGCCGCGTCGATCGTGCGCGGGTCGCCATAGACGTTGCGCACCGCGCTTTTGATGATCGCTTCGGGCAGCCGCCACGACGAATTCGCCCATGATCGTCACGAACTTCGAGCCGTGCTGCGTGTAGCGGCGCCGCAGTTCGGCGTGCGGCACGCTGGTGATGCCAAGGCGCGCGGCGAGCGACCGCGGCGGCAGCGCGGCGGATGGTGCGGAAGTGGCTAGCGCAGCATGAGGCGGGGAGGGACGGGGCGGATTGAAGCTCTGCGAGCCAATGTCTCGTGTGGTCAATCGGCAAAGAAAATAAAACAGGCTCCGAGGAGCCTGTTTTTTTATCGACGCGACCCATGCCGATGGGCGTTGCGTTGCGCATCGTCATGCATGAGCACGCGCTGTTTCAGGTATCGGTCCAGCCGCCGGAATCGTCGTTGCTGCCCATGTCGACACCGCCGCCACCGTTATCGTTCCAGTCGTTCGAGCCCTGGCCGAAATCGAGGCCGCCACCATTGCCGCCGTCGTTGCCACGGCGCCGTGCTTCGTCGTCGACGATCACGTCGCGCTCCACCACGCGCTCGCGTCCGGAGTTCAGCGCTTCGCCGAGCAGCACGCCGGTGAGCAGACCGCCCATGCCGCCGCCGAAACCGCCACCGCCTTGCTGCACGATGACGGGCGGCTGTTGCTGATACGGGCCTTGCTGCGGATAGGGCGCTTGCGGCGGATTGCCAAAGCGTTCGGCTTCCCGCGCATATGGCGACTGCTGCTGGTTGCCGGCGGCCGCTGCGGCAGCCGGATCGGGCCGCCCGTCAGCGCGTGCGCGCAGGCTGGCGAGACGCTGCTCGAGTTCGTCGAGCTGATACGGCGGCAGCGGATTCTTGCCATTCGACAAACCCTCGACGACGCCGCGCAATTGATCTTCGGTTGCTTCGACTTCCTTCTCCAGCGCCTCATGATCCGGCGCGGTGGAGAGTTTCACGTCGAGCTTCAGCGAACGCACCGCGTTGAGCATGTCGGTCGCGCGCTTGAGCTGCTCGCGACGATCGCCGTCGGCGCGCGTGTCGTCCTGCGTGCGGGCGCGGCGCAAAGTCCAGCGCAGCACCAACGCAATCACGCCAATCAGAACAATGATGCCGATCCACATACCGACCCCCGGGCCATGTTGTTGCGCTTGCGGCTGCATTGCCGACTGTTGCTGCACAGCAGGCGCATTCTGCTGCGCGAACGGATTCGCGGCGCGACCCGTGGTATTGGCGCCCGCACGCTCCGCGTCCCTGCGGAGGCGTGATTCGGTTTGCGCGAAGCGGGTCGGGTCCGTGAAGCGGATTTGCGGGTCGAGCGTCTTGGCCTGTTGCAGCTGGGCGAGCGCGTCGCCATAGCGGCCTTCGCGATCGAGCACCTGGCTATACAGATAGTGCGCGCGGGCGTTGTTCGGATGGGCCTGCAGCACCTCGCTCAGACCGGCATCGGCCTGCTGCCAGTTGCCTTGCGACATCGCCGATTCGATCTGCTGAACGCTCGGCACGGCGAACGTCGCGGCCGACACCAGCAGCAGCGAAGCGAACGCGGTTGCGAGAAATTTTTTCATTTGCGGGCCGGGCGCATGGCGCCCGTCTCCTTCAGTCGTTACCAGTGGCCGCGCGGATGATCGGCCGGCATGCTGGCGCCCGTATGAGGCCGCCGGCATGTACTGCCGTGCAATTACTGGGCCGGCGTGTTGAGCTGCTTCTTCAATGCTTCCAGACGATCTTCGACGGACGGGCCGCGGTTCAAATCTGCGAGCTTGTCGTCGAGGGCCTTGCCACTCTTCACGTCGGCGGAATTCAGACGGGCGTCAGAGCGGGCATTCGACAATCCCACCTTGTCTTCGAGCTTCTGGAAATCTTCGGAAAGATTCTTGCCGCCGATGCCGCCCAATGCGGTAGCCGCGACGTCTTTCGCTTCGGCGATCTGCTGCTTCGCCTGCAGGATGTTGGAACGCGCGTTCAGGTCGTTGCGGCGGCTGCGCATGTCTTCGATCTGGCTCTTCAACTGCGCGACCGACGGCTCGAGCGTGGTCAGTTCCTTCGTCAACGCATCGCGTTCGGCTTCGGCTGTCGCCTGCGCGCCGAGGGCTTCACGGGCGAGCGCTTCGTCGCCGGATTGCAGCGCGCGCTTCGCGCCGTCTTCGTACTTCTTCGCCTTGTCCGCGGCAACATCGCGCTTGCTTTGCTGTGTGGCCACTTGCGCCTGAATCTCGATCAGCGAGTTCTCGGCTTTGCCGATGCTTTCGTCGAGTTCGCGCACGATCTGGCGCGAGTCGCGCGACGGATCCTGCACGGAGTCGGCCGCGTCGTTCAGGAGACCTTTGAGCGTGCGCGAAATGCTGTCAAAAAGCGACATGAAAACCTCCAAAGAATGGTGTTGGCGCTGAAAAATCCCGCGCGCTTAACTGCTTTTCACTGCTACTTTACGCCGCTGCGCACGGAGCTGCGCAAACGTCCGGACTGGAGTTCGGGGCGCGCTCGCCAATTGCAATAGCGATGCCGTGAATTGTCCGGTTTGAAGGTTAAAACGGCGAATAGTTTCAAAGGTTAAATCGTGCGAGGAGTCTTCGACTTGACCGCGAATATACACCACGCGTCCTCTTAAAAACGGCTGGCGGGGCGCAATGACTCATTGCCTCGCCCGGGGCGCGGCAGGTGAGGGGGAAGTGAGTAAAAGGGGCTATCCGCCATGTCCGGTCGGGCCTGCGTGTGAGGCGTGGCGCATTCATACCGGGCGGCTTTAACGATGCGAATGACGCAAATGTCAGACGCTTTTTTCATTGAGCAGATTGCGATTCACGTGTCCGAAGCTTGCAATGCCGAAAGCTCGTCCATTTGAATCGCGTTAATGTAACGATATGCAACGGGTATGCCACGAAATGCGCTATACGCCGTTGTTTTACGCGAAGCGGCCGCCTTCGGTGCTCGGGTCGCCGCTCGGTTCGTCGTCGTCGCGCGGCTTGTCGATGCGTGGGCGCTTCAGCACGTTACGCAACGGCGTTTCCATCTCGGATGGCTGTGGCGCCGAAGCTTTTTCGGCTGCCGCTTTCGCTTCGGCGACTCGCGCCACCGCCTCGGCGGTGGCCGCGGCTTCCAGATCGGCTTCCGCGGCGAGGGCGGCTGCGAGGCCCGCCGGCAGCAGCGGAGCGGGTTCGCCGCCAGACGCGCGTGGCAATGCATCCGCGGCGCGCGACGAACGCTCGTGACCCGTTGAACCGGTAGAGTCTGCGGCTGCGCCTGCGGCTTGGGGCGGGGCCCCGTCCACGCGTGTCTGCAACGCCGCCGGCAATGCGGCACGTGCGTAGCGCGTGCCGCGCGCCACGCGTTGCAGCGCCGCGTCGAGCGCATCGGGCGCGCGCGGCGCGCGCAACCGGTCGACGATGCTCGCGGCCTTCACCTGCTCGCTGGTCGCGCCGAAGCTCAGCACGGCGCGCCGCATCAGCTCGCTGACGCTAATGCCCAGATTCTCGGCGGTGGAGGTGATCGCGCGTTTCTGCGCGGTCGTCACGAATACGACGATGCGTTCGCTCGGCTTGTTCATGGTTGGCTCGCATACTTGTTGGCATGGGCGGGTCAAGGCGTTATCCGGTAGACGCCAGCGCGCGCACCGGTATCGTTGCACGCGCCGGAACCATCATATGACGAGTTGCACCGATGCGAAACGGGCGCGACATTAAAATCCCGTGACATCAACGAGTTGTGGCGTTTCCAGGGGCTTTGTCCACAGGCCTTTCCCCGTTTTCTGTTGATAACCCGGGCGTAACGCCCAAAACGCCCGGTGGCCACGGCGCGAAGGGAATTCTTACAAAAAAACTGGCTTGATGGCGGCTTGATTTCTTTAAAATGCTCTGTTACGTTGCGCCGGACATGGTCCCAGGCGTGCCGTGCGGCCGGCCGGGGGCAAGCGGCTGCGCGGTGGCTTACGCCTCTGGCTACGAGGTTCGATCACCACCCATGCGCGCGCCGCGAGCGCGGGCAGACAGGCGTGCTTCAGGCGCCCACTATTCCAGTCATGCCAATCATCAAACGACCGCATTCCTCCCATTCTCCGTCCGGTGAAGACCGGGATTCCCACCAACGCACTCCAGGACGCAATGCCGCTTCGCGCGATGCCGAGGCCGGCCGCCGTTCTTTCGGCGCGAGGCTTGCCGTCTGGTTCGTGGGGCTCCTCGCCACTGTCGCGGTGGTGGGTGCGCTGATCGTCGGCTATGCGCTGGTGGTGATGGGGCCGCAACTGCCGTCGCTCGACGTGTTGACCGACTACCGTCCGAAAGTGCCGCTGCGGATCTATACCGCGGACCACGTGCTGATTGGTGAATTCGGCGAGGAGCGGCGCAGCCTCGTGCGCTTTCAGGACATTCCCGACCAGATGAAGAAAGCGGTGCTCGCAATCGAGGACTACCGCTTTTACGAACACGGCGGCGTCGACTTCGTCGGCATTCTGCGCGCCGGCGTATCGGATCTGATGCACGGCGGCGCCTCGCAAGGCGCGAGCACGATCACGATGCAGGTGGCGCGCAACTTCTTCCTGTCGAGCGAGAAGACCTATACGCGCAAGATCTACGAGATGCTGCTTGCCTACAAGATCGAGCGCGCGCTCACGAAAGATCAGATTCTCGAGTTGTACATGAACCAGATCTATCTGGGCGAGCGCGCGTATGGCTTCGCGTCTGCCGCGCGCGTGTACTTCGGCAAAGATCTGAAAGACATCACGCTGGCGCAAGCCGCGATGCTGGCCGGCTTGCCGAAGGCGCCGTCCGCGTATAACCCGGTGGTCAATCCGAAGCGCGCGAAGATCCGTCAGGAGTACATCCTGAAGCGCATGCTCGAGCTGAAATACATCAGCCAGGAGCAGTACGAGCAGGCCGTGAAGGAAGAGATTCACACGAAGAACCCGGGCAACGAATACAGCGTGCACGCGGAGTACATCGCCGAAATGGTTCGGCAGATGATGTACGCGCAGTACAAGGACGAAACTTATACGCGCGGTCTGAACGTCACCACGACGATCGATTCGGCCGATCAGGACGCCGCGTACCGCGCGGTGCGCAAGGGCGTGATGGATTACGAGCGGCGTCACGGCTATCGCGGGCCGGAAGGCTTCGTGCAACTGCCCGCGCCGGGCGACGAGCGCGATCAGACCATCGACGACGCGCTCACCGATCATCCGGACAACGGCGAGATCATCGCCGCGGTGGTGACGGATGCAAGCCCGAAGCAGGTAAAGGCGCAACTGGTGGACGGCACCCAGGTGACGATCGGCGCAGACGGCCTGCGCTTCGTCGCGACCGCGCTAAGCGCGCGCGCGACGGCGGCCACGAAGATCAAGCCGGGCTCGATCGTGCGTCTCGTCGCCGACGACAAGGGCAACTGGCAGATCACTCAACTGCCGCAGGTGGAAGGCGCGCTTGTGTCGCTCACGCCGCAGGACGGCGCGATCCGCGCGCTGGTGGGCGGGTTCGACTTCAACAAGAACAAGTTCAATCACGTCACGCAGGCATGGCGTCAGCCGGGTTCGAGCTTCAAGCCGTTCATCTATTCGGCGGCGCTCGACAAGGGCGTGGGACCGGCGACGATCATCAACGACGCGCCGCTGTATTTCCCCGCCAGCACGCCGGGCGGCGACGCATGGGAGCCGAAGGACGACGACCAGCCGGACGGTCCGATGCCGATGCGGCTCGCGTTGGAGAAGTCGAAGAACCTGGTGTCGATCCGCATCCTGTCGTTCATCGGCACCAAGTACGCGCAGGACTTCGTCACGCAGCGTTTCGGTTTCGACGCCGACAAGACCCCGCCGTATCTGCCGATGGCGCTCGGTGCCGGTCTCGTCACGCCGCTGCAGTCGGCGGGCGCGTACTCGGTGTTTGCGAACGGCGGCTACCGGATCAACCCGTATCTGATCAACGAGGTCACGGACGCGCGCGGCGAGCCGCTGTCGAAAGCGCAGCCCCTGACGGCCGGGCGTGACGCGCCGCGCACGCTCGAGCCGCGCAACGCCTACGTCATGAACAGCCTGCTGCATTCGGTGGCGACGGCCGGTACCGGCGCCGGCACCAACGTGCTGCACCGTTCGGACCTGCAAGGCAAGACGGGTACGACCAACGACGCGAAGGATGGCTGGTTCGCCGGCTATCAGCAGTCGCTGGTGGCGGTCGCGTGGATGGGCTACGACCAGCCGAAGTCCCTCGGCAGCCGCGAATTCGGCGCGCAGCTCGCGTTGCCGATCTGGATCGAGTACATGCAGCGCGCGCTGCGCGGCGTGCCGCAAGCCGAACCGCAGCAGCCGCCGGGCGTGACCGCGGTCGACGGCGAACTGTTCTTCACCGACATGATGCCGGGCAACGGCTTCGTCGCGAGCATCGGGCTGGATTCGGCGAACCCGGTGGCCGGTACCGACGCGGTGGGCGGCGTGGGACCGGCGGGCATGACGCCGCCGACGGTGCCGCCGCCGAGCGTATCGTCGAACGAGAAGAAGCAGATCATGGATCTGTTCGAGTCGAACAAGCCTTGACGGACCTGCGTGCGCGAGCCGGGTGGCCCGCGCACGCGCGTGTGAAAGAGTAGGGAAGGCACGGCCCGATTGTGTTCGAGCCCGTCTGGGTAACGTATTCCGGACGCTCTCCTTCCGTTCATTCCAACCGATTCTGCGTGCGTGGTCGGCAGTATGTTTTAATCACGCTTCCGGTGCTTTTCACAAGCGGCAACGCACCACAGCACAGCACCACAGCACCACAGCGCCACGTCTTGCCGCGAGCGAGACGTCCCCCTCAAAGCGCAGCGCGAGACCCGGTTTGACGCGCGCGCATGTCACGTCGATCGTTGGCAACCCCGAGGTTGCCGCGGCCGGTGTGTTCGTCATCCAGCATCCACCGGGTCTCCGCGTTGAAAAGTCGAATTCTCATCTGTCTGGCGACGGCTCTGCTGCGCGTGTTCGCGTTCCTGCCCTATGGGGTGGTCGCGCGGGTCGGCACCGGCATCGGCGCCTTGCTGTACCGGATTCCAAGCACGCGCCGGCGCGTCGTGCACACCAATCTGAAGCTGTGCTTCCCGGACATGAGCGACGAAGCGCGCGAGCGTCTGGCGCGCGCGCACTTTTGCCACGTGATCCGCAGCTACGTCGAGCGCGGGCCGCAATGGTTCGGCAATGCGCAGGCGCTCGCGCGCCTCGTCGAAGTGGATAGCGCGATCGATCTCGCGGAGGTCTCGTCGCAGCCGACCATTTTCGTCGGTTTCCATTTCGTCGGCATCGAGGCGGGATGCATGATGTATTCGACGCGCCATCCGGTCGCCTCGCTCTATACGCCGATGTCGAACCTGCTGCTCGACGCGATGGCCAAGCGGCAGCGCGGCCGCTTCGGCACGGAGATGATTCCGCGCAGCGACAGCGTGCGGCGAGCGCTGCGCGCGTTGCGCGAAGGCAAGCCGGTGATGCTGGCCGCCGATATGGATTTTGGCTTGCGCGATTCGGTATTCGTGCCGTTTTTCGGCGTACCGGCCTGCACGCTGACGTCGGTATCGCGGATGGCGCGCGCGGGCAATGCACGGGTCGTGCCGTTTGTGACCGAGGTGCTGCCGGATTATCGTGGGTACAAGCTGACCATTTTCGATGCGCTAAGCAATTTCCCGTCCGATGATGTCTCGGTCGATGCGCGGCGGATCACCGAGTTTCTCGAGACACAGGTAAGACGGATTCCTGATCAATATTATTGGGTGCATAAGCGGTTTAAAAATCGGCCGGCGGGAGAGGCGGGGGTTTATTGAGGTTGCGGTTTTTTTTGGTTTCTATCCCTGGCGGTGATGGACGATGTGCGGTGGTGTCGGAGCGAGGGTGGGCCTGCGGCGATCAGTGTCGGCGGAAATGGCGTATCCACCCCTCTTTACGTTAGATCGGCAGCGATACAAGGAACGTCGACCTGTTTCGCAAACGCACGGGGAAACACTTCAATCAATCTGTCCAACCACTATTGCGTCAATGAACCGTCGCGAATCACGAGGTGGTGTGGATCACCGCTAGACGACACGTACAAAAGGTGCAGTTCGAACGTACGACGGACTTTTTGACGGGTTCCCGGCGTGTACTCCGCGAACTGTTCGCGGAGTATTGCATCCCGTTGCACCTCACCTCGCAAACCGATTCGCTTCAAGCACTTAAGTGTGCCGCCCAAGGGTTATCAACAGCCCTTTCAACATAAACTGGGGATAACGATGAGGCATGCCGACTGCCTCATCGCCAGTAAATGCCAGTGCCCAACGACTACTGGTTCATTCCGTACCGCCCCCACAAACTCCAGCACATTCAACGTGTTAGTCCGCTTGTCAGATAGTTTTCAACAGGCTCTTCAACATAAACTGGGGATAACTTCGCGGCTCACCGTACGGAATCCCAGGTTTAGTTGGACACGCCCGCATTCGCAGCCGACGTTGAGGACGCCGCGGCAGCTGACGCCGCCGCCTCGACCGGCGGATTGCCCATCGCCTGAAACAGCGCCGCCGTATCCGTCAAACGGGCGCTCGTATAGCGGATCTCATCGAGCTGGGCGTTGCGAAACTGCTGCTCGCTCGAGCGCGTCGACGCAAGCGGCAACGCGCCCAGCCGGTAGCGTCCCGACGTCTCTTCGAAAATCCCCTGAGCCGAACGCGCGGCGGCATTCGCCGAGTCGAGCGCCTGCGCGTCGTGCTCCAACGCGGCGAGCGTATCGGCGACGTTCTGGAACGCGGCCAGCACCGTCTGCCTGTACTGCGAGATGGTGGCGTCGTACGTGGCTTGCGCCGCGCGCCGCTGCGCCAGCAGTGCGCCGCCATGGAAGAGCGGCTGCGACAACGATGCGCCAATGCTCCATATCGCCCCCGCGCCGGACAGTGCCACAGGCCAGCTAAACCCGCCTTGTCCCATCGACGCGCTCAGCGACAGGCTCGGGAACATCTGCGCCGTCGCGACGCCGACGTCGGCCGCCGCAGCCTTCACCGCGGCGTCGGCGGCCTGAATGTCGGGCCGTGAGCGCAACAGCTCCGAGGGCACCACGACCGGCACCTGCTCGGGCAGATGCAGCCGTGCGAGATCGAGATCGTCCGGCGCCGCGTCCGGCGTGCGGCCGAGCAGCACGGCCAACGCGTGACGCGTGCTCAGCCATTGCTGCTGCAAACCCGGCAAGCTCGCCGCCAGACTCGCCGCGCTCTGCTGCGCGCTCAACAGATCGGCGTGCGAGACCGCGCCGAGCGCATAGCGCCGCTGGGTGTCGCGCGCCTGATCGTTGGCGAGCGTCACGAGCCGCTCGGTGGTGTCGATCTGCGCATGCAGGGCGGCGCTGGTGATCGTCGCCGTGACGATGTTGGCGGCCAGCGCACGGCGCGCGGCGTCGAACTGATAGGCCTGCACGTTCACGCGTGCGGCAAGCGCCGCATCGGCCAGACGCGCGGCGCCGAACAGGTCGAACGTGTAGTGCGCCTGCAATTGACCGACGAAGATGTTGTACAGGAACGTGTTGGGGCCGATCTCGGGGATCGCCAGCGCGCGATTGCGGGTCGCCTGGCCGCCCGCGTCGATGGTCGGCAGCATCGAACTGCCGATCTGCGCGCGCAACTGCTCGCGCGCCGCGGCGAGACTGCTGTCGGTCGCGGCAAGCGTGGGGCTGTTGCGCAAGCCTTCGTCGACCAGCGCGTCCAACGCATCCGATTGATACAGCTTCCACCATTCGGGCACCGCCTGCGCGCCGACCACGAACTGCTGCGTGACGCCTTGCGCGGGCGCCGTCTGCGCCGGCTGCGCCTCGGCGCCGTAGTGCGCCGGCTGCGGCATCGCGGGCGGCTCACCGCTCGGCCCGAACGAGCAGGCGCCGAGCGCGCAGGCGGCGAGGGCGAGCGCACCGAGGCGTGGATAGCGGGAGAGTGTAGGAGTAGCCATGCTCAATTCCCCGTATGCGTCGCACCGGACGGCGTCTGCGGCTCGCGCTCGTCGCCGCGCACCCTGAACGATGCGGCGTACAACGCGGGCAGATAGAACAGCGTGAGGATGGTTGCGCTCGTGATGCCGCCCATCAGCGCGGTCGCCATTGGGCCGAAGAAGTTCGAGCGCAACAGCGGAATCAGCGCGAGCACGGCGGCGGCCGCGGTCAGCGTGATCGGCCGGAAACGCCGCACGGTCGCGCCGACGATCGCGTCGAAACGCTTATGCCCGGATGCGATGTCCTGCTCGATCTGATCGACCAGAATCACCGAGTTGCGCATGATGATGCCGAACATCGCGATCACGCCGAGCATCGCGACGAAGCCGAACGGCTGGCCGAACAGCAGCAGCGTGAGCACCACGCCGATCAGGCCGAGCGGTGCGGTCAGCACGACCATCAGCACGCGCGCGAAGCTCTGCAACTGAACCATCAGCAGGGTTAGCACGGCAATCACCATGATCGGAATCTGCGCGTTGATCGACGCCTGGCCCTTGCCGCTTTCCTCGACCGAGCCGCCGACTTCGATCCGGTAGCCGACCGGCAGCGTCGCGCGAATCTGCGCGAGCGCGCGGTCCACCGAGTGGGTGACGTCGATGCCTTGCGCGCCCGGCGACACGTCGGATTGCACGGTGATGGTCGGCTGGCGGTCGCGCTCCCAGATCACGCCGTACTCCAGATCGTCGCGCAGATGGCCGAGCGTGCCGAGCGGCACGGCGCCGTTCGGCGTGGGCATCGCCAGCGCGAGGAGTTTCGACGGGTCGACGCGCTCCGCGCGCGGCGCACGCAGATCGACGCTGATCAGCTTGTCGCGCTCGCGATACTGCGTGACGGTGTAGCCGGAGAGTGTCATCGCGAGGAAGCTCGAAATGTCTTCGGAGCTTACGCCGAGTTCGCGGGCCCGTTTCTGGTCGACCTCGAAACGCACCGAGCGCTCGGCCGGCTCGTCCCAATCGAACTGGACGTTGCGGGTGCCGCGATCGGCGCGCATGGTGGCGGCGACGCGTTCGGCGATCGAGCGCACGGTCGCGATGTCGTCGCCGCTCACGCGCAACTGCACCGGATAGCCGACCGGCGGCCCGTTCTCGAGCCGCGACAGGCGCGTGCGGATCGCCGGGAAGTTGTTGCGCAGTTCCGGTTCGAGCCACTGCGCGAGCTTTTCGCGATCCTTCACCGACTTCGCGGTGATCACGAACTGCGCGAAATTGGGCTGCGGCAATTGCTGATCGAGCGGCAGATAGAAGCGCGGCGCGCCGGTGCCGACGAAGCTCACCGTATGATCGATTTCCGGGCGGCCCACCAGCGCTTTTTCGAGCCTCTGTGCCTGGCGCAACGTCGCTTCGAACGACGCGCCTTCGGGCAGCCGCACATCCACCAGCAACTCGGGGCGGTCCGAGCTCGGGAAGAACTGCTGCGGCACCAGCGTGAAACCCGCCATGGCCAGCACGAACAGTATGACGGTAATCGCCAGTACAACGAAACGCCGCTCGATGCACCAGCCGATCCAGCCACGCAGACGCTTATAGAAGCGCGTGTCGTAGATGTCGTGCTCGTGGTCTTCC
This sequence comes from Paraburkholderia sp. RAU2J, assembly GCF_003634845.1. Classification (NCBI taxonomy): domain Bacteria; kingdom Pseudomonadati; phylum Pseudomonadota; class Betaproteobacteria; order Burkholderiales; family Burkholderiaceae; genus Paraburkholderia; species Paraburkholderia sp. RAU2J. The sequence continues at coordinate 3,113,309 of NZ_RBXG01000001.1, forward strand.
GCTTCGTGCGCCTGACGTTTGCGCTCGGGCAGCAGGTGATAGCCGAGCAGCGGAATCAGCACGACCGCCGCGAGCCACGACGCGATCAGCGCAATCGCCGACACTTCGAAGATCGAGCGCGTGTATTCGCCGGTGCTCGATTTCGCCAGTGCGATCGGCAGGAAACCGGAGACGGTCACGAGCGTGCCGGTCAGCATCGGAAACGCGGTGCTGGTGTACGCGAAGGCCGCCGCGCGCGTGCGGTTCCAGCCTTGCTCGAGCTTCACCGACATCATCTCGACCGCGATGATCGCGTCGTCGACGAGGAGCCCTAGCGCGAGCACCAGCGTGCCGAGCGACACCTTGTGCAAACCGATGTCGAACAGATACATGCACAGCGCGGTGACGGCGAGCACCACCGGGATCGAGATCACGACCACCATGCCGGTACGCACGCCGAGCGATACGAGGCTCACCACCAGCACGATCGCGACGGCTTCGGCGACGGCTTCGAGGAAGTCGTCGACCGAGCGCGCGACCGCATGCGGCATGCTCGACACCTCGACGAGTTGCAGACCGGCGGGCAACGCTTGACGCAATTGCGCCATCTGTTGATCGAGCGCTTTGCCGAGGCGGATCACGTCGCCGCCCGGTTGCATCGTCACGCCGATGCCAAGCACCGCCTTGCCGCCGAAGCGCATTTGCGTGACGACCGGATCGTCGTAGCCGCGTTTGATCGTCGCGATGTCGCCGAGACGGAACGTGCGGTTGTTGATGCGGATCAGCGTGTCGGCGAGTGCGGCGACGTCCTTGAACTGGCCGCTGGGGCGCACGAACACGCGGTCGTCGGTGGTGGTCAGCGTGCCCGACGGCGCGACGCTGTTCTGCGCGTCGATCGCCTGGCCGAGCTGCTGCGGCGAGATGCCCAGACGGGTGAGCTGCGTGTTGGCGATCTCGATGTAGATGTGCTGGTCGGGGTCGCCGAAGTAATCGACCTTGCCGACGCCCGGCACGCGCAGCAGCACCGTGCGCAACTGGTCCGCGTAATCGTGCAGCTGCGCGGCGGAAAAACCGTCGCCTTCGAGCGTATAGATGTTGGTGTAGACGTCGCCGAATTCATCGTTGAAGAACGGGCCTTGTATGCCTTGAGGCAAGGTCCCCGCGATGTCGCCGACTTTCTTGCGCACCTGATACCAGGTCTCGGGCACGTCGCGCACCGGCGCCGAGTCTTTCATCGTGAAGAATATCAACGACTCGCCGGGGCGCGAATAGCTGCGGATGAAATCGACGGCGGGCGTCTCCTGCAACTTGCGGCCGATGCGGTCGGTCACCTGTTCCTGCACCTGCCGCGCGGTGGCGCCGGGCCAGTAGGTGCGGATCACCATCACGCGGAACGTAAACGGCGGGTCTTCGGACTGCGCGAGCCGCGTATAGGCGAGGATGCCGAACGCGGTGGCGAGCGCGATCAGAAAAACGACGAGCGCCTGATGACGCAGCGCCCAGGCGGACAGGTTGAAGCGTCCTTCTTCATGTTCATGGGCCGTGCTCATGAAGCGAAGTCCTCGGGGTGCAGCGGTGCGATCACGCGGACTTTTTCGCCGGCGGTCACGGTATGCACGCCTTGCAGCACGACGCGTTCGCCGTCCTTGAGCCCCTCGCCGATCACGACGGTGCGCTCGGTATAGCGCGTCACCGTTACGCGGCGCAGTTCCAGCGCGTTGTCGGTATTGCGCACGACCCACACGGCCGGCTCGCGGCCTTCGTGGAACAGTGCGGTGGCGGGTAGCGTGACAAAGCCGTTCTGCCGCGTCGCGCCGTTCGCCTGCGACGAGGCAAGCGGCGCGACATCGGCGGTCATGCCGAGACGCACGTCCGGGCCAGGATTGTCGAGCGTGAGCCGCGCGCGCCACGTGCGGCTTTGCGGGTCGGCGGCGGGCGAGAGTTCGCGCACGCGCGCCGCGAACTTGCGTCCCGGCAGCGCGGCGAGCGTGACGTTGGCGCGATGCCCGACCGCGAATGCCGCGAGCGAGCTTTCCGGCACGTCGCAGAGCACGTCGATGTCGCCGCTCCATGCGAGGTTGTAGACAGCCTGGCCAGCGGACACGTTCTGCCCGGTGTCGGCCTGTTCCGCCGTGATGACGCCCGCGTGAGCGGCGACGAGCGTCGTGTACTGCAACTGGTTCTTCGCGAGTGCGGCCTGTTGCGCGGCCTGGTCGCGCTGCGCGAGCGCGGACGCGTAGGCATTGGTGGTCTGTTCGAGCTGTGCCGGCGCGATCAGGTTTTCCTTCGCCTGCGCCTGGTCGCGATCGAGTTGCTGCTTCGCGAACACGAGGCCGTGCTGGGCGGCTTCGAGTTGCGCCTGTGCGCTGGCCGCGTTCTTTTGCGCATCGGCCGGGTCGAGCAGGGCGACGATCTGGCCGCTCTTCACGGCGTCGCCGAGGCGCACGCGCCGCTCGATGATCTTGCCGCCGACGCGAAACGACAGCGGCGTCGAATAGCGCGACTGCACTTCACCGGGCAAGGACGCTGCCGGCATCCCGTTGCCGTCCGCCTGCACGGCGACGGCCACCACGGGACGCGGCGCGGGGGCCGCTGCTTCTTTTTTCGAGCACGCCGCCAGCGTGAGCACGGCGGCCAGCGCCACGGCGCCGGCTGCGCGGCGCATGGGCCGAGGGGACTGCTGGCGCATCGTCGACGATGCGGGAGGACCGGGACGCTTCACAATTACCCCAACTGGAGACAGCGAACGAACACGGCAAGCCGCAGCGGCCCGCCAGCGAAGACGCGCAGACCGGTTCATGCAATTGGCATACGCGTCCGACTTCGAATGGTGACGTGCATTCTAATACACACCTGTATTTGAATGTTGGAGTGAATTTGAATTCTTTTCGGTGCTAGACTGGCGGCCATGAAACGGCAACGACTGACACGTGAGCAAAGCAAGGACCAGACGCGCGAGCGTCTGTTCAACGCTGCGCAAGCGATTTTCATGAAAAAGGGTTTTGTCGCGGCGAGCGTCGAGGACATCGCGGCCGCGGCCGGCTATACGCGCGGCGCGTTCTATTCGAACTTCCGCAGCAAGAGCGAACTGTTTCTCGAACTGCTGCGGCGCGATCACGAAACGATGCAGGCGGATTTGCAGGCCATCTTCGCGAACGCGGCGTCACGTGAGGAGATGGAAGCGCGGGTGCTGCGTTACTACAGCAACCTGCATCGCGAGAACAAGTGTTTCCTGCTGTGGGTGGAGGCGAAGCTGCTCGCGGTGCGCGACGGCCGCTTCCGGCTGCGCTTCAATGCGTTCATGCACGAGAAGCTCGAGCAGTTGAGCGCCTATATCCGCGAATTTTCGGCGCGTGTCGGCACGCCGATGCTGATGGAGCCGGAAGCGCTCGCGATCGGTTTGATGGGCTTGTGCGACGGCGTGCAATTCTTCTACACGGTCGATCCGCACAACGTGCCGACGGAGAAGGCCGAGGCAGTGCTGGCGGGATTTTTTTCGCGCGTGGTGTTCGGGCGCGACGCGTGAGCCGCACGGCTTGCGCGCTACAGGGCAAGCGGGCAGGCCGGTTCAGGTGGTCGCACCGCTACGCGGCGCTCTTGAGCCGGCGCGGGAGAATTCAGACGACCGCGGGCGTATCTGCTGTATTGAGATGCCGCGCTCGCGGCGAATCAAACTCAGTTGTTCGGCAGGGGCGCGCAGATGTCGGGGTCGGGCGCCGCGCAGGCGAACGAGTACTCACCGCTATAGCGCAGAACTTGCGCGCCGGCATGCAGGACGACCTTGATATCCGGGCAGCGCTCATAGGCGATGAAAGCCGAGCAGGCCGCGGCGGACCAGCAGACCAGTGAAAACGCGATTTTTTCGAAAAGCTGAAAACGATGTGGCATGGCGGTAGTTTCCTTTCGACCGCTATGCTACCAGCTCCTAAGGGTTTATACCTAGTCGAATTCTGCAACAATCGTTGAAAAGTGTCAGAGGGCCTCGTCAATCTGTCTGGAATGTCATGTTCAGGTCAGGGTTGGGACATGATCAGACCGATACAATCGGTTCGTTGGGCAAACCCGCGCGCGCCTTGCCGCACGGGTATTCAAAGGCGGGGGTTGCGCCGGCCCGGCTTCACCGAGGCAGGAGTCGTCCCATGAATCAACTGCAGTCGATGCGCGTGTTCGTCAAAGTGGCGGACCTCGGCAGCTTCGTCGGCGCGGCCGGCGCGCTGGATCTTTCCACCGCGGTGGTCACCCGGCACGTGGCCGATCTGGAGGCGCGTCTCGGCACGCGGCTGCTCAATCGGACCACGCGCCGGCTGTCGCTCACCGAGTCCGGCAAGGCCTATCTTGAACGCGTGCGCCACATTCTCGACGACCTCGAGGGCGTCGAGCAGATGGTGGTGGCGCGCAATCACGAACCCGTCGGCACCTTGCGCATCGTCGCGCCGGTGGTGTTTGGGCTGAATAGCCTGGCCCCGGTGGTGCAGTCGTACGCCGCGCGCTATCCGGCGGTCGTGCCGGATGTCACGCTCGCGGATCGTCATGTCGACCTGGTCGAGGAGAGTTTCGACGTCGGCATCCTGGCCGCGCGGCACATGCGCAGCGCGAGCATCGTCACGCGGCGCCTGACGACCGGCTACATGACGGTGTGTGCAACGCCCGCGTATCTGGCGCAGCACGGCACGCCGACGCGTCCCGAGCATCTGCTGAAGCATCCGTGCCTGAGCCGGCCGTCCGAGCAGGGCGGCGAGGAGCGCGTGTTCAGCGGACCGGACGGTGAAGTCCGGGTCAGGCCGGTCAACGCGATCGCCGCGAACAACAGCGAGATGCTCCGGCAATTCGCGCTGCTGGGCATGGGGGTGGCGATTCTGCCGAGCTATCTGATCGGCCGGGATCTGGCGTCAGGGCGACTGGTGCCGCTGCTTGGCGATTACCGTTTGCCGCAGGTGGAAATTACGATCGCCTATCCGAGCCGGCTGCATCTGCCGGCGAAGGTGCGTACTTTTATCGATCACCTCGTCGAGCATTACCAGCGGGCCGGCGATCAGGCCCGCGATGCACGCATCGTGACGGTGGCGAATCCGGTTGCTGGCGTGCTCGCCGAGCGGGAAGAGGTGGCGGCGCCGGCGTTGCCGCGTGAGGTGGCGCGCCGTGTGCCCAAGGCGGTGCGCACGCGCGCCGTGGCGGCATCGCAGGTTTGAGGGTGATCGCGGCTCTGACCGGGGCGTGGTGCGCCGCCGCCCCTTTACGACCCTAGCCCCGGACCGTAATTGCCGCTGATCAGGCGCGTGACGGACGCAATGTCCGTGTAATCCTGCTCAGGCATTCCATCGAGCATAGACAGCACTTCGTTGCTCGCGCCGGCTTCGCGTGCGGCGTCGACGAGCGCGTCCTTGTTGGTCGGGAAGTGGACTTCGCTCAGAAGGTCGGTGATCTGCAGGTCGATCGATTCACCGGGAATAGCCGAGGCAGTCATGCAAATGCTCCTGTGAAAATGCGATTGGACTCGGTTGTTGGGAGAGGTTGGCGCTGACTCGGTTGCGGGACGGCTAAAGCGACGTGAAACCGACCCGTTCGGCGCCGCCAGCAGTTTGCGTAGCGCACGCTCATGGCATGCACCGCGCGGCTCATGAAAGACTAACGAAGGGCTCGCGAAAACCGCCTGGACACGCAAGCGCCCATGACCGCGATCACGCGAGCGACGTCGCGAGAACATCGACCGCCGTCAGGTCTGCAGATGCTCGTTCCTCCCCATGACGCTGCGATCCAGATGTCGCGACTTTGGCAGCGCGATGTGCTGCCATTGTTGCGGCCGGTTATTGTCGATGGCGGCGACATCCGGCGCTGCGGGGGCGACCGGTGCGGCGTTGGCGCGTTCGGCGAGGCTACTCGCATTCGTGCTGTCGATGGCGGTATGAACCGGTGCAGCAAAACACGAGGCGGACAGCGTCACCATGGTCAACAGTGTCGAGGTTTTCATCGCCCGACCTCCTAAGCTCATGCGGCGCTGACGATCAAGCAAACGCTGTGCCGTCCCCGCGTCGAAAGGACGGCGCAAGCTGCACGCGGCACTGCGATGCGCGACCTGCATCTACTTACCATCTTAGATGGCAAATACTGCAACGCGCGGACATTTGCGACAAAACGGTATTGCAGTTTGCAGGTGATCGCACGAACGCCATGACGGCAGGCGCGCGGAAGGGGGCACACCCCTATCGCAACACATCAAACCGCGTCCACGGCCACGACGGCCGGTCGCGCATATACCCGTTCAGCCAGTTCCACTGCGGATGCCGCTTCATGAACGCCTGCGCGTCGAACGGCCGTCCGCACGGATGACCCCAGCGTGCGGTGAACGCCATCGCGCGCGCCATTTCGCTGTCGACCACCTTGCCGTCGTTGGCTCCCCAAGGATTGAACGGCCCATGATCGGTGCCGCCAAAGCGCGCGTCGTCGAGTTCCAGATGGCCGCAGATTGTGCGCGAGCAGGGGTTGTCGTTGCGGTCTAGATAGACGTCGTGATGATCGGCGATCATCTCCTTGGCCAGCTCCACGTCGATCCTGCCGCGATGCAGTTCTTCGAGCTGCATGAAGCGCAAGCGCCGCGCGCCGTTCTTGCGCACGTCCGTGTAGTCCTCGCCTTCGCCGATGCATTCCTGGTTGCGGATCTTCAGGTCGGTCGCCGTGTTATAGCCGCTGTAGAAACCATCCTTGGTGGTCTCGAAGCCCGAATAGTGTAGCCCCAGTTCGTAACGCGCGATCTCGCCGGTCTTCGCGTCGCCGAGCAGCCAGCTGTTCGCATAGCCGCCGTTGTTCGCGAGCGCGAACATCTCGCACCATTCGCCAATGCTGTTCGCATACTGCGACGCGCGCCGAGAACGGTAGAACTCGGGCGCGCCGGCCGCGTTGTAGCCGACGAAGTTGGAGATCGTGGTTTCGGTCACCATCAGCCCGGCGGCCGTGACCCAGAAATCGGTGAGACTGGAGATGCAGCCCGGCAAGCCCTGCATCAGGATGCGGTTGCCGCGGTCCGGCACGATGTCGAACACGACGTTGAACGCGTCGCCCGCCGCGTAGCGATCCCAGGAGTTGTGCGCCATCACGATGCGACCGTCGCGCGTCGCGTTGCCGGTGGCGATGAACGCGCTGCAATGGTGCCCGCGCCGGCCGCGCCACGGCTTCGTGCCGAGTTGCGGCTGCTGCTGCGCCGCGTGGCTCGGCCACCAGCTCTGCAGCAGATCCATGTAGCCGTTCCACGCCAGCACTTCGGCGAACGGCAGCTTCGCGCCGTCGGCGATGCCCTGGATTTCATCGGCGAATTCGGTGTCGAGCTTGCTGGCGAACTGGGCGCTCGCGGCGTCGACGAAGGTGTCGAACTCTTCGCCCGTATCCCACTTCGCGAGATAGCGGGCGGTGTGGATCGCGTTGCGGATTTCGGCGGCGAGCAACTGGCCGTGCTGCTCGCCGCGGTCGTAGGGCTCGCCTTCGATATGCAGGAAAATCCAGCCTGCCTGGTCGCGGCGCACTGCATCGAGGGGCGGTTCGCTCATCTTCGCTCCGATCGCACGGCGGGCGTCTCGGCGCGCCCGTCCTGACGTAACGCGCGCTGCGGCATCGGTGGCGAAAGCGTGCCGGTTTTGGGCCGCAGCGGTCTCCCCATTGTAGAGAATTTGCGGCGCTTTGCACGGCGCCGCCGGGCCGTGCGCCGGAGGGGCACGCCGCCTATTGGGTCGGATTCATGCGGAAATAGGCATCGAGCAGCGAAGTTTTGTAGACCACGCCGGCGAGCTTCGGATGCGCGGCGCTTTCGACCACCGGCAGACGCTCGCCCTGAAACGCCATGAAGTGCTGCAGCGCGACGCCGAGCGACATGTCCGGCGTGAGCACGTCGAAATGCGGCTGAAGATAGTCCGCGGCGCTTTTCGCCGACGTATCGCGCTTGTCGAGCAGATCGGACGTGATGTCCTTGAGCGCGACCACGCCGAGAAACGCCCCGGACTCGTTGGCGACGTACAGATACTTCACCGGATATTCGAGGAACACGCGCGTCATGTCCGGCACGGTCGCGTTCGGCAGCACGACGGTTTCGGCGGGGCGAATCAGCTCGCGCATCTGGGTGGCGCGCAGGCGCGTGCGCTCCTGCTCCTCGCGGTTGCGGCGCAACGTGATTTCGTACATCGAGGTCTTGCCGATCGCCCGCGCGATGAAATAGGCGACCACGCACGAGAGCATCAGCGGCAGCACGACCTGGTAGCTGAGCGTCATTTCGAAGATCATCAGGATCGCCATCAGCGGCGCCTGGGTCGCGCCGGCGAGGAATGCGCCCATGCCGACCATCGCGTACGCGTATGGCTCCGAGGTCGCGTGCGGCCACAGCGCGTGCATGCCCTGGCCGAACAGTGAGCCGACCGCCGCGCCGACGAACAGGGTCGGCGTGAAGACCCCGCCGACCGCGCCGGAGCCCGCCGTGGCCGCGGTCGCGGCGAGCTTGAACACGAGCACGACGACGAGCGCGGTCCACGTCCACGGCGAATGCAGAATCGAGTTGACGACGCTATAGCCGTTGCCCCACACCTCGGGCGTCCAGATCGAGATCACGCCGACCACGAAGCCGCCGAGCGCGAGCCGCACGGGCAGCGGCACGGGCAGCTTGCGAAAGGCGGCCTTCGACGCGTCGAGCAGCCGCAGAAACTGCGGTGCGGCGAGCCCGCACAGCGCGCCGAGCGCGACGAACAGCAGCACCTCGAGGCCCGCCACGGCCGGAAACACCGGCATCTCGTACGGCGGCTTGTAGCCGGCGAATTCGCGCATCGTGATGTTGGCGACCACGGCCGACACCACCACCGGCCCGAAGCTCTCCATTGCGATCGAGCCGAGCACGATCTCGGTGACGAAAAACGCGCCCGCGATCGGCGCGCTGTACGCCGAGGTAATGCCCGCCGCCGCGCCGCAGGCGACCAGCAAACGCAGTCGCGACGGATCGAAATGCACCCAGCGTCCGATCAGCGACGAGGCGAGCGCCGCCAGTTGTACCATCGGTCCTTCACGGCCGATCGAGCCGCCGCTCGCGATCGTGAACAGTGACGACACGCTGCGCCACAGGCTCAGCTTGACCGGCACCACGCCGTCGCCGATCGCGACCGCTTCCATGTAGTCGACGTGATTGCATTTGTCGGCGTGACGCTGCGCGATCAGGAGAAAGAAGCCGGCGATCAGACCGCCGGCGGCCGGCAACCAGATCCGCACGGTCCACGGCAGGCTGCGCGCCATTTCGACGAAGCTGCCGGCGCGGCCTGCCACCAGCCGTTGCAGCAGCGCGATCGCTTCGCGAAACAGGATCGTCGCGAACGCGCCGGCGATGCCGACCACCACCGACCAGACCAGCATCGTGTGGGCGTCTGAAAGACGGAACAGGTTTTGGGCGCGGGTGCGCAGCTTCAGCAGGAATGAAAGCACGTCGACGGTACGGGGCGTGGGAAAGGGTTCGGGAACGGGCACGGCGACAGCAACGCGCCCGCTGCGGACAGCGGGCGCGTTGCTGGGGCTGGGCGAAGGGAAGCGGCGCGGCTCAAGTCGCCGCCTTGTCGAGTTCCGGGTAGTGCCGGAAGATGCAGGCCTCGTTGTGTTCGATGCGCCGCTCCGACTTCAGATACGCGGCGATGTTGGGCCGCGCGATCACCGCGTCGTGCAACGCGGCGAGGCGCGGATAGTGCTCGCCGAAGCGCTTGAGCGCGCGCGGAAACGCATAGAGCAGGCCGTCGACCAGCTGGAACATCGACAGGTCCACGTAGCTGAGCGCGTCGCCCACCATGAAGGTATCGCCGGCCGGATTCTGTTTCAGCACGCGCTCGAAATACGACATGAACTTCGGAATTCGGTTGTCGATGAAGTCGTGCGCGCGCACTTTGGCGGCGTCTTTCTGGTCTTCGTAGTAGAGGCCGCTCGCGAGCGGATGGTGCGTGTCGTGCGCTTCGGTGACCACGTCGGCGATCGTCAGTTGCAGGCCGTTGGCGACGTAGCGCAAGCTGTCGACCGACGGCGCGAGGTTCAGTCGCGGGCCGAGATAGAACAGGATGTTGGCGGTCTGTGCGATCACCAGATCGCCGTCTTTCAGAAACGGCGGCGCAAACGGCGGATATGGCTCGGCGCGGCTTTTCATCAACTTCATCATCGCGCCCGTGCCGAGGCCCTCCGACTCGTCGCCGCGCGCCACTTCCACGTAGTCGGCGCCGGCTTCCTCCAGTGCGAGCCGCACGAATTCGCCGCGGCCTTGCAGGCCGTCCCAATAGTAAAGTTCCAGGCTCATCGGTTGATCCTCATTCCGGTCGCTCATGCGCGCAGCATGAACGGGTTGCAGGAGCAGGTGGCGCCAGCAACCAGTATGCCGCGCGAGCGCGCCCGATGGGTCGCCGGAATGCGCAAAACCCCGCGCGCGGCGGGGTGGCTTCGAAGGCGGGGGCGGTTTAGCCGAGCAGGTGCTGGACGGTCCATGTAATCCCCAGTCCGCCGGCAATTAGCCAGACATACAGGATCAGGCCGGTGGTCAACGCACGCGGTCCGGCCTGACGGATCTGCGCGATGCGCGTTTCAATGCCTAGCGCGGTCATCGCCATCGTCAGCGCGAAGGTGTCGAGTGTGTTGAGCGTGCTGGTCGCGGTGTCCGGCAGCACGTGCAGCGAGTTGATCACGACACAGGCGAGGAAGCCGAGCGCGAACCACGGAATCGCCAGCTTGCGCGGGGCAGCTTCGTGCGACCCGTCCTGGGAGCCCGCCGCCGCGGCGCGGCGCGCCGAGCGGTTCACCCACATGCCGACTACGAGCAGCACCGGCACCAGCAGCATCACGCGCGTCATCTTGACGATGGTGGCGATGTGCTCCGCTTCCGGGCTCACGTTACTGGCCGCGCCGACCACCTGCGCCACCTCGTGGATCGTGCCGCCGAAGAACAGACCCGCGCCGAGCGTGTCGAGATGCAGCCAGCCCGCGTTGAACAGGACCGGGTAGAGGAACATCGACAGCGTGCCGAACAGCACCACACTGCCCACGGCCATCGCGCTCTTGTGCGGCTTCGATTGCAGCGTCGACTCGAACGCGAGCACCGCGGCCGCGCCGCAGATCGCGCTGCCGGCGGCGGTCAGGAGCGCCGTATCGCGGTCGAGCTTCATGATTTTCATGCCAGCCCACGTGCCGAGGACGAGCGTGCTCACCACGATCAGCACGGATTCCGCAAGGCCGGGCAGGCCGACCTGAGCGATTTCCTGCAGGCTCACGCGCAGTCCGAAGAACGCGACCGCGATGCGCAGCAGCTTGCGCGCCGAAAAATTCACGCCGGCCGCCCAGCTCGCGGGCATGCCGTCGCGCAGCGCATTGCCGTAAATGGCGCCGGCCACGATGCCGACGATCAGCGGGCTCAGGCCGAGACCTGCGATCGCGGGAATCGATGCGATGCGGGTCACAGCAGCGGCGAACAGCGCGACAAACAGGACGCCATTGAGCTGCCCGCGCGTGGAATGCGCGGCGGCGGGTGGGGCGGCGGGAGTCGCTGCTTGAAGTGGCACGGGTGTGGTGGACATAGTGCAGTCCTTGATGACTGACGGAGTTCGATGGGGCTAATCCTAAATTAGATATATCGATATGAAAAATCATGATTTAGAATGCGAAATATCAGACAGGCCGATATTTTGAATCCATGACCCCCGATCAACTTATAACGTTCGCCGCCGTCGCCGAACACCGCAACATCAGCCGGGCGGCCGTGGCGCTGCATCTGTCGCAACCGGCGGTTTCCGGACAACTGCGGCAGTTGCAGGACGAATTCGGCGAGCCGCTTTACCAACGCGACGGCCGCGGCGTGCGGCTGACACCCGCCGGCGAGCAGCTGGCGAACTATGCGACGCGCCTGCGTGAAACCTGGCGCCAGGCGCACGCGTACCGCGACGCGCTGCGCGGTCTGGAGCAGGGCACGCTGCGAATCGGCGCGAGCACCACGCCGGCGAGCTACCTGCTGCCGTATCTGATCGCCGATTTCCATCGCCGCTATCCGGACGTGAGCGTGCATACCGCCGACGGCAACACCACGGAGATCGTCGGCGCGCTCGGCTCGGTCGACATCGCGATGATCGAAGGGCCGGTCGGCACCGATCTGCCGCCGGACACTGCCGTGCACGCGTGGCGCGAGGACGAAATCGTCGCGATCGTGCCGCGCTCGCATCCCCTCGCGCATGCGGCGCGGCAAGCACCGGAGGGCGAGTGCGGCCGCGTGGAACTGGCGGCCTTCGGTACGCATCCGCTGGTGTTGCGCGAGGCGGGCTCCGGCGTGCGGCAGAGCGTCGAGCGCGCGTTCGCGCGGGCGGGCGTGCCGATGCGGGTCGTCCTCGAGATTGCCGGCGTCGAAGGGGTGAAGGAGGCGGTGCGGGCTGGCATGGGCATCGGCTTCGTCTCCGCGATGTCGATGCGTCACGAGAACGGCGCGTTGTGCATGTTGTCGCTGAGCCCGGAACCGCTGACGCGCCGGCTGTCGATCCTCGTGCCATATGCGAGTGCGCCGTCGCGGGTGGTGGAAGAGTTTCTCGCACTGTGTCTCGCGGATGGGGGCTGAGTGCCTGCTACGCCGACATCGCACCGTGCGGCGATGGGCGCTCCCGCTCGCGGTGTCGCTCGGCGTTAGTCCCTCGCCACTGGCGCTCGATCCCTCACCATGCCCGATAAGCCTGGGGATTTCCTCTATGGTGCGGGCCGGGCGTTCCGGCGCACTATTCGGGCATCGTAAGCGCCTCGGCGCTTTTTTTCGAAACGCATCTGGAACCGGTTCCAAACGTCGTTAAGCATGCGGAACCGGGTAAATTCGACATGACTCAATCAGTAGACATCGTGATCGTCGCAAGCGCATTCGGGATGGATGCGGTCCGCGCGGGCGGTCATCTGAAGTGGGCGCAAGCGAGCAAACGGGCCGGCGCGGCGGGTTTCGAAGTGCGTCGCGAACTGTTCGCCGACGAGGCCGACGCCACTGCGCCGCGCCTGCGCGCGCTCGGCGAGGCGCTCGCCGGGCTGGGCCTGTGGGCCGTGTATTCGACACCGGCGTTGCTGTACACCTCGGACGGTCGGCTCGACGTCGCCGCCCTGCGTCTCGCGCTCGACGAAGCGGCGGCCCTCGGCGCGCGCGTCGTCAAGCTGCAACTCGGCGGCTTCGCCGATGACGCGCACGGCGCGGCAATTGCTGCGCAGATGGACGGCACGCACGTGCGGCTCGTCGTCGAGAACGGGCAACTGGCGGAAGGCGGCTCGCTCGCGCAATTCACCGGACTCTTCGACGCGCTGGCGCGCGAAGGCCGCGACGGTTTGCTGGGCATGACTTTCGACATCGGCAACTGGGCCTGGCGCGACGTCGCGCCGCTCGATGCCGCCCGGCTGCTGGCACCGCACGTCGACTATATCCATTGCAAGACGACGGTGGGCGAGGGAGCGCGGCGCTTTCCCATCGCCCCGGCGGCAGACGATGAGCGCTTCATCGCGGTGCTCGACCACTTGCCGAGCGATGTGCCACGCGGCATCGAGTTTCCGTTCGATGCAAGCCGCCTCGAGGCGGACGCGGCGCATTACGTCGGCTGGCTGGCCGCCGTGTCGACAGAATCCGCAGCAAAGGCAACACCCAGGAGCCACGCATGATTACCCCAGCCGCAGCACTCGATGTCATCACTTACGGCGAGGCGATGGCCATGTTCGTCGCCGCCGAAACCGGCCCGCTCGTGGGCGTCGGGCAATTTACGAAGCGCATCGCCGGCGCGGATCTGAACGTGGCGATCGGTCTGTCGCGGCTCGGCTTCAAGGTGGGCTGGATGAGCCGCGTCGGCAACGATTCGTTCGGCCAGTACGTGCGCGACACGTTGACCCGCGAGGGCATCGACCAGCGTTGCGTCAGCACCGACGAACGTTATCCGACCGGCTTCCAGTTGAAATCGAAAAACGACGACGGCAGTGACCCGGCGGTCGAATACTTCCGCAAGGGTTCGGCGGCGAGCCATCTGTCGCTCGCCGATTATGCCGCCGATTATGTGCTGCCCGCCCGTCACCTGCATCTGACCGGCGTCGCGCCCGCGATCTCGGCGAGTTCGCGTGAACTCGCGTTTCATCTCGCGCGGGAAATGCGCGCGGCGGGCAAGACGATTTCGTTCGACCCGAACCTGCGCCCGACGCTGTGGCCATCGCGCGCGGCGATGGTCGAAGGTCTGAACGCGCTCGCCGCGTTGGCCGACTGGGTGCTGCCCGGTATCGGCGAGGGCGAGATCCTGACCGGCTACACGCACCCGGAAGACATCGCCAGCTTCTATCTGGAGCGCGGTGCGCGCGGCGTGATCATCAAGCTCGGTGCGCAGGGCGCGTACTTCCGCACCGCCGACGATGCCGGCGTGATCGCTGGTCAGCCGGTCGCCAAAGTCGTGGACACGGTCGGCGCGGGCGATGGCTTCGCAGTCGGTGTGGTCAGCGCGCTGCTCGAAGGCAGGACGCTGCCGCAAGCGGTCGCGCGCGGCAACCGCATCGGCGCGCTCGCGATCCAGGTGATCGGCGATTCGGAAGGGTTGCCGCAGCGCGCCGAGCTCGATGCGCTCGAACGAGGCGATGTGGATGCGGCTAAGGCCGTTGCAGCGACCGGCGCTGCGCGCATTGCAACTGCGGCCTGAACGCGCACGTTATCCGCACGCATCTGGCCGGCTCGATAACAGCAAGAGCGCTCGACAGCGCCCCAGCACCGTCCATTGTTGTTTCAGGAAGCAGGAGACACTCATGACCTCATCGCTTGCGATTCGCCGTTGGTGGACGATCATGCCGATCGTATTCATCACATACAGCCTTGCTTATCTCGATCGCGCGAACTTCGGCTTCGCGTCGGCCGCCGGCATCAACCAGGATCTCGGCGTCAGCAAAGGCCTGTCGTCGCTGATCGGCGCGCTCTTCTTCCTCGGCTATTTCTTCTTCCAGATTCCCGGCGCGATCTACGCGGAACGCCGCAGCGTCAAGAAGCTGGTGTTCTGGAGCCTGATCCTGTGGGGCGGCTGCGCGGCGCTCACCGGCATGGTCAGCAATATTCCGTCGCTGATGGTGATCCGCTTCGTGCTCGGCGTCGTCGAAGCCGCCGTGATGCCCGCGATGCTGATCTTCATCAGCAACTGGTTCACCAAAAGCGAGCGCTCGCGCGCCAACACTTTCCTGATTCTCGGCAATCCGGTGACGGTGCTGTGGATGTCGGTGGTGTCGGGCTATCTCGTCCATTCGTTCGGCTGGCGGCAGATGTTCATCGCCGAGGGCGCGCCTGCGATCGTCTGGGCGGTGTGCTGGTGGTTCCTCGTGAAGGACAAGCCGCAGCAGGTCTCGTGGCTTACCCAGCAGCAGAAAGACGACCTCGCGCAAACGCTGCGCGCCGAGCAGGCCGCGATCAAGCCGGTGCGCAATTACAGCGAAGCGTTCCGCACGCCCGCGGTGATCAAGCTGAGCGCGCAATATTTCTGCTGGAGCATCGGCGTGTATGGTTTCGTGCTGTGGCTGCCGTCGATCCTGAAGAACGGCTCGACGCTCGGCATGGTCGAAACCGGCTGGCTGTCGGCGCTGCCGTATCTCGCCGCGACCATCGCGATGCTTGCAGCTTCGTGGGCATCGGATAAACTCAACCGCCGTAAAGTGTTCGTGTGGCCGTTCCTGCTGGTCGGCGCGGTGGCGTTCGCGGCGTCGTACGCGCTCGGCTCCACGCACTTCTGGCTGTCGTACGCCTTGCTGGTGATCGCGGGCGGCGCGATGTACGCGCCGTACGGTCCGTTCTTCGCGATCGTGCCGGAGTTGCTGCCGAAGAACGTCGCGGGCGGCGCGATGGCGCTGATCAACAGCATGGGCGCGCTCGGTTCGTTCGTCGGCTCGTACGTGGTCGGTTATCTGAACGGCGCCACCGGTTCGCCCGCCGCGTCGTATGCATTCATGAGCGTGGCGCTGCTCGCCGCGGTGATCCTGACGCTGATCGTCAAGCCGCAGCCGCGGACGGACACCTCAACGGCGACGCGCCCGCTCACCACACCGTTGCAAGGAAAATAAAGCTCATGAAGAAGATCGTCGCCTGGAAGTCGCTGCCCGAAGATGTGCTCGCGTATCTGCAACAGCATGCTGAAGTGGTGCAGGTCGATCCCACGCAACACGACGCGTTCGTCGCCGCGTTGCGCGATGCCGATGGCGGCATCGGCGCGAGTGTGAAAGTCACGCCGGCGATGCTCGAAGGGGCGAGCCGTCTGAAAGCGCTCTCGACCATCTCGGTGGGCTTCGATCAGTTCGACGTCGCCGATCTCACACGGCGCGGCATCGTGCTCGCGCACACGCCGGACGTGCTGACCGAGTCCACCGCCGACACTGTGTTTTCGCTGATCCTCGCGTCGGCGCGCCGGGTCGTCGAACTCGCCGAATGGGTGAAGGCGGGGCAGTGGCGCGACAGCATCGGAGCGGCCCAGTTCGGCGTCGATGTGCAGGGCAAGACGCTCGGCATCGTCGGGCTGGGACGGATCGGCGGCGCGGTCGCGCGACGCGCGGCGCTCGGCTTCAACATGAAGGTGCTCTACACCAATCGCAGCGCGAATCCGCAGGCTGAACAGGCGTATGGCGCGCGGCGCG
Organism: Paraburkholderia sp. RAU2J; assembly: GCF_003634845.1. Taxonomy (NCBI): domain Bacteria; kingdom Pseudomonadati; phylum Pseudomonadota; class Betaproteobacteria; order Burkholderiales; family Burkholderiaceae; genus Paraburkholderia; species Paraburkholderia sp. RAU2J. The sequence continues at coordinate 3,129,920 of NZ_RBXG01000001.1, forward strand.
TCGAACTGGCGGAACTTCTGGCGACTTCGGATTTTGTCTGCCTGCAAGTGCCGCTCACGGCCGAGACGAGGCATATGATCGGCGCGGCCGAACTTCGGTCGATGAAGAGGAGCGCAATTCTGATCAATGCCTCGCGCGGCGCGACCGTCGATGAACAGGCACTGATCGAAGCATTGCAAAACGGCACGATTCACGGCGCGGGGCTCGACGTGTTCGATACCGAACCGCTGCCGGCCGACTCGCCTTTGCTGAAGCTGGCGAATGTGGTCGCGCTGCCGCATATCGGCTCGGCGACTCATGAGACACGCCACGCGATGGCGCGTAATGCGGCGGAGAATCTGGTTGCGGCGCTCGACGGGACGCTGACGGTGAATGTCGTCAATCGGGACGTGTTGGGTAAGTGAGTTCGGTTGCGTGGGTGGGCTTGAGAGGAAGCGACGTTCGTGGGCCGACGCGCAAGCCGATGTGCGTGGGCGTACGTGACTGAGTCAACACGAGCAGGCTGTCACGCGTCAGGCGGCTGCGGTGTGCCGACATGAGTGAGCCGCTGCGAGCGAATCAATACAGGAGTGAGCCACCCCGAGCGGGCCGAGACGAATGAGCCAACATGATGACCCAACGCGTGAATCGCCGCCGACCACGCAGCAGCCGCTACCGCGCCGCGCGACGATCACCGATGTCGCGCGCGAAGCCGGCACCGGCAAGACCAGCATCTCCCGCTATCTGAACGGCGAGACGAGCGTGCTGTCGCCGGAGTTGCGCGCGCGCATCGAAGCCGCGATCGCGCGGCTCGACTATCAGCCCAACCAGATGGCGCGTGGCCTCAAGCGCGGCCGCAACCGGTTGATCGGCATGCTGCTCGCCGATCTGACGAATCCGTACACCGTCGAAGTACTGCAAGGTGTAGAGGCGGCGTGTCACGCGCTCGGCCTGATGCCGCTGATCTGCCACGCGGCGAACGAGGTGGAGATGGAGCGCCGCTATCTGCAACTGCTGACCACATACCGGGTGGAAGGCGTGATCGTCAACGCGCTCGGCGTGCGGGAGGAAACGTTGCGGCCAGTGGGCGGCGGAGGAATTCCGGCGGTGCTGGTCGACCGTTCGGTGGATGGACTCGTCGCCGATATGGTCGGGCTCGACAACCGGGCCGCGGCTGAACTCGGTACGCGTCATCTGCTGGAGCAGCGCTTCGACGACATCTGGTTCGTCGTCCAGCCGTTCGAGCAGGTCAGCTCGCGGCAACTGCGCGAGCTCGCATTTCGTGACGCGATGCGCGCTCAAAGCGCCGCACGCGGACATACGCTGGTGCTCAATCTCGCGGATGCCGCCGATGTCGAGCGCGGTCTGGCCAAATTGGACAATGCCATTGATGCGGCCAACGCAACCAACGCCGCAAATACAGCGAACACAACCAGCGCGGCCAACGCGGCCCCTGCGGACAATCCAGGCAACTCAACTGCGCTCCCCCCCATCGCGCTCTTCGCCGCCAACGCCCCCGTCGCACTGCGCCTCGCCTTGCACCTGAAAGCCCACTACGGCGCCGACTGGCAAGCCCGCGTCGCGCTCCTCTCGATCGACGACCCCGACTGGGCCGAGTTGGCTGGCATCACGACGATCCGTCAGCCGACCTACGACATCGGCTATCGCGCGGTCGAGTTCCTGCACGAGCGCATCGAAGGCGTTCAAACCACCGCGCGCGACTGTCTGCTGCCGGGTGAGTTGATCGTTCGCGCGTCAACTTCGCGCTGATCTGCGATCATGCGGGCTGCGGCGCGCAGCGGGTGCGCGCCCGGTCATCGCAAGGAAACTCATGGTTGTTGCACCGCTTACCCTCTCGAGCCTCGCTGTCGCGACGCTGTTCGTCGCCGCCTTACCGTTCCTCATCTACCGGCGTCTGCGCCGCCCGCTCGCGCTCAAGCCGCGCGACGCGATCACCGGCATCGCCGTGTTCGCGCTGTTCGCGATGGTGATCGAGCGCGCGCTGAACGACTATCTGCTGCATCGGAACGCGGCGACGGCCACCTTCCTGTCGAATCCGCTCGCCTTCGTCGTGTACGGCGCGCTGGCCGCGGGCATCTGCGAGGAAGTGGGGCGGTTCATCGGCATGCGGCTGATGCTCAAGCGCGCCGCGGCAAAATCGCCGGCCGCCGCCCACGCCACGCGCGCCGACGACGGCACTGCGCTCACCTACGGGCTCGGCCATGGCGGCGCGGAAGCGTGGCTGGTCGGCGTGCTGGTGCAGATTCAATGGATCCTGTTTGCGGTGTTCGAGAACCGCGGCGAACTGGACGGCTACCTGAGCAATCTGCCGGCCGATGCGCTGATGCGCATCCACCTGATTCTCGCCAGCCTGACGCCGCAAACGGCCGGCATTTTCGCGCTCGAACGGGTGGCCGCGCTGGTGTTTCAGATCGGCCTGTCGGTGCTGATGTGGCGTGGCGTGCGCGCGGGCTGGCGCGCCATCCTGCCGCTCGCGATCGTCCTGCACGCGCTCGTGGACGTGCCTGCCGCGCTGTTCCAGGCGCAGCTCGTGCCGCTCGCGGCGGTGGACGCGGTGTATGCGCTGGGCGCGCTGATCGTTGCGGGTCTGCTGTTCAGAACTTTCCGGCGTCCCGTAGCGGTGGCGTGATCCGGTGTCTCGCTAAAGTACCGGCCTTTGCCTAAAATCGGTTCCCTTTTCGGAACCACTTCTGGACCACGTCCGGCGGACCCCATGGAAGCTTACCAATACGACTGCGCCAATCCCGAGTTCGAGGAACTGGCGCGCGTCATCAGCGATCTGTTTCCCGAGCAGACGCAGTTCATTCAGCGCGCGGCGGAAGACGGCACGCCGACGCTGGCGATTCACTGGGTAGCGATGCGTTTCGGCGCGACCGCGCGGCGCACCGTGATGACGGTGGTGATCGCGCCGGCGGCGCTGGCGCGTTACCGTGCGTTGCCGGCGCGGCTGCGCGGCCGCGGTTTTGCGGTGTTGCGCGCGTATGTCGAAGCGAGCCTCGGCTCGCTCGAAGAGCAGTACGCGAATGGCGAAGCGGTGCCGCGCGAGGTCACCGTGGACCTCGGCGACGAGTTTGCCTGAGATAGCCGTGTGAGACGCTCGCTTGAGCGATCGCCTGAGCCGGCTCGTGAGATCGCTCATTGGCCCGCTCGTGAAACGGCTCAGTCCGCGAGCCGGTATACCTTCGCGAAGCGCGCGGCCTGGACCACGCCATAGTCGCCGGGCGCGTATTGCATGACCCAGTCGCCGGCGGCGCCGCGCAACACGTCGCCGCCATCCGCGCAACGGGCGAGCGAGAACGCTTCGTTCATCTGTTTGGCCAGTACGACGGCGGGACGGTTGCGGTAGGCGCCGGCTTCGCCGTGCGCGAGGGCGGCGTCGGCGGGCAGGTACTTGGCGTCGAAGCGCTCGCGCGACACGACCCAGCGCTCGCCCGTCGACCCGGTGATCAGCGCGTCGCCGCGCACGTAGCGGTTCGGGCCTTCGAGGCTCATCAATTCGCCTTCGGCAGCGGCGAAGTCGACGCTCACGGTTTCGTCCTTGACGACGCGTCGAGCGAGCGCGTCAGTGCGCAGATCGAGATTCTTGAGTTCGGTCATGAAGCAGGTAGGGGTGGATATATCGACGACGTGCCGACGATGCGGACCGCACGTCGGGGCAGTGCATCGGGACGTCATGTCCCGATGCCGCGAACCCGCATCATGCCAGATGCATCTGGCGACCGGCTGCTTTTGCACGCGCGACACGCTCAATCGCGGCGCCATCGGCGAGCTTGATCACGGCATATAAGGACTAAGACAGGACTTGCCGCGTGACGGACAAGCGAAGCGGGAGTCGGGTGGAACGCGGGCGAGACTCGGCGCGCGTGACTGCCGGGTGACTGCACATGCAAGTCACCCGCAAGGATCGGCACGCGCAGCGCGACCCACCGCGCTGCGCGCAAGCAAGCTGTTTAAGGCTTCACGATCGCATCGCTAGCGGGCGTCGACTTGCCGACCTTACCCTTGCCATGGCGATGACGATGGCCGCCATCGACCGTGTCCGAGTGATGGAACGTCGCGTCGGCGAGCTTCTTCTGCTCCGGCGACAGGCTGTTGTACAGCGGCTCGAACGCGTCGACCAGCTTCTTCATGCCGTCCGCGTGCGCTTGCGCGATGCTCGCGTACTGCTTCATGTCGTCGAGCGCGGTGACGTTGGTCGCGGCCTTGCGTTGCTGGAACAACTGGCCCATCGTCTCGCCATTGCCGCGCATCACGTCGGCGAAGGCATTCCATTGCGTTTCCTGCGCGGGCGTGATCTTCAGTTGCGCGTGCAGATAGGCGATGCGATCTTCGACGTTGCGCTCGTGGCCGGCCTTGCCCGCGGGCGCCGAGGCGGCGCTCGCCGGTGCCGCGGCGGGCGCGGGGGTTTGTGCGAACGCGCCGCTCATGGAAACTGCGGTAGCCAGCATGACAAGTGCTTTTTTCATCGAAACTCCTGATGTCTATTCGAATTGGGACAAGGCGTGAGGCGAGCGGCCAAGGTTGCGTCAGCCATCGCGACGCACGGCGGCCGGCTGCCCCATTTCGCCGTCGCCGCTATTAGTATCACGATATCCCTACAATGCGGCTCCAATGCGACAAACGCTTACAACCGAAACGAACGGGAAATAGCCGGTGGACAAATTCGTCAGCATGGAAATTTTCGTCGCCGTGGTCGAGGCGGGCAGCCTGACGGCGGCGGCCGAGCGCTTCGACATTTCGTCGGCGATGGTGGGCAAGCATCTGCGCGCGCTCGAAAGCCGGCTGGCCGCGCGGCTGCTGACGCGCAGCACGCGTCGGCAAAGTCTGACGGAAATAGGCCGACAGTATTACGAGCAATGCAGACGCATCCTCGCCGATGTGAAGCAGGCCGAGTCGCTCGCCGAGGCGATGACCGCCTCGCCGCGCGGCGTGCTCAAGGTGACGGTGCCGCTGACCTACGGCGTCGAAGTCTTCGCCCCGGCAATGACCGACTATCTGAGCGCGTGGCCCGACGTGAGTCTCGAACTCGATCTGTCGAACCGCATCATCGACCTGGTGGAAGAGGGCTTCGACGCGTCGGTGCGCATCGGTCAACTGGCGGATTCGAGTCTGATCGCGCGGCCGTTGAAGCCTTTCCGGATGCGCGCATGTGCGTCGCCGGCCTACCTCGCGCGCGCCGGCAGGCCGCGCACGCCGGCCGATCTCGTCCATCATGAATGCCTCGGTTTTCTGCACTGGGGCCGCGAAGGTCTGTGGCGTCTCGACGGCGAAAGCACCGACGACAACCCGCTGCGCGCGGGCCGCTTTCGCGCAAACAACGGTCAGGCGCTGAAGATGGCGGCGCTGCGCGGTTTCGGTCTGGTGCTGCAGCCGGAGGCGCTGCTCGCGCGCGAGATCGCCAGCGGCGCACTGGTGTCGGTGCTGGAGGACTATCTGCCCGACGGCGCGCCCGTGCATCTGATCTATCCGCGTGATCGCCAGGCCACGCCCAAGCTCACCAGCTTTGTCGATTTCGTGATCGAGCGGTTCGGGGCGTGAGGGCGGCCGCGTTGGCAAGCAGTTCCACCAGCGCCATTACATGCTAAAGACGCGCGATAATCCGCTCGACCACAGACCCACTCCATCCACTTCCCCAGACCCCCGATGAGACCTCCGCGCCTCGACCAGCTCGACGACCTCGACCGCAACCTCGTTGCACTGCTGCAAGCCAACGCCCGCGAAAGCGTCGCCAGTCTCGCGCGCCAGCTCGACGTGGCGCGCACCACGGTGATCGCGAGAATCGCGCGGCTGGAGCGCAGCAACGTGATCGCCGGCTATAGCGTGCGGCTCGGCCAGGATGTGCTCGATTCGAGCCTCATGGCCTATGTGGGCATGATCATCGCGCCCAAGCACGGGCCGTCCGTGCAAAAGCGTCTTGGCAAGATGCCCGAGGTGCAGTTGCTGTGCGCGGTGAGCGGGGAGTTCGACTACGTCGCGTGGCTGCGCGCCGATTCGCCCGACCGGCTGAACGATCTGCTCGACCAGATCGGCAGCATGGAAGGTGTGGAGCGGACCACGACCTCGATCATCCTCGCGCGCAAGATCGATCGCGGGATGGTTTGACGGCGGCATGTGAACGCGCGCGGCCCTTCCAATTCGCTGGCTTTTACGCGGTTTTTACATCGTTTCGACAGTTCGACCAACATCTTCGTCATAACGTCGAAACCCATGGTCATAACGCATCATTTTGCGCGTATGAACTGTTTTTGCTTCTCCCTAAACTGTTGCTCAAGGGTTCAGCCCGCGAGGCGCGGCGCGTCAGCGCGGCGTACTTGTCAAGCTGGGCACAGCACACACATAACAAAGGAGAAGCACATGAAAGTAGCCATTGTTGGTGCCGGTCTGATCGGACACACCATCGCTCATATGCTGCGTGAAACCGGCGACTACGACGTCGTCGCATTCGACCGCGATCAGCACGCGCTCGACAAGCTCGCCGCCCAGGGCATCCCGACGCGCCGCGTCGATTCCGCCGATGCCGCCGCACTGCGCGCCGCGATGCACGGCTTCGACGCGCTCGTCAACGCGCTGCCGTATTACCTCGCGGTGAACGTGGCCTCGGCGGCCAAGGGCGCGGGCGTGCATTACTTCGATCTGACCGAGGACGTGCGCGCGACCCACGCGATCCGCGCCATCGCCGACGACGCCGAGCATGCGTTCATGCCGCAGTGCGGTCTCGCGCCGGGCTTCATCGGTATTGCCGCGCACGAATTGGCGAACCGCTTCAGCGAAATCCGCGATGTCAAGATGCGCGTCGGCGCACTGCCGGAGTTTCCGACCAATGCGCTGAAGTACAACCTGACCTGGAGCGTCGACGGCCTGATCAACGAATACTGTCAGCCGTGCGAAGCGATCCGCGACAGCCGCACGCAGTGGGTGCAGCCGCTCGAAGGCCTCGAGCACTTTTCGCTCGACGGCACCGAGTACGAAGCGTTCAATACGTCCGGCGGCCTGGGCACGCTGTGCGAAACGCTCGCGGGGCGAGTCGAATCGCTCGACTACAAGTCGGTGCGTTATCCGGGCCACCGCAATCTGATGCAGTTCCTGCTCGAAGACCTGCGTCTGTCCAGCGACCGCGACACGCTGAAGACCATCATGCGCCGTTCGGTGCCATCGACCGCGCAAGACGTCGTGCTGGTGTTCATCACGGTAAGCGGCATGCGCGACGGTCAACTGGTGCAGGAAGTGTTTACCCGCAAGATTTTCGCGAAAACGGTGTGCGGCGTGCCGATGAGTGCGATCCAGATCACCACGGCCGGCGCGATGTGCGCGGTGCTCGATCTGTTCCGCGAGCACAAGCTGCCGCAAAAGGGCTTCGTGCGTCAGGAGCAGGTGTCGCTCACCGACTTCCTCGCAAACCGCTTCGGCAAACTGTACGAAGGACAGTCGCTGGGGGCGCTGGCGACGGCCTGACGCGCAAGCCGTCGTCGGCATGGTCGCAAGAACGCAAACGAGGGCTGTGGTGAGGCGTGCGAGTGTGCGCCACTGAGAGAGCGCCGAGGTCCCCCAAGAGGGCCGCTGAAATGGAAATGCCCCGTCATGCGGGGCATTTTCCGTTTCTGGCCGCCGTGTGCCGTGCGCTGCTAGACCGGCAGTGGCGGCATCATCGTGGATGCCGGCTGCGGTTCGCCGATGATGCGCGCGAGCAGGGCTTCCTCATCCGAAGGCGTGGGCGCGGTGTTGTCGAACATCAGCAGATCGTCGCAGGTCTCGCCGCTGGGCACGAAGCGACGCTGCCGGTATTCGTCCCAATGCGCGAGCTTGTAGGCGTCGTTCGGATTCGCGCGCGCGACGATCCGCTGCCGGGCGACTTCGTCCGACGTATGTACCCACACGACCCGCAGCCTCACGTCCGCCCCGACACCGAGCCACGCGCGGTCGAACAGGCGCCGCTCGCGCACTTCGCGGGAGAGCGGCGCGACCACCAGCGCGCTCACGCCGAGTTCGAGGTTGTCGCGGGCGGTGTCGAGCAGGCCGCGGTACTCGGGGTCGCGCAGATGCTGCAGGAAGAGCGGGCTGTCGCGGTCGTTCGGGTCGCCGCTCAGCATGGCCATCGCGGCCGCGCTATAGCCGCCGAACAGCGTGTCTTTGTCGAGCAGGCAAAAGGGCGTGCCGCTCGCTTTGATCAGCGGGCCGATCAGCTTTTTCGCGACCGTGGTCTTGCCGGTGCCGGCATGGCCGCAAAAGAAAACCAGGAAGGTCACAAAGGCGTGCTTCCGTCAGGGGGCGGGCGGCGTGTCGCCGGAGCGCGGATCACGCGCGAACTTGCCACTGGCCTCCAGCCACATCACGTTGATGACGCCGAAGGCGAGCGCCACGCCGACGCCGAGAATCCAGGTGAAATACCACATCGCAGTCTCCTTGCTCGTAGGTCCGGCGAAGCGGGGATACCGGCTCGCCATGGCGGCACGCGCTCCAACCAAGGCTTTATCCGTCGCGCACAGTCCGCAGGGACCGAACCCTTTGCAACGATCATGAAGAAGAACGCCGCGTCGTGCAAGGGGGACATGGCTGGCCCAGGTTGGCCGGGGTTGGCCCGACATTGGCCATTCGGCCAGGCTGGCGCCATGCCGGCGCGTTGCTATCATGCCGGAACCGGCGACGGGGCTCGTCGCCGTGGATGTGCGCCGCGAACGTTCGCGCGATGTGATCGTCCGGTTCTGCGATGCGCTCGTGTACATCGACGGCGAGCGCGTCACCGACCTGATGAACGGCGAGCACATGGTGTTCTACCCCAGCCCGGGCGTGCATCGGATCGGCGTGTCGACGCAATTCGATCCGGTTGTCGACTGCGCTTTCTGGTGACGGCCGACCCGCGCTACACGAACCGCCCGTCGGTCACTTTCGACGAAGATCACCGTATCGCGCTGCATAGGGTGGCGCAGTAGCGGCAGCAGGGGACGCGTGCTTGCCGTGCTTGCAGCGCTCGCCGGCAAGGTTTAACAATTGGATACGTGACGTTTTCGCGCAGCCCCGTAACATGGCGGCTACGCTCATCCGTCAACGCAGGCCCGACGCGCGGCACGCGCACAGGGCGAGGCCGGGCGGTCTGTTTCCGTTTTCAAGGTAATCCGAACATGCTGATCAATTGCGCCGCCTATCAGGACGGTCGGAAGCTCGCCGATATCGACATCGATAGCATCAGCGACTACGTGGCGCGGCCCGAGTGCTTCGTCTGGGTCGCGCTGAAAGAGCCGGGGCCGGGCGAGCTGTCCGTGATGCAGCACGAGTTCGGCCTGCACGAACTCGCGATCGAAGATGCGCAAAATGGCCATCAGCGTCCCAAGATCGAGGAGTATGGCGACTCGATGTTCGCCGTGATGCACACAGTCGAGATGGACGACGACGGCGAGTTGCTGATCGGCGAAGTCGATGTGTTCGTCGGGCGCAACTACGTGCTGTCGGTGCGCCGCGGCACCCGCGCCGGCTTTCAGAACGTGCGCACGCGCTGCGAGCGCGAACCGCGTTTGCTGAAGGAGGGCTCGGCGTTCGTGCTGTATGCGTTGCTCGACGATGTCGTCGATCGCTATTTCCCGATCGTGGAGGCGATGAGCACCGAGATCGAGGAGTTGGAAGACCGTATTTTCGACTACAACAATTCGGTGCAGTCGCGCGCGATCATCCAGGATCTTTACTCGTTGAAGCGGCGTCTCGTGATCCTGCAGCACCACATCGTGCCGCTGCAGGAAGCCGTCAGCAAATTGACCGGCGGGCGGATTCCGAGCGTCTGCCAGGGCATGCAGGCGTATTTTCGCGACGTCTACGATCATCTGGAGCGGATCGTCAGAACCATCGAAGGGCGGCGTGAAATCGTCGTCACCGCCGTGCAGGTCAATCTCGGCATGATCTCGCTCGCCGAGAGCGAGGTGACCAAGCGGCTCGGTTCGTTTGCGGCGCTGTTCGCGGTGCCGACCATGATCGCCGGAATCTACGGGATGAATTTTCAGAACATCCCCGAGCTGCATTTCAGGTTCGGCTATCCGCTGTGTCTGGCGATCATGCTGACGGTGGACCTCGTGCTGTACAGGCGCTTTCGCAAGGCGGGCTGGCTGTAAGCCGGCCCGGGCGGTTGCGCGAGCCGACTCGCCTCGCGTTGTCCCCGCTTGCACCACTTGCAATAAAAGGCCAGCATAGGCGGCCCACCGGCTGCCCATCTTGCTGCCGGTGGCAAAACCCGCCATGCACGGACCGAGCGAGGGACCCTTGCCACACGCTGCCTGCCGTCGCGCTTACCCCGCGCGCCGGCCAGAACCGATCGAGCGCCCGGCACCGCCGCAGATTCGGCGCGCCGGTGCACTGCACCACTGCGGATCGTTGACATTCTGAAACGACTGCGCTGAGAATAGCCCTCGCAAACGTTTGCGCGCTACTAAGAATACGGCTCCGCCCGAGCCAGAAAAACTTCGGAGATACGCATGAACCATCGCATCCGCCGTCGCATCCTTGCCGCCGCAGTGCTCGCCACCGCCACCGCCGCGCTGTCGTTTTCCGCCGCGCACGCGCAGAACGCGCCGGCCCACAAGCCGAAAGTCGCGCTCGTGATGAAGTCGCTCGCCAACGAGTTCTTCCTGACCATGGAAACCGGCGCGAAGGAATATCAGAAACACAATCCCGGCCAGTTCGACCTGATCACCAACGGCATCAAGGACGAGACCGACACCGCCAGCCAGATCCGCATCGTCGAGCAGATGATCGTCTCGAAGGTCGACGCGATCGTGCTGGCCCCGGCCGATTCGAAGGCGCTCGTGCCGGTCGTCAAGAAGGCGGTGGACGCGGGCATCATCGTCGTGAACATCGACAACCGGCTCGATCCGGACGTGCTCAAGTCGAAAGACCTGAACGTGCCGTTCGTCGGCCCGGATAACCGCAAGGGCGCGCAGATGGTCGGCGACTACCTGGCCAAACGGCTGAAGGCGGGCGACGAGGTCGGCATCATCGAAGGCGTGTCGACCACCACCAACGCACAGCAGCGCACCGCGGGCTTCAAGGACGCGATGCAGACCGTCGGCGCGAAGGTCGTGTCGGTGCAGTCGGGCGAATGGGAAATCGACAAGGGCAACGCGGTGGCTGCGGCCATGCTCAATGAGTACCCGAACCTGAAGGCGCTGCTCGCCGGCAACGACAACATGGCGATCGGCGCGGTCTCGGCGGTGCGTGCGGCGGGCAAGCAGGGCAAGGTGCTGGTGGTCGGATACGACAACATCAACGCGATCAAGCCGATGCTGAAGGACGGCCGCGTGCTCGCCACCGCTGACCAATACGCGGCCAAGCAGGCCGTGTTCGGCATCGACACCGCGCTGAAGGCGCTCAGCGAGCACAAGAAGCAGTCGCAGTTGTCGGGCGTGGTGGAAACGCCGGTCACTCTGGTGACCAAATAAGCGGGCTTGGACCGGGCCCGGAGCCGCACCGGGCCCGCGGATTCGCGCCCACGCCGCTGCATGCCGCCATGCAGCGCCCAGTGCGCGCTTGCGCGCCTGTTCAATAAGCGCTCAATAAACGCTCAAGAAAACCGCCGAGCCGCCGTTAATTCCAGAGATAAGCGTCATGACGGGGGCCGAGCGGCGAGAGAGCGTTGCGCGGCCGTTAGCGCCTGCGCTTTGCGCGCATTGGGCCGGCATGACGCGTGACGGCTGGACGCGGCGGCATTCGCATCAGCGCATGCGCTCGCGCCGGGCGCCATGAAACCAGGATCGCGATGGATTCAACCGACCACGACGCCTTGCCTGTCGTACTGTCCGTGAGCGGCATCGGCAAGACCTATGCCGAGCCGGTGCTCGCCGACGTCTCGCTGTCGCTGCGCGCCGGCGAGGTATTGGCGCTGACCGGCGAGAACGGCGCCGGCAAGAGTACGCTCTCCAAAATTATCGGTGGGCTGGTCGATCCGAGCGCGGGCACGATGCGCCTCGCGGGCGACCCCTATGCACCGGCGAGCCGCACCGAGGCCGAGGCGCTCGGCGTGCGCATGGTGATGCAGGAGCTGAATCTGCTGCCGACGCTATCGGTGGCCGAGAACCTGTTTCTCAACCGGCTGCCGCGCGCGGGCGCGTTCAGCTTCGGCTGGATCGATCGCCGCAAGCTGCGCGAAAACGCGCGCCACGCGATGGCGCAGGTCGGCCTCGACGCGATCGATCCCGACACGCTGGTCGGCGAACTCGGCATCGGCCATCAGCAGATGGTGGAGATCGCGCGCAATCTGATCGACGACTGCCGCGTGCTGATCCTCGACGAGCCGACCGCGATGCTGACCGCGCGCGAAGTCGACCTGTTATTCGAACAGATCGACCGGCTGAAGTCGCGGGGCGTCGCGCTGGTCTATATCTCGCACCGGCTCGAAGAGCTGGGGCGGGTGGCCGAACGGATCGCGGTGCTGCGCGACGGGCGCCTCGTGCACGTCGACGCGATGGCCAACCTGACGAGCGAGCAGATCGTCACGTGGATGGTCGGCCGCGAACTCGGCGAGCGAATCGATCTGGGCGTGCGCAATATCGGCGCGCCGCTCTTGAAGGTAGACCGGCTCGCGCGCGGCAAGGTGGTGCGCGACGTGTCGTTCGAAGTGCGCGCGGGCGAGATCTTCGGCATCAGCGGGCTGATCGGCGCGGGCCGCACCGAGCTGATGCGGCTGATCTACGGCGCCGACCCCAAGGACGGCGGCACGGTCGCGCTGGCCGCGACGCCGGGCGCGCCGCCCACGCCGGTGCGCATCGACTCGCCGACCGACGCCGTGCGCGCCGGCATCGCGTTGATCACCGAGGACCGCAAGGGCGAAGGGCTGCTGCTGCCGCAGCCGATCGCCGCCAACGTGTCGCTCGGCAATATCGGCAGCGTCGCGCGGCACGGCATCGTCGATGCGAAGCGCGAGAACGCGCTCGCAAAGAAGCAGATCGATGCGATGCGCATTCGCAGCTCGGGGCCGGCGCAGATCGTCGGCGAGCTGTCGGGCGGCAATCAGCAGAAGGTCGTGATCGGCCGCTGGCTCGCGCGCGATTGCCGCGTGCTGTTATTCGACGAACCCACGCGCGGCATCGACGTCGGCGCGAAGTTCGATATTTATGGCCTGATGGGCGCGCTCGCTCGTGAAGGGCGCGCGCTCGTCGTGGTGTCGAGCGACCTGCGTGAGCTGATGCTGATCTGCGACCGGATCGGCGTCATGTCAGCGGGCAGCATGACCGGTGTGTTCGCGCGCGATAACTGGTCGCAGGATGCGTTGCTGGCCGCCGCGTTCGCCGGTTACCGCAGCCGCGAAGCATTGCTGCACGCCCCCGACACCAACGAAGCAGGGAGTCTGTCATGACCGATCGATCGTTGCGCGACGCGGCGGGCGGCAAAGAGGACGCGGCCAAGGCCAATGCGAGCGCGAACGCCGTGCCGCCGGCCGATCCGTCGGCGCCGCTCGCGAGCGGTAAGCCGGCCGGCACGCGGCTGGGCTTTTCGAACTACCTGGGGCTGGCCGGTGCGCTGCTCGGGATGATCGTGCTGTTCTCGCTGCTGAGTTCGCACTTCCTGACCTACGACACGTTCAGCACGATCGCCAACCAGATTCCGGATCTGGTGGTGATGTCGGTGGGGATGACGTTCGTGCTGATCATCGCCGGGATCGATCTGTCGGTGGGTTCGGTGCTCGCGCTGGGGGCGTCGGTGGTGAGCGTGGCCGCGCTGAAGTGGGGCTGGGGGCCGTTGCCCTCGGCGCTGCTCGGGGTCGCCGCGGCGGCGCTGACCGGCACGATCACCGGCGCGGTAACGGTGGGCTGGCGGATTCCGTCGTTCATCGTGTCGCTCGGCGTGCTCGAAGCGGCGCGCGGCTTGGCCTATCAGATGACCAACTCGCGCACCGCGTATATCGGCGACGCGTTCGACTTCCTGTCGAACCCGATCGCGCTCGGCATTTCGCCGGCATTCCTGATCGCGGTCGCGGTGATGGTGATCGCGCAGCTGGTGCTCACGCGCACGGTATTCGGCCGCTATCTGGTCGGCATCGGCACCAACGAGGAAGCGGTGCGGCTCGCGGGCGTCAATCCGAAGCCGTACAAAGTGATTGTGTTCGCGCTGATGGGCGCGCTCGCCGGGCTCGCGGCGCTGTTCCAGATTTCGCGTCTGGAAGCGGCCGACCCGAACGCGGGCGTCGGCGTGGAGCTGCAGGTGATCGCGGCGGTGGTGATCGGCGGCACGAGTCTGATGGGCGGGCGCGGCTCGGTGATCAGCACGTTTTTCGGCGTGTTGATCATTTCGGTGCTGGCGGCCGGGCTCGCGCAGATCGGCGCGAACGAGCCGACCAAACGGATGATCACCGGCGCCGTGATCGTGGTGGCGGTGGTGCTGGACACCTACCGGAGCCGGCGCAAGCGCGCCTGAGCCGGAGGCGGGGCGGGGAATAAACGAAACGGCAGCGACAGCCTGATTAGCGGTGCAGCATCGGTATTCATGGGTTGGATCTGTCTTCGAGGAAGACGTCCGGCGGGTCGCCAGGTGGCGCGGCCGGCGAAAAAACAGGCAGGGAGCAACAGGTTATGGCGACGATCAAGGATGTGGCGGCCGTGGCGGGCGTGTCCTTCACGACGGTATCGCACGTGGTGAACAACTCGCGGCCAGTGTCGGCCGATGTGCGCGCGAAGGTCGAACACGCGATCCGTCAACTGCACTATGTGCCGTCGGCGGTGGCGCGCTCGTTGAAGGCGCGCGCGACGGCGACGATCGGGCTGGTGGTGCCGAACGCCACCAACCCGTATTTCGCGGAGCTGGCGCGCGGCATCGAAGACGGCTGCGCGCGCAACGGCTACTGCGTGTTCTTCTGCAACTCCGACGACGACCCGGCCAAGCAGCGCAACTACCTGCGCGTGCTGCAGGAAAAGCGCATCGACGGGCTGATCGTCGCGTCCGCCGGCGATGACGCGGTGCTCGCGCAGGCGCTCGCCGACGCGCACGAGCCACTGGTGATCGTGGACCGCAATATCGAAGGGCTGAACGCGGACCTCGTGCAGATCGACCACGAGAAGGGCGCTTATCTCGCGACGCGTCATCTGCTCGAACTGGGGCACGTGCGGATCGGCTGCATCACCGGACCGGTTCAGACGGCGGTCAGCGCGATGCGTGTGCACGGCTTCATCCGCGCGATGACCGAGCGTGGTATCGAGATTCCGTCGGGGGCGATCGTCGAAAGCGATTTTTCGGGCACGGGTGGCCATCGCGGCGCCTCACAACTGTTCGATACGGTCAAGCCGTCGGCGATTTTTGCCGGCAACGACATGATGGGCATCGGCGCACTGCGCGCCGCGGCGGAACGCGGCATCAGCGTGCCGCGCGACTGCTCGATCATCGGTTTCGACGACATCGAACTGGGGCGCCTGACCTATCCGGCGCTCTCGACGGTCGGACAGTCGGTGCGCGCGCTCGGCGATATGGCCGCGCAGACGCTGATCGAGCGGATCGCCGGAACGTCGGCGGGCAATGCGCGCGCGCCCGGGCGTCGGCGCGTGGTGTCGCCGCGGCTGATCGTGCGTGAATCCACCGCGACGTGGGCTGGTGTGGCGCAACGTGATCTGGCGGCGTGAGCCGGCGGCGCTTACTGACCGGCAGCAAGCAATCGAGGAGGCAGCGGTGGCAAGTGACGAAACGCGCTCACGCGTGGCGGTGGTCGGCAGCCTGAACATGGATCTCGTCGCGCGCGCGCCGCGTCTGCCGCATCCCGGCGAGACGCTCGCCGGCCGTACATTCGCGCAGGTCGCGGGCGGCAAGGGCGGCAACCAGGCGGTCGCGGCCGCGCGGCTCGGCGCGCAGGTGTCGATGCTCGGCTGCGTCGGCGCGGACGGCAACGGCGTGCAGCTGCGCGCAGGGCTCGAAGCGGAAGGCATCGACTGCGCGGCGCTTGAAACCGGCAAGGCCGCGACCGGGGTCGCGTTGATCATCGTCGACGATGCGAGCCAGAACGCGATCGTGATCGTCGCGGGCAGCAACGGCGAGGTGACGCCCGAGACCATCGCCCGTCACGAGCCTGTGCTGGCCGCCGCCGAGGTCGTGATCTGCCAGCTCGAAACCCCGCCCGACACGGTGCGCGCGGCGCTGGCCGCCGCGCGGCGGCTCGGCAAGACGGTGATCCTGAATCCCGCGCCGGCCACGGGGCCGTTGCCCGCCGACTGGCTGCCGCTGATCGACTATCTGATTCCGAACGAACTGGAAGCGGCGGCGCTGACCGGTTTGCCGGTCGACACCCCCGAGGACGCCGCCAAGGCCGCCGCCGCGCTGCGCGCGGCCGGTGCGCGCAACGTGCTGGTGACGCTGGGTGCGCGCGGCGTGCAGGCGACGCTCGACGGCGCGGCCGCCGCGACGCTGTACGAAGCACCGAAGGTCAAGGCTGTCGATACGACCGCGGCGGGCGATACCTTCATCGGCGGATTTGCGGCGCAGCTCGCGCGGGGCGCGAGCGTCGAGACCGCGATCCGTTTTGCGCAGCGCGCCGCGGCGCTCTCGGTGACACGCCTTGGCGCGCAGCCGTCGATTCCCACGCGCGCCGAACTAGGCGGTTCTGACTGATCGCGCAACGCGGCGCTGCGTCACGCGCGCGGTATCGTGTGGAATCCGCGTGCGACGTGCGTCGCCTAGTTCGAGTGTTGCATCGGCCTGTGCGGCGCTGCTCCGCGTTTTCGCCCGCTCTTCCTCTTCCTTCCCGCCAACCCGTCGGCGCCCTTGCCAGGACGTCATTCTTCCCCGATCGACGTAAAGATCTGCCGGCGCGCGGTTAAAACAGGGCCGGATTTCCGGGCTCCTACACCGAATCGCCCAACTTGGCAAGCCACCCGGGGCAATCCGCTCGGAACCGCGTTCATTCGTGGATTCTCGAAACACCCTCCAATTGCTTACAACGCCTTTCTTCATACTTTATAAATGCTTCAAGTATGCATTTGCCTTGCCGTAAACGAGGCTATTAGAGCGCTTCTTCGAAAAGTGCCGGAACGCAGACGCCGCACATTACCAAGCGCTGCGCACGCAGCCTCTCATTTGCCAAGCACCAGGGAACGAACGAGCATGTTGAACAAAGGCATTACGATCAAGGCACGGATTGGCCTCACGATGGCTTTCCTCGCCGCGCTGCTGGTCGCCATTGGCGTTTTCGGTTTGTTCGGCATGAGCCGTTCGAACGACGCCTATAAGAACACCTTCACCGATGCAATGCCGAGCGCGATCAATATCGGCAACGCAGAGCTGTACGCGGCGCGCGAGCGCCTCGCGCTCGACCGGGCCGCGTTTATGGCCGGCACGCCGGAAGTCGCGGCGACGCTGGAGCGCGCGCGCGCGATGCGCACCACGTCAGACATGTGGTGGAAAAAGTATCTCGATCTGCCGCGCGAAGCCGACGAAGACCGCCTCGCGCAGGACGTCGCCGCCAAACGCGACGCGCTGCATCGCGAGATGGACGCCTTCGCGGCGATAGTTGCGGCGAACGATCCGAGCAAGATGATCGACGGCGCCAAGCGCCTGCAGGCGGCCTACAACGAGCTCGCCATCGCCGACGACGCAGTGCGCAAGTTCCAGTTCGAATCGGCAAAAAGCGGTTACGAGGATGCGCAGGGCAGTTTCGACGTGTTTCGCATGGTCAGCCTAGGCGCCTTGGTCGTGGGCGTGCTGGCAGCGGCGTTTTCCTACCTGACGCTAAGCCGCGCGATCGCCCGGCCGCTCGGTGAAGCGCTCGGCCATTTCGACGCGATCGCCGCCGGCGATCTGCGCCGTCCGGTGATCGTGACGTCGCGGGACGAAATGGGGCAACTGCTCGACGGAATCGCCAGAATGAAGCGCAGCCTCACCGAAACGGTGCGTACCGTGCGCAGCGGCAGCGAATCGATTGCGACCGCGACGCGTCAGATCGCAGCCGGCAATATCGATCTGTCCTCGCGCACCGAAGAGCAGGCTTCGGCATTGCAGGAAACCGCGTCGAGCATGGAAGAGCTGACCGGCACGGTCAAGCAGAACGCCGACAACGCCCGCCAGGCGAGCGCCCTCGCGGCCAACGCGTCGGAGATCGCCAACAAGGGCAGCGCGGTAGTCGGCCAGGTGGTCGGCACGATGGGCGACATCAACCAGAGCTCGGCGAAGATCGCGGACATCATCTCGATCATCGAAGGGATCGCGTTCCAGACCAACATCCTCGCGCTGAACGCGGCCGTCGAAGCGGCGCGCGCCGGCGAAGAGGGGCGCGGGTTCGCGGTGGTGGCGGGCGAAGTGCGCAGCCTCGCGCAGCGCTCGTCGGCGGCGGCCAAGGAGATCAAGGAACTGATCGACACGTCGGTCGAGCGGGTGCAGTCGGGCTCGGCGCTGGTCGACGAAGCGGGCCGTACGATGACCGAGATCATCAGCGCGGTGCAGCGCGTGACCGATATCATGGGCGAGATCGCGGCGGCGTCGGAAGAGCAGAGCGGCGGCATCGACCAGGTCGCGCGCGCGGTCACGCAGATGGACGAAGTCACGCAGCAGAATGCGGCGCTGGTCGAGGAAGCCGCTGCGGCTGCGTCCTCGCTGGAAGACCAGGCGGGCAAGCTGCGCACGGCGGTCGCCGTGTTCCAGATCGAGGAAGGAGGGTATAAGGCGCCCGCGAGCACCGCGCCTGCTCGCGTGGCAACGCCGGTGCGCCCGATGGCTGCGCCTGTGCGCAAGGCCTCGTTCGCCGGTGCGACGGTGAAGGCACCAGCTACAACAGGCGCGACGCCGCAAGCCGCCGCCGCGCCGGCGCGCGCTCCGGCCAAAGCGATGGCAACGTCGAGCGCGACCGCAAGCGCTGGCGGCGACCAGGATTGGGAGACGTTCTAACCGGCTCCAGGCGCTTGCGGCCGAACCCGGCCTATTTCGCAACATTCATTCCCGTCGAGGCATCCGCGCACGATACTTCGCTTTGCATGAACGCATCACCCCCGCAAAGACCGCGATTACCCAGGCATTCGCGGTCTTTTTTTATGGTGTGCGCATCAACTAACGTTTGCGCGGACGGTCGCGCCCCCTGGCGCGTGTCGCGATCCGGTACATTGACGGGCGGGGCCATCCTTGTCGCGGCGTCATGGCCTGTGCAGCGCGGCGGCCACGCGCGCGCGAGCGCCGGTCTTTGCGTCGCGGCAACGTCTGCGCCTTTTCCAACCTCACGCCACCATGAACCGCTCAATGCGGCAGCCACAAAGGACCGACATGACGCCACACGACCTCGCGCACCGCCTCGTCGAAGCACGCCGGCTGCATCGCCCGATCGATGCGCCCACACCCGACAGCCTGCCGCCCGATGCCGCGACCGCGTATGCGATCCAGCAGGCGGTGATCGCGGGTTTAGGCGACTCGACCGGCGCGTGGAAGATCGGCGCAAGAGCGCCGGGCGGAGCCGCCGCGGGGGCGCCAATCCCGGCTTCACTGGTGCTGCCGTCGCCGGCGCGGGTCGCGCATGACGGATTTTTCCGGGTGCTGGTGGAGCTGGAAATCGCTTTCCGTTTCGCCGAGGCGATCGAGCCGCGCGGCCGCGCCTATGCGCGTGACGAGGTACTCTCGAAGGTCGGCGTCGTGCTGCCCGCCATCGAGATCGTCGATAGCCGCTTCAGCGAATGGCCGAATGTCGCCCCGCTCGCGCAATTGGCCGATGCGCAGAACAACGGCGCCCTGATCACCGGCCATCCGCTCGCCTATGCGGGTCTCGCGCGCGGCTTCGATTTCGTTTCACCCGAACTGGAGCTGAGCTTCGACGGCGCCTCGCTGGTGCCCGACGCGACCGGCAACCCGGCAGGCGATCCGCGTGAACTGCTGGTGTGGTTCGTCAACCATTGCGCCGCCATGGGCATTACCATCGAGCCCGAATGGACGCTCACCACCGGTTCGTACGTCGGCGCACACAGGGTGCACCAGCCGGGCATCGTGCGCGGCCATATCGACGGTCTCGGGGAAGTGGAGATTGAACTGACCTGAAGCCATGGCGACGCTGCTCATGTCGCGTGTCATCGTGCATGGCTTGTAACAGTACATTACGACGCCTCATGCTTCATTCAAACGGCTGCCAGGGGCGGCCGTTTTCTTTCTGAACGCATCTGCGCGAGCGGCTTTGCGGTATACGCCTATGAAAACAATTCGTTGCGTTGTCGTGATACAGGCAACGACTCATCGTGTCCCCCGTTGAATGGCGCGGAACCAAATGGTGTCGCGCGTTGACGAACCGCCTGACGATGAATGAGCGCACATGTAACAGTCGCGTGCGTGTGTCGACCGGATGCACGTGCGGTGCGTTGAATGAAAATAATCGACCGGGCATGAAAAACGCATGACGTCTGCGCGTTCAGCAAGAAAGTGTGCGTGCGCAGACAGCATATCCGATGCAGCAGCGAGACCGTGTTGCCACGACGATGAAGTGGAGTCGTGCAGGAGCACTGAGCAGAAGTGCGTGGACCGGAATGCCGACGCATGACCATGAAGACGGGTGCAGCAGGCGCGTCGCATGCGGTCAGAATTGCTGCGATGTGAGTGCAAGATTGTAGGTGGTCGAAATTTGGTTTCCAAGTGATGAATGTTGGGAGGCGGGTACGGCGCGATTTTCGCAACGTAGTTCGTGAAAAAAAATTTAAAAGGGTTTAGGATGAATTCGAGCGATGTCGTTTCCGAATAGCGCGCCGCGCACGACATCGGTCTAGACTTCGGCGAGGAGGTAGCATGGATATCTACAGCAGTTTCGCGACCCGCTTCGAGAAAACGCGAGAAGATGAGCTCTCGCTCGAGGAGTATCTCGCGCTCTGCAAAGACAATCCCGCCGCGTACGCCACGGCTGGCGAACGCATGTTGACGGCAATTGGAGAACCGGAACAGATCGACACTCGCAACGATCCGCGCTTGTCGCGCATCTTCGCGAACAAGGTCATCAAGGTATACCCCGCATTCCGTGAGTTCTACGGAATGGAAGAGGTGATCGAGCAGGTGGTCGCCTACTTCCGGCACTCGGCCCAGGGGCTCGAAGAAAAGAAGCAGATTCTGTATCTGTTGGGCCCGGTCGGCGGCGGTAAATCGTCGATCGCGGAACGTCTCAAGCAGCTCATGGAACGCGTGCCGTTCTACGCGATCAAGGGCTCGCCCGTGAACGAGTCGCCGCTCGGTCTGTTCGACTATGAGGAAGACGGCCCGATTCTCGAAGAACAATATGGCATTCCACGCCGCTACCTGAAAAGCATCCTCAGTCCGTGGGCGGTGAAGCGCCTGCACGAATACAACGGCGACATCCGCAAGTTCCGCGTGGTGCGCCGCTACCCGTCGATTCTTCGCCAGATCGGTATCGCCAAGACCGAGCCGGGCGACGAGAACAATCAGGACATCTCGTCACTGGTCGGCAAGGTCGACATCCGCAAGCTCGAACAGTATGCGCAGGATGACGCGGATGCATACAGCTACTCCGGTGGCCTGTGTCTCGCCAATCAGGGCCTGCTCGAGTTCGTCGAAATGTTCAAGGCGCCGATCAAGGTCCTGCACCCGCTGCTCACGGCGACCCAGGAAGGTAACTTCAAGGGCACGGAAGGCTTCGGCGCGATCCCGTTCGACGGCGTGATCCTCGCGCACTCGAACGAGTCGGAATGGAAGGCGTTCCGCAACAACCGCAACAACGAAGCCCTGCTCGACCGGATCTTCGTCGTGAAGGTGCCGTACTGTCTGCGCTACGGCGAAGAGATCAAAATCTACGAGAAGCTGCTGCGCAATTCGTCGCTGGCCAATGCCGTGTGCGCGCCGGGCACGTTGAAGATGATGGCGCAGATGTCGGTGCTCACGCGTTTGCAGGAGCCGGAAAATTCCAGCCTGTTTTCGAAGATGCAGGTGTATGACGGCGAGAATCTCAAGGACACCGATCCGAAGGCCAAGTCGTATCAGGAGTACCGCGACTTCGCGGGCGTCGATGAAGGGATGACCGGCGTGTCGACCCGCTTCGCGTTCAAGATCCTGTCGCGCGTGTTCAACTTCGACTCGACCGAGGTCGCGGCGAATCCGGTGCACCTGATGTACGTGCTCGAACAGCAGATCGAGCGCGAGCAGTTCCCGCCGGAAACCGAGCAGAAGTATCTGTCCTTCATCAAGGACGTGCTGGCGTCGCGCTATGCGGAGTTCATCGGCAAGGAGATTCAGACCGCGTATCTGGAGTCGTATTCCGAGTATGGTCAAAACATCTTCGATCGCTATGTGACGTACGCGGACTTCTGGATTCAGGATCAGGAGTTCCGCGATCACGACACCGGCGAAAGTTTCGACCGCGCGGCGCTGAACGCCGAACTGGAGAAGATCGAGAAACCCGCGGGCATCAGCAACCCGAAGGACTTCCGCAACGAGATCGTGAACTTCGTGCTGCGTGCGCGTGCTGCCAACGCGGGGAAGAATCCCGCATGGATCAGCTACGAGAAGTTGCGCGTCGTGATCGAAAAGAAGATGTTCTCGAACACGGAAGAACTGCTGCCAGTGATCTCGTTCAACGCGAAGGGCTCGGCGGAAGAGCAACGCAAGCACGAAGACTTCGTCAATCGGATGGTGACGAAGGGCTATACGCCGAAGCAGGTGCGCTTGCTGTGTGACTGGTATCTGCGCGTGCGCAAGTCGTCATGACGGGCGTGGCGTGCCGCCCGCGCGGTGTTGCTGCGCGGGCACCCTGCGAGGCGCAAGCTGCATGGACATAGCGTTGCTGACGCTGCACCAGGCGGCGTGTGTCTCGCGCACCGGAAATTACAGTAGCTGCGTGGGATTGGAGGGAAGTGCTTTGCATGTGACCGGAGTGACGCGCTAACGCGCAAAATCTGGTCGACGGCTAAAGCGCCGACTCCATCGACATGCGCTGCATCGGAGCGGAGTCAGCGCCAAAGCGCTAGCTCCGATCGACAGGGAGACCGGGCGTGCTTCATCAAATCATCGACCGCAGGTTGGCTGGCAAGAACAAGAGCATTGCAAATCGCGAGCGTTTTTTGCGCCGCGTCAAAAACTATATTCGTCGCGCCGTGTCGGAAGCGGTGCGCGACCGCAGCATCAAAGACATCCAGAACACCCAGAGCATCACGATTCCGCGCAAGGACATCGCGGAGCCTTCGTTCCGCCACGGTCCTGGCGGCAAGCGCGAGATGGTGCATCCGGGCAACTCGGACTACATCCGCGGCGACAAGATCCAGCGCCCGCAAGGGGGCGGCGGCGGAGGCGGGGGCAATCAGGCCAGCAACGAAGGCGAAGGTCAGGACGACTTCGTGTTCGAACTGAGCCGTGAAGAGTTCATGCAGTACTTCTTCGACGACCTCGAACTGCCGCGTCTCGTCAAGACCCATCTGATGGCCGTGCCCACGTGGAAAAGCATCCGCGCGGGCTGGGCCGCCGAAGGCACGCCGAACAACATCGACGTGGTCCGTTCGTTGCGCAGTGCGCTCGGCCGGCGCATCGCGCTCGGTGCGCCGCTCGTCAACCAGCTGCACGAAATGGAGCGGCAACTCGAGGTGATGAAGGCCGATCCCGCGGACCGGCGCGAGGAGATCAAACTGCTCGAAGAGGAAATCCATCATCTGCGCGGGCGCATCTGGCGGATCCCCTTCATCGATCCGTTCGATCTGCGCTACGTGAACCGCGTGAAGCAGCCCACGCCGTCGAGCCAGGCGGTGATGTTCTGTCTGATGGATGTATCCGGTTCGATGGACGAGCAGCGCAAGGATCTCGCCAAGCGCTTCTTCATCCTGCTGTATCTGTTCCTCAAGCGTAACTACGAGAAGATCGAAGTGGTCTTCATCCGTCACCACACGCGCGCCGAGGAAGTCGACGAAGACACGTTCTTCCATTCGACCGAAAGCGGCGGCACGGTGGTGTCGAGCGCGCTCGAACTGATGCAGAAGGTGATGGACGAGCGCTACTCGCCGACTGAATGGAACATTTACGGGGCGCAGGCGTCGGACGGCGACAACTGGACCGATGACTCGCCCAAGTGCCGCAAGATACTCGCGGATGACATCCTGGAGAAGGTGCGCTATTTTGCGTATATTCAGGTCACACCGGAAGAGCAGAACCTGTGGCTCGAATATGCGCAGCTGGCGCTGAGCCAGCCGCACATGGCGATGAAGAAGGTCGAAACCGCGGCCGACATTTATCCGGTGTTTCGCGAGCTGTTTGAAAAGCAGGTGGCCTCCTCATGACGGACAAGCACTTGCACAACGAAGCGCGCGGCTATCAGCCGGAGCGCGGGAAAGGCGTGCCGCAGCAACAGTCGGGGCATGCCAAGGCCGAGGCGGACCATGCTGGCGCCGCCGCAGCCGGAGCACTCGACAGCGCCGCAGCACGGGGACACACCGGAACGCCCACTGAGGGGCAAAGGGAAGTCCGTATGAACGTAGCCGATAGACGGCCTCTGCCGTGCCCGTCCGACTGGACCTTCGAATTGATCGAAGAGTACGACTCGCATATTGCCCGTGTTGCAGAGCAATATGAACTCGACGTGTATCCGATCCAGCTCGAACTCATCAGCGCCGAACAGATGATGGATGCGTACGCGTCCGTCGGTATGCCGGTGAACTACCGTCACTGGTCGTTCGGCAAACACTTTCTCTCCACCGAAAAAAGCTACCGTCGCGGGCAGATGGGGCTGGCGTATGAGATCGTCATCAATTCCAATCCCTGCATCGCGTATCTGATGGAAGAGAACACGATGACGATGCAGGCGCTCGTCATCGCGCACGCGGCCTACGGGCACAACTCGTTCTTCAAGGGCAACTATCTGTTCCGGCTGTGGACGGATGCGCATGCGATCATCGACTACCTCGTCTACGCGAAGAACTACATCGCCGAGTGCGAGGAGCGCTTCGGGCTCGACCGCGTCGAGGAGCTGCTCGATTCCTGTCATGCATTGATGAATTACGGGGTGGACCGGTACAAGCGTCCGCAGAAGCTGTCGCTCCAGAAGGAGTTCGCCGCGCGCCGCGAACGCGAAGCCTATCTGCAATCGCAGGTAAACGAACTGTGGCGCACGCTGCCCACGCGCCATACGCCGCTGCCCGAGGAGATCGAGGAACGCTATCCGCCGGAGCCGCAGGAAAATCTGCTGTATTTCGCGGAGAAAAACGCGCCGCTGCTGGAGCCGTGGGAGCGCGAGGTGATCCGCATCGTGCGCAAGGTCGGTCAGTACTTCTACCCGCAACGGCAGACCCAGGTGATGAACGAAGGCTGGGCGACCTTCTGGCACTACACGCTGCTCAACACGATGTACAACCAGGGCAAGCTGGAAGACGGCTTCATGATGGAGTTTCTCCATTCGCACAGCAACGTGGTCTATCAGCCGCCGGTGACGAAGCCGTATTACAGCGGCATCAATCCGTACGCGCTCGGCTTTTCGATGATGAGCGACATCCGCCGCATCTGCGAATCGCCTACTGAAGAAGACCGCAGATGGTTTCCGGAACTGGCCGGCAGCCCGTGGCTGCAGGCGATGCACTATGCGATGCGCAACTTCAAGGACGAGAGCTTCGTCGCGCAGTATCTGTCGCCGCATCTGATCCGGGAAATGCGGTTGTTCTCGGTGCTCGACGACGACATGCGCGATGCGCTCGAAGTGTCGGCGATTCATGACGACAGCGGCTATCAGTACGTGCGCCAGGCGTTGTCGCGGCAGTACGACATGCATCATCGGGAGCCGAACATCCAGGTGTGGGCGGTCAACACGCGTGGCGACCGAAGCCTTACGCTGCGACACTTCATGAGCGACAACCGGCATCTGTCGTCCGATAGCGACGAGGTGCTCAAGCACATGGCGCGCTTGTGGCAGTTCGACGTGTTTCTCGAAAGCGTCGACGAGAACGGCACCGTGCGCAAGCGCTACGAGTGCCGGTATGTGCCGCCCATTGTGAGAGTGTGAAATAGGCGGGATTGACGGCCGGTCGAAACGCCGTTCGATGTCTGCTCCGAGGCCCTCGACAGTCGCCAGACTGCCGGGGGCTTTTCTCATTCGAGGCCCCGCCGAGCGGCGCGCCGGCGCACTCGTCCAGCCATACGCGGAACCTCGTCAGAAGATTGACTACAAATACCCATCTACCCCTTGCAATTCTGTAAAATTCGCGCACGCGCGCGGCGAGCACCTCACGGCGCACGTTGTGGAGGCGGCGACACGACCGCCATCTTCGTTTCAAGACAAGGACAGACACCAACAATGACCGACCTAACCGACCAATCCGTGGCCTCGGCTCACGACACACGGCGCCGCATCTTCGCGATCGTTGGCGCCTCATCGGGCAATCTCGTCGAGTGGTTCGACTTTTACGTCTATTCGTTCACCGCGCTGTATTTCGCGCCAGCCTTCTTCCCGAGCGGCAACACCACCACTCAATTGCTCAACACGGCGGGCGTGTTCGCGGCGGGCTTCCTGATGCGTCCGATCGGCGGCTGGTTCTTCGGCCGTCTCGCCGACAAACACGGCCGCCGCACCGCGATGATGATATCGGTGTTCATGATGTGCGGCGGCTCGCTCGTGATCGCGATGCTGCCCACGTACGCGCAGATCGGCGCGCTGGCGCCGGCGCTGCTTTTGGTCGCGCGGCTGTTCCAGGGCCTCTCGGTGGGCGGCGAATACGGCACCAGTGCGACCTACATGAGTGAGGTTGCGCTCAAGGGCCGGCGCGGTTTCTTCGCGTCGTTCCAGTACGTGACGCTGATCGGCGGTCAGTTGTGCGCGTTGCTGGTGATCGTGATCCTGCAGCAGACGCTGTCGCCAGCGGAAATCAAGGCGTGGGGCTGGCGCGTGCCGTTCGTGATCGGCGCGATCGCCGCGTTGATCGCGCTGTATCTGCGTAGATCGCTCGACGAAACCACCACCGCCGCGACGCGTCAGCGCAAGGAAGCCGGCACGCTGCGCGGCCTGTGGGTGCACAAGGGCGCGTTCATGACGGTGCTCGGCTTCACGGCCGGCGGCTCGCTGATTTTCTACACCTTCACGACCTACATGCAGAAGTACCTCGTCAACACGGCGGGCATGCAAACGAAAACGGCGAGCTCGGTGATGACCGCGGCGCTGTTCGTCTACATGCTGATGCAGCCGGTGTTCGGCGCGCTGTCGGACCGCATCGGCCGGCGTCGTTCGATGCTGCTGTTTGGCCTCTTCGCGACGATCGGCACCGTGCCGCTGCTGCATGCGCTCAAAGACGTGACGAGCCCGTATGCGGCGTTCGGCTTCGTCGTGCTGGCGCTCGCGATCGTCAGCTTCTATACGTCCATCAGCGGCCTGATCAAGGCGGAAATGTTTCCGCCGGAAGTGCGCGCGCTCGGCGTGGGCCTGTCGTACGCAGTGGCCAACGCGATCTTCGGCGGCTCTGCGGAATATGTGGCGTTGTGGCTGAAGTCGGTCGGTGTCGAGACGATGTTCTTCTGGTACGTCACGGTCATGTGCGCGATCGCCGGCATCGTGGCGCTGCGGATGCGCGATCCGTCGACGGAAGGGTACTTGCGTCACGAACCTTGAGCATCCACGGGATGCCAAAGCCGCGCTCGGAAGTGAGCGGTTGAAGAACGGCGGCATGGGGCGACCCGGCCGCCGTTTTTATTGCATGAACGAAGCGCCGGGCGACGCGCTCAACTTACGACGATCTCCGTGCCCCATGCATGCAACAGATCGCGCAGCGTCTCCGCGTGCGCCATCTTCGCGCCGCTGCGCAAATGAATCTGCAGCGCGCGGCCCGCGATGCCGTCGACGGGCTGTGCGAGCCACAACTCCACCGCAGGCCCAATCCTTCCGGCTGATCGACGACCACCGGTTCGATCACGCGCGGCTTGAAACAGGCACTGTCCGACACGGCGAATCACCTCCGGGCTGATGACGGTTCGAGTCGTCGTAATCAGCACCGTGCGCCGGACCAAGCAACAAATACGCGATTGCTAAGCAGAGGATGCTTAGCAGGAGATGCGCTGATGACCGCGGCGCCGCGCAACCGATGCGCGATCGCCACGCCAGCGCCTGCGCACCGCGGATCACACCGGCTCGGATCGATCTGTCACGAGTTCGTCGACGAGCTCCTTGACGACGGCCGCCGGATCGGCCGCCACCGCGGGCGCGGCAGCCACGGCGGCCGCCGCAGCCGCTGCAACGGCCTGTTGCCGCGCGCTCAGCGACGCGCGTGCAAGCATCAGCAGGTGATAGTAGAACCGCGCGCTGAGCCCATAGTTGTACGCGTACAGATGGGCGAGCGCGATCTTCAGACCGCGCAACGCCTGGCGGTTGCGCGCATGAACCGACACGACGATCGGCGCTAGGCGCCGCAGCGCGAGCTTGCGCGACGGCTCCAGTTGCGGCGGTAGTGGCAACGCCTTCACGAACGCATACGCGCTGACCGTCGCCGCGACCGCGGTACCGCGCGTGCTATGCGAGATCGAGTTCGCCGTCTTGCGATACACCGACACATATTCGTGCAGATAGAACACCTCGCGCGCCGCGAGACAGAGCTCGGTGCCGAACACGAAATCGCAGCACGCGCCGTACTGATCCTTGTAGCCGATCCGCTTCACCAGACGGGCGTCGGCCATCCAGCCGTTGTTCGGGAACATCTGGATCAGACCGGTTTTGCCCGGCAGCGGCTGCAAGCCTTCGGCGTCCTTTGTGCGCCGGAACGCCGCGTTCAGCCGCGCGCTCGCGTCGACGTCGACGGCGCCGCCGTGGTCGGCTTCGTACTGGTCGCCGAAAGCGGCATCGAGTTGCGGATGGCGTGTCCACAGCGACACGAGTTTTTCGACGCCGTCGGTGGTGAGCAGATCGTCATCGTGGATCAGCAGGATCTTGTCGCCGCTCGCGCGCTCGGCCAGGCTCGCGACGTTGCGCGCCTGGCCGAGCGGCGGCTGATTCAGGGTGTAGCGCACGCGCGGCTCCTGGCCATAGCGGGCCGCGATCAGTTGCTGGGTGCCGGTGTCCTTCGAATCGTCGCCGATCACGATTTCCAGATTGCCGTAGCTCTGCGCGAGGCACGAATCGATGCAATCGGCGATCAGCTCAGGGCGATTGCAGGTCGGCAAACAGATCGAGACTTTGGCGAGAGGGGGAGAAGCCGGGGAGATGGACATGGGCGTCGCCTTTTTTTATGGATTAAGGGGCGGCAGCCGGTTCGCGTGACGGGCGTATCGCTGCAAGCAGAAAAATAGTCCATCGCGCCAAAAAAATATTCGGTAAAAATCAGGAAGAAATGTTTGCCTTCCGAAAGGCGGTGAAAGGGAAAAATTTACGCGGCTTCACTGCCGGACTACAGCAAAGCCGCTTGAAAAAATGTGCTTATTTTTAACTGACCGACGGCTCGCCCTCGCCGGGCTTCTTGCCGGGACGGTCCGCGGGAGACTGGTCGCGGCCCTCGTCGTGGCGTTCGGGCAGCTTGCTCTTTTCGTTATCGCTGTGCTTGACCGGCTGCGGGTGCTCGATGTCGGCCGGTTTGCCCGCTGCATGTTCCTTGGTGTCGCTCATTGCCGCTCTCCTGGGTGAAAGACAGCTTTGCTGCAGCAAGGCGCAGGCCCGCTGCCGCATTGTTGCTCTATGCAGCCGCGTCGCGCGGTGCACCGCCCGTCAGCGAAACGATGAATTCGAGGAACGCCCGTACCTTGGCCGGCGGATGATGCCGCGACGGATACAGCGCGTACAGCGGATACACCTCGTCGCCCCATTCGGGAAACAGCTCGACCAGCTTGCCGCTCGCGAGCAACGACTCCGCGCCGAGCGATAGAATCTGCGCGACGCCCTGGCCCGCCGTGCACACGCTATGCAACGTCCCTACGTCGTTCACGGTCAGGCGGCCTTGCGGCGTAATCACGAGCTTCTTGCGGCCGCGATGAAACTCCCATGCGAACGGATAGCCGCTCAGGGGATCGCGAAACTTGATGCACACATGCTGGCCGCTTTCGAGTTCGGACGGGCTTGCCGGATGTCCATGCTTCTTCAGATACGATGGCGCCGCCACCGTCAGAATGCGCGTGTCCAGCAGCTTGCGAGCGATCAGCGTCGACACCGGCGGATCGCCGAAGCGGATCGCGAGATCGAAACCGTCGGCGACCATATCGCCCAACTGGTCGCGCGTGATCAGTTCGAGTTGCAGATCGGGATGCCTGTCGATAAATCCACCCAGGCGCGGTCCGAGCACGAGTCGCGAAAAGAACGGGTCCATGTTCACGCGCAGGCGTCCGCGTACGGCGGTCGCGCCTAGGGCGGCGGAAGCCGCCGCTTCTTCGAGGCCGCCGAGCAGCGGCACGATCTGTTCATAGAAGCGCCGGCCTTCGTCGGTGAGCATGACCGAGCGCGTGGTGCGGTCGAACAGGCGGATGCCCAGGCGCGCTTCGAGCCGCGCGACCGAGCGGCTCACCCCGGATTGCGACATGTCGAGCGCTTCGCCGGCCGCCGCAAAACTGCCGCAATCGACGATCGCCGTGAGCACGCCCATGCCGTTCAGCATGCGCTCGTCAAATGGCATGTGAATTTCCTTTTGTTATGACTAATGGACGACATGCTAACGCGAAATTCTGTTGGAATTTATCCCCTCGTGCAGGGGCGTAAGGCTTGTCCAGCCCAATCGATGAGTGCATGTCATGAATGCAATGATGGCCGCGCTGTGGCGTCAGTCGCGCTGCCGCCGTTGATCGGCGCGAGCGCAACCGGAAAACGCGACGGCATGCATTTCTCGCTATGCGGTGGGCATATTTTGCAGCGGCTACAGGGAGTGCAGCGTGTCGACGCCGTGCAGGAGCACGTCGTTCAGGCGCGCGATGCCTTTGCGGGTATCCATCCGTTTGCCGCCTGGAGGGCGGAGGGTGATCGCAATGCGCCGGACCTACACAATCAGATCAGCCCGGCCAGTTGCGGCGACATGCGCCACGTGTTGCTGAACCGACGGCGATCGACAGGAGGCCGCAGGCAATCAGGAAGAACGAGACAGAGAACAGAAAACGCCTCAACGTCCGGCGCTCTGCGCCGCCTGTCCCCGCACGACGCGCGTGCCGGACGGGTCGTCGAGATGACGGAACACCCACGCCGACAGCAGCGTAATCACGCCGACGCACACGAAGGCGAGGCGAAACCCCAGCGCGCCCGAGCCCGATTGCGCCGAGAACAGATTCACCAGTCCGCCGCCGATCGACACCCCTAGCCCGATCGCCAGCATCTGCACCATCGAAAAGAGGCTGTTGCCGCTGCCCGCGTCTTCGTGCGAGAGGTCCTTGAGCGTGACGCTGTTCATCGCAGCGAACTGCATCGAGTTGGCCGCGCCGAACACGGCCAGAATCGCGATCTCGATCACAAGCGGCGTGCCGCGCGAGATCGACGCGAAGCCGACGATCGCCGATCCGACGATGATGGTATTGACCAGCAGGAACGTGTCGTAACCGTAGCGGCGCACGAGCGGCGCAATCCAGCGTTTGGCGAGCGTGCCGGCAAGCGCGGCGGGAAGCATCATCAGGCCCGAGTGCAGCGGCGAATAGCCCAGTTGCAGTTGCAACAGCAAGGGCACGAGAAACGGCACGGCGCTCGAACCTACCCGGCACACGAGGTTGCCGATCAGTCCCACGCTGAAGTTCGGCTCGCCGAAGAGCGACAGCTTGAAGAGCGGATCGCGCCGCGACCGGGCGTACGGAATGTAGGCGAGCGCGCTGGCGACGGCAAGCGCGAACAGTCCCGCCGACCAGGCCGCGCGATGCGAGGGAACCGGCGCGTCGATGGCAAGCGAAAACGCGATCATGCACAGCGACAGCAAACCGCAGCCGATGAAATCGAACGGCGGCGCCTGGGCGGTGTCGTGCGACGGCAAAAACCGCTGCACCGCATACAGACCGGCCGCGCCGATCGGCACGTTGATCAGGAATATCCAGTGCCACGTGATCGCCTGCACGAACCAGCCGCCGAGCGTCGGTCCGGCGATCGGCCCGAGCTGCCCGGCAATCGAAATGAACGCGAGCGCCGACACGTACTGCTCGCCCGACACGCTGCGCAGCACGGCGAGCCGGCCGATCGGCAGCAGCATCGAGCCGCCGAGACCTTGCAGCACCCGCGCGAGCACCAGTTGACCTAACGTGTGCGCGCTCGCGCAGCAGACCGAGCCGAGCACGAACACGAGAATCGCGACGAAGTAGACACGCCGCGTGCCGAAGCGGTCGGCGAGCCAGCCGGAGGCGGGCGTGAGCATCGCCATGGTGAGCGTGTAGGCGACGACGATCGGTTGCATCGCGAGGGGCGCGACGTGCAGGCTGTTGGCGATCGATGGCAAGGCGGTGTTGACGATCGTCGTGTCGAGCGACTGCATGAAAAAACCGGCGGCGACGATCCAGAGCAGCGCGGTGTGGGCGGAATCCTTGGTCATCTTTTTTCCACGGACGAAGCGGGCTGAGGGCGCTCGCGCGAGGCAATCATGGGGGGAATCCCGTCATCATATTGACATCGTCGTCAATCGGGAACCCCACTAGGGACGCTGACTGTTATCGACTTAGCCGATAAGCAGCGCGACAATGCCGCATGCTCAATCCCATCTGGCTCAAGACCTTCGCGACCGTCGCCGCCTGTCACAGCTTTACCGAAGCGGGGCGGCGGCTGAACCTGACGCAGTCGAGCGTCAGTGAACACATCCGGCGGCTCGAAGAGAGCGTGGGCCGGCGCCTCTTCGTGCGTGACACCCATTCGCTCGCGATGACCCCGGACGGCGAGGCGATGCTCGCGCACGCCAGCGTGATCCTGCAGGCGCTCGCGCGGGCCGAGTCGCAGTTTCGCGCGCCGCGTCTCAAAGGCCGCGTGCGCCTCGGCTCCTCGGACGACGTCGCGCTCGGGCCGCTGCCCACGGTGCTGGCGGCGTTCCGCGACGCGCATCCCGATGTCGAGCTGGAAATCACCATCGGCATGACCGGCAAGCTGTACGAGTTGCTGGACGCGGGGTCGATCGATCTGCTGGTCGGCAAGCGGCGGCTCGGCGACCGGCGCGGCGTGCCGCTTTTCACGGGGCGGCTGGAGTGGCTCGCGCGCGTCGGCACGCTGGTCGATCTGAGCCAGCCGCTGCCGCTGATTCTCGTCGCCGAGCCGAGCGTGACGCGCGCGGTCGTGCTCGACGCGCTCGCCGAGGCGGGCTTCAGCTGGCAAGTGGTCTGCACGAGCAGCAGCCACTCGGGCTGTATCGCCGCCGCGCGCGGCGGACTCGGTATTACGGTGCGTCCGCAGTACCTGGCCGCACGCGGACTGGCGCCGCCGCTGAATGCGGCCGGTCTGCCGGCCTTGCCGTCGGTAGAGTTCATCGCGCTGGCGGCAAAACGGCTCAGCCGCCCGGCCGGCACGCTGCTGCAATTGCTGCATGACAGTGATCTGCGCGGGTCGTGGATCGGCGAATGACGACGCAGGCGGGCGCGCCCGGGTGTTGGACGGTGCGGGCGGTGCGGCTCTGCTTCGGCGTGCGAGAACGCCGCCCTCATCCTTGAGCGTCCTCGATCTCAAGCGTCGAGTTCGCGGAGTCGACTGCGCGCGTGGAAAGCGGCGCGGGCCTCGTCGACGAAGCCGGCGGCACGATGCAGGAAATCAAAGCCGCGATCGGGCGTGTCGCGCGTATCGTCGGCGAGATCGCGGCGGCGTCGAAAGCGCAGAGCGAAGGTATCCGCCAGGTGAGCCTCGCCGTCACGCAGATGGACGAGGTCACGCAGCACAATGCGGCGCTCGTCGAGGAAAGCGCCGCGACCGCGAACTCGCTCGCGGATCAGGCGCGGCAGTTGAGCGAACTGACCGCGGCCTTCAAGGTCGTGAACGAGGCGGCGCCGCGCGAACCGTCGTTCTGAATCTCGCCGTCGCAGAGATGCAGCGACGCAGCGACGCAGCGATATAGCGACGTTCAGACAACCGCCGCTTCAGCCCGGCAGCTTGCGAAACGAAATCGCAAAGCGGTTCCACGCATTGATCGCCGACACCAGCAGCGTCAGGTCGACCAGTTCCTCGTCGCTGAAGTGCGGGCGCACCACGTTCCACACGGCGTCGGGCACCTGCTCTTGCGACACCAGCGTCAGCGCCTCGGTCCATTCGAGCGCGGCGCGTTCGCGGTCCGTGAAGAACGGCGTTTCGCGCCACACCACCACGGTCGCGAGACGGCGCTCGGTTTCGCCGCCTTTGCGGGCATCGGCCGTGTGCATGTCGACGCAGTACGCACAGCCGTTAATTTGCGAGGCGCGCAGACGCACCAGTTCGATCAGCGATTTTTCGAGCGCCGATTTGCCGATGCGTTCTTCGACGCCGATCAACGCCTTGATCGCGGCGGGGTTGGCTTGGTAGAAGTCGAGACGTTGTTCCATGGTTCACTCCAGAGTCGGGTTGGACGCATTCCGTGATGCGATGGAGGTAGCTTAGTCGCACGACTGGATTCTAAAAATGACCGATTCTGGTTATTTTCAGGTAACCACTTGAGACGGACGCGAGCGCGCCGCGGCTACCTGCCGAGCGTCCTTACCCGCTGTAATGACATCGTTGCCGGGCCCCGGTCGATTCGGTATGGTGGTTCATCGACTATCCGGAGAGAGCCCCATGACGTCCGCCGCAGATTCCCTTCCGCCGCCGTTGCGCACCGACGTGCTGATTGTCGGCGCCGGACCCGTCGGCCTGTTTGCGGCTTTCGAGGCGGGCGTGATCGGCTTGTCCTGCCAGATCGTCGATGCGCTCGACAAGATCGGCGGCCAGTGCACCGAACTCTATCCCGACAAGCCCATCTACGATATCCCGGCGATTGCGTCGTGCACGGCGCGCGAACTGGTCGAGCGTTTGATGGCGCAATGCAAGCCGTTCGATGCGCCGATCTATCTCGAGCAGCGGGTCGAGTCGGTCGAGCAGCGCGACGACGGGCGCTGGACCGTGCGCACGAATCGCGGGCTCGTCTTCGACGCCGCGGCGATTCTGCTGGCGGCGGGCAACGGCGCGTTCGTGCCGCAAAAACTGACGCTGCCCGAGGCCGCGCCGCTGGAATCGCGTCACGTGCATTACAGCGTGCCGCGCCTCGCCGATTTCGCTGGCAAGAACGTGGTGGTGGCCGGCGGCGGCGACTCGGCGCTCGACTGGGCGCTCGCCTTGCGCGAGGTCGCGCGGCGCGTGACGCTGGTGCACCGGCGCAGCGGTTTCAGCGCGGCCGATTCGAGCGTCGCGACGATGCGGCGCGCGGTGGAGGCGGGCGAGATGGACTTCATCGTCGGCGCGATCGCGGGGCTCACGGTCGAAGGCGATGCGCTGAAGTCGTTGACGTTGCGGCATATCGAAGGCGAGACGCAACTCGAGGCCGACCACCTCGTCGCGCTGTACGGCCTGGTTGCCGATCTCGGCCCGATCGCGCAGTGGGGGCTGACGATTCACGGCGGGCGCATCGACGTCGATACGTCCAACTACGAAAGCTCGCGGCCGGGCATCTTCGCGGCCGGCGATCTCGCCAACTATCCGAACAAGCAGAAGCTGATTCTGTCGGGCTTTCACGAGGCGTCGCTGGCGCTGCGCAAGGCGTATGCGTACGCGTATCCCGAGAAGAAGCGGGTGCACGTGCATTCCAGCTACGACGCGAAGCTGGCAGAGAAGCTCGGCGCGGCTAGCTAAGCGGGCGGTCGTCGGACTGACGGCGCGCGTGGTTTCGCGCAGTGAGCACAGGCAACGAGAGCCTGTCGTGATCGACACGTCACGACAGACTCTTTCTTAACCACCGACCCAGGTCGATGTGATGCAGGCCTTACTTACCCTCGGGCTGACTGGCGGCGGCCGCGGCGCTCGCGGCCTTGTCTTTTTTCTTTGCTTCATGGTGGCCGATCGCGCAGCCGGCCGCCGCGCCTGCGACGCCATGATCTCCGGCAACGTGACCGGCGACGCCGCCCACGACCGCGCCTTTGGTGCAGCCTTCGGCGTGCGCGGGGAGATGGGCGAGGGCGAGCGCCGTGGCGCAGGCGAGGGTGGTAAAGACGCGTTTCATTGGGGCTCCTGTTCGTTGTGATGAGGCGATGCCGGGAGGCCGCCGCTGCGGCAACCGGTGTGGTCATCGGCACGGCAGAAGTAGCAAGCGCGGGGCCCGGCAGCCGCGCGTCCCGCCGATGCCACGAGGCGCCCGCGCGTGAGCGGCGCATACACTGATCAGGTGAAACCATGAGCCCGGACGCGCGCCGTGTGCGGTGTATCCTTTGAGCGGAATCCCCTATACTTTCGCGTCATGACTCAGCTTGATATGCATTCCTCCCTCGACACCAGCAAGCCTGAGCGGGACCTGGCTGCAACGGCCGCCGGCCTCGATTACTGGATGCTCGTGCAGGCAATCGAGGACTACGCGATCTTCCTGCTCGATGCGACCGGGCACATCGTCAGCTGGAACGCAGGTGCGCAGAAACTGAAGGGCTACGCGGCGCAAGAGATCATCGGTCAGCATTTCTCGCGTTTCTATACCGAGGAAGCCGTGGCGCGCGGCTGGCCGGCCTACGAACTGCAACAGGCGTCGCTGACCGGCCGCTTCGAGGACGAAGGCTGGCGGGTGCGCAAGGACGGCACCACTTTCTGGTCGAACGTCGTGATCACGGCGATCCGCAACGAGGCGGGCATCCTCACGGGCTTCGCGAAGATCACGCGCGACCTCACCGCGCAACGCGAGTACATGGAAGCATTGCGGCAAAGCGAGGAGCGCTTCCGTCTGCTGGTCGACAACGTCAAGGACTATGCGATCTTCATGCTCGACCCGCAAGGCTATGTGGTGAGCTGGAATACGGGCGCCGCGCGGATCAAGGGCTATACGCGCGAGGAAATCATCGGCAAGCATTTCTCGCTGTTCTATTTGCCGGAGGATGCGGCGGCGGGCAAGCCCGCGCGCGAACTGGCCATCGCACGGCAGCTCGGTCGCGTCGAAGACGAAGGCTGGCGCGTGCGCAAGGACGGCACGACCTTCTGGGCCAACGTCAACATCACGGCGGTACACGATGAATCGAACCGCTTGCGCGGTTTCGCCAAGGTCACGCGCGATCTGACCGAGCGGCGTCAGCGCGAAGAACTGGAGCGCTCGGGCGAGCGCATGCGCGAGTTTCTCGCGACCCTCGCGCACGAATTGCGCAATCCGCTTGCCCCGGTGCGCAACGCCGTCGGCGTGATGCAACTCGAGACCGGGCTGACTCCCACGCTGCTGCGTGCGCGCGATCTGATCGACCGGCAGGTTACACACCTGACGCGGCTGGTGGACGACCTGCTCGATGTCGGCCGGATCATGTCGAACAAGGTCGAACTGCGCCTTGCGCGCGTCGATCTGGGCGAACTGGTGACGCGCGCGGTCGAAGCGGCGCGGCCGTTCACCGATGCCCAGGAGCAACAGGTGGTATCGCATCTGCCGTACGAATCGGTGTCGCTGCGCGGCGACATGACGCGACTCGTGCAGGTGCTGCAAAACCTGCTGCACAACGCGTCGAAATTCTCACCGCCTGGTAGCCGCATCGACATCGCGGGCCGCGTCGAGCAGCGCATGGCAGTGCTCGAAGTGCGCGACTCGGGATGCGGCATTCCGCTCGGCTCGCTCGACAGGATCTTCGAACTGTTCGCGCAGGAAAAGGACTGCCGGAATTTGGGCGAAGGCGGGCTCGGCATCGGTCTCACGCTGTGCAAATCGCTCGTCGACATGCACGGCGGCAGCATCATCGCGAGCAGCGGCGGGCCCGGCTGCGGCAGTACGTTCACGCTGAGTCTGCCGCTCGCCACGGCGCCGTCCGACGGGCCGGCCAACGAAGCGGATGCGGCCGCGTCCGAGATGACGCCGCTGCGGATTCTGCTGGTCGACGACAACCACGACTCCGCCGACAGTCTCGCGATGCTGCTTGAACTGAAAGGCCATGAAGTGCGCATCGCGTACGAGGGCGAGCAGGCGCTGCAGATCGCGCCTCGTTTCGTGCCTCACCTTGCCGTGATCGACATTGCGATGCCGAAGATGGATGGGTATGCGACGCTCGCGGCCTTGCGTCAAATGCCTGAGCTTGCCGGGACGATGTACGCCGCGATGACCGGCTTCGGCCATGCAAGCGATCGCGACCGGACACGCGAGGCCGGTTTTCACGCGCATCTGGTGAAGCCGGTGGAACTCGCGCTGTTCGATACGCTGCTCGCGCAGGTCGAAGCGCGGCGCGGTGCCGGCTGACGTTGCATCGTCGGCTGGGTCATCGTCTCAACGACTCGCTCCTGCCGCAACGGTGCGCGGACATGCGCAGCACCATCTTTCCTGTTTCCTGATTTTCCTGAAACTCAGCGATGTGACCGGGCGTTCGGCGCCTGAGGCACGTCACTTGCTACGTGTCTGCAAAGGCAGCGGCCGGCCAACGTCCGCGCGCAGCAGATTCAACAGTTCCAGGGAGGCAGAATGCTCGATACGCGTGCCCAGAGGGCGAGTGTGCCCGGCGTCAGTGCGCGGCGCTCGCCGGGGCCGGGCGCAAGCGGGGGCCGTGACTCGCATCCGACAACACAGGCGCAGTGCCGTACGCAGCCCGACCGGGAAACTGCCGCCTCGCTTGAAGAATTTCTGCACACCACGCGTTTCGATCCCAACGACCCCGCCGCGCTCGGCGATATGTTGCGCGCCCTGGTCGACTGCGGCTATGATCGCGCGCCTTTGCTGCCGTTGCCCGGGCATGGCCAGACGCTGGAGCGCTGGCGCGCGCTGGCGGCGGTGGCCGCGTGCGATCTCGGCCTCGTCAAACTGTTCGAAGGCCACACCGACGCGCTCGCGATCCTCGCCGAACTGCATGGCCCCACGCCACCGGCGGCGAGCCGCTGGGCCGTCTGGGCCGCCGAGCCGCCCGATGCACGGGTACAGGCGGTCAATACGGTTAAAGTAGGAATCCGAAGCGATGAAGGGCAGGTTCGATTGACCGGCACCAAGGCCTGGTGTTCGGGCGCGGGAAGCGTCAGCCATGCGCTCGTGACCGCATGGCTGGATGAGGCGCCGGTGCTGGTTGCCGTCGCGATGGATCAGGCATCGATCGCGATCGATACGTCGAAGTGGCAGGCGGTCGGCATGCAGGCCACCGCGAGTGCCGACGTTCGCTTCGATGGCACGCACGCCACGCTGGTCGGCGCGCCGCATGCGTATGTGCGCCGACCAGGCTTCTGGCACGGCGGCGCAGGCATTGCAGCGTGCTGGTACGGCGCGGCGGCGCAGATCGGCCGGACGTTGCGCGACGCGAGCGCGCAGCGCGCCGATCCGCATCGCCTTGCGCACCTCGGTGCGGTCGAGGTCGCATTGCAAGCGGCGGCTGCCGTATTGCGCGAGAGCGCCGCCCATATCGATGCGAATCCTCTTGCGGATGCGCAACGTGAAGCGATGCGCGCGCGCCTCGTCGTCGAAGAAGCGGCAACGGCGGTGATGCATCACGCGACGCGCACGCTCGGCGCGGGGCCGTTGTGCCGCGATGCGCGCTTCGCACGCGCACTCGCGGATTTGCCCGTGTTTCTGCGCCAAAGTCACGCCGAGCGCGATCTCGCGGCGCTCGGAGAACTGGTTGCCTCGGCCCATCGCGACGACGCCCCGATGTACGGAGGAGATACGCCGTGGACACTCTGATCCCCTGCCCGGAGGGTCGTTGAGATGAACTCGACGGCGCTGTACTTCGATCATCTCTACCAGCACAGCGACGACCCGTGGAATCTGCGCGAAGGCTGGTATGAACGCCGCAAGCGTTCGCTCACGCTCGCCTTGCTGCCCCGCCCACGCTATCGGAATGCGTTCGAACCCGGCTGCGCGAACGGCGAATTGACTGTCGAACTCGCGACGCGCTGCGACACGCTGCTCGCCGCCGATCTGCACGAGCGGGCCGTGGCGCTCGCGCGCGAGCGTGTGGCCGGTGCGCCGCAAGTCCGTGTCGAACAGCGCACGGTGCCGCGTGAATGGCCGACCGAAGCGGGGCCGTTCGATCTGATCGTCATCAGCGAATTCGCGTATTACCTCGATGCAGCCGAGCTGGAAACGCTGGCCGCGCGGATCGCCGCGTCGCTGACGACGGACGGCACGCTGCTCGCCTGTCACTGGCGCCGGCCCTTCGCCGAAGCGCTCGAATCCGCCGACGCCGCGCATGCGTTGTTCGATGCGCGCTGCGGCCTGTCGCGTCTCGCGCATCACGACGAAGCCGATCTGCTGATCGACGTCTGGTCGCGCGACGCACGTTCGGTAGCGCAACGCGAGGGGCTCCTATGATCGGCGTGGTCGTTCCGGCTCATAACGAAGAGGCGTTGCTGGCGCCTTGCCTCGCGGCGCTGATCGAAGCGTCGCGCCACGAGGACCTCGCGGGCGAGGCGGTGCGCATCGTCGTCGTGCTCGACGCGTGCAGTGATTTTTCGGGCGCGATCGCGCGGGCGTACGGCATCGAAACGCTGACGCTGAAGGTGCGCAACGTCGGCATCGCGCGTGCGAGCGGCGCCGATTTGCTGCTCGCGGACGGCGCCCGCTGGCTCGCGTTTACCGATGCCGACAGCCGTGTGTCGCCGGGCTGGCTCGTCGCGCAGCTCGCACTCGACGCGGACGCGGTGTGCGGCTCGATCGCGGTCGACGACTGGAGCGCGCATCCGCACAGCGTGCGCGAATACTTTCGCAAGACCTATGTGGATGCCGATGGCCATCGGCACATTCATGGCGCGAATCTCGGCGTGTCGGCCGATGCTTACCGGCGCGCCGGCGGCTTTCCGCCGTTGAAATGCAGCGAAGACGTCGCCCTCGTCGACCGGTTGATTGCGATCGGCGCGCACATCGCGTGGAGCGCCGCGCCGCGCGTGATCACGAGTGCACGGGCAGCGGCTCGCGCGCACGGCGGCTTCGGCGATACGCTGGTGGCGTGGGCCGCCGCTGGGTAGCGCGCCCGACGCGTTCGTGCGGCGCGCCGGATTTGCTTCGGATACCAGAAGATCTAGACGGCGGCACGCCGCGAGGAGGGCGACATGATGGACGCGATCTTCATTCTGTTCGGCGAGGGCAGGAATCTCGACCCTTTGCAGATGGGCATGCGCTCGATCGTCGTGTTCGTGATCGCGCTCGTGCTGATCAGGGTGTCGGGCCGGCGCTCGTTCGGGCAACGCTCGCCGTTCGATTCGGTCGTGGTGATCCTGCTCGGCGCGACGCTGAGCCGGGCGATCGTCGGCGCGTCGCCGTTCATCGCGACGATGGTGGCGTCGTTCGCAATCGTCGCGTGCCATCGTGTGCTGGCGTGGGCCTGCATGCGCTCGCGCAGGTTCGAGCGGCTGGTGGGCGGCGTCGAACGTGAGGTGTTCAGCAACGGCCGGTTCAACCCGCGCGAGATGGACGCCGCGTTGATATCGACCACGGATGTCGAGGAAAGCGTGCGGCAGAAAACCGGCTCACGCTCGATGGACGACGTGGCCGCGGCGATTCTCGAACGCAATGGCGAAGTGAGCGTGATCCGCAAGAGCGCGTGAAAAACCGCTTGGGCAAAGGCGCGGCGTTCAGCCCCGGCCACCCCGCGCGATCTCTTCGCCGGCGCTGCGCGGCATGCGCAGCGTGACCGGAATCGATGCGAACGAGCACAGGCCGACTACGAGGAACGCGGGCCAGAAATCCGACCACATGATGCTCGGGTGGCCATGCAGCATCCGTGACAACTGCAGCACGATACCGCCCACCGTTACGCCGAGGCCAAGCGACATCTGCTGCACGACGCTGCCGAGACTCGTCGCGCGCCCCACGTCGCGGCTGGCGATCTCCGCATAGGTCAGCGAGTTCAGACTCGTGAACTGCAGCGCGGGGAAGAAGCCGCCGAGCAACACGACGACCCAGATGATCCATGTCGGTGTGCTCGGGAAAAACAGCCCGCATGCCGCGATCGAGAGTCCCGACAGCGCCGCGTTGACCACCAGCACCGAACGGAAGCCGAAGCGGCGCAGCACGCCGGAGGCGACCGTGCGCATGAACATGCCGCCGAACGCGGACGCGCAGGTGATCAGGCCGGATTGGAACGCGCTCATGCCGTGGCCTTCCTGCAGCATCAGCGGCAACAGAAACGGCAGGGCGCCCAACCCAATACGAAACAGTGAGCCGCCCAGCACGCTCGCCTGGAACGTCGGCACCTTGAAAAAGCGCAGGTCCAGCAGCGGAAGTTTGACGCGCTGCGCGTAGGCGACGTAGACCACGAGCAGCACGGCGCCGACTGCGCACATGCCGAACGCGTCGGCGTTGGCAATCAGTTCGCCGCCCACCAATGACAGGCCGAGCAGAAGCAGCACCGCGCCCGCGGCGGACAAAAGAAAACCGATCCAGTCGAGCGGGCCCGGGTGCGGCTCGCGCGTGTTGGCGATGTACTTGTTGGTCAGATAGATGCCGAGCATGCCGATCGGCACATTGATGAAGAAGATCAGGCGCCAGTGCAGATAAGTGGTGATGAAGCCGCCGAGCAGCGGGCCGGCCGCCGGGCCGAGCATCGCGGGTACGCTCAGATAGTTCATCGCGCGGATGAAGTCGGTTTTGTGCACTACGCGAAAGATGATGATCCGCCCGACCGGCACCATCATGGCGCCGCCGACACCCTGCACGAAGCGCGCGAGCGTAAAGGTGGCGAGCGAATTCGACGCCGCGCACAGCAGCGAGCCGGTGACGAAGATGCCGATCGCGGTACGGAAGATCGTGCGTGCGCCGAACCGGTCGGCCAGCCAGCCGCACACGGGGATGAACACGCCGAGTCCGAGCACGTAGCTCGTCACGGCGATTTTCAGCGTGACCGGATCGCGCCCGAAGTCGCGCGCCATGGCCGGCAGCGCGGTGACGATCACGTTGGCATCGACGCTTTCCATGAACATCGCACACGCGACGA
The DNA here is from genome assembly GCF_003634845.1 of Paraburkholderia sp. RAU2J. NCBI lineage: Bacteria > Pseudomonadati > Pseudomonadota > Betaproteobacteria > Burkholderiales > Burkholderiaceae > Paraburkholderia > Paraburkholderia sp. RAU2J. The sequence continues at coordinate 3,172,718 of NZ_RBXG01000001.1, forward strand.
TAAGGGGCGCAATCAGAGCTTTTTCGGCGACGGTCATGAAGACGGGCTGCGGCGGACGGTCGCAGGCAAAGGGGTCATTATTGCATCCGTTTGGTGCGGATGGTTAATAGTCGGACTATTGATGGTGCCCTTTTTACCCTATCGGCCCCAGCAGGTGTGACCGTGGCGCAACAGCGGCGCGGCATTTTTAAAGTTGTTGCAGTGCGGCAGGAGAACGTTATAATCGGGTTGTTACCTAGGTATAAACCCTATACAGGAGTCCGCCATGAACACCGCTTCCAACGCCGTCGCCCGTACTACTCCCGCTGCCACCACGCTGTTCGGCAAACTGCGCGCGCTGGCGCTGCATGCGCTGAACCTGCATCTGCAAAACTGCGCAGTGATGGCAGAAGCTTACCGCCGCCCGCTGTAAGAACGGCGCTGCGCGCCGCCTTTGCCACGAAGGGCGGGCGGGGCGCGAGAGAGCGCTGATCTGACGAATACGCGGAAATCGCGTTTTCAGATCGTTTGAGGCGACGCTCAGCCGTCGCTCATCGCAGCCGCCCGCTTGGGATAGCGGGCGTTGTGCTATCTAGGCCGGACATAGCCACGGGTCAGCCACGGGTCAGCCACGGGCCTAGGCCTAAGGGCCCGATGCGCGATTCGCTCGGGCCGTGTGGCGCTTGCAACGCGCATCCAGCCGCGTGCAGATGCGTTTTATTCGTCGGCACTGCTGTTCGACACCGCCGCCCGCTTCCTGGTCGCTCGCGTCGACAGGCTGCACATCAGCAGCACCATCGACACCAGTCCGACCAGATAAATCCCGGCCATTGCCCAATCCTGTTCCGCCATCATCGTTCTCCTTCAAATACAGAAACTCACACGGCAAATCTGCTGTATTTCGCCGCGCCATTGCTTGCGATTACGGCACGGGGAGAGAAAAGCTTGATGTTGCAAACTGTTGTTTGAAAACCGTTCCGACAAAAACGGCGAGGAACGCGGGGAATTACCGGTTATAGGGCAGGGTTAACGTTTAACGGCCACACCCCTGTGCGCAAGGGGCTCGCGCGCAACGCTGAACCGCTCGGAAAATATTCCCGCTTATTTCGTTCGCTCGAATTAAATGCCGGCGAAATAGCCCGCGCTGTCAACCTTTTGCACGTTTTGCCGTTATCCCTTTGTAATCGCCAGATCCGGCGACGCAGCGATGGACGATCCGTCGTCGCGACCGCTCCACGCAAGGCCCCCGCATTGACCATGTTGCATCGACATAACAATAGCTTCGACCGGCCACGCGCAATGTTCGAACGTATCGCGAAGACGCTTGGCAACCGGGGAATTCTCTCGCCCGTACTCACCCTCGTGATTGGCGGATTGCTGCTGGTGGTTTTGCAGCACCTGTCGCAAGCGGTCGACTATCGCTCGGTGATGCGTCAGTTGCGTGAACTCACGCCCGGCGAGTGGACCGCCGCGCTCGGCGCCACCGCGCTCAGCTACGTGGCGCTGGTTGGGCGCGACGCCGTCGGCTTGCGCTATCTCGGCGCGACGGTGCCGCGCGTGGCGTTGTGGATCGGCGCGACGGCAGGCTCGGCGCTCGGCAATGCGACTGGCTTCGGCGCGTTGACGGGCGGCGCCGTCCGCGCGCGCGTGTATGGCGTCGCGAACATCACGCCCGTGCAGATTGGCCGCATGACGGTATTCACGAGCGTGTCGCTCGCGCTCGCGCTGGTGCTGATGACGGCGCTCGGGATGGTCGGCATGGCTGGACAACTCGCGCCGATGCTGCACGTCACGCCCCTCATGCTGCGCTGGATCGGCGTGGCGCTGCTGTTCGCGCTCACGCTCGTGGCTGCCGCCTGCGGTCGCGACACCCGGCCGGTACGCACGCGCTGGCAGTGGCTCTCGTTTGATATTCCGGCGCGCCGCGATCTGCTCGCGCAAGTGGCCCTCGCGGTCCTCGACGTGGTGGCCGCGGGCCTTGCTTTGTGGGCGCTGCTGCCCCACGCGAACGTGAGCTTCGTCACCTTCATCACGGTCTATGCCGCTGCGATGCTGCTCGGCATGATCGGCCACACGCCCGGCGGCGTAGGCGTATTCGAAGCGGCCATGGTGTTCACGCTGAGCGGCAGCGTGCAAACGCATCAGATGGTGGCGGCGCTCCTTGCTTATCGCGCGATTTATTTCGGTGTCCCGTTGATCGTCTCGGCGGCGTTGCTCGCGGGCTTTGAAGGCCGCGCGCTGAAAGGGCGCTTGCCGTTTCTCGACGCGGCGCGCGCATCGAAACTCGCGCCACTGTTTCTGAGTCTCGTGACGTTCGTGGTCGGCGGGATGCTGGTGATATCCAGCGCGACGCCCGCGTTCTGGCAGCGCATTCACATCCTGCGCGACATGGTGCCGTTGTGGGTGCTCGAAAGCTCGCAGATGCTGTGCAGCGTGCTGGGCGTGCTGCTGCTGTTCGTCGCGCGCGGCTTGTTGCGCCGTCTGGACGCCGCGTGGTGGATGACGCTGCTGCTCGCGGTGCTGAGCCTCGCGCTGTCGCTGACCAAGGGTCTCGCATTCGTCGAGGCGAGCGTGCTCGGCATGCTGATCGTTCTGCTGCTGTCGACGCGCCGGCGTTTCAACCGTCATTCATCGCTGTTCGCCGAGCGCTTCACGGCGGGTTGGCTGGTGTCGGTTGCGATGGTGCTGATGCTCGCCACATGGGTGATGCTGTTTGCCTTTCGCGACGTGCCGTACACGCGCGACCTGTGGTGGCAATTCGCCTTCGACGAACGCGCGCCGCGCGCGCTGCGCGCGACGCTGGCTGCGAGCCTGTTCGCCGCGACCTTTTCTTTCTGGCAACTGCTGCGTCCAGCGCCGGGCCGCTTCGTCAAGCCGGCGCCGGAGGATCTGCATGACGCGGCGCGCATCGTGCGCGCGCAGGAACGCAGCGACGCCGGTCTCGCGCTGATGGGCGACAAGAGCTTTCTCTTTTCGGAGTCGCGCGAGGCGTTTCTCATGTACGCGAAATACGGCCGCACGTGGGCCGCGCTGCATGATCCGGTGGGGCCGCGCGAGGAATGGGCCGGCCTGATCAGCAAGTTCGTCGCGCTCGCGCATGCGCACGGCGGGCGCGCGGCATTCTATCAGGTCCGCGCCAACGCCTTGCCGCTCTATCTCGACGCCGGCCTCACGCTGATGAAGCTCGGCGAAGAAGCGCACGTCGTGCTCGACGATTTTGACCTGAAGGGCTCGCATCGCTCGCATCTGCGCTATGCGCTCAAACGTGGCGAGCGCGACGGCTTCAGCGTCGAAGTGATCGATCAGCCGAACGTGCCGGCGTCGCTTGAAACGCTGCGCGGCATTTCCGATGGCTGGCTCGGCAGCCGCGACGCGCGCGAGAAAAGCTTCTCGGTGGCCGCATTCAACGATGCGTATCTCGCCGCGCAATCGGTGATGCTGGTGCGCCAGAACGGCGAGCCCGTCGCGTTCGTCACGTTCATGACCACCGATCTGAACACCGAAGCGACTGTCGGCGTGATGCGGCACGTGCAAAGCGCGTCGCCGTACGCGATGGAATACCTGTTCACGCAACTGGCGCTGCATTTGAAGCAGGCGGGTTTCCGCTCGCTCAGTCTCGGCATCGCGCCGCTCTCCGGCATGCAACCGACGCCGCTCGCGTCGCGCTGGCATCGGCTGGCTGGCATCGTGTGGCGCTTCGGCGGCCGCTTCTATAACTTCCGCGGACTGCGTGCTTTCAAGAGCAAGTTCCAGCCGCATTGGGAGCCGCGCTATCTCGCGGCGTCGGGTTCGATGGGCGTGGTCTTCACGCTCGCGGACCTGTCATTGCTGGCAGGAGGCCGGCGTTCATGACTGTGCATTCGATTTTCAAGCTCGCCGTCGCGACGAGCCTCGTGAGCTGCGGCGCGCTCGCACAAGCAGCGACCGCCACGGTGCCCGGCGGCCGTTACGGCGATGTCACCGTGACGCAGCCAGAGGGTCCGTTGCGCGGTTTCGTGGTGTTGTACTCGCAAGCCGCCGGCTGGAGCGCGGCCGACCAGCAAAGCGCCGATGCGCTCGCGAAAGCCGGGGCATTGACCGTTGGCGTGGACACCGCGCGTTACGCGGCGAACCTCAACGCGAAGAAGGAAACCTGCCATCAACTCGTGGGCGACGCCGAAGCGCTGAGCCACCAGCTCGAACGGCAATCGCAGTCGAGCCACTATTTCGCGCCGATCGTCGCGGGCACGGGCCAGGGCGCGACCCTCGCGATGCACGTGCTCGAACAGGCGCCGTCGAATACGATTGCCGGCGCGGTCTCGGTGGATGCCGGGCGCACGCTCGATGCGCGCTTTAACCCATGCCCGCCGGACCCGACGGTGATCCGCGACAAGGTGCCGGGCTTCGTTGAAAAGGCGAGCACGGGCAACGCCGATCGCGCGCGTCTTGTCGCGTTGCTCACACCGCATCTGCAGGCAGTGTCGACGAGCGATGACGATGTCTCCGATCTGCCGCTGATCGAATTACCGGCCGCGCATCCGAACGGCCTGATGGCGATCGTCATTTCCGGTGACGGCGGCTGGCGCGATCTCGACAAGACCATCGCGCAAGCGTTGCAAAAGGACGGTGTCTCGGTGATCGGTTGGGACAGCCTGCGCTATTTCTGGAGCGAGAAGCCGCCCGCGCAGACGAGCCGCGATCTCGCGCGCGTGATGCAGACCTACGGTGCGCGCTGGAACGCGCAGCACATCGCGCTGGTCGGCTATTCGTTCGGCGCGGACGTGATGCCGTTCGCGTACAACCGTTTGCCGCAAGCACAGCGTGCGAAAGTGTCGTTGATCGCGTTGCTCGGCTTTGCGCCCGACGCCGATTTTCAGATCCGCGTGGGCGGTTGGCTCGGCATGCCTGCGAGCGATAAGGCCTTGAAGGTGCGGCCGGAATTGACGAAAGTGCCGCCTGCGATCGTGCAGTGCTTCTATGGTGCGGACGAGGAAGACACGCTGTGTCCGGCGCTCGACAAGACCGGCGTAGAGGTGATTCGCACGTCGGGCGATCATCATTTCGGCGGCAACTATAACGCGCTGGAGAGACATATTCTCGACGCGTTCAAGAAGCAGAGCGGTGTGCGTGATTGACTGCCGCGTGACGTGACGTGACGTGACGTGACGTGACGTGAGGTGACGTGGGCTCGCGGCGTGTGTGGAGTGCGCGAGTCCGCGAACGAGCCTCATCCTCCCGGGCTGCGCGTCGAAGCGTGCTCATCTCACTTGACGCAGTTGCATCAATAGCGAGTCGTCCATGCGCATTTGCGCGAGATGGGGAACGTCGTTCGGCGTCTCGTAGAGGGTAGTCCACAACGCGCAGCATCCTGACCTAGGGTTGACAAAGCCCGCCAACTCAACGAAGATCGACCACATGAACTGCCTCGACATCCGTATTGCGCTGATTATTAGCATCATTCATCGAATGGTGGGTTAGCGCGCGTCCAGTACCAGTGACACATTAACCCGCCCCATGAGGCGGGTTTTTTTATGTCCGCTTGCTGCCTGCCTCCTGGTGAACGCCTTGCTGATTCGTCTTTGCCTCACAGGAGCTTGCCTTGCCGTTACTCGAACTCGAACATGCGACCGAAACCGCCAACAGCATCGCGCTTCGCCATGACTACCTCAAGAAGACCCTGACCGCACGCGTCTACGACGTGGCCCGCGAAACCGAACTGGAACGCGCGCCGAATCTGTCGGCACGGCTGCGCAATCCGGTGTATCTGAAGAGTGAGGACAACCAGCCGGTGTTCTCGTTCAAGCTGCGCGGCGCGTACAACAAGATGGCGCATCTTCCGGCCGAAGCGCTGGCGCGTGGGGTGATTACCGCGTCGGCGGGCAATCATGCGCAGGGCGTCGCGTTGTCGGCGGCACGCATGGGCGTGAAGGCGATCATCGTAGTGCCGGTGACGACGCCGCAGGTGAAGGTCGATGCGGTACGCGCGCATGGTGGGCCGACGGTCGAAGTGGTGCAGTTCGGCGAGTCGTATAGCGACGCGTACGGCCATGCGGTCAAACTGCAGGAAGAGCGTGGCCTGAGCTTCGTGCATCCGTTCGACGACCCGTACGTGATCGCAGGGCAAGGCACCGTCGCGATGGAAATTCTCAGCCAGCATCAGGGGCCGATCCACGCGATCTTCGTGCCGATCGGTGGCGGCGGACTCGCGGCTGGCGTGGCCGCGTATGTGAAATCGGTGCGCCCGGAGATCAAGGTGATCGGCGTACAGACTGATGATTCGTGCGCAATGGCCGCCTCGCTCAAAGCAGGCGAGCGCGTCACGCTGAACGAAGTCGGACTGTTCTCGGACGGCACGGCGGTGAAGCTGGTCGGTGAAGAAACCTTCCGCCTGTGCAACGAATATCTCGACGACGTGCTGCTCGTGAATACCGACGCGCTGTGCGCGGCCATCAAGGATGTGTTCCAGGACACCCGCAGCGTGCTCGAACCGGCAGGCTCGCTGGCTGTTGCGGGCGCCAAGCAGTATGCCGAGCGCGAAGGCATCGAGAACCAGACGCTGATCGCGATCACGTCGGGCGCGAACATGAATTTCGACCGCATGCGCTTCGTCGCCGAGCGTGCCGAAGTCGGTGAAGCACGCGAAGCGGTGTTCGCCGTGACGATTCCCGAAGAGCGCGGCAGCTTCAGGCGTTTCTGTGAACTGGTCGGCACGCGCAGCGTCACCGAGTTCAACTACCGGATCGCGGACGCGAACTCGGCGCATATCTTCGTCGGCGTGCAGATCAGAAACCGCAGCGAACCGGCGCAGATCGCGGGCGCGTTCGAAGCGCACGGCTTCGCGACCGTCGACCTGACTTTCGACGAACTCTCGAAGCAGCACATCCGCTACATGGTGGGCGGGCGCTCGCCGCTCGCGCATGACGAGCGCCTCTTCCGCTTCGAGTTTCCGGAGCGGCCGGGCGCGCTGATGAAGTTCCTGTCGTCGATGGCGCCGAACTGGAACATCAGCCTGTTCCACTATCGCAACCAGGGCGCGGACTACAGTTCGATCCTCGTCGGCATCCAGGTGCCCGCGAGCGAGACCGAAGCGTTCGAACGTTTTCTCGCCACGCTCGGTTATCCGAACTGGGAAGAGACGCAAAACCCGGTGTATCGGCTGTTTCTTGCCTAGCAGAGGTGCTCGGGGTTTACCTTGAGCGCAATCGGAGTCGCATGATTGCGCGGCGCTCCTCGTCGAGACGCCACAAGCCCCGCCAGCACGGCGTTAGCGCGCGTTGCCACCCACCAGCGCCGTTGCCCCGGACACGCTGTTTATCGCCATAAGCGATACAGCGTATGCGTCATATCGCGTTGCACGATACGGGCCATGATCGTCACACTGAGTGCAAATCAATCGCCGCATTCAGGAGACAACTCATGCGCACCCAAGTTGGCATCATCGGTGCCGGGCCCGCGGGCCTGCTGCTTTCCCACCTTCTTCATTTGCGCGGCATCGAGTCGGTCGTGCTCGAAACGCGCACTCGCGACCAGATCGAATCCACCATCCGCGCAGGCGTCCTCGAACAGGGCACGATGGACCTGCTGACCGAAGCCGGCGTCGGCGCGCGCATGAAAGCCGAAGGCGCGCTGCATCATGGCTTCGAACTGGCGTTCGAAGGCAAGCGCCGCCGCATCGATCTGACCGGACTCACAGGCCATTCGATCACGGTCTATGCACAGCACGAAGTGATCAAGGATCTGGTCGCGGCGCGCGTGGCCGCGAACGGCGCGCTGCGTTTCGGCGTGTCGGAGACGTCGATCCACGGTGTCGATACCGACAAGCCGGTGATCCGCTATCGTCACGAAGGCGAAGCCTGCGAGCTGCAATGCGACTTCGTGATCGGCTGCGACGGATCGCAAGGCGTCTCGCGCGCATCGATTCCGCAGGCGCTGCGCAAAGACTATGAGCGCGTGTACCCGTTCGGTTGGTTCGGTATCCTGTGCGAAGGGCCGCCGTCGTCGGATGAACTGATCTATGCGCGCCACGACCGCGGCTTCGCGCTGATCAGCACACGCTCGCCGAACGTGCAGCGCATGTATTTCCAGTGCGATCCGAAGGACTCGGTCGAGAACTGGTCCGACGATCGCATCTGGGCTGAACTGCACGCACGCGTCGATTCGCACGACGGGCAGAAGATCGTCGACGGCAAGATTTTCCAGAAGAACATTGTCGGCATGCGCAGTTTCGTGTCGGCCACGATGCAGCATGGCCGGCTGTTCCTTGCGGGTGACGCGGCGCATATCGTGCCGCCGACGGGCGCGAAGGGCTTGAACCTCGCCGTCTCCGACGTGCGTGTGCTGACACAGGCACTCAACGCGTTCTACGTCGAAAATCGCAGCGATCTGCTGGATGGCTACACCGAAACCGCGCTCAAGCGCATCTGGCGCGCCGAGCATTTCTCGTACTGGATGACGAGCATGATGCACCGTATCGAAGGCGCGTCGCCGTTCGAGCAGCAGTTGCAAGTGGCCGAGTTGGAATACGTGACCACTTCGCGTGCGGCGGCCACCGCCATGGCGGAGAACTACGTCGGCGTCGCTGCCGCGCACGCATAAATGTAAGCGCGTAGTGCGCGCCAAGCAGCGCATCGGACGACTAGTTCAATGATAAATCCCGATGCGCCGCGGCCTGAAACTCCGTAGGCGTGACGCCAGTCTGCTTGCGGAAATAGCGGCTGAAATAAGCCGCGTCCTCGAAACCGAGCGCGTGCGCGATCTGTTTGATGGTCAAGCCTGAATAGACCAGATCGCGCTGCGCCTCGCGTATCAGATGATCGTTGACGAGCGACATCGGCGAGTGGCCGAGTTCGTCGCGGCAGATGCGGCCCAATTGCGCCGCCGTGATGCCGATTTTGCCCGCATAGAACTCGATAGGCTGATGCTCGCGAACGTGCGCGGCGACGAGTTCGCGCAGCCGTTTGATTTGCGCTGCGCGCCGGTCGTTGACTGTCGCGCCGGCAGCCGCGCTGGCCGCCGAAGCCGCGTCGGTCAAACGCGCCACCTGTACAAAAAGTGCAATCATCAAGGACATGCCCGCGGCGATGTGGCCGCGCGCACTGCCACGAAATTCCTGCTCCAGCAAACCGAATAGCGGCATCAGCGTGTCGCCGCCGACCTCGGGCCGCACGGGAATCAGCGCGGGCCGCTGCAGTACCGGCAACAGACCCGGCGACACGGCCTTAGAAATCGACTCCAAAGCCCGCTGTGCGGCGGTAATCACGAGCCCATCGATCTCGGGCGAAAACACGAAGCCATGCACCGTTTGTGCGGGAATCAGCACGAGGCAAGGCGGTTCGATCACGAGCTTTTCGCTTTCGATCAGGACGTGGCCGGTGCCGCTGCGGATATAAAGGATCTGCAGCAACGCGTCGTGCCGGTGAGCGGCGATATGCCAGTCGTTAGGACGGCTGCGTTCGGCGATCCATTCGAAATTAAACGCGTCGTACCAGGGCGGGCGCGCGGATTCGCCGTACAAATCGTAGTTAGGGATTTTACTCATGCTGGTGTGTCTCCGATCCCTTTCGGCGTGGTTGCAATGTACGAATTGTCCTGCGATGCGCCGCCTTTGTCCAATTTCAGGCGCATTCGCGTCGCTATACTTTTTTCCATGAAAGGCGCGGTGCAATGGCGCAGCGCAGGTATCGGCGCTGCACGCCATACCGGCAATCAAAATCATGGAGATTCGGATGACTAATCAAATCACGAAAGCCGATGTGGACGCGAACTCACAGCACTGGCTCGGCCTCGAAGGCAAGGTCTGCGTGGTGAGCGGCGCGGCCGGCGGCATCGGCAGTGCGATCGCTCACGTGCTGGGTGAGGCCGGCGCGCGGCTCGCGTTGCTCGACCGGGACGACGACAAGTGCCGCGCACTTGCGCAAGCGTTGAACACGAACGGCATCGAGGCGCTCGCGCTGGCCTGTGATATCGGCGATATCGACAGCGTGCGTGGCGCCGCGCAGAGCGTCGAGTCGGCTTACGGCGCGGCCGATGTGCTGGTGAACAACGCGGGCCTGCTGCGTCCGGGCGGCATCGAAGAGATTGGGCTGGAGGCGTGGAACGCGATGCTGCGCGTGAACCTGACCGGCTACATGCTGTGCTCGCAGCAGTTCGGTCACGGCATGCTGAAGCGCGGCGCGGGCGCGATCGTGCATGTCGCGTCGGTGGCCGCGCATCATCCGCAGACCTACAGCGGTGCGTATAGCCCGGCCAAGGCCGGCGTGGCGATGCTGTCGAAACAGATCGCGGCGGAGTGGGGGCCGCGCGGCATCCGCAGCAACACGGTGTGCCCGGGCATGATCCGCACGCCGCTGTCCGCCGCGTTCTACGAGCACGGCGACATCGAGCGGCGTCGCAGCGCGATGACGGCCAGCCGGCGCATTGGCGAGCCCCTCGACATCGCCGACGTCGTCGCGTTTCTCGCCAGCGCTCGCGCCGCGTATATGAACGGTGCGGAGATCGTCGTCGACGGCGGGCTCGAAAGCATGCTGATGGACCTCGTGCCGCGCCCAGGCTTTGAGGCCGCTGCGGCTGCGCCGGTCGCTCGCTAACCCCCGCACAAGGACAAGGACGCACATCATGACTAACGCAACACGTGCAACCAGCAACGCCACGCTGACCTGCGACGTGCTCGTCATCGGTTCGGGCGCGGGTGGGCTCTCGACGGCCATCACGGCGCGCAAGCACGGGCTCGACGTGATCGTGATCGAGAAGGAGCCATTCTTTGGCGGCACCACCGCGTTTTCCGGGGGCGTGCTGTGGATTCCGGGCAATCGTCACGCTAGCAGCAATCACGTGACCGACACGCGCGAGGCGGCGCTGTCCTACATGCGCAACGAGACCGGCGCCTTTTTCGACGCCGCCGCTGTCGACGCGTTTCTCGACACCGGTCCGCACATGCTCGACTTCTTCGAGCGCGAGACCGCGGTCAAATTCGTGCCGACGCTCTATCCCGACTATCACCCGAATGTGGGCGGCGGCGTGGATATCGGACGCTCGGTGGTGGCCGCGCCATTCGATGCACGCGCGCTCGGCACGGACATCGTGCGTCTGCGGCCGCCGCTGAAGACCATCACATTCATGGGCATGATGTTCAATTCGTCGAACGCGGACCTCAAGCACTTTTTCAACGCGACGCGCTCGTTGACGTCCGCGCTGTACGTAGCGAAGCGCCTCGCGAGCCACCTGAAGGATCTCGCACTGTACCGGCGCGGCGTGCAGGTCACGAGCGGCAACGCGCTTGCCGCGCGACTCGCGAAGTCCGCGCTCGACCTCGGCATTCCGATTCACACGAACACCGCAGCGCGTGAGTTGATAGTCGCGGGCCAGCGCGTGACGGGCGCACTCGTCAGCGGACCAGACGGCGAGATGCGCGTTACCGCACGGCGCGGTGTCGTGCTCGCGTGCGGCGGCTTCTCGCATGACGTGGCGCGCATCGCCCGTGCGTATCCGCACGTGCGGCGAGGCGGCGAGCATGTGTCGCCGGTGCCGCCCGGCAATACCGGCGATGGCGTCGGCATGGCAGAACGGCTCGGCGCGAAAGTGACGATCCGCTATCCGCAACCGGCGGCCTGGATGCCGGTCTCGCGCGTGCCGATGCGCGATGGCAGTGTCGGTGTGTTTCCGCATCTGCTCGATCGATACAAGCCTGGAATCATCGGCGTGACACGCGCGGGCAAGCGCTTCACGAACGAGGCGAATTCGTATCACGACGTGGGCGCGGCGATGATCGAAGCGTGTGCGAACGAGCGCGAAACCGCGATGTGGCTGATCTGCGATCACGCGACGATCCGCAAATACGGGCTCGGTTTCGCGAAACCCGCGCCGGTCCCGCTCGGGCCGCTGCTGCGCAACGGCTATCTGACGAGCGGCCGCACGCTTGCCGAACTCGCGCGCAACGCGGGGCTCGAGGGCGTGGCGCTGGAAGCAACGGTGAAACGCTACAACGCCGATGCGGTGCGCGGCGAAGACCCCGAGTTCGGACGCGGCACGACCTCGTTCAACCGCTATCTCGCGGATCCGGAGCATCGGCCGAATCCGTGCGTCGCGCCGATCGGCGATGGCCCGTATTACGCGCTGAAGGTGGTGATGGGCGACCTCGGCACCTTCGACGGCATTTCGACCAAAGTGACCGGCGAAGTGCTTAACGAAGCCGGCGCACCGATTTCCGGCTTATATGCAGTCGGCAACGATCGCGCGAGCGTGATGGGTGGCAACTATCCGGGCGCGGGCATCACGCTTGGCCCGATCATGACTTTCGGGTACATCACCGGGCGGCATCTGGCAGGCGTCGCTGGAGCCAGTGCGAGCGGCGCGACCGCAGGCAACCACCAAGGCGGCAGCGCGGGCGCCCGCGAAACCGAAACTGTATTGAGGACAGGCACATGAGCAGCGGCAAACCGTTTGTCGATCACCGCATCTATACGATCCGCCCGCGCGGCATGGCGGAATTCATCGAGATATTCGACCAGTTGGCCATGCCGATTCAGGTGAAGTATCTCGGCGCGCCGGTCGGCTTCTATATGAGCGACATCGGCGCGCTGAATCAGGTGGTGCATCTGTGGGGCTACGAGAGCATCGCCGACTACGACCAGCGCCGCACCGCGCGCGACGCCGATCCGCAATGGCCCGCGTATCTGCAGGCGTCGGCGCATCTGATCGTCGCGCAGGAAAGCCGCATCATCAAGCGTGTCGATTTCAGGAGTCTGGCGATGCTTCGCTAGCGGCGCACCGCCTCATTCAGGAGGAGACAGAACATGAACGATCGAACACGACGCGTCGCGCTCGTGACTGGCGCCGCGAACGGTATCGGCTGGGCGAGCGCGCAACGTTTCGCGCAGGAAGCCTATAGCGTGGTCATCGCCGACATGGATGCGGACCGTGCTCGCGAACGCGCCCAGGCACTGGGCGCGGCTCATATGGGCATTGGCGGAGATGTCGCCGTCGAAGCCGACGTGCGCGCGCTGATCGGCACATGCGTCGAGCGCTTCGGGCGGCTCGACGTGCTGGTCAATAACGCCGGCAACGGCGATCAGCCGCATCCGACGATCGAGCAGAACGTCGATGCGTTCGACCGGCTGCTCGACATCCACGTGCGCGGCACCTTCCTCGCATGCCGCGAGGCGGCCCGAGTCATGCTCGCGCAGCGCAGCGGCGCGATCGTCAATCTCGGCTCGATTGCGGGGCTCGCCGGCATCCCGGCGCGCAACGCATACGGCGCGGCAAAGGCGGGCATCGTCGCGATGACGCGTTCGCTCGCCTGCGAATGGGCGCGTGAGGGCATCCGCGTGAACGCCGTGGCGCCAGGCTATGTCGCCACAGAACTGGTGGAGACGCTCAAGCGTAACGGCCAGATGAATCTCCAGGCAATCGAGCGGCGCACGCCGATGGGCCGCCTCGCACAGCCGGATGAAATTGCCCGGGCAATCAGCTTTCTCGCATCGGACGCGGCGAGCTACATCACGGGCACGGTGCTGAGCGTCGATGGTGGCTGGCATGCGTACGGCGCCGCCGGCGACTGACCGCTTCTACACGCCGCGCGCGAATCGAGCACAGGCAGTCGCACTATTCGTAGCATTCCGAACAATAAAAAAACACCTCGTCCTATCACGGAGACATTGCAATGAAAAAGCCTCAAGCAGGCAGGGCGAAAGTCCTGCGCCCGTACGATCGTGAAACACCCGCCACCCTCGCTCGAGGAGACCTCGAATGATCCGCTCCGAACGCAATGTGGATGTGCAGGCCTTCATCGACGAGCAGCGCTTTTCGCCGTATCAATGGACGATTCTCGTGCTGTGCTTTCTCGTCGTTGCCGCGGATGGCTTCGATACGGCGGCGGTCGGTTTCATTGCGCCGTCGCTGGTGCAGCAGTGGGGCGTCGCGCGCAGCTCGCTCGGGCCCGTGATGAGCGCGGCGCTCGTCGGGCTCGGAATCGGCGCGCTCGCGGCCGGTCCATGCGCGGATCGTCTCGGACGCAAAACGGTGCTGGTGTTGTCGGTGTTCTTCTTCGGCGTGTGGAGTCTCGCGGCGGCTCGCGCGAACTCGATCGAATCGCTGACACTGCTGCGCTTTCTCACCGGGTTGGGTCTCGGCGCGGCGATGCCGAATGCCGTCACGCTGATGTCCGAATACGCACCGGCGCGACTTCGCGCGGTCGCGGTCAACGGTATGTTCTGCGGATTTTCGTGCGGACTGGCGATTGGCGGTGTGGCTTCCGCGTGGCTGATTCCGCACTTCGGCTGGCCCAGCGTACTGGTGGCAGGCGGCGTCGGCCCGACCGCGCTGACCGTGCTGCTGATTCTGCTGCTGCCGGAGTCGGTGCAGTTTCTTGCCGTGCGCAGGCAGGCGGATCGGCGCATCGCGCGGATCCTGCAACGTATTGCGCCGCATAGCCGCTTCGAAGGGTGCCGCTTCGTCGCGGTGGATGCGCGCGCAGGCCACGAGGCCGCCGCAGGCCACGCGAGCAAAGCCGGCGCGCGTCCTCAATGGGCGCTCGCGGTCGTGCTGTCATCCCGCTACCGTTTCGGCACGCTCATGCTATGGCTCGCGTATTTCATGGGCTTGCTGATCTACTACCTGCTCACCAACTGGCTGCCGACGCTGTTCAAGGACACCGGCTTTTCCGGTGAAAAAGCCGCGCTGATGACCTCGCTCTTTCCGCTTGGCGGCATACTCGGCAACCTGTGCGTCGGCTGGATCATGGACCGGTTTGCCGGACATCGCGTGGTCGCGGTGACCTTCGTGCTGGTGGGTGTGCTGGTGCTGCTGGTCGGACGCGGCGTTGGACATCAGCTCTGGCTCGGCACGCTGATCTTCCTCACCGGCACCGTGGCGACGAGCGCGGTCACGTCGATGTCGGCGCTCGCCGCCAGCTTTTATCCGACCCAGGCACGCGCGACGGGCGTGGCGTGGATGCTGGGGATCGGCCGCATCGGCGGCGTGGCGGGCGCGCTGGTCGGCGCCGCGCTGATGGGGCTCGGCTGGCAGTTCGGCGCAGTGTTCAGCCTGCTGGCCGTGCCGTCGGTGATCGCCGCGAGCGGTGTGTATCTGATGACGCGGCGCGTGCAAGGCGACGCATCTTCGAAGGAGGGGGCCGGTCCTGCAGTCGCACTCGAATGACCGCTGCGTTGCAAAGGCGTGCGCCGCGCGACGGCGCCACGCCTTCACGACCGGCATGACAGGCAGCCACTTTCATTGTGGTCTGAAAAACAACAGTGAATTCGTGATTAACGGATTTATCCCGTCAGGTGAGCCACCTACACTGCCTTCAATGCTGCCGCGCGAGTCACGCCGGCAGCGCATGTGGAGCCAATCTCTGGAGGTGGTGTCATGAAGTCGCTCATTCAAACCGTTGCTCTCGCCGTCATTCTTGCCGCGCCGCTTGCGTCGTTCGCCCAGCCGGCCGATGAAGCCGGTACTCAGGACTCGCAGGCGACGCAGACGCCAGCCGCCCGCCCGCATCACGCAGCTCGAACGGATGACAGCGGATATGGTGCAAGCAGCCACGGTACGTGGCAGTCCGGTCGCGGCACCGACACGACGGTCAGCTCCTACTCGCCGCCGATCTACAACGCGCGTTGAGCGCAAGTGCATGCGGGGCATTCATCAGCCTGCCTCGCGCTTAAGCACTTAACGAAGCCGGACATTGCCCAGCGCGCGACGAGCGATTCGTCGCGCGCGTGTCTTCGGCTTGCAGTCAGGGCGTACGCAACAACGCCATCTCATTGCGCAATAGCGCATGCAGTTCGTCGTCGGTAGGGCGAGTCCCCCAATGCTGTGCGCCCGCCACCGATGCTATCGCCATCCACGAATGAGGTGGGAACCACTCGCGCAACAGCACGCCGTCCTGGCGCAAACACAATTGACCGGTTTGTTCGCTGTATTCGGCGCAGATGAGCGAGCCATCGATGTGCGCCGTTACTCGTCTTGGATCGTTGCGTAGCAAATCGTCGCTCCTGCAAAAAGGGTGGCGAGCATGCCCACGCGATACGGCTGCATCATCGACGCAGCCGTCGTCCAGGCATCAGTGATTGTGCCCGTGGTCGTCGCCATGGCCATGCCAGCCGTTGTCGTGACCGTGTGGCCCGCGAGCCTCATGCCACTCGCGCCGGTCGTGATGACGCTCTTCCCATTCGCGCCGTTCCCAGTAGCGGTGGCCGTCGTAATACCGCTCGCCGTACCAGCCCGGGCTCACCACGACCACGGGCGGCGGCGCAGGTGCGTACACCGGAGGAGGCGCGGCATACACCGGCTCGGGCGCGTAAGCGACACCCGGCACGCCGATGTTGACGCCGACATCGACGTGAGCCAGAGCGGCCGACGATGCGCCGATTCCGATGCCTGCAACGATCGCCAACGAGAGCCAGCGGTTTTTTGAATTGCTCATGTTTTATTCTCGGTCTCTACGATTGAGGGGATATGCGTGCGCGCCATGCGCTCAGTAATGGTCGTGATCGCGATGGTGGTCGTGATCGTGATACCCGCCTTCGGGGACCACGATGCAACCGCTCAGCGTGCTGCCGAGTGTTGCTGCCAGGATGACCAGGGCGAGAATTCTTTTCATGTCGTTGCTCCGTTTTGCTTGTGAAGCGAACTCTACTGAGCGGCGGTATTTCCGTTGTGTTTGTGTGTAACAGGACGTGTCGATGCAAACGCGCGCGGCTAACAGGAGCGGTGCGTGGGGAGGGCGCCGGGGAAGCGCTTCATCGGGCGATGGCAAGCTTGCCGCAACAGCGGCAAGCCATTGAAGCGACTATGGAAAAAACGCTGCGCCCACGCATTGCGCATGACTGCGCGCGTGGAGCGGTCAATGCATCAACTGCCGGTAAGTGGATGACATCGTGTTTCGCCGCGGCTAGGCCCGGCGGATACATTCAGTTGCAGACTGAGGCGTGCCGTTGCATAACGAGCGGCACGCCCGCATGTTGCGCGTGCTGGCCTGCGTGTACGCGGCACGACACGGCATGAGCGCCATCAGCTTTGGATACGGTGCGATGCGTAGCATCGGCGAAATGTGCGTTCAGTGTTCGCGCAGACATGACGGCGCCAATGCTATGTCGAGTCAGCAGCGCTGTCATCGCAGCGCGCCGTTTATGCCGCCGGTGCAGGTTCCGGCGCCGGCGCCGGCGCTTCGCGATAGCCGAGCCGCGTCGAGATCGCGAGACCCGACTGCTTGAGCAACGCGACATAGTGCGACTTCGTGTCGGCGCCACAGCGCATCGTCGGAAACGAAACGGACAGGCCGGCGATCACGCGGCCGAAGCGATCGAACACCGGCACCGCGATGCACCGCAGTCCTTCTTCCTGCTCCTCGTTGTCTTCGCCATAACCTTGCTCGCGCACGTGCGGCAGGATGCTGAGCACCGCTTCGGCGCAGGTGAGGGTCTTCTGTGTCGACTTGCGAAACTCGACGTGCGAAAGGACTTCGCGCGCCTCGGCCGGGTCCATCCACGCGAGCAGCACCTTGCCGATCGCCGTGCTGTGCAGCGGATTGCGCCGGCCGATGCGCGACTGCATGCGCAAGCCGTAGTCGGCGTCGATCTTGTGGATGTAGATGATCGCGTCTTCGTCGAATGCGCCGAGGTGCACCGCCTCGCGCGTCATCTGGCCGATGCGTCGCATCTCGATATCGGCCTCGCGCACGAGATCGACGCTCTCCAGCGCCTTCGCGCCGAGTTCGAACAGGCGGATCGTCAGCCGGTAGCGCTCGGTCTCGACTTCCTGGGTCACGTAGCCGAGCGCCTTGAGCGTCTGGACCACGCGATGCACGGTGGTCTTCGACATCGCAAGCCGTTGCGACAGTTCGCTGATGCCGATCTGTCCGCTGTCGCCGATCGCGCCGAGAATCGCGAACACGCGGCCGATCGACGACGCCGATTCGCCCCGTTCGCCGCCGTTGCCGGACTCGACGCTCTGCGCGTGCTGGATCTGCGTGGCGCCGTCGTCCTTGCGCTGTTTGCCTGCTGTTGCCATTTCCGTCATTCCCTGTCTATGCGAACCCGTGCTGCGCCTCTGCGTGGCTCGCCCGCGCGATCGGCCACATCCAGTCACGCTCGCTCACGCGGCGAGGCGCGCAAGCATACCGCTTCGCGCGCATGTCCGCCGGCTAGCGCGCAAGCCACCCGCCATCTACCGCCAGTGTATGCCCGTGCACGTAGTCCGACGCGGACGACGCGAGAAATACGACCGGCCCCGCGAGATCTTCCGGCGCCCCCCAACGGCCCGCCGGAATCCGCCCGACGATCTCCTCGTTGCGCTGCGCGTCGTCGCGCAATGCCGCCGTGTTGGCGGTCGCCATGTAGCCCGGCGCGATCGCGTTCACATTGATGCGCTGCGCGGCCCATTCGTTCGCAAGCAGCCGCGTCAGACCGAGCACGCCGCTTTTTGCCGCCGTGTACGAGGCGACCCGGATGCCGCCCTGGAACGACAGCATCGACGCGACGTTGATGATCTTGCCGCCGCTTTGCTGCCTGACGAACTGCCGCGCGGTGGCTTGCGACAGAAAGAACAGGCTCTTCAGATTGACGTCGACGACGGCATCCCAATCGTCTTCGGTGAAGTCGAGCGCATCCTCGCGGCGGATGATGCCGGCGTTGTTCACCAGTACGTCGACGCGGCCGAAGGCCTCGAGCGCGGCGCGCACGATATCGTCGACCGGCGCGATCGAGCCGAGGTCGGCGCGCACGTCGGCGAAACGGCGCCCAATGGCCGCGACGCGCGCGGGCGTGGTGCCGGCATCGGCACGGCTCACGCCGACGATGTCGCAGCCGGCCGCAGCGAGCGCGAGCGCCATCGCGGCGCCGAGCCCCGTATTGCTGCCGGTGACGATGGCGACCTTGCCGGTGAGATCGAAAGTATTCACGTTGTTCAAACCCATGTCGTATGCGGATGCTCGTCGGAATCAAGCGGGCGGCCCGTCAACGCAGGTCACCGATCGCGAGGTGATCCATGTCGCCGAACACCTGGTTCTCGCCGACCATGCCCCAGATGAACGTGTACGCGCGCGTGCCGACGCCCGAGTGAATCGACCAGCTCGGCGAGATCACGGCCTGTTCGTTGTGCACGAGAATGTGCCGCGTTTCATGCGGCTCGCCCATCATGTGAAAGACGGCGGCATCGTCGGCGACGTTGAAGTAGAAATACACTTCCATGCGTCGCTCGTGCGTGTGGCAGGGCATCGTGTTCCACAGGCTGCCCGGCTCGAGCTTGGTCATGCCCATCGACAGCTGGCAGGTGGGCAGCACCTCGGGCACGATGAACTTGTAGATGGTGCGGCGGTTGCTCGTGGCGGGATCGCCGAGCGTTTGCGGCGATGCCTGGGCGAGCGTGATCGTGCGGGTCGGATACGATTCGTGCGCGGGCGCGCAGTTCAGATAGAACTTCGCGGGGCGCGCGGCGTCGTCGCTGCCGAACGCGATCGCCTGCGCGCCCTTGCCGATGTAGATCGCTTCCTCGTTGCGCACCGTATGGCGCGTACCGTCCACGTCGACCCAGCCGTCGCCGCCGATGTTGATCGCCCCGAGCTCGCGCCGCTCCAGCAGATAGTTGACGCCGATCGACTTGCCGAGCGAGCCGGGCACCTCGACTGCGCGCGTCGCCGGCCACACGCCGCCGACGATGATCCGGTCGATATGGCTATAGGTCAGCTTCAACGCGTCGCGCTCGAACACCTGCTCGACCAGAAACGCCTTGCGCAGCCCGGCGGTATCGAGCGTCTTCGCATACTCGCTGTTGACGGCCTGTCTCACTTCCATGTTTTTCTCCGTTCGATTCGATTTCCGCAGGGTCGCCGCACCGTGCGGCCACGCTGCTCTGCTCAGGACTGTAGCTCAGATTACATCTTTCGGAACAGTGGTCCGAAAAGTTTTGGCGCGCCGTCAAGGGCGGTAAAGCTTCCGGACGGCACGCGGGTAAACGATGAGCCTAATTTATAAAGAGAATCGGAACGGCGTTCCTTTCACGGTGTTATATTGCGCCGAAAGGGAGCAGACCGGCGCCAGACCGGCGACCTTACCCCGGGTGATTCACCTGACCAACAGGACGCAAAGTCCATGGAGGAGGCATGAAGATCAAGAAGGCCCTCGACCGCATTCCTGGCGGGCTGATGCTGGTTCCGCTGCTGCTCGGCGCCTGTGTCCACACGTTCGCGCCCGGCGCGGGCAAATACTTCGGGTCGTTCACCAACGGCCTGATCACCGGCACCGTGCCGATTCTGGCGGTGTGGTTCTTCTGCATGGGGGCGACGATCGACCTGCGGGCGACCGGCACCGTGCTGCGCAAATCGGGCACGCTGCTCGCGACCAAGATGCTGGTGGCGTGGATCGTGACGATGATCGCGGCGCGCTTCATTCCGGTCGACGGCATCAAGACAGGGCTATTCGCCGGACTCTCGATCCTCGCGATCACGACCTCGATGGACATGACCAACGGCGGTCTCTATGCCGCGGTGATGCAGCAATACGGGACCAAGGAAGAGGCGGGCGCGTTCGTGCTGATGTCGGTCGAATCGGGGCCGCTCGTCAGCATGATCATTCTGGGCGCGACGGGCGTCGCGTTCTTCGAGCCGCGGCTCTTTATGGGCGCGGTGCTGCCGTTTCTGATCGGCTTCGCGCTGGGCAATTTCGACAGCGATCTGCGTGATCTGTTCGGCCGTTGCGTGCATCCGCTGATTCCGTTCTTCGGCTTTGCGCTCGGCAACGGCATCGACCTGAACGTGATCGTGACGAGCGGCTTGCCGGGCGTCGTGCTCGGTCTCGCGGTGATCGTCGTGACGGGCATTCCGCTGATTCTGGCCGACCGCTGGATTGCCGGCGGCAATGGGGCGGCAGGGCTGGCGGCATCGTCGACGGCGGGGGCTGCGGTGGCGAATCCTGCGATCATCGGCGACATGATTCCGAGCTTCAAGCCGCTGGTGCCGGCCGCGACCGCGATGGTCGCGACGGCTTGCCTCGTGACCGCGATTCTGGTGCCGATTCTCACGGCGCTATGGGTGCGCCGGCATCGCGCGCGCGATGCGTTGCGCGAGGAATTCGCGGCGGCGCAAGCGGCGCCGCTCAATGAGCGGGACGCGCGCGTTTGAGAGGAGCTTGTGCGGTTGCGCGGGGTTGCAACGTAACCGGCAAGTGGCCCGCGTGCGCTCGCGGGATCGGAGCGCGGCGGCCCTTGAGCGGCAGCGGGAGCCGAGACCGTGTGCGAGGCCGCGCCGACTAGCGCGCGAGCTTCGCTTCCAGCATCGTCTTCACCCCGGGCCATTCGTCATCGATGATGCTAAAGCGCACCGAGTTGCGCTTGCGTCCGTCCGGCATGATCCGTTCATGCCGGACCACTCCTTCCTGTTTCGCACCGATGCGCAAAATCGCCGCGCGTGAGCGCTCGTTGAGCTCATCGGTCGTGAACTGCACGCGCACGCATTGCATTGCGTCGAACGCGTGACTCAGCAGCAGGTACTTCGCCTCGGTGTTGACCGCCGAGCGCTGCGCCGATTCGCTCAACCACGTATGGCCGATTTCGAGCTTGCGGTTCGCGCGGTCGATCTTCCAGAAGCGCGTGCTGCCGACAATCGCGCCGCTCGCGCGCAGCACGATCACGAACGGCATCACGGTGCCGGCCGCGCAGCCCTCGAGCGCGCTCGCGATATAGCCGCCGATGCTGTCCGGTCCCGGCACCACCGTCAGCTTCATGTTCCAGAGTTGGCCGTCGGCGGCGGCGTCGAGCAACGCTGGCGCGTGTTCCTGCCGAAGCGGCCTGAGTTCGACGGTGGCGCCGCTCAGCGTGGGCGGCATGCGTCGGGAAATGGGGTCGTCCATCGTCCATGGTTCTATGGCAATAAAAAAGTCCGCGAGCCAAAGCTCGCGGACCCGGTGCAGCGATTCGGAACGGGACGGGCCGAAAGGCGCTTTCAACTCGCGTCGATGTGCCTTTAGCCCGCCGCGGCGTGGCGTTAAGCCGCCAGCACCGACACGGCCTTGGTGACCAGATAGCCTTCCATCGCTTCCGGTCCGCCTTCCGAGCCGTAGCCCGAATCCTTCACACCGCCGAACGGCATTTCCGGCGAAGGCGTGGCCGGCTGGTTGATCCACAGCATGCCGACTTCCATTTGCTGCGACAGCAGGTGCACGTTGCTGAACGACTTCGTGTACGCATAGCCCGCAAGGCCGAACGGCAGACGGTTGGCTTCGGCGATCGCGTCTTCGAGCTTGTCGAAACCGCGAATCGCGGCGATCGGGCCGAACGGCTCGTTGTTGAACACGTCGGCTTCGAGCGACACGTTGGTCAGCACGGTCGGCGCGAAGAAGTTGCCTTCGGAGCCCACGCGTTCGCCGCCGGTTTCGACCTTGGCGCCGGTCTTGCGCGCGTCGTCGAGCACCTTGGTCATCGCGGAGAGACGGCGCGCGTTGGCGAGCGGCCCGAGGGTCGTGCCTTCCGCGAGGCCGTCGCCGAGCTTCAGGCTTTCGGCATGCTTGACCAGCGCCGCGGCGAATTCTTCGCGGATGCTGTTGTGCACGAGAAAGCGCGTCGGCGAGATGCAGACCTGGCCCGCGTTGCGGAACTTCGCGCCGCCGGCCGCCTTGACGGCGAGCGCCACGTCGGCGTCTTCCGCGACGATGACCGGCGCATGACCGCCCAGCTCCATGGTCGCGCGCTTCATGTGCGCGCCGGCGAGGGCGGCCAGTTGCTTGCCGACGGGCGTCGAGCCCGTGAACGTGACCTTGCGGATCACCGGATGCGGAATCAGGTAGCTGGAAATTTCAGCCGGGTCGCCGAACACGAGGCCGACCGTGCCCGCCGGCACGCCGGCTTCGACGAACGCCTGCAGCAGTGCCGCCGGCGATGCCGGGGTTTCTTCCGGCGCCTTCACGAGGAACGAGCAGCCGCAGGCGAGCGCCGCGGAGAGCTTGCGCACCACCTGGTTGACCGGGAAGTTCCACGGCGTGAACGCCGCGACCGGGCCGATCGGCTCCTTGAGCACCAGTTGCTGCGCGGCGAGGTTGCGCGACGGCACGATCCGGCCATACACGCGACGGCCTTCGTCGGCGAACCATTCGATGATGTCCGCGGCGGCCAGCACTTCGACGCGCGCTTCGGCGAACGGCTTGCCCTGTTCCTGCGTCATCAGGCGGCCGATGTCGGAAGCGCGTTCGCGCACCAGAGCCGCGGCCTTGCGCATCGTGGTGGCGCGCTCGTTGGCCGGAATCTTGCGCCATGCTTCGAAGCCGCGTTGCGCGGCTTCGAGTGCGCGGTCGAGGTCGGCGATGCCGGCGTGCGCCACTTTGCCGATGGCCTGGCCCGTGGCCGGGTTGATGACGTCGAGGGTCTTGCCGCTGGCGGCGTCACACCACTCGCCGTTAATCAGAAGTCGGGTATCGGTATAGCTCGAAATGGCCATGCTGGGTTCCTGTAGTTGCGAAAACGACAGGCCGCGCGATCTTGAAGCGATGAAACCGACCTGCGCGGCCATGGATGGACTGCCGATAGCGCTCATCTTATCTGATTGCGCGCAATCGCATCGGCCGCCGCCTCGGTTGCGGCACGCGGCACGGCGCTTGCGGGGCGGTTGTCGCGGGGCCGGAAAAACCATAGAAGCGGCGCCGCGCAAACAGGCGTAAAGTCAGATCGCTGTGGCCGTGCCACGGCAGGAGCAGGCGCGGCCCGCGATGGTGGACGGCGCTGGTGCAATAAGGATCAGCGCGAAGCAGGCTCCCGGCGCGGCAGGTCAAAGACGGCGAACAAGGTCCAATCAACCCCAGATGCACACGAGGAATCGACATGCCAACCGGTACAGTGAAGTGGTTCAACGACGCGAAAGGATTTGGCTTCATCACACCCGATGACGGCGGCGAAGATCTTTTCGCCCATTTTTCGGAGATTCGCTCCGAGGGCTTCAAATCGTTGCAGGAAAACCAGAAGGTCAGCTTTGAAATCAAGCAGGGGCCGAAGGGGAAACAGGCAGCGGATATCAAGCCGGTGTGAAGGAAGAGGGGCAGCCGGTTCGCGTGCGGGATGAGATGCGGCCGGCTGCTTCGTGAAGCGTGGGTGGGATTCGGATCGGCGAAGGTGGCGGCCGATGCCGGCAGGTCAGTTCGAAGCAAGCCCTGAGCGCTCGAACGCTGACGCGTGGGTCCTGCATTTCAATCCGGTCGCGCACCCGGCCGCTGTATTCGTTCGCTGTATTCCTTATATCCCGCCGTTCGCCACAGCCCCGATTCCGTCGAGCAACTCATCACGCAGGCCGCGAGCGTTTCATCGCGCCGATCGCGTGGATGCCGTCCCGTCACCGCCACGTCGCGCAGCAGCCGCCCCGCGCGATGCGGACCTGCCGCGTTGAGCAGCAGCACCGGGTCCGACACGTAGCGCGCCTCGTCCAGATCGTGCGTGACGATGAGCGCGGCGGCGCCGTGCGCGCGCCGAAGCGCTTGCTGTGTCAGGCGCCAGCGGCGCCCGACGCCCAAAGCAGCTTGGGAGTGGGCCGGCGAGTTCTCAGCGCGACGCCTATGGTCGCTTCGTCATCCCGCAGTCGCTTGCCAGTACGCGATGGTCGAGTGATTTGCCAACTGGCTCGCCAATCGCAATCGGCATTTTCAGCGTTAACTGAATAGGGACCGTCGAACCCATCGATCTCCCATGCACGAACGTCATCGCGCGTCACACCGTGAACGCAGTCAGCGCTCGCAATGAAATGTCCCCCGACACCGCGACCCCCACGGCCCGCCAGTGAAATGTGGCACGATCAGTTCAACCGCCGCGGGCAAGGCGGCACGTTGAGAATGCAGCGAGGGCATCGTGGACAAAAACAGCGCATACAAGGAAATAACCGACAACGGCGGCGCACCGTATGCAAGGTACTTCGCCACGCAGAACCCCGAGCACCCGCTTACGCCGTTCTGCCATCGCTACCTGTTCGAAAAGGATCTCGAAGCGAGAACCGCCGCGCACGACGAAGAGCGCGGCTTCGCGCTGAAGTCGCTCGCGCAGATGGAGTCGTCGTCGCATCTTGCGCAAGCGGCGGCGAGCGCGTCGCGCGATGCGGCCACGGCCGCGCATACGTCCGCGCTGAGCGCGCGGCGCTCGGCATTCTGGACGATGATGGCCGCGATCGCGTCGGCGCTCGGCGTAGTGGTAAACGCTGCCCTCAATCTGGGCTGGCTCGACTGGGCAAGGCACGTTGTCCGGTGAGACAGGCAGCGCGCGAGTCACCGCGCATTTTTTGTCCGGCTAGCATAAGAAAAAGACAGGCGTGCGTGACGTGAAACTAAACCGCAGAACCATGCCGCTCATCGCGTGAACGCAGTATTATTCATCAGGTTTCCTTCAGCTTTGCTCCGTACTATCTGCGCCACCCGTTCGCGTTCGCACGAACCACGGTTCCGATAGTGTCTCGACAGAAAACTGAAAACGCCGCACAGGCTTGCTGGAGTCCCTATGAAAACTCTGTTCTTGCAGGCTCCGTCATTCGACGGCTTCGACGGCGGCGCAGGTTCGCGCTACCAGGCCAAACGTGAGGTCAAGTCGTTCTGGTATCCCACCTGGCTTGCCCAGCCAGCCGCTCTGATTCCCGACAGCCGCGTCTTCGATGCCACCGCGAATGGCGCCTCCGTGGACGAGACGCTCGACGTCGCCCAGCAATACGATCTCGTCATCATCCACACCAGCACACCTTCGTTTCCCACCGACGCGCTCTTCGCGCAGCATCTCAAGGAACGCAAGCCGTCGATCCTGATCGGCATGGTCGGCGCGAAGGTGGCGGTCGATCCGCACAATTCGCTTACCGCGACCGAGGCGATCGACTTCGTCGGCCGCGAAGAATTCGATTTCACCTGCAAGGAAGTCGCCGAAGGCGTGCCGTTCGCGCAGATCAAGGGCTTGAGCTATCGCGCGGCGGACGGTTCGATCGAACATAACGAAGCGCGTCCAATTCTCGAGAACATGGACGAGCTGCCGTTCGTCGCGCCGGTCTACAAGCGCGATCTGAAGATCGAAAACTACTTCAACGGCTACCTGAAGCATCCGTACGTCTCGCTCTACACCGGCCGCGGCTGCCGCTCGCGGTGCACGTTCTGCCTGTGGCCGCACACGGTCGGCGGCCATCGCTACCGGGTGCGCTCGGCCGAGCACGTGCTCGAGGAAGTGAAGTGGATTCGCGACAACATGCCTGAAGTCAAGGAGATCATGTTCGACGACGACACCTTCACCGACTTCAGGCCGCGCGCCGAAGAAATTGCGCGGGGCATGGGCAAGCTGGGCGTGACGTGGTCATGCAACGCGAAGGCCAACGTGCCGTACGAGACGCTGAAGATCATGAGGGAGAACGGCCTGCGCCTGTTGCTCGTCGGCTATGAATCCGGCGACGACCAGATCCTCGTGAACGTGAAGAAGGGCTTGCGCACGGACATGGCACGGCGCTTTGCGAAAGACTGCCGCGCGCTCGGCATCAAGGTTCACGGCACCTTCATTCTTGGCTTGCCGGGCGAGACGCCGGAAACGATCCGCAAGACCATCGAGTACGCGAAAGAGGTCAATCCGCTGACGATCCAGGTGTCGCTTGCCGCGCCGTATCCCGGCACTGTGCTCTATGACCAGGCGGTCGAGAACGGCTGGCTCGCGGAGAACAAGGTCATCAATCTCGTCAGCAAGGAAGGCGTGCAGCTGGCGGCGATCGGCTATCCGCACCTGTCGCGCGACGAGATGTATCACCAGCTCGAAAACTTCTACAAGCGCTTCTATTTCCGCCCGTCGAAAATCTGGGAAATCCTGCGCGAGATGTTTACCAGCTGGGACATGATGAAACGGCGCCTGCGTGAAGGCGTCGAATTCTTCCGTTTCCTGCGTGCCCATCAGGCGTGAACGCCACACACCTGCTCGCCGTCACGCTGGCCTACGCGTGTGCGGCGGCGGCTGTGTTCGGCATCGGCTATACGGTGCTGGCCGGCGTGCTGATCGGGCGCTTCTTCGCCCGGCCGGTGTCCACGCCGACCAGCTTTCCGCCGGTAACGATCGTCAAACCGCTGCACGGCAACGAGTGGGCGCTGCTCGCCAATCTGTCGAGCTTCTGCGAGCAGGATTATCCGGGGCCGATGCAATTCGTATTCGGCGTGCACGACTCGAACGACCCCGCGCTTCAAGCCGTTGAGGAACTGCGGCGGCTGCATCCCGACGCCGACATCACGGTGGTCGCCGATGCGCGTCTGTACGGCCCGAACCGCAAGATCAGCAACATCATCAACATGATGCCGCAGGCGAGGCACGACGTGCTGGTGTTTGCCGACAGCGACGTGAGCGTTGCGCGCGACTATCTGCGCAACGTCATGGGCGAACTGCAGAAGCCGGACGTGGGGCTCGTCACCTGCGCGTATCACGGACAACCCGACCCGGGCTTCTGGCCGCGGCTGTCGGTCAAGGCCACCAACTACCAGTTCCTGCCTAGCGTGGTGATCGGGCTCGCAGTCGGACTCGCACGGCCGTGCTTCGGTCAGACCATCGTGATGCGGCGCGACACGTTCGACAAGATCGGGGGCTTCGCGCCGTTCGTGCGGCATCTCGCCGAGGATCACGCGATCGGCGAAGCGGTGCGCATGATCGGCGAGAAAGTCGTGATTCCGCCGTTTCCGATTTCGCATGCGTGCGTCGAATCGAGCGCGACGCAGCTGATCGCGCATGAACTGCGCTGGAGCCGCACGATTCGCTATATCGATCCGCCCGGGCATCTGGGCTCGGCGCTGATTCATCCGCTGCCGTTCGCGTTGCTGGCGGTTGCGTTTTCGGGCGGCGCGATCTGGGCATGGCCGCTCGCCTTCATCGCGATGTGCGCGCGGCTCGCGCTGCAACTGCTCACCGACCGTGCGTTGCGGCTGCGCCCGCGCGACCTCTGGCTGCTGCCGTTATGGGATATCGTGTCGTTTGCGATTTTCATTGCGAGCTTCCGGTCATCGCGCGTGATCTGGCGGGGCTTCAGCTTCAAGGTGGACGGCGACGGCCTGTTGTCGGCGACACAGGACGAGTGACGGATGAACGGCAAGGCAGGGCGGTCATGATGGATGGGCTTTTCGAACGGCGCGAAGCGGACTGTGCGGCTGCATGCGCGGCGAGTGGCGCCGTACCCGCTGCGCAATTGATCGCGCCGATGATGCGCGCACGCGAGGTGTGCGCGTGATGAAGCACTTCGGCCGCGCCGCCGCGCTACTCGGCTTGCTACTGTCGCTATGGCTCGTGTGGCGCGACAATCCCGGCGCCGTGCTCGGCGCACTGCGGGCCGCGGGCGCCGGTCTCGTACTGGCGGCGCTCGTGCACCTGTTGCCGATGCTGGCCAACGCCTGCAGCTGGCGCTCGCTGATTCGCGGCGCGCAACAGCCGAGCGTGCTCCAGATGCTGCACCTCGTGTGGGTGCGCGAATCGATCAACAGCATGCTGCCGGTCGCGCGTATCGGCGGCGAAGTCGTCGCGTTCCGCATGCTCCGGCGCTGGGACACGCGGGCTTCGACGGCGGTGGGCAGCATCGTCGTCGACATGCAGCTCACGGTGATCAGCCAGTTGCTGTTCACGATGGTCGGCATCGGTTTCCTGTTCGCGCACGCGCAGTCCGACACGCTGCGCCTCGCGGGGCAGCTGGCATGGGGCGTGGTGGTGCTCGCGCCGCTGCTACTGCTGTTCGCGCTCGTGCAGCATGCAAATCCGTTCGCGCGCATCACGCGCGTGCTCAACCGGATGACGAGCGGCAAGCTCGCGGCGCTGGTCGGCCAGTCCGCGCAGATCGATCAGTCGATCAAGCTGATCTGGCGGCGGCGTGCAGTGGTGCTGCGCTATCTATTCGTCTGGCAAGTGCTGCAATCCTTGATGACGGCACTCGAAATCTGGCTCGCGCTGTATTTCCTCGGCGTG
Source organism: Paraburkholderia sp. RAU2J (assembly GCF_003634845.1). NCBI lineage: Bacteria > Pseudomonadati > Pseudomonadota > Betaproteobacteria > Burkholderiales > Burkholderiaceae > Paraburkholderia > Paraburkholderia sp. RAU2J. Next base: position 3,201,581 of record NZ_RBXG01000001.1, read on the forward strand.
CGGATCACGTTCGTCGAAGCGATCGTGATCGAATCGCTGATCCAGGCAATCAGCAGCGCGGCGTTCTTCGTGCCGGGCGGCCTGGGCGTACAGGAAGGCGGCTTTATTCTGATCGGCGGCGCGCTCGGGCTCGATCCGTCCACCTGTCTGGCATTGGCCGCCGCGCGGCGGATTCGCGACGTGCTGATATTCGTGCCGGGGCTGATCGCGTGGCAGTTCGCCGAGTCGCCGACGCGCGCAAACGCGCTGGCGAAACAGGGAGCGGGCGCGGAACGGCGCGAGCCGCGCTCCGCTGTGACAGAGAGTGGCCGGCGTTAGGCATTAGGCGAGACGAACCGGCGCAAGCCCTTGAAAAGACGAGACCGGCGTGCAGCCGCGTCAGTGCGCGTGTGCCTGCTGCTGTTCCTGCACGTGGGCCGGAAACGACACCTCCACCTTCAGACCCCGTCCGCCGGTGCTCGCGGCCAGATTCAGCCGCGCGCCGAAATGTCCGGCGATACGCGCGACGATCGACAACCCCAGGCCGCTGCCGGAAGCTGTATTGCCCGTCGCGCGAAAGAAGCGGTGGGTCAGGCGGGCGAGGTCGTCCGGCGCAACACCGGGGCCGTCGTCGCACACGCTGATCTGCACGCGGTCGCCGGCCTGGCTGACCGCGACTTCGACGCTGCCGCCGCTGCGCCCGTACTTGATCGCGTTATCGAGCAGATTGTCGAGCAGGATACCGACCAGTACCGGCTCCGCGTCGATCTCGGCGTGCGTGTCGCCGCTCAGCGTCACGCGGATGTTCTTCTGCTGCGCGTTGAGTTCGTTCGCGCGCAGCGTGTTCTTCGCCACCGTCGCGGGCTTGAGCGGCACCGTCGACAATTTTTCGTGCGCGTCGAGCCGCGCGAGCAGCAGCAGTTGTTCCGCGAGCCGTGCGCTGCGATCCACGCCTTGCACGACGCGCTCCATGGCGAGCCGCTGCAATGCGGCGTCGGGCTCGGCCAGCGCGACTTGCGCCTGCACCTTGATCGCGGCGAGCGGCGTCTTCAGTTCATGGGCGGCGTCGGCGGTGAACGCGCGCTCACGCTCCAACGAGTTCTGCAAACGCGACAGCATCAGATTGATCGCGTCGACGAGCGGCCGCACTTCGAGCGGGGCACAGCCGATATCGACCGGCTCCATCCGGTTGACGTCGCGCGAGCGAATCGCGCCCGACAGCACCTTCAGCGGCGCCAGACTCCAGCCGATGCTGAACCACACCAGCAGCGCCAGCACCGGCAATGCGATCAGCGTGGGACGCGCGACGCGGCTCGCGACGCCGCTCACCAGGTCGCTGCGCGTATTGGCCGGTTCGAACACGCGCACGGTGTGGCCGAGCGCGGTGTCGCGCAGCGTGAACGAGTGATACCGCTCGCCGCCGAGCGTGATGTCGCGCGCGCCGCTGACGGACGGCGCCGGCAGGTCCCATGCGCCGAGCGCACGTAATTGCGGGCTGCCCGCGAGCACGTCGCCATTTGCGCCGCGCACCTGGAAGAGGGCGTCGCGCGGCAGGGTGTCGTCATCATCGAGATCGCTGGCGCCGGGGTCGCCGCCTTTTTCTTCTTCGCGCACGTCGATGCGCGCGTTGGCGAGCGTGGTCAGGTTGCGTGGGTCGAGGAGCGCGAGAATCTGCGCGAGTTCCGCAAGACGCGCATCTTCCCATTCGCCGACTTCACGCGTGGCCTGACGATAACTCGACACCAGCGCGATGCCCCAGATCAGCACGATGCTGGCGAGCACCAACAACACGAGGCGCCGGCGAATCGACGCGCCCATCACGCTTTCTCCACCACGTAGCCGATATTGCGCACGGTCTTGATCAGCCCCGTGCCGAGTTTCTTGCGCAGGTTCGAGACGTGCACCTCGATCGCGTTGCTTTCGATTTCTTCCTGCCAGCCGTACAGGCTTTCTTCGAGTTGCGAGCGCGATTGCGGAATGTCCTGATGGGTCAGCAACTGCAACAGGATCGCCCATTCGCGCGACGTGAGCGGCACGCGCGTCGCGCCCACTTCAACCGTCTGCGCGACCGGATTGACCGTCAGGTCCTGATAGCGGATCAGCTCGACACTGCGGCCTTGCGCGCGGCGCAGCAGAGCGCGGCAGCGCGCGATCAGTTCGGTCAGGTCGAAGGGCTTGCCGAGGTAGTCGTCCGCGCCGGCTTCGAGACCGCCGACGCGGTCGGCCACCGTGCCTTTCGCGGTCAGCACCAGCACCGGCACGTCCTTGCCGGTGTCGCGCAGGCGCTTGAGCAGTTCCATACCGGAGACGCGCGGCAAGCCGAGATCGAGCACCACCAGCGCATACGCGGTGGTGTCGAGCGCGAGGCCGGCCTTGTGGCCGTCGCGTGCCCAATCGACAGTGAAGCCCGCTTGTCGCAAGCCGGCTTCGACGCCGTAGCCGATCAGATCGTCGTCTTCTACGAGGAGTATGCGCATGGTGGGAAATGTCCGTTTCGAATGTGTATTGCGTGACGGCAGGCGTTTTCATGTTAGCGCCGCTCGTGGATCCGCAGTTTAACCAGCCGCTTCGTCAGAGTGCCTTTATACCGCGCTCATGCTTAAGGTTTCCTTCAGTTCGAATGGATAGTATCGCCCCTCAGCAACCCGGTTCGCGAGGCGATGATGAATAGGTGATGCGCTTTTTTCAACCGCGCTTCTCACCCACGTTCGTCAGCCATTTGCAATCAGATCGTAAGGACATCGATGGAATATTTTCAGCGATGTCCATACCGACCCATTCCGCCGTGTGTTTCTTCGCGTCACGAGGCCACGTCATGAAGCCACTCGCCGTCGACATGCTGCGCGCTCATCTGCTGGTCGCCTCGCTCACGGCCATGGCCGCCGAGGCGATCGTCTGCGTTGCACTGCTGGTGTTGCCCGTGTCGCAGCATTTCTTCGGCTCCGCTTCGTTCCGGCTGCTCGCGATTGCGGTGATCGTCGGCGGCGTGGTCGTGACGCGCGAATTCGCGCAGGCCGCGTTCGAGGTCGCGGTCAGAAGCCATCACACGATGCCGGCAGAGCGCTGCGAGCGGCCGGTCGAGATCGCGCCGGATTGTCCGCGGCGCTGGCTCGTCATTCTTCATCTGCGGCTGACCGGCCAACCGTTCGTGCTGGCCGCGCACTGACGGAAAACGGGCGATGGCGGCGCACGTATGGACCGTATGCCAATGGATTCTGTCGGCAGGCTGCATGGGCGCCGCGTTCTACGCGATGACCGCCGTGGTGGCGACGCGGTTTCACGGCACGAGCCGTCACGCTTCGATCCATCGAGAGAACCCCTCTGATTTTCGCGCGGCCGCCGTCAGCGCGCCGCAATCGGCACAAGCGACGCAATCACCGCAGTTGCCGCATCCATTCGGGCAGGTTGGCGTCAGCGTGCTCAAACCGCTGTGCGGCGCCGAGCCGCGTCTGTACGAAAACCTGCGAACCTTCTGCGAGCAACGTCACGGGCATTTTCAACTGGTGCTCGGCGTGTCGTCGCCGCGCGACCCCGCGATCGCGGTGGCGCGCCGTTTGCAAGCCGCCTATCCGGCGCACGACATCGAGCTGGCAATCGACACGCGCGTGCACGGCAGCAATCTCAAGGTCAGCAATCTGATCAATATGGTGGGGCGGGCCCGCTACGACGTGATCGTGATTGCCGACAGCGATATTGCCGTCTCAGCCGACTACCTCGACAGCGTCGCCGCGCCGCTCGCGGACCCACGCGTGGGTGTCGTCACGTGTCTGTACGTCGCGCGAGGCGTCGGCGGATTCTGGCCGCGCGTGGGTGCGCTCTTCATCAATGAGTGGTTCGCGCCGTCGGTGCGCGTCGCGCACGCGATCGGTTCGCGCCGCTTCGGTTTCGGCGCGACTCTCGCGTTGCGTCGGGCGACGCTCGAACGCATCGGCGGCTTCGACGCGCTGAAAAACTGTCTCGCGGACGATTACTGGCTCGCCGAACACGTGCGCGCGCTGGGCTTGCAAACGGTGCTCTCGCGCGTGATCGTGGCCACCGACGTGATCGAGCCGACCTTCGGCGAGCTATGGCAACGTGAAACCCGCTGGTTGCGCACCATTCGCTCGGTGAATCCGTGGGGTTTCGCCTCGTTGGCGATCACGTTCGCAACGCCGTGGCTGCTGGTTGGCGCGTGGCTGAGCTTTTCTCTCGCGACGTGCGCGGCCCACGGCGTGCACAGCGCGGTCGCACTGGCGAGCGCCGCCGCCACGGCGGCCGGGTTCGGGGCGCGCGTGCTGCTGCATCTGCGCGCCGCGCGGCACGAGCAGACGTTCTGGCGAGATCTGCCGCTCGTGCCGCTACGCGATACGTTGCTGGCGTTGCAATGGTGCGCCGGCGCGTTCGGCTCCCACGTGACCTGGCGCGGCGTGCGCGTACCGCTCGGCGCGTCGGCTGCGACGCCGGCGCCCAGCGGGCGCCTGAACGTGATGGATACGATGGAGGTGTCCGATGGCGGCTAGGCCACGCGGGCTGATCGTCACGGCCGACGATTTCGGCCTGCATCCGCGCGTGAATCTGGCGGTCGAGCGCGCGCATCGCGACGGCGTGTTGAGCGCGGCGAGCCTGATGATCGGCGCGCCGTCCGCAAGCGATGCCGTGGCGCGCGCGCGCACGTTGCCGCGACTGCGGGTCGGACTGCATCTGGTGCTCGCCGACGGCGCCGCGCTGCTGCCGCGCGCGCAGATTCGCGCGTTGCTCGACGAGCATGGCCGCTTCGGCGACAACATGGTGCGCGACGGCATGCGCTTCTTCTTCCTGCCACAAGTGCGCCGGCAACTCGCGCGCGAAATCCGCGCGCAGTTCGACGCCTTTGCGCAGACCGGGCTGACGCTCGATCACGTGAACACGCACAAGCATTTTCATCTGCACCCGACGGTGCTCGGGTTGATCCTCGCGATCGGCCGCGAGTACGGCATGAAGGCGATGCGCCTGCCGTTCGAAGCGAATGCGCCGCTGTGGCTGAAGCCGTGGCTCGCGCAAATGAGGGCGCGCCTCGATCGCGCGGGGATCGTGCACAACGACTACGTGCTCGGGATCGCCGGCAGCGGACGGATGGACGAAGCGGCGTGGCTCGCGGCGTTGAGCGCGCTGCCGCATGGCGTCGGCGAGATCTATTGTCATCCCGCGCTGGCGGGCGAACTGCCGTTGAGTGACGGCATGCGCGACTACCGGCATGCCGATGAATTGCAGGCGCTGCTCTCGCCGAAGGTGGCCGCCGCTATTCGCGCGTCGGGCGCGCGGGTCGGCGGATTTGCGGACGTGCTGGCGCCGCGCATGTGATGGCGGGGGTGGTTGACTGCGGGCGCGTACGTCCACGAGACCGGCCGTGGACGTACCAACAATGATGCGCGCACGCGCACGCGCACTCGCGCGCGCGGCGAAAGCTGCGCGTTATGTCGGCTGCTTCTTCATCAACAGCTTCAGCAGCACCGGCAGCAGCAACAACACCAGCGGCAACTGCACGATCAGCCCGGAGATGATCGCGATCGCGAGCGGCTGCTGCATCGCCGAGCCTTGCCCGAGCGCGAACGCGAGCGGCAGCAGCGCGAGAATTGCGGCGATCGTCGTCATGGCAATGGGGCGCAGGCGATTGCGGCCGGCGCTACGCAACGCTTCGTCGAACGGCATCTCCTCGTCACGCACGAGGCTCTGCAATTCCGACACATAGAAGATCGCCACTTCGGTGACGATGCCGATGATCATCGTCATCCCCATCATCGCGGAGATGTTCAATTCGATGCCGGTGATCCACAGGCCGATGAACACCGCGCCCGCTGCCAGCAGCGGCATCGCCAGCACCGCCAGCGCGACGCGAAAGCGTTCGTAGAGAAACAGCAGCAGGCCGAACACCAGCGCGATCGCCGCACCGAACACGGTCAGCAGGCCCTTGAACGCGATCTGCTGTTGCTGGTACAAGCCGCCCAGTTCGTAGTAGACGCCCGTCGGCAACAGGTTGGCTTCGCCGAGCGCCTTCTGCACGTCGGCGATGGTGGAACCGAGATCGCGTCCGTCGATGCGCGCGGTGACTGCGACCATCCGCTTGAGGTTGTCGCGGCTGATCTCAGGCTGGCCCGTCACCTTCATCTGATCGGCGACGCGGTTCAGCGCGAACAGATGCCCGTCCGGCGCGCGAATCTGTAACTGGCCCAGTTGCGTATCGGTCAGTTTCAACGCGCCGTCCACCCGCACGCGCACGCCGACCGTTTTCGGCCCGCTCTGGAACTGTGTCGCCACGTTGCCTTCGACCATGTCGGACACCGCTTGCGCGATCGACTGCGGGTCCATGCCCTCGGCGGCGGCCGCGGCCGGCAGGATGTGCAATTCGAGCGCGTCGCCGGCGGGGTTGATGCCGTCGTTCACGTCCACCACGCCCTGAATCTTGCCGATGCGCGCGGCGACCTTGCGCGCAGTGGTGTCGAGCGTGTTCGCGTCGTCGGAGAAGATCTTGATCTGCACAGGTTGGGGTACCGCCGTCAGGTCGCCGATCAGATCCTCCATCAACTGCGCGAGTTCGATATTGACGCCTGGCACCTGCGCTTCGACCTGCGAGCGGATTTCTTCCATCACCGTGTCGATCGGCTCGCGCCGGCCGGACTTCAGCCGCACGAAGAAGTCGCCCTTGTTGGGCTCGTTCAGGTCGCCGCCGAGACCCGCGCCGGTGCGGCGCGAATAGGTCGACACATTCGGATTCGCGCGGATGATGCGCTCGATCTGCTTCATCAGCCGGTCGGTTTCGCTCACCGAGGTGCCCGCTTCGGTGTGATAGTCGAGCACGAAGCCGCCTTCGTCCATGCTCGGCATGAAGCCGCTGCCTACCCGCGTGAACGCGAACGCGGCCACCACGATCAGCGGCACGACGCCGAGCAGCACGAGCGCGGGCTTGGTCGTAACGCGCTCGACCAGCGTCGCGTAACGCCGGTTCAGCCATGCGGCGAAGCGGGTTGCAGCATGTTCTTCGGCGTCTTTCGGTTTCAGCCACCGGTCGCACAGAATCGGCACCGCGAGCCAGGTGACGAGAAACGAAATGAACAGCGCGCTCGCCATCGTCACCGAGAGTGCCTTGAAAAATGCGCCCGTCACGCCCGACAGAAACGCGAGCGGCACGAAGATGATCAGCGTCGCCGCCGAGGACCCGGCCAGTGGCCGCGTGAATTCGAGCGCCGCGGCCATCACGCGGCCATGAAACGAGCGAGAGCCGGCTTCGCGCATGCGCCGCACGATGTGCTCGATCATCACGATCGCGTCGTCGATCACGAGGCCGACCGCGGCCGCCATGCCGCCGAGCGTCATGATGTTGAAGCCCATGCCGAACACGTCGAGCAGCAGGATCGTCGCGGCCATCACCACCGGCACCAGCGCCACGGCGATCGCGGTGATCTTCCAGTTGCGCAGGAACACGAACAGCGTAAGCGCCGCCAGCACCACGCCGATCATGATCGCGTCGCGCACGCTGGTGGCCGATGCGATGACGAGTTCGCTCTGGTCGTACCAGTTCGACAGATGCACGCCCGGCGGCATCTGATGCTGGAAGTCGGCGAGTTTCGCGCGGATCGCCTTCGCCATCGCGACGCTGTTCGCGCCGGGCTGCTGGTAGACGTTGAGCAGCACGGCGTCCTGGCCGTCGGCGGTGACGCGCATCCACTGCGGCACGACGCCCTGGCGCACCGTCGCGACGTCGCCCAGACGGATCTGCGCCGCGCCGCTCGCAGACACCACCACGTTGCGCAGTTCATCGAGCTGCGTGATCGTCGTGTTGGTGATCACGAGGTACAGCTTGTCGTGGTCCTCGATGCGGCCGTTGGCCATCAGCACGTTGTGCGCGCCGATCGCCTTCGATACGTCCGCAAGCGACAGCTTGTACGCGGCGAGGCGCGCGGGGTCGACCGCGACTTCGAACTCGTCCTGAGCGCCGCCGGTCACGTCGACCCGCGCGACGCCTTCCACCGACGACAGCAACGGCCGCATCTGGAACTGCGCGAGATCGTGCAATGCCGACAACGACTGCTGCGTCGACGTGAGGCTGTACGCGAGCACCGGGAACACGGTCGGGTCCATGCGCCGCACCTGCATCGAGGTGCCGGGCGGCAGCGTCGCGAGAATCTCGCCGATGGCTGACTGCGCCTGCAGCGTGGCCTGCGCCATGTCGGTGCCCCAGTCGAAGTTCAGCGAGATTTCCGCCGCGCCTCGGCTGGTGGTCGACTCGACGTCGCGCACGTTCGGCACGCGGCGCAGCGCTTCTTCGACCGGTATCGTGACGAGTGTGGCCATCTGTTCGGCGGGACGGTCGCCCGCGTCGAGCGAGACCACCGCGCGCGGAAACGCGACGTTCGGAAACAGCGAGATCGGCAGACGGAACGCGGTCAGTGCGCCCGCGATCGCCAGCAGTGCGATCACGAACAGCAGCGAGCGGCGGTGCGTCTGCATCCATTGACCGAAGTTCATTGCGGTGCGCCCGCGCTGGTTCGCACCGCCATGCCGTCCTTCAATTCATAGTTGCCGCTGACCACGAGGCCCTGGGCGGCATCGATCGGGCCGTCCACACCGTAGCAATCGCCGTTCTCGATCTGAACGCTTACGGCGACGCGGCGCGCCTTGTTTTGCGCCGCGATCTGGAATACGTACGTGCCCTCGTCGTCCTTCAGCACCGCCGCGCGCGGCACGACCCAATGCGTGCCGCTGCGGGTCGCGATGCTGGCGCTCACGCGCGTGCCCGGAATGAACGCACTCTGGCCGAGCGGCACGTTCGCGCCCACGTCCACCTGTTGGCTCTGCGGATTGATCGCGGCGCCGACCTGCACCACGCGGCCATTGACCGGCGTGTTCGCGAGTGCGGTCGACAGGCCGCGCAGCGTGACGGAGTCGCCCGCGTGAATCGCGGCAGCGTCCGACGGTTCGACGCCGAGCATCACGTTCGCGCGCGCGTCTTTCGCATTGCCGCCAGCCAGTTGCAGGATCGCTGCGCCCGGTTGCACCTGGTCGCCCTGTGCCGCCGACAGTTGCATCACCACGCCATCGAGCGGCGCGGTGACGACCTTGTTGCCGCTCTTGACGCCGGTCTGATTCTGCGCAGCGAGGGCCTGTTGTGCATCGTCGGCGGCCTTGCGGGCGGCTGCGAATTGCGACTGCGTGGCGAGCCCCTTGTCATACAGCGACTGCGTGCGCGTCAGCTCGCCTTGCGCGAGCGTCAAGGCGCTCTTCGCCTGGGTCGCGGCGAGCACGGCGGCGGGATCGGCCTGCACGACGAACAGCGGCGTGCCGCGCGTGACGCGCTGGCCGGACTGCACGCGCATCTGCACGATGCGAGCGACGTAGGGCAGATTGATGGTCGTGAGATTGGAGACGGACGCGGCGACGATGCCGAAACCGCGCACCGGTTGCGCGATTTCGGCGCGTTGCACGCGAACGGTCTGGACGGATACGACGGGTTGATTGGCGGCGTCAGCGGCGGGGGCCGCGCCTGCGCCGGCTGCACGAGCCGCGCTCACGGCGTGGAGCGCCACGCACAGCAGCGCGGCGCAGGCGAGCGCGCTCGCCACAGCGGCGACGCGCGGCCGTGAGCTTGGGAGTGGACTATTTCGCATGAGTGTCGATGAAGGTCTGAGCGGAGGTGAAGGCGTCGGGAATCGTGCTGCCTAGCAGCGCCTGCAAGCCGACGCGCTGTTCGGCGAGCGACTCGCGCAGTGTCGCTATGTCGACACGTTTGGCGAGCGCGGCGCTTTGCGCGTCGGTATACGCGCCGAGCGCGAGATTGTGTTCCGCATAGGCCGCGGCCGCATGCTGGGCAGCGAGGTCCACATCGGGCAGCGCGCTTTCGGTCTGCTGCCATTGCCGCGTGAGGATCGCGAGGTCCGCGCGCATCTGCGCGACGTCGGCGTAGGCCTGGTTCAGGCGCGTCTGATATTCGTCGCGCAGCCGTTGTCGGGTGGCCTTTTCGATCGCCACGTTGCCCTGGTTGCGGTTGAAGATCGGCAGACTCAGGTTGATCTGGAAGCCGCTGGTGTAGATGTTCGACGTGTCGCGCGCACGCACGAAGCCCACCGACAGGCTCGGAAACTGGCTCAGAATCGCCGCGCGATATTTCTGCTCCTGCGCTTCGTAGCCTGCCTGCAGCGCGATCAGGTCGGGGCGGCGTTGTGCGAGCGAGGCGAGCGCGCCGTCGAGCGTGGAGTCGCTCAGCGGCGCGATGTCTTCGCCGCCGCGCAGGGGCAACTGGACGTCGGGCGCGAGGCCGAGCAATGCGTTCAGATCGTGGCGCGTCTGCTGCGCGGCGCGTTCGGCGTCCGTGGCCTGCTTGCGCGCGTCGCTATAGGCGGTGAGTGCGGCGCTCAGCGTGTCGTCGGTGAGGTTGCCGTCGCGGCGCGCTTCGGCCATCCGTTCGTAGCGCGTGCGCGCGAGCTCGCGTTGTTGCTGCAGCAGCGGCAGCGTGTCCTGCTGGAAGCGCGTCTTGATGAACAACTGCCGCGCTTGCGCGACGATCTGCCATTCCTGCCAGAGCAGGCCGAGATCGGTTTTGGCGACCGTGGCGTCGGCGGACTGTTTGTTCGCGCTGCGCAGCACGATCGCCATCACGTCGATGCTCAAGCCATAATTGAACGCGCGCGTGGTGCCGGCGGCGCCGGGGTAGTCGCTCGACACGCTCAGTTGCGGGTCGGGCAACAATCCTGCCGAGTAGGCTTGAGCACGCGCGATGCCGAGATCGTCGCGGGCCAGTTTGAGCTCGGGATTGTTGGCCACCGCGAGCATCGCGACTTCGTCGATGTCGAGCCCGTCGGACGGATCGAAACGATGCGCGGCCAGCTCGGGCAGCGGCATGCGCGATGCGTCGATCTGGATGCGCTCGAGTGAACGCGCGGAGGTGGACGTGTCGTGCGGCGCGAGCGGCTCGCGGTGATACCACGCGCAGCCGCCCAGCAGCAGCGCGGCGAGGGCCACGAGCGCGCGCAGCCGTGGCGCGCAGCGCGCGGCCCCTGACGCGCAGGTGACGGCGTGCTCTGGGAGTGCCGCCGGGAAGGCCGCCGTGGCGGCGTCGAAAATGGGCAAAATCCGGCTCCGGAATGAAGAGTTGAAGCAACCGCGAGCGCATGCCGCGGAAACGTGGTGCCGAGTTTGCGCACGGAGCGCTTAAGTCACGCTTAACTTCAAATTAAGCTGGAAGCTGGACATCGGCGGCGTATTGGTCCGCTGTAAGGTGGAGATAAGGCAGCACTAAGGAAGTGCTAAGGAAGTGCTAAGGAAGTGCTAAGGAAGCGTTAAGCTGGCGGCCTGGACAATGTGCGGGCAATAAACGGGACGGAGAAAAGGCCATGCGCCTGCTACTGGTCGAAGACGACGAGATGATTGCGGAAACGGTGCTGGGCGCGATGCGCCGTTCCGGCTATGCGACCGACTGGGCTGGAGACGGCCGCGCGGCGGAGTTGTCTTTGGGCAATGATGTGTACGACCTGGTGCTGCTCGATCTCGGCTTGCCGAAGAAGGACGGCATCGACGTGCTCAACGCGTATCGCAAGCGCGGCGGCGCAGCGCCGGTCATCATCCTGACCGCGCGCGATGCGGTCGACGAACGGATTCGCGGCCTCGACGCCGGCGCCGACGATTATCTGATCAAGCCGTTCGACCTCGACGAACTGGCCGCGCGCGTGCGCGCGCTGCTGCGCCGGCGCACCGGCCAGAAGCAGCCCATCTATACGCACGGCGAACTCACGCTCGACCCCGCCGCGCACGAAGTCACCAGGGACGGTGCGCCGCTGCCGCTCGTGCCGCGCGAGTTCGCGCTGCTGCAGGCGCTGATCGAAGAGCCGACCCGCGTGTTCACGAAGGCCGAGCTCGAAGAAAAGCTGTATGGCTGGGGCGAGGAAGTCGGCAGCAACACGATCGAGGTCCACGTGCACAGCTTGCGGCGCAAGATCGGCGCGGAGCAGGTCGTGACGGTGCGCGGCGTCGGTTACCGTCTGAAGAGGTGCTGATGAGGTCGATTCGCCGCTGGCTGCTGGGCTGGTTGATTTTCGGCATGGCGGCGGCCTCGGCCGTGGCCGCCTTCGGCATCTTTCAGACGGCGCGGCAGGAAGCCGGTGAACTGTTCGACTACGAACTGCGCACGATCGCGGTGTCGTTGCCGTCGAACCTGAATGGCGCGGGAGACGGCGAGCATCGCCATCCGGACCTCGGTGGACTGTCCGACGACCGGGTCGTCATCGAAATCTGGGATCGGGGCGGCGAGCTGATCTATCACTCGATGCAGGCGCCGGTGTTCGAGCGGCTGCCGCAGGGGTTCAGCATGGTCGAGCAGGGCGGCTCGCAATGGCGCACCTTCGGCGTGCAGCAGAAAGAGCGCTACGTGCAGGTCGCGCAGCCGATCTCGGTGCGCGAGGACCTCGCGCTGCGGCTCGCACTGCACACGCTGTGGCCCCTCGGCGTGCTGGTCCCGGTGACGATCGTGCTGGTGCTGCTGGTCGTCGCGCGCGGGCTCGCGCCGATCGGCGGCCTGTCTCGCGCGCTGTCGACGCGTTCGATCGACTCGCTCGAACCGCTGCGTCTGGACGGCACCTTGCCGGTCGAAATCAAGCCGCTGGTGGAAGCGCTCAACGATCTGCTGCAAAGGCTGCATACCGCGTCACAGGCGCAGCGCACGTTCATTGCCGATGCCGCTCACGAGCTGCGCTCGCCGCTCGCCGCGTTGAAGCTGCAATTACAGGCGGCTTCGCGCGACGGCTCGTTGAAGGGCGAAGGTCAGACGATCGAGCGCGTCGAGGGACGCGTGAACCGGATCATTCATCTGGTGCAGCAGTTGTTGACGCTCGCGCGCGAGGACGCGCAGCCGGTGACGTCGATGGTGCCGGTCAGCTTGCGCCGCATCGGCGAGCAGGTGGTGGGCGACCTGTCGCTGCTGGCGGAATCGGCGCAGATCGATCTCGGGCTCGAATGCGAAGACGCGCGCACACCCAACGACGCCTACACGGTACTCGCCGACCCGCACGGCGTGGGCGTAATGTTAGCTAACCTGATCAATAACGCGATCCGGCACACGCCGCGGGGCGGCCGTGTCGATTTGATACTCAAGCGGGCGGGAGCCCGGGTCGGGTTCGACGTCGTCGACAATGGCTCGGGCATCCCGCAGGCCGAGATCGAGCGCGTGTTCGACCGCTTCTATCGCGGCGAGGAAGCGCGCGGCGACGGTAGCGGCCTCGGACTCGCGATCGTGTCGCGGATCGCCGAGCGGCATCAGTGGGGACTGTCGTTGCGTAATAACGAGGGGCGGCCGGGCCTGTGCGTGGCGGTCTTCGGTCTGAAGGCGCACGATGCCGAGGCGCCTGTCGCGCTCAGAGTCTGACGGGGCTCGCGGGAAGGGCGCGCGGCGTTGGGCGCGCACACGCCATTCGCGGGCAATCGCGGGTGCTGGCGCCGATTCGAACGGCGCTGTGAAATTGGGCTGTGAAGGGGCCCGTGAAGCGGTGAATTCGCCTGCCACCGGGTCGGCGTCGACCCGGAACGCAGGCCGGAACCGCGCTCGCTCATCGCCTCGCGGCCACCCGCGCTTGCGTCCCGACGGCGTTGTCACGAGCGCATTGCCACACGCTGCTACAATCTCGTCTTTCTCGATTGATTGTGCGCTATGGGTTTCGAACAACTCGCTGAACTGAAGAAGCAACTGGCCGCGGCACGCGCCGAAGCTGCGCCCGCCGCCAGGTCCGATGCCAAACCGGCATCCAAGCCTGCTTCGAAGGCCGATTCCAAGGCCGGTTCCAGGCCGGGCGCGAGGCCTGCCCGCAAGCCCGCGCAGCCGCGTCGCGACGCGTCCGCAGCGGCCGCGCAAGCGAAGCCCGCGGTGGACGCCAAGCCGGTCGACCCGGTGGTGAAATCGATCGGGCGTCTGCAAAAGCGCTTCCCGATCGCCTTCCCGAAGAATCCGGCGCCCAAGCTGCCGTTGAAGGTCGGCATCTTCGAAGACCTCGTCGTGCACGCGAAGGAACTGTCGCTGAGCGAACCCGAATTGCGCGACGCGATCAAGACGTGGTGCCGCGGCAGCCGCTACTGGAAGTGTCTCGTCGAAGGCGCGGCACGCGTCGATCTGACGGGCGCCGCCGCGGGCCAGGTCACCGCGCAGGAAGCGGCGGGCGCGCAGCGTCTGCAGGCGCATCGCGCCGGCAAGGGCGCGCCGAAGGCGGCAGCGGCGGGTGCGCCTGCGGTTGAAGGCGCAGCCGAAGCGGCAACCGAAGCGACGGGCGTGACGGTCAATGCAGCCGAAGCAGCGAACACGCCGAGTGCGTCCGACAGCGACGGCAAGCCGCAGGCTGGCGCCGCTGAGCCGGCCGGGTCCAACGAAACGGCTGCAGCGCCCGCCGATTCCCCGGCCGCACCCGAAGCATAAAGTCCTCGCCACCCCATCTACGGGGTGCTGCCTTGCCGCTGCGCAGCCGCCAGCCGGCTGCGCACAAAGCCGACGTGTTCGCGTAGCACATAGAACGCGTCGGCGTAGGCGAGCGGCATGCGCAACTGATTCAACGACGCCTCGATTTCGTCCAGTTGCGCGAAGAGTTGCTTGCGCTCTTCGTCGGTCGAATCGGCGAGCGCGTCGCGCTCGATCGCAATCAACGACCCGTAATAGCGATAAATGCGCGAGCGCACGCGCCAGCGGTAGAGCGCGGGAATCACACGCATGGCCGGAAACAGCAGCACCGCCACCGGCAGTAACAGCACCAGCGTGCGGTCGCCGATACTCGCGAGCCAGAACGGCAGCGTGCGGTATAGGAAACTTTTGCCGGTCTTGTAATAGCGCTGCGCGTCCTCGCTGATTTGATATTCGTGGGCGGTCGGATTCGGGAACTGCCCCGCACGCTGCAACAGCCCCGGCATGCCATGCACGTCCTGCGCCGCTTCGATCAGCAGGTCGGAGATCGCCGGATGCAGATTGGTCCGCGCGACGAGTTCGACCGTCGGGCTGATCAGATGCACCGTTTCACGCGGAATCCGGTACTTCAGATCCAGCACGCCAGGTGGCAGGTCGATCTGATCGAGGTACGGAAAGAGCCGCGTATACGCGCCCGCTTCTTCGAAATTCATCACCGAAATGCCGGGCACCTTGAGCAGGCGCAGCATCAGGCTGCGCGTGGCCGAGTCGCCGCTGAGGATCGCCGCGTCCACCTCGCCCGAGACCAGTTGGGTGGCGGCCTGCAAGCCGTCGCTCGGCACCAGCACGGTGCCGCCGCCTGGATCGATGCCGTTCGCATCCAGCAGCTTGAGCGACAGCAGACGCGTGCCGCTGCCTTCGCGGCCTATCGCGATGCGCCTGCCTTCCAGTTGTGAAAGCTGGGTCACGCCGGTGCCGCGATAGAACACGACCACCGGGATATAGAAAAGGCTGCCGAGCGACATCAGCGAGGACGTGTCGACCCCGCCGGCGACACCGCCTTGCACGAGCGCGACATCGACATGCTGTTTCGGATCGAGCAGTCGTTGCAGGTTCTGCACCGAACCATCGGACTCCAGCACGTTCAGCCGCACGCCGTTGCGGGCAAGGATTTTCCTGTACTGATTCGCGGTGACGAGAAACGAACTGTCGCGCGGGCCCGCGCTCATCGTGATGGTTTTTGGCGGCGCCGGATCGGCCACCCAGATCACCAGCGTGATCGCCAGCACGACGAGCGTGGCCACGATCACGAATGACAGCGTGTGATCGCGCCATTCGGCATGCGGCTGCTCGCCGGGAAACTGCGGGGGACGCCGACGCTGAGCTTTCATGGACACTCCGAGGCTGAAGCCGGATGAACACATTGTCCACTGTCCGCGGCCGGTTTGCCGTCGGCAGTTTGCTCTATTGACCGTGCGGGGCGCATGGCTTGCCGGTTGCGTTTCTACTGGAACATTCGAGTTCCTAAGCGTCAATGTCGATGACGCCGGCGGCTTTGTTGTCGGGCGACGTGGCGCCGCTCCAGAGGCGCCGATGCGTTCGCTTCAGGTCACAGTGGAGCGGAGCAGGCCACTACACCCAGCCGCCCGTTCACCACGTTCAACACGACGCAACCCGCTTGATGCGATGGAAATTGCGATCGAAATAGATGAGCCCGTCACCATCGGCGCGCACGCTGATACGCGTCGTCTTCACGAACATCACCGAGTGCGAGCCGACTTCCTTCAGATCGACGATTTCGCCTTGCAGGCTCGCGAGCGCATCGCGCAGCACCGGTACACCGTGTGCGCCGTCGTCCCAGATCGGCCAACCGAAGCGTTCTTCCATCGGCACCTGGGTCATCCCTGCGAAGTGGCGCGCGAGCAGCTCGTGCTCGCCGGGCAGGACGTTGACGCAGACATGCCGGTTGCCTTCGAAGGTCGCGTGCATCGCGCTCGAACGGTTCAGGCAGACGAGCAGCGTGGGCGGCGTATCGGTAACGGAGCACACCGCGCTCGCGGTGACGCCGCAACGTCCATGCGGACCGGCGGTCGTGATGACGTTGACGGCCGCGCACAGATGCGCCATCGCCTGACGGAATTGCTGCTTCTCATTGAGGTGGGCGTCGCACTCGGCGCTCGCGAGCGGGGGCGGGGTCGTGGTCATGATCTCGGTTCCTTGAGGCGCGGCATCGTGGGTGCTGATCTGGACTGAAGCGTAATCAATCCGGATCCGGAAAAAAATCCGCACGCGCGGCGCGCAGGTGGGCGTCTTTCCCAACGTGTCTAAAGTTTTCCCCAATGCCTCATGCGTCCTCTGTGCCCTGGTGCACATTTGATTCGAATGGCGAGTGCGTGCGTGGGTCGTCAGCGCCGATTCAGGTGGAATTTCAGGGTAACTAGCACTTTGCACGGTTTTTTTCGCTGGCTATGATGGTTCGCGCAACACGTCCCGAATCGCCCCATCACGAACTGCTCCCGCGCCTTCCATGCCTCACTCGCCGCAATCCGTTCCCGCCCCCGCACCGGTCGTCTACATCGTCGACGACGACGGCGGCATGCGCACGTCGCTCGCATGGCTGCTCGAATCGGTCGGCGTGAAGTCGGCGGGCTTCGCCAATGCGAGCGAGTTTCTCGCCGCGTTCGATCCGGCGATTCCCGCGTGTCTGGTGCTCGACGTGCGCATGCCGGAGCAAAGCGGCTTCGATGTGCAAGCGGAGTTGAACCGGCGGGACGCCACGTTGCCGATCATTTTCGTCAGTGGCCACGGCGACATTCCGATGTCCGTGCGCGCGTTGCAGAACGGCGCGATCGATTTCGTCGAAAAGCCCTATAACTCGCAGCAGATGCTCGATCGCGTGCAACATGCGTTGAAGCTCGCCGCGCAGCGGCACGTCGCCGGTCAGAAGCAGCGCGAGCTGCGCAAGCGAATCGAGTCGCTGACCGCGCGCGAAACGGAAGTGCTGCGCGGGGTGATCGACGGCAAAGGCAGCAAACGCATCGCGAGTGATCTGTCGATCAGCGTGAAAACGGTCGACGTGCATCGCGCGAGCATCAAGGACAAACTCGGCGCGGCTTCGATCGCGATGCTGGTGCGCGAAGTGATGGCGGTGTGGGAAAAGGACGGGGCAGCTGGCTGACAGCGTGAGTGCGATGGCGACGCAGCGGGTGCGACGTTCGGATGCAAGCGGCGAGAAGCGCGTTCAGTGTGCCGCGAACGCATAGTCAACAGCGACGGGTAACGCGAACGCAAGTGCAAGCACACGCGGCGCGAGAAGGTACACCCAGACGGCGCGTCGAAAGACACACCATGCAGGCACATCTACGCGTGCTAAACCACACCGCGCGCACCGCGCGCATCGACCGTCCTCACCGTCACCGCATGAACAACCCGCCATTCACATCCCAGCACGCGCCGTTTGCAAAGTAGGCATTCTCCGCGGCGAGCATCACCGCTACATCGGCGACGTACTCCGCCGAACCCAAACGCCCTGCGGGAATATTGGCGATCACCGCTTCGAGCTTCTCCGGCGCGACGCTTTCGTGCACGATCGGCAAATCCATCGGACCCGGCGAGATGGCGTTGACGGTCACACCGGCCGCGCCGAGGTCGCGCGCAAACACCTTGGTGAGCGTCATCACGCCGCCCTTGGCCGCCGCGTAATGCGCGCCGGTTGCCGAGCCGCCGTTCTGTCCCGCCAGCGACGCGATGTTGACGATGCGCCCCTGGCCGACATCGGCGAAATGCTGGCCGAACACCTGGCAGCCGAACAGCACACTGCGCAGATTGACGTCGATCACCTGATCGAACTGCTCGGCGGTAATCTCCATCACGGGGACGACCCTGGATGCGCCCGCGTTGTTGACCAACGCGTCCACGCGCCCCCAGCGCTGGAGGATCGCATCGCGCGCGGCTTCGAACGCGGTCTTCGCGGTGACGTCGAGATTCAGCGCGAACGCGCTGGACCCGTCGGCGCTCAGATCGCGCGCGAGCGCTTGCGCGGCGGCGAACGCGATGTCGCCGATCGCGACCGCATAGCCAGCCGCGTGAAAACGCGCGGCAATCGCGGCGCCCAGCCCGCGTGCGGCGCCTGTGACGAGTACGACTCTTTTCTGCATGACTTCGACTCCGTTAGTGAGCGACAAGCGAGAGCGGACACGACGCGCCGCCATGACACGCGGCAGCATGCGTCACCTGATGTCGTTCAGGCCGGCCCGATCCCGATCGCATTCAGGCGGCAAGATCAGGCGGCAAGCGCGGCCTCGAAACGCGCCGCAATCGCGCACACCTGTTCGTCCTGTCCTTTGCGACCGACGATCTGCAACCCCGCCTTCAGCGGCGAACCCGCGAGCGGCAGCGGCAAACTCAACGCGGGATGGCCACTCAGGTTGAACGGCCGGATCAGCTTCGACATCGCGATGACCGACGCGCCGCCGCGCGCCTCGTCGAGTGTGATGGGCAGAGCGGGCAGCGTCGGCAGAATCAGCACGTCGACGTTATCGAGCGCATGATCGACGGCCGCCGTGAATTGCCGGCGGATCTGTTGCGCCGCGTCGAGTTGCGCGGCGGTGGTGTTCGCCGCGGCGCGCAGCCGTGTGTCGAGATCGGCGCCGAGCTTGCCGGTTTCGAGCAGATGACCGAATGCGCGCGATGTCTCCACATTGATGATCGCAAGGCCCGCATCGAACGCGGCCGACAGCCCGTCGAGCCGTAGCGCGTGCGCACTGCAACCGGCCACGTCGGCCGCTCGGTCGACCGCTGCGCTGATCTCGGGCATCGCATCGGCCTGCACGATGCCGACTTTGCACACCCCTTGCCACGTGCGCGCGGCATGCACGTCGAAGTCGGCGGTGATCGCCTGCATCACGGCCACCAGCATCGACATCTCGCGCGCAAACGGCCCGACGCAATCGAGCGACGATTCGCGCGGCGCCACGCCGCGCCGCGACACACGGCCGAACGTCGGCTTAAGACCGGCCACGCCGCAGCACGCAGCGGGCCCGCGAATCGAGCCGCCGGTGTCGGTGCCGAGCGCGGCATCCGCGAGTTTCAGGCCGACCGCCGCTGCCGAACCGCTCGACGATCCGCCCGGAATACGCGTAGCGTCCTGCGGATTTTGCGGTGTGCCGGTGTAGTCGTTGATACCGGTCATGCCGAACGCGAGTTCATGCATGTTCGCTTTGCCGACGACGCGCCAGCCGGCCGCGAGCAAACGCGCGACGACCTCCGCATGCTCTGCCGCGGGCGCCGTGTCGGCCAGCGCACGGCTTGCGGCCGTGGTGGCGTAGCCGGCGATATCGATCGTGTCCTTGATCGCGATCGACGCCCCTGTGCCGCCCAGCGACAAGGTCTGGATAAACTCGTTCATGGGTTCGATGTCCTTGCATTGACTTGCCACGGCGCATTGAACAGGCGCTCGGTGCGAAAGTGAGTGATGAGCCAGTCGCGGCCATTGTCCGCCGGCGCGAAATCTACTTCGAGACGCGCCGAGATCAGCTCCGCCGGCGCATCGACATAGCCCGACGCCTGCAGCATGATCCAGCGGCCCTTCGCGGCGGCGCCGCGCACCGCGATCGTTTCCGACGTGAGGAAGTGCACGTTCACCGAGAAATGCGGCGACGGCGGCAGGTAGCGCGACAGCATCGCGACGATCGCCGCACGACCCTTCAGGCATCCGAACTTGTTGGCGTACTGTGGGCCGATGCCTTCCCAGACGGCATCGTCGGCAAACAGCGCGGCGAGCGTCTCGCCTTCGAGCGCGCCGCACGGCACATCGCATAGCGCCATATAACGCGCCATCGTGCCGCGCACCGCCGTTTCGGCTTCGAGCGCGGCGAGCCGCTCGCTCAGCGCGCGCAGCGTATCCGGGTTCGTCTCCATTGCCTCGCGCTCCGTCATGTTCACGATGCGTTCGCGTGCTGCGGCGGCACTTGCAACGCGCGTCCGACGCGTGCTTCGATCTTGCCGTAGCGCCACAGGTTGTATTCGCCGACCGGCGTCGTGCGATACAGATTGCACACGGCGACCGTCGTGTCGAAGTCGCGCACGTCGGCCATGATGTAGAAGGTCCACGGCGAGTTGTCCGCGTGGCCGACGGTGAGGCGGTCATCGTCCATGATGCCGAGCACCTCGACGCCCTCCATCGCTTCGATTGCCGCCAGCATCTTGCCGTAGGCCTGCCACACCGTGCCGATCTGCTCGCGGGGCAGATCGAAGAAATTCTGCGTGACGCCGCAGCAGAACAGAACGCGTAGCGGCAGCGCCGGATTGCCGGTCGAGTTGGACATGAGTAGGTTCTCCTTGAAACGTGTGAACAGAGGCAAAGCGAAAAGTGCTCGGGTGACTTCACGCAGCGTGCGGGGTCCCGCAGGCCGCTCAGAGATAGCCGGGAATCGGCGGCACGCCGACGAACACCGCACCGGCGCCGTCATAGTTGCCCTCACCCAGAAACGCGTGCTGCGTGACGACCATCGAGTCGCGCAACAGCCGCTGTAACGGATGCGAGCGATAGATCGCCATCGTGCCGCCGAGCCGGTATGCGCGCTGCACGACCTCGGCGCCTTCGCGCGCGATCTGCGTGGCCGCGAGACGCAGCAGGCTGACCTGATCGGCGGTGACGGGTGTGCCGGCGAGGATCGATTGCCAGACCTGATCGGTGGTGTCGTAGAAGAACGCGCGGGCCGAACGCAATTGCGCCTCGGCTTTCGCGAGTTCGATGCGGTAGTACGCGCGGTCGGCGAGTTGCGGCGCGCCGGTCGTGGTCTTACGCCCGCCCGCCATCTGATTGGCGACATCGAGCGCGGCGCGGGCCAGCCCAAGGTTGACCACGGCGAGCACCTGCGCCGCATAGGCGATGGTCGGGTAGCGATACAGCGGTTCGTCCACGCACGGTTCGCCGCCGCGCACGAAGGTCCACGCATCGGCGACGAACTGGTCGTGCACGCGCAGGTCGTGGCTGCCGGTGCCTTGCATGCCGACTACATCCCAGTTCTCGACGATCTCCACCTGATGTGCACGGAACACGGCTGTGCGTGGTTTGCCGGGTGCGCCCGCGCCGCCCGTACCGATGCCCACACCGAGCCAGTCCGCACCCTTGCAGCCGCTCGCGAATTTCCACGTGCCGTTCACGCGCCAGCCGCCGTCCGCCGGTTGCGCGGATTGCACCGGAAAGAGGCCGCCCGCGAACACCTGGTCGGGTCCGTCGGCGTAAATCTGCGCCTGGGTCTGAAGCGGGAGTGCTGCCAGATAGACATTGGCCGAGCCGAAACTCGCGACCCACGCGGCCGAACCATCGGCCGCCGCAATCCGTTCGATCATGTCGAGAAACGCGGTGGGCGCGAGCGCATCGCCGCCGAAGCGCCGCGGCGTGGCCGCCCGATAGATGCCCGCGCGCTTGAGGCTGGCGATGACGTCGCGCGGCACATGCGAAAGCCGGTCGAATTCGTCGCGGCGCGCGGCGATCTCGGCGATCACGTCGGCGAGCGGCGGGCGCGCGCTCATCGACGCGGGGCAGGGGTCGGAGGCGACGGCGATGGCGGTGGCGGACATGTGGGCTTCTCCTTGATTCGATATCGACGGGAATAGGGCGCACGGTGTGGTCGAAGACGACGCGCCGTGCACGGTGAGGCCAGTCTAGGAACGCAAAAAGAACGCTTCAATTGGGATGCGGGGCGCGCTTTTAGGTAACGTGCCGGGGTCGTCTAAAGAAAACTTCAGATACGGATTGCGGGTACTGGTGTTATGTTTCTGCACAGACCCGATCGAACCTGTGTGCCGCCACGCCCGATGAATTTCCCCGCCGAAGCCGATTTTCACCGCCTGCTCGACGCGCTGACGCTGTGCGTGCTGCTGCACGACGCCGAGACCAAGGCGATCGTGTGGGCCAATCGCGCGGCGTGCGAGGCGCTCGGCTTCACGCTCAACGAACTGTTGCCGCTTAAAGCGAAGGACATGACGCGCCCGGTGCCGAAGTACCGGCGCGAGATCGGCGTGGGCGCGATGGACCGGTCGATCACCGAGGGCCCACAGGTCTACGAGTGGTGCTACCGTTCGCGCGGCGGCGCCGATATGCTGTCCGAAGCAATTGCCACCTATGTGCCGCTCGCCGGGCGCCCGGTCGTGATGGTGCAGTTCCGCGACATCAGCGCGGAGGACACGCTCAAGCAGACGTTGCGGCGCTACGAATCGCGGCTGCGCGAATTCATGCAGGATCTCGGCGAAGGCGTCGCGGTGCTGACGCCCGCAGGCGTCGTGGAATTCGTCAGCGAGTCCGGACGGCGCGTGCTCGGTCTCGAAGAAGGCGCGCCGATGGGCGACCTGCTCGACTATTGCAGCGCGGCGGATCGCGACCGTCTGCTCGCGCAGCTCGCTGCCGCGCCGCGCATCCAGCCGTCGGCGCCGCAGCGTTACCGTATTACGCGCCGCGACGGCACGCCGGGCTGGCTGCGCATTACGTGCCGGCGCATCGAGATCGAAGACGACCTCAATGGCCGCCTGCTGCACTTTCGCGACGTGACCGACGAGGTCGCGCTCGAAGAAGCACGCCGCAACGAAGCGCGTCTGCTCGAATATGCGGGGCGTTATAACGCCATGGGCGAGATGGCGACCGCGATCGCTCATGAGTTGAGCCAGCCGCTCGCGGCGGTGCGCAACTTCATCGAAGGGGCGATTCGCCGCCTCGCGCAACCTGATTCGCTCGACGATGCCGTGTGGGGGCTGCGAAGCGCCGATCGTCAGGCGGAGCACGCGGCGTTGATCATCCGGAGCGTGCGCGATTACATCGCGAGGCGCGAGCCGAGCGAGACGTATGCCGACTTGCGCGAGGTACTCGCGGACGCCGCTTACTTCATCGAGTTGCGCGCGCGCGAAGCGGGCGTGACGGTCACGATCGATCAGGCGAGCGAGCCGTTGCCGGTGTATGTCGAGCGCGTGCTGATCGGCCAGGTGCTGCTCAATCTCGCGTTCAATGCGATCGACGCGCTGGGCCAAGGCACGCAGGCGGCCCCGACACCGCCGCGAAAGAACGAATTGCGCCTTGTCACTCAACTGCGCGGCAAACACGCACTGGTCCAGGTGATCGACAACGGGCCCGGTGTGTCCGCCGATGCGTATGGGCGCCTCTTCGACGGCTTCTCGTCGTCGAAAGCGGGTGGCAACGGCATCGGCCTGTCGCTGTGCAAGAACATCGTCACGCGGCATGGCGGCGAGATCTGGGCGAAGCCGGCGCCGCACGGCGGACTCGAATGCAGCTTCACATTGCCGTTCGCGCTTGCGCCGGCCGCCTGAGCGCGGCTTAGTCATGCGCGGCGTGCGTGTTCTTCGGAATGGTCATGAGCGTCAGCGCGGTAATCAGGCCGAAGCCGATCAGCATCAACGCAACGGGCCAGGGCGCCCGGACCTGCGCATACAGTGCGGTCGCGACCAGCGGCGCGAGTCCGCCGGAGAAGACCGACGCGATTTCGTGGCCGAGCGCCATGCCCGAGTAGCGCACTTCGGTGGGGAACAGTTCGCCCATCAGCGCGGGCTGCGTGCCGATCATCGCGGCGTGGCAGAACGGCAGACCCAGCGCGAGCGACAGGAAAACATAGAGCGGCTGATGCGTGTCGATCAGCCAGAAGGCCGGAAACGCGATCACCACGAGGCCGAGTGCGCCGATCATATACACGGGGCGCCGCCCGATCACGTCCGAGAGCCGGCCCCACAGCACGATCGTCACGAGTTCGATCAGCATCGCGATCATCACGCCGCCGAGCATCACCGAAACCGGCACGCCGACACTCTTGCCATACACCAGCACGAACGACAGAAAGATATACGTGCCGCCGTTTTCCGCGACGCGCAGCCCCATCGCCTGCAACACCTGCTTCGGATGATTGCGCAGCACGGTCAGCACCGGCATGTGCTTCGGTTTGGCGGCGGCGAAGTCGCGGCTTTCGGGCAAGCGCCGGCGAATATACACACCGACACCGAAGATCAGCACGCTCGCGAGAAACGGCACGCGCCAGCCCCACGACATGAAGCTTTCGAGCGGCAGCCGCTGCACCAGATAGAACGCTGCCGCCGACAGCACGAAACCGCCGGCCACGCCCAATTGACTGAACGATGCGTAGTAGCCGCGCCGGTTGGCCGGTGCGCTTTCGCTGATCAGCAGCACACCGCCGCCCCATTCGCCGCCGGACGCGATGCCTTGCACGATCCGCAGACACACGAGCGCGACGGGCGCGAGAAAGCCGACCTGCGAGAACGTCGGTAAGAGGCCGATGCCGAAGGTCGCCACGCCCATCATCATCAGCGTGACGACCAGCGCGCCTTTGCGCCCGTGCCGATCGCCGATGTGGCCGAACACGACACCGCCCAGCGGCCGCGCGAGAAAGCCGATCGCGAAGCCCGCGAATGCGGCGAGCGTGCCGAGCAGCGGATCGCCGTGCAGCGGGAAAAACAGCGGCCCGAAGATCAGCGCGGCGGCCGTGCCGTACAGAAAGAAGTCGTACCATTCGAGCGCATTGCCGATCACGGAGGCGACGATGATTCGCCGCAAGGTCCGCGAAGTAGCCGGCATCGCGGACGCGGGAGGCGATCCGGTCGTGGGGGAAAGCGTATCGTTTTGCATCGTCGTGCTCGCTATTGTCGCGGTATCGTGGGGGCGGGAGAGGGCGCTAGCGCCCGAGTGACTTCGCGGTCTGGCCGCCAATGCCGAAGTCGGTAGTCGGTATGTCCTTGATCATCACGCGGGCGGCCGCCAGTGGCGTATCGAGCAGGTTCGCGGCGGTCTCGCTGAGCGCGGCGATCAATGCGGCCTTTTGCGCGGGCGTGCGGCCAGCGATCAGAATCGCAATGATGCTTGGCAGTGCGGTGCGTGCATCAGGGGCATTGCTCGCGCTGACGCCGCCCACGCCGATGTCGTGCGGCGGCAATTCGCTCAGCAGAATCCGCACCGCTTCGGCAGGCGCGCCGATCGCGTCGACGGTGGCCTGCGTGAGACTCGCGATCAGTTGCGCCTTGCGCGCCGGCGCGTGTCCAGCCGGTAGATAGACTTCTAGTGTAGGCATCGTTTCGCTACGCTCACGGGTTCGAAGGTTCGCCGGTCACGGTTTGGCGATCACAGCAGGAAGCCGATCGCGCTCAACGCGTCGGTCGAATCGATCAGACGGATCACCTTCTGCGCGATACGCGGCTCGCCGCTCGCAAAGCCGATCCGATGCGTGAGGTCCGCCGCGAACAGCGTCGCCTTGCCGCGTTTGTACGCGACGATCACTTGCGCCGAGTTCACCGTGACTTCATCGCTGGCGTCGCTCGTCAGTGTGAAGCGCGAGACCGTGCGCACGGTGCGGGCGGCGTCGCTCGCCGACGCCGAATAGCCGGACGTCATCCGTTGCACGCGTTTTTCGCGCATGTCCTGATCGTCGTACGCGTAATTCAGCGTGGCGGCGAAGTCGGTGGCGTCGGGCTCGATCGGCACCACGTAGAAGCCCGCCGGGTCCCACAGCGTCAGCCACTCGCGATAGTCCTTGCGATCGAGCAGTTCGGCTTCGCGCCAGATGAGTTCGATCGCGTCGGCGAAGATCTTCTGCGAGAACAAGGTATTGCGGTCGTCCATCATGCTTGCTCCATCATCGTGCGCCATTGCGCGTACGCTTCGCGCATGCCGGTCTCGTCGGTGGCGTGCGCGGTCTTTTCGCCGTTCGGCGCGGTGTGCTCGCGATTCAGGCCGCGGTTCACGAGAATCGGCAGATCGGGGCCGGCGTGCGAGCCGCGCTGCACGCGCTCCCAGGCTTCGGCGTCGTCGGGGCTGCCGAAACCGAACGGGCCCTGGAAGTGTTCGTGAATACGCAGACGCACGCGGTTCGCTTCGTCCGGGCCGCCATCCATCGCGAGCGCGACGTGACGGATTTCGGTTTCGTGCGCGGAAATGGGCCGCAGCACGCGGAAAAACGCCATCGACAACGCGAGATTCGGAAACAGATTCAGGTTGAAGCCGACGCCCATCAGCGAGCGCACGATGCGGCGCACTTCTTCGGGCGTGTGATCTTTGCCGAGCGAGGCGGCGAGCGCCTCGAAGCGCTCGGGGATCGGCGCGCCATCATCCTTGTCCAGATCGACGAGTTCGGGCACCAGTACCGCGAGGCTATGGCCGTTGCCGAGCGAGCGGCAGAACGCATCGTCGCTGGTCATGAAACTGGTGATCGCGGCGGCGGTTTCGTCGTCGATCGATTTCATCCACGATTTGTGGACTACCGGGAAGTGATAGAGGTCGGTGGTGTTCTCGAGCTGAATCTTCCAGTTGCCGTTGAAGCGGAAACGGTGTTCGCCGTTGGCCTTGATCGGATAGCCCGCGCCCTGCTTCATGAACAGATCGATCCAGGGTTTCGCGCCGCCGAGAAAATCTTCGAGCGGTTCGATCTCCTGATTGAAGCTCGCAAATATCAAACCTTGATAGATTCCCACACGCAGACGGGCAAGCGGCAGCTCCGTCTTGTCGATCACGCCTTCATAGCCGTCGCCATACGGCAGTGCGCGCAAGGCGCCGTCGAGGCCGTAGGTCCAGCTGTGATACGGGCACGTGAAGCCTTTCGCGTTGCCCTTGTGCTGTTCGCACACGGTGGCACCGCGATGGCGGCAGCGGTTCTGTAGCACGTTGACCGCGCCGCTCTTGTCGCGCACGACGATCACCGGCTGGCGGCCGATCGTCGTGGTGCGGAAGTCGCCGGGGTTCGGCAGTTCGCTCTCGTGCGCGACCCAGATCCACGTCTTGTAGAAAATGCGCTCGAGTTCGGTTTCGAAGACGGCCGGGTCGTAGTACAGCGACGGGGCCACGCGGTCGGACTGCGCGCGCTGGTACAGCGCGCTCGCATCGACGGTCTGATATGAGGATTCGCTCATGACGGTGTGGTGGGGTGTGGTCGATGGAGCAAGTCTCGCCGAGTGACTGATATGCGTCAAATTGATCTAAAATAAAAACTAAGATCAACCGCATGGATATCTCGATGACTTCGCTGGACCACGTCGACCTCAACCTGCTGCGCGTTTTTCAGGCGATCGTCGAAGAGCGCAGCCTCACGCGGGCCGGTCAGCGGCTCGCGCTGTCACAGCCGGCCATCAGTTATTCGCTGGGGCGTTTGCGCACGCTTTTCGACGATCCGCTGTTCATCCGCACGCGCGTCGGCATGCAGCCGACGCCGATCGCGCTCGAGTTGTCGGCGATCGTGTCGCGCGCGCTCGACACGGTGCGCGAGGCGCTGCGTTACGCGGAGCATTTCGATCCGGCGGTGAGCACGCGCACGTTCCGGCTGTCGCTCTCGGACGCGGGTGAACTGGCCTATCTGCCGCCGATCTGCGAAGTCTTGCACCAGCAGGCGCCGCGCGTGAGATTGCGCATCGAGCCGTTGCCGGTCGAAGCAATCGAAGACGCGTTGCGCGCGAGCCGGCTCGATTTCGCCATCGGCAATCTGCCCACGCTGACCGCGCGCACGCGCCATCAGGCATTGTTCGAGGAAACCTATGTATGCATGACGCGCAAGCGGCGCGGCTTGCCGCGCGCGAAGGAGCTGGGACTGAAGGCGTTTGTGGAGGCCTCGCACGTGCAGATCACGTCGGTCGAGCACAGCCATCATGCGCTCGACGACGAGTTCCGCGCGCAAGGTGTCGGGCGTCATATCGCGCTGGAACTACCGCATTTCGTCGCGCTGCCGAGCGTGCTCGCCGTGACTGATCTGTTCGCGACGCTGCCGCGCCGCCTCGCGCAGATTTTCAACCGCGGCGGCGGCTTTCAGATCTACGAGTTGCCGGTGAGCCTGCCGATCGCGGCGGTCACGATGCATTGGCACGAGCATTTCGACCAGGACGAGGGCAACGTGTGGCTGCGCACCCTGATGGCGGACATCGTGCGGCGCTTCGACGAGCTCTGACGCCGTTGTGGCATCACGTCCGTTTGAAGAGCCCGCGCGCGAGCGAACACATCAGCGTGGTGGCGGGCGACTCGTCCTGCAAACGGCGGCTCATGATGATCGGCGAGGCGATGCTGGCCGCCGGAACCGGCCGGTATACGACGCCATGCGCGCGCAAACCTTCCACGCTTTCCGGCACGAGGCACACGCCTACTTGCGCCGCGACCAGACCGAGCGCGGTCTGCAATTCCCGCACTTCGTGAATCGCTTTCGGCTCCAGCGCGTGATCGTGCAGCGCCGAGAGCTGCTGGTCGGCATAGCTCGGCCGCGGCGTGCTCGGATAGACGATCAACGTTTCCTGGGCGAGCGCGGCGAGGGTCAGCGGCTTCTTTTGCCGCGCGAGCGGATGGTCTTGCGGCAGCGCCGCAATCATCCGTTCTTCGACGAGCACCTCGCGCGCCAGTTGCGCGTCGTCGAAACGCAGGCGGCCGAAGCCGACGTCGATACGGCCGCCTTTGAGCGCGGCCAGTTGCTCGATCGTGAACATCTCGATCAGCGACAACTCGATATGCGGCGCGGCCTCGCGAAACGCGCGGATCACGGCGGGCAGCGCGCCGTACAGCGTGGACGGCACGAAGCCGATCACGATGCGCTCGGCCAGTTGCGCGAGCCGGCGCGTGAGCGGCGCGAGTTCGTCGGCTTCGTCGACGAGGCGCTTCGCCTGCGTGTAGAAGATGCGGCCGGCTTCGGTCAAACGTAGCGGCCGCGATCCGCGTTCGAACAGCGGCAGGCCGACGCTTTCCTCGATCTGCTGAATCTGCCGGCTTAGCGGCGGCTGCGTCATGTGCAGGCGATTGGCGGCCCGCGTGATGTTCATTTCTTCCGCAACCGCGATGAAGTAGCGGAGTTGGCGAAGTTCCATGCAGACCCCTAAGGTACTGGTTTTCTTATTGATCTCGAACGTTCCTGAGCACGTCACAGCCCGTGCAGCGAAGGCGCAGGTTAGTTCAGGCGGGCGGGTATGGTCAACGTTCGTGTATGCCATGAGCGGCCACGTACGCCGCTCATGGCCGCTGCGGCCCCGTGCCATGTTCAAGTGTGGTGGCGCCGGATTCCTTCAGGTAGTCGTCGATCGCACTGCCCACCGTGGGATGGAAGTGGCGGCGCGTCCCAGCGAAACAGCAGAAGCCCCGCGAGACGCATAGCGTCGCCAGCACCACGGCGATCAGAATGCCGGGCAGCTTGTCGAAACGTTTGAGCAGCAGGATCAGGGCGAGACAGCCCGCACCGACCACGAGGCTGTACCAGCTGGTTTTCCCGGCGACGATGGCGTGTGTCAGGTTCGACAGGATGCCCAGAGAACCATCGCCGTTGCCGGAGACGCCGAAGAGCCGCGGTAACTGGCTGATCAGGACGGTGATCGCGATGCCGTTCATGTAGCCGTATCGAATGGGCTTGGACAGCAGTTCGGTGATGAAGCGGAGGCGCAGCAGTCCCATGACGATGCAGAACACGCCGGAGACGATCGCCAGCGTACTGGCCACCGCGATCGCGCGCGACGGATCGCCCATGGCCAGCGTCACGACGACCGCGAGGATCGGCGCCGCGAGCGCGGAGTCCGGAGCCACGACGAGAATCCGGCTCGGACCGAAGAGCGCATAGGCGAGCAGCGGAACGATCGTCGCGTACAGACCGACGACACCAGGGACGCCGGACGCCTGCGCATAGGCGATGCCGACCGGCACCGGCATCGTCGTCAGGACGAGCCCCGCCGCCACGTCCTTCGGCAGCCAGCTGAGCTGATACCCCTTCAGCATCACGAGTCCGGGGAGCCAGCGCAGCCATCCTTGCGCGCGGTTCGCGGGATGCCCGGCAGCGGCAGTGGATGGCTCGGATTGCATGAGTCGGCTATTTACCGTCGAAGCGCGGTTGCGCATGAGAGGAATGGACGTCGCCCTTCGTTACCTATCTGAAAGAATAGTGCACAGCCGCCTAAGGTAGTAGAGGGTTCGTGTGCTGGGCCTGCCGTGAGCTGCGTCACATCGTTCGAACCCGCGCCCGCGTTCCATACCGCCAGAGTATGGAAGTAGTCTGAATGAGTGTTGGACTGCTTTGCGGGTTTGTTTCTAATATGGGGCTCCCGATTAAGGCCGTCCAGGAGGGCAACGAATGACAGCAACACCCGTGAAGATCGAGAGCGTGGAGACGATTCTCGTCGACGTACCGACGATCCGTGCGCACCGCCTCTCGGTCGCAACGATGAACTGCCAGACACTCGTGCTGGTGCGCATCCGTTGCGCGGACGGCGTGCTCGGCGTGGGCGAGGGCACCACGATCGGTGGCCTCGCGTATGGCGAGGAGAGTCCGGAGAGCATCAAGGTCAACATCGACACGTATTTCGGGCCGTTGCTCAAAGGCATGGACGCAACCCGCCCCGGCGCCGCGATGGCGACACTGCGCGAGCTGTTTCAAGGCAACCGCTTTGCGAAGTCCGCGCTCGAAACCGCGTTGTTCGACGCGCAGGCGCAACGCGTCGGCGTGCCGTTGTCGGAGTTGTTCGGCGGCCGCGTACGCGAATCGGTGGATGTCGCATGGACGCTCGCGAGCGGCGACACGAACCGTGATATCGACGAAGCCGAGCGCGTGTACGAGACAAAACGCCATCGCGTGTTCAAGCTGAAGATCGGTTCGCGCGCGGTGCCCGACGACGTCGCGCATGTGGTCGCGATCGGGAAAGCGCTCGAAGGACGCGGTGAAGTGCGGGTCGACGTGAACCAGGCATGGACCGAATCGGAGGCGATCTGGGCGGGCCGCCGTTTCGCCGACGCCGGCGTCGCGCTGATCGAACAGCCGATCGCCGCCGAAAACCGCGCGGGCCTGAAGCGCCTGACCGATCTCGCCCAGGTGCCGATCATGGCCGACGAAGCGCTGCACGGCCCGGCGGATGCATTCGCGATGGCGAGTGCGCGCGCCGCCGATGTCTTCGCGGTGAAGATCGCGCAATCGGGCGGCTTGAGCGGCGCCGCGCAGGTGGCCGCGATTGCGGCGGCCGCGAATATCGACCTGTATGGCGGCACGATGCTCGAAGGCGCGGTGGGCACGATCGCATCGGCGCAACTCTTCAGTACCTTCGGCGAATTGAAGTGGGGCACCGAACTGTTCGGCCCGCTGCTGTTGACCGAAGAAATTCTCACCGAGCCGCTGCGCTACGAAAATTTTGCGCTGCATCTGCCGCAGGGTCCGGGTCTCGGCATCTCGCTCGACTGGGACAAGATCGACCGTCTGCGGCGCGACACGCGCAAAGGTGCGAGCGTTACCGCGAAGTAATTTAGCGATCCAGAATATCAAACCAAGGAGATACCCCATGAACAAACAAGCCATCGATACGTTGCTGAAAAAGATCAACGACAGCGCCACCAGCGAAGGCAATCCGCGCACCAAGCAGATCGTGAACCGGATCGTGCAGGACCTGTTCTATACGATCGAAGATCTCGACGTGCAGCCCGACGAATTCTGGACCGCGCTGAACTATCTCGGCGACGCCGGCAAGAGCGGCGAGCTGGGCTTGCTGGCAGCGGGTCTCGGGTTCGAACATTTTCTCGATCTGCGTCTGGACGAAGCGGAAGCGAAGGCCGGAATCGAAGGCGGCACGCCGCGCACGATCGAAGGTCCGTTGTATGTGGCGGGCGCGCCGGAGTCCGTCGGTCATGCGCGGCTCGACGATGGCACCGATCCGGGGCAGACGCTCGTGATGCGCGGCCGCGTGCTCGGCGAGGACGGCAAGCCGCTCGCGAATGCGCTGGTGGAAGTGTGGCATGCGAACCATCTCGGCAATTACTCGTACTTCGACAAATCGCAGCCGGCGTTCAACCTGCGCCGCTCGATCCGCACGGATGCCGAAGGCAAATACAGCTTCCGCAGCGTCGTGCCGGTCGGCTATAGCGTGCCGCCGCAAGGTCAGACGCAATTGCTGCTCGATCAGCTCGGCCGTCACGGGCATCGTCCGGCGCATATCCACTTCTTCGTTTCCGCGCCGGGTTGCCGCAAGCTGACGACGCAGATCAACATCGACGGCGATCCGTATCTGTGGGACGACTTCGCTTTCGCGACGCGCGACGGCCTCGTGCCCGCGCTCAAGCAGGCCGAAGGCGCTGACGGGAAACCGTACGGCGTGGAAGGCAACTTCGCGCTGATCGATTTCGACTTCACGCTGTTCAACGAACGCGACAATCTGCCGGACGCCGAAGTGGAGCGGGTGCGCGCTGAGGCTTGATGCGCCGGCGTTGAGAGAAGACGCCTGAGCGTCGTGCTGGAATTTGTCGACCCTGGCTGGCACGGCGTGTGGCTTGCCGTGTGAGCCAGGGTCTTTCATTACCGATCATCCTATTGATCATGTGTCGATCACCCGTCGAGCACGGTATCGATTACCCGAGGAGAGCAAGCATGTTGTTTCACGTCGAGATGACCGTCAATCTGCCGCCGGACATGGATGCGCAACGCGCCGCACGTCTGAAGGCCGACGAAAAGGCGATGTCGCAACGACTTCAGCAGGAAGGCGTATGGCGGCACCTGTGGCGCATTGCCGGGCGCTACGCGAATATCAGCGTGTTCGATGTGGAAAGCCCCGCGCATCTGCATGACGTGCTGAGCCAGTTGCCGCTGTTTCCATATATGGATGTCGAAGTGCGCGCGCTGTGCCGGCACGCATCGTCGATTCGCGACGACGACCGGTAAGCGTCGAGGAAGACAAGCAGGAAGAGACCGGGCTCAGGAAGGTGCTGCAAAGGCGGCATCTTTTGCTATTGCATGAAGCCGCTGTCATGCAATAGCGCAATGCAGACCATGCGGTTATGCGGTCTTCGCGCGCCACGCGCAAGACCGCAACACCTCAAAGATCCAGCACCAGTACCGGCGACGTCGCTCGTGACACACAGCAGCAGATCACCTTGCCGCTCGCGCGTTCCGCTTTGCTCAGACAATGGTCGCGATGCTCGGGCGTGCCGCTCACCACGTCGATCATGCAGGTGCCACAGACGCCCTCGCCACACGACGTGTCCACTTCGATGCCGATCGACGCCAGCGCCGCCACGATGGTCGTGTCCTTGTCGACGCGCACGGTCGCGCCGCTGCTGGCGATCCGCACGTCGAACGCGTCGAGCGACGCCGCTTCACCGCTCACCGCGGTGGAAGCCGGCTCCGCCGCAAAACGTTCCAGGTGAATTGCGTCCGGCGCGACGCGCGTTTCGCCGATCGCCACCACACGAGCCATGAAAGGCGCGGGCCCGCAGGTATAGATATGCGTGCCGTCACGCGAGCCTTGCAGACAATCGCCGAGCACCGCATCGAGCTGCTCGCGCGGTACGCCGAAGTGAAACTTCACGTGATCGCTGAACGGCGCGCGCGAGAGCAACGGCAAGAACGCCGCATGCTCCGCACTGCGCGCGAAATAGTGCAGCGTGAAGCGCTGCCGCTGCTTCAGCAACCGGTAGGCCATGCTCAATAACGGCGTCACGCCGATGCCCGCGGCGACCAGAATATGTTCGTCGGCGCCGGGCGCAAGCTGGAACAGGTTGCGCGGCGCGCCGATCGTCAGTTCGCTGCCGACCGTGACCTCGTCATGCAACGCACGCGAGCCGCCGCGCGAAGCGTCTTCGCGCTTCACCGCAAACAGATGCGCGTCGCGCTGATCCGGGTCGCCGCACAACGAATATTGCCGCGTGAGCCCGGATGGGCCGACGACGTCGATGTGCGCGCCGGGTTCGTAGTGGTCGAACGGTTGGCCATCCAGACGCGAGACGCTGAACGAGCGCACGCCGTGCGCTTCGTCACGCACGCTCTCGACACGTACGTTGAAGGTGGTTCTTTCCATGATTCTGCCGACAAGAAATAACGCTGCAAGGCGCACTGTCGTGAGCAGTGCGGGCGCCGCGCGCATGGATTGCATGCGGTCGTGCGTCAAGGATAAGAACTCAGGTCGAATCAGGCAAATCGATTAAAAATAGCCAACCGGATAAATGTGGCTGATACCAACGGGATTGACCAAACCCCGTCCGAAACCGCTAGATTCCAGCCAGATGCCGCACCAGTGCCTTTTCCAGCCGTGACATCGCGTTCAGCTCGCGCATGCAGACCAGCAACTGGCGCGAGGCCCAGCTCTCGGCCAGCTCGATCGTGCGAATGCCCGGCGTGCCGCGATAGCGCCGCGCCGCCGTGGCCGGCACGATGCCGACCCCCGCACCCTGTTCGACCATGCAGCAGATGCCGTCGAAGGTGCGCATGTGCGCGCGATAGCTTAGAGGCCGACCGGCCAGCAAAGCGCGCTCGCCGAGATACGCGTGCAATGCGCTATCCGCGCTGAGACCGATGAATTCGCGCGCGGCCACCTCGGCGAGCGTGGCACGTCGGCGCGTGGAGAGCGGGTCGTCGCGGCTCGTGATCAGCACCAGCTTGTCGACGGCAAACGCAAACGTCTGCAGTGCGCCATGTTCGACCGCATCGGAAATGATGCCGATCTCCGCGGCGCCGGTGAGCACGGCCTTGACCGTCTCGCTGCTTTGACGCTCCTTCAGATCGATCTGCACGTTCGGGTGATTGCGCAAAAAGAGGCCGATCGCCGAAGGCAGGAACTCGGTGATGGCGGCGGTATTGGTCCACAGGCGGATGCAGGCCTTGCGCCCCTCCTGATGCTCGCCCAGCTCACCCTGCATCCTTTCGATCTGCCCGAGCACGAGCCGCGCATGATGCGCGAGCGTATCGCCAGTCGGCGTGGATTCGACACCGCGGCGGCCGCGTTCGAGCAGCGGCATGCCAAGCGCGTCCTCCATGCCGCGCAGCCGGGCGCTGGCCGAGGGCAGCGACATGTTCGCGCGCGCGGCGCCGTGCGTGATGCTGCCGGTGTCGAGTACATGCAGAAAGAGGCGGAGATCGATGAGGTCGAAGCGCATGAGCGTGTAGTTCGAGCAGGAGACGCTGGAGGGGATCGAGCCTTAGTCTCAGCCTAAGTCACGATACGTATCTTACGCATTGTGGACTGCGCGGCGGCGATTGAAAATCGCTCACATCACTTCAATAGAAATCGGCCGATGATCTCTTCGTTCGCGAGTTTGTTTTCAAGTCCGCTTTCAGGTCCATTTACGGGTTCGATTGCGCTGCATGCCGGCGTGATCGCCGCGACCTTCGTCGTGGCCGGTTTCGTAAAAGGCGTGACCGGCATGGGCCTGCCCACCGTCGCAATGGGCGTGCTCGGCACGCTGATGCTGCCCGCTCAGGCGGCCGCCTTGCTGCTGTTGCCGTCGTTCGTCACGAACGTCTGGCAACTGTTCGCGGGGCCGAGCGTGCGCGCGCTGCTCAAGCGCTTGTGGCCGATGATGGCGGGCATCGTCGGCGGCACGCTCGCGGCGGCGTCGTTCATTGCGGGGGCTGGCGGTGCATGGGCGGCCGTCGGCCTCGGCGCCGCGTTGACGCTGTATGCGGCGGCCGGCTTGCTGGCGTGGCGCTTCTCGGTGCCGGCGCGGCACGAGCGCTGGCTGTCACCGGCGATCGGCGCGCTCACCGGCGTGGTCACGGGGGGCACCGGCGTGTTCGTGGTGCCGACAGTCCCTTATCTGCAGTCGCTCGCGCTGAAGAAAGAGGACCTGGTGCAAGCGCTCGGACTGTCGTTCACCGTGTCGACCATCGCGCTGGCCATCGGACTCGCGAGCGAGCATGCCTTTGCCGCCGACGAGCTGGGTATCTCGCTCGCCGCCGTCGTACCGGCGCTGATCGGCATGTGGATCGGCCAGCGCGTGCGCGGGCTCATCAGCGCGGCGAGCTTTCGCCGCTGGTTCTTCATCTGCCTGCTCGGACTCGGCATTCAATTGATGGCGCGCGCATTCGTTTAATGACAATGCAATGGCAGCGGACAACGGAGGGAGATCGTGTTGCACATCATTCTGGATACGCTCGGTGCGCTGGCGGTGCTCGCAAGCATAAGCGCGCAGATTGCGCTGATACGTAAGCGCTGAGTCCATTTTCCGCCATCATCCGTCCGGCCGTGCAATGCGGGCCGCCATCGTCTCGCGAGCACGCATGCGCACGCATGCTGCTGCAGCAGCAGATTGCCAATTGTTCGGTTCAACCGACGTATCTATTCGCCGTCAGCCGCTTTATCCCTCACGCTGGCATGCCTACATTGTGTCCAGTGACAGCGCCACTGCAAATCCAGCTTCATCGACGTGAATCCCGCGAATGTTCGCGACAGCGCGTCGGCGCCAATCCCATTGAAAGGACATGATCATGAGCAAGCTCACAGGTAAAGTCGCGGTCGTAACCGGCGGATCGAAAGGCATCGGCGCGGCCATTGCGAAAGCATTGGCGGCGCAGGGCGCATCGGTGGTAGTGAACTATGCGTCCAGCAAGGCAGGCGCCGAGAGCGTCGTCGAAGCGATCACCGCGGCGGGCGGCAAGGCCGTCGCGGTAGCCGGCGACGTCGCCAAAGCGGCCGACGCGCAAGGCATCATCGACACGGCGGTCGAAACCTATGGCCGTCTCGACATCCTCGTCAACAACTCGGGCGTGTATGAGTTTTCGCCGATCGAGGAGATCACCGAAGAGCACTTCCATAAGCATTTCAATGTGAATGTGCTGGGTCTGCTGTTGACCACGCAGGCGGCGGTCAAGCATCTCGACGAAGGCGGCAGCATCGTCAACGTCAGCTCGGTAGTGAGCCGCATCACGCCGCCGGGCAGCGCGGTGTATACGGCGACCAAAGGCGCGGTGGACGGCATTACGGGCGTGCTCGCGAAGGAACTCGGTGCGCGCAAGATTCGCGTGAATTCCGTGAATCCGGGCATGGTCGCGACCGAAGGCACGCATAGCGCGGGGATCATTGGTTCGGATCTCGAAACGTGGGCGCTCGGTACGACGCCGCTCGGACGCATCGGCCAACCTGACGATATCGCGGATGTGGTCGTGTTCCTCGCCTCCAACGATTCGCGCTGGCTGACGGGCGAGAGTCTGATTGCGAGCGGCGGCTCGCGCTGAGCGAGTTTGTCGTGCGATGGTGTGCGGTGCGGGCTGCGAGAGGACGGTGGTCGCAACCGCATGCCTGACGGTACAGCAGCAGTGAAGTACAACGCCCGGCAAGTGACTCGCATCAAAACCCCGTCATCACCTGCCGGGCAGCTCACACTTTCATCCAGCCGCAACCGCAGCCGCGCCCGGCAATTGCACCGCGAACAACGCATCCAGCAGATTCGATCCCGGCCGCTCGGCGAGCCGCGTGAGCGATTCGATCATCTGCACCCGGCAATCCTGCAGCGGGATGATCCTGATCCGCCGTGACTCGTTGAATTCGGCGCGCGCGATCACGCCCACGCCGATGCCTTGCGCGACCGCTTCTTCCAACGCCTCGCGCCCGTCCACGTACATCACGGGCTCCACCTGCAAGGATTCGCGCACCAGCTCGATTTCGAGCAGTTGCTGTGTGACCGATTGCGACTCGCGGAAAATCATCGGCTGTTTGACCAGTTCCGCGTAGCTCAGCCTGCGTTTCTTCGCGACCGGATCGCCGGCCGGCACCATCGCCACCAGCGGGTCGCGCCGCAACACGCGCGACTCCAGCCGGCTGTGCACTTGCGGCGCGGCGGTAATGGCCGCGTCGACCGCGCTCGACAGCACGCGCTGCATGCAGTCCGCCGCATTGGCGATCGACAGCGTCACGACGATCCCGGGATGCAGCTTGCGAAACGCGCCGATCAGCGTGACCGCGAGATCGGGCGCATCGGCGGCCAGCGAGAGCGAGCCGGACTCCAGCCCGCCCGCCGACTCCAGTAGTTGCCGCGCGTCGCGCTCGCAACCGAGCATGTGGCGCGTCACGGTAAACAGACGCAAGCCCAGTTCGGTGGTTTCGACGCCGCGTGGACCGCGTTCGAACAGCTTGACGCCGTAATCCTGCTCCAGCCGCCGCACGTGATCCGACACCGCCGGCTGCGTCAGCGACAATGCCTGTGCCGCTTTCGAAAATCCGCCGTGTTCCGCGACCGCATGAAACGCCCGCAATTGCGCGTATTGCACGTGTGCCTCGCCGCTCGTTACGAGCAATAAGTTTTGTCGATACCGTCATCGATTATATCGATTTTACCGATGCCATCCGGGTCTGTACTGTGTCACGCATCGACATAGCCATACCGGAGTTCCGCACATGGAAAGCGCGATCGCTCATTCAGCCTCTTCCACCGCGCCCGGCGCGCTGCCATGCGCCGCGCCGGCGAGCGGCGAACCGTATCTGTTGACGCCGGGGCCGCTCACCACCGCGCGCTCGACCAAGGAAGCGATGCTGCGCGACTGGGGCTCGTGGGACGGCGATTTCCGCGCCATGACCGCGCAGTTGCGTGCGAGCCTGCTCGACATCGCGGGCGCCGGTGCGGACAACCCCGCCAGCGACTACGACTGCGTGCCGCTGCAAGGCAGCGGCAGCTATTGCGTCGAAGCGATGCTCGGCAGTCTGATGCCGCGCGATGGGCACGCGCTCGTGCTCGCGAACGGCGCGTACGGCAAACGCATCGCCACCACGCTCGGCTATCTGGGCCGCGCCTACACGCTGCTCGACAAGGGCGACTACCTGCCGCCGCGCGGCGCGGAAATCGAACGCATGCTGGATGCCGATCCGCGCATCACGCACGTGGTCGCAGTGCATTGCGAAACGAGTTCGGGGATTCTCAATCCGCTCGCGGAGATCGCCGCGGCCACCGCGAAGAAAGGCCGCAAGCTGCTGACCGATTCGATGAGCGCGTTCGGCGCCGTGCCGCTCGACGTGCGCGAGACGGCCTGCGAGGCGTTCGTGTCGTCGGCGAACAAATGCATCGAGGGCGTGCCCGGTTTCGGCTTCGTGATCGCGCGCAAGCGCGCCTTGCAGGAAGCGAAGGGCCGCAGCCATTCGCTCGCGCTCGACGTGCACGATCAATGGGACGTGATGAACCGCACCGGCCAGTGGCGCTTCACGCCGCCCACCCACACGGTGGCCGCGTTTATCGAGGCGCTGCGTCTGCACACGCTCGAAGGCGGCCAGCCTGGGCGCCTCGCGCGATACGCGAACAATCGCGACGTGCTGGTCGAGGGCATGCAGGCGCTCGGCTTCGAGCCGCTGCTGAACGCACGCTGGCGCTCGCCGATCATCGTGACGTTTTTTGCACCGGCGCATCCGTCGTTCGAATTCGCGCGCTTTTATGAATTGATGAAACAGCAGGGTTTCATCATCTATCCAGGCAAGCTGACCGTGGTGGAGAGCTTTCGCATCGGCTGCATCGGCCAGGTCGATGAGCACGTGATGCGCCGCGTGGTGCAGGCCTGCGCCGCATCGTTGCGGGCGCTCGGCGTCGACCACGCGGCGCCGTCGGCGGCGGCGCTCGAAGAACGCAAGGCGTTGGCGCAAGCGGAATGATCGATGAGGCCACCTCATGAGGATTGAAACCAATGAAACACGTTAAAGCGGTGATTTTCGACTGGGCCGGCACGGTGGTCGACTACGGTTCGCTCGCGCCGATGGGTGCGTTCGTCGAGACCTTCGAGCAGTTCGGCGTCCCGATCACGATCGAGGAAGCGCGCGGCCCGATGGGCATGGCCAAGCGTCCGCATATCGCCGCGCTGATGGCGTTGCCGCGCGTCGCGCGAGCCTGGACCGACAAATTCGGGCACGCGCCGAACGAAGCCGATATCGACGCCATCTACGACGTGTTCGTGCCGAAAAACATCGCGGTGGCGGCGAGCTACAGCACGGTGATTCCGGGCGTAGCCGAAGTGGTGAGCGCGCTGCGCGAGGACGACATCCGCATCGGCACGACCACCGGCTACACGCGCGAGATCATCGACGAGATCGTGCCGGGCGCGGCGGCGCAGGGATTCTCGCCGGACAGCATCGTCTGCACCGGCGATACGCCCGAAGGGCGGCCGTCGCCGTACATGATCTACAAGACGCTGCCGGCGCTCGGCGTCTGGCGCGCGAAGGAGGTCATCAAGGTCGACGATACCGCGGTCGGGATCGAGGAGGGGCTCAACGCCGGGACGTGGACGGTCGGCGTCGCGGTGAGCGGCAACGCGTTCGGGATGACCGAAGCGCAGGTCAAGGCGTTGTCGCCGGATGAGTTCGCGTCGCGCCGTCACGCGGCGTTCGAGAAGTTGCAGGCGGCGGGCGCGCACTATGTGATCGACAGCGTCGCCGATCTGATGCCGGTGGCGTACGACATCGACGCGCGTCTCGCGCGAGGCGAGCGGCCGTGATGCGGTGACGCCAGCTGAGCGGGATGAAGCGACCAGCCGCACGCCATGCCCGTCAGCTCACTCGAAATATCCCACCGCCAGATCGATGAATTCCCGCACCTTGCGTGGCACGAACTCGCGGCTCGGATAAACCAGCGACACCGCGACGTCGCCGTTGAGCATCGTGTAGTCGCCGAGTATCCGCACCAGCGTGCCGGCGCGCAGTTCGTCGGCGACCATCTCCAGCGGCAGCAACGCGATGCCCATCGCGCCCAGCGCCGCCTGTTTCTGCATGATCATGCTGTTGACCGTGAACGACGCATCGAGCGCGACGCTCTCGTCGTTGCCGCCGTCCTTGCTGAAGATCCAGCTTTGCGGGCTCGTGTCGAGTGGCGCTGCAATCACCCGATGCCCCGCGAGATCGGCAGGCCTCTCGGGCTGCCCGGCCTGCGCGAGATAGGGGGCCGACGCCACCGGCACCGCGTGCGACTTGAGCAGGCGCCGCACGACCAGCGATTCCGAGCGGATCATGTGCTCGGTCACGATCCCCACGTCGAAACCGCCTTCGAGCAGATCGACGCGCTTTTCAGTCAGCGTGACACGCAGATTCACGTGCGCAAACCTGGCCTGGTACTCCGCGAACAATGGCGTGAGGCGAAACAGCGAGAAGCTGCCCAGCGCGACGATACGCAGATCGCCGGCGACTTCCTTCGAAGTCGTGGTCGCGCGTGATTCGACTTCTTCGAGCTCGGCAAGCAGCACGCGGCAACCATCGGCATACTCCGCGCCGGCCTCGGTCAGCACGACCTTGCGCGTGGTGCGCTGGAACAGGCGAATGCCGAGATGCTGTTCGAGGCTCGACACGTGGCGCGTCACGACCGAGGTCGAGACGCCGAGGTGCGCCGCGGCCTGCGCGAAGCTGCCCGCGTCGGCGACCTTGACGAATGCCTGCATGGCCTGAAAGAGATTGATCATGTGAGTGCGGGAAACGTGTTCGTGCGTGCGTGTGCGTGCGTGTGGGTGGACGCCAGTGGCGTGGAGTGTAGCGCGAGGTGCCGGCGCGGCAACGGCTGTGGCGACAGCTCCCGCCTGCGCCGTGTCGCGCGTTTCAGCAGCCCGGCTGATGCTGCGCGGGTGCGCCGGCGCGCGCGACGATCCGGCCGTTCGCCACCACGAGTCTGCGGGCCGGCCGCGCGACGATCGCATGGGCGAGCGTGTCGGCGTCCACCAGCACGAGGTCGGCGCGTGCGCCCGTCTGCAATCCGTAGTGCGTGAATCCGCAACCGCGCGCGGCCGTGCCGCTCACGCAATCGAACGCGAGCGCGAGGTCGTCATCGCGGCGCAGGTTGTAGCGCATGGCGATCAGCATCGCGCGTTCGAGCATGTCCGGCGAACCGTACGGCGTCCACGTGTCGCGAATGCCGTCGTTGCCGCCGAACAACGTGACGCCCTTGTCGATGCAGGCGTGCAGCGGCGGCACCGGCGTCGACGGCGGGGCGGTCGTCAGCAGCGCGACGCGCAGTTCGGCGAGGCGCGCGAGCAGCACATCGCGTTCGCGCTCGGGCAGCGCGCCGAGACAGAACGCGTGACTCACCACCACCTGGCCTTGCATGCCGAGCGCCGCGACGCGCTCGAGCAGAAGACCGAGTGTGAATGCGCCGATTTCGCCGGGCTCGTGCAAATGAATGTCGATCGGCTTCTGATGACGCTGCGCGAGGCCGAACGTCAGGTCCAGCGACGCCACCGGATCGCCGTCGATCAGCGCCGGGTCGAACGCGCCGAGCACGTCGGCGCCCCCGCTCAACGCGCGATCGAGCAACGCGTCGGTGCCTGGGCGGCCAAGCAGTCCCGATTGCGGAA
This sequence comes from Paraburkholderia sp. RAU2J, assembly GCF_003634845.1. Classification (NCBI taxonomy): domain Bacteria; kingdom Pseudomonadati; phylum Pseudomonadota; class Betaproteobacteria; order Burkholderiales; family Burkholderiaceae; genus Paraburkholderia; species Paraburkholderia sp. RAU2J. The sequence goes on from NZ_RBXG01000001.1 coordinate 3,243,959, forward strand.
ACGCGACGATCTGCAGGTCGAGCACGTCGCGCAGCGCGGCGCGCGTGGCCAGCACGCCTTCGAGGTGGCGCAGACCCGCCTCGGTATCGATATCGACGTGCGTGCGCAGTCGCGTCGTGCCCGCGAGCAGAAACGCGCGGGCCAGCGCGAGCGACTGCGCGCCCGCGTCGTGGCCGCCCTGCGCGCGCCAGCGCCGTTCGTTCTCGATGCGCTCGGTCAGCTCCGGCCCGACCTCGTTGCGATACCAGCGCATGCCCCAGTGGGTTTTGTCCAGATGCGTATGGCCTTCGACGAAACCAGGCAGCAGCAGCGCATGCGCACCGTCTTCGATCGCGATGCCGGGCTCGCGCGCGAGGTCCGGACCGATGGCCGCGATGCGGCCGTCGGCGATCGACACGTCCACGCGTGCGCCATCGGTCTGGCGCACGTTCGTGATGAGCCAGGCGTTCGGCGCGTTCATCGCGTTCATCGCGTTCGTCGTACGGGAGGGGGCGGTGGTGGTCATGAGCAGGTTGACGGCAGCACGGATAAGCGCAGCGCGCGGCGGGCCGCCGGCAATTGTCAGTTAAATGAAGCGCGCTGCCCAATCGGCAGGCAAACGAAGATGGCGCGCGGCTGGCGTGTGATTGTACTTCGCGTGGCCGCGCGCCGATCGCGCCGCCGGGTTGCCCGTCGTCCGGTCCGCCGTCGAAAGCGCTCATCAGGCGCGCTCCGAAGCGCTCAAGTTTCGTAGGTTTATGCCGTTGACATAGGCTGATCACATTCTGGGACCCAGCCGTGCAACTCGCTCACAGTAACGACCGTCTCTCCAGCCGAATGGCCGTCGATCCGTTCGCCCCCGGCGAACCCGAGGTGGAGTCTTCGGTCATCGAGTGGCTGTTGCACGACGACCAGGTGATGCGCGAGTGTTTTACCCATGCGGCCGAAATCCTCAAGAGCGTGACCGGCGCGGCGATCACCGCGATCACGCTGCTCGACGAGGAGTACCAGCATTACCGTGCCGAGGTCGGCATGGCGATGCCGCTCGTCACGCGGGCCCGGTCGCTCGCCGACTATGCGGTGCGCGACGAGGATCTGTTCGTTATAGAAGACGCGCACGACGACAGCCGCTTCGGCGAATGCATGCTGGTGCAGCGCTATCCGTTCGTGCGCTTCTATGCGGCGATCGCGCTGCGGGCGCCGAATGGCGAGATCGTCGGCGCGTTGTGCGCGATGGACCCGTCGCCCGGCCGGCTCGACGCGGGGCAGCAGGGTGTGTTCTACCATCTGCGCGCGATGATCGAAAACGACCTGAAGATGCGCACGGCGACCGCGATCGATCCGCTCACGCAGTTGTACAACCGGCGCTTTCTGCTCGAGAGCATCGCGCGGCGCTGGAAGGAAGCGCGGGACGGCGACGTGATGGGGTCGGTGGTGGTCGACGTGGACTGGTTCAAGCAATACAACGACACCTACGGCCACCAGGCCGGCGATCGTTGTCTGCGCAAAGTGGCTTCGGTGATGCAGGCGGCGGCCGATGGCGAACGCATCGTCGTCGGACGCATGGGCGGCGAAGAGTTCGGGCTGCTGGTGCTGCACGCGGAGGTTGCAGCGCTCGCCGATACGCTCGAAACGCTGCGGCAGGGCGTCGTCGATCTGGCGATCGAGCATCGCGCCTCGCCGCTCGGCGTGGTGTCGGTGAGCGTGGGGGCGTCGTTGACACGCATCAGCGAGCACGCGCGGCCATCGCTTCGCGATGGCTTCGCGAGCGCGGACCGCGCGTTATATCGTTCGAAGCATGGCGGCAGGAACCAGGTGACGATGGCGTAGGGCTCAGCACTTTTCGCTGGTGAACGGCCGCGCACGAGGCGAGTGGCGCTTCCATCAGCCATCCTGACGATTTGCGTAAAGCTGGCTCACCCAGTCGGCGAACACACGCACCTTCGCGCTGTAGCGTCGGCTCGGCGGATACGCGAGATAAACCTGCAGCGGCGCGGGCCGCCAGTCGGTGAGAATCGGCACGAGTTCGCCGCGCGCAATCGCCGGGCGCACCATGAAATCGAGCGTGTGCACGATACCGAGGCCCGCCAGCGCAGTCGCGAGATGCGCGTTGCTTTCGCTCACCAGCACCGTACTGCGCACGTCGCCCAGCACGATCGACTCGCCGTTCCTGTCGAAGCGCAACGGTTGCGTGACACCGCTGCTCGCGGAAAAGTAACCGACGACCGCGTGCCCGTCATCGACGATCTGCTGCGGGTGCAACGGTGTGCCATGCGCGGCCAGATACGCCGGGCTTGCGCAGGTGGTCCAGCGCAGCGTGCCGATCGCGTGCGTGACGAGCGCGGGGTCGTCCGCGGTGCTGCGAATCGCGCAATCGATGTTCTCGGCAATCAGGTCGGCGGTGCGGTCCGTCACGCTCAACTGCACCTGAATGTCCGGATAACGCGCGCAAAACGCCGGCAGTGCGGGAATCAGAATGCCGCTCGCGGTCGAACCGCCGCTGTCCACGCGCAGCGCGCCGCGTGGATTCGCGCGGTCGCGTCCCAACGTGGCCTCGATATCGTCGAGTTCGGTGAGCAACGGCTGGATGCGCTCGTAGTAGGCAACGCCCTCGGTCGTGACGTTGACGCTGCGCGTGCTGCGTTCGAGCAGCTTCACACCGAGGTGGTCTTCGAGCGAACGGACCCACTTGCTCACGGTCGCGTTGGGCATCTGCAACGATTGCGCCGCGCGGCTGAATCCGCCGGTTTCCACGACCCGGGCGAAAATGCGGATGGCTTGCAGGTGATCCATGAGGTCTCTGGCTTCGGGCGATTATCCACAACGGTGAATAAAGAAACCATAGGATACACATTTATCTCCCACGGTGCGTGACATATGCTGTCGTCACTGGGTCAGCCGACCTCACACATCACGGAGCTAGCCATGAATCAGTCCACGCAGGGAAACATCCACACCACCAAACATGCCGGCAAGATCGTACTGGTCACCGGCGGCAGCAGCGGCATCGGCCTTGCCGCCGCGACCCGTTTCGCCCGGGAAGGCGCGACGGTCTACATTACCGGCCGGCGTCAGGCAGAACTCGACGAAGCGGTTGAGCGCATCGGGCACGGCGCGGTCGCGATTCGCGCAGACATTTCGTCGGCCGCCGATCTCGACCGGATGTTCAGCACGGTGCAGGCCGCCCATCAGCGGCTCGACATTCTGTTTGCGAATGCGGGCGGCGGCGAGTTCTCACCGCTGGGCGAAATCACCGAAGCGCAGTTCGACAAGTACTTCGGCATCAACGTCAAAGGCACGCTGTTCACGGTGCAAAAAGCGTTGCCATTGATGCCGCGCGGCAGCGCGATCGTGCTCACGGGCTCGGTCACTTCGATTCAGGGCGTCCCGGCGTTCGGCGTGTATGCGGCAACCAAGGCGGCATTGCGTTCGTTTGCGCGCACCTGGGCATCGGATCTCAAGGGCCGCGATATTCGTGTCAACGTGGTCGCGCCCGGGGTGGTGATCACGCCCGCGTACAAGTCGGAGCTGCACATGAGCGACGAGCAGATCGACGCGTACCGGCAGCATGTCAGCGCGACCACGCCGCTCGGCCGCGTCGGCGAACCGGACGAAATCGCGAAGGCCGTCTCGTTCCTCGCCTCGGACGACGCGAGCTACATCACGGGAATCGAGTTGTTCGTCGACGGCGGGATGGTGCAGGTGTAATCGGCAGGGCAACACGAAGACCGACATAGCGTGAAGAGGGCCGGGATAACCGGCCTTTTTTACATGCGGCGGCAGGCGCAACACTGCCGGATCGAGCAGGAGCGACCGAATCGGCAACGCGCGTAATGGGTGCAGGAAAATGACGAACTCGGCATGCCGTTTTCCGGCGACGCATAAGGTTTCCTTAAGGTGTGGTTGTTTACATAGTTGGCGGGAGCGCGGGTATCGGTCGGCGACGCGCATCGCAAACGGCGGAGAAAACAACGATGCCCAACGAGAGAAAGCGTGGCGGCAAACAGGGCTGCAAGCGCAACCTGCAGGCCGAGAAGACGCTTTACAAATCGATCTATCAGATAGAGTTGGCGCGCGGCAGTTCGTACATTGCCAGCACGTGCAGCCCGGCGACGCAACGCATCGCGATCACCGAGGTGTTTCAGGAATTTCACCTGCGATACGGTCCCGACACGGTGAGCATCTTTCGCGAACTGTTGGCGGAAAGCCTGAGGCAGCGCAACGATCTACCGGCGGCGCAGGCCGTCCTGAGTTTCGAGCCGTGTTGATGGCGAGGGGAAGAGCAGTCGAGCCGACGCGTTCAACTGGCCCAATGCCGCCGTGACGCTACGGGAAAGCCGCAAGCCTCAACTCGCGATCAGCTTCAGCCCCACCGGCAACGACTCGCCGAACACGCGGCCTTCGTCTGCGTTGTCGAGCTCGACGCTCTCGCTCACCATCGTGATCCACGCGCGCGGCGCACTGGCTGCTTCGAGCCGGCGTACGACCGTCTGACGCAAATCGTCGGGCAGATCGCGTGAGCGGTCACCGGTCATGCGCGCGATCTGCACGGCGGCGAACGCCGCAGGGTCGACTTTCTTCCAGTCGAGCGCGAGGATCGTGGTCAGCCATGGTCCGGCGATCTCCGGCGGCACGACGCTATGCGCGCTGCCGTAGAACGGCCGCCGCGCGCCGATGCGCCCGACCGCCCACCAGCTCTGATGATTTTCAGCGGGCTTCTTCAGCCGCGTCAGCACCGACTCGCCAAGTTCGATCTTGCGTTCGACCGGAATGCGTTCGAGCGACGCGCTCAATCTGACCATATCGGCGAGGCCTGTTTTCGCGACATCGAACGGCAGCTTGTGACGCGACTGCGCGGCCGTCTGCAGATACGCCATCGCATCGAGCACGCGCAGTTGCGCACTTTCGCCGAGGCCGCCCGCGGCGCGGCGCCAGAGCGTCCACCACTCCGACCAGACCTGGCTGTCGTTGACGTATTGAATGCCGTCGTCGAACAGCGACCACAGCTGTTCGACGCGCCATTCATCGAGCGGATAGCCGAAGCCGGGCCGCACGCAATAGCCGGCGAGATTCAGCCAGAGCCGTTCGTGATCCGCGGAACGGCGGCGACGCCGCGCGCGTTCCCACAGCGCGCCGAACAGTTCGCGCAGCAACGCGCTGTTCCAGCTTTCGCGGGGGCCGAGCAACTGTTCGAGTTTCGAGCGCAGCCGTTTGACTTCTTTCGGGTCGACGTTTTGCGCACGCGAACCGAAGCAGCGGTCGATCTGTTCGATCGCGCGGTCGGCCGCCGGATGACGGGCCGATGCGGAGTCGGCGGGGAGATCCACTCGCGCGTCCTCGCCGCGCAACTGGAATTCGAGCAGCCAGCGCTGCGCGGGATCGTCGCGTTCGATGCAGTGCACGTCGAGCGTGCCCACTTCGGTGAGCGACGTGGCGATCCGTACGAGGGTTTCGCGCGCGTTGCGCTCGCCGCGCGGTTGCACGACGGTGGCGATCGGCGGCAGGCGCACGAAGTCGCCGTCCGCCAGATCGATCAGTTCGCCGGCCTGATAAACCGTGTCCGCGCTCGACGACACCAGGTGAAAACGTACCGGATGTCCGAGGCGCAACGCAAAGGTGCGATCGTCGATCAGGATCTCGTGGCCTTCTTCGGTGCCGCGCGGCAGCAGGCAGATGCCGCGTTGCGCGGGTTCGGCGGTGGACTTGCCGCCGGCGCCGTCGTCGAGCACGAGGAAGTAGCTGCGCGGCGAGCCGCCGCCGATTTTCGGCGCGTTGCCCGCGCGCGCCAGCGAATAGGCGACCGCGCCGCGCGCGACGGCCACATCGGGATTGTCGTTGTGCAGCACGTTGAGCGGGGCGCCGCGCCACATGCCGAGGGTATCGGCGAGACGTTGCGTGAGCGCTTGCGCGCGGAAGACGCCGCCGTTCAGGAGCAGGGTGTCGGGTACGGGAAGGGCGTCGTCGGTGCTGGCGCCGCCGCTGGGTGCCCTGTTTTCACCGGATGCACCGCCGGCGTCTGGGGCGCCGCCTGCGCGAAAACTCGAGCTCTCACTATCAGCCCCGCCACCCAGGGCTTTGCGCGACTGCGCCGCGAACCGGCTCAAAAATGCCGCGATATGCCGCGTGACCGCTGCATCGGTCGCATAGGGCAGGCCGAACTCGACGATCGCGCCGCGCGGCCTGCCTGGCCGTTCGTGCGACGCCACCGCCGGAAAAAACCCATCGACGATGACGCGCTCGACCTCGTCACGCGTCACCTGCGCGGTACGTGCACCGCCGATCAGCTTCGACCCCGCGCCGAGCAACGTGATCGATGCCGAATCGGGCGCCTGCGGGCCCAGCAGTTGTTCTTTCGCGCTCCGGCAGCGCTCGACCAGCTGCGACAGGCTCGCCGCCGATAAACGTGGATTCGGCGTGCGCGCATCGCCACCGGGCAGCCGCGCCTCGACCAGATGCGCGAGCGCGAGATCCATATTGTCGCCGCCGAGCATCAGATGATTACCCACGCCGATGCGCGTGAGCTGCGGCTCGCCATCCTTCATGCCCACTTCGATCAGCGTGAGGTCGGTGGTGCCGCCGCCGACGTCACAGATCAGCACGAGGCGCGTGTGCGCGAGTTCGCTCGCAAGCTGCTCGCGATGATGAAACAGCCAGTCGTAGAACGCCGCCTGCGGCTCTTCGAGCAGCCGCAGCGCAGGCAGACCGGCGAGACGCGCCGCTTCGACGGTCAGCGCGCGCGCACCTTCGTCGAACGACGCCGGCACCGTGAGCACGACGTCCTGCTGTTCGAGCGGCGCGTCGGGGAAGCGTTGATTCCACGCGGCGCGCACGTGCGCGAGATAACTCGCGCTCGCGTCGACGGGAGAGACTTTGCGGACATCGTCGGCGGCGCCCCACGGCAGGATCGGCGCCACACGGTCGACCGACGCGTGCGACAGCCAGCTTTTCGCGCTCGTCACGAGCCGCCCCGGCACCTGCGCGCCCAGCACACGCGCGAGCCGGCCGATCACGACGGGCGGCTGCGCGTGCGCGGCTGCGCGATCCGCCGTGGACCACGGCAATTGCAGATCGCCCGCGCTCAGCTCGCCCGCGCCCGCGTGATAGCGCACCGAGGGCAGCAGCGGCCGCGCGGCGACCTCGCCGGGACTCACCAGCTGCTCGATCTCGAACACCCGGATCGGCGCAGCGCCGTCCTGCGCGCCGGCTTGCGCATAGGCGAGCACCGTGTTGCTGGTGCCCAGATCGATGCCGACGCTGTAGCGCTTCATCTCGCTCACGCAGGCGCGTTATGCCGACGCGCTGCCGCGCACGTCGAACTCGACTTTCCAGCGTTCGTCGGAGCCGCGCGGCATCGCTTCCAGTTCGAGCGTGCCCGCTTCGGTGACGCGCGCATGCAGCTTCACCGGCACGACTTCGCCGGCGGTACGGCCGGCGGCAGGCAGCGTCGCCTGGATTTCGTCGAGTTCCTGCAATTCCTCGGGGCCCCAGAAGTCGAGCAGCGTGCCGACCTGATCCTGACGACGCACCGACGACCCGAAGAAGCGGAAATGGACCGGTTCGCCGACCACGAGACCGAACTCCTGCGCGGGCAACTCGGCCTCGGTGCCTTCCTCCATGCCGAACGGCGCGACGCACAGCGCCTGCACCGGCGGCTCGAGCCCGGGCACGGCCGGCATCGCCGATTCGATCGCGATGTAGTACGCGCGCGCGGTGCCGCCGCGAATCCGCACGCCCTGGCCGCGTCGCACGTAGCCGTAGTAGGCCGCGCCGCGCGCGACCGCGAGATCGAGGTCCGCGCCTTCGAGCAGGCGCGCCGGCGCCGCGCCTTCCGCCGTGAGCCATTGGTTGAGCGTGCCCATGATGCGCTCGACCAGCAGCGGCGACTTGAACACGCCGCCGTTGAACAGCACGGCGGTGGGGTGCAGGAAGCTCGCGCCTTCGACCGCGTGATCGCGCAAGCCTTCGATTTCGGCGAGCGCGCCGACCTGACGGCCGAGGAACGCCGCCAGATGCCGCGTGATGCCCGCGTCCTGCGCGTACGGCAAGCCGAGTTGCGTCAGACCGACGCGCGCGCGGCTGACCGGCCGCGCCGCGCTGTCCACCTGTGGGAAGAAGCCTTCGAGGATCGTCTGCGTCAACTCCGCGCGCGTCAGTTCGGTGCGGATCGAGCCGCCGATCAGCTTCGAGCCGCGGCTCGGCACGACGAGCGGCACGGCATCGGTGGCGGGGTCGCTGAGCAGCGTTTCCTTGGCCGAGCGGCACGCGTAGGTGAGGGCGCGCAGTTGCCACGCGTCGGCCTGGGTGCCTTGGGCCGCGAGCTTGCGCGCGACCACGTGCGCGAGCGCGAGGTCCATGTTGTCGCCGCCGAGCAGGATGTGTTCGCCGACCGCGATGCGATGCAGTTCGAGATTGCCGTCGCGCTCGATCACCGCGATCAGCGAGAGGTCGGTCGTGCCGCCGCCCACGTCGACCACGAGGATGATGTCGCCGACCTTGACCTGCTTGCGCCAGCCGCCGGCGCTCTTCTGAATCCAGCTATAGAGCGCGGCTTGCGGTTCCTCGAGCAGCGTCATGCGGCCAAAGCCCGCGGCCTCGGCGGCTTCGGCGGTCAACTCGCGCGCGGCCGGATCGAACGAGGCGGGGATCGTCACCGTGATGTCCTGGTCGGCGAACGGCGCGTCCGGATGTGCGTGGTCCCAGGCTTCGCGCAGGTGCGCCAGATAGCGCACCGAGCTTTCGAGCGGCGACACGCGCGCGACTTCGGGCGGTGCGTCGTTGGGCAGAATCGCCGCGCGGCGATCGACGCCCGGATGGCACAGCCAGCTCTTCGCGCTCGACACGAGCCGGATCGGCGTGGCCGCGCCGCGGCTGCGGGCGAACTCGCCGACCGCGAACTCGCGCTGGCCAGTCCAGGGCAGATAGAGATCGCCCGAGGCCAGTTCGTCCGGATGCGGCAGATAGAGGAAGGAGGGCAGCAAATCGAGGTTATCGATGGCGCCGGGGCCGGTCAGTTGGGCGATCGGCAGCACGCCCTGGGCGGTTTTTTCGCCGTCGCTCGCGCTCGTGTCCACATAGGACAGCGCGCAGTGCGTAGTGCCGAGGTCGATGCCGATCGAATAGCGTGCGTCGCTCACAGTTCCACCTCCGCCGGTGCGATGACCTTGGCGTTGTGGCTCTGCGCGAGTTTCGGCAGACGAACCTCGTCGACGCGCCAGCCGCGATGGCTGACGCTGCCGTTGAACGGCGCTTTTCCGACGACATTGCCGGTCAGGCGGATCGAGCTCGCGTCGAAACCTTCGACGAGCGTGACGCGCGCGCCTTCGGCTTCGTCGCGCACCGGGCGGATCGTGAAATGCTCGCGCAGCGTCGCGCGGCAGCCGTCGTGGACGAGGCGCGCGGCGGCGCCGATGTCGGCGTCGCTGTAGTTCTTGATGTCTTCTTCGACGAAATCGATGAAGCGCGCGTCGCGTTGCAGCAGGCCGAGCAGTTGCAGCGCGGCGTCGGGACTGGCTTCTTTCAGCGTGGGGGCGGGTTGCGGCGCGGGAGCCGGGGTCGGTGTCTGCGTCGGCGCGCTTGCGCCCACGGTTTCGCCCGCGGTTTTGCCCAGGGTTTCGCCTCTACGCAGACGCAGCACGCCGGCGGCGAATTCGCCATCGCCAAGAATGCTGAAAAACGTGCCGACGGCAAGTGAAATCCTGCCGAGGAAGGACGGGTTCGAATCGGTCATATATGCTCCTGAGGTGCTCTGTTAAAGGACGAGCTGTCCTGGCTGCGCCGCACGCGACGGGCCGCGTAGACCTGGCTGGGCCTGATCAGGCCGCCGTCGTGCAGGTTTGCGAAGGCCGGCGGCAAGCTTGCAGCCGGTGGTGATTCAGCGGCAATCGCGGCGCGTGCGACGCGCGCAAAAGCCGTATTTTGCCTCGCGGCGCGCCCGACGCGGGCAAAGGCGGCCATTCTAGCGGGCAATCGGGCGAGATTGGCGGGTTGTTGCGAGGTCGGCGGACTCGTCTAAAGCCGCTCTCCCGTCACACAATCGCGCGTCATTGCGCATTGCCCGATTCATCGTCTTTGCGCGTGCCCGCATCCCAATTCATTCGGTGACGATTAACGGTTTCCTTGTGCCGCGCGTCATCTTCCGTGTGCAGATAAAGACTCGTTGTATTGAGCGACACGTGTCCGAGGTTGTCGCGGATGGTGCGCAGGTCGACGCCCCCATCGGCTTGATGGGAGCCTGCGGTGTGGCGCAGCCAGTGAGCCGACGCCCGTTCGAGTTCATCGGCGCGATCGGCGAACTCCGGACCTCGCGCGCGCAGCCACGACGCCGCGCCGCTGAAAATGCCCTTGATCGCGTCATGGATCGCGGAGCGCGACAGACAGCGGTTTCTGCCCTTGAACCGAATCACGAGCGGCGTTTCCTCGGAGCGGGTGGGCAGGGCGGCGAGACCATTCTGGGTCCGGTAGCTGCGTAACTCCTCGACCAGTTCGACCGAGACGGGGACGATCCGCTCCTTATCGCCCTTGCCCAGCGTTTCCAGCCACCATTGATCTTTGCCGTCCGCGCCGAGCCTGCGAAAAAAGCTGCCCATCTGGCCGCCGGCGACTTCGGAAATTCGCATGCCCTGCAGATAGAACAGCGTGGTCAGCCAGCGGCAGCGTGCGTAGTAGGCGCGTTGCGCGTCGGTGTCCTGCGGCAGTTGTTCGACGAAGAGCTTCACTTCGTCCCAGAGCGACGTCGACAGATAGCGCGTGACGCGCGGCGCGGAGCGTTTGGCCCGTTGCCGCAGCAAGGCCATCGGATTGCCGCGCAGGTAGCCGGCGTTGACCAGCCACGTGAACATCGCGTTCAGGATGATCAGCGCCTGCCGCTGGCTGGCCGGCGACAGCGGCCCGTTGAACGGCCGCCAGCGCTCGTCGCCGCGCGGATATTTTCCGCCGTTGGCCGATACCCAACGGCTGGCGGGCTGTGGATCCGCGAGAAACGTTTTGAACCCCAGCAGATCCTCGTGCGTCAGCGACGACAGCGGCTTGCCCAGTTGCACGACCGCCCACAGCAGCAGCCGCTCGGCTTCCTTACGGTAGTTGTCGAAGGTGGTTTTCGTGTCGGCGTAATTCGACAGCCATGCGCGCACGGCATCCAGATCGTTGCGGGCCGAGAGCTGGGAATTCTCGATCGCGCCGCGATTGGTGCCGTCGCGGCCATCGAGACTTTCCGGCACGGCGAGCGATTCGACGGGCTGCACGGTGGCTAGTTGGGCATTGGGCACGGTTTGAGGGCTCCAGATTGCAAGGAAAACGCCAAATCAGTCGACTATAGATAATACACGACATTATAGTACTAATGTCGTGTTTGAAATGCGAAAATGTAGCATTGCTTGAAATATACGTTGTATTATCAACACATTCCTTCCTTTGGTGTTGTCCCGCGCCCATGACACTCGAATCCGACATCGAAGCCGTTCGGGAACACGCCGCCGACACGCAAGCGCTGTATCGCGAGGTTTGCGCGCTGATGTTCTTCCGGTACGGCGAAACGCCGACCGCCAACCGGCTCTACCAGCTGGTGCGCAAAGGCAGCATGAGCGCGCCGGCCAAGGCGCTGCGCGACTTCTGGGTCGAAGTGCGCGAAAAGACCCGCGTCGACGTCGGCCGTCCGGACTTGCCGCCCGAGGTCGCCAAGGCGGCGGGCGAACTGGCCGCCAACCTGTGGCGACTGTCGAGCGACGCAGCCACGGCCGCGCTGGACGTATTCAGGCAGGACGCGCAGTCGGACATCGCCGCCGCTCGCCGGCAAGCGCAGGACATGGAAGCGCAGCGCAATGACGCGGCGCTGAAAGCCGATCGGGCCGCCAGCAGCGCCGCCGCGCTGGGCCAGCAGATCAGCGGGCTTGAAGCGCGCCTCGTCGAACTGCAAACCGCCAACGACATGCTGAGCAGGCAACTGGCTGTCTCGAAGGACGAAATCTCGGCAGGCACAGCCGCACTGGCGGACGCACGACGCGACTTCGCCGAGGAATTGGCCAAACTGCGTCAGTCGCACGATCTGAACGAACAGCGACTGGCGGCGACCGAAAAGCGGGCCTTGCTTGAAATCGAGAGCGAACGGGCGGCGGCCAGCCGCGCGCGCAAGGAACTGCAAGCAGCCAATGAACGGATCGCGTCACTGGAGACCGAACATCGCTCGGAGCGCGACGCCTTGCGCGATGGGCTCGCCACCGCGAAGGCCGAACTGGCTGCGGCGAAATCGCGATGTGCGGCGATCGATGCGCAGCTGGCAGAAAAGGATACGTTGCTCGTTGAGCGGATTGCCTCGACTGACCTGCTTCGCCAGCGTCTTGAAACGATGTCGCGCCGACTGGAAACGGCGCGCACCGAGCCCGCCGCTGGACGCCATGCTCGCCGTTCCCGCGCGAAGGCCGAGCCTCAGGCGCGTGGGTCGGTCGGTTTTTCGGGTGGGCCGTTCGTCAAACGCCCGCCAGGCGACAAGCGATGAACGCCGCCCAGCAGTGGATGCAATCACGGCGGCATTCAGAATTTCGACGCGTGCGCTGTGCGCACTTCAGCCGACGCCCATGAATCCGCCCGCTTTTCCGTCCATTCAGTGTCCGCCCGCCCCGGCCGCTGCCGACGCGCTCGCGTGATCGGGCTTCGTCACCCAGATTAGCGGAATGATCAACACGAAGATCACCGCCGACAGCCAGAAGATATCGTTCAGGCCAAGCATCGCCGCCTGCGTGTTCAGCGAGTGTTCGAAGTACGCCATCGCCTGAGCCGGGCTACCGCCCAGCGAACCGTGCAGCGAAGTCAGCGCGGATGTGAAGGTCGGATTGTCGACACTCGTCTGCTCGGCGAGCCGCGCGTGATGCATGATCGTGCGGTTGTTCCATCCGGTCGATGCCAGTGACGTCCCCACCGCCCCGGCAAACACCCGCACGAAATTCGACAGCCCTGCCGCCGCCGGAATCCTGTCCGCGGAAAGGCCGGACAGAATGATCGCGGTGAGCGGCACGAAGAAGAACGCGGTCGGGAATCCTTGCAGCAGGGTCGGCAAGACGAGCGTCCACGTATCCACGCCCGTCGTGTAGTGCGAGCGCATGAAAAACACCGCCGCGAAGCCGACGAACGCCAGCGTTGCCAATACCCGCGCGTCCGACTTCGGCAGCAGCTTTGCGATCACCGGCGCGAGCACCACCGAGAAGATGCCGAGCGGCGCGGTCGCGAGACCGGCATCCACGGAACGGTAGTTCAGGTAGCCCTGCATCCATTGCGGCAACAGCACGAGGTTCGAGAAAAACACCGCATACGCGACTGAAATCGCAATCGTGCCGCCGAGGAAATTTCGTTTTCCGAACAATCTCAGATCGACGATCGGATTTTTTTCGGTCAACTCCCAGATCACGAAAAACGCGAAGCTGATTGCCGCGAACACCGTCAACGCGACGATTACCGGCGAATTGAACCAGTCGAGGTCCTTGCCTTTGTCGAGCATGATCTGCAGCGAACCGACCCATGCGATCAGCGAGATCAGCCCGATCTTGTCGATCGGCAGACGCCGCGTCGGGGTTTCGCGAGTGCGATAGATCGCCCACGTCACGCCGGCCGCGAACAGGCCCACCGGAATGTTGATGTAGAAAATCCACGACCACGAATAGCTGTCGGTGATCCAGCCACCGAGCGCCGGGCCGGCGATCGGCCCGACGGTCGCGGTCATCGCCCACAGCGCCAGCGCATGCGAGCTTTTTTCCTTCGGATACGAACCGAGCAGGATCGCTTGCGACAGCGGAATCAGCGGGCCCGCCACTGCGCCTTGCAGGATCCGCGCGGCGAGCAGTACCGGCAGATTCGGCGCGATGCCACACAGCCACGACGACAGCACGAACAGCAGGATCGCCCACACGAACAGCTTGATCTGCCCGACGCGTTGCGTGAGCCAGCCGGTCAAGGGAATCGCGATCGCGTTGGCGGCCGCGAACAGCGTGATCACCCACGTGCCCTCGTCGACCGACACGCCCAGGTTGCCGGCGATCGTCGGAATCGCCACGTTCGCGATCGACGAATCCAGCACGTTCATAAACGTGGCCAGCGCCACGGCAAGCGTGGCCAGTACGAGCTTGCCGCCTGTCAATGGCGGCAGCGTCGCTGCGTTGCCCGATCCATTCATGTCATCACCTGTCGAGGAAGATAAAACTATCTGACTTATCAGTTAATTGCGCGAAAAAACCCGCCTGCACGGCTGCTGCCGCTTCAGCGCGCGTTGCGCGTTGTGTGCTTTTGCGTCGCGTTCTTTTGCGTCGTGCTCGCCGCCATCTCGCGCGTGGCCGGCATGTTCTGCGCGATGATCCGGGCGATTTCCGCATCCGCATCGGCGCCGTACTGCGCGAACACATCCGTGCGATACGTGGTGCCGGCCGCCGCGCCAAGCTGCGCGCCCGACTCTTCGCGCGTGTCGACGTCGACCTGCATCGAGAGTCCGATGCGCAGCGGATGCGCGTTCAGTTCGCCTTGGTCGAGCTGGATGCGCGCCGGCAGCCGCTGCACGACCTTGATCCAGTTGCCGGTGGCGTTCTGCGCGGGCAGCACCGCGAACGCGGCGCCTGTCCCGGCCGAAAAGCCCACCACCCGGCCGTGATACTTGACGCCCGAGCCGTACACGTCGGCGGTGAGCGTGACGGGTTGGCCGATGCGCATGTGCTTGAGCTGGCCTTCCTTGAAGTTCGCATCCACCCAGACGCCGTCGAGCGGCACGATCGCCATCAGCGGCGTGCCCGGAGCGACGCGCTGGCCGACCTGCACCGAGCGCCGCGCGACGTAGCCGGTCACCGGCGCGGGCAACGTGTTTCGCGCGTAGTTCAGATAGGCGTCGCGCACTTTCGTGGCGGCGGCCTGCACGTTCGGATGCTGTTCGATCGACGTGCGATCGGTCAGCGCGTGGTTGGCCTCGGCCTGCTGGCGCGCGGCGTCGAGCGCGGCCTGGGCGGAGCTGACCGCGTCGCGGGCATGGGCGATTTCCTCGCCGGACACCGCGCCCGTTTCGACCACGGTCAGCCGGCGCTTCAGGTCATCGTTCGCACGCGCGAGGTCCGACTGGCGTTGCGCGACGGTGGCCGCGTAGAAGTCGTTGTTCACGTAGAGGCCGCTGACCTGGCGCACGGTCTGGCCAAGCGACGCTTGCGCGTCGGCCAGCGCGATCTTCGCGTCGGCGTTGTCCAGCGTGACGAGCGGCGCGCCCTGCTTGACGATCTGCGTGTCGTCGGCGTTCACCGCGACGACCGTGCCGCTCACTTGCGGCGTCAGTTGTACGAGGTTGCCGCTGACGTACGCATCGTCGGTGGACTGGTGGTACTGGCCCACGGTGAAGTAGTACGCGCCGTAAGCCGCGCCCGCCACCACGACGGTCGTGGCGAGCAGCGTGAGCAGCAGCTTGCGCTTCGTGCGGGGCTGTTGCGTTTCGGGGACCGGGTCCGGTTTCGCGCTCGCGCGGGCGGTGTCGATCGTTTCGCTCATGATGGGGCTCCTGACAGATCTGGAATTGTCGCGATGGCGTTTCAATGCGCGGCGACGACGGGTTGAGTATTTGCCGCCGATGCGGCCGCTGCCGATGGCGCGGCCAGATTCGCGACATCGGCGTTGTCGGCATAGCCGCCGCCGAGTGCGACGGCCAGGGCAATCTGCTGATCGCGCCGGTTCATCCTGAGATTGGCGACCTGTTGGTCGGCGGAGAGCGCGGTGGTGTCGGCGTTGAGCACCGTCAGCTGATTGGCGAGACCGGCCTTGTACTGCGTGAGCGCCAGCTGGTCGGCGCCGCGGGCGGCGTCCTGCGCGGCCTGGGCGTCGACGAGTTGCTGGTCGGTCGAGCGGATTTGCGCGAGCTGCGTCGCGACTTCCGAGAGCGCGGTGACGAGCGTCTGGTTGTAGGTGGCGACCGCATAGTCGAACTCGGCGTAGCGGCCCTTCAATTGCGCGCGCAACTGCCCGCCGTCGAAGATCGGCAGATGAATCGCCGGGCCGACCGACGCGGTGCGGCTCGCCGCAGTCAGAAAACGGCCGAAGCCGAATGCGTCGAGGCCGATCGCCGCGCTCAGATTGATGTCGGGATAGAACTCGGCCTTGGCTTCCTTCACGTCATGCGTGAGCGCATCGACGCGCCATTTCGCGGCGACCAGGTCGGGACGCCGGCTCACCAGATCGGCGGGCAGGTTCTCCGGCAGACGCACTTCATCGCCGACGCCGAGCGCCGGCCGCGTAATCGCGAGACCGCGATCCGGCCCGGCGCCGAGCAATGCCGCCAGTTGATAGCGGGTCGTGACGATGCTGCCGTCGAGCGCGGCCAGCGACGTGCGGCTGGTGGCGAGATTGGCCTGCGCCGTCTTGCGTTCCACTTGCGTGTCGAGACCGCTGGCAATGCGCCCCGCGGTGATGCGGTCGATCTGTTCGCGTTGCGTGATCTCCTGCTGCGCGATGTCGCGCAACGCATAGAGGCGCGCCAACTGGTTATACGCACGCGCCATCGACGACGTGAGCGTCAGCCTGACGACTTCCGCGTCGGCCTGGCTTGCCTGCAGTTGCGACAGCGACGCCTTTAGCGCTTCGCGATTCTTCCCCCACAGATCGAGATCGTACGAGGCGGACAGCAGTCCCTTGTTTTCCGATTGCCATGAACCGCCATATGGCGGCGGCACGAGCGCGGTGCTCGAAAACTGTTGCCGCGTGAACGAGTATGTCGCGCCGACCTGCGGCATCGTGGCGGCCTTCGCGGTGTCGCTGTAGGCGGCCGCGGCGGCGACCCGGGCGCGGGCCTGCTCGATCGACGGATTACCCTTCAGCGCTTCGGCGAGCAAGGCCTTCAGTTGCGCATCGCCGAACTGGTCGGCCCAATCGGCGGCCGGCCAATGACCGTTGTCCTGCGGAATGCTTTGCTGAGTCGCGTAGGTCTGCGGCTCGGCCATCTGCCTGTCGCTCGAGATGCCGGCGTAGTTCGCGCAAGCCGATAGCACGGCCGCGAAGATCACCGTCACACCAGCCTTCGCGACTCGCGACCGGGCTGCCGGCTCAAATAACTGTGTTTTCATTTTCTGACCTGTCAGATAAATGGGTGAGAAAAATCGCTGCGAGATTGCACAGCGCTGTGCGTCTTTGAGTGCCCTCGCCTGCGTCTTCGCCGGCGTTGCGCCTAATCCGCGAGAAACTTGTTCAGCAAGCGGCGCAGTTCTTCGAATTCGGCCTTCGTGAATTTCCTCAGACGCCGGTTCAGCACAACCGGGACGATCTCCGGTACCTGCGCGGCGACCGCTTCGCCCTCCTTCGTCAGCTTCAGATTGACGACGCGGCGGTCTTCGATGCTGCGCGAGCGCTCCAGCAAACCCTTCGCTTCCAGCTTGTCGAGCATGCGCGTCATCAGGCCGGTGTCGATGCCGAGCAGCTTCGACAACTCGAACGGCGTGGCGGCGACGCCTCGCCGCATCGACAGCACAATGCCCATTTGCTGTGTGGTGATGTCGAGTTCCTTGAGCGCGGCATCCATTTCGGTCACGAGCAGATTACGCGCTTTGCTGATCGAAAAGCCCACGCTCTGCGTGAGGCTGAAGCTATCCGGCGAGTAGTGGTTCATCGTGGCCTCCTGGTGGGTGAGCGGTACTTTATCTGCAAAGTCAGATATTGTCAAAGTTGATTCGGATACTTCAGTGTTTCATAGCGCGGCCTATTTCGGGGTCGGGTAGCGCTCCAAGTGGTCACCTTGGATTAGCCAAAACCGGTCATTTCATCAAGCCAGTCGAGCCTTTAATCTGCACTCAGGTCAATCATCAACGGAAGGACGGAATTCATGAAGATCATGCACGTCGACGCCAGCGCGAAACGCGAGCGCTCCAACTGCCGCGCATTGAGCCGCTATTTTCTGGAACGCCTGCGCGAAGAGCGCGTGGACCTCGAAGTCGACTACCTGGACGTCACGGTCGATACCCCGCCGCACGTCACCGAAGCTTTCGCGATCGCGACCTACACCCCCGCCCACGAACGTACGGCGGCGATGAAGGCGACGCTGGCGGCATCGGATGCGCTGTGCGAGCGGCTGCTCGCCGCCGATGCGCTCGTTTTCGCAATGCCGATGTACAACTGGTCGATGCCCTCCGCATTCAAAGCGTACGTCGACAGCGTCACGCGCACCGGCCTCACCTACGTGCATTCAGAAGATGGCCACACCATCGGGCAACTCGTGCGCCAGAAGGCGCTGTTCATCACGAGCCGTGGCGCGGACTTGCGCGCGGGCTCGCCCTACGAATCGATGGATGCGCTCACGCCGGCGTTGAAAGCGGCTTTGGGCTCCTCGGTGTCGCGAGTCCGACTTTCGTCGATGCGCAGCCGCTGCAGTTTGCGAACCGCGAGGCGCGCGCGGGCGCACTCGAGCGGGCGCGCACGGAATTGGCCGAGGTAGCGGCAAATTGGGCGAAGCAGGTTCACGCGACCCCGCACGCTCGCGCCGCCGATCCGAACAATGAAGTCATGAGGCTTTGTCAGGAGTAAACGCAATGAAGATTCGCGCCCTTATCGCGGCGACTTTGGCGGGATTCTCGATCATCGGCGCTTCGCAGTCCGTGTTCGCCTCCGATACCAGCGCGCGCGAAACGATCACGCCCGCTTTCGCCGAAGCGATTGCGAACGTGCCGGGCAAGACGATGACCACGCCGGTGGTCGACTACGCGCCGGGCGGCAAATCGCCGTCGCATTGGCATGGCCAGGCTTTCGTGGTCGGCTATGTGCTGTCGGGCGCGATCCGCAGCCGAGTCGACAATGGCGAAGAGCGCGTCTATCACGCGGGCGAACACTGGACCGAGCAGCCCGGCGTCCATCACACGGTCAGCGAAAACGCGAGCGCGAGCGAACCGGCAAAGCTGCTCGCCATTTTCGTGGCGGATACAAACGACAAAAACCTCGTCACGTTCGACAAGAAGTGATGGCGTGGTAGCGGGGCCTCGTTGCCGCCACGCGGGCGGCCGGCGCCGTTGACGCGTCGAAGCCGCCTGTCGGCATTTTTTCCGTCGGGTATGGTGAGCGGAGCGAACGAGGCAGTGCGGCGTCCGGTGCTGCCGCGAGGGTTGTCGCGGTTGCGATGCGTCTATGAGTTATCGCGCGTCGCGGCCGCATGTGTCATAGGAAGGGTTCGGTAAAGCCGGCGTGCGGCTTTCGAACACACGCGTCGATGGGTTCGCGGTTTGTAAATGCTGCCGCGGCCCAGTGGTTCAACGCTCACGTAGACACACACGTGCATCCACGAAAAGCGGCGAGCGCATTTCGCGCCCCTGCCCGCTTCGCACTAGAACTTCGGATGGCACTCGAAATTGACCGACGACGCGTGCTCCGACATCACCTGCACACCGCTGACGGTTTCCGTCGTGACGCTGCTTTGCATTCCGCGACGCTCACAATAGTCGCGCGCTTCGTTCACCGCATGTTCGTGCGCGCGCGCCCATGCCATGCGCCCGCCTGTCGCGCTGGCCGCGACCGTATAAGTGCCGGGCTTGTCGCTGGCGACGACGTCGCTCGTCGATGTGCAGCCCACGAGGCTCGCACACACGAGCACGGCTGCGATCAAACCGCGCACGCGTTGGTTGGATTCAAGTAGTCGAAAGGAATGATGGAGGGCCATGTGATACCTGTACTTTTTCTAGCGGATTACCAAAGGTAATTATCCGCAATCGCATGCAGGAGATCAGCCTCGCCACCTGAAAACACTGTTACGCGCGTATAAACAATCTTTCGAAACGTTGCGGCGCGCATCTACGCGCCATTTCCTTCCGGGCACGTTCCCTTTTGTCATCGCGGCACATTCGTTGCTGCCTCGTTCCGACATCACGGCATGTGTAAAAGCCTTCCGCAAACGCACTTGAGCGCCTAGTCTGTAACGACACCGTTCAAACGAAACCGGAAG
Organism: Paraburkholderia sp. RAU2J; assembly: GCF_003634845.1. Taxonomy (NCBI): domain Bacteria; kingdom Pseudomonadati; phylum Pseudomonadota; class Betaproteobacteria; order Burkholderiales; family Burkholderiaceae; genus Paraburkholderia; species Paraburkholderia sp. RAU2J. Next base: position 3,263,859 of record NZ_RBXG01000001.1, read on the forward strand.
TGAACCGGAGGAGGCATCGATGGAGCTCGAAGCACGCACCCTGAAACACGTCACGGTTCGGCTCGTGCCGTTCCTGATTCTTTGCTATTTCGTCGCGTATCTCGATCGCGTCAACGTGGGCTTTGCCGCGTTGCAGATGAACAAGGCGCTCGACCTGTCGGCCAGTGCGTTCGGTTTCGGCGCGGGGGTCTTCTTCATCGCGTATTTTTTCTTCGAAGTGCCGTCCAACCTGCTGCTCGAACGCTTCGGCGCGCGCCGCTGGATCGCGCGGATCATGTTCACGTGGGGCATTCTCGCGGGCGCCATGGCGTTCATCCCCGATATATCGCGCTACACCGGACTATCGCCCGCGCATGTCTTTTATGGCCTGCGTATTCTGCTGGGCGTGGCCGAAGCGGGCTTCTTTCCCGGCATCATTTTCTTGCTCACGTTGTGGTTCCCGGCCGCCTATCGCGGCCGCGTGGTCGGCTATTTCATGGCGGCGATTCCGCTGTCCACGGTGATCGGCGGGCCGATTTCCGGCGCGTTGCTGTCGCTGGACGGCCACGGCGGACTCGCCGGCTGGCAGTGGGTGTATCTGATCGAGGCGCTGCCCGCTGTGTTACTTTCGCTTGCGGTGCTGCTCTATCTGACGGACCGGCCCGCCGACGCCACCTGGCTCGCCGCCGAAGAACGCGACTGGCTGGTCGCGCGCCAGAAGCAGGAGCGCGAGCATCGCGAAGCCGTGCGCGCCTTCAGCGTGAAGGAAGCGCTGATCAATCCGCGCGTGCTTGCCATCGCCCTCATCTACTTCGGCGCGAACGCGACCAATTACGGGCTGAGCTTCTTCCTGCCGCAGATCGTCAAGTCCTTCGGTCTCACCAACTTGCAGACGGGCTTCGTGACGTCGCTGCCGTATATCGTCGGCGTGATCAGCATGGTGGTGTGGGGGCGGCATTCGGACCACAAGCTCGAACGCCGATGGCACGTCGCGATCGCGCTGCTGGTCGCGGCCGGCGGCATTGCGGCGGCGGCCGGGCTCGACAATCCGGTGCAGAAGATGATCGCCTTGTCGATCGCCGGGTTCGGCATCTTCGGCTGCCTGCCGGTGATCTGGACGTTGCCTGCCGCATTCCTGTCGGGCGCGGCGGCAGCGGGCGGGATTGCCGCGATCAACTCGCTCGGCAATCTGGCGGGATTCTTCGGACCGTTCGCGATGGGCTGGATCAAGGACAGCACCGGCGGCTTCGGCGCGGGTTTGCTGTGCCTCTCGGGCGCGGGGCTCGTGGGGGTAGCGGCGGTGTTGCTGCTGCATCATGATGCGTCGCTCGAAGCGTCGGCATCCGGGCTGCCGGATTCGCGCGCGGCGGGCGGTGCCAATGTGGCGCAATCTTAGCGGCGGATCGTGCGGCAGAGATGCGGCAGAGATGCGGCGCGATGGGGCAATCGCGCAGCGCACGAAGCACGGGATAGCCCCGGCCTGAGGGCAACGCCACGCGACGCGTGAGCGGAAGCGGCCACGCTGGGGCGAGACGACCGTGCTGCGGCGCCAAAGACTCGTGACCCTGCCGCGCTGCCCGAGCGTATTGATCAACGCGAGCGCGCCGGCCGCACCGGTGCCTTTGGGGAGCTTGGGCGGCAGCGGCCACAACACTGGAACCGAAGCCTCGCTCAGCGACACGCTCGACACGCTCATACTCCGCTCGCACCACAGCCGCCGCACCGCGAGGACCGAGGCCCGCTGCGGCCTCCTCCAGTCTCAGTGCGCCGTGCCGCCGTTTGTCGCGGCCCCTTCGCTGGGCGCGCTATCTGAGTCCGGCGGCACGACATCGTCCGGCGTGGGCGTCGGCGCAATGGCCGGCGCACCGCCGCCGCGCGCTTCACCGTCGACCGCCCCGCTCGCGGGCACCGGCGTCGAACCCGGCGCTTGCAGCAGCGGCGGCAAATCGCGCGGCTCGACCACGGTCTCCGACACGGCGGACGCCGCCGACGCCTGAGGCGCAACGGTTTCAACCGGCGCCCGGCGCACCGGACTGCGCGGCGCAACCGGCTTCTCCCGTTTGGCCGGCGACGCCGCCAACCACTGCTGGAGCCACTCACGCAAGCGGCCGGTGCGTTCGGCGAACCAGCCCGGTTCCTGCGCCGTATCGAACTTGACATGCGTGTCGACCAGCCGCGAGCGTTGCGCGCGCTGGAAGAAGTCGCCGACGATCGGCAGCGCGCTATGCGCCCCCTGCCCCCAGTAATCGCTGCGCAAGGTGACCCGGCTGTCGTTGAAGCCCACCCACGCGCCCGCCACCAGTTGCGGATGAATCAGGATGAACCAGCCGTCCGCGTTGCCTTGGGTCGTACCCGTCTTGCCCGCGACGTCGCCGCGCACGCCGAAGCGGCCGCGGATGCTCGAACCGGTGCCGCGGCTCACGACGTCGCGCATCACGTCGACCAGCGTGCGGGCGGCATCGGCGGGCAGTTCCTGGCGGGGCGGCGCCGGCGCGAAATCGGCCAGCACCTCGCCGTTGCGATCCTCGACGCGGGTGACCATCACCGGCTCGACATAGCCGCCGAGGTTGGCGATCGTGCCGTAGGCCGACACCATTTCCTTGAGCGTCACCGGGCTCGTGCCGAGCGCGAGCGACGGCACCGGGTCGAGTTCGCTGTCGCGCACGCCCATCGCGCGGGCGAGGCGCGCGACCTTGTTCGGGCCGACCGTCTCCATCACCTGCGCGGTGATGCGGTTACGCGAAAACGCGAGCGCGTCGCGCAGGCTGATGGCACGCTCGCTCGGTTCGTCCTCGTCGCTCGGACGCCAGACCTCGCCGCCCGCCAGCGGAATTTCGACGGGTTTGTCGACCAGCGTATCGGACGGTTTGGCGCCCGCCTCGAAGGCCGCCGCGTAGACGAACGGCTTGAAAGTCGAGCCCGGCTGACGGCGCGCCTGCTGGACGTGGTCGAACGGGTCCTGGCTGAAGTCGCGGCTGCCGACCCATGCCCTGATCTGCCCGTTGCGCGGGTCCATCGCGAGGAAGTCGGCCTGCACGCGCGTTTTCGTCTCGCAGACCGACTTCACCAGATCGTGATCGGATGCGACGCGCTTGAGCGCGTCGTCATCGCTCAGGCCCGCGTCTTTCGCGGCGCGGAATTCGGGCGTCTCGCGCAGGAAAGTCTGCAGCAGGTCCCGGCCGTTCGAACATCCCGAGCGCGTACCCCACGCCGAGTTCGCGATGCCCTGCAACTGGTTGCCCTGCAGCGTCACCGCCTGGGTCGCCATGTTCTGCAAGCGCGAATCGATGGTGGTGCGCACCACGAGGCCATCGGAGTAGATGTTGTAGTCGTTGCGATCGGCCCATGCCGCAAGCCACTTGCGCAGTTGCTGCGCGAAGTGCGGCGCGGGTCCGGGCGGCTCGGTCTGACGCTCGAAATCGATGCGCAACGGCCGGCGCTTGAGCGTCTCATAGGCGGCGGGCGTCAGCTTGCCGTACTTGACCATCTGCGCGAGCACCGTATTGCGGCGATCCAGCGCGCGCTCCGGGTTCAGCACCGGGTTGTAATAGCTGTTGCCCTTGAGCATGCCGGTGAGCGTCGCGCTTTCCAGCACGTTCAGGTCGGACGCCGACTTGTCGAAATAGGTGCGCGCCGCCATCTCGATGCCGTACGCGTTGTACAGGAACGGCACCGTGTTCAGATAGGTTTCGAGAATCTCGTCCTTGCTGTAGAGCGCTTCGATCTTGAACGCCGTGATCGCTTCCTTGAGCTTGCGCGTGAGGGTCGGCGCGCGGCCGATCTCGTCCGGATAGAGATTGCGCGCGAGCTGCTGCGTGATGGTCGAGCCGCCCTGGCGGTCGCCGGAAAACGTATGCAGCGCGGCCGATGCGGTGCGCCGCCAGTCGAGGCCGAAATGCTGATAGAAGCGGTGATCTTCGGTCGCGATCAGCGCGCTCACCACGTTCGGCGAGATGTCCTTGAGCTTGACCCACTCGCGATTGGACGGCTTGAACTCGGCGAGCAGCTTGCCGTCGGCCGAGAGAATCCGCGCCGGCTGCTCGATCTTCGCCTTGCGGATGTCGCCGATGCCCGGCGTGAACGGAATCAGCAGCAGCACATACAGGAGCAGCAGCACCGGCAGCGCGGCGCACGCCCACGCCACGCCGCGGCGGGTAGGATGGCGCAGGTGCCATAGCGCCTGCGCGACGTGCGGGTTGATGCAGGTCAGCCCTTTGTCGAGGGCCGCCAGAAACGAGGGGATGAGGCGCTTCACGCTTGCTACCGTCTGCCGGGAAAGGCGCAATCCTACCAAGATGCGCGGCGGCGGCGGATTTTTGCGTGATAGACGGCAAGCCCGGACGGCAACCGGCGTCGGCCAACCGGGTCGCCAAACCGGCACGGCGCGCCCGCAACAATCGGGGGCCACTATAATGTCGCCAAATTCCGACAAGAGGTGCTTCATGATCATCAAACCGCGCGTGCGTGGCTTTATCTGCGTTTCAACCCATCCGACCGGCTGCGAAGCCAACGTCCGCGAACAGATCGAGTACGTCAACGCACGCGGTCCCATCGCCAAGGGCCCGAAAAAGGTGCTCGTGATCGGCGCATCCACCGGCTACGGCCTCGCCGCGCGCATCAGCGCCGCGTTCGGCTGCGGCGCCGACACGCTCGGCGTGTTCTTCGAGCGCGCCGGCAGCGAAACCAAGGCGGGCACGGCAGGCTGGTACAACAGCGCCGCGTTCGAGAAATTCGCCACGGAAAAAGGCCTGTACGCGACCAGTATCAACGGCGACGCGTTCTCCGACGAAGTCAAGCAGCGCACCATCGAGGTCATCAAGCGCGATCTCGGCCAGGTCGACCTCGTCGTGTACAGCCTCGCGGCGCCCAAGCGCACGCATCCGAAGAGCGGCGAAGTATTCAGCTCGACGCTCAAGCCAGTCGGCCAGGCCGTGAACCTGCGCGGCATCGACACGGACAAGGAAGTTATCAAGGAAACGGTCCTCGAACCGGCGACGCAGACCGAGATCGACCACACCGTGGCGGTCATGGGCGGCGAAGACTGGCAGATGTGGATCGACGCGCTGCTCGAAGCCGGCGTGCTCGCGGACGGTGCGAAGACCACCGCGTTCACCTATCTCGGCGAAAAGATCACGCACGACATCTACTGGAACGGTTCGATCGGCGCGGCCAAGAAAGACCTCGACCAGAAAGTGCTGGGCATCCGCTCGAAACTCGCGGCCAAGGGCGGCGACGCGCGCGTGTCGGTGCTCAAGGCGGTGGTCACGCAGGCCAGCTCCGCGATTCCGATGATGCCGCTGTACCTGTCGCTGCTCTTCAAGGTCATGAAGGAGAAAGGCACGCACGAAGGCTGCATCGAGCAGGTGTACGGCCTGTACAAGGAGAGCCTCTACGGCGCCGCGCCGCATCTGGACGACGAAGGCCGTCTGCGCGCCGACTACAAGGAGCTCGACCCCGAAGTGCAGGAGCGCGTGCAGGCGCTGTGGAACCAGGTGACCAACGAGAACCTCTACGAACTCACCGACTTCAGCGGCTACAAGACCGATTTCCTGCGGCTGTTCGGCTTCGAGATCGCGGGCGTGGATTACGAAGCGGACGTCAATCCCGACGTGCAAATTCCGAAGCTCGTGCAGGTTTGAGTCGCGTTTGAGGTTTGATGTTTGACGCGCGGCGGGGCTCGCTCGATGCGGGCTCGTCGCGCGGTTGCGCTGTTCGTTTCGTCCCGGGCTGACGGGCTGCCGTGGCCCACGTTGCGAGGACCCGCGTGCGATGCCATTCGAAGCCGCCGAAGCCGCCGAAGCCACCGAAGCCACCGAAGCCACCGAAGCCACCATGTAGCAGCTCGTCCAACGCCATACGGGCCGGGTTGGATACCGGCGCGGCGTGAAGTCGGAAGGACTCTCGGCGAGTCCGCCGGTCATCGACTGTTCCGGCTGGACCGCCCTGCTTCTGTCGCGAGCGCTGCAAGCGCACAACGTGGCGGCCGCCCGCGCGGTGTTCACCGATGACGACATCGCCGCGCTGCATACGTGGTCCGAGCGCATCATCCACGAGATCGGGCAGCGCACCGGCTTCGTCCTGCAAGGCACCGCCCTCACGGCCGACGCGTTGCCGCGATGCGCGACCATCGGCCTGAAGATCGGCAATCCCGCCTGGGCGGCCAATCATCCCCGGCCGCGAGGCATCACCCATATCGTGCAGATCGTCCGCCGTCCGGACGACGACGCTCCGTTCGTTTCCGAATCGTTCGATGGTGCCGTCGCCGGCATCCGGCTCACGCCGCTCATGCGGTGGCTCGCGCGCGCCCAGCCGGCGCTCGACGCGAACGAGGCGTGGGCCGTCGACGCCTTCCGGCTGGCCTCAGGCGCGGCGCGCGGACATCAGCACGGAAACGCGCCCTGAAGCGCACGGAGAATCGCGAGGCCGATCGGAAAATCGTCCGAAATGCCGGGGTGGTTGGCAAAAAATGCGTCGAGCAACGGATAGACGGTCTGATTGCCGATCGCAAGCGTTGGCGGCGGGCAGAACAACTGCGGCCGCTTCTTTGCGACCAGGTCGCCATTCGCCCAACCGTACGCGTTGATCGTGCCGGTGATGTACGCGGCGTAGACCGAGTTGTTGTCCGCATGAGCCCACTGTTTGTACTGGGCCGCCGTCATCTCGGCGTTCGCATTGAGAGCGAAAAACGCTGTCAGCAAAGCCAGCGCGAATTTCGATAACCGCATCGTAGAACCTTCAATCCGTGTCGCAAAGGCGGCCATTGTAGGGGAGTCGCGGCGTGGTGCGCAGAAGCGTTGCGTACGCGCGAATCCGTAAGCTTTCCGGTGGTTTTTTGTAAGTGGCGTGGGCATGAAAAGGCCGGGTGTGGCGCACGATGCGCCGCGTCGCTCGCGCTGTTCGCCCCGGCGAAAAACGGGTGTTTGCGCATGCCGCGCGAGCCGCGGCCGAGCGGCCGATTGCCTTATGGCGTGCCGTTGCGGCAGTAGTCGCGATAGCCTTCGCGCCCGGCCAGCCGAGCCATGTAAGCGCTAACGGCCGGAAAATCCTCGTGCTGCAGCGGCGTGTCGAGCCAGCGGTTCACCGACAGCGCGATCGGAATGTCCGCGAGCGAGAACGCCTGCCCCGCGATGAACGCGCCCGTGCGCTCCAGTTGTCCTTCGATGATCGCCATATGCTTCGTCCAGTTCGCGCACGACAGCGCGATCTGCTGCTGATCCTGATGGGCGGGAGAATGCCGCACCAGCGCGAGAAACGCGTAACTCCACGAGCGATTGAGCTCACTCGCCTGCCAGTCGATCCACTGGTCGCAGCGCGCTCGCTCGCACGGATCGCCCGGATAGATCGCCTCGCCGTGATAGCGGCCCGCCAGATAACGGATGATCGAATTGGATTCCCACAGCACGAAGTCGCCGTCGCGGATCACGGGCACCATCGCGTTCGGATTGAGCGCGCGAAATTCCGCGACGTCCGTCGCGCGAAATCCCGACCCCCAGTCCTCCTGCTCGAAGGACAGCCCGAGTTCCGCGCAGGTCCACAACACCTTGCGGACGTTGATCGATGAGGTCTTGCCGAGTATCTGGAGCATGGTCGTTCGTCGTTGACGGATGATCTGATGAAAAGGCGGCGACGGCTGCCTGCGTGTGTTCGATGTGATGCAACGCAAGTCGAGCATCGGGGGTGCGAGACGGCACGGAAGCCGGCGGTGGCTTCGACGCGACGCGGATCTCTCGTCGCCGCTGCCGCGCGTGACGGCGCGGGCCTTTGCGCATGAACCCCACCGCGCTTACCACCGCGCGTTCCCCCTTCCCTGCCCTTACCCCTTCAACGTCGCCTGCTCGCGAATCATGTCATACAGCGCCTGCGCCGCCGGCGACAGTTGCGCGGTCTTGCGCGCGACCAGCACCAGCGTGCGCGACACCACCGGCTGCGTCAACTCGACCGTGCGAACCGTAGGATACGCGCCCTTGTGCAGCGCGAGCGCCGGCACCACGGCCGCACCGACGCCTTGCGCGACCAGCCCGACTGCCGTCGAGCTGCGCTGGACCTCGTAGAACGAGCGCAACGCGAGTCCGCTCGCTTCGAGCGCGCCATCGAGCAACGCGCGATTGCCGCTGAGCTCGCCCGCGAAGATCAGCGCATACGCATGCAATTGCCGCCACGCAATGCGCCGCCGCTTCGCGAGCGGATGGTCCTGATCGCAGATCAGCACGTAACGGTCCTTCGTCAACGGCACATTGACCAGATCCGGATGCGGATCGCGCGCGATACTGATGCCGAATTCGACCTCCCGCCGCAACACGGCCTCCTCCACCGCCGCCGACGCGTGATCGAGAATCTTGATGCGGTTATGCGGATAGCGCGCCGCATACGCCTGAAGAATGCGCGGCAGATACTGCACGCCCACGGTCGGCACGCAGGCCATCGACACGTCGCCGCGCCGCGCCATCCCCGTCTCGCGGATTTCGACCAGCGCGTCGGCGAGTTCGCCGAGCAAGCGGCGCGCTTGCGGCAGGAAGCTGCGGCCGATTTCGGTGAGCGCCATCGACCGGGTGGTCCGCTCGATCAGCGTGACGCCGAGAAACGCTTCGAGCTTGCGCAGCCGTTGCGTCATCGCCGTTTGCGTGACGTGCAGCGAATCGGCCGCGCCCTGAAAGCTGCCGCGATCCGCAATCGCGACGAAGGCCTGGACGCCGAGCGTGTCGATTTTCATTAGAAAAATGAAGGAATCGGATTGATAAATTCATTTTACTCCGGTGACGTGTCGAGCCGAGAATGCGTTTTTGAACCCAGCCGCAAACCGGCCGGTCAGTACGACCCGCATACAAAGGAGCGTCAGATGACAGAGACAACGGCTTGGCAGGCGAAACAGTACATGCTGTTCGAAAACGAGCGCACCCGTCCGGTGAGGGATCTGCTCGCCGCGATCCCCGCGACGGACGTGCGCCACGCGGTCGACCTCGGCTGCGGCCCCGGCAATTCCACCGAAACGCTTGCGGCGCATGCACCGGGCGCGGCGATCGTCGGTCTGGACAGCTCCGCCGACATGATCGCGGCGGCCCGCCAGCGCCTGCCGCAATTCCGGTTCGACGTGAGCGACATTTCGACGTGGGACGCGCCGGGACCGTACGATCTGATCCTCGCCAACGCGGTGCTGCAATGGGTGCCCGGCCACGAGCGGCTATTTCCCTCGCTCGTGCAGAAACTCGCGCCGGGCGGCAGCCTCGCCGTGCAGATGCCGGACAATCTGGACGAACCCGCGCACCGTATGCTGCGCGAGGTCGCCGCGCACGGCCCGTGGGCGCCCCGGCTCAAGGGCGTCGAGCGGACCATGCGCTTTGGCGCCGGCTGGTATTACGGCCTGCTCAAGCCGCTGTGCACGCGGGTCGACGTGTGGCGCGCCGTCTACCATCACCCGCTCGCAGGTGGGGCCGGCGCGGTGGTCGAATGGTTCAAGGGCAGTTCGCTGCGGCCGTTCCTCGCCGCGCTCGACGACGCAGAACAGCAGGCCTTCCTGCAACGCTACCAGGACGAAATCGCGAAGGCCTATCCGGCGCTCCCCGACGGCACGGTGCTGCTGCCATTCCCGCGGCTTTTCATCGTCGCGACGCGTTAGCCGCGCGGGCCGCATCCGGGCTGCGACGCCTGCCGCCCGAGCAGGCGCAAAGCGCATGGCCGCCTGCTGCAAACAGTGCGCCGGGATACGCTGGAAATTGCCGCGCCTGAATTTTGCGTGATATTGTTACTGAAAGCGCGGGACGGCGTCTCGCCGTCCTCTCCGGGCAATTTACAGCAGCGAGCGTCGCCATGAGTGATGTACGCCATCATCTGAGTCCACGTGACCGTTTGGAGCTGTTGTGCTGGCTCACATGCGGGAGCCTTGGCGCCTATTACCTGAACGAAGACTGGCCCGACGCGGCGTTTCACGTGCAGTCCGCGCACAAATGGCTCGACCGCCGCGCGCGCGAGGCCGACTGGCTGAGCATCGCGAAGCTGTCGGCCACGGCGCTCGACATCGCGCAGCGGCACGCCCGCTTCGTCGATACCGATTGGGCGCGCGACGCGGTCGAGGAAATTCTCGATACCGACGACCTCGATCCGCAATCGCGGCTGGTCAGGCAAGTGCTGGCGGATTGCCAGAATGCGCTGGCGGATCGCCGGCTCGCGGATTGAGTCATCGCGGGTGCGGCGCGTTCAGAAGTTGTGCCGCAACCCGACGATCACGGAAAGCTGCTTATCCGAGTCTGAGTTGACGATATTCGGAATCTGCGCGAGGTTCTGCGTCGCGCCCGTCGACGGATCGATCGCCAGCCCCGCGCCCGAAGACTTCTGCCCGATCGCCACCGCGTATACCGCGGTGCGCTTCGACAAGCTGTACACCGCCCCCAGATTCACCTGATGCACCCGCGTCGACGCGCTGCCCGACGGTCTGGCGTCGTTGAAAATATAGGCGAAGCCTAGCTGCAAATCGGGCGCCAGCGCGTACGTGGTATTCAATTCGGCGATATCGAACGAAATATCCGCGCCGTCGGGCCGCGCCGTACTCGCGAAGTACTGACTCTGCGATAACCGCGTATGCGTGTAAGTCAACGCCACGCTCGCCTTGCCGAACGCATACGCCCCCCCTGCCCCGACTATCCGCACCTTGCTCGCGTCCTGCAGCAGGCAGTACGACGCGCCGGGGTTGGCGCAACTGAAGTCGCCGATATAACCGTTGGCGCCGCCCAATGCCGCGTCCAGCGGCTGGTTCAACTCCAGATATCCCGCGCTCAGCGACAACGGCCCGTGCACGTAATTCGCGGCGAGCGCCCATCCCTTGTTGCGTGAAAAATCGCCCGCGACGCCGCCGAGACTGAACAGACCGCCGAGCGTGAAGCCGCCGAAGCTCGGGCTGATGTACTTGATCGAGTTGTTGAAGTTGAACGCTTCGTTCAGATTGTCGACGTCGCCGACATGCGAGCCGTACAGCGTCGCCCAGTTATTGCTCGACACATAGGCGCCGAGGAAATCGGAGAACGGATCGTACTGGCGGCCGAAGCTGAGCGCGCCGTACGTGCCGTTGTTCAGGCCGACCCACGCGTTGCGGTTGAACAGCGTATTCGATTGCAGCATCGCGCCGTTGCCGATCAGGAAGCTGTTTTCCAACGTGAAGTTGACCGTCGTGCCACCGCCGATGTCCTCCGTGCCCATCAGGCCCCAGCGCGACGGCACCAGATTGCCGCCCGCCAGCTGATAGTTCGCGTGGCCGCTGGTGCTGCCGTCGGCGTGCGTCGTCTGCTGGTTGTTCGTGTAGACGAGGCCGGCATCGACCGTGCCGTACAGCGTGACTGAGGATTGCGCGTGTGCGCCCATCGCGAGGCCGAGCGCGGCCAGCGCAAGCGCCGGGCGCTTGACGAATTTGTCTGCCATGTTTTTGCCGGAAAAGTGAGGTGAGCTGTGGTGAGCGTGGAGCGATGCGCCGAGACGCTTACTGGCCGAAGCCCGCGTAGATGTCCGGCCGCTTCTTGCGCAGGATGAGACCGATCAGCACGCCGACGAGCGCCACGGCGAACACGATCCAGGGGAATGACTTGACGATCGGGCTATCGGAGCCGCTCAACGCATCGAGATTGCGCACGAGAATCACGCCGATATACAGCAGGCCGAGTCCGCCGAGCAGCGGCGCGAGGAACGAGTGCCACAGGCGGGTATCCTTGCGCGTCTTGCGAAAGAACGCGATCACCGAAAAACTCGTCACCGCTTGCAGCATCACGATGCCGATCGTGCCGAGCGCCGAACTCCAGCTGAACACGATATTGAACACGTCGCTGCCCGACGCGATGAACAGTCCGAGCAGCACGCACACGGACAGCGTTTGCAGATAGCTCGCGACATACGGCGACCGGTATTTTTCATGCACGCGGTTCAGCGCTTGCGGCAGGATGCCTTCGAGGCTCAACGCGTGGATATAGCGCACCAGCGTGTTATGAAACGACAGCAGACTCGCGAAAATACTGCTGAGCAGCAGAAAGCTCATCACCGTCGTCACCGCGCCACCCAGATACTTGCCGGATTGAATGAACCAGAAATCGCCGGGCTGTCTGGTCGCGACGTCGACCACGTCGGCGAGACCGTACGCGCAGACAATGGTCCACGTCACGAAGGCGAAGAACACGAGGATCAGCATGACCGACACATACGTCGCGCGCGGCACGGTCACTTTCGGGTCGCGGCATTCCTTGCCATAGATCGCGGTGGCTTCGAAACCGATGAACGACGCGAACGCGAACATCACCGCAATGCCGAGGTGGCCGCTGAAAACATGCTGCGGCGAGAACGGCGCGAGCGTGAGGCCGTTGGGCCCGCCGCCGTGGATTACGATCGCAATCGCGAGCAGCAGCAGGATGCCGAGTTCGAGACACATGAGCACGCCGAGCAGGCGGCTATTCAGATCGATGCCGCGAATGCCGGTGAATTGCACCACCGCCACGCAGATCAGCGAATAGCCGTACCACGGCAGCGCGGTATGCAGCAGCGGCGACAGGATCACCGTGCAGAAGAATCCAAACAGCCCGTATAGCGCGATCTGGATGAACGTGTACGACATCAGTGCGACGAGCGCGCCAGCCATGCCCAACGGCCGCCCGAGTCCCGCGGTAATGTAGGCGTAGAACGCACCGGCACGCACCACGTGCCGGCTCATCGACGCAAAGCCGACGCTGAAGATCAGCAGCACGAGCCCGGCAATCACGAACGCGCCAGGAATGCCCGCGCCGTTGCCGAGACTGATCGCGGGCGGCACCGCGCCGAGCATGCCGGTCAGCGGCGCCGCCGCGGAAATCACGAGAAACACGATCTGCCACAAGCCCAGCGTATTGCCCTTCAATTCCACGGGGTTCTCCGCGTCGACCAGACTGGTCGGCGAATAGGGTTCGTTCATCGCTGCCTCTATGTTGTTGGCTAGTCTGAAACTCGCCAGAACCCTCGCACTGCTGGTTATGGCGCTCGCTTGACCGACGTCAAATGCTTCGGGGTGAGCGCATGGTAGGTAGCTAAAAAATAAAGTGACTTCGCGAACTGCGCCAAATTTTCGATAAAGCGCGCCAATGCGGGCGAACCCTGAATTCGCCAGTCTGCAGCAGATACTTAGGAAACCAGACGTTATTTTCCGGTGAGCTCAGCGCGAGGTCGCGCGATACTTTCGGAATGAAAGCAGCATGCGTGCGCGGCGCGCGACTATTTTTTCCAGCTGCGTGTGGCGCGCCATAACACGGTCGCGTCGGCATAACCGACCGCACGCGCGATCGCCGCATTGGTGAGCCCGTCGCGTTCGAGCAATCCCGCGACGCTGCGCTGCCGCTCCTCACGCAGAATCTGCCGCACAGAGGTGCCTTCCTGCGCGAGATGCCGTTGCAACGAGCGATGCGAGAGGCCGAGGTCTTTGGCGATGTCGGCGACGATCAGCTTTTCATGCGCAAGCCGCCGCGTAATCAGATCGCGCACCTGCTCGACGATGCTGTGCGGCATCGCATCGTTCGCAATCAGATCAGTCGCGTGGCGCTCCATCATGCGCGCCATTTGCGTGTCGGCGCTTTTAAGCGAAGCGTCGAGATCCTGCGGACGCAGGATCACACCATTGAAAGGCTGCTGAAAGCGCACCGGTACGCGAAAGATGCGCGCGTAGGGTTTGAGATCGGCGGGCGCCGCGTGTTCGAAATGCACTTCGACCGGATTCCAGGCGGCGCCGCGCACGAGCCGGATCATGTTGCACATGGTCGACAGGCTGTATTCCGCGTCCTGGCGGCGCGGCCAGATTTGCGGACTGGCGATCTGGTAGGTCCAGATCGGCCATTCGTCGTCGCGCAGCACTTCGCAGCTCGTCGTGTTCTGCCACGAGGCGAGCGCGAGCGAGAACTTGCGCATCGCCGCGTTCAGCGTGGGCGACGAAAGAAATACGAGGCCCGCCGGCCCGAGTTCCGTCAACTGCAATTCGCTGCCGAGCCGCAAGCCGAGCGACGCTTCGCCGAGCACGTCGGCCGCGCGCTCGAAGGCCGCCACGTAACGCGTGAGCGGCAGGATTTCATACGGATTGGACAGTAGCCGCCGGCTCATGCCGAACGCTTCGAGCAGCGCGTCGCAATCGGCACCCGACTGATCGAGTGCGCGCACGACCGGTCCCATGACCGCTGCGCGAATCATCGGGAAACTGCCATTGAGTGTGACTTTTTTCATGCTGAGCGTCTCCTCCCCAGTCTGCGCTGTCGTGTGGCCCGAGTCGTTTTCTCTGGCGCACTTTATCGCTCAATTGGCGCGATAAGCAAGCGCAAAAATAATATTGGGTTCCTACGATTTGCCATCGACTCAGCGTGCGCCGCGTGTCACCGGTGCTGATCGGCACGCTGTCCGGTCCAGCAAACATCTTTACGGGAATCTGATGAACACGAATGCCACGAAAGCTGCCCACCCCCTCGTTCATCCGCTCGACCCACTGAGCGGCGAAGAAATGCAGCTTGCCTGCGATCTCGTGAAGGCCGCCGAAAAACTCGATTCGTACGCTCGTTTCCCGATGGTCGAATTGCGCGAGCCGCCGAAAGCCGAAGTGGTCGCCTTCGAAGCCGGCGACTATTTTTCGCGCACCGCATTTGTGCTCGCGATCGACCGGTCGAATGGCGCGACGATCGAATTCGACGTGGACCTGAGAGAAAAACGCATCGCGTCGCGCCGGGTGTTGCCGTTCGACCAGGCGCCTTACGGCCAGCCGCCCATCATGATCGACGACTTCATGAACGCCGAGCAGATTGTCAAGAGCGACGAAGCCTGGCGCGTGGCGATCATGAAGCGCGGCCTCAGCGAAAAGGATCTGGAGCGCGTGCAGGTCGATCCGTTCTCGGCCGGCTGCTTCGATCGCGAACACGAAAACGGCCGGCGTCTCGTGCGCTGCGTGAGCTACTACCGCGAGACGCTGACCGATAACGGCTACGCGCACCCGATCGAAGGCGTGCTCGCGGTGGTCGATCTGCTCGACAAGAAAGTGATCGAACTGGTCGACGACGGCCGCATCATTCCGATTCCGCGCGCCAAACACAACTACGACACGCCGAGCCTCGGCCAGCCGCGCAGCACGCTCAAGCCGCTGTCGATCAATCAGCCCGACGGCCCGAGCTTCACGATCGACGGCTGGCACGTGAGCTGGCAGAACTGGACCTTCCGCGTCGGCTTCACGCCGCGCGAGGGGCTCGTGCTGCACCGACTGTCGTGGGACGACGGCAAGCGCGCGCGGCCGGTCATCTACCGCGCGAGCGTTACGGAAATGTGCGTGCCCTACTCCGATCCGAGCACCAACCACTACTGGAAAAGCGCGTTCGATGCGGGCGAGTACGGGCTCGGCAAACTCGCGAACCAGCTCGAACTCGGTTGCGACTGCCTCGGCACGATCCGCTATTTCGACATCCCCTCCGCCGACGACTTCGGCAACGCGTTCGTGATGAAGAACGCCGTGTGCATGCACGAAGAAGACTACGGCACGCTGTGGAAGCACTATGAATTCCGCACCGGCGTGTTCGAAATGCGCCGCTCGCGCCGTCTCGTGATTTCGTTCTTCGCGACGGTCGGCAATTACGACTACGGCTTCTACTGGTATCTGTATCAGGACGGCACGATCCAGCTCGAATGCAAGCTGACCGGCATCGTGCAAACCTCGGCGGTGGCCGACGGCGACACGTATCCGTGGGGCGGCATGATCACGGAGAACCTCGGCGGCCCCACGCACCAGCACTTCTTCAATGCGCGCATACACATGATGGTCGACGGCGAGCGCAATACCGTCACCGAACACGAATTCGTGCCGCGTCCGATGGGAGATACGAATCCGTACGGCAATGTGTTCGATACGACGAAGCAGGTGCTGAAGACGGAGAGCGAAGCCGCGCGCCTCGCGAATGGCCGCACGGGCCGCTACTGGAAAGTCATCAACCCGAACGTGACGAACGCCGTGGGGGCGAATCCGGGCTACAAGCTGATCGTCAACGACTCGCCGCTGATGCTCGCCGACGAGCGTTCGAAAGTGCGTCAACGCGGCGGCTTCGCGACGCGGCACGTGTGGGTCACGCCGTTCGATCCGGCCGAGCGCTATGCGAGCGGCGACTATCCGAACCAGCATTCGGGCGGCGACGGCTTGCCGCGTTATATCGAGGCCAATCGCAACATCGAGAACGAAGACCTCGTCTTATGGCACAGCTTCGGCCACACGCACGTGTGCAAGCCCGAAGACTTTCCGGTCATGCCCGTCGAGTACGCCGGCTTCATGCTCAAGCCGAACAACTTCTTCGCCGCCAATCCGACGATGGACCTGCCGGCCGAGCGCGACCTGAACAGCGTCGAAGATGGCAAGCCGATGGATCATGGCTGCTGCAAGCACTGATGCGGCGCTGCGCGGCGCGCGCCGCGCCGGCGACACGGCAAGCGCGCTTGCCGTGTGCGCGGCCGGCTCCGCTTGCGTGCTGATCGCTGGCGGCGGCGCTGCGTTGTCGATGCGCGCGGGCCTCGGTCCACACTCCAGCGCGCTGTGGATGAGCGCGCTCGCGCTCGCGACGATGATGGGCGCGCCGCTGCTGATGGCGCGCTCGACACGCCGCGCCACCGTCGCAACCGCCGCAACATTGATCATCACGATGAGCGCGATGAATGCGTTACCGGCGTATCTGAGCGGACTGCAGCACGGCGGCGTGCTGGCCGCGTTGATGATCGCAGCGGGCGGCGCTTTGCTGTTTTACTGGCGGCAACTGTGCGGCACGCTCGCCAATGAGCGTCATCACGCGAATGACCGAGCGCAAACGACGCGCGCAGCAAGCACAACGGCGCTGCTCGCGTTGCTCGCGGGCATGTCGAGCGGCAGCCTCGCGCGCTTCCAGTTGTTTGCTGTGTGCGGCGCAGGCGCTGCGAACGGCGTTCAACCGCTCTGGCACATCGCGCTCTTGCTGGCGGCGGTATGCGCGCTGGCCCGCTACGCCGACCGCTCGCGCAACGACAGGATGTTGTCGACGTTGTACGTCGCACGCGCGCTGCTGATCGGCACGCTCGCAACAGTCGATAACCCCGCGCTCGCCCCACTCGCGGCAAAGCTATTTCTGCTGCTCGACTGCCTGACGATTCCAGCCCTCGCGAATCTGCGAGGCAACACGAGGCGCGCGCTGAGCGCGAGTTGTCCCGGCATCGCGCATCACATCGGCATGCTGGCAGGCGCCGCCTTGTCGACCACCCCCTACTTTTTTGGCAACGGATTCGTCGTGCTGTTCGGCATCAGCGCGGCCGCGAACCTGATTTGCGCCGCGTCGCTCGCCGCCCATTGGCGCGGCACGAAGACGTTCCACTTGCACGCACACCGGTATCACAACGACGCGCACTCATCCGGTTAGCGTCGCAGCAGTTGCACCCACGGACCACGGACCCACGGCCTCAAGACGCACTCAACGGAGACGAAGCACCATGAGCGAATACCATCACGCAGCGGCGGCGTTGCCGCGGACCATGTTCATCGACGGCGAGAAAACCCGCAGCGCCGCGGGCAAAACCTTTCCGGTCTTCAATCCGGCCACGGCGGAAGAACTCGCACAGATTCCCGATGCTTCGGAGTCCGACATCGATCACGCGGTGAGAACCTCGAAGGCCGCCTTCGAATCCGACGCGTGGCGCAGAATGCCGCCGGCCGCGCGCGAGCGTCTGCTGCTCAAACTCGCCGAGCTAGTCGAACGACATACCGACGAACTCGCCGCGCTGGAAACGCTGAACCAGGGCAAGCTGATCGGCTTCTCGAAGATGCTCGAAGTGTCGGGCAGCGTTCAATGGCTGCGCTACATGGCCGGCTGGGCTACCAAGATCGAGGGGACCACGTTCGATCTGTCGATTCCGTTTCCGCCGGGCACGCGCTACAACGCATCGACCCGCCGCGTGCCGGCCGGTGTCGTCGCGGCCATCGTGCCGTGGAATTTCCCGCTGCTGATGGCAGTGTGGAAAGTCGCGCCGGCGCTCGCGTGCGGCTGCACCGTCGTGCTCAAGCCCGCGGAAGAAACGCCGCTGAGCGCGATCCGTCTCGCCGAACTCGCGCACGAAGCAGGCTTCCCGCCGGGCGTGTTCAACGTGGTCACCGGCCGGGGCGAAACAGCCGGTGCGGCACTGGTTAGGCATCCTCTGGTCAACAAGGTCACGTTCACGGGATCGACCGAGGTGGGCCGCGTCATCGGCCGCCAGTGTGCGGGTGATCTGAAGCGCGCGTCGCTGGAACTGGGCGGCAAGAGCCCGGTGATCGTGCTGGACGACTGCGACCCGCGCAAGGCGATCGAAGGCGCGGCGGGCGCCATCTTCTTCAATCACGGCCAGGTGTGCACGGCGGGTTCGCGCCTCTATGTGGCGCGCTCGATCTACGATGAAGTCGTGCAAGGTGTCGCGGCGGTGGCCGACGGCATCGCGCTCGGCTCTGGCTTCGATGCGGCGACGCAGATGGGACCGATGGTGTCCGCACGGCATCGCGACAAGGTGGTCGGCATGATCGCGCAAGGCAGGCAGGAAGGCGGCGAGATCCTGTCACGCGAGGCGCGCGTGGACGGCGACGGCTACTTCGTGCGCCCGACCGTGATTGCCAACCGCGCGTGCAAACCGCTGTCCCTGGTCAGCGAAGAAGTGTTCGGACCGGTGCTCGTCGCGATGCCTTATGACGATCTCGACGAAGTGCTGGCGCAGGCGAACGCGTCCGAATACGGACTCGGCGCGAGCGTCTGGACCAATCAGCTCGACAAGGCGCTGCGGCTCGTCGAGGGGATCGAAGCGGGCACCGTATGGGTCAATACGCACAACATGGTCGATCCGGCGATGCCGTTCGGCGGCTTCAAGGCTTCCGGAATCGGCCGCGAACATGGCAAGGCGATCATCGACGCGTATACCGAGAGCAAGTCGGTTTGTATTGCGTATTGATCGGGCGTTGCCTGCGCGCCGCTTCGTCTGCGTGGGGATGCCATAGCGCAAACAGACGATTTACCGGGACCTTGCGCCACCGCGCATCACGTCCCGGTCGAATCTTTCGAATCGCACAATACCCGCGCGCACGCGGTGATACCCCAGGCGCCGAGGAACTCCCTCACTCCTCCACCATCGCCGTCAACCTCGACAAGGCGTGATCCCACTGCTGCGAAATCGCGTCGAGCGCGCGGCGCGCTTCGTCGAGATGGGCCGGCTCGAACGCCCACAAGCGCTCGCGGCCGACCTTCGCGTCGCGCACGAGGCCCGCGTTCGCGAGCACCTGCAGATGCTGCGTGACCGACTGTCGCGTGATCTGCGTGCCCGCGGTCAGTTGCGCGATCGACATCGCACTGCCCGCACATAACACCGCGATCAGCCGCAGGCGCGTTTCGTCGCCGAGCGCCGCGAAAATCGGCGCGGAGTTCTTCAGCGCCGACGTTTTCAGACTTGCATTGGCCGACGCGGTCCTAACCTTTGGCGACATGCTTTTCGATGTTGACCAGCTGATGATCCCACCCGCCGCTGTTCATGCGGAACGCCTCGTCGCGGCGCGCGGCCGGAATCCGGTCGAAGCCCGATTCGACGACACGCAGCAAAGTGCCCGCCTCGAGCTCGGTCAGCTCGAATACGACGAGCGTGGTCGGCTCCGGCGAGTAGTCGAGCGCTGCGTCGATCGCGGCCGGATGCCAGCGCCACGACAGATGATGCTCGGGCTCGACGCGCTCGATCAGCAGGTCGATGACGAGATGCTCATAGCCAGGGTAAGTCAGATTGGCTTGCACGGTCTGCCCGGCAATGAACTGCTTGCCGGCCAGATTCATGCCGAACCATGTGCCGAATTCCTCGGCATTGGACAGCGCGCGCCAGACCCGCGAGCGCGGCGCCTTGAGCAGAATCTGCTTTTCGATGCGATCGGTCGATGTGTTCATATGCAGCCTCCTGACTGCATATTAGAAAGCCAACGCCCAATATGCAAGGAGTTGACTGCGTATTTTTCAAGCGGATTTTCGTAGGATCTTCACGGTTCGTCGCGCTCCTTCTCCTCGTGAAGCAGCGTGCATCCGGCGAATTCGTGAGCGTGAACCGTGCGGCTGGATGCGCCGGGCAGTCGCGCCACGGCACTGCCGCGATGCGTGCGTCCCCTTCCACGTCCCCGCCGGGCGGCAGCCCTGTCTGAATCGTGCGGCCATACGCGGCGCTCAGGTGCCGCCGCGTCCCGTCTTTCGCGCGGCATCACTCGGTGGCGTGCGCGTGCATCACACCGGCTTGCATCGACCACGCCATCCACGGACGGCGCAGCGCGACGATCGCCACAAACGCGCAGGCGGCCAGTGCGCCGAACGTCGCAAAGCCCATCTGATAGCTGCCCGTGCTTTCCTTGGCAATGCCCATCACGACCGGCAGATAGAAGCCGCCGATACCGCCCGCCGCGCCGACGATGCCCGACATCAGACCCGTGCGGCCCGCCCAGCGATGCGGCACCAACTGGAAGGTCGCGCCGTTGCCGAGACCGAAGGCCACGTACAGACACAAGAGCAGCGCGATGCCGCCGGAGAGCGAAGGCATCGCTGCGGCAAACACGAAGTCGCACAACGAAATGATCGCGAGCAGGACGGTCAACGCGCGCACGCCGGACACCTTGTCGGCGATCAGCCCGCCGAGCGGCCGCACCATGGCGCCGGTGGCGGCGAGCAACGCCATGAACAGACCGGCGTCGATCTTCGACAACTGATACAGGTTCGTGAGCAGCAGCGACACATACGAGGACATGCCGACGAAGCCGCCGAACGTGATGCTGTACACGAGCATGATGACCCACGTATCACGTTCGCCGAGCACCGAGCGATAGCGCTTGGGCAGCACGGCAATCGCGAGCAGCGCGCCGATCACCGGCAACAGCAGCACACCAGTCTTGCCCGAACCGAACAGCCCGGCTTCGACCAGCAGCACCAGTACAATCAAGCCGCCGAGCGTCACCGCGAAGCTGCCGAATGCGCGTAACACACTGCCGGATTTCACACCCGCGTCGTTGGCCCAGAAGTACAGTGTGATCGCGGCGATCGCGAGCAGCGGCAGTGCGCCGCCGGCGGCCATCTGCCAACCGTAGTGCGTCGCCAGTTGCGGGAACAGGAAGCCGTCGAGCACCGCGCCGATATTGCCGGCTGCGGCGAGGCCCAGCACCAGGCCCTGCACTTTCGGCGGATAGTTGCTGCCGGCCATCGGCAGCGCCACCGCGAAGCTCGCACCGCCGACGCCGAGGAACACGCCGAGCACGAGCAGCATTTCGTACGACGGCACGGACTGCATCAGCGGCAGGACGATGGTCGGCACCGCCGACAGCAGCACCCCCATCAACGCAATGCGCTTGCCATGCGCCGACTGATACAGATTGCCGAGCGTCACGCGCAGAATCGCCGCCGACAGCACCGGCACCGCAACCAGCAGGCCCTGTTGCGCGGGCGTCATCGCAATGCTCTTGCTGATGAACGGCGCAAGCGGTCCATACAGCACCCACACGGTAAAGCCGGTGTCGAAATAGAGAAAGCACGCCACCAGCGCGCGCCAGTCTCCGCTCTTCAGGGAGCTCATCACGTTTTTCATCAGGCATCCTCATAAAACTGATTTTTCGACTATCCGACAATGGCGTCGCGCGCCATGCACCAGCCAGTCACACTATTGAAAACCGATCTGAACATGCAACGTCCATGCCATCGG
Source organism: Paraburkholderia sp. RAU2J (assembly GCF_003634845.1). Taxonomy (NCBI): domain Bacteria; kingdom Pseudomonadati; phylum Pseudomonadota; class Betaproteobacteria; order Burkholderiales; family Burkholderiaceae; genus Paraburkholderia; species Paraburkholderia sp. RAU2J. Next base: position 3,285,540 of record NZ_RBXG01000001.1, read on the forward strand.
GCTCCGTCTTCTGAAACTTTCCTGCGTACTCTTCCTTGAAACCTTGCGTGCGTGTTCGAACCCGCATCGAAGCGGGTGCGTAGGCTCAATACACGTCGCGTGCATAGCGCTTTTCGCGCGCGAGACGGCTCACGTATTCAGTCGCCTTCCCGTCGCTCATGCCGCCGTGCGTGGCGATCACGTCCTTGAGCGCCGCATCGACATCGCGCGCCATCCGGTTCGCGTCGCCGCACACGTAGAAATGCGCACCGTCTTCGAGCCAGGCCCACAGTTGCGCACCTTGCTCGCGCATGCGGTCCTGCACATAGATCTTGTCGGCCTGGTCGCGCGAGAACGCGAGGTCGAGCCGGGTCAGCACGCCGCTGTCGCGCATCGCTTCGAGTTCGTCGCGATAGTAGAAATCGGTGGCCGCGTGCTGCTCGCCGAAGAACAACCAGTTGCGGCCCTTGTCGCCGCGTGCGCGGCGCTCGTGCAGAAAGCCGCGAAACGGTGCGATGCCCGTGCCCGGGCCGACCATGATCATCGGCGTGTCAGCGCTGTGGGGCGGGCGAAAATGCGCTGATTTCTGCACGAATACGGGCACGTCGGTCTCGCTCGCGCGGTCCGCGAGAAAGGTCGACGACACGCCCTTGCGATGACGCCGCGCGTTGTTGTAACGCACCGCCGAGACGGTCAGATGCACTTCGCCCGGATGCGCTTTCGGGCTCGACGCGATCGAATACAGACGCGGTTGCAAACGCTTGAGCATGCCGGTCAATTCGGCGGCCGACAGGCTCACCGGAAATTCGTGCAGCACATCGGCAAGCTGCTGACCCCACAACCATTGCTTCAGTTCCGCCTTGCGTTCGGGCGCGAGCAGATCGCGCAGCGCGCCGTTGCTGCTGCGCGCGGCGATGAACGCGAGCGCATCCGCTCCCGGCCGCGCGATTTCGTAGTGCTTGCCGAGCGCATCGGCAAGCCGCATGTCGCCCGCGCCCGCCACGTTCACCGGCGCATCCGCACTCAGGCCGCTCAGCGTGAGCAATTCATCGACGAGTTCCGGGCAGTTGCTCGGCCACACGCCGAGCACATCGCCCGCTTCGTATTCGAGGCCCGAATCGCCCGTATTCAGCGAGAAATAGCGCGTGTCCTTCGCCGCGCCCTGGCGGTTCAGGCGCAGATTGCTGACGAGCCGCGACGCGGCCGGACGCGCTTTGGTCGGCACCGCGCCGGGCACCACCGCGTTGATCATGCCGCCCGGCGGCACCGCATGCAGCGCCGCGTCTTCTTCGTTGATGCGCACGATGATGCGTTCGAGCCACTCATCGGCGCTCTGCTGATACTCGCCGTCGCAATCCAAGCGGTCCATCAGACGAAGCGCGCCTTGCGCGGCCAGGCGTTCGTCGAGACGGCGGCCGTGTCCGCAGAACTGATCGTAGTTGCGGTCGCCGAGCGCGAGCACCGCGAAGCGCATGCCGTCCAGACGCGGCGCGTCGTCGGCGCTCAATTGCGTCCAGAAGCTTTGCGCGTTATCGGGCGGATCGCCGTCGCCGAACGTGCTCGTCATCAGCAACACGTACTGCGCTTTGGCAAGCGCCGAGACCGGATAGTCCGCCATGCACGCGGTGCGGATTTCGAAGCGCGACTCCATCAGACGCGTCGCATAGCGCTCGGTCAGCGATTCGGTGTTGCCGGTTTGCGAGGCCCACAGCAAGGTCACCTTGGGACGCACGCGCACGATCCGCACCCCGGATGCCTGCGCCGAGGCGGTATCCGTTTGCGCGGACGTGAGTGCGAATGTGAGTGGGGCCGAGGCTGCGGGCGCCACTGCGCTGCGACTGTAGAGACCGGCCAGCATTCCGTCCACGTGAAGGCGGTTGGCCGTTTCGAACGGCGCGCTGCGCGGCAGAACCGGCACGCTGTCGATCCCCTGCGCTTCGGCCACACGCAGGCCGCTCACGAAGCCGGCCAGATAGGCGCGCTCGGCGTCGCTCAGCGACGGCGCGGACGTCGGCGGCAATTGCAGAAGGCTGGTGAGTGCATCGATACGGGGCATGTCCTGATCCTTGATGCTGGCGGCAACGGCAACCTCATCGGCGGGTACTTCGTCATGGTCTTGCGCGGCCGGCTCGACGGCATCGAGCGTCACCGGACTCAGCGCGACCGCGCAGAACTTCAGTTCGGGCTGCTGGGAAACCGGATCGATCGCGTCGCTCGTCACCGTGTTGATGCACAGGTCGTCGCCGAATACGTCGTTCCAGTGCATCGGCGCGAAGCAGTTGCCCGCGCTCACGCGTTCGGTGACGACCGCGGGCAGCACCGCGCGGCCACGGCGTGAGCGGATCTCGACCGGGTCCTTCGCCTTGATGCCGAGCGCGGCGGCGTCTTCGGGATGAATCTCGACGAACGGCGCCGGGTTCAGCTTGTTGAGCATCGCGACCTTGCCGGTCTTGGTCATCGTGTGCCACTGATGCTGCAGGCGGCCCGTGTTCAGCACGATCGGGAATTCGCGCTCGGGCAATTCGGCCGGGGCCGCATACGGGCGGGCGAAAAACATTGCTTTGCCGCTTTCGGTCGGAAAAACAAGCCGCGGACGGCTGCCATCGGGCAGCTCCTTCAGCGTCTGGCTCACGCCGTCGTTGAGGTAGCGAACCGGATTGCGATCGGCCGAACTGGCGGACGCCAGCGGCCATTGCAGCGGCGTTTCCTTCAGACGGCGATGGCTCGCACCGCGCAGGTCGTAACCGGTTTTCTGATTCGACGCACGCGTGATCTCGGCGAACACCTCGTCGGCGCTCGCGTAGCTGAACGCGTCGGCAAAGCCCATTTCACACGCGACGCGCGCGATGATCTGCCAGTCGGGCAACGCGGCGCCGGGCGGCTCGATGCCCTTTTGCATCAGCGTGAGGTTGCGCTCGGAGTTGATCATCACGCCTTCGGCTTCGGCCCACAGCGCGCCGGGCAACAGCACGTCGGCGTAGCGGTTGGTCTCGGTGTCGAGGAACGCGTCCTGCGCGATCACGAGTTCCGCCGCGCGCAAACCGGCGATGGCGTTCTGACGGTTCGCGACGCTCGCCACCGGATTCGTGCAGATGATCCAGCACGCCTTGATGTCGCCCGCGGCCATGCGCGCGAACAGGTCGATCGTGCCGTTGCCGACTTCGGTCTTCAGCGTGCCGGGCGCAATGCCCCACAGGTCTTCGATGAACGCGCGGTCCGCGTCGACCAACACCGAACGCTGGCCCGGCAAACCCGGCCCCATGTAGCCCATTTCGCGGCCGCCCATCGCGTTCGGCTGGCCCGTCAGCGAAAACGGCCCGCTGCCGCGCCGGCAGATCTTGCCGGTCGCCAGATGCAGGTTGCAGATCGCGTTGGTGTGCCACGTGCCGTGCGTGCTTTGATTCAGGCCCATGGTCCAGCAACTGATCCATTCCTTCGCGGTGCCGATCATCTGGGCGGCGCGGCGGATGTCGTCGGCGGCGAGGCCCGTGATGCCGGCCACCCGCTCGGGCGTGTAGTCCGCGAGAAACGCGGGCAGTGCGTCCCAGCCTTCGGTGGCCTCGGCGATGAAAGCGACATCCGTCTGGCCGTTTTCGTGCAGCAGATGCAACAGGCCGTTGAGCAGCGCGAGGTCGGTGCCGGGTTTGATCGGCATGAACAGATCGGCCTTCTCCGCGGTCGCGTTGCGGCGCGGGTCGACCACGATCAGTTTCGCGCCGGCCTTCACGCGGTCCATCATGCGCAGGAACAGAATCGGATGACAGTCGGCCATATTCGCGCCGATCACGAAGAACAGGTCCGCGTGGTCGATGTCCTCGTACGAGCCCGGCGGGCCGTCCGCGCCCAGCGAGAGCTTGTAGCCGCTGCCCGCGCTCGCCATGCACAGGCGCGAATTCGATTCGATGTTATTGGTGCCGACGAAGCCCTTCGCGAGCTTGTTGACGAGGTACTGCGCCTCCATCGACATCTGACCGGACACGTAGAACGACAACGCGTCGGGTCCGTGTTCGTCGAGCAGGCCCCGCAAACGCGCGGCGGTGGTGCTGATCGCCTGAGCCATCGGCAGCGGCACCGGGTCTTCATCGCGAGCATGACGAACGAACGCGCTTTCCAGACGGCCGGACTTGCGCAATGCGACATGCGCGGACTGCCCCTTCGTGCATAACCGTCCGAAGTTCGACGGATGCTCCTTGTCGCCGGAGATCTTCACGACCTGGCCGCCCTCGACGTGCAGCACCATCCCGCAGCCAACGCCGCAGTAGGGGCAAACAGTTTTTACGCTAGTGGAGGACATGGCGGGCGACATCGTTCAAAGAAGGTGTTTCCGGAAATTCAATGGCTTAAACAGCGACCCACACGTGACCGTCTTGCACGCGGGTAGCGAACGCACCGACGGAATACGACGGAGTCTCCAGGCATTCGCCCGTGCGCAGATCGAAGTGATGCTTGTAGATCGGCGAGGCGACCACGACGCGCTCGCCGAGGCTGCCGATCAGTCCGCGCGAGAGCACCGCCGCCTGCGAGCCCGGATCGAAGTTCCCGATCGCGTACACCGCGTTGGCGGTGCCGTCGTCCACGTGGAAAACCGCCACCTGTTCGCCGTTGACCAGCGCGCACACGCCCGTATTGGGCACGATGTCGTCGAGCGGGCAGATGGCGGTCCAGGGGCGTGGTACGCGATCGTTGTTCATGGTGGAAGTCCTCGCTAGGTGAGCAATGAGTGGTGCTGCAATCAATCAGACGGTCTCGACGACCACGGGAATCGCCGCCAGCGCCGTCAGCGCCGTTTGCCGCTCGACGGGCGTCGCCGGGCGGATCTGCCCGCGCTCCTCGACGAAGCGCACGTTGCTGTCGGGCTCGCCGCTGTTGACGAAATGACGGAAGCGCTTGCGCGTGGCGGGATCGGTGACGGCCTTCTTCCATTCGCACTCGTAGGTGTCGATCACGTGGCGCATCTCCGCTTCGAGTTCCGCGGCCACTTCCAGGCGATCGTTGATTACCACGTCGATCAGATAGGCCAGGCCGCCTTCGAGGTTATCGCGCCACACGCTGGTGCGTTGCAAACGGTCGGCGGTGCGCACGTAGAACATCAGGAAGCGGTCGATGTAGCGGATCAGCGTGTCCTTGTCGAGGTCCGACGCGAGCAGCTCGGCATGACGCGGTTTCATGCCGCCGTTGCCGCACACGTAGAGGTTCCAGCCCTTCTCGGTGGCGATGACGCCGACGTCCTTGCCCTGCGCTTCCGCGCATTCACGCGTGCAGCCCGATACGCCGAACTTGATCTTGTGCGGCGTGCGCAGGCCCTTGTAGCGGTTCTCGAGTTCGACCGCGAGGCCCACCGAATCGCCGACGCCATAGCGGCACCACGTCGAACCGACGCACGACTTCACCGTTCGCAGTGACTTGCCGTACGCGTGGCCCGATTCGAAGCCCGCCGCGATCAGTTCTTCCCAGATGAGCGGCAGTTGCTCGACGCGCGCGCCGAACAGATCGACCCGCTGGCCGCCGGTGATCTTCGTGTAGAGGCCGTATTTTTTCGCGATCTGGCCGACCGCGATCAGACCGTCCGGCGTCACTTCACCGCCCGCCATGCGCGGCACGACCGAGTACGTGCCGTCGCGTTGGATGTTGGCGAGGTAGTAGTCGTTGGTGTCCTGCAGCGACGCGTGTTCTTTCTTCAGCACGAAATCGTTCCAGCACGACGCGAGAATGCTCGCCACCACCGGCTTGCAGATATCGCAGCCGAGGCCATGACCGTGCTTCGCGAGCAGTTCGCCGAAGCTGCGCACGCCCTCGACACGCACGATGTGATACAGCTCCTGGCGCGAATACGCGAAGTGCTCGCAGACGTGGTTGTTGACCGCGAGCCCCTGCTTCTTCATCTCGGCCTTCATCACCTGCGTGACGAGCGGCACGCAGCCGCCGCACGAGGTGCCCGCGCCGGTCGCGCATTTGAGCGCGCCGATGTCGGTAGCGCCCGCGCCAACGGCCGCGCACAGCTCGCCCTTCGAGACGTTGTTGCATGAGCAGATTTGCGCGGCGGCGGGCAAGGCCTCGACGCCGAGCGCGGGCTTCGCGTTGCCGTCCGCTTGCGGCAGGATCAGGAATTCAGGCGCTTGCGGCAGTTCGATACGGTTCAACATCATCTGCAGCAACGTGCCGTATTCGCTCGCGTCGCCGACCATCACCCCGCCCAGCAAATACTTGCCGCATTCGGACACCACGAGCTTCTTGTAGATCTGCTTGCGTTCGTCGCTGAACTGGTAGGAGCGGCTGCCTGGCGTATTGCCATGTGCGTCACCGATGCTCGCGACGTCGACGCCCATCAGCTTGAGCTTGGTGCTCATGTCGGCGCCGGCGAATTCGGCGGTGGGTTCGGCTGCGGATTCGGCACAAGCCGCGAGCAATTGCTTCGCGACCGTGCGCGCCATGTCGTAGCCCGGCGCGACGAGGCCGAACAACTGGCCGTTCCACAGCGCGCATTCGCCGATCGCATAGATGTGCGGGTCGCTGGTGCGGCACGCGTTGTCGATCACGATGCCGCCGCGCGCGCCGAGCGTCAGACCGCATTCGCGCGCGAGGTCGTCGCGCGCACGGATGCCTGCGGAGAACACGATCATGTCGGTGTCGAGATGGCTGCCGTCGGCGAACTGCATGCGGTGCGTGCCCGTTTCGCCGTCCACGATCACCGAGGTGTTCTTCTGCGTGTGGACCGTCACGCCGAGTGCTTCGATTCTGGTGCGCAACACGCGGCCGCCGCCCTCGTCCACCTGTACGGCCATCAGGCGCGGGGCGAATTCGACCACGTGCGTTTGCAGGCCCATGTCGCGCAGCGCCTTCGCGCATTCGAGACCCAGCAGGCCGCCGCCGACCACCGTGCCGATTTTCGAACGCGCACCGCATTCCTGCATCGCTTCGAGGTCGTCGATAGTTCGGTACACGAAGCAATCGGCACGCTCGCGGCCAGGCACCGGCGGCACGAACGGATAGGAGCCCGTGGCGAACACGAGCTTGTCGTACGGCAGTGTCTCGCCGGTCGACACCGTGACGGTGCGCGCATCGCGATCGACCGCCACGGCCTTCGCGTTCAGCTTGAGCATCACGTTCTGGCGCTCGAAGAACCCCGGTGCGACGAGCGACAGGTCGTCCGCGCTCTTGCCCGCGAAGAATTCGGACAGGTGCACGCGATCGTAGGCCGGCCGCGATTCCTCGCACAGCACCGTGATGTCGAGACCGTGCGCGGCATCTTGCGCGAGGCTCTCGACCAGTTTGTGGCCGACCATCCCGTGACCGATAACGATGATTTTCATGAGCGCGGTGTCCTCAATATGCTGAGCGTCGGGCGTCGCCGTCTGCATCGGGCGAAGCAATGGCGAAAATAAAAACGGCGTCCCGCGAACCCAGTCGATGACTGAATCCGGGGGACGCCGTTGTCCTGATCTGTCCTGCAGGCGAATGCTTTGTATTTGCACTCGCGCCGGATCGTCGTTGATCCGATGACGACGCTTAACGCAAAGCCCGTGCCAATCGCGAGCAATGCGTCGGGAAAGGCCGTCGCGCGGGGCTCGGCGGCGTATCGAAGGGAGCGGCGGCGAGCGCGGTGCGCGGCGCGTTTTGATGCGCAGAGGCACATGGATGGTGCGACGCAGCACCTTGCGCGTGCGGGAGCCGGGCACGCGCACGGTGCGCGCGGTGCTTTTTCAGCACGGCGGGCGAAACGCGGTGCGTGATCGGACCGGGCACCTCCCGCTGCCGTCGTGCAATGGGCGGGCGGCGCCGACGAACGGCGGCTGGTGACGCCATCGGGAAGAATGATCGACACGGAAATATAGCTGCCAAGCTTGTAGATTCGCGCCGTGCGATGGCCGCGATAGACAGGATCGTTGTCGAAATCGTCGATCACGATCGACGCGCGCGCAGCGCGCGATTCGATGCACAGCGTGGTGTGCAGATCGAGCTGGCCGCCGGCGGGGAGTCCGAAGTTCACTTCGTCCCGAACCGCGCAGGCAGTCAAGTGTGTTCTGTGATCCGGGCCACGACCGCAAAGCCCGTACCGGTGTGCTTTCAGATCAGGCGCAGGATGGACGGCACGGCGTCGATGCGTTGGACCGCCTCGATGTCGCGCGCGAGGCCGGCGTCGAGGCCGGTCCCGAACGGTAAATCATTCATGGACCGGCGCTTCCGGCATCCCTTGCGTAGGTGGCCTGAAAACAGAAATGGCGACGCCGGACTCTAGCGGGACTTCAAATTGCTTACTAGCTGATACCCACCAGGAGAAGCCGGATGCCCCTTCGCCATAGCGCCCGACTGCTGATCGCCGACGACGACGCGGATCTGCTCGCCGCCTACGCGCTCTATTTCAGTGCGCATGGCTTCGACATCCGCACCGCGCGCAACGGCCTCGACGCGCTCGCCGAGTATTGCGCGTGGCATCCGCAGGCCGCGCTGCTCGACGTCGAGATGCCCCGGCTCGACGGCCGTGCGGTGGCGCGGCGTATCCGCTACGTGGCCGACACGCCGGCGCCGACACTGGTCGCCGTCAGCGGTCTCGAACAGACGGAGGAAAAGAACGAGTCGCTGCGCTCGGGTTTCAATCATCACTTCGTCAAACCGGCGCCGATGCACGTGATACTCGCGGCGTTGACGAAGCGTTTCAGACGAACCGGTGATTGAAGCGGGCCGACGTGCTCTGCGGTGACGCCGTGGGTATCGCCGTTGCCGCAGCAGCCTGGTCGGAAAGCGCGCGAATCAATCGCCGAAGGCCAGTTCCGCTTCGACCGTTTGCCCGACCCGCAGCCACGCGCCGGCTCCGCTCGCGACCAGCGCGTTGTTGCCGAACGTGATCGCACCGTCTCGCTGCGGCCGGGCCCGGTAGACGCTCATCGTATCGCTCGGTTCGTTTGGCCAGTCGGGGTCGGGCGCGCCCTTCGCCTGGTCGATGGTCGGTATCGGGCAGCGTGCGCACGGCTTGACCAAGTGCAATTGCACGGGCGGCTCGGCATCGGTAGCGCTCACGATGCTCAGCGTTTCCACATAGTCCTCTTCGTATGCGTCGAGCCCCGTGAGCACGAGATTCGGACGGAAGCGGTCAATCGGCACCGCCGGCGCGCCTTTGCGGGTAAGACGCGTGTTCAGATCGTCGAGCGAAGCCTGGCCGATCACCAGCAGCGGAAAACCGTCGGCAAACAGCGTCGTGGCGCCGCCGGTGCTGTCCGTGTAGTCGGGGTCGACCGTGCGCTCGCGCTCGAGATCGAAGCGCAGGAGCCGCGCCGGCATGCCGAGAAACTCGGAGAGCCAGGCCGCGCTCGCTGCGCCGGTGTCGATGCCGTAGGCGGCGTCGCGCCAGACCTTCGTCTCTACTTTGCGCGACGCGTCGAGCCGCGCGGCATCCAGCGGCGTGCGCAGCTCGCTCATGCCGGGCGCGCGCAGCACCAGTTCCTCTGCATCGAGTTCGGTCCTGATGAGCGCCATGCGCGGATACGCGCGCTGCGTGAACATCGCGCCTTCCGGATCGGCGACCATCCAGCCTCGATCGTATTCGAGGCCAGTCGCGAAGAGGCGCGCTTCGCGCAGCGCAATTCCCGCGCACGATTTGACCGGATAGACAAACAGTTCGCTGATTGTAGGCATGGTGTGGGGGGCGTGTCGTGTTCATGTAGTGCGCACGGGTCTGTGCACAAGGCTCGATTGTAAAGCCCCTTGCTCGCGGGCTTCCAGTCGGTGTGTGAGGTGCGAGAGCCGCTGTGTTTGCAGTTCGATGCGCCCTGGCTTCGCGCACACGTTGGCGGATTGATGGGCGTGGTCGCCCCGGCGATGCCGACAAAATGCTGTCACAGGCGGACGAAGCCCGCCTGCAGCGGCGCGTTTTGACACCCTGCTGCGCGAGGGTCGATGCCGTTTGATTTCGGCGATTCGATCGTGCCTCCCGCCGCGCTCGATGCGCCGTTGGAAACCGGCCGCGTGCCGCTGCCGTTTCGCCCAGCCCCGCTTGGACGTAGAATCCCCCAAGCATGGCGCTCGCCCGGCAGCCCGGCGGCCGCGCATTCGATCAATCACGGAGCACGGCCGACATCGGCGGCCCGAAGCATCCCCGACGCTGCGACGCACCCGCCCTGCATCACCGGATAGAACTTGTAGAAGCATCCTTACCATCACCGAGACAGGAAATTCATTATGCTGAGCAAACCCGTGTTGACCGTTGCCGAAACGACCCGCATCCTCGAAGCCGCGCGTACGGAAGCCGAGAAGAACAAATGGGCCGTCGCGATCGTGGTGGTCGACGACGGCGGTCATCCGCTCGGAATGCTGCGGCTCGACGGCGGTGCGCCGGCCAGCTCGTACATCGCGACGGAAAAAGCGCGCACCGCGGCGCTCGGCCGTCGTGAGACCAAGGTCTACGAAGACATGATCAACAATGGCCGCACCGCATTCCTGAGCGCGCCGCTGCAAGGCACGCTGGAAGGCGGCGTGCCGGTGATCGTCGACGGCCAGGTGGTCGGCGCGGTCGGCGTGTCCGGCGTCAAGTCGGATCAGGACGTGCAGGTCGCCAAGGCGGGTATCGCGGCCCTCGCGGCCTGAAGCGTGAAGGCGTCGGCAACGGCGCGCCCGCCTCGATCGAATTGAAGTACCCCGTGGCATCACTCTGGCAATAACTGGCAATCACGCGGACCGATGCCCCCCTCATCGGTCCCATTCAGACAGATGGAGCAGTCGATGACTCAGATGAACCCGCGCGGCGGACTGCAGGTCGCCGCCAACCTTGACCAGTTCGTCGAAACCGAAGCCCTGCCCGGCACCGGAATCGACAGCGCCGCATTCTGGTCGGGTTTCGACGCCCTCGTGCACGAACTGGCGCCCAAAAATCGGGCGCTGCTCGCCGAGCGCGACCGCCTGCAAACCGAACTCGATAGCTGGCATCGCGCGAATCCGGGTCCGGTGCGCGATCTGCGCGCGTATCGCGCGTTCCTCGAAGGCATCGGCTATATCGTGCCGGCACCTTCGCGCGTCCAAGCCACGACCGACCAGGTGGACACGGAAATCGCCGAACAGGCCGGCCCCCAACTCGTCGTGCCGCTGTCGAATCAGCGCTATGCGCTGAACGCGGCGAATGCGCGCTGGGGCAGCCTGTACGACGCGCTGTACGGCACCGATGCGATCCCCGAGACCAATGGCGCGCAAAAGCAGCAGGCCTTCAATCCGGTGCGCGGCGCCGCGGTGATCGCGTATGCGCGCAAGTTTCTCGATCAGGCCGCCCCGCTCGCGAACGGCTCGCATGCCGACGCGACGCGCTATCACGTCGAAAACGGCAAGCTGGTCGTCACGTTGAAGAATGGCACGAGCGAGCTCGCGAAGCCCGCGCAGTTCATCGGCTATCAGGGCGATGAAAGCGCGCCGTCCTCCGTGCTGCTCAAGCACAACGGCCTGCACTTCGACATCCAGATCGACGCCAACGATTCGATCGGCAAGACCGATGCGGCCCATGTGAAGGATGTCGTGGTCGAAGCGGCGGTGAGCACGATCATCGATTGCGAAGACTCGGTCGCGGCCGTGGATGCGGACGACAAGGTGCAGCTCTATCGCAACTGGCTCGGCCTGATGACCGGCGATCTGACCGAAGAGGTCACGAAGAACGGCAAGACCTTCACGCGGCGTCTGAACGAAGATCGCGTGTACGTCGCCGCGAATGGCACCGCGCCGGTCGTGCTGCATGGCCGCTCGCTGCTGTTCATCCGCAACGTCGGCCATTTGATGACCAATCCGGCGGTGCTGACGAAGGACGGCCACGAAATTCCGGAAGGCATTCTCGACGCGGTGATCACGACGCTGTGCGCGCTGCACGACCGCAAGCACAAGCTGAATTCGCGCACCGGCTCGATCTACATCGTCAAGCCGAAGATGCACGGCCCGGCCGAAGTCGCGTTCGCGAGCGAGCTGTTCGCGCGCGTCGAAGACCTGCTGCAATTGCCGCGCAACACGATCAAGATGGGCATCATGGACGAGGAGCGCCGCACCAGCGTGAACCTGCTCGCCTGTATCGCCGAAGCGTCGGAGCGGGTTGCGTTCATCAACACGGGCTTTCTCGATCGCACCGGCGACGAGATGCACTCGGCCATGGAAGCCGGCCCGATGATGCGCAAGGGCGATATGAAGTCGAGCACGTGGATCGCCGCATATGAGCGCAGTAACGTGCTGGCCGGGTTGAGCGCGGGCCTGCGCGGCCGCTCGCAGATCGGCAAGGGCATGTGGGCGATGCCCGACCTGATGCACGCGATGCTCGAACAGAAGATCGCGCATCCGAAGGCCGGTGCGAACACCGCATGGGTGCCCTCGCCGACCGCCGCGACGCTGCACGCGCTGCACTATCACCAGATCGACGTGCAGGCGGTTCAGCAGCAGCTGGAGCGCACCGACTACGCGATGGTGCGCGACGAACTGCTCGACGGCCTGCTGACGATTCCGGTGGTCGAATCCGCGAAGTGGAGCGACGACGAGATTCGCAGCGAGATCGACAACAACGCGCAAGGCATTCTCGGCTACGTGGTGCGCTGGATCGACCAGGGCGTGGGCTGCTCGAAGGTGCCGGACATTCACGACGTCGGCCTCATGGAAGACCGCGCGACGCTGCGGATTTCGAGCCAGCACATCGCCAACTGGCTGCATCACGGCGTGGTGAAGCGCGAGCTGGTCGAAGAGACGTTCCGGCGCATGGCGAAGGTGGTCGACGAACAGAACGCCGGCGACCCGCATTACCAGCCGATGGCGCCGGGCTTCGACACGATCGCGTTCAAGGCCGCCCAAGCGCTGGTGTTCGAAGGACGCCAGCAGCCGAGCGGTTATACGGAACCGTTGCTGCACAAGTTCCGGCTGGAAGTGAAGCAGCAGGGGTAAGGCTGTCGTGGCCTGGCCGCTTCGCTTTCAGTGTCGGGCGAAGCGGCTGAAACGACAACGGGCGCCGCGCGATGCGGCGCCCGTTTTTTATTGGCGCAGAGCTTTCATGCGGCGCTTGCGCTCAGCGCGATGGCATGTAACCCGCACGGTTCAGCAGCGCATCAAGCCAACCGCTGAACGACTCAGGCCGCTTCCGCCGTGTACTGCGCCGGCACGCCCGCCGGCTGGTTGTTCTGCATATACGCCTGCAGATACGCTTCGAAATCGGCCTTCACTTCCGGGTGGCGCAGCGCGAATTCCACCGTCGCCTTCAGATAGCCGAGCTTGCTGCCGCAATCGAAACGCGTGCCGAAATAGCGATACGCGAGTACCTGCTCTTCCGTCAGCAGCGACTGCACCGCGTCGGTCAGTTGCAGTTCGCCGCCCGCACCCGGCTTCAACGCGCGGATATGCTTGAAGATGGTCGGCATCAGCACGTAGCGGCCCACCACGCCGAGATTCGACGGTGCAACGTCCGGCGCCGGCTTTTCGACGATGCCCGACAGCTTGATCACGTTGTCTTCCCACTCACGGCCGTCGACCACGCCATACGAACGGCTGTCTTCACGTGCAATGGTTTCGACGCCGATCACCGAGCTGTGATAGTGATTGAAGGTGTCGACAAGCTGGCTCATCACCGGCTTCGAGCTGTGCAGCAGGTCGTCGGCCAGAATCACGGCGAACGGGCTCTCGCCCACCAGTTTTTCGGCGCACAGCACCGCGTGACCCAGACCGAGCGCTTCGGCCTGGCGCACGTAGAAGCAGTCGACGTTGGCCGGCTTGATGCTGCGCACGAGGTCGAGCAGCTTCTGCTTGTTGCGTGCTTCGAGTTCGGCTTCGATCTCATAGGACTTGTCGAAGTGATCTTCGATCGCGCGCTTGCTGCGGCCCGTCACGAAGATCATCTCGGTGATGCCGGCGGCAATCGCTTCCTCGACCGCGTACTGGATCAGCGGCTTGTCCACGATCGGCAGCATTTCCTTAGGACTTGCTTTGGTAGCCGGCAGGAATCGTGTCCCGAGGCCCGCTACGGGAAACACGGCTTTGGTGACTTTCAGCATGGTAGGCATTCCCATATCGGTTAGAAGTTGGTGTGTTCGCGGACCTGGCGGCGAATCGATGTCGCCGGAAAGACTAGCAAAAAAACCCACGCGTTTCACGTGCGATTTTTATCCAATCAACAAAATAAATCGATTCGCTTTCAATATGCCGAAGCGCGATAAGCGTCAGGAAATAATTACATATATCAAATGAATTATTTCCGGCGGCTCCGAAAATTTTACGTATCGAACCGCCCGGCCATCCGTGGGGCATGGCAGTGAAGCGCGGCATTGTCACACGCGTTTCATCGATCGTCGTTCCACCTCATTCGTTTTCGTCGACGGGGGGCAGCTTGCCCGGATTCATCCGGTAACGGCGGATCGGCTCGTTGCGCAAGGCCTCGCGGTAAGCAGACGCGGCGACGAGGATCAGCAGCACGGCAATGCCGGCGAGTAAATGCAGGTTCATGACTTCACCTCTGGTCAGGAAAATCCGTGCTTTAAATTAGCACGACAAAAGCGGTAAATAATTCGCCGCCGCATCTGCTTATGCTCAATTACAATTCGTCACAAAATAGCCATTCATTCAATAAGGCCGACAATTTTTTATCGATTTTTTGCGGCCGCGGTGCTCTAGCATGTGATCCATTGCGGGCGCGTACGGCGCCCGGCACTCCGCTTTTTCCCGTTCAGATTCAGAATAAGGACCGCGCATGAGCGACTCAGCACTGGATGCCGCCGGCTCATCCCTGCCCCTTTCCCCCTCTAGCCCTGCTCGTGCGGCCAGCGCCGCCTCGCGTGCGTCGGCCGACGCGCGCGCCGACAGCGCCGGCAAAGAACACGTGATCGACGCGATGCGCGGCTTCGCCGCGTTGCTGGTCGCGTATTTTCATTGCCGCCAGGTCGCATGGGTCGGCATGCAGGCGTTTCATCAGAGCGTCGGCCATTCGTTCAGCTTGAGCGCGATCGCCGCCTATCTGACGTTCCCGATCGCGTGGGGCTCGGCGGGTGTGCCGATTTTCTTCGTGATCAGCGGCTATTGCATTCATCGCGGCGGCGCGCTGCGCCTTGCGGCCAATCCCGCTTACCGGCTCGACGCGGCCAATTTCTGGGTACGCCGTTTCGCGCGCATCTATCCGGTGCTGCTCGCGGCGCTGGTGCTGACCTTCGCGCTCGACTGGTTCAGCCTGCAACTGCCGCCTGTCAGCCACAAGATCCGCGAGATCGGCCTGCAGGCGTTTCTCGTCAACCTGTTCTCGCTGCAAGGCGTGGCCGGCAAGACCTACGGATCGAACGGCGCACTGTGGACGCTGTCGCTCGAGGTGCAGTTCTACGCGATCTATCCGCTGCTGTTCGCACTGCGCCGGCGCATCGGCATGACGCCGGTGCTGGCGCTCGTCGCCGTGGTCAACGTGGTCTCGGCCTATGTGCTCGAACGCCATGACCTCCAGTTCTTCACGTCGTACTGGTTCTCGTGGACGCTCGGCGCGTGGATCGCCGACGCCAAGGTTCGCAGCGCACCGCAAGCCCGCTCGTCGGCATGGCTCTATGCGCTGGCTGCGGGCTTTATCGCGCTCGGCTGCGCGGCGTTCCATTTCGGCCAGTACGGTGCGTTCCAGTTGTGGGCGCTCGGCTTCGCGTTCTATCTGTACAAGGCGCTGGACCGCCGCAACGGGCCGCCACGCGCAAGCTTCGGCACGCGGCTGCTGTCCCGGTTCGGCGATTTCAGCTTTTCGCTGTACCTGATCCATCTGCCGATTTTCGTGTTGCTGTCGTCGCTGCTGTTCCGCTCGGCGTTGCAGATGTCGATCTGGCCGTCGTTCGGCTATATGCTCGTGGCGGTGCCGGCCGCCTACGTGTTCTACCGGCTGGTCGAACTGCCCGCCATGAAGTGGTCGGCCAGCTTCAAGCCGACGGCCGTGAAGCCGCAGCAATAAGTCACGGCACCGCAAAACAGCGATAAAAAAAACGGAGCGAAAGCTGCTGACTTTCGCTCCGCTACGCCAACGACAGGAACCGGCCGAGTCCCTGCCTACCCCCGCGTCAAATCTGTGCGCGCCGCAGCGCATCGAACCTGCCTGAACCCGCATCGACAGCGGCGGCCTGAGGGATCGATCCTCCCAGGCCGCCGTGACCTATTTAACGCCCCGCCACGCGCTTCAGAATCCGCGCGACACCATCGACATAGGTCGCGGTGCCGAAGCGGCTCAGCGCCGTCTGGTAGCCGTTTCGGACCAGCTTGTTGCGCAGGTCGTCATTCGAGCGCAATTCCGCGAGCGTGTCGGCCAGACCGTGCGCATCGCCGGGCGTGCACATCACGCCGTTCTCGTAGTCGTCGATGATCTCCAGCACGCCGCCCGCGCGGGCCGCCACCACCGGCCGCTGCGCGAGCATGCCCTCGACGATCACGCGGCCAAACGGCTCGGGCGTGATCGACGTATGGACGACCGCGTCGACCGCGCACATGCAGGCCGGAATGTCGTGCTGGAAGCCGAGGAAATGCACCCGGTCGCGCAGATCGTGCGCGGCGACGAACGCATGCAATTCGCTCTCGTACTGGTCCTCGCCGAAGAGCGGCGCGCCGACCAGCACCGCGTGCATCTGCGGATTGAGCACCATCGCTTCGAGCAGCACGTGCTGCCCTTTCCAGCGCGCGAGGCGGCTGAACGAGCCCACGAGGAACGCGTCGCGCGGCAGGTTCAGCCGCTCGCGCAGCGCCGCTTGCGGCACCGCGCGCAACGCGTCGAACGGCTCGGCGGAAATACCGTTGAAGACCACGTCGATATGTTTGCCGTCGAACTGCGTGAGCTTCGCGAACGCCTGCGCCGACGCCGCCGAGTTGGCGATCACGTGCGTGAGGCCGAACCGCGCGCACCATTTGATGATCGCGAGTTGCTTGCCGCCGAAATGCTCGGGACTCACGATGTCGCGCAGGTGCCAGACCACCGGCCGTTTCGCGAGCTTGCCGGCGATCGCGCCGATCACCATCGCGCGCTGCGTGTTCGCGTAGATCACGTCCGCCTTGCGCGCGCGTTTCGCGGTGGCGCGCACGAGCGACAGCAGGCCCTTGAGCGCCGCACCCTTCGGCAACGAACCGCCCTGCTTCTTCACATGCCGCAGCGCACCGGCATCGAGCACGTCGACTGTCACGCCCGCCTGGTCGAGCGCCGTGCGGAACGGGCCGTCGTCGAACAGCACGACCTCGATGCGCGAGCGCAGCGCCTTGACGATTTCCAGCAGCGAAAGCTCGGCGCCGCCGAGCACGCCGCTTTGATCGACGGCGAGGATGCGCGGCGCGCTCGCGGCGGCGTCCGCCTTGTAGGGGACGTAAGCCGGCTGTTGCGCGCTGCGCAAGGCCGGTACCGCCGCGCGCACATGCGCGAAGAAACGTTCGCGGAAATGCGCGGCGGAAAACTGTTCGGCGTTGGCGCGGCAATCCATCGGCGAAAAACGCTTGATGTGCGTATCGAAACGCTCGACCGCGGCGATGATCGATTCGGCATCCTGCTCATCGAAGAACATGCCGGTGGGCCGCGGCTCCGACAGATCGCGCACGGTTTCGAGCGCCCCGCCCTTGCCGTAGGCAATCACCGGTGTGCCGCACGCCTGCGCTTCGACCACCGAAATGCCGAAGTCTTCCTCGGCGGCGAACACGAAGGCCTTCGCGCGGCTCATCCGGTCCTTGAGCACCTTGAACGGCTGGTAGCCCATGATCTCGACGTTTGGCCCCGCCTTCGCGCGGATCTTCTGCATGTCGGGACCGTCGCCGATCACGACCAGCTTGCGCTCGGGCATGCGCGCGAATGCCTCGACGATCAGATCGATCTTCTTGTACGGCACCATCCGCGATGCGGTCAGGTAGAAGTCTTCCTTTTCCGTGCACAACGAAAAGGCTTCGACGTCGACCGGCGGAAAGATCACCTGCGCCTCGCGCTGATAGACCTTCCTGATGCGCCGCGCGATGAACTCCGAGTTCGCGACGAAGCCGTCCACCGAGTTCGATGTGCGGATATCCCAGTTGCGGATGTAATGCAGGATCAGCCGCGCGAGCGCCGACTTCGGACCGTTGGTCAGTTTCGACTGCTGCAGGTATTGATGCTGCAGATCCCACGCGTAGCGGATCGGCGAATGCACGTAGCTGATATGCACCTGGTCGGGGCCGGTCAGAATGCCCTTGGCGACCGCATGGCTGCTGGAGATCACCACGTCGTACGCCGACACGTCGAGCTGCTCGATCGCGAGCGGCATCAGCGGCAAATACGAGCGGTACTTGCTGCGTGCGAGCGGCAGCTTCTGGATGAACGACGTCGTGACCGACTTGCCGCGCAGAAAGCTGCGGTCGTCGAGAAAGTCGACGAGACTGAACAGGTCCGCGTCCGGAAAGCACGCGACGATCTGCTCGAGCACTTTCTCCGCGCCCGCATAGGTGACGAGCCAGTCATGCACGATCGCGATGCGCACCGTTTTATCGGCGCGGATCGCGGCGCGGCGCGGCGTGGCCTGCACGCCGGGCACGCCGGTGAGTTCGGCGAGCGCGCTGCGCTTCGCGGGTCGCAGCACGGCTTCTTCAAGGATGTCCTGGTTCATGCGCTTTTCCTCGGATTCAGTCGCAACAGCAGTGAACGCGCAAGATTGCGCAAGGCGGGGGTCATCGTGATCGACCAGGCGAGATTCGCGCCGACCATCAATGCACCGGCGGCGAGCGCCAGCGCGAGACCCGGCAGGAAGCTCGCGAGCCACAGGCTCGCGAGCAGGAAAGCGAGGTGAGCCAGCATGTCGAGCGCGATCTGGCGCGCGCGAATCGCCGAGAAATGCAGCAGCACCGCATAGTCGAACAGCGCGCGGCCGGCTACGGCCACCGCCGCGCCGGTTAGCCCGAAATGCGTGATGCCGAGCCACAAAGCCCCTGCAAACAGGGGCAATTCGACGAGACCGACGCGTGCGGCCGTAGCCGGACTGACCTGCGACTGGATCAGGATCCGCGTGACATTCGCCTGTCCGACCAGCCACACGGCGACGATCATGATGCGGCCCACCGGCGCGGCGACGGTGGCGATCTCATTGCCGACCCATAGATGCAGGAACGGTTCGAGCACCAGCATCGCGACCAGTGCGACCGGCGTGAACACGCCATTGAGAAATTCGAGCGACTGCTGCGTGATGGTGTCGGCATCGGCGCGGCCGACGGCGGACAAACGCGGAAACAGCGTACGCACCAGCGCGGTCGGCACGATGTTCAGCCGCGTCACGAGATTCTGCGGCACCGTGTAATACGTCACGAAACGCGCGCCGAGACGGGAGCCGAGCATCACGCGATCGAGCGAGTCGGCGATCATCGTGGTGACGCTGGCAATCAGCATCCAGCCGCCGAAATTGAACAGCCCCTTGGCCACACCGAATTGCGGCGGCAGAACGCTGCGGATGTCGAGCACCTTCAGCGCGGAGCGGCCCAGCAGAAGCGCCGCGAGAATCCGCGCGAACACCGCCGCGGCGAGCACGTTCTGCAACGTCGCGCCGAGCCACCACGCGGCGCCGAGCGGCAGCAGCTGGAACAGGAACGTGCCGATGGTCTGGTTGGTGTTGTAGACGCCAAAGCGTTCTGCGCCGTTGATCGCACCGGCGAATACCCATGACACGTTGGCAATCGGAATCGCCACCGCGAGCCACGGCAGCGCCATATAGACCTCGTGCTGCAGCTCGGGTGACACCTTGGTGAAATACGCGGTGTAGAGAAACGCGCCGAAGTAGATGATCAATCCGCCGATCACCCCGGTCGCGAGATTGAGCCACGTCGCGCTCCAGAACACCCGCACGCTTTCGTCCTTGTCGCCGGATGCGCGCGCCTTCGAGATGTGGTTCTGCGCGGCCATGCTCATGCCGAGATCGAGAATCCCGAAGTAGCCGATCAACGTCCACACGAGACTGATCACGCCGTAGCGCTCGACGCCGAGCAGCTTGATATACGACGGCACGGTGACGAGCGAGACGAAGGTCGGCAGCACCAGCCCGACGAAATTGATCGTTACGTTCCTGAGAATGCCTTTGTCCATCGGATGCCCTGGGTTGACTGCGTTTGCGTTTGTGGGTGCGTTTGTGGGTGCGTTTGTCGTTGCGTTTGTGGTCACGGTTTCCAGCGGTACATCAGCACCTTGCCGCGCGCGTCTTCCTCGACGAATATCAGGTACTCGCCGTTGGCCCGCTTTGCCGCGCTGATGCCGTTGGGCACGTCCACCCAGCCCGACGCGCGCCCGACTTCCGCGCCCGGCCGGATCACGCCGAGTTCGCGGCCACTGTCCTTGTCCCACACATGCACCGCGCCGACCGGCTCGACGCCGAAGATGTATTGCCCCTCGACCGTCAGGCCGATAATCGTCGCGATGGGTTTGCTCTGCGTCTGCCACGGCAGCGTGATCGCGTAGCGCTGCACCGGATTGCCGCTCGACCATTTGTCGTAGCGCACCAGCACGCGCCCCACCTCTTTCCAGAAGCCGCGATCGACTGGCGTGGCGGGCGTGTAGCCGCTCACGTACATCGTGTCGCTGGCAGGGTCGTAGATCGCGCGGCGCAGTTCGGTGAACGGCTGCGGCACCGGGTATTGCGTGAGATTCGAATACGAGTAGAGCGGATTACCCTTCGCATCCAGACCGCCGAAACGGAAGCGGTAGATGCCCTTGGTGTCGCGCGTGCGCCAGATGTCGCCATTGGTGTCGACCCACCAGCCCCAGCCGCCCGCGAGCTTCGTGCCCGTCGTATTGAGCGTGAATTCGTCGCCATCGAAGCGGCCGTCGCCGTTCGTGTCGCGCCAGATCCAGTCGCCGCCCGGTGGGGCGTTCGGCACCTTCGCGACCGCGCGTTCGCGGCCCGCGATGAAGCCCGAAGGAATCGCGGTTTCGCCGTCATGTTGCGGATCGAAGCGATAGATCTTCAGATGATCCGCATACATGTCCGTCAGATAGAGGAAGGTGCGGCCCTTGAGCTTGCGGGCGATCGGCAGGCCCGGGTATTGATCCGTGTGGAAGACCGGATCGTCGGGATACCTGAAACGGTTGGACAGGAACCCTACGTATTTCCAGTCCTGCCCGGCGGGCTTCGACAGATCGAGTTCGAAGCGCTTGTTGCCGGTGTAGACGCTGTCCGGCCGCGACGGATCGATCCACGCACCATCGACGAACAACAGCCCCTGCACCTGCCAGTTCTGCTTGCCGTCGGGCGCATAGCTTTCGAGCGTCGCGCCGAGGCCCGCGCCGATCGGCGCGTAGCGCGGACCGATGCCGTTGGTCGATACGTAGACGTTGCCGCGCGCATCCACGCCGACGCCAGTGAGTCCATTGAAACGGCGCGGGCCCGGCTTGCCGGCCACGCCGCTGAAAATGCCGCCTTTCTCGCCGAGCGCGCCCGACTCCGCATAGCGACCGTTGCTCTTCGTGAAGAACAGCACCTGCTGGCGCGGACCGTTGTCGGCGATCAGGATGCGGCCTTGCGCGTCGACGGCGAGATCGACCGCGACCGTGTCGGCGGGCAGCGTGAAGTTTTCTTCGATGCGCTGACCAGTGGCCGTGTAATGCTCGATGCGCGCGCGTTCGCCGCGCGTGCCGCTCAGCACCCACAGCGTGCCGTCGGGCGCGAGCGCGAGGCGGCCCGGTTCGTGCACGTCCCACGCGGCCTTCTTCTGCATCGATTCGGCGTCGTACACCTCGATGCGATCGCGCGCGGTATTCGCCGCGTAGAGCGTGGTGTCGTTCGCCGCGAGACCGCCGACTTCGGCGCTCGTGCCGGTCGGCACTTCGTTCATCTTCAGGAAACCGGCCGCGAGTTGCGCGTGCGGGTCGGCGGTTTTCGCGGCGGGCTGGAACGGTGCGGCGCGTTTCGGATCGGCGATCTGCCGGCGCGAAATGCCGAACCATTGCTTGCCCTTCTCGGGCCACACGCCCTGCTCGACCAGATGACCCTTTTCGTTGCCGACCGCGATCGCCACGAACGCGTACTTGCGATTCACCGCGACCGCGTTGCCGCCGCCATTGCCCCACCCATGTGTGCCGCCCGCGAAGCCGAGCATCTTGCCGTTCTGATAGACGCTTGCTTCGGCGCCGCTCTCGTCCCATGGCGCGTTCGTGTACACCTTGCCGTCGGGCGCGACCGCGATCGCGGTGATGTCGATCTGCGCCCACGTGCCGTCGCCGAAGCCGAAGCTGTTGCCGATCCATGACGTTTTCGCGTTCAACGCGGTCTCCGCGCGCGCCGCGACAGTGACCGATCCTGCGGCCAGTGCGGCGGCGCATGCCAATACGGCGAACCAGCTTTTGAACGTGAAACGGGGCAAGGTAGGTCCTCCAGTCAACGCCGCGCTCGGGCACGAGCCCGCGCGACGATACAAAAGTCAGTGATGTGACGGGCCGGGCCGCCGAAAACCACACAGGAACGTGCGAGCGATTCATGCAGGAAGGACGGCTGCAAGGCAGCGCGCTGATGCGGCATTCATTCAGGCGACATTCAGACGATGGCCGGACCGGCCACCCGGGCGACGGCCCACGCACCGTCCTGGACAGGCCAGTGCGCACGCCTGCCCGCATGGGTCACCGCCCTGGCCACATTACGCGGAAAAAACACCGCGACGAAAATCGAAAATAATTCAAAAATATTCGACGCTTTAAGCATCGTGAAAGAAAGCGATTTAAAAATCGATTAAAACGGGACGCGTGACCAGACCGCATCGCACGGCGTGGTTTTTCCCATCCTTACCGATGCCAGGGCGCGCTCGCTGCATTTATTACATATTTCCCGTTCGCTGCACGGCTCACGAGACAAGCATATAAATGCCGCGGAAATGAATAACGAAACACCCTGTTGCAATCTGATTCATTTATCCAATTCATTCCCGTTTTTTCGCGATTTTCTTTTCCCTAGAATCGATTGCACTTCCGTTGCGACCGATGCGAGCGCGCCTGCCCCGTGTGGAATCTCGCGTGACGCTTCGTCCGGCCCATCCGCTTCACACCATGGACGGTTCATGACTGCCAGCGCATTGCCCCTCGCGCCCTCCCATTCCCGCATCGTGCAGCTCGACGGTTTGCGCGCCATCGCCGTGCTCGCGGTGTTCGCGCAGCACGCATTGAAAGCGCCGCTGTGGATGGGCGTCGATCTGTTTTTTGTCCTGAGCGGCTTTCTGATCAGCGGCATCCTGCTCGATCGCAAGGACCGCGGGCAATCCTATTTCCGCTACTTCTACGCACGCCGCGCGCGGCGCATCCTGCCGCCGTATCTGCTGCTGATGGTGGTGTCGTCGCTGCTGTTCGGCCTCGCGTGGGCGCAGCACTGGTACTGGTATGCGTTTTTCGCGACCAATATCGGCGACGCGCTCAATCAGAGCGGTCACGACAGTCTCAACGTGCTGTGGTCGCTCGCGGTCGAAGAGCAGTTCTATATCGTCTGGCCGTTCGTGATCCTGCTCGTGCCCGAGCGTCTGCTCGGCTACGTGGCGGCCGCGCTGATCGTGCTGGTGCCGGTGCTGCGCGCCGTGGCCACGCCCTGGTTCGACTCGTTCTGGCCCATCTATTACCTGACGCCGTTCCGCATGGACCTGCTCGCGACTGGTGCGCTG
Source organism: Paraburkholderia sp. RAU2J (assembly GCF_003634845.1). NCBI lineage: Bacteria > Pseudomonadati > Pseudomonadota > Betaproteobacteria > Burkholderiales > Burkholderiaceae > Paraburkholderia > Paraburkholderia sp. RAU2J. The sequence goes on from NZ_RBXG01000001.1 coordinate 3,309,084, forward strand.
CTCGCGGTGGCGGTGCGGCGCAACCGCCAGGCGCTCGAGCCGTTCAAGTGGCTCGCGGTGCTCGGTTTCTTCGCCGCGCTCGCCGTGCTGGCGTGGCTGCATCTGCACTTTCCGCGGTTTCGCGCGGCCAATACGCCGCTGTCCAATGCCGGGCTCTACAGCGTTTCGTTGGTGCTTTGTACTTCCGTCGTGGTCATCGCCCTGCAAAGCAAGGGCATCGTCAAACGGCTGCTGTGCAATCCCGTGCTGGTCTATATCGGCACCATCAGCTACACGATTTACCTGATTCACCTGAGCGTGCTGTACGTGCTGTGGCCGCTACATCTGAACCGTTATCTGAGCGCTGGCTGTGCGCTCGCGATCACGCTCGCCTACGCGAGCATCACGTGGTTCGCGTTCGAGAAGCGGTTGATTTTCGGTGCGCGCGGCAAGAATCAGGCGCAGGTGTCAGCTCATGTACCTGGCCATGCGCCGGCTCAGGCGCAGACGCATGCACCGTCCGGCGGCAGTGTCGCGCGAGCGGGCACTGCGCCGCAAAGCCGCGCATGAGACGCCGTGGAGAACTTGCCGCGGGCCTGAGGGTCGCGGCGCCGATGTCGAGTGCACGTGTTGGCTTGCCTGTGCGCGCATGGGCCGCCGCGGTGACCAGCTCGCTGGCGATGCTGGCAATGACACTCGCATTCGCGCCCGAGACCTGCGCAGCCCGTAGCAATGCGGCGCAAAAGCCGCTGCCGCAAACGCAACAGCAGCAAGTCCAGATCGACGCCTACGGCGACTCGACCACGCTCGGCATCACCTGCAACGACGGCCACTGTGGCCCACAGCCGCAAAACGCCGTGTCCTATCTGCAGGAAGACCTGAGCGCGCATCACGGCGATCGCGTGCGCGTCACGAATTTCGGCGTAGGCGGCGCGATGGCCACGCAACTGCGCGACGGCACCGGCAACCGCCGCGCCGGCCCGAGCGCGGGTCTGCCATGGCGCGAACGCCTCGCGGCCTCGCCCGCGCAGATCGTGTTGATCAACTACGGCATCAACGAAGTGATGCAGAACCAGACGCCCGAGCAGTTTTACGCGGCTGAAACGGAGCTCGTGAAAACCGCCCGGGCGCTTGGCAAAGAGCCGGTTCTGCAAACGTCGAACCCGATGCCCGACAACCGGCTCAACGCACGGCTCGCCGTGATGGTCGCGATGACGCGCCGCGTGGCCGCCGAACAGCAGGTGCCGCTCGTCGACCAGTTCGCTTACGTCAGCAGTCTGCCCGACTGGAAGACGCTGATGTCGGACGGCGCGCATCCGAAACCGGGGCTCTACCGGCTCAAGGCCGAACGGGATTATCAGGTCGTCGACCCGCTGGTGCGGCGGCAGCTGGACGGCACGCTCTGAAGCGTTTTTTTCAAGCGTGCTTCGCGAGGTCCGCTTCATGACCTAGGTGAATCGTGCTTCTGAAATGCGCTTCCGAGTGTGCCGATGAAATGCGCCCTGGCGGGTGCGAACGCTTCTTCCTTTTTTCTTTTACCAATATCGAAGGCAAGCCATGAGCCAACCACACAGCCAACCACGCAAAGCGATCATCACCGGCGTGTCCGGACAGGACGGCGCCTATCTGACCAAACTGCTGCTCGAAAAGGGCTATCACGTGACCGGCACGTACCGGCGCACCAGCTCGGTCAATTTCTGGCGCATGCGCGAGCTCGGCGTGCTCGATCATCCGAATCTGCGTCTGGTCGAGCACGATCTGACCGACCTCGGCTCGACGCTGCGCCTGCTCGAAGGCGCGCAGGCCGACGAGCTCTACAACCTCGCCGCGCAGAGCTTCGTCGGCGTTTCGTTCGATCAGCCCGTGACCACCGCCGAAGTGACCGGCGTCGGCGCACTGAATCTGCTCGAAGGCCTGCGCATTCTGAGCCCGAAGACGCGCTTCTACCAGGCGTCGACGTCCGAGATGTTCGGCCTCGTGCAGGCGGTTCCGCAGCGCGAGAGCACGCCCTTCTATCCGCGCAGCCCGTATGGCGTCGCCAAGCTGTTCGCGCACTGGTCGACCATCAACTATCGCGAGTCGTACAACCTGTTTGCCAGCAGCGGGATTCTGTTCAATCACGAATCGCCGCTGCGCGGCCGCGAATTCGTCACGCGCAAGATCACCGACACGGTCGCGAAGATCAAGCTCGGCAAAGCGGACGTGCTGGAACTCGGCAATCTGGGCGCACAGCGCGACTGGGGCTTCGCGCTCGAATACGTCGAAGGGATGTGGCGCATGCTGCAGGCCGACACGCCGGACACCTTCGTGCTCGCCACCGGCCGCACCGAGACGGTTCGCGATTTCGTGCGCATGGCGTTCACCGCTGCGGGTTATCAGATCGAGTGGTCAGGTAAGGACGAGCGCGAGACCGGTATCGATGTCGCGACCGGCAAGACGCTGGTGCGCGTGAATCCTAGGTTCTATCGCCCGGCCGAGGTGGACTTGCTGATCGGCAGCGCGGACAAGGCACGCGAGACGCTCGGCTGGCAGCCGCAGACCACGCTCGAACAGTTGTGCCACATGATGGTTCATGCGGATATTGGCCGCAATGAGCATCACGAGACGTTCTGAGCCGATGTGAGGATGCGCGGCCGCAGCGACGGCCGCGTGCAGCCGCGCAAGGATCGTCGGTAAAGCACGTCTTTTTGCTTCCTGGACGAAGCGAGCAGCGCTGCGCCACGCTCTTCGGCCCGCGCGTGATGCGGCGAACCACAAGTGGGGGCGAGAGACTGCCGCGTCAGCGCACGAGCGGCAAGCTCATCGCCCCAGCAACTCAGTGCACCTCAGCCGCCCCAATCGCCTCGCTATACACCGACGCCACACGCTTCGCGATCACCGCGTTATCGAAGTTCTCACGCGCATAACGGCGGCACGCGTCCGCATCCGGCAACTTCAACGAGCCGTTCAGCGCGCCGGCAAGGCCATCGGCAATCGCGCGCGCGCCGGTCTCCGGCAGCACCAGATTCGGCGACAACCCCGCCACCGCCTCAGGCAGGCCGCCGACCGGCGTCACCAGCACTGGCGTACCTGAGGCGAGCGATTCGACGGTGATGAGACCGAAGCCTTCGAGCGCGACCGTCGGCACCACGCTGATATTCGCCGCCCGATACAACGCCGCCAGATGCTGGTCAGGCACGAAGCCCAGCAGCTTCACGTTGTTCTCGAGACCCGCTTCGCTGATACGCGCCTGCAACTCGCCTTCGAGCCGCCCCTTGCCCGCGATCAGCAGCAGCACGTCGGGCGCGCTGCGCTTGAGCAGCTTGACCGCGTCGATCAGATCTTCGAGACCCATGCGGCGCACGAGGCGGCGCACCGCCAGCACGATCGGCCGGTCCTGCGGCAATTGCAGCTTCAGGCGCGCCTCGGCCGGCGTGATCGGCAGATTGAACTGCTCGACGTCGACGCAACCGGGCACCACGCGTACGCGATCCGGCGCGATCCGGTAGCGCGAGGTCAGAATCTTGCCGAACGCCTCCGACAGCACGATCAGCCGCGACGAGCGCGCATACACCGACTGCTCCAGATAGCGCTTCGCGCGCTGGCCGAGCGAATCGGCGCCTTCGACGTGGCTCTCGTCGGCCCACGGCCCCTGAAAATGCGACACCTGAGGAATGCCGCGTGTCACGTCGAGTCCCGGAAACGTGTACAGGGCGAAGTGCGAGGAGATGACGTCCGGGCGCGAAGTGCTGATTTCCTGGCGCAGCGCACGGCGTGCCGCCATCAGCCGCAACGGCAGCGATTGCGCGGCCGAGCCGAAGCCGTTGATGGCGCCGCCGGTGTCCGTCGCCACTTTCGGCGAGCCGGCCACCACGCCGCGCACCGCGACGCCCGCGCCCGGCAGTGCGCCGACCAGCGAGTAGTACATGCGGTCGAGGCCGCCCGCGCGTTCGGGAAACCAGTGCATCCCGATCTGCAGCGATTTGATTGAGCTCGTCGTCATGGTTGTTGCCCCTGTGCCTTCTGAGAGTTGTGTCGATGAAGCGCTGAATGCCGCGAATGCGTGGCGTGGCGCAACACGCGCCGCGCCGCTACGGCATCCGTCATTCCGCGCTCTTCTGTCCGGCCAGCGTGTTCAGCGTCAGCGCGTCGGTCTTCGCGACCGCTGCCGCTTCCGCTTCGCTGCGCCGGCGGTTTTCCTGCTGCCCGGCCAACTGCCGGTACAGCGCGATATATTGCTCGGCCATGCGCGCCCAGCCGAAGCCGGTGGCGAGCTGATTGGCGGCGACGCCCATCGCGCGGCGCGCTTCGTCGTTATTCGCGAGACGCGCGACCGCGCCGGCGAGCGCCTTGGGATCGTCCGGATCGTCGAGCACGATCCCGCAATCGGGCGTGATGATTTCGGCGCCGCCCGCGGTGCGCGCGGTAACCACCGGCAAGCCGGCCGCCATCGCTTCGAGCAGCGACAGGCTCATCGCTTCGTAGCGCGAAGGAAACACGAACGCGTCGACCGAATGCATCAGCACCGGCATCTCCTTCACGAGGCCGAGAAAATGCACGCGGTGCGCGATACCGAGCGCCTTCGCCTGTTCCGGGTACGGACTGCCCGGCAAAAAGCCGGCCACCGCGATCTGCACGTGCTCAGGCAAGTGCTTCAAAGCGGCTAGCACAGTGCCGAGATTCTTGCGCGGCGTGCGCAGATCGCCGACGAACAGCAGCAGGAATGCGTCCTCCGGCAAGCCGAATTTCTCGCGATTGCCCGTGGCCGCCGCGAAACCTTGCGTGTCGACGCCGTTGTAAATCACCTCGACGCGGTTATGTGGCGTGAGCCCGATCGCGCGGATTTCGTCGGCGACCTTTTGCGACACCGCCGTGATCACCTTCGAGCGCCGGTAGGCCCAGCGCTCCAGCAGCGCATTGCAGCGCGTATACACCGACTGATACGCGGACCACATCCCCTTCGTGAGACCGAACGGGTAGTACTTGCTGCCGAACCAGCCGCTATGCACGAAGTGCGACGTATTGACGTCGGCGGGCATCCACGTGATGAAGCCGTTCACGTGCAGCACGTCGTATTCGCGGCGGTGCGCGCGCAGCCACATCGCGCTCTTGAACGCGAACACCTGCTGGCGCAGCAGATTGGTGGGCCACCAGCGGCCGATTTTCACCGGCGCCCAGCGGACGTTCGGATGCGCGAGCAGCTCGGGGGCGACGTGCGACGCGACCAGCGTGACGCCGATGTTCTCGTCGAGGGCGGCACGCGCGATCTCGTGGTTGACGCGCCCCTGGCCGTCGTTATGGCGCACTACGTGCGTGACAATGGCGACTCTCAATCCGTGCCTCCGTGGAGAAATAGCGTGCGTCGGCGGTTCATCTTGTCGTGATGGACCGCGGAAAGAATCGAAAAAACACTCATGAAAAGCAGCAGGCCGCCAGTGCCGACCAGCGAGTTGGTGAAAACCAGCATCGCGAAGGTCGCGAGGCTCAGGCTCAGGCACGCGGACACGAACTTGTCGTCGCGTAACTTGAACGACGCGAGCACCGCGCGCATGAGCAGCCAGACGATGCCCGACATGTAGAGCAACGTGCCGGGCCAGCCGAGCACGAACGGAATGTTCATCACGCCGCTGTCGAAGTTGCCGTACTGGCCCAGCTGACCGCCGTCGTTGGACAGCTTGGTCGAGGTGCCGGTGGCGCCCATGCCCTCGCCGGCCACATCCGTGAACGCGGTCTTCGCGAAGGTCGCGTAAAACTCGTTGCGCGCGGCGTAGCTCTGGTCGTCGTTCAGGTTGACGATGGTGGTCAGGCGCGCCTGCATCCGCTCGGCCACCGGGCCGACCGCCAGCAGCGGCACGCACAGCCCGGCCAGCAGCACCGCGCTCGCGACGATGCGCAAGCGCACCTTGTTGTTCGACTTGACGAGCTGGATCAGGAGCGCGATGACCCAGCCGCCCCAGGTCGAGCGCACGAGGCTCAGCGCGAACGAGAAGAAGCCGAGCGCCGCGGCGATCCAGCGTACGCGGTGGGTGGCCGCCATCACGAAGACCATCGCGCCCATCATCGCGAACGCGAACGGTCCCGACGAATTCATCGTGCTGAATACGCGCACGCCCATCGGCACCGGGTCGCCCTGCGAGTTCATCTGCGAGCCGAGCATCCACAGCGCGTCCCACTGCGGCATGATGAAGAACTGGATCAGGCCGTAGCCGCCCATCACCAGCATGCCCCAGATGAACGTGTTGACGATGGTGTCGCGGTACTGCGGATACTGACGCGTATGCGCCATGATGTGAAAACCGATCAGGATCGGATACAGCCAGTTGGCAAGGTCGTAGGTGGCCGCGAGCGGTCCGCTCGACATCACGCCGACCATGAACGCATAGGCGAGCCCCATGAGGACCAGCAGCACCGGCAGGCCGCGCCGCTGCGCGAGCAGCTTGTAGTAACGCAGCAGCGACAGCGCGCTGATCATCGTGACCGCTAGCGGCGCGACCTGGATGAGGCTGGTCGGCGTGAACGAGCCTTTGGACCAGTCGGCCAGACGCCGCACTTCCGGGCTCAGGAACCACAACCACCACATGAAGCCGATGTAGCGCGCCGGGCTCTTGAAGTACAGCCACAGGCCCGTGAAGATCGCGAGCACCGGGAACGCGAGCGTGAGCACCGTGCCCTGATGCGCGACGATCAGCACCGCTGTGATCAGCCACAGCAACAGCGGCGGCAGCCATTCCTGCGGGCCGCCGGACAGCAGCCGGGCCGTCCCTTTTGGGGCGGCGTCGGTGGCGTGGGCTCGCGCGATCGTCGACATCGTTCAGAGGCCTCCGCGTGATTCGCGCGCGGCAGCGCGGGCGGGTTGTGTCTGCTGCGGTGCGTGGGCCTGGGTGGCTTGCATGTGCCCTTGCGCGTGTGCCTGTGCCTGCGTTTGTGTTTGTGTTTGCGTTTGTGTTTGCGTCTGACCCTGCGCACGCGCGCGCAGCATGTCGCGCGTGATTCGCACGTGCTGCATCGCATAGTGTTGCGTCGTCAGATCGCGCGACAGCAAACCGGCAGCCGCCGCCTGCGCCTGGCGCAACGCCACGGCTGGCGACGCGACGAACTGGTCCACCGCGTCGCGCAGTGCCTGCGGATCGAACGGCGGGATGTAGGCCGCTTCATCCGCCGGAAAATAATCCTGCAGCGCGCCGACGTTCGTCACCACCATCGGCTTGCCGACCGCCGCCGCTTCCAGCATCACGGTGATACCCGACGCGTGCGAATTCGGCCGCAGCGGCACGACGATCACGTCGGCCCAGTCATATAGTTCGTGCTGCTTCCTGATACCCGAGAACAGCGCGATCTCGACATTCGGTGCGCGCAGCGACGCGGGAATTCGCCGCCGCGTCGCGAGCTTCACGGTGTAGCGCGAGTCGTTGCCGAACGCCTTGATGAGCGTCTCCCAGTCGCGGTCGCGATCGTTGCCGATCGCGGCGATGCGCAGCGGCGTATGCGGCGTCCATTGCGCGGGCGCGCTGACCGGAAAGTCGTGCGTGTTCAGGCCGTACAGCAGCGGCCGCGCGTCGCGGCCGAAATAGCGCTGACACAGCTCGGCGTTTTCGCTCGCGAGCGTGGTCAACTGATCGGCGCGGCTCATGAGCTTGCGATACAGCCAGCTACGAAAAATCCCGTACGAGGGCCACTTGTCGAGCAGCCACACGCTTTGCGCGAGCAGCAGCGGCGATGCGGCGGGGCCCGCTTTGCGTCCGCTCAGCAGCAGCATCAGCGCGGCCGACAGCCATTCCTGCTCGGTGTGCGTCCAGATCACGTCGGAGCGCAGCATCTCGGCGCGGTTGCGCCACGTGTGGATGAAGTCGAAGCCCAGCAGCGCCTTCAGCGCGCGGCGCGCGAGGCGCACCGGCTTGCCTTCGCGCGCGTCCTGCGAATAGGTCAGCCTGAACTCGTCGGACTCCGCGTGGTGATAGCCGTACAGGCAGCCGATATTGTCGCCCGGCCGGTAAAAACGCGGGTCCGCGCCGTAAAACAGATGAACGTGAACTTTCGTACTCATGCAGACACTCCGCTCTGCCGGTGGAAAGAGGCATCGGCGGCCCTGACGGTGGTCAGGCGCCGATGCGCGAACATAGTGGACGCGGTGGCCCTTGCGAGGTCGCTCACGAGAGCGCCCGGCGCGCCTCGTGCGCGCCCGTCCGCACCGCGCGCCAGCGCGAGAGCTTCAGCCCCGCCTGCTTCGACACCAGCGCGAGCGCCGCATGCGTGAGTCCCGGATAGACCCGCGTGCCGACCAGCGTCCACCACCACCACGCAGTCTCGCGGCGCAGCGGCGGCAACTGGTCACGCAGGATCAGATGGAAGTTGAACGCGGCGTTGCGCAACGCCGTCATGGTTTGCGCGTCGCGGCGGTCTTCGTCGAAACGTTCGGCGGGAAAGTGATCGACCGCCACGCGCGGGTCGTACATCAGCTTCCAGCCGGCATTTCTCACCGCGAGGCTGAACGCCATGTCGTTGTGAACCTGCGCGCCCGCGCCGCGCAGGCGTGCGTCGAAGCGGATCGTGCGCACCGCGTCGCGCCGGTAGCTCATGTTGGCGCCCTTCAGGATGTCGACTTCGCGAGCGCCGCCGACCCCGAGATGATGATTGCCGATGATCTTGCCGTGCGCGGTGACCTTGCCCACCAGTTGCCGCTCGCCGTCGAGCACGCGGCCTTTCTCGTGCACCCAGTCACGCCCGCCGAGCGCGCCGAGACGCGCGTCGCTCTCGAACGCGGCCGCGATCCGTGCGACCCAGTCGACGTGCGGCGCGGCGTCGTCGTCGGTGATCGCGATCACGTCGCCGCTCGCGGCGTCGAGGCCGCGATTGAGCGCCGCGACCTGGCCCGGCACTTCGACCGGCGCGATCACGAGCGGCAGCTTGCCCGGCACCGCCGGATCGCGCAGACACGTATGTGTCGGGTCGTCGTCGGCGCGCGCCACCACGACCACTTCGTCGGGCGCGCGCGACTGCCGTTGCAGCGCCGCGAGGCAGCGCGCCAGATCGGCCGGGCGGCGGTATGTCGGAACCAGTACCGTCACTTTCATCGTCATGTCCTTTTTATCTTCGTTGCGCTGGAGACTGAACGGGCGCAGCGCAGGCTGCGCTCAGGTGCTCAGATATTCCTGAACCGCGGCATAGCTGCGGTCGTAGCCGCCGCGCGAGCGCGCCGGCATACCGTTGAAAATGCCACCCTGCACGTGCACGCCAGCGGCCCGCAGGCGCTTCAACGCGTCGGCGATCTCGCCTTCGCTGTGCATGCCCGAGCGCATCACGAAGAAGGTCGAGCCGGCATACGCGCCGATGATCGACGCATCGGTCACGGCCAGCACGGGCGGCGTGTCGATCAGGATCACGTCGTAGCGCTTGGCGAGCCCGTCGAGGTATTGCGGCAGACGCGGCGACATCAGCAGCTCCGACGGATTGGGCGGACGGCGGCCGCACGCGATGAAGCTCAGGTTCTCCACGTTCGAACTGCGGATCGCTTCTTCGAGTGAGATCTGGCCGCTCAGCAATTCGGACAGGCCGTTATCCGGCGGCCCGCCCAGGCAGCGTTCGAGCACGCCGCGCCGCATGTCGCCGTCGATCAGCAGTACGCGCTTGCCCGAGTGCGCGAGCAGCACCGCGAGGTTGACCGTCAGGAAGCTCTTGCCGACACCGGCCATCGGACCGGTCAGCATGACGATACGGTTGCGTGCGTCCATCATCGTGAACTGCATCGAGGTGCGCAGGCTGCGCAGGCTTTCTATCGTCACGTCCTTGGGACGCGCGTTCGCCAGCACCGAGCGCAGACGTTCGCCGCCGCGCTGGAACGCGCTTTCGAGTTGCGCCTGCTCGGCGCTTTGCGGCACGAGCCCGAACACCGGCAGATGGAACGCACGCTCGATGTGATCCGGGTCGTCGATGCCCTTGAACATATTGCGGCGCAGGAACACGAAACCGGTGCCCGCGATCAGCCCGAGAATCACCGCCGCCGACAGGATCAGCATCTTCTTCGGCTTGACCGGTGCACCCGGACGCAGCGCGGCGTCGACGATATGCACGTTGCCGCCCGTGCCGGCCTTCTGCACCGACAACTCCTGCACGCGGTTGAGCAGCAGCACGTAGATGTCTTCGGCGACCTTCGCATCGCGCTGCAACTGCACCGCCTTCACTTCGGTGGCCGGCAGATCGCGGAAACGGTCCGCGTACTTGGCGCGCTGCGCCTGCAACTCGGCCATCTGTTCGCGCGCGGCCTTGAGCAACGGGTGGTCGTCGCCGTAACGCTCGTTCAGCTGCGCCATCTGCAGACGCAGGCCGGCGATCTGCTGTTCGTACTGCACGCTGCCTTCGAGGTACACCTTGGCCTCGTCGCTCGCGTTGATCGAGCCGGACTGGCGCTGATACGCGGTCAATGCCGCTTCGGCGCGCTCCAGATCGGACTTCAGACGCGGCTCCTCGCTCTGCAGGAAGTCGAGCATGCGGATCGCGTCTTCCTGCTTGTTCGACACGTGCTGGCGCACGTACGACTGCGCGAGCGCGTTGGCGACCAGCGCCGCGTGTTCGGGGCTCTTGTCTTCCAGCGAGATCTGGATCACGCCGGTCTGCTTGCCCTGCTCCTGCACGCTGATGGCCGACTGGAACGCGGTGATCGCGTCGAGGTCGTTGGCGCGCACCACCGTGAATTCCTCGCCCGGACGCGCGACCAGACTGTTCACGAGCATCGTCACGCCGCCGCCCTGCGCCTGTTGCCCGACCTGGCCGCGCAGCAGCAGCGCGCCGTTGGGTGCGAACAGCTCGTAGTGCTGCGCGTCGATCACGCGCAGGTTCAGCTTCTGGCCTTCGAGCGCGGGCGTCACGTCGATCGAATCGAGGTCGAGGGATTCGCCGCCCCATGCGTACGATGTCAGCCCCAGCCACGGGCGCGCCGGATGGCCTGGCGTGGCGAGGCGCGCGGCGATGCTGCCGAGCAGCGGCACCGTCTTCGGCGTGACGCTGAAGTTCAGCTTCAACTGCTGCACCACCGGGCCGACCACGCCGCGGCTCTTGATGATTTCGATTTCGGCGTCGGTCGGCAGCGAGGTCGAGCCGCTCGTGATCGCCGCGCCGGTCTGCGTCTGCGTGAGCGCCTGCGACGTGTTGTCGGACTGCTCGACGCGCACGTGCGCATCGGCCGAATAGATCGGCTTCGCGAGGTAGCAGTACGCGACGGCCATCGCAATGATCACGCCGGCGATTGCAAGCAGCCACCAGATGTCGTCGATGATCACCTGCACCAGTTGCCCGAGGACGATGTCCTCTTCTTCGGTCTTGATCGGACCGGCCATGTGTGGAGAGATTTGATTGCTCACAATTCGATCCCGTATCGGTTGCTTCGGCGTTTTTGCTTCGGTCCCGCGCCGCGCCCCTGAAGAGAGCGGCGCGGCGCGGGCCTGTCTACGGCTCAGAGGTTCAGCGCGTCAACTGCTTCAGATAGAACAGCGTCTGCACGCTCGGCAGGACCTGCTGCAACACACGGTTGAAGGTGGTCGAAGCGGCGGTGCCCACATACACGACATCGAGCGGCTGCAACTGGAACTGCGAGGACAGCATGATCGAGTCCGGCTGCGTCATGTCGAGGCGGAACACCTCCGGCGTGGTCGGATGGTCCTTCATGCCGCGCATCACGAAGATCTGGCGCGGATTGGCGTCGGTGTTCAGGATGCCGCCGCCCTGCGTCAGCGCATCGGCGATCGTCATGCGGCCGCGCACGATCGGCACCTGGATCGGCGTCTTCACTTCGCCCATCACGAAGATGCGGCTGTCGGTGCGGTCCGGCACGTTGATCACGTCGCCGTTTTGCAGCATCACGTTCTGCGTGGTGTCGCCGCGATCGAGCATGCGGTCGGCATCGAGCGTGTAAAGCCTGTTGTTGCGCGTGAGGCGCACGCGCTGGATGTCGGCGTCGGAGTTCGTGCCGCCCGAGCGCGTGATCGCGTCGACCAGCGTGAGCGGCACGTCGCTAATGGCGAGCGGCCCCGGTGTCTTCACTTCGCCGGTCACCTGGACTTTCTGGCCGCGATACGACAGCACGCGCACGTCGACCTGCGGATTGCGGATATAGCGCACGAGGCCGCTCGCGAGCTGCTCGCGCAACTCGCCGGTCGTTTTGCCCGCGGCCTTGATGCGGCCGACGAACGGGAAAAAGATCGTGCCGTCGGCGGCGATGGTCTGGCCGTACGGATCGGCCTGGCCCGGCAGCGCAGCCGTATAGGGCTGCTGCAACGCACCGGCGATCGACTGCGTGGTGTTGCCGCCCGAGGACAGCGTGCTGCCCTGCGGCGTGGTCAATTCAGGGTGATCCCACACGGTGATGCCGAGAATGTCCTGCGGCGAAAGACGGTACACGTACTGCGACGGATCGCTCAGGGTCGAGGTCGGCAGCACCTGGGTTTGCGAAGCGGCCGCCTGCGCCTGTGCGGCGATCAGATTGCCGTCGATCAGATGGACCGGATAGGTTTCGGTGGGCCGATTCTGGTCGTCCTCTTTCAGGCGCGACGTGTCGAGATAATTGCCCGGTGCGGTAGCGCAGGCCGACAGAAAAGACGTCAGCAAAAGTGTCGCGGCGAACTTCGTACTGAAGCCGGCCTTGAGGTTTGCGAATGAGTTTGCAGTGAGTTTTTGCATCAGCATATTTTTTTCAGCCATCCCATGACCAGATGTTCGATGAGCACGAGACTCTCCCTGTAAGCGGTTTCCTCGCCGCCGTGCGGATCGGCGACGTCGGAATCGTCTTCCCATTTGCCGAGCGGATAGACCTTGCCGCGCGAAGCCGGATCGAGCGCTTCGACGTCGCTCACCTGCGCGCGCTCGGTGACCAGCACCAGATCCGCGGCTCGCACGAGCGTGCGGTCCAGACGGCGCGAGTAATGGATGCCGGAGGCAACGCCCTGCTCGGCGAGCAGGCGTTGCATGACCGGGTCCATCGCGTGGCCGTTCATCGCGCGCAGGCCCGCCGAATGAAACGCGATCGGCGCGGCGTCGCGCCCTGCTTCCGACGCCGCCCGCTGCTTCGCCTTGAACAGCATTTCGGCGGCGGGCGAACGGCAGACGTTGGCGTGGCAAACGATCAGAACGTTGGCGAACATGGCAGGCTCCTTGACGAGGCGCGTGGTGAGCGGGTGGCCAGGCGGCCTAGAGGCTCGCGGCGGTGGCATTCACCGCTCGTGTATCGACGTCCGCGTGCGCGCCTGCCAGGCCGTTCGCGCCGACCCGCGCCGGCGCATTGCGCAGCGCGTGCTGCCGGCCGATCGCGTGATACTCGATGCCGAGTTCGAGCAGTGCATCCGGCTCGTAGAGATTGCGGCCGTCGAAAATCAGCGGCATCTTCAGCATCTCCTTGAGCGCGTCGAAGTCCGGGCTCTTGAAGACCTTCCATTCGGTGAGGATCACCAGCGCGTCGACGCCCTCGGCCGCTTCCATTTCTTCCTTCACGAACGTGAGGCGCGCATGCTGCTGCGGCACGTCCTTCAGATCGAGCGCGAACACGCGCTTCGATTCGTCGATCGCGACCGGGTCGTAAGCCTTCACCTGCGCGCCGCGGCGCAGCAGCTCGGCGATCAGCGCTCGGCTCGGCGCTTCGCGCATGTCGTCGGTGTTCGGCTTGAACGCGAGGCCCCACACGCCGAACGTGCGGTCCGACAGGTCCTCGCCCAGACGCGCGACGATCTTATGCGCGAGGATGCGCTTCTGCGTGTCGTTGACCGCTTCCACCGCTTCGAGAATGCGCAGGTTCGCTTGGTGGTCTGCGGCCGTGCGGATCAGCGCCTGCACGTCCTTCGGGAAGCACGAGCCGCCGTAGCCGCAACCGGCATACAGGAAGTCGTAGCCGATGCGCGGATCGGAGCCGATGCCACGGCGCACCGCTTCGATATCCGCGCCGACGCGGTCGGCCAGATTGGCCAGTTCGTTCATGTACGAGATGCGCGTGGCGAGCATCGCGTTGGCCGCGTACTTGGTGAATTCGGCCGAGCGCACGTCCATGTACAGCGTGCGCTCGCGGTTGCGGTTGAACGGCGCGTAGAGGCGCTTCATCAGTTCGCGCGCTTTTTCGCCGGGCACGTCCTCGTCGCAGCCGAGCACGATGCGATCGGGCCGCGTGAAATCGTCGACCGCCGCGCCCTCTTTCAGGAACTCCGGATTCGACACCACCGAGAACATGTGCGTGGCGTCGCGCGCGGCCAGTTCGGCCGCGACCACCTCACGCACGCGCGAGGCCGTGCCCACCGGCACCGTCGATTTGTCGACGATCACCTTGAAGCCCGTCATATGCCGGCCGATATTGCGCGCGGCGGCGAGCACGTATTGCAGGTCGGCGGAACCGTCCTCGTCGGAGGGCGTGCCGACCGCGATGAACTGGATGTCGCCGTGCGCGACCGCGGCCTCGACGTCGGTCGAGAACTTCAGGCGTCCGGCCTTGCGATTGCGCGCGATGATTTCCTGCAGACCCGGTTCGTGGATCGGCACGCCGCCGTTGTTGAGCACGTCGATCTTGCGCTGATCGACGTCGAGACAGAACACGTCGTGGCCGATGTCGGCCAGACATGCGCCCGTCACGAGGCCTACGTAGCCACTACCGATGATCGTCAGGTTCATGTGTTGCACCTCGAGAAAAGGAGTTGATTCGGTGGAGTTGATTCAGGCGTGCGGTCGTGCGGCGCGTCGCGTTGCATGACCGGCACTCGATCGCGGGATTCAATAAGCGTTGTTGCCCACGAAGCCCTTCCACAGCGTCAGCACGACGATCTTGATGTCGAGCCAGAAGGTCCAGTGCTGCATGTAGTACAGATCGAGCTTGACGCGGCCCATCATCTTTTCGATGCGGTCGGTTTCGCCGCGATAGCCGTTGATCTGCGCCCATCCGGTGATACCGGGCTTGATCCGGTAGCGGTGCATGTAGCCCTTCACCAGATCCTTGTAGATGTCATCGTGTTCGAGCGCATGCGGGCGCGGGCCGACCACCGACATCTCGCCGCGCAGCACGTTGATGAACTGCGGCAGTTCGTCGAGACTGGTGCGCCGCAGGAACGCGCCGACCGCCGTGATGCGCGGGTCGCGGCGCGTGGCCTGGGTGATCTTGCCGGCCTCTTCCTTGTGCTGCTTCATCGAACGGAATTTGTAGATCTCGAACTGATTGCCGTCGATGCCCTTGCGCTTCTGGCGGAAGAACACCGGACCGGGCGAACTCAGCTTCACCATGGCCGCGATCACCAGCATCAGCGGCGACAGCGCGGTCAACGCGGCGAGTGCGAACAGGCGGTCGAACACCCGCTTGGGCAGCACGCGCAAATCGGTGATCGGCGAGGCGGCCAGGTTGATCGCCGGCACGCCGAGCAGCTCGACCATCGGCTGATTGAACAGCGTGAGACTGCCCACGTCCGGAATGAAACGGATGTTCACGAAGTCGTTGCGCAGGTCCATCACGAAGCGATGGATCGCCTTTTCCTTCGAGATCGGCAGCGCCAGCCACAACTCGCGGATCGCACGCTGGCGCACCAGCTCGATCATCCGCTGATAGTCGCGCTCGACCGGCACGCCTTCGATCACGTCGCCCGCGTCCGGGTCTTCGTAGTGATTGATGGTACCGTCCTCGTCGAACATCACGACCGGACTGAAGCCCGCCTCCGGGCGGCTGCGCATCTGCTCGATCAGGAAGCGCCCATACGGCGCCCCGCCGACGATCGCCACCGCGCGCTGATTGAAGCCTTCGCGGCGCAGTCCGCGCAGGATCGAATAGACGATCACCTTGGTGACGATCAGCAGCACGATGGTGGCCGCCGCCCAATACACGAGCCACAGCCGCGACAGGCTGTCCGAGCGGTGCAGGCTGAAGCTGATCAGCACGCCCGTGATCTCCACCATCACCCAGCCGCCCGCCACGCGCGACAGCAGGTCGTAGAGCGGCTTGCCGCGCCACGATTGATAGATGCCGAGCGCCGGGAAAAACACCACCACCAGCAGGCAGCCGAACGCGAGCGACACGCTTTGCATATCGTCCAGCCACACGAACTTCCCGCTGTGCACGGCCGCCGCGATGGCGGCGCCGAGCGCGACCATGGCGATGTCGATGATTCTCGATAGAACGCTCAGCATGCGCTGCCCCTCAGTTCGTCAGTCAAGTGCCATCCGTTGGTTGGTTGAATCCGTCGCCACCCCGTCCGCCAAACGGGCACACCACGCCGTCGAGCGCGTCCCGCAATAAACCTGCGCGACGCGAAACTGGTTGAACCGGTGCGATTGCCCTTCCATTTCCCGAACCTGAAAATTGCCTGAATGGCCGGATCGGAAAATTCTTGTCGGAATGAGTGAATACCCTTCTACAGGTATAGATAAAGCGGTATTAAAATTCGTACTGCAAGACCGCAAAATATCTCAAATTGTATCGGTCAAAGTTTCGATATTTTTTCTGACTTTTGTTCGGCAATTGTTACCGGATTGAGGCACTTTCTGCAGTTTGAGGGCACCCACCAAGCCTATCTGTAATGCAAATCTGCCGGCGCCCTGCGATTCCCTACGAAGCTTACGTCCGATCTGCTGCCGTCATTCTGACGCGGAATGTGCGGTAAAAAAATGGCCGATGATTTTTTTCGGGTAATTTTTCTTTTTTATAAATCCGACGGACATTTTTTCTACATGAAATGGATATTTTCATTGCGCGCTTTTATATAGTTTTCATTTAACGCGCTTTTATTGATTCGAGACTTCATGATAAAACTTGTCGCATTCACCCAGCCTCGAGGAGTCCATCATGACAGCTCCGGTCACGGCGACACCCGCCGACACCCGGTCCACGCAAGCTATGCCCCTGAACGTCAAATTCAAGGTTCACCCCGTGATTCTCGCGGGCGGCTCCGGCACGCGGTTGTGGCCGATGTCGCGCGAACAGCATCCGAAACAGCTGATCGGACTGATTGGCGAAGACTCGCTGCTGCAATCCACCACCCGTCGTCTCGACGGACTCGAATCCGGCTACCCGCTCACCGAGCAGCTGGTCGTGGTGGCCAATGAAGAGCAGCGCTTCACCACCGCCGAGCAACTGCGCACGAGCGGCAAGCCGACCCGGCTGATTCTCGAACCCGCGGGCCGCGATACCGCGCCCGCGCTGACGGTGGCCGCGCTATCGATCGCCGCGCAGGACAACGACGGCATCATGGTCGTGATGCCCGCCGACCACGCCGTTACCGACAGCGACGGCTTTCATGCGGCGGTGGCCGCCGGCGTGCAGCACGCGGCGGCCGGGCACATCGTGACGATGGGCATTGTGCCGACGCGCGCGGAAACCGGCTATGGGTACATTCGCATCGGCGCGGCACTCGGCGCGCAGGCAAATGCTACGGACGACGAAGCATCCAGCAAGATCGCCGCGCATCAGCTCGACCGCTTCGTCGAGAAGCCGCATCTGGAACTCGCCCAGCGCTACGTCGAATCGCGCGAGTACTGGTGGAACAGCGGCATCTTCATCATGCGCGCGTCGACCTGGCTGAAGGCGATTCGCCATTTCCAGCCGGCCATTTACGAGGCGTGCGCAGCCGCGTTCGCGGGCGGCAAAGCGGACGGCGACTTTTTCCGTCTGCAGCGCGACGCGTTCAGCGCTTCGCCGTCGAATTCGATCGACTACGCGGTAATGGAAAAGCTTGGCGCCGATCAGAGCGTCGCCACCGGTGTGGTCGTGCCGCTGCAGGCGGGCTGGTCGGACGTGGGGTCGTGGGACGCGATCTGGGACATCTCGGAGAAAGACGCCGAGCGCAACGTGAGCCGCGGCCGCGTGATGTTCGAAGGCGCATCGTCGACTTTCGCGCATTCCGAAGGACGACTGATTGCCTGCGTCGGCACGCAGGACCTCGTGGTGGTCGAAACGGCCGACGCGATTCTCGTCGCCGACAAGTCGCGCGTGCAGGACGTGAAGAAGATCGTCGGCCGGATTCGCGAAGAAGGCGGGCTGGAAGCGTCCAACCATCGCAAGGTGCATCGCCCGTGGGGCAACTACGATTCCGTCGATACCGGCGAGCGCTTCCAGGTCAAACGCATCGTCGTGAAACCCGGTGCGCGCCTTTCGCTGCAAATGCATCATCACCGCGCCGAACATTGGATCGTCGTGCGCGGCACGGCGCTCGTCACGCGCGGTGAAGAGCGCTTTATCGTCTCCGAAAACGAATCGGCCTATATCCCGCTGGGCGTCACGCACCGCCTCGAGAACCCGGGCAAGATGCCGCTCGAAATGATCGAGGTGCAGTCGGGTTCGTATCTCGGCGAAGACGACATCGTGCGTTTCGACGACACGTATGGACGCCAGTGATCAGGCAACACGGTTGAATCACCACGAATGAAGCGGGAACCTGCGGCGGTTGCTCCTGACTGCCGCGGGGTGCTGCTGAACTAGCTAACCGCCGTGCTCATCCCGCGTGGGAGATGAGTTCTGTATACGTCGACGAAAAGCGATCCGATGCGCGATCTGATGTGCTGCTATTGCCGTCCGATAGCGGGGCTGCGACCGGCGCTTCACCGGGATAACGGCGCAATGGTCCACGGAATGCATTGAGCGGACCGTGCAGCGGCGCGCCATGATTCACCGCGACCGGCTCCGGCACGTGACGCAAGGCGGGCAACGGACGTGCCGTTTGTCTAGGCGCATAGGCCGAGGGCGCATGAGCCGCGCTCGCGGATTCGGCCGCGGCCTGCGTCGCGCGTTCCCGGTCGATCCACTGCTGCGCCCAGTCGAGCGCGTACTGCTCGGCCTCGTGCGCATCGGCGAAGCGCGGGCCGACGAGGCCGGAGCGCTCGACGCGCTTGCCGTCCTTCATGATTTCCGCCCACGCGCGATACATCTCATTCGGCACCTGCTCCGCCACGACGTAGATCAGATAGCCGTGCGGGCCGGCGATCTGCATGCCGCGTGGCGCGAGACTCAGTGACAACGGGCTGCGCTGATCGTCCGGCGCATGCGCGTGACGTGCCGACGCGATCGCCGAATTCAACTGGCCCATCGCGGTGCCGACCGCACCCGCTTCGCCGAAATCGGCAGACACAGCGGCACGCATGGCGGACGTTGCAGAGCTTGCCGGCGCGCGCGCCACCGGCGTCGCTGTCGCCAAGCCGGACAATTGCCGCGTCATATCGGCGATCGGATCAGCCGAGCGCCAGTTGGCGAGCGTGCTCGACACGCCCGGCGCCTGCCACGACTCGGGACTCTTCCAGGACACGCCACGCAGACTCTCGTCGCGCATGCTGGGTGTTTCCGCGACCGGCGCTGCGGGTTTGGCCGCGACGGGCGGCGCCGGCTGGGGGACGTACGCGAAAGTGCGCCCGGTCTGCGACAACAACCGGACCATCTCGAGCAACGTGCCGTTCAGTTGCCATTCCTCAAACCGGCGACGGCACGTGGGACCCGACGGATAGCGGCCCGGCAGTTTCGACCAGGGCTCGCCGGTAGTCAGAATCCACAGGACGGCATTCGCCACGATACGCGGTTCGGCGCGGGGCCGGCCGCGTCGGTTCAGACGAACGGCCGGCTCATCGGAGACAAGCGCTGCCAGCAGCGCCCATTCGTCATTGCTTAGCTCATCGAAAAACATTGGATTTTCTCCACGCGGCCTGGCCTGGCCGCGGCGTTGGACCTGCCACGGATTCAGCTTTCACGATCCGTGTGCGGCCCTCGGTTGCACAAATATGTTTGGTACGTTCAGTTGGCTGGTCAATACCGCCCTGACTTAGTGCGGTTTGTCCCTATTGCGAAGCACAGAACGTGGTCTCACTCGTGCATGGGAGAATTTGTGCACGAAGCATACCATCCCAGGGTTTGCGTGAGTACAGCTGAGACAAGTGTTACGGATAGAAACAATCTTGTCCTTTTCACTGCGCCTTTGCACCCATTGCCGTCACACAAGTGTAGACAGAATCTGACAGCGAAGCGTCGTATTGCACGGCACAACAACGCGCATACCGGTCGAATAAGATTTACCAACCCTACACGTGATTTTGAAGCGCATTTCAATGCGTTATGACAGTGCGCGAATGGCCGGCGCGCAACGGGACGGTCGCGCTGACTGCGTCTATGCATGACGCAAAATGATGGGTTGCGATGGGCGCACGCCGTGCCTGCGCATGCGCTCTCTTTCTCGTGACACGGCATCTCGACGAGGCCTGTTGACCCGCTTCTAACGAGTCGGTTTGGCGGCGTTCTCACCGACCACCGTCGTCCACTCGCGCACGCGCCAACGCGTCACGAGTCCGGCGAGCACATACGGATCCTTTCTGGCAAAGGCTTCGGCGGTAGCGGAAGAGTCGCTTTCGAAGAGCAGCACCGCGCCGTCCGTGGGGTCGGCTAGCGCGCCGGCAAGCAGCAGTTCGCCGCGCTCCGACGCCGCCCACGCGAGTTTCAGATGCTCGTCCCGATACGCCGGACGCCGTTCCAGGTAGTCGGAAACGAAGTCGTACATCAGCAGATAGTGCATGGCGAGCCCTCCTATGGCTGGCTAGAGATGGTGAACCGCAGCGCGTTGGCCTCAACATCACTCATCTGATTCACCTCAGAATTTTATGCCGATTTACTATTCATTTGCATTCGCAGCAATGCTGAATACATTTCAACCTTTCCATCAATGGTCCAAATAGTGGATAAGTCGATTCCGTGAAATAAGCTCAATTAATTGATCTGGATTGCATAACATATTTCCACGCGGGCCTCATTCGCCCGTTTCAAACGGCGACGGGCAGCGCGGCCCCCGTCGCGTCAGGGAAAACGAGCGTGAGCACCTGTCAACCGGAATGCGCTTTTGTCCGTTCAGGCAGACAGCATTTGCCATAATGGACGTGCCGGGGGGGCGCTGGATGCCGTTGACGCCCACGCGCATGAACGACCAAAAACGTTTTCACCACCGATGGAGTGTCACATGAAAATCCAATCCGCTATCGCTACGCTGGTGCTGGGCGCGGTTCTCGTTTCGCCGGTGTTCGCGCAGAACAGCCAGCAAACCAAGA
The DNA here is from genome assembly GCF_003634845.1 of Paraburkholderia sp. RAU2J. NCBI lineage: Bacteria > Pseudomonadati > Pseudomonadota > Betaproteobacteria > Burkholderiales > Burkholderiaceae > Paraburkholderia > Paraburkholderia sp. RAU2J. The sequence goes on from NZ_RBXG01000001.1 coordinate 3,330,060, forward strand.
TGGCCGACTGTAACAAGCAGGCCGGCGACAAGAAAGGCGACGACCGCAAGGCGTTCATGAAAACCTGCCTGTCCGCGAAGCCGGCGGCCGCGCCGATGACCCAGCAGGAAAAGATGAAGGTGTGCAACACGCAAGCCACTGGCAAGAAAGGCGACGAGCGCAAGGCCTTCATGAAGACCTGCCTGTCGTCCACGCCGGCTAACTGAGTACGACCGAAATGCAGCGCATCGGCGCCATGCAACGAGCATGATGACCGGGCGCTGATTGCTTGAACACGGCCGCGCCGACATCCGCTTCGACGTCTCGCGCGGCCTCCCGCTTCCTCCCGCTTCCCTCGCCTCTCACCCCCTTCTCAGTCCGACCGCCTGAACCCGCCGTTTTCTTCTATGATGGCTGCGGAGACGGCCCACCCCCATATACAAACATTAGACGGGCCGCCATCTTGTCGTTGGTGCTGCTGAGCATCGATTGGAGGCAAGGATGGTATCGAAGCATAAAAACCGCTGGTTGAGGCGGTGGCTGCTCGTCATCGTTTTCTGGGCCGTGCCCGTGGCGATCGTCGCGGTCAGCGAGATCCGCGAGGAAATGGCGTATAACGCCGTCGACCTCGACCGCGCGCTGACCACCTGGAATTTCACCGCGGCACAACGCGCGGCCGGCGCGGCCGCGCGCTGCCGCGGCAAGCCCGACGAGGCCAAGGCCGCCGGCTGTCCCGCCGACGTGCTGGCCGCCAATGCGCCGCGCCAGCAGGACGCGCGCAACGAGTACAGCGTGCGCCGCACGACGCTGATCGGGTATCTGTGGCATGCGTTCGTCGGGTACTGGGTCGTGCCGGCGGTCGTGCTGCTGCTGATCGGCATGCTGATCGGCATGGTGCGCCGCGCACTGCGGCGCCCGCCGCCGGTCAAGAGTCCGGCGAATCATGGATGAGGCGGCGTCGCGGCGGCGCCCTCCCAACCACTCATCGAATGCGGCGTTCAGGCAACACTTCCGTTTCGATTTTCAACGCCTGAGTTCGGCCCAAAATCGGTAAAAAGCACTTTTCTGCCGGACGCCGAGCGTTTGACCAACGTGCGGCCGCGCGCGACGCAGCCCTCCTAGGAAGCCAATCAAAACGCCACACAGGCCCTTTCAGGCCAGCGCAGAGGCAGGTCAAAATTACAGTACGACCTCTTGCAATCAGCCGCAAAGCCCCGTCACACAAGGCTTCTCGCCTGCCGGCGAAGTGCGCGTTGGCGCTCGCCTGTGATATAACTCAAAGGCAACCCGGCGACATCGCCCCCATGTTGCGCCCCGGAACTACACGGAGAAAAACGATGACGATGCAAAGACGAAACTTCATGCTGAAGACTACCGCTGCGCTCGCTTTCGGAGGCATTGCACTCGCTGGCTGTACGACCACGTCTTCCAGCAGCAGCAACAACACGCCTGCCATCGATGCCTCGAAGCGCCACTCTATCGACGCCGCCGTCGACGGCACGCTGTCACGCCTCTTCACGACCGTGAAGGGTTCCCGCGAACTGGTGTCGAAGGCGCGTGGCGTGCTGGTGTTCCCATCGGTTCTGCAAGCAGGCTTCATCGTCGGTGGCCAGTACGGCGAAGGAGCGCTGCGCGTGGGCGGCGCCTCGGTCGGCTACTACAGTACGGTTTCCGGGTCGTTCGGCCTGCAGGCGGGCGCGCAATCGAAGGCCATCATCTTCCTGTTCATGACGCAGGACTCGCTCGACCAATTCCGCAATGCGGATGGCTGGTCGGTCGGCGGCGAGGCCTCGGTCGCGCTGGTGAAGGTCGGCGCCAACGGCTCGATCGACACGACCACGGCAACCGCCCCGGTCCAGGTATTCGTGCTGACCAATGCGGGTCTGATGGGCGACCTGTCACTGCAGGGCACCAAGGTATCGCGTCTGAAGATCTGAGCGCGCTATCCGGTTGGAAGATCTGCGCGGTAAGCGTCTGATCCGCCCGGTTGCGTAAGCGGGCGGAGGCCGGATCAGACGCGGGGCCGCGCGGTCTGCAGTTGCAGGGCGGCAGGCGGGAGTGTCGCGGCGGCAGGTTCGTTCAGGCTGCCGGCCGCCGCTCATCCTCGCGTCGAGGCTGTCCTTCGGGGCCTGTGCCGCAAAAGCCCGGCGGCGAGCCAAGGCAATCGTTCAGCATGAAGCAGCAATGAAAAACGGCGGTGCGCATTGCACACCGCCGTCCTTTTTTCTCCGTGCCGCGCATGTGAGTCCGCGGACTCGATGCAGCGTAGTCGAATCCGCCGCGTCAACTTCCCGACGACGTATCGATCACCTTGAAGCGCGAACGCTTCTGCGCGCGAATCACCGACTGATACGCATCCACGTACTGCTGTGCCATCCGGTGCGAAGTGAAGCGCTCCTCGAAGCGCTGCCGCACGCCCGCGCGCGGCATCTTGTGCAGACGGTTGACCGCCGCCACCGCGCCGATTTCGTCCTCGACGATAAAACCGGTCACGCCGTCTTCGATCACTTCCGGCACCGAGCCGCGATTGAACGCGATCACCGGCGTGCCGCACGCCATCGCCTCGATCATCACGAGACCGAACGGCTCCGGCCAGTCGATCGGGAACAGCAGCGCATGCGCGCCCGACAGGAATTCGGCCTTCTGGTTATCCGCAATCTCGCCGATGAACTCCACGTATGGCAAGTCCAGCAGCGGCCGGATCTCGCGTTCGAAGTACTCGCGGTCGGCGGTGTCCACTTTCGCGGCGATGCGGATCGGCATCCCACAACGCCCGGCAATGCGGATCGCGGTGTCGACGCGCTTTTCCGGCGAGATGCGGCCGAGAAACGCAAGGTACTTCTGCTCGACCGGCTGCGGCGTGTAGAGCTGCTCGGGCAAGCCGTGATAGACGGTGGTGAGCCAGCGCGCCTGCGGCAGCGGATGACGCTGCGCGTTCGAAATCGAGATCACCGGCGCGGTGTTGAAAGTGTCGAAGACCGGCTGCTGCTCGGGCAAATCGAGGCGGCCGTGCATGGTCGTGACGAACGGCGTCTCCTGCCGTTTGAACACCGAGAACGAGTAGTAGTCGAGGTGAAAGTGCAGCACGTCGAACTCGTCGGCCTGGCGGCGCACCAGTTCCATCAGCAGCATGTGCGGCGCGATGCGGTCGCGGATGCCGGGGTCCAGACGCAACGCGCGCGGCCAGACCGCTTCGAGCTTGGCGCTGGTGACGGAGTCGCCGCTCGCGAACAGCGTCACGTCATGGCCGAGCTCGACGAGCGCCTCGGTAATGTACGACACGACGCGCTCCGTGCCGCCATAGAGCTTCGGCGGCACCGACTCGGTCAGGGGGGCGATCTGCGCAATCTTCATATTATGTGTCTCCATGGACTGACGGCTTGCGCCTCATGGCGGTGCACGTCAGCGACGCCGAGTATGACAGCGCCCTTCACTCCGATCAATGCAGCGTCGCGAGGGTGACGCAACGACGCGTGCTCCACCGGCATCGGAGCATTATTCCCTGGCGTCCGGCCAAAAAGCCCCTCACCTTGCATTTGCTCTGCGCTGTTACAGTCGGCTTACATCCGGCCCGCCCCTCTTCGGCCCGAAAGACTAGCGCGCGGGCCATTTCCATGCGGGCAATTCAAGGTCGTCGGCATCGGCGAGGCGCGTCGCACCGAAGTGTTTCTCCAGCACGATCGACTGGCTCGCCTCCTCGCGTTCGAGCGCCGCGATCAAGCGCGCCGCATGCGACACCACCAGCACCTGCGAATCCGCCGATGCCCGCGCGATCAGACGCGCGAGCGCCGGCAGCAGGTCCGGATGCAGGCTCGTCTCCGGTTCGTTCAGCACCAGCAGTGCGGGCGGACGCGGCGTGAGCAAGGCCGCGACCAGCAGCAGATAGCGCAAGGTGCCGTCCGACAATTCCGCGCCTTTCAGCGGCCGCAGTAGACCATCCTGACGCATGGCCACTTCGAAGCGGCCGTCGTGCGTCGTGACGTCCAGTTGCGAGCCGGGAAAGGCGTCGTCGATTGCCGCGTCGAGCGCGGCCGGGTCGCCGATCTCGCGGATGGTCTGCAAGGCCGCCGCGAGGTCCGTGCCGTCGTCGGACAGCACCGGCGTATGCGTGCCGATTTGCGGCAGACGCGCAGGCGCTTCGGCGTCGGTGCGGAAATGATCGTAGAAACGCCACGAGCGGATCTGCTCGCGCACCGTGACCATTTCGGGTGCGCTGCGCGGGTCGGAGAACTCCGTCATCATGCTGTCGAAACTGGCGACCGGTTGCGGAACGGTCTGCCAGTCGCCGTTGCCGTCACGCGTGCGCAAGGCGACGCCGTGGCGGTCGACCAGCAACGCCGAAGGCCGCAGCAGCGCTCCGCTCCAGATGCACTCGCGTTTGATGACCGGGTCGAGCTGGAATTTGCTCGACTCCTGTGGCGTCGGCAAGCCCAGATCGATCGCGTAGCTGAACTCGTCGCTGGCGAAGCCGAGCCTGAGACTGACCGGCTCCTTGCGGCGCGTCCCCTCGACTGGCGACTCGCCCGCCAGCATCGCGCGCGAAAAGCGCTCGGGGCCGGCCCACAGCGTCGACGGCAAACCGCCTTCGCGCGCGAGCGATGTGATCACGCCGCCGCGCGCGGTCTCCGCCAGCAAACGCAGCGCGCGATACACGCTCGACTTGCCGCTGCCATTCGCGCCGGTGATCACGTTCAGGCGGCCGAGCGGCACGATCAACTCGCGCAACGACCGGTAGCCCGCGATGGCCAGCGCGCTCAGCATGCGCTTGTCCACCGTGCGAACGCGAGCGGCGGCAGGTCCGCCGCCGTGACGCCATCCCCATGCGCCATCACTTGTGGCCGCCGCCGTTGTTCGGCTTCTGCGCCGGCACCTTGCGCAGATCGCTCAGGAAGGTGTCGCGCCACACGCCGAGGTCGTTCTTGCGCAGCGCCGCCATGTTGATCTCATGCCGCCGTTGACGCGCGTCGAGCGGCATCTGCAAGGCGCGCTGCAACGCTTCGCACATGCCGATCGCATCGTGCGGATTGACCAGCAACGCGCCGCTCAACTCCGCCGCCGCGCCCGCGAACACCGACAGCACCAGCACGCCGGGGTCGTCGGGATTCTGGGCGGCGACGTATTCTTTCGCGACCAGGTTCATGCCGTCGTGCAGCGGCGTCACGAAGCCGATCTGCGATTCGCGAAACAGCGACATCAGTTTCCAGCGGTCGTACTGCTGGTTCAGATAGCGGATCGGCGTGTAGTCGAGGCCCGAGTAGCGGCCGTTGATTCGGCCTGCTTCGTATTCGAGATCCTGGCGGATCTTCTGATAGGTGGCGACGTCCGAGCGCGTGGGCGGAGCGATCTGCACCAGCGTGACGTTGCCGCGCCATTCGGGCGAACGCTCCAGCAGATGCTCGAACGCGCGGAAGCGCTCGACGAGTCCCTTCGAGTAATCGAGCCGGTCGACGCTCATGATCAGCTTGCGGCCTTCGAGGCTCTGCTTCAGGTCGAGCACGTGCTGGCGGCTTTCATAGCGCTTCGCCTGCTCGGCGATTTCGTCGGGGAACACGCCGATGCGGTAGACGCCGGTGCGCAGCTTGCGCCCGAACGCTTCGACGAGGCCATCCGCGCTCACCGTGCCGCGCGCGTGGCGCGTCACGTAGTCGTGGAACGCCTGCTGGTCGGTGGCGGTCTGGAAACCTAGCAGGTCGTAGCACGACAGCGATTTCACCAGTTCTTCGTGCGGCGGAATGTTGAGCAGGATCTGCGGCGCGGGAAACGGAATATGCAGGAAGAAGCCGATGCGGTTCGTCACGCCCTCGTTGCGCAGCGCCTCGGCGAACGGGATCAGATGGTAGTCGTGAATCCAGATGATGTCGTCGGGTTCGAGCAGCTTGATCAGCTTGTGCGCGAGCCATGCGTTGACGCGCCGGTAGCCCGCATACTCCTCGCGCTCATAGCGCGCGAGGTCGTTGCGGTAGTGGAATACCGGCCACAGCGTCGCGTTAGAAAAGCCGCGATAGTACTGGTCGTAGTCCTTGCGCGTCAGTCCGACGGTCGCGAAGGTTACGGCGCCGTCCTGTTCCAGCGTAGGCCCCGCATTGGCGACGGTCTCGCTGACCACGTCGCCGCTCCAGCCGAACCACACGCCTCCCGCGTCCTTCAGCGCACCGAACACGCCGACCGCGAGGCCGCCCGCCGATCCTTTGGTTTCCGTCGGTGTGGCGACGCGATTCGACACGACGATCAGTCGGCCCATGTTGCATGTCCTCCTTGGTTCGCACGGCGCGGGCGGGTGTGCCTTTGGCGATGCCGGCGGCGGTGTTGCGAGTTGCGCCGCCGTTGCCCGAAGCGCGCTGAAGCATGCCGTTGCCGCGCCAGGTTCGTGAGTGAGTGGACGGTTCGACCGCAAGAGGGCTGATCGGTTCAGGCACGCAATGTAAGCGGGGCACGGTGCCTGCTCACGCACTCACGCACTCACCAAGGTATGCGTTACCCGGCGCGCCCGCTACACTTTTTCCTTCGCCTTCTGCACAGCCTCCGCCGCGCCAGGCCGTCCAAACCGGCTGGCCACCGGATCGGCCTCGGTATGCGCGGCCGTGCTGCCGGCCGGCGCCTGCGCGCTGCGCGGCACCCAGTCGATCTGCTCGTTCGTGCTGGTTTCAACCTCCGCCGACACGTCGGCACGCGTACGCGGCAAGTACTGCGGATAGTGCCGCTGGATGAAGTCGAGCAGCCCTTCGCGCACGCGGCAGCGCAAATCCCAGTTCAGGCCGGAATCGAGCGAACTGACGAGCGCGCGCAATTGCATCGCGCGTTCGGTGCCGTCCGTGACCTGCAGCACCTGCACGCGGCGGTCCCATTCGGGCGCGCTCTCCACGATGCGCGCCAGCTCTTCGCGCAGCGGCGCGAGCGGCATCCGGTAATCGACGAACAGAAACACCGTGCCGATGATCTGCGAGCTGCTGCGCGTCCAGTTAGTGAATGGATTTTCGATAAACCATTGCAGCGGCACGATCAGCCGGCGCTGGTCCCACAGCCGCACCGACACATACGTACCGGTAATTTCCTCGATACGCCCCCACTCGCCCTGAATCACGACGACATCGTCGAGCCGGATCGGCTGCGACAAGGCAATCTGCAAACCGGCGATCAGATTGCCGAGCACCGGCCGCGCCGCAATACCGGCAACCAGACCGGCCACACCCGCCGACGCCAGCAGACTCGCGCCGACCTGGCGGACATTCGGGAAAGTCATCAGCGCGCCGCCCGTGCCGACGATCACGATCAGGATCATCACCGAGCGCGCCAGCACCCGGGCTTGTGTATGGATGCGGCGCGCCTGCAGGTTGTCGGCGCTATCGAGCGGATGGGCGCGAATGATCGCCTCGCCGATGGCCGCCGCCGAGCGCACCGACAGCCACGTGAGCGCGGCGATCAGCGCGATCGCGGCGACGTCGCGAATCGGCTCGATGTACCTGAGCGTATCGGGCGCCTCGGACCATACGGCTTCCAGCACCAGAATCACGAGGACGAACAGCGACGGCTTGTCGATGTAGCGCAGCACCACGCTGATGAGCGGATGCGGCCGCGCAATGCGCATCACGACGCGCGCGCCGACCCGGTGAATGGCGACGGCCACCGCCGCCACGATCACCGACACGATCAACGCGCCGAACCACGTGTGCAGCGGCGCTTCGGCGACGAGGCTGAGGTCGTCGAGAGTAGACATGGGGGGTATGTTCCTCCTGGCTCGAGTGGTAGACAGGACCGCTGCGCGTGGCGCGTGGCCGCGCCGTTGGCGAGGTACCGCCTGCTGCGCTGCGCTGCGCGCCGGGCCGCCGGCCGACGCCGCGGCGCACTGCCGACGCGGGCGCATTGCTGAGTCGGGGGCCCGCCGCGCCTGCCCTTTCGGCGGCGTTGAACAGGCGGCCTGCTGCTCCATGCCCGCGTGGCGCATCAGCGGACTACCGTCATCTTAGGTCTCAATCGCCGCGCAATGGCGAATCGGGCACAAGCCCCCAGTTGCGCAGAGGGGCGTTCCGGTCTTCAACCGGCTTTGAAGCGGACGCCCCGGCGCGGAGTTTCAACCCCGCGACAGGCCGGCCCGCATACGAAGACATTGGCCGGCCACGACGCCCGCCCGCGTGCAGCACGCAAGCTCGCAGCCCGGCCGTTCAGATCACTCACTCGCTGCTCTTGCAGGGGAACGCCTTGCCGAGGCCCAGCGAGATCGCCGTGCTGGCGTTGTAGCCCGCGACGATCGGATTTTCCGCGATGTACTTGCGCACCGCGTCGGTCAATTGCGCCGAGCGCGCGTCGGGCGGCAGGCAGAAGTACTGGCCGACCCGCGGGCCGGTGGTGCCGCCGATCGCGTCAATGGTGTTGAAGATGCCGTCGGCGGCGCCTTCGATATAGGCGGCGCAGGCGCTACGCGATGCTACATCCGTCTTGGTGCACAGCTTGTTGAGGTCGCCCCCCGTAAACGCGGCTGCCGATAGCGGTACGGCAAACGCGCTGGCGAAAATCAAAGCCCGCAGCATGGTGTTCCTTTCGAGGGTCATTTATCAGGCGGTCTTTCGCCGCATCGAGACGGCGCGCCACCTGGCGCGCCAAGTCGTCATTCTGCACTGTTTTAGGCAAGCGCAGCAGGCAGCCCGCCGCCATCTTCAGGCCAATGCGCGGCGAACTGGACGAGCGGCCAGGCCGCCGCACCGTTCACTTCTGCTGCATTTGCTGCAGCCGCGCGCTCAGGCCTTCGACTACGTCCGGCTCCTTGTAGGTCTTCGCGAAATCGAGCGCCGTCATGCCGATCTGGTTCTTCACCGTCAAATCCGCGCCGTTGTCCAGCAGCAGTTTCACCGTCGACACATGGCCCCCGCGCGCGGCCATCATCAGCGGCGTGGTGCCGTTCGGCGAACCCGCGTCGACATAGGCCGAATGGTCGAGCAGCACCTTGACGATGTCGTCGTGGCCGTTCGCGGCCGCGTAGTGCAGTGGCGCCCAGCCCTTCTTGTTGACCTCGGCGTCTTTCGCGATCAGCAGGTTGACGAAGTTCAGGTCGCCGGCCAGCGCGGCCATCATCAGCGCGTTCTCGCCGGCTTTGTCTTCGATCTCGATGTTGGTTTTCGGGTTCGCGAGCAGCGCCGCGCCCACCTTTTCCGATTTCTCGCGCGCGGCGATCACCAGCAGCGGAATGCCCTGATTGTCGACGCTGTTCGGGTCCATGCCCTTCGCGAGCAGCTTGTTGACGCCGTCGACATCGTCGAACTTGACCGACTTGATCAACGAGTCGATCGGCGCCGCCTGCGCTGGCGCCGCGACCAGCGCGCTCAGCGCCGCGCAGGCGAAGGCGGCTGCGAGCGCGGCACGCGATGCGCCGCGGCGCGCCGAAGCCAGCGCGCCGCGCCCGGCGGAAGTCGATTGGAAGGCAGGGGTCGACATCGGAATATTTTTCATATCTTGCTTTAGGAAACTTCCCTATCCTTTTGATATTACTAGGCTTTATGAATTACGCGCCGGTTTGAGCCGGAATCTTGAACAGCCGGAAGAAGTTTTGCGTGGTCGCGGCGGCCAATGCTTCGTCCGGCATCTCACGCTGTTGCGCGATGAAGCGTCCGACATAACTTACGTACGCAGGTTCATTAGGCTTGCCGCGATACGGCACCGGCGCGAGGTACGGCGAGTCGGTTTCGATCAGCAGGCGCTCGAGCGGCACGCGGCGCGCGACGTCCTGCACCTCGGTCGCGCTCTTGAACGTGACGATGCCCGACAGCGAGATGTAAAAATTCTGCGCGAGCGCCTGCTCGGCCACCGCCCACGGCTCGGTGAAGCAATGCATCACGCCGCCCGGCTCGCTCGCGCGTTCCTCGGCCATGATCCGCAGCGTGTCTTCTGCCGACGAGCGCGTGTGGATGATCAGCGGCTTCCTGGTCGCATGCGCGGCGCGGATGTGCGTGCGAAAGCGCTCACGCTGCCATTCCATGTCGGCGATCGTGCGGCTTTCGAGGCGGTAGTAGTCGAGCCCGGTCTCGCCGATCGCGACCACTTTCGGATGCGCGGCCAGCTCGATCAGCTCGGCGAGACTCGGCTCACGCATGTCCTCGTGATCAGGATGGACGCCGACCGACGCGTAGACGTTCTCGTACCGGCTGGCGATGTCCAGCACGGACGGCAGCGTCTCCAGATCGACCGACACGCACAGCGCATGCGTAACCGAATGGCTGCGCATGTTCTCGAGCACTTGCGGCAGGCGGTCGGCGAGTCCTTCGAAGTTGATGTGACAGTGCGAATCGACAAACATGGTGAGGTCCTGCGAAAAGTGGCTTGAGGCGGATCAGGCGGCGGCGTGAGCCGAATCGAGGCGCTTGCCGAGAATCACGAGATCGCGCTCCACGCCGTCCAGCACGGCCACGCGCGGCAGCGAGCCCCACGTGTCGAAGCCGAAGCCGCGGAACAGCCGCAGGCTTGCGTCGTTGTGACCGAACACGAAGCCCAGCACGGTGTCGATGCCGAGCGCCGGCGCCGCCGCGAGGGAGGCCGTCAGCAGCTTTTTGCCGAGGCCCTGGCCGCGCGCGCTTTCGTCCAGATAGATGCTGACCTCGGCGGTGCGCAGGTAGGCCGGGCGGCCATAGAAATCCGAAAAGCTCAGCCACGCGATCACCCGGGCAGGCTGTTGCGGGTCTTCCACGACCCACAGCGGGCGCTTATGGGGGTCGTGCGCGTGAAACCACGCGAGCCGGCTTTCGACCGTGACCGGTTCGAGGTCGGCCGTCACTTGCCGCGACGGCACGGTCGAGTTGTAGATGGCGACGATCGCGGGCAGATCGTCGAGCGTGGCATCGCGGTAGGCAAGGCTCATGGTGCTTATATCTGAAATGAAAGACCGATTACGGGACCCATGACCGGGCCGGGGCGCGCAGCGCAAAGCCCGTTCCGGCCTGGGCGGCGAGCGGCTTGCGCTCGCCGCCGGTGCGGCTTAAGCGAACAGCTCGCGGTAGCCGATAAACAGTTCCTCGAACACCAGCCGCGCGTTCAGCGGATGGTTCTCGACGGCGCGCTGACGCGTCACGGCGCGGGTGAAGCGCGCAAACGCGCTGGCATCCGCCTGTGACGCGCAGCGCGCCAACGCCGCCGAGGCCTGCGGAAAATAACGCGGCGCGCCGGCGGTGCGCTGCGCCAGCAGATCGTACATCCAGCGCTGCAGCCAGCCCAGTACCAGTGGCACCGGCAGCTTCTGCAGCGCCTCGCCGCAGGCAAAGGCATCACAATCTGGACCCGCGGCGAGCTGCTTGAGCGTCCAGTCGCGCAACGTGCGGTTTTCGTCGCTGGCGAGCGCGAGTGCCGCGAGCGGCGCACCGCCGGCTTCCGCGAGCAGCGCGGGCGCTTCGGCGACGCCTTGCGCGGCCAGCCACTTCGTCGCCACCTCGGGCGCGGGCACGCTCATCGGCCACTGGCGGCAGCGGCTGATGATGGTGGGCAGCAAACGGTCGATGCGCGCCGACACCATCAGGAACACGACGCCCGCCGGCGGCTCTTCCAGCGTCTTGAGCAGTGCGTTGGCCGCCGCGATGTTCAGCGCTTCGGCCGGATACAGCACGACCACGCGCGCGCCGCCGCGATGCGAGCCGACGCCGACGAAGTCGAGCAGCCCGCGAATCTGTTCGATCTTGATTTCCTTGCTGGGCGTGCGGGTCTTCTTGCCTTCGTCGGCGTCGGCTTTGTCGGCTTTTTCGTCGGCGCCGCCGCTCAGGCCGGCTTCGGCCGCGAGCGCCTCGGGCACGACGATCCGGTAGTCGGGATGATTGCCCTGCGCGAACCAGTTGCAGGCCGCGCACGCGCCGCACGGCTCGCCATTGGCCTGCTGGGCCTCGCACAGCAGACCTTGCGCGAGATGCTGCGCGAAGCGCAGCTTGCCGATGCCCGCCTGCCCATGCAGCAGCAATGCGTGCGGCCAGTGGCCGCGCAGCTGCTGCAGGCGGTTCCAGTCATCGGCTTGCCACGGATAAATCATTGTTTCTCTTTGAAATCAATCAGTTGAAAGCGTTGCGTGAGTTTTGACGTGAGCTCTGGGCGTTGTTATAAAAGGAAATTATATTTCCTTAAAATCAAATAGTTGAAATCAATTCTTCAAGTTGCTTCTGAATGCGCACGATGCTCAGCGAAGAATCGATGATAGCGAAACGGTAAGGCGCCTCTTCCGCGCGTCGCAAATATTCAGTGCGCGTGCGTTCGAAAAACGCCGCCGACTCGCTCTCGAAGCGGTCCGGATCGCGCGCCGCGCTGCGCCGTTCGTTGGCGATCTCGGGCGGCAGATCGAACAGCACGGTCAGATCCGGCTGAAACCCGCCCTGCACCCAACGCTCCAGCGCTTCCAGCTTGTCGCGCGGCAAGCCGCGGCCGCCGCCCTGATAGGCGAACGTGGCGTCGGTGAAACGGTCGGACAGCACCCAGTCGCCGCGCGCGAGCGCCGGCTCGATCACTTCGGCCAGATGCTGGCGGCGCAGCGCGAACATCAGCAGCGCCTCGGTTTCGAGGTCCATCTTCTGGTGCAGCACGATCTCGCGAATCTGTTCGCCAAGCGGCGTGCCGCCCGGCTCGCGCGTCATGACGACCGAGCGGCCGGTACTCGCGACCTTCTCTTCGAGCCGTTCGCGAAACCAGCCGAGGTGGGTCGTCTTGCCGGCACCGTCGATGCCCTCAAACGTAATGAATTTGCCCCGCGCCATCATTGCCCTCGAATGTATTTATCCACGGCTTTGTTGTGATCGCCGAGGGTGTCTGAAAAGATGCTGCTGCCGTCACCGCGCGACACGAAGTACAGCGCGGTGCTTTGCGCCGGATTCAGCGCCGCCTGCAGCGACGCGACCCCGGGCAGCGCAATGGGAGTGGGCGGCAAGCCCATTCGGGTGTAGGTATTGTAGGGAGTGTCGGTCTGCAGGTCTTTCTTTCTGATGTGCCCGGTGTAGCTCTCGCCCATGCCATAGATCACGGACGGGTCGGTCTGCAGCGGCATGCCCGTGCGCAGGCGGTTCGCGAACACCGCGGCCACCATCGGCCGGTCCGAGGCTTTGCCGGTTTCCTTTTCGATGATCGACGCCATCGTCAATGCATCGTACGGCGTTTTGTACGGCAGGTTCGGCGCGCGCGCGAGCCAGGCTTCGTCGAGCCGCACGCGCATGAGCCGGTAGGCGCGACGGTAGATCTCGAGATCGCTCGCGTTCTTGTCGAACAGATACGTGTCCGGGAAAAACAGCCCTTCGCCCGTACCGAGCGAGGCCTCGGGCGCGCCGATCGCCGTCAGCAGGTCGGCGTCGCTCATGCCGAGCGTGTCGTGTTTGAGCGCCGGATTGGCGTCGAGCTCGGCGCGCATGCGCTTGAAGGTCCAGCCCTCGATGATTGTCGCCACGTATTCGTTGACGTCGCCTCGCGCGATTTTCTGCAGCACTTCGTATGGCGTCACGCCCGTCTTCAACTCGTAGTTGCCTGATTTGAGATCGGTCTGCAAGCCCAGCAGCCGCGTCATGAGGATGAACAGCTCGGGTTCCACCGGCACGCCGCCGCGATTGAGCTGCAGCGCAACGCTGCGCAGGCTGCTGTGCGGTTTGACGGTCACGTCGAGTTGCGCGGGGGTCAGATCGAGCGGGCTGGTTGCCCAGTGATATCCGCCAGCAAGTGCGGCTGCGGCCAGCACAACGACGATTGAGCCGGCGACGAAACATTTCTTCAGAAGGGACATGCGAAACGGGACATGGGTGGACTGCATATAATAGCTGTTTGCCTTAGCTAAAGTCAGAATTGACTGTTCCCGGGATCCATGAACACACCGCTCGCTACCGCTCCAGGCACTCCTTCAGGCACTCCGTCCAGCACCGCGCCGGGTTCCGCCGCTGCGCTCGCCGTGCTGCCGCGCCCGTCGGCCGATGAATTCGACGCCGTGCTCCATCACGGCGCCTACATGCCGCTCACGCAGTTCGGCGTGATCGACGCCACCGGCGACGACGCGGCGAGCTTCCTGCACGGCCAGCTGACCAACGACACCCAGCACCTCGACGCCGCCAACGCGCGGCTCGCGGGCTACTGCTCGGCGAAGGGCCGCCTGCTCGCGTCGTTCCTGACGTGGCGCAGCGGCGACACGATCCGCCTGCTGCTGTCGAAGGACGTGCAGCCCGCGGTGCAAAAGCGGCTGTCCATGTTCATCCTGCGTGCGAAAGCGAAACTGGTCGACGCGAGCGGCGAACTCGCGGTGGTGGGTCTCGCCGGCAACGTCCGCAAGGCGTTGTCAGGCGTGTTCGACGCGCTGCCCGACGGCGTGCACGTGCAGGTGGACGGCACGGCGGGCTCGCTGATTCGCGTGCCCGATGCGCTCGAGCGGCTGCGCTATCTGTGGATCGGCCACAAGGCGCAGGTCGAGGCGCTGCTGCCCTCGCTCGACGGCCAGCTCGAGCGCGTGTCGCCGGCCGTGTGGGACTGGCTCGACATCCGCGCGGGCGAGCCGCGCATCACGCAGCCCGTGGTCGAGCAGTTCGTGCCGCAAATGGTCAACTTCGACGTGCTCGGCGCGGTGAATTTCCGCAAGGGCTGCTATCCCGGCCAGGAAGTGGTCGCGCGCAGCCAGTATCGCGGCACGATCAAGCGGCGCACGTCGCTCGCCAACGTGGACGGCGAACTGGCGGACGTCAGGCCCGGCGCGGAACTGTTCCACTCGGACGATCCGGGCCAGCCGTGCGGGATGATCGTGAACGCGGCGTCTGCGCAAGGCGGCGGGGTCGACGTGCTGGTCGAGATCAAGCTCGCGGCGCTGGAAAGCGGCTCGGTGCATCTGGGCGCGGCCGACGGTCCGGCGCTGCGCTTTCTCGCGCTGCCCTACGGCTTGCCGACCGAACTCTGACGTCTTGCATGGTTCGACGCGGCGCCCTCAGCCGCCGCTTTTTTTGCTGGCCGCTTTCGCTCACCGCCTTTGCCGGCCTCTTCAACGCCCACGCCCTTCAGCGGGAGACGCCCCCCGATGTGCCTGATCGTTTTCGACTGGCGGCCCGATGCGGTCGACGGCCCGCTTTTCACGCTCGCCGCGAATCGCGACGAATTCTTTCGCCGCACGGCCGAACCGATCAGCTGGTGGCAGGACGCGCCGGGCGTCCTGGCCGGCCGCGATCTAGTGGGCGGCGGCACATGGCTCGGCTTGTCGCGCGACGGCCGCTTCGCCGCGCTGACCAATTACCGCGCGCCGCACGAAATGCGCGCCGACGCGCCGACTCGCGGCACCCTCGTGAGCGACTGGCTAAACGCTTCGGCGCGCGCATCGAACGGCTGCCCGCACGAGACCCCGCTCGCGTATCTGCAGCACGTCGCACAAACCGGCGACATCTACAACGGCTTCAATCTGCTGGTGGGCGACTGGGCGCGCCGCGAACTCGCCTGGTATTGCAACCGGGCCGAGCGCGCGCCCGCTCTGCTCTCGCCCGGCACGCACGGCATCTCGAATGCGGTCCTCGATACCGCGTGGCCGAAACTCGTGAAAAAGCGCGCCGAGCTCGGCACGCTGCTCGCGCGCGACGCCATGCCGCCGCTCGAACGTCTGATCGATCTCATGCGAGACCCGCGTGTCGCTCGCGACGACGAATTGCCCTCCACCGGTATTCCGCTCGAACGCGAACGGGTGTTGTCGGCGGCGTTCATCGAGTCGCCGGACTACGGCACGCGCGGCACGACCGCTTTGCGGGTGACCGCGCATGGCGAGGTGGTGAGCGTGGCGATCGCCGAGCATAGCGACGACAATGGCTCGCATCGGATCGTGCGGCCCGGCGATTTCGAGCGCAGCTTCGCGTTCAACATCGAACGCGAGATTGCGTGAAATAGTTCGGCGCGCTCCGTACTGCTGCGCGCCTCGTCTTCTTTCACCGCTCGCAGCGGTCGTGCGCAAGACCGGCTGGCCCGCTTCGTCACAGCGTGACGACGATCTTGCCGATGGGCGTCGATCGCGCCGCGGCTACTCCACCCGAAACGCCGCCCGCAACGCCGCCGCGGCATCCGCATGCGCCTTCGTGACATCGGGCACAAAGCCGCCCATCTTGAAGAACTCGTGGATCATGCCCGGATAGCGCGTGAGCACGACTTCGTTGCCGAGCGCGCGCAGTTTGCGCGCATACGCATCGCCTTCGTCGCTCAGCGGATCGTATTCGGCGGTCGCGATCCATGCCGGCGCGACGCCGCGAAAATCGGGCGCGCCGCGCTCGCCGTCGAGCGGCGCGAAACGCCAGTCGTCGCGATCGCTTTTGTCGCGCACGTACTGCTCGAAGAACCATTGAATCGTCTCGCCCGAGAGCAGGAAACCGTCGGCGAAGCGCGCGTGCGAATCGGTTTGCTGATAACCGGTCGTGCCGGGATAGATCAGCAATTGCAGCGCGAGCCGGATGCCGGCGTCGCGGGCAAGTACCGCGCAGACGGTCGCCAGCGTGCCGCCCGCACTATCGCCGCCGACCGCGAGCCGCTCCCCGTCCACGCCGAATTGCGCGGCGTGCTCGTGCAGCCAGCTCAACGCGTCGAACGCGTCCTCGACCGCGGTGGGGAATTTGTGCTCGGGCGCGAGCCGGTAATCGACCGACAACACCGTGCATTGGCCGTCGCGCGCGAACATCCGGCACAGCGCATCGTGCGTATCGACACTGCCTACCGTGAAGCCGCCGCCGTGGTAGTAGACCAGCGCCGGTGCGGGCTGGGCCCAGCTCGGCTCGACCGCCTGGTACAAACGGGCGCGAATCGCCGCGCCGTCGCGCGTGGGAATGAACAGGTCGTCGAGTGTGAACATCGGCGCGCTCGCGATCTCCAGGATCGGCGCGCTGTTCTCGTACGCCGCGCGCGCCTGTTGCGCGGTCATCTGGTGATACAGCGGGCGCTTCGCCCGCGCGATCATGTCGAGTATCTGCTCGATCGTTGGATTCAGCGGCATGGTGCGCGTGGTGGACCGGAAGGCGCCTGTGCGCCGGAGGTTGGAAAAGAGCCGGCACGCAACGCGCCGGCGATGGGACGATGTTCAGACTATGAATACGCGCAATACGACGAGCAGCCGCGACTCATGCCTCGCCCGCGTTCTTCACCTCGGGCTTCAGCGACATCGGGTCGGTGGGATTGCGCAATTGCTCGATATCCTCGTGACGCAGCTTCACCGTCGCCATGATGCCCGGATGCGTGATGATATAGAAACGTCGCACGGCGATCGCTTCGAACGTGATGTCGGCGACATCGGCGGCGCTCAGCTTGCCCGACTGCACCGCGCGCTGCAGTTGCTTGCCGGCGGCGATCTGCGAGCGCGTCGGCCGGCCGGCATTGCGCAGTGGCTCGGGACGCGCGCGCTGCGCATCGGCGATGCCGGTCGGCACGAAGGCCGGACACAGCAGCGAGCAGCCGACGAGACCACTCGCCGTATCCGCATCCTCTTCGTGCGTCGCTGGCGCCTGCGCCAGTTGCAGGTCGTGATGAAGCGTCTCGGTCAGCGAGACCACTGCATGCTTCGACGCGTTGTAGATGCCCATCGCAGGCGGCGACAGCAAGCCCGCCACCGACGCCGTATTGACGATATGCGCGGGCTCGTTCTGCGCCAGCATGATCGGCGCAAAGACCCGCACGCCGTGCGCGACGCCCATCACGTTGACACCGAACACCCACGACCAGTCGTTCGCCGTGCTCTCCCACAGCAAGCCGCCCGTGCCCACGCCCGCATTGTTGAAGAGCACGTGCACCTTGTCGAACGCGGCGAGCGCCGCTTGCGCGAGCGCGTCGACCTGGGCTGCGTCGGACACATCGGTCGGCACGCCGATCGCGTCGGCGCCGTTGCCGCGCAACGCTTCGACGGTTTGCGCGAGCGCGTCGGGATCCACGTCGGCGAGCACGAGCTTCATGCCGAGCGCCGCGCCCTTCTGCGCGAACGCGCGGCCGAAGCCGCCGCCCGCCCCCGTGATCACTGCCACCTTGCCGGCGAATTCGAACATCGTCTGACTCCTGACTGAGGACTGCGCGGTAACTTCTGGCTTGAGTCGCGGTGTGATCCGCGCGGCCCCTGGATGCGTGATTGACGGCTGTTGTGTTGCCGCGCTCAGATCAGCTTGACGAGCTGCTTGCCGAAGTTGCGGCCTTTGAGCAGGCCGATGAACGCCTCAGGCGCCGCGTCGAGCCCCTGCGCGATGGTCTCGCGATAGTGCAGCTGCTTCTGCGCGACCAGCGTGCCGAGCTGCTTGAGCGCTTCCGGCCACACGTCCATATGCTCGCTGACGATGAAGCCCTGCACGAGCAGCCGCTGCGTGAGCATCAACGACGGGTGCTTGAGCGGCATCGGCTGGCCGTCATAGCCCGCGATGAACCCGCACAGCGCGATGCGCCCGAACGCGTTCATGCGCGCGAGCGTCGCGTCGAGCACTTCGCCGCCGACATTTTCGAAGTAGCCGTCCACGCCATCGGGCGTCACAGCCTTGAGGTCCTGATACAGATTGCCGGCCTTGTAGTCGACACAGGCATCGAAGCCGAGCGTGTCGGTCACGTAGCGGCACTTGTCCGCGCCGCCCGCGATGCCGACCGCGCGCGCGCCGGCCGCTTTCGCCAGTTGTCCGACCACGCTGCCCACCGCGCCGCTCGCAGCGCTGACCACCACCGTCTCGCCCGCTTTCGGCGCGATGATCCGGTTCAGGCCGTACCACGCGGTGACGCCGGGCATGCCGACCGGTCCGAGATAGGCCGACAGCGGCACGTGCGTGTCGTCGACTTTCTGTACACCGGCGCCGTTCGACGTGCCGTACTCCTGCCAGCCGAACATCGCGACCACCTTGTCGCCGACCACGAATTTCGGGTTCTTCGACTCCACCACTTCGCCAACCGTGCCGCCGATCATCACTTCGTTCAGCGGTTGCGGCGCCGCGTACGACTTGCTGTCGTTCATGCGGCCACGCATGTAAGGGTCGAGCGACAGGAAGTGATTGCGCACGCGCAATTCGCCGTCGGCCAGCGGCGCGAGCGGCGTTTCGACGAGCTTGAAATTGTCGGGCGTGACCGCGCCTTGCGGACGCGAAGCCAGCACGAGTTGACGGTTGATCTGGGACATGACGGTTGTCTCCTTGAGTGACCGATTGGATCGGTGAATAGTTGGAACGGCATGCATGGTTTGCACTTCGCGTGCGCAAGCCGCGACAGGCGGGCGACACGCTCGGCACGCGCGCCGAGAGCTCAGCCGTCGCTCGGGCCCGGTTTCGCCGACGGGTCGCTGCGCAAACGCTGTTGCGTCACGCCGCGGCCGACCGCGAGGCGCCGCATGTATTTGAAGGTGCCGAGCGCCTTGGCGACGAAGTGGCCTTCGCTGTCGC
The DNA here is from genome assembly GCF_003634845.1 of Paraburkholderia sp. RAU2J. Taxonomy (NCBI): domain Bacteria; kingdom Pseudomonadati; phylum Pseudomonadota; class Betaproteobacteria; order Burkholderiales; family Burkholderiaceae; genus Paraburkholderia; species Paraburkholderia sp. RAU2J. The sequence continues at coordinate 3,349,370 of NZ_RBXG01000001.1, forward strand.
GGATCTCGCCTTCGCAATAGGCCATCGTGGTCGAGCGGTGCAGCACGCGGCCGGTCGCGCGCAACTCGCCCCGCCCCGGCTGCATGAAGTTGACCTTCATCTCGACGGTGACCACGCCGACGCCGTCGCCGGCGAGACTGCGCGCGGCCATCGCGAGCGCGACGTCGGCAAGCGTCATCGTGACGCCGCCGTGCGCGACGTCCCACGTGTTCATGTGATCGGGCTGCAACGGCAGCACGACTTCGCTGACGCCATCGGCAGCGGACAGCAACTGCGCGCCGAGACGATCGACAAACGGGCTTTCGGGCAATGTCGCGTTGCCTGCTTTCGGTGATGAGGATGAATCGGTCATTGCGTATTCAGGTTTCGTAGTCGGCGGAATGCTGGGTGGGTGAGAGACATCGTTGATGCATCGTCGAGTCCTGACATCACAAAATGATGAGCGCGGCCACACCTCGTTCGCTTCGACTCGGTTCAATTCGATTCGAAGTGTCGGGCCGCAGCCTGACGTTCGTCGCACTGTCTGTCTTGCGTTTTGACGCATGACGTATGCATTCGCACGCACGCGCAGCCTGCGCGAGGCGCAGCGGGAAATGATACCCGCTATCGCTTCGGCGCATGCGCCGCCATCCGTCCCGCCAATCTACCTAACCTGCGCACCGCTTCGTCGGCCCGGTCGAGATCCGTGCTCGGACAGCTGAGCCGGATGAAGTGATCGAAACGCCCCGCGTTCGAGAACACCGTTCCCGGCATCACGCGAATACCGTCATCCAGTGCGGCCTCGAAGAAAGCCGCCGACGACACCTCGCGCGGCAACTCGATCCAGAAGAACAGGCCGCCGCGCGGCGGCGTGAAGCGTGTGCCGTCGGGAAACGACGCGGCCACCGCCGCCGCCATCCGTTCGCGCTGAAGCCGCAAGCCGTCGCGCAAGCGCCGCAGATGCCGCTCGTACGCGCTCGTCTCCAGAAACCCGGCGAGCACGACCTGCGAGAGCTGTTCGTTGTGCCGCGACTGCGCGAACTTCAGCATGCCGATGCGCGGATGCCAGCGCCCGCCATTGATCCAGCCGACCCGCATGCCCGGCGCGAGGGTCTTGTTGAACGACGTGCAATGGATCACGGTGCCGTCGGTGTCCCAGGCCTTCAGCGAGCGTGGCGGCGCAACGGCATCGACGAGTTCGCGATACGGGTCGTCCTCGATCAGTGGAATGCCGGCACGCGCGCACAGTTCGACGAGGCTCGCCTTGTGCGCGTCGGGCATCACGCTGCCGAGCGGATTCTGCAGGTTCGGCACGGCCACCACCGCCTTGATGTCGGGATGCGTTTGCAGCGCGAAGGCGAGCGCTTCGATCGCAAGGCCGGTGCTCGGGCTGGTCGGAATTTCCAGCGCGCGCAGGCCGAGGCTTTCGAGCGCCTGCAGTAACCCGAAAAAACACGGCGATTCGACCGCGACGGTGTCGCCTGGCTGCGTTACCGCGCGCAATGCGAGGTTCACGGCTTCGATGCCGCCGTGCGTCATGATGATGTCGTCCGCGCCGATCTGGATACCGGCCTCGAGCGCACGCCGCGCGATGATCGCGCGCAACGCCGGGTCGCCCTGATCGGGACCGGCGGCGGTCAGCAACGTAGGCCGCGCGCGCAACGCGCGCAGCGCGGCTTTCTGCAACGCGTCGGTCGGATAGAGATCGGGTGAGGCGGTCGCGCCGCCGAGATTCTGCGCTTGCGGATAACGCTGGTAGGTCGACACGAGCGTGGAAATCGCCGAGTGAATGCCGACGAACTGCGCGGTGCCCGCAACCACCGCGGGATCGGGTTCGGCGGCGGCCGGCAAAGCGGCCGCGGGCGCCACGCGCACGAAATAGCCGGCGCGCGGCCGGGCATCGATCAGCGCGGCGCGCTCCAGCACGCGGTAGCTCTCGGTCGCGGTCGCGAGGCTCACGCCGTGCCGCTGCATGAACGCGCGCATCGACGGCATGCGATCGCCGGGGCGCAGCACGCCGTTGCTGATCGCGCGGCGGTATTGGTCGGCCAGTTGCCGGTAAAGCGGCGGGCTGTTCGCGGACAGCTCGCTCGACGGCTCCGGCCGCTTGAGAATGGATTCGGTCATGAGCCGATGGTGCGGACAGTTCGCACGCCGCGACAGATACACATTGGCCCGATTCGGACCAATACAGCATGCTGAAATGCTTTGCTGCACCGGTTCAGATTGTCGGCGGTTGCGGCTGTTTTCACGTTGACGGACTCAATAAGCTGTGTGGCATGAAAACGGTTTAAAGGACTCTGTCATGCATGCTCGTGAATCTTGCGCCGGTTTGCGCAGACCCCCTGCATCGTCTCTCCTGGCCGGTCAGGTCGCCGTGCATGACCTGCACGCCGGTAGTTCGATCGTGGCCGTCGAAGGCCGTTTGCAACTCGACTTCCGCGACCGTTCGCTCGCCTGGCTGGGCGATGCCGTCCCACTCACGTCGATCACCTTGCTCGAAAGCGAGCGGTTTGTGACGCCGCAACGCGGCAGGGTGTCGATCAGCGCCCTGCGCGCACCCGGTGCGACCCGCACAGACTCTGCCGCGTTCATCGTGCTGCCCCCGCATGCCGCGACAGGCGCTCAAGGCTGGCTTCCACTGGCCGTCCGGCATCTGGCCGAACTCGCCAAAACACGCTGGCGGCGCACCGTCTGAATCGCCTCTGCCCACGCGACGCTGCCCGGTACAATGCATCACCAACCGCTTCGTTCGAGGTGCCGGTCATGCTTTTCCTGCGCGCGCCGCTGTCCGGCCGTCTCTCCTGCCTTCGCGGCTTGTCCGCCATCGTTGCCCTTCTCATGATCGTCACGCTGACGCTCAACGGCTGCGCGGGCCTGTTCGGCGCCGATCCGTTGCGCGTCAGCGTGGCCGGTATCGAGCCGCTCGAAGGCCAGGGGCTGGAGATGCGCTTCAACGTCAAACTACGCGTGCAGAATCCCAATGATTCGACGGTCAGCTTCAGCGGCGTGTCGCTCGATCTCGAAGTGAACGGCAAGTCGTTCGCGAGCGGCGTCAGCGACCAGGGCGGCACGGTGCCGCGCTTCGGCGAAACCGTCGTCACCGTGCCGCTGACCGTGCCGGCTTTCGCCGCGGTTCGCCAGGCCTTCGCATTCGCCGGAGCCGCCGACTCGGGGCAGGTTCCGTACATCCTGCGCGGCAAGCTCGCGGGCGGCTTGACCGGTACGACACGATTCATCAGTCAGGGGACGTTGAGTCTGGCATCGCTTGGCGCGGCTTCGCAGTGATGCCGGCAATCGATCCAGGCAAGCGGCTTCGAAGAAGCGCGGATAGCAAGCGCCGCTAAACCAGCCGGCGGCACGGATTGCTCACGTCCGTGCCGTTATCGCCAACAACCGCGCCCCCAGCCGCATCACACCACTTCGAACAGCCCCGCCGCGCCCTGCCCGCCGCCGATACACATCGTCACGACGACCAGCTTCGCGCCGCGCCGCTTGCCTTCGATCAACGCATGACCAGTCAGCCGTGCGCCCGATACGCCATACGGATGGCCGACCGCAATCGCGCCGCCGTTCACGTTCAGACGGTCCTGCGGAATGCCCAGCTTGTCCGCGCAATACAGCACCTGCACCGCGAACGCTTCGTTCAATTCCCACAGGTCGATGTCCTCGACCTTCAGACCCGCCTGCTTGAGCAGCTTCGGCACCGCAAACACCGGGCCGATGCCCATTTCGTCCGGCTCGCAACCGGCCACCGCGAAGCCGCGGAAAATGCCGAGGGGCTGCAGACCTTCGCGCTCCGCGACCTTCGCGTTCATCACGACGCAAGCCGACGCGCCGTCGGAGAACTGGCTCGCATTGCCGGCGCTGATCACGCCGCCCGGCATCGCGGTGCGAATCTTCGACACGCCGTCGAGCGTCGTGTCGGCGCGAATGCCTTCGTCACCGCTGACGGTCACTTCTTTCGTGAAGAGACGGCCGCTCGCTTTGTCGGCGACGCCGGCGAGCACGGTCAACGGTACGATTTCGTCCTTGAATCTGCCGGCTTCGAGCGCGGCCGCGGCACGCTGCTGCGAGCGCACGCCGTATTCGTCCTGACGTTCCTTCGAGATCGAATAGCGTTTCGCGACGTTCTCGGCGGTCTGCAGCATCGACCAGTAGATTTCCGGCTTGTTCTTGCTCAACCAGCCTTCGGCCATCATGTGGCGGTTCATCTCGTTCTGCACGCACGAGATCGACTCGACCCCGCCCGCGACGAACACGTCGCCTTCACCGGCGATCACGCGTTGCGCGGCGAGCGCAATAGTTTGCAATCCAGACGAACAGAAGCGGTTCACCGTCATGCCCGGCACACTGACCGGCAAACCGGCGCGCAACGCGATCTGGCGCGCGATGTTGCCACCCGTCGCGCCTTCCGGATTCGCGCAGCCCATGATCACGTCTTCGACGCGCGCCGGGTCGAGCTTTGCGCGTTCGACGGCGGCCTGCGTCACGTGGCCGCCGAGCGTCGCGCCGTGCGTCATGTTGAAACCGCCGCGCCATGATTTGGCGAGCCCCGTGCGGGCGGTGGATACGATTACGGCATCAGTCATGCTTGTCTCCTGTGTCGACCAGAGTTGGTGCTTCAGCACCTACTCTGGTCCCATGCAAATGTTTGCGGTCGACCAGAGTTGGTGCTTCAGCACCTACTCTGGTCCCATGCAAGTTGGTCTTACTTCCAGATCTCGACGGTGGCGCGCCGACGCTTGCCCGTGCGCATCGCGCTGCACGTGCAGCACCGCGCCACCTCGGTCGTTTGATTCAGCAGCCTCGAAGGCTCGCTCAACCCGCTCAGCCGTTGAACCCGCGCCCCTCGGCCGCCAGCTTCGCGATGCTCGGTGCGAGTCGCCACGCGTCGCCATTCGGCTGCGCCGCATAACGGCGAATCGCACGCTCCACGTTGTAGAGCCCGACCGTGTCCGCGTACAGCATCGGGCCGCCGCGATGAAGCGGGAAACCGTAGCCGGTCAGATAGACCATGTCGATATCCGACGCCTTCGACGCGATGCCTTCTTCGAGAATCTTCGCGCCTTCGTTGACGAGCGCGAACACGAGGCGCTCGACGATTTCCTCGTCGCTGATCTTGCGGCGCTCGGCATTGGATTCCTTCGAGAACGCGCCGATCATCTCGTCGACCACCTTCGACGGATACGCAGTACGATCGCCCGCCTTGTAGTCGTACCAGCCGGCGCCGGTCTTCTGGCCGAAGCGCCCCATCTCGCACAGACGGTCGGCGATCTTCGAGTAATGCATGTCAGGATGCTCCTGATAGCGCCGCTTGCGGATCGCCCAGCCGATGTCGTTGCCGGCCAGATCGCTCATGCGGAACGGGCCCATCGCGAAGCCGAACTTCTCGATGGCCTTATCCACCTGCGCGGGCAGCGCGCCTTCCTCGAGCATGAAGAGCGCCTGACGGATGTACTGCTCGATCATCCGGTTGCCGATGAAGCCGTCGCACACGCCCGACACCACCGCCGTCTTCCTGATTTTCTTCGCCAGCTTCATCACGGTGGCGAGCACGTCTTTCGCGGTGTCCTTGCCGCGCACCACTTCGAGCAGCTTCATCACGTTGGCCGGGCTGAAGAAGTGCATGCCGACCACGTCCTGCGGACGCTTCGTGAACGCGGCAATCTTGTCGACGTCGAGCGTCGACGTATTCGACGCGAGGATCGCGCCGGGCTTGGCGACTTCGTCGAGACGCCTGAAGACCTGCTCTTTCACGCCGAGTTCTTCGAACACGGCCTCGACGATCAGATCCGCGTGCTTCAGGTCGTCGTAGGACAGCGTGGGCGTGATCAACGCCATGCGCTGTTCGAGCGCTTCGGGCTTGAGCTTGCCCTTCTTCACGGAGGCTTCGTAGTTCTTGCGGATCGTCGCGAGGCCGCGCTCGAGCGCCTCCTGCTTCGTTTCCAGCAGCGTGACCGGAATGCCCGCGTTGATGAAGTTCATCGCGATGCCACCGCCCATCGTGCCCGCGCCGATCACGCCAATCTTGCCGATGTCGCGCACCGGCGTGTCGGCCGGCACGTCGGGAATCTTGCTGGCCGCGCGTTCGCCGAAGAACGCATGACGCAACGCGTGGCTTTCCGGCGTTTGGACCAGCGCGACGAAGCATTCGCGCTCGAATGCAAGGCCCTTGTCGAAACCGTTCTGCACGCCCGCTTCCACCGCGTCGATGCATTTGTGCGGCGCCGGGAAGTTCTTCGCGATCGCCGCGACGCTATTGCGCGCGAACTGGATGAAACCGGCCGCGTTCGGATGCTCGATCTTGCGATCACGCACTTTCGGATGCGGGCCCGTCTTCGCGCCGACCTTGCGCGCGAAGGCGAGCGCCGCGGCGGGCAGATCTTCCGCGCTCGCGACGACTTCGTCGAACAGCCCCGAGTCGGCTAGCTTCTCCGAGAACACCGGCGCGCCGGACACGATCATGTTCAACGATGCTTCGAGGCCGATCGCGCGCGGCAGACGCTGTGTGCCGCCCGCACCCGGCAGGATGCCGAGCTTCACTTCCGGCAGCGCGATCTGCGCGCCGGGCGCGGCGATGCGGTAATGCGCGCCGAGCGCCAGTTCCAGCCCGCCGCCCATCGCGACGCTGTGAATGGCCGCGACCACCGGCTTGGCGCTGCCTTCGACGATCCGGATGACCGTGGCGAGCGTCGGCTCCTGGGTGGCCTTCGGGGTGTTGAACTCGGTGATGTCGGCGCCGCCCGAGAAGGCCTTGCCCGCGCCCGTCAGCACGATGGCCCTGATGGCCGGATCGTTCTGCGCGCGCTCGATGCCGTCGGCGATGCCCGCTCGCGTCGAGAGGCCGAGGCCATTCACGGGAGGATTGTTCAGCGTGATGACGGCCACGCCGTCATGAGTTGTGTAGTCCACTGCCATCTGCCTGCCTCCATGCGATCCATGCAATGAGGCGGCGCCTTGCGCGCCGCCTGTGCCGTTTTGCGAGCCGCTTCGATGTCCGGCTCATTGTCCATCTTTCAACCGATTGTTTCCGGGTCTGCAGGCAGGATACACAGAAAAGCACGATCGTTCAATTTATCATGGTGCGGGGTTTCCCCTGGTAAGCGGGCAGTTCGCTTCGTCGGCGAGCGCGGACGGCAGCACGTGGTCACGGAAAATGTCGCGCAGCTTCAGCTTTTGCAGCTTGCCGGTGGCGGTATGCGGCAATTCGTCGACGAACGCGACATCGTCGGGAATCCACCATTTGGCGACCTTGCCTTCGTAGAATGCGAGCAACTCCTCGCGCGTGAGCTCGAAACCCGGGCGCTTGACCACTACCAGCAGCGGACGCTCGGTCCAGCGCGGATGCGCACACGCGATGCACGCCGCTTCCGCCACCGCCGGATGCGCAATCGCCACGTTCTCGAGGTCGATCGAACTGATCCATTCGCCGCCGGACTTGATGACGTCCTTCGAGCGGTCGGTGATATGCAGGAAGCTGTCGCGGTCGATGGTGGCGACGTCGCCGGTTGGAAACCAGCCATGCACGAGCGGCGAGTCGTCCTTGCGGAAATAACGGTCGATCACCCACGGCCCGCGCACGTGCAGGTCGCCGAACGCGACGCCGTCCCACGGCAATTCGCGCCCGTCTTCGCCGACGATCTTCATGTCCACGCCATACATCACGTGGCCCTGCTTTTCGAGCAACACGCGCTGCTCGACGAGCGGCCGCTGGCTTTGCTCCCAGGTCAGTTTCGAGAGGGTGCCGAGCGGCGACATCTCGGTCATGCCCCACGCATGGATCACCTGCACGCCGTAATCGTCCTCGAACGTGCGCAGCATCGCGGGCGGACACGCGGAGCCGCCGATCACGGTGCGTTGCAGCGACGAGAACTTCGCGCCCGTCTCGCGCATGTAGTTCAGCAAGCCGAGCCACACGGTCGGTACGCCCGCCGAATAGGTGACGCGCTCGCTCTCCATGAGTTCATAAAGCGACTTGCCGTCGAGGTCCTTGCCGGGAAACACCAGCTTCGCGCCGGTCAGCGGCGCGGCGTGCGGAATGCCCCATGCGTTCACATGGAACATCGGCACGACCGGCAGCACCGCGTCGCGCGCCGACAGGCTCATCGCATCGGGCAACGACGCGCCGAACGCATGCAGCACCGTCGAGCGGTGCGAATACAGCGCGCCTTTCGGATCGCCGGTGGTGCCGGAGGTATAGCAAAGGTACGAGGCCTGACGCTCGTCGATAGTCGGCCATTCGAAGTCGCCGTCCTGCGCGCCCACCAGCGTTTCGTAGCTGAGCGCGGGCGTTTGCATGGCCGGCAGATGCGCCGTGTCGGCGAGCGCGATCCAGCCGCGCACGTTCGGGCATTGCGGCGCGAGCACGTCGATGAGCGGCGCGAACGTCGTGTCGAACAGCACGTAGGCGTCGTCGGCGTGATTGATGATGTAGGCGATCTGATCGGGGAACAGGCGCGGGTTGATCGTATGGCACACCGCGCCGAAGCCGGTCGTGCCGTAATACGCTTCCAGATGCCGGTAGCCATTCCACGCGAGGGTCGCGACGCGCTCACCCGCTTCGACGCCCAGCGAGATCAGCGCCTGCGCGAGCTGCTTCGCGCGCTTCTCGCAATCGCGATAGGTGTAGCGGTGCAGATCGCCTTCAATGCGCCGCGAGACGATCTCGGTGCGGCCGAAATGCCGCGCGGCATGCGCGAGCAGCGAGGACACAGTGAGCGGCACATCCATCATCTGGCCCAGCAGCGGCGTCGTCATAAAGCGTGGTCTCCTCGGCTTGTCTGTTTCCATCGGATGGGGTCCGGGAGCCGTTGGGGCGCAATGGCGCGCTTCTCCATGCGCCGCCGGCGAAATCCGCACGGCCGGCGAAAGATGGGCGCAGCTTCGTTCAACGGCCGGCCAGCAGCTCCGCGGGCGCGGACTTACAATATCGGTTAATCCAGAGGCGCTCAATATGTCGTTTTCCCCAAGCATTGCAGGGTTATCCGAAGCTTTAACGGCTTTTTCCAACGTTCTTCTCAGCTCCCCCGAAAGCGCGTTCGCGCGGCTCGGCAGCACGTTCCTGACGCGCCTGCCCGCCGCGCCGCTCAACGCGCCGTACATGGTCGGCTTCTCCGCCGAGACCGCCGCGCTGCTCGGTCTCACGCCGGACCTTCGGAACGAAGCGGGCTTCGTCGAGCTGTTCTCCGGCAACGTCACGCGCGAGTGGCCGGCCGATGCGCTGCCTTATGCATCGGTCTATTCGGGCCACCAGTTCGGCGTGTGGGCGGGCCAGCTCGGCGACGGCCGCGCGCTGGGTCTCGGCGAGGTCGAACACGACGGCCAGCGCTTCGAATTGCAATTGAAGGGCGCGGGACGCACGCCCTATTCACGCATGGGCGACGGTCGTGCGGTGTTGCGTTCGTCGATCCGCGAGTATCTGTGTTCGGAAGCGATGCATCACCTCGGCATTCCGACCACGCGCGCGCTGTGCGTGATCGGCTCCGATCAGCCGGTGCGGCGCGAGACCGTCGAAACCGCCGCGGTGGTCACGCGCGTCGCGCCGAGCTTCGTGCGCTTCGGCCACTTCGAGCATTTCTATTCGAACGATCGTACCGACGCGCTGCGCGCGCTCGCCGACCACGTGATCGAGCGTTTCTATCCGCATTGCCGCGACGCCGACGATCCCTATCTCGCGCTGCTCAACGAAGCGGTGCTCTCCACCGCCGACCTGATGGTCGAGTGGCAGGCGGTCGGCTTCTGCCACGGCGTGATGAACACCGACAACATGTCGATCCTCGGCCTGACGATCGACTACGGCCCGTTCGGTTTCATGGACGGCTTCGACGCCGGCTACATCTGCAATCATTCCGACACGCAAGGCCGTTACGCATACAGAATGCAGCCGCAGATCGCCTACTGGAATTTGTTCTGCCTTGCACAAGGATTGCTGCCCCTGCTCGGCGAACAGCACTCCGAAAGCGTGCGCGGCGACAAGGCGATCGAAGACGCGCAGCGTGTGCTCGGCGGTTTCAAGGACCGCTTCGCACCGGCGCTCGAGCGGCGCATGCGCGCGAAGCTCGGCCTCGACATCGAGCGCGACGGCGACGACACGCTGGTCAATCGTCTGTTCGAAGTCATGCACGCGAACCGCGCCGATTTCACGCTGACCTTCCGGCATCTCGCGCGCGTATCGAAGCACGACGCGAGCGGCGACGCGCCGGTGCGCGACCTGTTTCTCGATCGCGCCGCGTTCGACGCGTGGGCGAACGACTATCGCGCGCGGCTGTCCCATGAAACACGCGACGACGCCGCGCGCGCCATTGCAATGAACCGTGTGAACCCCAAATTCGTACTTCGCAATCACCTGGCGGAAACGGCGATCCGCCACGCGAAAGAGAAGGACTTTTCCGAAGTGGAGCGTCTGGCGGCCGTGCTGCGCCGCCCGTTCGACGAACAGCCCGAGCACGAAGCGTATGCGGGCTTGCCGCCGGACTGGGCGAGCTCGCTGGAAGTGAGCTGCTCCTCGTGACGCGCCAGAGCGGACCGAATCAGTTCGCCTCCAACGTGCATCGCCAAAACAAGCCCGAGACAGGAACCCGACCATGAACCAGCCCGACGACCTCAACACCGACGTCCCCGCCGTGCAGAAAGACGACGCCGAGTGGCGCCAGCAACTTTCCGACATCGAATACCAGGTGACGCGCCATGCGGCCACCGAACGTCCCTTCACGGGCCGCTACCACGATCACTGGGACCGCGGTATCTACGATTGCGTGTGCTGCGGCACGCCGCTGTTCGAATCGGACACCAAGTTCGACGCCGGCTGCGGCTGGCCGAGCTACTTCAAGCCGATCAACGGCGAGGTGATCGCCGAGAAGACCGACCGCTCGCACGGCATGCTGCGCATCGAGGTGCAATGCAAGAACTGCGGCGCGCATCTGGGCCACGTGTTCGAAGACGGCCCCGCGCCGACGGGCTTGCGCTACTGCATCAATTCGGCTGCGTTACAATTCGAGCCCAAGTAAGCGCAGCGGCGCGAAGTCTGGCGCGTTGCCAGCCGGCGTGGCCGGCGGGATTCGAGCCGGCTGCGAGAGGACGTGGAGCGGCTCCGGCCCGGGGAGCGGCCACCCTGGCGCTGCGGGTCTGCTGCTGACGGCCTGGCCAGAAGCCGTCCGTTAGCCCGCTTGCCATGACACCCATGGCAGGTTCGCGCGGCGGCTTTCCGGCCGCTTACACACCATCGGGCGCTTCGCCGCGCCCTCACCTTCGACTCACTCTCCGTATTCCCGACCAGATAATGAAATTCCTGTTCGATCTGTTCCCGATCATCCTGTTCTTCGTCGCCTTCAAGATCTGGGGCATTTTCACGGCGACGGCAGTGGCGATCGTCGCCACGCTGGTGCAGATCGCGTGGGTGGCCTTCCGCCACCGCAAGGTCGATCCGATGCTGTGGGTGAGCCTCGGTGTCGTCACCGTATTCGGCGGCGCCACGCTCGTGCTGCACAACGACACTTTCATCAAGTGGAAGCCGACCGTGCTGTACTGGGCGTTTTCCGTCGCGCTGATCGTCTCGCAACTGGGCTTCAACAAAAACCTGATCGAAGCGATGATGGGCAAGCAGATCACGCTGCCGCACGCGATCTGGGGCAAGCTGAACATCATCTGGGCGGTGTTCTTCGTGCTGCTCGGACTGGTCAACCTGTTCGTCGCGTATCACTACACGACCGACCAATGGGTCAATTTCAAGCTGTTCGGCGCAACCGGCTGCCTGCTGGTGTTCATCGTCGGGCAGAGTTTGTGGCTGTCGAAGTACATGAAGGAAGAATGACATGACGAGCGATGTGTTCATGCACGCCACCACCGCCGAGCGCGCCGCGCTGATCGAAGCGCGCCTCACGGCCGCGCTCGCGCCGGTCGAATCGATCCGCATCACCGACGACAGCGCGCAGCACGCGGGCCACGCCGGCGCCTCGGCCGGCGGTCATTTCAGTGTCACGATCGTGGCTGCCGCATTTGCCGGCAAGGCCCGCGTGGCGCGGCATCGCATGGTGTATGATGCGCTGGCCGATGCCATGCAGCGCGGCATTCATGCCCTTGCCATCACGGCGTATACGCCCGAAGAATTTGCTTTGTTGCCCCGCTAGGAACTTCCGATGACCTTGAAGAAAACCCGCCTTTGGGTATTGCTGGCTGCATTTGCAGCCGCACCTGCATTTGCACAGAACATCGCCGTCGTCAACGGCACGCCGATTCCGAAAGCGCGCGCCGATGCGCTGATCGATCAACTGGTTCATCAAGGCCAGCAAAACACGCCGCAACTGCAAATGGCCGTGCGTGAAGAGCTGGTGAACCGCGAAATCCTGATGCAGGAAGCGCTGCGCCGCGGCCTGCCGAATCGTCCGGACATCAAGGCGCAAGTCGCCGTCGCGCAACAGACCGTCGTGCTGCGCGCGCTGATCGAAGACTTCGTGAAGAACAACCAGCCGACCGACGCCGAAGTCACCGCGCGCTACAACGCGCTGATCAAGGATGCGGGCGGCAAGGAATACCACCTGCACCACATCCTCGTCGACAACGAGCAGCAGGCGAAGGATCTGATCGCGAAGATCAAGGGCGGCGCGAGCTTCGAAGAACTCGCGAAGCAATACTCGAAGGATCCGGGATCGGGCAAGAACGGCGGCGACCTCGACTGGTCGGACCCAAAGGCTTACGTGCCTGAATTCGCGGCAGCGGCCACGCATCTGCAGAAAGGCCAGATGACCGACACGCCGGTGCGCACGCAATTCGGCTGGCACATCATCCGCGTCGACGATGTGCGTGCTACCACGCCGCCGCCGCTGGAGCAGGTACGTGCGCAGATCGTCCAGCAGATCCAGCAGGAAAAACTGCAAGCGTTCGAAGAAAGTTTGCGCAAGAACGCGAAGATTCAGTAAGCGGGTTGTCGAGTCGCCGCTTCTTCGTTTGAAGTTGGAATGCAGAAAAGCCGCCCGCGGGCGGCTTTTTGTTTGCTGCGAAGGCATCGCTCAACAAGGCCGCCGCCCGAAGCGGCAGCCCTGCCCCAATCATCCCAGCCAGCGACGCGCGTTCTGGAACACGCGCAGCCACGGGCTCGCGTCCGTGCCATTCTCGCCCCAGCCTTCCGGATGCCAGCTCATCTGCACTGCCCGATGCACGCGCTCGGTGTGCGGCATCAGCACGGTGAAGCGGCCGTCTGCCGTCGTGACCGAGGTGATGCCGTCCGGCGAACCGTTCGGATTGAACGGATACTGCTCGGTTGCCTGACCACGGTGATCGACGTAGCGCATCGCCACCGCCACCTTCGACGCATCGCCCTGCTGTGAGAAGTCCGCATAGCCTTCGCCGTGCGCGACCGCGACCGGAATGCGCGAGCCTTCCATGCCCGCGAAGAAGATCGACGGCGAAGCCTGGATTTCGACCAGCGAGAAGCGCGCTTCGAATTTCTCCGACTTGTTGCGCGTGAACTTCGGCCACGCTTGCGCACCGGGGATCATCGACGCGAGGCTGCTCATCATCTGGCAGCCGTTGCAGATGCCGAGCGCGAACGTATCTTCGCGGCCGAAGAACGCGGCGAACATGTCGGCCAGTTGCGCGTTGAAGCGGATCGCTTTCGCCCAGCCTTCACCGGCGCCGAGCGTATCGCCGTACGAGAAGCCACCGCACGCCACCGCGCCGGCGAAGTCCGCCAGGGTCGCGCGGCCCGCGAGCAGATCGCTCATGTGTACGTCGTGCGCGTCGAAACCGGCGCGGTCGAATGCATAGGCCGTTTCGAGGTGCGAGTTGACGCCCTGCTCGCGCAGGATCGCGACACGCGGACGCGCGCTCCTGCCCACGAAAGGCGCGGCCACATCTTCAGCCGGATCGAAGCTCAGCACCGGCGTGATGCCCGGATCGGTGGCGTCGAGCAGCGCGTCGTATTCGGCATCGGCGCAAGCCGGGTTGTCGCGCAGACGCGCGATGCGCCAGCTCACTTCGCTCCACGTGCGATGCAGTTCGGTGCGCGGTGCGTCGTAGATCTTCTTCGCGTCGCGATAGATTTCGATCGCGTCGCGCTCGTTGACCTTGCCGATCACATGCGAGCACGCCGACAGGCCATGCTCGCGCAACGCGCCGAGCACGGCGTCGCGGTCCGCCGCACGCACCTGGATCACGCCGCCGAGTTCTTCATTGAAGAGCGCGCGAATCGTGCGATCTTCACGACGGCCGCTGGTCTGCTTCGCCCAGTCCTTCGCATCGCCGTAATCGGATTCGTGGTGCGGATCGAGCACGAGCATGTCAACATTCAGCGACACGCCGACGTGACCCGCAAACGCCATTTCGCAGACCGTCGCCCACAGGCCGCCGTCCGAACGGTCATGGTAAGCGAGCAGTTTGCCGTCGCTGTTCAGCGCCTGGATTACGTTGAAGAAGCGCTTCAGGTCTTCCGGATCGTCGACGTCCGGCACCGTGTCGCCCACCTGCTGCGTCACTTGCGCGAGGATACTGCCGCCGAGGCGATGCTTGCCGCGGCCGAGGTCGATCGCGATCAGCACCGAGTCGCCTGCGTCGCTGATGCGGCGCAGTTGCGGCGTGAGGTGCTTGCGCACGTCAGCGACCGGTGCGAACGCCGAGATGATCAGCGAGACCGGCGCGACCACTTCCTTCGCGACGCCGCGGTCTTCCCACTTCGTGCGCATCGACAGCGAATCCTTGCCGACCGGAATGCTGATGCCGAGCGCCGGGCACAGTTCCATGCCGATCGCCTTGACCGTGTCGTAGAGTGCCGCGTCTTCGCCCGGCGCGCCGCATGCGGCCATCCAGTTCGCCGACAGCTTCAGTTTGTCGAGCGACGCGATCGGCGCCGCCACGATGTTGGTGATCGCCTCGCCGACCGCCATGCGGCCCGACGCCGGCGCGTTGATAACGGCGAGCGGCGTGCGCTCGGCCATCGTCATTGCTTCGCCGCTAAAGCCCGCGTAGTCCATCGTCGTGATCGCGACGTCGGCGACCGGCACCTGCCACGGGCCGACCATCTGGTCGCGCGCGGTGGTGCCGCCCACCGAGCGGTCGCCGATCGTGATCAGGAACGACTTGCTCGCGACCGTCGGATGACGCAGCACGCTGGTCGCCACATCCGGCAACGCGATGCCCGTGACATCGACCGGTTCGAGCTTCTGCTCGACGCGCTTGACGTCGCGATGCATGCGCGGCGCCTTGCCGAGCAGCACTTCCATCGGCATGTCGACCGGCTGATGCGCGGCGTCGTTCAGTTCGGAGTCGATCAGCTTCAGCTGACGTTCGGCGGTGGCCGTGCCGATCACCGCGAACGGGCAGCGCTCGCGCTGGCACATTGCTTCGAAGGCCGGCAGATCGGCCGGCGCGATCGCCAGCACGTAACGCTCTTGCGCTTCGTTCGACCAGATTTCGCGCGGCGACAAACCGCTTTCTTCCAGCTGGATCTTGCGCAGTTCGAACAGCGCGCCCTTGCCCGCGCCGTCCACCACTTCCGGAAACGCGTTCGACAAGCCGCCTGCGCCGACGTCGTGAATGCTCAGGATCGGGTTCTTGTCGCCGAGCTGCCAGCACGCGTTGATCACTTCCTGCGCACGGCGTTCGATTTCCGGGTTGCCGCGCTGCACGGAATCGAAGTCGAGTTCGGCGGTATTGGTGCCGGTCGCCATCGAGCTGGCAGCGCCGCCGCCCATGCCGATGCGCATGCCCGGGCCGCCGATCTGGATCAGCAGCGACCCTTCCGGCAGATCGTGCTTGTGCGTGTGCTGGTCCGAGATATTGCCGATGCCGCCGGCGATCATGATGGGCTTGTGATAGCCGCGCACCAGACCCGCGACGTTCTGTTCATACGCGCGGAAATAACCGCCGAGGTTCGGCCGGCCGAATTCGTTGTTGAACGCGGCGCCGCCGAGCGGGCCGTCGATCATGATCTGCAGCGGCGACGCGATGCGGTCGGGGCGGCCATACGCTTCGTGCTGGTCGTCCGGATTGCGGTGCACGAGCGGCTGCGCGGCGTCGCGTGCGTTTTCCCAGGTCTCGACGCCGTCCGGCAATGTCAGGTTCGACACCGTGAAGCCCGCCAGACCCGCCTTCGGACGCGCGCCGCGGCCGGTCGCGCCCTCGTCGCGGATTTCGCCGCCCGCGCCGGTCGCGGCGCCGGGAAACGGCGAGATGGCGGTCGGGTGGTTGTGCGTCTCCACCTTCATCAGCGTGTGCGTGAGTTCGACGCTGCGGCGGTAGTGCTCCGGCAGTTCGTTCGCGCCGAGGTCAGCCGGCGTGCGCGGGAACCAGCGCTCGGCCATGCCGCCCGCCATGATCGCCGAGTTGTCCGAATACGCGACGATCGTGCCTTGCGGGTTCAGCTTTTCGGTGTTGCGGATCATGTTGAACAGCGAGATGTCCTGCTTCTCGCCGTCGATGGTCCAGTCCGCGTTGAAAATCTTGTGGCGGCAGTGTTCGCTATTGGCCTGCGCGAACATCATCAGTTCGACGTCGGTCGGGTTGCGGCCGAGCTTCGTGAACGCCTCGACGAGATAATCGATTTCGTCGTCGGCGAGCGCGAGGCCCAGTTCCGTGTTCGCCGCTTCCAGCGCGCCGCGGCCGTGGCCGAGCACGTCGACGGTTTGCAGCGGCTTGGCCGGCAGTTCGTCGAACAGATGCAGCGCGTACTCGCGCGAGCTCGACACACTCTCGGTCATGCGGTCGTGCAGCGCCGCGGCGACGGCCGCGCGGGCTTCGTCGGAGAGCGCTTTCCTGCCGCCCAGCAGGCCGCTTTTCAGCGTGACCGTGTACTCGACGCCGCGCTCGATGCGGCGCACCTGCGTGAGGCCGCACAGGTGGGCGATGTCGGTGGCTTTGCTGGCCCACGGCGACACCGTGCCGAAACGCGGCACCACGAGGAAGGTCTCGACGGCGCCGCGCTCCTTGCTGTCTTCGAGCGGATCGCCGTAGTGCATCAGCGCCTCGATCTTCGCGCTGTCTTCAGCGGACAGCGGGGTCTGGGCATTGACGAAA
The DNA here is from genome assembly GCF_003634845.1 of Paraburkholderia sp. RAU2J. Lineage (NCBI taxonomy): Bacteria > Pseudomonadati > Pseudomonadota > Betaproteobacteria > Burkholderiales > Burkholderiaceae > Paraburkholderia > Paraburkholderia sp. RAU2J. The sequence continues at coordinate 3,366,356 of NZ_RBXG01000001.1, forward strand.
TGCAGATATTGCCCGCGCACGCCGGTGATATTCGGGTCGATGCGCGTGAGCGTTTCGAGCAGGCGGGTTTGACGGAAATCGGAAAGGGCCGAAGCGCCGGGGAAACACGAGAAGTGGGCCATGGACTTGACGTTGCGTCGCTCAATGATGCCGAGAAGCCGCGCATGCAGGCGACGTGAGGCGGAAAGGAAGTCGGAGATTATACCCCGGGAACGGGCTTCCAGCGGGCCTCGCGGTGCGCTTTCGGTCCGCGCGCGGGATGCGCTCCGCGTGGCCGCAGCGGCGCTTTGACTGCTATCATTCGCCCTTTCACCAGATCGGCGCGAGCCGCCCGAGCCTTGCCGGGCCGCGCCGCATGCCACGCTCAACGGGAATGCGCCGCTTCGGCGCCCCCTTCGGCAATTCGAATCAAACCATGGATGTCATCGTCATTGGCGGCGGGATAGCGGGCGTCGCCACCGCTTATCACCTGCGCGCGGCCGGCCACCGCGTGTGTGTCGTCGAGCGCCACGCCACCGTCGCGCAGGGCGCAACCTACGGGCACGGCGGCACCGTTCTGCCGACCCCGCTCGACGTCTGGTTCGGCCCGACCTTTCTCGCGAGCCGTCAGAACGCGAAAAACGGCGTCGTCAACAAGATCGGCTTCAACGGCGCGGCGCGTCAGTTCGTCAAGCAACTCGATGCATTGCAGGAGCCGGAGGCGTTCGCCCGTCAGTTCGGGCGGCTGCGGCCGCTGATCGAAGCGTCGCGCGACGCGCTCGCGGACCTCGAAGCGCGCTTCGGGCTCGAATTCGAACAGGCGAGCGGACTGCTTTATCTGGTGCGCAGCGAGCACGAATGGGAGCAGACCCAGCCCGCGCTCGACTTGCTGCGCCAGTACGAGGTGCCGCACCACGTGCTGACGCCGGACGAATGCGCTGCCTACGAGCATTCTGTGCGCACGGAGCCTGAATTCGCCGGCGGCGTGCTGTTCGATCAGGAGCGCACGGCCAACAGCCCGCTGTTCACCAAGCTCCTCAAGCAGACCCTCGACGCGCAAGGCGGCGTGCAGTTCATACACGGCTGCGAAGTCTCGGCGATCCGCCTCGACGGCCAGCGCGCCGCAGTGGAACTGGCGCCGCGCGCGGGTGCGGCTGCGCGTTCGCGCGAAGTCGACGTAATTCATGCCGACGCGGTCGTGGTGGCCGCCGGTTACGGCAGCCTCGCGCTGCTCGAGCGCCTCGGCCTGCGCCTGCCGTTGCATCCGCTGCGGCTACACACGCTCGTGGCGCCGATCGCGCATGAGGAATGCGCGCCGCACGTGGCGATCGTTGACGCGGTCAAGCGGATCGGCATCAGCCGCATGAACCACCGGCTGCGCATCGCCGGGGGGGCGGTGCTGCAAGGCGCCGGACAGATCGACAAGCCGCTCGGCGAAGCCGTGACCAAGGAAGCGCTGGCGCTGCTCGGCCAGGCGACCCACGACTGGATTCCCGGCGCCGCGCGCATTTCGGCGGCCCTGCCGTGGGAAGGCGTCAAGCTCCTTTCACCGGATGGCTTGCCGGTGATCGGCAACGCGCTGCACCCGCGTCTGTTTCTCAACGTCGGCCACGGCCCGTCGGGCTGGGGACTCGCATGCGGAGCGGGCAAACTGGTCGCCGAGCTGCTGTCGGGCCAGACGCCGGAGCTGCCCGCCGACACGCTGGCCGCGCTGCGCGCCGAGCGCTTCCAGTAAATCCCCTTCCTTCGATCTGCGATGCCAGGCCCGCTCGCGAGCGGGCCGGTCATTGCAGGCAGCGCCGCGCGCGGCGCGCGTATCGGCACTAACATAGCGATTCCCAAGTTTTCCGCCCGGCGGCGCAAACACCGCCGGGTCTTGCCATGACAGACGCCGAAAACATGCCGCCGACGTTCACCACACCGCACCAGCGCGCGCTGCCCCTGCTGACGCTGACCGATTTGCGGATCGCGGAAGCGCAGGCCGCGGCGGGGCTGCCGCCGCACACGCTGATGGCGCGCGCCGGCCAGTCGGCCGCGAGCTTCCTGCACGAGCAGATCACCCGTGACACGTCGATCGAAAAATCGAAGCAGCGCGTATGGCTGATCGCGGGCCCCGGCAACAACGGCGGCGACGCGCTGGTTCTTGCGACCGCGCTGCACGAGGCCGGCATCGCGGCGGAGGTATGCATGCCGGTCGAAGTGAAGCCGGACGATGCCCGCTGGGCGCTCGACACGGCTCGCGCCGCTGGCGTGCCGATCACGACGGCACCGCCCGCTTCGCTCGACGGCTATCGCTGGCTCGTGGACGGCATGTTCGGCATTGGCCTCACGCGGGCGCTCGACGGCGTGTTCGCGAGCGTCGCCCGGCAGTTGTCGCAACGCGCGAAGGCCCGGCCGAGGAAAGGCGGCGTGCTCGCGCTCGACATCCCCAGCGGACTCGACAGCGACACCGGCACGGTGGTCGGCGATGGCAAGGACGGCGCCGCCGTCCACGCCACCCATACGATCACCTTCATCGCCGCGAAGCCGGGCCTGTTCACCGCGCAAGGCCGCGATCTTGCAGGCACCGTGACGCTCGCGCCGATCGGCGTCGACAGCAGCCTGCGCACAGCCGTGCAACTGAACGCGCCGGAGCTGTTCGGCGCATTCCTGCCGCCGCGCGATTTCGCCACCAACAAGGGCACCTTCGGCAGCCTCGCGGTGGTCGGCGGCGACACCGGGATGTGTGGGGCGCCGATCCTCGCGGCGCGCGCGGCGCTCTACAGCGGCGCGGGCAAGGTGCACGTCGCGCTGCTCGGCGCAGGCGCTCCGCCCTACGATCCGCCGCATCCCGAACTGATGCTGCATGCGCTCGACGATCTGCCGCTCGACAAGATGGGCGCGCTCGCCGTCGGTTGCGGCATGGGGCATCGCGAGCGCGCGACGCAAGTGATGCACGACGTGCTGCAGCTCGACGTGCCGAAGCTGTTCGATGCGGACGCGCTGAACCTGATCGGCAAAGATCCGGCGCTCGCCGCCGAAGTGACCGAGCGCGGCGTGCAAGGCGACCCATGCATCCTCACGCCGCATCCGCTGGAAGCGGCGCGTCTGCTCGTCAGCGACGCGCCAGCGGTGCAACGCGACCGGCTCGGCGCCGCGCGCGCGCTGGCCGCGCGCTTCGCGAGCGTCGTCGTGCTGAAAGGCACCGGCACGATCATTGCCGCACCGGACGGCCGGCTCGCGATCAACCCGACGGGCAATGCCGCGCTCGCAACGGGCGGCACCGGCGACGTGCTCGGCGGCATCATCGGCGCGCTGCTCGCGCAGCATCTGCCGCGCTACGAAGCGGCGCTGGCGGGCGTCTACCTGCACGGCCTCGCCGCCGACACGCTCAGCGCGCAAGGCCACGGGCCGGCCGGCCTCACGGCGGGCGAACTCGCGCCGATGGTGCGCACGCTGCTCAACCGCCTGTTCTATCCGCCGGGGGACATGTGAACCCGCGAAACACCGTGTCCCAATTTGGGCGCGGCAATGCCAAACCGCTGCAGCCTGTCACGCAACGCCGCTATACTGATTAACTGCGCCGCGCGTCGGGTCGATCGCGGGTGGCGGCGAAACTTCAACGGGCTGGGCCTACGCTGTTTGACGGCTCGTCGAGGCTTCGCCGGCACCCGTGGACGAACCCGGGCGCGTGGCATCGCTCTAACAGCATCGTTGCATCATCCTCGGCAGCGCTTCATGCGCGCGCCTTTCTTCGTGCCCTTGGTTAGACGGACGCTATGACCCAGAACTCGCTCCCCTCCTGGTCCTCGCTGCAAACGCATTACGAGAAGATTCGCGATGCACACATGCGCGACTGGTTCGCCCCCGAGAACGACCCCGCCCCTACCCGAGCCGAACGCTTCACGTTCGCGGGCGGCGGTCTCGCGGCCGATTTCTCGAAGCACCGCATCACCACCGATACCCTGCAACTGCTCGTGCAACTCGCCCGCGAAGCCGGCGTCGAGAAACGTCGCGACGCCATGTTCGCGGGCGACGTGGTCAATCCGACCGAAGGCCGCGCCGCGCTGCACACCGCGTTGCGCGCCACCGATCCGAAAGCGCCGTTCTTCGCCGAAGTCCAGGCCGAGCGCGCCAAGATGGCCGCGTTCGCCGACCAGGTGCGCAGCGGCGCATGGACCGGCTACACCGGCAAGCGGATTCGCTATGTCGTGAACATCGGCATCGGCGGCTCGGACCTCGGGCCGAAGATGGTCGTGCACGCGCTGCATCATCTCGCTGCGCCTGAGATCACCACGCACTTCGTGTCGAACGTCGACGGCGCGGATCTGTATAACGTGATGCAGCAGATCGATCCCGAAGAGACGCTCGCGATCATCGTCTCGAAGACCTTCACGACGCTCGAGACCATGACCAATGCGCGCTCGCTGCGTGACTGGTTCGTCGAGAAAGGCTGCCCCGAAAGCGCGCTCGCAAAACACTTCGTCGGCGTGTCGGCGAACCCCGCGGAAGTGGTCAAGTTCGGCATCGCGAAAGAGAACGTGTTCGAGATGTGGGACTGGGTCGGCGGGCGTTATTCGCTGTGGTCGGCGGTGGGGCTGTCGATCATGATCGCGGTTGGCCCGCAGCAGTTCGGCGAACTGCTCGCCGGCGCCAACGAGATGGACCAGCATTTCCGCGACGCGCCGCTCGAGAAGAACCTGCCGGTGCTGCTCGGCATGATCGGCATCTGGTATCGCAACTTCTTCGGTTCGCAAAGCTATCTGGTCGCGCCGTATTCGGAAGCGCTGCACTTCCTGCCATCGTATTTGCAGCAACTGGAGATGGAGAGCAACGGCAAGTCCGCTCGCCTCGATGGTGCAATGGTCGACTATCCGACTTCCGCCGTCACATGGGGCGAACCGGGTACGAACGGCCAGCATGCGTTCTTCCAGATGCTGCATCAAGGGCCGACCATCGTCCCGATCGACTTCATCGCGGTGCTGACGCCGGAGCATCCGCTCGCGAGTCATCATCCGAAGCTGCTCGCCAACTGCTTTGCGCAGAGCGAGGCGCTGATGCTGGGCCGCACGCTCGAAGAAGCGAAGAAAGTGGCCGGCCCGGACAAGCCGGAACTCGCGCCGCACCTGGTGTTTCCGGGCAACCGGCCGACCGCTACGCTGCTCGTCGACGCGCTCACCGCGCGTTCGCTCGGTGCGTTGATCGCGCTGTACGAGCACAAGGTGCTGGTGCAGGCGTCGGTGTGGAACATCAATCCGTTCGATCAATGGGGTGTCGAGTTGGGCAAGATTCTCGGCAAGGTGGTCGAGGCCGATCTGAGCGCGGCGAGCGTGGATGAGAAGAAGCATGACTCGTCGACGTCAGCGTTGATCGCGCGGGCGCGGACTGCGTTGCAGCGGTGAGTTGAAGCGGTGCGTGCCCGGATGAGTCGGCGATTCGTTCGATGCGCGCGTCGGCAAGTAGCTCGTTGAACGCGACTGCGTGCTGCTTCAGGTTGGCCGCATGTTGCTCTATCGCGCTCGACTGCCGGCCAAAGCAGCAATGAAAAAAGCGGGCCCATTGCGGCCCGCTTTTGCTTTTATATCGAAGCTCGCGCCAGGGTCAACCGCGCTCGCGGCTCATCACGGCCGAGCGTACTCGTTCACGCAAGCCGCCCTGCTTCGATCGTCACGGTCGTATCGCAACGGCGCGCCAGCTCGACATCGTGCGTGACGAGAATCAGCGTGGCGCCGTTCGCCCGGTTCATCTCGAACATCAGATCGATCACCGCGTGACCGGTCGCAGCGTCGAGACTGCCGGTCGGTTCATCCGCGAACAGGATGGCCGGATGCGTGACGAACGCGCGCGCCAACGCGACGCGCTGCTGCTCGCCGCCTGACAGCAGCTTCGGATAATGGCCGGTACGCTGCCCGAGTCCCACTTGTTCCAGCAGACCACGCGCGCGCGTCGCGGCCTCGCGTGTGCCGATGCCGCCCTGCAGCTCGAGCGGCAACGTGACGTTTTCGAGCGCCGTCAAATGCGGCATCAGTTGAAACGACTGGAACACGAAGCCGACCGAGCCGCTACGCAACGCGGCCCGTTCATCTTCGGTCAATTCGGTGAGTTCGCGGCCCAGCAGCCGAACCGAGCCCGAACTGGCGCTGTCCAATCCCGCGAGCAAGCCGAGCAGCGTAGACTTGCCCGATCCGGATGCACCGACGATCGCCACACTGCTGCCGGCAGCGATAGCAAGATCGATGTCGTCGAGAATCGTCAGTTCGCCTGTTGCATCCTTAACTTTCTTGCACAAACCCCGCACTTCAATGACTGGATCAGTTTTGTTTAGCATGGTGAAGCGTAGGTTGAAAGTGCTCGCCATCGCCCCGCGCGCTACCGCGCTGACTACGGCATTCGGCTCGGCCGTCATGGCCGCCGCCCTGTTTTCGATGCCCCTGCCGGTTCACGCCGCCAACGCGCCGGACCCGGCCAGACCGGTGATCGTCGTCCTGGGCGACAGCATCTCCGCCGAGTACGGCTTGCCCCGCGACACCGGCTGGGTTGCGCTGATGCGCCAGCGTCTCACCGACGAGCGAATCGATTATAGCGTCGCCAATGCAAGCATCAGCGGCGACACCACGAGCGGCGGGCGGGCCCGCTTGCCGGCGCTGATGCAGCGTCTGAAGCCGAGCATCGTGATCGTCGAACTCGGCGCCAACGACGCGTTGCGCGGCGTGCCGCTCTCGACCACCGAAGACAACCTGCGCACGATCATCGAACAGGCTCAACAGGGCCATGCGAAAGTCGTGCTGGTGGGCATGTACGTCCCGCCCAATTACGGCCCGGACTACACGCAAAAGTTCCACGGACTGTATGGCGAACTGTCGAAGCAGTTGCGCGTGCCGCTGGTGCCATTCCTGCTCGCAGGCATCGCTGATAAGCCCGAGATGTTCCAGGCCGATCAGATTCATCCGACGCAGCAGGCACAGCCAGTGCTACTGGACAACGTGTGGCCCACTGTTAAGCCACTTCTTCGCACAAGTTCGCCGCGCTGAAAAGCTGGCTAACAACTTGTTTCTAGATCTTTGGGAACACGGATCGGTAAAGGTCGCTCAGACACTTTCGTATCCCGTGTAATCCAGCTCGAATCTGAGCGCCTCTGAGGAGATAACGTGAAATACTTACCGTTAATCGCTTTGACCGTGGCAATCTCTGCCTGCGCCGCTCAACCGCCTGCTGGCGTTCAATCCGTCGGTCAAAGCCAGCAACCGCCAAAGGCCGTGGCCAGTTGCATCGCGCAGAAATGGGCCGACGCCTCGCAGCAGCAGGTCGTTTCGCAAAACACGCTGGCGAACGATCGGGCGATGGACGTCTATGTTCCCGGTCAACAGCCGCCTAACGGCGCAGCCGCCGTGGTACGCCCGGCGTACACCGGCACAGGGACGTGGGTCGGCTTCCGCGGCAATGCCGCGGGCGGTCAGGCCACGGGCGCGATCAGCGGTTGCCTCTAACGTGCCACTACGTACCGTGTGATGGGGTTGATGCCCGTCAAATGAAAAAGCCCCGCAATTGCGGGGCTTTTCTTTATTGCGCGCTGTGCTCCGCGTGCAAGCAACATGGTTTCCCGGGTTTACTCGCCGTTCTGCTGCGCGTTGCTGCTGTCGAGTGAGCCATAAAACTTCACCTTCGAGCGGGCCCGCAATGCCTCGACATAGGCCTCGACTTCGGACTGCGCATCGACCTGCGCAATCTGCTGCTGCGCAGCGGCCAAACGCTGCGGATCAATCGGCGCACCCGCCACTACCGCATTCACGCGATAGATCGCATAGCCGTCGTCACCGAGATCCACACCGACGTAGGCTGGCAATTTTTGCGCATCCGCCTTGTAGATTGCGCTCAATGCGGCAGGCGGCACGCCTTGCGCATCGTTGCGCGATACCTTCAGCGTCGACGAGAAACCAGCGGTAGACTTCGACTTCTCGAACTCCGCGAGCTTCGCCGCGCCGTCCTTGTGCGCAGCTTCGTTCGACTGCACCGCGATCACCTTCTGACGCACGGCGTCCTTGACGGCGTCGAACGCCGGCACGGCCGCGGGCTTGTAGTCGGTGACGCGCGCAGCGATCAGTGTGTTGCTGCCGACGTCGATGGCCTGCGTATTGTTACGCTGGACCGCCGCGTCGTTCGCGAACACCGCCGCGAGGAACTTCGCATTGTTCAGCGGGCTGTCAGGCGGCAGCTTCGGATCCGGTTGCGGCGTCACCGTCGCGGTCTGCAGTTGCAATTTGTACTTGTCGGCGGCCGGTTGCAGGCTCTTTGCCTTCTCATACACGAGCGACGTGAAGCCTTCCGAAGCATCGCTGAAGGCCTTGCTTGCCAACTGCGTCTTCAGGTCTTTCGCGATCTGATCTTTCACTTCGTCGAACGGCTTCGTGACCGCCGGCTTCACGTCGGTCACCTTGACGATGTGAAAGCCGAAGTCGGTCTGCACGATGCCGCTGACTTCGTCCTTCTTCAGCGCGAACACGGCGTCGTCGAATGCCTGGCCGCCAGCGATCATGCCGCGGCCGAAGTAACCCAGATCACCGCCCTTCGACGCCGAACCTGGATCCTGCGAATTCGCTTGCGCGATCTGCGCGAACTGGTCGGGATGCGCCTTGATCTGCGCGAGCAACTCTTCGGCCTTCTGCTTCGCCTTGGCCTTGTCGGCCGCGCTCGCGTCTTTCGGCGCCGAGATCAGGATGTGGCTCGCGCGCACTTCGACGTCGGTGCGGAAGTGCGCGATGTTGTCGTCGTAGTACTTCTTCAGATCGGCGTCGCTCGGCTGGATGGACGCGCCCAGGCTTGCCGGGGACATCACCAGGTACTGGATCGTCGCAGTGGCCGGCGTCGCAAAGTCGTTGCGATGCGCATCGTAGTAGGCCTGCAGTTGCGCATCGGTCGGCTGCACCTTCGCCGCATAGTCACGCGGATGGAACGCGATGCCCTGCACTTCACGCTGCTGTTCGGCAAGCTCGGTCAGATGCTGCGCGAGGGTCTTCGACGTGAACGCGCTGCCTTGAATGCTCGCGGGCAACTGCTGCATCGCGAGGCCGTAGCGCACGCGTTCGTCGTATTGATCGGGCGTCATGCCCTGCATCGCAAGCAACTGCTTGTAGCGGTCGACGTCGATCGAGCCGTCAGGGTTCTTCAGCGACGAAATCACCGGATCGTTGAGCAGCACGCGGCGCACGGCGTCGTCGGACGCGGTCAGATGGAGGCGCTGCGTTTCATCGGCCAGCACGCGCTGCTCGATCAGACCGTCGAGCATCTGGCGACGGCGCTCCGGCGTATCGAACGACTTCATGTCGAACTGCGCGCCGAGCATCTGACGAGCGCGCTCGAGTTGCTGACGCGTCGCGTCGTCGTACTCTGCGCGGGTGATCTTGTGACCGTTGACGCTCGCGACGTTTGCACTTTCGTCAAAAAAGCCGCGGAAGCCTTGAATACCCACAAAACCCAACCCCGGCACAATGACGAGGATGAGCATGAACATCATCAGGCGTTTGTGATTGCGGAAAAAATCGAGCATGCGAAAGGAGTGCCAAAAACAGAACGCCCGATCTTACAACAGCGGGCAATAAAAAAGGCGAACCGGAGTTCGCCTTTCGTGGATACTGGCGGAGTGGACGGGACTCGAACCCGCGACCCCCGGCGTGACAGGCCGGTATTCTAACCGACTGAACTACCACTCCTTATACTGCGCTTTGCTGCAACGAGACACTTGATCCGAATCTGAAACTGGTGGGTGCTGAGAGGCTCGAACTCCCGACCTACGCCTTGTAAGGGCGCCGCTCTACCAACTGAGCTAAGCACCCGTTTCGCGATTCAGCGTGCTTCGTTATTGCCGCCCGCTTCTCAAGCAGCAAGCCCGTTAGTTTAGCGCATCCTTCAGAGCTTTGCCAGGCCTAAATTTAGGGACCTTTGCCGCTTTGATTTTAATCGCCGCGCCGGTGCGCGGATTGCGGCCCGTACGCGCGGTGCGCTTGCCGACCGCGAACGTGCCGAAGCCGACCAGAGTCACCGAACCGCCGGTCTTCAATGTTGCTTTGACGCCGCCGATCACTGCATCGAGTGCACGGCCTGCCGCAGCTTTCGAAATGTCGGCCTGCTGGGCAATGTGATCGATCAAGTCCGTCTTGTTCATTCCAACCCCCGAGAATGTTTATGACAATCGTGACGGTGCTCTGTAGCACCTGGCATCACGCGACCGGCGGGCAACGCCGGGCCGCCTCATTAGAATTGGCCGAAACCCTTGTGTCAAGCGGGGTTGAGCCTGATTCGACGGGTTTTTAAGGGGCTTTTTATTAGCAAATATTGCCTGGCGTCAACGCGCAGGCAATCTGTCACTCGAGGCACTTGGCGCGATGCCCACAAGGTGGGAAAACGTGACCCACGAGCGCATTGCGAAATCACGCGGACAATAAAAAAACCCGCGGCCGTGACCGCGGGTTTCCGTTCAGCAAGCAGCTTCGCTTCTGAATGTTTTAGTGCTTCACAACCTCTGATGCTGAGTCTTTGCCCGGCTCCGCCGCAACGGGCGCGGCAGGTTTCGGATCTTCTTCAGGCAAAGCTTGCGGCACACGTTCGAGCGCCAGCTCGAGCACCTTGTCGATCCAGCGGACCGGCACGATTTCGATTGCGTTCTTCACGTTGTCCGGAATCTCCGTCAAGTCCTTGACGTTCTCTTCCGGAATCAGCACCAGCTTGATCCCACCACGATGCGCCGCCAGCAGCTTTTCCTTCAGGCCGCCAATCGGCAGGACTTCGCCACGCAACGTGATTTCGCCCGTCATCGCGACGTCGGCACGTACCGGAATACCGGTCAATACCGACACCAGCGCGGTCGTCATCGCGATACCGGCCGAAGGACCGTCCTTCGGCGTCGCGCCTTCCGGCACGTGGATGTGAATGTCCTGCTTCTCGAACGCTTCGTCCTTGACACCCAGACGACGCGAACGCGAGCGCACAACCGAGCGCGCCGCTTCGACGGATTCCTTCATCACGTCACCGAGCGAACCCGTGCGGATCACATTGCCCTTGCCCGGCATCACCGCGGCTTCGATGGTCAGCAGATCGCCGCCCACTTCCGTCCACGCGAGGCCCGTGACCTGGCCAACCTGATTTTCCTTCGCAGCCAGACCGAAGTCGTACTTCCTCACGCCGAGGAAGGTGTCGAGATTACTGCCGTCGACCTTCACCGCGCCTTCCGCCTTCTTCAGCAGAAGCATCTTCACGACCTTGCGGCAGATCTTCGAAATTTCACGCTCGAGCGAACGCACGCCCGCTTCACGCGTGTAGTAACGAATGATGTCGCGAATCGCGGTTTCCGTCACATCGACCTCGCCATCCTTGAGGCCGTTGTTCTTTTTCTGCTTCGGCAACAGATAACGCTGCGCGATGCTGACCTTCTCGTCTTCCGTATAGCCCGACAAGCGGATCACTTCCATCCGGTCGAGCAGCGGCGGCGGAATGTTCAGCGAGTTCGACGTCGCGACGAACATCACATCCGACAGATCGAAGTCGACTTCGACGTAGTGATCGGCGAACGTGTGGTTCTGCTCCGGATCGAGCACTTCGAGCAACGCCGACGACGGATCGCCGCGGAAATCCTGACCCATCTTGTCGACTTCGTCGAGCAGGAAGAGCGGATTGCGCACGCCGACCTTGGTCAGGCTTTGCAGAATCTTGCCAGGCATCGAACCGATATACGTACGACGGTGGCCGCGAATCTCGGCTTCGTCGCGCACACCGCCGAGCGCCATGCGCACGAACTTGCGGTTCGTGGCGCGAGCGATCGACTGACCCAGCGACGTCTTACCGACACCCGGGGGTCCAACGAGGCACAGGATCGGCGCCTTGACCTTGTCGACACGTTGCTGGACCGCGAGATACTCGAGAATGCGTTCCTTCACCTTCTCGAGACCGAAGTGGTCTTCGTCGAGCACGCGCTCCGCATTCGAGAGGTCGTTGTTGACCTTGCTCTTCTTGCGCCACGGCAAGCCGATCAGCGTGTCGATATAGTTGCGCACGACTGTCGCTTCCGCCGACATCGGCGACATCAGCTTGAGCTTCTTCAGCTCGGCGTCGGCCTTCTTCTTCGCCTCCTTCGGCATGCGGGCAGCCGTGATGCGTTTCTCGAGTTCTTCGAGGTCCGCACCTTCTTCGCCTTCGCCGAGTTCCTTCTGGATCGCCTTGACCTGTTCGTTCAGGTAGTACTCGCGCTGGCTCTTCTCCATCTGGCGCTTCACACGCCCGCGGATGCGCTTTTCGACCTGCAGGATGTCGATCTCAGCTTCGAGTTGCGCGAGCAGATGCTCGAGTCGCTCGATCACCGGGAACATCTCGAGGATGTGCTGCTTCTGGTCGAGCTTGAGCGGCAGATGCGCCGCAATCGTGTCGGCCAGACGCCCGGCTTCGTCGATACCCGACAACGATGTCAGGATTTCCGGCGGGATCTTCTTGTTCAGCTTCACATACTGATCGAACTGCGACACGATCGCGCGGCGCAACGCTTCGGTTTCAGCGCTGTCGGCGTGGTCGGGTTCGAGCGGCATGACTTCGCACGAGAATTGCGTTTCCTGCTCTTCGATGGAAAGCGTTTTCGCGCGCTGCAAGCCTTCGACGAGCACCTTCACGGTGCCATCGGGCAGCTTGAGCATTTGCAGGATGTTGGCAACACACCCTACTTCGTACATGTCCTTTTCGGTCGGCTCATCTTTCGCAGCCGTTTTCTGGGCGACGAGCATGATGTGCTTGCCGCCTTCCATCGCTGCTTCGAGAGCCTTGATCGACTTCGGGCGGCCTACGAAGAGCGGAATCACCATGTGCGGGAAAACGACTACGTCACGCAGCGGGAGCAGCGGGAGCGTAATGCGTTCCGGCGGGAGGAGTTGGGTTCCTGACATTTCATTTCCCCATGAGTGGAATCAGTTCGTTCGATAGGTGAGGCCAGCAGAAAATATTGCAAGCCTCCGCGTGTGGGAAAAAGTTCAGTGACTCCGAAGGTTCAGTGACTCCATAGTGAAAACAACCATCCTGACCACACGATAAACGAAAAAGCCGTTCACGTCGCCATGAACGGCTTTTTTACAGAACCCGAAAGCCGATCAGTTCGAACCCGCGACCTTGGGCGCGTCTTCGTAGATCAGTAGCGGTTTGCCGTCGCCGTCAATCACGTTATCGTCGATGATGACCTTGCTAACGCCTTTCATTTGCGGCAGGTCGTACATCACGTCAAGCAACGCCTGTTCCAGGATAGAGCGCAGACCACGCGCACCCGTCTTGCGACGAATGGCTTTGCGCGCCACAGCCTGCAACGCGCCCGGACGGATTTCCAACTCGACGCGTTCCATGTTGAACAGCTTGTGGTACTGCTTGACCAATGCGTTCTTCGGTTCGACGAGAATTTTCATCAGCGCCGCTTCATCGAGCTTGCCGAGCGTGGCGACGACAGGCAGACGGCCGATCAGCTCAGGAATCAGACCGAACTTGATCAGATCTTCCGGCTCCACTTCGCGCAGCACTTCGCCAGCGTCACGGTCCTGCTTGCTCTTTACGCTCGCGCCGAAACCGATACCGGTCTTCTCGGTACGATCGACAATGACCTTCTCGAGCCCGTCGAATGCGCCACCGCAAATGAACAGAATGTTGGTGGTATCGACCTGGATGAAGTCCTGATTCGGATGCTTACGGCCACCCTGTGGCGGCACCGACGCCATCGTGCCTTCGACCAGCTTCAGCAAAGCCTGCTGCACGCCTTCGCCAGACACATCGCGGGTGATCGACGGGTTGTCGGACTTGCGGCTGATCTTGTCGATTTCGTCGATATAAACGATACCGCGCTGAGCCTTGTCGACTTCGTAATTGCAGTTCTGCAGCAGCTTCTGGATGATGTTCTCGACGTCCTCGCCGACATAGCCGGCTTCCGTCAGCGTGGTTGCGTCGGCAATCACGAACGGGACGTTCAGAAGGCGCGCGAGCGTCTGCGCGAGCAGCGTCTTGCCGGAACCGGTCGGACCGATCAGCAGAATGTTGCTCTTGGACAGCTCGATCTCGTCCTTCTTGTCGAGATGCTTGAGGCGCTTGTAGTGGTTGTACACCGCGACCGCGAGAATCTTCTTCGCGCGTTCCTGACCGATCACGTACTGGTCGAGAATCTCGCGGATTTCCTGCGGACTCGGCAGATCGGACTTCGACAAGCCCGCCTCGATGCCCGCGCCGGCAGCCTCGTCGCGAATGATTTCGTTGCACAGGTCGATGCATTCATCGCAGATGAATACCGATGGGCCGGCAATCAGTTTCTTGACTTCATGCTGGCTCTTGCCGCAAAACGAGCAATACAACAGCTTTTCGCTGTTAGAACTTTTCTTGTCCGCCATAGATGTGTGAGCCTCCGGACACTCAATTACATGATACGCCGTTTGCCCCCTACCTCGCAGCGCCGCAGGGGACTTGAGCCAAGGTGACGGCGCTTGCCGCAGGCGCTCGGACGGTCTTGATTATTTCACAATCGATCTGACGGCGGTTTTGCCCCAATTAGAGGCAAAACTGCACCGGATCAAGGACGCTTGTGTGCGACCTGGTCAACCAGACCGTAAGCTTGCGCGTCGTCGCCGGACATGAAGTTGTCACGATCGGTGTCACGCGCAATACGTTCGACGGGTTGGCCCGTATGGTGCGCGAGCAGATGGTTCAGCCGCTCCTTCAAATACAGGATTTCGCGCGCCTGGATCTCGATGTCCGACGCCTGACCGCGCGCGCCGCCCAACGGCTGGTGAATCATCACGCGCGAATTCGGCAGCGCAAACCGCTTGCCCTTCGCGCCCGCCGCCAGCAGGAATGCACCCATGCTCGCCGCGAGACCCATGCACAGCGTGGAGACGTCGGGCTTGATGAACTGCATCGTATCGTAGATCGCCATGCCGGCCGACACCGAGCCGCCCGGGCTGTTGATGTAGAAGCTGATGTCTTTGTCCGGATTCTCGCTCTCGAGAAACAGCATCTGTGCCACGACAAGATTCGCCGTCTGGTCGTTCACTTCACCGACCAGAAACACAATGCGTTCTTTGAGCAGACGCGAATAGATGTCATACGAGCGCTCGCCCCGGCCGCTCGTTTCCACGACGATCGGCACAAGTCCGAGCGCCTGCGCTTCGAGATCCCGCGACGACTGGGAGGTCAACGTGTCCAGCATTTGAGCGCGAAAGGTCATGCAATGGATCCTTGTCTGGAAATATTCTAAATATCAGATGCTGGACAGGTGGTGTGCGACGAGCCCGTATTCAAGTGCGCGATCTGCGCAAACGCGTTGCACGACACAACGCAATGCGCATTCACAGCACAAAAAAACGGCGTGCGGGCCGTCACTCCGACAGCCGGCACGCCGTTGCAGCGACACTTACGCTTGCGCCGTCGCGCTTGCCAGTTCTTCGAAGCTCACTTCCTTGTCCGTCACCTTGGCCTTGCTGAGCACGAATTCGACGACATTGGCTTCAACGACGTACGCTTCCATTTCAGCAAGACGTTGCTGGTTGGAATAATACCAGCGGACGACTTCCTTCGGGTCTTCGTAGCTTTTCGCGAATTCGTCGACTTCGGCGCGAATCTGCTCCGGCTTGGCTTGCAGTTCGTTGGCCTTGACCAGCTCGGCCAGTACGAGGCCCAGCTTGACGCGGCGCTCGGCCTGCTCCTTGAACATGGCGGGCGGGATCGGCGCGTCTTTGGCGTTCGGCACGCCGCGTTGCTCCAGATCCTGGCGCGCCATCGCGACGAGGCGTTCCTGGTCCTGTTCGATCAGCGCGTTCGGCACGTCGAGTTCCGAAATCTTCAGCAGCGCGTCCATCACCTGGTTCTTGACGATGGCTTGCGTGCGGCGCTTCGCTTCGCGCTCGAGGTTGTCCTTGATCTCGGCGCGCATCTTGGCCTGATCGCCGTCTTCGATACCGAGCGACTTCGCGAAGTCAGCGTCGATTTCCGGCAGGTGCGGCCACTCGATCTTCTTCATCGTGATCGTGAATTGCGCGGTTTTGCCCGCCACGTCCTTGCCGTGATAGTCCTCAGGGAAGGCCAGATCGAATTCCTTCGCCTCGCCAACCTTCAGGCCTTGCGCCGCCTTTTCGAATTCCGGCAGCATGCGACCTTCGCCCAGCACGAACGCGAAGTCTTCCGCGCTGCCGCCCTGGAACACTTCACCGCCGATCTTGCCGACGAAGTCGACCGTCACGCGATCGCCTTCTTTCGCTGTCGTATCCGCGCCGCCGTCGCCATGCTCGCCGGCTTCGCCGCGAGCGTGGAAGTGCACGCGCTGCTTGCGCAGGATTTCCAGCGTGCGGTCGATTTCCGCTTCGCTGATGGTGGTCGTGGTGCGCTCGATTTCAGCCGTGGCGACGTCGCCCAGCCGCACTTCCGGGTACACCTCGAAGGTCGCGTCGAACGCGTAGTCGCCTTCGACTGCGTCGGCCTTCGGCGCGAAACTCGGCTGACCGGCCACGCGCAGGTTCTCCGCGCGGCTGATGTCGAAGAATTCCTTGCCGACCTTGTCGCTCAGCACTTCGGCTTCCACCTGGCCCGAATACTGTTGCGTCACCATCTTGAGCGGCACCTTGCCCGGGCGGAAACCCGGCATGCGCACGTTCTTCGCGAGTTGACGGATACGCGAGTCCACTTCCTTCTGCACGGTGTCCTTCGGCAGGGAAATCGTTACGCGGCGTTCGAGCTTGCCGAGGTTCTCAACAACGTTAGCCATGGCTTCAATCGTCCTAAAATTATTCGAGCGAATCAGTTATCTTCTCCGTGCCGCTTTTCGATGTCGCCGATGTCGCGTTTGCGTCGTTCAGCATCGATTTGCGCGCCTGCGCCGCGGGCTTGCAGGCCGCCGGCAGCACGGTTGGGTCCAAAGAGCCGAATATTTTAGCAAACTATTTGCGCGCCTAGCCGGGATTCGATAAATGCGCGGGTTTTTATCGGCATTCCGGGCGCTTTCCGGGCTGTTTTGGCGCGGTTTCGGCGCGGGTGGCGTGCCGCTTGCGCCATCCTGGCGCACGCGCGCAGGCGTATTTCTCCACGCCTGCGCTGTCTGCTGCGCGAAGGTAGCGCGGCACGGGCGGGTGGCCGCGTCGATTGCGAAGCTCCCGATTCGTCTCCAGAAAACGGTTCCGCTTCGCCGGCGTTGCGGCGTGCGGGCTGCCCGCGGCGACCGGCAACCATTGCGCACCCGGCGCGCCACGACGGACGATCCCCGCTATGCCTTTCGACATATTCAGTCGGCCCACCCATGCTGATAAGCTACTGAACGCGCTCGGGGCTGCATTCGTTTCATGTCATTTCCCCGCCTTCGCAACGATTCCAACCATTCAGAGACACCATGCCGAATTCGCCGTCCTCGCCCGTCGTCGTCATTGCCCCAGATTCCTTCAAAGGCTCGCTTAGCGCGGAGCAGGTCGCGCAGTCGATCGCATCCGGCATCCTGCGCGCTCGCCCCGACGCCAGCGTGCGCATCTGCCCGATGGCCGACGGCGGCGAAGGCACCCTCGACGCCATGCTCACGAGCGGCGGCGAGCGCCGCAAACTGAGCGTGCGCGGCGCGGCCGGTCCGCTGCGTGAAGCGCTGACGGGCCTGCTCGCGGATGGCAGCGCGATCATCGAGACGGCGGAAATCGTCGGCATTACCGATCCGGTCGGAATGGCTGTGCCGGTCGAAGCGCGCAGCACGCGGGGCATGGGCGAAGCCATTCGCGCGCTGCTCGACGCCGGTGTGCGGCGCTTTTTCGTCGCGCTCGGCGGCAGCAGTACCAACGACGGCGGCGCCGGCCTGCTGGCCGGCCTCGGCCTCAGACTCTTCGACGCGCAAGGCGACCAGCTCGAAGGCACGCCCGAACAATTGGCGCGCGTCGCGCGTCTCGACGTCTCGCAACTCGACGCCCGGCTCGCAGACACGCAGTTCATCGGCATGTCGGACGTGGATAACCCGCTCACCGGCGAGCATGGCGCGACAGCAGTCTTCGGTCCGCAAAAAGGCGTCAAGCCCGGCCAGGTTGCGTCGATCGACGCCGCCCTCGCCCATTTTGCCGACCTGCTCGAGGCCGCGCTCGGCCGCACGGCGCGCGATCAGCCCGGTGCGGGCGCGGCCGGCGGCCTCGGCTTCGCGCTGCATATGCTCGGCGCGCAGTTCGAGCCGGGCGCGGAAACGGTCGCGCGGCAGATCGGCCTCGATGCGGCGCTCGAAGGCGCAAACTGGCTGATTACCGGCGAAGGCCGTTCGGACGTGCAAACGCTGCACGGCAAAGCACCCTTTATTGCGTGCGGTCATGCCCGAGCGGCCGGCGTGCCTGCCACGCTGCTCTCCGGAGGGGTCGACTCCGCGGCGTTGCCTCGTCTCGCCGAATACTTCAGCGGTTGCTTCTCTCCTGCACCCGGACCGATCACGCTCGACGTCGCGATTCGCGATGCGGCACGCCTGCTCGCCGATGAGGCCGAACAACTGACGCGCCTCAAATACGGCTCGCGTTGACCGGCGGGACGGTTGCGGCAACAATCACTGCGCCGCGATCGCTCCACTCACCACGGGATCACCATGAAGGACTCCGCCAAAGCCGGGCTTGAACAGTTCCTCACGTATCGTCTGCACGTGCTGAACAAACTCGCGGAGCGTGGCATCAGCGAGCGTTATCAGGCGAAGCTCGGCGTGAGCTTGCCGGAAGCGCGGGTGATTGCATCGGTGGGTTCGTTCGGACCGTTTTCCATCATGGAACTGGCGAGGCATGCCAATCTCGACAAAAGCCAGGCGAGCCGCGCGGCCGAAGCGATGATCCGGCAAGGGCTCGTGCAGCGCCGGCCAAGTGCCGAAGACGGCCGCGTAGTGCTGGTGTCGCTGACACCGGAGGGCCGCGCGCTGTACAGGAAGGTGATGCCGATCGCGCGCAAGTGGAACGGCGATATGTTCGATTGCCTCGACGAGCGGGAAAAGGCCGCCTTCGGCGATGCGCTCGACAAACTCATCGAGACGATGATTGAGCGAGTGGTGTAAGCGGTGGGAGCGTGGACGAACGACGCGGGCTCTGCGCTGATCTTCCTCGCATACGGCTCGCTCTGCGCGGATTGATTCGCCGCAGCGTCCAACACTGCCCTGTTCGTTTGACTACGCGGCGGCCAACCCCATTCGCTCGCACCATCACCTTTTCTCGCGGTCCGGCCCGTCGCCGACCTTCGCACTGCCACCGATTCCCGCATCATTCACCGCGCCGCTTGTCACACCGGGTGCCGCGGGCAGATCAGCGGCCACTTCCCGTACGCGTGACTGCGCAATCCGCGCGAGCCACCATGCGATCATCCCGAGCGAACTCACGGCCAGCAGCAAAGCCAGCCACGACAGATAGCGGCGCGGCGCATCCGGCTCGCTGAGCACCGAGGAGCCTGCGCTCGTGCCTTGCGCCACAGGCGGCAGCACATCACCCAGGCGCGCGCTCGCCACGGTCGACGATGTGCCCGCCAGCAACTCGTCCCGCGCCACCGCCGCCGATGACGCAGCCGCGCTCCCCACCATCAGCACGAACGGTGCGGCTCCGCGCGCGGCAAAACTCAGCGTCGCCGGCTGCCAACCGGCAGCAACGGTCAAACTGCCGTTGCCCAATCCGCCATTGCGCGTATCGACTACCACCCGCCATTGGCGATCAGTGTCCGGCTTCAATTCGAGCGATGGATTGTTCTGCTCCACCGCGCCGTTGTGCAAGCGGAACAGCATCGCACTGGAGACCTCGCGCCAGGGCGCGTCCAGTCCCGCTCGCGAGTACACGACGGCAGGCGCCACCGTATTGGTCTGCGGCAGGGTGACGCGCAAACGGTCTACCGGGTACGGGCCGCCCGTCGTGAAGAAATACTCGCCGGCTCTCGGACCCGCTTGAGCGACGATGCCTTCGCGCCATTCGCGCTGTGCGTCGCCCCGTCGCGCCGGTCCGGCGATGCCCGTATGCACCTCCGCGTCCATCGACTCGACATACGGCACGCCATCGAGCCAGCGCAGTCGCAGGTAACGCGCGTGGGCGGCGTCCAGTTCGATGCGGTCCTGACTGAGCAGGCTGCCGTTGTAGTTGACCTTCAGCAGTTGCGCATTGCCCGCGGGTTGCCAGTGACGCAAATCGTCGCTCGACTCGATGCTCACGCGGCCCTGGTAGTTGTCGTCGCGCAGATGCACGCGCAGCGCGCCGATCTGCCCTGATCGCGGCGCGCGTCCGGTATCAATCAGGTCGACGTCATGCTGGGCGCGCGGCGGCGGCGGCGAGGTCGCGCGCAACGACCCATCGGCCGCCATCGCTACCCCGACTGGTGCGCCGTTGCCGCCTGCCGCGGCTGGCAGCACGGGAAACCAGCTCACGGCGCGCAGAGCCGGCGCAGGGCGTGCGGGTTCGCGCGGCGCGTCGAGCGAGTACGGCACCGCTTCGCCGGCGCCGTTGAATACGCGCACGTCGCCGAGGTCGCTGCGCTGGCTCGACGCATACACCCTCGCCGGCAGCATCACGCTGTAGTACGCGGCGCCGTCTTCGAGCTGGAGCGCGAAACGTTGCGCGAAATGGTCGGCTGCGGCTGCGGGTGGCGACATCCACGCAGCGGCGATTGCAAAGCACCAGGCCGTCAGTCTCAAAGCATGCTTCATTGTTCAGTTTCCGGAACCACTGCTTGGGAATGAAACGGGAATATAGCCAGATAGGTCAGACAGCGAAAGGAGACGACGATTGCCGTCGGAGCGCACCGCCAGCGAGGCAGAACGTCCGGCTAGCCGTCCACATGATCACGGTAATACGCAGACCATCGAGAATACCTAAACTGACGCCTGCGTGCGTCGAGATGATATCCACCGGCCTCGAACCAGCCGCCCACGCCGCGATACTGTACAGCCCGCGCGGCCATCCGGCCGAATTCGCGACAGCCCGCCAACCATGTCAAAATTCGGCACCGGCCACCGAGCCTTCACCCTCCCACTTTTCATCCAAGGAAGTTTCAGTGGACATCAACAAACAGGTCGCAGCCCTCACTGCCTCGGAACTCCAGACTGCCGGCGCGAGCCAGGCGACGGCGATCGCGGTCAGCGTACTGCTGCGTCATCTTCGCTCGCCCGAACTGGTCAAACTGTTGTCGTCGGCATTCGAAAACCATCAGGCGGTCATGCTGCAAACGCCGTGGCCGGATCAGATGCTGCAGGCTTTCGAATCGACCCGCCGTTTCCTCGAAGGCGCAGCGCAGGCGGACCTGCCGGGCGCGCAGGCGCAATCGGACACGCCGGGCGCCTGAGGCGATGGCGGGCAGGCTTTGCCCGATACGCGCGGCAGAATCAGGCCAGAAACAAAAAACCCCGTCAGTCCAACGACTTAACGGGGTTTTTCGCTACTGATAAGTGGTGCGAGGGAGGGGACTCGAACCCCTACACCCTTGCGGGCGTCAGGACCTAAACCTGGTGCGTCTACCAATTTCGCCACCCTCGCAGCCGGGCACACCGCCAAGCGTCCTGCCCGATGTCCTGCCTGCTCGCGGCCGCGCCAGAAACACGCGCCCGAAAGCGTAAGCGCGAGATTCTAACCGATTGATTCGCGCTTGTCTGCATCTGTCCGGTGTCTGTGGAAGCGGCGCCGATGCTAGAATTTCTGGCTTGACGCAGGCACGCCGTGCCCTTCTTCGCCTGCCCTTCCCCACATTCCCAATCCAGTGAATTTCGACGAATATTGCCAGCAGAAAGCGGCGCCGCCCGGATCGAGCACTTACTATGCGCTTCGGCAGGCGCCCACAGCAAGCCAGCCATTGTTGACGGCGCTGTTCGCATTGCGCCGCGAGTTCGAGGAAACGGTCAAGGAAACCAGCGATCCGACCATCGGCCGCACGAAGCTTGCATGGTGGCAAAACGAGATCGCCGCGCTCGCTTCGGGCTCGCCCTCCCACCCGGTTTCCAAGGCGCTGGCCGCCTATCTGCCCGACGTGAAGGGGGAATACCCAGCGCTCCAGGCGTTGCTCGCCGGTTTCGAAATCGATCTCGACCAGGCGCGTTACCTCGACTATCCGAATCTGCGACGCTATATGCAAAGCGTCGGGGGCACCTTTGCGTCGCTGGTGGCACGCGCGACGGCGAAGGACGCCGCGCAGGCACCGGCCTGGGCGGCGCCGCTCGGCGAGGCGCTCACGCTCGCGCAGTTCGTCGCCGAAACGGGCAATGACGCGCGGCAAGGCCGCATCTATATTCCAATCGACGAAATGCAGCGCTTCAACGTCACCGCCGCCGATCTGATCAACCGGAAATACACCGACGCGTTCACCGAGCTGATGCGTTTCGAAACCGGCCGCGCGCGCGCCACGCTGCAAACCGCGCTCGCCGCCGTGCCCGCGCACGAGCGCCGCGCGCAGCGCACGCTGCTCGCATTGGTGGCGCTGGCGTCGGCCCTGCTGGATGAAATCGAACGCGACGGTTATCACGTTCTGCATCAACGCATCGCGTTGACGCCGATCCGCAAACTGTGGATCGCGTGGCGCGCGAAATAGAAGCGACGGGCCGACGCAGCACGGTGCGCTGCCCGGTGCTGTTTGGCTCCGCTTCGCGCAACTGAGCTGCTCAGGCGATCAGTCATCGAAAGCATCGCCATCGCGCTCGATTCACCATCAAACGTTCAATAGCGGCAACGGCTCGAACCGCTGTTGCAAAATCGCCGATGCATCGAGCCCCCACCAGGGTCCCAGCACGGTTGCATAGAGCCGCCGAAAATCGACGCCCAGCGGCAAATTGCCGTTGCCGTCAAGCCGTGCGAGAGTGGGCGGCATGCCGTACAAGCCGCCCCGCACACGTCCGCCCATCACGAAATGCGGTGCGACGGTGCCGTGCTCGGTGCCCCTGCTCTCATTCTCTCGCGGACGACGCCCGAACTCGGCATAAGTCATCACCAGGGTGCTGTCCCAGCGGCCGAGTTCGACGAGCGCCGATTTCATCGCGGACACCCCTTCCCCGAGTTGCCTGAGCAAGGCGGTCTGCTGAGTGGGTTGGTTCTGGTGCGTATCGAAACCACTCAGCGTCAGGCGGATGACGGCGACGCCCTGGCTGCTTTTTGTCGAGCCGCGCGCGGTGCTCGCAAAGGACAGTGCATTCGGCGCATCGCGAGTGGCCAACATTTGCATGGCCGCTCTGATCGAACTACCGAATGCGCCGTCGGAAAACACGGTCTTCAATTGCGCATGACCCTGCGCGGGGCGCGCGCGATAGGCGGCTTTCAGGGTGCTGTTCGCGACGTTGTTGTGAAGACTCGTCGGCGGCGACACCAGCGTCGTGGGCCACGTCATGTCGACGAACTGAGCCGGATTGGCCACGCAGAGAGCACGTGCGCCGTGCGCGAGCGGTCCCATTTCGGCGCTGCCGATCACCACGCCATCTGCGGCAAAGCCGGCGGGCACCGGCATCTGCGCAAACGCGCGTGTCAACCAGCCTTCGCGCAGATACTGGTCGGAGCGCGACGCGGTGTCCCAGATTTCGCTCGATCGGAAATGCGAGACGTTCGGCTGCGCATAGCCGACGCCCTGCACGATTGCCAGCTGCCGGCTGCGCCAAAGCGGAAGCAGCGGCCGCAACGAAGGATGCAGCGCGGTATGCTCATCGAGTTGAATCGCCTGCTCGCGCTTGATCCCGATGTTCCTGCGCAGCGCGTAATAAGTGGGATCGGCATACGGAATCACGGTATTCAATCCGTCGTTGCCGCCTTTCAGCTCGATCAGGATCAGGAGGTTGTCGTACCCGCGGCTTTGGGACATGCCAGCCGCCATCGCCTGCGCGCCGAACGAACGCGGCCACCAGAGCGTCGCGCCGGTGGCTGCGCCGATCGACAGAAAGCTGCGTCGTTTCATTGTTACCCTCGTGCTATTGCTATGGCGCGGGTCTTGTCTGCGTCGACGTGTCCAGCGAGGCACAGCAGTCGAATGGATCGTGATCGCGCCGACTCGCGTGAGCGGCAGGACCATGCGCTGCAACGACGGTGAATCTGCAACACCCGAGTTCGCCATCGGCGTAGTGATGCAAGGCGAAGCGAAGCTCGCGACATCAAAGCGTACGCCACCTTGACCGGCTCGCGCCATGTGCGTTCCAACGACTGCTGTTGCTGCATCGTGGACGACGCATCGTTCGCCCGCGAACTTCGAATATCTACGACCCGATGAGCCTGAACGCTGCGGGCGAAGTCCTTACTTGAGCTTGCGCTGGCAATGGGCGGTGTCATCTAGCCGCCTCGGCATCCCGGCACAATAGCCTGCTCTGCTACGCAGGCTGGCCTTTCCCGAACCTCGGCGTGAAACGGTTATTTGAGAGGAGCATTGACAGTGTGTTCGTCGGCTCCCACACACAAGCTGCGCGTAACGTTTCGTCACGCCGAGCACATGCAGGCTGCCATTCGACATGCTGATCATCGGCGTTCGCGACTGCGCCCAGCCCGGCGAAGCCTCAGCAGCATCCTGGTTGACGAACACAAGAAACGTTTTCGCGCAGGCGCACGCAGATCGCTCCACGCTGCTCAACAGCCGAGGAGATGCGATTTGATCAACGGGAAGCACAACGAGATCCTTTCACGCGGCGAGGCTGCGCGCCCTACGTGCCGCGAGCGGGCACGAAAAAAGCTACCGCTTGTAGAGTTCGCGCACAGCATCTTCGATGTGCTGACGCAATAGGCGCCGTTCGTCGGGCGTCATATGGCCATCGCGACGACGTTGATCAAGATCGGGGGGAACCGCAGTGCGCAACATGATGTCTGACGCGGGGCGATCGGCATTGGGGCTGTTGCGGCGGCTGGTCCGCGAGTTGCCGGGCCGGGGCGCGTGCACACTCGCAGCTCTGTCGGCGGAAGGCTGGGCATGGGCGAGCGTTGGTCCCAGTGAGCCTGCAAGCGTACCGGCTACCGCCAGTGCAATGACGCTCAGGCGCACATTTGGCCAAACCCCTCCCTTCATGTTGTTCCCTTCGTGGCGCGGCAACCGGCTACCTCAAATGCGTATACAGACCCCGGTAACGAGCCGGGTACGAGAGTTGTGGTCGAGTGAAGTATCCACCGAACAGCCGCATTGAGTAAAGGAGTCTACCTGCCCGAGCTTTACGTCGTGCCACAGTGCGGGTAAATTTTGTAACTGACTGTAACCCCGTAAACGATGCAACCGCGCACCACTTTCTAATCGCGCTAAGATGCCGACCATGGAAACCAAAAACCCTTCGAAAATCCTCGTCGTCGATGACGATCCACGTCTGCGCGATCTGCTGCGCCGCTATCTGGGCGAACAGGGCTTCAATGTCTACGTCGCCGAGAACGCGCCGTCGATGAACAAGCTCTGGGTGCGTGAGCGCTTCGATCTGCTGGTGCTCGATCTGATGCTGCCCGGCGAGGACGGCCTGTCGATCTGCCGCCGCCTGCGCGGCAGCAACGACCGTACGCCGATCATCATGCTGACGGCCAAGGGTGAAGACGTCGATCGCATCGTCGGCCTCGAAATGGGCGCTGACGACTATCTGCCCAAGCCGTTCAATCCGCGCGAACTGGTCGCGCGCATTCACGCGGTGCTGCGCCGCCAGTCGCCCTCGGAATTGCCGGGCGCGCCGTCCGAAACGACCGAAGTGTTCGAGTTCGGCGAGTTCGCGCTGAATCTCGCCACCCGCACACTCACCAAGGCCGGCCAGGAAATTCCACTGACCACGGGCGAGTTCTCGGTGCTCAAGGTGTTCGCGCGTCATCCGCGCCAGCCGCTCTCGCGTGAAAAGCTGATGGAACTCGCGCGCGGCCGTGAATACGAAGTCTTCGACCGCAGTCTCGACGTGCAAATCTCGCGTCTGCGCAAGCTGATCGAACCCGATCCGGGCAGCCCGCGTTTCATCCAGACCGTCTGGGGTCTGGGCTACGTCTTCATTCCCGACGGTGCGGCCTGAGTTTGCTTCAGTTTCCTGTCTCTGATTTCAGATAAGAAGGGCCCATGCGGATCGACCGGCGCCTCCTGACGCTCGCGTTCGGCGGCCTTTTCTGGCGGACCTTCCTGTTGATCGCGCTGTTGATCGCAGTCAGTCTCGCCGCGTGGTTCCAGAGCTTTCGCGTGATCGAACGCGAGCCGCGCGCGCAGCGCGTGGCGTTGCAGCTCGTCGCGATCGTCAAGCTCACGCGCACCGCACTCCTCTATTCCGATCCCGACCTGCGGCGCGCGCTGCTGCAGGACCTGGAAAGCAATGAAGGGGTGCGCGTGTACCCGCGCGAAGCTACCGACAAATACAAACTCCAGCCCGACGAATCGCTGAACCGCCTGATCGAACACGACATCCGCGGGCGTCTCGGCGACGACACCGTCATCGCGCAAAGCGTGAACGATATCAACGGCGTGTGGATCAGCTTCAAGATCGACGACGACGACTACTGGGTCGCGCTCGACCGCGATCAGCTCGACAACGCGACCGGTCTGCAATGGGCCGGCTGGGGCGTGTTCGCGCTGGCGCTGTCGCTGTTCGGCGCGGCCTTCATCACGAGTCTCGTGAACCGGCCGTTCGCCCGGCTCGCGATGGCCGCGCGCAAAGTCGGCTCGGGTCAGTCGCCTGAGCCGCTGCCCGAGCGCGGCATGGGCGTGGCCGCCGAAACCAATCGCAGTTTCAACCAGATGGTGCAGGACCTCGAACAGCTCGAAGCCGATCGCGCGCTGATGCTCGCGGGCATCTCACACGATCTGCGCACGCCGCTCGCGCGGCTGCGGCTCGAAACCGAAATGAGCCCGTCGGACCAGAGCACGAAAGACGCGATGGTCGACGACATCGAACAGATGGACATGATCATCGGCCGCTTCCTCGATTACGCGCGCCCTGTGCAGCGCGTGCCCGAGCCGGTCGACCTGTCCGTGATCGCCAGCGAACTGGCTGCGCGCATGCAGAGCGAGGACAGCATGCGCCTGATCACGCGGCTCGCGCCGTCGGCGGTGATCGAAGCCGATGAAACCGACATGCGGCGCGTGGTCGGCAATCTGCTGGAGAACGCGCGCAAGTACGGCCTGAGCGACGGCGACGGCGTCCCGCACGTGATTCTGGAGACGCGGGTGTCGCATTCGCGGGTCGAGCTGTCGGTGGTCGACGAAGGCCCCGGCATTCCGGAAGACCAGTTGGCGCTTGTCACCCGGCCGTTCTACCGGGTGAATTCGGCGCGCACCCAGGCCAACGGCACTGGCCTCGGCATGGCGATCGTTCAGCGCCTTGTGGGTCGCTATCGCGGTGCGCTGCGCTTACGCAATCGCACGCCAGGGCCCGGTCTCGAAGTCACGATCGAGTTTCCGCTCGCCAAAGGCGTCTGAACGGAAACGGGCGCCGCCTTCTCTGCAACGCTGCTGACGCGTTGAATAATAACTATCCAGTCCGGTAGAAAAAACTATCAAGCCCATATTTTTATAGAAATATAGTGGGACGGTGTAACGCGCTCGTTGCAACGAGTCGCTAGCCTCAACACGCTGTTTTTTCCAACCCACGAAGGAGCACTCGCATGAAAACCGTTGGCGATAAAATCGAAGCGTTCACCGTCACCGCTGCCAGGCCGGGCTTCAATCACCATGAAGAAAACGGCGCGTCGGCGTTCGAAGACATCACGGAGCAGTCGTTCCCGGGCAAGTGGAAAATCATCTATTTCTACCCGAAAGATTTCACGTTCGTGTGTCCGACGGAGATCGCCGAGTTCGGCAAATTCGCCGGCGATTTCGAAGAGCGCGACGCAGTGTTGATGGGCGGCAGCGTCGACAACGAATTCGTGAAACTGGCATGGCGCCGCGAACACAAGGACCTGAACAAGCTGAACCACTATTCGTTCGGCGACGTGAAGGGCGAACTGATCGACCAGCTCGGCGTGCGCGACAAGGAAGCCGGCGTCGCGTTGCGCGCCACCTTCATCGTCGATCCGGACAATACGATTCAGCACGTGTCGGTGAACAACCTGAACGTCGGCCGCAATCCGGAAGAAGTGCTGCGTCTTCTCGACGGCTTGCAAACCGATGAACTGTGTCCTTGCAACCGCGCAGTCGGCGGTGCAACGCTTTAAGCCGTGCCATCAAAAACCCGCCAGCCTCGAAGAGGCAGCGGGTTTTTTTATCGACAATCCGATAGGAGATGCCATGGAATTCCTGGCTTCGATCAAGGCACGCGTGCCCGACTACGCGAAGGACATCCGGCTGAATCTCGACGGGACGATTGCCCGCTCGTCGCTCGAAGGCAACGACGCGGTCGGCGTCGCGCTGGCGGCGGCATTTGCCGCCAAAAGCACGGTGATCGTCGACGCGATTCGCCATGCCGGCGTGTTGTCGCCGGAAGAAACCCAGGGCGCGTTGACGGCCGCCGCGCTGATGGGCATGAACAACGTCTGGTACCCGTACGTCGAGATGGTGGAGAGCTCGGATATCAAATCGCAACCGGCGCAGTTACGGATGAACGCTTACGCGTCGCATGGCGGCGTGGACAAGCGGCGTTTCGAGATGTATGCGTTGGCGGCGTCGATCATCGGCAAATGCCATTTTTGCGTGAAGTCGCACTTCGATACGCTGGTCGCCGAGGGCATGAGTTCCACGCAATTGCGCGACGTGGGCCGCATTGCGGCGGTGATCAACGCGGCTGCGCAGTGCATTGCCGCCGAGGGCGCAGAGGGCAAATAGCGGATCGACCGCGCGCCGCGCGGCTATGGCCGCCACGCGCGCATCATGTAATCGGATGGCCTGGGTAGCCTTCGTACGTTCGCCCGCCTGCACGAAGGCCGTTCACGCGAATCAGCTCTTCACCAGCAGCGCGACGGCTTGCGCTTCAATCCCCTCGCCTCTGCCGAGATAGCCGAGCTTCTCGTTGGTCTTCGCCTTGACATTGACCCGTTCGACCGGCAGGCCGAGATCGGCGGCGATGTTCGCGCGCATTCCTTCAATATGAGGCGCCAGCTTCGGCGCCTGAGCGACCACGCTGCTATCCACGTTGGCAATCGCAAATCCCGCCGCCCTCACGCGCGCGACGCACTCGCGCAACAGCACGCGGCTGTCCGCGCCGGCGAACTTCGCGTCGGTGTCAGAGAAATGGCGGCCGATATCGCCCAGCGCGGCAGCGCCGAACAGCGCGTCGGTAATGGCATGCAGCAGCACGTCCGCGTCCGAATGGCCGAGCAGCCCGCGCTCATAAGGAATCGTCACGCCGCCGATAATCAACGGACGCCCCGGCACCAGCGCATGCACGTCGTACCCTTGCCCAATTCTCAAATCCATATGCGTCAAGTCCTCAAAGTCCGCCAGCTAAAATTGAAATTCATCACGAAGCCGCAGGCCGGCTCAGAATCGCCTCGGCCAGATCGAAATCTTCCGGATAAGTCACCTTGAAGTTTCGCAAGCTGCCTTGCACGAGCTTTGGCGCATGTCCGAGCCATTCGATCGCGCTCGCTTCGTCGGTGAGATCGTGACCGTCGGCCTGCGCGCGCAGGATCGCTTCACGCAACATGCCGATGCGGAACATCTGCGGCGTCTGCGCCTGCCACAAGCCCTCGCGCGCTTCAGTGCGGGCGATGCGGCCATCGGCGGACGCAGCGTCGATCCGTTTTAGCGTATCGGCCACCGGCAACGCCATGATGCCGCCCACCGGGTCGTCCTTCAGCGAGCCGATCAGCGTGCGGATCAGCGCGGGCGTGATGCCCGGGCGCGCCGCATCGTGCACCAGCACCCAGTCGTCGTCGCGCGCGCCGAACTCGGCGAGCGCATGCAGGCCGTTCAGCACCGACGCCTGGCGCGACGCCCCGCCCGAGCGGCGCACCGCGAAGCGCAAGCCGCCGAAGCGGCGAGCGTCGAAGTGCTGGTCGTCGGGCGCAATCACGACCAGGGTTTGCGCAAATTCGCTGCACGCGTCGAACGCGGCGAGCGAGTAATGCAACATGTCGCGACCGGCGACAGTGCGATATTGTTTGGGCATCGCGGCGCCGGAACGGCTGCCGGTGCCTGCGCACGGAATCAGGGCAAATAGACGGGAAGTCACGAGTGCGGATGCCGCGAGGTCAAAGTAAAGGACGGATTTTATAATAGGTGCTTCGCATCCACGCCCCGAGGCGCGTAAACTTGGCCGTCCGTGTGAGCCCGAGGCCGCTTTCTCTCTTCTATGCCAGACATCGCCGCATCATCGCAGTCCTCCCCGCCCGTCGCGCTCGTCAAGGCCGGCCAGCGTTTCGTCTTCGACGGCACGCACGGCTCGTCCGACGCGCTGCTGATCGCCCGTTACCATCTCGCCTGGCGCGAGAAAGTGCCACTGCTGGCGGTCGTGTGCGAAAGCGCTGTCGATGCGCAGCGTCTGTCGCAGGAAATCGGCTTTTTCGCGCCCGAGGCGCGGGTGCGTCTGCTGCCCGACTGGGAGACGCTGCCTTACGATACCTTTTCGCCGCATCAGGACCTCGTCTCCGAGCGTCTCGCCACGCTGCACGATCTCGGCGAAGGCCGTTGCGACATCCTGCTGGTTCCCGCCACCACGGCGCTGTACCGGATGCCGCCCGCGTCCTTCCTCGCGGCCTATACGTTCTCCTTCTCGCAGGGCGAGCGTCTCGACGAAGCGAAACTCAAGGCGCAACTGACGCTCGCCGGCTACGAGCACGTGAGCCAGGTCGTGCGGCCCGGCGAGTACTGCGTACGCGGCTCGCTGCTCGATCTCTATCCGATGGGCTCGCCCCTGCCTTACCGGATCGACCTGTTCGACGACCAGGTCGACTCGATCCGCGCGTTCGATCCGGACACGCAGCGCAGCCTCTATCCGGTCAAGGACGTGCGCTTGCTGCCAGGCCGCGAA
Organism: Paraburkholderia sp. RAU2J; assembly: GCF_003634845.1. Classification (NCBI taxonomy): domain Bacteria; kingdom Pseudomonadati; phylum Pseudomonadota; class Betaproteobacteria; order Burkholderiales; family Burkholderiaceae; genus Paraburkholderia; species Paraburkholderia sp. RAU2J. The sequence goes on from NZ_RBXG01000001.1 coordinate 3,397,131, forward strand.
TTCCCGTTCGACGAAGCCGCGCGCACCGCTTTTCGCAGCCGCTGGCGCGAGACCTTCGAGGGCGATCCGAGCCGGGCGTCGATCTATAAGGACATCGGCAACGGCGTGCCGTCGGCGGGCATCGAATACTATCTGCCGCTCTTCTTCGACGAGACGGCGACGCTGTTCCACTACCTGCCGCAAGGCGCGCAGCTGGCGTTCGTCGGCGATCTCGACGCCGCCATCCGGCGCTTTACCAACGACACGAAGCAGCGCTACAACTTCCTGTCGCATGACCGCGACCGGCCGATCCTGGAGCCCGAGCGGCTGTTCCTGTCGGACGAAGATTTCTTTGCGTTCGCCAAGCCGTTCGCGCGGCTCGCGCTGCCCGCCAACGCGGGCGGCGGCTGGTCCACCCCGCTGCCGAATCTCGCGATCGACCGCCACGCCGACGATCCCGTGCTGGCCTTGCGCGCGTATCTCGACACCACGCCGAATCGCGTACTGTTCGCGGCGGAGTCGGCGGGCCGGCGCGAGACGCTGCTGCAGTTGCTGGCCGACAACCATCTGAAGCCTGCCTCGAGCGACAGCTTTCAGGACTGGCTGCTCGGCGACGCGCGTTTTTCGCTAGGCGTCGCGCCGCTCGCCAACGGCTTCGCCGTGCCGGCCGACGGCATCGCGATCATCACCGAGACCGAGTTGTACGGGCCGCTCGCGCGGCGCGCGGGGCGTCGCCGCCAGGAACAGGCGAGCAACGTCGATTCGATGGTACGCGATTTGTCCGAGCTGAAAGTGGGCGATCCCGTCGTGCATTCGCAGCACGGTATCGGCCGCTACATGGGCCTCGTCACGATGGACCTCGGCGAAGGCGAGACCGAGTTCCTGCACCTCGAATACTCGGGTGACAGCAAGCTCTACGTGCCGGTCGCGCAATTGCACGTGATCTCGCGCTACAGCGGCGCCGATCCGGAGAGCGCGCCGCTGCACGCGCTCGGCTCGGGCCAGTGGGAAAAGGCCAAGCGCAAAGCCGCGCAGCAGATTCGCGATACCGCAGCCGAGCTGCTCAATCTGTACGCGCGCCGCGCCGCGCGTTCGGGCCATGCGTTCGCGCTCGAACCGAAGGACTACGTGAAGTTCGCCGAAAGCTTCGGCTTCGAGGAAACACCCGACCAGGCCGCGGCGATCGCGGCCGTGATCGGCGACATGACAAGCGGCAAGCCGATGGATCGCCTCGTATGCGGCGACGTCGGCTTCGGCAAGACCGAAGTGGCCTTGCGCGCGGCGTTCATCGCGGTGATGGGCGGCAAGCAGGTCGCGCTGCTCTCGCCCACCACGCTGCTCGCCGAACAGCATACGCAGACCTTCACCGACCGCTTCTCCGACTGGCCGGTGCGCATCGCGGAGCTGTCGCGCTTCAAGTCGACCAAAGAAGTCAACGCGGCAATCCAGCAGATCAACGAAGGGACGGTCGACATCGTGATCGGCACGCACAAGCTGCTGTCATCGGACGTGCAGTTCAAGCGGCTCGGGCTCGTGATCATCGACGAGGAACACCGCTTCGGCGTGCGTCAGAAAGAGGCGCTCAAGGCGCTGCGCGCGGAAGTGGACGTGCTCACGCTGACCGCCACGCCGATCCCGCGTACGCTCGGCATGGCGCTCGAAGGGCTGCGCGATTTTTCGGTGATCGCGACCGCGCCGCAAAAGCGCCTCGCCATCAAGACTTTCGTGCGTCGCGAGGAAGAGAGCGTGATTCGCGAAGCGATGCTGCGCGAGCTGAAACGCGGCGGCCAGGTCTACTTCCTGCACAACGAAGTCGAAACCATCGAGAACCGCCGGCAGATGCTCGAAGCGCTCGTGCCCGAAGCGCGCATCGCGGTCGCGCACGGCCAGATGCATGAACGCGAACTCGAACGCGTGATGCGCGACTTCGTCGCCCAGCGCGCGAACGTGCTGCTGTGTACGACGATCATCGAAACCGGCATCGACGTGCCGAGCTCCAACACGATCCTGATCCATCGCGCGGACAAGTTCGGCCTCGCGCAATTGCATCAGTTGCGTGGACGCGTGGGCCGCTCGCATCACCAGGCGTATTCGTATCTGCTCGTGCATGATCCGCAAGGGCTCACCAAGCAGGCGCAACGGCGGCTCGAAGCGATCCAGCAGATGGAGGAACTCGGCTCGGGCTTCTATCTGGCGATGCACGACCTCGAAATTCGCGGCACCGGCGAAGTGCTCGGCGACAAGCAGTCGGGCGAGATTCACGAGATCGGTTTCCAGCTCTACACCGACATGCTGAACGACGCGGTGAAGGCGCTCAAGGAAGGCAGGGAGCCCGACCTCACCGCGCCGCTCGCCGCGACCACCGAGATCAATCTGCACGCGCCGGCCATTCTGCCGGCCGACTATTGCGGCGATGTGCAGGAACGCCTGTCGCTTTACAAGCGCCTTGCCAACTGCGAACTCAACGACTCGATCGATGGCATCCAGGAAGAGCTGATCGACCGCTTCGGCAAGTTGCCGCCCCAAGCGCATGCGCTCGTGGAAACGCATCGTCTGCGGCTCGCCGCGAAGCCGCTCGGCATTTCGAAGATCGATGCGGGCGAAGCGGTGATCGGCTTGCAGTTCATCCCCAATCCGCCGGTCGACGCGATGCGGATCATCGAGATGGTCCAGAAGCACAAGCACATCAAGCTCGCTGGGCAGGACAAGCTGCGTATCGAAACGCGCAGCCCCGATCTCGCGGTGCGGGTCGCGACGGTCAAGGAGACCTTGCGCGCGCTCGGCGCGCCGAGCCGCGGCACGGCGCCTGCTGCCGCCGCACGTTGAGTCGGCCACGCACCTGCCGCACGCCTCCCCGTTAGCGTCGCCCGTCAGAAAACGGGGGGACGTGCTGCGTTTTCATGCTCATGCTGCGGTGCGCCAATGGCCGCCGCAGCATACGGGCGCACTTTTTTTGGGTATGATCGAATGACTCACATGCTGGAGTCTTGTCATGTCTCAAGTCGCTGAATCGGCGCAATCCTCACAATCGTCCACCTCCGCTTCAGACGCCTCTCCCATCTCGCTGCCGTGGGTCACCCGTCTCGTGTCGATGGATACGGTCAGCCGCAATCCGAATTTCGGCCTGATCGAAACCGTGCGCGACGAACTGCGCGCCGCCGGTATCGAAGCCACGCTCACGCATGACGAACGCGGCGGCAAATGGGCGAACCTGTTCGCCACGATTCCCGCGCATGATGGCGAAACGAACGGCGGCGTGGTGCTATCGGGTCATACCGACGTCGTGCCGGTGGACGGCCAGCAATGGGACAGCGATCCGTTCAAGCCGGAAATTCGCGGCGACAAGCTGTATGGCCGCGGCACCTGCGACATGAAGGGCTTCATCGGCGCGGCGCTCGCGCTCGTGCCGGACATGCAGCGCGCGAAGCTCGCCAAACCGATTCACTTCGCGTTGTCGTTCGACGAGGAAGTAGGCTGCGCAGGGGCGCCGCTCCTGATCGCCGACCTGATGAAGCGCGGCGTGAAGCCGGACGGCTGCATCGTCGGCGAGCCGACCAGCATGCGCCCGATCGTGGCGCACAAGGGCATCAACGCGTACCAGTGCTGCGTGCGCGGCCAGGCGGCGCATTCGTCGCTGACGCCGAAGGGCTTGAACGCGATCGAGTACGCCGCGCGTCTGATCTGCTACATCCGCGACATGGCCGATCAGTTCCGCGAGCAAGGTCCGTTCGACGAACTGTACGACGTGCCCTTCACCACCGCGCAAACCAGCACGATCAGCGGCGGCAACGCGATCAACACGGTGCCGGCCGAATGCAGCTTCCAGTTCGAATTCCGCAATCTGCCCACGCTCGATCCCGAACCGATCTTCGCGCGCATCGATCAATACGCGCGTGGAACGCTGTTGCCGAAGATGCTGCGCGAACATCCGTCGGCAGCCATCGAGATCACGAAGATCGCCGCGGCGCCCGGCCTCGATTCATCTGAACAAGCCGCCATCACGCAACTCGTGCGCGCGCTGACCGCCGATCAGGACAAGCGCAAAGTCGCTTACGGCACCGAAGCCGGGCTGTTTTCGCTGGCCGGCATTCCGAGCATCGTATGCGGCCCCGGCGACATCCAGCAGGCGCACAAGGCCAACGAATTCGTCGCGCTGGACCAGTTGGTGGCCTGCGAGCGCTTCCTGCAGAAATTCATCCGCAGCATGTCGGTCAGCGCGGACGCTCACTGAAAACGGCGCGCGGCGGAACGGTTGCTGCGTCAAACCGGTCTTACTCTCATCGAGGACAACACGCTCCCGCCATGTCAACCGCCACGCCGCAGCACACCGACCACACGATCGACGGCGAGCCGATCCCTACGCTCGACGACATCGCCACACAGCATTTTGCGTTGACGCCGTGGGTCATGCGAACGCCGGTGTTCGACCGGCTCGACTTTTCTTCGCTAGAACGCACGGTAGTGAATTTCAAGTTCGAACTGCTGCAGGCGGGTGGCAGCTTCAAGGCGCGCGGCGCCTTCACGAACCTGCTCGCGCTCGACGAAAGCCAACGCAGCGCGGGCGTCACGTGCGTGTCGGGTGGCAATCATGCGGTGGCGCTCGCGTATGCGGCCATGCGTCTGGGCATCAGCGCCAAGGTCGTGTTGTTTCGCGCGGCGAATCCGGCGCGTGTCGCGTTGTGCCGGCAATATCGCGCCGACATCGTGTTCGCGGAAGATATTGCCGAGGCGTTCGAACTGGTGCGCCATATCGAAGCCGAAGAAGGCCGCTATTTCGTGCATCCGTTCAACGGTTATCGCACGGTGCTGGGCTCAGCCACACTCGGCTACGAATGGGCCACGCAAACGCCCGACCTCGAAGCGGTGATCGTGCCGGTCGGTGGCGGCGGTCTTGCCGCCGGCGTCTCCACCGCGATGCGGCTCGCCAATCCCAATGTGCATGTGTACGGCGTCGAACCCGAAGGCTCGGATGTGATGAGCAAGAGTTTCGCCGCCAATCACACGGTCAGGATGGGCCACATGCACAGCATCGCCGATTCGCTGATGTCGCCGCATACCGAGGAATACAGCTACGAGTTGTGCCGCCGTCATATCGATCAGTTGGTGACCGTCTCCGACGACCAGTTGCGTGCGGCCATGCTGATCCTCTTCGCACAACTGAAGCTGGCGGTGGAACCGGCATGCGCGGCGGCGACCGCGGCGCTGCTTGGGCCGCTGCGCGAGCCGTTGCGGGGCAAGCGCGTGGGCGTGCTGTTGTGCGGCACCAATACCGACCCGGTCACTTTTGCCGCGCATCTCGAGCGTGCGCGCCATAGCGAGTCACAGTTTCCTCGATAGGAACTGCATCAGCGCAGCCCGGGCCAAAACACTGGCCTATCCTTCTCAGGTTGGTATCATGCGCCTATTGATATCTGGGAGGAACCTCTATGAGCATGATCAAGGAATTCAAGGAATTCGCCCTCAAAGGCAACGTGATGGATCTCGCGGTCGGTGTGATTATCGGCGGCGCTTTTTCCACCATTGTAAATTCAGTTGTCAAAGACCTGATCATGCCGATCGTCGGGCTTGCCACCGGCGGTCTCGATTTTTCCAATATGTTCATTCGCCTGGGCGCGATTCCGCCCACTTATCACGGCAATCCCACTTCGTACAAAGACCTGCAGACGGCAGGCGTCGCGGTGATCGGTTATGGCTCGTTTATCACCGTGCTCATCAACTTCATCATTCTCGCCTTCATCATTTTCCTGATGGTCAAGTTCATCAACAATCTGCGCAAGCCGACTGAAGTCGCACCGGCAGAGCCGCCGCCGACGCCGGAAGACGTGCTGCTGCTGCGCGAAATCCGCGATTCGTTGAAGAATTCCCCACGTTGAACCGTATCGATACGGCACATTCAGTGCGCCGGATCGAGCCAAAAGAAAGGCCTGTTGCGACAAGAGTCGCAACAGGCCTTTGTCTTTTGCATGAGCATGAAGCAACGCGCTCATGCGGCACACGCATCACGCCGGCTTTTGCGCCTTCAGATTCACCGCGCTTTCGATCATTGTTTCGAGCTGGCCGAAATTGACGGGCTTGGTCAGATGTGACGTGAAGCCCGCGCTCAGACAGCGGCGCACGTCTTCATCGGTGCCGAAGCCGGTCAGCGCGACGGCGGGCGCATCCGAGCGCTCGCGAAACGCCTTGATGAAATCGAGGCCCGTGCCGTCCGGCAAGCCGACATCGCTGACGATCAGATCGAAAGCCTGCTGCTGGGTGGCGGCGAGCGCATCGTCGACCCGGCCCACCACGGTCACGTCGTGACCCAGGCCACGGATCAGCTGCGCCATCACCTCGGCGGTATCGACGTGATCTTCGATCAGCAGGATGGTCAGCAATCCGCCCGAATGCACCGCGGCCTGAGCTGCGACCGGCTGCACGCCCGATGGCGGCGCCGCGGTCGGCAGCGTGATCGTGAAGGTCGCACCGCAGTGCGCGCCGGGGCTCTGCGCGGTGACGGTGCCGCCGTGCACGTCGGTCAACGCTTTCGTGATCGCGAGGCCCAGACCCAGCCCTCCGAATTGCCGCGTCATGTTCTGGCCGCCCTGCTCGAACGCGTTGAACAGCTTGCCGATCTGTTCCGGCTCGATACCGATGCCGGTATCCTCCACGCAGATCTGCACGTGCATGCGCTCGTCGCGCGTGCGCACGTAGATATGGCCGCCGTCGGGCGTGAACTTCGCGGCGTTGCGAATCAGGTTCCACAGCATCTGTTGCAGGCGCGCGCGATCGGCCAGCACGTAATGATGGGTCGCGCGCTTGTCGACGTGCACGTCCTGCTGCTTGATCTGAATCTCGCTGCGAAAGAGTTCGAGCACGCTGTCCATCACGTCGTGCACATCGACCGTTTCGAGCGACAGCCGCAGCTTGCCGTTCGCCACGCGCGTCAGATCGAGCAGGTCGTCGATCAGCCGCGCTTCCAGTTCGACGTTGCGACGGATCATGCGCACGCTGTTGCGCGCCTGGTCGGGCAGATCGGGAATCATCTCCAGCACGCGGGCGCCGGCCAGCACCGGCGTGAGCGGCGTGCGCAATTCATGCGACAGCATCGCCAGGAACCGGTCCTTCGCGCGGTTCGCTTCTTCGGCGGTCTGACGGGCCGCCTGCTCCGATGCGAGCAGCCGCTCGCGTTCCTCGATCGCCTCGCGCTGCGAATGAATGTCCGTGCAACTGCCGAACCACTTGACGACGTTGCGTTCGGCGTCACGCACCGCCACCACGCGCGTGTCGAACCAGCGGTATTCGCCGTCATGGCGGCGAATCCGCATCTCGCGCCGATAATCGCCGGTCGGGTTCGCCACCGCCTTGAGCCAACTGCGGCGGATCGCTTCGCGATCGTCGGGATGCACCGCGTCCAGCCAGGCGAGACCATACGAACTGTGGTCGGAGAGCCCCGTGTAGTCGCACCACTGCTTCGAGAGAAAATCGCAGTCGCCGGCCGCGTTGCACGTCAGCACGAGGTGCGGCAATGCTTCCGACAACGTGCGGTAATGCTGCTCGCGATCGCGCAGCAGCAAGGCCTCGTCCGATGCTCGTTGCAGGCGCACTTGCGACAGCACGCGCTCGACGGCTTCCGGCAGGTAATCGAGGTAATCGCCGGCCTTCGGCACCACGTCGGACACGCCCGCCCGCAGTGCTTCGATCACGCGCGACTCATCGGTAAAACCTGTCACGAGAATCGCGGGAATCCGCACGCCTTCCGCGCGCAGGCGGCGAAAGAAGTCGAGTCCGGTTTCCGGTCCGCTCAACTGGTAGTCGAGCACCAGCAGATCGGGGCCGCCGTCGGCGAGCCGCGCGCGGGCGGCATCGGCGCCCGCGCAGATCGCGACCCGGCAGCCGGCGCGTTCGAGCGACTTGCGCGCGAGCCGCAGAATGCCTTCGTCGTCATCGACGACGAGCACATAGGCGGCGTGCGGCGTGGACACTTGTTCGGTCATGCGAACTGTTCTCTGGCTGATCGGTTGGTCTGTCGGTTTGTTCTATCTTGTCATGAGCGGCTATCGGGCAGCATCGGGCAGCTTCGGGCTGCACCGGCACACGCACGCGCGCAGGCCCGTGATCACGGTGCACCGAGCCGATGGCCGGGCGGCAGCTTGACCACTTGCAGGAAGAAGCCCAGACGGCGCACTGCTTCGATGAACGCGTCGTATTCGACCGGTTTGCAGATGTAAACGTTGCAGCCGAGTTCGTAGCAGCGCGCGATTTCGCGCGGATCGTCGGTCGTGGTCAGCACGATGACCGGCACCGAGGCGGTCCGCGACGATTCCTTCAGACGCCGCAGCACTTCGAAGCCGTCGACCCGCGGCATTTTCAGATCGAGCAGCACGACGAAATTGGTCAGGTCTGCGCACGGCGGATAAACGTCAGCGACGGGGCCCGGCGTCGAACCGCCTGCGCCTTCGGGCGGCGCCGGGCCGAAGAAATAATCGAGAGCCTGCTGCCCGTCGCGAAGACGCACGAAGCCGTTCGATATGCCCGCACGGCGCAGATTGCGCTCGACCAGCGTGGCGTGGCCGTCGTCGTCTTCGATCAGCACGATACTGACCGTTTCCCCGTGACTCATATGCGCTCCGTGCTATTCATTCGTCCAGCCATGCGGACTTTCAGGTCCGCCGTGTCCGTCACGCCCGTCTTGTCCGCACCGTTGCCGTGCGCCCGCCCGTGCCGCGTCAGAGGCGTATCGGCTGTTCGGGCAACGCGACGAAGAAGGTCGATCCCGCACCTTCGGCCGACTCGACCCACACTCGCCCGCCATGCCGCTCCACCGTGCGCCGCACCACCGCGAGCCCGATGCCGTCGCCGCGCACGACCTCGCCGTGCAGACGCTGGAACGCGCGGAACACCTTCGACATATACGCAGCCGGTATCCCGAGGCCATTATCGCGGACGTAATATGTGCGCATGCGCACCGCGCGCGGCTCGGTTTCATCGACCGGTCCGGGCTCCAGTGCGCCGATCTCGATACGTCCGCTACGTGCCGGGTCGAGAAAATTCAGCGCGTTGCCGATCAGGTTGCTGAAGATCTGCTCGAGCGCGGCGGGGTCGCCCCATGCGGGCGGCAACTCGCGCACCGTGACGACCGCCTGGCGCTGGCTGATCGCGCCCCGCAGCGCGTCGACCACGCGGCCCACCACGCGTCCAACGCTGACCCGCTGCCATTGATATTCGAGGCGGCCCGCGCGCGAAATGCGCAGCAGCGCGTCGATGATCGCCGCCGAGCGCGTCACCGCGGTACGCAAGTAGTGCAACGACTCGCGCACGTCGCCGTCGAGAATATGCGCCATGCGCCGGCGCTGCGCCTCCGGCAATCCGGCCTGCGCCACGATGGTATCCAGTTCATCGCAGGACACCTGCAATTCCTTCGAAAAGCCTTGCAGATTCACCAGCGGCGAGCGCAAATCATGCGACACGCTGTAGATGAACATTTCGTTGTCTTGCGTTTCCTGACGCAGCTCCTCGTTGACGCCGGCGAGCGTCAGCGCGTGCGCCTCGAGCCGCGTCTTCAGCGTGGCCTGCTTGTTCTCCGCTTCACGCAGACGCGCCCCGGTTTGATGCAGCACCGCGTCGAGCGTCGAGATTTCGTCGTTGCCCGACAGCGGTACTGCGAGCGGCCGGCCGTTGCCAAGGCGCTCGGCGTTGTCGGTCAACACTTCCAGGCGCCGCCCGATGCTGCGCGCGAACACTACCGCCGTGGCCGCCCAGATCAGCATCGAGCCCAACACCGCCGCGATCAGCGCGTATTGCTGACGCTCGCGGCGCCGTGCGAGTGCCGCCGAACCGTCGGCATCGAGCCGCGTGGCCTCGTTGCCGAACGCGGTGAGCTCGTCGCGAAACAGCACGATCTGCTGCGGCAATGCGCCGGTCTCCCGTGCGATGAACGGCGCGAGGCTGCGCCCCTCCTGCAGCGCCTGCGAAATGGCGAGCGTATGCGCGCGATAGGCGTCGACCACGCGCTGCATGTTGCGCACGCGCTCGACCTGCTGCGGCGTGGCGGCGACCAGCGCGTCGAGTTTCGACAGACGGTCGCCGAGGTCGACCCACACCGTATGACGCTCGAGCAGCGAGGCGTCGCGGGTCGCCATGGCCGTGCGCACTCGCGCGGCCTGACGCAGCAGCGGATCGACGAGGGCCGATGACTGATAGAGGATCTGCTTGCTGTTGTCGACCCACTGCGCGGCCTGCGCTGTCTGCTCCTGGGTATCGAAGACGACGCCAAGAAGCGCCAGCTCGACCACGCTCGGCACTGCAATCAGCAGCAGACCCTTCGTGAATAATTTCATGTTTCGCCCGAAGGGTCGTTCGAGCCGAGGCGGCTCGCGAGCACCGGTTGCGCGCGCCCCGCCAAAGCGCCAGAGGCAAGCGCCTCGCGCGCTGCGCAATGCAGCCGGCCGGGCCATTATCGACGTGAACGCAAGATATTTCAACGCAACCGCAAGATGTGCTCGCCCACATAAAAATGACTTTTTTATTGTTATTGGATGTTTTTTCGGCGGCTCGTGCGTCTATGATGGAGACAGATGTGCTGGGATGCGAAAGCGCGCGGCGAGGCGGTTCGGCATGATTCGTGCGGGAGGCGATGAGGCGGCAAAGGCGTCGATTCATCGTGAATCCGACCTTGTCGTATGCTATAAAAGATCGACGTGCGGCGCGCGAAGCCGGGAGTTGTCGCATGAGGACGCAGCGTTTCTTGCAATTCTTTTTCAGGCGAATTTTTATGTCCTTCCCGAAAAAGCGTAGACGCGCGAAGGTGGACGGCGATGAGTCGTTCCTCGCGGTACTGCGGCATTTCAAACCGTTCGGCCAGCTCGACACCAAGATTGCGCGTGCTCGTGCACAAGACGAGCCGGTGTTGTACGCCCATGTGTTGCCCGGGCTCGACGTGCTCCTGTGCAGCGTGCGCGGCGCGCAACCGCCCTATCCGGCGCCCGCCGAATTGAGGCGGCGCTGCATCGAATCCATCACCAATGCATTGGAACAGCCGCTCGACGGGCTCGAGAACGGCGGGTACTGGTACGAGGCGGACGGCTTCGGCTTCCTTGTCTTCGCCAGCCGCGCGCGCGGCAAGATTCTCACGGAATTCGGCGCTACGCGAGTCGGTTCGCGGCGAGGTGTGCGTCGGCAGGATGCCGCGGGCGATGCCACACCGCGCTCGCTCAGGTAGAGAGTCGCGACAGCCCCAGCGGTTCATTCCTGCACTTGCCGCATCCGGCAGCGCCACCGGTGTGATCCAGGTGGCGCTGCATCCCCTCTCTTCAGTGGAACTTGCCATGTCGGGCGCCGCATTGACCGCGTGCGCCCCGTAGGCGGCGTGCCGCTGTCCGTTACTCCGGGATCGATTCGTCGGCGTGGCCGCGCGCAGGCGGCACGCTGATCAGCCACAGGAAGATGAACGACAGGCCGCCGCCGAAGCTCCAGCTCAGCCAGTCCGCGGGCAGTACCGGTAGCATGGAAAACATCAGCTCCCCTTATATTCAGCCGCGCTCGCCGGCGACGTGACAGCGGGCTTCCGATTCACCGCGGCGGGAGACGATGCACCGCCCGCGGACTTGTTGACCGGCGCGCCTTCCAGAGACAGCGGCGCCTTGGGCTTCTGCTTGACGCCTGGCGGCGGCGCCGTCGGCGCCTGACGAACCTGCGACAGCAACTGCGCGCACGGCAGCGGCTTGTTGTTGCTAGGCGCGAGCAGCGGAATCAGCGCCGCGAACGGATTGATCAGGCCGAGCCCGATGGCCGCGCCGCCTCGCAGCGCGAGCGCCGCCGCGTTCACGCCGACGTGCGGGTCCTTGAAGGTGCCCTTCACGTACAGCGGCGAGCGCAGCGAAAACACGCGGAAGCCCTTGGTATGCGGATGCACGCCGAGATCGAGCGTCTCGTCGCGCAGATTGACGGTGCCGTCGATGTTGATCACCGCGTCGCCGGTATCGAGTGCGAATATGCGCGATTCGAGCACACCGTCGGTCGCGACGAAATCGGCGGCCGCGCAATTGATCTTCACGTCGCGATTGCCGAACAGTTTTTCATACACGACGTTCGCCACGTTCAGCCCCGCCGCTTCCATCAGCAGACGGCTCACCGTGCCGTCCGTCACCAGCGCCTTCAATTCGCCGTTTGAAGTGGCCGCGAGCGCGGCCGGCGAATTGCCAGTCGCCGTCAAGGCGGCGTCGCCGTTGATCTCGCCGAGCGCGTTCTGCATCGTCTTGAAGTTCGGGAACAACTGCTTGAGCTTCAGATGCCGCGCCGAGGTCGAGAAGCGCCCCTTCAGCGGCACCGCGCTGCCGTCCAGATGAATGTCCGATGCGAGCGAGCCGCCCGCCACGCCAAATTTCAACGGCTCCAGCGAGAGGACCCCATCGGTCATCACGACATGCGTGTACAGGTCCGTGATCGGCAGGTCCGTCGTCTTGACGATGCGCCGGCCGGTGAACCTGACGTCGGCGTCGATCGCCTTCCAGCGATCGGTGCGGAACTCCTCGACCGGCAGCGCGCGGCCGCTCGGCTGCGCCGTCGCATCGCCGCGTTTGGCCTTGCTCGCGTTCGAATCCGCGCCGATCACCGGTGCCAGATCCGAGAACTGCAGCAGATGCGACACCAGTTCGCCCTGCAGCAACGGACGCGGCTCACGCGCCGTATAGGTCAACGAACCGTTCAGGTCGCTTCCGCCGACCCGGCCTGTAAAATTTTCATACTTGAAGACGTTGCCGCTCGACTTGAATTGACCGATGAGCCGGCCCTCGGTCGCGTACGGAGGGGTGTCGGGCAAGGTCACGCCCGTCAGCGAGTAGAGGCGCGCCATGCTGTTGCCTTGCAACCAGAGGCGCAGATCGACCGCCGCGAGATGCGCGGGATCGGTGATCGTGCCGACGAGGCCCACGTGCAGGTCGCCCGCCTTCACGTCGGCCTGCACGGGGAACGGCCGGTTCGCGTCCTGGAGCGCCAGCACGCCGCCGACCTTGCCGCTGCCCGCCACCGGCGTCTTGTTATAGGTGCCCTTGATGGTCCAGCCGATCGCATAAGGCGGGATCTCCCGCTTCGCCCCTGCCGCTGCGTTCTGCTGTGCCGTCGTTTCGCTCGCCCCCGATGTGGCTGCGCTCTCACTGGCCGCGCGCGAAGCGCCGGCCATCAGCGCGCCCGAGGCGCCCGTCGCCGCGGTTGCGCCCGACGCATCGATATCGGTCGCCGAGGCGCCCGAGGCGGCCGCCGCCGACGCCGCCGCAGCCTCCGATGCCGCCTGCGCCTTCGCCTGCGCGCTCAGTCTGCTCGCGCCCGCCTTGCCGATCGCCTGCGCGGACGCGCTGCGCGAGGCCGCCTCCTGCTGCTTCATCGCCTCACCGATCGGAATCGGCTGGCCGAGCGTGTCGATGACCATCTGCACATCGACTTTCTTCTGCTGGTCGGACAGCGCGATATTGCCCTTCGCAAACGCGATGTCGTGCAGATCGAGCTTCCATTCGGACGGCCCGCTCGATGCAGGCAATTTGAAAGTCCAGTTGTTGCGCCCGTCGAGCAGACGTTCGAGATCGACGGACGGATTGACGAGGTTGATCGCCGGAATCACGATGTCGTGCGCGAGCAGCGGCAGCACCTTGACCTGGAAATCGATTTCATCGAGCGTGGCGAAGTTCGGCTGTTTGGTCCAGTCGGGATTGCCCACCGTGATATTGGCCGCCGAGAAGCGCGGCCAGGGCACCCAGCCGCGCCAGCCGCTCTCGCCCACCGGATGCCGCCAGCCCACCTTCAGGTCCCCGTTGATCGCGAACGGCCGGCCGATAGCTTGCGTGACCTTGTCGTTGACATAAGGCCGGGCGCGATTCCAGTCGAAAGTCAAAATAAAAATGGTCAGCGCGATAATCAGAAGGACGATGGTCGCCAGCACCCATGCGATCACTTTTCCGATTCGCCGTCCGACGCTCGACACTGCCATTGTGAAGCTCCGTCATTGTTCTTCGTGATGGACCGGCAGCAGATATCGTGCCCGGCGCCTCGCGATGGATCGTGTTGTCGGTCGCGTTGTCGTTTTATCATGCTGCACCCCGCTACGGCGAATCGGCGGCACGGCGCGCCGCCTCGCAGGTCATCCGGGCCACGACACAACCCCCACTACGATCAGCTTATGACCGATGTTCCCCTCGTCCTCGCCGACGGTATCGTGCGGCGCGATGCGCTGCGCGGCCAGACGCTGCTGCAGCCGACGACCTTCGCGCTGCACGCCGGCGAGCGAGTCGCGATCACTGGCGCGTCCGGCTCGGGCAAGAGCGTGTTGCTGCGCGCACTCGCCTTGCTCGATCCACTCGATGCGGGACGCATCCTGTGGCACGGTGCGGCGGTCGAGCGCGCCGCGATTCCGCGTTACCGGCGCAACGTCGCCTATATCCGGCAGCGTCCCGCGCTGCTCGACGGCAGTGTCGAAGACAACCTGCGCTATCCGTTCGAATTGCGCGCCTATCGCGACGTGCGCTTCGATCGCGCGCGGGCGACTAGTCTCGCCACGCAGGCGGGCCGTGCCGACGATTTTCTCGACAAACGCGCGAGCGAACTGTCCGGCGGCGAAGCGCAGATCACCGCGTTGATCCGCGTGCTGCAACTCGCGCCCGAGGTGCTGCTGCTCGACGAACCTACCGCATCGCTCGACCCGGCGTCGTCGCTCGCGATCGAAGCTCTGGTGCGCGCGTGGTTCGACGCCGATCCCGGCCGTCATGCGTCGATCTGGGTATCGCACGATTCGGCGCAAGCGGCGCGCATGAGCGAACGCCATCTGACGATGCGCGCCGGCACGCTCGACGAAATCACCGCGCCGATGTCCGCGCATCAGGAGCCCGCGCCATGACATTGCAGAACCTGACTTTGTGGGACGTCGCGATCGCCGCGCTGCTGATCGTCGTCAACGGCGCGGTGTCGGTGGCGCTGAAGCTCGATCTCGAACGCAAGCTCGCGTGGGCCGCGCTGCGCACTGTGGTGCAACTGCTCGCGATCGGCTATGTGCTCGGCTGGGTGTTCAGTTACGGCCGCTGGTACGTCGTGCTGCCGCTGATGATCGTGATGACGCTGATCGCCGGCTTCGCGGGCGCGGGGCGCGGCAGCCGTACCTATGCCGGGCAACGCGCCGACAGCGTGCTGTCGATCTGGGTCAGTTCGTGGCTGGTGGCCGCGGTCGGTTTGTTCGTCGTGATCCGCATTCATCCCTGGTACGAACCGCAGTATGCGATTCCGATTCTCGGGATGATCCTCGGCAATACGCTGACCGGCGTGTCGCTCGGCATCGAACGGATGACCGAGGAATTGACGGCGCGGCGCGATCGCGTCGAGATGGCGCTCGCGCTCGGCGCGACGCGCTGGGAAGCGGCGCAGGCCCCGGCGCAGCAGGCCGTGCGCGCGGGCATGATGCCGACGTTGAACCAGATGGCGGTGGTCGGCGTGGTGAGCCTGCCCGGCATGATGACGGGCCAGGTGCTGGCGGGGCAGTCGCCGCTGCAGGCGGTGCGCTATCAGATCGTCATCATGTTTCTGATCGCGGCGTCATCGTCGCTGGGGACCGTGGGCGCGGTCCTGCTGACATACCGGCGGCTATTTTCGGCGGAGCACCGGTTTTTGTCGGCGCGGCTGGTGGAGCGGGCGGTGAAGCGGCGGTGAGGGGTCGGCAGACGGGCCGTGCCTGGCGGCTGAGCAAGATGGCTCGCTCACGAACACAGCACGGCGGCAAGGCATGCTCAGTCAGTGCTAAAGACCTCGTGACAAACTTCGCGCGAAGGCGCAGCGGCAGACATGCTCAGATTCGCTCGATACGCCCCGGCCAACTCGCTTGACGCCGCAGTGGCGCGCGAGGTTCACGTGGGCCGCCGAGCACATCGCCGCAAAGGGCCGCTCACCCACCCAGCGGCACACCTGCAGCGCGCCGCCGACGCCACCACGATCCTCTTGAACCGGCTTCAGCGCTTGGCGCTGACCGCCACTTCGGTGCCGTCGCTGAGCGTGAGCGTTTTCGTGCTGCCATTGACCGGCATCGTGAAGCGCAGAATCTGACTCACGCGCACATCGTTCGGACACTTGAGCGTCTTTCCGCCGCTCGTCACGGTCTTCACACCGCGCGGCGTCTGCGCCTGGAAGTTCATCTGCACGCTCGCCGTGCCGTCGCTGCCGACGACCGGTGCAAAGCGGATCTGCGTCTGGCGGATCATCGCGCCGTTGGTGTCGACCGGCAGCGACGCGTAGTCGGGACACGCATCCGTGCCGGCCACCGGGCCGCCCGGCGGCACGGTCTTCCACGTGAAGTCGTCGGTCTCGCCGGAGCGGATCGTGCGGGTTTCCTGTGAGTTGCCGAACTGCTTCGACGTGACGCGAACCGTGTAGCGGATCGGACCGTCGAGCGCGGACTGGGACGTCACCGTGATCGGCGTGGCCGCGTGAGCCGCCGGCACGAACATGACGGGCGCGAGCGCGCAAGCGAGAGAAGCGACAACTGAAACGGCGGAGAGTTTGAAGCTGGAGCTCATACTGTCACCTCGTTGTTGTGCCGCTGCGCGCCCCGCTTCAACGCTACTGTCTGTGCTGCACCGCCGATTCGGGCGGTTGGTCCGGCGAACCGGTGCGCGAGACACGCAACTGTTTTCGCATGATGCACCGCCAGTCTAACGCCAAGCGCGGCGCCGCGCGCGCCGCATAGGCTCGGGTGTTAACCCGCTTGCAGGGACGCGTTTTCTGCGTGTGCAATCGGCGAAACGCCGGGATAGTAGGAGGTTCGGGCCGCCGCTTCGATCGCACCGTGCGGCCGCACATCGCATTGCGTTGTCTCGCATGATGCGCGGCAAATGAACATGGCCGGCGCACATCACTGCGGCGCCGGCCCTACCGACCCACGCTATTCGCGCGCCGCGCGCCTTAGAAGCCCGTGAGCACCAGCTTGCCGATCGTGCGCCCTTGTTCGAGCAGCCGATGCGCACGGCGCAGATTCGCCGCGTTGATCGTCCCGAGTTCTTCTCCGACGGTGGTGCGCAGCATACCCGCGTCGACGAGGCGCGCGACTTCGGTCAGCAGCTTGTGCTGTTCGATCATGTCGGGCGTGCCGAACATCGAACGGGTGAACATGAATTCCCAATGGAACGCGGCGCTTTTCGCCTTCAGCAGTTCGACCGGCACAGGGCTGCTGTTCTCGACGATCGTGCAAATGCCGCCTTGCGGCTTGATGATTTCCGCGGCCGCAGGGAAATTCCTGTCGGTGTCGTTGAACATCAGCACGTAATCGACCTGCTCGATGCCGAGCTTTTTCAACTGCGCGGGAATGTCGCCGAAGTGATCGACGATATGGTCCGCGCCCAGTTCGGTCGCCCATTTCGCCGATTCGGGACGCGACGCGGTCGCGATCACTTTCAGCTTCGCCAGCTGCTTCGCCAGTTGAATGCCGATCGAGCCGACCCCGCCCGCGCCGCCGAAGATCAGCACCGTGCGGCCTTCGTCCGCGCCTTGCGGCGACACGCCGAGGCGGTCGAACAATGCTTCCCACGCGGTGATCGCGGTCAGCGGCAGCGCGGCCGCGTGCGTGAAATCGAGCGACGCCGGCTTGCGCCCGACGATCCGTTCGTCGACCAGATGGAACTCGCTGTTCGCGCCTGGCCGCGTGATGCTGCCCGCATAGAACACCGGATCGCCGACCTTGAACAGCGTGACGTCCGGGCCGACTGCGGCGACCGTGCCGGCGGCATCCCATCCGAGCACGCGCGGCGTCTTTTCGACGCTGTCTTTCGGCGCGCGCACCTTGGTGTCGACCGGATTGACGGAGATCGCCTCGACCTTCACCAGCAGGTCGCGCCCGGTGGCTTCGGGCGTCGGAATATCGACGTCGACCAGCGCTTCGGTTTGATCGATCGGCAAGTAGCGGTAGAGACCGACGGCTTTCATGGAGGCTCCTGTTCTGTCCGTTTCAATGAGATGAAGGATCGGCGCAGCTTGCCGTCGATCCATGGGCGGCATCCTACGGCGATTCTTACTCTTCTAAAACCGGCATAATGACTGAAACATCTTTTTGTCTTTCCGAATAATGCCTCTTCCCGATCCCACCGCGCGCTCCTCGTCCAGCGAACGGGAGCGGCTCGATCTGCTCGACGTCGCCTTGTTCGTGCGCGCCGCGCTGCTCGCCAACGTGTCGGCCGCCGGCCGCGAGTTCGGTTTGTCGGCGGCAGTCGCGAGTTCGCGGATCGCCCAACTGGAACGGCTCCTCGGCGCGCGCCTGCTGCACCGGACGACTCGCCGCATCAGTCTCACGCAGGACGGCGAAGTGTTCATGACACGCGCCGAAGCGCTGCTCGACGCGGCGGCGGCCGCGCGCGCGTCGGTGGGCCGTGCGCAGGCCGAGCCGCAGGGCCGGGTGCGGGTGTCGATGTCTTCGTCGTTCGGGCGGCAGCACGTGTCGCCGGTGATCAGCGAGTTTCTGCGCCGCCATCCCGGCGTCAGCGTCGATTTGCGGCTCACCGATCACTTGGTCGATCTCGTCGATGCGGGAATCGACGTGGCGATCCGCGTTGGCGTGCTGAAGGATTCGTCGCTGGTCGCGCGGCGCCTCGCGGTGAACCGGCGGGTGCTGTGCGCGGCGCCCGCCTATCTCGCCGCACACGGCATACCGCGTCACCCGTCAGATCTCGCGCGGCACGAATGCATGATTCTGTCGGACCAGCGCGACTGGGCCTTCGTCACACCTGCCGGGCCGCTCGACGTGCGCGTGAGCGGACGGCTCGTCACCGACAACGGCGAGGTGATCCGCGATGCGCTGCTCGCCGGTTTCGGCATCGCGCTGAAATCGACGTGGGACGTGGCGCCCTATTTGCGCAGCGGCGCACTGGTCAGCGTGCTCGACGCCTATCCGCTCGCCGAGGAGGTGGCGATCTGGGCCGTGTATCCGAGCCGCGCGTTCGTGCCACCGAAGACGCTCGCGCTCATCGAGTTTTTGGCAGCGCATTTTGGCGATCCGCCTTATTGGGATCGTGAGGCTGAGTGAGGTTGGGTTCGAGTTGGCTTGGGCCGAAACTGCGGCAACACCAGCTCGACCCACCGTTCACCGGCGCTCGACGCCCCCTCCATCAGCGCTTGCCTGGCCGCCCCGCATCGCTCTGCTTGCCGTCCGAATTCACATCGGTGTGCGTATCGTTCTGTGTCTGCTGCTGATACTCGTCGCCGCCGCGGCGGTCGGTGTCTTTCAGGCCATGTTCGAGATCCCGATGCGCCTGCTTGCCGATATGGCGCGGCTCGTCCTCGTGCTGCGACTCCGGGTCCTGATCGGTTTCATGCGGCAGCGGCGCGGCGGCGTCCTGCAACGAACGCGGCTGCTTTTGCCCATGCGGATCGGCCTGCTTGTCGCCGTCCGACGATTGCGGTGAGGTCTTCATGATGTGCTCCTTCCCGTATTGAGTGAGATCGGCTGGCAAACGCTCATCGCGCTCCGTCCAGGCGTTTTTTCATCGCGGCGGTAATGCGCTGGCGCGTCTTCTCATAATCCGCCCAGGGATCGCTTGCGAGATCGGCGAGACGCTCGTGCAGGTTCTCGATGGTCCACTGATCGCCGCCCGTGGTGGCTGCGACTTCGTCCCATGAAAGCGGCACCGACACGCCCAGCCCCGGCCGCGCGCGTGCCGAGAATGCGGCCACCGTGCTGGAGCCGCGGTTGTTGCGCAGATAGTCGACGAAGATCTTTTGCTTACGATTTTGGGCGCCCATCTTCGCGCTGAATTGCTTGGGCAGCGTCGCCGCCATATGTTGCGCGACGGCTTGCGAGAAGTCCTTCACCTCGTCCCAGCCGGCTTGCTTCGCGAGCGGCACGACGACATGCAGGCCCTTGCCGCCGCTCGTCTTGCAGAACGACTTGAGGCCGAGTTCGTCGAGCAGCGAGCGCGTGAGTTGCGCGGCTTCGATCATGCGCTCCCAGCCGAGCGCCGCGTCGGGGTCGAGATCGAACACCATGCGATCCGGTTTTTCGATATTCGCGGCTAGCGCATTCCACGTGTGAAATTCGACCGTGCCCATTTGTGCCGCGCCGACCAGCGCCTCGATCGTCTCGATGGTGATCAGCGGCGGATGGCCGGGGTCGAGGCCGGGATGCTGCGTGACGTTCGGAATCGATAGCTTCTGGCTGTGCTTCTGAAAGAACAGTTCGCCGCCGATGTCCTCGGGCGCACGCACGAGCGACACCGGCCGGTCCTGCAGATGCGGCAGCATCCAGTCGGCGACGGACTCGTAGTACCGCACGAGGTCGATCTTGCGCGTGCCGGTGCTTTTGTCGATGACACGGTCGGGGTGGGAGATGCGCACGCTTGCGACTTGGCTGGGGGTGGTTGTTTTCGCAGCGGTCTTTGCGGTCGCGGTCTTTGCGGCAGCGGTCTTTGAAGCAGTAGTCTCCGAAGCAGAGGTCTTTGACCCAGCCGCCTTCGACACCGCCCGCTTCTTCGGCGCGGCATCGGACCCGTTATCGGTTTGCTGTTGCACGTCGGCTCCTTGGCGGGATGTTTCCTTGACGATCTGACGCGCCGGCTTGTCGTCGCGCAAACTCACGAACGACGCCTGGCGCACGATGCCGTCACTCGTCCACTCGGCGAAGTTGCATTCGGCGACGAGCACCGGTTCGACCCAGTGCACCGGCGTGCGGCTGCGCTCGCGCGGCGCGGCGGCGAACGGCATGCGCTTCGTCTCGTGGGCATCGAGCGCTTTCTTGACCGTGCGCAGCAACGCGGCGTCAAAGCCCGTACCGACCCGCCCGGCGTAGCGCAGCCGCCCCTCGCCGTCGTAGACGCCGAGCAGCAGCGCCCCGAACGCCGCGCGGCTGCCGCTCGGCTCGGAATATCCGCCGATCACGAACTCCTGGCGCCGCCGGCACTTCAACTTGATCCACGTCTGCGAGCGCCCCGACAGATAGCCGCTGTCGCGCCGCTTGCCGATGATGCCTTCGAGGGCCATGTCGCACGCGCTCCTGAGCAGTTCGTCGGCGCTGAACGCGAAGTCGTTCGAGAAGCGCAGCACGCTGTCGTCGACCTCCTCGAGCAGCGCGTGCAGAATCGCGCGGCGCTGTTCGAGCGGCACGCCGCGCAAGTCGTAGCCGTTCAGGAACGGCACGTCGAACAGATAGATGACGATGTCCTGCGGACGGTTCGAATCGAACGCGTTTTGCAGTGCCTGAAAACTCGGCACGCCCTGCTCGTCGAGCACGACCGCTTCGCCGTCGAGCCATGCGCTTTCGAGGCCGAGTTGGTCGAGCGCCTCAACCTGCTTGCTGAACTTCGCGGTCCAGTCGTTGCCCGCGCGCGTGAATACCTTGACGGCGCCGCCTTTGACCGAACGCTCGATGCGCGCCAGCACGCGATAGCCGTCGAACTTGATTTCGTAGGCCCAGTCGTCGCCGGGTGGAGCGGCGTCGACGAGCGTCGCCAGTTGCGGCTTGAACGTGGCGGGCAAACGAGCCTTGACGGCCCCTTCGATCGACGGCGACGCGGCAAGCTCGCGCAGAGACTCCCCGGTGCGGGTGGAGACGATGTCGGGCCGCTTCGGGTCCGCGCGGCTCGACGTTGCGGATCTTGTGTTGCTTCGGGCGACGGCTTTGACGGCGCCCGGAGAAGTCCTGCTGGGCGGCGTATTCGTTGTCGAAGCCATGGCAGGTTCTGTTGCGGTGCTGCTTGCGTCCTTCCGTTTTTTGCCCTTGCCGGGAGTCTCGTTTGCAATTTCGCCTTCGCTGACGGGCGCAGTTTTACTCGCCCGCCCGCTTGCGGTTTTCCCTTTCCCCTTGCTCGCGGTTTTGCCCGCAGCACCTTTCGAGTTCGCCCCACTCCCCGCTGCCGACCCGCCACCGAGCACACTCCCGGGACGCTTTTTCAGAACGTCATACTCGCTCTCGTCGCGCGCTTCATCGTCGCGCTCCTTGATCAACAGCCATTGTTCCTTGTCGCCGCTGCCGCGCATGTGACTGCGCACCAGCGTCCAGCCGCCGCGCAGCTTCTCACCGTGAAGCTGGAATTTGAGCTTGCCCGCCGCATAGGAGCGCGCCGCCTCCGCCGCGCCACCAACCGGCTCCCACGAGCCGCGATCCCACACGAGCACGCTGCCCGCCCCGTAGTTGCCCGCAGGGATCTCTCCTTCGAACGAGCCGTATTCGACCGGGTGATCTTCGACGTGCACCGCGAGCCGCTTCACCGACGGATCGAGACTCGGCCCTTTCGGCACCGCCCACGACAATAACGTGCCATTGAGTTCGAGCCGGAAGTCGTAATGCAGCCGCCGCGCGTCATGCTCCTGAATCACGTAAGCGAGCGTCTGGTCTTTCGAGCGTTCCGCCGTTTTGCGGCCGGCGGAACGCTTCGAGCCCGTCCGGGTGCCGGCAGGCTCCGGCGTTTCGTCGAAGCGACGCTTGCGGTGGTAGAGGTCGAGTCTGTCGTTCATGGCGATGACGTCGTCCAAAATGGATGGGGCGCGGCGCTAACCGTCAGCGCAACGCTCAGGTGGGCGGGCGTTCATGCGGCCGCGCGCCGCTTGCGGGCCGCTGGCGCCGCTGCGGTTTTGGCCGCCGTCGCCCGAGCGCCGGCAGTACCGCTGCCGCTACCGCGACTGCGTGGCGTGCTCGCCGCACGTGTCGTGCGAGGCTTCTTTCGCGCCGGCGTCGAAGCCTTGCCGTCAGCCTCGGCGTCGTCCTGATCGTCGTCATCGTCTGCCGCGCGCTTGCGAGCGCCTGCCGCCGGCTTGCCTTTGCCTCGGCCCAGGCTCCGTTTGAGCAGATCGGACAGGTCGAGAATATCGGCCGATTGCCGCGACTCGTGCGGCGCTTCGACCTCGGTGATCTCCTCGGTCTTGCCCGCGCGAATCTTGCGATCGACCAGCGCCATGATGTCGTCGCGGAACGTGTCGTGATACTGCGACGGGTCCCACGCATCGCTCATGTCGTCGATCAGCTTCTTCGCCATGTCGAGTTCCCGCGCCGACACACCCGCGGCCTTCATCCCTTCGGGAGGCAGCTTGAATTCGTCGAAGCCGCGCACCTCGGCGGCCCAACGCAGCGTGTTCAGCGCCAACACCGGGCCGACCGGAATGAGCGCCGCCAGATGCTGCTTGTTGTGCAGCACGACACTCGCGACGCCGACCTTGCCCGACGCCTTCATGGCTTCGCGCAGCAACGCATAGACCTTGTCGCCCTTGCGGTCGGGTGTCAGGAAGTACGGTGTGTCGAGATAAAGGAACGAGATATCGGATGCATCGACGAACGCGAGGATGTCGACCGTCTGCGTCGACTCGGGATTCGCCGCGCGGATTTCGTCGTCCGACAGCACGACGTACTTGTCCTTTTCGTACTCGAACCCCCGCACGATGTTGTCGCGGCTCACGTCCTTGCCCGTGCGCTTGTTGATCTGCTTGTAGCCGACCGGATCGATCGTGCGCTTGTCCAGCAGATTGAAGCCGACCTTCTCCGACTGCGTTGCCGGATACAACTGCACCGGCACGTGGACGAGCCCGAAACTGATTGCGCCTTTCCAGATCATGTGTGCCATCGTGCGCTCCCGTGAGCCTAAGACTTGAAGCGAAGCAGCAAGCGTGCCACGGTTCGGCGGACGGAGCCGGGCGCGGTGTAGGCGGTGCGCCGGCGCTTGCGGATGAAGCGCGGCCCGCTACCCGGGCGGTAAGACTTTCGTCAGGACGGCAAAAGCTACGGTGCGTGGCGCTAGGCCGGCCCCGCTTCGGGCGCGACGTCGACCGGCACGGCCGCGAAGCCGCGAAAGCGCACGCGTCCGCCACGCGTCGGCTCGCCAGCAAGGCGATACGTCGGAAAACGCTGCACGAAACGTCCGATTGCGATACGCGCCTCGAGCCGCGCCAACGACAACCCGGCGCATTGATGGATGCCGAAGCCGAACGCGAGATGCCGGTTCGGATCGCGGCGGATGTCGAAACGGTCCGGCTGCACAAACTGTTCCGGGTCGCGATTGGCCGCGCCGATGCACAGCGTGACCGGCGTGCCGCGCGCGACCTCGACGCCGCCGATCTCGGTGTCGACGGTCGCCATCCGGTTGCCGAGCTGGTTCGAGCTCTCGTAGCGCAGACATTCCTCGATCGCCGACTCGATCAGCGAGGGCTCGCGCAGCAACGCGGCGCGCTGCTCGGGCCAGTCGGTCAGTGTGACGAGTCCATTGCCGATCAGGTTGGTCGTGGTCTCGTGCCCGGCATTCAGAATGAAAATGCAGTTTTGCAGCAACTCCGCTTCCGACAATTGCTCGCCACCCGCTTCGCCCTGGATCAGCCGCGTCAGCACGTCGTGTTGCGGGTCGCCCGGTTCGCGCCGGCGCCGCGCGACCAGTTCGCGCAGATAGTCGACGAACTCGCTCACCGCGCGATTGCCGCGTTCGAGCTGCGCGTCGCTGAGCGACGGTTCGAGCGCGCCGAGGATCGCGAGCGACCAGTCGCGCAGCGGCTCGCGCTCGTCATGCGGAACGTCCAGCAGATTGCCGATGATCTCGACCGGAATCGCCGATGCGAACTCGCCGATCAGATCGATGCGGCGGCGCCGGGCCGCCACATCGAGCAAGCCATCGACGAGGCGGATCAGGCCCGGCTCCATCGCCGCGATCGCGCGCGCCGTGAGCGCGCCGGCGATCAGTTTGCGCACGCGTGTGTGACGCGGCGGGTCGTTGAAGACGAGGCTGGTCGTGTGATGAGCGTAGAGCGGCGAGTCGCCGTATTTCGGCTTGAACTCGACGGTCTTGTCGGAGCTGAAAGTTTTCGGGTCGCGGTAGACCGCCTGCACGTCGCGAAAGCGCGTCAGAAACAGTGACCCGTCGGGCATGCGCCGGATCGGCTCGTGGGTGCGCAGCGCGTGGTAGACCGGATAGGGATTGGCGTAGAACGCGGGGCTCAGGTGGCGAAGATCGAAGTCGCGTGCAAGAGAGGATGCGTCGCTGGCGGTCGCCGGGGTCATGCGGTTGTCTCCGTAGGGATGCGCCTTGTTGCTTGTGCCAGTGTGTTTGTTCCGACGTGCGCTGGCGGTGTCGGGCGCGCAAGGTCGGGACGGGCACAGGCTGGTGGGCGTCGTTGGAAGCGACAGTATGAACCGGGCGTGGAGGGATTGCACGACGCATGTGCAGCGGGACTCGCATGCGGCCCGGCCCGGGGTGATTGGGCTTGATCGTCGTACTGCGCGAAGCGTATGTTTCTTTCGGCGCGTTCGCACCCTCCGCACGCGCCGCCTGGTGGCGCTGCAGAAGAAACGGCGGCAGGTCCTCTCGCGTTTAGCGGCGACGTTCGACAGACGAGCGTGATGGACGCATCCAACGGCTGAGCGCAATCAACCGCCGCGCCTGTCGATCCTTTTCTCGCAGCCCGTCCCTGTGACGCCTCCTGGGCGCTCGCGATGGCGCGTCCCGCGGAACCGATACAATAGCGGGATTTTCCGCGCGCGCCGCGCGCCCTCTTTCCTGCGTCACTGCGTCGTCCATGAACCTCGTCATTCAAAGCTCCGCGCCTCTTTCCGCCGATCACCACACCACGCTCATCGCGCTCGCACGCGGATCGCACGCCACCGTCATCGACGCGAACTCACTTCGCATCGCGGACGCAAGCGTCGCGCAGCGCGGCGATGTCGAGGTCTATTGCGCCGCCCATCAACTGGACTACGCGTTCGTCGAGGCCGGCCGCCAGTTGCGCGACTTCGGGCTGGTCGCGATGGACATGGATTCGACGCTGATCACGATCGAATGCATCGACGAGATCGCCGACTTCTGCGGACTAAAGGCCGAAGTGGCGGCGATTACCGAGGCTGCGATGCGCGGCGAGATCAAGGACTTCAACGAAAGCCTGACGCGCCGCGTCGCACTGCTCGAGGGTCTCGACGCAAGCGCGCTCGAACGCGTTTATGAAGAGCGCCTGCAACTGTCGCCGGGCGCGGAGCGGATGCTGGCCGGTGCGAAACAAGCGGGATTGAAAACATTGCTGGTGTCGGGCGGATTCACGTTCTTCACCGAAAAACTGAAAGCACGCCTGGGTCTCGATTTCACGCGCGCAAACACGCTCGAAATCGTGGACGGCAAGCTGACCGGCAAGGTGATCGGCGAGATCGTCAACGCGGATGTGAAAGCGCGCATGCTGTGCGAAACGTGCGCCACGCTCGGCATCGAACCGACCCGCGCGATTGCGATGGGCGACGGCTCGAACGATCTGAAGATGATGGCCGCCGCGGGTCTGTCTGTCGCTTTCCGCGCGAAGCCGGTGGTGCGCGAAGCGGCCAGCGTGGCGTTCAACCATGTTGGACTGGACGGGTTGCTGCGGCTGTTCTGATGCCTAAGGGAAACACAGCGCGGTGCCGCGCAGCGAGCGCTGCACCGTGACGGTCTATCCGGACCGACCCGCTACCGCATCAGAATGGCGGGCAGAAGCAGCGCCATCTCGCTGACGAAAACGATGATGGTGACCACAGCCACCCCCGTCATAATGCGCACTTGATTTTTTTCAGACCTCAGCGAAACGAGTAACTTGCTCATCGGTTCCTCCACGAGAGAACCAGTATAAATGCAGCCCTATCTAAAAATTAGAATTCAGGTGTATGTGTAGGATTGCAAACATAGTCGCAACTATGAAGGTAAGCAAGCCCGTCAGGCCTATCGCGCTGCGCGACAATATTCTGCGCGCGCCCCATGCCGTTCGATCACCGGCAGTCGCGTCCCAGTGCTCGTCGCATACACTGAGCGAACACAACAGCACGACGATCGAACAGGAAAATGCGACCACACAAAATCCCACGATACTAAACGCCAGCAACGACAGTTCACCGTTCCCCCGCTCCAACGCCGTCACGGCTTCGTAGACCGCCGATGCACACAGTCCGATCGCGCACCAGAACAGCTGGCCGTCTTTCACCGAGGCGCCGATCAACGCCTTCGCGACGTGCCAGCCGTGCGCGGGTGCGACGAGCGCCAGCGTGAAGATTGGTCCGACAATCGGCACGCCAAGATTCAGCAACATCCAGAAGAATAGATTCATCGAGGGTCGCCGTCGTGCAGCAGCCATTGGTCAGGATATGCACCATCGTAGCGTCGAGATTTCGTCCCGGCTATTCAGCCAAAATGGTTAGGCTTACTGGCTATTGGGGCAAAAAAAAACCCACCGGCAACGTGTCCCGATGGGCTTACTTATGGCATCACCGTGGGGTCCCCCTCAGCGAACGCGCTCAGCCGTCTAATCCAGCGCGGCCAGGCACTGCTCGATGTCCGCACGCAAATCCGCCTCTTCTTCCAGGCCGATATAGAACCGCACCAAGGTCCCGCGATGCGGCCAATGCCCGGCGGTACGCATCGACGCGACGTCGTACGGCATGGCGAGGCTGTGCGCACCGCCCCAGCTCCAGCCGAGCGAGAAGAGCTCGAGCGACTCGCAGAACATATCGATTTGCGCCGCGCTGTAACGCTCGTCGAACACGACCGAAAACAGCCCGCCCGCGCCCGTGAAATCGCGCTTATAAAACTCGTGGCCAGGACAGTCGGCGATTGCCGGATGTAACACCGCGGAAATTTCCGGGCGGCTTTTCAGCCATGTCGCCAGACCGAGCGCCGCGCGGTCATGCTGCGCGAAGCGCAGCTGCATCGAAGGCAGGCTGCGCAGAATCAGCGAGCAGTCGTCCGACGAGACGCCGATGCCCATGCGCATGCGCGCCGCCTTCAGCTTCAGATGCAATTCGCGGTCGACCGTGATCGTCGCGCCCATCAGCACGTCGCCGCCGCCCGACTGATACTTGGTCAGCGCCTGCACCGAGATGTCCACGCCGTGCTCGAACGGCCGGAATGCGAGCCCCGCGGACCACGTGTTGTCGATCGCCGTGACGACCTTGCGCGCGCGCGCCGCCGCCGTGATCGCGGGCACGTCGGCCACTTCCATCGTCACCGAGCCCGGCGCTTCGATCCAGATGAGGCGCGTATTCGGCTGGATCAGATCGGCGATGCCCGCGCCGATCAGCGGATCGTAATAACGCACGCTGACGCCGAAATCGCGCGCCAGCCAGTCGCCATGATCGCGATTCGGCGAGTAGACGTTATCGGGAATCAGCACATCGTCGCCCGCTTTCACGAGGCCGAAGTACACGTTCGAAATCGACGACAGCCCCGACGGCTGCAGCAGCGCATGCTTGCCGCCTTCAATCGCGGCGAGGCGCTGTGCGAGCGCGAGCGAAGTCGGCGTCGCATGCAGGCCGTAGCGCCATTGGGCGTCGTTTTTCCAGTCGAGCGCGCGCATGGTCGCGAGATCGGGGAACACGACCGTCGACGCTCGCGTGACCGGCATCGAAAACGACTCGAAGCCCGGCGTCAATTGGTCCTCGGCGCGCACGGTGCGGGTTTGCAGACCGCGTTTGAGTTTGGATTGGGTCATGGCGAAGTTCGATGAAAGCTGAGAGAAACGGATAAAAGCGGACGGAAGCGAGACAGAAGCGGCGAGCGCGCGGTTTCGGCACACGCGCCGCCTAGGCAAGCGTAGACGAGGCAGCGAAATTGCGTCGGATCGACCGACGGCTCGCGTAGCGGTGGTTTCACTCGCCGGTTTGCAGATTGCTGACGCCGCCCACCGGTTGACCGCCGTTCCTGGCTGCCGGCGCCGGCGCGGACCCAGCGGCGCGGCCGCTGGCCGGAGCTTGCTGCGCCGCTCCCCCTGCTGGCGCGGCTCTGGCCGCCGCAGCAGGCACCGCCTGCCCCGCCGCGAGCGGCTTCAGATTGAACGGCTGCGGATCGGAATCGTCGACGTTCATGCGGTCGCCCTCCACCGAGCCGTCGGCGGCGAACGTGCCGACCCAGTTACCGGTGATATGGGTGCCGTCGTTCGATTCCTCGACTTCGAGCGTATCGCCATTACGGTCGCCGGCGATCAGGATCACCTCGCCGGTATCGGTGTACTGATATTCGCCGTGCACGCCGGACGGATCGTCGGTTTTCGCACCGAGCCGCAGCACGATCTGACGCGAGCCCAGCGTGCCGGCGTAACGCGGGAATTTTGCGAACTCGGGGCTCGGCTTGAGCGGCAACTGGATCGCCGCAGGCGCCGCCAGTTGCTTGACCGCATCGCTTTCCGCCCAGGCCTGCGCGGGTGTCAACGCCACCGTGCCGGCGCACAGCAACGCGGCCGCGCTCATGATTGACCAACTGCGCCGCGCCGTCGCGCCCTTCAGCGCATCCTTCGCCGCGCCCTTCATCGCTTTCGATTCCCGCATCCGTTCCTTCCTCATTACCTGATACCTGCTTGCTACCGGTTCACTGCGAGCGTCAAATCCGCTCGAAGATCGCCGCGATACCCTGCCCGCCGCCGATGCACATCGTGACGAGCGCATAGCGCCCGCCGATCCGCTGCAGTTCGTATAGCGCCTTGACCGTGATCAGCGCGCCGGTTGCGCCGATCGGATGGCCCAGCGAAATGCCCGAGCCGTTCGGATTGACCTTCGCCGGATCGAAGCCGAGCTCCTTGCTGACCGCGCAGGCCTGCGCGGCGAAGGCTTCGTTCGCCTCGATCACGTCGAGATCGGCGACCGTCAGGCCAGCGCGTTCGAGCGCCTTGCGGGAAGCCGGCACCGGACCGATGCCCATGTACGCCGGATCGACGCCCGCATGTGCATACGACACCAGCCGCGCGAGCGGCTTCACGCCGCGCTGCTCGGCGACACCGCGCTCCATCAGCACGAGCGCCGCGGACGCGTCGTTGATGCCCGACGCGTTGCCAGCCGTCACCGTGCCGTTTTCCTTCGCGAACACCGGCTTGAGCTTCGAGAAGTCTTCCGCCGATGCGTTCATGCGCGTGTGTTCGTCCGTGTCGAACACCGTGTCGCCCTTCTTCGACGCCAGCGTGATCGGCAGGATCTGCTCCTTGAAGTAGCCGCTCGTGATCGCGTGGGCCGCGCGGCGGTGCGATTCGAGCGCGAGCGCGTCCTGGGCTTCGCGCGAAATGTCGTATTGGCGCGCGACGTTTTCGGCGGTCACGCCCATGTGGATCGACTGGAACGGGTCGTTCAGCGCGCCCACCATCATGTCCACGAGGCGCGCGTCGCCCATGCGCTGACCGAAGCGCGCGGCGGGCATCGAATAGGGCGCGCGGCTCATGTTTTCCGCGCCGCCGCCGATCGCGATGTCGGCGTCGCCGAGCAGGATGCTCTGCGCGGCCGAGACGATCGCCTGCAGGCCCGAGCCGCACAGGCGGTTCACGGTCAACGCGGGCGTGTGCTGCGCGACGCCGCCGTTGATCGCGGCGACGCGCGCCAGATACATGTCTTTTGGTTCGGTGTGCACGACGTTGCCGAACACGACGTGGCCGACTTCGTCGCCCGACACGCCGGCGCGCGTCAGTACCTCACGCACCACCCGCGCGCCGAGATCGGTCGGCGAAAAATCCTTCAGGCTGCCGCCAAAGGCGCCAATTGCCGTACGCACACCACTTACCACCACTACGTCCCGTTGCATCGCTCGCTCCTCTTTTCGTCTGTGAAAGTCTCTAAGATGATCTTGCCTTGGCGGGCCGCGCGTCGCGGCGCATGGCGTTGCGTTCAGCCCGCCAGAATTCGTTCGACGCTGGCACGCGAAGGAATCGGCGCCACCGCGCCGTAGCCTTGCGTGGACAGCGCCGCGGCGACGTTCGCGTAACGCGCCGCCGCAAAAGGATCGTCGCCTTCGACAATGCGCGCGATGAACGCGCCGCCGAAGCAGTCGCCCGCGCCGGTCGCATCGACCGCGTTGACGACGTGGCCCGGCACGACGCGCCGCTCGTCGGGCGTCGCGATATACGAGCCTTCCTTGCCGAGCTTCAGCGCGACCACGCGCGGACCCTGCGCGAGCAGGAAATCGACGATCTCGTCACGCCCCGTCAAGCCGGTCAGGTCGGTGACGTCGTCCCAGCTCGGCAGGCAGATGTCGGTTTGACGGATCGCTTCGAGCATCACCGCGCGGGCCCGCGCGAGCGGCCACAGCTTCAGGCGCAGGTTGGTGTCGAAACTCACGCGCACATCGTTGGCGCGCGCGTGCGCGATCGCTTCCAGTGCGGCATCGCAGGCGCTCAGGCTGATCGCGAGGCTGATGCCCGACAGATGCACGACCTTGGCCGCGGCGATCGCGTCGCGCGGCAAATCGTGCGGCGCGTAGCGGCTCGCGGCCGAACCGGCGCGCAGGTAGTCGAATGCGTGGCCGTTCGGACCGTGCGACACGAAATAGACGCCGGTGGGCGCGTGCGGATCGACGCGCACGAGCGACGTATCCACCTGCTCGCGCTCCCACAGATCGACCAGCAGACGCCCGAAATGATCTGCGCCGACCGCCGACACGAAACCGGTGCGCGCGCCCTGGCGCGCCGCTGCAATGCAGAAGTTCGACGTGTCGCCGCCGAAGCCCTGCAAATAGTTCGGCTGGTCTTGCGCCGACTGGTTGAATTCGATCATCGCCTCGCCGAGGGCGAGGACCGCTGCGGGCTGGCTTTGCGGCGTTGCGGCAATGCTTGCGGTCATCGCTTAGACCTCGCCCCACAGGTCGTGCCCGTCGGCGCCGGTGATCTTCACCGACACGAAATCGCCAACCTTATAGCGTTTGGACGCCTTGGTAGCCGGCGCAACATACACCACGCCGTCGATCTCCGGCGCGTCCGCGGCGGTGCGGCCAATGCCGCCATCGGCGTTGATCTCGTCGACCAGCACCTTCAGCGTCTTGCCGACCTTCTTCGCGATCCGTTTCGCCGACACTTCCTCCGCCACTTCCATGAAGCGCGCGCGACGCTCTTCACGCACTTCGTCGGGCAACGCGCCGTCGAGTTCGTTGGCGCTCGCGCCTTCGACCGGCGAATACGCAAAGCAGCCGACGCGGTCCAGTTCCGCCTCGCGGATGAAGTCGAGCAGCGTCTCGAACTGCTCCTCGGTCTCACCGGGGAAGCCGGCGATGAACGTGCTGCGGATCGTCAGATCCGGGCACATCTCACGCCATGCCTTGACGCGCTCCATCACCTTCTCGGCGTTGGCCGGGCGCTTCATGCGCTTGAGCACTTCGGGATGCGCGTGCTGGAACGGCACGTCGAGATACGGCAGTACGTGACCCTTGTATGGGCCTTCGGCCATCATCGGGATGACTTCGTCGACGCTCGGATACGGATATACGTAATGCAGACGCACCCACGCGCCGTATTGCGCGGCGAGTTCGCCGAGCGCGCCGACCAGATCGGTCATGCGCGTCTTGATCGGCTTGCCGTTCCAGAAACCGGTGCGATATTTGACGTCGACGCCGTAGGCGCTCGTGTCCTGCGAAATCACCAGCAGTTCCTTCACGCCGGACTTGAACAGGTTTTCCGCTTCGAGCATCACTTCGGCGACGGGGCGCGACACGAGGTCGCCGCGCATCGACGGGATGATGCAGAACGTGCAGCGGTGGTTGCAGCCTTCGGAAATCTTCAGATACGCATAGTGACGCGGCGTGAGCTTGATGCCCGCCGCGGGCACCAGGTCGACGAACGGGTCGTGCGGCTTCGGCAGATGCGTGTGCACGTGCTGCATCACTTCGCCGACCGCGTGCGGGCCGGTCACGGCCAGCACCTTCGGATGCACCTCTTCGATCAGCCCCGAGCCGCTGCCGCTCTTCTTCGCGCCGAGGCAACCGGTGACGATCACCTTGCCGTTCTCGTTCAGCGCTTCGCCAATTGCGTCGAGGCTTTCCTGCACCGCTTCGTCGATGAAGCCGCAGGTGTTGACGACCACGAGGTCCGCGCCGTCGTACGTACCGGAAATTTCGTAACCTTCGGCGCGCAACTGGGTGATGATCTGCTCGGAATCGACTAGCGCTTTCGGGCAGCCGAGCGATACAAAACCGACTTTAGGCGCGGCCGCAGGCGCGGCTGCAGGCGCGGCGGTCGGGGCAATCGTGGGGGTGACAGACATGAAGGACCGCATGGAGACGTTAAACCTTGAATTGTAGCGGTTCGGCACGGCCACCGCTCGTAAGTCTTTGAATTTTAGCGCTCTCAACCGGTCACGGCGTCGGCCATATCGAGCTGTTCGGCGTATTCGGATCGAGATAGGCGCGGCGATGTGCCGGAAGCCAGCGCCTGCTCGATCACGCCGAGAATTTCGTGGGAATCCTGCACGCGCCGGATCGCCGCGTGCAGTTCGGCCGCCTGTGGCCAGGTCCGCTGGAGGTAGCTGAGCCACTTCTTGACGCGGCCATGCTCATGGCTGTGCGTCGCGCGGGCCTGCAACTTCTTCAGATATCCGGCGATATCGCGAAGCACGCGCCGCCACTCCACATCGGATGGGGACGGATCCATCAGTCCGCGGATTCGCAGCGCGAGGAACGGGTCCGACACGGCACCGCGACCGAGCATCACGTCGGCGCAGCCGCTAACGGTTCGGCACCGCTCCCAGTCCGCCACGCTCCAGACTTCGCCGTTTGCGATGACCGGTACGCGAACGGCCGTGTCGATGCGCGCGATCCATTCCCAATGGGCCGGCGGCCGGTAGGCCTGATCGCGCGTGCGCGCATGCACGACGAGCGAGGCCGCGCCGCCTTCCGCAAGCGCGACCGCGCAATCGATCGCCCGCGCCGTATCGGACACGCCGAGGCGCATTTTCGCCGTCACGGCGACGTTCGCCGGCACTGCCGCGCGAACGGCCGAGACGATCCGGTGCAATTGCTCGGGGTCGGCCAGCAGCATGGCGCCGCCGCCGTGCTGATTGACGAGTTTGGCGGGACAGCCGAAGTTCAGGTCGACCCCGTACGGCGACAAGACGGCCGCTTGCGCCGCATTGCGGGCCATCCACCCGGGATCGCTGCCGAGCAGTTGGATCACCATCGGCGTACCACTCGCGGTGCGGCTTCCGTGGAGGACTTCGGGCGCCTCCCTCTCGTAGACGCGGGCGGGCAGCAACGAGCCCGTCACGCGGACAAACTCCGAAACGCAGCCGTCGAAGCCGCCCGGGCCGGTCAGCACGTCGCGCAATACGTAGTCCGCGAGCCCCTCCATCGGGGCGAGAAACAGCCGGCTCATGCGGGAGCCTGCTTATGCGATCCGCCGGTCAAGCGAGGCTGACCGGTGCGGCCTTCGGAGTCGAAGGGCCCGATGCGGTGGAGAAATTGATCTGCGACATAAAGTAAAGCGGGCCCGATTGGGAGCGATGACGATGGCGACGGCGAGAATGGGGGAGCGAAGCAAGGGATTCAAGGGCCATGAAGACCCCTACCCTATGGAAGAGCACCTGCGCACTCAATCCGTAATTGTACCGCGCCGGCGCCTACGCGCCTGTGCTATGCGTGGGCGGAAGCGCTAAGGCGACGCAGGCGGCGACGCAAACAACCGCATGCCACATGTAGTAGCTGCAGCCCCCTTGAAGCCGTCACGTCGGAGCGACCCGCAACACCCCACGCTATTACTTCTTCTCCGGTTCCGGATCGGTTTGCGGCGTGCCCGGCGCGTTCCCGCCACTGCCGGCATTAACCGCGCCGCCCGGCGTGAACGGGAAGGTGGCGAACATCGACTTCGCCTGGTTCTGCATCTGCTCCTGCATTTGCACGAACATGTTTTTCGATTGCTCGATATAGCTGGTCATCATGCCCTGCATCATCGGGGCCTGCATGTTCATGAACTGCGACCAGACTTCCGGATTCATCGCCTTGCCTTCATACAGATTCTTCGACTGGTCGGCGAGCTTCGCCTGAATGTCGATGAAGGCCTGGATGTTCTTTTCCAGATACGTGCCCATCATGCCCTGCATCGCATGGCCGTAGAAACGGATGATCTGCGACAGCATCGACGACGAGAACATAGGCAAGCCGCCGCTCTCCTCCTCGAGGATGATCTGCAACAGGATGGCGCGCGTCAGGTCCTCGTTGCTCTTCGCATCGATGACCTTGAAATCCTCCTGATCGAGCACGAGCTGCTTGACATCCGTGAGCGTGATGTACGTGCTTGTCTCGGTATCGTAGAGCCGACGATTCGGATATTTCTTGATCAGTCGATCGGCAGTTTTCTTTGTAGTAGTGGTCATGTAACGCCTTTGAGCGCGAGTTGAGCGCGGAAACGGCGTCAGCCGGTTGCGCAATGAGGTCATTGCGCAACCGGGACGCCGCCGGAACCATCTGAGCCGGAGCGCACCGCCTTGTAAGCGGCGCGCTGGTGACTCAGCCCATATGCAAGCCGCCGTTCAGCGAAAAATCAGCGCCCGTGGAGAAGCCCGACTCATCCGACGCGAGCCACGCGACGATCGAGCCGATTTCGTCCGGCCGACCCAGGCGGCGCACCGGAATTGTCGCCACGATCTTTTCCAGCACGTCCGGACGGATCGACTTGACCATGTCGGTGCCGATGTAGCCCGGCGACACGGTGTTAACCGTCACGCCCTTGGTGGCCACCTCCTGCGCGAGCGACATCGTGAAGCCGTGAATACCGGCCTTCGCGGTCGAGTAGTTGGTCTGGCCGAACTGGCCTTTCTGGCCGTTCACCGACGAGATGTTGATGACGCGGCCCCAGCCACGCTCGACCATGCCGTCGATCACCTGCTTCGTGACGTTGAAGAGGCTGGTCAGGTTGGTGTCGATCACCGCCGTCCAGTCTTCATGCGTCATCTTGCGGAACACGACGTCGCGCGTAATGCCGGCGTTGTTCACCAGCACATCGATCTCGCCGACTTCGGCCTTGACCTTCTCGAACGCGGCCTTGGTCGATTCCCAATCGCCGACATTGCCTTCGGACGCGACGAAATCGAAGCCCAGCGCTTTCTGCTCTTCGAGCCACTTCACGCGGCGCGGCGAATTCGGGCCGCAGCCCGCGATCACCTTGAAGCCCTCTTTGTGCAGTCGCTGGCAAATGCTCGTGCCGATACCGCCCATCCCGCCCGTTACGTACGCAATTCGCTGTGTCATAAACTACACTCCGTTATCGTTTTTCGAGGCGCCGACCGGCAACCTCTACCCTCGTCTGGTGCTTCATCTCCACTGCCGCCGGGCGACCGGCCGACGAGGCCACTGCTGATACCACGCGCCACCTGCTTCGCCGTGACGCGCGGCAACCTTGCCTGATGCCTGCCGGCCGGCGCCTCGCTGCGCCGGTCAGCGCGGCGTACTCAGGCGCGCTCGAGCGCCAGCGCCACACCCATGCCGCCGCCGATACACAGCGACGCCAAACCCTTCTTCGCATCGCGCTTCTGCATTTCGTGCAGCAGCGTGACGAGAATCCGGCAGCCGGACGCGCCGATCGGATGGCCGATCGCGATCGCGCCGCCGTTCACGTTGATCTTCGAGGTGTCCCAGCCCATCTGCTGATTCACGGCGCACGCCTGGGCGGCGAACGCTTCGTTGATTTCCATCAGATCCAGGTCGGCCGGCGTCCAGCCCGCGCGTTCCAGACAGCGGCGCGAAGCCGGCACCGGGCCCATGCCCATCACCTTCGGATCCAGACCGGAGGTCGCATACGCCTTGATGCGCGCGAGCGGCGTGAGGCCGAGCGCCTCGGCCTTCTTCGCCGACATCACCAGCACCGCCGCCGCACCGTCGTTCAGACCGGACGCATTGGCCGCCGTGACCGAGCCTTCTTTGGAGAACGCCGGCTTCAGGCTCGCCAGCGATTCCGCCGTCACGCCGTGACGCACGAATTCATCGGTAGCGAAACGCAGCGGCTCGCCCTTGCGTTGCGGGATCTCGACCGGCACGATTTCGTCGTTGAAACGGCCCGACTTCTGCGCGGCTTCCGCCTTGTTCTGCGAAAGCGCCGCGAACGCGTCCTGCTGTTCACGCGTGATGCCGTATTCCTTCGCGACGTTTTCCGCCGTCACGCCCATGTGGTACTGGTTGTACACGTCCCACAGGCCGTCGACGATCATCGAGTCGATCAGCTTCGCGTCGCCCATGCGGAAGCCGTCGCGCGAACCCGGCAGCACGTGCGGCGCGGCGCTCATGTTTTCCTGACCACCCGCGACGACGATGTCCGCGTCGCCCGCGATGATGGCGTTGGCCGCGAGCATGACCGACTTCAGACCCGAGCCGCATACCACGTTGATCGTCATGGCCGGCACTGCCGTGGGCAGCCCCGCCTTGATCTGCGCCTGACGTGCCGGGTTCTGGCCGGAACCGGCCGTCAGCACCTGCCCCAGAATCACTTCGCTCACCTGCTCGGGCTTCATACCGGCGCGTTCGAGCACGGCGCGGATCACCACTGCGCCGAGCTCGGGCGCGGCGATCTTCGCCAGCGATCCACCGAATTTGCCTACTGCCGTACGGGCGGCCGATACGATCACAACATCAGTCATTTCCATATCCTCCGGGCACGCCGGCCAACTGCGCCGCAGCCCGTCAAGTTAAAAATTCGTTGCTCTTACGCCCCTGCTCAATCGGACGCTCATTCACACCGCCAAACACCGCACCGTGAAGCGCGTTTTAACTTTACTCCCGTTGCCGCACGTAACGTCCCGGCGCGGGTTCGATGACCGGAAATTCGGCCGAGCCGGCCGTGGCGCGCGGCTTGACCTTCTTGCCGCCGTACTGATCGAGCCAGGTGGTCCATTCGGGCCACCAGCTGCCCGGCACTTCCGACGCGGCGTCGAGCCATTCATCGGCGCTCTGCGGCAACGTTCTGGCGTCGCCTTCGAGGGTCCAGTAACTGCGCTTTTTCTTCGCGGGCGGATTGATCACGCCGGCGATGTGCCCCGACGCGCCAAGCACGAACTTCAGCGGCCCGGTGAGTAGCGGCACCGATGCGTACGCGGTTTGCCACGGCACGATATGGTCTTCGCGCGACCCATAGATGAAGGTGGGCACGTCGATCTTCGACAGGTCGATCGGCTCGCCGCAGGTGGTCAGCGCACCCGGCTCGCGCAGCCGGTTCTCGAGGTACGTGTTGCGCAGATACCAGACGTACATCGGGCCCGGCAGGCTGGTCGAATCGCTGTTCCAGTACAGCAGATCGAACGGCACCGGCGTGCGTCCCTTCAGGTAATTGTCGACGACATAGTTCCACACCAGATCGTTCGGCCGCAGGAACGAGAACGTGTTGGCAAACTCGATGCCGCGCATCAATCCCGGCGCACCATTCTTGCCGCCGATGGTCTGCTCGCGCATCTGCACGTGCGCCTCGTCGACGAACACGTCGAGCACGCCCGTGTCGGAAAAGTCGAGCATCGCGGTGAGCAGCGTCATCGACGCGGCCGGGTGTTCGCCGCGCGCCGCGGCGACCGCGAGCGCGGTGGCGAGCATCGTGCCGCCGACGCAG
The DNA here is from genome assembly GCF_003634845.1 of Paraburkholderia sp. RAU2J. Classification (NCBI taxonomy): domain Bacteria; kingdom Pseudomonadati; phylum Pseudomonadota; class Betaproteobacteria; order Burkholderiales; family Burkholderiaceae; genus Paraburkholderia; species Paraburkholderia sp. RAU2J. Next base: position 3,435,342 of record NZ_RBXG01000001.1, read on the forward strand.
AAGCCGAGCGTGTTGATCTGCTCGCGGCCGCTGATCTTGCTGACTGTCTCGATGGTGGTGAGCACGCCCTCGCCGATGTAATCGTCCCAGGTTTTATGCGCGATGGATTGATCCGCATTGCGCCATGAAATCAGGAACACCTGGTGTCCCGAATCGAGACCGTGCGCGACCAGCGAGTTCTCCGGCTGCAGATCGAGAATGTAGAACTTGTTGATGCATGGCGGCACGATCAGCAGCGGACGCTCGTGCACGGTAGCCGTACGCGGCTTGTACTGGATCAACTGCAGCAAGTCGTTCTCGAACACCACCGAGCCTTCGGTGTTCGCGAGATTCTCGCCGACCACGAAGCCCGATTCGTCGGTCTGCGAAATCTTGCCGCGCCGCATGTCGGCGAGCAGGTTCATCACGCCCTGGCGCAGGCTGTCGCCCTTGCTGTCGAGCAAGGTTTTTTGCGCTTCGGGATTCAACGCGAAGAAGTTGCTCGGCGAGGCCGCCGCGGTCCACTGCTGGATCGCGAAACGGATGCGCTCGCGCACCTTCGGTTCGATGTCGAGCGCGTCGACCATTTCCTGCAGATAGCGCGCGTTCAGCAGATACCAGGCGGCGGTGAATGCGTACGCGGGCGTCGCGCTCCATGCTTCGGCGCTGAAGCGGCGGTCCTTGAGCTCGGGCGCTTTGGCCGCCGACGAAGCGGCCTGCTGGATCAACTCCATCGCCTCGCGCGAATAGTCGGCTTGCAGTTTCTGCAGACGTTCAGTCGGAATCGCGGCGCTCGGGATATTCAGCCCGGCGAACGACGGCATGGACGGCATCGCGCCCGCGGCCAGTTTGCTGAAATCGGGCATGCCGGGAAACGACGGAATCTGGGGGAAGCCCATTTGCGGGGCGCCGGTCACCTGCGGCATCTGGGGCATGGAGAACGGCAGGCCGCCCACGCCGGGTGGCGTACCGAGCGAACGCCACCCGTTCATCCACGTGTCGAATAATTGCTGCATGCCGGCGGCGGGCGCTGCACCGCTCGTACCGGCCTGCTGCGTTTGCTCCGTCGAGGAGTCCGTGCTGGGGGAAGCTGAGGAATGAGAAGCTGCCATACCTGCTTTTGACCGGTAAGTCCTTGCGGACGGGTTGAGAGGCAGGTTCGTGCGCACGTGAGCGATTGCTCGCGACCTCGTCACGCCCTGTCCCATGTACGAGGAGCTCGTGAGGAACATTCTTGCTCCCCATCGCAAGGCATGTCAATGCTTGTTCCCGATTTTGCCGCAGTGCGATAGTTTTTTAATTATCGTTTTCCCTGTGTAGCAGATCGCGCTTTTGAAGTCTGGTGATTGGAGAGGGCCGCGACGAAAAAAGCTCCCAAATTGCATGGGCTTATGTGCGTTTATCCGTTCGCACGCAGACACTTTATGCGACAGATCTACGCCAGCCCCGCGAATTCCGGCAGCGCAGCAAAAATGCGCCGCGCGGCTCGGCACAAACCCGCATACGCGAGTCCGCGAAACGCGTGGCCCAGGCCACCGGCGCTCGCCAATGCAGCACATCCGCATGACGACGGATCGGTGTACGAAGCGTCCCCATGCGGGCGTGGATTTGTCTGAATCGCGAGCGGCGCAAGCCGCATTAGTCTGCGAGGGTCTGCGCCTGGTCGTCCAGCCAGATCAGCGCGGCCATACGGCCGGTCTCCCGATCGCGGCGATACGAATAGAAACGCTCGCGTTCGGTGACCGTGCAGAGATCGCCGCCGACGACGCGCGTCACGCCTAGCGTCTGCAGACGCAAGCGCGCCAGCACCGGGAGATTCGCGAGATATTTGCCGGGATTGCGCGGGTGCTCGACGAATGCGTTCGCCGTCGCGTCGCGTTGTGCGCCGTCGACACCGTTCATGAAGGCGTCACGCACGTCGGGGCCGACTTCGAACGCGTCGGGACCGATCGACGGCCCGAGATACGCATGCAGTGCGTGCGTTTCGACACCGGCGAGTTGCGCGACACGCTGCGCGGTCTGCTCGACAATACCCGCCGCGAGCCCGCGCCAACCCGCATGCGCCGCACCGACCGCGCGGCCCGCTGCGTCGCACAGCAGCACCGGCATGCAGTCGGCCACCATCACCACGCACACGGTGCCGGGGCGATCGGTGACGCTCGCATCGGCGCGCGTCGGCGTGCCGTCCGCCCGCGCCTGGGCGAGCACATCCTCAGCTCGCACTATGCTCGCGCCGTGAATCTGTTCGAGCCACGCGGCCTCGCTCACGCCCGCGAGATCGAGCAGCCGCTTGCGGTTCAGCGCGACCGCGGCCGGATCGTCACCGGCTTTCGTGCCGAGATTGAGGCCGCCGGGCTGGTCTGCGCCATTGCGCCAGCGGCCGAACGGCGGCTGACTCACACCGCCGTCGCGCGTCGTGACGAGCGCGCGCACGCGCGGCGACACGTTCCATGCCGGTTGCACGACATCGGCAAAGCTCAGCTCCGGCAGATTCGGGCTCATGCGTGATCGTCCTTGTCGTGATCGTCTGTGTCTTCGGCGTCGTCGTGATCGAGGGCGGCGTCTTCGTCATCATCCAGCGATGCGTCGTAGTCGTCCTCCTCATAGTACGTCTCGTCGAACTCGCCCGCGTCGTCGCGCCCCAGCCCGAGCGCCGCCGACAGCGCCTCCATGTCTTCCGGCACGTCGGCGCGCCATTGCATCGTGCGGCCGGTTTGCGGATGAATCAGCCCGAGCCGCCAGGCATGCAGCGCCTGGCGCGCGAAGCCGTCGGGTAGCGGCGTGACCGAGCGCTTGCCGCGCGCGCGTCCGTACACCGGATCGCCGAGCAGCGGATGGCCGATGTGCGCGCAATGCACGCGAATCTGATGGGTGCGGCCGGTTTCGAGGTCGCAGTGAATCGCGGTGACCGGCTGACGCTGCCAGATCGCCGAATCGACCCGGCGGAAATGCGTGCGCGCGGGCTTGCCCGACGCGCTCGTCACCACCGCCATGCGCGTGCGTTCGCGCGGATCGCGGCCGATCGGCGCGTCGATCGTGCCCTCTTCCGGCATGTTGCCCCACACCAGCGCGAGATAGCGGCGCTTCACCGTGCGCGCCTGCAACTGGCGCACGAGGTCGGTCTGCGCTTCGAGCGTGCGCGCCACCACCATCAGCCCGGAGGTCTCCTTGTCGAGCCGGTGCACGATGCCCGCGCGCGGCAGGCCAGCGGCGGCGTCGCCGTAGCGGTACAGCAGACCGTTCAGCATGGTGCCGCCCCAGTTGCCCGCCGCCGGATGCACGACCATGCCGGCCGGCTTGTTGATCACCACTAGCGTGTCGTCTTCGTAGACGATGTCGAGCGGCACCGGCTCGGGCGTGAAGGCAAGCTGCTCGGGCAGCAGATCGGGCACGAGCTCGATGGTCGCGCCGAGCGGCACCGGCTGACGGATCTTCGCCGGCTTGCCGTCGATGCGCACGCGCTCCCCTACGATCCAGCTTTGCAACCGGTTGCGCGAGAATTCGGGAAACACCCGCGCGAGCACCTTGTCGAGGCGCTCGCCGGCCAGTTCGTCGGGCACGACGACGCTGCGCGGGCTCTCGTCGGCGACGCGGCTCGCTACGGTCGGCACCATGGCCGGCGCGCCCGCGGCCGCGAGCGCGTCGCTGCCGAGATCGTCGTCGAGGGAATCGACGCCCAACGCGTCGGAGGGGTCAGCGCTTACGCTATAATCTTTGTTGCTATTCCCGGCGCCGGTTGCGGCGCCTGGAGTATTTGAGCGGGTCATTGAGTCTGGGTCACCTGGACGTAAAGCTAGACTGGAAAATGCGAGCCTTGAACACCATCACTGAAGCGGCGATCAATTTGGCGGCCATCAAGAAGGCGGCCCGGAAAGTGGCCGGATACATTGCGTGTGCCGCAGCCGTCGTCGCCGTTGCGGCTTGCCACGGCCTGCCGGAGAAGACCGACGAAACGGCAACGTGGAACAACAACAAATTATATACGGAGGCGAACGACGCCTTGTCCGGTGGTGATTTCGGCAAGTGCGCGAAATACTTCGAAATGCTCGAAGGCCGTGACCCGTTCGGCCATTTCGCCCAGCAGGCGCAGATCAACGTCGCGTACTGCAACTGGAAAGACAACGAAAACGCCGCCGCCGACACGGCGATCGACCGCTTCATCCAGCTGCACCCGGATCATCCGGACATCGCTTACGCGTACTACCTGAAGGGCATGATCCACTTCAACGACGACCTCGGTCTGTTCGGCCGCTTCTCCGGCCAGGATATGAGCGAGCGCGATCCGAAGTCGCTGCGCGAGTCATACGACGCGTTCAAGGTGGTGGTCGACCGGTTCCCGAAGAGCAAGTATGCGCCGGATGCCGCGCAACGCATGCGCTACATCGTGAATGCGCTGGCCTCTCACGAGGTTCACGCGGCGGATTACTACTATCGCCGTGGCGCGTATGTCGCAGCGATCAACCGCGCGCAACTGGCGCTGCGGGAGTACAAGAACGCACCGGCTATCGAAGATGCGCTGCACATCATGATGCTGTCGTATCAGAAACTGAATCAGCCGCAATTGGCCGACGATACCAAACGTGTGCTGGCCGGCACCTTCCCCGACAGCCCGTACATCACGGGCCACGCACGGCCGGGTACGCAGAAGTCGTGGTGGCAGTTCTAACGCGCCACGCACTGAATCCCAGCTGGAAATAAAAACGCCACGACTCCGGTCGTGGCGTTTTTACTTGTGCGAGCCGCCTGCCTCGTTCGGATACAGGCGGCCGATAACGGCCGTGACCGTAAGCGGCGCTCAGTCCCGCTCGAACAACGCGATCGATTCCACGTGCGACGTGTGCGGGAACATATTCACCACGCCCGCGCCGACCAGCCGATAACCGGCCTCATGCACGAGCAGGCCCGAATCGCGCGCCAGCGTCGCCGGCGCGCACGACACGTAGACGATGCGTTTCGGCAGTGGCCCGTTGCCGCTCTGCGCGATCTCCACCAGCGCCTTTGCGACGGCCAGCGCGCCTTCACGCGGCGGGTCGATAAGGAATTTGTCGAAATGGCCAAGCGCGCGCAGGTCGTCGGCGGTGACTTCGAACAGATTGCGGCACGCGAACGACGTATGCCCCGCCACACCATTGAGCTCAGCGTTGGCGAGCGCCCGCGTGGTCAATACTTCGCTGCCCTCGATGCCCACCACTTCCTTCGCGACCCGCGCAAGCGGCAGCGTGAAGTTGCCGATCCCGCAGAACAAGTCGAGCACGCGATCGGTGCGCGCCGGCGCCAACAGACGCAAGGCCCGGCTGACCAGCACGCGGTTGATCGCGTGATTCACCTGGGTGAAGTCGGTCGGCTTGAATGGCATGCGGATGTCGTATTCCGGCAGCGTGTAGTCGAGTTGCACGTCGAGCGGATAGAGCGGCGTGACCGTGTCCGGGCCGCCCGGCTGGAGCCAGAACTGCACCTTGTGCTCGTCGGCGAAATCGCGCAGCACCTGTTCGTCGGCGGCGGTGATCGGTTCGAGGTTGCGCACCACCAGCGCCGTGACCGACGAGCCCACCGCCAGTTCGAGTTGCGGCATGCGGTCGTAGATCGACAGCTTGCGAATCATGAAACGCAGCGGCATCAGCATCGCCGAGACATGCGGCGGCAGCACATCGCACGTCTTCATGTCGGCGATGTAGCTGCTCTTCTTCTCGTGGAAGCCGATGCGCATCCCGCCCTTCTCCGGCAGAAAACGCACGGCGAGGCGCGCACGATAGCGATACCCCCAGGCCGGCCCGTGAATCGGCCGGAACACCGTTTCGGGGCGCAGCTTCGCCAGATGCTGCAGGTTGTCTTCGAGCACGCGCTGCTTGACCGCGACCTGCGCGCGGATATCCACATGCTGCATCGAGCAGCCGCCGCAGATATCGAAGTAGGTGCACTTCGGCTTGGTGCGGATCACACTCTCGCGGAACACCTGAACGACTTCGGCTTGCTCGAATTTCGGCTTGCTGCGATGCGTCGAGTAGCTGACGCGTTCGCCGGGCAAAGCGCCTTCGACGAAAATCACCTTACCGGGCGTGCCGTCTTCGGTCTCGGTGCGGCCGACGCCGCGCGCTTCCATATCGAGCGAAACGATTTCGATGACCGGTTCATTGCCGGTGATGACGGGCGCTGGCACCGGCGCCTTCTGGTATTTCGAGGGGCGCTTCGGCGAGCGACGATGGGGGGCAGTTCGGGACACCTGCGACTTCCTGACAGACTTGGGGAAAGGCGAGATTGTAGACGAAGCGCTGCCGTAGCCGGCCACGCTCGCGATTCACCTTTGTGTCGTCAACCGCGGCGGCGGCCGGCGAACCGGCGCGGCGCCCCGTCGGCCGGTTCTGGCTGCCGGACAGTGCGACACTATTGCTCGAACGCCGCCAGATACTCGGCCCATTGCGGCGCGACTTCCAGCGCCAGCGCGTTCTTGACCAGATTGATCTCATCAGCATACTCCGCCGCCGAAAACGCGCCGCGGATCAACTGGAACCGGCAATACAGCAGATACGTATTGACGACGTCGGTCTCGCAGTAATTACGGATTTCCTCGACGCGGCCATCCTGATAAGCGTGCCACACCTGGCTGCCGTCCATGCCCATCTTGCCGGGGAAGCCGCACATCTTGGCGAGCGCGTCGAGCGGCGCGTTGGCGCGCGCCTGGTACATCGCGAGCACGTCCATCAGATCCGTATGACGCGCGTGATAGCGGCTGATGTAGTTGTTCCACTTGAACTCGCGGTCGTCCTCGCCGAGATCCCAGAAGCGGCTGGCGGGAATGCCGTTGACCAATGCCCGATAGTTCAGCACTGGCAGGTCGAATCCGCCACCGTTCCACGACACGAGCTGTGGCGTGTACTTCTCGATCACGCGATAGAACGACTGGATCAGCGCGGCCTCGCCATCTTCCAGCGTGCCGAGCGAGCGCACGCGAAAACCGTTGTTGTCGCGGAACACGCAGGAAATCGCGGCGATCCGCTGCAGATGATGCGGCAGGAAATCGCTACCGGTCTTTTCTCGGCGCGCGGCGAACGCGTGCTCGGCGACTTCGGCGTCGCTCAGCGTGGGAGGCAAATCTTCGAGGCGGCGAATGCCGGCGACATCGGGAATCGTCTCGATGTCGAAAACAAGAATCGGAGTCATCAGGTTATAGAACGGCGTCCTTCCGAACACCGTTGGAGGCGAAGAAGCGCTTCAGACGCACGAGCGCTTCCTGTTGGATCTGACGCACACGCTCGCGCGTGAGGCCCATTTCGTCGGCCAGTTCTTCGAGCGTGGCGGGTTCGATGTGATTGAGCCCGAAGCGGCGCTCGATCACATGACGATGCTTGTCCGACAGGCGCGCGAGCCATGCCCGCGTGAGTGTTTCCAATTCGCGATGTTGCACTTCGGCATCCGGCGACTGGCTCTGGTCGTCAGACAGCAGATCGAGCAGGCTGCTCGCCGGATCGAGATCGAGCGGCGCATCCAGCGAGGCCGTGTGCTCGTTCAGCGCGAGAATGTCGGTGACTTCGTCGGTCGTCTTGCCGGTCAGATAGGCGATGTCGTCGATGCTGGCGTCGCGGCGCTCGGCGGCTTCCCCGGAATTCATCGAATTTTTTTCCAGATGGCGCTTCGCGCGCAACACCTGGTTGAGCTCACGAATCACGTGCACCGGCAAGCGCACGGTGCGCGCCTGGTTCATGATCGCGCGTTCGATGCTTTGACGAATCCACCAGGTCGCATAAGTCGAAAAGCGGAAGCCGCGCGTCGGATCGAATTTTTCGATCGCGTGCATCAGGCCGAGGTTGCCCTCTTCGATCAGATCGAGCAAGGGCACACCGCGATTCAGATAACCCTTCGCGATACTGACGACCAGCCGCAGATTACGCTCGATCATCACCTGCCGCGCATCGAACTCGCCCGCCTTGGCAAGACGCGAATATTTCTGCTCCTCTTCGACCGTGAGAAGCGGCTTCACGCTGATGCGATTCAGATAATGCTGGATGGTGTCGGCCGTCAGCTCGGCTTGCAGTAGCGCGCGAAAATCGTCCGCATCCGGCGCTGCTTCGCTCGCACCTTCACGGGCGTCGCCGGCTTCCTCAGCGCCGCTCTGACGCTCGTCGAGATCGCGTTCTTCCGCGATCTCTTCTTCCACTTCCGAAGCGCCGCTTTCGTCCACCGCAGCGGACGTGGCTTGGCTGATCGTTTCAGACTCGGCTTGCGGCGGGCGGCGCTTCGATTTCGGCATGGTCGTATCGCTTATTGCGGCGGCAAATACTTCAGTGGGTCGACAGGTTTACCCTGACGGCGAACTTCGAAATGCAACATCACACGGTCGGAATCACTATTGCCCATCTCAGCGATCTTCTGCCCTTTCGTCACCGCGTCTCCCTCTTTTACCATCAAAGCGCGGTTGTGTGCATACGCGGTGAGATAAGTTGCGTCATGCTTGATGATAATGAGATTGCCGTAACCACGCAGCCCATTTCCGGCATAGACCACGCGGCCATCCGCGGAAGCCTTCACCGGGTCGCCTGCGGCACCACCGATATTGACACCTTTGTTTGTCGAATCGTTGAACGTGCCGAGCAGCGGACCACGCACCGGCCACGCGAACGCGACGTTGCCGGATGCGCTATTGACCGAGTCGCTGGCGGCGTTCGGATTGGCCGGCGGGCTCACGGCCGGATTGTTCGCAGTCGCGCCGTACAGCGGCGGCACGGCGGCGCCGGCTGCGGCGCCCGTCGATGCACCCCCGAGCGGCGCACTCTGCACCGCGCCAGTGCCGCCGATCGGCGCGGTCGCGACACCCGGCGTCAGCCCGGCCGTATTCGCACCCGGCGGCACGACGCGCAACAGTTGATCAACCTCGATCTGATTCGGGTTGGTCAGATTGTTCCACGTCGAAATATCGCGGTAGTTCTGGCCGTTCTCCAACGCAATCCGGTACAGCGTGTCGCCCGGCTTCACGCGGTAGTAACCGGGCGGCGGCGGGCCGAGCGGCACGGCCGGCTGCGCGGCCTGGGTGCCGAGCACGCCGCCGCCTGAGCGGTCGACGACAGGCGCCTGATCGAGCCGGGAAGCACAAGCCGTCATCAACAGGGATAAGGCGAGCACGCACACGCTACGCTGGGTTACGGTCATGGGGGCATTCAGGCTGGTTCTTTGCATCGCGCGCAACATACTCATCGGTGTCAAATCACTCCGGATTTTAAGGGTACAAAGAAAACGCGATCAAGCCGCGACTCGCGCCATTGCGCGGGCCCGAGGCGCTCGACCAGCGTCAGCACCTGGTTCTGGCCGTCCTGCGAGCCGACCGGCGCAACCAGACGGCCGCCGATCGCGAGTTGTTCAAGCAAGGCCTGCGGCACGTCGAGTCCGGCCGCGGCGATCACGATCGCATCGAACGGCGCCGCCGACGGCAACCCGAGCCGCCCGTCGCCGTAATGCAACCGTATGTTCGGAATGCGCAACGGCCGCAGATTCGTCTTCGCGCGCTCGGACAGCGGCTTGATGCGTTCGATCGAATACACCTCGCGCGCGACCTGGCTTAGCACCGCGGCCTGATAACCGCAGCCCGTGCCGATTTCGAGCACGTTGGTCAACGCGCGGCCGGCCGCGGCCAGTTCGATCATTCGCGCGACCACCGAGGGCTTGGAGATCGTCTGGTGATGACCGATCGGCAACGCCGCATCTTCGTACGCCTGGGCCGCGAGGCCCGGGTCGACGAACATGTGGCGCGGCACCACCGACATCGCGTTCAGCACGCGCTGATCGGTCACGCCGTTCGCACGCAGGCGTTCGACCATCCGTTCGCGGACCCGTTCCGAAGTCAGCGCCAATGCGCCGCTCAACGCGACGTTCGGCGCCGTCATGCGTTCGTTGGCGCGGGCGGCGGGTTTGGCGGGCGGTGCGGATTGCAGCGCGGTGCGTGCAGTCGGGCTCGGCTTATGCGCGGCCTTGCCGTGTGGGGTCACTATTGCGGGCTTGGCCGACGGTTTGATCGATGACGACAGCAATGTCGACGGCGCGGCCTGCGGCTTCGGCTGAGTAATGGCTGCCGATTGGCCCGGCGCTCTCGCTTGCGGCACGGCTTGAGCCTTGGGCTGAAGCGCGCTCGGCGCTTTGCCCGGCGTTCTCGCTTGCGGCTTCGCCGGCTGCTGACGCGCATTCAGCGCCGCGCTCGCGGCGAGCGCCGCGGCGCGCACTTCGCCCGGGCGCCCTTCGGGCCGGCGCGGTTCGCGCACCAGGTCCTCGAGGCCGAGCGGAAAGCGCTTGGCGCGCTCGCTCGTCATGAAGCGCCGCTGCCGGCGCGCGCCCAGTCGCGCGCCGCGGGCAGCATTTGCGTGTGGGTCAGGTCGAGCTGCAGAGGCGTGATCGACACACGGCCGTTGACGACCGCGTGGAAATCGGTGCCTTCGCTCGCGTCACGCGCACTGCCCGACGGACCGATCCAGTAGATCGGCTCGCCGCGCGGGTTGGTCTGGCGGATCACCGGCTGCGATGGATGCCGCTTGCCGAGACGCGTGATACGCCAACCGTCGAGCTGGTCGTAAGGCAGGTTCGGAATGTTGACGTTCAGCAATGGATGTCCGGGCAGCGGTTGCTCGAGATAATGCTTGACGATGTCGGCCGCGACACGGGCGGCGTCTTCGAGATGCACCCAGTCCTTGTCGACGAGCGAGAACGCGATGGCCGGCACGCCGAACATGATGCCTTCGGTGGCGGCCGCGACCGTGCCCGAATAGAGCGTGTCTTCGCCCATGTTCTGGCCGTTGTTGATGCCCGAGACCACCAGATCGGGCGTATGGTCGAGCATGCCCGTCAACGCGATGTGCACCGAGTCGGTGGGCGTGCCGTTCACGTAATAGAAGCCATTGGCCGAGCGCAGGACCGAGAGCGGCCGCGACAACGTCAACGAATTCGACGCGCCGCTGCAATTCTGTTCGGGGGCCATCACGGTGACGTCCGCAATCGGCTTGAGCGCTTCGTAAAGCGCGGCAAGGCCCGGCGCCAGGTAACCGTCGTCATTGCTGAGTAGGATTCGCATGCGGCGATTGTAACCGAGGAAAGATGGCACGCGAACGACACGGCGGCTACGCGCGCGCCGTTGCGACGCGTGCATGCAACGTTTGCGATGAACGATCCTGGAGCGCTCGTCGCTCATGCACCGCACGATAAAAACGCACGATCGTGCTGATTGTTTTACACTCGGACTGCTTGCGAAAGTCTGCGAATGTTTGCGAACCCTGATCGATATGGAGACACGATGCGCGCGATTCGCTGTAATCAATACGGGCCGCCGGAGAGCCTGGTCGTCGACGACCTGCCGGACCTCGTGCCGCCACCCGGCCACGTCGTGATCGACGTCAAAGCCGCAGCCGTCAACTTCCCCGACGTGCTGATCATCGAAAACAAATACCAGTTCAAACCACCCCTGCCCTTCACGCCCGGCTCGGAAGTCGCGGGCGTCGTGCGTGCGGTCGGTGAAGGTGTGACGCAGTTCAAGCCCGGCTCGCGTGTGGTCGCGTACACCGGTTCGGGCGGCTTCGCCGAACAGGCGCTGGCGCCGGCCGCGGGCTGCGTGCCGCTCGCGGAGGGCGTCGAGTTCGACGTGGCCGCGGCGTTCACGCTTGCGTATGGCACCTCGCATCACGCGGTGGTCGACCGCGGCGCGTTGCAGGCCGGCGAAACGATGCTGGTGCTGGGCGCGGCAGGCGGCGTCGGGTTGGCGGCCGTCGAGATCGGCAAGGCGCTCGGCGCGCGCGTGATCGCAGCGGCGTCGAGCGACGAGAAGCTCGCCACCTGCGTCAAACACGGCGCGGACGCGACCATCAACTACAGCACCGAAGATCTGCGTGAGCGCATCAAGGCACTCACCGACGGCAAAGGCCCGGACGTGATCTACGATCCGGTCGGCGGTGTGTATGCTGAACCGGCGTTTCGCAGCATAGGCTGGCGCGGGCGCTATCTGGTGGTCGGTTTCGCGAACGGCGAAATCCCGAAGTTGCCGCTCAATCTGACGCTGCTCAAGGGCGCGAGCGTGGTTGGTGTCTTCTGGGGTGATTTCGCAAAGCGCGAGCCGCAGCGCAATCACGCCGCGTTCGAGCAGATGACCGGCTGGATCCGCGAAGGCAAGCTCAAGCCGTACGTGTCCGCCCGCTATTCGCTCGATGACACCGGCCGCGCATTGCGCGATATGGCCGAGCGTCGCGTGATCGGGAAGGTGGTGATTACGCCTTGAGTGAGGGCGTGTTTGATCGATGGCAAAGCGATGCCGGATCGAGCGAGCGGCACAAACGGAAACGGCGTGGGGTTTGAAAAACCGCACGCCGTTTTTTATCGGGCGCCCACGCCGGCGGCGACTAGAGTTTCTCTGTCTCGCCGGTCTTCGGCTGCCACTTCATCAGGCGCCGCTCGCCTATGCCGACTATTGCGTCGAGCACCAGTGCGAACGCGGTCAACACCAGAATTCCCGCGAACACGGTATTGATATCGAAGGTGCCTTCGGCTTGCAGAATCAGATAGCCGACGCCGCGCGCCGAACCGAGATACTCGCCCACCACGGAGCCGACGAACGCCAGGCCGACCGACGTATGCAAGCTGGAAAACACCCAGCTCATCGCGCTCGGCAAATAGACGAAGCGCAGCAACTGCTTGCGGTTCGCGCCGAGCATGCGCGCGTTCGCGAGCACGACCGGACTGACTTCCTTCACGCCCTGGTAGACGTTGAAGAAGACGATAAAAAACACCAGCGTCACGCCCAACGCCACCTTCGACCAGATCCCCAAACCAAACCACACGCCGAAGATCGGCGCGAGAATCACGCGCGGCATCGAGTTGGCGGCTTTCACGTACGGATCGAACAACGCGCTCGCGAGCGGCGCGAGCGCGAGCCACAGACCGACGCCGAGTCCGAGCGCGGTACCGAGCACGAACGCGAGCACGGTCTCGACCAGCGTAATCCATAGATGCAGATAGATCTCGCCGCCCGTGAACCACTCCCAGATCCGCTGCAACACCTTCTGCGGCTCGCCGAAGAAGAACGCGGCCTTGTCAGGATCGTCGAAATAGAACGCCGGCAGCAGCGTCGGGCTGGTCAGCACGTACCAGAGCACGAAGCACAGCACGAGCAGCAGCCATTGCCAGATCACCAGATTCGCCCGCCTCGGGCGTAACGTCTTCCACATGATTCGGTTTGCCTTGGACGATTGAAACAACGCGCTGGGCGAGGCGCGCATACGCGCGCGCGGCACAGCGCCAGACGACACGCGCGTTTAAACCGCGCTGAGTTGCTGCTGATACCCCTTGAGCACCTCATCACGCAGCACGCTCCAGATCTGCGCATGCAGCTCGACGAAGCGCGGATGCGCACGAATTTCCGCGACGTCGCGCGGACGCGGCAAATCGATCGTGAATTCGCCGATTGGATGCGTGCCCGGCCCCGCCGACAACACCACCACGCGATCGGACATCGCAATCGCCTCGTCGAGATCGTGCGTGATGAACAACACCGCCTTGCGTTTGGCGGCCCACAGGTCGAGCAGTTCGTTTTCCATCAACTGGCGCGTCTGGATATCGAGCGCGGAAAACGGCTCGTCCATCAGGATGATGTCCGGATCCAGAATCAGCGTCTGCGCCATCGCGACGCGCTTGCGCATGCCGCCCGAGAGTTGATGCGGATAACGGTCGCCGAAGCCGCCGAGACCGACGCGCTTTAACCACTCGTCGGCTTTGGCGCGCGCTTGCGGCGCCGGCACGCCTTGAAACGAAAGGCCGGCCATCACGTTGTCGATCGCCGAGCGCCACGGCATCAACGCGTCGGCCTGGAACATGTAGCCGGCGCGCCGGTTGATGCCGTCGAGCGGCTCGCCGAACACGCTGACCGAACCCGAGGACGGCGTCAGCAAGCCCGCGCCGACGTTCAGCAGCGTGGACTTACCGCAACCGGTCGGACCGACCACCGAGACGAACTCGCCCGGCGCGATGCGCAATGTGGTGTCCTTGACTGCCGTGTAGCGCTGCGCGCGGTTATCGCGCGCGGCGAACGTGCAGGTGATGTTGTCGAGCGCCAGAGCGGCTACGGTCATCGTTCGGCTCGCTTGTTCGAAGATCGGTTGTGGATGAGGGAGGTGTCGTAGCGGCGACGTGAAATCGCGTTGCGCCCGGAGCTGCGCGAGCGGGGCGAGCCCACCCAACGCCTCGTCTGCCCTGCCTCGCGTGCGTCTGCCCGAGCGCGCTTTACGCCTTGACCGTGCTCAGCGCTTTTTTCACGAAGTCGTTGGTCCAGGCCTTCGACAGATCGATCGGCTTGCCCTGCATATTCGGATCGAACGCCTGCAAGGTCTTCAGCGACGTCGCGGGACCGTCGGCGGGCATCAGGCCGTCGGGCGACATCGCTTCCTTCACATGCTGCCACGCGTCCAGATACACCGCGCGATCACCAAGCAGATAGCCTTCCGGCACCGTGTTGATCAGCTCGCTGCCGGTCGATGCCTGCAGCCACTTGAGCGCGCGCACCATCGCGTTGGTGAGCGCCTGCGTCGTGTTCGGATTCTTCGTAATGAAGCTCTGCGACGCGTACAGGCAGCCCGCCGGCATGTTGCCGCCGAACACGCTGCGCGTATCGGCGAGCGTGCGCGTGTCGGACACGACGCGGATCTCGCCGGTGCGCTCGAGCTTGGTCATGACCGGATCGAGATTGGCAAGCGCATCGATCTGCCCCGACTGCAGCGCGGCGATCGCCCCGGCGCCCGCGCCCACGCCGATGAACGCGACATCCTTCGCGCTCAGCCCGGCCTTCGCGAGCACGAAGCTCGCCATGATCGAGGTCGAGGAACCCGGCGCCGTCACGCCGATCTTCTTGCCCTTGAGATCGGCGATGGATTTGTAGTTCGGCATCGTCTTCTTCGATACCGCCAGCACGATCTGCGGCGCGCGCCCCTGCAGCACGAATTCGCGGAACATCTGCTTCTGCGCCTGCAGCAGCAGCGTGTGTTCGAACGCGCCGGAGACCACGTCCGCGCTGCCGCCGACCGCGGCCTTCAATGCTTGCGAGCCGCCGGCGAAATCGGAAATCTCGACGTCGAGGCCTTCGTCCTTGAAGTAATTGCGACGCTCGGCAATCGTCAGCGGCAGGTAGTAGAACAGGTTCTTGCCGCCGACCGCGATCGCTACTTTGGTGGTTTCGGGTTTGCCTTGCGCGAAAGCGAGCGGCGAAGCCGCCAGCGTCGCGCCCGCGAGCGCGGCACTACCGGCGAGGAAGGTTCTGCGTTGCATGGTCTGTCGTCTCCGAACTTTTGTTGTGCGGCTTTTTTGAAGCTTTTTTTCGCGGCTGCTCGCGGTTGCCCTTCACCTGCTTTCGCAGCCACTTTCGCAGCGGTTTTTATCGCTGCCGTGTTTTCTTGCGCGGCGCTCGTGGGCGCCGCGTTCGTGTCCCGCGTCGCGCGACTGCTTGTGTCGCGCCAAGCTTCACACTATTTGTTGCGCATGCAGCCTTGCGATGTCGTCAGCATCATAACCTAGCGATTGCAGGACTTCATCGGTATGTTCACCCAGTTCGGGACCCAGCCAGCGCGTCTCGCCCGGTGTCGCCGACAGCTTCGGCGTGACCGACGGCAGCGTGATTTCCTTGCCGTCCTGCCACTTGAAGCGCTGGATCATCTGGCGCGCCATGAACTGCGGATCGGTGAACATATCCGCCACGCTATAGATGCGGCCAACCGGCACGTCGGCCGCGTTCAGCACCGCGAGCGCTTCGTCGATGGTGCGCGTGGCGAGCCACGCGGCAATCGCGCCGTCGATCTCCTGCGTGCGCGGCACGCGCCCGTCGTTATGCGCGAGCCCCGGATCGTTCGCGAGGTCCTCGCGTTCGATCGCCACCATCAGACGCTTGAAGATCGGATCGCTGTTACCGCCGATCACGATGCTGCCGTCGCGGCACGGATACGTGTTCGACGGCACGATGCCCGGCAGCGATGCGCCGGTGCGCTCGCGCACTATGCCGTACACGCCATATTCGGGCACCACGCTTTCCATCATGTTGAAGACGGCCTCGTACAGCGCGACGTCGACGACCTGCCCTTTGCCGCCGTTGACCTGCTTGTGATGCAGCGCCATCAGCGCGCCGATCACGCCGTGCAGCGCGGCGATCGAATCGCCGATCGAAATGCCGATGCGCGGCGGCGGCAAATCCGGATACCCGGTGATATGCCGCAAGCCGCCCATCGACTCGGCGATCGCACCGAAGCCGGGCCGGTCACGATACGGGCCGGTCTGGCCATAGCCGGACAGACGCACCATCACGAGGCCGGGGTTGTCCGCGGACAGCACGTCGTAACCGAGTCCGAGTTTCTCCAGCAGACCCGGCCGGAAATTCTCGACGACGATGTCCGCTTCTTTGGCGAGGCGACGCACGATCTCCTTGCCCTCTTCGGCCTTCAAATTGATCGTGACGGACTTCTTATTGCGCGCCTGCACGGCCCACCACAGCGAGGTGCCGCCGACTTCCGGATAGAGCTTGCGCCATTTGCGCAGCGGATCGCCGCCTCCAGGGTCTTCGATCTTGATCACGTCGGCGCCGAACTCGCCGAGAAAACGCGCGGCGAACGGGCCCGCGATCAGCGTGCCGAGTTCCAGCACCTTGACGCCAGCGAGCGGGCCGCGCGGTGCCTGACTCTGGCCGTCATGTGCGGCGCTCGCGTCTGCTTCGGGGGTAGCGCTCATGTGTCTCCTTTCTTCTGGTCCTGACCTGCACGGTTTCAACGTGTGCGGTCATCACGATACCGGGTGCGGCTGCGGCTCGCGCCCGATGCCGCGCCCGCTGCCTGCTCAGCGCGACGCGCGGGCCACCGTAGTTTTACATCGAACGCCGGTCGAGCATCGCGCGGGCGATCGTGCCGGCGTCGACATACTCCAGCTCGCCGCCCACCGGCACACCGCGCGCGAGACGCGTGACGGCGAGACCGCGCGCCTTGAGCGTCTGCCCGAGGTAGTGCGCGGTCGCTTCGCCTTCGTTGGTGAAATTGGTCGCGAGCACGACTTCCTTGACGACCCCATCCGACGCGCGCCTGACGAGCCGGTCGAAATGAATCTCCTTCGGGCCGATGCCGTCGAGCGGACTCAGCCGCCCCATCAGCACGAAATACAGCCCGCGGTAGGTCATGGTCTGCTCGAGCATGATCTGATCGGCAGGCGTTTCGACGACACACAGCAGCGTCGGATCGCGCTCCTCATCGAGGCAGACTTCGCAGATCTGCGCTTCCGTAAAGGTGTTGCACTTCTCGCAGTGCTTCAGATGCTCGGTCGCGAACAGCAACGAGCGGCCGAGCTTCTCGGCGCCCTCGCGATCGTGCTGCATCAGGTGATACGCCATGCGTTGCGCGGACTTCGGCCCAACTCCGGGCAGCGCGCGCAGCGCTTCGACGAGCGCCGACAAGGCGGAAGGTTGTTTCATGCGGATCGGCGTCGAAGTGGATGATGCCCGTGATGGATGCGGATAGCGATGCGGTGAATTCGGTCAGTCGTTGTCTGCCGGCGCGGTCATGGTCAGGAGGCCTGCGCCCTCGCGTCTGACGGACGGTTCGAGCGACCCGGCGCGCACCGATGCGAATGGACGGCGCATACGGGACGCGCGCTGCGTTCAGGCCGTTCGGTTCGCACCTTGCCTTGGCGCGTGCCGCTCGGCGCTGGCGGTCAACATGCTCCGTTCGCGCCGCGGCGGCAGCAGCCGCGGCGCTCACGTGCGTGGCGACAGTGTCGTTCAGAACGGCAGCTTGAAGCCCGGCGGCAGCGGCAGACCCGAGGTCATGCCGCCCATCTTTTCCTGGGCGGTGGCTTCGGCCTTGCGCACGGCGTCGTTGAACGCGGCCGCGACGAGGTCTTCCAGCATGTCCTTGTCGTCGGCGAGCAGGCTCGGGTCGATCGACACGCGGCGCACGTCGTTCTTGCAGGTCATCGTCACCTTCACGAGACCCGCGCCCGACTGCCCCTCGACTTCGATCAGCGCGAGTTGCTCCTGCATCTTCTTCATGTTTTCCTGCATCTGCTGGGCTTGCTTCATCAGCCCGGCGAGTTGGCCTTTCATCATGGACATGCTCCTTCTTGATAGCGTGAAATCTGGAAATCCGGTTTGCTACAGCGGAAAAACGCGGCGAATCAGTGGGCCGGCGCCGCGCCGTTCGCGGCGGCGTCCGGTGTAATCGGGCGGATCGAGCCGGGCACGATGCTCGCGCCGAACTCGCGGATCAGCGATTGCACGAACGGATCGGCGCCGATCTCACGCTCCGCTTCCTGCTGACGCTGCGCGCGCATCGCGGCGTCGTGCGCGGCGGCGGTGCGGCGCGCCGCACCGACTTCGACCAGCACGTCGACCTGCCGGCCGAGCCTTTCCGCCAGCGCGGCCTTCAGTTTAGCGACCTGCGACGCTTCCGCGTACTGCGGCACCGGCACATTCAGTTTGAGTGTGCTGCCGTCGAGCGCCATCAGCTCACTGTTGAACGCGAGCTGATACGAAATGCCCTTGAGCGGCAGATCGGCGGCGAGCGCGGGCCAGTCGCCGTTGAAACCCAGCGGATCGAGCGGCACGGCGGCCGGCAGCGGCCGCGAGTCGAGCACCGGCGCTGCCGCGGCGGTGGCCGGCGGGTTCACGCGGACATCGTCGGGACCGCGGTCGAACACGGGCATGTAGTCGTCGTCGGGCGGCCCAAAATAGCCATCGTCCGATGCCGGGATCGGCATGTAATCGTCGGGCGGCATGTCATCCCACGGCGGCATCGACGAGCCGTTCTGCTCTGCGCCATTGCGCTGAGCCGGTGGCGACGGCGCACCGGCGGCCGGCGCGGCATCCTGCTGCGGCGCGCGGCGCGGCGCACCAGGCGTCGGCACCGGGACGACCACGCGCGGCGCTGCCGGCTTCGGCGCGACCGGCGCTGCGGGCTTCGCAGCCGCCGCCGAAGTGGCACGGCCACGGTCCGACGATACTTTCAGACCGGCGCTGCGCAAGACGTCAAGTGCGGCGCTCGCGCCGCCCGCACGGCGCGGCGCGGCATCGGCTGCGGGCGCTGCCCGCTCGGCGGGCTCTTGCCGGCCGGCTGCGGCCTGCTCCGTGCGTGCGAGCGCGGCAGTGGCCGGTGCGGTGAGCGCAGAGGCCGATGTTGGGTCGTTGAGAGCGGACGCGACGGGCGCTTCGTTTGAGGTCGCGTGGTTGAGGGTGACATTGGCTGCGGCGGCTGCGTTTGCGTTCGCGTTCGCGTCGTCGAAGTGAGCGTGTGTGGCGGGTGGATTGCCCCCCGCGTCAACGAAGTTCGCGTTTGCGGAACCCTCATTAGAAGCCGTATCGCCGGGCGCGTCGTCCCATGGTGCCAACGCGGGCGCTGCACTCGCGACAGTTATTGCGGGCGTAGCGTTTGACGACGGAACCGCTTCCCCGACAGCCTTCATCGGCTCGGCGACGACTCCCGCTTCGGCATTCGGTGATTGCAGCGTCGCGGCGTCTTGCGCAGTATCTTCCGATGCCGACCGCGCGCTGATTGCACGAGTAGTTTGCTCCACTGCGGCCGCCGCGGATTCGGCCGCGGCACGTGTCATCGCGCCGTTGTCCGCCATCGCGCTTCCAGCCTGCGAACCACGAATCGCCGCACTGGCGCCTGGCGCTTCATGTGCATTGGCTGGCGCACTCGTCGGCATCGGCGCAGCCGCCACCGGCGAACCCGACAAGGCTCGCAAGGCCGACACCGTCGATGCCCCCGTGCGCGTCGCACCGCCCACGCTCGCCTGGCCAGCCGCGCGCGCCCCACCCGCCGCACCACCGCCACCGGTAGGCGCAGGCTCGAACGCCAGCATCCGCAGCAGGGTCATCGTGAAGCCGGCGTACTCGTCCGGCGCGAGGCCCAGCTCGTTCCGGCCGATGGTCGCGATCTGATAGAACAATTGCACCTGCTCGGCGCTCAACGCGTCGGCAAAGCGGCGCAGATCGCCGGCCTCGGGCCACTCGTCCAGCACCGACGACGGCGCGAACTGCGCCCACGCGATCCGATGCAGCAAGCTCGCCAGATCCTGCAAGGCCGTCGAAAACGACAGGCTGCGTAATGCCATCTCGTCGGCGACCGCCAGCACCGCCGCGCCGTCGCCGTCCGCCAGCGCGTCGAGCAAGCGGATCAGATAGCTCTGGTCGAGCGCGCCGAGCATGCCGCGCACCGCCTCTTCATTCACCTGATTGGCGGAGTAGGCAATCGCCTGATCGGTCAGCGACAACGCATCGCGCATCGAACCATCGGCGGCACGCGCCAGCAGGCGCAGCGCCTGGGCGTCGTACGGCACATTCTCCTCGCCGAGAATGTGCTCGAGATGCGAGACGATATGACCCGCGGGCATCTGCTTGAGGTTGAACTGCAGACAGCGCGACAGCACCGTGACCGGAATTTTCTGCGGATCGGTGGTGGCGAGAATGAACTTGACGTGTGACGGCGGCTCTTCCAGCGTCTTCAGCATCGCGTTGAAGGCGTGGTTGGTGAGCATGTGCACTTCGTCGATCATGTAGACCTTGAAGCGCGCGTCGACCGGCGCATACACCGCACGCTCCAGCAGCGCCGCCATTTCGTCGACACCGCGATTGCTCGCCGCGTCCATCTCCACATAATCGACAAAGCGCCCCTCGTCGATCTCACGGCATGCACGGCATACGCCGCACGGCGTGGAAGTCACACCGGTTTCGCAATTCAGCGCCTTGGCGAAGATACGCGACAGCGTGGTCTTGCCGACGCCGCGCGTGCCGGTGAACAGATAGGCATGGTGCAGACGGCCGCCGTCGAGCGCATGCGTGAGCGCGCGCACCACGTGCTCCTGTCCGACTAGCGACGCGAAATCCTTCGGCCGCCATTTGCGTGCGAGAACTTGATAGGTCATCCGGAAATTGTATCAGTAACGATGCCGCTCAAAACCAGCACATGAGGGCGTCGCGCCGCTTCATTGAACCCGGCTACCGGACTGATAGAAAAAAATAGATGGAGCGCGCGAAAGACAACGGCGACATGACCGCATGCACCTGAAATGGCGACGCTAAGGGTAAATCACGAGTTCGAAGAGGGTGCGGAGAAACCCGCGAAGACACAAACAGAAGAAACAGACAATGCAAGAAAAAGGAAGGTGACGAGCCCGACCCTCGGCACTGGTGGAAAACGGCTGTGGCTGCTTCGTTCCCGACCTGACCAGATTGACCATCCCTCCATGCGAGGAGGCCCGTCACGAAACATTCTATCACCGCTTGGCCCATCGCGCGACTGTTAATACGAGCAAAGCGGACTCGATGCGCGAATCAGGCTCTTCGCTCCATATAGCAGTCGCCCGGCGCGGGCGTCTGCGGAGGTACTTGAGTTCGCCGCGCCAGCCACCAGATACAGTGCATCGCAGTGACTGGAACGTCGTGGCACTTCACCGGCAGCCGTTGGCCCCACTGCCCCTGATGAGTACTATCGCCCCCGGCAACGCATAGCGAATTAAGCTAAACTGCCGTACGAATGACCCGCATGCGCGTGCCTTCCGCGCATTCCAGGAGAAGGGATCGTGTTTTTCCTGGCGTGTCGGCAAGGCTGCGCGTGCGGCAAAGCGAACAGAAGTTTCCTTAGGTTTTCACGTATCGTGGCGAGCAATTCAGGCGGGCCTCGAACCGATAGAGGTATTCATACAATGAGCGAACAAATCAAGCATATTAGCGACGCATCGTTCGAACAGGACGTCGTGAAATCCGACAAACCCGTGCTGCTCGATTTCTGGGCCGAATGGTGCGGTCCGTGCAAGATGATCGCGCCGATCCTCGACGAAGTCGCGAAGGATTACGCTGATCGCCTGCAAATCGCCAAGATCAATGTCGACGAGCATCAATCGACGCCGGTCAAGTTTGGCGTGCGCGGCATCCCCACGCTGATCCTGTTCAAGAACGGCGCTGTCGCCGCGCAGAAGGTCGGCGCATTGTCGAAGTCGCAACTCACCGCGTTCCTCGACGGCAACCTGTAAAGCAAGCGGCGCATAGCGGCGCGCCCGCAGTCCGCTTGACGGGCGAGCGCGTCGAGATGAGCGTGTTGTCAGCCGGCAACACGCTCGACAAGAAAGATGCCATCACGCCGCACTGGCGGAAATTGGCGTGTGCTATGCTAGAATCCGCAAAACGTCGAAAAGACGTGTAAGTCCTTGAGCGGTTCCGCTCACTCTCCTCCCAGATTTCATTTCGTCGCACCTTCTCCTGCGGGTTCTCCGTATGCATTTATCCGAGCTTAAGACTCTGCACGTGTCCGAATTGATCGAGATGGCCAATGGCCTCGAGATCGAAAGTGCGAACCGCCTGCGCAAGCAGGAACTGATGTTCGCCATCCTAAAAAAACGAGCCAAAACGGGCGACACGATCTTCGGCGACGGCACGCTCGAAGTGCTGCCGGACGGCTTCGGCTTCCTGCGTTCGCCGGAAACCTCGTACCTCGCCAGCACGGATGATATTTACATCAGCCCGTCGCAAATCCGCCGCTTCAACTTGCATACGGGCGACACGATCGAAGGCGAAGTGCGTACGCCGAAAGACGGCGAACGCTATTTCGCGCTGGTGAAGGTGGACAAGGTCAACGGCCAGCCGCCGGAAGCCTCGAAGCACAAGATCATGTTCGAGAACCTGACGCCGCTGCACCCGAACAAGGTGCTGCTGCTCGAGCGCGAAATGCGCGGCGAGGAAAACGTCACGGGCCGCATCATCGACATGATCGCGCCGATCGGCAAAGGCCAGCGCGGCCTGCTGGTCGCATCGCCGAAGTCCGGCAAGACCGTGATGCTTCAGCACATCGCCCACGCGATCAAGCAGAACCATCCCGACGTGGTGCTGTTCGTGCTGCTGATCGACGAACGCCCTGAAGAAGTGACCGAAATGCAGCGTTCAGTGGCCGGCGAAGTGATCGCCTCCACGTTCGACGAACCCGCTGCGCGTCACGTGCAGGTCGCCGAAATGGTGATCGAAAAAGCCAAGCGCCTCGTCGAAATGAAGAACGACGTGGTGATTCTGCTCGACTCGATCACGCGTCTCGCGCGCGCCTACAACACCGTCGTGCCGGCCTCGGGCAAGGTGCTGACGGGTGGTGTCGACGCCAACGCGCTGCAACGTCCGAAACGCTTCTTCGGCGCGGCGCGCAATATCGAGGAAGGCGGTTCGCTCACCATCATCGGTACGGCGCTGATCGAAACCGGCAGCCGCATGGACGACGTGATCTACGAAGAATTCAAGGGCACCGGCAACATGGAAGTGCACCTGGAGCGCCGTCTCGCCGAGAAGCGCGTCTACCCGTCGATCAACCTGAACAAGTCCGGCACGCGCCGTGAAGAACTGCTGATCAAGCCCGAAGTTCTGCAAAAGATCTGGGTGCTGCGCAAGTTCATTCACGATATGGACGAAGTCGAGTCGATGGAATTTCTTCTCGACAAGATCCGCCAGACAAAGAGCAACTCTGAGTTCTTCGACATGATGCGTCGCGGCGGCGGCAGCTAAGGCCTCGCGCCGGCATAGCTGCATCGGCCGTCCTGCATGAAAAAACCGCTCGTCGATGACGAGCGGTTTTTTTTCGTCCGCAGAGTTTGCACCCTGGGTCCCGCCGGCACGGACAACATGAACGTGAACGTACACGTTGGAGTACAATGCGGCCGGTCCACCCTACCTGTCCATTGCTCATGTCGAAGGACTCACCCGCCCTGCTGACCGTGCGCGACGCAGCCGAACGCCTCGGCGTCACGCCACGTACGCTGAAGTACTACGAGGAACGCGGCCTCGTCTCGCCCACCCGTAGCGAAGGCCGCTACCGGCTGTACGACGAAGAGGATCTGAAGCGCTTCGGCCGCATCCTCCGTCTGCGCTCACTCGGCTTTTCGCTGCAGGGCATCACCGAAATGCTCAAGCGACCGCTTGAAGCGGTCGACGGCGGTCATCGCTTCTCGACCGAATCGCTGCAGCAGATTCGCGACGCCATCGCACAGCAGGTCGAAGCGCTCGACGCCCATATCGAAACCATGCGCCGCGAACTCAAGGAAGCGCAGAAGCAGCGCGCCGAACTGAGCCCCGACCTCGACTATCTCGAACGACGCCTCGCCGGCGAGAACGCCGACGCGCTGCTCGAGCAACGGCGCAACGCGCTGGGCAAAGCGGCCGGCGCATCGCCCGCCAGACGCATCAGGAAATCACGCACGTCGGCGCCGGACGAATCGTCATGAACACCCCGTCATACCGCGTCGCGCTGTTCAGCGTCGAAAAGCTGCGCGGCGATTTTTTCCCATGGGTGCTGGCGGTCGTGACCGGCCTCGACTATTTCGACAACACGATCTTCTCGTTTTTCACCAGCTATATCGCCGGCGGCATCAACGCGTCGCCTGACGAACTGGTGTGGGCCTCGAGCGCCTATGCGGTCGCCGCGGTGCTCGGCATCCTTCAGCAGCAATGGTGGGTCGAGCGCGTCGGCTACCGGCGCTACGTGGCCGGCTGCATGCTGCTCTATTGCGCCGGCGCGGTGGCCGCAGCACTCTGCGAATCGTCGATCGAACTCGCGTTGGCGCGTGGCTTTCAAGGGTACTTCATCGGCCCGATGATGGGCACCTGCCGCATCCTGATCCAGATGAGTTTCACGCCACAGCAGCGGCCGGCGGCCACGCGCGCGTTTCTTTTGCTGATCGTGTTGAGCAGCGCGCTCGCGCCGTTGATCGGCAGCCAACTGGTCGCGCATTTCGACTGGCGCGCGTTATTCGCGTGCACGGCGCCCGTGGGTGTGCTGTTCGCGATGCTGGCCCTGCTCGCGTTGCCCGACTCGGGCAACCGCCTGCCCGAAGAGCGCGGGTCGGCGCATTTCTGGCCATATCTGATTTTCGCGTTCGCCCAAGGCGCGCTGCAGATCGTGATGCAACAGGTGCGCTTCCAGTTGTTCAGCGCATCGCCGGGGTTGATCCTGCTGACGGTCGCCGGCCTTGTCGCGCTGGGCTGGTTCATCTATCAGCAGTGGCATCATCCCGCGCCGCTGATGCGCCTGCATGCGCTGCGCGAAAAGGTCTTCCAGGTCGGGCTCGTGCTGTACGTGTTCTACTACTACATCTCAACGGTATTCAGCTATCTGATCTCGCGCTTTCTCGAAAGCGGCCTCGGCTTTCCCGTCGAGAACACCGGGCGGCTGGTCGGCACGACGTCGCTGATTTCCGCGAGCGCGCTGTTCGTCTATCTGCGTTATGCGAAGCTGCTCCCGCGCAAGAAGTGGATCATCGTGCCGGGCTTCGCGGTGGCCGCATTCGCCGCCGCGTGGATGACGCGCATGTCGCCCGGTGTCGGCGAAGCGGCGCTGCTCGTGCCGCTGCTGCTGCGCGGACTGTTGCTGCTGTTCATCGTGTTGCCGGTCGCCAATCTGACCTTCAGAATATTTGCGATCGAAGAATTCACGCATGGCTACCGGCTGAAGAACATCGTGCGGCAGTTGACGATCTCGTTCGCCACGGCCTCGGTGATCATCGTCGAACAGCATCGGCAGGCGCTGCATCAAACTCGCCTCGTGGAGTTCGTGAATCCGTACAATCCAGTGTTCCGGAACTCGCTCACCGCGCTGACGAATAGCCTCGCCGCCGCGGGCCGCACCGCGTCCGACGCGCACTCGCTGGCGCTCGTCGAGATCAGCCGGTCGGTCGCGCAGCAGGCGAGCTTTCTGGCCTCGCTGGACGGCTTCTATTTTCTGATCGGCGTAGCGATATGCGGCGGCCTTTTCGCCGCGTGGCAAAAACAGATCGACTAAAGGTTGCATCAGGCCATGCTCTCGAAACTCACTCAATGGTTGGGCACTCGCCGCCGCGACCGCGCGCTGCGCGACTATGCGATCGACGACGCGCTGTGGCAAGCCACGCTCGACGGCCTGCCGTTTCTCGTGCACCTCGACGCCCCGGACCTCGCGCGTCTGCGCGAACTCACCAGCCTGTTCATCGCCCAAAAGGAATTCTCGACCGCGCACGAGCTGGAGCTGACCGACGCGATGACCGTGGCGATCGCCGCGCAGGCGTGTCTGCCGGTGCTGAACCTGAGCCTCGACCTGTATCGGGGCTGGGTCGGCGTGATCGTCTACCCGGGCGAATTCGTGATCCGCAAGACAGTCGAGGACGAAGACGGCGTCGTGCACGAGGTCGAACACGACGCGAGCGGCGAAGCGTGGGAAGGCGGCCCGGTGGTGCTCTCGTGGGAAGACGCGCAGATGACCGAGGGGCCGGACGCCTACAACGTCGTGATCCACGAATTCGCGCACAAGATCGACATGCTCAACGGCGAGGCGGACGGCCACCCGCCGCTCGTGCGCCGCTGGCACGCGCCGCTCGATTCGCAAGCCTGGGCCGACGTGTTCGACCCTGCGTACGACCACTTCTGCGCACGAGTCGACGCGGTACCGGAGCGTCGTTGGGCGCGTTTCGAACGCAATTCGCTGATCGATCCGTATGCCGCGGACCATCCGTCGGAATTCTTTGCGGTGTGCAGCGAGGCGCTATTCGCGCAGCCGCACGCGTTCGAGGCGGAGTATCCGGAGTTATACCGGCTGCTGGCGCGCTACTACCGGCAGGATCCGGCGCGCGTTGGCTTGAGCTTCGCGCCGGCCTGACGCAGACGCACGGGGGGGCGCCTGGAGCCGGGCACCCGCAGGCGAAGGCGCTGCGAGCCGAATTGCCGGCACCGCGCGGCCCCGGGCGCTCCGGCGCACCGCCCCCGCCCCGGACCGCCAGCGCCGCCGGTTAAGGCCAAGGCCAGCGAGCTGCCAAAAAGCTGGCGGAAAAGTCGTCAAGCGACTGATTTTCTGGCATAATCGCCCTTTTTCGACCATAGGCAAGTGGCTCGCGCCTAGATGCGTTCCGCGCTCATTGCGGCCCGCACGCGGGTTGGCTACCGCCAGATTAAAGGAAAGATCATGAAAGAAGGCATTCACCCGAATTACCGCGAAGTCCTGTTCGTCGATATGTCGAACGACTTCAAGTTCGTGACGCGCTCGACCATCCAGACGCGTGAAACCGCCGAATTCAACGGCAACACCTACCCGCTCGCCAAGATCGAAGTGTCGTCGGAATCGCATCCGTTCTACACCGGCCAACAAAAGATCATGGACACGGCAGGCCGCGTCGAGAAGTTCAATAAGAAGTTCGGCACGCGCGCTACCGGCAAGGCAGTAGCGAAGTAATACCCGCGTCGTGGTCGGCTTTGGCCGACAGCGAAGCAGCGAAAAAGGGCAGCGTGAGCTGCCCTTTTTTGTCGCCTCGGCCAATGCATCGGGCCGGCGCCCGGTTTGAATTCCAGAGCGAAGCTGCGTGGGTCGCTTCGTGCGTCAACAGCGCTGGCCTGAGCACGGATCAACCCTCCGGCACTTGCCTGCGGTGCCGTGTTACAGCATTCGCCACGACGTTGCAGGCCGTTACCGGCCGTGACGCGCATCGCACGGCACGACTACAATGCCGCATGCTTCAGAAGGGCCATGCCGGCCGGACCCGCCGTCCGGTCCTGGCCGCACCGCTTATCCAATTTCCACACACCGCATGAGACCTGTCGTTCGCCTCACTGCCTCTGCGACCAGCGCGCTGCCGCGCTGGCTGCTGCTAGCCATCTGTATCGTCTACGCGTCGTTCGGACTATTCGGCCGTGATCCGTGGAAGAACGAGGACGCAGCCGGCTTCGGTGTCATGTGGACGATGGCGAACGGCGGCGCACATGACTGGCTGCTGCCGAATCTGGTCGGCAAATACCTGACCGAGGACGGCCCGCTCGGCTACTGGCTCGGCGCCAGCGGGATCCGCGTGCTCTCGCCGTGGGTCGATGCGAGCAACGCCTCGCGCGTGTTCACCGGCCTGCTGTTCTGCGCGGGCTGCGCGTTCGTCTGGTATGCCGCCTACCTGCTCGGCCGGCGCGCCGAAGTGCAGCCGTTCAAATACGCGTTTGGCGGCGAGCCGGAACCCCGCGACTATGGCCGCACGCTCGCCGACGGCGCGCTACTGATCCTGCTCGCCTGCTTCGGGCTCGCCGAACGCGGCCACGAAACCACGCCGCAACTCGCGCAGTTCGTCTGTATCGCGATGCTCGTGTACGGCCTCGTGCGAATGATCGACAAGCCGATTCAAGGTGCGGCGATCTGGGGCCTCGCAATCGGCCTCGTCACATTGGCAAGCAGCCCAGTGCTGGTCGGCGCGCTGCTGCTCGGCACACTGGCGATGACCCTGATCGTGCGCGAAACGCGCTGCCGCTGGCTGCTGCTGGCCGGTTTGCCGATCGCGCTCGTGGTGGCGGTATCGTGGCCGATCGCGGCGCTTGCCGCCTTCCCGGACGACGCCGTCTGGTATCTCAATCAGTGGCTGCACGTCAGTCTGAGTTCGTTCGCCGGCCCCCCCGGCTCGGTCGCCGTGTATGCGCTGAAAAACCTGCCGCTCTTCACGTGGCCGGCGTGGCCGCTCGCGCTATGGTCGTGGTTCAGCTGGAAGGGCCTGCGGCGCGGGCCGCACGTGGCGATTCCGCTGTCGGTGATCGGACCGCTGCTGGTGCTGGTGATCCTGCAGAGCCACCAGTCGAACCGGCTCTACATGCTGTTGCTGCCGCCGCTCGCGGTATTGGCCACATTTGCGCTGCCCACGCTCAAACGCGGCGCGATCAACGCAATCGACTGGTTCGCGCTGCTGAGCTTCACGATCCTCGGCAGCTTCGTCTGGCTGGTGTACGTGGCCGGGCTGACCGGTTTCCCGCATCCGCTTGCGCGCAACCTCGCGCGTCTCGCGCCGGGCTTCGCGCCGCAGTTCAAGATTCTGTCGTTCGTGTGCGCGGTCGCCGTGACCTTGTGCTGGTTCATGCTGGTGCGCTGGCGTCTCGCGCGTCATCCGAAGGTCCTGTGGCGCAGCGTCGTACTCTCGAGCGCCGGCACGACGCTGATGTGGGTGCTGCTGATGACGCTGTGGCTGCCGGTCGTCAACTACAGCCGGACCTACAAGGACGTGGCGCAACAGATCGCGAGCCACCTGCCGGAGGACTACACCTGCATTTCGCCGGTGCGGCTCGGTAATGCGCAGATCGCGACCTTCGCCTATTTCGGCGACATGCATTTCTCGTTCGACCAGGACTGCGACGTGATCCTGCGCCAGGACTCGCAGGAATACGGCGACCCGAGTGCGCTGCCCGACTACATCTGGAAACTGGTGTGGGAAGGGCGCCGCGTGGCCGACCGCGACGAACGCTTCCGCCTGTACGTGCGGATCGACCGGCCGAAGCCGCCGGTCGTCAAACGCCGCAGCTGGCACAAGAAGCTCGACTGACCATGTTCGCCGACGTACGGAAAATCGCCGCGCTGGCATGGCCCGTATTGATCGGCCAACTGGCGATCATCGCGTTCGGCGTGATCGATACGGCGATGGTCGGCCGCTACTCGGCGATCGATCTGGCCGCGCTCGGTCTCGGCTCGTCGATCTATATCTCGGTCTACATCGGGCTGACCGGCATTCTGACCGCGTTGCAGCCGATCGCCGCGCAACTGTATGGCGCGCGCCGCTACGCCGAGATCGGCGAGGAAGTGCGTCAGTCTTTGTGGCTCGCGCTCGCGCTGACCGTCATCGGCTTCCTGATTCTGTTTTTCCCCGGGCCGGTGCTGCATCTGGCGCGCGTGCCCGACGCGCTGCATGAACGCACGCTCGCCTATCTGCGGATTCTGGCCTTCGGCCTGCCGGCGGGCCTCGCGTTTCGCGTCTACAGTTCGATCACCAATGCGGTCGGCCAGCCGCGGCTCGTGATGATCCTGCAGATCGGCGCGCTGCTGCTCAAGTTTCCGCTCAATACCTGGTTCATCTTCGGCGGGTTCGGCGTGCCGGCGCTCGGCGGGCCGGGCTGCGCGCTCGCCAGCACGGCGATCAACTGGGGCCTGGCGGTGCTCGGCATGGTGCTGCTCACGCGCGTCGACGTGTTCAAGCCGTTCGCGATCTTCGCGCACTTCTGCTGGCCGGTGTGGCGGCGTCAGACAGCGCAGTTGCGGCTGGGCATTCCGATGGGCCTGTCCTATCTGATCGAGGTCACGTCCTACACGTTCATGGCGCTCTTCATCGCGCGCTTCGGCACGACGACGCTCGCGGGTCATCAGATCGCCGGCAACATCGGCGCGGTGCTGTACATGACGCCGCTGTCGATCGGCATCGCTTCGTCGACGCTGGTCGCGCAGGCGCTCGGCGCACATCGGCCGGAAGCGGCGCGCACGCTGTCGCGTCACGGCATCATGATGGCGGTCGCGATCGCCTGCTGTTATGGCGCGATCGTGCTGGTGCTGCGACCGTACATCATCGAAGGCTATACGCCGAATGAGCAGGTCGTGGCCGCGGCGCTGCCGCTGGTGCTGATCGTCGTGTGCTACCACCTGTTCGATGCGTTGCAGATCACCACCGCGTTCGTACTGCGCGCGTACAAGGTGGCGGTCGTGCCGACCGTCATCTATGCGGTTGCCTTGTGGGGCGTGGGGCTGGGTGGCGGATATCTGCTCGGCTTCAACGTGAGCGGCGTCACGCCGGAATGGCTGACCGGCGCGCGGGGATTCTGGGTCGCGAATACCGCGAGTCTTGCGATTGCTGGTTTTGGTTTGCTGACGTACTGGCGGGTGGTGAGCAAGCGGTATTTGCGCGCGGAGGGGGTGGGCGTGGTGGATTCGGCGGCCTGAGAGGCCATCTGGCTGGCGGCTTGGCTTGCTGACCGGTGCTTTACGGTTTTACCGCCCACGCCCTGTGAATACGGCTACTAGAAACAGACGGTTAGTTGCTTTTTTAGCCCACAGGAAAGGCGGGCCGCCAGGCACCGCTCGCCCCGCCGCCCGTCATATCGGTTACTCCACTCCCACTGCCTCGGTGACTTCCCGCAGCCCCGCCACGCCCACCCGATCGTGGCGCTCGAAAACCTCACGCGCGGCGAACAGCGCATTGAGCGCCGCCGGGAAACCCGCGTAGAGGGCCATCTGCATGAACACCTCGACGATCTCCTCGCGTGTACACCCGACGTTCAACGCCGCCTCGATATGCACTTTAAGTTGCGGTTGCGCACATCCGAGCGTCGCAAGCGACGCAATCGTTGCAATTTCACGCGCCCGCAGATCGAGCTGCGGCCGGCTGTAAATATCGCCGAAACCAAACTCGATCAGCAGCCGCCCGAAATCCGGCGCGATCGGCGCGAGCGCGGCGATCACCTGCTCACCGGCCGAGCCGTCGATCTCCTTCAGCTTGTCCCAGCCCCGGGTGTAGCGGTCGTTTTGTGCGTAGTCCATGGTGCGTCCTTGTCCGAATGTGAAAGCGATGCGGTTGCATCGCCCCGTCGTGTCGGCTCATCCGCGCCGCCGTTGCGCGCAGCTGCCTCGTAGTACGCGATCTTGTCGACGATCGCGCCCAGGTTGCTCTGCAGTTCGGCTATCCGCCCCAAAACCGCATCCCGGTGCGCCACCAACTGGTCGCGGCGCGCGCCCATCGTCGGCTGGCCTCGTGCGCGCAGCGCCGCGAATGCCTGCATGCCGGCGATCGGCATGCCGGTCGCCTTCAGACGCATCACGAAGCGCAGCCAGTCGAGATCGGCCGGCGAATACAGGCGATGCCCCGCCTGCGTGCGCCCGACCTCGCGGATCAGCCCGGCCTGTTCGTAATAGCGCAGCGTATGCGTCGAGACACCGATCGTTTCGGCGACCTGACCGATGGTGAGTGCGGTTGAGATTTTCGACATGACGGACTCAGGTTAGGACTTCGAGTGCACTCTAAGTCAAGCGCTCGCCGCTGTCATTTGTCTGCGGTGTGATTTTTTATGGCGGACGGCATTGAATGGATAAATTCGCAACAGCCTAATGGCCAAGCAAAAGGTTTAAATATTGTGCGGCCTGATTTACTTGTCACGAACCGATCGGTATAAATCGGCGGCATTCACAAATGAGGGCGCGCGATTTGTTCTATGCTTAAACGCAGCGCCTGCTGACAGGATGCGTCGTCCGTTCCCGGCTATTTCGTTTGCCTTCAATGGAGTGCTTGCCATGCTGAAGAAGCTTTTAATGCTTTGCGTTGCTGTGGTTTTGTCGCTGTCGGCCGGATTGGCGGCGGCCGTCGAAGTGAATTCCGCCGATCAGGCGGCGCTCGAATCGGTCAAGGGCATCGGCCCCGTTCACGCCAAGGCGATCATCGACGAACGCACCAAAAATGGCCCGTTCAAGGACGCCGACGATCTCGCCAACCGCGTCAAGGGCATTGGCGCCAAATCCGTCACCAACCTCGAAGCGGCCGGCCTGACGATCAACGGCTCGGGCGCGCCGCCGACCGGCGCCAAACCCGCGACGAAGTCGACCAGCAGCACCAAGGCGGCACCGGCAGCAGCACCCGTAGCGACCACCCCGGCACCGGCCACGACCGCAGCCCCGGCGCCGGCCGCTCCCGCGGAAGCGTCGGGCGCGAAGGCATCGAAGTCGAAGAAGAAGAGCAAGGCCGCGGCATCCGAAGCAGCAGCAGCTTCCGCACCGGCCGCCGCACCTGCGGCCACCGCGCCGGCCGACGCGTCCGGCACCAAGGCCTCGAAGAAGAAGGCAAAGAAGAGCAAGGCCGCCTCGGCCGCGGCGGCCTCTGGCGCGTAACGTAACGACGCGCAAAGAGGTGGGCGCCGGCATCGCGAGGATTCCCCGGTACGCGCATGACCCGCATGATCCCTGTGGCATGCGCGCACCGAAACCGTCCCGCTGTCGACCGTCCATTTTTTCCACTGCGCCGCGCAACCGCGCGGCGTTTTCACCCGC
The DNA here is from genome assembly GCF_003634845.1 of Paraburkholderia sp. RAU2J. Taxonomy (NCBI): domain Bacteria; kingdom Pseudomonadati; phylum Pseudomonadota; class Betaproteobacteria; order Burkholderiales; family Burkholderiaceae; genus Paraburkholderia; species Paraburkholderia sp. RAU2J. The sequence goes on from NZ_RBXG01000001.1 coordinate 3,468,113, forward strand.
TGACCCGTCACGCACGTGTCGGCATTCAAGAGAGACCGTCATGAGCCTACTCGACACTATCGGTTCCCTGCTTGGCAAATCCCCCGAAGGCGGCGGTGGCCAGCAAGCGCTGATCGCAGCCGCACTCGAATTCGTCAATAACCAGCCGGGCGGCCTGAATGGGCTGATCGAACGCTTCAAGGAAAAAGGTCTCGGCGACGTCGTGTCGTCGTGGGTCAGCAACGGCGAAAATCAGCCGATCGCCCCCGAGGCGCTGCACAGCGTGCTCGGCTCGGACGCCGTGACCAACCTCGCGGCGAAAGCCGGCGTGGCACCGGATCAGGTCTCGGGCCTGCTCTCGCAAATCCTGCCGCACGTCGTCAACGCGGCAACACCCGAAGGCGAAGTGCCGGCCGAGGGCAAGCTCAATGCGACCACGGTGCTCGGCGCGCTCGGCGGGCTGTCGGCGCTGTTCGGCAACAAGAACGCATAAAAGCACGCCTGCGCAGGCGGGCAGCCTTGCCTGAGCGGCTCGTCGATCAGACAAAAAAAAGCGGCAACGAAGTGACCTTCGTTGCCGCTTTTGCATACTGGCGGTGCGGCTCGACCACCGCCGCACCCGCGCTTCACCGCTTAATGCACGACGCGCTCGAACACCAGTTTGCCGTCTTCCAGTTCGACCGGAATCACATCCTTCGGACCAAACTTGCCAGCCAGAATCAGCTTGGCAACCGGGTTCTCGATCTCCTGCTGGATCGCACGCTTTAACGGCCGCGCGCCGAACAACGGATCGTAGCCAACCTTGCCGACGTGTTCGAGCGCCTCGTCGGACACCACGAGCTGCATGTCGAGTTTGGCAAGCCGCTCATGCAGACGCTGGAGCTGGATACGCGCGATCGACTGGATGTTCGAGCGGTCGAGCGCATGGAACACCACGACGTCGTCGATCCGGTTCAGGAACTCGGGCCGGAAGTGCAGCTTCACCTCTTCCCACACGGCGTCCTTGACCGCTTCCTGCGGCTCGCCGACCATCGCCTGGATCACCTGCGAACCGAGGTTCGAGGTCATCACGATCACCGTGTTCTTGAAGTCCACGGTACGGCCCTGGCCATCGGTCATGCGGCCGTCGTCGAGCACTTGCAGCAGCACATTGAACACGTCCGGATGCGCCTTCTCGATTTCGTCGAGCAGGATCACGCTATACGGCTTGCGGCGCACGGCTTCGGTCAGATAACCGCCTTCTTCGTAACCGACGTAGCCCGGCGGCGCGCCGATCAAGCGCGCGACGCTGTGCTTCTCCATGAATTCGCTCATGTCGATACGGATCAGATGATCTTCCGAATCGAACAGGAACGAAGCCAGCGCCTTGCACAGTTCCGTCTTGCCCACACCGGTCGGCCCGAGGAACAGGAACGAACCATACGGACGGTTCGGGTCTGACAGACCCGCACGCGAGCGGCGGATCGCATCGGCCACCGCATTGATCGCCTCGTCCTGGCCGACCACGCGGGCGTGCAGTTTTTCCTCGATCTGCAGCAGCTTTTCGCGCTCGCCCTGCATCATGCGCGAGACCGGAATGCCGGTGGAACGCGACACGACTTCCGCGATTTCTTCCGCACCGACCTGCGTGCGCAACAGCCGCCGACGCTGCGGGCTGTTCTGCTCTTCCGCCTCGGCCCGCGTCACTTCCTTCAGTTGCGCTTCGAGCCCCGGCAGCTTGCCGTACTGCAACTCGGCGACTTTCTCGAGCTTGCCTTCGCGCTGCAGACGCGTGATTTCCGCACGCGTTTTCTCGATCTCTTCCTTCAGTTGCGCACTGCCCTGCACCGCGGCTTTTTCCGCGGTCCAGATTTCGTCGAGGTCCGAGTATTCCCGATTCAAACGCTCGATTTCTTCTTCGATCAATTGCAGACGTTTTTGCGACGCTTCGTCCTTTTCCTTCTTCACGGCTTCGCGTTCGATCTTCAACTGGATCAAACGACGGTCGAGCCGGTCCATCTCTTCCGGCTTGGAATCGATTTCCATCTTGATCTTCGACGCGGCTTCGTCGATCAGATCGATCGCCTTGTCCGGCAGGAAACGATCCGTGATGTAGCGATGCGACAGTTCCGCTGCCGCGACGATCGCCGGATCGGTGATGTCGACGCCATGATGCAGTTCGTACTTCTCCTGCAAGCCACGCAGGATCGCGATGGTCGCCTCCACCGACGGCTCATCGACCAGCACCTTCTGGAAGCGGCGTTCGAGCGCGGCATCTTTCTCGATGTACTTGCGGTATTCGTCGAGCGTGGTGGCGCCGACGCAATGCAGTTCGCCGCGCGAGAGCGCCGGCTTGAGCATGTTGCCCGCGTCCATTGCGCCTTCGGCCTTGCCCGCGCCGACCATCGTGTGAATTTCGTCGATGAAGACGATGGTCTGGCCTTCGTCTTTCGCGATGTCGCTGAGCACGGCCTTCAGCCGCTCTTCGAACTCGCCGCGATACTTCGCGCCGGCCAGCAACGCAGCCATGTCGAGCGACAGCACGCGCTTGCCCTTGAGCGTCTCCGGCACTTCGCCGTTGACGATGCGCTGCGCGAGCCCTTCGACGATCGCGGTCTTACCCACGCCCGGTTCGCCGATCAGCACCGGATTGTTCTTGGTACGGCGTTGCAGGATCTGGATCGAGCGACGGATTTCGTCGTCGCGGCCGATCACCGGGTCGAGCTTGCCGGCCCGCGCGCGCTCGGTCAGGTCGATCGTGTATTTCTTCAGCGCTTCACGCTGGCTTTCGGCGTCCTGGCTGTGCACCTGCGAGCCGCCGCGCACCGCCGCGATCGCGCTTTCCAGCGACTTGCGCGACAGGCCATGCTGACGCGCGAGGCGGCCTGCTTCACCTTTGTCGTCCGCGATCGCGAGCAGGAACATCTCGCTCGCGATGAACGTGTCGTTGAGCTTCTGCGCTTCCTTGTCCGCCTGATTCAACAAGCCGGTCAGTTCGCGGCCGATCTGCACGTTGCCGTCCGTGCCCTGCACCTGCGGCAGACGTGTCATCGCATCGCCGAGCGCCGTTTGCAGCGCCTGCACGTGCACGCCGGCACGCGAGAGCAGCGAGCGCGCCGAGCCATCCTGCTGGGCGACGAGCGCCGAGAGCACATGAACCGGTTCGATGTATTGATTGTCATGGCCGACGGCCAGACTCTGCGCATCCGCGAGCGCTTCCTGGAATTTAGTGGTGAGTTTGTCGATTCTCATCAAGAGACCTCCAATTTCGATTACCACCAAAATGAGGCGTTTTATTCAGGTTTCAAGCACTTTTTCGCGTCCAGCGGCAACTATTTAACATTTGAGCGAAACAACTGTCCGCGCCCCGTTTGCGGCCGCCTACGCACCGCCGTCGGCCGGCGCTGACGCCGGCATCGGCGCCGGCGCGACCGGTAAGATCGGGATCGCACCGTTCATGCCGAGCAGCGCGGCCAGTGCGCCTTGCGGCTGCGTGACTTCGCCGATCGTATGCCGGTCGAGCTCGGCGAGAAAGGCATCGCGCGCCGCCTGAAGCGCCGCGCGCAGACGGCATTGCGGCGAGATCACGCAGGGCCGGTGCTCGCCGCGATGGTCGGGCATGCAGGCGACCAGCGCGAAGTCGCTTTCCGTCGCGCGCACCACCTCGCCGACAGTCAAATCACGGATATGTTCGACAAACCGCAGACCGCCGTTGCGCCCCCGCACGGTCTCGACCCAGCCGCGTTCCGCGAGTTGCTGCACGACCTTCATCAGATGGTTGCGGGATATCCCGTAGGCTTGCGAAATATCCTGAATCGTCGACAACGCGTCCCCCCGGACCGCGAGGTACAGCAGGACGCGTAGTGAGTAATCCGTATAATCGGTCAGTCGCATAGGGCAGGTATCACGAAGGGCGCAAGCCGCGATCCTAAAGATAACCGCGTCGATGCAAGGGTTGCCGGGGGCCGCCGCTTCACCCTAAGATGCCGGCAATAAGCATGTTTGGTGATTTTGCCTCGACAGGCGGCGTTGATGTGCCGGTCGTAATGGTAACGTTTCCCGCCTCGGTCATTCGTAAGAAAAGCAGGGTATTCGCCGCCCTCTTCCTTTCTTCGCAAACGGTTTCACGCCACGCCCGGTCGCCCGTGGCGCCGTGTGACGCGCCGCCATCTGCAGCCGCCTTTTTCTGGAATCAGCATGAATCCGTCTTTTCCCGCCGCGCCCGCGGTCGAGCGCGCCGCCGAGCCGACCGAAGCGAACATCCGCGAACTCGTGTACGGCTTTTACGATCGCGTGCGCGCCGATCCGCTGCTCGGTCCCGTGTTCGACGCCACGCTGGCGGGCCGTTGGGACGACCATCTGCCGAAGATGTGTACGTTCTGGGGCAGTCTCGTGCTGGGTGCAAAGCAGTACCGCGGCAACGTGCAGCAGGCGCATCAGCCGCTTGACGGGGTCGAACCGCAGCACTTCAGCCGCTGGCTGTATCTGTTTCTGGATACGGTCGAGTCCCGCTATCAGCCGGCTGCGGCAGTGCGCTTCATGGAACCGGCGCTGCGTATCGCGCAGAGCCTGCAGTTGAGCCGCTTCGGGTGGGATTACAAGATTCCGGCGGAACAGCAGGCGCTGCTCGAACGCGTGGCGCCGAAGCGTCGTCCGCATGACGACGACGCCCATGCCGCACGTCCGGCGGGCGAGCCGTTTCCGACGCGGATTATCGGGCAACCGCGCGACGAATGAATGACGAGGTTCGGGGCGTCGTGTGTGTTGCACATTGAGCGTGTGCTGGGACCGTGGCTCACCCAGCCCATCCGTGCTCCGGCGCGCGGCTACTCCCGCGATTGATTCCCTGAGTCGATGCCCCACCGCGCCAGCGCGGCGTCGTCGGTGACGCGAGCGTCTACCCAGCGCTCGCCACTCCCGGTCCTCTCTTTCTTCCAGAACGGCGCCTGGGTCTTCAGATAATCCATCACGAATTCACACGACGCGAACGCGTCGCCGCGATGCGCGGCCGTCGTCGCCACCAGCACGATCTGGTCGAGCGGATACAGCTTGCCGACCCGATGCACGATCAGCACCTCGATGCCCGGCCAGCGCTCACGCGCATTCACGACGATCGCCTCCAGCGACTTCTCCGTCATGCCGGGGTAATGTTCGAGCTCCATGGTCTCGACCGTGCTGCCGTCGTTCAGATCACGTACGGTGCCGACGAAACACGCAACCGCGCCGACCTTCGGATTGCGCGCGCGCAATGCGGCCACCTCGGCGCTGAGGTCGAAGTCTTCAGTCTGGACGCGAACGGGCATCGGCGGCTCCTGGGCGGGTTGAGGACAGGTGAGCGGCGTCTCGCCTAGCCGCCGGTAACGGGCGGGAAGAAAGCGACTTCGCAGCCGTCGGTGATGCGGGTGCCGGCGCCCGTCATCACGTGGTTGCAGGCCATGCGCAGCGCGCGGCCTTCGGCGAGCGTCTCGGCCCAGATGCCGCCGCGCACGCGCAGCCAGGCGCGCACGTCGCCGACGGTCGCGATGCCGTCGGGCAGATCGACGGTTTCGTCGGCCAGGTTGAGCGCTTCGCGCACGCTCGCAAAATAGCGGAGTTCAATTTTCATCGGGATGTCACCGGTCTGCGATGCATGGCCGGCCTCAGTTCAGCAATTCCGAAAATGGAATGAAGCGCACGCTCTCGCCGGCGCTGATCGCGTGATTTGGCGGATTGTCGATCAGGCCGTCGCCCCAGACCGTCGAAGTCAGCACGGCCGAGCTCTGATTCGGAAACAGATCGAGGCCACCGGTTTCGTTGATCCGCGCACGCAGGAATTCGTTGCGGCGGTCGGCCTTGCTCTGCGTGAAGTCCGCGCGCAGCGACAGCGCACGCGGCGCCACGGTTCGCACACCGGCAAGGCTTAGCACGAACGGACGCACGAACAGCAGGAAGGTGGCGAAGCTGGACACCGGATTGCCCGGCAGGCCGATGAAGAAGGTTTCGGCCGATGCCGATGCCCCCGCACTCGCGCGCGATGCGGCACGGCGCACCGCGCCGAAGGCGAGCGGCTTGCCCGGCTTCATTGCGATCTGCCACATCGACAGACGCCCTTCCGCCTCCACAGCCGGCTTCACATGATCTTCCTCGCCCACCGAGACGCCGCCGCACGTCAGGATCAGATCGTGAGCCTCGGCGGCCTCGCGCAGCGTCGCGCGGGTCGCGTCGAGCTTGTCGGCGACGATGCCATAGTCGGTTATCTCGCAGCCGAGCTTCTCCAGCAGACCGCGCAGGGTGAAGCGATTCGAGTTGTAGATCGCACCGGGCTCGAGCGGCTCGCCCGGCATGGTCAGCTCATCGCCGGTGAAAAACACGGCGACCTTGACGCGCCGCCGCACCTCGAGCTGCGCGCAGCCGACCGACGCCGCCAGCCCCAGCGCCTGCGGCGAGAGCCGCGTGCCGGCCGGCAGAATGACCGAGCCCCTGCGGATGTCCGCGCCCTGCGCCGTGATCCATTCGCCGGCTTGCGGGGTGTGGAGAATTGTGACCTGATCGCCGGCGGCTTCGGTTTGCTCCTGCATCACGACCGCGTCCGCGCCGGGCGGCACCGTCGCGCCGGTGAAGATGCGCGCCGCGGTGCCGGGCTGCAACGGCGTGGGCGCGTGGCCCGCGGGAATGCGTTGCGACACCGGCAGGCGGCTCACGCCCTCGCGTGCGAGGTCCGCGGTACGGATCGCGTAGCCGTCCATCGCGCTGGTGTTCATCGGTGGCACGTCGAGCGGCGACATGACGTCGGCCGACAGCACGCGGTTCAGCGCCTCGAGCGTGGGAATGGATTCAGTGCCGTCGATCGGGCGCGCGGCGCCAAGCAGGGTCGCCAACGCGTCGGCGGTGGCGAGCATGGCAGCGCGGGGCGTTGGTGTGGACATCTCTGGTGTCGAAGCCGCAGATTAAAAGAACATTGTAGCGGTCGATGCCGTCGGCTTGGGCGGCCGGGCGTGAGGCGCGGGTTCGGCTTGGTGTGATGCGGGGCTGTGCGGTGCGGCGTGTGCGCTGCGCGAGCCCCCCGGACGCACGCAGCGCGACAACCACCCGGGTTACTCGCCCGTGTTCGCCACGACGAAGTTCTTCACGCGCTGCACATCGGCCGGCAGCACTTCGAAGCGCTGCGGCAACGATTCCAGCCCCGAGAACGCAGCCGGCCGCTCCGGTTCGCGCAACAGCGCTTCACGGATCGTCTCGCCGAACTTGATCGGTTGCGCGGTCTCCAGCACGATCATCGGAATGCCCGGCTGCAGATGCTCGCGCGCCACTTTCAGACCGTCGGCCGTATGCGTGTCGATCATCGTGTCGTAACGCTCGAACACGTCGCGGATCGTCTCCACGCGGGAATCGTGGCTGCTGCGGCCCGACACGAAACCGAATTCCTTCACGCGCACGAAATCGCCGCTCGCCGCGAGGTCGAATCCACCCTTCTCCTCGACGTCGCGGAACAGCTGCAGCACGCGAGCCGGATCGCGGCCCAGCAGATCGAACACGAAGCGCTCGAAGTTCGACGCCTTCGAAATGTCCATGCTCGGGCTGCTCGTGTGATACGTCTCGGCCGCCTTGCGCACGCGATAGATGCCGGTGCGGAAGAACTCGTCGAGCACGTCGTTTTCGTTGGTTGCGACAACCAGCTTCTCGATCGGCAGACCCATCATCCGCGCGATGTGACCCGCGCACACATTGCCGAAATTGCCCGACGGCACCGTGAACGACACGCGCTCGTCGTTCGACGTCGTCGCCGCGAAGTAGCCCTTGAAGTAATAGACGACCTGCGCGACGACACGCGCCCAGTTGATCGAATTGACCGTGCCGATCTTGTACTTCGCCTTGAACTCGTGATCGTTCGACACCGCCTTGACGATGTCCTGCGCGTCGTCGAACACGCCTTCAACGGCGATATTGAAGATGTTCGGGTCTTGCAGGCTGTACATCTGCGCGGTCTGGAACGCGCTCATCTTCTTGTGCGGCGACAGCATGAACACGCGAATGCCCTTCTTGCCGCGCATCGCGTATTCGGCGGCGCTGCCGGTGTCGCCCGAGGTCGCGCCGAGAATGTTCAGCGTCTCGCCGTGCTTGGCCAGCGCGTACTCGAACAGGTTGCCGATCAGCTGCATCGCCATGTCCTTGAACGCGAGCGTCGGACCGTTCGACAGTTCCAGCAGCGACAGCGGCGCTCCGTTCTCGACGCCCAGTGTTTTGAGCGGCGTGATCTGCGCGGCGCTCTCGTCGTCGCGCACGTTGCAGTATGTCGCGGCCGTGTAGGTCTTGCGCGTGAGCGCGCGCAGATCTTCGGCGGGAATGTCGTCGCTGAATTTCGACAGGATCTCGAAGGCGAGGTCCGCGTAAGGCAGCGTGCGCCAGCGCGTCAGTTCGTCGGCGCTGACGCGCGGGTATTCGGCCGGCAGGTACAAGCCGCCGTCTTTCGCGAGACCGCCCAGCAGGATGTCCGAAAAGGTGTGGCGCTCGCCGGCTCCGGCGCCGCGCGTGGAGAGGTAGTTCATAGTGGGCCTAGTTCAGCGCTTCCATGCGCAGCTTCGTGACTTGCGAGACGACGGTCTTCAGCGCTTCGATCGTTTTGATCGCGGCGTTGACATGCTTTTCGACCGTTTCGTGCGTGATCAGGATGATGTCGGTTTCGCCCTTGCCGTTCGCGTCGACCTGCTCCGATTCCTTTTGCAGCAGCGCGTCGATCGAGATGCCGGTGTCGGCCAGAATGCGCGTGATGTCGGCCAGCACGCCGGTCACGTCCGCCACCCGCAGACGCAGGTAGTAGCCGCTCGTCACTTCGTCGATCGGCAGGATCGGCGTGTTCGACAGGCTGTCCGGCTGGAACGCGAGATGCGGCACGCGATGCTCCGGGTCTGCCGTATGCAGGCGCGTCACGTCGACCAGATCGGCCACCACGGCCGAGGCCGTCGGCTCCGCGCCCGCACCCTTGCCGTAATACAGCGTGGTGCCGACCGCGTCGCCATGCACGACGACCGCGTTCATCGCGCCTTCCACGTTCGCGAGCAGGCGCTTTTCCGGAATCAGCGTGGGGTGCACGCGCAGTTCGATGCCCTTGGCGGCGCGGCGCGCGATGCCGAGCAGCTTGATGCGGTAGCCGAGTTCCTCGGCGTACTTGATGTCGATCGCGGCGAGCTTGCTGATGCCTTCGACGTACGCGCGGTCGAACTGCACCGGCACGCCGAACGCGATCGCGCTCATGATCGTTGCCTTGTGCGCGGCGTCCACGCCTTCGATGTCGAAGGTCGGATCGGCTTCGGCATAACCCAGTTCCTGCGCGGCCTTCAGCGCGGTCGCGAAGTCGAGCCCGCGGTCGCGCATCTCCGAGAGGATGTAGTTCGTGGTGCCGTTGATGATGCCCGCGATGTACTGGATGCGATTGGCCGTCAGCCCTTCGCGCAGCGCCTTGATGATCGGAATGCCGCCCGCCACCGCCGCTTCGAACGACACCATCACGCCATTGGCGCGCGCCGCTTCGAAAATCTCGGTGCCGTGCACCGCGAGCAGCGCCTTGTTGGCGGTGACCACGTGCTTGCCGTTCTTGATCGCGCGCAGCACGAGCTCACGCGCCACGCCGGTGCCGCCGATCATTTCGGCCACGATATCGATCGACGGATCGTCGACCACCGCGTTGAAGTCATCGGTCAGCGCCACGGTGCCGGCTTGCGTGCCGAGCGCCGCCGTCGCCTTGGCGGGATTGCGCACGGCGATGCGCGCAATCTCGATGCCGCGCCCCGCGCGGCGTTTGATTTCTTCCTGATTGCGACGCAGTACCGTGAAGGTGCCGCTGCCTACCGTGCCGAAGCCCAGCAGTCCAACTTTGATCGGTTCCATGCAGCGTGTGTTTTCGAGTAGGTGATTAAAAAGAGACGAGTCTCGGTGGCGCGCGGAGCAGTGCTTGCCGCGCCGTGCGCCCCATTGTGCGTTAGGCCGTGTGACGTTTGCGGTAGCCGTCGAGGAAACGCGCGATCCGGTTGATCGAATCCGCGAGGTCGTCCACATTCGGCAGGAACACGACGCGGAAGTGATCCGGCGTCTTCCAGTTGAATCCGGTGCCCTGCACGAGCAGCACGCGCTCTTCGAGCAGCAGATCGAGGATGAACTGCTGGTCATCCTTGATCGGATACACCTTCGGATCGAGGCGCGGGAACATGTACAGCGCCGCTTCGGGCTTCACGCAGCTCACGCCGGGGATAGCCGTCAGCATGTCATACGCGAGTTCACGCTGCTTGTACAGACGCCCGCTCGGCACGATCAGGTCGTTGATGCTCTGATAGCCGCCGAGTGCGGTCTGGATCGCGTACTGGCCGGGCACGTTCGGGCACAGCCGCATCGACGCGAGGATGCCGAGACCCTCGAAATAATCCTTGCCGTGGCGGCGGTTCTCGCCGGTCAGGCCCGAGATGAACATCCAGCCGGCGCGGTAGCCGCACGAGCGGTAGCTCTTCGACAGGCTGTTGAACGTGACCGTGAGCACGTCTTCGGAGAGCGCGGCCATCGACGTGTGCGTCTTGCCGTCGTAGACGATCTTGTCGTAGACCTCGTCGGCGAAGATCACGAGGCCGTGCTGGCGGGCGATTTCGATGAGGCCGAGCAGCAGTTCGTCCGAGTACAGCGCGCCGGTCGGGTTGTTCGGATTGATGACGACGAGCGCGCGCGTGTTCGGCGTGATTTTCGCGCGAATGTCGTCGAGGTCGGGCATCCAGCGGTTCGACTCGTCGCAGGTGTAATGCACCGGCGTGCCGCCCGCGAGGCTCACGCCAGCCGTCCACAGCGGGTAGTCGGGCGCGGGCAGCAGCACTTCGTCGCCGTCATTCAACAGGCCCTGCAGTGCCATCACGATCAGCTCGGACGCGCCGTTGCCGATGTAGATGTCGTCCAGCTCGACGCCGTGCACGCCCTTTTGCTGCGTGTAATGCATGATCGCCTTGCGCGCGGCGAACACACCCTTGGAGTCCGAATAGCCAGACGAGCCCGGCAGATTCAGAATCATGTCCTGAATGATTTCGTCGGGCGCTTCAAAGCCGAACGGCGCGAGATTGCCGATGTTCAGCTTGATGATGCGGTGGCCCTCTTCTTCGAGCCGCTTCGCGTGTTCGAGGACGGGCCCGCGAATGTCATAGCAAACATTCAGCAACTTGTTGGATTTGAGAATCGGTTTCACGGCGGGCACTTCATCCTGGTTGATAGCTTGGGCGGACAGACACGGGCTAAAAAACGCCAGGCCGGGCAAGTTCGCCGTACGGGGAATTCGGAACGCGCAGGGCCGGCGAAGGCCGCCAAACGCGGATTGGGCCGCTCTGTCGAGCGGCCGTTGCTCGCTACAGCCGGCGTGCTTTCCTGAGCACACCTGCGTGCCGTCTTTCGGTGTTCGACTGCGGTTTCACCTGCGCCGCTGGTCGCGCTGGGGCGGATTGCGCCGGCACAGCCGCGAAACGAGCAAAAATCGGACGAAAAGCGGGCAAAACAGCCAAAAAACGGACAGAAAACCGGTGATAGCGGGCAAAACCAGGGGCAGGTAGCCGGTGGGCCGCGCCGGCGAGCTCAGCGCGGCTTATGGCGGCACATGAGCGAGGGGCGCCGCAAGGCGGCTAAAAAGTTATAATTTAGCGGATTTTGGCCGACTTCCGCAATGCACCAACCGCATCGGCAAGCCGTTTCGGCCCCTTCTTCTTTTTGGCCCCTCGTGTCCAATCGCGTGGAACCGCCCTGCTGGCTCCGTCCCACCAGGCCGCCGACACGCATGATGTCTCACGACGACTTCGGAAAACCAATTTGAAATTACATCAGGATTCCAGCGGCGCCCTCAACACCGTCACCGGCTATGGCGCCGACTATGTCGAAATCAATGCGGTCCGCCATTCGGGCAGCCTCCTCGTGCTGCCGCAGGCGCCGGTCATCCCCTGGCCCGTCTCGTCTTTCGACCAGCTGAGCGCCGAGCACTTTGCGATGCTGATCGATGCCGCACCCGAAGTAGTCATATTCGGCAGCGGCGAGCGGCTGCGCTTTCCGCACCCGCGCCTGACGGCCGCGCTCACCGCGAAGCGCATCGGCGTCGAAACGATGGACTTCAAGGCCGCCTGCCGCACTTACAACATTCTGATGGCCGAGGGCCGCAAGGTCGCCGCCGCGTTGCTGATCGAGGCGTAGCACCGGAGCGGGGTCGCGCGGCGGTACGGTCGCGGCGTAGCCGAGGCGCCGTCCGGCCCGGCTTCGCAGGGGCGGCGCGCCGCTCGTTGCCGCCGCGCGAAAGCACGCTCAGGGTGCCGCGCCGCCCTTGCGCTCTCGCCGCATCACGGCCGATCACGTACACTGCGCGCCATCGGTGTGGTGCCGGCCAATCGCGCCTGGTCATGCGCAGCGTCTTACCGCCTCGGACCCGGCAGCCGACGCCCGAGCGCCCACCGGCGAAGCCGACTGCGGCGGGTGCGACGCCGCAGCTCCGCACGCAGTGCTCCGCGAATGGCCGCCCCGCGAACGACCGCTCGCCGTTTCCAGATAACATCGCGTCGCCGCCCACGCGGCGTCGCCATAAAGGTTGAAATTCATGAACGATACGCCGTCGAGGCTACCGCTCAACCGCACCACGATCCTGCTGCTGGTGCTGGCTCTCGCCGTGATCTGGTTCGTGCCGCTCGGCTGGCGCCATCTGCTGCCGAGCGACGAAGGCCGCTATGCCGAAATGGCGCGCGAGATGTTCGTCACCGGCGACTGGATCACGCCGCGCTACAACGGCTACAAGTACTTCGAGAAGCCGCCGCTGCAAACCTGGGCGAACGCGCTCACGTTCGCGTGGTTCGGCATCGGCGAGTGGCAGGCGCGCCTGTACACCGCGCTGACGGGCTTCGCCGGCGTGCTGCTGATCGGCTTCACCGGCGCGCGCGTGTTCAACGCGGCGACCGGCGTATTCGCCGCGATCGTGCTGGCGTGCTCGCCGTACTGGAACCTGATGGGGCACTTCAACACGCTCGACATGGGCCTGTCGTTCTGGATGGCGCTGACGCTCTGTGCGCTGATGCTCGCGCAACGCCCCAACCTGCCGAGCTCGTGTGTGCGCGGCTGGATGTGGGTGTGCTGGGCGTCGATGGCGCTGGCGGTGTTGTCCAAGGGGCTCGTCGGCGTGATCCTGCCGGGCGCCGTGCTCGTGCTCTACACGCTGATCGCGCGCGACTGGGCATTGTGGAAACGCCTGCATCTGATCGGCGGCCTGATCGTATTCTTCGTCATCGTCACGCCGTGGTTCGTGCTGGTGCAGCAGCGCAATCCGGAATTCCTGAACTTCTTCTTCGTCGTCCAGCAGTTCAAGCGCTATCTGACGCCCGAGCAGAACCGCCCCGGCGCGTTCTACTACTTCGTGCCGGTGCTGCTGGTGGGCTTTCTGCCGTGGCTGTCGGTGACGCTGCAAAGCGTGCGCCACGCGTGGCGCCAGCCGCGCCAGCCGAACGGCTTCGCGCCGGTCACGCTGATGCTCGTGTGGATCGCCTTCATCTTCCTGTTCTTCAGCGCATCGCATTCGAAGCTGCTCTCCTACACGCTGCCGATCGCCCCACCGATCGCGCTCCTGATCGGCATGTATCTGCCGCTCGTCACGCGCGACCAGTGGCGCCGGCATCTGGCGGGCTATGCGCTGTTGCTCGTCGTCGCCGCGTTTGCCGCGCTGTTCATGACGCGTCTGGGCAGCGCGCGCAACCCGGCCGAGCTGTACGCCGAGTACCGCGGCTGGGTGCTGGGCGCGCTCGGCGTCGCCTTCGTGCTCACGCTCGGCGCGCTGTGGCTGAACCGCCGCAGCCGGGCCGGCAGCCTCGGTGCGATCGCCTGCTTCGGCGCGGCGTGGCTCCTGCTGGGGACGATCGCCGGCACCGGTCACGACGTGTTCGGCCGCCTCAGCTCCGGCGCGCCGCTCGCCCCCGCGATCAAGGCGCAGCTCGCGAAGCTGCCCGCGGATACGCCGTTCTACTCGGTCGGCGTGCTCGACCACACCCTGCCGTTCTATATCGACCACACGATGATCATGGTCGAGCATCCCGACGAGCTGGCGTTCGGCGTGTCCGTCGAACCGCAGAAGTGGGTGCCGTCCATCGACGCGTGGATCGAACGCTGGAAGGCAGACCGCTACGCGCTCGCGCTGATCCCGCCGCCGACCTACGAGCGCCTGCTCAAGGAAGGCCTGCCGATGCAGGTGATCGCGCGAGATTCGCGCCGCGTGGTGGTGATGAAACCGCTCGCGGCGGCCGACGCGCCGGCGGCCGTGGAAAAACCACAACAATGACCCCATCTCAGGATTCAATCGTTCGATGAACCCGATTTCCCTCTTTTGCATCCTCGCCGGCGTGACATTGAACGCCGCCGCGCAGTTGCTGCTCAAAGCCGGCACGAATGCCGTTGGACACTTCGAATTCACCCGTGCGAACATCCTGCCCATCGGCTGGCGGCTCGCAACCCAGCCGCCGCTCATCGCGGGACTCGTGTGCTATGTGGTGAGCCTGGTGGTCTGGGTGGTAGGGCTGTCGCGAGTGGACGTGTCGATCGCCTATCCGATGCTGTCGCTCGGCTATGTCGTCAACGCGTTCGCGGCGTGGTACCTGTTCGGCGAAGTGTTGTCGGTGCAGAAGCTGGTCGGGATCGGCATCATCCTGATCGGCGTAGTCATCGTCGCGCGCAGCTAGACGCGAACGCCGCCGCTGCGTGCTGGCGAAAACGTTTTATTGCCGTTTATCGTCCGCGCCGGGCTGGCGCGGGCCGGCCTGAGCAAGATACCGTAAGCGCAGCCTGCGGACGGACCAAGCATGACCTAAGGTTGATCGCAGTATGCTGTGCGGTTGCGCATTTTTCGCCGCCACCTTGGGTTTGCGCGTAGTTTGTGGTTTACTTCGCGCCCTTCGGGTAGCGCCCTTTTCAATCGAGCGAAGCATTCATGAGCCAGTCAACAGTCCCCTTTTTGCCGTTTGTCAAACCTGAAATCGATGAAGAAACGATTCAGGGCGTCGCCGACGTGCTGCGCTCCGGCTGGATCACCACCGGTCCACAGAACCAGAAGTTCGAGGCGGCGCTGTCCGAGTTCTGCGGCGGCCGTCCGGTGCGCACGTTCAACTCCGGCACGGCGACGCTGGAGATCGGGCTGCGCATAGCCGGCGTGGGCGCGGGAGACGAAGTCATCACGACGCCCGCCTCCTGGGTCTCGACCAGCAACGTGATCCTCGAAACCGGTGCTACGCCGGTGTTCGTCGACATCGATCCGGTGACGCGCAACATCGACCTCGACCTGCTCGAAAAAGCCATCACACCGCGCACCAAGGCACTGCTGCCGGTGTTTCTGTCCGGCCTGCCGGTCGACATGGACCGCCTCTACGCGATCGCCCGCGCGCACAAGCTGCGCGTAATCGAAGATGCCGCGCAGGCCTTCGGTTCGACGTGGAACGGCGAGCGCATCGGCAAGCTCGGCGACATCGTGTCGTTCAGCTTCCACGCGAACAAGAACCTGACCTCGATCGAAGGCGGCGCGCTGGTGCTGAACAACGAGGAGGAAGCCGTGCTGGCCCAGAAATACCGGCTGCAAGGCATCACCCGCACGGGCTTCGACGGCATGGACTGCGACGTGCTCGGCGGCAAATACAATCTGACGGACGTCGCCGCGCGCGTCGGCCTCGGCCAGCTGCCGCATCTCGCGCGCTTTCTCGAACAGCGCAAAAAACTCGTGCGTGCGTATTTCGCGGGCTTCGAAGGCGGCGCGGCGGTGAAACTGGGCGTCGGCCTGCCGTTTGCCGACTTCGGCAACAGCAACTGGCACATGTTCCAGATCACGCTGCCGCTGGAAAAACTCTCGCTGGACCGCGCCGGCTTCATGGCGCAACTGAAGGAACGCGGCATCGGGTCGGGCATGCATTACCCGGCGATCCATCTGTTCACGCTGTACCGCGCGCTCGGCTTCAAGGAAGGCATGTTCCCGCATGCGGAGCGCTTCGGCGCGAGCACCGTCACGCTGCCGCTCTTCACGTTGATGAACGAAAGCGACGTGGCGCGCGTCTGCCGCGCGGTCAATGAAATTTGCGAACAATACGGAAAATAAGCGGAAATGATTTATTCGGAACATCGCGCCGCCGCACCGGAAGTGTCGATCATCATCCCGGTGTACAACGAGGAAGCCGGGCTGGCCGCGCTGTTCGCGCGCCTCTACCCAGCGCTCGACGCGCTCGGCACCGGTTACGAAGTGATCTTCATCAACGACGGCAGCCGCGACAAATCCGCCGCGCTGCTCGCCGAGCAATTCCGCGCGCGGCCCGACACGACCCGCGTGATTCTGCTGAACGGCAATTACGGCCAGCACATGGCGATTCTCGCGGGCTTCGAACAGTCGCGCGGCGAGATCGTCATCACGCTCGACGCCGACCTGCAGAATCCACCGGAGGAAATCGGCAAGCTGGTGTCGAAGATGCGCGAAGGCTTCGACTACGTCGGCACGATCCGTCTGCAACGCCAGGACAGCCTGTGGCGCCGCAAGGCGTCGCGCGCGATGAACCGGTTGCGCGAGCGCATCACCCGCATCAAGATGACCGACCAGGGCTGCATGCTGCGCGCGTACAGCCGGCACATCATCGACACGATCAATCGCTGCGGCGAAATCAACACGTTCATTCCGGCGCTCGCATACACCTTCGCGCAGAATCCGGTCGAAATCGAAGTCGCGCACGAAGAGCGCTTTGCCGGCGAATCGAAGTATTCGCTGTACTCGCTGATCCGCCTGAATTTCGACCTCGTCACCGGCTTCTCGGTGGTGCCGCTGCAATGGCTGTCGTTCATCGGCGTGATCCTGTCGCTTGGCTCCGCCGCGCTGTTCGTGCTGCTGCTGATTCGCCGCTTCATCATCGGCGCGGAAGTGCAAGGTGTGTTCACGCTGTTCGCTATCACCTTCTTCCTGCTCGGCGTGATCATCTTCGCGCTCGGCCTGCTCGGCGAGTACATCGGCCGGATCTACCAGCAGGTACGCGCGCGGCCGCGCTATCTGGTGCAAACCATCCTTGAGCAGCGCGACGGCGCGGCCGTCGCCGAAGTGCCGCGCCAGGCCGTCGTGCAGGCGGTGCAAGCCGCGCCGCTGATCGATCAGGGGCCGACGCCATGAAGCCGCGCGCCGTCGTATTCGCCTATCACAACGTCGGCGTGCGCTGCCTGCAGGTGCTGCTCGCGCGCGGTGTCGACGTGGCGCTGGTCGTCACCCACGAAGACAACCCGAGCGAAAACATCTGGTTCGGCAGCGTGGCCTCGGTCGCGGCCGAGCACGGCATTCCGGTCATTACGCCGGCCGATCCGAAGAGCGCGGAGTTGCGCGCCGCGCTCAGCGCCGCGCGCCCGGACTTCATCTTTTCGTTCTATTACCGCCACATGTTGCCGGTCGACCTGCTCGCGCTCGCCGCACGGGGCGCTTACAACATGCATGGCTCGCTGCTGCCGAAATACCGCGGCCGCGTGCCGACCAACTGGGCGGTGATCCACGGCGAGACCGAAACCGGCGCGACGCTGCACGAAATGGCCGCCAAGCCCGACGCGGGCGCGATCATCGCGCAGACGCCGGTGCCGATCCTGCCCGACGACACCGCCGCGCAGGTGTTCGACAAGGTCACGGTCGCCGCGGAGCAAACCCTGTGGCGCGTGCTGCCGGCACTGCTGGCGGGCGAAGCGCCGCATTTGCCGAACGACCTCGCGCACGGCAGCTACTACGGCGGACGCAAACCGGAAGACGGCCGGATCGACTGGAGCCAGCCCGCGCAGCAGGTCTACAACCTGATTCGCGCGGTCGCGCCGCCCTATCCCGGCGCGTTCACCGATCTCGACGGACACCGCTTCATCGTCGCCCGCGCACGGCTGGCCGCGCCCGGCGCGCTCCGTCCGGATTTGCCGCCGGGCCTGCACGTAAGCGATAATGCCTTTTTTGCGATCTGCGGCGACGGCCGCTCGATCATCATCCACGAATTGCGGCACCAGCACGACGGCGGCGAAACTGTCGTCAGTCCGGCGGCATTCGCCCAGCTCATCCAAACTCCCCGACCTTCATGAAAAAAGTCCTGATTCTGGGTGTGAACGGCTTCATCGGCCATCACCTGTCCAAACGCATTCTCGAAACGACCGATTGGGAAGTCTTCGGGATGGACATGCAGACCGAACGTCTGGGCGACCTCCTCAATCACGAGCGGATGCACTTCTTCGAAGGCGACATCACGATCAACAAGGAGTGGGTCGAGTATCACATCAAGAAGTGCGATGTGATCCTGCCGCTGGTCGCGATCGCCACGCCCGCCACCTACGTGAAGCAGCCGCTGCGCGTGTTCGAGCTGGACTTCGAGGCGAACCTGCCGATCGTGCGTTCGGCCGTCAAGTACGGCAAGCATCTCGTGTTTCCGTCGACCTCCGAGGTCTACGGCATGTGCACGGACGAGCAGTTCGATCCAGAAGAATCGCAACTGTCGTACGGCCCGATCAACAAGCCGCGCTGGATCTACGCGTGCTCGAAGCAGTTGATGGACCGCGTGATCTGGGGTTACGGCATGGAAGGCCTGAACTTCACGCTGTTCCGTCCGTTCAACTGGATCGGCCCGGGCCTCGACTCGATCTACACGCCGAAGGAAGGCAGCTCGCGCGTGGTCACGCAGTTCCTCGGCCACATCGTGCGCGGCGAGAACATCAGCCTCGTCGACGGCGGTGCGCAAAAGCGCGCGTTCACGGACATCGACGACGGCATCGGCGCGCTGATGAAGATCATCGAGAACAAGGACGGCGTCGCCACCGGCAAGATCTACAACATCGGCAACCCGATCAACAATTTCTCGGTGCGCGAACTCGCGCACAAGATGCTGACGCTCGCCGCCGAATTCCCCGAATACGCGGACACGGCCAGACAGGTGCAGCTGATCGAAACGTCGTCGGGCGCGTACTACGGCGCCGGCTACCAGGACGTGCAGAACCGCGTGCCGAAAATCGACAACACGATGCAGGAACTCGGCTGGGCGCCCAAGTCGACCTTCGACGAAGCGCTGCGCAAGATTTTCGAAGCGTATCGCGGCCATGTCGGCGAAGCCCGCGCGCTCGTCGAACAGCAATAAGGGCGGATCGCCTTGGCTCGTATCGTCCTGAAGATCGACGTCGACACGCTGCGCGGCACCCGCGAAGGCGTGCCGAATCTCGCGCGCATCTTTGATCGTTTCAAGGCGCGCGCCACCTTCCTCTTCAGCCTCGGCCCCGACCACACCGGTTGGGCGATGCGCCGCGTGCTGCGGCCGGGCTTTCTGAAGAAGGTGTCGCGCACTTCGGTGGTCGAACACTACGGTGTCAAGCAATTGATGTACGGCGTGCTGCTGCCCGGTCCGGACATTGGCACCAAGGCAGCCGCCGAGATGCGCGCGATCCACGAAGCCGGTTTCGAATGCGGCATCCACACGTGGGATCACGTGTACTGGCAGGACAACGTGCGCTCGAAAGACCGCGCGTGGACCAGCGCGCAGATGCAGAAAAGCCATGACCGTTTCGTCGAGGTGTTCGGCGCTTCGCCGGCCACGCACGGCGCGGCGGGCTGGCAGATGAACGGCCATGCGTTCGAGCAGATCGACGCTTGGGGCATGCGGTATGCGTCCGACGGGCGTGGCCACTCGCCGTATCTGCCGGTGGTCGGCGGCAGGACGCTCAGCCACGTGCAGATGCCCACCACGCTGCCCACGCTCGACGAAGTGCTCGGCGTGGACGAGGTCGATGAGCACAACGTCGCGCAATGGATGCTGAAGCACACGGCCAATAATCCGCACGACCAGGTGTTCACGTTGCACGCGGAACTCGAAGGGCAAAAGCTCGCGCCGATTTTCGAACAACTGCTGGAAGGCTGGCGCGCGCAAGGCCATACCTTCGCGACCATGGGTGATTACTACGCCGCGCTAGACCGCAGCACGCTGCCAACGTACCCTGTAACGTGGGGCGAAATTCCAGGGCGTTCCGGCGAACTGATCGTCCAGCCCTGAGCGACCAATCGGCGGCCAATCCTGACCACCCGGACGGAACCACAACCGGAACCGCCACCGCGCGTGCAGGCGCCCACCTCCCCATAAGCCTCGATGCCAGGCCGACGCCACCGCAGCAAAGCGGCGCCGACCATAACAAACGGAGAACCTCGTGTCCATCGCAGTCGACCAACCCATCCCCGACTTCACCGCCCCCGCTACCGGTGGCGAGATCACGCTGTCCAAGCTGCGGGGCAAGAAGGTGGTGCTGTATTTTTACCCGAAGGACAACACGCCGGGCTGCACGACGGAAGGTCTGCAATTCCGCGATCTGTATCCGAAGTTCAGGAAGGCCGGCGCGGAAATCATCGGCGTGTCGCGCGACAGCCTGCGCTCGCATGACAATTTCAAGGCCAAGCTCGAACTGCCCTTCCCGCTGATCTCCGATCCGGAAGAAAACCTGTGCGCACTCTTCAATGTCATCAAAATGAAGAAAATGTATGGCAAAGAAGTACGGGGAATCGAGCGCTCCACGTTCCTCATCGACGCCGAAGGGGTGCTGCGCGAGGAGTGGCGCGGCGTGAAAGTGCCCGGCCATGTCGACGATATTCTGGTGGCTGTACAAGCGCTTTGAGGCGCGTTATATTGGGTTGCAATGAGTGCCTGTCCACCCCACATTTTCCTCCGCTGCACCCGACTTGACGGCCCCTCTACCGGGACCGTCGGAGTCGTGAGGCGCAACGCGAGCACCCTAGGCGAGCCGCTTGCCCCGTACTCCGGGGCGGCGGCTTTTTTAATTGCGCGCAACCGTTCGTTCACTCGGCCGCGCGCTTGCATCAAGGAGCCGATCGAAGACCAGGCGAACCGGCATCTCTAGACCGAATGCGCGCCTCCGGGCGCAAACTGCGTGCGCATCCACTGGCACCGGCAGAATGCGACAGGCGGCGCACGATATGCGACCCGATTAATTCGAGGGAAACCATGCCTTTGCCTACTCCCCCCAGCAAGCTCGGCAATCTCCTGCCGCCTGACGAATACAAGGCCAAAGCCGCCACTCCGGCGCGCTCCGCCGCGAAGAAACAGGCTGGCGCCGGGGAAGCCGCAGAGCCGGCCGATTACGGCCGCGCGAACGTCGCCGCACCGATGGCGCAGGCGGCCAACGCCGCAACGACACTGCGGCCTGTGCCCGTAGCATCCGCGTCGCCTGCCGCGGCCGAAGCCGCCGCGCCGGCGCGCAGCCGCAGATCGAAGCAGACCGCTGCGCTGTTGCAGCCGGTGCCGGCCACCCGTCCGCAAGCCGAACCGGCCACGCCCGCGGCTCATCCGCAGCCGGTGGTCGCGCGCGCGCCGAGCGCGAAACAGCCCGCAGCCGACACGCCGGCTGCCGCGCCAAGCACGCGTGGCACCAGCAAGAAACGCGGCGCGGGCGCCGAAGCGCTCGAAGTCCAGAAACTCTTCGTGCTCGACACCAACGTGCTGATGCACGATCCGAGCTGCCTGTTCCGTTTCGAGGAACACGACGTCTATCTGCCGATGATGACGTTGGAAGAGCTCGACAATCACAAGAAGGGCATGTCGGAAGTCGCGCGCAACGCTCGCCAGGTGAGCCGCACGCTGGACGCGCTGGTGGCGAACGCCGGCAACATGTCCGACGGCATTTCGCTCGCCCGTCTGGGCAGCCGCGAGGCGTCCGGGCGCCTGTACTTCCAGACCAAGCTCACCGCGATCGAGCCGGTCGAAGGTCTGCCGGAAGGCAAGGCCGACAACCAGATTCTCGGCGTGGTGCGCGCGCTGCAGCGCGACCGCGCGGATCGCCAGGTCGTGCTGGTGTCGAAAGACATCAACATGCGCATCAAGGCGCATGCGCTCGGACTGCCGGCCGAAGACTATTTCAACGACCAGGTGCTCGAAGACAGCGACCTGCTGTACTCGGGCATCCGCGCGCTGCCACAGGATTTCTGGACGAAGCACGCGAAGGGCATGGAGAGCTGGCAGGACACCAAGACCGGTACTACGTATTACCGGGTGACGGGTCCGCTGTGCGCGTCGATGCTGGTCAACGAGTTCGTCTATCTGGAGCCGCAAAACGGCGAACCCACGTTCCATGCGCTGGTGCGCGAGTTGAACGGCAAGACGGCACTGCTGCAAACGCTGCGTGACTACGGCCACCACAAGAACAATGTGTGGGGCATCACGGCGCGCAATCGCGAGCAGAATTTCGCGCTGAACCTGCTGATGAATCCGGAAATCGACTTCGTCACGCTGCTCGGCCAGGCCGGCACCGGCAAGACGCTGGTCGCGCTCGCGGCCGGCCTCGCGCAGGTGCTCGACGACAAGCGCTACAACGAGATCATCGTGACGCGCGCGACGGTGCCGGTCGGCGAAGACATCGGCTTCCTGCCGGGTACGGAAGAGGAAAAGATGCAGCCGTGGATGGGCGCATTCGACGACAACCTCGAAGTCCTGCAGAAAACCGACGACGCCGCCGGCGAATGGGGCCGCGCCGCGACGCAGGAGCTAATCCGCTCGCGCCTGAAGGTCAAGAGCATGAACTTCATGCGCGGCCGTACGTTCGTGGACAAGTATCTGATCATCGACGAGGCGCAGAACCTGACGCCGAAGCAGATGAAGACGCTGGTCACCCGCGCGGGTCCGGGCACGAAGATCATCTGTCTGGGCAATATCGCGCAGATCGATACGCCTTACCTGACCGAAGGCAGTTCGGGGCTGACGTACGTGGTCGATCGCTTCAAGGGTTGGGCGCACAGCGGGCACGTGACGCTGGCGCGCGGCGAGCGCTCGCGCCTCGCCGACTACGCGTCCGAAATCCTCTAAATTTCAGTTAGTTAGCTCTGCCTCGAAGCCGCGTCCGGACGATTCCGGACGCGGCTTTTTTACTTCCTCGTGCTGAACGGGCAACACTTAGCGCACGAACTTCAAGTAATTTATCAACAATTCTTGCCCGCGCCATGTGCGGCGGGCTACCATCCGGACATCGTCGTTCAGTCAACGAGTGTTAACGCTCGCCTTGCTTGCCATGCGCCGTCTCGCCTTTTCGCTGCTGTCCCTCCTGCTGCTCGCCGCCTGTGCCGGCGCGCCGCAGAAGACGTCGCGCGGGTCCGGCAGCTCGGTCGTGGTGGCGAACGGCGCGTATCATGCGCCGCCGCCCGGCTTTCCGCATTTCGTCGATCACAGCATCGGCCGCGAAGAAATCTCGATTCAGGCGATGAGTCTGGTGGGCGTGCCCTACCGCTGGGGCGGCAATACGCCCGATAGCGGCTTCGATTGCAGCGGGCTGGTTCGCTATGTGGTGCTGCGCGCCGCGTCGGTGAATCTGCCGCGCACCACGGCGGACATGAGCGGACGCGGCGAATCGATCGAACCCGACGAGATCGCGCCGGGCGATCTGATCTTCTTCAACACGACCGGCCGCGCCCATTCGCATGTCGGCATTTATGTGGGGAAGCTGCGCTTCGTCAATGCGCCGTCGACGGGCGGCACGGTGCGGCTCGACTATCTGACCAATCCTTATTGGGCCAAGCGCTTCGACGGCATTCGCCGGGTGGCCGCCCCGGCAGCCGCACCCGCGCCGTTCGATACGCCGAGTTATCAGGCTGCGACGCCGCAGCCCGAAATTGGCGCGCCAGTGATGCAGGTAGCGCCAGCGTATGCCGGCTCGACGACGGCAACGGCGCCGGGCGCGGGAGCCGGAGCCGCGGTTGCGAAATCGGGCTATGCTGCCGCGTCGCCGGCAACGCAATCAGTGGGCCAGCCGCAGCAAACGGCCCGCGTTGCGGTGACGCCGGCCGCCCCGTCGACAGCGGCGGCTCAGCCGGTCGCGACGACCGCCTCGGCCGGAACCGCGGCCACCGTGCAAGCCGACCCATTCGAGCCACCGCCGCCGGGCATGAGCGCGGCGCAGATCCAGGCCCGCGCGGCGGGCGCCGTGGCGCCGATAGCGATTCCGGCTGCCCAGGCGAGCGCGTATGACGCCCCGGTCGGCTCACCGGTTCAACCGGCGACAGCCTCACAAACGGTCCCACAAACCACGGCCGCTCACGCGCCGGACGCCATCGACGCCGCCGCCGATGCGTTCGAGCCCCCGCCACCCGCTGCGGTGGCCGCGCGTCAGGCCCGGCAGGCACAACAAGCCGATGCCAACGGCAGCGTGCAGATCATGCGAGCGTCCACGTCCTCGCGTAGCGTACCGGCCCCCACCCAAACCAACGACGATCCGATCGCCCGCTTCGCCAACGGCAACTTCTGACTCGCAGTTGTAGCCACACCATCGAGCGGTCCCGCGCGGTATCGCAGAGCCCAAGGGTCACAGCAACGCCGCCGATCTGCTATCGTCATCGATATTCTTCCGACAGCGGGTGGTGACGATGGATCTCGGGCTGAAAGACAAGGTGGTGTTGATCACAGGCGGCAGTAAGGGAATCGGCTTCGCCTGCGCCAGAGCGTTCGCTCAGGAAGGTGCCAAAGTCGCGATCGTGTCACGCGACCCCGCCAACCTCGCGCGCGCCTACGAGCAATTGAAGCAGGAAGGCTTGCACGTGCACCGGACTCGCGCCGATCTGCACGAACCGCACAGCGCCGCCGATATCGTCGAAGAAGTCAGCACCGCGGTGGGCCCGATCGACGTCCTGATCAACAGCGCCGGCGCGGCGCGCCGCTATGACCCGGAAACGCTCGATGCCGACGCGTTCAGGGCGACGATGGAAGCCAAGTACTTCCCGTACATCTATCCGCAGCAGGAAGTGCTGCGCCGCATGGCCGAGCGCGTGAAAACCGGCGGCGGCGCGGAGCCGGGCACGATCGTCAACATCATCGGCATGGGCGGCAAGATGGCGAGCGACATCCATATCGCCGGCGGCGCCGCGAATGCAGCGCTGATGCTCGCTACCGTCGGCCTCGCCCACTACTATGCGCGCTACGGCATCCGCATCAACGCGATCAACCCGGGGGCGACGCTGACCGAGCGCGTCGAGGAAGCGGTCAAACTGGAAGCGGCGCAGCAAGGCATCGCGAACGCGGACGCGCTGGCGCGCGGACAGGCCAGGGTGCCGCTCGGACGCTATGCAAAACCGGAGGAGATTGCCGACGTCGCGCTGTTTCTGGCGAGCCGCCGCGCGAGCTATGTAACGGGCGCGATTGTCCCGATGGATGGGGGCAGCGCGCCGCTCATTTGAGCGGCGCGCGGCTAAGGCTGGCTGCGTACGTTACAACGTATGGCGGACGATTTGCGTACCGAGGGTGCGAGCGGCGCTCGTGCTTTAGGAGCAGCGGCGAGCGCGCCACGCATCGTCAGCGGTGCACGCACCACGCCACGCCACGCACCGGCCCGCGCGCTCACGACGCTCAAGGAATTACAGAAAATGGTGGCCAAACCACCAGGCCGCCGCGGACAGCACCGCCGAGGCGGGAATCGTCAGAATCCACGCCCAGACGATGTTGCCGGCCACACCCCAACGCACCGCGCTGAGCTTCTGCGTCGCGCCCACACCGACGATTGCGCCGGTAATCGTATGCGTGGTGGACACCGGAATGCCGAGCCACGACGCGGTAAACAGCGTGATCGCCCCGCCCGACTCCGCGCAAAAACCGCCGACCGGCTTGAGCTTGGTAATTTTCTGGCCCATCGTGCGGACGATCCGCCAGCCGCCGAACAGCGTGCCGAGGCCCATCGACAGATAACAGCCGCCGATTACCCACAGCGGTGGCGCGTCCGCGGCCGCCGACGCGATGCCAGTCGCGATCAGCAGCATCCAGATAATGCCGATGGTTTTCTGCGCATCGTTGCCGCCGTGGCCGAGGCTATACAAACCTGCGGACACCATTTGCAGACGCCGGAAACGACGGTCGACCTTGCTTGGCGGCGTGCGGAAATACATCCACGACACCGCCAGCATAAAAAACGAGCCGAGCACGAAGCCCAGCAACGGCGAGATGAAAATGAACGCCACCGTCTTCAGCAGGCCGTCCATGTTGAGCGAGCCCCAGCCCGACTTGGCGAGCGCGGCGCCCACCAGGCCGCCGATCAGCGCATGCGACGAACTGGACGGGATGCCGTAAATCCAGGTGATGACGTTCCAGCCGATCGCGCCGACCAGCGCGCCGAAGATCACGTAGTGATCGACGATGTTGGGATCGATCGTGCCTCGGCCGACGGTCGCGGCCACTTTCAGGTGAAACACGAAATACGCGATGACGTTGAACGCCGCCGCGAAGGCCACCGCCTGCTGCGGCTTCAGTACGCCAGTGGAAACGACCGTGGCGATCGAATTCGCCGCGTCGTGAAAGCCGTTCATGAAGTCGAAAATCAGCGCGACGGCGACCAGGCCGGCAACGACCCAGATGGCGAGTTGTATCGATTGCATTATGCGTTTTCCAGCACGATGCCTTCGATGATGTTCGCTACATCTTCACATTTGTCCGTGATCGTCTCGAGCAATTCATAGATTGCTTTCAGCTTGATCAGGGTCTTGACGTTGTCTTCCTCGCGGAAGAGCTTGGACATTGCCGAGCGCAGCACACGGTCGGCTTCCGATTCCAGACGGTCGATTTCCTCGCACGCCTTGAGAATCTGGCTAGCCTGCTTCATGTCCGACAGCAGGCTGACGGCGAACTGCACGCGCTCCGAAGTTGCCGTGCAGATGTGCGCGAGCTGGCTGGCTTCCGAGGTCACCGCCTGCACGTCGTACAGCGAGATAGCAGTGGCGACGTCCTCCATCAGATCGAGGATGTCGTCCATCGTGGTGATCAGCTTGTGGATCTCATCGCGGTCGAGCGGCGTGATGAAGGTCTTGTGCAGCAGATCGATGGCTTCGTGCGTGAGCTTGTCAGCGGCCTTCTCGGCTTTTTGCACGTTTTGCTTATGGGTTTCCGCGTCTTGCAGATTGTCGATCAGCAGCTCGAGTTCGCGGCTCGCCGAGACGATGCATGCTGCGTGTGCATTGAAAATTTCAAAGAACTTGCCCTCGGTGGGCATGAATCGACCGAACATTGAGATCCCGAAAATTGGTCACGTAATGGCTGACATAAAACTGCCATATTGTACCGTCGCGGGGCTTGTGTCGCACTTTTGAAAGCGCCGTTACAACAGGCGCCCGTTTGCGTCTTTACTCGCTGTAGAAATTCTGCGCACCGGCAAAATTGTCGAACTTCGTAAATTGGCCATGGAACGTCAGCCGTACGGGGCCAATCGGGCCGTTCCGCTGCTTACCGATGATGATTTCGGCCGTGCCCTTGTCCGGGCTGTCCGGGTTATAGACTTCGTCGCGGTAAATGAACAGGATCACGTCCGCATCCTGCTCGATAGCGCCGGATTCACGCAGATCCGACATGATGGGTCGCTTGTTCGGGCGTTGTTCGAGACCCCGGTTGAGCTGCGACAACGCGATCACCGGCACGTCGAGTTCTTTGGCGAGACTCTTTAACGAACGGGAGATTTCCGAAATTTCGGTCGCACGGTTTTCGCCGGACGACGACCCGCTCATCAACTGCAGGTAGTCGATAATGATCAGACCCAGCTTGCCGCACTGGCGCGACAGCCGGCGTGCGCGCGAGCGCAATTCCATCGGGTTCAATCCGCCGGTTTCGTCGATGAAGATTTGCGCTTCGCTCATTTTTTGCACCGCGTGCGTGAGCTTGGGCCAATCCTCGTCGGTCAGACGGCCTGTTCGCATACGGTGCTGATCCAGCCGGCCGACGGAGCCGAGCATACGCATCGTGAGCTGCGACCCCGGCATTTCCATCGAGAACACGGCGACCGGCAGACCATACTCGACCGCCACATATTCGCCGATGTTCATCGAAAACGCGGTTTTACCCATCGACGGACGCCCAGCGACGATGATCAGCTCGCCACCGTGCATGCCTGACGTCATGCGATCCAGGTCGACGAAGCCGGTCGGCGTGCCGGTCACATCGCTCGGGTTCGCGGTGTGATACAGCGTGTCGATCCGCTCGACCACTTGGGTCAGCAGCGGCCCGATTTCCAGGAAGCCTTGGGTCCCACGCGCGCCGTCTTCAGCGATCGAAAACACCTTCGATTCGGCTTCGTCCAGCAATTGCCGGACTTCCTTGCCTTGCGGATTGAACGCATCGGCCGAGATTTCATCGGCGACCGATACCAGCCGGCGCAACACCGCGCGATCGCGCACGATTTCCGCGTAGCGGCGGATATTGGCCGCGCTCGGCGTGTTCTGCGCCAGTGCGTTCAGGTAGGCGAGACCGCCGACCTCTTCCGCCTTGCCCGAGGTGCCGAGCGCCTCGAACACGGTGATCACGTCGGCCGGACGCGTCGCCGCGATCAGCTTGCCGATGTGCTCGAAGATGATGCGGTGGTCGTAGCGGTAAAAATCGCTCTGCGACAGGAAGTCGGCGATGCGGTCCCATGCCGCGTTGTCGAGCAGCAGGCCGCCCAGCACCGATTGCTCGGCCTCGATCGAATGCGGCGGGACTTTCAGCGACTCGAGTTGGGGATCTTTGGACGGTGCGTTCATGGAGTGGAATTATCGGGTAATCGGGCGGCCGGGGCGAGCGCAAAAACGAAAAAAACGGGCACAAAAAAAGCAGGGGCCGGTTACCCGGCCCCTGCCCTTCGCCAGCACCATCCTGGCAGGTACTAGCTGATGCTTAGACGTGTTCGCCGATCACAGCCACCGTCACATCGACCAGAACGTCGGTGTGCAGCGAAACTTGAACTGCGTGGTCGCCGACCGTCTTCAGCGGGCCTTCCGGCAGACGCACTTGCGCCTTTTCCACTGCGAAGCCTTGCTTGACCAGTGCGTCAGCGATGTCGGCGTTCGTCACCGAGCCGAACAGGCGGCCGTCGACGCCAGCCTTCTGGCCGATCTGAACCGTCGAACCTGCCAGCTTTTCGCCTTGAGCCGAGGCGGCCGCCAGCTTTTCAGCGGCGACCTTTTCGAGTTCTGCACGGCGCACTTCGAATTCAGCCAGGGCTTCCTTCGTTGCACGGCGAGCTTGCTTGTTCGGGATCAGGAAGTTACGTGCGTAACCGTCCTTGACCTTCACGATATCGCCCAGGTTGCCCAGATTGACGACTTTTTCCAGAAGAATGATTTGCATTCGGATGCTCCTTATCGCGTCGTCGGGTTAGGCCTTGTGCTGGTCGGTGTACGGCACCAGCGCGAGGAAACGTGCGCGCTTGATTGCCGTATCCAGCTGGCGTTGATAGTGCGACTTCGTACCCGTGAGACGCGCCGGCGTGATCTTGCCGTTTTCGCCGATGAAGTCCTTCAGCGTTTCGAGGTCCTTGTAGTCGATGTGATCGACGCCAGCGGCCGTGAAACGGCAGAACTTCTTGCGCTTGAAGAGCGGATTTTGTTGCTGACGACGCTTGTCGAATTTCTTACCAGTCGGGCGGGGCATGTTCAGTCCTTTCCAATGTCCTGCAATGCTGTGATGTGAAATACCAGAGTTCTTGCGTTGCGGTGCTTTTTTGCCAGAAAGCCTGTGAAGAGCGTTTCCACGCCCATCGGACAGCTTTCCAGCCTGCCGCTCGCTTCGCCTGCTGCGACTGCCTGCATGGTCAGTTCGACCTGGCGGGCAATACCCGCTTCGACGACTTCCGTGCGATGCTGCAACGTGCATCCTGCGATCGGAACGCCGGCGGGGGTGTACCGCACCGGTTCGCGTTCGACGACGCTGGCCGTGAGTTGCAGCCGGTTCATGAAGCCTTTGGCGAAAGCGACGCTTGGGTCTGGTAGCTTAAATAGTGTGTCTTAAGCCTGCGCTTCGGACGGTTGCGTAGCAGCCGACTTCTTGGCTTCTTCGCGCTGCACTTCCTTCATCATCGGCGACGGGCCCGTTTCGGCCTTCTTCATCTTGACGATCAGGTGACGCAGAACAGCGTCGTTGAACTTGAATGCGTGTTCCAGCTCGTCGAGCGTGGTTTGGTCGCATTCGATGTTCATGCAGACGTAGTGAGCCTTCGCGAGTTTCTCGATCATGTAGGCCAGTTGGCGACGGCCCCAGTCTTCGATACGGTGGATCTGGCCACCGTGCGAGGTGATCGTGGACTTGTAACGCTCGATCATGGCGGGCACTTGCTCGCTCTGATCCGGGTGCACGATAAATACGATTTCGTAATGACGCATATTCACTCCTTGTGGATTAAAGCCACCCGGGCGTCGGAACCGGTGCGGCAAGTGAGAAGCCAAAGAGTGTAACCCGAATGGGGCCGGGTTGCAAGATATCTCGTTAGTGCGGCGCACGAATCGGGTGTGTTTTCAACGGTTTAGGGGCGGACGGGGGAGATGGAGTGAGAAAGGCCGGAGTGGCTTTTGACACTTGTGCCAGCCTGCTGCGCGTCAGGGTGCTATCCGCCCGCCCGGCGGGCCCGCAGACCAGCTTTCTGCCCCTGCTCCGCTCGCCCCTCTGCGTTACCGCTCATCGGCACCTGGCGACCGCTCCCCAACCCTCAACCGCCTTCGGTTCGCCCACTGCCGCCTTGCAAGCGCGCCCTGAGCGCCGCTTCGAGACCGCTCAACGCGTCTGGCGCGGCGTCGGTGATCGCCCACCAGGTCATGCCTTCCGCGTCCCAGTGGGCGATCGAATAGCCTTCGTGGCCGAGTGCCGCAGGCGCCGCGCCATCCGCGCCACGGCCTGCCCCCGCGCCCGCCTGCGGGAACACATATACGTCGATCACGTGCTTGCGATAGCGATACACCAGTACCGCCACCCGCTGATGCGCGATGTAGTCGAGCCGGCCGCCCTCCAGCGCGAAGCCGCTGGCCGCGAGATCCTCGACGGGCGGCGAATAGTCGAGCCGGCCGTTGAACCATGGCTTGACCGTATGCCGGTCCGTCGAAATCACGTCGATGTCGCGTCCCGAGACCTGCGCCCGCACATGGCTTTCCACGAGTTCGTCTGCAAACGGCGTGAAATCGGCCGGGCGCCGCCAGTTCAGCGTGACGACCGCCGCCACCGCGCACAGCGCGACTGCGAGCGCCGCCAGCCAGCCCGGCGCGAAGAGGCGCTGCGCGCCGCCCGTGGCGAGCGGCTGGCCGGCGCCGCGGGGCGAGCCGCCCCAGCCGCCCGGCTTGCCCTGACCCGGACCGCGTGCCGGTCCCTGAAACCAGTCCTTCAGCCAGCCGCCAAGCCGCTGCGGCCACGCGGACTGACGCGCAGGCTTCTCGTCCTCCGCCGAAGCGTCCGGCATCGCCGCAGCCCCTGCGGCCCCAGAGCTCCCGGACGCCGCAGACTCCGCCAGTGCCTGATCCACTTCCGGCAATGCGGCGACGATCCGCGCCCGCAGCGACTGCGGCGCGCGATGATAAGGTGCCGCGCGCAGCGCGCCGCCCAGCGCCCGCAGGTGTTCGCTTTCACGCCGGCAGGCCTCGCAGCTCTCGATATGCTGCTGGACGCGCCGTGCATCCGGCGCGGGCAATTCGTGATCGGCATTCGCATCGAGGAGCGGCCGTGCTTCGTTACAGTCCATCCGGCGTCTCCTTGGCGGGGCCGGCGGCGTTGCCGCCGGGGAGGTTCAGAGGCCGGCCGTTCGCAGACGCCCGGAGTGGCATGACCGTCGCGCCAGGCAGCTTGCCGGCGACGGGTATGGCAGCGCGCGCGTCGTTGCCGCCGCCCGGCTCGGCAGCGCATGAGCCAGCCGCGCGACCGCTCTCACGCGGATCGGCGCAATCCGCCAGCGAAGGCGGCGCGGAAGCGGCGGATCGCAAATGCCCGGAAGTCGGCGCGCCGTTACGCGCGTCAGGCGTGCCCCCCGCCGACGCACCACCCATCGCCCCGCCACCGCCCGCCACGCCCTGCGTGTCCACCAGTAGCGCGGCCAGCTTGCGACGCCCGCGCGCGAGCCGCGACATGACCGTGCCGATCGGCACATCGGCCACCGCGGCGATCTCCCGATAACCCATCTCTTCGAGTTCCCGCAAAATCAGCACCTCCCGATACTCGACCGGCAGCAGCGCCAGTGCCTCGTGCACCCGCCTCGTATCCTCGTCACGGATCAGGAGCGCCTGCGGATCGGCGCCGCCCACGCTCCAGCCGTCGAAAGTGGCCTCGTCCATGGTCTCGTCGAATTCGAGCATTTCGTGTGGCGACGCGCGGCGGCGCCACTCGGTGTACCAGGTGCGGCGCACGATCGCCAGCAGCCACGGCCGCGCGGAATCGCCGCGAAACGTATCGAAGAAGCGGAACGCACGCATGAAGGCTTCCTGAACCACGTCCTCCGCGTCGCTGGCGTTGCCGCACAGCCAGCGCGCGAGGTTGTACGCGGCGTCGAGGTGCGGCAGCGCAAGCTGCTGGAAACGGCGGCTCCTCGCTGCATCGGTTTCGCCTCGCTCGCAGGCGTCGGCATCGGTTTCGGTCTGGACCACCTCGGCCCTCCAGGGCATTGCGGCTAGGCTGTGCGGTGCGGCTCGTCGTCACGTTCCTCTCATCGCATAACCGGCCACACGCCGAGTTTATTCCCGCCACCGCCGCCAATCCGCCAAAAGATCGGCGCGCGCACTCCGCGCCCAGCTCATTGCCCGCGCCGCCCGCGCCCCTTTTGTCAATAAGCCGGCCGGTTCCAGTAATCCTCGCTCGCGTACACCTCTTTCAGATAATCGATGAAATAGCGCACCCTGGCCGGCACATAGCGCTGCTGCGGGTAGACCGCGAGAATGTCGTAGTCGGGCAGCGCGAATTCGTCGAGCACGGTTTCGAGTTCGCCGCGCGCCAGCTGCTGCTGGATTTCCCACGTGGAGCGCCAGCCGAGTCCAAGTCCTTCGGATACCCAACGATGCAGCAGTTCGCCGTCGTTGCAGTCGAGCGTCCCGCCCACACGCACGGTCGCCAGCTTGCCGTTGCGGCGAAAATACCAGCCACGGTTCTGCCCGCCTTGCAGATTGAACGCGAGACAGTTGTGGCGCGGCAGATCGTCGAGCGTTTTCGGCTTGCCGTGCCGGCGGAAGTAGTCGGGCGTGCCGCACACCACGCGCCGGTTCGACGCCAGCTTCACGGCGACGAAGTTCGGATCGACCGCGCCGCCGATGCGGATCGACAGGTCATAGCCCTCGCGCACCAGATCCACGACCCGGTCGGTCAGATTGAACGACACCTGCAACTCCGGCTTGTCGGCAAGAAACGCCGGCGCGAGCGGCGCAACGTGCTTTCGCCCGAACGCGGCCGGCGCCGATACGATCAGATGGCCGTTCACCGCGCGGCGTCCGGCGCTCAGTTCGTTTTCCGCCTGATCCCACTCGGTCAGCAGGCCGCGGCAGCGCTCCAGAAATGCGGCGCCCTCTTCGCTGACCACCAGGCGCCGCGTCGAGCGGTACATCAGCTTCACGCCGAGGCGCTTTTCGAGCGCGTCGATGCGGCGGCCGAGAATCACCGGCGACACGCCCTCCTCCAGCGCGGCAGCCGCGAGGCTGCCCGCGTCCGCGACCCGCACGAAGGTTTCGATCTGTTTGAAGCGGTCCATCGCTGTCTCCTCCC
Organism: Paraburkholderia sp. RAU2J; assembly: GCF_003634845.1. Classification (NCBI taxonomy): domain Bacteria; kingdom Pseudomonadati; phylum Pseudomonadota; class Betaproteobacteria; order Burkholderiales; family Burkholderiaceae; genus Paraburkholderia; species Paraburkholderia sp. RAU2J. The sequence continues at coordinate 3,501,544 of NZ_RBXG01000001.1, forward strand.
CTGCAGAACCGGTCACTGCCGGGCCCCACGCCGGGCCTGGCGCCCATTCAATACTTTTTGTTTCGGAATAAGCGACCCGCACTGATCTTATCAAACCTTTAGGTCGGGCCTACAGTGGCCTCAACACGCTTGAGTTCGCCCCAATCCCAGACATTCAGGAGACATTCATGGCCAAGATGAGAGCCGTCGACGCAGCCGTGCTGGTGCTCGAAAAAGAAGGCATCGACACCGCGTTCGGCGTGCCGGGCGCCGCGATCAACCCGTTCTACTCGGCGATGCGCAAGGCCGGCAACATCAGCCACGTGCTGGCGCGCCACGTCGAAGGCGCGTCGCACATGGCCGAGGGCTATACGCGGGCGCAACCGGGCAACATCGGCGTGTGCATCGGCACCTCGGGCCCCGCCGGCACCGACATGATCACCGGTTTGTACTCCGCGCAGGCCGACTCGATCCCTATTCTCGCTATCACGGGTCAAGCGCCGCGCGCGCGTCTGTACAAGGAAGACTTCCAGGCCGTGGATATCGAATCGATCGCCAAGCCCGTCACCAAATGGGCCGTAACGGTGCGCGAGCCGGCGCTGGTGCCGCGCGTGTTCCAGCAGGCGTTCCATCTGATGCGCTCGGGCCGCCCGGGCCCGGTGCTGGTCGACCTGCCGATCGACGTGCAGCTCGCGGAAATCGAATTCGACATCGACACGTATGAACCGCTGCCGGTCTACAAGCCGAAGGCGACGCGCAAGCAGATCGAAGCCGCGCTGACCATGCTCAACGATGCCGACAAGCCGTTGATCGTCTCCGGTGGCGGCGTGCTGAACGCAGCCGCTGAAGACCTGCTGGTGACGTTCGCCGAAACGCTCGGCGTACCGGTGATCCCGACGCTGATGTCGTGGGGCGCGATTCCCGACGATCATCCGCTGATGGCCGGCATGGTGGGCCTGCAAACTTCGCACCGCTACGGCAACGCGACGATGCTCGCATCCGACTTCGTGCTCGGCATCGGCAACCGTTGGGCGAACCGTCACACGGGCAGCATCGACGTCTACACGAAGGGCCGCAAATTCGTGCACGTGGACATCGAACCGACGCAGATCGGCCGCGTGTTCGGCCCGGATCTCGGCATCGTGTCGGACGCGAAAGCCGCGCTCGAACTGTTCGTCGAAGTGGCTCGGGAATGGAAGGCCGCGGGCAAGCTCAAAGACCGCAGCGCATGGGTCGCCGATTGCCAGCAACGCAAGCGCACCATGCTGCGCAAGACGCACTTCGACAACGTGCCGATGAAGCCGCAGCGCGTCTACGAAGAGATGAACCAGGTGTTCGGCCGCGACACGTGCTATGTGAGCACGATCGGTTTGTCGCAGATCGCCGGCGCGCAATTCCTGCATGTGTACAAGGCGCGCAACTGGATCAACTGCGGCCAGGCCGGCCCGCTCGGCTGGACGATTCCCGCGGCGCTCGGCGTGCGCGCTGCCGATCCGCAACGGCCGATCGTCGCGCTATCGGGCGACTACGACTTCCAGTTCATGATCGAGGAACTCGCGGCCGGTGCGCAATTCAAGCTGCCGTACGTGCATGTGGTGGTGAACAACTCGTACCTCGGCCTGATCCGCCAGGCGCAGCGCGCGTTCGAGATGGATTTCTGCGTGCAGCTCGGCTTCGAGAACATCAACTCGCCGCAGACCAACGGTTATGGCGTGGATCACGTCGCGGTGGCCGAAGGTCTGGGTTGCAAGGCGATCCGCGTGTTCAAGCCGGAAGAACTGAAGCCCGCGTTGCAAAGAGCGCAGTCGATGCTTGCCGAGTTCAACGTGCCGGTGATCGTCGAAGTGATACTCGAGCGCGTGACCAACATTTCGATGGGCACCGAGATCGACGCGATCAACGAGTTCGAGGAACTCGCGGCGACGCGCGCAGATGCGCCGACCGCGATCAGCATGCTCGACTGAGCGTCACCGGTCGCGCATCACTGCGCGATGAATGCGACGGGCAGCGTCGCCATGCCGACCTGCCCTTCGCTGTCGCCAGAAGCCTCAAGACTTATTCCACTGACCGACCAGAGAGACACACGCACCATGCCGAAATTTGCAGCGAATCTCACCATGCTGTTCAACGAAGTCCCGTTCCTCGACCGCTTCGCCGCGGCGGCGGACGCGGGCTTTCACGCCGTCGAATTCCTCTTTCCGTATCCGTATCAGATCGCCGAGTTGAGCGAGCGCCTGCAGCAGAACCGTCTGAAGCTGGTGTTGCACAACCTGCCGGCGGGCAACTGGGAAGCGGGCGAACGCGGCATCGCGTGTCTGCCGGATCGCGTGGGCGAGTTTCAGGAAGGCGTGGGACGCGCGATCGAATACGCGAGCGCGTTGAAGGTGCCGCAACTGAATTGCCTCGTCGGCATTCCGACGGCGGGTGTCGATGCGGACAAGGCGCGCACGGCGATCGTCGACAACCTGCGTTTCGCCGCGGGCGAACTGAAGAACGCCGGCATCAAACTGCTGGTCGAGCCGTGCAACGCGTACGACATTCCCGGCTTCGCGCTGAACCGTTCGAGCGAGGGCCTCGACGTGATTCGTGCGGTCGGCTCGGACAATCTGTTCCTGCAATACGACATCTATCACATGCAACGGATGGAAGGCGAACTCGCGGCGACCATCAGGAAGAACCTGGCGCAGATCGCACACATCCAGCTTGCCGACAACCCGGGCCGCAACGAACCGGGTACCGGCGAAATCAACTACCCCTATCTGTTTTCGCTGCTCGATTCGATTGGCTATGACGGCTACGTCGGCTGCGAGTACAAGCCGCGCACGACCACCGCCGCCGGCCTTTGCTGGGTGCAGAGCATGGCCGGGCAAACGCGCGGCGCGGCGCACGTGGCGGCCTGAGCGGCAAGTCGGGCGCGTCACGCTTCACGCCCAGAAGGAAGTGCCCCCAGGCACACCAAACAACCCTGGAGATTCAGACACATGGCAAAGATCGGTTTCATCGGCCTCGGCATCATGGGCGCGCACATGGCGCGCAACCTCATCAAGGGCGGTCACTCGCTGTTCGTGAACGGCGCCTATCCGGTGCCGGAAGACCTCGCCAGGACGACCAGCGTGGTCGCCAATTCGACCGCCGTCGCGCAGGCCGCCGACATCGTCGTCATCATGGTGCCGGACACGCCTGACGTCGCCAACGTGCTGTTCGCCGACGACGGCGTCGCCGCCGGTCTCACGAAGGGCAAGCTCGTGATCGACATGAGTTCGATCTCCCCGCTCGACACGCAAGCCTTCGCGAAAAAGATCAACGCACTGGGCGTCGACTATCTCGACGCGCCGGTGTCGGGCGGCGAAGTCGGCGCGCGCGAAGCGTCGCTGACGATCATGGTGGGCGGCCCGGAAAAAGCCTTCGCGCAGGCCAAGCCGCTGTTCGAACTGATGGGCAAGAACATCTCGCTGATCGGCGAGAACGGCGCGGGCCAGACCTGCAAGGTGGCGAACCAGATCATCGTCGCGCTGAACATCGAGGCGGTGGCCGAAGCGCTCCTGTTCGCGTCGCGTTCGGGCGCCGATCCGGAGCGGGTGCGCCGCGCGCTGATGGGCGGCTTTGCGTCGTCGCGAATTCTCGAAGTGCATGGCGAGCGCATGACCAAACGCACGTTCGATCCGGGCTTCCGTATCGAGCTGCATCAGAAGGATCTGAACCTCGCACTCGATGGCGCACGCAAGCTCGGCATCGCGCTGCCTCATACCGCGAGCGCGCAGCAGTTGTTCAGCGTGTGCGCGGCGAACGGCGGCAAGGCCTGGGATCACTCGGCGATGGTGCGCGCGCTGGAAATCATGGCGAACTACGAAGTCGCACAGGCGTCGGGCAGCGAAGCCAAGGCGGCTTGACGCGGTTTGCCGGAAGGCGCGTAACAGCGCCTTTTTTGCAGGGGCTACGTTGCCTGTGCCCGCTGCTGCTGCGAGAGAGCCGTACCGACGCACAGCAGCGAAGCGCAACCAGTCATGCAATGAAGCGACAGGCCAATCGGGGAGGCATGCCGCAAGCGTCATCAGCAAGACCGGTGACGCACACGTACAAAAAATACATCAAACCGTCATACCGACTGCCACGATCCGCGCATCGTCGCTTTCACGGCAATCACAGGTGGGGCGCCCGTTCGTCGCGCAGCATGCGCGGCGCAACGGGCAAATCGTGCCGCTCTGGGCTGAGAGCGGCAAGTGGGGTCCGCAGCGGCGCCCGGCGATGCCGGGGAAGCCTTGGTCGGTCAGACGTCGTCGTCGGGTGTCCGGCTGTCGGATTCATCATCATGCTTTTTCCGCCACGCGCCAGTCGCCGCGGCAATCACGCGCACCAATAGCAATCACGGCTCGCGCCCGCTTGCACGTCCGTTTGCATTTGCTTGCAACTCCCCGCCTTCCCCCGAACCTTTTTTGACACATCGTCGCGCGCTTTTCTCCTACACTCGTTGAGTCCGGCTGCACGCGTGACGGACACCACGCGCCCTGAGTTGTTTCTGGTGATGGCGCCTGGGCATGGCGTCCTGCCTGTCGCAGCGCGTGTCGTCCTGAGCGTTTGCCTGATTTCTCAACCAGTGCCTAACCCGTGCGTAAATTTTTTTTGCGCCACCACGTCAGGAGAGTGATCGATGGGTATTCTCAGTTTCATCAAGGAAGCCGGCGAAAAGCTGTTCGGCGCCGCCTCTACGCCCGCGCAAGCCGCACCCGCCGCGCCCGATCTGGCCGCCCTGAATAAAACCGCGGGCGACGCGGTCGCCACGTATATCCGCAGCCAGGGCCTCGACGCGACCAACCTTCAGGTCACGTACGACGGCACGAGCCATACCGTCACCGTCGCCGGTGAGGCGGCAGATCAGCCGACCAAAGACAAGATCCTCGTCGCCGCCGGCAACGTGCAAAACGTCGACAAGGTCGACGATCAACTGACCGTTACCACGCCGGCCGCCGCGCCGACGCAGTTCCATACGGTCGTATCCGGTGACAATCTGTGGAAGATTGCGGAGAAGTACTACGGCAGCGGCGCGAAGAACGATGTGATCTTCCAGGCGAACACGCCGATGCTGAAGAGCCCGGACAAGATTTACCCGGGCCAGGTGCTGGTGATTCCGCCGCAGTGATAAGGCCGGCGTGACACGCCCTTCCGTATCGGCGTAAAGACGCACGCGGAAAACGACAACGCGGCGCTCGGGTCATCGGCCCGAGCGCCGCGTTTTTCATTGAGTGTTCACACTATGCAGCACCGGCGCGAGCCGCCAGTCGGCAGAGCTAGCGCCGCATCGTCAGTACGTGTCGAACACCTTCTGCAATGCAACCGGCCCCGTGCCACCCGCGGCCAGCGCCAGCATCAGCAACACTCGCGCCTTGTACGGATTCAGCGAACCCGCGCTGATGAAACCGAGCGCATCGTCGGCGGCGGCGCCGTTGTGCATCACGTGTCCCGAACCCGCGCGCGACGCACGCACTATCGCCACGCCTTGCGACGCGGCATCGGCGAGCGCCTGCAGCATCGACACGTGAATCGAGCCATTGCCCGTGCCGGCGACGACGATACCGCGCACCCCGGCGGCCACCAGCGCATCGACGGCGATGCGCGACACGCCCGCATAGCTCGTGACGATCTCCACGTGCGGCCAGTTCGAGCCGATCACGAACCCCGTGGCGAGCGTATGCGCGCGCACCACGGCGCGCTGGAATTCCACGCGGCCGTCCTGCACCCAGCCGAGCGCGCCGATCTCCGGCGACTGGAACGCATCCACCGCGTACGTGCTCGTCTTGACCACGTCGCGGGCGCTGTGAATGCGGTTGTTGAACGCGACCAGCACGCCCTGCCCGCGCGAGCCCGCATGTGCGGCGACCGTCACCGCATTCAGCAGATTCAGCGGACCATCGGCGGACAGTGCGGAGGCCGGGCGCATCGCCGCGGTGAGCACCACCGGCTTGTCGGACTTGATGGTCAGATGCAGCAGATACGCAGTTTCTTCGAGCGTGTCGGTGCCATGCGTGACCACTACGCCATCGACGTCGTCGGTGGCGAGCAGCGTATTGATGCGTTGCGCGAGCGTGGTCCAGAGCGACGTTGCCATGTCTTTGCTGTCGACGCTGGCAATCTGTTCGGGCGTGATCCGCGCCACCGTCGACAGGGCCGGCACCACGGCCAGCAATTGATCGACGCCGACGACGCCCGCCTGGTAGCCGGACGTATTGGTCTCGTCCGCGGCCGCCCCGGCGATCGTGCCGCCGGTCGCCAGCACGGCGATGCGCGGCAGCGCGCAAGAGGATGTCAAAGTATTCATGGCCGCGATTGTAAGCGATGCGCCGCGCGCCGCCACGCGGGATTAAACGGATGCCCGTTCGTTTCGGGCCGGCCCGACGTTCGCGCCGGGCTACGCGTGTCAGGCGCGCATCGAGTCACGCGCCAAACCCGCACCGGACCTCGCCGGCCCGGCGCCCTCCTCAAACCGCTTCGCGCAACTGCGCGGCGATGTCCGCTTCGTTGAGCTGCGGCGCGAACATTTCGATCAGCCGGTAGGCGTAGGCGCGCAGGAACGCGCCCTTACGCAGACCGACACGCGTCGTGCTCGCTTCGAACAGATGCTGCGTGTCGAGCGCGACCAGTTCGGTGTCGCGCTTCGGATCGTAGGCCATCGCCGCGACCACGCCGATGCCCATGCCGAGTTCGACGTAGGTCTTGATCACGTCGGCGTCGATCGCGGTCAGCACGACGTCGGGCAGCGCCCCCGCTTTCGCGAACGCCTGGTCGATGTGCGAGCGGCCCGTGAAGTCCTGGTCGTACGTGACGATCGGGAATTCGGCGATCTCGTCGAGCGTCAGATTCGGCCGGCCCACCAGCGGGTGATCCTTCGGCACCACCACGACGTGATGCCACGAATAGCACGGGAACGTGACGATATCCGGGAAGCGGTCGAGCGCTTCGGTCGAAATGCCGATATCCGCTTCGCCGTTGATGATCATCTGCGCGATCTGCTGCGGACTGCCCTGGCGCAGCGCCAGATGCACCTTCGGAAATACTTCGGTGAACTGGCGAATCACCTTGGGCAGCGCGTAACGTGCCTGCGTGTGGGTCGTCGCCACGACGAGATGGCCGCTGTCCTGATCGGCGAACTGGCGCGCGACGCGGCGCAGATTCTCCGCGTCGAGCAGCATCCGCTCGATCAGCTGATGCACCGCCTTGCCCGGCTCGGTCAGGCCCGTCAGGCGCTTGCCGCGCCGGATGAAAATATCGACGCCGAGTTCGTCTTCCAGATCCTTGATCTGTTTCGATACGCCCGACTGCGACGTGTACAGCACGTTCGCCACTTCGGTCAGATTCATGTTCTGACGCACAGCCTCGCGCACGAAGCGCAATTGCTGGAAATTCATTTGTATGTCTCCGGTTCAGCCAGAGTTGAGTTATTCGAGTTCTATCGAAACGTCGGCCGACGTTGCGCTATCCGCTTCCGTCGCCCGGTATGTTGCCGGGTGATGCGCGCAATCTGTCGCTGCGCGCCTGCCTCACTGCGCCGGAAATACGCGCAGTGCGCGCGGCACCGCCGTCACCCCGTCGCCAACCGCCAGTTGCAGATCACGCCACGATTCGCGATCGAGTTCGGCTTCCAGCATATTGCCTTCGCGGCCCGCGAGTTCGACGCGCACCGAGCCGCCCAGCGTCACCACGCGCCGCACGTCGACGACGATGCCTTCGCGATGACCCGCCGCCTGCGGATACAACTGCAGATCGTGCGGGCGCACGTAGGCGAAAGCCGGACCGCTAAAACTGGCGGTAATCGCGACCGGCAGCGCGGCGCCGTCGACCACGAAGCCGCTCGCGTCGACCTTGCCGTGCAGACGGTTCGCCGCACCGAGAAACTCGTAGACGAACGAGGTCTGCGGATGGTCGTACACGTCCTGCGGACTGCCTACCTGCTCCACATGACCGCGATTGAGCACGACGATGCGGTCGGCCACTTCGAGCGCTTCTTCCTGATCGTGCGTAACGAAGATCGTCGAGATATGCAGATCGTCGTGCAGACGCCGCAGCCAGCTGCGCAGCTCCTTGCGCACCTTGGCGTCGAGCGCGCCGAACGGCTCGTCGAGCAGCAGCACTTTCGGCTCGACCGCAAGCGCGCGCGCCAATGCGATCCGTTGCCGCTGACCGCCCGACAGCTCCGACGGATAGCGTTGCGCGAGCCAGTCGAGCTGCACGAGCTTGAGCAATTCATGCACTTTCTCGCGGATCACCGCTTCGGACGGCCGCTCCTTGTGCGGCTTCACGCGCAGGCCGAACGCCACGTTCTCGAACACCGTCATGTGGCGGAACAGCGCGTAATGCTGGAACACGAAACCCACTTCACGCTCGCGCGCGCCGACCGTCGCGACGTCCTGCCCTTGCAGCACGACCTGGCCGCCGTCCGCATATTCGAGTCCGGCGATCACGCGCAGCAAGGTGGTCTTGCCACAACCCGACGGCCCGAGCAGCGCAACCAGTTCGCCCGGCGGAAAATCGAGCGAGACGTTGTCGAGCGCGACGAAATCGCCGAAGCGCTTTTGCAGGTGACGAACAGTGATACCCATTACAGCTCTCCTTGCTTGAGCGGGTGTTGCTGCGACGCATGCGTCGTATTGACGGACTGCTGGAAAGAAGACGGAACGGAACGCGACCCGGCGTGCGATCCCGATGCGGCGACGGTGGACGGCGTGGGCGGCCCAGCGTAGGCAGGCACATCGCGCGCGGCCGACAGTTCCGCCGACATATGGCGCTCGGCGAGCAGCTTGAGCCCCAGCGTCACGAGTGCGAGCAAGGCCAGCACCGACGCCACGGCGAACGCCGCCGAGAAGTTGTATTCGTTGTAGAGAATCTCGACGTGCAGCGGCATCGTGTCGGTCTGGCCACGAATGTGGCCCGACACCACCGAGACCGCGCCGAACTCGCCCATCGCCCGCGCGTTACACAGAATCACGCCGTACAGCAGACCCCACTTGATGTTCGGCAGCGTGACGCGGCGAAAGATCTGCCAGCCCGAGGCGCCGAGCACGTGCGCGGCCTCTTCTTCGTCGTTGCCTTGCGCCTGCATCAGTGGGATCAGCTCGCGCGCGACGAACGGGAACGTGACGAAGATAGTCGCCATCACGATGCCCGGCACCGCGAAGATGATCTGCACGTCATGCGCCTGCAGCCACGGACCGAACCAGCCTTGTGCGCCGAACATCAGCACGTAGATCAAACCCGAAATCACCGGCGACACCGAGAACGGCAGATCGATCAGTGTGGTCAGCAGCGCCTTGCCGCGGAATTCGAACTTCGCGATACACCACGAGGCCAGCAGACCGAACACGAGATTCAACGGCACTGCGATCGCGGCGGTAATCACGGTCAGCTTGATGGCCGCGAGCGCATCGGGATCGGCGAGCGCTTCAAAATAGAACGCGAGACCCTTGTTCAACGCCTGGTAGAACACGGCCACCAGCGGCACGACCAGGAACAGCGCGAGAAACAGCAGCGCGATGCCGGTCAGCAGCCAGCGCACCACGGGCCGCTCGGTCACCGGATCGGGCCGGCGCGCGACGTTCAGCGGCGCACGCGGGGCCACGGCCGCGGTCGCGCTCGGCGCCGCGCGGTTCACGTCATGCTCGGGACGGCGGCTCATTGCACACCTGCGCCGATCGCCGCCACACCGGTTGCCGTGCCAGGCGCCGGGCCCGCGCTGCCGCGGCTCGTGCGGCGCTGCAAGTACCATTGCAAGGTATTGATGAACAGCAGCATCAGGAACGCCACCACCAGCATCACCACCGCCAGCGCGGTCGCGCCGGCGTAGTCGTACTGCTCGAGCTTGGTGATGATCAGAAGCGAGGTGATTTCCGATTTCATCGGCACGTTGCCGGCGATGAAGATCACCGAGCCGTATTCGCCGAGCGCACGCGCGAACGCGAGCGCGAAGCCCGTCAGGAGCGCCGGGAACACCGCCGGCAGCACGACGCGGCGAAACGTCAGCCAGCGCGTCGCGCCGAGGCACGCGGCGGCCTCTTCCTGCTCGCGCTCGAACTCTTCGAGCACCGGTTGCACCGTGCGCACGACGAACGGCAAGCCGATGAAGGTCAGCGCGACCAGCACACCCGCCGGCGTGAAGGCGATCTTGATGCCGAGCGGTTCGAGAAACTGCCCGATCCAGCCGTTGCCCGAGTACACCGCCGCGAGCGAAATGCCGGCGACCGACGTGGGCAGCGCGAACGGCAGATCGACCACCGCGTCGACGATGCGCTTGAACGGGAACGTGTAGCGCACCAGCACCCACGCGACCAGAAAGCCGAACACCGCGTTGATCAGCGCGCCGCCGAGCGCCGAGAAGAACGTCAGCCGGTACGACGCGAGCACCCGCGGCGACGTGACCGCGCGCACGAACTGGTCCCAGTCGAGCGTCGCGGTCTTGAGAAAGGTCGCCGCAAGCGGAATCAGCACCACGAGGCTCAGATAAGCCACCGTGATGCCGAGTGTCAGGCCAAAGCCGGGCAATGCACTCGGCTTTCGGAAGGTCAACGTCGTCATGCTGGATACTCGTTCAGGTTGATGCTGGCGTTTGATCTTCGGCCAACGGGTCCGGATTCCGGTTGGCCAGAAGCGCGCCCACTGGGCGCGCCCGGAAGTGGCGCGCCGCCGCGCCGGTGTATCGATGCCGGTTAGGGCATCGACAGCGTTATTGAGGCTGGTAGATCGAGTCGAACACACCGCCGTCGGCAAAGTGCGTCTTCTGCGCGTTGGCCCAGCCGCCGAACGAATCGTCCACCGTGTACAGCTTCAGCTTCGGAAACTTCGCGGTCAGGTCGGCCGGCACCTTGTTCGAACGCGGACGGTAGAAGTTGCGCGCGGCGATCTCCTGGCCTTGCTCGCTATACAGGAAGTTCAGATACGCCTCGGCCAGCTTGCGCGTGCCGCGCTTGTCGACGACCTTGTCCACCACCGCGACCGGCGGCTCGGCGAGAATGCTCACCGACGGCACGACGATTTCAAACTTGTCCGGACCGAACTCCTTCAGCGACAGGAACGCTTCGTTTTCCCACGCGATCAGTACGTCGCCGATGCCACGCTGCACGAAGCTGGTAGTCGCGCCACGCGCGCCCGAGTCCAGCACGCCGGCGTTCTTATACAGCTTGCCGACGAATTCCTTCGCTTTCTGGGCATTGCCGCCCGGCTGATGTTGCGCGTACGCCCACGCCGCGAGGTAGTTCCAGCGCGCGCCGCCCGAAGTCTTCGGATTCGGCGTGACGATCGACACACCCGGCTTGATCAGATCGTCCCAGTCCTTGATGTGCTTCGGGTTGCCCTTGCGCACGAGGAACACGATCGTCGACGTGTACGGCGACGCGTTGTCCGGCAAGCGCTTTTGCCAGCCCTTGTCGAGCAGCCCCTTGCCGGCGAGCGCATCGATGTCGTAGGCGAGTGCGAGGGTGACGACGTCCGCCTGCAGGCCGTCGAGCACCGAGCGCGCCTGCGCGCCGGAACCGCCGTGCGACTGCTTGAAGGTGATCGTCTCGCCGGTCTTCGTTTTCCATTCCTTGCCGAACGCCTGGTTGACCTCCTGATACAGCTCGCGCGTCGGGTCGTAGGAAACGTTCAGCAGTGTGGTGTCGGCCGCATGCGCCGGTGTCATCGCGCCGAGCGCGCCGGCCGCGCCGAACGCGAGCGCCGCGATGAGTTGCTTCGTTTTCCGAGCCAGCCCCGTGTGTCGATGATTCATGTGAACTTTCTCCGCGTGTAGTGCGCTGAAACCAGCGTGGTGTTGTTCTGCGTCGCGGTCACGTGCACATGAGCGGCAACTGGAAGGCAGTCTATCGAAGCGCTTTCATCATTAAAAATAATGTTTCTTCATTCTTTAATACGCAAAAGTGGTAATGACAGCTGGATAAGGCGTTGCGGCATGAAAACGGACGTTTGGACGCCGATTACGGGCGCCGTAACGGCACCCAGGGTCACGAACTTAAAGTAAAGCTTGAATTGCGCCGAATACTGTATAAAAATACAGTCACCTGTTCATACATACAGTGGCCATGACAAAACTCACCGCACGACAGCAGCAGGTTTTCGATCTGATTCGCCGGGCGATCGAACGCACCGGTTTTCCGCCCACCCGCGCGGAAATTGCCGCCGAACTGGGCTTCAGCTCGGCCAACTCGGCAGAAGAACATTTGCGCGCGCTCGCTCGCAAGGGTGTGATCGAACTCGCCGCCGGCGCGTCACGCGGTATTCGCCTGCTGGCGGGCCCGGAAGATTCACCGCATCAGTTCACGCTGCCGCACTCGAGCATCATGCAGCTGTCGCTGCCGCTGATCGGCCGGGTGGCTGCCGGCAGCCCGATCCTCGCGCAGGAACATATCTCGCAGCACTTCGCGTGTGATCCGGCGCTGTTCTCGAGCAAGCCCGACTACCTGTTGAAGGTGCGCGGGCTGTCCATGCGCGACGCAGGCATCTTCGACGGCGACCTGCTCGCGGTGCAAAAGAAGAGCGAGGCGAAAGACGGCCAGATCATCATCGCCCGGCTCGGCGACGACGTCACGGTCAAGCGCCTGAAGCGTCGGCCGAACGGCCTCGAGCTGATCGCGGAGAACCCCGATTACGAGAACATTTTCGTTGAAACCGGCAGTGCGGAATTCGCGCTGGAGGGCATCGCCGTGGGGCTGATCCGCCCTGGCGAGTTCTAAGCCACCGCGCCTGTTCGCTTAATCCCACGCCGCATCAACGCTGCATCGCCTGGAGAGACTCATGGAACGCCTTGCCCGCCTGCTGCCCTTTCGCCAGTTCGGCCGTTTGCGCCATTTGCGCAATGTGGTGCCTTGCTCATTGATCGAAGCACCGGCTCAGGACTCCGCGTCGCTGTTCGACGCGCCCGCTGATACGGCGAGCCTGCCGTCGTCGTTGCCGGCGTTTGCCCGTGTGTCGTTGAACTCCGGGTTGAATACGGCGGAACCTGCACGGCGCGCGCCGGTGCGCGTCTATCATGGGCCGTCGCGGCTGATCATGGTGGGCACGGTCGACGCGGTGTGCCGCATGATCGACCGGTGCATTGCCGATGAAGCCAATGTGCATGGTGCAGTCTTCGAGTCGTGAGCGTGTGTGTCATGAGCAGTAAAGAGGCCGCACCATGGAGGCCGCACCATGCCTCACGCATCGCGGTTGTCGTGCTCGCTTTTCAGACCTGCTGTTCGGATATTTGCATAGAATGGGATTGTTTTTGCGGGGCCGTAGTCCACGTTAAATCCAATCTGATCGGGAGTTCCATTCGATGACAGGTCCGACACGAACCAAGGGCGCCGCCACCCGGCCGCTGCTGATCGCGCTGGTTGTAGTCGTAGTGATTGCGGCACTCGGGTTTGCTTACGCGTCACCCTATATCGCGCTGAATAATCTCAAACGCGCGGCAGATGCGCGCGACGCGCAAACCGTCAATCAATACGTGGATTTTCCCGCGTTGCGCGGCAGCCTGAAGGAGCAGATCGCAGGCATGCTGACGCGCCGGCTGGACGCGGATAACGACAGCAAAATGGCCACCATCGGCGCGATGATCGGCGTGACGCTGATCGGTCCGCTGGTGGATTCCTATGCGACACCAGACGGCGTCGCAGCCTTACTGAATGGCATGCCGCCGCGCGGCGATCCTGGCGAACATCCGCCTGCCCCAGCCACGCAAACGCCTGCCTCTCCCGCCGCTGGCGACACCCCCACCACCGCAACGGCCCCGGCATCTCGGCAAACCACGGCAGGCTATCGCGGCCTCAATGAGTTCGTCGTCACTTACCGGCGCGGCGAAGCCAACGCGCACTACTCGGCGGTCTTCCGGCGCGAAGGTCTGTTCACGTGGAAGCTCGCCGCAATCAATCTGAACGAATGACCGGCCGGCCGTTACGGCCAGCCACTCGCTCCATACGCGCGTCCCCACGCAGCAAGCCGCATCAAGCCGCGGCTTGCTGCTGCTCCTGCGCGGAAGAACACGCCACCAGAATGCTGCACGACACGCGATCGAGCAGCGGCGTGTTGCCTGCCCCCATCCACCATCGCGACAAGCCGGTGCGGCAGCGATGTCCTACCACCACGAGATCGACATGCAGGTCATTGGCGAGGTTCGCAATCTCGTCGATGGGATGACCGAACGCGAAATGCCCTTGCGCGTGCACACCACGTTCGGTGAGCCAGTCCACCCCTTCCTGCAGGATGTCGCGCGCGGTTTTTTCGAAGCTGCCGCAGGCCACATCGGTCAGCAGACCTGCGCTTTGCGCAATGCTGGAGCGCATGTCGACCACGGACAGCAAATGCGTTTCAGCCTTCAGGTCCAACGCGAGGTCGGCGCCGCAACGCAGCGCTTTGCGGCCTTCGCGCGAGCCGTCGTAACACAGCAGAATTTTTTGGTAGCTCGCCATGGTTTTCTCCCTTCGCGCAGGAAGCGCGGGCTGAATGAATCATGGTGCGCCGCAATTCAGGTTGCAAGGGATGGAAAACGCTATGTGCGCGGGCCGTGCGCCCTAAACCGGTGCGCGCGGGCTTGTGCGAGCTTCGCAGTGGTTAGGCAAACGGATGCGGCAGTGCAAAACCCGGCCTCCGAATCGCTATCCGCCTACCGACGTCAACCTGCCGATGCCCTAGAATAGGCGGCCTTCCCGGCCATTCGCGTCTTTCCCGGAGCCTCGATCGAGTTATGCCTGAAGCCGCCATTGAATTCCACCAGGTCAAGAAAAGCTACGGCGAAAAAACGGTCGTCGATGGACTGTCGTTTCATGTCAACGCCGGCGAATGCTTCGGTCTGCTCGGCCCGAACGGCGCGGGCAAGACGACCACCTTGCGCATGCTGCTCGGCATCGCGGCACCCGACGCCGGCGCGATCCGCCTATGCGGCGAGCCGATCCCGGGCCGCGCGCGGCTCGCGCGGGCGCGCGTCGGCGTGGTGCCGCAATTCGACAATCTCGATCCCGACTTCACCGTGCGCGAAAACCTGCTCGTGTTCGGCCGTTACTTCGGCCTGAGCGCCGCGCAGTGCCGCGCGATGGTGCCGTCGCTGCTCGAATTCGCGCGGCTCGAAAGCAAGGCCGATGCGCGCGTGAGCGAGCTGTCGGGTGGCATGAAACGGCGTCTGACGCTGGCACGCGCGCTCGTCAACGACCCCGACGTGCTGATCATGGACGAGCCGACCACCGGCCTCGATCCGCAGGCGCGCCATCTGATCTGGGAACGACTGCGCTCGCTGCTCACGCGCGGCAAGACGATCCTGCTGACCACCCACTTCATGGAGGAAGCCGAGCGCCTCTGTCACCGGCTATGTGTGATCGAAGAAGGCCGCAAGATTGCCGAAGGCGCGCCGAGCGAGCTGATCGCATCCGAGATCGGCTGCGACGTGATCGAGATCTTCGGTCCCGATCCGCTTGCATTGCGCGATGAACTGGCGCCGCTCGTCGAACGAACCGAGATCAGCGGCGAGACGCTGTTCTGCTACGTGAACGACGCGCAGCCGGTGCATGCGCGGCTCAAGCAGCGCGCCGATCTGCGCTATCTGCACCGGCCGGCGAATCTGGAGGACGTGTTCCTGCGGCTCACGGGCCGCGAGATGCAGGATTGAAGACACCGCCACCGCCGAAGCCATCACGACACCGCACGAGACACGCAATGGACGCACGCACTTACGACCCCCCTGGCGACACGCCGTCGAAACAGGAGCCCTTCGCCGCCTTTCCGGCCAACGCCGTCAACTGGATTTCGGTATGGCGCCGCAACTATCTGGTCTGGAAGAAGCTCGCGCTCGCGTCGATGTTCGGCAATCTCGCCGATCCGATGATTTATCTGTTCGGCCTCGGCTTCGGGCTCGGGCTGATGGTCGGACACGTCGACGGCGTGTCGTACATCGCGTTTCTGGCGGCGGGCACGGTGGCGTCGAGCGTGATGATGTCGGCGAGTTTCGAGTCGATGTATTCGGGCTTCTCGCGCATGCACGTGCAGCGCACGTGGGAGGCGATCATGCATACACCGCTGACACTCGGTGACATCGTGCTGGGCGAGGTGATCTGGGCGGCCAGCAAGTCGATGCTGTCGGGTGCGGCGATCATGCTGGTGGCGGGCGCGCTCGGCTACGCGAATTTCCCGTCGATGCTGCTGGCGTTGCCGGTGATCGTGCTGACCGGGCTCGCGTTCGCGAGCATCGCGATGGTCGTGACGGCGCTCGCGCCGTCGTACGACTTTTTCATGTTCTATCAGACGCTGGTATTGACGCCGATGTTGCTGCTCTCCGGCGTGTTCTTTCCCGCATCGCAACTGCCCGCGGCCGCGCGAGCGGTGACCGGCGTGCTGCCGCTCGCGCATGCGGTCGATCTGATGCGCCCGGCGATGCTCGGGCGGCCCCTCGACAACGCGCTTCTGCATCTGACCGTGCTGGCGGCTTATGCGGTGGGCGGGTTTGTCGTGTCGGCGATTCTGTTTCGACGACGGATGATGAAATAGCGCCCGCCTGTCGAATACACTGAATACGTCGAATGACTTCAATAGCCGCAGCTGGCGTGCAGGCTGATGGACCTGCGGCAACCCGAGGCGCGTCAGTGCCAGCATCCGCGCACGCGCCCGAAAAACAATTCCCTTCAGTCCTCTTCGTCCGTCCACGGAATGTCGACGTCGGAGATGAACGCCACCGTCGCGAACGGGCCGCCATCCTGGCGCCCGATCTTGCCATCCGCGCGCTGCCATTCGACCCGGAACACCGTGCCCGGATCGTCGGCAATCAGGCGCACGGTCCGAACCTCATCGGGATCGGCTTCCTCGACGGGACCATCGAGCGAAACCTGCAGTTCCTGCGGCCACAGTCCATCGGCGGGATCGTAAATCTTGTCGCCATCGGGAATCAGCGTGAACGCTTCCACACCGATGGTCGCCGAAGCGTCGACGATCATCTTGCCCAGCGCGCGCAGCAAGGCTGTCGCCCGTGCCGAATTCGCCTGACGGATTGCCAGATCCCCGCGCGTGAGCGCCTGCTCGAGTTTTGGGTTTGTTTTTTGTTGCGCCATTCGATGTCCTGAGTCCTATCGCTCTGTTGTGTGCGGCGGGCATGTCGATGGCCTGCCGCGCTCGATTTTTCGGGCTGAATCCTACCACTGGTGCCCCTCAGGAGGACTTCCTTCGGGCGTGCGCTGCAGCATTGC
The DNA here is from genome assembly GCF_003634845.1 of Paraburkholderia sp. RAU2J. Taxonomy (NCBI): domain Bacteria; kingdom Pseudomonadati; phylum Pseudomonadota; class Betaproteobacteria; order Burkholderiales; family Burkholderiaceae; genus Paraburkholderia; species Paraburkholderia sp. RAU2J. Next base: position 3,518,703 of record NZ_RBXG01000001.1, read on the forward strand.
AGCACCCACAGCCCGGTTCTTCCCGCTCGCCTCCGTCCACCTCAGTTTAGGTCGTGAATCGGGTTCCTGGAGGGACATTTGCCTGCCAGCTGACGAATGCGGTCTTTTCAGATGTGAGCACACGCGACCGGTGCGCAGATCAGCCCCCCTACCGGCGTGGCGATGACTAGCGCAAGAGTTGGCGTCGCTCGTGACGATCCGGCTGATCGATGCAAGCGCTCATCGCGTTCGCGCCCGGTGTGTTCTGGATGTTCTATGCGCAGGACGGAAAGTTGGCACGCGCTTCAAGCGGCGGTATGGGCGAAGCCCAAGCAAACGACATCGCAGCCGCTCTGGCGACCACGCCAAAGCGAGCTGCCGCGCGGGTTCATGCCTCGCTCGAAACCACTTCGAACCAGGCTTGTCGACCCACGCTCGACGACCCCATCAAGGCGCCGGGTTCGGCTGCAACTCATGCAGCGCGTCGATCTCCGCAAGCACTTCCGGCGAAAGCTTCACCTCGGCGCTGGCGATGTTTTCCTTCAACTGATCGAGCGAGGTTGCGCCGATCAGATTGCTGGTCACGAACGGCCGGCTGTTGACGAACGCGAGCGCGAACTGCGCGGGCGACAGGCCATGACGTTTCGCGAGTTCCACATAGCGCGTGGTCGCCTGAACCGCTTGCGGCTTGCTGTAACGCGCGAAGCGCTCGAACAGCGAGATGCGGGCGCCGGCCGGGCGCGCGCCGCCTTCATACTTGCCCGACAGCCAGCCGAACGCGAGCGGCGAATAGGCGAGCAAGCCGATGTTGTCGCGATGCGCGTACTCGGACAGACCCGCTTCATACGTGCGGTTCAGCAGGCTATACGGATTCTGGATGCTGACGATGCGCGGCAAGCCGAGCTTTTCGGCCGCGCGCAGGAACTGCGCGACACCCCACGGCGTTTCATTCGACACGCCGATGTGGCGCACCTTGCCCGCCTTGACGAACTCGGCGAGCACCGACAGCGTTTCTTCGATCGGCACCGTGTACGCGTCGTCGACCCACGGATAAGCGGGACGGCCAAACGTCATCGTGCTGCGATCCGGCCAGTGCAGTTGATACAGATCGACGTAGTCCGTTTGCAGGCGCTTCAGGCTGCCGTCGAGCGCTTCGGTCAGGTTCTTGCGATCGAACTGATTGCCCTCGCCGCGAATATGGCGCGGATTGTGCGGCTGACGCGCCGGTCCGGCGATCTTGGTGGCGAGCACGATTTTCTCGCGAGCGCTGCGATGCTGCGCGAGCCAGCTGCCGATGTAGCGTTCCGTCGAGCCCTGCGTTTCGGCGCGCGGCGGCACCGGGTACATTTCGGCGGTGTCGATCAGGTTGACGCCATGATCGAGCGCGTAATCGATCTGCGCATGCGCTTCCTGCTCGGTGTTCTGCTCGCCCCACGTCATGGTGCCGAGACCGATCAGGCTAACCTGCACATCGGAGTCGCCGAGTCTGCGGTGTTCCATCTATCTTGTCCTGTTGAATAGGTGAATGGAAAGCGCTGACGTTACCACGCCGGCGCAATGCCTGCATCGAGGCTAGAATGCGAACCGGGGCGGGCATCGCCCACTTTTTCGCACTCAACAGGCCACGTGTCGATCCTTCCCGCGATGAATCCCGAACACCTCGAACTGCTGGTCACGCGCGTGATGCCCTACGGAAAATATAAAGGCCGTGTGATTGCCGACCTGCCCGGCCATTATCTAAACTGGTTTGCGAGCCAAGGCTTTCCACCGGGCGAAATCGGCCGCCTGCTCGCCCTGATGCAGGAGATCGATCACAACGGTTTGAAGCCGCTGCTCGAACCCTTGCGCAAGCGCTGATAGCCGCGCGATGCAAACCGGTTCGATTAAAGCGAAGCCGGATGAAAGTATCGGCGCAGGCAACGTGCAAGCCATGCAGGCGGTACAAATTTATACAGTCTTTTTCTTGCGCCGCGCACTCGCGTGGACTTAAATCGGCATAAGTCATCACGTCGTCGTGGATGGTCCGATGGCCCGCTCGAAGCTTCGCACCCGATCCCGCTTACCCGTGCGTCCATGCCCGAATTCAGTCTGCCCGCCCTGCTGGAATTTATCGGTCACGACCTCTCGCCCGTGCGTGCCGTCATCGTCTTTTTTCTGATCGGCTATCTGGTCGTCGGACTGCCCTTGCATTTTCGCCGGGGCGCTGCGTCGCGCGACATCTGGGGCACGGCCGCCGGCGTGACGATGGCTGCGATCTATGCGGCGTTCATCATCGGCGTGTACCCTGCGCTGCATCATTCGGGGCTCCTGCCGCATTAGCGGGCCTGACATTGCGGGCTTCGCGCGATCGATGCGCACGCACCGACACGTCGGCGTGACTGGCGCGGAAGACGTCGTGCGCCGGTACTCATACTCAGGCTAGCTCATCCAGAGCATCATCCGCCATCAAATCCGGTCCAAGCCCCTCGAACAGCGGTTCGAGTAACGCCCGCCGCGGCTGCCAGCGACGCACCGAGCTCCGGTAAAGCGGACGCCGCACCTGCGCCGAACTCGCCGTGGTGACCCGACGCGCCGTCTGATGAAACGCAAGACAGCGATCGTCCCAGTCGAGACCGCAATGCGCGAGCATCCGCTGCACGGTCGCTTCGAAATCGTCGACCAGCTGCTCGTACTGGACCTCGATCATTACGCCTTCGGGCAGCGCGTTTCGCCAATGCGCCATCAACGCATCGTACGCACGATAGTAGCGGCCGAGTTCGCCGAGGTCGTAACCGAATGGCACGTCGTGAAAGAGCCGGGAAAAAATCGACAGACAGGTTTGCAATGGCGAACGGCGGCTATGGATGAAGCGCGCGTTCGGCAGCGCCAGATGGATCAGCCCGACATTGATGAAATTGAACGGGCATTTGTCGGTAAAACGGAAGGGGTGTGGCGCTGTACGTTGTGCGTCGTTGTCCACCGAACCATGCATGCGATCTCGCGCCGCATTCTGCCTATCGCTCTGGCATTCAGGCAGCGCGCGGCGCATGAGTTCCAGATAGTCGGCGCCGAGCGTGCGCAGCTGCGGCCCGCCCACGCCATGCAGTGCCGCGATGTCGATCCTCAGCGGATCGTCGGCGTCCCGGCGCAGGCACTGCATCAGCGCCACGCCGAATTCCGCGCGCTCGCCCGCCCCGACCACCTGCGGATGGCTCGCCAGGATCTGCTCGATCAAGGTCGAGCCGGAGCGCGGCATGCCGACGATAAAAATCGGCGCGGCCGACGGATCGCCAAGACTGCGCGCCGCCGCGAGCGCGTCCGCGCTGTGCATCTGCGGCAACTGAGCTAACAGGCCGAGCGTTTCGGCTTCGTTATAACGCACGCCGGCGCGATGCAACGCGTTGGCTTTCAGGATGTGATCGAACGACGCATCGTGGCGGCCTACGCCGGACAATGCCTCGCCATATGCGAAGTGAAGCTCCGCCTGATCGGCCGGGCTCAGCGAAGCGGCGTCGCCGGCTAGCTGTTCGAGCGATGCGAAAACGGGATCGTCTGCAGCGAGACGGCTCGTCTGCACGAAGTTGCGGTAATAGAGCGGCACGCGCGGGGCGCCGTCGATCGCGCGACGGTATGCAGCATGCGCCTCGTCGAACCGGCCGAGCGCCTGCAGACAGTTGCCCATGTTGTTGTTCGAGCCGTCGGCGCCCGGGTTCAGTTGCACCGCTTCGCGGTACGCGTCCACGGCCTGTTCGAGCCGATGCATCTGCTCGAGCGTCCAGCCGAGTCCGTGATGCAAATCCGCGTTGGACGGATTGCGCGTGAGCGCGTCGCGATAGCGGTCGACGGCCTCGGGAAAGCGCTGCAACGCGGCCAGCGTCGCGGCGAGCCGTTCGTAGTTGACGGCATCGGAGGGATCGAGCGCGCACGCGGCTTCGAAGCAGGACAGCGCGGCGTCGAGTTCGCCACGTGCGATGCACGCCGCGCCTTCGACGCGTTTTGCCGTCGCGGCAATCGGTGATGGATCGTGATTCATCGCCGGCAGGGTGTTTGCCGGCTCCGCGTCGAGCGGTCGTGGCGATGGGCAGGTCTTGCTTTTTTGTTCAGATTCAACGCGTGCATGGGGTGCGGATTCGGAGACAATTGTGTGAGCGGAAATTAGCAGGCGTCCCCTACAGTTGCTTTGCGAATAGTTAACCAACTGTTACCGCCATGCACATTGGTAAGGTGATGGAAGATTATCGCGATGGCTGGCCGCCATGGACTCGATCGCCACAGGTGAGTCACGGACGCGAGCTCGCTCGTGACGCATCGTAATGTGTGGACACAAATACTCCTGAACTCCATCGCAGGCGATTTTTCTCATGCTTATACGAAGGAGAGAAAATCGTGAGCAGGCTCGTTGCATCGATCGCGCTGTTAGCGCTGGCGGCAGGTCTGACCGGATGCGCGGTTGCACCCGGATATGACTATGCCTACGCGCAGCCCTACTACCCCGGCTATGGATATGCGTACGGGCCACCGTATGTACCGGCTTATGGCACGGTAGGTATCTGGGGAGGCTGGGGTGGCGGCCCGTGCTGTTATCACGGTGGCCATTGGCATGGGCGCGGTGGCTGGCATGGCGGTGGCGGGGGCTGGCACGACGGTGGGTATGGCGGATCGCACGGCGGTGGCACATGGAGCCGCGGTGGCGGTGGCGGTGGCGGGCATGGCGGGCATGGGGGACATGGCCGTTGACGGGCGGCGCAGTCGCAGTGGTTGACCGGCGCGGCTGGAGCCAGGTCACCAAACGACCGCCAAAAACAAAAACGGCGCTGTGATTTCTCACAACGCCGTTTGCAAAAACCGTTTGCCAAACCCTTCACCGCTTGAATTCTTTGGGGTGGCTGATGGGGCTCGAACCCACGACAACAGGAATCACAATCCTGGACTCTACCAACTGAGCTACAGCCACCACTGACATCTGCTTGACTTGCCGGAAAAAATCTGGCTCGTCGATGAAGAAACGAGATTATACGAACAAGATTTCCGTTTGCCTAGTCCTTTATTCAAAAATTTCGTTCGGCTCGCGCAGATGCTGTCTTGCCTCGTCGAAGATGCTCAGATCGCGCGCGGCCAGGCGTTTGCTATCGGACAAAACGCGCCGCCAGCCACGCGCCCCTGCCTCGCCGCGATAAAGACCGAGCGCATGGCGCGTGATCGCGCCAAGATAGGTGCCGCGCGCCATTTCAGCGGCGCAATAGTCGATCAGCTTCGCTTCGACCTGCTCGCGCGTCAGCGGCGTTTGCGTCGAACCATAGAAGCGCGCGTCGACCTCGGCGAGCAGATACGGGTTGTGATAAGCCTCGCGCCCGAGCATCACACCATCCACATATTGAAGATGCAACTCGACTTCCTCAAGCGTCTTGATGCCGCCGTTGATGATGATCTCCAACTCCGGGAAGTCGCGCTTTAACTGGTACGCGTAGTCGTACTTGAGCGGCGGAATCTCGCGATTTTCCTTCGGACTCAAGCCCTTCAGGATGGCGTTGCGCGCGTGCACGACGAACACGTTGCAGCCGGCGTCTGCAATCGTGCCGACGAAATCGCGCACGAAGCCGTATTCCTCGACCGCATCGACGCCGATACGGTGCTTGACCGTCACCGGCACGGAGACCGCGTCGCGCATCGCCTTCACGCAGTCCGCCACGAGTTGCGGCTCGTTCATCAGGCACGCGCCGAACGCGCCGCGTTGGACGCGCTCCGACGGGCACCCGCAGTTCAGATTGATTTCGTCGTAACCCCATTGCTCGCCGAGTTTCGCCGAACGGGCGAGGTCGTCGGGTTCGCTGCCGCCGAGTTGCAGCGCGACGGGCGCTTCGTCGGCAGTAAACGCGAGATGGCGCGGCACATCGCCATGCAGCAGCGCGCCGGTCGTCACCATCTCCGTGTAAAGCCACGTATGGCGCGAGATGACGCGATGCAGCGAGCGACAGTGGCGATCAGTCCAGTCCATCATCGGCGCCACTGAGACGCGGCGCGGACTGGGAATTCGAGGTGAAGACATGGGGCAGCCAGATGGCGTGAATCAAAACGCCAATTTTACCGCAACGCGGGACAGCGCCCGGTCGGGGCGCATATCTGGCTGTCGAGATGCCCATGTTCCCTGGCTTCCCAGCTTCACCCGGCTCGCCGAGGCCGCCGCCTCGCCAATCCCAATAACCCGCCTGCCAATAAGCCTTTGGGCTCCAAAACCGCTTGGTCACCAGGGCCGGATCACCGCCGAGGCTTACGCCGCAGGCCTCAGACGAATTATTCCGAAATCAGGAATAGTAATTTCAGCTTATCGGCACAAATTTTCGATAGTAGGGGTATACACTCCTTTCCATCGACGTTGCAGCTACACCTCACCGGCCTGCGACGCCTTCCTGAAATGAAGTCGAACGTTATCGGAGTCACACCATGAAGACCAAGCTCATCGCCGCCCTGCTGGTTGCCGCTTCTGCCTCGATCGCCGCCCCCGCTTTTGCCAGCGGCTACGGCCCGGCACCGTTCTATCGTCCGTCGGTCGGCGCACCGGCTTCGCAGCAAGGTCAGAACGCGCAAACCGTGGCGGCTGAACGCGCCAAAAGCGAAGCGAATGCCTACGGCGGCGTGCAGAATGCGTCGTCGCAATCGGGTACGCGTGAGCCGGTTTCCGGCCCGCAATCGGTTTTCTTCGGCCACTAAAGACTCGCCGTCGAATCCGCTGCCTGCAAGGGCAGCGGCCTGACTGGGCGCCGCGCATGTAGGACTGATGCCGGCGCCCAGTGGCGTTTACGGCGCAGCGTGCAAGGCGCAACGCGTCTGCGCGCCAACCAGCCGCTCGTAAAACCCCGGGCGATGATTCACCGAATCGATCGTGCTCTGCAATGGGGATGAACGCAGCGCCCGTCAGGTCCACAGCGCTCCGCCCGCTTCAGCAAGCATGGCTCGGCGGCAAAAGCTGAACATCCGAGCTCGCGGTATGCCCGCCACTATTTCGCCAGGCCCGCATCGATCAATTCCCGCGCCGCGTGAAAGCCGGCCTCGGCGGCGGCACGTTCGGTCGACCACAAGCTGTCGATATGCACGAGCCGCCAATCGACCACCACGGCGCCCTCCCGCAGCACCCGAAAATGCGCCTTGACGCCCGTCAGCACCTGCTCGACTGCCACCTCGATGTCGTAGTCCTGATAACGCTCCTCGTAGTCGCCCATGTCGAGGCCCTTCGGCTCCATGTTCGCCTCCGTGAGTGGTGTATGAGTGTCGCAGGCTGCCGGTGAAATGTCGGCGGCGGAAACTGGTGTCCGGCGAGCGCGCGCGCCCGTCCGCGGCACCCAGCGGCGCCTTTGCGGACTGCCCTTCCTGTCCGACGATCAATCGCAATCGCCGGAAAGATACTGCCGTCCGCTACAGGTGATCTGGACTTCCCCGCCCGCTTCGGCAACCAGGCCACCCGCCAGCAATTCCGCGGTGACCGACTGCGCGAGCTGCGGCGCCGGTTGACCGACGCCGACGTCGTTCAGACGCCGCAACGCTTCAACCGCTTCGGGACTCAATGATTTCGACATGGCCGTCTCCGTCGGAATGTTCAATTCATCCTAGCAACTTTCGGGGACGTATGGAGGTGCGTGTCAACGCATAGACGTTGCGCGGCGGGCTTTGGACAGAGGTATGGAGCTTGCTCGCCTGCTGATGCGTCCTCACCTTCATGACCGATGCCCGGCAGGCAGCTTCGGCCATGCCGGTCCCGGCAAGCGCGCATCACGCGAGCCGCCGGCACGCGGGGAAGTCTTCATGGAAACACTTCCCCCGTAATCATTGCGGGCCGCGCGGGAGCGAACGTCGGCGTATCAGAGTGATGGGCGCCGAAGAGCAGGATGGGAAGACGGCACGCGCCGCCGGCGTCTGCACCGGGTCCATCGCCACAATCGGCGCCGGGGCACAACCAGCAGCCAACCTCATCGCAGCGGAGGATCAAATGAAGCGAAGCAGATGGACAACGCTGAGCGCCGGCATCGCGCTCGCAGCGGCCACCGCAATCAGCATCACCCCTGTAGTATTCGCACAAACCGCGAAAACAGCGCCAGCGGACAGTAGCGCGTCGATGGCAAAACCGCCCGAAGCCGCGTCCGGCTCCGGCGGCTCGAGCAATCCCGACAACATGCCGATCAAACGTCCGCGCCAGCCGACCAACGACCGGATGATGCACGAGCCGCCCGCCAGCGGCGCGAACGCGAAATAGCGGCGGCTTTACACGCTACAGGCGCGCGATCGACACCTCCGTCGACTTCACCAGCGCGACCACTTCCGAACCGACCTTCAGTTCGAGTTCGTCGACCGAGCGCGTGGTGATCACCGATGTGACGATGCCGAACGGCGTCTCCACGTCAACCTCGGACACCACCGAGCCGCGGATGATTTCCTTGACCTTGCCTTTGAACTGATTGCGTACGTTGATTGCGGAAATGCTCATATCGAGTGACTCCTGAGATGCGGTTAAAACAGATCAGGCCAGCAAACTCAGATGGCCCAGCGGACGTCTGTCGGCCGCGTGAGACGGCCAGCGTCACGCGCGTCGTACGGGCGATCGGAAAGCGCGTCGTCGTTCGGCGCGTTCTTCAGCACGCGTTGCAACACGTGGTCTTCGAGGGCGGCGAAACCGGCCGACGCGCGCGCCCGCGGACGATCAAGCGCAACCGGCTGATCGAGCGCGATGCGCCCTTCTTCGATCAGCAGAATCCGGTCGCCGAGCGCCACGGCTTCATGCACGTCGTGCGTGACGAGCAGCGCGGTGAACCGATGCTCGCGCCACAGGCGTTCGATCAACGCGTGCATTTCGATCCGCGTCAGCGCGTCGAGCGCGCCGAGCGGCTCATCGAGCAACAGCAATTGCGGACGATGCACGAGTGCCCGCGCCAGCGCCACGCGCTGCCGCTGGCCGCCGGAAAGCTGTGCCGGCCAATCGTTGGCGCGTTCGAGCAGGCCGACTTCGGCGAGCACGGCGCGCGCATCTTCACGCGCGCTGCGGCCGAGACCGAGCGTCACGTTCTGCAGCACGCTCTTCCACGGCAGCAGGCGCGCGTCCTGGAACATGATGCGGGTGTCGAGCGGGCCGCCGTCTTCGGCGCGCTTTTCGAGCACGCCCGCGCTGGTCTTTTCGAGGCCCGCGACGAGCCGCAGCAAGGTCGACTTGCCGCAACCGCTGCGGCCGACGATCGCGACGAAACTGCCGCGCTCGATCGACAGATCGAAATCGGACAACACCTTGCGCCCGCCATACTGCTTGCCGACGCCACGCAACTGCACCGAGTAATCAGACGACGAACGGGCCGCGCCGGGTGCGCCATGGCGCGCGAGCGTGCCGTCGGTTTTGAGCGCGTCGCCCCGCGTCGTCACTCGCGGCTTGCCGTGGGTCGAATCGGCATGCTCGAAGCCCGCGGCTTGGTCCGCGTTGTGATCGGCGATCCGCAGCTGCGCGACTTCGACTTCGAGATCGCTGCCCGCAATCGCACCGAACGATGCCGACAATGTCGTTGCGTTCATGCTTTCGCTCCTCGTTGATAGGCCGGATGCCAGCGCAGCGACACGCGCTCCAGGCTCTTCGCGAGCACATCGGCGAGTTTGCCGAGGGCCGCGTACAGCAGAATGCCGACCACCACCACGTCCGTTTGCAGGAATTCGCGCGCATTCATCGTCATGTAGCCGATGCCCGATTGCGCGGAAATGGTCTCGGCGACGATCAGCGTGACCCACATCAGCCCCAACGCGAAACGCACGCCGACGAGAATCGACGGCAACGCGCCCGGCAAAATCACGTGGCGGTATAGCGCGAAACCCCTCACGCCATAACTGCGCGCCATTTCGATCAGGTTGGCGTCGACCGATCGGATACCATGAAACGTGTTCACGTAGACCGGGAAAAACACGCCGAGCGCGACGAGAAACAGCTTCGCCTGCTCCTCGATGCCGAACCACAGGATCACGAGCGGGATCATCGCGAGCGCGGGGATGTTGCGGATCATCTGCACGGTCGAATCGAGCGCGACTTCGGCGGGCTTGAACAGGCCCGTCGCGAGTCCGAGCACGAGACCGATGCCGCCGCCGATCGCGAATCCCGACACCGCGCGCCACGTGCTGACCTTCACGTCCGCCCACATTTCGCCGGACTGGGTCAGCGACCACGCCGCCTTCACGACCGCGAGCGGTTCGGGCAGCACGCGCGTCGACAGCACGCCGCTGCGCGCGGCGAATTCCCACGCGAGCAGAATGACGAGCGGCGCGATCCATGGCGCCAGATGCGCGCCGATGCGGCGCAGCGCGCCCGCGTCGGCGCTTGCGTTCGCATTGGCGTCCGCCCCCGCGTTTGCGTTCGCGTCGCCGCGAGCCGCACCCAGAGTGACTTGAGTCATGATGGTTTTCCTCATTGCTTGTCGAAGCTCGTCCGTGCCGCAGGCACCCGTGCGCTCAGCTCGCGCTCGCCGCCTTCGGCAGATAGTTGTTGCCGACGATTTCGCCGAACGGCCCCGACAGCGGACCATTCGAAACCTTGTTGCGGCGGTTCGGCAACAGCGGGAACACCAGTTCGGCGAAGCGATACGACTCTTCCAGATGCGGATAGCCCGATAGGACGAAAGTGTCGATGCCGAGCTCGGCGTACTCCTTCATGCGCGCGGCGATCTGCTCCGGATTGCCGACCAGCGCGGTGCCGGCGCCGCCCCGCACGAGGCCCACGCCCGCCCACAGATTCGGATAGACCTCGAGTTCGGCGCGCCCGCCGCGCTTGCCGCCGTGCAACGCGGCCATGCGGCGCTGACCTTCGGAGTCCATCTTCGAGAACGAGGCCTGCGCGCGGGCGATGGTGTCGTCGTCGAGCTTGCTGATCAGCTTGTCGGCGGCGGCCCAGGCTTCTTCTTCGGTCTCGCGCACGATCACGTGCAGGCGAATGCCGAAGGTGATCTCGCGGCCATGCACCGCGGCGCGCGCGCGAATGTCGGCGATCTTCTTCGCCACCGCCTCGGGCGGCTCGCCCCACGTCAGATAGGTGTCGATATGCTGGCCCGCCATGTCGTGCGCGGCCGGGGACGAACCGCCGAACCACAGCGGCGGATGCGGGTTCTGCACCGGCGGATATAGCGCCTTGCCGCCCTTCGAACTCAGATGCTTGCCTTCGAAGTCGATCGCGTCGTTGGTGTGCGACGCGCTGAGCAGCTTGCGCCAGATGTGCAGGAACTCATCGGTGATTTCATAGCGCGTGTCGTGATCGACGAACACGCCGTCGCCTTCCAGTTCGGCCGCATCGCCACCGGTCACGACGTTGATCAGCAGACGCCCGTTCGACAGACGGTCGAAGGTCGCCGCCATGCGCGCGGCCAGCCCCGGCGACGAAAGACCCGGACGGATCGCCACCAGGAACTTCAAACGTTTGGTCGCAGCGATCAGGCTCGAGGCGACGACCCAGGCGTCTTCGCACGAACGGCCCGTGGGCAGCAGCACGCCTTCGTAGCCGAGCGTATCGGCCGCGACGGCGATCTGCTGGAAGTAGTCGTAGTCCGCTGCGCGTGCACCTTGGGACGTACCGAGATAGCGGCTGTCGCCGTGAGTCGGAATGAACCAGAACACCTTCATTTTGCTGCTCCCGCGTGTTCGAAACTGGGTTGAACGGCGACGATGCGGGAAGGGTCCGCGCACACGCCGGCCGCGCGCATCCGTCCGGCACGCGGCCGGAAGGTGCAACGAAAAAGAGTGAGAAATGGAGCGTGGCGGCCGCGGGCTACCGGCGACAGCGCCGGCGCGCTTGCGCCATGCGGCGGGTAAAGATCGGCATCAGGCAGGACATCGCGACGGCTTCCCTCGACCAGACGTGCGCATGACACGCTCGATTAACGGACGACGGCGCCAAACGCCGTCTGCATGAAGAAGCAGTCTATGGATCGGCGGGCGGCTTTTGAACGATTTTTTTTAGCTTAGGTTTTCCACTTTCGTGATTAGCCCGACGCTAAAGCATACGGGGTGTTGCGCTTTATGCACGCGGGAAACGGGGTACCCCTATATATAATGGCGCACGTTTCCAATAATCCGGTGCAGGCCACGCGAATGACGCCGCCTGTACCCTGGCGGTGCAATGCATGCAAAAACTCATCCTGCCGTTCGTCGCCGGTTTTCTGGCATCCCTGTTCTTTCACGAATCGACGCTGGCGCTGATGCACGCAGCGGGCATGATCGATCCCACCGGTTTTTCGACAGCGCCGTTCTTACCGCTCGAACTGCCTGAGTTCATCGCGAATGCAATCTGGAGCGCGTTCTGGGCCGTGCTGATGGCATGGCTGCTGCGCGTCGCACCGCACCGGCGCGCGCCGTGGGTACCGGCCTTCGTGTTCGGCGGCGTCGTGTTGACCGCGGCGAGTGTGTTCGTGATCGACCCGCTGCGCGGCATCTGGCCGAGCGGCAACATGCTGCCGCGCCTCGCCGTGGGGTTCGCGGCGAACGCAATGTGGGGCTGGGGCGCGCTGGTGTTCATGCGCGCGTTTATGGCGAGCGAAGACGAGGAGTGAGGGGCCTGGCGGGGAGTCGACTGCGGCGATACGCGCTGACACGCTGAAGGCTCGACTTGTAGTTTTGCGGGCTTTGCGGGTTTTACGCCAGCGCACTTGCAGGTTGATGCCCGCCACCATGCCCACATAGACCCGTTCACTTCACTCCTCTCTTTAACCGCGCAAATCACGCAACGGATGTTCGTCCGCCGGCCACGGGCTCTCGAACATTTTCTCCACGTAGGCCGCGCTCACGTCTTCAATGCGCGCAAAGCGCCAGCGTGGCGCGTTGTCCTTATCGATGATGCGCGCCCGAATGCCTTCGAGCGTGTCGCCCGCGAGAAAGCTCGAGCGCGTCAGATCGAGATCGCGGCGCAGCACGTCGGCCATCGACCCCTCCCCGCGCGTCACCACTTCCAGCGACACCGCCATCGACAGCGGTGAGCGCTCACGCAACACACCGATCATCTGTTCGGCCCACTCCGCTGCCTCGCCCTCATGGGCGCGCTCCTGTTCGAGCGACGCAAGGATCCGCGCGACATCGGGCAACGCGAAATGCCGGTCGATCAACGCACGCGCGCCCGCCAGCGACGAAGCCTCCGGCGCTGGCACGACATGCTGGGCGAGCGCCGCCCGCTCGATGCATGCAACCACGTCCGCGCCGCGCTCAAACAGTTGGCTGCGCAACGTGTCGAGCAGCGCGGGCAAGGCCGCATCGTCGAAATACACATCGGCGAGACCCGCGTAGAGCGCATCGGCCGCGCCGATCGTCTCGCCGGTCACCGCCAGGTAGCGGCCGATCGCGCCCGGCGTGCGCGCCAGAAACCAGCTCGCGCCGACATCGGGAAAGAGCCCGATGCGCGTTTCCGGCATCGCCATCTTCGTCGAGCCGGTGACCACGCGCAGGCCGCCGGTGCGATGCGCGCCTTGCGAGATGCCCATGCCGCCGCCCATCACGACGCCATTCATCAACGCGATGTACGGCTTCGGATAAGTGAAGATCGCGTGATTGAGACGGTATTCCCCGGTGAAGAACACGTCGCGCGCGTCATGCTCGCCGCGCTGCGCCGACTCGTACAGAAACCGGATATCGCCGCCCGCGCAGAACGCGCGGGGGTGCGGGCTGCGCACGACGACGGCGAGCACGTCGGGATTGTCGCGCCACTGATCGAGCGCCGCGTGGATCGAGCGAATCATGCCGGTCGACAGTGCGTTGAGCGCCTTCGGCCTTTCCAGTTCGATGAAGCCGATGCGGTTGGCTACGTAAGTCGCGACTTCGTCGCTGACGGCGGGCGAGGCGGAGATGGACATGGCGTACGAGGCGCAGCGGCGTCGAGTAAGGGGAACTGAACGTTATCACGCGCCCATGGTTTTGCGCTTCGTGGCCGGACTGTGGGTCTTGCCTCGCGGCGCTTTGCCCGGCTTGCCGCCCGAGACCGGCGACGACGGGGCACTGCCGCGATCGGCGGGCGATGTGGTCTGCATGTCTGCGGGTGATTTCTTCCCCGCACCGGCCGTGCTCGCGACGCGGCGCGATGGCGAGGCGCCCGCTTGCGATGCGCCGAGCCAGGCGTCGAGTGCGATGTCCACCACCGTGTCGAGCGGTGCGCTTGGAAACACCGGACACGTGAGGTTCAGCGCGACGATGCCGTGCAGGGTCGCCCAGAATGCCTCGGCCCACACCGCGGTATCCGTCGAAACCGGCAGGCGCCCCGCCGCTTTGAGTGCTTCGAGCGCCGCAATCATCAAGTGCAATGCAGTCGCGCCGGGGTCGTCGTCGGCGGTGGTGGCGGCTGCGTCGTCGTTCACCTCGCTAGCCGGTGGCATCGCCGATGCCATCGGGTCCGGCGTGGTGAGCGACTTGTCGTCGGCGAGCGCCTTGGCCTTATCTGCAACCGAAGCCCCCGCGCCGGCCAGCGCCGCCCCCATATAACTCTGATCCTCCATGAAGATCAGCCGATACGTCTCCCCATGGGTGATGCCGAACGCAACATAAGCGCGCCCGAGCGCCTTCAACCGCTCAGCCGGATCGACGATCCCCGCGAGCGGCACGAAGGTCTCCAGCAATTGCGCATAGCCTTCCGCGCACAACGCATGCGCGATCTCGTCGCGGCTCGCGAAATGCAGATACAGCGTGGCGGGTGAATATTCGATGGCGTCGGCGATCTTGCGCATCGAGAGCGCGGCGAAGCCTTCACGCATGACGATGCGCCGCGCGGCATCGAGGATGCGTTCGCGCAGCGCCTGTTTCTGGCGGCTTTTTCGTTCGGCGATTCCCATGGCGGACATTTTCAGATTGACAAACTGAAAAGTCAATTTAAACTGAACACCGTTTACTGAACAGTGTTTAGTAAATTTTCAATCGTCATCTGAATGTGCGAGCGCGATACGGCGCCGCCTCCGAGGAGTCGTCATGGAAGAGTCAGGGAAAGTGGGTTTGTTCGGCGCTGCGGGTGCGGCTGGTCGGATCATCGCGGCGGCCCTGAGCGCGGCGGGTCGTGACTACCGCGTGGTCGGCCGCTCGCGCGAGCCGCTCGAAGCGGCGTTCGGCCACGACCCGCGCGCCGAAATCGTCACGTGGAATCCCGACGACGCCGCGTCGATTCGCGCGGCGGCCGCCGGCTTGCAGACCGTGATCTACCTGGTCGGTGTGCCGTACGACCAGTTCGCCACCCATCCGCCGCTGATGGAAAAAACGCTCGCTGGCGTCGTGGCCGCGGGCGTGGAGCGCTTCATCCTGATCGGCACGGTGTATCCGTACGGTCGCGCGCGCGGCAATCCGATCAGTGAGGATCATCCGCGCGAGCCTCACACATTCAAAGGCCGGATGCGGCTCGCGCAGGAAAATCTCGTGCTGGCGGCGCACGGCCGGCACGGCCTCTCGACGCTGGTGCTGCGTCTGCCTGACTTCTATGGTCCCTGCATCGAGCGCAGCCTGCTGAACGGCGTGTTCGAGGGCGCCGCCGCCGGAAAGCGTGCGCAGATGATCGGCCCACTGGACGTGCCGCACGAATTCATTTACCTGCCGGACATCGGGCCGGTGGTCGAGACGCTCACCCGCACGCCCGAAGCCTATGGACGCTGGTGGCACCTCGCCGGCGCAGGCACGCTCACGCAGCGCGAAGTGGCGCGGCAGGCTTACGCGCTGACGGGCCGCGCACCGAAGCTGATGGTGGCCGGCAAGACCCTGCTGCGCGTGCTCGGCCTCGTCAATCCGCTGATGCGCGAATTGGTGGAGATGAACTACCTGATGACCGAGCCGGTCGTGCTCGACGATTCCGCGCTGAGGAGGCTGATCGGCCCGATCGTCAAAACGCCGTACGAGGAAGGGATCCGGCGCTGCGTCGAAGCCGCGCGCGACGCGGCATCGGCTCACGGCACGACGCAGCGAAGCGCCGCGAAAACGGTTTGAATGGCGCAGCCCGCGCTGGGGCCGCGCATGCCAGCGAAACCGGCGCGGGTCGATCGGACTTTATCGTTACCGCGCGTTCGCACGAATGTGTCGCACGTATGAGGCGGGCAAGAGGCGGGCAAGAGGCGGGCAAGAGCCGGGCAAGAGCCGGACTAGTCCGCCAGCTTACCGGGTGGGAAATGGCCGCTCTTGAGCAGCACAGGCGTGCCGTTGCTGATCTGCAAGTGCTCGCGCGCCACGGCCTCGATGCGCGGACGGCCGGCATCGAACGCGCGCAGCCAGCCTTCGCGGTCCTCGGTGTAGACGCCGAAGTGGTCTTCGAGCGCTTCGACCGAAATCGCGCACGGAACCGGCTCGCCGTCCACCAGCGCGGGAAAGACTACGGTCAGATTGGAGCCGCGGTAGGCAGGCGCGTCCGCGGGAAACCGAATTTCCATGGTCGCCTCATCAGAAGGTTCCGGCAGGAAGGCGGCGCCGCCCAGAACTGGCCGCGCGCCGCGAACCCCGCTATGGTACTCGCGCGGCCCGAGCGCGGTCCAGCGGGCCGCGGGGCTTTCTTCTGAGTTATCGGGCGCGTTTTCGGGTGCGTTTTTTTGTGCGCCTGCAGCGGCGAGTTTGCCCGTATTCCGTGTTGCCATCAGTGTCCACCCAATAGACGGTCGACATAGTCGCGCGCCGCCTGTTCGACGAAAACCAGCGCGTCCGCCTCACTGCCGAAGCGTTGCTCGCCGCCGAGATCCAGCAGCGTTTCCATCCGGCGCGGATCGTCCGGACCGTGTTCGGCGAGACTCACCGAACCGACGTAGGTGCCGCCCGCCTCCGGCACATCGGTGGCCGGCACGAAGCGCGCGGCGGCGCTGATGTAATAGCCGCGATAAGGTCCGCTGACCCGTTCAGCCATAGTCTTCCTCCTCGTTGCGATTGATGGAGAGCGCGGCGTGCGGCGCGTCGGCCTGCGCTTCGCCGCAGGTCCGCAGATGGCGTCGCACGCATGCGCTTCTGGCAAACAGCCAGTAAGTAAGGCGCCTCGCGCACCGATAAGTTCTACCGGATGCGTATCGGCCGTCGCCGCGCATTGCACTTGTTCGGGCCGTGCGGGTCGAACTTCGACATCGGCACGATCCGTGCTGCCGCAAGACGCGATTTCGAGGGCGACGAGCGCAATATGGGAAAATATTTTCTACAGAACCAGGAACTGCCCGAGCCGGATGCGGCGAACAAGTGGTTTGCGTATGCCGAAAGCCACGGCATCGACATTCCGAAAGCCATCAGCATCTGGGAAGACGCGGCCACCGAAAGCGGCGCTGAAAGCCGCCGGCTGGTCAGCGCAGCGGGCATCACGATCGAGACACCCTAGCTGTCGGCGCGCACGTCGCGTGGCGGCGTCGAGCCCACGAACCACCCGAACACCAGAAAGGAAATCATCACGATGCATTTCATGACGCAACTGCGGACTCAACCGCGCCGCGCCGGCCGCTTCCGATCCACTACCGCGCTCGCGCTGGTCCGCCGGGTTGCGCTGTCGGCCGCCCTGCCCGCCGCCATGCTGCTGGGCACGGGTCTCGCCGGTTGCGCATCGTCGAACACGACCTCGTTGATCAACCTGCCGAACGGCCAGAGCGGTTTCGCGGTGAATTGCAGCGGCGCCGACGCCGCTTCCAGTTGGGCCTCCTGCTACGTGCAGGCCGGCAACGCATGCGGCGCGACCGGCTACGAGATCGTGTCGAAAGATAACGACGAAGGCGGCACCGCGGGCGGCAGCGTCACCAACGTCGTATCGGCCAACGTGAAAAACCGCTCGATGATCGTGCGCTGCAAGTAAGCGCCATCCGCAACGTTGGGCGCCGCTGAACGCCGGGCGCCGACGTGACGCTCAACTTCGACCATGGCAATGCGGCGGACGAGATCCTGATCACCGGCGGACGCGGCGTCGCTTCGCTGGATCAATGCGCCTGCATCTTCGAGAAGATGTTCAACACGGCGACGCCGGCAACGATCAGTCCGAGCCCGATGATCGCCGGCACATCGGGCACCTGGCGGTACAGCAGCAGCGCGACCAGCGTGATCAGCACGATGCCCGCGCCCGACCACACCGCGTAGACGATGCCGACGGGAATGCTGCGCAGCGTCAGCGACAGGCAATAGAACGCCACGCCATAGCCGAGCACGACGATCGCCGACGGCAGGAGCCGCGAGAAGCCTTCCGAGGCTCGCATCGCGGAAGTCGCCACCACCTCGGCGACGATCGCGATGCCCAGCAATGCGTAGGGCGGCACCCGCATTGCATCAGACCTTGGCAAGCGCGAGCTTGCTGTAGTCGTGGCCGAGATGCGCGCACAGCGCCTCCACCACCAGTTCGTGATCGGCACGCTGCGGCAAGCCGGACACGGTGATCGAACCGATCACGCCCGCGCCCGCCACCGTCAACGGAAACGCGCCGCCATGCGAGGCGTATTCCGTGTTCGGCAAGCCGTGCTTGTCGGCGAGCGTGCTGCCCGCCAGTTGCATCTTCAGGCCGATCGCATACGAGCTGCGGCGAAAATGCGCGACCGTGTTGCCCTTGCGGTGTGCCCAATCCACGTTGTCCGGCGTCGCGCCGCCGAGCAGGCTGAAGAACAGCGGCTGACCGAAGGTGCGCACGTCGATCGCAGCGGCGATGCCGCGCGCCTTCGCAACCTCGTGCAGATAGGCGCCGATTTGCCATGCGCGGTCGGCATCGAATTGAGGGAACACCAGGACGTGTTCCTGAGCGGCAATCACCTGCAGATCGTGAGCGATATCCATGGGGTTCAGAGCAAGGTAGGAGTTGAGGCGCTCGCCGTTGTTCGTGGTCCGGCGTGAACGCCCGGCGAGCCGCGCAAAGAGAACCTGATTCTAGCGCAGCGTTCATGACGGGCTTTGCCGCATGCGACGTGGCCGATGCGTGCGGCGACGTCGGACCCGCGCAAGCGCGCGTATCGTGCGGTGCTCGGCGCCCACCCGCGAAGTGAAGGCGATTCTTAAATAGCTGTTGCACTAGCGTAAGCTTTGCCCTATAATCTTTTCTTCGACGGACGCGGGGTGGAGCAGTCTGGCAGCTCGTCGGGCTCATAACCCGAAGGTCGTAGGTTCAAATCCTACCCCCGCAACCAAGCGCATCAACTGGTTGGAATCGTCGAAAAACATTGAAGGCTTGCCAAACCGGCAGGCCTTTTTTGTTTTGCGCTGCCGCCGGGCTCTTGCGCTGTGCATCCCGCACGTTCCCCTCGCCTGACTCTTTGTCTTTGCGCGATCTGCTCCAGATCCTCCACGCGCTACTACGCATCAGATTTTCACGCGACACGCGTCACGCCGGCCACGGCCATCTCGTCACGCCGCCCGTCCATCCGGACTCCGAAGCGATCAGGTCCACGCCTCACGGGCGATGCCGACGCTTGCTCCGCCACAGGCCTTCGTCCCAATTAACCCCCCGCCCCGGTGATAAACTCCCACCACTCCTTCTCGTCTCCTTCCTATGAAATTCTGTTCTGTCTGCGGCCACGGCGTCAGTCTGAGCATCCCGCCGGGCGACAACCGCGAGCGCTTCGTCTGTGACAGTTGCGGCACGGTGCATTACCAGAATCCGCGCAACGTGGTCGGCACCGTCCCGGTCTGGGACGACAAGGTGCTGCTGTGCCGCCGCGCGATCGAACCGCGCTACGGCTACTGGACGCTGCCCGCGGGCTTCATGGAGATGGGTGAAACGACCGCCGAGGCGGCGTCGCGCGAAACGCTGGAGGAAGCCGGCGCGCGCGTCGAAGTGCAAAGCCTGTTCTCCCTGCTGAACGTGCCGCACGTGCATCAGGTGCATCTGTTCTACATGGCGCGCCTGCTCGATCTCGACATCGCCGCGGGTGAGGAAAGTCTCGAAGTCAAACTCTTCGAGGAACACGAAATTCCGTGGGACGAGATCGCCTTCCCCACCGTCGGCCAGACGCTACGGTTCTTTTTCGCCGACCGCGCCACCGGCAGCTTTGGCCTGCACACGGGCGATATCTTCCGCTCGCTGCGCGAAGGTTGAGCGGCGCGCATGGTTCCCTGGCTCGGAGCTGACGATCCGTTCCCGTCCGTCGAGCGTGCACTGGGCGCGACGAGCGGCGCGCCCGGCCTGCTCGCGGCGAGCGGCGATCTGTTGCCATCACGGCTCATCGACGCCTATCGGCGCGGTATCTTCCCGTGGTATTCGGACGGCCAGCCGGTGCTGTGGTGGAGCCCCGACCCGCGCATGATCCTGCGTCCCGCCGAATTCAAACTGTCGCCGTCGCTACGCAAGACGCTCAGGCGCGTACTGCGCGACGACGCGTGGGAAATCCGCGTCGACGATGACTTCGCCGCCGTGATGCGCGCCTGCGCGCAAGCGCCGCGACGCGGACAGCGCGGGACGTGGATCACCGCCGACGTGGTCGAAGCCTATTCGTCGCTGCACAGGATGGGCGATGCGCACAGCATCGAAAGCTGGTTCGAAGGCAAGCGCGTGGGCGGCCTGTATGGCGTGTCGTTCGGCAAGATGTTCTTCGGCGAATCGATGTTCGCAGAGGCCACCGACGCGTCGAAAATCGCGCTGGCCGCGCTGGTCGGCCACTTGCGCCGTCACGAAATAGAAATGATAGACTGCCAGCAGAACACGTCGCATCTGGCATCGCTGGGCGGTCGCGAGATAGCGCGCAAGGCGTTCATCGCGCATGTTCGCGCGTCTGTCGACGCAGCGCCCATTCCCTGGCGCTTCGACAAGACCGCGTTACTCGAGATCGTCACGCGGGCGGCGTAGGAAGGAAGAATCAGGCCGAATCCGGACCCGCCGTCCACCGAGCCGCGGGTGACAAAACTGCAGGGCGCCGGGTTCGCATTACCAGAGACGCTTCGCGAGCTGCCAACGTGACTCATCCCAACGAGCTGCCTCTTTCTCCGCTTTCAGCGTTGCAGTTTTATGCAACGGCGCCCTATCCCTGCAGCTATCTGGATGGCCGCATCGCGCGCTCGCAAGTCGCCACACCCAGTCACCTGATCAACTCCGACGTCTATACCGATCTCGTCAAGGCGGGTTTCCGGCGCTCGGGCGTCTTCACGTACCGGCCGTATTGCGACGGCTGCCGCGCCTGCGTGCCAGTGCGCGTGCCAGTCGAACAGTTCGAGCCGAACCGCACGCAGCGGCGCGTGTGGAAGAAGCACGGCGAGATGGTCGCCACCGTCGCGCCGCTCCATTACGACGAAGAACACTACGCGCTGTACATGCGCTACCAGTCGGCCAGGCATGCGGGCGGCGGCATGGACCGCGACAGCCGCGACCAGTACGAGCAGTTCCTGTTGCAGAGCCGGATCAATTCGCGCCTCGTCGAATTCCGCGAGCCGCTGCCGGACCAGCCGGACGCGGCTGGCATCCTGCGCATGATCAGCATGATCGACATTCTCGGCGACGGGCTCTCGTCCGTGTACACGTTCTTCGAGCCAGGGCTCACGCGAACCAGCTTCGGCACCTACAACATCTACTGGCAGATCGAACAGGCGCGTAGCCTGAAGCTGCCGTACGTGTATCTCGGCTACTGGATCCGCGAGAGCCCGAAGATGGCGTACAAGGCGAATTTCCGCCCGCTCGAAGGGTTGATCGACGGCGCGTGGCGCGTGCTCGATCCCGCAAGCATCGATCTGCCGCCGGTCGATCTGGCGATTCACGGCAAGCGCGGACCGCTCAGGCCTTAACGCGGCGCGCCGTTCGCCTCGCTGCTGATTCAACGCCGGCGTCGTGCACCAGCGGCGCCGACTCCGTGAATCGGTCTCATTAAAACGCAAAACCGGTAAAATGACGGGTTCTCATTTTCCGGCCGCCCGGCTTCGCCCTGTGTTCAGTCCCCTCTACCCGCTTATTCGCGCCCAACTCTTTCGCATGGACGCGGAAGACGCTCACCACCTGACTTTGCGCATGCTCGGCGCCGCCGGCCGCGCCGGCCTTGCCGGCGTGCTCGCGCCGCATGTGCCGGACGCGCCGCGTACCGTGATGGGGCTGACGTTCCGCAATCCGGTCGGGCTCGCGGCGGGTCTCGACAAGGACGGCGCGTGCATCGACGGACTGGCCGCGCTTGGCTTCGGCTTCATCGAAGTCGGCACCGTGACGCCGCGCGCGCAGCCGGGCAACCCGCGCCCGCGCATGTTCCGCCTGCCGCAGGCGAACGCGGTCATCAACCGGATGGGCTTTAACAACGCAGGCGTCGACCAGTTCGTGAAGAACGTGCAGGCCGCGCGCTACAGCGGCATTCTCGGGCTGAACATCGGCAAGAACGCCGACACGCCGATCGAGCGCGCCGCCGAAGACTACCTGTACTGCCTCGAGCGCGTGTACCCGTTCGCGAGCTACGTGACGGTCAACATCTCGTCGCCGAATACGAAGAACCTGCGCCAGTTGCAAGGCGCGGGCGAACTCGACGCGCTGCTCGCAGCGCTCAAGGACAAACAGCAGCGCCTTGCCGACATGCACGGCAAGCTGGTGCCGCTCGCGCTGAAAATCGCGCCGGACCTCGACGACGAACAGGTCAAGTCGATCGCCGACACGCTCTTGCGCCACCGTTTCGAAGGCGTGATCGCGACCAATACCACGCTGTCGCGCACCGCCGTCGCTGGCATGCAGCACGGCGACGAAGCCGGCGGCCTGTCGGGCAGGCCGGTGTTCGACGCCTCGAACGAAGTGATCCGCAAGCTGCGCGCCGAGGTGGGCGAGACGGTGCCGATCATTGGCGTCGGCGGAATTTTCTCGGGCGAGGATGCACGCGCGAAGCTGGCGGCCGGCGCGTCGCTGGTGCAGCTCTATACCGGCTTCATCTATCGCGGTCCCGCGCTGGTGGCAGAATGCGCGCAGGCGTTGCGCTGAGTCGCGATCGGTCATGGCCCGGCGCCAGCTTGAGGCTTCGACCGCTCGGGCAATATAGACATAAGCAAACGATATTTTGGTTTTCGATAGCCTTTTAGTTAAGCTCTCGTCCGTTAAAACGCCAGACGTACAAAAAAGGAACACGATGAAATTTGGCCTGCTGAAAAAGCTTCTGGTCGCCGGTCTGATCGGCGCGTCGTTCACCGCCGCCGCGCACGCGGAAGACCTGCTCGACCAGGTCAAGCAGCGCGGCACGCTGCGCATCGGTCTGGAAGGCACCTTCCCCCCATTCAACTCGAAGGCGCCGTCGGGTGAGCTGGTCGGCTACGACGTCGACATCGCCAAGGCGGTCGCCGCGAAGCTCGGCGTGAAGCCGGAATTCGTCACGACCGAATGGAGCGGCATCATCGCCGGTCTGCAGGCGGGCAAGTTCGACGTGATCGTCAACCAGGTCGGCATCACCGACGCGCGCAAGCAGGCTCTCGACTTCTCGCCGGCTTACACGTACTCGGCCGCGCAGCTGATCCAGCGTAAAGACGACACGCGTGAGTTCAAGACACTCGAAGACCTGAAGGGCAAGAAGCTCGGCGTCGGTCTGGGCACGAACTACATGGACATGGCGAAGTCGGTGCCGGGCATCGACGTGAAGACGTATCCGGGCGCGCCCGAGTATCTGCGCGATCTGGCCGCCGGGCGGCTGGATGCGGCGCTCAACGACCGTCTGATGCTTGCGTACCTGCTGAAGAACTCGCAGCTGCCGCTGCGCACTGGCGCGAACGTCGGCGCGGGCAACCCGTCGGGCATTCCGTTCAGGAAGGGCAACCCGAAGTTCGCCAAGGCGATCGCCGATGCGATGACCCAGCTCGAAGCGGACGGCACGTTCGCGAAGATCTCGGACAAGTGGTTCGGTATCGACGTCAGCAAGCCGATCAAGTAAGACACGCGGTATAAAACGAAGGGCGGCATCGGCGGCGATGCCGCTCTTCGCGTTTTTGCGGCATGGCGCCCATGCATGCTGCGTGAGCCCGCCTCGCCCGCGCGTAACCGCCGCTGGACCGGCGCGTTGCCCGCACACTGCTGCGTGGTGAGACGCCTCGCAGCGCATGACGCACGCCGCGCAGCGCGACACCGACGGCCTGCGGAATGCCGCGTCCCCGGTCGCACCGCCCCCCTCTCTATCGATACGCGCGCCCTCCACGCATTCAATCCCCACGGCAAGCGCGCCTTAACGGCCGCCAAAGTTTATGATGTGCGCTTTGTGCGCCAACCAGACCACCGCTCATGTCCACCACCTCCCTGCTCGTCCAATCGCTTCCTGTGCTCGCACAGGGCGCCGTCCTGACGGTCAAGTTCGCGGTTCTGTCGATGATCTTCGGCCTGATTGCCGGCGCCATGCTCGCGTTGATGGGCATCAGCCACAACCGGCTGCTGAACTGGATCGCGCGTATCTACGTGAGCATAATGCGCGGCACGCCGCTGCTGGTGCAGATCTTCGTGATCTACTACGGCCTGCCGAGCTTCGGCATTTCGCTCGATCCGACGCCGGCTGGCGTGATCGCGCTGTCGGCGAACGTGGCGGCGTATCTGTCGGAGAGCATGCGCGGCGCAATTCTCGGGATTCCCAGCGGCCAATGGCTGGCCGCCTATAGCCTCGGACTCTCGCGCCGCCAGACGCTGCGCTACGTGATCGCGCCGCAAGCGTTGCGCATTGCGGTGCCGAGCCTGTCGAACAGTCTGATCAGCCTGATCAAGGACACCTCGCTCGTGTCGGTGATCACCGTGACCGAACTGCTGCGCAGCGCGCAGGAAATGATCGCGTCGACCTATCAGCCGCTGCCGCTCTATCTCGCCGCCGCCGCGGTGTACTGGGCGCTGTGCCAGGTGCTCGAATGGGCGCAGCGCTGGTACGAACGGCGCCTTGCGCTGCCGTCGCGCCACTGAGCGCCCCGCTCTCGCTCGCCCGCTCTAGCGGCCGGCGAGCGGTGAGGCCGCGTCCAGCGGCGCGCCGAAGCGCTCGAAGCGCGGCTCGTAGTAGTGCTCCGGATCGAGCGAGAACGCGACGCGCCGCGTGCGGCCCATCAGTTCCGTGCGCGGGAAAAAGCCGAAGTAACGCGAGTCGGCGCTGTCGTCGCGATTGTCGCCGAGCATCAGATACTTGCCCGGCGGCACGGTGACCGGACCGAACGAATCACGCGGGCTCGGCGCGTCGGGCGCGAGCCGCACCGCATGGGCGACGCCGTCGAAACGCTCGGTCAGATAATCGCCGTGAGACACGGCATCGCCCGACAGTGGCGCGAGTGTCAGCGGCTGGTAATCGGCGCGCACGCCATTCACATACAGCACGTTCTCACGCATCGCGACGCTGTCGCCGGGCAAGCCGATCAGGCGTTTGACCATCAGTTCGTGCGCGGCCGACGAATCGATCGTGACGATGTCGCCGCGCTGCGGATCGTGCAGATGCAAGAGCGCGATATGTGTGAGCGGCACGCGCAGATCGTAGGCCATCTTGTCGACGAAGATCCGGTCGCCGATGCGGATCGTCGGCAGCATGGAGCCGCTCGGCACGACATTCCAGTCGGCCACGGCGCTGCGAAACAGCACCATCAGGAAAACAAACGCGACGAGGCTCCTGCTCTCGCGCCACAGCTTGCCGAGCATGCGCATGGCGAGGCTCCAGTGGAAGAAATTCGAAAGCGGCGTCCGCGCGCGCAGCGTGGCGCAGCGGCGGACCCGCGGGCATCGTACCATCGCAGCGCGCAGCGGCGCGTCTTCGGCGCCGCCCCGCTGCGCTCACTCCCCGGCGAACTTCAGCCCCAGCGTCGCACGCGCCGCGTCGGCCATCGCGATCATCTGCAACGATCTGGCGTGCGGCATCACCGGGCTCTCAAGCAGCCCTGCGCGGATCAGCTCGCAGAAGTGCGCGGTCTCGTAGTTCAGACCGCCGCCTTCGAACGGCGCGTCCAGTTCGACCACGCGGCCGTCGGCGTAGCGGATCGTCGCGCGCGACGGATTCCACCACGGCTCATGAATCGTCACGTGGCCGCTGGGGGCCATCAGCAGCGCATCGCCCTTGCCATGCAGATCGAGCCCGCAGAAAAGCTGCGCGATGCCGCGCTCGTGCCGGCTATTCAGACTCGCGAACGTATCGACGCCGGTCGAGCCGAGCCGCCCGAGCGTCTGCACTTCGTGCGGCGCGCCGAGCCAGTCCACCGCGAGAAACATTTCGTAGATGCCGATATCGAGCAGCGCGCCGCCCGCATGCTCGAACGACAGCGACGGATGATCGTCCGGCACGCCCGGCACCGAACAGCCCGCACGCACGAGCCCGACGTCACCGATCGGTTCGGCCGCGAGATGCTCGCGCAATTGTCTGTAGAGCGGGTAGAACGGCGGCTTCATCGCTTCCATGAAGAGCCGTTGCGCGGCGCGCGCGGCATCGAGCACGCGCTCGAGTTGCGGCCGGTTGATGGCGGCGGGTTTTTCGCACAACACGTGCAGGCCGGCTTTTAGCGCGGCGATCGCATAGTCGGCGTGACTGTCCTGGACGGTGGCGATATAGAGCGCGTCGATCCCACTCGCGAGCAGCGCGTCGAAACTCGCGCACGCCTCGCCGCCGAATTCTTCGGCAAAGGCCTGCGCCGGTTGCGCGCGACGCGACCACAGCGCGCCGATCCGCGCATGCGGCACATGCGCGAGGCTCTGCGCAAAGCGCCGGGCAATCCGGCCCGTGCCGACAATCCCCCAGCGAATCACGCGGTTCGAGGGCGTTTCCTGCGTTGCAATCGTCATCGTTTCTTCGGGTCCATGCGGTTCGGAACAGGCGCTATTGTCGCGCATGCCGAACGTGGACGCGTGGAGATCCGATGGCGTCTGCCGTGATCCGCTGTATCCCGCAGGAGAGCTCGCAGTAAAACCAGGCCACCGTATCCGCGCTCAGACGCGCGTGGGTGGCTCCGCTGAAAATTTGCCGCCGACTTCGCCGGCCGTAAAGTCGATCAAGGCGAGCGACGCAATTTCGGCTTCGTTCGGATCGCGCCGCTCGATCGCTTCGAGCACGCGTTGATGCGAACTCACCGCGCCTTCCCACAGGCCGTCCTTGTCGGTGACGATCGGGTTCACCGTCGAGAGCGCGCCGCGCACGATCGCCGCCATCTGCTTGAAGAACTGATTGCCGCTCGCCACCACGATGCGGGTATGGAACAGTTCGTCGGCTTCCTGATAGCTGGCCTCGCCCGGGCGGATCACACGAAACGCCTCGAACGCCTCGCGAATGCCCGCGATGTCCGCGGCGCTGCCTCGCGCGGCCGCCTGCGCCGACGCGCGCGGTTCGATCAGGATGCGAAACTCGATCACGTCACGCAGAAACAGCGGATCGGGCTTCGCGCGAAAACGCCAGTTCACGACGTCCTCGTCGATCATGCGCCAGTCGCTCATCGGCCGGATGCGCGTGCCGATTTTCGGCCGCACGTCCAGCATGTCGCGCGCGAGCAGCATCGACAGCGCCTCGCGCATGACGGTGCGGCTGACGTCGAACTCTTTCGACAGCACATCCTGCGGTGGCAGGATCGCGCCGTACTTCTCTTCGACGATGCCGGTGACGAGTCCGTCCATCACCTTGCTGACCAGCGATCGATCTTTGTTTGCCTGTTCCATGGCACTCTCCCCGAAGCGGTGTTCTCCCCGCGTAGCCTGTTGAATTGAGCGGCCCTGGCGTATCGTTTTTATAGGTGCAGCAGTTCTTGACGATACGTTGCTAGCTTCGAAACATCTGCGCCAGTTGGGACACTTCCTGACAGGGTTATCCCTCTGATGAATTGTTTCGTTCGTGTAACGCAAAACGTTTCGATGGGCCATAAGCTTGCGCCTCAAGCGTGCCTGTGTTGCAAAATGTTCATAGTGCGAATACGCACGTAGCGGCGCGAATTGTCTGATTTGGGAGAACTTACGGTTGGCTCGCGGTGGCGGTTGAAGAGAGGCGCGTGGTCTGGAGGACGTCGGCTTGCGTGATCGCAGGCGCTCGAGCAATTCGCAAACGAAGGCCACGTCCGCGCGCCAGGCGCCAGCGGCACGCGCTCGTCGGACCCGACGGCCGCGGCCGGGTACGCCCGCCGTACACGTTAAAGTGACGCGCCCTTGCCCGCCTCGGTGCCGGCCTGATCGCGGCCGTATGGATCGTCGAAGCGCACGATGTCGTCCTCGCCGAGATAGTCGCCCGATTGCACCTCGATCATTTCGAGCGATGTCTTGCCCGGATTTTCGAGCTGGTGCGTGACGCCGGGCGGGATATACGTCGACTGATTCTCCGAGAGCAGGAAGCGTTCCTCGCCGCGCGTGACGAACGCCGTGCCGCGCACGACGATCCAGTGTTCGGCGCGATGATGATGCATCTGCAACGAAAGGCGTCCCCCCGGTTTGACGACGATGCGCTTCACCTGAAAGCGTTCGCCGCGGTCGAGCGAATCAGAAAAGCCCCATGGCCGCCCGGCCTTGCGATGCTCCTGCGCTTCGGCGCTGCGCTCCGCCTTCAGCCGGTCGACGATCGCCTTGACGTCCTGCACGCGGTCCTTCGCGGCGACCAGCACCGCATCGGCGGTTTCGACCACCACCACGCCGCTCACGCCGACACACGCGACGAGGCGCCCTTCCGAATGCGCGAAGCTGTCGGTCGAGCCGTCGAACATCACGCGGCCGCGTGCGACGTTGCCCGCGTCATCTTTGGCCGACGCGTCCCACACCGAGTCCCACGCCCCCACGTCCGACCATCCCGCCACCAGCGGCACCGTGACGCCGACGAACCGCGCATCGGTGGCGACGCGCTCCATCACCGCGTGGTCGATCGAATCGCACGGACACGCGGCGAACGCGTCGCGCCCGAGATGCAGGGCACCGTCGTCGTCGACGCTGGCCTGCTGGAAAGCGTCCGCGCACGCCGCCGCGATCACGGGAGCACACAGCTCGATAGCCGCCAGCCACACCGACGCGCGCACCACGAACATGCCGCTGTTCCACCAGTACTCGCCGGAGGCGACATAACGTTCGGCGAGTTCTTCGGCATCGGGCTTCTCGACGAAGCGTTCGATCGCGCGCGCGCCGTGCGTGCCGAGCGCCATACCCGTGCGGATATAGCCGTACCCGGTTGCCGCGTGCCGCGGCGGCGCGCCGAGCGTGACGATCGCACCGCGCGCCGCGTGCGCGAGCGCTTCGGCGAGCGCCACGCCGAACGCGGCGTGATCGGCGATCAGATGGTCCGCGGGCAGCGCAACGATGATCGGATCATCGCCAGCCGCCGCCGCGCGCGCGGCGAGCGCGGCGATGGTCAGCGCGGGCGCGGTATCGCGCGGCACCGGCTCGAGCACCATGCGCACCCGCTGGCCGCAGTGTTCGAGGCGCTCGCGCGTTTGCTGGTGCAACTCCTCGCAGCAGAGCACCAGCGGCGTGGCCGTCGCGAGCGCGGCGACGGACGATATGTCGTGCGCGGCCACCACGAACGCCTCGTCGAGGCGGCGCAGCGTGGCTTCGAGCAGCGATTCGTCGCCGATCAGATCGATCAGCTGCTTGGGATTGCGCTCGCGCGACAACGGCCAAAGCCGCGTGCCGGGCCCGCCTGCGAGAATCGCCGGCTGCACGGAAAAGCGCGTCGTTGTTTCGGAGGCGCCCACGCGCGGAGCGAATGAATTGCCTGGTACTACGATACGATTCATGAACGGTTCCCGTCGATGTCAGGTCAGGTCCGATTCGTGATCCAGCAATGCCCCCGTTACAGTAGCTCGAATGTATCGACGAGTGATTCACCATCACGTGCACGGCGCCGCGCGCCAAAGCGCGGCTGACTGCTGCGAACCTGGTGCGTGAGGCCGATGAACGGCACGCCATGTTCGAGAAACGGCCCTTCCGTCTTGCGAAAACCGAACTGCTCATAGAAGCCACGCAGATTGAGCGGCGCACTCACGCGCGCGGCGTGTCCGGGCCAACGCTCGGCGATCGCTTCCAGCACACGGTCGAGCAGCAGCTCCGCGGTGCCGTCGCCGCGCCGCAGCGGACTCGTCAGCACCTTGTCGATGGTGATTTCCGGATCTTCCGCGTCGCCGGGTTGCACACGAGCGTAAGCAAGGATCGGCATCGGCCTTCCCATATCTTCCACCGCGAACACGTGCAGCGCATTTTCATCCCGACCGTCCGCATCCAGGCAGACATGCGATTGCTCGACGACGAACACCGCGCTACGCGCCCGCAGGATCAGATACAACTCGCGGGCTGATAGCTGATCGAACTCCAGCGTCTTCCAATTCATCACGTTCCCCACCGGTCAGAAAGTTCAACGAGGGTGACGATGTCCACCACCCTGGACGGCCTGGCTCGACATGCCGGCTCGTTGTCATGTCCACACGGTACGTGCGCGAAACTCGTGTTTCCGTGCGCCATCGCACTGACGCTCCGCTTTCTCAATCCTTAAATACGTTCCAGAGCCTGGCAACGATCTCGGCCGGGCAGATAAACGCGGAAAGCGCACACGTCTCACGCGTTTTCCGTCTACATCGTTTCAGCACCGTTGGACCATCAAGGGGGCACCGCACCATGAAGACTGCATTGCGTCGCATCATTTCCGAATCCGCCCGTCTCGACGTGCCGGTCGACAGCCTCGCGGACGACGCCGATCTCTACGCTGCGGGCTTATCGTCGCTGGCGACCGTGCATCTGATGCTGGCCATCGAAGATGAATTCGACGTCGAGATCCCAGACCGCCTGCTGACACGCCGGCTCTTCTCCAGCATCGATTCGATGGCCGCTGCGATCACCGAATTGCAGCAGGGCAAGGCCGCAGCATGAGCGCCCCACAGCCGGATGCGGCCAGCGCCGCAACCCCAGCGCACGACAGCGCTGAAGCGACCGTCACGTTGACGACGGTCGAAGCCGAGCCCGGCTGGCGCGCGGCCGCGCACCGCTGCGCCGCAGTAGCCGCGCAGTTCGCCGATGCGGTCGACCGCGACGCCCGCTTTCCCAGCGAAGCATTCGACGCGCTCAAACGCGAACGTCTGCTGTCGGCGATGGTGCCGAGCGCGTGCGGCGGCGCGGGATTGTCGCTCGCAGACATCGGCGCGATCTGCGAGACGCTCGCGCAAGGCTGCGCGTCGACCGCCATGGTCTATGCGATGCATCAGATCCAGGTCGCGTGCGTCGAGGCGCATGGTGGCGAATCGGCGTGGCATCGGCGCCTGCTCGCGCAACTGGTCGAGCATCAATGGCTGCTGGCATCGGCGACTTCCGAGGAAACCATCGGCGGCAACATGCGCACGAGCGCCTGCTCGGTCGAGCTCGACGGTCCGCGTTTCCGGATCGAAAAGCTCGCGCCGACGATCTCCTACGGCGCGCACGCCGACGGCATCCTCGTCACCGCGCGCCGCACCGCGGAGTCGGCGGCCGCCGACCAGGTGCTGATCGTCGCGTTGCGCGATGACACGCAACTCGAAAAGCGCGGCGGCTGGGACGCGCTCGGCATGCGCGGCACCTGCAGCGAGGGCTTCCGGCTGATCGCCACGGGACTCGCCGAACAGATCCTCGCGACGCCGTTCGCCGAGATCGCCGACCAGACCATGCTGCCGGTCTCGCACACGCTGTGGGCCTCCGTCTGGACCGGCATCGCGATCGACGCGGTGAATCGCGCGAAGGCGTTCTTCCGCGCTCAGGCGCGTGCGACGCCCGGCTCGATTGCGCCGGCGGGCGTGCGCCTTGCTGAAGCGGTCGGCCTGCTGCAGATGATGCAGGCGCGCCTGTCGGTCGCGCTGGAAGCGGCACGCGCTGCGCATCAGGCGCGGCACGACGGTCCGCAGGCCGATGCGCCGCTCGCGGCGCTGCTCGGCTTCGCGTCCGACATGAACACGCTGAAGACCAGCATCTCGACCACCGCGCTGCAAGTCGTCCAGCAAGTGCTGATGATCTGCGGCATGGCGGGCTACAAGAACGGCACGCCGTACAGCGTAGGACGCCATTTGCGCGACCTGCACTCCGCGCCGCTCATGATCAATAACGACCGCATTGCGCAAAACACCGCGAGCCTGTTGCTCGCGCAGCGTCCTGCCGCACCGGGGAAAGCCTGAATGAACACGATGACCGATACCGCCGCGGCCGCTGCTGCCGCCGGCACCGTTGCCGACGCGAACACCGCGCCGGACTTTCGCGACGAACTGCTGGCCGCGGGCCTGCTGATCGATACCGGTGAAAACGGCCTGTACGGCCGCAGCCAGATTTTCGAGGATGTGCTCGAGCGCCTGAACGTCGCGATCACGCGTCTGGGCGCGGACCAGCAACCGGAAGTGCTGCGCTTTCCACCGGCGATGCGCCGCACCGACTTCGAAGACAGCGAATACCTGAAGAGCTTCCCGAATCTCGCGGGCACGATCCATTCGTTCTGCGGCGACGACCTGGGTCACCGCCGCCTGCTGCGCGCGCTCGACGATGCGCTGACCGACAGCGACAGCGGCGACGAGCGCAGCGACGCATGGATGGCGCAGCAAAAGCCCACGCGTGTGGTGCTGACGCCCGCCGCCTGCTATCCGATCTATCCGGTGATGGCGCGGCGCGGCGCACTGCCCGCTGAAGGCCGCACGGTCGACGTGCTGTCGTACTGCTTCCGCCACGAACCGTCGCGCGATCCGGGCCGCATGCAGCTGTTCCGGCAGCGCGAATACGTGCGCCTCGGCAGCGCCGAACAGGTGATGGCGTTCCGGCAGATGTGGATCGATCGCGGCTCGCTGCTGGTGACGTTGCTGCAATTGCCGGTCGAGGTCGATCTCGCCAACGATCCTTTCTTCGGCCGCGGCGGCAAGATCGTCGCCGACAGTCAGCGCGCCCAGGCGCTGAAGTTCGAACTGCTGATTCCCATCGCCGATCCGCGCGGCAAGACTGCCTGCCTGTCGTTCAACTATCACATGGAGCACTTCGGCGCGATCTGGAAGATCGCCTGCGCAGACGGTGCCGTGGCGCATACGGGCTGCGTCGGCTTCGGCATGGAACGCATCACGCTCGCGCTGTTCCGTCATCATGGCCTCGACGTGAACGGCTGGCCTGACGAGGTGCGCGCGCTGCTGTGGGGCGACACCGAAGCGCGCGTCGCGCAAGGCCTGCAGAGCTTGCTGGCGAGCGCGGCACACACCGGAGGTGGCGCATGAACCCGTCTCTGACATCTACGCCAACGAGCACGTCCAGCGCTTTGCCGATGCCCCGGCGCGTCGAGCTGTCTACGGGTGACAGCGCCGCCGCGCCGGGATCCGGCATGCGCCTGCGCGAACACGTGCCGCACGCGCTGCATCAGGGCGAGCGCGTGTGGCAGGAGACCAACTGCTACGTCGATCTGTGGATCGAACTGTTGCATGGCTTCGGGCTCGACCCGCGCGCGGCGTTCGCCTTTACCGTCACACAAGACTTCGAAGGCGACCAGTTCACGTTCTTCAAATTCCCGCTCGACGACATCGAGCGGCTGTACGGCACCCAAGTGCAGGAACTGGCCATCTACGATTCGCTCGAAGCCCGCGTGCTCGCGCAGACCACGCGCGGCCATACGGTGCTGGTGGAAGTGGACGGCTATTACCTGCCGAACACGCGCGCCACGTCGTATCGCCGCGAGCATCCGAAGACCACGGTGGGCATCGACTTCATCGATCCCGCCGCGCGCCGCCTCGGCTATTTCCACAACACCGGCTATCACCTGCTCGACGGCGAGGACTACGACGGCGTGTTCCGCAAACTTCCGCAATTCGCACAGCAACCCGATCTGCTGTTTCCGTATGTGGAATTCGCCAAACAGGCGCGGCCCGCGCTCGAAGGCGCCGCGCTCGCGGAAACCTCGGCGGAATTGCTGTGCGCGCATCTGCAGCGAAGGCCGCTCGTCAATCCGATTTCGTCGTGGCGTGCCGCGTTTCCCGCGCATCTCGACATGCTGCTCGAACGCGGCGAGGCGTTCTTCCATCCGTACTCGTTCAACCTGATGCGGCAGCTCGGCGCGAACTTCGAGTTTCTGTCGAAGTATCTGTTGTGGCTGTCCGCGCAAGGCTTCGACATGCCCGCGTCGATCCCGGCCGCGGCGCAGCGCATCGCGTCGGAGTCGATGGTGATGCAGTTCCGGCTCGTGCGAGCCATCGCGCGCAGACGGCGCGATGCGTGCGAAGACTGCTTCGACGTGCTCGAAAGCGCCTATGAAGCGACCTTGCCACCGCTCGCCGCGCTGGTGCGATGACGCGCGCTTCTCGCGCCATATAGCGTTTTTTGGGGGTTTGGTGTGGATGTACTGACGCACGGTCCGGCGGCCGATGACGCTCGCGGCGATGGTTCGATTGCGCATGCTGTCGCAACCACCACCATCGCCGCCTCACTCGCTGAAGCCGCGCGGCTCGCCCCAACCGAGGATGCGCGCACATGCGTGGCTGCATCGGACGAGGCGGCGACGCCCTCACTCTGGCCGCAGCGGCTCGACACCGGCTGGCAGTGTGTCAGCACGCCGGCGGGCGCATGCGGGTCGCCTGCGGCGCTGCCCGCGCATGGCTGGCTCGCTGCGCCGGTGCCCGGCACCGTCGCAAGCGCACGGCGGGCCGCGGGTCTGCTCGACGCCGCTCACCCGCCGCCCCTCGCGTTCGACGACCACTGGTATCGCGTCACGCTCACCGGCATAGGCAAACGCCGCTTGCGGCTGCACGGCCTCGCCACGCTCGCCGAAGTCTGGCTCGACGATGTGCGGCGCCTCGACTCCGATTCGATGTTCGTCGCACATGATCTGGACATCGAACTGAATGGCAGCGCGACACTGGCGCTGTGCTTTCGCGCACTGACAGCCGCATTGACGGCAAAACGCCCGCGCGCGCGCTGGCGGCCGCGCCTCGTTTCGCCGCCTTCGCTGCGCAACGTGCGCACCACACTGCTCGGCCATATGCCGGGCTGGTGCCCGTCGATTCAGGCGGTCGGTCCATGGCGTCCAGTCGAACTGCTGGGCGACGCGCCGCATGCATTCGACACGGTCGACCTGGCTAGCCGCGTCGATGGCGATGACGGCATTGTTTCGCTCACGCTACGTTTCGCGTATCCACACGACGCCGCGACTGGCGGCGCGACGCTCACATGCGGCGCAGCCATTTCGTCTTTGCAATGGCGTGACGCCTATACCCTGACCGGCGCCGTGCGCGTGCCGCACGCCGAGCGCTGGTGGCCGCACACGCACGGCGAGCCGACTTTATATCCTCTGACGTTGCAACTCGATGACGATCGCTCAAATTCATACTCTCTAGGCTCGATCGGCTTTCGCAGCCTCGACGTGCAACGCGGCGCCGACGGCAGGGGCTTCGCCATCCACGTCAATGGCGTGCCCGTGTTCTGCCGCGGCGCGTGCTGGACCAGCGCGGACCTCGTGACGCTCGCCGGCACTGAAGCGCAACTGCGTCACACGTTGGAGCTGGCTCGCGCGGCCGGCATGAATATGCTGCGCGTGAGCGGCACGATGGTGTATGAGTCCGACGTGTTCTATGCGCTCGCCGACGAATACGGCCTGCTCGTCTGGCAAGACTTCGCGCTGGCAAATTTCGACTACCCGAACGATGCGGCCTTCCGTGCGTCGATCGAACTGGAAGCCACGCAGTTTCTGACCCGCACACGACGCTTCGCGGCGCTCGCCGTACTGTGCGGTGGCAGCGAAGTCGACCAGCAGGCGGCCATGCTCGGCCTGCCGCCTTCGCTGCGCGCACAAGCCGTGTTCACTGAACTGTTACCCGCCATCGTCGCGCGCGAACGGCCGGACGTGCCGTATGTCCCCAACTCGCCTACGGGTGGAACGTGGCCGTTTTCGACCGACGAAGGCGTGACGCACTACTACGGGGTAGGCGCCTATCAGCGTCCGCTCGACGACGCGCGCCGCGCGCGGGTGCGCTTTGCCGCCGAATGCCTCGCCTTCGCCAACGTCCCCGACGACGCGACCTTGCACGACGCGCTGGGCACGATCCATTCGCACGATCCGCGCTGGAAGGCCGCCGTGCCGCGCGACCTTGGCGCCGGTTGGGATTTCGACGACGTGCGCGACCACTACCTGCGCACGCTGTACGGCGTCGAGCCCGCGCAGTTGCGCTATGAAGACCCCGAGCGTTATCTGGATCTGTCGCGCGCGGTGGTGGCGGAGGTGATGAGCGACGTGTTCGCCGAATGGCGACGCGCGGACTCGACCTGTGCCGGCGGTTTGGTCTGGCAATTGCAGGATCTGCGCGCGGGCGCAGGCTGGGGCGTGATCGACGCCACAGGACGGCCCAAAAGCGCGCTACACGGGCTCGCGCACACATTGCAACCCATCCAGATCACGCTGACCGACGAAGGCCTCAACGGCCTCGATATCCACCTGATCAACGAACGCGCGCAAACGTTTAGCGGACGACTCGAACTGGTCTGCCTGCGCGATGGCAGCGTGAAGGTCGTGTCCGCGAGTTGCCCCGTCGAGTTGCCGCCGCGCAGCGCGCAACGTCTCGGCGCGGCCGTATGCCTCGGCCAGTTCTTCGACTTTACGCACGCCTACCGATTCGGCCCGCGCGCGCATGATGTCACGCTGGCGACACTGCGCGAGGCGGCAAGCGAAGAAATCGTTTGCGAGGCGTTTCATCTGCCCGATCGGCGCATGAGCGAGCGTCACGACCTCGGTCTGACTGCCCTCGTCCAGCGCAGTGGCGACGGCTGGCAGCTCGTCATCGAAACGAAACGCTTTGCGCGCTTTGTTCATATCATCGACCCACACTATCGTGGCGCGCGCGACTGGTTCCACGTCGCTCCGCATCGTCCCGTCATCGTGCCGCTGATTCCTCTGACCTCACCGGCGGCGCAAGAACGAATCGTTGCGCACGCATCCAGCTCCATGGTTAACGCTGATGCAACATGCGCGAGCCCCGCGGGTGAAGTGCGCGCGATCAATGCGATATCCGCCACCTTCTATCGCTAGATTGTCGCGCTGATCTAGGTATCGCGCGCGAGCCGCATAAAACCTCACACTTCGCGAACCCATGTGTCTGCCTGAGCGAATCACTGTTGGTTTTTTTGCGACTTCCGCATCGTCGAAAAGACACTCCGTGCGGCAACGTACGCAACGCGTTGAACACATCTGAATCAATTCCGGCACATCGCGGACATCGCACCACAACGCCCATGGCAGGGCTATTTCGCCGCTGAGACACCTGCTGCGTGAACCCGGCGGACACGCTCCAGGCCAATACCATCAACGGCTTCGGTCGTTTGAAATAAGCCCGCGAAACGCGGACCTCGAGGCGGCGCGTTGTACAGATTTGAAACAAAAAGTCACATTTGGCTTCGCGCGCCGCTCAGGCTTGGTTCGCTGCGCCGCACCAGCGCTCGCTTTAGGTGGCGTTGGCACACTCCTCGCTAATAGCTGAGCGCAACGCAGCGTCACCGCAGCAGGGTCCACAACAACGGCGGCGGCGCACCAGGCCAATACGGGGCCGAGTCTGTCCATCCTTCACTGCTCGCCAGGCAGTTGTGATTTCTTCACGGATGCAGACATCGGATCAAAAACAGAAAGCCGCCCTCAACGCGACTTTCACGCGAGGACCGATCATGTTGACACTTCAATCCGATCTGCACGGTAACCACTTGCT
The DNA here is from genome assembly GCF_003634845.1 of Paraburkholderia sp. RAU2J. NCBI lineage: Bacteria > Pseudomonadati > Pseudomonadota > Betaproteobacteria > Burkholderiales > Burkholderiaceae > Paraburkholderia > Paraburkholderia sp. RAU2J. Next base: position 3,556,110 of record NZ_RBXG01000001.1, read on the forward strand.
TGGAGCATTGCCGTCGCACGAATGGCAAGCGCTAGCTCCCCATCTCGAACTGGTTCATCTGCGCACCGAGCAGTTGCTGTGCGATTCGGGTCAACGCATTCATCATGTCTACTTCCCGACGACCGCGATCATCTCGATGCTCTCGACGATGGAAGACGGCAGCTCGGTCGAAATCGCCGCGGTCGGCCGCGAAGGCATGACCGGCGTGCCGGTGCTCACCGGCGGCGAAACCATGCCGAACCGTGTGCAGGTGCAATGCGCCGGCTTCGCATACCGGATGAGCGCACAGGCGCTCAAACAGCAATTCGCGCGTTCGGACTTCCTGCGCCGCCTGATGCTGCTGTATATGCACGCCCTGCTCACGCAAGTCGCGCAAACCGCTGCCTGCAATCGTCACCACGCGCTGAACAAGCAGCTGTGCCGCTGGCTGCTGATCGAAGTGGACCGCGTCGCATCGAATGATCTGACGGTAACCCAGCAACTGATCGCCGACATGCTCGGCGTGCGCCGCGAAGGCATTACCGAAGCCGCCGGCAAGCTGCACGATGAAGGCCTGATTCATCACAGCCGCGGCCACATCAAGGTGCTCGATCGCAAGGGCCTCGAAGCGCGTGCATGCGAATGCTACGGCCTCGTCAAACGCGAATTCGACCGTCTTCTGCCGCGCCTGCGCCAGGCCGAAACCGTCGAATAAGCAAGGTGCCGCCCGACCACCAGAATAAAGAAAAATATGTTCAGGAATACTACGCGGGTTCTCGATGCGATGTTCGTGATTGCCGGCAGCCTGCTCGGACATTGGCTGCGCTTCTCGACGCCGATCGAGTTGTCAGACACCGAGCGTCTTCTGATCGCGTTCAACTGTCTGCTCGTGTTGCTGTTGTTTCCGGGCTTCGGTGTGTATGAAACGTGGCGCGGCAAGGCGTTGGCGCCGGTGCTGGCGAGAATCACGGCGGCGTGGCTGGTGGTGTCCGTCACCGGCCTCGTGCTGGTATTCACGCTGCATCGTATGGACGCGGTGTCGCGGCTGTGGTTCGGTTACTCGACGCTGATCTCCGGCGCGATGATCATCGCCACCCGCTGCATCACGCACGTCGTGCTGCGCAGCGTGCGGCGACGCGGGATGAATGTCCGCACCGTCGCGATCGTCGGCGCGCCAGGCTTCTCGCGTACGCTGCTCGCGCATCTCGAACATGCGCCGCAAGCCGGCTTCAAACCGGTGTGCGTCTTCGACACCAGCATCGAAGGCGCCGCCAACTATGCCACGCGCCTGAAACGCCTGCCAGTGCTGACCGATCTCGATGCGTTCGTCAACAAGGTGCGCAACGAGCGCGTAAGCGAAGTGTGGCTCGCGCTGCCGCTTTCCGAAGAACATACGATCTATCGCTTCACGCATATCTTCAGGCACGACTTCGTGAACCTGCGTTTCATTCCCGATGTACGCAGCCTCTCGCTGTTCAACCACGCGCTGGTCGACGTCGTCGGGTTACCCACGCTCAATCTGAGCGCGACGCCCTTCTCGCCGCCGCAGATGTGGCCGAAGCTGATGTTCGACCGTCTGTTCGCTGCGCTCGCGCTGCTCGCGCTCGCGCCGGTGTTCGTCGTGCTCGCGATCGGCATCAAGCTCAGCTCGCCCGGGCCCGTGTTCTTTCGCCAGACGCGCAAGGGTGTCGACGGCGAGCCGTTCGCGATCTACAAGTTCCGCTCGATGACCGTTCATCACGAAACGCACGGCCAGGTCACCCAGGCTTCGCGCAACGATACGCGCGTGACGAAACTCGGCGGCTTCATGCGCCGCACCAGTCTCGACGAGCTGCCGCAGTTCCTGAACGTGCTGCTCGGCCAGATGTCGGTGGTCGGCCCGCGCCCGCACGCGGTCGAACACGACGATCTCTACAAGGATCAGGTGTATGGCTACATGCACCGCTACCGGATCAAGCCCGGCATCACCGGCTGGGCTCAGGTGAACGGCTATCGCGGCGCCACCACCAAGGTGGAAAAGATGGAAGCGCGCGTCAAGTTCGACCTCTTCTACATTCAGAACTGGTCGTTCTGGTTCGACATGAAGATCGTGTTCATCACCATCTTCAAGGGCTTCGTCGGGCGCAACGCGTTCTGACCATGCCAGTGCGGCAACCGTTCGTGAAAGTGTCGGTGATCGTGCCGACGCACCGGCGCACGGCCGACCTGGCCCGCTGTCTCGCGGCACTCGACGCGCAGGAGCGTCGCGCCGACGAAGTGATCGTGGTTGCGCGCCACGACGACTACGCCACACTCGACTGGCTGCGCACACGCGAAGCGAACCGGCCCGATCCGCGCCGCTTCGTCGTGCTGATGCGCAAGCCCGGTATGGTTGCCGCTTACAACCTCGGCATCGAAAGCGCGAGCGGCAATGTGCTCTGCTTCACCGAAGACGACGCCGCGCCGCATAGCGACTGGATCGCGCGCATCGCTCGCGCGTTCAACGACGATCCCACGCTCGGTGGCCTGGGCGGCCGCGACATCGTGCATGAACGGCACGGCATCGTGCAGGGCCACACGCCGCGGGTGGGCCTCGTGCGCTGGTATGGACGGATCATCGGCAACCACCATATCGGCCATGGCGAAGCGCGCCGGGTGCACGTGCTCAAAGGCGTCAACATGGCGTTTCGCCGTGAGGCGATCGGCGCGCTGCGGTTCGACTCGCGCTTGCGCGGCCACGGCGCGCAAGCTCACTGCGAGATGGCGTTCAGTCTGGACGTGCAACGGCGCGGCTGGGCTCTAATCTATGACCCTTCGCTGCTGGTCGAGCACTTCCCCGTGCAGTGCAGCGACGAAGACCCGCGCTTCGCTTTCAACGACGCAGCTTTCTACAACGCGTCATTCAATCTGCGCCTCATCATGTGGGAATACCTGAGCCCGCACGGCCGATGGGCGTTCGTCGCTTACTCGACGCTGATTGGCGAGCGCGCTGACCCGGGGTTTCTGCGCGCATTGTCGCTGGCATTCGCACGCGGCGGCGTGGCGCTTGCGCTGCGTAAATGGCGAGTGGGCCTGCGGGCAATGCGCGGCGCGTGGCAGGAAGCGATACGCTGACCGCGCGAAGCAGCCGCTTCGCGCGAGGCAGCCACCCATCGCCTTCGATCCGGGCCGGTTGCGGCGGGCATGGCCGCCGCGCCGCCACGCGCCCGTTCCGTCACGTGAGCCGGCATACGCGACACAAGCGGCCGTGCCGGCGTGGGCCACGGCGCGCTCCTGCGTGCTCTCAAACGGTCGCCGCGTCCATGCTGTTGCGCCGACGCCAAAGGTGGAATTGCAAGCGGCCAGCGCCCGCGCGGATGGAACGGGTCGAAGTCCGAGCCGGCCTGCTAACGCTCCACGCCGCGCGCGGCACGAAACCGGCATTGCGCGATTTTCACAGAAACGCGCTGACGTCGATATGAAAACGCAAGGCAAGCGCCTTCGCCACTTTCTTGCTGATGGCGCGCCGCCCCGCGAGAATATCGCTTACCACGGTGGGCGACGCGATACCTATCAGGTCCTTCTGCTTGAGTCCGTGTGTTTCCAGCAGATGCCGCAATACTTCGCGTGGCTCCGCTTTGGGAATCGTCACGTTGTGCGCTTCCCAGTTTGCGACGAGTTCCGTGACGATCGCGAACAGGTCGGCCAGAGGATCCTCGTTGTTGCCGTTCAGCTGATCGGCGAGCGAGTTGGCGACCCGCACCATCTGCTGGTAATCCTCTTCGGTACGAATAGGCGTGATCGGCAACTGGTTTTGCAGCGTGACCCAGGTTTGGGCAACGTCGGGAAAAGGTCCCGGAAGGCGATCGGCGTTCATGAGTTTAAGTTCTTCCTCGTCCAAAGGTCGTACTCCGCATGCGTCATACATGACGAACGAATGACGACAGCCTGTTGTAGTGAATCGCCGCGACGATCCTGAACCGGCTGCCGCCTGCATCGAAAAACGATGTATTGCGGCGGCACATAGTCCACACTGGCGAACGTCTGCTTCAGGTCGTTATAGCCATACGCGAGGCAAGCCTGCGCTACTGCCACGTCAATAGCGCACTGCGCGCACCCCGGATGTCTCTTTATAAAGTCGTGCAACGCCTTCTTTGACATGACCCGCATCGTCTTCGTCCGCACGTACTCGCGCATCGAAGATGCGCGAGTACGTGCAAGGCTAAACGGGCGGATCGACAGCGATAGCCAGTCGGACAGGCATAGTCCGGACGGCCATGTGCGGCCTACTGCGGTGCGACGAAAGTCCATTTATTCGCATATTGTTCATTGCTCAATATGCGAATAAATAGATACCCCGAGCCAACTGCGGATCATGCCGGGTCACCCGTCACAATCCGGCGCAAGCACATCACGGTCCCAAATTGCTCCCGGATGCGGGCTTGTCCGACCATGCAAGGTCCTCGGTCTCCAGATCGTGCTCGCCCACCTCCACCGTTCCAACGCGCTGACGCATGCCGGCGGCGGCGATCGTCCGGGTGACCTCGGCCATGAATGCGCGCCGGAACACCGCTGCCGAAAACCGTTCGGCATTCGCGCGGCAAGCCGCCGGCGTGATGCGCTCACGCAGCCGTTCGAAGCGTTCGATCGCCTCGCGCATCGACACGACCGTTTGGGATGCGAAATATATGCCGGTGGGATGCGCGTCGCCAAGCGGCGTCAACCTGTCCAGCGCGTCGCCCTTGCCGAAGGCAATCACCGGCGTGCCGCACGCCTGCGCTTCGAGCGGAGCGATGCCGAAATCTTCCTCGGCTGCGAACACGAAGGCCCGCGCGCGTTGCAGATAATCCTTCAGAACCTCGGGCGGCTGATACCCGAGGATCGTCACGTTCGGCCCGGCTCTCGCGCGCAGCGCCGCCATCTGCGGCCCGTCGCCGATGACGACCAGCTTGCGCTGCGGCGTCGCGTTGAAGGTCTCGACGATCAGATCGAGGCGCTTGTCCGACGCCATGCGCGACACGCTCAGATAGAAGTCGTCCTTTTGCTCGCGCACTTCGAATTCATGCACGTCGACGGGCGGCGGAATCACGGCGGCCTCGCGCCGGTAAGTCTTCATCATGCGGCGCGCCGCGCAATGCGAGTTCGCAATCAGGCTGTCGACACCGCTCGTCGAACGGGTATCCCAACTGCGCAGATAATGCAGCCACGCGCGGGCTGCCCACGACTTCGGCCCGTGCGTGAGCCTCGCTTCACGCAGATATTGGTGTTGCAGATCCCACGCCTCGCTCATCGGCGAATGCACGTAGCTCACATGTGTCTGATCCGGGCCCACCGGCACACCCTTGGCGAGCATGCGCGAACTCGTGATAATCAGGTCGTAATCCGCGAGATCGAACTGCCCGATGGCACGCAGCATCAACGGCAAATACGCGCGATAGCGGCGCCGCGCGAACGGCAGGTGCTGAATGAACGACGTCGTGACGGACTTGCCGCGCAGCAGCCGGCGATCATCGAGAAAATCGACCAGGCTGAAAAGGTCGGCGTCGGGAAAGCACTCGATGATCTGCTCGAGCACTTTCTCCGCACTGCCGGATGCGACGAGCCAGTCGTGCACGATCGCCACTTTCATGACCTCTCCTAGCTGTCGGGAAAAACGCACCTCTTGGGCCTAGCAACGAGTGTATGTGCCGCATTAATTGCTGTGCGTGCGGGTGCCCACATTCGACGCGCGACAGTGCGCGAATAATTGGCCGGATGCTCGTATGCCTATGCGAAACCGTGGATTGCGCATGCGGTGGCGAAAGGCTCTGCTCGCCTTCGGGCCATGGGTTCGCGCGGATGAAGGATGAGAGCTATGCGCCTGCGTACGCCGACTGGACAGAGCCGGTTCGGGGCAGTGATCGTCGAAGCGATGAGGTGTGACAGAGGCGTTGTACTCGCCGCAATGATCAGGACATTGCGCACCGACCGGACACTCACATAGCGTCTCACGGAGCGACGCGCGAAACGATATGCGGCCTACGTCCGCGGCAACTCGACGTTGGCAGCGCACGGCACGGCAATCAGGCAAGCCGCGCGCCAGCGCCAACGATTCATACAAAGGCAAATCGCGCGCAAACCGGCAAATTGCAGGTTCACGCGCGATTTCAGAACGACCCCGATCAGCCCTTGCTGTATTCGATCGTCTCGACGCCGGTGTCCGTGCCGAGCAGGCACAGGTTCGCGCCACGGCCCGCGAACAGGCCCGCGGTCACCACACCCGGCCACGCATTGATGTGCGTTTCCAGCGTGCGCGGGTCGCTGATGCGCAGACCCTTGACGTCGATGATCTCGTTGCCGTTGTCGGTGATGAACGGCACGCCCTCTTTCGTCACGCGCACCACCGGCACGCCGCCGAGCGCGGTGACGCGGCGGCCGATCGCGGTGCGCGCCATCGGCACCACTTCGATCGGCAGCGGGAAGTTGCCGAGCGTGTCGACCAGTTTGCTGGCATCCGCGATGCACACAAATACGTCCGACACCGACGCCACGATCTTTTCGCGCGTCAGCGCGCCGCCGCCGCCCTTGATCATGGCGCCGCTGCGGTCGATCTCGTCGGCGCCGTCCACGTACACCGGCAGCGAATCGATCTCGTTCAGGTCGAGCACCTTGAAGCCGTGCGATTGCAGACGCGCGGTGGTGGCGAGCGAACTCGACACAGCGCCGCGATAGCGCGCCTTGTTGGCGGCCAGCGCGTCGATGAAACAGTTCGCGGTCGAGCCGGTGCCGACGCCGATCACCGCGCCTTCGGGCACGTTGGCGTTCACATAGTCGGCGGCGGCCTGGCCGACCAGTTGTTTGAGTTCGTCTTGAGTCATGAGAGGAGGCTGGCGAGCAGTTAAAGCGATAAGACCGCTAGTTTACCTGAGTGATGCGCGAGTGCCGGGCGATTACTTCTTCACCGCCCGCTGCCGCACCGCTTCGAACAGACAGACGCCCGACGCCACGGAAACGTTCAGGCTTTCGACCGTGCCCGCCATCGGAATCTGCATGACTACGTCACAGGTGTCGCGCGTGAGACGGCGCATACCCTCGCCTTCGGCGCCCATCACGAGCGCCACCGGACCGTCGAGCTCGGTGTCGTAGAGACTCTTGGTCGCCTCGCCGGCCGTGCCGACCACCCATACGCCCGCATCCTTCAATTCGCGCAGTGCACGCGCGAGATTCGTCACCGTGATGTAAGGCACGGTGTCGGCCGCGCCGCTCGCGACCTTCGCAGCGGTCGCGTTCAAACCGACCGCGCGATCACGCGGCGCGATCACCGCATGTGCGCCGGCGGCATCGGCCACGCGCAGGCAGGCGCCGAGATTGTGCGGATCGGTCACGCCGTCGAGCACCAGGATCAGCGGCGAACCGTTGATGCCGTCGAGCAGTTCGGCCAGATTCTGCGCGAGCGGCATGTCGCCCGCGCGGGCCACCACGCCCTGGTGACGCTCGGTGTGCGCGAGGCCCCACAGACGCGTTTCGTCGGCGGCGATCAGACGCACGCCGGCTTCCTTCGCCGAGTGCAGGAATTCGGTCATGCGACGGTCTTTGCGCGTCGCGTCGTAATAAACATCCTCGACCGTCGACGCATCGTGCCGGATACGCGCGGTCACTGCGTGAAAACCGTATAAAACCTTGAGACGTGCCATGACTGAACAACCTTTGATTGAGCGCGACTGCAACGCGCGCTGCTGTGATGAATACGAGTCTGAGTACTTCGCGTGAATACTTTGCATGCCTGCCGCGCTCGTGCGCTGACCTGCGTGCCACGATAAAACGCAGACCGCGCGCAACCGGCACGTGTGAACGTACCCGATGCGCGCGGTTCAGGCGGTGAAACCGCTTCAGCGTTTCTTGCGTGCCTGCGGCTTCGACGCTGCATTGGCCGCGGCACCATGCTTCTTCGCCGCACCACGCGCCGCGCGCGCTTCCTTGACCGCCACGGTTTGCGCGGGCGCGGCCTTCTTGCGCCGCGCGCCGCCCGGCGCCGACGCACCGGCTTCGGCCGGCGGCAGCGAACGCACGCGCGCGCCGCCGCTGTCACCGGCGCCCTTGTCGGCCAGCGCCCCACGCGCCGCGGGCGGCTTGATCGGCGTGTCGCGCACGAGCCGGAAATCGATCTTGCGCGCGTCGAGATCGACGCGGCTCACCTGCACCCGCACCCGATCCGACAGACGATAACGAATGCCGGTGCGCTCGCCGCGCAGCTCGTTCTTGATCTCGTCGTACTGGAAGTAGTCGGAGCCGAGTTCGGTCACGTGCACGAGGCCTTCGATAAAGAGCGAATCGAGCTGCACGAAGATGCCGAACGACGTCACGCCGTTCACCATGCCGCCGTACTCTTCGCCGAGCTTGTCGCGCATGAAATAGCACTTCAGCCATGCTTCGACGTCACGCGATGCTTCGTCGGCGCGGCGCTCGTTAGCCGAGCAATGTAGTCCGAGTTCTTCCCAGATCGCGACGTTGTTGCCGCGCTGGCGGCCGCGCTTTTCGTCGTCGGCCTGTTGCATCGCGCGGGCGCGCGGCGACAGCGCGGTATTCAGCTCGACGCCTTGCGGCGGCTCCGGCTGATACTTGCGGCCCTGCAGGATCGCGTAGATCGCGCGGTGCGTGAGCAGATCGGGATAGCGGCGAATCGGGCTCGTGAAGTGCGCATACGCCTCATACGCGAGACCGAAGTGGCCGATGTTCTCTGGGCTGTAGACCGCCTGCTGCATCGAGCGCAGCAGCATGGTTTGCAGCATCTGCGCATCGGGCCGCTCGCGGATCTGCGCCATCAGCGCGGCGTAATCGCTCGCGTGCGGCGTGTCGCCGCCGGCGAGCGTCAAGCCCATGCCGCGCAGGAAGGTGCGCAGATTCTCGAGCTTTTCCGCAGTCGGCCCGGCGTGCACGCGGAACAGACCCGCATGCTTGTTGCGCTTGAGGAAGTCGGCCGCGCAGACGTTCGCGGCCAGCATGCATTCCTCGATCAGCTTGTGCGCGTCGTTGCGGGTGCGCGGCACGATCTGCTCGATCTTGCCCTGCGCGTTGCAGACGATGTACGTCTCGGTCGTATCGAAGTCGATCGCGCCGCGTTTCTGGCGCGCCGCGAACAACGACTTGTAGACGCCGTACAGATTCTGCAATTGCGGCAGCAATGCGGCTCGCCGCGCGGCCTCCGGACCCTTGGTGTTTTTCAGCACCGCGGCGACTTCCGTATAGGTCAGACGCGCGGCCGAATGCATCACACCGGGATAGAACTGATACGCCTTCACTTCGCCGCGCGCGGTGACGATCATGTCGCACACGAGCACGCAACGATCGACGTGCGGGTTCAGCGAGCACAAGCCGTTCGACAGTTTCTCCGGCAGCATCGGAATCACGCGGCGCGGGAAATACACCGACGTGCTGCGTTCGATCGCGTCGGCATCGAGCCCGCTCTTCGGCAGCACGTAGTGCGACACGTCCGCGATCGCGACGATCAGACGGAAGCCCTCGCCACGGCCGACCTGCACCGGTTCGCAATACACGGCGTCGTCGAAGTCGCGGGCGTCTTCGCCGTCGATCGTGACGAGCGGCACGTCGCGCAGATCGATGCGGTGACGCGCGTCGACCGGACGGACTTCGTCGGGCAGCTTCGAGGCTTCGTCGAGCGCATCCGGGCTGAACTCGTGCGGCACGCCGTACTTGCGCACCGCGATTTCGATTTCCATGCCGGGGTCGTCGATATCGCCGAGCACTTCCACCACGCGGCCGAGCGGCTGCGAATGACGGCTCGGGAAATCGGTCAGCTCGACCACCACCACCTGGCCGACCTTGGCCTTTTTGGTGTTCTGCGTGATCAGGATGTCGTGGCCGATGCGCTTGTCTTCGGGCGCGACGATCAGCGCGCCGTTCTCGTTGAGCAGGCGGCCGATCACGCGCTTGTTGGCGCGATCCGTCACTTCGACGATATGCCCTTCCGGGCGGCCGCGCCGGTCATAACCGACGATGCGCGCGAGCACCCGATCGTTGTGCATGACCTTCTGCATCTCGCCGGTGGGCAGGAACAGATCGTCCTGACCGTCATCGCGGATCAGGAAGCCGAAGCCGTCGCGATGACCTTGCACACGGCCCGCGACGAAGTTCGACGGATGCGTCAATTGATAGAGATTGCGCTGGTCGAGCCGGATCTGGCCGTCGCGCTCCATCGCGCCTAAGCGCTTGAAAAATCCTTCGCGCTCCTGGCGCTTGATCGACAGCGCTTCGGCGATGTCGTTCGCGGCAAGCGGCGTTTCACTCGTGCGCAGGACGCCCAGAATTTCTTCGCGGCTTGGAATCGGATACGGAAATTTGCTCAAGGGCTTGTCGATGATTTTTTCTCGTTGCATGGACGTCGGTCGGCGATGTGGCTCGGCTGAAGAAGCGTTTGCGTTGCGCTTGAATTGCACCTGCAAATGCACAGAAAAGACTGCTCGGGTCCGGCTCGTTCAAGGCTGAGTCGACGGGCGTGTGGCACCGTACCAACGAACTACTGCGAGGCATTCTAACACCCGTCTTGCGCGCCACGCGGCCCGTCAATGGTTGCCGGCAGGCGCGTGCGGCCTCGTCGGCGAGATGTTTAAGCAACTTTGGAGAAACGCTTGACAGGTCCCAATCTGTCGCTATAATGGCGGTCTTTGCTGTTCATCGCCTGCCCAGGTGGCGAAATTGGTAGACGCACTAGGTTCAGGTCCTAGCGGTGGCAACACTGTGGAGGTTCGAGTCCTCTCTTGGGCACCAGATTCAAAATTAGAGCCGCCTGCGGGTGGCTTTAATTTTTGTAGGAAGCTACGTGGTCCGATTCACTCGTTTGAGCGATCAGTTTGCGTAGTTGGCAGGACGGAGTTGGGTAGCGAAGCATTGCTTCGTTGCACGACTTAACCGGGCGGTTGATAAAGCGATGTTTGTTTGAAGCAGGGATTGACACGCTGAATCAGCTTGCTAAAATAGCGGTCTAGCTTGAAGACGTGCCCAGGTGGCGGAATTGGTAGACGCACTAGGTTCAGGTCCTAGCGGTGGCAACACCGTGGAGGTTCGAGTCCTCTCCTGGGCACCACCCCTCTTCAAGTGAAACGAAACACCCCGTTGAGCCTTTGCGCTTCGCGGGGTTTTTTGTTTCTGGCTGCTTCTTTTGCCTGCGTACCGTGCGTTGTTTTGCAGAAGTGCTTGCCCGTGTCAGCGGCATCCCTCGCGCTTCTTGCGACGACATCACACCGGGCCAAAGTCGCCGCACAAGGCAATCCGATCGCGCTCCTCTACCCGCTCCATCCCAGTTGAATCTCCAACCAGACTGCAACGCAGGCGCCCACTTCGCCCAGGCCTGAAAAGCCAGCAGTGCGCCGCCAACCGCAAACAGCACGGGAATCAATAATTCCTGATTCAGCACGCGCGCGCCAGCCGTCGAGTCCGGCGAGATACGCGCGAGGCGTGCGGTTGTCGTAGCGCTTGCTGACCTTCGCCAGCATGGTCCGAGAAAACGGGCTGCAGCGCCACGATAAGCAGGCAAAGATACGGAATTGTCATTTATCAGCCTCCCTTATATGCGCATGGCGAATGCCGCGCGCGCGGCAGCTATGGCGGGGCGCGTCGGCCCTCGCCAATCTGAATTCGACGGGTGCCACCTCTGCGGAACGGGGAAAGGAATCGGTCGCATTACCCTGATTCACCGCTTTCAAGTCAAATGTACATTACAAATAACAAACACTTAAACTGACACCCTCAATACAACAATTACATTTGTCAAACATTCAGCATGCATTCATAATTCAACATCGAATTCGCTCCAGGTATTAATACCGATAAAAGCAGCTTCAACCATGCAGGCGTTTAACGGTCGGCGTACACTCGCCGCAAGCCCTTGTCTAGAGGGCGTAGGGGGCTACGGAGCCGCCCGTCGTAAAACACGGGTTATTGGAGACTGAGGGGAACAATCAATGAGCTGGACTCGGGAACAGAGAAACGTCACGATCGCCGCCTATCTCGGCTGGACGCTCGACGCATTTGATTTCTTTCTAATGGTGTTCGTATTGAAGGATATCGCGGCGGAATTCAATACGACTATTCCGTCGGTTGCCGTCGCGATTATGTTGACCTTGATGATGCGCCCGGTCGGCGCGTTGATTTTCGGCCGGCTTGCCGACAAATACGGCCGCCGCCCCACGCTGATGCTCAACATCGCGTGCTTCTCGCTGCTGGAACTGCTGTCCGGCCTCTCACCCAATCTGATGACGCTGCTGGTGCTGCGCGCGCTGTTCGGCATCGCGATGGGCGGTGAATGGGGCGTCGGCGGCGCACTGACCATGGAAACGGTGCCGCCGAAGTCGCGCGGCATCGTTTCGGGTCTGCTGCAGGCCGGTTATCCGAGCGGCTACCTGCTCGCATCCATCGTGTTCGGCGTCTTCTATCAATACATCGGCTGGCGCGGCATGTTCTTCGTCGGCGTGCTGCCCGCGCTGCTCGTGCTGTACGTGCGCGCGCACGTGCCGGAATCGCCGGCCTTCAAGACGCTCGAAAAGAAAGCGCGGCCGGGCCTGATCGCCACGTTGAAGCAGAACGTCGGCTTGTCCATTTACGCAATCGTGCTGATGACCGCGTTCAACGTCTTCTCCCACGGCTCGCAGGATCTGTATCCGACCTTCCTGCGCGTGCAGCATCAGTTCGATGCGCATACGGTGTCGTGGATCACGGTCGTGCTGAACATCGGCGCGATTTGCGGCGGCCTGTTCTTCGGCTGGGCGTCGGAAAAGATCGGCCGCAAGCGCGCGATCTTCATCGCCGCGTTGATCGCGTTGCCGGTCCTGCCGTTGTGGGCGTTTTCGAGCACGCCGGTGCTGCTCGCGCTCGGCGCGTTCCTGATGCAGATCTCCGTGCAGGGCGCGTGGGGCGTGATCCCGGTGCACCTGAACGAAATCTCGCCCGATGAAATTCGCGCGACCTTCCCTGGTCTCGTGTATCAGCTCGGCAATCTGATCGCGTCGGTGAATGGTCCGCTGCAGGCACGCGCTTCCGAAGCGCACGGCAACAACTACGCGCTCGTGATGGCGGTGGTGATCGGCATCGTCGCCGTGGTGATTGCCGCGCTGATTCCATTCAGCCGCGAGCGTCGCGGTATCGACATGACGCAGTCGGCCATGGAGATCGCCGCGCACTCCCCCAATAGGGCCGTTGCCGGACAGCTTTAAGCGTTCGAACTGAACGGCCATTTTGCCGGCGCGTTCTCGGACGCAATAGCCGCAAAGGCGGCTCGAACCGCCGCGGCTCGAACGCGCGTCACGCCATACAAGGCCAAACTCAGGTAGCAAGCAATACGAGGCCGTTCCGATTCACATCGGAGCGGCCTTTTTATTTCCGCGCGAACGACGCGTCACGCATGGCGTTAAGACGACCCTCGTCAGGTCTTCTAGAGGAGTTAGTCGACTTTGCCCCCTTGATCGCACGAACCCTCCTTCCTTATCCTGAAAAAAACGACTGTTTCAAATTTCGATTTGAATCGCTTGTTTGCGGGCCGGGCGCCCGGCAACCGGGAGACGCAACATGGCAGTTCGCACAACAGGCCGGCATGCCGGCGATACAAAGTCCCGCATCCTCGACACCGCCGAAACGCTATTCATCGAATGCGGCTATGAGGCCATGTCGCTGCGCCAGATTACTTCGCGCGCCGAAGTCAATCTCGCAGCGGTCAACTATCACTTCGGCAGCAAGGAATCGCTGATTCATTCGATGCTCTCGCGCCGCCTCGACCAGCTCAACGACGAACGGCTCAAGCTGCTCGACCGCTTCGATGCGATGCTCGGCGCGCGTTTGACCTGCGAGCACGTGCTGGGCGCGATGTTCATTCCGGCGCTGCGTCTGTCACGCGATCCGCGCGTCGGCGGCAAGGCCTTTCTGCGCTTGCTCGGGCGCGCCTATACCGACCCGTCGTCATTCATTCGCGACTTTCTGAACGGGCATTACGCGTCGGTGGCCGTGCGTTTTTTCGATGCCTTCCAGCGCGCGCTGCCGCATCTGCCGCGCGAGGAACTCGGCTGGCGGCTGCACTTCGCGATCGGGGCTTTGTCGGGCGTGCTGGCCGGCACCGATACCGACAGCCTGATTTCCGAGTTCTCGCAGGGCAAGTCGATGAACGACCTGCAGTTGATCGCACGTCTTGCGTCGCTGATGGTGGCCGCGCTCAAGGCGCCATTGCCGGACGGTTCGCAACTGGCCACGTTCGCGGCCGTGCTCGGCGATGCGAGCGAAGGCGATACGCAAGGTGGTGCGCAACCTTGCGCCGAGGGCGGTCCTGAGCGCGTCGGCGAGTACCGATCGCCGCATGCAGACCCAACCTCGGCTGCACCGCAAATGCAAAGCGGCATGGGTACGTCGGCGGAGGGTTCGTCAGAGGTTGAACGCCGTGGCGGCAACATCGAAGCGGCTTCGTTCCGGTCCGCTTTGCACGGCTCGGCATAAAGGCGAAACACGGGTCGATGCGAGTGGCGCCGTCGCGGGCGGTCTGCATCGGCGCATAAAGATGTTGCCAGATCGCGCGAGCCACCGCGCAATATGGCAAGGATGCCGAAGTTTCATAACGGTAGTCGATGCCCGGCCGACCGGCATCGAGCCCGCCATGACAGGCTACAGGACACACACGGCCAGACAGCGACAGGGACAACACGAAGACAACACTATGGACTGCGTCAGGAACGCCATTCGCTACCGACGCAGGCACGGCTCGAAACACCCAGGGCGCACGGGGAAGCCCCCACACCGCCCCATGTAGAAGACGCGGAAGATCTACAGGAACGCGAACGCGTCCGCGCCTCGTGGACGCGTTCGCCCACACCATCGAAACAGGAGTAAACGTCATGCCGTGGTTCATCCTGGTGCTCGTCATTGCCGCTCTCGCGCTCGTCTACATTCAGGCACGCGTGTCGTGGTGGCTGGCCGTCATGATCGTCTGGGTGGCCGCCGCACACCTTAGCGGGGCGGCGGGTCCCATTCTCACGACGCTCTTCGCGATCGTGTTCGTCCTCCCTGCCCTCGTGCTCGCGCTCAAGCCGCTGCGCCGCGCGTGGCTGACGAAACCGGTGCTCGAGATCTTCCGCAAGATCCTGCCGGAGATGTCGCCGACCGAGCGTGACGCGATCGAAGCCGGCACGGTCTGGTGGGACGCCGAACTGTTCTCGGGACGCCCGCATTGGGACACGCTGCTCGGCTACGGCCCAGCCACGCTGAGCGCCGAAGAGCAGGCCTTCCTCGACGTCGAATGCGAGCAGTTGTGCGACCTCGCGAACGACTGGGAAACCACGATGGTCTGGCAGGACCTGTCGCCGAAAACCTGGCAGTTCATCAAGGAGTGCGGCTTTCTCGGCATGATCATTCCGAAGCAATACGGCGGCAAGCAGTTCTCCGCGTACGCGCATTCGCAGGTCATCATGAAGCTTGCCACACGCTGCTCGGCCGCGGCCGTGTCGGTGATGGTGCCGAACTCGCTCGGCCCCGCCGAACTGCTGATGCACTACGGCACCGAAGAGCAGAAAAACCACTACCTGCCGCGCCTCGCGCGCGGCGAAGAAATCCCCTGCTTCGCGTTGACGAGTCCTTATGCGGGCTCCGACGCCGCCGCGATTCCGGATGTCGGCATCATCTGCAAGGGCGTGTTCGACGGCCGCGAAACGCTGGGCTTTCGCCTCACGTGGGACAAGCGCTACATCACGCTCGGGCCGATCGCGACCGTGCTCGGTCTCGCGTTCCGTGCGCTCGATCCCGACCGCCTGCTTGGCGGCGACGAAGAACCCGGCATTACCTGCGCACTGATTCCGACCGCTCACCCCGGCGTGAACATCGGCCGGCGTCATTGGCCGTTGAACGCGGTGTTCCAGAACGGCCCGAACTCCGGCAAGGACGTGTTCATTCCGCTCGACTGGGTGATCGGCGGACGCGCGCAGGTCGGCAACGGCTGGCGCATGCTGATGGAATGTCTCGCGGCGGGCCGCGCGATTTCGCTGCCGTCGTCGAATGTCGGGATGGCGAAGATCGCCGTGCGCGGCACCGGCGCGTATGCCGCGGTTCGCCGCCAGTTCCGCACCGCCGTCGGCAAGTTCGAAGGCGTGCAGGAAGCGCTCGGCCGCATGGGCGGCAACCTGTACGTGATGGACGCCGCGCGCCGCCTGTCCGCGCAGGCGGTGGACCTCGGCGAAAAGCCATCGGTGATCTCGGCGATCGCGAAGTATCACATCACCGAGCGGGCCCGCATGGTCATCAACGATGGCATGGACGTCGTCGCTGGCAAGGGCATCTGCATGGGGCCGTCGAACTTTCTCGCGCGCGCCTATCAGCAGGTGCCGATCTCGATCACCGTGGAAGGCGCGAACATTCTCACGCGTTGCCTGATCATCTTCGGCCAGGGCGCGATTCGCTGTCATCCGTACGTGCTGAAGGAAATGGCCGCGACGCGCGAGACGGATCACGCGAAGGCGCTGCGCGATTTCGACACGGCGTTCTTCGGCCACGTCAGCTTCACGCTGTCGAACGTGGTGCGCAGCTTCGTGTACGGCGTCACCGGCGGCGCGTTCATCGTCAAGCCGCGTGCCGCTCACGCGCCCCTGCACGGGTATTACCGCGCGGCCACCCGCATCTCGACCGCCTTCGCGCTGCTCGCCGACGTCTCGATGTTCGTGCTCGGCGGCGATCTGAAACGCCGTGAGCGCCTCTCCGGGCGACTCGGCGACGTGCTCTCGCAGCTGTACCTGATCTCCGCCACGCTCAAGCGTTTCGAAGACGAAGGCCGTCAGCAGGACGATCTGCCGCTGGTGCGCTGGGGCGTCGAGGATTCGCTGTACAAGGCGCAGCAGGCGCTCGACGGCGTGCTCGCGAACTACCCGAACCGCTTCGCCGCGGGCCTCGTGCGGGTGCTCGCGTTCCCGTTCGGCCTGCCGTATCGCGAGCCGTCGGACCGGCTTGGCGGCGAAATCGCCGAACTGATGCAAACGCCGGGCGCAGCGCGCGAGCGGCTCGTGTCCGACTCGTACGTGCCGCATCCGGACGTCGACGCGCTCGGCTACGGCGAGCTCGTGTTCGAGCTGAACCCGCGCTTCACGCAGATCGACCAGAAGCTGCGCGACGCAGTCAAGCAAGGCCTGCTCGCTCCGATGCCGCAAAGCCTCGCGCACCTCGCGGCCTGGACCGAAGCGGCCGCGCAGCAAGGCCTGATCGACGCCGACGAGCGGCGCGTGCTCGACGACTACGCCCACTATGACGCGCAGGTCGTGAAGGTCGACGACTTCCCGGCCGACTTCGACATGCTCGCCAATCTGCAAAAACGCAAGGAGACGCTCGACAAAGCGCTTGAACTCGCGGCCTGAGTGCCCGAATGCAAGCCTTGGCGCGTGAAAAAACATCGTGGGACGCCCCACCGGATACGCCCAACTCAGTGCACACTGACACAGGTCCGATGCCACAGGGCTTCCTTCGGTCGTTGGGGCATCCCCTCGGGGGACTTCCCGGGGGCGCCTCCAGCGGAGCAACCAAAAACATGAACGACTCGTATCTGAAGTTCGTCAACTCGCCGTTCGGCGCGGGCCTCGCGCGCTCGCTCGGCTTGCCGAAGCCCGAGGTGCTGCGCCGCTATCGCGCGGACCGGCCCGAGTTCGACGGTCTGGTCGCCATCGGCGCGGGCCGTGAGCCACGGCTGCTCGACGTGCTCGCGAACCTGGTCGCGAGCATCGGCGTGACGAGCGTTGCGCATGAAAGCGCCGGCCTGTGGGTGCCGCTCGCGCATCGGCATGGCCTGATGACCGGGCGCTTCGAATCCGCCGAAGCCGGCTCTCAAGGCAAGCTCGCCGCGCTGCTGTTCGACGCGAGCGGTATCGAAGACAGCAGTCATCTGGCGCCGCTGCACGGGTTCTTTCACGACACGCTGCGCTCGCTCGGCAAGTGCGCACGGATCGTCGTGCTCGGGCGGCCGCCGGAAACCTGCGCGAGCCCGCGTCAGTGGACCGCGCAACGCGCGCTGGAAGGCCTCACGCGTTCGCTCGGCAAGGAGGCCCGGCGCGGCATCACGGCGAATCTCGTGTATGTCGCGCAAGGCGCCGAGGGTGGCGCCGAAGCGACGCTGCGCTTTTTTCTGTCGCCGCGTTCGGCCTACGTATCGGGCCAGGTGGTGCGCATCGACGCAGGCGCTGCAGGCCGCCCAGCCGACGCCGCAAGCGCCTCCACCGTGCCCGCCTTCGACTGGTCGCAGCCGCTCGCGGGCCGGCGCGCGCTCGTGACCGGTGCCGCGCGCGGCATCGGCGCGTCGATTGCGAGCGTGCTCGCGGCCGAAGGCGCGCACGTGATCGGCATCGACATCCCGTCCGCGCGCGATGCGCTCGACGCGACCCTGCGCCAGTTGAACGGCACCGCCCTCGCGTTCGACATCGCCGCGCCGGAAGCCGCCGCGCAGATCGCCGCCGCGCTCGACGAACAGGGCGTCGACATCGTCGTGCACAACGCCGGCATCACCAAGGACAAGACCATCGCGAAGATGACCGAGGCGACGTGGCAAAGCGTCATCGACATCAATCTGGGCGCGCAGGAACGCATCGACGACGCGCTGCTCGCCGCCGGCATCCTGCGCGACGGCGGCCGGATCGTCGGCGTGTCGTCGATCAGCGGGATTGCGGGCAATTCCGGCCAGACCAATTACGCGACCTCGAAGGCCGGCGTGATCGGCCGGGTGCAAAGCATGGCGCCGCAACTGCGTGCGCGCGGCATCACGATCAACGCGGTCGCGCCCGGCTTCATCGAAACACAGATGACCGCGAAGATTCCGTGGACGATCCGCGAAGCGGGCCGCCGCATGAATTCGCTGGGCCAGGGCGGCCAGCCGGTCGACGTCGCGCAGACCATCGCGTGGCTCGCGCATCCGGGGTCGGCCGGCGTCACTGGCCAGATTGTGCGCGTGTGCGGACAAAGCCTCATTGGAGCGTGACCATGCGTGAACCGGGCGACCCGTTCGGAGACGGTCTTATCTCGGGCGCCACGCGGCCTGATGCGGTGCGGCTCAAAACCGTCGTCGTCGAAACCTTGCCCGCGCCGGCGAAGCTCTATGCGCGCGCGTTGTCGGGCATCGTCAAGCGTGGGCGTTCAACGCACGCCCCGCAATTGCCGCCGCTGCGCCTCGTGCGCCCCGCCGTCGCGCTCGATCCGGGGCCGGTCTGGCGTTATGCGCGCGTGTGCGGCTTCATTCCCGAGCATGGCGTGCCGCTCACCTATCCGCATCTGCTCGCGTTTCCGCTGCATCTGCTGATGCTGACCGATCCGGCGTTTCCGTGGCCCGCGCTCGGGCTCGTGCATCTGGCCAACCACGTGCGGCTGCGCCGCCCGCTCACGTACAAGGACCTGCTGCGCGTGGAGGTGGAATTCGGCGCGCTGCTGCGTCACGACAAGGGTCAGGCGTTCGTGCTGCACACCCGCATGTACCGGCGCGGCGAGGCCGTGTGGGACGGTGACAGCGTCTATCTGAAACGTGCGGTGCCGGCGAGCGGCAACCCGCTCGATCCGCTCGAATTCGGCCCGCAGGCGCTGCAACGCATGTCGCGCTGGCAGCTCGCGCCGCAACTGGGCCGCGACTACGCGAGCGTGTCCGGCGACTACAACCCGATCCACCTCACCGCGCTGTCGGCGAAGGCGTTCGGCTTTCCGCGCGCGATCGCGCACGGGATGTGGACGCTCGCGCGCGCCGCCTCCGCGCTGCAACCACCGAAGCCGCTCGCCGAAGCCACGCTCAGCGCCGAATTCAAGCTGCCGCTGCTGCTGCCCGGAGAAGCATCGTTGTGGAGCGCGTCGCCGTCGCTGATCGAACGCGATATCGAGGTGCGCGACATCGCCGGAGAAAAGCCGCATTTGCGCGGCCGTATGCAGTGGCGGCTGCAATGACGCACGAGCCTGTTTTTGCGCGGGCGCGCAGTGGAATTAAAGCCGCCGGCATTCGTTGTTGTATCAGGAGGTCGCGATCGCCGATCGGCTCACGCCGACATCGGCAGCACCGTTCGCATTACTCGATAACCAGAACACGACCCGAAGGAGCCGAGCATGTCCCACCCGCTAGCCGCCGTGCGCCGCGTCGCCATCGTCGGGGGCAACCGGATTCCGTTTGCCCGCTCGAATACCGCGTACGCGACCGCGTCGAATCAGGACATGCTGACCTTCACGCTGCAAGGGCTGATCGACCGCTACGAACTGCACGGTGAGCGCCTGGGCGAAGTCGCGGCGGGCGCGGTGATCAAGCATTCGCGCGACTTCAATCTGACGCGCGAAGCGGTGCTGTCCACGACGCTCGCGAAGGAAACGCCCGCTTACGACGTGCAGCAGGCTTGCGGCACCGGCCTCGAAGCGGCGATTCTCGTCGCCAACAAGATCGCGCTCGGGCAGATCGACGCGGGCATCGCGGGCGGCGTCGACACGACGTCCGATGCGCCGATCGGCGTCAACGAAAAAATGCGCAAGATCCTGCTCGAAGCGAACCGCGGCAGGAGCGCCGGCCAGCGCGTCGGCGCGCTGGCCAAGTTGCGCCCCGGCATGTTCTTCAAGCCGCTGCTGCCGCGCAACGGCGAGCCACGCACGGGACTGTCGATGGGCGAGCACTGCGAACTGATGGCCAAGCGCTGGAACATTTCACGCGAGGCGCAGGACGTGCTTGCCTACGAGAGCCATCGCAAGCTCGGCGAAGCGTACGCGCGCGGCTTCGTCAACGATCTGATGACGCCGTACCGCGGCCTCGCGCGCGACAACAACCTGCGCGCCGATCTGACGCTCGAAAAGCTCGCGAGCATGAAACCCGTGTTCGATCGCGACGCCGGCACGCTGACCGCCGGCAACTCGACACCGCTCACCGACGGCGCCTCCGCCGTGCTGCTCGCGAGCGAGGACTGGGCGGCTCGCCGCGGGCTGCCGGTACTCGCGTATCTGAGCTGGTCGGAGACGGCCGCCGTCGACTTTTTCGACAAAAAGGAAGGCCTGCTGATGGCGCCCGTCTATGCGGTGCCGCGCATGCTGGCGCGCGCGGGCCTCACGCTGCAGGACTTCGATTTCTACGAAATCCACGAAGCTTTCGCCGCGCAGGTGTTATGCACGCTCGCGGCGTGGCAGGATGACGAGTATTGCCGCACGCAGTTGGGCCTCGCCGGCCCGCTCGGCGCGCTCGATCGGACGAAACTGAACGTGAACGGCAGCTCGCTCGCGACCGGTCATCCGTTCGCGGCGACGGGCGGGCGCATCGTCGCCGGCCTCGCGAAGCTGCTCGCGCAACTCGACAAACCGGCCGGCACCGCGCGCGGGCTGATCTCGATCTGCGCGGCAGGCGGCCAAGGGGTGGTCGCGATTCTCGAACGCTGAACCGTGCGGACGTTTCTGCATTGATTTACGGCGCATTCCGCTTCACTCGCTGCCGACCGCGTGTTTAGCTTGCTTCGATGACCGGCCACGAAACCAGCACACAAACAGATGAAGCTACGGCTTCAGGAGACGACCCATGACCCAGCCTACTCAAGCCGCTCTTCCGTCCGCCGCCGGGCCCGCGGCAGCGGCGCACGCCGCGGGCGAAGCATCCGCATCGGCACCGGCCGCGCGCACGCCGGATGTGACGCCGAACGCCGCCGCGCACGGCGCGCCCAACACCGACGGCATCTGGTACGCGTCCTATCCGGCGGAGGTGCCGCACGACATCGACGTCACGCAATATGCGTCGCTCGTGCAGTTCTTCGACGAATGCATCGCGCGGTTCCGCGAGCGGGTCGCGTACGTAAGCGTCGGCGCGAATCTGACGTACGGCGAACTGGGCCGCAAGGCCACCGCGTTCGCCGCGTATCTGCAAAGTATCGGCGTGAAGCCCGGCGAGCGCGTCGCGATCATGCTGCCGAACACGTTCCAGTACCCGGTGTCGTTGTTCGGCGCGCTGAAGGCCGGCGCGGTGGTGGTCAACGTGAATCCGCTCTACACGGTGCGCGAACTCGCGCATCAGCTGAAGGACAGTGGCGCGCAAACCATCATCGTGTTCGAGAACTTCGCGAAGACCGTCGAAGACGCGCTGCCCGGCACCAAGGTGAAAAACGTGATCGTGACGGGTCTCGGCGACCTGCTCGCCGACGGCCTGAATCTGAAGGGGCGTCTGCTCAACTTCATGTTGCGGCACGTGAAGAAGATGGTGCCCGCATACCGCCTGCCGCAGGCGGTGCCGCTGCTCGACGCGCTCTCGAGCGGCTACTCGCGGCCGTTGACGCCGGTGCGCGCCACGCACGAGGACATCGCGTTCCTGCAGTACACCGGCGGCACCACCGGGGTCGCGAAAGGCGCGATGCTCACGCACAGGAACATGATCGCCAATCTGTTGCAGGCGAAGGCGTGGTCCGAGCACCAGTTGAACGGCGCCATCGAAACGGTGCTCACGCCGCTGCCGCTCTATCACATCTACTCGCTGACCGTGAATGCGCTGATTTTCATGGGACTCGGCGGGCGCAACATCCTGATCGCCAATCCGCGCGACATGAAGCGCGTGATGATGATCATCCGCCACGAGACATTCACCGGCATGACCGCCGTCAACACGCTCTACAACGCGTTCCTCGACAACGAAGAATTCCGCAAGCGCGACTTCTCGAACCTCAAGCTCGCGATGGCGGGCGGCATGGCCACGCAAAAAGCGGTGGCCGACCGCTTCAAGGCCGTGACCGGCAAACCGATCATCGAAGGCTACGGGCTCACCGAGTGCTCGCCGATCGTGACGATGAATCCGGTCGATCTGAACAACATGCGCGACTTCGAAGGCTCGATCGGCTTGCCCGCGCCGTCCACGCACGTGCGCTTCAGAAAGGACGACGGCAGCTGGGCCAGCATCGGCGAAGCGGGCGAGCTGTGCGTGAAGGGACCGCAGGTGATGAAAGGCTACTGGAACCGCCCCGAAGAAACCGCCAGGGCGATCGACGACGACGGCTGGCTCGCCACCGGCGACATCGGCGTGATGGACTCGCGCGGCTTCATCCGTCTGATCGACCGCAAGAAGGACATGATCCTGGTGTCGGGCTTCAACGTCTATCCGAACGAAGTCGAAGACGTGATCGCCGCGCTTCCGGATGTGCGCGATGTGGCCGCAATCGGCGTGCCCGACGCGGCGCAGGGTGAACGGGTGAAGGTGTTCGTCGTCAGGCGCAATCCGTCGCTGACCGCCGAACAGGTGATCGCGCATTGCCGCAAGAATCTGACCGGCTACAAGGTGCCGAAGCTGGTCGAGTTCCGCGACGAGTTGCCGCAAACCAACGTCGGCAAGATTCTGCGCCGCGCGCTGCGCGATGAGGAACTCGCGAAGCAAAAGCCTGCCTGACAGGCAATGCGCTTTTGCGCGACCGGCGCGCGCTCGCGTGAGCCTCGCGTGGGCCTCGCGTGAGCCCCGCGCGACATTACGGAGAGATTCATGACGCACCGCCTGCCCGCACGCTCATGCCGCCTTGCGGCCTTCACGCGCTTCGGGAGGATGGCGGCGCTCGCGCGGTGGAGCGCCGCGTCTTCGTGTGCGGTGCAGTCGCGCAAGTTTGTGACACGCGCGGCGATTGCCGCCGTGACGCTCGCTGCGGTGCTCTCCCC
Organism: Paraburkholderia sp. RAU2J; assembly: GCF_003634845.1. Taxonomy (NCBI): domain Bacteria; kingdom Pseudomonadati; phylum Pseudomonadota; class Betaproteobacteria; order Burkholderiales; family Burkholderiaceae; genus Paraburkholderia; species Paraburkholderia sp. RAU2J. The sequence continues at coordinate 3,579,666 of NZ_RBXG01000001.1, forward strand.
GGCGCCGGCAGCGTTCGCGCAGAACGACGACACGCCGCCCCCGCTCGATGCCGCCAGCGCCGTCAAGGCGCCTGCCACGCCATCGTCGCAGGTCGGCAAGCTCACGCTGGATCAGCAGGTCAAATGGCTGCGCGCCGCCCAACGGAGCGGCGCGCTGGAGAAGCTCGACGACGCGCAACTGGTCGCGCTGTTCCAGTCGCTCGATCCGCTCGCGCTGCCGCGCTATATCAAGGAAGGGCCGAACGGCTACCCGTCGTACGAGTTCACCATGTCGCGCTCGGAACGCATTCGCGGCCAGTGGCCCGACAAGCCCGATCACATGCTCGTGCGGCTCACGCGCGACCCGCTGCGGATCTACGCGAAGTGGCTGCCCGACGGCGCCCATGCGGGCCAGGAAATCCTTTACGACGAGTCCAAACGCAGCGACGAAATGTATGGGCACCTCGGCGGCATCATGAACGTGATGCCGTTGTGGACCTCGCTGGACGGCACGCTCGCGCGCTCGCAATCGAACCATCGGTTGCGCGATCTCGGCACCGAGTACATCGCCAGCCAATACCTGGCCGAAGGCAAGAAATACATCGAGGCCGGCTTGCCGCGCTCGACCCAGGTGGAAGTCAAAACGCTCGACGGCGTGCGCGTGGTGACCTTCACGTTCGAAACGCCCACCGGCCAGCCGCAGTTCTACGCAAAGAAGGAAACGCTCGGGCTCGACCTTCGGCATCCGTACTTCCGCACCGTCGAGTCTTACGACAACGCCGGCAACCTGTTCGAGCGGATCGTCTTCGAAACGATCACACCGAAGAGCTTCGACGACGCGACTTTCGATCCGAAGAACAAGGCGTACAAGTTCTAAGTGCCACTTCGGCGCGCGCTGCGCGGCGTGAATGCGAACGCGACGTGCGCGTGCCGCGCGGCCGCTCCGCCGCGCTGCGCGTGACTGGGTTCGGCCAGATGCGCTGATCGGATGGCGAGTTCCTTGAGCACGAAGTAGTCGCAGGCGCGTGTCACGCCGATCAACGCGCGCCGCGCGCCCATCGGATTCTGATCGAGAAGCGGCGCGAGCGTCGTGTACCAGAGCGCGCCGATGTCCTCGCCGGTGTCGAAAAGCGGCAGCTTCATGTGCGCCGCGTATCGCGCGAACGACGGGCCGCAAGCCAGCGTCGAGTCGACGATCGCCAGCGTGCCGCTTTGCGCAGCCGCGCTCGCGAGCCACGGCCATGCGCCGCCTGCCACGGTCGACAACCATGCGCCGGTCATCATGAAAGTGCGTCGGTCCATATCGGAGTCCTGCCGCTGTGTGTATGGCGCGTCGCGCAGATGCGCTCGCCCTCCGTCAGGTATAGCCGCGCCGCCCGCGCCATGCTTGCGGCCAGATGCCCTGCTTGCCCGGCGCGAGAATGCCGTTCGGGTCGAGCGCGTCCTTGATCGTTTCCGACAGCCGCAGCAGCGCGCCATCGTTAAAGCTGTATTGGGCCGCGGCGAAATCCATGTACGCGAGATGCGCGCGGTACTGGCCATAGCCCGCCGCCCGCGTATCGCTCATCAGCGAGCGCAGCAGCGCGCCGGCCTGCTCGACCTGGTTCACGTCGTCGCGGTCGAAGATCGCCGCGAAGATGTGATGCAGATGCCGAACGCCCGCCGTGAAGCCGCCGTAGTAATCGAAGCCGTATTCCGCGGCGCGCGCCTTGACCATCGTATATTGACGCAACGCGTCGCGCCCGGTCGCCGGACACACCGGCGCAAAGTCCACGTGCGCGCCCGCGCCGCCGCGCCAGTCGAGCATGCGGAAGGCGGTCATCGCGGGAATGCCGGCGAGGTTGCGCTCGCCGCCGCCGGTGGGCTGTGCGTCGCCCGCATAACGCGCGGCGAAGAACTTCGCCTGCGGCACGCGCGCGAAGGCGCGCTGCACGATGGCATAGCGCGCGTCGATCAGCTCGGGCGTGCCGTACAGCGCGAAATGCAGATTCCAGCGGCCGACGTTCAGCTTGTCGAGCATCGCGGCCACCGCGCTCTCGGGCATCGCGCCCTCGCCTTCGTACCACTGCGCGCGCGCCGACAAACCCGCCGCGCGGCGCAAGCCGCCTTCGATCACCACGTGGTTGCGGATCGTTTCATCGAGCCGCAAGGGCCGCAGAATCTCCACGATCGCTTCGAGATCGGCCTCCTGACGAAACTGGATTTCGCCGAGCAGATACGCGGGCGGCGCGGGCATCAGCCAGACCCCGAGCTTGGTGACGATGCCGTAGTTCGACTGCATGAACATTGCATCGAACGAGGGTCCGTAACCCGGCTGGTACAGCTGCCATGCAGTGCCGATGTCGATCCCACCCATGCCGGTGCGCAGCACGTCGCCGTTGGCGAGCACCACTTCCATGCCACACTGCGTCGCGGCGTGGTCACCGTAGTCGGTGTAGCCGAAGCCGCGCTCGAGCGTATTGCCGACCACGCTGCCCCAACCGGCCGCGGGCGGATCGACCCACAGCCTGTAGCCTTTGTCGCGCAGATGCGCATACAGATCGAAGTAGCTGACGCCCGGTTCGACCAGCGCGTACGCGAGCGTCTCGTTCACTTCGACGATGCGGTTCATGCGCTGCAGATCGAGCACGACCGATCCCGCGAGACGCGGCGCCGCGCCGCCGTAGGCGAAGTTGCGGCCGGTCGAAACTGTCCACAACGGAATGCGATATTGATTGGCGATGCGCAGCACCGCGCGAATCTCGTCGACCGAAGCGGGCAGCAGCGCGGCGCTCGCCGAGAACGCCGCGCGCTCGCCGGGCGCGAATGGATCGAGATACGCGGCGAGCCCCGCTGCGGACGTCACCACCCGCGCATCGCCGACGATCGCACGCCAGCCGGCGAGCGCGCGATCGAACTGCGCGGCGGAAACGTTCGGTGGCAGAGTCGGCGGCAAAGCGTTTTCTCCAGCGGATGAGGGACGCGGCGGTTGGTCTCTTTCGCGGGCGGGCCGGTTGTGCGCTCGCCCGCTTCTCGCAGTCGGTCGTGCCGGCCGCTACTGCCAGGCCTCCGGCTTGCCGCCGAGCGCGCTGCACACGTCGATCGCGATCGAGCGCAGCTTGCCTTCCGCGATCTGCCCGGACAGCGCATAGCCCATGCCGTCATTGATCCAGTAGAAGGTGCGGCGGTTGCCGTCGCGCAACAGGCGGAACGCGGTTTCGTCCCGCGCGGTGCCGGTCACGTATAGCGTGAGGCGCGCGCCGCTGCCGTTCTCGTACATGAACTGCGCGGCCGGGCCCGCTTCGCCGGGCAACAATCGACCGCCCACCAGCGAGTAACCATACTCCTGCAACGACGGCACCGACAGCGGCCGGTTCAGCCGTTTGGACAGCCAGCTGATCAGATGCTCCTCTTCGCTCGCGGCGACTTCCACCGGATGACGCCGCTCCGGCGTGTACACCGCGTACGCGATGTCGGCACGCTGAGCGAAGCTCGGCGGCTGCCCGCCCAGGCCGCCCCACGCGCCGCCCGTCAGGCGCGGCGCAAGCGGTCCCAACGCGAGCGCGAGCCCCGCGCCGGCCGCGAGCCAGCACGCCGCGATGCCCACGCGTTGCCACCACGGCGGCGTGCGGCGCACCACGATGAAGGCAGGCTCGTCGGCGTCGGGAAGCCCGGTGCGCTCATGCCGCTCATGGCGCGCCTGCGGTTCGCTGCGGCCGCTGCGCTGCGGCACCCCGCACAGCGCGCGCAAGGCGGCTTTCTGCGCGCGCCACGCGGCCACCCGCGCGGCGGCCTGCGGATGCCGCTCCAGCTGCGCCTCGATCTCGGCGCGCCGCGCGCCCGGCAATTCACCGTCAACTAACGCCGACAGCGCTCGCAGATCGAGCCCTTCGGGCAGGCCGGAATCGTAGTCGTCGTTATTCATGACGGATTTCTCACCACTTTCAACGGCACGGTCTTGCGTGCCGGACCCTTGTCCGCCCCTTCAGCCGGACCTTCCGTCAACAGCACGCGCAGGTGCTCACGCGCGCGCGAGAGCCGCGACATCACCGTGCCGATCGGCACGCCGAGCGCGCTCGACGCTTCCTGATAAGACAGCTCTTCGACGCAAACCAGCAGCAGCACTTCGCGCTGCTCGACCGGCAGGCAATACAGCGCGCGCTGCAGATCGCGCAGCACCAGACCGTCGACCTCGCCTTGCGGCGCTTCTAGATTGCGCCACGGCGCGCTTTCGTCGTCGACGGCGAATTCTCGGCGGCCGCGCAACTGATCGATATAAAGATGCCGCAGGATGGTCAGCAGCCATGCGCGCAAGTTGCTGTTGGGCCGGAACGCCGACCAGCGCGCAAGCGCTCGCTCCGCCGTATCCTGCACGAGATCGTCGGCCCAGGCGCGGTCGCCCGTCAGCGCGCGCGCATAGCGGCGCAACTGCGGGAGCCAAGCGATCACTTCCGCTTCGAAATTCACCCCGCGACGAAGCTCAGTAGCCGCCGCCGCCGTTGCTGTTGCCGCTGGTGCCCGACGCGCTGTTGTCGGTCGCGGAGGTGCAGCCGCTCGTCGCGAGCGAACCGAATGCCAGCGCCAGCAACACGAGGAACGCGGACACAATGCGGGATGCTTTCATGGTGAGTCTCCTGAGGAGCGTCCGGCTTTAAAGGTTGCCGGAAGCCGGCCGGCCGCGCGCGGAATGCAACGCTGCCATGTATGAACTAAACGCACGCGCCCCACGATTTATTCCGCGTGGGCGCGGTCCACCCCTCTTTTTCCGCCATTGCTCAGCAGATTCGTAACTCAACGTTACAGTCAATAGTTATCGCATGCTTCCGCGCGCGCAAGCCGTTATAGTGGACGCAGTTCGCCCACCCAGCGCGTTCTGCCCCCACACAGGGTAGAATTGCGGCGAACCACCGTCTTTCTAACCTGAATTGTCCATGGCTTCCGCAGAATCGCACCCGCAAAACGACTTCATGAACGCTGCGCGCAAAGAACGAAAGCGCGTCGAGATTTACCTTGTCAACGGCATTCGCCTGACCGGGTGCATCGAGTCGTTCGATCAGTACCTGGTGATGCTGCGCACGCCTGTCGGCCTGCAAGGCATCTACAAGCGCGCGATCTCGACAATCCAGCTCGACACCGGCACGCGTCCGGCGCCGCGCGCGGGGCGTCCCTCGCATGGCGAACATACCACGCGCGGCCCGCATGGCTCGCGTGAGCCCCGCGATCATCGGGAGCCACGTGAACCGCGCGAGTCGTACGGCGCATCGTCGGACCGCCCTTCGTCCGATCGCAACAGCGGCAACGCCGACGCTCCGGTGGTCGTGACACGCCGCCGGCGTCTGTTCGGCACCGGTGGTGACGGCGGCAACCACGGCGGCGGCAATCATGGCGGCAGCTCCGGCAATGTCGGCGGCAACAACGGCGGCAACGAATAAACCGCCGCCGCGGCGCTCGGCTACGACGTCGGCTAGCCGAGCCGCTGCAAAATCTTTTCCAGTTGCATCACCTGCTTCTCTGTCAGCTCGAATCTGCATTTGACCGCCAGCACGCGACGGCGCCAGTATACGGCGTCCAGCATGCGCAGCGCCGGTTGTTTGGTTGCCCAATCCAGATGGTCCAGCTCCGCTTCCACGACGTGTGAGGCGCTCAGGCGCCGCGCGCGCAAAGGTTGCTTCCCGTCCATGTTCGTTCGCTGCCTTGTGGTTGGCTGAGCCTGTCTGCTCTCCTCCCGAGCGGGGCGCCTGCCGGTTCGCACGATGCCGTCTGCCATGCCGGGCCACGCGGCCGGCTGATGCTTTTGTTTTGCCGCTTCGCTGTCTGGCGACACACGGAAAACGAATCGATGCTGGGCGGTTTCAAATGATGTTTATATGCCCATGCCGCTCTGTGTCGAGTGCATGCTTGCGCTATGCTGAATAGTCGACTCTCTTCCAACGGAGCATGTCATGACCAGCAAGAAGCATGTCGCATCACAGGTGATTTCTCAGCCGAGGGAAACGCCGCAGTCGGCTCAGTCGGCCGATCGCCGTCTTGATGAAGCGCTGGAGGAAAGCTTTCCGGCGAGCGACCCGATTGCCGTCGATTTGACAGATCCGCATCACGCGCCGGGCGAGGCGGTGTCGTCGGAAACGAGAAAGAGGCGGCATTAGAAGCCGGTGGTGATCGGAGAGTGGGTGAGGATGTGAGGCGCGCAGCAAACTCGCCGAAGATCACGTAGGGAACGCCTACTTCAGAAGGTCGGACGCCGCGCCTGCAACGAACACCGTGAGCATGACCAGGAAAGGACGCCAAACGCGCTGACAGGCGGCGAATACCCCACCGCCTCAATACCCGAAAACAGCGTCCCCGCCGATGAGTCAGGCGGCGCTCCACCCCGCCCTTCCCATCCGACGATCCTCAATGCGAAGGCAGCCCGCTTTCCAGCTGACGCTGAAGCTCGCGCACCTGGCGCTGCGCGGCGCGCAACTGGTCTTGCGCGGCAAGCTTCTGCTGTGCCAGCGCGGTGGTTTCGGCACGCTTCTGTTCCTGCTGCGTCGCGACGATGCTCTGTTGCTGACGCGCGATCTCGAGGTCGGCCTGCAAGCGGCTCGCACGGTCCTGCGACAACGCGATCATCCGCTGCGTGAACGCCTTCTGCGCCTCGAGTTGTGTGCGGCGAATCTCGACGTCCGACAGTTGCACCGTCTGACGCGCGAAATCCTTGTAAATCATGTCGGCACGCGCGGCATCCTGCGTCTTGATCACGCGCCAGAAATTTTTCTGCTGGAACAGCGCGATGTAGTAGGTCATCTCCTTGCCGTAAAACAGCATGCTCGCGCCATAACTGCCGTTGTAGGTGGTGCGCAATTCGCTGAGCTCCGACCCATGGATCATCTGCTGCAATTCCGCCACATTGCCTGCGGCGGACTGCCGGTTTTCGTCCGGGGTCAGTGCTGTGGTCTCCGCCTGTCCGCCCGGCACAGTGGCCGGTAACGCGGTGGTCGTGCCCGGCTCGGGAACGACAGCAGCGCTCCCACCATTGGTCTCAACTGCCTGAGCCTGAGCCCCTTGCGCGGCTCCCCATGCGATGAATGCGGCGAGGGCAATCTGCCGTACCTTCGACTTTCGGTCCATGTATTTCCTGCTTGAACAGTTTTTGTTTTAGTGCAACTTTCGATTATTACTCACTTTTGCGCGTTTCGGGCTCTTGATCGAAAATTTGGTACTTACGCATCTTCTCCCACAGACCTTGCGGCTGATACCCAGGTAAGGCGCCGTGTCCTGGCGGCGCCGACCGTTCGCATCGAGCGCGGCCAGCACGCGGTTGCGTTCCGCCATATCCCATTTGCTGCGGTTCACCAACACCTCGGCCACACTCTCCGCCGGCACCGGCTGACTGCATGCAAACCGGGCAGGTGCGCCGGGCCAGCATCAGCGTGTCGAAGGCCTTCGACGTTCTGGGCGTGTCGAAATCGGGCGACTCGAACGTGCCCGGCGCGACCGTCACCAATCCGGCGTCGATCAATTGCGTGAAGACCGGGGGCAAGCTTCTCGCAGACCAACGACTGGCCGCTGAAAATCGGCACTGTGGTCCCGGTCATCGGCAGTACAGCGCGGTTTCGCTGCCGACCCCGGAGCAGATCTCGTTCTGCGCGCAGCGGTTCGCGCAAGGTTATCAAACGGGCGAAGCATCGGGCGATTCGGGCTGGGGCGCCATGTTCGAAGTCAAGCGCGCGTTCGCGCTCGGCTTCACCTATCTGCGCACCTTCACGCCGTATGTCTCGTTCGATATGGCGCGCGTCTATCTGCGCGCGGACACGCCGTCGCCGTCGAGGCTCTCGTCGATTGCGTTCGGCTTGCGCATTTCGGACGCGAAGTACCACAGCCTCGATCTGTCGGTGGCGAAGGCGGCGGCGGCGCGCCGGTCGAAAGCGCTTCGCACCGCCCGCGCATCGACGCGACCTCCTCCTACCAGTTGAATTGACGCTCCGCGCAAGCGGCGCGCGCTGTTTAGAGGCTCCCCTATCAAACGGCGCGCGCGCTTTCACGTATTCTGCGCTGACGATGCGGCCGGCGACCTGCCAGCAGGCAGGCCGCGAGTTGCCGATCGCCGCCCGGGTCGCAGTCAGACCTGAGAGGCATGACGAGGCATTACGGCAGACATCACCCGATAACCGCCCGAGATGCCAATAACGCCGCGCGACCATGATCGCGCCGTCTTTTATCAAGGAGGAAACAATGACGCAATTCACTCAACGCGCTCGCGCCATCGCGCTTCGCACGGCCAGACACGCTGCGCTCGCCGGTGTGCTGCTTGCCGGAGCCGCAACGGCCATGGCGCAGACCGACACGGCGGTGGGCACGTGGAAGACCATCGACGATCACACCGGTCAGCCTAAAGCGCTCGTGCAGATCACCGACGATGGCAGCGGTCAGTTGAGCGGCAAGGTGATCAAAGGTCTCAATGCGAACGATCAGCCGGACCGCCGCTGCACGGCATGTACTGACGCGCGCAAGGATCAACCGATTCTCGGCATGACCATCATTAGCGACATGAAGAAGGACGGCGACGGCTGGGACCACGGACAGATTCTCGACCCGGAAAACGGCAAGCTCTACAAGTGCAAGATGCACCTGGAAGATGGTGGCAACAAACTGGTGGTGCGCGGCTATATTGGCGTGGCGCTGCTGGGCCGCTCGCAAACATGGGTTCGTCAGCAATAGGGTGCCAGGTTTTTGAGCATTGGCCCGAGTTTTCAGCTAGATGAACTTTGGCTCGCACGCTCGTCTGGCTGAATGCAAAAGAAGTGTGCAAAAGAAGCGTGCGAAAGAAGCGGCCGGCGAGTGCCATCGCGCGGCCGTTTCTTTCTGTTGCGTGAAACCGGTGGAAGCCGTCATGCGGCATGCTTGAAAGGCGATGTGTAGGCGAACGGCGACGACGGCAGCGGGTTGCCTCGCGCCGGGTTGTACACGGCCGGCGCGGCAGCAGGTACGACAGCCGCGCCGGCCGCTACGGCGCGCTTGTCTGCCGCGCTCACGTGCCTGCGCATACGCGATTCCATCAGATTGCAGAGTTCTTCGCTCGCCGTGCCGAGCAGTTGATCCGTCACGCGCTTGAGCACGCCGGATTCGTACCAGATCTTGAAGCGGCGATGACACGTTTGATACGAAGGGTAGCGGCGCGGCATGGCCGACCAGGTCGCACCGCTGTACATGACCCACAGTACCCCGTTGAGTACTGAGCGGGTATTGGCTAGCGGCCGTCCACGCAACTCTGAGCGCGGACGCAGTTCCGGCAGCAACGGCGCGACACGTTGCCATTCTTCATCAGTGATATCGTGGTGCGGATTCATGGCTTCTCCTTTATCAGACCAGCAACAAAAGATAGCCAATTGCCCGCACGGGCAATATCGGATCAATCTGAATCTTGAAAACACAACGTGTGAGCAGGCCGATTTATATTGCTCACGCTTTAACTTGACCGCCCCCCTGCTTCGCGCGACCGAGGCCGGCCAGGATCAACTCAGGTCAGCGACGTATCGACGATCCGTCTCGGTGTATCGAGGTACTCCTTCGACTGCATCTCGACAATCCGCGACACCGTGCGCGTGAATTCGTTGGCCATCGGGCCATCGACATACAGTTGCTCGGGCGGCACCGCCGCGGACATCAACAGCTTGACCTTGTGGTCGTAAAACACGTCGATCAGCCACGTGAAGCGGCGTGCTTCCGAGGCCATACGCGCTGACATCTGCGGTACGCCGGAGAGGATCACCGCGTGAAAGCGGCTCGCCAGTTCGAGGTAGTCGTTCTGCGAGCGCGGGCCGCCGCATAGCGTCGAGAAGTCGAACCACACGACGCCGTCCGCGCGGCGCAGCGCCTTCAACTCGCGCTTCTCGATGTGCAGAAGCGGGCTTTCGTCGGGCACCGCGGCGAGGCGCGCGAACGCGTCGCGCAACGCCTTGTCGGCGGTGGCGCCGAGCGGCGAGTGATACACCTCCACCTGCGCCAGCGTGCGTTGCCGATAGTCGATACCCGCATCGACGTTGATCACGTCGAGTTTTTCCTTGATCAGCTCGATGGCCGGCAGCATGCGATCGCGATGCAGGCCGTCCGGATACAGCGTGTCCGGATCGTAGTTGGACGTCATCACGAACTGCACGCCGTTCTCGAACAGCTTGTCGAGCAGGCGATACAGGATCATCGCGTCGGCGATGTCCGACACGTGGAATTCGTCGAAGCAGATCAGGCGGTAGCGCTTGGCGATCCGGCGCGCGAGTTCGTCGAGCGGATCGGCCATGCCCTTCAGGTCTTCCAGCTCGCGATGCACTTCGCGCATGAACTCGTGGAAATGCAGACGTGTTTTGCGATGCAGCGGCACGATCATGTAGAAGCTGTCCATCAGGAAGCTCTTGCCACGCCCGACGCCGCCCCACATGTACACGCCGCGCGGCAGGTCCGGACGATTGATCAGTTTCTTGAACGCATTCGAGCGGCGCGATTTGTACTCGACCCACTCTTCATAACACCGCTGCAGCCGGTCGACCGCCGCGCGTTGCGCCGGGTCCGATTGATATCCGCGCGTCTGCAGTTCTTTTTCGTAGTATTCGGTGACGTTCATGGTGTTGCTGCAAAAAGAAAGGCGGGAGGGATTGAACCCGCCCGCCTTTGTGGTGATGCCAGAGTACGTTCAGTCAGGCGTGCGCGTGATTACATGTTCAGCGCGCGCTTGTCGACGGCCAGCGCCGCTTCGCGCATGACTTCCGACAGCGACGGGTGCGGATGGCAAATGCGGCCGAGATCTTCCGACGCCGCCTTGAATTCCATCGCCACCACGGCTTCCGCGATCAGGTCCGATGCGTTTGCCGAGATGATGTGCACGCCGAGCAGTTCGTCGGTCTTCGCGTCGGCGATCATCTTGACGAAACCATCCGCCTTGTTGATGCCCAGTGCGCGCCCGTTCGCCATGAACGGGAACTGGCCCGTCTTGACTTCGCGGCCTTCCGCCTTCAACTGCTGCTCCGTCTTGCCGACCCACGCGATTTCCGGTTCGGTGTAGATCACCCACGGAATGCAGTTGTAGTCAATGTGCGGCTTCTGACCGTCGATGATCTCGGCGACCAGCACGCCTTCATCTTCGGCCTTGTGCGCGAGCATCGGACCACGCACCACGTCGCCGATCGCGTACACGTTCGGCACCGCCGTCGCGCAGTGGTCGTCGACGTCGATGAAGCCGCGCTCGTTGGCCTTCAGGCCGATCACTTCGAGACCGAGGTTGTCGGTGTTCGGCACGCGGCCGATCGACACGATCAGGCGGTCCGCTTCGAGCGTCTTCGCGTTGCCGTCCTTGTCCGTGTAGGCGATCGACACGCTCTTGTCGGTCGTCGTCACTTCGCCGACCTTCACGCCGACCTGGATGTCGAGACCCTGCTTCTTGAACTGCTTGGCCGCTTCTTTCGAGAGCGCCTGGTCAGCCGCGCCGAGGAATTCCGGCAGCGCTTCGAGCACGGTCACTTCCGCGCCTAGACGGCGCCACACCGAACCCAGTTCGAGACCGATCACGCCGGCGCCGATCACGGCCAGCTTCTTCGGAGCGGTGTCGAACGCCAGTGCGCCTTCGTTGTCGGAGACGATCTTGTTGTCGACCGGAATGTTCGGCAGATGGCGCGCCTTCGAACCCGTCGCGATGATCACGTTCTTCGCCGTGACCACTTCGGTTTCGCCTTCGCCGCTCACTTCGATCTGCACGCCGGCGTCCGTCTTGCCGGTGAACTTGCCGTGGCCCTTGAGCCACGTGATCTTGTTCTTGCGGAACAGGAATTCGATGCCCTTGGTCATCTTCTCGACGATGCCGTCCTTGCGGGCCATCATCTTCGAGATATCGACCTTGACGTTTTCCACGGAAATGCCGTGGTCCGCGAGGTGATGCGATGCGTTTTCAAACTCTTCCGACGACGCAAGCAGCGCCTTCGACGGAATGCAACCCACGTTCAGGCACGTGCCGCCGAGCTTCAACGTGCCGGCCGGGTTCTTCCACTTTTCGATACATGCGACGGTCTTGCCGAGCTGCGCTGCGCGGATGGCGGCGATATAACCGCCAGGGCCTGCGCCGATCACGACGACGTCAAATTCTTTGGACATGACAATCCTTTTGATAACGGAACGGCGCGCGGCCACGTTTCGTGGCGCGTGCCGTTCCTGTACTGCGGAATGCTAAAGACGTACTACTCAGGTGGCGCCGGCTTGCCTGATATCAACCCAGGCGAACAAGCCGGCGACGCCGGGACGGCGATTACAGGTCGAGCAGCAGGCGCGCCGGATCTTCCAGCGCGTCCTTCATCGCGACCAGCGACAGCACCGCTTCGCGGCCGTCGATGATGCGGTGGTCGTACGACAGCGCCAGGTAGTTCATCGGGCGGATAACGATCTGGCCGTTTTCGACCACAGCGCGTTCCTTCGTCGCGTGCACGCCCAGAATGGCGGATTGCGGCGGGTTGATGATCGGGGTCGACAGCATCGAGCCGAACACACCACCGTTCGAGATCGAGAACGTACCGCCGGTCATTTCTTCGATCGACAGCTTGCCGTCCTTGGCCTTCTGGCCGAATTCGGCGATTTTCTTCTCGATGTCGGCAAGGCTCAGTTGATCCGCGTTGCGCAGGATCGGCACCACCAGACCACGCGGCGACCCGACAGCGATACCGATGTCGAAGTAGCCGTGATAGACGATATCGTTACCGTCGATCGACGCGTTCACCAACGGGAACTTCTTCAGTGCGTGAACCGCCGCCTTCACGAAGAACGACATGAAGCCGAGCTTCACGCCATGTTCCTTCTCGAACTTGTCCTTGTACTTGTTGCGCAGGTCCATCACCGGTGCCATGTTCACTTCGTTGAACGTGGTCAGGATGGCGTTGGTTTGCTGCGACTCGAGCAGACGCTCGGCGATACGCGCGCGCAGACGCGACATCGGCACGCGTTGTTCCGGGCGGTCCTTCAGCCACTGGTCGGCCGATGTCGGCGCCTTGACGTCCGGCAGCGACGGCTTCGCAGCCTTCGGTGCGGCAGCCGGTGCGGGTGCTGCCTTGGCAGCCGGGGCGCCCGCGGTCAGCACGTCGCCCTTGGTGATGCGGCCATCGCGGCCGGTGCCGGCGACGTCGCCCGACGACAGGCCCTTCTCCGCCATCAGCTTGCCGGCAGCCGGCGAAGCAGCGGTGTTCGAACCCGTGGCGGCAGCGGCTTGCGCAGCCGGCGCCGGTGCGGCGGCCGCAGCGGCAACCGGAGCCGGTTTGACTTCAGCTTCGACAGCCGCGGCGCCTGCGGTGCCTTCCGTGTCGATCTTCGCGATCACCTGATCGGCGACGACGATGTCGCCGTCGTTCGAGATGATTTGCGCGAGCACGCCGGCCGAGGGTGCCGGCACTTCGAGCACGACCTTGTCGGTCTCGATTTCGATGAGAATTTCGTCAACAGCAACAGCCTCGCCGGGCTTCTTCTTCCACTGCAGCATCGTGGCTTCCGAGACCGACTCGGAAAGCTGGGGAACCTTGACTTCAACAATAGCCATTATGAATATCCTGAATACGTATCGGGTGACGGCGCGGGGAACGACGACCGCCTGCGAACCATGACCGCGGATGAACCTTCACTGGATCACCAGACGCGGTACGGGAAAGCGCAGCGCGCCTTCCCGGTTCGTCTGTTCTCTTATTTAGCGATCGACGCGCTCTTGAGGCGGCCGAAAGCACCTTCGATCAGCGCCTTCTGCTGCTCGTAGTGCTTCGCGTAGTAGCCGACTGCCGGCGAGGCCGAAGCCGGACGGCCGCTGTACGCCAGCTTCTGTCCTTCCTTCATGCCTTCCTTCAGGTGGTGCTCGATGTAGAACCACGGGCCCTGATTCTGCGGCTCGTCCTGCACCCAGACCACTTCGGTCGCGTTGTCGTACTTCTTGATTTCCGCTTCGAACTGCTTATGCGCGAACGGATAGAGCTGTTCGATACGGACGATCGCGACGTCGTTCGACTTCGATTCGCGGCGATGCGCGAGCAGGTCGTAGTACACGCGGCCCGAGCACACGATCACGCGCTTGACCTTCTTCGCGTCGATGGTCTCGTCGGTTTCGGCGAGCACCGGCTGGAACGAACCCTTCGCCAGTTCCGACAGATCCGACACGGCTTCCTTGTGACGCAGCAGCGACTTCGGCGTCGCGACGATCAGCGGCTTGCGGAACAGGCGGATCATCTGACGGCGCAGCAGGTGGAAAATCTGCGCCGGCGTGGTCGGCTGAACGACCTGCATGTTGTGGTCTGCGCACAGTTGCAGGAAACGCTCGATACGCGCCGACGAGTGCTCCGGACCCTGGCCTTCGTAGCCGTGCGGCAGCAGCATCGTGAGACCCGACACGCGGCCCCACTTCACTTCGCCCGACGAGATGAACTGGTCGATCACGACTTGCGCGCCGTTCACGAAGTCGCCGAACTGCGCCTCCCATGCGACGAACGTATTCGGTTCAGCGGTCGAGTAGCCGTATTCGAAGCCCAGCACCGCTTCTTCCGACAGCACCGAGTCGATCACCGTGAACTTCGCCTGACCTTCGGCGATGTTCTGCAGCGGCACGTAGGTGCCGTCGTTCCAACGTTCGCGGTTCTGATCGTGCAGCACCGCGTGACGGTGCGTGAACGTGCCGCGGCCCGAGTCCTGACCGGTCAGGCGCACTGCATAGCCCGATGCGACCAGCGACGCGAATGCCAGGTGTTCGCCCATGCCCCAGTCGAGCTTCGCTTCGCCACGGCCCATCGCGCGACGGTCGTTGATGACGCGCTCGACCAGCGGGTGAACCTTGAAGTTTTCCGGGATCGTGGTGACTCGCTCAGCGAGGCGCTTCAGTTCGGCGAGCGGCACGGCCGTGTCGGCTGCATCGGTCCACTTGCGGTTCAGGAACGGCACCCAGTCGACCGCGTACTTGCTCTTGTAGTTCGAGAGCACCGGGTCGATCGTGTGATGGCCTTCGTCCATCGCCTTGCGGTAAGCCTTGACGAACTCGTCGCCTTCTTCCGCGGTGATCACGCCCTGTTGCACCAGCTTTTCAGCGTACAGCGCGCGCGTGCCCGGGTGCTTCGCAATCGTCTTGTACATCAGCGGCTGCGTGACCGCCGGCGTGTCCTGCTCGTTGTGACCCAGCTTGCGGAAGCAGACGATGTCGACGACGACGTCCTTGTGGAACTGCATCCGGAAGTCGATCGCCAGTTGCGTCGCCAGAACGACCGCTTCAGGATCGTCGCCGTTCACGTGCAGCACCGGCGCTTCGATCATCTTGACGACGTCCGAGCAGTACAACGTGGAGCGCGAGTCGCGCGGGTCCGACGTCGTGAAGCCGATCTGGTTGTTGATGACGATGTGCAGCGTGCCGTGCGTGCCGTAACCGCGCGTTTGCGCGAGGTTCAGCGTTTCCATCACGACGCCTTGGCCCGCGAAAGCCGCGTCGCCGTGGATCTGCACCGGCAGCACTTGCAGGCCGCTGTCGTCGCCGCGACGGTCCATACGGGCCTTCGCCGAACCTTCGACCACCGGGTTGACGATTTCGAGATGCGACGGGTTGAACGCGAGCGACAGGTGAACCGGGCCGCCTTCGGTCGAAACGTCCGACGAGAAACCCTTGTGGTACTTCACGTCGCCGGCCGGCAGGTCGTCGACGTGCTTGCCTTCGAATTCGGCAAACAGGTCGGCCGGCATCTTGCCGAGCGTATTCACCAGCACGTTCAAACGGCCACGGTGAGCCATGCCGATGACGATTTCCTGAACGCCGTTGGCGCCGCCGTGACGCACGACTTCGTCCATCGACGCGATGAAGCTTTCGCCGCCTTCGAGCGAGAAGCGCTTCTGGCCGACATACTTCGTGTGCAGGAAACGCTCGAGGCCTTCAGCGGCCGTCAGGCGATTCAGGATGTGCTTCTTCTTTTCTTTGGTGAAGTTCGGTGTCGAACGGATCGACTCGAGCTTCTCCTTCCACCAGCGCTTCTGTTCCGGATCGCTGATGTACATGTACTCGGCGCCGATCGTGCCGCAGTACGTGTCGCGCAATGCCTTGACGATCTCGCGCAGCGACGCACGCTCGAAGCCGAAATACAGATTCGTTGCGCTGAACTCCTGGTCCATGTCGGCTTCGGTGAAGTCGTAGAACGCGGGTTCAAGTTCGGGAATAGCGGGACGTTCGCGGCGCTTCAGAGGATCGAGATTGGCCCATTGCGAGCCGAGGAAGCGATATGCGCCGATGAGGGACTGCACATAAACCTGCTTGCGGGCGGTTGCGAGATCTTCGCCGCCGGCAGCCGTGCGCGGGATGAAGGCATTAGCCTTGGCCCGTTGAGCAAACGATTCGACGATCGGGCCATGGGCCACGTCGTTGGCATTGCTGCCATCCGATGCAGGAACGTTCTGCAACGCGTCGAAATAGCTGCGCCAGTTCTCGGGCACTGACGCCGGATTATCGAGATACGCTTCGTACATTTCTTCTACGTACGGAGCATTGCCGCCGAACAGATAAGAGTTCGACTGGAATTGCTTCATCATTTTTACGCTCACCTTTCTTCGAGTTTCTCGAGAAATAGCGGGTTACAGAACCTTCCGCGACACGGCCTGACCGTTTAGCGGATTGCGCGAATCAAGTCTTGCTTGGAAGGACCTAAAACTTTGCACCCGGGGAGCATATCACAGAACGAATGGCGCAGATAGCAGACGGATTGTCGCCCGAGCCCGTCGCGACGGGCTTTCACGACCGATCGCAGGACTCCTTTCGCAGCGCGCAATAGTGTTCTGCGGAAACGGGGACGAATAGACGATGAGCTGCAGCAACCGCATGCAACACGCCTTTCTCAAGCCCGAAAATGACGAAAGCCACCCGAAGGTGGCTTTCGTCTTCAACGCCGTGCAGCAAAGAATCGCTGCGAACCGGCACAGGCCGAGGCCTGCTTAGTCCACCGCGCCCTTGCGGCTTGCGCTACGGCGCTCGTGTTCCTTCAGATAGCGCTTGCGCAGACGGATCGATTGCGGCGTGACTTCGACCAGTTCGTCGTCGTCGATGAATTCGACCGCGTATTCCAGCGACATCTGGATCGGCGGCACGAGGCGCACTGCTTCGTCGGTACCCGACGAACGCACGTTGGTCAGCTGCTTGCCCTTGATCGGGTTCACGACCAGGTCGTTGTCACGGCTGTGGATGCCGATGATCATGCCTTCGTACAGCGGCTCGCCCGGCGACACGAACATACGGCCGCGATCCTGCAGCTTCCACAGTGCGTACGCGACTGCCGCGCCGTCGTCCTGCGAAATCAGCACGCCGTTACGGCGCTCGCCGACCGCGCCTTCCTTGACCGGCTGGTACGAGTCGAACGTGTGGCTCATCAGGCCCGTGCCGCGCGTGAGCGTCAGGAACTCCGACTGGAAGCCGATCAGGCCACGCGCCGAAATGCGGTACTCGAGACGCGTGCGGCCGCGGCCGTCCGACGCCATGTCGAGCATTTCACCCTTGCGGCGACCCAACTCTTCCATCACGCCGCCCTGGTGGCCGTCTTCCATGTCGACGGTCAGGTTTTCGTACGGCTCGTGCTTCACGCCGTCGATTTCCTGCATCACCACGCGCGGACGCGACACGGCCAGCTCGTAGCCTTCGCGACGCATGTTTTCAACGAGAATGGTCAGGTGCAGTTCACCGCGGCCCGCCACTTCGAAGGTGGTTTCGTCGCCGGTTTCCTTCACGCGCAGCGCGACGTTGTGGTTCAGCTCCTTCATGAGGCGGTCACGGATCTGACGGCTCGTGACGAACTTGCCTTCGCGGCCGGCCAGCGGCGACGAATTAACGAGGAAGTTCATCGTCAGCGTGGGTTCGTCGACGGTGATCATCGGCAGCGCGTCCGGCTGTTCCGGTGCGCAGATGGTCACGCCGATGCCGATTTCTTCAATACCGTTGATCAGCACGATGTCGCCGGCTTCAGCCGAGTCGACCTGGACGCGCTCGAGGCCCTTGAACGACAGCACCTGGTTGATCTTGCGGTTCAGGATCGCGCCATCCGGGCCCGAACGCACGGCAACCGCCATGCCCGGCTTGATACGGCCACGCGTGATGCGGCCCACGCCGATACGGCCGACGTACGACGAATAATCCAGCGACGTGATCTGCAGCTGCAGGGGCGCTTCCGGATCGGCCGCGCGCACCGGCACGTGCTTGAGCACGGCTTCGAACAGCGGACGCATGTCGCCTTCGCGCACGTCCGGCGCCAGGCCGGCGTAGCCGTTCAGGCCCGATGCGTAGACGATCGGGAAGTCGAGCTGCTCGTCGGTTGCGCCCAGCTTGTCGAACAGGTCGAAAGTCTGGTTGATCACCCAGTCGATCCGCGCACCCGGGCGATCCACCTTGTTGATCACGACGATCGGCTTCAGCCCGAGCGCCAGCGCCTTCTTGGTCACGAAGCGCGTTTGCGGCATCGGGCCCTCGACGGCGTCGACCAGCAGCAGCACCGAGTCGACCATCGACAGCACGCGCTCCACTTCGCCGCCGAAGTCGGCGTGGCCCGGGGTGTCGACGATGTTGATGTGCGTGCCTTCGTATTCAACCGCGCAGTTCTTCGACAGGATCGTGATGCCACGTTCCTTTTCGATGTCGTTCGAGTCCATCACGCGCTCGGCGACTTGCTGGTTGTCACGGAAGGTGGCGGTCTGACGGAGGAGCTGGTCGACGAGCGTGGTCTTGCCGTGGTCGACGTGAGCAATGATGGCGATGTTGCGTAGGGCGCGGGTCATAGGAAACCTGGAGACAGTTGGAGTGCGCCGCTTGCTTATGCCGGTTACGACTTACTGATACCAACCACGACAAGCCCAAAGCGCACTTTTGGGAACCCAACATTGTAGCACGCAAGAATGAAGCTTTCTGGTATTCCCTGATAGACCCGGCATCTTCGACGCAACGGAGCGTAAGACAGCAACCTGATTCTGTCAGCGCAAACCTACGCAAAGCCTCATTTATTCCGGCTTGGGAGCGGACAGATCCTTGCCTAAGCTGTAATAACGCTTGCCGCGTCAATCAACCGCGCCCTATAATCCTGCCTAGTCAACCATTGCATTCGCACGAGAATCATGACGGAGCCGTCCCCCCATCCTGCGCCGAACGTCAGCGAGTATCAGCTAGGCGAAAGCGTCGGCTATCTCCTCTCGCGGGTGAAATCGACCATGTCGAACCTGATCACCCAGCGCAGCATGGCGGAGTTGGGCATCACCAGTCAGCAGGGCAGCATCCTGTTCATGGTCGCCAGCGGAAAATGCCTGCTGGCCGCCGAACTGGCACGTGAATACGGCATCGACGCAAGCGCCGTCACGCGCCTGGTCGACCGTCTGGAGAAGCGCGGACTGTTGACCCGCGTGCGCAGCAACGAAGACCGCCGGGTCGTACGCCTTGCGCTGACCCCGGAAGGCCATGCGATCGCAGCCAGAATGCCGGGCATCTTCAACGGCGTGCTGGACAGCCTGCTGAACGGTTTCACCGCCGAAGAGGTGGGCTTCCTGAAGAGCATGCTGCGTCGTGTGCTCGTCAATTCCGGTGATCAAACGGGACTAACCCGTGACGCAGCAAGCAATTTTGACAGCAAATTGTAAGAAATTGCTTGCAGCGTCCATCATTACATTCCACTCAAAGAGTCGAGCGATGAAATCCCTTTCCCTGTCCGCGCCCGCGCTTTCGAGCCGGGCCGCTGTCGCCGCTGCGGTGACGGCGCTTGCCCTCACGGGGTGCGCGAACTACTTCGGCATGAAGAACGACACGCAGATCTCGTCGCCGACGCAGTACGAGTCAGCGCGGAGTCTGCCCGGCGAAGGCGGTCAATGGCCGTCGCTCGACTGGGCCCAGCAGTTCGGCGACCCGCAGTTGTCCGAACTGATCACGGAAGCGCTCGACGGCAGTCCGTCGATTGCGCAGGCACAGGCGCGTCTGGCGAAGGCGTCCTCGTACATCGAAAGCTCGCGCTCGGCGCTGTTCCCGAAGGTCAACGCCAGCTATTCGTGGACCCGCGAGATCTTCTCCGCCAACGCACTCTACCCGCCTCCGTACGGCGGCACGTGGTATAGCGAGAACAACGTACTCGCGAGCGCGTCGTGGGACCTCGACCTGTGGGGCAAGAATCGTGAGCGCCTCGGCCAGGCCGTGTCGCAGGAAAGGGCCGCTCAGGCGGACATGCAGCAGGCGCGCGTGACGCTCGCTGCGTCCGTGGCGAGCACCTACAACCAGCTCGCCCAGCTGTACGCGTTCCGTGAAATCGCCGAGCGAGAAATCGCCAACCGCAAGGACATTGGCCGCATCACCGATGGCCGCGTGGTGGCCGGCCTCGACACCAACGTCGAGCGGCAAACCGCGACGGGCAACATCGCGACCAGCCAGTCGAACCTGACCGACCTCGACGGCCAGATCACCGTCGTGCGCTACCAGCTGGGCGCGCTGCTCGGCAAGGGTCCGGACCGCGGCCTGCAAATCGCCAAGCCGACGCTGACAGTCGGCGACACGGTCGCGCTGCCGAACAATATCCCGGCCGACCTCGTGGCGCGCCGGGCGGATATCGTCGCTGCGCGCTGGCAGGTCGAAGCGGCCATGCACGACGTGAAGGAAGCGAAAGCCGAATTCTTCCCCGACGTGAACCTCGCGGCCGGCTTTGGTTTCGATGCGTTCGGCTGGGGCCGTTTCCTGACCGCGTCGAGCCGTCAGATCCAGTTCGGTCCGGCGATCCACCTGCCGATCTTCGACGCCGGCGCATTGCGCTCGCAATTGAAGGGCCGTTTTGCCGATTTCGACCTCAACGTCGCGAACTACAATCAGACGCTGATCAACGCGCTCCAGCAGGTCGCGACGCAGGTGTCGTCGATCCGCTCGATCGACCAGCAGGAAGGCGACGCGCAACGCGCGCTCGAGGCGTCGAGCAAGGCCTATCAACTGGCCGTGATCCGGTACAAGGCCGGCCTGTCGCCGCAATTGCAGGTGCTGACCGCCGACCAGAATCTGCTCGCCGCCGAACAGACGGTGACGGGCCTGAAGATGCGCCGCCGCGACATGCAGATCGGCCTCATCAAGGCGCTCGGCGGCGGTTTCGACGCAACGCAGACCGGCCTCGTGGTACCGACCGATGCCCCGGCGTCGGCGACCACCGCGACCGCCGCGGCGAACTGACCACGCGCCGCGCAGCACGCACACCAACATCCGAATAAACGACGACGTTCAAGAGAACCCGGAGCACATCAATGAGCACCCCCCAACAGCCCGCGCCTAACGCACAGCCGGCACAACCGGCGAACAACGGCAAACGCAAGCGCATGATGACGCTGCTCGTCATCGTGATTCTGATCGCCGCGGTCGCCTATGGCCTGTACTACTTCCTCGTCGCGCGCTTCCATGAAGACACCGACGACGCGTACGTGAGCGGCAACGTCGTGCAGATCACGCCGCAAGTCACGGGCACCGTGATCGCCGTGAATGCGGACGACACGCAGGTCGTCAAGGCGGGCGATCCGCTCGTCGTGCTCGATCCGGCCGATGCGCGCGTCGCGCTCGAACAGGCCGAGGCGAATCTCGCGCAAACGGTGCGCCAGGTGCGCGGCCTGTTCGCCGACGACAATCAATACCAGGCTCAAGTCGAACTGCGTCAGGCCGATCTGTCGCGCGCTCAGGACGACCTGAAGCGCCGTCTGACGGTCGCGCAAACCGGCGCGGTGTCGCTGGAAGAAATCTCGCACGCCCGCGACGCGGTGAAGAGCGCGCAAGCCGCCGTCGACGCCGCGAAGCAGCAACTGGCGTCGAACCGCGCGCTGACCGCCAACACCACGATCGCGAACCATCCGAACGTGCAGGCCGCCGCCGCGAAGGTCCGCGACGCGTACCTGAACCATGCGCGTAACGTCCTGCCCGCGCCGGTGACCGGCTATGTTGCGAAGCGCTCGGTGCAGGTCGGCCAGCGCGTCTCGCCGGGTACCCCGTTGATGGCCATCGTGCCGCTGCACGACGTGTGGGTCGACGCGAACTTCAAGGAAGTGCAGCTCAAGCACATGCGCATCGGCCAGCCGGTGGAACTGACCGCCGACGTGTACGGTTCGTCGGTGCCGTTTCACGGCAAGGTAGTCGGCTTCTCCGCAGGCACGGGTTCGGCGTTCTCGCTGCTGCCCGCGCAAAACGCGACCGGCAACTGGATCAAGGTGGTGCAGCGTCTGCCGGTGCGTATCGCGCTCGATCCGCAGGAACTCGACAAGAACCCGCTGCGCATCGGTCTGTCGATGCAAGCCGACGTGAACATCAAGGACGCCAGCGGCGGCCAGCTCGGCAACGCGTCGAATACGGCCTACCAGACCAACGTCTTCGATAAATACGGCGACGAAGCCGACGCGGAAATCGCGCGCATCATCGCGGAAAACGCCGGGCCGAACGGCGGTACGCCGAAGTCGGCGCAGACCGGTGCCGCCGCGAAGCCCGCAGCGAAGAGCTAGGCAGCCACACGACGATTCATAGAAGGCTTCTTTAATGGCTCAGGCTCAGGCGCAAGCCCCTCACCCGCCACTCGAGGGCGCGCAACTGGTGATCGGCACCATCGCGGTGTCGCTCGCCGTGTTCATGAACGTTTTGGACACGTCGATCGCGAACGTTTCGATTCCGTCGATCTCAGGCGACCTCGGCGTGTCGGCCGACCAGGGCACGTGGGTGATCACCTCGTTCGCGGTCGCGAACGCGATCTCCGTGCCGCTGACCGGCTGGCTCACCGACCGCATCGGCCAGGTGCGCCTGTTCATGGCGTCGATCGTGCTGTTCGTGATTTCGTCATGGCTGTGCGGTCTCGCCCCGACGCTGCCGTTCCTGCTGGCTTCGCGCGTGCTGCAAGGCGCGGTGGCCGGCCCGATGATCCCGTTGTCGCAAACGCTGCTGCTCGCCAGCTATCCCCGCGCGAAGGCGCCGATGGCGTTGTCGATGTGGGCGATGACCACGCTGATTGCGCCGGTGGCCGGTCCGATTCTGGGCGGCTGGATTTCCGACAACATCTCGTGGCCATGGATTTTCTACGTCAACATTCCGGTCGGCATCATCGCCGCGGGGGCGACGTGGATGATCTTCCGCAACCGTGATTCAGCGATCCGGAAAGCACCGATCGACGGCGTCGGCCTCGGCCTGCTGATCGTCTGGGTCGGCTCGCTGCAGGTGATGCTCGACAAGGGTAAGGATCTCGACTGGTTCTCGTCGACGACCGTCGTCGTGCTGGCACTGGCCGCGGTGATCGCGCTCGCGTTCTTCATCGTGTGGGAGTTGACGGCCGAGCATCCGGTGGTGGATCTGTCGCTGTTCAGCCGGCGCAACTTCACGGGCGGCACGATCGCGCTGTCGGTCGGCTACGGGCTCTACTTCGGCAATCTGGTGTTGCTGCCGCTGTGGCTGCAAACCGATATCGGCTACACCGCGACCGAAGCGGGGCTGGTGATGGCGCCCGTCGGTCTTTTCGCCGTGCTGCTGTCGCCGATCACGGGCAAGATCTTGCCGCGTACCGATCCGCGCTATATCGCGACATTGTCTTTCCTCGTCTTCGCGCTGTGTTTCTGGATGCGCTCGCGTTATACGACCGGCGTCGATACGTATTCGCTGCTGCTGCCCACGTTGATTCAGGGTATCGGTATGGCGGGATTCTTCATTCCGCTCGTGTCGATCACGCTGTCGGGCTTGCCCGGCAACCGTATTCCGGCGGCGTCGGGTCTGTCGAATTTCGTGCGGATCATGTGCGGCGGTATCGGCACTTCGATTTTCCAGACCGCGTGGGATCACCGCACGATCATGCATCACGCGCAACTGGCCGAACAGGCGAACGCCTACAACCCGGTGTTCGATCAGTCGATCCGGCAGATGGGCGCGGCAGGCTTCAGTCAGCCGCAGGCGTATGGTCTCTTCAACTCGATGGCCACGCAGCAAGCCGCGCAATTGGGCGTGAACGATCTGTTCTTTGTTTCCGCCGGCATTTTCGTGGCACTGATCGCGCTGATCTGGATCACGCGGCCGGAACGCGCGGGCGGCGATGCAGGCGCGGCGGCCGCCGCGGCGCACTGAGGCTCCGCTTCAGTCCTACGAGGTGCTCAAGATGAAAGAAGGCGGGACCGCTCGATCGCGGTCCCGCCTTTTTCTTTGCACTTTGCAGCAGGCCGGACGCCGTCGCCGGACGCGTCTGCTTAAAGTCACGACAGCGATCTAGCTCGCCGTCGTTACCACCAGCCGTTCGGGCGCGAGCACGCCCTCGCCTTGCTTCGCGACGCCCAGCAGGCGGCCTTGCCCCGCATACACTCTTACGCGCGGCGCGTTCACGGCGTCGCCGCCAATGGTCAACTCGGACAGCTTGAGGCGTTGACCATGCAGAAAACGGCGCGTGTCGTCTTCGTTCAACCGCACGAGCGGGAACGTCGACAGCAACGCGTCTACCGGCTGCAGCCACGAGTCGCGCTCGCTTTCGCTTGCATCGGACAACGCATCGAGCGTCACTGAATTCGCGAGCGTCAGCGCCCCGACACCCGTGCGCCGCAGCGCGACCAGATGGGCGCCGCAACCCAGCGCTTCGCCGATATCCTCGGCCAGCGTGCGCACGTAGGTGCCCTTGCTGCAAGTCACGCGAAATGTCACGTCCGGCAGCGCGCACGCGAGCAATTCGAGTCTGAGAATCGTTACCTGACGCCCTTCCCGCTCCAGGGTCTGCCCAGCGCGTGCATATTCGTACAGCGGTTTGCCGTCGCGCTTGAGCGCCGAATACATCGGCGGTACCTGGACGATGTCGCCGAGAAACTTTGGCAGCACCGCCTGCACCGCGGCCTCGCTGCACGTCACTTCATGCGTGTCGATCGCTTCGCCCTCGGCGTCGCCGGTAGTCGTGCGAATGCCGAGGCGCATGGTCGCCTCGTAGGTCTTGTCGGCTTCGAGCAGATCTTGCGAAAACTTGGTGGCTTCGCCGAAACACAGCGGCAGCAGGCCTGTCGCAAGAGGGTCGAGCGTGCCGGTATGGCCGGCTTTTTTCGCCAGATAGAGACGCTTCGCGCGGATCAGCGCGTCGTTGCTCGACAGGCCTAACGGCTTGTCGAGCAGCAGGACCCCGTCGAGCGCGCGACGCGGCACGCGGGGGCGTTGAGGTGCTGTCATGTCGGAAAGGCGGAAACTTCAATGAATACAAAACGGCACTGAGCGCATCGCGGCTCAGGCATGGCAACGAGCGCGGCCGCTCACGGTGCGCTCAGTCTTCCTTCGCGCGATTGGCATTCGCCTCGTCGATCAGACGCGACATTTCGACGGCGCGCTCGATCGTCTTGTCGTAGTGGAAATGCAGCGTCGGCACGGTATGGATATGCAGTCGCTTGAAGAGCTGATTGTGCAGATGGCCGGCCGCGTGCGTGAGCGCTTCGAGCGTCTGTTGCGGGTCGCCGGTCAGCGTCGTGAAATAGACCTTCGCGTGCGCGTAGTCCGGCGTCAGCTCGATGCTCTGAATGGTGACGATGCCGATGCGCGGATCCTTGACCTCGCGCAGCAGCTCGGACAGATCGCGCTGGATCTGATCGGCGATCTGCACGTTGCGATTGGGAGAAGAACGTTTCTTAGGCATGGTGTTGTGTGATCCGATCTGACGGATGCAAAAAATGGTTCGCGCAAACCGAGGTGATTTTTTTGCGCGGTATATAAGCGGCGCGCTTTTCAAAGCATGACCAGGGGGCTTGCGCACAAAACAGTGGGCCCAAAAACAACGGGCGGGGCGGGCGTCAAAGCCCGCTCCGCCCGTTGAGCCGTGTCGCGTGAATTACAGCGAACGCGCGACTTCGGTGACCTCGAAGACTTCGAACTGATCGCCTTCGACGATGTCGTTGAAGTTCTTGATCGACATACCGCACTCGAAGCCCTGACGGACTTCCTTCACGTCGTCCTTGAAGCGCTTGAGCGAATCGAGCTCGCCCGTAAAGATGACGACGTTGTTGCGCAGCACGCGCACCGACGACGAGCGCTTGACGAAACCGTCCGTGACCATACAGCCGGCCACCGCGCCGATCTTCGGTACCTTGAAGACCTGGCGCACTTCGACCGTACCCGTCACGACTTCGCGCTTCTCCGGTGCCAGCATGCCCGACATCGCGGCCTTCACGTCATCCACTGCGTCATAGATGATGTTGTAGTAGCGAATGTCGACGCCGTTGGATTCCGCCAGCTTGCGAGCCTGGGCATCCGCACGGGTGTTGAAGCCGATGATGACCGCCTTCGAAGCCGTGGCCAGGTTGACGTCGGACTCGCTGATGCCGCCCACGGCGCCGTGGACGATCTGCACGCGCACTTCGTCGGTCGACAGCTTGAGCAGCGACTGCACCAAAGCTTCCTGCGAACCCTGCACGTCGGCCTTGACGATGAGCGGCATGTACTGCACTTCGCCTTCGCCCATCTGTTCCAGCATGTTCTCGAGCTTCGCGGCCTGTTGCTTGGCCAGCTTGACGTCGCGGAACTTGCCTTGACGGAACAGCGCGACTTCACGCGCCTTGCGGTCATCCGGCATGACGATGACTTCTTCGCCTGCTTGCGGGACTTCCGACAGACCCTGGATTTCGACCGGGATCGACGGACCGGCGGACTTGGTCGGCTTGCCGGTTTCGTCGAGCATGGCTCGCACGCGACCGTAAGCGCTACCCGCCAGCACCACATCGCCGCGGTTCAGCGTACCCGACTGGACCAGGATCGTTGCGACCGGGCCCTTACCCTTATCGAGCTTCGCTTCGATGACCAGACCCTTGGCCGGCGCCTCGACCGGCGCCTTCAGTTCCAGCACTTCGGCTTGCAGCAGCACGTTCTCGAGCAGATCGTCGATGCCCGCGCCGGTCTTGGCCGACACCGACACGAACGGCGAATCGCCACCGTATTCTTCCGGCACGACGCCTTCCGCGACGAGTTCCTGCTTCACGCGTTCCGGATTCGCATCCGGCTTGTCGATCTTGTTGATCGCAACGACGAGCGGCACGCCGCCTGCCTTCGCATGGGCAATCGCTTCCTTCGTCTGCGGCATCACGCCGTCGTCGGCTGCGACTACCAGAATCACGATGTCGGTTGCCTTCGCACCGCGGGCACGCATGGCCGTAAAGGCTTCGTGACCCGGCGTGTCGAGGAACGTGATCACGCCACGCGGCGTTTCGACGTGGTAAGCGCCGATGTGCTGCGTAATGCCGCCCGCTTCGCCCGCTGCAACCTTCGCGCGGCGGATATAGTCGAGCAGCGAGGTCTTGCCGTGGTCGACGTGACCCATGACCGTGACGACCGGCGGACGCGGCAATGCTTCCGCATCGGACAGTTCGCCTTCGACCAGCATCGCTTCCGGATCGTCCAGCTTGGCCGCCACCGCGTGGTGACCCAGTTCCTCGACGATGATCATCGCCGTTTCCTGGTCCAGCATCTGGTTGATCGTGACCATCTGGCCGAGCTTCATCATCGACTTGATGACTTCCGAGGCCTTCACCGCCATCTTGTGTGCCAGATCGGCGACCGTAATGGTTTCCGGCACATGCACTTCACGCACGATCGGTTCGGTCGGCGCCTGGAACGTGGTGTTCTGATCCTGATGCTTGCCGCGACCCTTCGGGCCGCCGCGCCAGCCGCGATCGACACCGCCGCTCGAATCGCCACGCGTCTTGATACCACGGCGCTTCGCTGCGTCGTCCTGCCAGCCGCCCTTGCCGCCGCCCGGCTTCTTCTTGTCACCGGCGGACGGTGCGCTCGGGGATGCCGGAGCCGCAGCAGCCGGCTTCTTCGCAGCCGGACGCACCGGTGCTTCGCCTGCCGGACGTGCGGGCTTGTGCAGCGTGCCCTTGGCTTCCGCGGCCTTGGCCGGCTCGGCGGGCTTCGGTGCCGGTTCCGGCGCCTTGACCTGTGCCTTGCGCGGCGTGTTCATCATTTCGCGAATTGCGCGTGCTTCGGCTTCCGCCGCGGCACGGCGCTTCGCGATTTCTTCCTGCTCGGCACGCGCTTTCTCGGCGGCCTGACGCGCTGCGTCTTCCGCCTTCTTCGCAGCTTCGCGTTGCGCAGCGCGTTCCGCTGCTGCGCGTTCGTCGTCGTGCTCGCTTTCCTTGGCCACCACCGGCTCCGCTGCCTTGGCAGCCACCGGCTCGGCCTTCGCGACTACCGGCTGCGCGACTTGCGCCGCCTGCTGCACCTTCTCGCGTGCCGCCGCCTCGACGGCAGCCGCTGCGCGCTTCTTCGCCGCTTCTTCTTCCGCGCGACGGCGCTCGGCTTCGGCAGCCTGCTCACGTGCCTGACGCTCGGCTTCTTCGCGTTCGAGTTGTTCCTGGCGGGCCTTCAGCTCCTGAGCCTGCTTTTCGAGCAGCTCAGCTTCGTGACGAGCTTCCTCTTCACGACGCTGAAGTTCCAGATCGTCGACCTCGGCGCCTTCGGCCGCATGATTCGATGCATCTCCGCCTTCGGCGGAGGTTTCGTCGCGGCGGACGAAAGTGCGCTTCTTGCGCACCTCGACCTGAATGGTGCGAGCTTTACCCGTCGCATCGGATTGCTTGATTTCCGACGTATGCCGTTTCGTCAGCGTGATCTTGCGCTTGTCCGCATCAGTCGAGCCGTGAGACTTGCGCAAGTGGTCGAGCAGACGCGCCTTGTCCGCCTCGGACAGGTTGTCGTCTTCGCTCGCTTTTGTGACGCCCGCCGCCTGCAGCTGCTCGAGCAGCACGCCTGCAGGCATTTTCAGTTCCGCGGCAAATTGGGCTACGTTGTTACTCGCCATTCATTCCTCTTAATGCAAGGACCGATTCCTTGCGGTTAGCATCGTGTCATGCGGCCTAACGGCCGCGTTCAATTTAGTGCGCCATGGTCATTTCTCACTGGAACCAGTGTTCACGTGCTTTCATGATCAACGCCTTAGCGGCATCCTCTTCCATACCGGTCATCTCGACCAGTTCATCCACGGCCAGTTCGGCGAGTTCGTCGCGCGTCTGGACCTGGTGTTCAGCAAGCTTCGCGAGCAGGTCGGCATCGATGCCGTCCAGGCTCTTCAGGTCGAGTGCTACATTTTCGACCTTTTCTTCATTCGCGATCGCCAACGTCAACAGCGCGTCGCGGGAGCGATTACGCAGTTCGTGAACGGTGTCTTCGTCGAATGCTTCGATTTCGAGCATTTCGTTGAGCGGCACATAGGCGATCTCTTCGAGGCTCGTGAAGCCTTCGTCGATCAGGATGTCGGCGACTTCTTCGTCGACATCGAGACGCGCCATGAACAGGTCGCGCAATACACCGCGTTCCTGATTCTGCTTCTGCGCAGATTCGTCCGGCGTCATGATGTTGATCTGCCAGCCGGTGAGTTCGCTGGCAAGACGCACGTTCTGGCCGCTGCGGCCGATCGCGACCGCCAGTTCGTTTTCGTCTACGACGACGTCCATCGAGTGCTTTTCTTCATCGACGACGATCGACTGGACGGCTGCCGGCGCGAGCGCGCCGATCACGAACTGTGCGGGATCTTCCGACCATAGCACGATGTCGACGTTTTCGCCACCGAGCTCGTTTCGCACCGCCTGCACGCGCGAACCGCGAATGCCGACGCAGGTGCCGATCGGATCAATGCGCTTGTCATATGCGACCACGCCGATCTTCGCGCGCACGCCCGGATCGCGGGCAGCGGCCTTGATTTCGAGCAGGCCCTGTTCGATTTCCGGCACTTCCATCTCGAACAGCTTCATCAGGAATTCGGGTGCCGTACGCGACAGCTCGATCTGCGGACCGCGTGCGGTGCGATCGACCTTCGCGATGTAGGCGCGCACGCGGTCGCCCACGCGCAGGTTTTCCTTCGGAATCAGCTGGTCGCGGCGCAGCAGCGCTTCGACACGGCCGGTTTCGACGATGAAATTGCCCTTGTCGAGACGCTTCACCGAGCCGGTCATGATGTGCTCGCCGCGCTCGAGGAAGTCGTTCAGGATCTGCTCGCGCTCCGCGTCGCGCACCTTCTGCAGGATCACCTGCTTGGCAGCCTGCGCCCCGATACGGCCAAATTCGATCGACGGCACCGGTTCTTCGATGTACTCGTCGAGTTGGATCTCGGGTTTCTGCTCACGTGCTTCGAACAGCAGAATTTCCTGATCCGGTTCCTGCAAACCGGCTTCGTCCGGCACCACCTTCCAGCGGCGAAACGTTTCGTGCTCGCCGCTTTCACGGTCGATATGGACGCGGATATCCGCATCTTCTTCGAAGAGTTTCTTGGAGGCCGAAGCGAGAGCCGCTTCGAGCGCGGCAAATACCACGTCTTTGTCGACATTCTTCTCGCGTGCCAGCGCATCCACCAGCATCAACACTTCGCGACTCATTGTTTGCGGCTCCTAAAGTCAACTTTCGGAACGAGGCGTGCTTTGTCCATGTCCGCGAGTGTGAAATCGAGCATCGCGGCGCCTTCCTTCCCTTCAAATTCCAGACCGATCGTTTCGCCTTGCGGAGCATGCAGGATGCCCCGGTACGATTTCCGTCCGTCCAATGGCTTTTTCAATGTGATAACCACTTCGCTGCCTGCGAAGCGTTCGAAATCCGCCAGTTTTTTTAGCGGGCGGTCGAGACCCGGCGACGATACTTCGAGCCGCTCGTAATCGATATTTTCGACCGTCAGGACGTGCTGAAGCTGACGCGTGACTTTCTCGCAGTCTTCGATCGCGATGCCGGCCGGCTGGTCGATATAGATGCACATCATGCCGCGCCCGGTGCGCTCGAGATCGACGAGCTCGTAGCCGAGTCCCACGACCGTGGTTTCAATCAGTTCCGTCAGTTGCACAGTGCCCTCTTAGATGTTCGCGCAGCGAGCCTGCCGCTTGTTTTGCAAACAATCAATGCGGGCCGTGCGCCAAGCCGGCGCACGTTCGTGCGAACCCGAGATGCCGAACCACGATGAACTGAGCGGCAAAAAAAAATGGGCTAAACGCCCATCATCTTATTACCGGTGGTCGCACCTGAGCCGCACATGAAAAGCCGCACGCCCAGCGACTTCGCGATTGTAGCCATTTTTCGGGACAAACGCAAACCGCAGAACGCCGTACGAAGCGCATTTCCGCTTGATTTCATGGGAATCTTTCGACGCCGCGGCCGCCTCGCCGGGCGTTTTGCAAAGCGGCTGACGCAGCTCTGAGCCAGGCCCGACAAGCGGGGCGGTTAAACCCTGCCCCATTTTCCGCCGCATCGCAGTTTTATGCGCGGCATAAAACTGCGGCATTCATCGATCGAATCCGACGGCGGCCGCGAAAATCGTTAAGGAACGATACGCTGCCGGCCGTCATACGTGGTTATTCCGCTTGCTCAACGACCGCGCGTACGGCCGCGCGGCGCGCTGCCGCCGCGATTGGCGCCGCCCGCGTTGGCATTACCGCCGCCCGCGCGATTAGCGTTGCCGCCACGATTGCCTCCGGGGCCACGATTGCCGCCGCCCGGATTGGCGGTGTTGCCGGCTGCACGCTTGCCGCCGCCAGCACGATTGCCACTGCCTGACGGCGCGCGATTGCCGTCGACTTCACGGCCGCCACGCGGGCCGGCGGCACCGCCGCCCAACGCGCCGCCGAAGCCACCGGCGCCACGGCCCGCGCCGCGGTTGCCGTAACCGGTGCCCGCGCCGCCGCCGAAGCCGCCGCCCGCCGCACCGCGGCGGCCCTGACCCTGGCCGCGCGGCTGCTGTTCGAACCGGCTATGCGACATCAGCACGGGTTCGCGATTGATGAAGCCCATCGAGGTTTGCATCGGATCCGGCTGCTTGCGCTCCGGCGCGGAGCTGCGGCCGCCGCGCTCCTCCGTCGGCGCCTTCAGACCAACCGACGCCATCAGCGTGCGCACCTGGTTGTCTTCGAGTTCTTCCCAGCGGCCGCGCTTGAGACCCTTCGGCAGCGAGATCGGGCCGTGACGCGTACGGATCAGGCGGCTGACCATCAGGCCGGCCGCTTCGAACATACGGCGCACTTCGCGGTTGCGCCCTTCGGCGAGCGCGACGTGATACCAATGATTGGTGCCCTCGCCGCCGCCGTCGCGAATGCGCAGGAAGTTGGCGGGACCGTCATCCAGCTCGACGCCGTGCAGCAGCTTTTGACGCATGCCTTCGGCCAGTTCGCCGACCACCCGCACCGCATACTCGCGCTCGACGCTGTAACGCGGGTGCATGAAGCGGTTCGCCAGATCGCCCGACGTGGTCAGCATCAGCAAACCTTCGGTGTTGAAGTCGAGGCGGCCGACCGCGAGCCACTTGGCGGTCTTCATCGGCGGCAGTTTGTCGAACACCGAGGGACGGCCTTCCGGGTCCGCGTGGCTGACGATTTCGCCGGTCGGCTTGTGATACAGCAGCACGCGCGGCGGCTTGTTGGCCAGCTTGCGCTTGACCGGCTTGCCGTTGATGCGAACCTGATCGGTCGGCATGATGCGTTGGCCGATGTGAGCCGGCTCGCCGTTCACCGACACGCGGCCGGCCACGATCAGCTCTTCCATGTCGCGGCGCGAACCCATGCCCGCTTCGGCCAGCACCTTGTGCAGCTTCGGCGCGTCGTCGTCCGCGGCCAGCACACGCTTGGGCGCAGCCGGCTTGCCACGACGCAGCATCGGGGCGCGCACGCCGCCGCTCGCGCTGTTGTCCGCGTCGAACGCCGGAGATGTCACGTACGAGAACAGATCGTCCTGACCGGCTTCCGTGCCCGCCGCTGCCGGCACCTCGCCGCCGCGGCGGTTCTGGCGCTGCCCGCCCTCACGCGGCTGACGCTCGCGCTGACCTTCACGAGGCGCGCCTTCGCGCTGACCACCCTCGCGCTTCGCGCCGCCCGCCTGGGCATTGCGCCGCGAGCCTTGGCCCTTGGCGCCTGCATCCTTGCGGGGCATGCGCACCTGCGCGACCACTTCGCCGTCCGGCGGCGCCTCGGTGACGACCGGCGCCGCTGGCGCGGGCACGCCTTCGGCGCCCTTCGTCTTCGTCCCGGCTCGGCGCCGCGCGATCAGGCTGCGCGGTCCGCGACGCAGGCCGCGGCGCGGACGGTCTTCACCGTCTGCTTCCGCGGTCTGCGCCGGGCGCTCGCCCTCGCCTGCCGACGCTTGCGTGTTGCGCGTTTCGTCGGCCCGTGCCGACGGCACGGCGCGCTCGGATTCGGACGAATCGGTGTCGTGGGTATGTGTCAAAACAACCTCAAAATGTCAGGTCGCGCACGCCCGTTGCGGGCGTGGCAAAAAAGTTCGGTTACGTCAGGCGCTGCGCGACTCGGGTTCGTCGTCGGTCAGAATGCCTGCGTCCTGCGCGGCATCGCGACGATCTTCAGGATCGTCTTGCGCCGCCGTGGTCGGATTCGGCTCGGCGGCGTGCTCCGTATTGCGGAGTACGCCCGAGTCGTGCGCGGATGTTGCCGGATCGGCCTGGGAGACCGGATCGTCATGCTGTGCTGACCCGGCGATGCCGGCCTGCGGTGCTGCGTCTGCCGTTTCAGCATGTTCTTGTGCGCCCGGCGCGTCGACCGCGTCCGGATGTGGCTGCGGCGCCGGCGTGACATCTGCGGCACTCCCGGCCGCTTCGGCTTCGGCACTCTCTGCCCCTGCCACCTCGGCCGGCGGCACCTCCGGGTGATCCGCGACCTCGCCTTCTTCGCTCTTCGCCAGATTGTGCGCGGCCTCGATGTCGGTGAATTCGATCGCATGCTGACCGAGCAAATCCGCGTTCAATTGGGCCGACGGGTCCGAGAGCGGCGGCAACTCGTCCAGCGCGGTCAGACCAAGGTCGTCGAGGAACTGCCGCGTGGTTGCGTACAGCGCCGGACGCCCCGGCACGTCGCGATGACCGATCACCTCGATCCAGCCGCGATCCTCCAGTTGCTTGACGACCTGCGTATTCACCGTGACACCGCGAATTTCTTCGATATCGCCCCGCGTGACCGGCTGCCGGTAGGCAATGATCGCGAGCGTTTCGAGCACCGCGCGCGAATATTTCGGCGGTTTTTCCGGATGTAAACGATCCAGGTACGAACGCATCGCGGGCTTGCTTTGAAACCGCCAGCCCGATGCCAGCCCGACCAGCTCCACACCACGCCCAGACCAGTCCTGCTTGAGGTCTTCGAGCAAGTTCCGAACGGTGTCTGCCGACACGCCGTCGGCAAAGAGCTTGCGCAATTCGCCGAGCTTTAACGGCTCCTGCGCGCAGATCAAGGCAGTCTCGAGGACGATCTTCGCCTCTTGGGTATTCATGCAGCTAGGTCAGACCCTGTGGTCAAAGAACCGGATCAAACAGACGATGTGGAACTGAAGACGCGCTCGCCCGATTCTGATCGGTCATATTGATGGGAGCACGCACCGGGGGGCGGCGAAACAGACTATCGAGCCAAACCCAGCCGGACGGAGCAGCGATATTCCTGGAAGGAATCGCGTGACTGAGCGCCATATTACGCAAAAACAATCGGTGCGTAAAGACGAAACCCGCCGCGCATTTTCCGATTGCGCTCCAGCCGGTGTACCCGAGTGCAAAAGCAGAGGTATCTTGTCAGAAACTCCGCTTCTTTGATTAGGCCTTTTCAGCCGGCCGACCAGACCTTTCCCCAAGCGTCCGCTAAACCCCGCCGGACCGTGCCAGAAATAGCTTCAGACGCTCGACGCCCGCGTCCAGCCGCGCCGTATCGCACGCATAGCACCAGCGCACGAAACCCTCACCCTGCGGCCCGAACGCGCTGCCGGGCGCCACGCCCAGCCCGACTTCGCGCACCAGCGCCTTACATAGCTCGAGGCTGTGCGACGCGCCAGGCATCGAGAAAAACAGATACATCGCGCCAGGCGGCGCCTTGACGTCGACCCCCGGCACCGCGGACAGCGCGCGCACCAGATGATCGCGCGAAGCCTTCAGGTCGAGCACCAATTCCTGCGTGAACCGCTCGCCTTTCTGGACGGCTGCAATGCCGGCCTGCTGGACGAACGACGGCGCACATGATGTGTTGTACTCGACCAGCTTGGCCAGATCCTCCATCAATGCGGTTGGCGCCACGATCCAGCCGAGCCGCCAGCCGGTCATCAGCCACGCCTTCGAGAACGAGTTCACGCAGATCACGCGTTCATCGCGGCCGGCCAGATCGAGGAACGACGGCGCGGTGCGCGCAGGCGCGCCGGTCTTGGCCGCGTCGGCGCCCGCGTAGTAGAGCCGCTCGTAGACTTCGTCCGCGACGATCCAGATGCCGTGGCGCCGGCAATGGTCGAGGACGGTGCGTTGATCGTCGCGGCTCATCACCCAGCCGGTCGGATTGTTCGGCGAGTTGATCATCAGCATTCTGGTGTCGGGTGTCAGCGCCGCCAGCAATTGCTCGACGTCGAGCTGCCAGCCGCGTTCGCCATAGCCCAGCGCAACCGTTTCCACGTGCGCACCCAGAATTTTCGGAATTTCGACCAGATTCGGCCACAGCGGGGTCACCGCAACGACGCGATCACCGGCGCCCACGACCAGTTGCGCGGCGAGCATCAGCGCGTTGACACCGGCGCTCGTCACCGCGACGTGGTCCGGCGAGGTGGCGCCGTGCAGTTCGCCGACGTAGCTCGCGAGCGCCGCGCGCAACGGCGCAATGCCCAGGTTATGCGTATAGAACGTAGCCCCGGCGGCCAGCGCGGTGCTGGCGGCGTCGCGGATGAAAGCGGGCGTGACCCGGTCGGACTCGCCGAACCAGAACGGCAGGACGTCTTCAACGCCAAAGCCGGCATTGGCGACTTCACGGATCTGCGAAGAACGCAGCGCGCGCACGGCATCGCGCGCATTCGGGATGGAGGGCACAGGCAGGTCCAAATCGCTCATCGAGACTTCCAGACAGGGTGAAAGGTAAAGGCTGACGTTCAGGGAAGGCGCCAGTTTAGCGCGGCGCCTGCTTCGGCAGCGGCGAATTCGGCGGCTGCGGGTGTGGGAGGAGGACGGTCCCCGCAAGCGTCGAGATTCACGCCGCTGCGCGGAACCTTTGCCACGCTCTTTCCGCCGGCGCGAGGGCTGAAGTAAATCCGACCAGACTCATCGCACGACCGGACTAACTCAAATCCTCTGCCCGCTCCGGTAGTTGACGGATCAAGTCCCACACCGCCTCCGCCGCCGGCGACAACGAACGGTCGCGCCGGCGCACCAGTTCGACCCGGCGCTCCGCGCGCGGCACGAGCGGCCGCGCGACCAGCGACGCCCCCGCCGGCAGCGGCAAAGCGAGCCACGGCAGCACGCTGACGCCGACGCCCGCTTCGACCAGCCCGAAAACGGTCGCAGAATGCCCCAACTCCTGCACCACCGTAGCGCTCACACCGTGCTCCTGCATCACGGCGTCGATGATCGGCCGGCTGCCCGACGCGTAATCGAGCATGACGAGTTGCTGACCTTCGAGGTCGGTCCACGCAACCTGGCCGTGCGCGGCGAGCGGATGGTCGTCGCGTGTCACCACGCAGAACGAATCCGTCATCAGCGATTCGCTGAGCAGATCGTCGGCGGTGAAGGGGCCGATGATCACGCCGAAATCGACCTCGCCCGACTTGACCTTGCGCACCACGTCGCTCTGCACGTCGTCGCGCAAGCCCAGCGTGATATAGGGAAATTGCCGCCCGCACGATGCCACCACGCCCGGCATCAGCCGGCAGGCCACGGTCGGGCTGGCGGCCACCACCACGCGCCCGCGGCGCTGCTCGCCGATTTCGCGGATCTCGCGCAGCGCGTCGTCGAGGTCCAACAGCAAACGCGACACGCTCGACACCAGATTGCCGCCGACGTCCGTGAGTTGGACCTCGCGCGTCGTGCGATCGATCAGCTTGAGGCCGATCTCGCCTTCGAGTTCGCGCACGCAGCGGCTCACCGCGGATTGCGTCAGGCCGATTTCATCGCCAGCCCGGCTGAAACTCTGCAAGCGCGCGACCTCGATGAAAACCCTGAGCTGACGCAGCGTCACATTCATTTACCAACCTCATTAATAACCTCATTTGATGCGCATTGTAAGGCCAAAAGCGTGCCCCACCGTGGAATAAGCCGTCTCGCTGCAATGCAGCAATACGGCGCGAACGCACGCTGGCCGGGCCTGATTGCACAAGATTGGTGATTGTCCCGATTTGCGAGATGGGTTTTTTGGATTCTTATACGCCCCTAGCTGGCGCCTGCGCTGGCCCGCCGTCACAGGGCTTTGAGGCGATCGGAATCAACTTGGCACACTTCCTGCATTTGCATGAACACAGGGTCGGCGCCATGACTTCTGACTGCATAGCAGCCGTGGCAGCCCGATCCCCTTGGCACTCGCCTATCGAGTGCATGGAGAGTGCGCGGCGCGGGGCAGCGCACCGGAGTTAGCTTCGCTGAGGTGAAACATGATGCTGTTCGACGATTTGAGAGACAACGAGTGGGCGCTGGTCGAGGCTTTGTTCTGCGCGGAACCGGCACGGAGCGAACGCCGCGGTCGGCCGCGCGTGGAAGCGCGAGCGGTGGTCAACGCCGTGCTTTGGGTGCTGTCGACGGGCGAAGGCTGGTCCAAACTGCCTGGCCGCTATCCGTCGCCGCCGACTTGCCGCCGTCGCTTCGACGAATGGCAAGCCGATGGTACGCTCGCCGAAATAGTTAAGCGACTCGGCACGAGCGGCCGTGAAATTTCGCTGCGCGGCCGCATCGGCGCGACTGCCGCGAAACCGCCGGCACCGCCGAGCCGCGATCGCCTGCGCGGCGCGTTTTGGACCAATCCGGAGTCGTGGCGCGCGCCGGTCAAGATGGCTTGACGCGTACTGTTTCACCTCCGGGCGCCTACTACGGGCGCCCGGCGTTTTATCCGGGCCGCCGCGCGTGTCTCTACACAGCCCGCCGGCACCATCGTGGGCACCGCCGTCTGGCGCGCCCTTTTCAGTCGTCGCTTTCGCCCCGCCACCACTTGCGCAACCATCGCGCGCTGGCTTGAGGTCCAAATCCAGCCGTGATGGCCCGTGGACGAAACATCCATTTACTATTAATTACAACGTGCTTTCGCGTCCCGGCATACCTTAGCCGTATGCAAACAGGCCTTGAGTCGATCGGCTTGACGGGAGCTCCGCATGAAACCAATGTCACTGCTTCTGTGCGGCATTGTGATTTCATCAATGGCCGCACCGGCGTTCACTCAGGAACGCCAACAGGCGTGGAACTGGCGGCCGGACCGTTCGGCCACGCTTGAAGCGTGGCAACAGAGTCAGACGCGCAACCGGGATTTCACGCCGCCAGCGCCACGCGGCGACTTGCGCGGCGATATCGCGAGCAACGTGCGTGCGCGTGCGGATACGCCTCGTGAAGAGCCGACGAGACATCGGTAGGCCTGCCCGCTTGGATCTCCACGGGCATATCGATCGGCTTGCCGTGATGGATGGTTTGCAGCGCCGCCATCACGGATCATTGATGCCGGACGTGCAACGAAAATAATCGGGGAACCACCGCCCACTGTGCCAGTCTGACTTAACGCCATTAGCACAGCGTGGCAGTAGTAATTCCGGTACGCCCGTATCCTTGTGATACGGGCTTTTTTTCGCTGAACGATGGTCGCCGATGCTCGAAGCACCCGCTCATTCCTGAATGACGGAAGCAAAAAGCCGCCGCCAGCCGCGTGATGCGACCGGGTGATCGTGTCGTTGACCGCCCGAACCGAAGCGGATTTGCGCTCAGAGAGCGGCGGTGGACCGCGCTTCGGCTGTTAAGACGGCGTATTCGTTCAATCGCTGTGCGCTCCAGCTCAGCAGACGCTCGTCATGCGCGAGCCGCGCGAACTCGGCTCTGCCGCGTTCCGTGAGCACGGCGATGTCGACAGGTGCATGAAAGCCTGGGGCCGGTGCGACGGTGCGCTGCCGAACCGTGTCCATCAGGCCCAGTGCGCGAAGATATTGAAACACGCCCGGCCTTCTGGCCCAGGGAACCTGACGATATTGCGCTCGCCGCAGCGCTTCAAGTACCGCTTCGTTGGAATACGTGGTCATCTCACTTCTTTCTTAAAGTGCAGCTATGACACATCTAGGCCCGACACGTCACCGCGCCACCAGTGACGCGCGTAGCACCCGCCCTTGGCTGGAAGCCGGCCGCCTTGCGGGCAGTGGCCAGTCCACCAGGTGCTGCCTGGTCTCGTTTTCGGAACCCCCGTCTGAACGGCGTGTTGCGTTCTGTCTACGAACCGACGATGCAACCGCAGCGGCGCGATAGCAAGCTCGTAGATTTATCCCGAAAGACATACGTTACCCCATTTAAATTGATTCTATTCACTTTATTAGCGCTTTTTTTTGCAGCAATCGTGCTATGGAAGCGCGCCCGACGTCCTCTTGCGTTGTGCTTGGCCCTCCTCTTTTGGCTGCTCGCCGCTGGCTGGCTCACCGAGCCCTTGCTCGCGCTCGTTCAGCGCCCTCCGCAGAACACGAGCGCCGCCCACTTTGCGCCACGCACGGCGATCATCCTGCTGGGCGGCGGCACGGTTTACAACGCCGATGACGTACTCGTGCCGCCGCGCGATGTGCTTCGCCGCATCACGGTCAGCGCGGAGAACTACGCGGCGTGCAAACGGACGGCGCTCATCTGCCAGGTGATCGTGAGCGGCGGCAATCCGCAGCAGCATGACGCGACCGAAGCCGATACCTATTTGCCCTATCTGTTGCGCGAGCAGGTTCCGCGCGCGGACATCGTGCTCGACAACAGCAGCCTCACTACGTATGAAAACGCGCGCAACGTCTCGGCCATACTCGGGCAATCGCGTTACGACGCGGTGATACTCGTCACCTCCGCGTATCAGATGCCGCGTGCCCTGCTCGACTTCCATCGCTTCGGCCTCACGCCGCAGCCCCTGATCTCCAGCGCAAGGCACGCCCATCTGGGTGTACTGCCTTGCTATGACAACCTCGTGAGTGCCGAGATCGCGTTGCATGAATTGATCGGGATAGCGCAATTTCATGTCTATCGCGCAATTGGCTGGTTCTGAACGCGCGAATCCGTTTGATGCGGCGCTCAGTTGCTTCGGCGCTTATGCGTTTTAGTTAGCGATGCGAAT
This sequence comes from Paraburkholderia sp. RAU2J, assembly GCF_003634845.1. Taxonomy (NCBI): domain Bacteria; kingdom Pseudomonadati; phylum Pseudomonadota; class Betaproteobacteria; order Burkholderiales; family Burkholderiaceae; genus Paraburkholderia; species Paraburkholderia sp. RAU2J. The sequence goes on from NZ_RBXG01000001.1 coordinate 3,619,623, forward strand.
TCTTTTAGATTCAACTGAGGCATGACTCTCTGATTGCACGCAACGTTCGAGTGCCCTGTCGTCCGGCAACCGCGCGCCGCCCATGACAAGATGTAACAAATAGTTAGCCCCGTTACAAGCCGGCCGCTGGAGCGAAGATTGCTGGCTAGAATGCATTGTCTCTCCAACCGGACAGGCAATACGTGGGTCCATCCATCTGCGGAGGTAACGATGAAAAAAATGTCCCTGGCGATCCTGGTTTCCCTCGGTGCGGTAACGGGCGCAGCGTATGCGCAGGACAACGGCATCATGACGAGCACCGATCCCGCCAAGGCCGCCGACGTCGAGCAGCGCGCGCAAGATTTGCAAAACCGTCAGCAGGCGATGCAAAGCGCGCCGGCCATGCCCGAAAAGCATCACAAGATGTCGCCGCATCATCACAAGAAGGCCGACGCTTCCAGTTCGTAAGCGCACTCGCACCGCGCACCCCGCGGCGGCGCCGCGAAGGGGAAAAGCCGAAGCCGGCACCGCCGGTTTCGGCTTTTTTGCTGTCTAATGGACTGGCAAAGGACCCGCGGGCATGGCCGGCGACATGCTGCAAGGGTCTCGCAGCCCATCGCACGCTCGCGCGAGCACGCCGCGCTGCCGTGCCGCGCCGAGCCGTCGGCGCCCGGCTTTCGGTATGCTAAAGTCGCGCACCGACCGGCACCCAGCCGGAATCCCCTAACCCGTGCGCACCCTGGTGCGGAGGACAGCATGAGCAACATCCAGCTAGATATCGAATGGACCGAAGCAGCATCTCGCAAAATTGAAAAACTGATGCCGCGCGGCGGGCAGGAAGCGTTTCTCGCGCTGCCGCCCGTCGAATGCCTGCCGATGGAAGGCGACGTGCTGTTTCTCGGGCCGGACGGCAAGCAGCAACCGTTCATCGTGGCGGAACGCCAGTATCACCACGACGGCGACGCCGACTGGACCATCATCCTGATCCTCGACGTCCCGCAAGCCACACACTAAAAGACAAACGGCGAGCGGCGCGTGGGCCGGATCCGGCCTCATGGCTCACTCGCCGTCATCGCATTGCTTTGCCCGAGCGTCCGGGCAACGCCTGCGCCACGCTTACGCGATCTTCGACACGACGCGAATTTCCGCGTGCTCGACCCAATCCGCCACCGCCTTTCTGTACGCGTCGATGTGCGCGGATTTCGCATGCGCCGCGAGCGCCTCCTGGCTTTCCCAACGCTCGACGAACACAAACCGGCGCGGCTCCTGCACGTCGCGGTGCAAATCGTACTGAAGCACGCCCGCTTCCTTGCGCGTCGGCCCGACAATACCTTCGAGCGCCTGACGCAGTTGTTCTTCATAGCCCGGCTTCGCCACCGAGATTGCGACCACCGCGATTTCCGACATGCCTGCACTCCCTTTTCACGAAAAGCAGCAGCATACCCGCCGTGCATCAAACCTGCCGGCGAGGGAGACGCGACGCTGACGCGCATGACGACGCCCCGTGGGAGCCGATGAAAAGCGCCAAGGCGCGCAAAAACGTCTGAGCACCGCCCCGGCCTGGAGTTTGGCGGGCGGCCACTTGCCGCCCTGCTACGCTCGCTCCATGCAGGCTGTTCATTGCGATTGAGAATCGGTCTCGCGTGAGGCATGTGTGTGCGAAACGCTCGCGCGCGATGCCTGCAACGCCATGCCGGACAACGCTCGACGACCAGTCCGCGTAGCAATTTCCCGGGTCCGGCGTCTGTGATTACCCGCACATTCATGCGAATTGCAAACTGCTAGACTCGATTTGACTAATTTCGCCGGAGTCCAGCATGGCTGGCATCGCTCTACGCGTTCCTGAGCTCGACCGGTCTCGCCCTGCTTACGCCGAGGCTGTGCCTCCGTTGCGCGCCGCATGGATGTGCGCGCTCCGTCACCCGCTTGCCGCGACGTCTCCATGCCCAATCCCTCGCCCGCCTTTATGCCAACTGTCAGCGAAGTGACCCTGAGCGGCCTGCTCCCGCACCTGGTGCGCGGCGAGTCCGGATGGACCGCGACGTGGCGCGCGTTGACTTTGCACAGCGTGTTCCAGCCGGTGGTGTCGGTCACGCATCAATGCGTGGTCGGCTACGAGGGGTTGCTGCGCGCCTTCGATCCGGTCGGCCTGCCCGTCTCGCCCGAAGTGCTCTTTTCCGGCACCCGCTCGGCCGCCGACGCGCGCGAGCTCGATCGCATCGCGCGTTGTTTGCATGTCGCGAACTTCATGGAGCAAGGCATCACCACCGGCTGGTTGTTTCTGAACACGCGCCCCCAGGTGTTCGAGACCGGCTGGCCGCAGCGCGCCTTCATCGACGAGTTGTCCGCGCATTTCGGGCTGCCGCAGGAGCGCATCGTGATCGAAGTGCTCGAGCAACCCGCCGACGACGAATCCGCCGTCGCGAGCATGCTCGCCGCCTCGCAACCGCGCGACTTCCTGATTGCCATCGACGACTTCGGCACCGGGTTTTCGAACTTCGACCGCGTGTGGCGCTTTCGCCCCGACATCGTCAAGCTCGACCGTTCGCTGGTGGCGCGGGCAGGCAAAGGTGAAGGCGACAATTCGATGATCAGCCATCTGATCGCGATGCTTCATCAGTCCGGCACACTGGTGCTGGCCGAAGGCGTGGAGACCGACGAGGAACTGATGATCCTGATGCAGGCCGACGTCGATTTCGTACAGGGCTTCTGGCTCGGCCAGCCGAAAGGTTCGGTGCAGGCGGCCTGCGCGAAGGTGCCGGCGCTGGTCGAGTCGATCTGGAGCAAGTTCGCCGCTTACGAACGCGAGCACGCCGGCCATCCGCGGCTCGGCTTCGAAGGATTCGCGCAAGCGGTGCTGGCCGCCGCCGAAGAGTTCAAGGCAAGCGGTGATCTGCGTCAGGCGGCGCAAAAAGTGTGGCATCTGCGCGAGGCGCGCCGGGTGTTCATCACCGACGGACAGGGCGAGCAGACGCAGTCGTCGGTCACGGCCACCTCGGTGCCGCCGCCTCCGTTGCGGCTCGCGCCGCTCTACTCCGAGACGCGTAGCAACTGGTCGCGGCGCGCCTATTTCAAACACGCGCTCGCCGCACCGGGACGCGTCGCGATGATGGGGCCGCACTATTCGCTGGCTGATGGTCAGGACTGCTACACCGCGGCGATTGCGTTCGAACGCGATGGCATGCATGTGCTGTGCGTCGACTTCGTGCCGAGCGCGTTGAATGCGGATGGGCATTCAACGGGGCGGGGGGGCAAGCGGTAGTTGCCAGCGTGCTGCTCGCTAGTCATCGACCCGGCCGCGGCCGGCTTTGATCTCGCCGCGTTTTGCCTTGCTGTCGAGACGGCGCCGGTTCGACGCGCGCGTTGGCCGGGTGGCGACACGCGGCTTGCGCGTCACGCTGACGCTTTCGATCAGTTCGTCGAGCCGCGCCAGCGCCGCCGCGCGGTTCATCTCCTGCGTCCGATGCTGCTGCGCCTTGATGATCACCACGCCGTCACGCGTGAGCCGATGATCGGACAGTGCGAGCAGGCGCATCTTCAATACCTCCGGCAGCGACGACGCCTGCACGTCGAAACGCAGATGAATCGCGCTCGACACCTTGTTGACGTTCTGGCCGCCCGCTCCTTGCGCACGCACTGCGGTCAATTCGATTTCGTTCGGCGGGATCGGATAGCGGGATGTCATGAGAATGGTTCGAGGTGGGAAACGTCAGTGTACACAGCGTAGGTGGGGACCGCGCACAGGCGCTCGAAAGCCGTGCACTCCCGCCTGTCGGGCGCATCGGCCCATGGAAAAAACGATTTGCACCGCCTTCGCGTGTTCATCGATACTGCGTTCTCCATTTACAGCGCAAATTCATATGAAGCTCCGACCTGGTTTCGTGGTCGAACTGGCCGTCAATTTTCTGCTGCCGTGGCTCGCCTACCGGTTTTCGCTGCCGCATGTCGGCGAGACCGGCGCATTGATCGCCTCCGCCGTGCCTCCGATCGTCTGGAGCCTGGTCGAGCTGGCGCGCTTCCGACGCGTCGATGCGCTTAGCGTGATGGTCCTGGCCGGCATCGTGCTGTCGATCGCGGCGATGGCGTTCGGCGGCAGTCCCCGTGTGCTGCTGTTGCGCGAGTCGCTGGTGTCGGGCGCTGTCGGCGTAGCGTTCCTGCTGTCACTGCCGTTGCGCCGTCCGCTGATCTTCTATCTCGCACGCGCCACGGTCGCCCGCGAAATGGAGGGTGGCGCCGCCCACTTCGAAGCGCTATGGCGTGAGCGGCCAGGCCTCGCCTCGTCGATGCGGCTGATGACGCTCGTCTGGGGCGTGGGCCTCACGTGCGAAACCGCCCTGCGTGCGTGGATGGCGCTCACGTGGCCGATCGGGCGCTTTCTGGTCGTGTCGCCGTTCATCGGCTACGGCATCTACGGCGGCCTCGCGCTGTGGACGTTGTGGTATCGCAAGACGATGCGCAGTCGCGTCGATGGACGTGTGCAGCCGGATGGGATGGCGGGATGAGTCGGACCCTGGCAGTTTGAAACGGTTTGAGGCGTGGGGCTTGAATGCCTGGACTCGCGCGTTCATTCGCACACACACTCTCTCTCGCGCTGGCCGAGCACGTTGCCCGCTCGCCGCGTGACCTAGAGCGATTGGCCGCGCATCTACATGGTCCGCGCCGGCAACTCCGAAGCATGCTGTGGCCGTGCAACGCGACCCGAACTCCGGCGCTGTCCAAACCACGCGTGAACGACGCGCCGCAACTCCGCCCCCACCTCACTTACCCTTGTACGCCTCCGCAATCCGCGTCGCCAAACCCGAATCACGCTGCGTCGGCGTAGCGATCGCCTGCGCCAGCACCGCGCGCGCGCCGACCACCTCAACACGCTCCCTCGCGCGCGTAATCGCCGTGTACACGAGCTCACGCGACAACACCCGGCTGAACACCGACGGCAACATCAGCACCGCGTGCTCGAACTCCGAGCCTTGCGACTTGTGAACCGTCAGTGCGAAAGCGGTATCGTGCGGCGGCAGCGCGGCGGGCGACACCGCTCGCAGGCCGCCATCGCCGGTGCGGAAATACACACGCAGCGCACCACCCGCACCCGGTAACGCAATGCCGATGTCGCCGTTGAACAGACCGAGCGCGTAGTCGTTGCGCGTGACCATCACCGGACGCCCCGCGAACCATTGCGCGCCCACCGCCAGCGTCACACCCGCGGCGCGCCGCACCTGGGCGGCCATTGCTGCATTCACCTGATCGACGCCACGCGGGCCCGAGCGGGTCGCGCACAGAATGCGGAAGCGATTCAATGCGTCGAACAACGGCAACGGGTCCGGCGTACCGGCGGCGAGCGCTGAAGCGAGCGCGTCGGCATAAGGGGCGAAGCCTGCGGCAAGCCGTGCGACGGTGCGCTCGGCCAGCGTCGGCTGCGTGTCTTCGTGCAACGCCGCCGGGCAGGTTTCGGCAGGATCGATCAGTAGAACGTCGAGCGCCGCGTTCGCTGAGCCGCTGCGAATCGCGAGCGACAGACGGCCGATCGGCGATTCGAGGCCGAACCGGTAGTTACGCTCGAGCCAGACGACGCAATCGGCCAACGGGTTGCGAGCGATGGATGCCGATGCCGTCGAAAAAGACCGCGACGAAGACGCTGGTAACGCGCGCTGATCTTCGACCGGAGCGTCCCTGGCACTGTCGAACAGATCGCCCGCCGGCTGCCGGTCGAACGCATCCGGCTCCGCGGCGTGCGCGAACAGATCGTCAGGCGGCGCGCCGAAATCGTCCGGCGTAGCGAACGAGGCGAAGAAATCGTCGGGCGCCGTATCGAGGTCCCGCGGCACTTCCGGCAACGCCCTTTCGAGCCGCGCCGCCTCGATGCCGAGCGCCGCCGCGATCCGCTGCAGCCCGCTCGCCGTGAAGGCCGGCCGCGCGCTCAGTTCGGCGAACACCGCCCCGGCCTCGACGGCGGCAAGCTGGTCCTTGTCACCGAGCATCACGAGACGCGTTTGCGGGGCAATCGCGTCGAGCAGATGCGCGGCCATCGCGACGTCGATCATCGACGCCTCATCGATCACGACGACGTCGTACGGCAGCGGATTGTCGCGATGATGCCGGAAGCGTCCCCCCGGTCCGGAGCCGAGCAAACGATGCAAGGTGTACGACGTCTGCGGCAAACGCGCGGCGAGTTCGGGCGGCAAATCGCCGGCGCGGGCGAGCAAGGCTTCCTGCATCCGCTGCGCCGCTTTACCGGTGGGCGCGGCGAGCGCGATCCGCAAATCGGCGCGGGCATCGAGCAGGCACGCCAGCACGCCGACGACCGTCGTGGTCTTGCCGGTGCCCGGTCCACCGCTGACGATCGTGAGCCGCCCCGACAGCGCCATGACCGCGGCGACACGTTGCCAGTCGACTTCGTCGTCTTTCGGCGGACCGAAGTAGCGCAGCAGACGCGCGTGCAAAGTCCGGGCGTCTGCTGCGGCATCAGGGCCGGCACCGGCATCGAGACCGGTTCCCGCCACCATCGCATCACGCGCACGCCCATCGCCCCCGTCCGCATGCGCCACCAGCGAACGCGCAAGACGCCGCTCATAGTCGTAGTACCGCGCCAGATACAAGCGCCCTTGCCCGTCGATCACCAGCGGCCGCAACGCCGCAGCGCTTTGCGAACCGTCGCTCACCATGCCGCTCTCAAACAACGCCGCGCGCACTTCGGCGCGCGACGCCTCGAAGCGCCGCGCCAGCGCCGCAAGCGGCACGCATACATGGCCTTCTGCCGTCGCACGGCTCGCGGCGAACGCGCCCCGAGCCGCCCACTTCACTGCATCGGCCGATGCACCGCCGCGCCGCGCCAGCGTACCGATGCGGCGCGCGAAACCCTCGGCGAGGGCAATGCTGAAATCGGCCGGCGCGGGCAAATTCACGCCGATGTCGTCGAGCTCCAGCGGTGTCGACGCGCGCTGTTCGAACGTGCTCATGCGACACCTCCGATCATCGCCGCATCGAGCAGCGCCACCAGTTCGAACGCGGGCCGCCGCGTATGCACACCGGCAGGACCGTCGGCATCGCGCCATTGCGGACGCACGCCGCGCACGAACAGATACAGATAGCCGCCAATGTGCGTGTCGTACGAATAATCGCGCACCCGCGTTTTCAGATAACGATGCAGTGCAACCGTATAAAGCAGCGCCTGCAGGTGATACGCATGGCTTGCCATCGCCGCTTCGAGCGGCGCGGCGGCGTAGTCGGCGGCGGTATCGCCCAGATGATTCGACTTCCAGTCGACGATCCAGAAGCGTCCGTCGTACTCGACGATCATGTCGATAAATCCTTTCACGAAGCCGCGCAACACCCCCGGCTCCAGCGCGACATCGGGATAACCGTGTTCGATCAGCAACTCCCGCAGCGCGGGAAAATCGAGCGACGGTGCGGCGAACAGAAACTCGAGCTCGTTCAGACGCCGGCGCGGATCGAGCCTCGCCAGCGCCATACCGGGCACGAGTTCGGTGGCGACCACATCGGCAAGCAGGTTGTGCATCATCGCGGGCAGCCGCACGGCGAGTTCGGGCACGGCGGGCGCGGGCCGCTCGCGCAACGCGCCGCGGATCGCATCCGGCCACGTCGAAGGATCGGTGAAATCCGCGAGCTCGAACATGCGATGCAGACAGTCGCCCGCCGCCGCACCGCGCGGGAACGCGAGGATGTCGTCCCCGGCGTGCGACGGCGCTTGCGCAACAGGCGCGGAGACGGGCATGGCCACGAGTGCATCGGCGATCTCATCATGATCGGGCCGCACCTCTTCCACTGGCGTATGCGCCGCCTCGGCTTTCCCGCCCGCCGCGATCAGCCCGCTGAAGCTCGCCATGCGCCACTGATCGCGCAACGGCCGGCGATTGGCGCGCGCCTGCATCTGCGCGCCGTGATCCTGAAGACTTTCCAACGGCGTGCGGCGCGCTACTTGCGGCAGCGGCTGCAGCGTGATCGGCCCGCTCGCCAGCGCCTGCCAGCGTGCGGACAATGTGACTTCGTCAGGCGGTTCGGAGAGCCAGTCGTCGAAGCTATGACCACCGCCGCCCACCAGCCAGTTCAGCACGCTGCGGCGCGACTCTTTGGTCGAACGCGACGACAGGTAAGTGCCCGCAACCAGATAGCAGCGATACACCGCGCGAGTCAGCGCGACATAGACGAGCCGCGCCCGTTCCGCCGCCTGCTCGCGCATCGCGTAACGTGACGCGCGCTCGGCCTGCTCGTCGTCGCAACCGTAGTGAAGCACCGCCTCGCCCGCTTCGTCGTGGTACTCGCGTGCGTCCGGCAAGCCGGAGGACGGCGGCTCGCGCAACGCGCCGTCGTTCAGAAACAGACAGAACACCACCGCATACTCGAGCCCCTTCGATTTGTGCACGGTGACGATCTGCACGAGATTGCGGTCCGACTCGAGGCGCAACTGCGCGTCCTCGCCGCCGCCCTGCGCGCGCTGCGCGGCGAGCCAGCGCAAGGTCGGCGCGATGCCTGGCTGCGTCGCGGCCCGCGCCTGCACGAGTTCGGCGAGATGGTTCACGTTCGTCAACCGGCGCTCGCCGTCCGCACCCGCAACCAGCCGTTGCGCGACGCGCAGCTCGCGCATCAGCGTGCGCCACATCACGGCGAAGCCGCGCTCGTGCCACAGCGTGCGATAGCGCGAAAAACGTTCGACCCAGCCCATCGCGTCGGCCGCATGCGCGGGGTCGTCGGCGACCGATGGCGCGTCGGCAACCTGCTCGAGCCGCCACAATGCGGCGGCGTCGAGACCCAGCCAGTCGGTGGCGAGCGCGGCGCGCAGCCGGCGCAGATCGCCGGGGGTATCGACGGCGGCCAGCACGCGCTCGATCTGCTCGGCATCGAGCGTCGCGAACACCGACGCCTGCGCGAGTTCCACGCTGCCGACGCCCCACGCCGCCAGCACGCGTTTGATCAGACTGCCCTGCTTGTGCGTTTGCACCAGCACCGCGATGTTGCCTGGCGCGAGCGGCGCGTCGCCGATCGTCACCGTGCCTTCGCGCGCGCTGCGCAACAGCCGCACGATTTCGGCCGCGCACGCTTCGCTTGCTTCGCGCTGCGCGTCGCGCTTGGTCAACACGGCGTCGCCTTGCGGCAAGCTCCAGACGCGGAAATCGCCGGCGCTCGCGTCGGGATCAGCGAACGGCGGCCTGCGCCGCTCACCCGCGCGCACCGGTTGATAGTCGAGGCCGTCGAGCACGAACGCCTGCGGATTCGCTTCGAAGAGCCGGTTGCAAGCGTCGACGATCGGCGCCGTCGAGCGCTGATTGACGGCCAGCGTGTAGCACGCCGAGGCCGCCGCGCGCGCCGCCAGATAGGTGTGCAGATCCGCCGCACGGAAACTGTAGATCGCCTGCTTCGGATCGCCGACCAGAAACAGCGGCCCGGCCGGCGCGAAGATGCGGCTGAAAATCGCGAACTGCAGCGGATCGGTATCCTGGAACTCGTCGATGAGCGCAGCGGGATAACGCGTGCGCAGCGCATCGGCAAGCCATGGATGAGCGGCCAGCGCGCGATACAGATTCGACAACAGATCGTCGAACGACACCACCCGGCGAGTGCGCTTGCGCGCGACGAGTTCGGCTGGCGCGTAGTCGAGCCACGTCTGCACGAGTTCGAGCCAGCGTGCGCGCTGCGCGGCTTCGGCCGCGGCCACGGCGGCCGCGAGCGCCTCGGCGTGTTCGAAGAACGGATGCTCGGGCGGCTCGAACTTGGCCTTGGTGGCCTTCTTCAACGCCGACACGGTGAGCTTCAACGCGGCCTTCGGCGGCGGCGCATGGCAATCGCCCTGCGCGAAATAGTCGGTCCATGCGGCGACCGCGGCGCTCACGTGATCGGGCTTGTGCGTGGTCTTGCTGAGCCGTTCCTGCGCCTGCGCAAGCAGACCGATAATCGCGTCGCGCTCCGCCTGCCAGAGCGCGCAGGCGGCATCGAAGCCCGCATGCGGATCGGCGCTGCCGCCGCTTGCGTCGACGCTGCCCCAACGCAATTGCGCCAACGGCTTTTTCAGACGCCGCGCGAGTTGCTCGTCGAGTGAAGCGGGACCGGCGCGTTTGGCCACCAGCCACGCGGCGAAGGCGGGATGCGCATGGGCCGTCGGTTCGACCTGCTCGCGCCAGAAATCGGCGGCCATTTCGAAGCGCAAGGCGTCGTCGTCGGCCTCCATCTCGAACGCGAACGGCATCGCCGCGGCGAATGGCGCTTCCTGCAACGCACGCTGACAGAACGCGTGAATCGTGTGAATCGCCGCCTGATCGAAGGTGCGCAAGGCGCGCCGCACCACCTTCAGCGCGGCGTCGCGTTCGATGCCGCGCTCCGGCGCGAGCGTCGTTTCAAACAGACGCCGGATGAACGGATCACCGCCGTCGTCGTCCATCCCGATCGCGCGATGCAGCTCCGCGAGACGGCCGCGAATGCGTTCGTGCAGCTCCGCGGTCGCCGCCTTCGTGAACGTGACGACGAGGATCTGATCCGCGTTCAAATTCTTTTCGAGCAGCAGCCGCACATACAGCGCGCAAATGTTCCATGTCTTGCCGGTGCCCGCCGACGCCTCGATCTGGTTGACGCCGTCGAGCGAACAGGCGAAGACGTCGAGTTCCTCGGCGACCAGCGCATAACTCTGCACGGCGCCGCTCATGATGCGCTCCGCAGATGCTGGATCAACGGCTTGAAGACGATGGCCGCGAGGCTGCCGAACGGCTCGTCGAGCGTGAGCGGCGTGCCGCGCAACGCGATGCGCAGCGCGGGGTCGTCGGATTCGCCGCGTACGCGGTCGTTGATCCACACACCTTGCGCCGCCGACTCGCTTTCGCTGACGCGCGTCCATGCGCTCTTCGGAAAAAAGCGCAGCGGCAGCATGCGCCCCGCCCTGAACAACGCGGCGAGCGGCGCGAGTTCGTCGAGCGGCGCGGCCACCGGCGTGAGCTCGAAGCTCTCGCCACTGCCATGCCACACGGTGCGGCGCGGCCCGTCCGGGCGCGCGGCGCAATAGACCAGATGCGCGAGCCACGCGGACAGATAGTCTCGCGCCGTGGCCTTGGCGTAACGAAAAATCACCTGTCCCGTTCCGCTCAGCAGGTTCAATGTGCCGTGCAGTTGCAGCGGTGCTTTCGCGGCCTCGCGAAGCGCCGCGTCGTGCGGGCCGAACAACGCGCCGGCGAGCTCGCCGCTGTCGGGCCAGCGCGGCGCGATGTCGAGTACGAACGGCAAACGTTCGACACCCTCGGCCAGCTCGCGGCGCACGCTCGCGGCAAGCTGATGCAACGCGCCGAGTTCGCGCGCGCGCCACACCGCGCCGGTCGCGCCACCTGGCAGCTCGGGACTGGCCGCGGCGACGCGGCGCACGCGCTCGACCATCACCGCGTCGTCTTCGGTGTCCGCATCGAGCAGCACGGGCAACAGGCGATCGGCCAATGCATCACGTCCCGCGTAGTCCAGATCGAACGGCTCGGTGTCGAGCAATTCGCCCTGCGCATCCGACAGCACGATGCCGAGGCGATCGCGCAACAACGCCCGCGCCGGATGTCGCCAGAAGCGCACGAATTCGTCGAACGCAATGGGCACCGCGTCTTCCGGCGGCAGTGGGCGGTCGAAGAACGGCGCGGCGGCGGGATGCTGTGGCGCGGCCAGCAATGTCGCCAGTTCGGCGCGATCCGCGTTATAGGTGAACAGCTCGGGCTGCGCGGAAAAATAGTCCGACGCGAACGCCTGCAACGGATGATCGACGATGAACGCATGGCGCGCGCGCTCCACGTCGGCGGGACTCGCATCCTCGCCCGCCGACGTCTGCGCGAGATAGTCGAGCAGTTCGTCGACCAGCGCGGCCGGCGGCAACGGCGCGTTATCGCGAATGCTGCGGCCCGTGTACGCGATGAAGAGCCGTTTGCGCGCAGCCAGCAGCAGATCGAGGAACAGATTGCGCTCGTCGTCGCGGCGCTGGCGGTCGCCGGCTTTGCCGAACGCGGCCATCAGGTCGAACTCGTCGGCCCGCGCGAGGCTCGGCAGCACGCCGTCGTCCATGCCGAGCAGGCAGACGACCCGGAACGGCAAGCCGCGCAAGCTCGTTAGCGACGAAAACGTCACGCTGCCCCAGGGCACGCCACCGCGCGCAGGGTCGTCGAGCGCTTCGGTAAGCGCGCCGCGCACCACGGCGGCAGGCAGCATCACGTCTTCGGCGCCCGCTTGCATCGCATCGCTCATCTTGTCGATCGCGTCGCGCACGGCGGCCAGCGAGTCGGCAAACTCGACGCCACCGTCGAAACACTGGGCCAGCGTGTCGAGCAGCATTTGCGACCACTCGGTGGGCGTGCGCTCGATCGCGCAGTGCGCCGCGAAGCTGTCGATGTCGTCGACGAAACGCGACAGGCGGCCGAGCAATTCGGCATCCGAGCCGTCGGCGCCTTCGACCGGCAGCCATGCATCGACCGGTTCGCCGCCGTCGGGCATCGCATAGCCGAGATAGAGACGCGTGAGCGCGTCAGCAAACGTATGACGGGCGATCGGCACGTGTTCGCCGGTCGGTTCGAGCGGCGCGAGCCCGCGCCGCGCGCCGGCTGCGGCGAGCCATTCCTGCGCGGCTTCGAGCGAGTTCGCATCGATGCCATAGCGCACCGCGATCGCATCGACCCGCAGCCATTCGATCAGGTCCGGCGCCCCCACGCTGCGCTCGGGCAACGCGAGCCAGTCGAGCAACAGGCGCGCAACCGGATTGGCCTGCGACGGCGGCAAACCGGTGATCCGATACGGAATGCGGCGCGTATCGCCAAGCGGCGTGGTGCCGAACACCGCGTCGATCAACGGACCGGCCGCAGCGAGATCGGAAACCGCGACCAGCACGTCCGACGGCTGCAGATCGTCGAACTCGTCGAACCAGCCGAGCAGGCGATCGTGCAGCACTTCGAGCTGTCGCGACAGGCTATGACAGACGTGGACCTCGATGCCGCGCTCGATCGGCAACTCGTCGGCGTCGGTCTCCACGCGCAGATCGAGCATGCCGTTCTGCACGGCGGCGAGCCAGCTCGGCTCCGGGTTCTCGGTGAAATCGCCGGTCTCGCTGGACGCGGCGCTCTCGGTCAGCTCATGCAGCATGTGCAACTGCGCCTGAGTCTGACGGCCCCATTCGGCAAGCAGCGGATGGCCGACTTCCTGATAGTCGAGCTGGCCGGCGGCGTCGAGCGCCTGCACGCGTCCTTCGCTGACGACGTCGAACCAGAACTCGCGGCACGGGTTCATCACGTAAAGACGCACGTCGACCCAGCGCGACAGCGCACGCAGCAATGCAACGTGCAAAGGCGGCATGGTGGGCAGCGCGAACACGCTGACCGCTTCCGGCCAATTGGCTTGGGAGATCGCCTCGAGATCGAGCCGGTCGATTTCCTCCAGGAAACGATAGGCGGGCGGCAACGCGGCAGCGGGCGTCTGGGCATTTCCCGCGAGCCCGGCCACTTCGGCGAGCACCGCACGCCACAGCGCCGCCTGCCAGCGCTCGTCCTCACGCGCCGCTTCGCTCGCGCCGGTAAGACGCGGACCGCTGTCGTCCGCCGCGCCGCTCGCGAAGATCGATCCGCCCTTCTGCCATTGCAGCAGCCATTCGGGGCGATAGGTCAGATAGTGGTCGAGCACGGTGGCCACGCGCCGCGCGAGTTCGAAGCGCATCGACGCGTCCGCCGCGTCGAGATAGGTACGCAGACGCGGCGACGCATTCCACGGCAATGCTGCGTCGGCTTCACCGAGCAAACGGTAGCAGCGCCACACGAGCCGGTCCGGCGCGAACGGCGAATGCCTCGGCACTTCGATCACGCCGCCGATCTGCGTCCACAGCCATTGCGCGAGATAACCAAAGTTGACGTTCGCGCAGATGCCCTGGCGGTTCGCGATATCGAGCTCGAGCCGTCGCCGCACGGCGGCGCTCGGGACGATCACGGGCTGCGCGGTCCAGGGGTCGGACGGTGCTTGCGCGAGGTCGTCGAGCAGCGCGCCGACAAGCGTTTCGTAGCGGTTCGAGTAGAAGAGCTGGAGCATGGATTCCGGGTGAGACGGGCGGCGAAAGCGCGACGCGCGGGCCGCGTCGGGCACTGAAGCGACAGCATAACAAACGCGCTCCCAAGGCAGAACCTGGCCAATCGGATGAGGTCGAATCCCGCGCAAAATAAGTTAGACTCGACGGCAGTTCAGGTCCGCCCCCTTCAACCGTGTTTGCTCCGTGAATGGAATCCAGGTAGTCGATGCGCTATTCGGTTGAGTTAAGAAAATTCCTTTATAGCCAGTACTTTTATGGCGGCCTGCGCATCGCAGTCGGTGTGTCATTACCGGCCATCCTGTGCCTGATCGTGTTTCACAATCGTGAGCTGGGCTTCACGATCGCCACCGGTGCGCTCGGCGCGTGCGTCGTCGACATGCCGGGTCCGCTCAAGTACAAGCACAACGAGATGCTGGCGTGCACGGTGATCGGCTTTCTGTCCGCGCTCGCCACCGGCCTCGCCACGGTCAACCCGGTCGCGCTATGGTGCACGGTCGTGCCGCTCACCTTCCTGCTGTCGCTGATCGTCGTATACGGCAACCGTTGGCCGCAGATCAGCTTCGCCACGCTGTTCATGATGATCATGACGCTGGAGGAGCACTTCACGCCGATACAGGCGCTCGTCAACGCGTCGTGGATTCTGTTGGGCGGCCTCTGGTACACGTACTGGTCGACCTTCGTGAGCCGCTGGATGCTGCATCGTATCGAGCAGCAGGCGCTCGCCGAAAGTGTGTTCGCCTGCGCCGACTATCTGCTTGCGCGCGCCGCGTTCTACGACATCGACAACGATCTCGACGAGTGCTACCGGATTCTCGTCGACAGGCAGATCGCCGCGGTGGAACGTCAGGACGCCGCGCGCGACATCGTGCTGCGCAATCTGCCCAGACTCAAACGCGGCAAGCTCGAACCGCGCCGCGCAATGCTGTTCAATCTGTTCATCAACACCGTCGACCTTCACGAATTGTTCGTCGGTGCGCACACCGATTATTCGCTGGTTCGCAGCACGTTCGGCGGCTCCGATCTGCTGGTGTTCTACCGCGACCTGATTCGCAAGGCCGCCGAAGACCTCGAGGAAATCGGCCTCGCAGTGCTGCAGAACCAGGCGCCGCGTGCGCGGGTGAACGTCAAGGCGGAATTGCGCGCGATCGAGTTTGAAATCGAACTGTTGCGCAAGCAGGACCTGCCGGCCAAAAACCCCGAAGGCTATTCGGCGGTGTCGTCCAGCTTCCGGCGCATCTGGAGCGCCACGCGGCTGATCGACAAGATGCGCAAGAGCCTGTCGAGCGAGCCGAGCGCGACCGAAACCGAGTTGCGCATCGACCAGGCGTTGAGCCGTTTCGTGTCGAGCCGCCGCGTGCCGTTCGGACAGATTTTTTCGAACCTGACGATGGCCTCGCCGAGCTTCCGTCACGCGCTGCGCGTGACGATCGCGGTGGCCGTGGGTTTCTGGCTCGGCCGCCTGCTGCCGCTCACCAATGCGTACTGGATCGTGATGACCACCGTCATCATTCTCAAGCCCGGCTATTCGCTCACCAAGCAACGCAATGGGCAGCGGATCGTCGGTACGCTGATCGGCTGCGCGGCGAGCATCGCGCTGATCATCTTCGTGAAGGAACCGCACATCGTCATGGTGGCGATGTTCGCGTCGATGGTGATGAGCTACAGCCTGCTGCTGTTCAACTACACGGCGAGCGTCGTGTTCACGTCGTCGTATGTGCTGTTGCTGTTCCATCTGCTCGCGCCGGGCAGCATGCGCATCATCGGCGAACGCGCGATCGACACCGTGGTCGGCTGCGCGATCGCGATCGCGGCGAGTCATCTGTTCCCGTACTGGGAATACCGGCTGATGGGCAAGCTCGTCAACACCATGATCAGTGCGACGCGCCACTACCTGGAAGCGAGCTGGTGGTGGAGCGGCAAGCCGGCCGCCGCGGTGGCGGCCGTCGTGACCGAAGCCGGCGCGCGCGCGCCCGCTGCGGCGATGGCCGATCCGGCGATCGGCTTCGCCGGACCCGCGCTGGCAACGGCGGGCGCCCCGCAACCGATCGCCGACGCCGGCGCCAACCCAGGCATCGCCACCGTCAGCAATGCGACCGCCCGGCCGGCGGCGGGCGCCTCCGCTGCCGCCGCGGCGGCGGCCACTGCACTTGATCGCGACTACAACTACCGGCTCGCGCGCAAGAACGTCCATGTTGCGTTCGCCAATCTCGGCCAGGCGTTTCAGCGGATGATGCTCGAGCCGAAGTCCGCGCAGATGTTCGTGCCGGAGTTGAATGGACTGCTGGTGCGCAGCCACGTGCTCGCGTCGCAGATCACGGCGGCCGCGCCGCTGTTGCGCACTTCCGCGCAGCAACAGCAGCGAGTCGAAGACGTCTCGCTACAACCGCTGCAGCGCGCGTTGAGCGTCGTGCGCGACAATCTTACCGAAGCCGAAGCCGGCACCCCATTGCCTGCCGAACAGGCCGAGCAGATCAAACTGCTGAGCCGCGATCTCGATGCGATGGTGGTCGAAACGGAGAAGTCACGGGACTATTCGACGGAGGCCGTGCATGACATGAAGTTGCTCGCTCATCAGTGCAAGCAGATGCTGGCGGCGGCGGCGCTGATCCGCAAGGATGCCAGCATGATTCGCTTGCCGGAAGAGTGAAGCGGCAAGCACCGGCACGCGCGTGGCGCGCGTCGTGTTACTGCGCCGCGCCGCTGGCCGGCTTGAGGGCGGCCGCCGCGGCAGCCGCTTCCGATGAAATCGATGGCGCCGCCGTGTTCTGGCTGTCGAACTCGTGCTTTTCGCGGATGGCGTTATAGAAGATCGTGGCGATCACCACCAGTATCGCAATCACGATGAAGACGGCAACGCCAAAGGTCGGGTTCTTCTTGCGCGGCGGTTTGTTCATGAGACAGGCTCGGTTCGCGAAGCGGTTGAGGATGGTTTTGACGAACGCGGCATTCTACGCGCACTGAGCTTGCACATGGCTTGCAACGGGGCGGCAAGTGACGCTTGGCCGAGGGGCTTGCCCATGGTTGACTCGTGAATTTGCGAATCAACACCGGCTTGCCATTCGACGCAGCAAGTGCCGCACCCGCCCCAACGTGAAGGAGGCGCTTGCCTACGTCACTGCCGAAGCGCGCACCGGCAACGCCGTCGAATACTTGATCTGCTCCATCGCAAAGCTCGAACTCACGTCGTACAGCGGCACGGCGGCAATCAACAGTTTGTAGATCCGGTCGTAATCGTCGATATCGGACACCACCACGCGCAGCAGATAATCGGTCTCCCCGCTCATCCGGTACACCTCGACCACTTCCGGAATCTCCTCCACGGCACGCGTGAAGGTTTGCGCCCACGCCTCAGTGTGCTGGTTGGTGCGCACGGCGACGAACACCGTCGTCCCCACGCCAAGCTTGCGCGCATCGCAAAGCGCCACCTGCGCCCGAATCACGCCCGCTTCTTTCAGACGCTGCAGCCGCTTCCAGCACGGCGTTTGCGACAGGTTCACGCGCTGCGCCAGTTCGGCGATCGGCATGGTCGCGTCTTCCTGCAGCAGTTCAAGCAACTTGCGATCGATGATATCCATTCCCACTTCGACACCCCCATAGGAAATTATTCTACTTTTAAGACCTCAGGGGGAATTATATGGAAACTCTTTCTTCGGTCAAACAGGTATAAATATCGCTATCCCACAGAACCGGCGAGCAGCCCTGCCGCTGCGCCACGACCATGAGCCACGACTCCCCCGCAACCTCGTTCGACCGCTTTCACGATTACCGCTCGCTCCTCGCGCAAGCGGCTCGAACCACGCCATCCCAACTGTCAGGAGAAACGTCATTGCACGTTCTTCAGCGGGCGCCACTCGCGCGTCTGTGCGATGCGCTCGACGCGATGTTCGAAGCCTGCGTGAAATTCCCGGAGCCGGCGCACTCGACGTTCTTCGCGCGCAGCATGCGCCTTGCGCTCGCCGAAGCGGCCGCGGACCCGGCGTTTCTCACACCGGCGCAACGTGAAGGCTCGGCGGAGAACTACCGGCGTCACCTGCTAGCCGCCGATGCGCATGGCCGTTATGCCATCGCCGCGCTGGTGTGGCAGCCGCGCCAGATGAGTCCCGTGCACGCGCATCACACGTGGTGCGGTTATGCGGTGCTCGAAGGCACATTGAGCGAGACGATCTTCGAATGGGACGGCGCGCGGCATTGCGCAAGCGCCACCCGCGTGCAGGCGCGCAAACAGGGTGCGGTGTCGTTCGTGCGTGGCGGTCGCGGCGGGATTCATCGGCTGGGCAATGACGGCGAGGCGCCCGCCGTCTCGTTGCATATTTACGGCGTGTCGGGTGCGCAGATCGCTACCCACGTGAACGACGTCGTGCGCGCGGACGCCTCGCCGACGCTGGTCTGACAGACACTCGTCGCCGCACCGCCCGGACTTTCCATCAACTCTTGCCGCCCGCTTCTCCCGCCGTGGGAATCTGCGGTGGAATCGGCGCAGTGCCGGTCGGCGGCGGCGCCGGACGCGGCTCGTGCGACACATCGCGCGCCACGGCCAGTGGCGCATGCATGGCATGCGTCGATACGCCGGCCGCCGCCTCGACAGGCTGATGCGCATGCCCGGCAAACCCGGCCATTTCGTCATCCTGCAAAGGCTGCCCCTCGCTATCCTTCGACGACGTATAGACCCGCATCTGCGGCACCGGAATCTCGATCCCCGCTTCGTCCATCTTGCGTTTGAGCCGCAGGTTGAACGCGCGCGCCACGCTCCATTGCTGTAGCGGCCGCGTCTTGATCTGCCCTTTCACGACCATCCAGTTCGGATCGAAACGGTCGAGACCCCACACTTCGATCGGTCCGAGCATCTCGCGACGGTAACGGAAGTCGGCCATCAGATCCGCACCGACCTCGCGAATCAGTTGCGTGATCAGATCGACGTCGGTGGAAAACGCCATTCGCACTTCGAACACCGCATAAGCAAAGTCGCGCGACAGGTTCTTGACGATCTTGATCTGCGAAAACGGAATCGCGTGAATCGCGCCCTGGCCGTCGCGCAGGCGCACGGTGCGGATCGACAGATGCTCGACCGTGCCCGCATGGCCGCCGTCCACGTCGATCCAGTCGCCCACCGAAATCGTATCTTCGATGATGATGAAGAGCCCCGTGATCAGATCGGTCACGAGCGACTGTGCGCCAAAACCGATCGCGAGACCGATCACACCGGCGCCCGCCAGCAGCGGCGTCACATTGATGCCGAGGTTCGCCGCCGTGACGATGCCCGCAATCGTCATGATGGTCACGAGCAGTACGTTGCGCACGAGCGGCAACATCGTGCGCGCGCGCATGCTCGGACTGCGCGACTTGGTGCGCGGGCCGGCCGGATTGAGCGCTTCGGTAATCGCGGTATCGACCAGAATCCACAGCAGCCACGCAATGAACACGGTCGCGACGATCGCCGTCACGGCATGCGCGATACCGCGCGCCGCGACGTTCTGCTCGACCATCGCGGCAAGCGACACGCCCCACAGACGCGCCGCGAGTTCGAAAAAGAACAGCCAGATGAAGAGCGTGAGCAACGTGCCGAAAAACCGCAACAGCCGCGTCAGATACGGCGACCGGCGACGGGCGCGCGCGCTGCGCGGGCGCGTCATGCGCAACACGATGGCCGACAGGAAAAACGCCAGCACCAGCAACAGCGCGGTCACCACCGAAATCTGCAGCACGTTTTCGCTGGAACCCGAACCGCCGAGCGTCGCGACCACCGACGCCGTCGCCAGTACCAGCACGGGCACGTGCCAGAGCGCGGCGAGCACGTCGAACGCGTCGGTCGCGGCCTTGTGATGGTGGCGCTGCTCGTAGGGCCGGTTGCGGATCAGATGCGCGACCGGCCGGCGAAACGCGAGCGCGAAATAGCCGGTCAGCACGGCAGCCGTCATGTTGGCCGCGGTCGAAATCAACGCGGCGAGATTCGAGCCGAGCTGGTGCGCGACGTCGTAATTGACGGCCGCATCGCCGAGCGCGCCGCACACGCCGACCGCGAACAGCAGACGCCGCGCATGATCGATCAGCAGACCCACCGCGATGCGCCGATGCCCCGAGCCGGACAGCGAGAACATGATCAGGCAGATCGCCGAAAACACCGCGCCCGCGACGATCGCATAGGCGACCACCATGCCGAGCGTGCGGCCGAGCGCATCGGGCATCGCGCGCACGAACAGCAGCGCCGCGACGAAGGCGATGATCCACGGACCGACACGGCGCAGCGCGAAGACCAGCAGTTCGCGCGTGGTCGGATTCGGATTCAGCTGCATGACGATGCCAAAGCGCCGGTACAGCCGGTATTGCAGATAGATCAGCGCGCCGGCGCAGGCGCCCCAGCCAACCAGCATCGCCAGCATCGAGAACAGCACGCGGCCGAAGCTCTCGCGCCCCTGGCTGGTGATGATCGTGTATAGCTCGTTGCCGGCCGCATTGAAGCGTCCGCCCCAGTAGCGCACGGGCGTGCGGCCCTGATGCACGTCGGCTTCGAACGACGCGATGCCCGACGCGATCGCGCCGAGCAGACCGGGACTCGGTTGCGCGGGCGCGGGCGTGGATGGCGCGACGTTCTGCGAGACGTCGCGCAGCTTCTTGAGCTGGGTGACGAGCGCGGTGCGCTGGCGGTCGTTGTCGAGCGTGGCGATCACACTGTCGAGCGAGCGGGTCAATTCCGCCTGGCTCGCGGGCGACGGTGCGGACGCCCCGTCGGGGGCCGACGCGGCCGACGCGACTGGCGTGGGCGTCACCGTCGCGCTGTTGATCAGGCTCTGCAAGGCCGGGATCAGCGGCGTGCTGCTGGGCGCACTGGCCGGTGCGCTGGTGGGCGCGCCGGCAGCCAGCGCCGACACGGGCAGCGCGCCGGCGCACAGGATCAGCGCGATGCCGAGCGCGGCCATCCATGCGCCGAACCATGCCGCGACGCGCGCGCACGCAGTCGGGCGCGTGCCGGAGCCGGGTCGGTCTGAGAAAAAATGAGGGACGGCGCGGGTCGCCGGCTGCCCGCCGTTGGACGGCGTAGCCTCGGACTCACGCCGCGACGGGCATGACTGCATGGCAATCCGTAGGAAAACGGGAGTCGCCAGTGTAGCCGCAGTTTTGCCCGGCGCGCCCGAACATGCGTAACCGAATGTTAGGGCGCTTGCGCGGGCTTGGAAAGCACACCATGGCGAGCTCGCCTTCCTCGCGGTGCGCTTTACGCTATCGGCGTCGCCGCGGCGCGCCGCGTGTGACGCAGCGGTGTCGCGGCGCCGCCTTGTCGACTTGCCGCTGCCATCGCGGACCGGATCGCCCGCGCTCCCCCACGGGGACGGTGAAAACACCGCATGCTCGCGCCGCCCGCCTTCGCCGGTGTCCGCGTCAGTAGGCGACCGTCGCGATCTGACGAACGAAGCGGCCCTGCTCCAGTTCATCGACGAACGCGATCGCGTAGTCTTCCGCGGAAATGCGGCTGTTGCCTTCCGCGTCGGCCAACAGCGTGTTCGCGCCGGTGCGGAACTGGCCGGTGCGCTCGCCGGGGGCGATCAGCGCGGCCGGCGCGAAGAAAGTCCAGTCGAGGTCAGTGATGCCGCGGTAGTAGTCGAATGCGTCGCGATGGGCGAGCGCAATCGCCTTGTACACGTCGGGAAACCCGTCCGTATCGACCAGTTGCTTGCCTGGGGCGACTTCCAGCGTACCCGCGCCGCCCACCACGACGACGCGCTTCAACCCCGCCGCGCGCACGCCTTCGACGAGCGCGTGAGTCGCCTTCGCGAGCGTCGCGAGATCGTCCTGCGGCGGAGCGTAAGCGCTGGCCACGACATCGTGGCCGCGCACCGCGGCGCCGACGCTTGCGGCGTCGAGCAGATCGGCTTGCGCCGCGTGCAGATTCGCCACGTCGGTCGGCACACGCGCCGGATTGCGCGCCAGCGCCGTCACCTGATGCCCGCGACGGGCCGCTTCCGCGGCGATCCGCGACCCGATCATGCCGGTCGCACCGAACAACGCGATCTTCAGTTGCTTGCTCATTTTCTAACTCCTGTGATGAATTTATATGTAACTACATTGATTACATATATCGCGGAAAAAAGAGGGCTCGCGCCCCGTCCGTTTCTCAGACGCATGTGCCGCACATGCGCCCTCCGATACTGCTTCGTCACCGCCTCATCCGTGCGCACGCCGCTTGCGCTCGCGCTGCTTCTCCGCGCGCACCACGTCGGCTGTGGCGTCGGCCAACGTACGAGCGCCGAGCGACGCTTCCATCGCCTCCTGCGCTTCGTCGATGATGCCGCGCAGCACTCCCTGAATATTACGCCCGACCATACACGCCGGATTCGGCTCCTCGCGATGCAGCGCGAACAATTGCGCGTCATCCACCGCGCGGTAGACGTCGAGCAAGGTGATCTGCGCGGGCGCACGAGCCAGCAGCGCGCCGCCGCCCGAGCCGAGCTGCGAGGTGGTGAGACCCGCCTCGGCCAGCATGGTCAACAGCCGACGGATCAGCGCGGGATTCGTGTTCACGCTGCCCGCGATCATCTCCGACGAAAGCGGCACGCCCTCCTGCAGCGACAACAGCGCAAGCACGTGCACCGCAAATGCAAATCGGCTACTCGTATTCACAACACACCCGCCCGGCGACCACAATATGTAACCATGGTAATTACATTTAACCCGGCCGTCAAATGGACGATCGAACCGGCTGGCATGTCACTTGTCCATCTGCTTTTGCGCATCGGCCGAATCGCCCGTTGACGAAGCCGCCGCGTGCGCCGACGACGCCGTATTCTGCGCCGACCACTCCTGCAGCTTGCGCCCCGCCGTTTCGAGGCTCTGGCCGGTGAGCGACGCGGCCTTGCCGAGTTGCGCGTGAGTCGCGCTCGCCGCGCTTTGCAGATTGGCCTGCGCGCTCGAAGCAAGGGCGCTCGGGTCGATGTTGATCGACGGCGCGGAGGCGGATTCGAGGTTCTGCTGCGCGGCGGATTTGGTCGCATCGACCTGCTGGCCGACGTAGCTCGCTGCCTGGTCGAGCTTCTGACCGGCGAGCTGGGCGGCGTCGTTGAGCTTGCCGGCAACCTGTCCGGCCGACGCATCGTTCTTCTGGCACGCGGCCAGTGCGCCGAATACGACGACCACGACCGCCGCGCGGCGCAACAACGAACAATAGAGAGATGAAGTCATGTTTGAATTGAGCCGCATCGAGCGGCCTCCACGTGCGAAAACGCGCTCATCATACGCCGTTGCGCCGCACTGACTCACTGGGAAGCGCGAGCCGCCGTGTTCGCGGCACGGTGCGCCATGTGAGGACGCTCGCTCACGCAATCCGTCGCGGTTTCGTCAAACGCGATGGAGTAGACTGCGTAAGCATCGATGAATGTCGAAATGGGTTCGCTGTTTTCCATTGATCAACTGGAGGCATACGATGGCGGCAAAGAAGATTCTGTTTCTGACCGGCGACTTCGCCGAGGATTACGAAACAATGGTGCCGTTTCAGGCGCTGCAGGCAGTCGGCCATATCGTCGACGCGGTCTGTCCGAACAAGAAAGCGGGTGACCGGATCAAGACCGCGATCCACGATTTCGAGGGCGACCAGACCTACACCGAAAAGCCCGGGCATCAATTCACGCTCAACGCGTCGTTCGACGACGCCGATCCGCGCCAGTATGACGCGCTGGCGATCGCCGGCGGCCGCGCGCCGGAGTATCTCCGGCTCGATCCCAAAGTGATCGAAGTCGTGCGGCAGTTCGCCGAAGCGGGCAAGCCGATCGCCGCCGTCTGTCACGGCGCGCAACTGCTGGCTGCCGCCGACGTCATTCGCGGCAAGCGCATTTCCGCGTACCCGGCCTGCGCGCCCGAAGTGAAACTGGCTGGCGGCGAGTATGCCGACATTCCGGTCGACGCCGCGATCACCGACGCCAATTTCGTCACCGCCCCCGCATGGCCCGCGCATCCAGAATGGCTGCGCCAGTTCCTCGTGCTGCTCGGCACGCGGATCGAGCTTTAAGCTAGCGCGAAATTCGACGGCGAGCGCCCTGCCCGCGCGGCACCAGGCGTTCGCCGAAACACGGCACAACATTTTGCATTTGAGATTCGTCCGATAGTTCGCACGGCAAAACCTTTCTAAAGTCTGGGGCTGACTTGGGAGTGTTTTTCGATGGAACTGATCGACTGGATCCTCATCCTCGCCATCACGCTGATGGCTATTGCTTTCTTCTGCGCGCGCACGCCGGCCAACTGGTCGAGCGACAACCGCGCACGGCGCGTAACCGGCACTCGCATGCTGGTACAAGCCGCGTGCTCGATCTGGGCGGCACTGCTGATCGTCGCGCGCGGCCTCTTCACGATCGGCGGCCTGCCCGGTTTGCAGCCCGCACCGATCGAGGCATTGACAGGCGTCGCCGTTCTACTCGCCTGCGGCTGTTACTGGTCGATTCGCGGCAGCAAGCTGCTCAAGCCACGGCGCATCTTCGCCGCGCACTGAACCGCATAGCCGGCATGCTCATGCGCCCGCGCCGATCAGCGCGAGCCGACACCGGGCGCGGTGTCGACGGAATGCACTGTCCGGTTGTCACCTGCTTTCGCGCCTTCACGACCGTCGAGGTCCGCGCGCCAACCGCGCTCGCCCCGTATCGACGGAAAACCTGGCGCCGCGACAGCCGCTTCCTCGGACCGCATACCGGCTTCGGGCAGCGACAGATAAAACGTCGTGCCCCGCCCCTCCTGCGACTCCGCCCACACGCGTCCGCCGTGTCGTTCGACCATCCGGCGCACGAGCGCGAGGCCGATGCCCTCGCCGGCGGTCGAATTGCCGTGCAAGCGCTGAAAAGCGTTGAAAAGCCGCGGCAAAGCAACCGCCGGAATTCCCTGGCCGTTGTCGCGCACATAGAAAATGCGTAACGAATGCACCCCCGGCGGCGCCGGCGTCGTCCCGATTTCGATCTTGCCCTCGCGCGCCGGGTCGAGATAATTCACCGCATTGCCCACCAGATTCGCGAACACCTGCTCGAGCGCGGTCGGATCGCCCCACACCGCAGGCAACTCGCCGACGCTCACGCGAGCACGCCGCGTGCGGATCGAGCCCCGCATCGCATCGATCACGCGCTGCACGATGTCCTGCATGTCCACCTTCTGCCGGCGATACTCGACGCGACCGACCCGTGACAACCGCAACAGCGCATCGATGATGTGCGAAGCCCGCAACACGGCCGTCTGCAGATAATGCAGCGCTTCGCCGATATCTTCGTCGACCACCCTTTCGATCCGCTGCCGCGACTGCTCGGCGAGCGACGACTCGCGCACCGTCACGCGCAGTTCGTCACAGGCACGGATCAGTTCCTTCGAGAAGCCTTGCAGATTCACCAACGGTGCACGCAGATCGTGCGACACGCTGTAGATGAACATCTCGTTTTCCTGGGTCTGCTGTCGCAATGTCTCGTTGATCTGCGCCAGTTCGCCGGTGCGGCGCGTGAGGTCCGCCTGGAAGCGCGCCTGGATGCGCTCGGCTTCGAGCAGACGCCGGCTCGTCTCATGCAAGGTCAGATCGAGGCGGGCGATTTCATCGCGACCGGTGTCGAGCGGCGCCAGCGGCTCGTTGCCCGCGAGGCGCCCCGCGTTGTCGGACAGGAGCGCGAGCCGTCCGCGCACACCGCGCGTGAACCACCAGATCGCCAGCGCCACGAACAGCAGCGAGCCGAACGCCGCCGCGGCGATCAAAGTCTGCTGCTGTTCGCGCGCGACGCCGGCGGCGGTCGAGCGCAGCGCATCGATGCGCCGCTCTTGCGCCTGGAACGCAACCATCTGCTGACGGAAGCGATCGAGCGCGTCGCTTTTCGCCGGATCGCGCAAGCGTTGGAGAACGTCGTGCCGCAACCCCGAGCGCAACAGATCCTGAATCCGGTCCGACCATTGGCGATACGCCTGCACGGCCTGCCGCACCTGCACCACACGCTCGACCTGAGCCGGGTTGTCGGCGACCAGTTCAGCCAGCTCGTCGATGCGGCGGTCGACATCCACCCATACCGCGACTGGCGTGGCGAAGTGGGTGTCGTTCGCGAGCACCGCACCGCGCAGCGCCACCGATTCGCCCAGCACCGGATCGAGAATCGCCGCGCTCTGGCGCAGCACGTCCTCACTATGAATGGCCCAACGCTCCGCCAGCGCCGCGTCGGACTGGGCCTTGACCAGTCCGGACAACAGCGCCAGTTCGAACACAGCCGGAATGGCGATCAGCAACAGGCCTTTAGTTGTGAGTCTCATGCGTGCGCATTGAAGGTCGTTGGCCGTAGATCATTCACGGGGTCGGCACATTATGTCGACGTTTGCCCAGGAAAACAAAGACGCTCGCGGTCAACCGTGCACCGCGCGTTTGCCGGGCCGGCCGGACATCTCGCAAAGCACCACAACGCGTCAGGATTTTGAATGAAAAGTAATTAAAATCGAATATCCCGCCCTCATCTGGATCATTTCCACAGCGTGCTAATTCATGTGCACTTAAATTGTGCTTTTCGTGTCTTTTCCCGGTGCACACCAAACAGCGTCTTACAGGTGTCATGCATCTGAGGAATCCACGCCGGTGCTGGATTGCACCGCATCGACACTTCTCGGCACAACTTTGGCCCACTTCTTGCATTCATTGCCCGCTTTTTTGGCATACGCAGGACACATCGATGGAAAGTCTGAAAACCGGCACCGATACGCTGTTTCTTCTGCTCGGTGCGGCGATGGTGCTGGCCATGCACGCGGGGTTTGCGTTTCTCGAACTCGGTACGGTCCGCAAAAAGAATCAGGTCAATGCGCTGGTCAAGATTCTCGTGGACTTCTCCGTCTCGACGATCGCGTATTTCTTCATCGGCTACACGATTGCGTACGGCGTGCAGTTTTTCGGCAGCGCCGAGTCGCTGGCCGCGCACAACGGCTACGCGCTGGTGCGCTTTTTCTTCCTGCTGACCTTCGCCGCCGCCATTCCGGCGATCGTGTCGGGCGGCATCGCGGAGCGCTCGAAATTCAATCCGCAACTGTTCGCGACCTTCGTGCTGGTTGGCTTCGTTTATCCGTTCTTCGAGGGAATCGTGTGGAACGGGCGTCTTGGCGTCCAGGACTGGCTCGCCCACGTGCTCGGCGCGCCGTTTCACGATTTCGCCGGCTCGGTGGTGGTGCACGCGTTCGGCGGCTGGGTCGCGTTGCCGGCAGTGCTGCTGCTGGGCGCGCGGCACGGGCGCTACCATCGGGACGGCGGCATTGCCGCGCATCCGCCATCGAATATTCCGTTTCTCGCGCTGGGCGCGTGGGTGCTGACGGTCGGCTGGTTCGGCTTCAACGTGATGAGCGCACAGACGGTCGACAAGATCAGCGGCCTCGTCGCCGTCAATTCGCTGATGGCGATGGTCGGCGGCACGCTGAGCGCGTGGTTCGCCGGCCGCAACGATCCGGGCTTCACCTACAACGGTCCGCTCGCCGGTCTGGTGGCGGTCTGCGCCGGCTCCGACGTGATGCATCCGCTCGGCGCACTGGTGACGGGCGGCATGGCGGGCGCGCTGTTCGTGTATATGTTCACCTGCGTGCAGAACCGCTGGCGCATCGACGACGTCCTCGGCGTGTGGCCGTTGCACGGCCTGTGCGGCGCGTGGGGCGGCATCGCGGCGGGGATTTTCGGTCAGCACGCGCTCGGCGGCATGGGCGGTGTGTCATTCGGCTCGCAGTTGATCGGCACGCTGGGCGGAATCGCGTTGGCGTCGCTCGGCGGCTCGATCGTGTACGGCGCGATCCGTTTGACGGTGGGCCTGCGGCTCGACCAGGAAGACGAATACAACGGCGCGGATCTGTCGATTCACAAGATTTCGGCAACGCCGGAATAACAGGCACGAAGTGAGGCTTGGTGCGAGCGCAGCGGGCGGCGCGTTCCGCGTGAGGGCACGGCGTTGACGCGCTGCCCATGCGAGCGCACCGGCCACGCCGGGAGTTCCGGTGCTCACCTCGCACCGCTCCACCGCGAGGCGCGTCGATCCGAGCGCCGGCGCGGACGAAAAACCGGCGCGCCACGCCCTCGGCGCGGCCTGGACCTGTCCCCACATGCCCCGCCGATGTTAGACTTCGACGCTGGAGATGGCATTCTCCTTTAACCGCCCTCGTGGCTGATGATGCCTGCTTCGCCCGGATGACTGCGGACGCGGCATCGCCTCGCCCACGCTCAGCCCGGTTTGTCGACACTTCGGTCTGGTCAGGTCTTCTTCCATGTATTGGTCCTTTCTCGCTGTCGCCATTGGCGGCGCGCTCGGCTCGCTATTTCGCTGGTTTCTCGGCATCCGCCTGAACGGTATGTTTAGCGGCCTGCCGCTCGGCACGCTCGCCACCAACGTGATTGCGGGCTACATCATCGGCGTTGCGGTCGCGGGATTTGCGCGGGTTCCGCAGATCGCGCCCGAATGGCGGCTCTTCGTCATTACCGGCCTGATGGGCGGCCTTTCCACTTTCTCGACGTTCTCAGCGGAAGTCGTGCAGCGCTTGCAAGACGGCCGGCTCGGCTGGGCCGCAGGCGAGATTGTCATTCACGTGAGCGCGTCGCTCGCGATGACCATCCTCGGCATTGCAACCGTTTCGCTGTTGTCACGCTGAAGATGCGGCGTTTGCCGCGCAGATTGCTGTTGCACATGGCGCGCGCGCTATCGGCACGTCCAGCAACAATGCGAACCTGGAAAAAAATTAGAGCGCTGGGTGCTGATGCAGGAATCAACTACAAGACATACCCCAATTGGCAGGATCAAGTCCTTGAACTTACCGGCGGCAAGGGCGTGGACATGACTATCGAGGTGGCCGGTGGCGAGGGACTCAACCAGTCGGTCGCTGCCACCAAGGTCGCTGGCGTGATAGCTCAGGTTGGATTCTTGACGGGCCAGACATCACCGTTGAACTTGATGCCTTTAATCTTTCGACAGACGACCATCCGCGGAATTGCCGTCGCCCCAAGATCTTCGTTCGAATGCATGAACTCGTTCCTGGACACGCACAGACTCTCGTCGTCTGCGCGCAATGTTCGGCCGTCCTGTATCTCGCGAACCAGCTTGGCGTTGATCGGCGGCTGGCGCTAACCGTCGCCGCACCCATCGTCTTCGTGATCGCCAATGTCTGCCCGGTGATTCGGATTTCTCTGCCCGGCCTGCACAGCGAGACGACGCTCTGGCGGTCCGCGGCAGCGCTGGCGCACGGCACGGTTGCACCGATCGCGATCGCCGCTGCAATGATGATCGTCGTGGTACCGCTTCTCCAGATCGCGCTGCTCGGCTGGGTGCTGGCATTTGCCCGCGCCGCACGCCGGGCGCCGGGTCTCGCATGGAGCATGAGGCTGCTTGCGACGCTGAGCCCGTGGCGCATCGTCGAGGGCTGCGTATCTGGCATGCTGGCAAATGGCTCGATCAGGAACCGGGCGAGCCTTTTCGCAAAACGCCCGCCGCGCGCGCTTTCCGCCAACTGCTTTTGCAGATACCACGCGAAATACCGCGGAGAAAAAAGCTCAATTTCGCGGCGGAGAAGCGACAGAAGAAAGGGGCAGTCTTACGATTTTGCACGCTAATCCAACCCAAGCTTCGCAGGAAAGCATAGCTGCCACAAAGCGTAGCAACGCAACCGCATATCGCGCCCTGCGCGTTCATCCGGCCCATCCGCTGCAACTCTCCGA
Source organism: Paraburkholderia sp. RAU2J (assembly GCF_003634845.1). Taxonomy (NCBI): domain Bacteria; kingdom Pseudomonadati; phylum Pseudomonadota; class Betaproteobacteria; order Burkholderiales; family Burkholderiaceae; genus Paraburkholderia; species Paraburkholderia sp. RAU2J. The sequence continues at coordinate 3,649,292 of NZ_RBXG01000001.1, forward strand.
TGAAGGTGTCCAATATTGTCCGGCACTTCCCTACTCCGCCGCTTGCGGCGGTGACGCGGCCGCCATGCGTATCAACCGGGTTCTGGACGACAGACAGCCCGATGCCGAGACCCGATCGCCACCGGCCATCCGGGGATGGCTAGCTGAACGTACGCTTCGAACATAAGGTCAAGTTGCGATACCGGGATGCCGATACCTTTGTCGCTCACGTTCGCCACCATCTACCAGTACAGGCTCGACGGGCACACCGATGACATTCTGATGTCTTCAGAGCTAGGGGATGCCCCTACATAAGAGCATTCCAAATGTTGCTTTTACGACGTTAGAATGATTCCACTTATTGGGAAATGCATCCGCTCGGTCAGGTACAGCCTTGCGGGCCGGCGGTCCGGTGGCGCATCCGGTTTTCTCTGCCGACCGCCATCGGGCGCTCATTGACGATAATTAAGGAGAGCATGAATGAGCATTTTCGAACCCGATCAATTCATCGCGTCGCAGGCCGACAACGCTGTCACCACGTTCGCCTTGACGAATAAGGCGTTCGAGAGCTTCCAACTTCTGATCGAACTGAATCTGCAAACTATCCATTCGGCACTTGCAACGAACGAAGCTTACTGGCATGAAGCGCTGTCGGTTAAGACGCCCGAGGAATACCTCACGTGGCAGGCCGGTCTAATACAGCCCGCAGTCGAACAGGCTCTTTCATACAGCCGCCAGTTATACGACATCGCGTCGAACACCAAAGCGGAATTGACGAAGGTTGCCGAAGCACATTACGAGCATGAGAGTCACACTGCACGAACACTTGTAGACAACCTTGTGAAGAACGCACCCGCCGGGACAGAAGCCGCGACCAACGTATTGAAATCGACCTTCCTGACCTCCCTACATGCGAGCGAGACCGTCCGCAAAGCGGCCACGCAGGCCATCGAAACTGCCAAGGGACCCCGCACGGCGACTAAATAGATCAATGCAAAGATGTCGAGCAGTAATCGCGACGCCGGACATCGGTTTCAGCACTAAGCCCGTCAGTTTGACGATATACCGCTTCATAAGGAGGCACGCATGTTGAGTCCGCATGAATTCACCACCTTGATGCTGGTGAACGCTGCACCCGATCAGATCAGACCCGACCGAGAGGAAATTCAAACGCTGCTGGCATGTCAACTGGTGAACATTGAACTGCTGACGACCGGACAGCGGCAACTAAGCGTCACCCCACAGGGCCATGCCGTCCTGAAAGCCGTCGGGCGGGCTTGTTGAGCAACGTCCGCCGACTTGCGGCCTGTCGTTCAAATGAACGTTCAACGCAAGAATAGAAGAAACGCCTGTAGTGCACCGTCAACCGGTCCGTAATCGCAGACCGGACGCAACGAAGGAGACTGCAATGGGTGAATCTTGGCTTGGGATTGTGATCGGTGTGTTCGTATTGGTGATTGCGGCAACCGGCGTGATCGCTCACTACTGTCGTGAATATCGTCGTGCAGAGTTACTCAGGAACCTAGATCACCACGACTGGTGCCGCTGGTCCCGGTCCCGGCGGTGACGGCTTCCTATGCGACAGCACGACAAGTCGCGCGCAAAACGGTACGAACCTGACGACCATGGAACATTGACGAACAATAAATCAGAGAGACATCAAGCGCTTATGTCAACGCAAACCACGCGGAAAAAGATCTGGCTCATATCCAGACGATGATCTCCGAGTTGGAGTATCTGGATTACGGCCACAACACCGCAAAGACGAATGTCGTAATGCAACCAGACTACTGGCGAACGCGCATTCGCGCAGTGCTTGCACTACCCAATATACCCATTCACATCCAAAAGCAGGGTTCGGAACTTCTGGTAAGACTGGATCGGCTCCGCGTACCCTCGCGGGCTAATTGCCGGACGCGCCCGACATTAAGCGTAACGAAACAGCATCCGCCCTTCGATCAACCGCGATGAAATTCGTTCACCGGACGAGTGTGTCGTCGACGACCCGCTGCCCGGCGCTGAACCCTGCCATTAGCGCAGCGGTTTCCCTCGGGAAAGGCCGCTTGTCATCTGTGGCATCTGCTTGTTCCGGGCGCGATATTGCTCATCGCAGGCGTCGCGCTCACGTATACCCACTGATGTTTCCATCGATAGAGCGATCACGAGGCACCTCCGCGCCACGTACTTCGAGGGGCAGAAGAACACGGAGATAGCGATCTGAGTGCTTATTACGGCTCTTATAGCGCTACAACGCGAGGACGGGATTGACACTTGTGGATCGCCAACCTACATCCGGCTTACGCTGTTCGCGCGCCTCGCCTCGCCTGAGGACGTGCCTTTCAGCTTCCGGGCGACAGGTTGACGAGCAGAAACAGGTACTGGCCGCGCGCTGGGTATCTTCTCTGGCAAACAGCCGCTTTCAAAAAAGTGCTGGAGCACCTTGGCCGCCAGCCGATTCCCGCGCTGCGCCAGTCTTCTGAGAAACGGCGGACGCAAATGCCTTCAAGTCGTCGCGTCCGTGCGAGGCCTCGAAGTGAAGAATGACCTCCCTCACCGCCGCAAGCATGCTTTCCTCGTACAGCGTGCTCGCGATATGCGAGGCGCCTCGCGACAACGCCATCTCGTACTTATTGAGGCGCCGTGCCTGGTCGAACGCCGCATCTTGTTTAACTGCCTTCACATCGACTCCCTCCGTGTTTGCGGAAAGAGACGCCTGCTGTGCCGCATCAAAAATGCGTAAAAAAACGGCATCATTGCGAGTGCGATGCCGACCGGGCTGCGAACTTCACAACGTACAGGAATCCAGGGAGCATACCCCCTTGGCCCGCGATTCCCGCGAACTGCGAATCAGGCGACCGGAGACTGCCCCGTGCAAAGCCAGTGAACATCGAGATGGAGAACGGCGGCGAGGCGCGTACAAGCGGTCAGCGGCGGCACGGTGATTCCACCTCGCCAATATTGCACGTCATATTCGCTCACACCCACCCACTTCGCTGCGCGTGCCGAACTGATGCCGGCGCGCTTCAATGCCCTATTGAGGCGTGCGCCCAAGGCGCGCGTCAGGCGGTCATTCCCGGCACTGCGCTCGAGATGACCGATCCTTTGAGTGTGTCGATTCATTTGTCTAACTTCTCTCAGATCATATTTTGTGCATTCGACACCGACTCTTTCGGTGCGGACCGAATCTACATATTTGTCATGACGGGCTCATGACGCCATGTTGCCCTTTCGCCGGCAGGCCGAATACCAGTCTGGTTGGTCTTATAGTTACTGGAACAATGACAGCAAGCAATGCCTAGACGGCAAGGAGAGCGCTCGTATCGCCACAGCTTTGAGCATCTTCAATCACCTGCAAAACTGCCTCGAGCGAGAACAGCTTCTGCAGACAGGCATCGAAAATCCGCGTGAGTCCGCCGTCCTCTCTGTCTCCAGTCATGGAGACAATGAAGGGCTGCATTGAACGCCGGATTCCACGACGGGCTCAGCGAAGCCTTTGCCTGGCCGCCTGGCCCCGCGACGTGCTGCAACGCCGAGCTGAAAGTCGAATTTAGTTCAGTATGCGAATACCACGTGTAATTCACACCGACACCGACAAAGGGACGCAGCCGCGACTGCGCCGCGCCAAAGTAGTACTTGAGGAAGACAATGGGCGGCCAGGATCTGGTTGTGGCGAGGGGTTGCAGATTGCCGAAGGCGAGCGTCGGCCCCCCTGAACCGAATGGGGCGGCCGTCCCCTGCGCGTAGAGTTTGAGCTTGGGTGGCACACCCGAAGCCAGATCCAGCGCGATATGGTCCGTGATGAAATACGTGAATGCGAGTTCCGCGGTGAACGTATTATGTATCTGACCGCCCGTTCCAGCCGACGTAAATGTGCCTGCCGCCGAAGTGCTCTGCAGCGCCGTTGCAGACGACGACCCGAAGTCCAGCCATGCCCCGCCCACACTCGTTACGAAACTCCCCGCACTTTGCGCCATTGCGCTGTCACATATCAAACCCGCTATGAGCGCGAGGTATGCAATCCGTTTCATACTTCTCTCCAACTATTTTTTATTAGTTATCCAAAATTACAGAAAAATCGTTTGCCCATAAAAGAAATTCTTTCCTGCTCATTCGATTCAGAACTGCTCGATCCCAATGTCTATCGCACCGGAGGCGCCGCGCAGGATCGTCTCCCGAAGCGCGTGGGCTTTCGGCAAGATCTTTTCCACATAGAACCGCGCAGTCGCGAGCTTCGTCCGGTGAAATTCCTGATCTTCGCCTGCTGCAGCTTTCTTCGACGCGGCCAGCGCAGCGCGCGCCATCTGCCATCCGCCGCAGACATAGCCCGTCATCATCAGATAGTCGGCAGAACTCGCAAGCGCCTCGTCGACGTTTGCCGCTAAAGTGCGCAGCATCCACGTGGTGGCGTCTTCAAGCGCCTGCACACTTGCCGACACGGCCGTGCCAATCGACGCAAGCTGCGCGTCCGAGCTTCGCTCGAGTTCCAGTGCGACGATTCGCATCTCCGCGACAAGCCCGGACATTGCCGCCCCACCGTCCGACGCGAGCTTGCGTCCCGCCAGGTCTGCCGCCTGGATGCCTGTCGTGCCTTCGTAGATGGTCGCGATTCGTGCATCGCGGAGAAACTGGCAGGCGCCCGTCTCTTCGATGTAGCCCATCCCGCCATGCACCTGCACGCCCAGCGATGCGATCTCGACGCCCAGCTCGGTACACCATCCCTTCAGCACCGGGATCAACAGGTCCACACGTGCCTGGCGTCGCGCGCGCTCAGTGGCGTCCGGGTTCCTATGCGTGTGATCCATGTCGGCCGCCATCACATAGGCGAACGCGCGCATCGCTTCGATCTGCGCCTTCATCGTCAGCAACATGCGACGGACATCCGGGTGATGAACGATGGCGACCGCCTCGCCCGAACGGCTGCCCGCAAGGCGTCCCTGAACGCGCTCCTTCGCGTATTCGCGGGCTTGCTGATATGCGCGCTCCGCCATCGCCAGCCCCTGAATCCCCACTTTCTGGCGGGCTTCGTTCATCATCGTGAACATATGCGCGAGGCCTTTGTTCTCCTGTCCGACGAGATAGCCGATCGCGCCGTCCTTGTCTCCAAAGCTCATCACACAGGTTGGACTTGCGTGGATACCCAACTTGTGTTCAAGCGATACGCAGTGGACATCGTTGCGCTGTCCCGGCGAGCCGTCAGCGTTCAGCAGGAACTTCGGCACGAGGAACAGCGAAATGCCGCGCACGCCCTCCGGCGCATCCGGCGTGCGAGCGAGGACGAGATGAATCACGTTGTCCGTCATGTCGTGGTCGCCCCACGTGATGAAGATCTTCTGGCCGTAAAGGCGATAATGATCGCCGTCCGGCACGGCCTTCGTACGCACTGCGGCGAGATCCGATCCGGCTTGCGGTTCGGTCAGATTCATCGTGCCTGTCCAGGCGCCGCTGATCAGATCAGGCAGATAGCGCTGCTTGAGATCCTCCGAGCCATGTTGCCGCAATGCCTCGGTGGCGCCGGCCGTCAACAGCGGGCACAGGGCGAACGCCATATTGGAGGAATTCCACATCTCCACGGTCGCCGCGTGCAGCAGTTCGGGCAGGCCCTGCCCGCCAAACGCGGAATCGCCGCTGAGCCCGCACCATCCTCCCGCGGAAAATTGCCGGTACGCTTGCGCAAAACCGTCTGCGGCAACCACGCCGCCCTGAGTCAGGCGCGCACCCTGCTCGTCGCCTGTCTTGTTGAGCGGCGCAAGCACTTCAGCGGCGAGTTTCGCTGCCTCCTCGAGTACTGCGTCGGCCAGTTCCGGGGTGACCTCTTCGAGGTCCGGCAATGAAGACAGCGCGCCGAGGTCGGCCAGTTCCATCATCACGAAGCGCATGTCGCGCAGCGGTGCAATATAGGTGCTCATCGTTAGTCTCGATTCAGTTCTGTTGCAGTCTGTCCAGTTCACCGGACAACTCCGGCAACACCTTGAAGAGGTCCCCGACAATCCAGTAGTCGGCAACCTGGAAGATCGGCGCTTCTTCGTCCTTGTTGATGGCGACGATCACCTTCGAGTCCTTCATCCCGGCCAGATGCTGGATGGCGCCGGAAATGCCCACCGCGATATACAGTTGCGGGGCGATCACCTTGCCTGTCTGGCCGACCTGATAGTCATTCGGTGCGAATCCGGCGTCCACTGCCGCTCGCGACGCGCCGACGGCTGCATCAAGCTTGTTGGCAATATCGTCCAGCAGTGCGAAGTTCTCACCGGAACCCATGCCTCGGCCGCCCGAGATCACCCGTTTCGCGGACGTCAGCTCCGGGCGCTCCGAGCGCGTCAGTTGCTGGCTCACAAAGCGCGACCCTCGCACTTCAGGAGCGGGCTCCAGCGCTTCGATCGCGGCCGTTCCACCTTCTGCCGGTGCCGCTGCAAAGGCTGTCGTGCGCACGGTGACGACCTTGATGGCGTCCGCGCTACGCACCGTCGCGAGCACATTGCCCGCGTAGATGGGTCGCACGAACGTATCGGCGGACTCGACGGCAACGATGTCGGAGATCTGCGCGACATCGAGTAGCGCAGCCACGCGGGGCATCACATTCTTCGCGGTCGTGGTGGCCGGCGCAATGATGTGACTGTATTGCCCCGCGACTTTCACGATGAGTGCGGCGAGGTTTTCGGCCAACGCGTGGCCATAGTGCGTGGCGTCGACAGCAAGCACGCGAGTCACGCCGGCAATGTGGGCCGCCTGTTCGGACACCTTTGCGCATTGCGATCCGGCCACGAGAACATGAATGTCTTCGCCAAGTCGCGCGGCGGCTGTAACGGCGTTCAGCGTGGCCATCCTGAGCGTCTGGTTGTCGTGTTCTGCAATAACGAGTACGGGCATTTTTCTCACCTTCGATCAGATAACTTGTGCGTTTTTCAGCTTGCTCACCAATTCCGCGGCGTCGGCTACGCGAATGCCCGCTTCGCGTTTCGCAGGTTCTGCCAGCTTCAGCGTCATCAGCCTCGGCGTGACGTCGACACCCATCGCATCCGGCGTCACGACATCGAGAGGCTTCTTCTTCGCCTTCATGATGTTGGGCAGCGTCGCGTAGCGCGGCGTGTTCAACCGCAAATCGGTGGTAACGATGGCGGGCAGATCGACCTCGATCGTTTCCAGACCGCCGTCGATCTCGCGCGTAACGGTGGCCTTGCCCGCCTCAACCGTCACCTTCGATGCGAACGTCGCCTGCGGCCAGCCAAGCAGCGCCGCCAGCATCTGGCCAACCTGATTGGCGTCGTCGTCGATGGCCTGCTTGCCGAGCAGCACCAGTTGCGGCTGCTCCATGTCGACCAGCGCCTTGAGCAGCTTGGCAACCGCGAGCGGCTGCAATTCGGCGTCCGTCTCGACCAGAACGCCGCGGTCCGCGCCGATCGCCATCGCCGTGCGCAGCGTTTCCTGGCATGCGGGCACGCCGCAGGACAGCGCGATCACCTCGGTCACGACGCCCGCTTCCTTCAGGCGCACGGCCTCTTCGACGCTGATTTCGTCGAACGGATTCATGGACATCTTCACGTTCGCGATATCGACGGCGGTGCCGTCAGCCTTGACGCGAACCCTCACGTTCGCGTCGACGACGCGCTTGATAGGTACAAGTACTTTCATTGACTACTCCGTTGGTACAGAAGCGCTCCATTCGGGCCGACTACACACGCCGGCCGAACGGAAGTCGCTTGGTTCATATGCGGGTTATCCGCTGCGTCTCTGGACTTGCGGATGTCCTTGCGCAAAGCGTCACGCGCGCTCCGCAAACACGCTGCCGGGCTGCCCCTCGAACATGTCGACGAGATATCGTTCAAGTGGCTTTTCCGAGGCGGTCTTCGGTATTTCCGGGACCACTTGAACCCAGGAAATGACCGAACTCGCTTCCAGCTTCGCGCGGCAGGCGCGGAACACCTGTTGCGGGTCGAAGTCGTTGGCGCGTTTGGGCACCACGGCTGCCACCACGTCTTTTTCACCCGGCGCACCGGACGCCGCCTTCACGCCATAGACGTAGACGTCCTCGACCGCCCCCGACTCGGCGATCACCTTCTCGATCGGTGCCGGATTGATGAACTCGCCGTTGTGGCGAATCCCCCCGCCCTTGCGATATTCGAAGAAGAGCCAGCCGTTCTCGTCCTCGCGTACGACGTCGCCCATGTGCAGCCAGCCATCCTTGCACTTCTTCGCCGACGCCTCCGGATTGCCGAAGTATTCGACGTTGAACGGCGAACCGTCCGCCGGCCTGAACAGCAGTTCTCCCGGCACGCCCCGCGCGCAATCGTTGCCGTCGTCGTCGACGATTCGATGCTTGAGGATAGGCACTGGCTTGCCGATGCTGCCGACGGGGCCGGCGCCGAGCGGATTCACGGTAATTCCGCCTTCCGCCGCGCCGTAGAATTCGACGATCCGAGCGCCGAAGCGCGCCTCGAACGCATTCCAGATCGCCGCCGGCATCCCTGCGGAAATAACGAAACGCACGGGGTTGTTCGCGTCGTCCGGTTTCGCTGGTTCGCTGTAGATTGCCGTCGTCATGCCGCCAAGCAGCGTGAACGTGGTGCAGCCATATTTGCGGGCGATGTCCCACAGACGCGATTTCGTGAAGCGGCGCGACAGCACGGCGCGCATGCCTGCCGTAAGCGCTGCACCCAGCGTCACGATCTGGGCGTTGGCATGCGTGAGCGAGAGTCCCGAGTACGGCCGGTCATCGCAGACGTAACCAAACAGCGCCGACACCGCTGCCGACGTTGCGCAGTAACGTTGATGCGTCATCACGATGCCCTTCGGCTCGCCGGTCGTGCCGGACGTGAAGATCAGTTGCATCGCGCCGGCCGGGTCGCGAGCCATGACGGGTAAATCAGGAACGTGCGCCGGCAGCAACGCGCGCAAGGACGCGACACCGGGGCAATCCGCCTGCGGCTTCCCGCCCTCATCCGTTTCGAGCGCGATGATCCAGGATAGATGTGCAAGCGAACCCCGCACGGCCATGAGGTTATCGAGCGTGTAGTCGGCCGCGATCACGCCTCGGCATTGCGCGTGCTCGAGCATGAACGCGAGCTTGTCGCCCTTCGCGCGTGGATCGATCGGCACGAAAACGGTGCCGGAAATCGATGCGGCGACCATCGCTTCGACGAACTCCGCATGATTGGCCATCAGCAACGCAAAGTGTTCGCCGGGACGCAAGCCCTGATCGATCAGTACCTGCGCGAGCCGCTGGCCGTTCTCCCAGAGCTGCCGGTAGGTGCGCACCTCATCCGGCCGCACACCGGCTCCTTCGACAGTGAGCACGCCGAGATCCGGCATGGTCTCGACGCGGTTGGCGATCAACGCGGCCAACGTGGTTTCGGGTCTCGTGCTCATGGCACACACTCTCCTTTGGTTCCTTGCTGATGCTGTTCGGCTTTACGCGGCGCGTCGGTCTCATCGACCCAGAATCGTGATGCTGGCCACGGCCTCCTCAACACCGCACAGACCGCCGCCGTTTTCGGCGATCGCGATGCGCGCGTCCTCCACCTGGCGGGCTCCCGCCTCGCCGCGCAATTGCGTGACGAGCTCATGAATCTGGCCCAACCCTGTGGCGCCGATCGGATGTCCTTTCGATTCGAGGCCGCCGGACGGATTGATCGGAATCCGTCCTCCGATCGTGGTTTCGCCCCGTTCGGCGCAAACGCCACCTGTTCCCCGCTCGCACAACCCGAGCACCTCGGACTGGATGATTTCGCCGATGGCCGTCGCATCGTGTACCTCGGCGACCGACACGTCCTGCGGCGCGATACCAGCCTGCTCGTAGGCGCTCGATGAACCCAGCCGGACCAGATGCTCGTCAAGCGCCGCGGCCGGCCGATCGGTTCCCGTCTGCAGCACGGATGCGAGAACCCGGATGGCCCGCGAGCGCCGTCCCCTGAGCAATTCGAGCCCGGCCTCGCTGCATACGATCGCCGCCGCCGCGCCGTCGCTGACAGGCGAGCACATCGGCAGCGTGAGCGGATACGTGATCGGCGCAGCGCTGAGGATCTCTTCGATCGAGTAGGCCTGCTGATACTGCGCGAGCGGATTGTGGACGGAATGCCCGTGGTTCTTCGCGGACACGGCGGCGAACTGCCGCTGCGTGGTCCCGAACTCGCGCATATGCATGCGCCCCATCGACGCGTAGATGTCCATGAATACGCTGTAGGGCTTCGTCGATACGCTGCCCTCGGGCGGCTCGATGCCGTGGCCCATTTCCAGTAGCCTGCGCTTGCCGTTTTCCGTGTCGTGCACGTCCCACGCACCATCGAATGCGCTGAACGTGCGCGCCTTGTCCGGCGAGAACATCTTCTCCGCGCCCACCGCCAGTACGATATCGGCGGCGCCCGCCTTGACGTAGTTGACCGCGAGGTGAAACGCGGTGCTCGCGCTTGCGCACGCATTCTCGACGTTGATCACAGGAATCCTATCGATGCCCATTGCACGCAACGCGAGCTGGCCGCGGATCATATGCTGACCCTCCATATGCCCCTGCGTGGAATTGCCGAAAAACGCCCCTTGCACTTGTCTGCTGTCACAACCTGCGTCGGCGAGCGCATCTCCCACGGCCACGCGCGTGAGCTGCTTCACACTCGTGTCCAGGTGCTTGCCGAAGGACGTCATCCCAACGCCCGCGATGTACACTTCGCTGCTCATCTCGTCTCTCCACCACTGAGTTCCGGGTGCGGCGAGCGCACGGCGCCCGCCGCCGTTGTCATACGCTTTTCACCTCGTGTGCCAGATAGCCTTCTTCCGCCAGTGCGGCGACGAGGTTGCGTGCGCCGAACGCGCGCGCCGGTGACACAAAGCCGGTTGCATGCAGTTGCCCGCGTAGGACCCGGCGCGCGGCTTCCGCACCCAGTACACCCGTCTGCGCATACGGCGAATTGCCGCGCAGAATCACGCTGACCGAGTTCGTATTGCCTCGCCCCTGACACGAGAGCGTGCAGCGGTGGATGTCGGGGTCCTCGCGCCCGGGCTCGACCTGGGTCACGGCCTTGCCCCACTCGTTGGTGATCTCTTCCTGCCTGGCCGCATCGAGCGGGCGGCACTCTGCCTCGAACTTCTTCAACAGGCCGACCACGGCGTTAAAGCGCTCCTGGTTCCTGAACGACACGAGCGTCTGGCAATTGCGCACGCGCGGATCGTCTGCGTACCAGATCGGCTCTCCGCCGCCGCCCCAGGGCAATGCATTCAGCAGCACGTGCTCTCCTGGCACATGAACCTGATACGGCGTCGCCCATGGCCATTGCACCAGTTCATTGTTGGACAGGAAAAACTGCTGCTTCGTGCACATCCGCAGAAACGACATCGTCGACGCGACACTTACTTCGGAATTGGCGAGATAAACCAGGTCGAGCGTATCGATGCCCGGCGTCTCCAGCGCGATCTCGGTCGCCAGATTGCCTTCGGTCCACATGTACGAGTTGCCCGGACACAGTGCCAGATCTTTCGCCGCAAAAGCCTCGCCGTATGAGTGCTTGAGCAGCGACATCCAGTCGGTTTCGCCTGTCGTGTCGAAGTAATGGCAACCCGCAGCGAGGCTCGCCTCGACCACAGGTTGTCCCAGCTGCATGAACGGCCCGACGATGTTGATCACTGCCTTCTTGCCGCTGAAGAGTTCGGTCAACGCAGCCGTGTCATGCTGGACTCCTACGCACTGGTAGTCATGTCCGTCCAGTTCGGGCACCTTCGCCATTTCCTCTTCCAGCCGCTCCTTGTTGCGCCCCGCGGCGATAAAGGGGATTCCGCGCTCGGCCAGCTTCCACGCCGTCAATTTGCCCGTGTAGCCACTTGCGCCATACAGCACCACTTCGTATATCGTTGCCATTTCTTCGTCTCCTTCCGGTTTCATTGGAATGTGTGAGCGTCCCTTCTCGTTCAAAGCAGTTCCGGGTCGATCAGGTAGTAGCCGCCCTTGATCGCGAGGATTTCGTTGCAGCCGTCTTCGATCAGCGACGCGCGTGCATCGCGCCAGATCTTTTCGATCGGGTACTCCCGGGTGAGGCCGTTGCCGCAGAAAATCTGCAGGGCATCGTTGGCGACTTCGAAGGCGGTCTGGGTTGCCGTCACCTTCGCGGTCATCGCCGCATGCAGTGACGGTTGCGGCGCCGTGAAGTTGTAGTGCACGACGCGCTGCGAGAGCGCACGAGCCGCCTCTACTTTGCGGAACATGTGAAAGAGACGCGATGCAACCGACTGGTGCCGGATGATCGGCAAGCCGCCCTGCTTGCGTTCATGTGCATAGGCGAGCGCCAGTTCGAACGCGGCGCGTGCCGTGCCCGTGAACACAGTGGCCATGATCGCGTTGGCAAACGTGTGAATGGCGTAGACGGCTTCGAGGTACTGGTCGGGTCCGGCAAGGATGTGGTCCTTCGACAGTCTGACGTCTTCGAAGAAGAGCTCACCCTGGTTGAGCGGGCGCTGGCCCACCTTGTCGAGCGGCTTGCCGCGCGACACGCCTTTGGCATCCAGCGGAACGATGATCACCGCTCCGCGCTTCGTATCGACGCCGGAACCACTGTCCGCGGCGCAGTAGAGAATGCATACGTCCGCGACGATGCCATTGGACACCCACGCCGACTTTTGCCCGTTGATGATCACTTCATCGCCGCGCAACGTCGCCACGCAGTTGGGCCGGCCGTACGAGCCTTGCGGGTGAAAGATCATGCCGTTCGCGTCCAGCATGTCGGAGCCGTGATCGGGCTCTGTGATCGCCCAGCAGCCGAGCTTTTCGTCCGGTGAAAGCTCCCGGCAGAATGTGTTGCCAAACGACGCGCTCATCAACGCGGGCAGCAGCCCTGCGCCGTATGTGATGGCGAGTCCGGCATCGCCCCAGCCCAGTTCTTCGAAGAGGATGCACATCGTCTTCGCCCGCTCGGCGGGTTCGAGCTCCAGCAGTCCGTCGACGCCGAATCCGAGTCCGATGAATTTCTCGCGAGCCTCCCAGTACGGCGAGCCCGGCGCGATCACTTCTTCAGGCGTCATGCGGTCCAGCTTGATACCCACCGGACGCATCACTTCTTGTGCATAACGATGCACCGTCTGCTGGACCATCTGGCTCATTTCAGAGAACTCCGGCTCCGCGCCAAGCGGTCCGAGTTTGTGCGCTGCAACGTGATTCGATGCGGTAGACATGTCTCCTCCTTCGAGGTGGTTGGCGTATCATCGGGTGAACAGTGCACCGTACTGGCGCACGCCCGGTTAGCTGCCGCGAGCGGTGAGTCGGCGCACTGGACTGTTGTCCGGCTGCACTTCGATCTCCTCTATGGAATCCATAGTGACTGAGCGTGGCGCTGCGCAATATCCCCCGTACAGGGGAGCGCGATCGCATGGACGGGGGATGGCAGCCAGGGTTGACCCGAGTGCCCGGAGCCGCCGATGCAAATGACCGACGTGATAGCGCCAGGCAGGCCTTCTCTGCTTCTTGCCACGAAGCTTCTTCCACCACGCTTGCCGACGGGGTTGATCGATCGCCCGCGGCTGATCGAGCTGGCGGCGCTCGCCGAAGACAAGCGGCTCACGGTCATCAAGGCGCCCGCGGGTTTCGGCAAGACTTCGCTGGCGCTCGCGTGGCTCAACCGCCTGCGTACGTGCGGCGCGCACGTTGCGTGGCTCTCGCTCGATACAGACGACGACGAACCCGCCCGCTTTCTCCACCATCTCGCGCAGGCATTGCGGCACGCTTGCGGCAACGTCGGTGCATCGGCGATCGGCCTGACAGCCGAAGCCTCCCTCGTTCCCGCGCAGTCCATCGTGGCGACGCTGATCAACGAACTGGTCGAAGTCGATGACGAGGTCTATCTCTTCCTCGACGACTATCACCTGATCAGCCTTCCCGTCATTCACGATGTCGTCGCGTTCTTCATCGAGCACGTGCCGTCGCACGTGCATCTGGTGGTCTGCACCCGCGCCGATTCCACGCTTCCGCTGGCGCGCTTGCGGGCAAGGAATGAACTGCTGGAAATCGACGCCTCGACACTGCGCTTCAACTTCCAGGAAACGCAATGCTTTATCGAGCGCGAGTGTCCGGGCAAGCTGAGCGCTTCCACCATCAAGTCGCTGTTCGCGAACACCGAGGGTTGGGCCGCGGCACTACGCATTTCGGCTTCCGTGCTGGTACGCGAAGAATACAAACCGGGTTCGGAATCAGGCACGCCATCCGGCGCGTCCCGGCCGTTCGCGTCCTACCTCGAAGACATGCTGAAACGTCTGCCCGCGCAGATGGTCGAGTTCATGCTGCGCACGGCGATACTCGACCGGCTGAGCGCGTCGCTGTGCGAGGCGGTGACGGGCGCCGAGAGCAGCCAGTCCATGCTGGAAGCGATCGCCGCGCGCCAGCTTCTGCTGGAACCGATGGATGTGGAAGGGCACTGGTTCCGCTATCACCATCTGATGCAAGACTACTTGCGCCAGCGGCTGGAAACGCAGTACCGCGGCGAGGTGGCGGACGTGCACCGCCGCGCGTGTCAGTGGTACGCGCAACAGGAGCAATGGACGGACGCTGTCAGGCACGCAATCGCAGCAGGCGCGACCGACGACGCCATTTCGCTGATGGGCCGCTGCGCGATGGCGCTCGTCACGAAAGGCGATCTGCTCACGCTGCTGGGCTGGCAACGCCAGTTCCCGGCGCACCTGATGCGAGGGCAGGTGCAGGTCAGGCTGGCGATCGCCTGGGGAATGGCGCTGGCAATGCGCTTCGACGATGCGCTTGCGATGCTCGATGCACTGGAGCGAGACGCTGCCGCCGGCACGGGCACCGAGACTGAGCGCATCCATTGGGAATGTCAGGCGATTCATTCGGTGCTGGCTGCGTTGCAGGACGATCCGCAACGCGCGCTCGCTATTGCACAGCCATGTCTCGACCGGCCGTCGACCGATGTCTGGACCACCAACGTCGTTTCCAATGTTGTGCGGTTCGGGCACTGGAAAGCGGGTGACCTCGAAGCGCTTTATGCGACCCCCTGGATCCCCTATTCGATCGAGGAAGATCAGCGCAATGTGTTCTCCTCGGTGTACCGGCTATGCCTGCTTGGCCATGCGGAAATGCAACAGATGCACTTCGTACTTGCCGAACAGTATTTTATGGAATCGATGCGTCTGGCCGAGCGCTACTCCGGCCCGCAGTCCATCTCCGCCGCACTGTGCGCGCCGATGATCGCACAGATCCGGTATGAGCAAGGCCGCCTGGATGAGGCCGAAGCGCTCGTCCTCGATCTGATGCCGGTCGTCGATCTGGCCGCCTTGCTGGATAGCGCGCTGATTGCATATCGCCTGCTCATCCGGATTGCCATCGGGCGTTCCAATACCGCCGAGGCGTACGCGTTGCTCGACCGTGCGCAGGCCCTCGGGCACAGGCGAGGTTGGCATCGGCTGATTGCAGCAGCGCTCGTCGAGCGCACGCGCATGCATATCAGTGAAGGAAGGATGGCAGAAGCCTCGGCGTGCGTGTCCCAACTCGATGAACTCGCAGTTCGCGACCCGCAAGCATCCCCTCCCGTGTCAGCAGAGATCGACAACTATCGCGCGCTCGCCGCGGCCTGCATTGCGATGACCCAGAACCGGACACACGAAGCCGTCGAATGGTTGAACGCCGCACGGCGAAGCGCCGAATACCGACATGGCGACTACCTCGCGTTACGTTTGAGCACTGCGCTCGCACTTGCCCGGATGCGAGCGAATCAACGTAACGAGGCCATGGAAGTCTTTGGCGAGGTGCTGAAAGCGGGTGCGCCCGCAGGCATCTACCAGTCGATCCTCGACCAGGGGCCCGAAATCGGGCCGCTATTGCAGGCCGTGCGCGACGATACACGCAACACAGCGCAGACGAGGGGGATGGTGAATTACCTGGACCGTCTGCTTGACGGCTGGCGTGCGCTCCATCAACCCAACGGCAAGCGTCAACGGGATGCGGAACGCGAAGCGCTGAGCGCGAGGGAGCGCAATATCGTCGATCTGATCGCGCAGGGCCGGTCGAACAAGGAGATAGCTCGCGACCTCGGGATTGCCCCTGAAACGGTCAAATCCCACGTCAAGAGCATTTTCGTGAAACTGGCGGTCGACAAACGCGCGCATGCCGTCGCACGCGCGCAAGCGCTGGGGCTGGTCGGGCATAGCTAGACCCGGCATTGTGCGGTGAACTGACACATAGGGCCGCTATTTTGGCGGCATCCGCACCGCCCCATCGAGGCGGATCACTTCCCCATTCAGCATCAGGTTGCCGAGTACATGCGCCACCAGGCTCGCGAACTCCAGGGCGCGTCCGAGACGCGGCGGGAACAGGACGTTTTGTGCCAGCGCGTCGCGCACGGTCGGTGAAACGTCTGCCGCCATTGGCGTCTCAAAGACGCCGGGGGCGATCGTCACCACGCGGATGCCTGCGCGGGCCATTTCCCGGGCAAGCGGCAAAGTCATGCCGGCCACGCCCGCCTTGCTTGCCGCGTAGCACGCCTGACCAATCTGTCCATCGAATGCGGCGATCGACGCCGTGTTGATGATGACCCCACGCTCGCCTTCGATATCAGGCAGATTATCAGCCATCGTCTTTGCGGCCAGCCGGACGACGTTGAAGGTTCCAATCAGGTTCACCTCGACACCCTTGGTAAAGAGCGCCAGTGGATGGACCGTGCCATCCTTGCCGAGGACTTTGTGCGGGATAACGATTCCGGCACACTGAACGACGCCTTGCAGGCTCCCCCCGAGTTCGCGCGCGCTCGCAATGGCGGCCTCGACATCTGTTTCACTCGTCACATCGGTCGGGCAAAAGTGCACCTTTTCACCGAGCGCGGCGGCCAGTTGCAGGCCCGCGTCATGATTTAAGTCGGCGATGACTACGTTGGCGCCGCCCGCTGCAAGCATCTCGACAGTTGCGCGCCCCAACCCCGAACCGCCGCCCGTAACCAGAAAGGTGTTGCCGCAAATGTCCATGATTGTCTCTCCTCGAACGATGATTGAGCGAAGCGCACGCGTTCACCGCACCACGACGAACGTGGCAGCGTGAAGCAACACGCCCGCCATGCCACCGACCAGCGTGCCGTTGATACGAACATATTGCAGGTCACGGCCGATCTCCGCTTCGATTTTCCGGCTGACCTCCTGGGCGTTCCAGCTTTTCACGACCTCGGTGATCAGCGCCGGCAGTTGGCCGCGATAGCGCACGGCCAGCGAGTGGGCTACGTCGAGCCACCATGCGTTCAGCTTGTGCTGGATCGCGGGCGCGCCTGCGATGCCCTTGCCCAGTGAAACGAGCAAAGCGGTCGCGATGTCGCGTGCAACTGAGTACTCGCGCTCGAGATCATTTGCCACGTGCCGCCGGACGTTCTCCAGCAGCACGCGACAGTAGTCTCCATTCCTGAAATGCCGGATGCAATCCCGCATCAGCAATTTGCCGAAGCGGCGGTGTGCGCTCGAGGTCTGCAACTGCACGACGAGATCCAGCAAGGCGCTGTCGAACTGCCGCCGCAGCACATGATCCGGGTTGTCGGTCACTTCATGCACGAGCGCGACGATGCCTTCGACGAATCTGTCGACGATATAACCATCTAATCTGGCGGGCGTGTATCGCGAAGCCTCGCTGAATTTCGCCTTCAGCAAGCCCGAGTTGTTGACGAGCCACTGCTCCAACGCGTGAAGTCCTCGATCGACCAATGGCTGGTGCCGATCGCCGTCAGCGAAAATCTGCAGCCAGTGCCCGGCGGCGTGAGACAAATCGAACGTTCGCAGTCGCGGCATCACGATTCGATCGAAGAACCGCGCTACGTCTTCTTCGTCGATTGCGTTCAGCAATCCGGGCAGAGACTCGGCAACGGCATCCGCGACAGTCTCGCTGTTCGCCCCGTCGGCCAGCCATTGCGCCAGCGCCTTTGCGGCGTTGTGGTTCTTCAGCCTTCCGGTGACCAGGTCCGGTGCCAAAAAATTCTCGTCGACGAAATTGCCAAGGCTTTCGGCGATGCGTTGCTGGTTCTGCGGGATGATCGCCGTGTGCGGGATCGGCAGACCGAACGGATGCCGAAAAAGGGCAACCACCGCATACCAGTCCGCAATCGCCCCGACCGTGCCGGCCTCGGCAAACGATCGTAGCCACGCAAGCCATGGATACGCCGCCTGATGAACGGCGCACACGAGCAGCAGCACGATCATGCAAGCGAGCAGACATGTCGCGGCGCGCCGCATACGGGTCAAACGAAGTTCCTTGTGGTTCTCCCGTGTATCGGGTGAGGCGCGGCTTACGCTTCGATCGTCGCGAATCCGGAAAATCAAGTCCCCTCCTGACGAAGAAACCTGCGCACGACGGGTGCGACTTCTTTCGCTCGCGTAATGAGAAACAGATGACCGTCGTCAATGACATAGAGCGTCGCATTGCGGATGTGCGACGCAAGAATCTTGGCGTTGGACAAGGGCACGATGGGATCGTCGTTGCCGTGCATGACGAGCGTCGTCTGACGCAACGTACGGAGCCAGTGAAGACTGGTCCAGCCCCAGGCGGCCATCAACTGATAAATGTATCCGCGACCGCGCGGCGGCTGAATATGGCGGCTGTGCTCCTTGAGCAACCCCGGATCGCGCCGGTAAGCGCCACCGTAGATCTCCGGCCCGATCCGTTCCAGATAGGCCGGATCGGTATAACGCCTGGGACCGATCAGCTTCGACAGAACGGAGAATTTGGCCGGCATCATTAGAACACCCGGCGAAGTCGCAGCGAGGATCAGTCTGCGGCAGCGCACGGGATAATGCCGCGCGAACTGCTGCGCGAGCGCGCCGCCCCACGACACACCGAGCACATCGACGGGTCCGTCATGCCCCAGCCGCCGCAACAGCTTGTCGGCCAGCACGCAGAGTGTCGAAAACCGATAGGGCGCGAGAGGCGCCGGTGATCCGCCCACTCCGGGAATGTCGAAGATGATGACGCTGACATCGCCCAGTGCTTCGACGAATGGCTCGACAAGTTCCAGATTGGCGCCAATGCCGTTGAAGATCAGAAGCGGCGGGGAGGCGTCACTGCCATGCCGGACGCCGACGCGCACGATCTGGCCATCCAGATCGATCATCTGGATTTCCATGCTGCTGACTGACTCAGGACTGTTATTCATTTCTCCCATCCGGACACAAACTCCTCGCGACACGCTTCGTCATAGCATCGGCGCCACGCGGCGCCGTGCCGCTTTACTTTGCTGCGTTATCTCGCCGGTTGCAGGAGTGCCTTCAACTCCTCGACATTCTCGGCTACGCGCTTCGAGATCACCACGTAGCTGTCAGCCTGGGCGCGATACGCCGTTTCGGCGAGTTCCTGCATGTCCGACAGCGCCTTGTGCAACGCCTGTTGCACCGCTTCGCCCGCGGCCGGCTTGCTCTGCGATCCGCTCTGCTGCGCGACCAGCGACTGGAGCCGCGTCATCGTCGCGCTCAAAATCTCCATCTGTTTCTGACCGAGCGACTGCATGCCCGTCAGCGCCGTGGTGTTGGCGGCTGCCAGCGCCTCGATGTCCTTGCGGCGCGACTCCAGAATGGCGCTCGCGTCGATTCCGGGCAGCTTGAACTGCTTGATGAGTTTGATGTATTCAGCAAAAAGGGTGTTGGGATGGGTTGATTCCATAATCGGTTCTCCAGACAAAGTATGTTGATTCAATGACGGCCACGCCGCCAGCGTGTGGCACGTCAGGCTTGCATGACGTAGATTCCCGGCGCCGCCGTGATCGACGGATGCCGCTCGTTGCCGAGCACCGTTGGCGCGGCTCGCCGTTCGCCGGAACGCGCGCACAGCCAGTCTCGCCAGTTGCCCCACCACGAGTCCTTCTCGGCCTGCGCACGCGCGAGCCATGCGTCGGCGTTCGCGGGCAATTCGGGATTGAGGTAAAACTTCGCTTTCGGATTGCCAGGCGGGTTGATCAGACTCTGGATGTGGCCGCTCGAACTCAGTACGAACCGCGTATCGCCGCCAAACAGCCGAGCCGTGTTGTAGACGCCTTTCCAGGGCGTAATGTGATCGGTGATGCCGGCCACCACGTACTTGTCGCACGTCACCTCGGACAGGTCGATCGGCGTGCCGAGGACGCTCAGAGCGCGAGGCTTCGTGAACAGGTTGTCCATGAAAATGTCGAGCAACTGCCCGTGCAGACCGGCGGGTAAGCGCGTTGTGTCGTTGTTCCAGTACAGGATGTCGAACGCGGGCGGCGTCTTGCCCATCAGGTAGTTGTTGACCCAGTAGTTCCACACCAGATCGTTGGGTCTCATCCAGGCGAACACGCGGCCCATTTCCTCACCGGCGAGCACGCCTCGGGACGTGCTGTTTTGCTTGGCCGCCGCGATCGCCTCGGGCGTCGCGAAAAGACCGAGTTGCGAGTCCGCCGTGTTGTCCAGTACGGCCACCATCAGCGTGGCAGCATTGACCGTTTTTTCGCCGCGGCTTGCCAGATGTCCGAGCAATGCCGAGATGGTCATCGCGCCGGAGCATGCACCGTGCAGATTGACATCGTCGCTGCCCGTGATATCGCGCACCGCCGCGATCGCTTCGAGCAGTGCCGTGACGTAGGTATCGAGATCCCAGTGAGATTGGGCGGCGGTGGGATTGCGCCAGCTCACCGCAAAGACCTGGAACTCGCTCTTCACCAGATAGTCGACAATGCTCTTGCCTTCCGAAAGATCGAACACGTAGAACTTGTTGATCTGTGGCGGCACGATCAGTTGCGGGCGACTGTAGACGTGCGTGGTCTTCGGCGCGTACTGGATCAATTCCAGCACTTCGTTGCGAAACACCACGGCGCCGCGCGACGTACCAAGGCTCTTGCCCACCTCGAATGCCGTCTTATCGACCTGGGCCGGCATGCCCTGATTCTTCAGCATGTCCGTCACGATGTTCCTGAAGCCGCCGAGCAGGCTCGCGCCGCCGGAATCGACGATCTTCTTGAGCGCCGCTGGGTTGCCGAGCAGCGTGTTGGTCGGCGACATCGCGTCGGTGAACAGCGACATCACGAACTGCGCACGCTCCTTGGTCTTCGGATCGAGTGCGGAGCGATCGACAAACCCGCAAAGTGCTTCACGCCACGCGAAATAGCCCTGGAGCGTCATGCGGTACAGCGAATTGTCCTGCCACGCTGCGTCGCCGAAGCGCTTGTCACCCTGCGGCGGCGTGCATTGCCCATTGCCGCTCAGCACCGCGATCAGCTCACGGGCCAGCTTCGCTTCCTGCTCCACGACGAGAGCGGGTTGCCGCAACGCCTGTGCGCCGATCTGTTGCGCGGTGGCGAGAACGTCACACGGACGCAGTCCAACAAACGGGTTGGGGCCTAACATGCCTTGCGTCGCAGACGCCGCGAGATCGTCCACTTGTTCGCCTTGCGACAGGTTTTCAGTGCTTACCGCCATTTTGCTGCTCCTCAAACGACTTTTTTCAGCCTTGTTAAACACATCCGGTTACGCAACCAGCATTGCCAGTGTCTCGGCAATCAATGCTGGTTTATCCTCGCCGTCGATCTGCAACTCGTTCATCGTCTTGACGATGATCCGGCCGCCGCCCTTTCTCTCCACCGCCAGCAACGTCACGCGGTTTCGCACACGCGCTCCGGCTTTCACAGGCGTCATGAAGCGCACCTTGTCCAGCCCGTAGTTGAGGCCGGCGGACGCGTCCTCCGGAATGAGACCGATCTCGATCGCCAGCGCCGCCAGCATCGCGAGCGTCAGATAGCCATGTGCAATCGTTCCGCCGAAGGGACTCTCGCGTTTCGCGCGTTCGACATCCACGTGGATCCATTGCGTGTCGCCCGTACATTGCGCGAATGCATCGATGCGCGCCTGGTCGACGACGACCCAATCCGATAGACCCAGTTCGCGACCGACGAAGTCCTCGATCGTCGCGATGCTGTATTCCTTGATGCTCATCGTATTTGCTCCTTGTATCCGATCAGGCGAACTGCGCACGCAGCCACTTCTTGTTCATCTTGCCGACGCTTGTCTTCTCCAGCGCCTCGACGAACTTGACCATTTGCGGCACCGCGTACTTCGAGATCCGTCCCGACACGCTGAACGTCAGAACATGACGCTTGATATCGTCTTCGGTCGTGACGACGCCCTCGTTGAGCACCACCAGCGCCACCGGCCGCTCGCCCCATTTCTCATCGCTGATTCCGATGACGGCGACTTCGGCCACGCCCGGGTGCAACGAAATCAGGCTTTCGATTTCGAGCGACGAAATCCATTCGCCTCCCGACTTGATCACGTCCTTGGCACGGTCCGTGATCTGAATACTTCCCGTCGGGTCGATGTTCGCGATGTCCTGCGTGTGCAGGTAACCGCCGCTCCAAAGGTGAGCGGAAGCCTCAGGGTTGTCCAGGTAGCCTTGGGTCAACCAGGGCGCGCGCACGACGATTTCTCCATAGGCTTTGCCGTCATGGACGACCTCCTCCATGCTTTCATTGACGATGCGCAGATCGACAAGCGGTACGGGCGTTCCCGTCTTGCAGCGCAGGCGCACCTGCTCATCCGCGTCCAGCGCCTCGGCGCCGGGCCGCAGTTGCGCGAGACTCAGCACGGGGCACGTTTCGGACATGCCGTAGCCCGCAAAGATGTCGATGCCGCGATCGAGTGCCGCACGCGCGAGCCCGCGCGTCAGCGCCCCGCCTCCAATGACGATCTTCCAGTTGCTGAAGTCGGCGGACTTCGCTTCGCCACAGCTGAGCAGCATGTGCAGAATCGTGCTGACGCAATGCGAAAACGTCACACCTTCGTCACGCACGAGTTGCACCAGCCGGTCCGGCATATAGCGGCCCGGATAGACCTGCTTCACACCCAGTACGGTGGCGATGTAGGGCATGCCCCATGCGTGCACGTGAAACATCGGCGTGAGCGGCATATAGACGTCGCCGCGATGAAAACGCTGCCCGGATTCGGGGCTCGACAATGCCGCCATGACCGTCAGGGTGTGCAGGACCAGTTGACGATGCGAAAAATAGACACCCTTGGGCAGGCCCGTCGTCCCCGTCGTGTAAAACGTCGTTGCGCGGGTGTTCTCGTCAAAGTCGGGAAATTCGTAGTGCTCCGAACTTGCGGCAAGCATTGCTTCGTATTCGGTGGAAAACGGAATGGAGTGTGCACAGACCTCGCTGCCCTCTTCGTCGATCCAGACGAAGGTGCGCACCGTTTCGAGCTGGTCTTTGATCGCCTCGACGACGGGCAGAAAATCGGTGTGAACGAACAGTATCTGCGCGCCAGCGTGATTGATCGTATAAGCGATCTCAGCCTGTGACAGGCGCACATTGACCGTCTGCAGGACGGCACCCATCATCGGAACCGCGAAATAGCATTCAAGATAACGGTGACTATCCCAGTCCATCACTGCGACGGTGCTGCCGTGTCGCGTGCCGAGTCGGCTCAGTCCATTGGCGAGGCGCGCGATGCGCTCGCGCAGCGTCGTATAGGTCATCCGCACCTGTGCGCGATACACGATCTCCTGGTCCGGCGCCTGAACGAATGGCGTGTGCAGCAGTTGCTTGATTAGCAATGGATAGGCATAAGCCGAGGGCGCGGCGGCCTGGACATCGTCCCGCATCTGAATCTCCTTAAGTCCTGAACTGGATGACGGGCAGACACGGCTTCATCGTTGCGCTGGCGTACTGTGTCGTCCCAATAGACAAATGATCGGCGCGAACGCGATCCGGAAATATCCCCTGAACGGGGGAGCGAGAGAGGGTGATGCGGGAGGGAGCACGGCTGTTCGGCAACGGCTAATCGCCGCCGGCATTGGGTGACTAAGGGTTTTTACCTGGAAACGTCCCTCACTGCTGCCGCGCAACGCGGACTGGATTTTTTCTCTGCGGGCGGTCTGCGCGGCTTTCTCAGTCCTTGAACAAAAACCCTAGCGCAGCCGGCGCAAACGCGAAGCTTGCATCCCACACGTATCGTGGAAAATGCACGCACCGGCGCTAATATGGATGACGGTGATTGGCAGAGAGAAAATGCGCTATGAACCCATCGGTCATCCCCGCACTGTCTGCGCTCGTCGGCGCCGCCGTCGGCGCCCTGACTTCCGTTTTTGCAACATGGCTGACCCAACGCACCCGGGTTCGCGCGGAGTGGCGAGCGAATGACCGCGTGCGGCGGCAGGAGCTCTACAAGGAGTTCATCGAGGAAGCGACGAAGTGCTATGTCCACGCGCTGCAACACAATGAACCCGACCTCTCCTCGCTCGGCAATCTCCACGGGAAGATCGGCCTTATGCGCGTCCATTCGTCGCGCGAAGTCGCAGATGAAGCCGACGTGATCGGACGCAAGATCGTGGACACCTACCTTGCGCCGGACAAAACCTTCGTCGAGATTCGCGAGATGCTCGCGGATGGCTCGATCGACATCCTCGCCACGTTCGGCGACGCGTGCCGCACGGAATTCGAATCGCTGCGGGCGCAGCAGTTCTGAATCCTATGCATGCGCCGTTCAACGCGGTTTCAGTTCGACGGGCTGATCGGCGCGATAACCGCCGCCGAGCGCCTTCGTCAGTGCAATCTCCTGACTGAGCGTCTGAGCGTTGAGTGTGAGCAGCGCAACTTGTTCGGCGATGACCGGCTGGCGCGCTTCAAGCGCCGCGAGCCGGCTCGTCAGTCCACGTTGATAGGATGCTTCGACGCTGTCCCTCGCGAACGCAACCGATTCGATCCGTTGTTTCTGCAACCCGGTCTGCGCATCGAGGGTCTGCAAACGGCTGCCGGTCTGCGCGACATCGCGTACCGCGTTGAGGACGGCCTGGTTGTACTGCTCGATCAACAGGTTGCTCCCCTCGCGTGCGCCGCTCAGGTTTGCGTTGAGCCTGCCGCCGTCGAAGATCGGCAAGTACAGGCCCGGAATCAGGTTGATCTGCTGGCTGGCATGCGTGAAGAGGTCCGCGAGATGCAACGCGTTGAAGCCGAAGAACGCCTTGATGTCGAAGCTCGGATAGAACGCCGCTCTCGCTGCGTCGATCCGGTCGAACGATGACTCTACATACCATCGCATCGCCTGTAGGTCGGGCCGCCGGGCGAGCAGTTCATAGGAAAGCGTCGCCGGCAGGGCCGCTTTTGAGCGCGGCAGCGCGACGGGCTCGATCGCCGGCAAGCCGTTGGCGCCCGCGCCGACCAGCGCGCGCATCGATTCGCGAAACTGCTTGATCTGCCCTTGCGCCGACACGATCTGCCCTTCGATGGCCAGTTGCTGCGCTCGTGCTTCTTCGAGCAGGGTGCGGGCTTCGAGGCCGCGCGCCGCGCGCGCTTCGTGTGCTTGCACTGCGAACTCCGCTACCTCATGCGATTCGCTCAGCAGATCGATGAGCTGATAAGTCGTTTGAATGCCGTAGTACAGCTGCGCGACATCCGTCGAGATTTCGAGCTCGACGGCGGACGTCTCGGCGAGCCGCGCATTGCTCACGCCGAGCGACGCGGCGACCTGCGCGCGCTGCTTGCCCCAGATATCGACGTTCAGACTTGCGCCAAGTCCGACGATGCCTTCGGTGTACCAGGGGCCCGTCAGTCCCAAGGCCGGCTCGTTCATCGCGAACGGGCCGATAAAGCCGTTCGCGGAAACGTGCTGGCGATCCAGCAGGCCAAGCGCCACTACCTGAAGGCTCGACCCTGTCCTGACAAGCTCGACGTCCGACTTCGCCTGCGCGACGCGGGTTCGCGCGATCACCATCGTCGGCGCATCGGCGAGCGCCTGATCGATGAGCGCGTCGAGCTGTGCATCGCGATAGCGGTCCCACCAGCGCGCCGCGGGCCAACCCTCTCGTGCAAGATGGATGTCCTCAGCAAGATTGATCTGCTCGGGCGCGATCTCGGTATAGGGCTTGCCGTTGTGATGGATCAGCGCGCACCCCGACAGCACGGACGATATCCACGCGACGCATACAAGGCATCGGCGCCATCGCGAGGCCTGCAAACCTGATCGCGTATTCATGTTCGCACGGCCTGTGAAGAACTCGTCGCGACGGGTGCCTCGATGCGCCAGTCCGGCAGCCCTGCGACCTGCCGCGACAGATCTTCCGCGGCAACGATGAGCGGCTGATCGGCTGGTTCGACGACCTGGGCCGCAATCCGGATGCGTTGCGGAGCGTACGCCTCGGGCGGGCTGACGGCAAGCTGGTCCGCGTATCGGTTGACCTCGGCGCAAGCCGCTACCTGAGCCGCCCGAGCAGCGCCCACGGCCTGCGGGCTCGACGATCCCGCTTGAGCCGCCAGCGCCTTGTGCAGCGCATCGCCAGCGAGCATGATCTCGCGCCCCTGCGCGAGGACGGTTTGTGCGCGCAGCGTCAGTTGGGCCTGTTCCGCTTCTTGCCAGCCGGGCTCGAGTGCGACGCGCGACAGCGTCGCTTCGCAATCGGTCAGCACGGCCCACGCCTGCAACTGGCGCTGCGCATACGGCAACTCATCCCGTTCGTCGCTGCCAGCCTCTGGCGCACGTAGCTGGGCGGCAATCGCACGCAGCATCGTTGCGAGTTTCTGCCGCAACACGTCGCCCTCGCCCTCGCGCCAGAACGACATCTGCACAAAAGTCGCCACAGCGACGCCCAGCAGAATGCCGACCAGCCGGTCGCGTATTTCAGTCAGATTGACGGTTGGGCCAAACCGTTCGAACAAGGCGAGCGAGAAGGTGAAGATCAGCTGGACGCCCGCGTAGCCGATCCGTTCCGAACCGGCCGAGATCCATGCTCCGAACGCGACGACAGGCAGCGTCATTAGCAGCAGACCGACAATGTCGTCGAGATGAGGAACGACGAACACGACCATGAACAGCGCCAGCGCGCTTCCGATGGCAGCACCGGCCACCCGCAGCAACGCGCGCTGCGCCGATGCGCCGAGGCTCGGCAGCGCGACGATCACGCACGTCAGCATGATCGTGTGGACGCCCTGCCAGTCGACGGCGTTGTAGAACACGTAGCAGGCCAGCACGGCGAGCAGCGTCTTCAGCGAAAAGCGCGCGTACGCGGGATTGGTCCATGCGTCGGGCGCGAGCAGCGGCTCGCTCGCGGGCGGCTTGCCGGGTTCGACATCGCTTGCGGTGAGATCGGCGAATGCGCGCAGCGCCCGTTGCAATTCGGCCGCGGTGGGAAACGTATCGGCGGCAGCGCGTTCTTCTGCTGTTGCCGTGCTCACGTAGCGATACGGCTCGTCTGTCAGCACCGCTTCGTCGAGCGCACGGCAGTTCGTGTGCAACTCGCGCAACATCCCGAGTTGCGCTGCCGACGCGCCCGGCCACCTGGGTGGCAGGTCACTCGCTCCGCGATAAAGACGCGACACTGTTGCAATGCACGCAAGCTGGCGCGCCTGATGCTCGCGATAGTGGGCGTCACGCATCGTCGTAAACCGCAGCAGCTTCTGCAGCGTCAGCGCGCCTTGCTGGACGGCCGCCAGCGTGATCGGCTCGGCGTGGGTGGTGCCGTCGATCAGTTGCGTCAGGCGCGCGTCCAGCGCCGCCAGTTGTCGATGAATTTCCGCCTTGAGCTGCAATTGCGGCTCGACGGGCAACAAAAGCGTGTTGACCACGAGCGTCAGCGCGATCGGATAGTTGACGGCGACCCATACCCATAACACCGCGCGGATCAGCAGGTCGGCCTGATCGGTCCGGTCGACGAAGCTCTGCACGTAAATCACAATGATGGCTACGATGAAGAACACCACACCGATCTTGAGAACGCGTAGCAGATACACGCTGCCGAAGAACAGCAGGCTCGCCATAACGATGCGCAGCAACGGGTAGTCGAATGTGAATTTCATCAGCAGGATCGACAGACCGATGCCAAGCGTCGATCCGACGATGAACATCAGGCCTACCAGCCGCGTGAGCACGACGTTCGCCTGCGTCACATAGAACACCACCAGCAACGACAGTGCAAGCTCCGGCACTTCGAGCGTCATCGACGCGACGATCACGATGGCGCTCGTCAACATGCAACGCAACATCACGTTGACGCGGCCGGGGAAAGACGCAAGCTCGCGGCTGAGGAACGCGCCTGCATCGCGCAGCGTGACAGGCAGGTAGTCGGCGGCGGCCATGGGCGGTCCTCAATGGCGCTCGCCGTCGTCGCCGCGCCCGGGGTGCAGAACAGCCACCGCCGATGTCCCGACGCGAAACAGCTCGGGGTTCGGATGGTCGACGAGGATCTTTACCGGGAAGCGCTGCGAGACGCGGACCCAGTTAAGCGTGCGTTGAATGCGCGGCAACCCGCCCGGCAATGCAAAGCCGGCTTCGTCCGGCGCCACGCCATAGCTGATCGAATCGACCCTGCCCTGGAAGCGCTGGCCCGTATCGCTCATCAGATAGACCGTGGCGGGCGTGCCCGTCCGGATGCCTTTGAGCTCGGTCTCGCGAAAGTTCGCGACCACGTACCAGTGGCGCGTGTCGATCAATGTGAAGACGGGTTTGAGCGCGGACGCGAACTGCCCCGTCGATGTTTTCAACGACACGATACGTCCGTCGAACGGCGCCCGCACGGTCGAATATTCGAGGTTCAGCTCGGCAATCGAGATCTCGGCCATGACGACGGCACGCTGCGCAACCAGCGCGTCGACGCCGCTCACGGCCGCTGCCGCCTGTTGCGCCTGCAGTTGCGCGGCGCTGAGTTCGGCCTGCGTCGCACGTTGCGCGGTGCGCGCACGATCGACGTCCTCCGCCGACACATAGCCGTGCGACAGCAGCGGCTCCATGCGGTGCAGCGTATCGGACGCCTGGCCCGCGGCAGCGCGCGCGCGCTCGACGGCCGCACGCACCGACTGCGCGTTGTACTGCTGCGCATTGACGGTGCGCTGGGTCAGCTCGATCTGGCGATCGAGCGCGACGAGGGATGCCTTGCCTCGCGTCAGCGCATCCTGATAAGGACGCGGATCGATGCTGAACAGCAGATCGCCCTGCTTCACTGCCTGGTTGTCGCGCACCGCCAGCTCGACGATGCGCCCGTTGACCTCGGGCACGACGTCGATCGTATCTGCGTAGACGTAGGCGTCGTCGGTGCGCGGCGCGCGGTCGAGCAGCCTGATGACGAACAGCAGCAACAACAGCGTCACCACAACCAGGATGACGGCCGGCCACTTTCTCTTCGATGTCGTGCTGACAGTTGTCGCCATCGCATCCACCTAAGGAGATTCAATGTTGGAACAGCAACAACCACGCAGCGAGCGAAAGGAAGGTGACTAACGCGGGATATACCACGGCTGAAGGCCCCGGCAGACGGTCGACCTGCAAACGCTTGAGAATCAGATAGATGGCGACCGTGAGCACAACGCCCGCGACGATACAGAACAGCCAGTCAGGAAAGTACGCACCGAGCACCCCGATAGACGGCGCATTGGCACACCCGCCCGCCAGAGGAACCGCCGCCACGGCAATGACGACGGAACGCGGCACACGTTTTGTTCTGAAGACCGGCATGTGATCGCTCCAAGGTCGCTCGCGTCATCAGCATTTGTATCACCAACCTGAGCCTTTCGCGATCGATTCTACCCAATTGCAAACAATTGGGCATTGCGGTATGCCTGATGGACGATGGGCATGTCGGCGATCTTCGTGTGCCGCATCACCTCGGGAGTGCCCAAGGCCGCCAGCGTGATCCCGGTAATGATGTCGTGCCGCAGTTGTGCGGGATTGACGGGCAGAAGTCGCTGCAGGAAGGGCATGCGATGCAGATGAGACGGCGCGGAATCCGCTGGTTTCATGGCGCTTCTTCCACCCGCGCCGTGAGCTTGCCGACCAGCGCATTCGCCACGATCTCATCGACGATAACCACGCCGGATGCCCCCGCGCTCTCGAACAGCCCCTTTCTCAAGGGATTTTCGCCAGGGACGACAATCGTAAGCGAGGCATTCAGCGTATGCGCCAACAGGGTGATCGCCAGATTGTTATTGCTGTCGGGCGTCGTCACGACCAGCGCTTTGGCGCTGTCCAGCCGCGCCCCCTTGAGCACGTCGTCGAACACGCCCGGCGAACCGAGCACGACCATATGGCCGCGATCCGCCGCCCGATTGGCCTGATCCTGATCGCCCACGAGGATGAGCACCGTCTGTCCGGCTTCGCGCAAGCTGTGTGCGACCAGTTCCCCGAGCGAATGAAATCCAACCACTACGACATGATTGGCGAGATGTGCGAGCTTGCCTTCCATGACCCTGTTCTCCCGATAAGCCATTACATCGTCGCCCGATAGCATGCCGGTGAGCCTCGACACCGCGAATCCGCCGATCAGCAGCGTCGCGAACATGGCCAGCAGCATGAAGATTTTTTGAGGCTGATTGAACTCGGTAAAGTCACCGAGTGTCGAGACGAGGTTGACCCCATCCCAAAGGGCCGCGAACACTTTGGTGGGAAAAGAGGCATGGGTCTGATCGAGCAAGACGAGGCCGGTGGCGGCGACGCCCAGCAGCAGAACGAGCAGGCCGACCGTATGACGCGCACGGCGGTGCCATTCACGAATGCGGATGCCCCCGAGACGAGGCTCATCGACACGGAATATCCACATCGTTACCCCGGGTACATATTCTCAAAGAGACCAGAACCAACCCGATGCCAGACAATTACGCTCGTCTTCTGGATCAGTGGCCAATAGTCAAGCGTCCCTGGACACGCCGCACCTGTGGCACAAAGCGTCATTCCTTTCCTCGCAGACGCAGCAGGCCCATCAGAACCTCGTCGCGATACGTCGCAAGATCCTCCTGTAAGGAGCGTGACTGGATCTCATCATGGACACCCTTGATGATGGTCGCGCGAACATCGGGCGTCAGTTCCGGCGTACCTAGCACATGCCACCATGCCGTCAACGGGCCGGTGAACTGTTCAAAGAAATGCTCGATGCCGCCCTGACCGCCGCCGAGGTGATACAGAAGACTCGGCCCCATGATTCCCCAGCGCAAGCCCGGGCCCCACGAAACGGCGGCATCGGCGTCGGCCACGCTGACCACCCCCTCCGCGATCAGGTGGACCACCTCGCGAAAAAGCGCTGCCTGCAGACGATTCGCAACGTGGCCCGGCACCTCCTTGTGCAGGCGTATCGTCCGCTTGCCCAGACCGCGATAGAACGCGCTGACGCGTTCTATCGTCTCTTCCGACGTCTTTGCGCCGCCGACAATCTCGACAAGCGGAATGAGATGGGGTGGATTGAATGGATGGCCGATCACGCACCGCTCAGGGTGGTTCGGGCAAGCCGACTGAATCTCGCTCATCGTCAAGCCGGACGAACTCGATGCGATGATCACGTCCGGCGCCAAGGCCTCATCGAGACGCCGGTAGAGATCCTTCTTGAAGTCGATTCGCTCCGGGCCGTTTTCCTGAACCAGATCGCTGCCGGCGATGGCGGCATCGAGGTTGTCAGTGAATTCGAGCTTCGACGGCGCAGCTCCCGGTGCGAGGCCCAGATGCTCCAGTGCAGGCCAGGCGGCCGAGACGAAATCGTCGAGCTTTTTCTTGGCGTCGGGGGCGATGTCGGTGGCGACCACCTCCAGGCCTTTCGCAAGGAACAGCGCGGCCCAGCTCGCACCGATAACACCTGTCCCAATGATCGCGACGCGTTTGATTGGCTTGGCCATGACAGATGAGCTCCGTTAATTTTAAACAAACGCACTGAAACCGGTGACCGCCTTGCCGACGATCAGTGAATTCATCTCGCGCGAACCTTCATAGGAGTACAGCGCTTCGGAATCGGCAAAGAAGCGGGCGACGTCGTAGTCGAGCACAATACCGTTGCCGCCCAGAATCTCACGGGCCGACGCCACCGTTTCGCGCATGCGCACCGTACAGAAGGCCTTGGCAAGCGATGCATGCTGGTCCTTGAGCTTGCCCTGGTCCTGCAACTGCGCCAGCCGCACGACCATGCACTGCGACGCGGTGATGTTGCCCAGCATCTTCGCGAGGTGATCCTGGATCATCTGGAAAGAAGCGATCGGTTTGCCGAACTGCTCACGCGTCTGCGCATATTTCAGCGCATGTTCGTACGCGCCCATGCTGCAACCGACCGATTCCCACGCGACATACTGCCGGGTCAGGCGGAGCACGCGCGCGGTGTCGCGGAACGACAGATCGCCCTGCAAGCGGTTCTCTTCGTGCACACGGCAGTTATCCATTGTGATGACGCCGTTCTGCACCACGCGCAGCGCGACCTTGCGCTCGATCTTCTCGACGGAAAATCCCGGCGTGGTCTTGTTCTCGACGATAAAGCCCTTCACCTGATTGTCCGCGACGTCGCGCGCCCAGATGATCGAGACGTCGCACCACGGCGCGTTACCGATCCAGCGCTTCTGGCCGTTGAGGATCCATGTATCGCCTTCGCGTTTGGCCGTCGTCAGCAGGCCCCCGCCGGCACCGGAACCGACGAGCGGCTCGGTCAACCCAAAGCAGCCGATCTTCTCCATCCGCGCCATCGGTGGCAACCACTTCTGTTTCTGCTCTTCCGATCCGCCCAGGTAGATCGAGCCCATCGCGAGGCCGCTATGCACGCCGTAGAACGTCGCGATCGATGCATCGACCCGCGCGATCTCCATTGCGATGAAGCCGTCGAGCAAGGTGCTGCCGCCCGGGCAGTCGTAGCCCTCGAAGCCGATACCGGCAATGTTCAGCTCGCGGACACCGGGAATCAGATCGAACGGAAACCGGTCCTCGGCCCAGTACTGGTTGATGACAGGGGCGACGCTCGTTTCCATGAAATGGCGCACCTTCTTGAGGATGGCCTGCTCTTTCTCGCTCAGAATGTCGTGGATCTGATAGAAGTCGCTGTCGGGTGCAGGCAGCGACGGTTGGGAGGTCTTCGTCTCGGGCATGGCGATCTCGCACAGTGAGTCTGATAACGTCTACGCAAGGTAGTTGTAGACGACCTCGGCATTCCCGAGAGACAGATCCGTCAGGATATGGACGGCTGACAGCACCTCGAGAACGGGAAGCTTCGCGACGGGCGCAAAGCAGTGTGGGTGCAGCTCCAGGGACGCGGGTCCCGACCAGGCGCCCTTCACTGTCAGATCGTCGACGTGGTATTTGACGATCTCGCAGACCCGCGCGGTGCCGTTCACATTCGGCAGGATCTTCAGCAAAAAGCCTGGCGCTTCGAGCGACTTCCTGACGCCGGCGAGATCGAGCTCGGCGTATTTGTAGGCCATCGTCGCGGTGGCGACGCGTACGCCGTTATAGTCAAGCGTGCCGACCAGGGCGTCCTTGCGCACCTCAAGCTTCGGTTGCGCCAACACCTTCGGAAAACCCAGCAATTCGCGGCCGGAGGCAATGCCCGCTTCGCTGTCGAGATACATCGCGTGCGTGAACCCGCCCGCCACGCCGTTGAACGTCACGGGAATGACCTGGCCGGATTCAGTGTACGAGCCGAGTCCGCTCGAGTCGGGCATGTTGATGAATTCGTATTTGACAATCGGCTCGGTCGGCTTCAGCGGTGCCGGCACCACGCGGGCAAGCGCCTCCGGATCGGTGCGATACGTGACGATCACGAATTCCCGGTTGACGAACCGGAACGGCCCCTTAGGATAGGCGGGACTCGTCAACGGCATGGTGTAGGCGGTCGAGCGTACTTCGTCTTCAGTCATGTGCATCTCCATGTGTGCTGCGGCACGACGTATGCGAAGCCGGGCGGCGGTTTGCCTGGTCCGGCGCCCGCATGCGCTACCTCATGATTTATCGTCGAAGCGGGCAACGGCGCCGCCATCGGTCAGCCTCGCAATATCGTCGTCGTCGAATCCCAGTTCCTTCAGGATGCCCGCACCGTGTTCGCCGAGCCGGGGCGCGACCGAGGGCTTGACCTTCGGTGCGCCGTGGATCTGAATGGGGCTGCTGACGGTACGGGCGCCTGCTCTGCCGGGAACTTCCAGCGGCACGACGATGCCGTTGGCCGACAGTTGAGGATCGTCGATGATCTCTTGCGCGATCTGCACGACGCCGAAAATCACGCGGCCCGCCGTCAGCACTTCCTTCCAGTGGGAAAGCGGCTGGCTTGCAAACAGCGGATCAAGAATCTCAACAAGCTGCGCAGCATTGGCCGTGCGCTTGTCGTCGGTGAAACGCGGATCTTCGAGTAGCTCGGGCCTGCCGATCGTCTTCACGAAGCCGGGCCAGTCCTTGCGCTGCGCAGCAACAAGCAGAATCCAGCGATTGTCCGACGTCTGGTACGGATTGAGCAGCGCATTGGGTGGAGACTTACGGTTATGTTGCGCGAAGAAATGGCCGCCATTAAGGCCGCCTTCGACCCACGCTGCCGCGGCCCAGATACCGTTTGCGATCAGCGAAGTCGAGACGTGGCTGCCCTTGCCCGTCGTCGCGCGCACATAAAGCGCTGTGACGATCGCCGCATAGAGCGTTGTCGCCGTCGCGTGATCGCCGATGCCGGGTATCGGAAGCGTCGGCGGGCTTCCGGCATCGTGCGTCACTTCCATCAGGCCCGAGCGTGCCCAATAGGCGGTTACGTCGAACCCTGGTGTATCGGCCTCCGGCCCCTCGGAACCGTACCCTGTGATATCCGCATAGATCATCTTCTCGTTCAGTGGCGAGAGATCTTCATAAGTGACGCCCAGAGAAGCCTTCACGCGAGGTGGAAAATTGACGACGACAACATCGGCCCAGCGCACGAGGCGCTGCACCACTTCTTTCGCATGGGGAGACTTCAGATCGATGGCAATGCTGCGCTTGTTGCGGTTCGTCAGCTGCCACGCGTAGTTGACATCGCTAGTCGGATTCGGTGGCATGGCCGAGAAGAATCGATAGGCGTCACCCGTACCGGGCGGTTCCACCTTGATGACGTCGGCGCCGAAATCGGCAAGGATCGTCGTCGCGGCCGGCCCTGCAATATAGCTTGCCAGATCGAGTACCTTCAGACCCGAGAAGACGTGATTGCCGGTAGTCATCTAATCATCTCCATGCGGTGGGACTAACCTCGTCGCGTTGATTACGCGCCGTATTTCAGGCAGCGACGACGGTCGTATCGACGGTCGCTATTCATCGGCCGGTGAACTTTGGTGGCCGTTTCTCGAGGAATGCTTTCGTGCCTTCCGTCCTGTCGTCAGTGGATGCGCACAGCGCAAACAGGGCTCCTTCGAGGGCGAGCCCCTCGGACAGCGAACCGTCGAGTCCGCGGTTGACGGCTGCAATGGCGTAACGCACCGCGAGTGGTGCATTCACGGCGATCTGCGCGAGAAGCTCCTCTGCCCGCGCGAGAAGCTTCGACGGCTCGACGATTTCATTAACAAGGCCAATGCGAAGCGCTTCTTCGGCGGTGATCATCTCGCCAGTGAGAATGAGCTGCAGCGCGATTCCTTTGCCGACAAGGCGTGCCAGACGCTGTGTTCCGCCGAAGCCCGGAATGAGGCCGAGTTTGATTTCGGGTTGCCCGAATTTCGCGGTTGATGCTGCGAGCCGAATCGTGCACGCCAATGCAGTCTCGCATCCGCCGCCAAGCGCGAGACCGTTGACCGCTGCTATGACTGGCTTGCCGAGGCTTTCGACCAGATTAAGCAAAGCCTGCCCGTCACGCGTGTGCTGCTCGGCCTCGACCGGTATCGCGTTCGCAAGTTCGCCGATATCCGCTCCCGCAATAAATGCGCGATCACCCGCGCCCGTGACGATGACGCCGCTGACCTGGGAATCATCCCGAGCGGCTTCGAGAGCTGTTTTCAATTCGCTGATGGCTCTCTGGTTCAATGCATTGAGAACCTTGGGGCGATTCAGCGTGATGTAGGCGACAGCACCTTTCCTTTCATAGACAATCGTTTCAAACGATTTCGGGGTAAGTGACGGCACCATGGATCTCAACACTCCTCATGAACGTGACTAATCATTTGCGACAAGCATTCCAAGCCCGTATTTTTGCAAAATCCTTCTTTCACTTTTCTGGGTTCCAGTCCTGGTTATCGCGCGCATGCCGTTGAGCCTGCCGCAGACCATTGAGAATTTTTCGGAGATGCGCGGGAGCGTCCATGAGACTAGGTTAGAAACTCGTGGCGCTTAAAGCCATGCTACGAACGGCTAGCTTTACTAGCGAATTGGCATGGGCTTCTCATACACTTGTATATGTACCCGACCAGGAATAACGGTCTAACTGCGGTTTCGAACGGCCGAAGTTCGCCGATGCGGCCTCTTGGTATGGTTGTGTAAAAGGCCTCAAAGAGTTGGTCCAGGTTCGCAAGAGCGAGTCCCGGAGCTGAATCCCGAATTGCGACGACCACACCGGCGAAGGTTCCGGTCTCCCCACATAAGGTTTTCTGTCGCGCTGGTTGCACTCGCGGTGTGCTGCGTTATCGGTCGCTCGGTACAGGATCACGGGTCTTTTGAGCGCCTTGTAAGCGCACAGTGGGACGCGCGCGACTATGTCGTAGAAACGTGCTATTCCAGCGCTGATCCCAATGGCTTACCTAAACGGCGGAATGCGGAACAGCCCGCGCCAACGCGCATATACCATGCAGATGACACACGAAACATTGCAACTGCTGGGCCCCACGCTGTCAAACCGATCCTGCCGAATGCGGCTTAACGCCGAGCACTTCTGCCTTTCTGACGAGATCCGCTACCGAGCGCGCGGCCATTTTTTTCATCGCTTGTCCCCGATGAACCTTTACCGTAATTTCGCTGAGGTTCATTTCCGCGGCAATCTGCTTGTTCAGCAGGCCGGCCACGACGAATTCCATGACCTGCTTTTCTCGCGGCGTCAATGAATCGTGGGAAATGCGGAGCGCAGCAATTGATTGCTCGGCCAGGAGGCGCTCACGGTCACGGGTCAACGCATAAGTGACTGCATCCAGCATGTCCTGGTCGCGAAAAGGTTTGGCAAAAAAATCGAGAGCGCCAGCTTTCATGGCCTTGACCGACATGGCGATGTCACCGTGCCCGGTCATGAAAACGATCGGCATGCGAAGCGCGCTCTTTGCAACCTCTTCCTGAAATGCAAGACCGCTCTCGCCTCGCAGCCTGACATCGAGAACCAGGCAACTCGGTGCGTCATACTTCGGAAACGCCAGGAATTCCCGAGAGGAAGCGAACGTCTCAACACGCAGCCCAACGGAACGCAGCAGCGCGCCTAGCGCGAGCCTTATCGCTTCGTCGTCGTCGACAATGTAAACTACCGATGGCACGCCTTCGCCAGTACCTTTGATCGAAGTCGAATTTTGTCCCGCACTCATCAGAGTCTCCCTGGCGGCAGAATGCGCGGCGAGGCTCGGCATACCGACACCGGTTCCCTCCCTCATGCCGCAGCGAACGCTTCTCGCTCAATCTGTTTTTCTTCTGGACACCGCAAAATCGGCTGGCGCACCTCGCTCGTGATCAGGACGAGGATTTCTGAAGCTCGAGTCGGTCTGCAGATCTGTGCTTGGCGTATGCCGTGGAGCGCACGCAATCGATGAAGATAATTCTATGCTCCGGAATCAAAAGCTGACAGTGCTGTGCGAATGTGGCCCCTGTAGATGCCGCGGCGCACCTATTGCGCTGCAACTTTGCGCAACTCCCGGAATTCGCTTTGTCCTCGTGCGTCATCCGGACGCTCGATGATCGCAGGCAGGCCGAACTGGAATGTCGCGCCGTGGCCCTGCCTGCTGGCCGCCGACATCCGTCCTCCGTGAGCTTCGACAATCGATTGACAGATCGACAATCCCATACCGAGTCCGCTGGGTTTCGTCGTGAAGAAGGCATCGAATAGTCGATCGGCGTTTTCTGGATCAATCCCCGATCCTGAGTCCTGAACTGCGACGACCAGATTTCCACCTTGGTCCATGTGCGACTCGATGAGCAGGTCACGGGGCCGGCCATGAATGCCGTCCATGGACTGGATTGCGTTCATCATAAGATTGATGATCACTTGCTGAAGCTGAACCCGATCGCCCAGCAACGGGGGCAGCTCAGACGTCAGTCTAAGGCAGAGCGATACCTTGTGACTCAAAACTTCACGCTGCGTCAGGCCGACAACGTCATGGATCACGTCGTTGAGGTCCAGCCGCGTCTTCTGCAGAAAATCCCTTTTGGCCAGCGTGCGGATATGGTGAACAATTTCGCTCGCGCGCCGGCCTTCGCCAATCATGCGCGTAACGCAGTTCTGCACCTCCGTCAGTTGCGGGGTCGGGTGCCCCAGCCATCGCAGACAAGCTTCGCCGTTTGTGACAATTGCGGCGAGCGGCTGGCTGACTTCGTGAGCGATCGAAGCGCTTAGTTCTCCCAGTGTTGTCACACGCGTAACACGCGCGAGTTCGGTCTGTGCCTCGTGCAACTTTTGCGCCGCCAGCTTCGCCGCGCTCACGTCCATTATCGCGCCCACGAACCGCCGCTTGTTAGGCTCATCGGTCACGACATGGGCAACGACGTGGAGATGCTTGACCGACCTGTCCGGCATCAGCAGACGATATTCACAATCAAATTCCTGTTCGCCGCTCGTCGCCTTGTCGATCACCTGCCTGAAAAGAGCAACATCGTCGGGATACACGCGTTGGAGCGTTAGCTCGACCGTGGGCGTGACGTCCAGCTCGTATCCAAAGATTCTGAAGCTTTGCTCGGACCAGAAGATTTCCCCGCTCGCGGGGTCCCAGCCGAAACTGCCGGTGAGACTCA
The DNA here is from genome assembly GCF_003634845.1 of Paraburkholderia sp. RAU2J. NCBI lineage: Bacteria > Pseudomonadati > Pseudomonadota > Betaproteobacteria > Burkholderiales > Burkholderiaceae > Paraburkholderia > Paraburkholderia sp. RAU2J. The sequence continues at coordinate 3,687,791 of NZ_RBXG01000001.1, forward strand.
GTTTCTGGGCTTCAGCCAGGTAGGCGGCCTGATTTCGGCGCAGCGCGTCTTCGGCGCGCTTGCGCAGCGTGATGTCATTGTTGGTTTCGAGCGCCGAGATTGGGTGTCCGTTCGCGCTGCGCTGTAATGACCAGCGGCTGACTACCACGACTTGCGACCCGTCCCGCGTGGTATGAATGAGTTCGCCTTCCCAGCGTCCGGTCGTGAGCAACGTGCTCATGGTGTCGTCAAGAGAAACGGGAAAGCGGGTTTGCAAGAGTTGATGGGAAGTCTTGCCGAGTGCCTCCGCCTTTTTCCATCCATAGAGCTCCTCCGCACCGTGATTCCAGTACGTGATGACGGCGTTCATGTCGCGAACAAAGACGGTGTCGTGAGACAGATCGAGGAGCCTGGCCTGCTCGCACGCTGCTTTGCCGAGCCAACGTACGCGTCTCACCAGTGTTGTGATGACGAGTGACGTAGTTAGAAAAGCAATCAGCGCTGCAAGATCGCGTAACTCACCTACCCGAAAGGTGAAGATCGGCTGCGTAAAGAAAAAAGCAAGACAGCCAACGGCGGTTATCGAAAAGACTGCAGAAGTAACGAAGCTGTCCATTAATGACAGCAGCACAATGACAATCAGGTAGACAAATCCCGCTGTGCCAAGGCGAGCTTCAAGGTGAAAGCAGATCCTGGTCGCAGTCGCCATCGCAACGCCACCGGCTAACCAAAGCCAAGCCAGATAACGTAGTCGGGCAATCTGCTCGACCCGGGTATCTGATTGAAACAGCCGACGAGTTGGAAGGTAACGGAGCCGCTCCGACTGCTCGGCCAATTCCGCGAAGAAATTCATGGGGGTATCGTGATATCAGCCGGGCTAACGGATCTTTATTGATGGCTTGAGCCGGTAGATCGAGGCGCGGCTCAGCTTTCAAGCGACGCACACACGTTCTAGCTTTCACTCTTCTGCCGGGCTTTGCTTCGGCATTGCGACTGGACAACCGCACGCCGTGCCACAACGATCCGTACGATGTGAAGAAAGCCTTCTTCGCTTACCCAATTCCCCGACTATGCTCCTTACGGTCTGCAGTTTAGATGCGGCCTCGCCCTCCGGATTGACTGATCGTGCCATTCATACGAGAAATATGGTCTGTAAGTGCCAGGGCCGGCCGGTGCCAGCGTGACAGCCGAACGGGGTGCATGACTTGACTGATGTGCGCCTTGCCTCAGATAAAGTCGTCTCCGCGCTAAAACGCTCGGCGAAGGGCATCCATCATGGGCTCAATGATTCACAAAGGCTCTCATCTCGAGTTCGGATTCCTACACTTCCATGAACGCTGATTGACCTGGCAACCTCAGCGACCTATCCTTTGTTTCCTCACCATAAGGAGGGCGAGGATATGCCGAGTATCGAGCCACCTTCGATTGCGCGGTTGTCTACGCAAGATGTGCCGCCGGCGCAGCGGCTCGACTACTGGGCCGACGTTCTCGCCTCTTCCCTCGTGCCGATGGTGATCGGTTGCCAGTCGCCCCGCCAGTTCGAGTCGAACCTTTTGAGCGCCCCGCTCGGTGCGATTATGGTAACCGCCCAATGTGGATCAGCACACGCCGCCCTGACCACGCCACGGGAGATTGCGCGGAGTCGGGGTCGTTCGTTTCACCTCGTGACGAGCCGTAACCTCGCGTGGACAATGACGCACCGCGGTCAGGCGCGGCTTCTGCCTGGCGAGCTGGCACTTTTTGATTCGCAGCTTGAGTTCGAGATGAATTGTCCGGACACCTACGACTTCCTGAATTTGACGCTCCCGCCAGAATGGCTGGCCACTTGGGGCTCGAACGTGGAGGGACTGACAGGTCGGGTAATTGCAGCAGACTCCGGATGGGGGCGGGTGCTGTCAAGCTATGTAAGCCAACTCTCGCCGGAGTTCGCCCTTCGCGCGCCGCTGGCTGAATCCGTTCTCGCCGATCAGCTCGGTGCATTGCTTGCGCTGACGGCCCACGAGCGTTCGGGCGAATCGCTCAAGACATCGCCTGCGGAGCGCTCCCTGCTCGAACGGATTCACGAGTGCATCATGCAGCGTCGGACTGAGTCGCAGTTGACTGCAAGCGACATTGCAGCAGTGTTGAATGTGTCGCGTCGCACTTTGCACCGGGTGCTGGCAAGCAGCGGCGAGACGTTCGGTCAACAGTTGCTGAAAGCCAGGATGGAAGCGGCCGTGCGTATGCTCGAGTCACGGACATTTGATCACGTAACAACCGCTGAAATCGGCCGACGCGCCGGATTCTCGGATGCCTCGCATTTCGTCCGCGTGATTCGCCAGAGGACCGGCCGGACTCCCCTGCAGCTTCGGCAAGGCCGAAAGGTCGCCGAAGGCGCAGGCTAGCGCGCGCGGCTTCATTACCGCGCCAGGTTTGCGTAGTAAGAAGCGGCAGCGGCGATCTCATCCGGCGTCATATTGCGCGCAATGTTGCGCATCTGCTCCGAGATATCGTTATGCCGCTCGCCCGACGCGAACGCCTGCAACTGCGCCTGCGTATAGGCCGCCGGCAAACCGTCGAGCCAGGGGCTGCCCGCCTTGTTGTCGATCCCGCCATGGCACGTCGCGCACGCCGGAATATTGCGCAGCGGCGCGCCGTGCATGACGATCCCCGGGGCGGCCGCCGCATTGAGGCCCTGCGCCAGCCTCGGTCGCGGCAGCGACGCGTAGTAGGCGGCCAGATCGCGCATGTCCTGGTCGCTCAGGTTCGCCGCCATCGGCGACATCACGGCGTTCGCGCGTGCGCCGCTCTGGAAGTCCTGCAACTGCTTGTAGATCGCGATCGCGTACTGACCTGCCAGATTCGGCGAATTCGCCCCGCTCATGCCACGCTCGCCGTGGCACATCGTGCAGCGCAGCGCGAGCGTGGCGCCGCGTCCGATCGATAGCTGCGTCGCCCCCGCGAGCAATTGGGGGGTCACTTCCACTTTGCTCACCTGCACTTGCGGCGCCACCGGCGGCTCGTTACCGAGCCACCGCTGCGGCACCCCCGCCGCGCTGCAAATCGCATTCCAGAGGCCCTGGAACTGCGCATCGCGCTGCACCGACGGCAGCCACACGAAACCCACCGCCACGCCGAACACGAACACCGCGGCCGTGACGCCGACGCTCGCCTTGAACCAGCGATTGCTCCACGAGAACAGGCGCTCTTCGCTCATCGCCGGGCTCCAATCGGAATTACCGGGACGGTGTCGCCTCTTGCCATCAACTGCGCGATCGGATAGCCGTAGTTGAGCACCGTCAGCGCGACCATCAGCGTGAGCCACAGCGCGAAGCCGTTGAGCGCCACCGGCACCGTACGCGGCTCGTGCACCGCGGTACTGAAGCGGTATTCCTCGGGCGCGGCGGCTTCGCTGCGATGCCCTTGAATCAGAACCACGAAGAACACGATCGCCGAGAGCACGAGGATGAAGCCGCCGATCGCCGACATCGCCACCCAGATCGCCTGCGCCGCGATCTCCGGGTCGCTGTAGTCGTAGTACGCCATGCGGCGCGGCATGCCCAGAATGCCGACCCAGTGCCACGGGAACGTCAGCACGATCATGCCGATGAACCACAGCCACAGTTGCAGGCGCATGAGCCTCCAGTTCGTCATTACGCGGCCCGTGATCTGCGGCCACAAGTCGTAGGCAATGGCGAAGTACATGATCACGATCGCGCCGGCGTAGATCAGGTGGAAGTGCCCGGTGATCCACTGCGTGTTGTGGATCGTCAAGTCGAGCTGGTAGCTCATGTTGATGAGGCCACCCGCGCCGCCGAAGCCCAGCATCACGAACGAGAGCGCGAGCGCCAGCATCTGCGGGTTGTCCCACGGCAGCGCGCGAAGCCAGCCGAACGCGCCCTTGCCGCCCCGCAGGCGCGCGGCGATCTCCACCGATGCGCAGATCGTGAACACCGTCAGAAGCGTGGGCACCGCCACCAGCGCCGTGAACACCGACTGCAGGAACTTGAAGCCCGAGCCCACTTGCGGATCGGCGAACAGGTGGTGAATGCCGATCGGCATCGCCACCACGAGAAACAGAATGAACGAAATGCGCCCCATCATATCGCTGTAGAGCCGTCCGCCGATCGCGCGCGGCACGATCGTGTAAAACGCGATGTAGGCCGGCATCAGCCAGAAATAGACGATCGCGTGCAGCGTCCACGAGAAGAACACGCGCGCGAGGCCCGCATCGATCGTCGTCTTCCAGCCGAAGGCGACCGGCAGGATCTGGAAGATGATTTCGAGCGCCGCGCCCACGGCGGTCCAACCCCACAGATAAGCACCCGCCACGCTCGCGAACATCGGCAGCGGCACCGGCATGCCGGGGTTGTGGCGCTTCCACGCCGCGAGGTTCACCGACATCAGCGCCACCCATATCCACGAGCCCACCACCACCAGCACCACGCCGAGGTAATAGAAGACGTTGCCGATCATCGGCGGATAGAACGTGTAGAGCACCGAGGCCAGTCCGAGCGCGACCGTGATCGAGGCCATAACCGCGCCCGCCGCCACCAGCACGAACCCGGCCCACGCCCAGCGCACGCCGATGAGCGCGCGCTTGAGGGAAAGCTCGGTGACCGCATAGCCGAAGCCCATCGCCACGAGCGTCGGGAACACGTAGCCCATCACGGTGCCGTGCTCGGTCACCGAGCGGTAGTAGATTTCGGAGTCCTGCAGCCACGCGTGCAGCGGGCTGCGCACATACATCTGCCAGGCGCCGAGCAATAGCGCCGCGCCGAAGACGCCGAACGCCAGCCAGAAATGCGCGAGCACGAGTCGCTTGTTATTTAACACAGCTGAGTCTCCGCGAATGGGCGGTCATCTGCATGAACGCGTTTTTGTCGATGACCTTCACATGCGCCCACATCCCCTGGTGGCCCGTGCCGCAATACTCATGGCACGGCATCAGATGATCGCCCGGCTGCGCAAAGGTGGTCCTGAACGTGGAGATATAGCCGGGCTCGACCATCGAGTTGATGTTGGTATGGGTAACGAGAAAGCCGTGCACGACGTCCGCGCTCGTTGCGCGAAACGTGATCGGCACGCCGGCGGGCACCAGCAGACACTGCGGCGTGAAGGAGTACTGCTGCGCGATAATGCGCAGCGTCACCGAACCGTCGGGCTCCACCGCGCTGCCGAGGTTGCTCTCGATGAACTCGCCCGACACGTTGAGCGTCTCGGGGCGAATGGTCTCGACGCGCGAGGGCGGCATCCACGACCAATGCAGGCCGGTGAAGATCACCACCGCGACGGTGCTCGCGACGAGCATCACCGCGAGGATCGCCCAACGCCGCTCGACGTTTTCGGCGACTTTAGCGGAGGCGTGCGGATCGGGAACGATAGGGTTCGACATAGCGCCGTCTGGTTCGATGAGGGGTTCGCTCGAGTGATTCGCTTATTGGATGACGCCGCGCGGCAGGAACACCAGGAAGTAGAACGCGTACCACATGCCAATCACGATGGCCGTCGCGGTGCCGGCCACCGCGATCGCGCCGCGCGGGCCGCTGCCGACGATCTGGTCGACGCGTTCTGCTTCGTCGTGGGAAGCGGCGTTGCCGTCGCCCGAAGGGAGGGGGGATTGGATCATCGCTGCCTCAAAAGATCGGCGCCGAGCGCAACTCGTTGACTTCCTTCACGGTCACGGGCGTGCCGTGATTGCCCCATGCGGTGCGGATGTAGGTCACCACGGCGGCTACCTCTTCGTCCGACAGGGTCTGGGCGAACGGCGGCATGCCGTACGGCATGGGATTCTTGCTGGTGCCCGGCGCATAGCCGCCGTTCAGGACCATGCGGATCGGATTGACCGACGAACTCATCTGGATCGACTGGTTGTCGGCGAGCGGCGGAAAGTTCGGCAACTTCCCTTGCCCCTGCGCGGCGTGGCAGATCGAGCACTGGGCATCGTAGATTTTCTTGCCGAGCGGCGTCAGGCGATTCTGTTCCTCGGTCACCGCGACGCTGGGCGGGCTCTGCTGCGCTTCGCCGGAGCGCGCCGGCAGCGCCTTGAGGTAGACCGCGACCGCGCGCACGTCGTCTTCGGAGAGGTACTGGAAGCTGTCGTAGACGACTTCGGCCATCGGCCCGTACACCGCGCCGCGGCGCGACACACCCGAGTGCAGCAGGTCGACGATGTCGTCGATGCTCCAGTCGCCGAGGCCGGCTTCCTTGTTCGAGGTCAGCGACGGCGCATACCAGTTCTGCATGGGAATCAGGCCGCCTTCGAACTGCTTCGAGGGAGAGTTGCCGCCCAGCGCATTGATCGCCGTGTGGCACATCGTGCAGTGGCCAAGCCCTTCGACAAGGTAGGCGCCGCGGTTCCATTCGACCGACTGCGTCGGGTCCGGCTGATACTCACCCTCGTGCATATACAGCGAGCGCCAGCCGCGCAGCAACTGGCGCTGGTTGAACGGGAAGCGCAGTTCGTGCGGACGGTTCGGCTGATGGATCGGCGGCACCGATTGCAGATACGCGTAGATCGCATCCGAGTCGGCGCGAGTGATCTTCGTATAGGAAGCAAACGGCATGGCCGGATAGAGCAGCGAGCCGTCGCGCGACTTGCCGGTATGCATCATCCGGTAGAACTCACGGGCACTCCACTTGCCGATGCCCGTGTCCTTGTCCGACGAGATATTGGGCGAGTAGAGCGTGCCGAACGGCGTTTCCATCGGACGGCCGCCGCCGAACAGCTTGCCGGCGGGCAGCGTGTGGCAGGCGATGCAATCGCCGGCACGGGCAAGATATTCGCCGCGCGCAATGACGTCCGCGTGGCTGTCCGCGAGTGTGCCCGCCTGCGCGGTGGAGACGCCCACCAGCGTCGCGGCGCGAAGCAGCAGCGTGGCAAGTGCGGTGACGGGGGTGAGCTTTCGGAAACTGGGCACTTCGCAGCCTCGGCTAGTGAGAAACGCTGCCGCAAGCAAGCGGCATCTTCAAGGTGCCCGCGGCGGCGGGCTGCGGATCGGCAGGCGCGGGCTGCGCGGCGAGCCACGCCGCGATCGCGGTGATGTCGCTGTCGCTCAAATGCGTGGCGATCGTGTGCATGCAGTCGGGCGCGACGGTGCGGCGCGTGCCGTAGCGGAACGCGCCCAGCTGCGCGCTGATGTAGTCGGCGTGCAACCCCAGCAGTCCTGGAATCGTCGGCTCCATGCCGGTCAGCGCCGCGCCGTGACAACTGGCGCAGGCGGGCACGCCACGCGCTCGGTCGCCGTCGTTCACGAGTGCCTTGCCGAGCGCGAGCGCCTGCGCACCGACGCTCGCGGTGGCCGGCACGGGATAAGGCGGACGCTCGGCGGCAAAGTAGTCGGCGATCTGGCGCAAATAGGCGTCGGGCAAATAGGCCAGCAGATAATTCATCGGCGGGTATTTGCGGCGGCCATCGCGAAACGCCAGCAACTGGTTGTACAGATAGCCGGCCGGCTTGCCGGCGAGGCGCGGGAAATAGTCGTTGTCGGTGCCTTCACCGTGCGCGCCGTGACAGGCCGCGCAACCCATGACACGGGCCTGCATAGTGTCGGGCGCCGCCTCGGCGTTGGGCCTCGATACGAGCGTCGGTTCAGCGGACATCGCGCACGCCGAATACAGCGCGACGATGAACAATGCGATGCGATTCGTCACCAGTTTCCTCGTACGGATTGCCATAGCTGGAGCAAAGTTGGCCCTCGCTGCGTTTGCTTGATCGCCTTTCTTCGAGCGTCGCCCCCCACTACACTTGCACGTCTGCGCCACCACAAAATCAACTTACGTCTGCATGAAAAGGAAAGCCGCTCTACGAACGGTTGGCAAACCCACGCATAGCTGCGACAAACTCATACTTAAATATGTCCCGCGTACCCTGCAGCGTAAGACCGACGACTCAGCACTCTGCATACGCAACAAGCGCTATGGCAACTAGCGTGAAGTACTCCACTTCCATCGCCCCCACTTGCGAGCATTGCACGGCCTATGGTTGGCCCAGCGCGAGATTGAGCCAATGAGCCATGGCAGCGGCGTCGACCGGCTTCTCGAGCAAAACCAGTGCGCCGTTCGCCTGGATTTCCGCCTGCAGCGAAGCGGTCGGAAACGCAGTGATGAAAATGACCGGCGGCGCAGTTCCTAGTCCGAGAAGGTACGTGTACATGTCGACCCCCGACATGCCGGGCATCCGCACATCCGAAATCAGACATGACGTGTCAGCGACGTGGCCGGATCGCAGGAATTCCTCCGCCGACGCAAAAGTGCGCACACTCCAGCCCAGTGAACGCACGAGGCTTGAAGTCGCCAGACGAACCGCCTCATCGTCATCGACTATCGTAACTATCTGGGACGTATCCAAACGGAGGACCCCGGCTTTTCAGAAAACGGGACACAAAAGCGCGATCAATTACGAGCACGTCCACTACAGCAAGCGTAGTTCGGAGAAAACCAAACGAGAATCATACGAACGTATAGCGCATCGCAAATTTGACCGTTACCCGAAAAACGGGCACGCTCACTGATCGATAGGTATGGTCCACTCATACTTTAGTGTGGGTGCTCGAACCGATCACCCGGACGCTACGCGATAATCGAGCATCCGATCTCATCGTCATGTCCCTCGCTATTGAATGCAGACGCGGCGCAGATCGACTGTCCTTCTATAGACGTTCTTGTTCAGCCATGGCACGAACGTGTACTCGTCGTATGCGTTGCTGCCGACAAAAATCCAGTTGTGCAGAGCGTTCAGCATGACGGCATCCTCCAATCAACCCATCCCGGCGTGGCTAACCGCGCATGCGACACCTACGTCGCGTCATGCCGCCGCAAAAAACAGCTTTTGAATACGTCCTCGGTGTGCGATTCCTCTGAGGGCGTTGCGCGAACGGGTTGGGCACAAGCGCGAATAACAAACGCCGCTTTTCCTACGCATTCGACCAATGAGATGAGCGCAACCAATCCTGAATCTCTGAACTTTAATGACAACATCGGCGCGATGGCTATCACGCTCGTGCCACATCGGCGTCGCCCCACTCGCACCTTTTGTCTTGCCCGATCATCAGTTCACCCCTTCTGAAGTCGTTTGGCCTTCCCGAAAGACGGTTCATGGAAATTGAACCGGGCAACCGTAACGGCCATGCAATCAGGTTAGGCAAACGGGGCGGGCAAAACTATTCTACGAACGGTTGACATGGTTCCCGCCTTGGCGTCGGCGACTCATACGTGGGTATATCCCACGGGCTGGGAGACGCAGTGAAGAGCATCCGACAACCTGTAATCGAATAAGGACTCAACCGACGCTCACAGGTGGGATGAACGGGCAAGCTAGTCGTCGATAGACATGACGAAATGGCATGCCGCGTCATGAGCACGTGTGTGTATATCCCCGGCCTACATACGAGAATATAGGTATCTAAAACCATCGCGTGAAATCGTCATCCTCTTGCAGGTTTGCAACCGTCCCGTTACTGGAGTACTTTGAAAACGCAGCCATTCGTATGCGGGCGTTTCTGCGCGAACACAGGCTTCGGCTGTTTTCGTCAAGGAAAACAATCGCTGCAAATTCTCTGAAGGAGAGCGAAAGAATGCGTTCAAGTGCCAATCCAAGCGATCCATGGATGAAGACGATCGGCTTGTTGAAACTGCTATCGGGTCTCGACTCCGAGCGAAACGAGGTGCTCGCCTCACTCGGCCAAAACGCATGTCGGCGCGCGCCCTCCTCATGCGTATTAACCAAACGAGTGACATTTCCGGTCAAGGTCATAGAACGACCTGATCCGAATACCCTCATGATCGCTTGGTGCGATCCAACATCCTGCCACTATGGCGACCAGATCTGGGGTGCATGCGTAGCGAGAAATTCCGGTGTCTGTGCGATAAGCGGCATGCGTATCAGGCGGGGGGATGCGATATACAGACCAAGAACATCCCGCTTGGTGCACCCGGTCAACGCTGACGCGATGATACTTTTCTCGGTGATCGACCATGCTGCTTCTTGCTCAACGAGCTTGCCATAGCCTTTGTCTTGACGGCCAGCCGACACACAGGCGGGTCTTGCCGTCGACGCACATACGTCGATACACGGCGATTCTAACTGCCATCGGTTAGGCCGCCGCGTGACTTGGGTTCACTTCGACCGTCACGTGCGACAAGCCCTTGAAGCGCTTGAGAGCCGCGTGAAAAAACTCGGGGCTGCGCTGCAGCTCGGTGGTTGCAAGTGACACGACTGCACTCATGTGACCCAGGCCAAGTCGCCACATGTGAAGGTCCGATGTCGGGCGCAACGTCGTGTCTGGAACTCAGGTCAGCGACCTTGAGCATGTCGCCCCAGTCGTCGGGCTGGAAGGGTTCCCACATGCTATTCGCGAGCGCCCCGCGACGGCCCACTGGCGGGACCGGCGATAGGACTGTTCCGCAGCCTCTCCTAAACATTACTTTCGTTTCTCGCAACAGCGTTTCAAAAGTGAAAGTGCAAGGTCGTGTAAACGTCAAAATCGATGCGTCAAAATCGATGCCCGATTCGAAGGGCGAGCCAGCGCAGAAAGGGATGCAGAGAATACGAAGATTGCGTCGATCGGGAATGTGTAGCAGAGCAGCTTGGTCAGACGGGTTGGCGCAGGCGTCGGAGATGCAGTTGACGACGATATGTCCGCCTGGCAACATCGTTCGTGAAGCAAGACGCGGGTTGGAACCTTGGGGACTGAGTTTTGGAAACGATAACAATCACTCTCGAACTGCTCGCGTGCGTCATTGCCAGCAGTTTCGTTAAACGTGTCGCCAGGATTCCGCTTCCCCTTGCTCTTGTCCAGATTGCGATAGGCGCCCTGATTGCCCAGGTGTTCGGCTTCCGGGTTTCGCTCGCTCCAGACGTCTTCTTGCTGTTGTTCGTCGCGCCATTACTTTTCCTTGATGGTTGGCGCATTTCAAAGGAAGGGCTCTTTCGCGACAAGTGGACGATCGGCGCGTTCGCGCTCGGTCTGGTCCTGTTCACGGTGATGGGAGCAGGTTTCTTCATTCATTGGCTGATTCCGATGATGCCGCTGTCCGTCGCCTTTGCGTTAGCGGCAACACTTTCTCCGACTGATGCTGTCGCGGTGTCGGCAATCGCCGAACGTGTACCTATTCCGAAGCGGTTAATGCACGTGCTGGAAGGGGAGGCTCTGCTGAACGACGCCTCGGGTCTCGTCTGCCTTCGCTTCGCGATTGCGGCTGCCGTGACCGGCTCATTTTCACTTGTCGAAGCGGGTGGTACTTTCCTGTGGCTATTGGTCGGCGGTGTTTCCGTCGGCGCAGCGGTGACGTTGTTGGCGAGCGCGGCGAAGGACTGGACGGCGAGACTTTTTGGCGAAGAGACTGGCACACAGATTCTTATCAGCTTGCTGCTGCCGTTTGGCTCGTATATCGTGGCCGACCGGCTCGCCGCATCGGGTATTTTGGCAGCCGCGACGGCGGGCATCGTGATGAGCTACGAGGAGTTCTCGGGAAGGGCGTTGGCAGGCACGCGTATCCGCCGGGCCGCCGTTTGGGATGCACTTCAATTTGCCGGCAACGGCGTGATTTTTGTTCTTCTCGGCCAGCAGCTTACGGGCGTCGTTGCGCAAGCCGGACAAGCGATTCGCCAAACCGGGAGGGACGAGGAAGGATGGCTGCTCTTCTATGTCACCGTAATCAGTTGCGCGTTGTTCGTTGTACGGTCTCTGTGGACGTGGGTTGCCCTGCGCCTGATCTTGTTTCGCGGCGGTCGCAGCGCCCGGACGATCAACTCGCCAGACTGGCGTTTGATCGCGGCGACGTCGTTGGCTGGAGTACGCGGCGCGGTTTCGCTCTCCGGCGTGATGACCCTGCCGTTGTTTCTCGAAGACGGCTCGCCGTTCCCGGCGCGAGACCTCGCCATATTGCTCGCCGCCGGCGTGATTGTCGTTACCCTGGTCGCTGCGAATGTCGGGCTGCCCTATGTGTTGAGCGGCATCAGGGTGCCGCCCGGCACGCTTGAGCAGCAGCAGGAGGATGAGGCTCGATCCGCTGCGGCTCGGGCGGCGATTATTGCCGTTGAGCGTGCCCTTCATAAGACGGGGAAGGCGGTAGAAGACGCCGACCTTTTCTCGCAGGCCGGTGCGCGTCTCATCGCACACTATCGCGAGCAGATCGAATCGCGGTGCCATACCGGGGCGCACGCGAGGCACGGCATGCAGATCGACGAAATCGAACGCAAGATGCGCCTCCTTGCCCTCAGTGCCGAACGGGAAGAGCTGTATCGTATTGCCGAGTCGGGCAAGCTGACGGACGAACTGGTTCGAGACCTGGTTCGCGAGGTCGATCTGCAGGAGTCACGGTTTAGTGTCCGCAGTTCCCGAAACTGAGGTTTTGGGCCTGTCGGCGTGAGCCGACATTGGAGGAGCGGATTAGATTCTTCGTGAGCAATATGGCGGACTGCCGACGTTATTAGCATCGAGCGGAGGAACGACAGCTTCATGGATCAGCGAACTCACACTCACGACCCTGAGCTGGCCTTCGAGCCGAAGCGAGTTCAACGGCAGCTATCTGGATACCGACGGCCATCCATACCGCTGTGCTGATCAACGCGTCATTTGCAGGCCGCCGCGTAACAACAGAGATACGAGTTCAGCCTGCCGGTGGGTGTCGGTCTTCGCCAGAATCTGCTTAAGATATCCGCGCGCCGTTCCGATGCCTATGCCGGATCGCGAGGCTGCTTCGGCCAGTTCGATCCCTTGAGCGAGCAGCGCGGCCAGCGTCGCCTCACGTCGCGTGAGATGAAAAGTCGCGGCGAGGACAATCGGCTCGATCCCTGCCGGCTTGTCCAGTTCAATCACGAACAGAGCCGCACGGGTGCCCGCGCTGATTCCTTCCCGCACGTCTGATTCACTGACAGGCAAGACGCGCACGACAAGGGGCAGACGTGGTGGTCTGCGAGCCAGATAACAGCGCATCGGCACCTGAGCTCGCATGGCAGCTTCGCTAACGTCTCGGCCGGAGTTGTTCAGGCCGATCGCCGTTGCGATCGCGTCTCGCAGGTTTTTAGCATCGGAAGGGCGGGCTGCCGATACACCTTGTCCGGTGAGCAGCAGGCCATCGCAGGAGCGAGCCAGCGCTTCCGCGCAATGGTTGGCAAAGATGAGGCGCATTGCCGCATCGAGCAGGATCACGCCGATATTCAATTGTGTAATCACGTCGTACGCGCCCTTCGCTCGAAGGTCCGCTGCGGCAAGCCGATTTCGGACCTGCAGCGCTGTCGTCAAATGCGGGACGATCAGGCTGGCAGCGGCGAGATCGTCGTCACTGAAGTCCGCCTTCCCCAGATCACGCCCCATCGAAAACAGAACCTGTTGATCCGGATCGCGAATTAGCGGCGCGACTATGCCGTAAAAGCCGCCGGCTGGCCGGATTGCTTCCCTATAGATATCCGAACGTCTGAAGTCCGCATCCGATATCGCCGAAGTTTGGCGCAGCGCCTTGCCCACCGGGATGGTCTTGATCCAGTCGGGCAGGCGGGTTTCGAATTCCCGCTGCAGGCGCCGAGCCTCATCGCCATCAAAGCCAACCGAGATCGCAAGAAATGGCATCTCGACTGCCTGTGCATGCAGCATCGCCTTGTGCGCACCACATACCTCTGCGACAGAGTCGATGGCGCTCGTCCAACCGTGCGGCTCGAGCGCTGCCTCATAAACGTGTCGAATCGCTCGATGAATGGTCTCGACGCGCGTCATGCTCGCTCCCTTCCAAGACGGATTTCCCTCCCAAACGGGAGTGTCGGGCGGACGTAGGTTAGTCGAAAGTATAGGCAAATATTCCAGCTGCGCCTTGATTGAACGAGTTGCAGCTCACGCCTCGAAAACGGATCGCGGACGCGTCCATATGGCCGTTGCCGGTTCTTTCTGCGATTTCGGAGTGGCGAGACGCTGTAGCTCGAGGAGAAAAACGATGGCTGGATTACGTCGTCGAATTTCACTGTCCGGTGGAACGGCGCTGGCAGTCGGTATGGTTGTCGGTTCGGGCATATTCGGACTGCCGGGATTGGCATTGCAGCTCAGTTCACCTCAGGTCGCAGCGCTTGGCTGGTTGGCATGCACCATCGCATGCTTTCCGTTGTTATGCATTTTCGCCATTTTAGGTACCCGCTATGCTTCAGCCGCAGGTATCTCGCGATATGCCGAGGTCGCGCTTGGCCCGCGAGCCGAATATGCAGTCACAGCCGTTCTATGTGGCACCTTCCCCCTGACGGTGCCAGCACAGTCGCTGATTGGGGCGAGTTATGCACTGATCGCGTTCGGGCTCAAGCACGAGGCATTGCTTCCAGTCGCAGAATCTTTTTTGCTGGTTGCCGTGTTGTTCAACCTTGGTGGCATTCGGACGGCCGCACTGATCAACACTACTGCGTTGGTGTTAATCGTTGCGACCGTGCTCGCTCTTGGTGCAATGCACCCATCCGATCTTCTTCGCGGTATGCGGTTATGGGCTCGCCCCGACTGGTCCAGCGTCACGTTCACTCAGCTATGGAAAGTAAGCGCGCTGATTTTCTGGGCGTTTCTCGGCTGGGAGAACGTGTCGTTTTGCCTCGAGGAGGTTAAGGATCCTCAGCGAACGATCAAACGCATCTATATTTCAAGCTATATCGTGGTGATCGTGCTTTATTTTTTGTTGGCTGCAACCATGAACGGTGCGTCAGTCGGAGACCCCAGCGTGAACGTGACGGAAGGCATTGCGAATCTGGTCTCACCACGCTGGCGGATCATGTTTTCTCTCATGACAGTCGCCGTTATTCTGGCAACCGCAAACGCTTGGGTTTTCAGTGCAAGCCGCCTGTTTTATGCCGCCGGGCGCAACGGCCTGTTACCTGAGGTTTTCGCCAGATTGGATCCTAAAGGCAGCCCGCGCAATGCGGTGTTTCTCGTGGCCGCGTGTTTCGCGGTTGTATTGGCCGCAGCGACGTTCCTTCACCTGAGCGCGTCGGATCTTGTGCTGCTCTCGAATCAGAACTTCCTGATTCTTTATCTGGTGTGCATCTGCTGTTCGTGGAAGATCGGGCACGGACTCTCCCGCTGGCTTTTGACACCAGTCGCGCTTCTGGCATGCGGTTTCCTGCTCGCCGGGTTCAACTACCAGGTCTTGTATCCGATCGCCCTTCTGGCGCTGGGCAGCGCATGCTGGCGATCACGCGACGCACGTCAGATTGCGCACATGGCGGGAAACGATCCACCGCCAGGCTAAGCGGATCCGAAAGCCTTAAGTCGCGATGCCTGAAAAGCAGGTATCGCGGAAGAGCGGTGGCGTTTGCCCTGAAGTCCGCTGCGTTGCACTTCGAGTCTTGCAGCTGCGGCGTCCATCTGGCACGTTTGGTCAAAGTCAGTGCGTGCCTGACACGGACAGATCACAGTAGCCGTGGGTCAATCAAAGGAGTTAGCGCGGCGATCGGACGCATTCCGTAACGGTCCCCGCACGTAGCCACGAAATAGGTTTTCGCAGAATTCATTGCCCCCGCGCCGGGCCTTATATAGCCTCACGATAGGCTCGTTGCCAGTGCGCAGGTTTGCGAGCAAGGGGCTGAACTCTTTTTCCTGACGGCGGCATGCCCACCATATCCAGTATTTTCCGTAAGACTCGAAGATACTTCGTTGTGTCCGCGTCAGGTCAGTAATGTCCGCGTTCACTTGCCTCGATCACGAGGTCGCGGCCTTTGCATCGTTTCCTCGATCCGCTTACTCCGGCAACGACTTGACGATAGGAGGCGTTATATCCCGATAATGTGCGCCACACATCGAATTTTCGCGGTGCTGCAGACTTTGTTGTACCCGACCAGCGAACCTTACATTCCCGAGACTTGGTTGTGGCCGAAAATAGGACGAAAAAAAGGCGTCACGTTGCCGTGACGCCTTAAAAGTTCTAGCCATTCCGAGGGCCGTGCTAGAACCTGAGAGACGGTATTCGAAAGATAGGGCGCTACTGCGAAACCCGATGCGGACTGATGACCGTGGACTGCGAGAATCGACCGCTACGGCGTCGACAGCGACTGCGCGAATCTGGCTGAATTCAGACTGGGGAATACAGGGTCCGAAATCGTCTTTCGAAATGAGGTTCCATTTTTTATGGTTATGCTGACTAAGTCAAGCAAAATCTAAAGAGGTTCTTTCGCCTCGGAAAAATATTCCGGCGCAATGAATCTTATAATTAGAATCCGTTGCATGCCCTCTTTTGGGGCCTCCTACAGTTCGGTGTGGCACGGTGGCCTGCAAGCCAAAACGCAGAAATCGAAATATAGTTCCAAAAATTTACATGACCCGACCCACGTCCTCCAGAACGACAGCAAACCCAGTCAAAGACAAAGACGGCCCGGGCGATGAAGTCACCGCGCTCGCACGCGGACTGACCGTGCTGCGCTCGATCGCCGCTGCAGACTCGCCGCTCAGCAATCGCGAACTCACCGAACTGACCGGCATTCCCAAGCCGACTGTCTCGCGCATCACCGCCACGCTGGTCGGGACCGGCTTCCTGTTCCGCCTGCCCGACAGCGAGCGCTTCGTGCTGACCTCGTCGGTGCTGGAACTGAGCAACGGCTTCCTGCGCAATTTCGACATCCGGGCGCGCGCGCGGCCTTTCCTGATCGAACTCGCCGAACGCACGGCACTGTCCGTGCATCTGGCCGTGCGCGACCGGCTCGAGATGGTGGTGATCGACGCGATCCGGCCGCGCTCGGCGGTGCTGGTGTCGCGTCTCGAGATCGGCTCGCGGATGAATCTGAGCCGCACCGCGGTGGGCCGCGCCTACCTCGCGGCGCTCGCCCAACCGGAGCGCGACACGCTGCTGGCCGCCCTGCAGGTGGCCGAGGGCGACGACTGGAGCTTCATCGGCAGCCGGCTCGAAAGCGCGCTGCAAGACAGCATCGAGCGCGGCTTCGCGATCGCCAGCGGCGAGTGGTATGCCGGCCTGAACGCGATCGCGCTGGGTTTCGTCGGACCGTCGGGCGAGCGCTATGCGGTCAATTGCGGGGGCTCGGCGGACCAATGTCCGCACGACTGGCTGATCTCACGCGCGGCGCCGGCGCTGCTCGAATGCATCGGCAAAATCGTGCTCGAGATCGGCGGCACGCCGGGGCGGCGGCTCGACACCTGAGCCGCAAACGCGAGGACTCGCCGCCTCACACCCGCGGCAACCGCCCGTCCACCTGTAACCTTCGTAATCAAAAGAAAAATAGCCGGGTGGACTGTTACAGACCGCGCAACGTAGGATCATGCATTCCCGCGCGGGGCGCTCGCCGGGCGAGCGCTTCCTGGCATCGGGAACGGCTCGGCAAACCTGTGAAGATGCCGCATTGCGTTAACATCTCTGTCCCGCGCCTCGGGTAGCATCGCGCAGAACCAGCGCGGCGCACCCGCCGTCGAAACCGCCTGTCATGCCGCCCCGCGTGCCGATTCGCCGAACCCCCGTAGCGGCGCAAGCGCGCGAACGGCTCACATCAAAAGCCAGCCACCTGACCGAACCGATGGACGAACAACAAAAGCACCCGGAATCCCAACGCCCCGCCGCTCCGGCTTCCCAACCGTCCTCCGGCGGCGCCCCGAGTGGCGCGCCCGGCGTGGTGAAAAGTCATCGTGGCCGCAACATCGCACTGACCATCGCGGCGTTGGTCATTCTCGGCGTCGTGCTGTGGCGCTGGCATCCGTGGGGCGGGCCTGGCGGCGCGAGCGGCGCCGGAGCGGCCAGCGGTGCGTCGGGCGCTCGCGCTCCGGGCGGCCGCGGCGGGCGCGGCGCGATGGCCAATATGCCGCAGCCGGTCCACGTGGCGACCGCGAGCCAGGGCGAGATGCCGGTGGTGCTGACCGCGCTCGGCACGGTCACGCCGCTCGCCACCGTCACGGTGCTGCCGCAGCTGAGCGGCGTGCTGCAGGACGTGTATTTCAAGGAAGGCCAGATGGTCAAGAAGGGCGACCTGCTCGCCCAGATCGACCCGCGCCCCTATCAGATCTCGCTGGCAAACGCGCAAGGTATCCTGGTGCGCGACGAGGCGCTGCTGCAAACCGCCCGCCTCGACCTGAAACGCTATCAGACGCTGCTCACGCAGGACTCGATCGCGAGCCAGCAGGTCGACACGCAGGCGTCGCTCGTGCGGCAATACGAAGGCACGGTGAAATCCGACAAGGCGAACATCGACAGCTTCAAGCTCGACCTCATCTATACGCGCATCACCGCGCCGGTGTCGGGCCGCGTCGGCTTGCGCCAGGTCGATCCGGGCAACTACGTGACGTCGAGCCTCTCCACCGGCATCGTCGTGATTACGCAATTGCAGCCGATCAGCGTGATCTTCACCACCTCCGAAGACAACCTGCAGCAGGTCATCCAGCACACGCTCAACGGCGAGCAGCTCTCGGCCACCGCGTATGACCGCAGCAACACCGTGCCGCTCGAAACCGGCTCGCTGAAGACCATGGACAACCAGATCGACACGACCACCGGCACGGTCCGGCTGCGTGCGGTCTTCCAGAACGAGAACACGCGTCTCTTCCCGAATCAGTTCGTCAACACGCGCCTTCTCGTCGATACGATCAAGGACGCGGTCATCGTGCCGACCACCGCCGTGCTCAACGGCTCGATGGGCCAGTTCGTGTACGTCGTGAAGCCGGACAACACGGTGACGGTGCGCCCGGTCAAGATCGGCCCCGTCGACGGCGAACGCACCAGTATCAAATCCGGCCTGCAGGTCGGCGAGCGCGTCGTGACCGACGGTTCGGACCGGCTGCGCGAAGGCTCGAAGATCACGATTCCGGCGGAGCGTCCGCGCGCCGCCTCCGGCACGCATGGCGCGAGCGGCGCGGCCGCGGCATCGGGCGCATCGGGCGCCCACGCGCGTCACGGCCGACATGCATCGCAAGCTTCGTCATAAAGGCACGGCACTTACCGCATGAATCCATCCCGCGCTTTTATTCTGCGTCCCGTCGGCACCGCGCTGCTGATGGCGGCGATCATGCTGGTCGGCCTCGTCGCGCTGCGCTTTTTGCCGCTGTCCGCGCTGCCCGAGGTCGACTATCCGACGATCCAGGTGCAGACCTTCTATCCGGGCGCGAGCCCCGAGGTGATGACGTCGTCGGTGACCGCGCCGCTCGAGCGGCAGTTCGGGCAGATGCCGTCGTTGAACCAGATGTCGTCGCAAAGCTCGGCCGGCTCGTCGATCATCACGCTGCAATTCAGCCTCGACCTGCCGCTCGACATCGCCGAGCAGGAAGTCCAGGCCGCCATCAACGCGGCGGGCAACCTGCTGCCGTCGGACCTGCCCGCGCCGCCGATCTACGCGAAGGTCAACCCGGCCGACGCGCCGATCCTCACGCTCGCGATCACGTCGAAGACGCTGCCGATGACCCAGGTGCAGGACATGGCCGACACGCGTCTCGCGCAGAAAATTTCGCAGGTCGCGGGCGTCGGTCTCGTGAGCCTGTCGGGCGGCCAGCGCCCGGCCGTGCGGATTCAGGCGAACCCGCGCGCGCTCGCCGCGTACGGTCTGAATCTGGACGACCTGCGCACCACCATCTCGAACCTGAACGTCAACACGCCGAAGGGCAACTTCGACGGTCCGACGCGCAACTACACGATCAACTCGAACGACCAGCTGACCGACGCCGAGCAGTACAAGAGCGCCGTGATCGCGTACAAGAGCGGCCGCCCGGTGATGCTGACCGACGTCGCGAACATCGTGCAGGGCGCGGAGAACACCAAGCTCGGCGCGTGGGTCGACAACACGCCCGCGATCATTCTGAACGTGCAGCGCCAGCCGGGCGCGAACGTGATTCAGGTAGTGGACAGCATCAAGAAGCTGCTGCCACAATTGCAGCAGTCGCTGCCCGCCGCGCTCGACGTGCAGATCGTCACCGACCGCACCACCACGATCCGCGCTTCGGTGCGCGACGTGCAGTTCGAACTGGCGATGTCGGTCGTGCTGGTGGTGCTCGTGATGTACCTGTTCCTCGCCAACGTCTACGCGACCATCATCCCGAGTCTGTCGGTGCCGCTGTCGCTGATCGGCACGCTCGCAGTAATGTACCTGTGCGGCTTTTCACTCGATAACCTCTCGCTGATGGCGCTGACCATCGCGACCGGCTTCGTGGTCGACGACGCGATCGTGATGATCGAAAACATCGCACGCTACGTCGAGGAAGGCGAAGCGCCGCTCGAAGCCGCGCTGAAAGGCTCGAAACAGATCGGCTTCACGATCATTTCGCTGACGGTGTCGCTGATCGCCGTGCTGATCCCGCTGCTCTTCATGGGCGACGTGGTGGGCCGGCTGTTCCACGAATTCGCGATTACACTCGCCGTGACCATCGTGATCTCGGCAATCGTATCCCTCACGCTGGTGCCGATGATGTGCGCGAAGCTACTGCGCCACACGCCGCCGCATGAGAGCCACCGTTTCGAAGCGAAGGCGCACCGTTTCATCGACTGGGTGATCGCCCGCTATGCGGTCGCGCTCACGTGGGTGCTCAACCGTCAGCGCTCCACGCTGGTCGTCGCGGTGCTCACGCTGGTGCTGACCGCCCTGTTGTACGTGTACATTCCGAAGGGCTTCTTCCCGGTGCAGGACACCGGCGTGATCCAGGCGATCACGCAGGCGCCGCAGTCGGTGTCGTTTGCGTCGATGGCCGAGCGTCAGCAGGCACTCGCCGCGCAAATCCTGAAGAATCCGGACGTGGACAGCCTCACGTCGTTCATCGGCGTGGATGGCAGCAACATCACGCTGAACAGCGGCCGGATGCTGATCAACCTGAAACCGCGCGACGATCGCAGCCACACGGCGAGCGAAGTGATCCGCCAGTTGCAGAAGGACGTCGCGCATATCGCCGGCGCGACGCTGTTCATGCAGCCCGTGCAGGACCTGACGATCGACTCGACCGTGAGCCCGACGCAGTACCAGTTCATGCTGACCGATCCGAACATCAGCGAATTCACGACCTGGGTGCCCAAGCTCGTCGACCGCCTGAAGCAGGCGCCCGAACTCGCGGACGTAGCCACCGACCTGCAGGACAACGGCCGCTCGGTGTTCATCGAAATCGACCGCGCCACTGCGTCGCGTTTCGGCATCACGCCGGCCACCATCGATAGCGCGCTGTACAACGCGTTCGGCCAGCGCATCATTTCCACCATCTTTACGCAGTCGAACCAGTACCGCGTGATTCTCGAAGCGCAGCCGGAAATGCAGCACTACGTCGAGTCGCTGAACTCGATCTACCTGCCCTCCTCCACGTCGTCGGGCGGCCAGGTGCCGCTGTCGTCGATCGCGAAGTTCATCGAGAAGCCCGCGCCGCTCCTGGTCACGCATCTGAGCCAGTTCCCGGCCACCACGGTGTCGTTCAACCTCGCGCCGGGATCATCGCTCGGCGCGGCGGTCAAGGCGATCACCCAGGCCGAGCAGGACGTCGGCCTGCCGGCGTCGTTCCAGACGCGCTACCAGGGCGCGGCGCTGGCGTTCCAGGCGTCGCTCACGAACGAGCTGTTCCTGATTCTCGCGGCCATCGTCACGATGTACATCGTGCTCGGCGTGCTGTACGAGAGCTTCATCCATCCGATCACGATTCTCTCCACGCTGCCCTCGGCCGGAGTCGGCGCGCTGCTCGCGCTGCTGCTCACCGGGCACGATCTGGACATCATCGGCATCATCGGCATCGTGCTGCTGATCGGTATCGTGAAGAAGAACGCGATCATGATGATCGACTTCGCGCTGTATGCGGAGCGCGAGGAAGGCAAACCGCCGCGCGAAGCGATCTACCAGGCGTGTCTGCTGCGTTTCCGGCCGATCCTGATGACCACGCTCGCCGCGCTGCTCGGCGCGCTGCCGCTGATGCTCGGCACCGGCGCCGGTTCGGAGCTGCGCCGCCCGCTCGGTATCGCCATTGCAGGCGGGTTGATCGTGAGTCAGTTGCTGACGCTGTTCACCACGCCGGTGATCTACCTCGCGTTCGATTCGCTCGGCCGCCGCGCGCGTGAGCGCTTCAATCGCGGTGGGCCGTCCAGCGGCACGACGCCGCCTGCGACCGATGCAGGGACCTGAGCGATGAATCTGTCGCGTCCGTTTATCTCCCGCCCGGTCGCCACCACGTTGCTGGCGATCGGCGTCGCGCTGGCGGGTATTTTCGCGTTCACGAAGCTGCCGGTCGCGCCGCTGCCGCAGGTCGATTTCCCGACCATTTCGATTCAGGCGTCGTTGCCGGGCGCAAGCCCGGAGACCGTGGCCACCAGTGTCGCGAGTCCGCTCGAACGGCATCTCGGCTCGATCGCCGACGTCACCGAGATGACCTCGACGAGCTCGGTGGGCTCGACGCGCATCACGATGCAGTTCGGCCTGAACCGCGACATCAACGGCGCCGCGCGCGACGTGCAGGCCGCCATCAACGCCGCGCGCGCCGATCTGCCGACCAGCCTGCGCAGCAACCCGACGTACCACAAGGTCAACCCCGCCGACGCGCCGATCCTGATTCTGGCGCTCACGTCGAATACCTTGCCCGCCGGCCAGTTGTACGATTCGGCGGCCACCGTGCTGCAGCAGTCGCTGTCGCAGGTGGAAGGCATCGGCGAGGTGGACGTGAGCGGCTCGGCCAACCCGGCTGTGCGGGTCGAACTGGAGCCGCATGCGCTCGCGCATTACGGCATCGGTCTCGAGGACGTGCGCGCGGCGCTCGCCGCGGCCAATGCGAACAGCCCGAAAGGCTCGATCGAGTTCGGCCAGAACCGCGTGCAGATCTACACCAACGACCAGGCAACCAAGGCGGCGCAGTACAAGGACCTCGTCATCGCGTATCGCAACGGCGCCGCGGTGAAGCTCTCGGACATGGGCGAGGTGGTCGACTCGGTCGAAGATTTGCGCAACCTCGGCCTCTTCAACGGCAAGCGCGCGGTGCTGGTGATCCTGTACCGTCAGCCGGGCGCGAACATCATCGAGACCATCGACCGCGTGAAGGCGATGCTGCCGCAACTGCACGCGTCGCTGCCCGCCGACGTCGACATTTCGCCCACCGCCGACCGCTCCCCCACGATCCGCGCGTCGCTGCGCGACACCGGGCGCACGCTGGTGATCGCAGTCGCGCTGGTGGTGATGGTGGTGTTCCTGTTCCTGCGCAACTGGCGCGCCACGCTGATTCCGAGCGTGGCCGTGCCGATCTCGATCATCGGCACGTTCGGCGCGATGTACCTGCTGGGCTTTTCGATCGACAATCTGTCGTTGATGGCCTTGACGATCGCGACCGGCTTCGTGGTCGACGACGCGATCGTGGTGCTGGAGAACATTTCCCGGCATATCGAGAACGGCGTGCCGCGCATGAAGGCCGCGTTTCTCGGCGCGCGCGAGGTCGGCTTCACGGTGCTGTCGATCAGCATTTCGCTGGTCGCCGTGTTCCTGCCGATCCTGTTGATGGGCGGCATCGTCGGCCGGCTGTTCCGCGAATTCGCGTTGACGTTGTCGCTCGCGATTGCGATGTCGCTGATCGTCTCGCTCACCCTCACGCCGATGATGTGCTCGCGCCTGCTGCGCGAGAAGCACGAGCAGAAGGAAGAAGGCCGCCTCGGGCGCTGGCTCGAACGCGGCTTCACGTCGATGCAGCGAAGCTACGAGCGCACGCTCGGCTGGGCGCTGCTGCATCCGCGCCTGATCGTGACGATTCTGCTGCTGACTATCGGTTTGAACATCTGGCTCTACATCATCGTGCCGAAGGGTTTCTTCCCGCAACAGGACACCGGACGCATGATCGGCGGCATTCAGGCCGATCAGAGCACGTCGTTCCAGGCGATGAAGGGCAAGTTCTCGCAGATGATGGACATCGTCAGCAAGAATCCGGCGGTGGAAAGCGTGGTCGGTTTCACCGGCGGCCGGCAAACCAACGCGGGCTTCATGTTCGTCTCGCTGAAATCGAAAAGCGAACGCAGCCTGTCCGCCGATCAGGTAATCCAGCAACTGCGCGCCCCGCTCGGCGACGTGGCCGGCGCACGCACCTTCCTGCAGCCGGTGCAGGACATTCGCGTCGGCGGGCGGCAATCGAACGCGCAATACCAGTTCACGCTGCTGGCGGACTCCACGCCGGATCTGTACCTGTGGGGGCCGAAGCTCACCGAGGCGCTGCAGGCGCGCAAAGAACTCGCGGACGTGAACTCCGACCAGCAGCAAGGCGGCCTCGAAGCGATGGTGACGATCGACCGCGCGAGCGCGGCGCGTTTCGGCATCAAGCCGGCGCAGATCGACAACACCTTGTACGACGCGTTCGGCCAGCGCCAGGTGTCGACCATCTATAACCCGCTGAACCAGTATCACGTCGTGATGGAAGTCGCGCCGCGATACTGGCAGAGCCCGGAGATGCTCAAGCAGATCTATATCAGCACGTCGGGCGGCAGTGCGAGCGGTGCGCAGACCACCAATGCGCCAGCGGGCACGGTCACGTCGGCGGCGACTGCCGCGGCCACGAGCACGACCACCAGCGCGACGACCGGCGGCACGGCGGGCACGACCGCATCGAGCACCGCGAGCATTGCCGCTGACTCGGCACGCAATCAGGCGATCAACTCGATTGCGACGAGCGGCAAGTCGAGCGCGTCGTCGGGCGCGGCCGTGTCGACATCGAAGGAAACCATGGTGCCGTTGTCGGCGATGGCGAGCTTCGGGCCGGGTACCACGCCGCTGTCGGTGAATCACCAGAGCCAGTTCGTGGCCTCGACGATTTCGTTCAATCTGCCGCCGGGCGTGTCGCTGTCCACGGCGACTCAGGTGATCTACGACACGATGGCGGAGATCGGCATGCCGGCGACGATCCACGGCAGCTTCCAGGGCACCGCCCAGGCGTTCCAGCAGTCGCTGTCCGACCAGCCGATCCTGATTCTGGCCGCCCTCGCGGCGGTGTATATCGTGCTCGGGATGCTGTACGAGAGCTACATCCACCCGCTGACGATTCTGTCGACGCTGCCGTCGGCAGGCGTGGGCGCATTGCTCGCGTTGCTGCTGTTCGGAACGGAGTTCAGCATCATCGCGCTGATCGGCGTGATTCTGCTGATCGGCATCGTGAAGAAAAACGCGATCATGATGGTGGACTTCGCGATCGAAGCGTCGCGGCAAGGCATGTCGTCGCGCGACGCGATTTTCCAGGCATGTCTGCTGCGCTTCCGGCCGATCATGATGACCACCTTCGCGGCGCTGCTCGGCGCGTTGCCGCTCGCGTTCGGCCACGGCGAAGGGGCGGAGTTGCGCGCGCCGCTGGGCATCGCGATCGTCGGCGGGCTGATCGTCAGTCAGATGCTTACGCTCTACACCACGCCGGTCGTGTATCTGTATATGGACCGGTTGCGCGTGCGGTGGGAAGCGAGAAAGGCGCGCAGAACGGGCGTGGCGCCGTCGTCGTCATAATTGGATTGAACTGCTGTGCCGTGGGTCGTGCCTTCATATGCACGACCCACGGCGGGCTGCACGATAAAGCTCAGAGCTTCTGCTCCACTGCCAGCGAAAAAATCCGCTGCCATTGCCTCGCCTGCTTCTCACCCGACATCGGCACGAGCCATTCGCCGTGCTTCGCGTCCTTGACCTTCACAGCCACCTGCGCTTGCCCTTCGCGGCCCCGTACTTCGGCTCCCAGCAAATCGGCGAAAATGTACGCCCCCCGCTCGTCGCCGACCTGAATCTCGCAGAACCGCTTGGCCGCAGCAAGCCGCACCGAACCCCAGCTTCCTTTGAGCTCGTGCGTCCAGTCGCCGTCGCGAACATTCGCAGCGACCTCCTGGCGGCGGCGCCACCCATACACGGCGGCGGCAATCAGCAGCAACGCAACCAGCGCCGCCACACCGACCGCCACGGCCAGCCCGAAGGCCGCCTGCAACGCATGAAACGCCCGCACCGCCCCGTACACCAGCGCGATCAGCGCAATCAACGCAACTACAATCGGCATCGCAAACTCACCCGGCAAAAAAATCCAGCCTAGCACAAGCAATGCCGGTTTCTAAGCGCAAAGGACCGTTGCGAATAACGCGCCTCCCGCGAGCAAACCGCGCCGAGGGCGGCTGACCGCCTGACAGATCGACTGCCGGGTTGTCCGCTGACTGGCGCCGGGCGCCGCTTACTGCTTATGCGCCTGCGCCCAGTCCTTCACCGCCTTGAGCGTATTCTCGACGTGCTTCTCCGGCGACAGGCTCGTGTACTCGTAGATGACCTTGCCATCGGGCGCGATCACGTACGACACGCGATTGGCCATCGAGCTATGCATCGGCATGCCGGCATCGTAGGCGCCGATCACTTTCGAATCGGCATCCGCCGCAACCGGAAATTTGCTGCGGCATTCGCTCACCGAAAACTTCGTCAACGTGTCGATGTTGTCGTGCGACACGCCGATCACCGTCGCGCCGTATTTCTTGTACTCGTCGACGGCGTCGGCGAACTCGTGCGCCTCGATGGTGCAGCCCTTGGTAAAGGCAGCCGGGTAGAAGTACAGCACCACCGGCCCTTTCTTCAACTCGTCGGCAAGCGAATAGGTGTAGGTCTTGCCGCCCAGCGACGCCTGCGTGGTGAACGGCGGCGCCGTGTCGCCAGGCTTGAGCGTCGCGCAGGCGCTCAACGAGTACACGGCGAATCCGGCCGACATGACGGCGGCCAGCGCCACCGATACGAATGTCCTCTTCATCTGCTCCTCCAGGCGTGACTGCACGCGTCGTTCAATGAGTCGAAATGAGTTTGACGAGTCGGGGGCAGCGGTTTCAACGCAGCCCCGGCCCCCCTTCGCGCTCTATTGGAACACGTACGCACGGAGTCCGTCATGCCACCGACAGACATCCGAGCGGCGCGCCGCGCCCAGCCGTCTCAGGTGGATGCTTGCGCGACGTGCGCGCCGAACCACGCCGCCGCCGACAGATTCAACTCCGACAGCACGTCGGGCGTCAGCGTCGCGAAACCGGCCGGCGCATCGGGCGCTGAAGCAATCGACGCGGCATCGCCGCCCTCGCCCGCCACTTCGGCGATCCGCAGCAACACGCCGAGTTCGCCGCCGCCCGACACGATCGCTTCGCGAATTTGCGGCGCGAGACCGAGCTTCTCCAGCACCGTGCGCGGCGTGCTGCCGACCACCACGTGGACCAGCGAAAAAATACCGGTCATGAAGGCGGCGTCGGCAAATTCGTCGTCGGATGGACGCAGCCAGTTCGCGGCCAGCTCCATGAAACGCGAGCGGGTGCCGGCCAGTTGCACCAGCGGATCGGCGCGCCAGGACAGATCACCGCTGTCCGCGTACAGCAGCAGCTGGGCCCAGCGCGCAATCTGCCGCGTGCCGGTGGCGATGATCGCCTCGCGCAGCGACGCAATGTTGCGCCCCAGCCCGAACGCGCTCGAATTGACGAGCCGCAGCAGTTGCACCACCACGCTCGGATTCAGCTTGAGTTCAGCCTCGAGTTCGGAGATGCCGGCATCGCAAGAAAGCAGTGCGAGCAGCCGCAACAGCCCCGGGCGCAGCGAGCGCCTGCGCGGCGCGGCCAGCACCTGCGGCCGCGCGAAGAAGTATCCCTGGAACAGATCGAAGCCGAGCTCGCGCGCAAGCGAGAAATCCTCGCGCGTCTCGACCTTCTCGGCCAGCAGCGTCTTGCCGTGGCCGCGCACGGTGGCGGCCAGTTCGGGGAGCGCGGCGCGGCGCGTCTCGAGAAAGTCGATCTTGACGATGTCGCAGTACGGCAGCGCCTCGATCAGCTCGTCCGACAGCTCGCTGACGTCGTCGAGCGCCACCTGGAAGCCCACGCGGCGCAACTCGCTGAGCCGGCGCGCAAGCGGCGCGTCGAACGTGACGGTTTCGAGGATTTCGAGCACGAAGCACTCGGGCGGCATCAGATGGACGATGTCGTTGAACAGCAGCGCACGATCGATGTTGACGAAGCCGCGGTGCGGCCCGAGCACCGCCGGCACGCCGATGCCGCCGAGCGTATGCGCGACCACCTGGGCGGTGGCCTGCGCGTCGTCGCCGACCTCGGCGTAGTTGTGTGCGCCGGTGCGGAACAGCAACTCATAAGCGTTGAGCGCACCGGCGCGATCAAGGATCGGTTGGCGGCCCAGGTAGACAAACTGCGCGGCACAGCCAGGCGGCGCCGCGTCGGCGAATGCGTCACGCACCTCGATGCGCCGGACAGGCGCCGCAGCAGTATGACATTCGGACATGGATCAACCGTGCAAGTATTCGGAAAGGCTACGCAGCAGCGACGTCATGGCCGGAACTGCACAACGGGGATTTGTTCTATTAACGGACGGCAAGCGGCGCCACTTTAACCGAATCGCGGCAAGACCGTCGCCAGCGCGTCCACGCGCATTCTTACCTGATGTTTTTTGCGTCAGCCGCTAAAGATTCTCCGGAGCGGGTCGTTATCTCGTTCTGATGGGGCGGCCTGATACCTCTCGACCGCCCGAACCCGCGGAACAACGCGCCGCCCCGCCTGCCAGACGAACACAGGTTGCCAGCGACAAACATGGAAGCGAACAGGATCATCGCGCCCCGCCGGGGCTCCTTGCGCACGGTCATCGACCGGCTTCGTGCGTTCGGCCGCGGCGCGGACAGCGCACCGAGGCGCGGCGCAAGCCGCGCGGCGCAACTGGAACAGGTGGTCGGCGCCGTCGATCTGCTTGCGCACGTCGACGATGCGCAGCGCTTCATCTATGTGTCCGACGCGAGCCTGCGCTTCATCGGCTATCACCGCGAGTATCTGGAAACGATCACGCTGCACGAACTCGTCGCACCGGCCGACGTGCCGCGTCTCGACGCGTTGCTCACGCGCGCCGCGACCTCCGGCAACGTCGAGAAGGCGACGCTGAGCCTGATCAAGTCGCTGACCTATCCGATCACCGTCGAACTGCGCGTCGTGCGCAGCAGCCACGACGGCATCGACGGCTACGCGATCGCCGGCTTCGACGTGTCGGCCTGGCGCGCCACCGAGGAACGTCTGACCCAGGCGCTGCATCTGGACCGCCTGACCAATCTGGCCAACCAGTCGGCGCTGCTGCCCGCGTTGCTCGACGCGCAGCATCAGGCCGACGCGCACGGCACGCCGGTCGCGCTGCTGCTGCTCGACATCGACGACTATCAGCGCGTGAACCGCGCGCTCGGCTACGACGCCGGCGACGAGATGCTGCGCGACACGTCGCGGCGTCTCATGAACATGACGAGCGCGAGCGAGACCGTGGCGCGCGTCGCGAGCGACGAGTTCGCGATCCTCGTGAAGCCCGCCGCCAGCCGCACCGACGCGGCCGCCGCCGCCGAGGCGCTGGCGCGGCGCCTGTTGACCGCGATCCAGCAGCCCTATGTGTTCAAGGGCCAGCAGGTGCATCTGTCGGCGAGCATCGGCATTGCGCTCTATCCCGACGTGCGCCACGCCAACGACACCGCCGCCCACGACACGCACCTGCTGCGCTGGGCCGACCACGCGCTGTTGCAAGCCAAGGCGGCCGGCGGCAACACGCTCGCGTTCTATGTGCCCGACGACAACCCCGCCGATGCCGAACGCCTGAAGCTCGAAGCCGATCTCTACGACGGCGTGCGCAACGGCGAGTTCTCGCTGCATTTCCAGCCGATCACGAGCAGCCGCACGCACGGCGTGGTCGGCGTCGAAGCGCTGATCCGCTGGTCGCATCCGGTGCATGGCCTCGTGCCGCCGTCGATGTTCATTCCGCTCGCGGAGTCGATCGGGCTCATCAACTTCCTCGGCAACTGGGTGCTGAAGGTCGCGTGCATGCAACTGATCCAGTGGGACGCCAAAGGCATCTCCCTGCAATACGTGGCTGTGAACGTGTCGCCGCAGCAGTTCCGCGACCCGCGCTTCAAGGACTCCGTGCGCGAGGCGATCGAGCTGACCGGCATCGATCCGCGCCGCGTCGTGTTCGAGATTACCGAGAGCCTGCTGATGCACGACCCGGCGCACGCGAAGGGTTTGCTCGAAGAACTGACGGCGATGGGCATCCGCTTCGCCGTCGACGATTTCGGCACCGGCTATTCGAGCCTCGCGTATCTACAACGGTTTCCGCTCGCCAAACTCAAGATCGACCGGAGTTTTGTCGAGAATCTGCTAACCTCGCGAAACGATCAGGCAATCGTTAGCGCGGTCGTCGGGCTGGCCCAGACGCTCGACCTCGAACTGGTTGCCGAAGGCGTCGAAACGGAAGCGCAACGCACGCTGCTCACCGAGATGGGCTGCGATCACATTCAGGGTTGGCTCGTCTGCAAGGCATTGCCCTCCGACGAACTCGCGCAGCGTTTCGAAATGCGCACGCTTCACCTGCACACCGCCTAGCCATGCAGGCGCGGCGCTTACGCGGTGGAACAAGCCGGCCCGAGGCCGGCGTGGCACTCATTGGAACATGTATGGTTTTTGCGGGACTCACATGGTAAAGGCGACAGTGCTCGACCGGCTCTGGACGCGCATGAGCGAGCGCGGCGATTTCCCGATGCTGTCGCAGTCGCTGCGTACCACCATGTCGGCAATGAACAACGACGATCTCGATTTCACGGGTCTCGTGCAGGTGGTGCTGTCGGATTTCGCGTTGACGCAAAAGGTGCTGCGCCTTGCCAACTCGGCGATGTACATGGCGTTCGGCGGCAACATCACGACCGTGTCGCGCGCGCTGATGGTGCTCGGCATGGACGCGGTCGGCCATCTCGTCGTCGGTCTGAAGATCGTCGATCACTTTCATCAAAGCGCGCCGCGACGCATCGACGCGAAACTCGAACTGAACCGCACGCTGCTGTCGGGCTGTGTCGCGCGCAAGCTGACCGAGCGCGGCGACCTGCGCGCCGGCGAGGAAGCGGTGGTCTGCACGCTGATGCGGCAGATCGGCAAGCTGCTGGTGGTGTTCTATCTGGACGCCGAGTGGGATCAGATTCGCCGTCATATCGACGACGGCACGCTCGAAGCCGATGCGTGCGTGCTGGTGCTCGGCGTGACCTTCGACGAGATCGGCGCGGAAGCCGCAGTGCGCTGGCGTCTGCCCGACATGATCCGCTCGGGCATGGGCGAGTTCGATCCGCATGACGTCGAGCAGCCGCGCCAGGTGCAGTGGCTGCGCGCCATCACCAACTACTCGACCGCGGTCGCCGACGTGCTCACCCAGCAGAACATGCCCGACTGGGAGCGCGAGGCGCGCATCGCCGAACTGGCGCAGGAATATAGCGGCGCGCTGAATACGGACCCCGACGTGCTGCTCGAGATGAGCGTCGCGCTCGCCCGCGAAGAAGGCGGCGATGGCGTGATGGCCGAGATCGTCGAGTTGCGCGCCAACGCGGATGCGATCGCGCGCGAGGCACTCAGCCCCGAGGCGCGCATCGCGGTGGGCGTCAAGGATCTGCGCGAGCTGCCCGCCGACAGCCCGCTCGCGCCGGCCCTCGCGATGGCGGCGGAAACCGTGCTGGCCGGCCTCGGCTTCGCACGCACGGTCGTGTTCGTCAAGCACAGCAACGGCACCTTCAAGGCGCGCCTCGGCCTCGGTCCGAAGATCGACGCGGCGCTGCCGAAGCTGACCTTCAATACCGCGTTCGAGCCCGACGTGTTTCATCTCGCGATTGCGAACTCGGTCGGCATCTTCATCGAGAATGCGCGCGATCCGAAAATGGTCGCGCGATTACCGGAATGGTTCCGCCGATCGTTCGACGACACCCGCGCCTTCGTGCTGCTGCCGGTCGTCGACGAAAGCGACCAGACGGTGGCGCTCTTATACGGCGACTGGTCGCATGCGCAGGAGCCGCGCCGCATCTCGCAGAAGGAGATGAGCGTGTTGAACGAGCTCGCGAAGGAGTTAGGCCGTTTTTTCGGCTTGGGGCAGATGCGGGAAATGGAGATGATGTGAAGACGTGGCGCGATCGTTGATCGCGGCGTTTCACTCTCGACTGTTCTGCATTTGCCCTGCTTCAAGGTTGTTCGTGCGAAACCGATGCGCGGTTTGCCAGGCTCTGCGCGGGCGCCAGATCCGTCGCGTGCGCTGCACGCCGCGGCCTCGGTCCTGGTCTTGACCCGAGGCTCAACGCTGCACGGGCATCGCCCTCAATCCTCGATCCTTTCCAACCCTTGCGCGCTGCGATCCGCGACGCCGGCCCACGCGCCGGCCGCGAGTCCCATCTGCGCGGCCTCCTCTACCGTCAGCGGCGGCAAGTGTTCGCACAGTGCGGCCGCCCGCTCCCACTCGCCGCGCTCCAGCGCCTCGACCGTACTCAGCACGCCCCCCAGCACGCCCTCGCGACGCAGGATCGCCGCCTGAATCGGACGCGACAGCGTCAGCACGTTCAACGTGCTTTCGAGCGAACCGCCGAACACCGCGTCGACGAATGAGAACACGCCGGTCAGAAACGCCGCATCGGCCTCGTCGCGGCCGGCTTCGGGCAAGCGTTCGATCGCCAGTTCCATGAAGCGCGCGCGGGTCGCCGCGAGTTGCAGCAGCGGATCGTCCTCGAGTGCGACCTTGCGGCCGTCGGCATAGAGCAGCAACTGCGTCCAGCGCGCGATGCGGTCGGTGCCGGTCGCGTTGATCGCATCGCGCAGCGTCGTCACCTTGTGACCGACGGCGAGCCCGCTCGAATTCGCCAGCTTCATCAGGTGCATCACCAGCAGGGGATTGAGCTTCAGTTCGGCTTCGAGTTGCGCGACGGTCGGGTCGCCGGCCAGCAATTGCAGCAGATTCAGCAGCGCATGGCGCGGCGCGCTGACACGCCGCGTCGCCGAGCTTTGGCCACGTGCGAAGAAATAGCCCTGAAAGCGGTCGAAGCCGAGCCCGTGCATCGCTTCGAAGTCGGCCTGCGCGTCGATCCCGCAAGCGAGCAGCAGCTTGCCCGCCGACTTCAGCACGCTCGCGAGCTTGGGCAGCAGCGCACGCGGCGCGCGCATGACGTCGATCTTGACCACGTCGACGTAGGGCAGCAGTTTGGCGAAGGTCTCGTTGGGCTGCGTCACCTCGTCGAGCACGAAGCGGTAGCGCCGCGTATGCAATTGCACGAGCCTTGCGATCAGTGCGTCGTCGACCTCGAGCGCCGGTGACAGTTCGAGCATGAATCGCTCGGCCGGCAACCGCAGAAGGGAATCGTCCAGCAGCATCTCGCGGCTGACGTCGACATAGGCCGGATGTCCGGTGAGCGCACCGCGCACGTCGCTCTGCAGCAGACCGCGGACGACGGCGCGCGCCACCCGTTGCGCCGGCGTGGGCGGGCGGCCCGGCAATGCATCGGGATGGGCTGCGTGGCTGGCTTCGGCCTCGTCCGCTTCGTCCACCGGCAACGCCGGTGCCCGCACCTTGATCTCGTAGCCGCACAGCATGCCGTCCCGAGTCAGAATCGGCTGGCGGGCAAAGCTGGCCAGCAGAGGCGCTTCGTCGGTTGCGCCGGTCTGGCTCAGAGTCTCGATGGCGATGGTGGTCATGGCGATCCCCGCGCAGCGCCTTTGGCGCTTCCCGTTGTATTTTGGTTTTAGCCGCGCCGTGGCGCGCGTTCGTCGAGCCGCTCAAACCCGTGGCGCCGACAATGTCCGGCCGATTTTAGCGCAGGCCGTCAGCCCTCGACATGTCAACGACGCAATATCTCGAAATAATTGACGAACGGTCGGCGGGGATGCCGGTCAAGGAATCGACGATACTCGGGTGGAGTGCAAAAGCGTTCCAACCGCCTTTAACCAGCAAGGAAAAACATGGACGTCAAAAGCGTGCTGTCAAATGCCTTCGCGATGCCGATCACGAGCCCGGCATTCCCGATGGGTCCGTACCGGTTCATCGACCGCGAATTCCTGATCATCACTTACCGCACCGACCCCGACAAACTGCGCGCGGTCGTGCCCGAGCCGCTCGAGATCGGCGAACCGCTGGTGCATTACGAATTCATCCGCATGCCCGACTCGACCGGCTTCGGCGATTACACGGAAAGCGGCCAGGTGATTCCGGTGTCGCTCAACGGCGTCGCGGGCGGCTACACGCTGGCGATGTATCTGGACGATCACCCGCCAATCGCCGGCGGCCGCGAATTGTGGGGCTTTCCGAAGAAGCTCGCGAACCCGGTGCTGGCGGTCCACACCGACACGCTGGTCGGCACGCTCGATTACGGCCCGGTGCGTATCGCCACCGGCACGATGGGCTACAAGCACCGGCAGCTCGATCTCGCGCAGCAGAAGAAACGCCTCGAAGCGCCGAACTTTCTGCTCAAGGTGATTCCGCACGTCGACGGCACGCCGCGCATCTGCGAGCTGGTGCGCTACTACCTGCAGGATATCGAGCTGAAAGGCGCCTGGACCGGACCGGCCGCGCTCGAACTGGCGCCGCACGCGCTCGCGCCGGTCGCGGAGCTGCCCGTGCTCGAGATCGTCGAGGCGCGCCATCTGGTCGCCGATCTGACGCTCGGGCTCGGCGAAGTGGCGTTCGACTATCTCGATCAGCCCGAGGCGAACGTGCGCTGAGCGGTGGCGGCGGCGGGCGTGGGCCGATACCGGAGCCTCCGTTTGCCGCAGGCCGAATGCAAACGGCCGCGATAGCGGCCGTTTGCATCGACAGTTTCGTCGCGTTTTAGCGCAGCACGACCTTCACGTCGAAGTACTTCGCGGCGAGGCGGTCGATCGTGCCGTCCGCCTTCAGGTCTTTCAGCGCCTGGTTGAGCGCATCCTTGAGTGCCGTGTCACCCTTGCGGATGCCATAGCCTACGCCCGCGCCGAGCAGCTTCTCGTCGGTGACGGCCGGACCCGCGAATTCGAAGCCCGCGCCTTGCGGCTTCTTCAGAAAGCCTTTCGAGGCCGCTTCCGCGTCCTGGAACGACGCATCGAGACGGCCCGATGCGAGGTCGGCGTAGATCTGGTCCTGCGTCTGATAGGGCACGACGTCGACGCCCGCCGGCGCCCAGCGCGCCTTCGCGTAAGTTTCCTGGATCGTGCCCTGCAGCACGCCGACGTGCTTGCCCTTCAGCGACGCCGGTGTCGGCAGCAGGCCGCTGCCCTTCTTCGCGATCATCTGGTTCGGGATCGTGTAGATCGGATCGGTGAACTCGACCGCCTGGCGGCGCTGCTCGGTGATCGTCATGTCCGAGTTGATCGCGTTGAACTTACGCGCCTGCAGTGCCGGGATCAGGCCGTCGAACGAATTCTCGACCCATACGCATTTGGCTTTCAGCTTCGCGCACACGGCGTTGCCGACGTCGATGTCGAACCCTTGCAACTCGCCGGACGGCGACTTCGATTCGAACGGCGCATACGACGCCTCGACGCCGAAGCGCACTTCCTTGATCTCCGCGGCCGACGCGGCGCCTGTCGTTACCGTCGCCGTCGCGAACAGCGCGAGCGCAGCCATGTTTCGCCAATTCATCTTCATTACGGGTGTTCCTCTACGGTATTGAATAAAACGGAGCCAGATCAGGGCGGCGAGGCTTGCTGCGCCGGAATGCGATCCAGACTCGTGCGGCCGGCTTGGTGCAGTGGACCAGCCGCGAGGCCGGGATTGTACAGGGTTCCGGGGAGACCTACCCCATCTGTCTAGACAAGTTGCGCCAGCGTCTGCTCCGTGGTCTCGACCACGAGCAGACCCGCGCGCAAGCCAGGCTTGACCGTCGCGTTCGGAAACACGATGCGCTCTTCGTCGTGGCGCACGGTGTAGCGATAGTCGCCGTCGCGCGCGAGCACGGTGTCTTTCGCGAACGGCGTGAAATTCGCGACGTCCGCCGCGAACAGCAACTCGAACGCTTCGCTCTGCTTGGTGAGTTGATCGATCACGGTGAACACGCGCGGCAGCGCGGCGTCGGCGTCGGCTTCGCCCTGCGTGCCGGCCAGCAGATGACGCAACGCGAGATCGGCGCCCGCGAAGCGCGTCAGATCGTTCTCGCCGAACGGGCGCACCTTGCCCAGTTCCAGCGTGCAGGCATCGGCGCCGCAAGCGTGCGCCGTGAAGTGCGAATACGTGGTGCCCTTGGTCGTGTGCAACAGCACCGCGCTGATGCGCGCTTGCCCGAGCCATTCGAACATCGCGCGCGAAAACGGCTTGCCGGTATGCGGCAACAGTGCGAATTGCTCGAACGCGGACGCGCGGATCGCCGTGTGCATGTCGATATGCCAACGCGCGCCGGGCGCATCCGGCGCCGCCGCGAAGAATTGCACCGCCGCCTGCTCCAGCGCCGCGGCGCGCGGCGCTTCGTGGCTCTGCGGCACTTGCAGATGACGCCCGCTGAAGAGCCGGTTCAGATCGTCGTCGCGATAGCGGAGCGCGTCGCGCATCGCATCGACGTTGCCGAGAATCACCATCAGGCGGCACGTCAGCGCGGCGCTGCCGTGCGCGATATCGCGCACGAGCAACGCCAGCAATTCGATCGGCGCGGTTTCGTCGCCGTGTACGCCGGCCGACACCAGCACGCTGCGCGTGCCCCGCTCACGCGCGGCGGGCTCCAGCACGAGCACGCCGTCGTCGAGCCACGACCAGCGCACGCCGTTTGCGCACACGCCCTGCGTTTCGTTCACGGCCGGGTGCGTGCCCGCCAGCGTATAGGCGAGGAAATCGTCGAGCATCAGCGGCACCGGCATTGCGTGCTCAGCGCTGGAAGTCATACAGCGAACCAAGGCCGAGAATCTGCGTCAGTTCGTCGAGCGCGGTGCGCGACTCGCGCAGCAATTGCGGATCGCTCAGATCGGCCGGTGCGAGACGGTCGCGATAATGCTTTTCGATCCACGTATCCAGACGGCCGAACAGCTTGTCGTCGATCCACACGCCCGGCGTGACCGCGGCGCGTTCCGCGTCGTCGAGCACCACACGCAGACGCAGACATGCGGGGCCGCCGCCGTTCTTCATGCTCTCGCGCAGATCGAACACCAGCACATCGTCGATCGGGCCCGCCTGCGAGCCCAGTTCGTCGAGGTAGGCCGCGACGCGCGGATTTTCGCGGCATTCCTGCGGCACCACCAGCACCTGCTTGCCGTCCGGGCGCGTCAGCAACTGGCTGTTGAACAGATACGACGTGACGGCGTCGGCCACGCTCACCTGCGCATCCGGTACTTCGATCACGTCAAGGCCCGCGCTCATCCTCGCGAGTTTGGTGCGCAACTCGTCATACACGGCGTTCTGTTCGACGAACGCGAGTTGATGGCAAAACAGCGTGTTGCGATTGCCGACCGCGATCACGTCGTTGTGGAACACGCCCGCGTCGATCACGTCGGGGTTCTGCTGCGCGAACACCGTGGCCGTGTCCGCCAGCCCATGACGATGCGCAACCGCGCGGCTCGCCTCGAAGGTCTGACGCGCGGGAAAGCGTTTCGGCTCCGGCCCGCGACGATATTCGCTGCGGCCATACACGAAGAACTCGACACCGCGCGCCGCATAGTCCGCGCAAAAGCGCGTGTGATTCGCCGCGCCTTCGTCGCCGAGCGCGGGCGTGCCGGGCAACGCCTCGTGCACCACGAAGCGATCGTTATCCGCGAATATCGCGCTCAACGTGCGGCGCGTCGAGGCATGCTCGATCGCACGATGCAGCTTGCTGCACAGATTGGCCGGCGTGAAATGCACGCGGCCGTCGTGTGTGTCGGCGGACGGGCTCACGGTCGCCGCGTTCGCGGTCCACATCGCCGAGGCCGAACTCGCGGCGGCGAGCAACTCCGGCGCGTCTTTCGCGACGCGCGCGATCACCGTCGCTTCGTCGCCGGAGAAGCCGAGTTCGCGCAACAGGCGCATCGACGGACGCTCCTGCGGCGGCAGCACGCCCTGGTGAAAACCGAGGTCGGCCAGCTGCTTCATCTTGCGCAGACCCTGGCGCGCGGCCGCCTTCGGATTCGCGATCGACTTCTCGTTGTTCTGCGACGCGACGTTGCCGAACGAGAGCCCCGCGTAGTTGTGGGTCGGGCCGACCAGGCCGTCGAAATTGGCTTCAGTGGCTTGCATCGTCGATCCTTAGAAATGAAGGCCCGGCGAAACGCTCGCGGGCATTTGCAGTTGCACGCTTTCGACGGACGCCATCGGGTAGGCGCAGTAGTCGGCGGCATAGAACGCGCTCGGCCGGTGATTGCCCGAGCGGCCCGGCCCGCCGAACGGCGCGCCCGACGACGCGCCATTGGTCGGCCGGTTCCAGTTGACGATGCCCGCGCGGATGGTGCGCTGGAAGTGCGTCCACTGCGCTTCGTCGTCGGCGAGGAGGCCCGCGGAGAGGCCGAACTCGGTGTCGTTGGCTTTGTCCAGCGCTTCGTCGAACCCGCCGTAGCGGACGATCTGCGCGAGCGGGCCGAAGTGCTCCTCGTCGGGCAGATCTTTCACGTTCGTCACATCGAGAATCGCCGGCGTGACGAAGCCGAGTTGCGGATCGCGCTGCTCCATTTTCAGCAGCGCTTGAGCGCCATCGGCGAGCAATCGTTCTTGCGCCGCCACCAGACGCGACGCGGCGCGCGCAGAAATCACCGCGCCCATGAACGGCTGCGGATCGGCGTTATATTCGCCGACGCTGATGCGCGAGGTGACATCGACGAGGCGTTCGACGAAGCGCGCACCGAATGCGTCGTTCGGCACGAAGATACGGCGCGCGCACGTGCAGCGCTGCCCCGCCGACAGAAACGCCGATTGAATCGTGTGATGCACGGCGGCGTCGAGATCGGCCACCGGGCCGATCACGAGCGGATTGTTGCCGCCCATCTCCAGCGCGAGCACGATCTCCGGCCGCCCGCCGAACTGTTTGTGCAGCAATGTTCCGGTGTCCGAACTACCGGTAAAGAAGAGCCCGTCGATCTGCCGGTGATTCGCGAGCGCAATGCCGGTGTCCTTCTCGCCCTGCACGAGATTCAGCACGCCGGCCGGCAAGCCCGCATCGCGCCAGGTCTGCACGGTGAGCGCGGCCACGCCGGGCGCGAGTTCGGACGGCTTGAACACGACCGCGTTACCCGCGATCAGAGCCGGCACGATATGCCCGTTCGGCAAGTGGCCCGGAAAGTTATACGGTCCGAACACGGCCACCACGCCATGCGGGCGATGCCGCAACACTGCCGTGCCGTCGGCCATCGCCGAGCGCTTCTCGCCGGTGCGCTCGCTGTACGACTGAATCGAGATCTCGACCTTCGCGGCCATCGACGCCGCTTCGGTGCGCGCTTCCCACAGCGGCTTGCCGGTTTCGCGGCCGATCGCTTCGGCAAGCGCTTCCTTGCGTTCGGTCACGAGCGCGGCGAAGCGGCGCACCACGCCGCACCGTTCGTCGAGGCTCAACGCCGACCACGCCGCGAAGCCACGGCGCGCGCTGCGCACGGCCCGATCGACGTCGTCCGCCGATGCGCTGTTGCCTTCCCACACCGTCGCGCCCGTACCCGGGTTGCGCGACGCGAATGCGGGTCCTGTGCCGGCGGCCCATTCGCCGTCGATGAAAAGCTCGCTCATGATCATCCTTGTTTGTGTTTCTGCGGCAGCACCCGCACCAGGTCGCCGGCCTTGACGTCGAGCGCGGCGGCTTCTGTCGCGCTCAGTCGGAACACACCGTCCTGCGGCACGCCCGCCACCACGCCGACGCGAAAATCGCCCAGCGAGGTATTCGACACCATCGATTTCGGCCCATCCTGCGGCGCGTGAGCGGGCGCATCGGCGATCTCGACCGGCACCAGCACGCTCTCGCGCACCGTGCGCAAGTCGGCGATATGGCATTCGAGCACCGGACCCGCGTCGAAGATATCGACGTGATTCTCGTAGCGCAGGCCTTCCGCTTCGAGCATGCGGCGCGCCGGAATCGTGTCGCTATGCGTGAGGCCGACGCATTGCTGCGCTTCCTCCGGCAATAGCTCGACATACACCGGATAGCGCGGCATCAGCTCGGCGAGAAATGCCTTGCGGCCATGCGAGCTCAGATAATCCGCCGCGTTGAAATCGATCTGATAGAAATGCGAGCCGACCGCGCGCCAGAACGGCGAGGTGCCTTCCGCGTCGAAGTGGCCGCGCAGTTCCGCGCACAGACGCTGCGGAAAACGCTCGCGAAACTGCGCGAGAAACATGAAGCGCGAGCGCGACAGCAGGCCGCCTACGCCGCTCGTGCGATAGCGCGGGCTCAGGAACAGCGAACACACTTCGGCATAACCGGTCAGGTCGTGTGAGATGTTCAGCGCGCTCATGCGCGTCCAGATGCCGAGGTCCTGGCTCGCGTGCACCACCGTGCTCACGCGATAGTTGTAGAACGGCTGCTGCAGGCCGACCGCTGTTTCGATGCCGCAAACACCCGCCACGTCGCCGGTGTCCGTATCTTCCATCACGAAGAAGTAGCCGGCCTCATGCGGCTCGGCCTTGTCTTCCATCGTGCGGCGCGCGCGTTCGACACGCGCCGCCAGCGCATCACGGTCGGGCTTGAACGTGGTGAGGCCGGGGCCGGTTTCCTGCGCGAGCCGC
Organism: Paraburkholderia sp. RAU2J; assembly: GCF_003634845.1. Classification (NCBI taxonomy): domain Bacteria; kingdom Pseudomonadati; phylum Pseudomonadota; class Betaproteobacteria; order Burkholderiales; family Burkholderiaceae; genus Paraburkholderia; species Paraburkholderia sp. RAU2J. The sequence goes on from NZ_RBXG01000001.1 coordinate 3,728,061, forward strand.
ATCAGCGCGTCCACATCGCCTCGTTGCACAACGCGAACGACGATCATTGCGCCTCTCCCGAATGTTCATCCTGACGCGGCGCATGCAATGGTACGCAACGCACCGTATCGCCCTCCTGCACGCCAAGCGCCGCGCGCGCCGCGTGCGGCAGCGACGCGCCCGCGTCCTTGCCCGCGGCCAGTTCGCCGAGCACGCAGCGGAATTCGCCGTCGGCGCCGTTATGCGCGATCAGATACGTCGCGGCGTTCGCCGCGGCGGCAGCCGACTCGTGGACCACCCGCGTCTCATTGCGCGTCACGCAGACGCTGCGATCCACCTGCGCGGTCACGACCGGCCCCGCGTCGAAAATATCGATGAAGCGGTCCGTCTCGAAGCCTTCTTCCTGGTGAATCTCATAGGCGAGCAGGGCCTTCGAATCCGGCTCGCCGAGCACGCGCTGCGCTGCTTCCGGCAGCAGCGGCACATACACGGGGTAGGTAGGCATCACTTCGGCGATGAAAGTGCGGCTGCGCCCGCCCGATTCGATTTCGATGTCGGCGAAATCGCGGCCGAAGAACTTGCGCCCCACCGCTTCCCAGAACGGCGACACGCCGTTCTCGTCGGTGACGCCGAGCAGCAGCGAGAACACCTCGGGCGTAAAACGCCGGCGATTGGCAGCGATGTACATCATCCGCGCGCGCGACATCAGATGCGCGGCGGGCTCGCCGCGCAGCGACGGGTCGATGTAGTAGCCCGCGAGCCGGCTCTTGCCGGTCAGTTCATGCGACATGGTCAGCGCGTGAATCTTGCGGTTCACGTGCAGTTCGCGCGACGCATGAATCAGCGCGTCGTTGCGAAACGCGTAGAACGGGTCCGAATAGCCGGCCGCGGCGACGATGCTCGCGGTGCCCATCAGCTTGCCGCTTTCGCTGTCTTCGAGCACGAACAGATAGAACTCCTCGCCCGGAAAATCGACATCCGCGCGAAACGAGTCTTCCGACAAGGCGACGCGCGCTTCGAGCGCGCGCCGGTCGTGCGGCAACGAATGCAGCACCGGTTGCGCGGTGCGCGCCATATGTTCGAGCGCATCGAGATCGGCCAGGCGGCCTGGACGTACGAAGAGCATCATCGATCCTGTTGAATGTGACGCATGGTTCGGTGCTGGAGCCGGATCATGAGCGCGCTGGCCTGAATCAACGCGCCGCCGCTTGCGCGTTCGCGCCGACGATTTCCCCGAAGGCCTTCGTGAGGCGTTCGAAGCCTTCGTTCATGTCTTCGAGCGGCATGATCAGCGACGGCACGAAACGCAGCACGTCCGGACCGGCCATCAGCATGATCACGCCGTGCTGGCCCGCCGCGGTAACGAAGTCTTTCGCGCGGCCCTTGAACGCGTCGGTCAGTTCCGCGCCGATCAGCAGGCCCTTGCCGCGCACTTGCGTGAAGAGGCCAAAGCGCTCGTGCATTTTCGCGAGGTGGTCCTTCAGCGCTTCGCCGCGTGCACGCACGCCTTCGAGCAGCTTCGGATCGCTGACGAGCTCGACCACTTTCTCCGCGATCGCCGAGCCGAGCGGATTGCCGCCGTAGGTCGTGCCGTGCACGCCGACCTTGAAATACGCGGCCAGTTCGGTGGTGGTCAGCATCGCGCCGATCGGGAAACCATTACCGAGCGCCTTCGCCGTGGTCAGGATGTCCGGCGTGACGCCGGTGTCCTGATACGCGTAGAAGTAGCCGCTGCGGCCCACGCCCGTTTGCACCTCGTCGAAAATCAGCAGCGCGCCGTGCTGATCGCAGGCTTCGCGCAGCGCCTTCAGGAAGGCCGGATCGGCGGGAATCACGCCGCCCTCGCCCTGGATCGGCTCGACGATCACCGCGCAGGTCTGCGCGCCGATCGCTTTCTTCGCCGCTTCGATGTCGTTGTAAGGCAAGTGGGTGATGCCGGCCGGCACCGGGCCGAAGCCTTCCGAGTACTTCGGCTGCCCGCCCACGCTCACCGTGAAGAACGTGCGGCCATGAAACGACTGTGTGAACGAGATGATTTCGGCCTTCTTTGGGCCATGACGGTCGAATGCGACGCGCCGCGCGAGCTTCAACGCCGCCTCGTTCGCTTCCGCGCCCGAGTTGGCGAAGAACGCGCGGTCCGCGAAGGTCAGGTCTTCGAGACGTTTGGCCAGACGCAGCACCGGCTCGTTGGTATAGCCATTGCCGATGTGCCACAGCTTGCCGCCCTGCTCGTGCAATACCTTGAGCAACTCCGGATGCGCATGACCGAGCGCGGTGACGGCGATCCCGCCGGCGAAGTCGATATAGTCGCGGCCTTGCGTATCCCAAACGCGTGAGCCGAGACCACGATCCGGTACGAAGGCGGCGGGCGAAAACACCGGCACCATGACTTCGTCGAAGGTCTTGCGTGTCACTGTCAGGTCGTTCATGGCAAATCCTCGTTACAGGTGAGAGGTAATACAGGTAGTGTAGGAAACCGCACGCGATACGTCTTGCGCATACGCGACGCTTTCTATGAGGTTCCGCTTCAATCCGCCAGATCCGGCCGCTCGATCAGCGCGGCCGGGCGCGGTTCGCTGGCTGCGGCGCCACTCGCGCCGGTCTGCCTGTCGATCCAGTTGCGACGATCCTCTCGCGGTGTGACACCAAAGCGTTCGCGATAGGCATTGGAAAAATGCGCCGCCGACGCAAACCCGCACGCGAGGCTGATCTGCACCACCGACTTGCTGGTGCGCTGCAATTGCGTGCGCGCTTTGGACAGGCGCAGCCCCAGGTAGTATTTGGACGGCATCGAGCCGAGATACTGGCGAAACAGCCGCTCCAGCTGCCGCCGCGAGACGCCCACGAGAGCGGCGATTTCATCGGTGGTGAGCGGGTCTTCGATATTCGCTTCCATCAGCAGCAGCGCATCGTTCAGACGCGGATGACGCTCACCCGGCGCGGTCACGAACGGAATGCGCTGACGCTCTTCGCCCGCGCGCAACACACCCACGCCGAGCGCGTCGGCGATCCGGTCGGCAAGTTCGGGGCCGTGCTCGCGGCCGATCATCGCCAGCATGAAATCGACGCTCGCCTGACCGCCCGCGCAGGTGGCGCGATCGCGGTCGATTTCGAAGATCTGCTGCGTGACGATCGAGCGCTCGAACTGCTCGGAGAACTGCTGATAGGTTTCCCAGTTCACGCTCACGCGATAGCCGGACAACTGCCCGGCCATCGCGAGCCACCAGACGCCGTGGTGAATGCCGGTGACGAGCGGCGTGCGCTGGCCGACGCGCGAGAGGCTCGCGAGAAAGAGCCGATAGTCGGCGAATTGCTGAAACCGTTCGCTGACGATGATCAGCCAGTCGCAGGCGATCGCGTCGCCGAAGGCGGCGTCGGCCGGCCATTGCGCGCCGCCCGCGAGCGGCACCGCGCGGCCGTCCCACGAACACACCTGCACGCGGTACAGCGCGCGGCCGTCGATTTCGTTGGCAAGATTGAGCGCGTCGACAATCGGCCCGACACCCGACATCGACACGGGCGGCAAAGCGACGATCGCGACCTGGGTGGTGCGAGCCGGGCTGGACGGTCGAGGCATCGCTAGTCAGTAAAACGCGAGCGCGGGCCGCGCGTTATTTCAGGCTGCCGGACAGGAACTGCTTGAGCCGTTCGCTGCGGGGCGCGGTGAGCACCTCGGCGGGCAGGCCCTCTTCTTCGGTGCGGCCCTGGTGCAGGAACATCACGTGATTCGACACGTTGCGGGCGAAACCCATCTCATGCGTGACGACGATCATCGTGCGGCCTTCCTCGGCGAGCTTCTGCATGACCTTGAGCACTTCGCCGACCAGTTCGGGGTCGAGCGCGGAGGTGGGCTCGTCGAACAGCATCACGTCGGGGTTCATCGCCAGCGCGCGCGCAATCGCCACGCGCTGCTGCTGGCCGCCCGACAGATGCGACGGATACTGTTTTTCCAGACGCGGCGCGAGACCCACTTTCTCGAGATATTCGCGCGCGCGCTCTTCCGCTTCGCGACGCGACATGCCGAGCACGTGAATCGGCGCTTCGACGATGTTCTCGATCACGTTCATGTGCGCCCACAGGTTGAAGTGCTGGAACACCATCGCGAGCTTCGTGCGGATGCGTTGCAGCTGCTTGTGATCGGCGACTTCGAGATTGCCGGCGCGGTCAGTTCTGGTCTTGACCGCTTCGCCGTCTACGACGATCTGCCCTGCATTCGGCCGCTCGAGAAAATTGATGCAACGCAGAAAGGTGCTTTTGCCCGACCCGCTCGCGCCGATGATGCTGATCACGTCGCCCTTGTTCGCGTTGAGCGACACGCCCTTGAGCACTTCGTTATCGCCGTAGCGCTTGTGGATGTCCTGTACGGCGAGCTTGCAAGCTTCGGTCTGAGTGGTGTGGAGCAAGATGCTCTCCCTGTGAAAAGACGGATCGATCTGTGACGGTGACGATGCAGCGCCGCCGGTGCCAACAGCGCGCGCTCAGTGCGTGCGCACCGCCAGGTAAGCCAACCAGTGACGCTCGGCGCGGCGAAACAGCGCCACCAGCGCGAACGACACGATCAGATACAGCAGCGCCGCGAGGCCGAATGCGTTGAACGACTGGTACGTGGCTGAGTTCGCATCGCGCGCCACCTTCAGGATGTCCGGCACGGTGGCCGTGAACGCGACCGTCGTGGCGTGCAGCATCAGGATCACTTCGTTACTGTACAACGGCAGCGCCCGGCGCAGCGCGGACGGTATCACAATGCGCCGGTACATCGTGAACCAGCTCATGCCGTACGCGCGAGCCGCCTCCACTTCGCCGTGCGAGGTCGAACGGATCGCGCCGGCGAAAATCTCGGTGGTGTACGCGCAGGTGTTCAACGCGAACGCGAGAATCGCGCAGTGAAAACCGCTGCGGAAGAACGCGTCCAGCAGGCTGTGCGAGCGCACGAACGCGAGGCTGTAGATGCCGGTGTAGATCAGCAGCAGCTGCACATAGAGCGGCGTGCCGCGAAACACGTAGGTGTAGATGCGCACCGGCGTCGACAGCCAGCGCTTTTTCGACACGCGCGCGACCGCGAGCGGAATCGACACGACGAAGCCGATGCCGATCGACGCCACCAGCAGCCATAGCGTGACCGCGAGACCCGAGATGCGCTGGCCGTCCCAGAACAGGAACGCGCGCCAGAATTGATTGATGATGTCGATCATGTCGCTCAGAGCTCCGCGTGGCGCACGCCGATCGAATAGCGCCGGCCCAGCCAGATCAGCACGAGATTCGATACCGTGGTGATCGCCAGATAGATGAGCGCGGCGACCAGGATGAAGAAGAACATGTTGAAGGTGCTTTTGCCCGCGTCCTGCGCGGCCTTGACCACGTCGGCGAGACCGATGATCGACACCAGCGCCGTCGCCTTGACCAGCACCTGCCAGTTGTTGCCGATGCCGGGCAGCGCGAAGCGCATCATCTGCGGGAACAGGATGCGCGTGAACACGCGTACGCCGCTCATGCCGTACGCGCTGCCCGCTTCGAGCTGGCCGCGCGGCACCGCGAGAAACGCGCCGCGAAAGGTCTCGGTGAAGTACGCGCCGTAGATGAAGCCGAGCGTCAGTACGCCGGCGACGAACGGATCGATGTCGAACTGCGGCAGATTCAACGCATCGGTGAGATCGTTGACCGCGATCTGGATGCTGTAGAACAGCAGCAGCATCAGCACGAGATCGGGCACCGAGCGGATCAGCGTCGTATAGCCGGTCGCCAGCGCCCGCAGCGGGCGGTTGAACGAGAGTTTCGCCGCCGCGCCCGCGAGGCCGAGCAGCACGGCGGCCGCCAGCGACAGGACGGACAGCTCGATCGTCTGGATCGTGCCGGCCAGCAACACCGGGCCAAAGCCGTATAGGAACACGCGTGTCTCCATCCAGGTTTATTGAGAATGTCGCGGACGGCGGCGGCCTCCCGGCCCGCCCGACTCATCCGGCATGGCGCGGAGTCTCGCAAGCGAAAATCAATTTCTCAAATGGAGGGCATGGGTTCTGTTGCGACGCAACAAAACGCGCCGTAGCGCGGCGCAATGCCGGTAGCGCTTGGTTTTGCAGGAGATATGCGTTTGAAATGTCCGGCGCGGGCGGCGGGCGCCGCCGCGATTTAGCAAGTTTCCGGTCGCTTTTTCGATAGGCCGCGCGCCCTTATTCCATCCCCAGGCGCGCCCGAATCGCCGGCAGCATGTATTCGACCGCCGCGCGCCCTTCCTCGATCGCCGGCGCCGCGCGGTGAAAATCGAAAATGCCCATTCCGCCCAGGCGCGGCTGAATCAGGATATCCGCTGGTTCGCCGGCAAGGCGGCTGCGCGAAATCCGCACCTGCATGATGTCGATGCTCTGCGCGATCGAACTCAGCATCGACGGCACGCGCGCGCTCGGCGCGGGCGCCACGCGCACGTCGTCGGTGACGCTGGCGTCGGCGGGCGCCAGCCAGCGCGGCCACGGCTTGCCGTTGCGGCGCAGCGCGACGGGCGGCGGCGCGCCCGGATCGAGCGAGGGCGTTTCGACCACCCCGCCGCCGAAGTCGCGGCCGTTCAGAATGTCGTTGTTCAGATCGATCGCGATCACACAGTCCGCGCGCATGCCGCGCGCCACCGAGACCGGCACCGGATTGCTCAGGCCGCCGTCCACGAGCCACACGCCGTTGTGCCACACCGGCGTGAAGATGCCGGGAATCGCAATCGAGGCGCGCACCGAATCGATCGTGCTGCCCTCCTGCAACCAGATTTCACGGCCCGTATCGAGCTCGGTGGCGACCGCGGCGAACGGCAGGTTCAACTGCCCGATGGAGCGGCCGTTGAATTTGTCCGCGAATAGCTGGATCACCTTGCGCCCGCCGAGCAGACCGCCCGAGATGCGCAGATCGAGCAGACGCACCACGGTCTGCCACGTGAGCCGCGCGACCCACTCCTCGAGCCAGTCGAGGTCGCCGTTCGCGTACACCGCGCCCACCAGCGCGCCGATCGACGTGCCGCACACCACGTCGGGCTTGATGCCCGCGTCATGCAACGCGCGAATCGCCCCGATATGCGCCCAGCCGCGCGCCGCACCGCCCCCCAACACCAGCCCGATCCGGCTGTACCGACGTCGACGTATCATTGTCATCACCCCGCTTCTTATTTTCTATCGCCCTCGTATCACGTCCGAACGCGAGGTCGTGTACACCTTCAGATTCCGGTCGAAGTGCACGTTGAAAATCCCTTCCTCGGTCACGCCGCCCTCACGCCACTTCCAGCTCCACACGGTCTCCGGCTTCAGAGGAAACACCGCGACCTCGCCGGGCTTACCGAGCAGCCGGCGCACCTCGTCCTCGCTCATGCCCATGCGGATCTTCGCGAAGCTGGCCGCCGTCAGCACCTGCGTAATGGCCTGCAGTTTGCCGTCACGGTCGATGTCGACCATGTACGTGTTCAGCCCTTGCGGGCCGCGCGGATATTCGAAGCGCTTCGAGCCATCGGTGAAGGTGCGCTCGGTTTCCGGCTTGCCCATCTGCTCGCGGATCTGCGCCTCGGTCGTGACGCCCGGCGTCAGGTTTCTGAGCAGCAACGCATCGGGTTTGACGGCGTTGAAGAAGTCTTTGAGTTTTTGCACGGCGTAGTCGCTCTGTCGATCGTCGCAGCCGGTGAGTGCGACGCACGTGGTCAACATCGCGACGCTAAGCAGTTTCAGGCTCACGGCGAATTCCCTGTGCGGATGCGCTGTCAAAACGCGCATTCCGGTATGTAGTGCTTCCCAAGGGGGCTTCCTTCGGAGCGAGCTACAGGATAACCGCACCCGGCGCAAACCGCGAGCGAGGTCGACACGGCGGCACGGGGGCCCTCGTGATGCAAGTCGATTGAAAACCGGGAATTCGCGCGCGTCTGCGCGGCACGTCGCAAAAGCGCGACGAAAGCGGCGCCGCAGTGGCGTGAAGGCCGCGGGAGCGGTGGCGAGCTGAAAGCCGCAGTGCGCGGCTCATCGCAGAGAAGCACGACACAGCACGACCACAAGCAAAAAGGCGACGCTAGAAAAAAGCGTCGCCAGGTCGGTCGATAGAGTCAACCGGAAGTGAAAGCGGCCACTGGCCGCCAGTTACGAAGCACCGTGGACGACGCGCAGCGGTCCGGTTCCGTCGAAGCGGTGAACAACCTTGGCTGCACACCTTGCGCCATCGCCGGAATGGCAAACCGCTGCTTGTTTGGCCGCCCTGGTCCCTCGATAAGCCTTCCAAGTCCAGATAATCTAATCGCATTGGACGGTTTAGACGAGAGCGCGTTTACACCGAATTGGCAGATGATTTGCGCGGCGCGAGCGAATGGCGTTCATGCTCAGGCGCCCGCCCGCCGCCTCAAGGCAACGGAAAGCTGCGGTCGAAACTCGTGCGCACGTCCAGATGCGCGCGGATCACGTTGGCGGCTTCGTAGGTATCGGCGGTGCGCTGCTGCGCGCTGACGACGCTGTCGTCGATCGTCACGGGATGCACCTGGCCGCGCTGATAAACCGTCTTCAGCACGCCGACCGGCAGGCCGGTCACGCGCGACTGCATCGCCGCGACTTCGTCGGGATGCGACAGCGCCCAGCGTTGACCGAGCGCCACGCGCCGCAGGAAATCGGCGAGTTGCGCGCGTTTGCCGGCGATCGCGCGATCCGTCGCGACCTGGTAGCTAAGCCCCTCGGACAGACCGACGCCATTCGCGATGATGCGGTCGTGATCACGCGCTTCGCCCAGCGCTGTATACGGATCCCACACCGACCACGCGTCGACGCTGCCCGACGCGAGTGCCGCCTTGGCATCGGCGGGCGCGAGAAACACGAAGGTGACCTCGCTCACGGGCACGTTGGCCTTCTTCAAGGCGGCAAGCGCGAGATAGTGGCCAATCGAGCCGCGTGTCGTCGCGATGCGCTTGCCCTTCAAACTCGCCGCGTCGTTGAGCGGCGAATTCGCAGCGACGACAATCGCGAGATCCCGCGGCGTCGAGCGCGTCGCGGCCACTGCCCGCACCTGGGCGCCCGCTGCCAGCGCGAACACGAGCGGTGCATCGCCGAGCCCGCCGACATCTACCGCGCCCGCGTTCAACGCTTCACCGAGCGGTTGCGCAGCCGGAAAGTTGAACCATTCGATCCTGTACGGCAGGTCTTTCAACTGGCCCGACGCTTCGAGAATGCCGCGCGTCTGCAAGGACTGGTCGCCGACTTTCAGCACCGGCAGATCGGCCGCGTGAGCGGGCGCGGCGCACAGCAGCGCCGCCATCGTCAGCGTGACGGCGCCAACCGGTGCGGACCACGCACGCTTCGAAACAGAGAGGAGGTCGAACGAAAAACGCAGAGTCGTCATGGCGATGCTTGCCCGATGGCACGAAGTGATTTGCCATCGACGATAAGGGACGCCTCCGTATAAGACAAACGCATTATTCTTCTAAGCAAATAGGCGAACTATATTGAGCGCCGATGCGGGCGTGCGCAGCGCGGCGGGTATCATCGAACGCATTCTTTTGCGCTCTGGTCCCCCGCACCGCTCATCATGAAGATCGACGAAATCGACGCCTACCTCACTGTCATTCGCTGCCAGTCGCTGCAACAGGCCGAGTTGCAACTGCAACTGGTAGCGGGCGGCAACGGGGTCGGCCTCGTGCCGCTACCGCTGCTGCACGCGAGCGCGCACGCCGACGCGCTCGACATCGTCACGCTCAGCGACTTCAAGCCGCTGAGCGACATCTGGCTCGTGCAGCCGCGCATGCTCGCCAATCTGCAATAGCCGGTCGAGCCATTCGGCGCGGTCATCGAGCGAGCGTTCAAGGAGACGCGCAAGCAGCGCGCGGCGTGAACCGCACGCTGCCCCGCGCCGCCTCGGACGAACTCAACTCAAATCAAAGTCAAAGCACGCGAAACCCATGCGTGCCATCGCGCCCCAACTGCGCGACGAGCCCATACTCCCACTCCAGATACGCGTTCATCGCTTCGTGGGCGTTATCGGTGCCTTCATACGGACGCCGGTAACGATCGATGCGCGGCGACGCCATGCGCGTCTCGCCGCTCTCGAGCGGAAAGCCCGCTTCGATCCACGCCGCCGTGCCGCCGCTGAGCACCTGCACCGGGCGGCCCGTCAGCGCCGCCAGTTCGGGCGCGGCAAAGCGTGCAAGCTGGCTGCTGCCGCAGGTCACGACATAGCGTTGCGCATCCGGCAATTTGCGCACGGCCGCATCGAGCAGGCCGCGAATCGCGAAGCACGCGCCCGGAATGTGGCGCTTCACATAGTTCGCGCTCGTCGTGAAATCGAGTACGACCGTGCCCGGCGACTGCAGCAGCGTGCGCAGCTCGGCTGGCGTGATTTCATCGGCCTCGGGCGGCGTGGGCGCAAGACGCGCGGGCGGCGGCGCGCCCTTCTCGGCGAAGTCGGCAGCGCTCAGACCGTCGACCACGTACACCTCGACGTTCATCTGCGCGAGCCATGACGCGCTCATATTCGCACGCACGCCGTCGTTGTCCGCGAGAATCACGCGCGCGCCGCGCACCGGCGTGAACATGTCGGTTTCCTGCACCAGCTGGCCGCCCGGCGCGCTGCGAAAACCGGGCACGTGGCCCGCTTCGTATTCCTCCGGTGTGCGCACGTCGAAGCGATACACGCTGCGCACCGCCTCGTCGGCCCAGCGGCGCGCTTCGTCGCGCGATGTGCGGCCCACCTTCGCGCGATCCGCGACCGCGCGCGCGGCATCCGCGGCGGCCAGACGCAGCGCGTCGTCGACGACCGGCTCGAAGCGGCGCGAACTGCCGTGCGCGAGCGCCTGCCCCGCCAGCGTCCAGCCGATCGTGCCATTGCGCAGCGCCGCGACCGGATTCGGCACGCCCGCATTGATTAGCGACTGCGCGCCGATGATGCTACGCGTGCGCCCCGCGCAATTGACGATGATCCGCGTGGCCGGGTTCGGTGCGAGTTGCCGCGCGCGCAGCACCAGTTCGGCGCCCGGCACGCTGATGCTGCCAGGAATGTTCATGGTCTGGTATTCGTCGAAGCGGCGCGCGTCGAGCACCACCACGTCGGCTTCGCTATCGAGCAGCGCCTGCACCTGCGGCGCCGACAGCGACGGCGTGTGGCGCACGCTTTCCACCAGTTCGCCGAACGCCTTGCTCGGCACGTTGACGTCCTGAAACAGTTCGCCGCCGGCTTCGCGCCAGCCCTGTAGACCGCCTTCGAGCAAGGCGACGTCGGTATAGCCGAGTTCGCTCAGACGCCGCGCGGCCCGTTCGGCAAGGCCTTCGCCGGCGTCGAACACGACAATCGGCACCGCCACGCGTGGCAGGCGCACCGGCGCGTCCAGCTCGAGCCGCGACAGCGGCAGGTTGGCGGCAAACAACGGATGACTGCGCGCGTGCGGGTCTTCCTCACGCACGTCGACAAGTGCAATTTCTTCACGGGCGATAAGCGCGCCGCGCACGTCTTCAAATGATCGGGTACGGAATTCGTTGATGACACTCATGGGGTAAGAGACTCCTTCGAGACATTCCAGATATTCGGCAACACGTCGTTCGAGTAACCTGAGATGAAAGTCTTACGGCCCGCGTCGCCGGTATACACCGAGCGCGTCACCGCGCCAATGTTTCCACCGTACACGTGAATGCTGATCGACGCACGGTCGTCAAAAGCATTGCTCACGCGATGAATGTCGCCGATACGCGGCGACACCGCGTCCACGTCCCCTTGTTCGAGGCGCTGCGGCGCACCGTGTTCGGTGAGCGCGCCGTCCTCGCGGACACGATAGGGTTGAGCAATTTCCGCGCCCCGTAGCACGCCGATCAACCCCCAGACGGTGTGATCGTGCACGGGCGTCGCCTGGCCGGGTCCCCACACAAAACTGACGATTGAGAAACGCTGCCGCGAGTCCGCGTGCAACAGGAATTGCTGGTACCGCTCGGGATGGGGCTGCGCGAATGTATCGGGCAGCCAGTCGTCGTGGGCGATCAGTTCGCGCAATGGGGCGGCGCCGGCTTCGAGCAGCCGCGCTTCCTTGCGGGTTTCGTTTTGGAATGCGTCGTGAGATTCATGGGTCGCGTCGTCATGCGCGGCTTCGTCGACAAGCGAAGCAATCCGGCCGACGAACACGCGCAGCCGGTCCGGCCTCAGCATCTGGGTCATGGATGGGTTTGAAAAAGGGATAGGGTTGCGTCAGGCGCTCATGCGATCCGCGCGAGCGCCGCGACGCGACGCGACGCAGACGCCAGTCCATCGCGGCACGCCGTTCGCGCAGCGCGGCGTGCGCGCAGCGAGCGGCGCCCGCCGATCCGCTTGCGATCCGCGTGCCATCAGCGCCGCGAACCGCCAAGCGTGCGGCGTCGTTGAGATGCGCTCAAGCGAGCACGTCGGGCTCCGCCTCCACGAGCCCTTCCAGCAGGCTCTGGAATGCAAACAGCGCACCACCCGGACGGCCCACCTGTTCGTGCGTGAGCGCGGCGACGTCGTGCGCAATCGCTTGCGGGCTGCCGGCGGCTTGCGCGAGCAGTTGCGCATGGCACGCGTTGTCGAGCGCGATATACCACCAGGCCGCCGCTTCGACGCTTGGGCCCGCCGTGAGGATGCCGTGATTCTTCAGGATCACCGCCTTGCGCTCGCCGAGCGCGGCCGCGATCCGCGCGCCCTCCTCCGTGTCGAGCACGACGCCGCGAAAATCGTCGAACAGCGCATGGTCCTGATAGAACGCGCACGCATCCTGAGTCAGCGGGTCGAGCGTGCGGCCGAGCGTCGACCACGCCTTGCCGTACAGCGAATGCGTGTGAGCCGCCGCCATCACGTCGGGGCGCGCTTCGTGGATCGCCGCGTGGATCGCGAAGGCCGCCTGATTCAACGGCCCTTCGCCGACCACGATCTCGCCCTCGGCATTCACCAGCAGCAGATCGGACACGCGGATACGGCTGAAATGCTTGCCGAGCGGATTGACCCAGAAGTGATCGGGCCACTCGGGGTCGCGCGCGGTGATATGACCGGCGAGCCCCTGATCGAAGCCATGGCGCGCAAACAGACGAAACGCGACGGCCAGCCGTTCCTGCCGATGACGGCGTTCGGCCGCGATGCTCTCGCGCGGCGGCACATCGTCGAACCAGAACTTGCGCAGCGGCGCGTGACGCGCGAGCGTCGGCGGCTCGACTGCGTGCGGGGAGTCGGATGCGGCGAGAGAAAGTTCGGTCACGCGCGCCTCCGTTCAGGCCGCCACGCGCTCGACGCGCGCGATGCGTTCACGGGTCGCGGGAATCAATTCGCGGCCGTACTCGATCGCGTCTTCGAGCGGATCGAAGCCGCGTACGAGGAACGTCGACACACCGAGCGCGTGATACTCGGCCAGCGTATCGGCGACCTGTTCTGCCGTGCCGACCAGCGCGGTCGAATTCGAACGTCCGCCGATTTCGCGCGCGATGCCGGTCCACAAGCGCTCGTCGGCGCGATCCGACTCGCCCGATGCCGCGAGCAGACGCCGCGCGCCTTCGCTTTGCGCCGGAGCGCCGACGCCGAGCCCCTGCGCCGCGCGCAGCCGCCGTGTTTCGGCGAGGATGTGCTCCGCGCGCTCCCACGCGGCGGCTTCGGTGGCCGCGAGAATCGGCCGGAACGACACCGAGAAGCGCACGCTGCGGCCGTGCTTCGCGGCCTGCTCGCGCACGCGGGCCACCTGCTCGCACACCTGGGCTTTAGACTCGCCCCACAGCGCATAGACGTCTGCGTGACGGCCGGCGATTTCGAGCGCGGGCGCCGACGCGCCGCCAAAGTACACCGGAATATGCGGCTGCTGCACGGGCTTCACTTCGGAGAAGCCCTGTTCGAAGCGATAGTACTTGCCCGCATGATCGAAGGGCTTCGTCTCGGTCCAGATGCGGCGCAGGATATGCAGGTATTCGTCGGTGCGTGCGTAGCGTTCGTCGTGCGACAGGTAATCGCCATCGCGGCGCTGTTCGGCATCGTCGCCGCCGGAGATGATGTGCACCGCGAGGCGTCCGCCCGAGTAGTGATCGAGCGTCGCCAGCTGACGCGCGGCGAGCGTCGGCGCGACAAAGCCCGGCCGGTGCGCGAGCATGAAGTGCACGCGGCTCGTCACGTTCGCCGCATGGGCGACAGTGAGTAGCGCGTCGGGGCTGGTCGAATGATGCGGCACGAGAATGCGGTCGAAGCCCGCGGCTTCATGTGCGCGGGCGAATTGCTCAACGTAGCCGAGGTCGACCGTGGGACCTTGAGGCGCGTGGGTTTCAGACACCTTGCGGGTCTGGATCATACCGATGAATTCGATGGACACGTCGGTGTCTCCCTGAATGGTTGCCTAGCGGGGCGGCGGCGTGTTGCGCCGGCTGCATGACGCTGTTCGAGGGGCTTAAGGTAGCAGCGCGACATGCGCTTGTTAAATATTGATCGGCCATATCTATATCGGCTTTGCATGTAACGTTTGAGCGGGCCGGCTGGGGCCCAAACCCCCTTCGGTGAACGTGGACATCCGCGCACCGTCAGCAGAAAAACTCAAGCTTTGCCACAATGCCCCATCGCGCGAGAGCGCCGGAAACAGCAAACGAACAGACAATGATCCCCTTCTCGGTCCTCGACCTTTCGCCAGTCACCGCGGGCGCCACGCCGGCGGACGCGTTCAGAAATACGCTCGATCTCGCGCAGCATGCGGAAAAGTGGCACTACCGCCGCTTCTGGCTCGCGGAACATCACAACATGACAGGGATTGCCAGCGCGGCGACGTCGGTGGTGATCGGTTACGTGGCGGGCGGCACGAAGACGATCCGCGTCGGCTCCGGCGGCGTCATGCTGCCGAACCATGCGCCGCTCGTCATCGCCGAGCAGTTCGGCACGCTCGCGTCGCTCTACCCGGATCGGATCGATCTCGGTCTCGGCCGCGCGCCGGGCACCGATCAGAGCACCGCGCGCGCGCTGCGTCGCGATCTGCAGAACAGCGCCGATTCTTTCCCCGACGACGTCGTCGAGTTGCAACGCTATTTCGCCGATCCGGTGCCCGGCCAGCGCATTCGCGCGGTGCCGGGCGCGGGGCTGCACGTGCCGCTGTGGCTGCTCGGCTCGTCGCTGTTCAGCGCGCAACTCGCCGCGGCGCTTGGCCTGCCGTTCGCGTTCGCGTCGCACTTCGCGCCCGATTACATGCTTACCGCGCTGCAGGTCTATCGCTCGCAGTTCCGGCCGTCGGCGACGCTCGACAAACCGCATGCGATGGTCGGCGTCAACCTGTTCGCTGCCGACACCAACGAGGAAGCGCAGCGTCTGTTCACCTCGCTGCAGCAGCAGTTCATCAATCTGCGGCGAGGCACGCCCGGCCAGTTGCAGCCGCCGGTCGAGCGGATCGATGCGTCGGAGATGGAATTGAACGGCGTCGCGCACTCGCTCGCGTGCACCGTGCTCGGCGATCGCGACGCGGTGCGCGCAGGCCTGTTGTCGATCATCGATCAGACGGGTGCCGACGAATTGATGCTCACCGCGCAGATCTACGATCACGCAGCGCGGCTGCGGTCGTTCGAGATCGGCGCGCAAGTGCGTGACGAGTTGAGTGCCGGGAAGTAATCGCGCCGGCGTATGAAAAAGGGCGGCCACCTTGGCCGCCCTTGTTTTTTGCTTCGGGCAACCGGTCAGTCAGGTGCTGACCGGGTTGCCCACTGAAGTGCGCATTCAGCGATTCGCCGGCACCGCCGCCATCCCGTCCAGCAGTGCTTGATGAAACGCCTGCGGATCCTGCATCTGCGGCGCGTGCCCCAACTCCGCGAACTCGACCAGCGTCGCATGCGGGATCGCCTTCGCGGCCGCCTTGCCCAGTTCCGGGTAATGGCCGATCTGCGCACGCACCGCGGGCGGCGCCGCATCCTTGCCGATCGCGGTGGTGTCCTTCTGCCCGATCAGCAACAGCGTCGGCATGCTCAACTGCCCCAGTTCATACACGACCGGCTGCGTGTAAATCATGTCGTACAGCAACGCGGAATTCCACGCGACGATCTGCTTGCCCGGCCCGCGGTACATCCCCGCCAGCATCTGCACCCAAGGTTCGTAGTTCGGGCGCCACTGCCCCGCGTAATAGGTGGCCTGCTCGTAGCGGCGGATGCCGTCGGCGCTCGTCTTCAGTTCGCGCTCATACCACTGGTCCACCGACAGCGACGGTACGCCTTTCGCCTTCCAGTCTTCGAGACCGATCGGGTTCACCAGCACCAGTTGCTGCGTTTCGCGCGGATACATCAGCGCATAGCGGATCGCCAGCATGCCGCCGGTCGAATGACCGATCATCGTCACGTCGCTCACGCCCAGCGATTCCAGCAGCGCATGCGTGTTGCGCGCGAGCTGCTGAAAGCTGTACTGATAGTGCTCGGGCTTGCTCGATTTGCAGAAGCCGATCTGGTCCGGCGCGATCACGCGATAGCCGGCATCGCTCAGCCGATGAATGGTCGCGTCCCACGTCGCTGCGCAGAAGTTCTTGCCATGCAGCAACACCGCCGTGCGGCCGTTCGGCTCGGCGGGTTCGACGTCCATGTAGGCCATCTGCAGCGGCACGCCTTGCGACGTGAACTCGAAGCGCTCGACCGGCGCGGGGTACGTGAAGCCCTGCAACTCTGGCCCGTAAGCCGGACCGCCGCTATCGGCTACGGGCACGGCGGCGGCGCTCGCGGCTGCCGGGCTGGCCTCGCTCACCGCCGCAGCGGCGGCGTTCTGCGACGTGGCGGCTGAAGCAGAGGAAACGGCGGATGCAGCAGCCCATGCGCAGACGCTCAACAGGGCAAGCAGTGAATGGCGGCGAAAACTCATCGGATTTTCTTGCAAAAAAGACGCAGCAGGGAACCTGCAAGGACCGAACGGCGGATCGCCGCCCTTCGATCTCCGGCGTGAGACCGCACGATTCTACGACGCGCCGCCGGACTGTGCCGTCAATCGCGCAGGCCGCCCGTCGCGTCGGCCGGTTTGGCATGCATATTGCGCCGGCTCACTTCACGCTCTATGTGCAGTGCCGCACGGATGGGCGCCGTGCAAGAGTCGATCGTGCGCAAGATGCACGCGCGCGCGGGCTGCGGGCAATTCGCACTCTCGCCCGGGACCAATCGGTGCTAGAACTAGCTGACGGGCTCCGTGTCGACGGAGCGCCTGGCAGCCCGAATCATCAGCGCGGAGCAAGTGACTACACCATCCGGGCATATAACTCAGCAACTATCTTGCAGGCGACCGGCGTCAGTGCTTTGCACTCACCGCGGTCGACAAAGGAGACAGACATGGACACGCCGGCGCGGCTCACCGACATTCAGCGCACCACCCTCGCCATCGTCCTCGCGGGCGGACGGGGCACGCGGCTCGGGCCGCTCACCAGCAAGCGCGTCAAGCCGGCGGTGCACTTCGGCGGCAAATACCGGATCATCGACTTCGCGCTGTCCAACTGTCTGAACTCGGGCATCCGGCGCATCGCGGTGGTCACGCAGTACAAGGCGCATTCGCTCTTGCGGCACATGCAGCGCGGCTGGAGTTTCCTGCGCGGCGAATTCGGCGAGTTCATCGACCTGTGGCCCGCGCAGCAACGCGTGGAAGGCGCGCACTGGTATCGCGGCACCGCCGACGCGGTGTTCCAGAACCTCGACATCATCCGTTCGATCCGGCCGAAATACGTGGTGGTGCTCGCGGGCGACCACATCTACAAGATGGACTACACGCGCATGATCGCCGACCACGCGGAAAGCGGCGCGGACTGCACCGTCGGCTGCATCGAGGTGCCGCGCATGGACGCGGTCGCGTTCGGCGTGATGGCGGTGGATGAAAACCGCCGCGTGACCGGCTTCGTCGAAAAGCCCGCCGACCCGCCCGCGATCCCCGGCCGCCCGGATACGGCGCTCGCCAGCATGGGCATCTACGTGTTCAGCGTCGACTACCTGTACACGCTGCTCGAAGAGAACATCTCCAGCATCGATACCGATCACGACTTCGGCAAGGACATCCTGCCGCGCGTCGTCACGCAAGGCACGGCGATCGCGCATCCGTTCAGCATGTCGTGCGTATCGTCGGACCCGAACGTGGAGCCGTACTGGCGCGACGTCGGCACGATCGACGCGTACTGGGCCGCCAACCTCGACCTCGCGTCGACGATCCCGACACTCGACCTGTACGACCGCAACTGGCCGATCTGGACGTATCAGGAGCAGTTGCCGCCCGCGAAGTTCGTACGCGACATGAAGGGGCTGCAAGGCTCGGGCAACAATCTGCTCGTGTGCGGCGGCTGTGTGATCTCGGGCTCGCAGATTTCGCGCTCGGTGCTGTCGTCTAACGTGAAGGTGAGTTCGTTCTGTAATATCAATGAGGCAGTCTTGTTGCCGCAGGTCACGGTCGGCGCGAGCTGCCGGCTGCAGAAGGTGGTGATAGACCGCGGCTGCGCGATACCGGATGGCACGGTGATCGGCGAAGATCCGGTGGCCGACGCCGAGCGCTTCTATCGCACCGACGATGGCGTCGTGCTGGTCACGCCCGAAGCGCTGCACCAGAAGCAGACGGCGTAGGGACGCGCACGGCGCGCGGCCGTGCGCCGAACATCGCCAGCCTGGCCTTGCTTCTCGCGGCATGACCTGGCGCACAACCCTCACTCAGGAACGAGACCCGGCCTATGACGATTCGCGCCCTGCACGTCGCAAGCGAGCTGTATCCCCTCCTCAAAACGGGCGGTCTCGCCGACGTCGCGGGCGCGCTGCCGCCCGCGCTGATCGAGCGCGGCGCCGACGTGCGGGTGCTGCTGCCCGGCTTTCCGACGGTGCTCGCGGGTCTCGCCGACCTGCATCCGGTCGCGCAGCTGGGGCGCCGTTTCGACACGCCGGGCGTGACGCTCGAACGGGGTACGCTACCGTCGAACGGCCTCGTCGTCTACGTGATTCGCGCCGCTACGCTGTACGACCGGCCCGGCAACCCGTACCTGGACGACGAACACGTGCCCTACGGCGACAACGCGCAGCGTTTCGCGCTGCTCGGCTGGGTCGCCGCGCAACTGGCGCAGCAGCTGGACCCGGCGTGGTCGCCGCAGATCGTCCACGCGCACGACTGGCATGCCGGGCTCGCGCCCGCCTATCTGAAAGCCGCCGAGCGCCAGCATGGCCGCGCGCTCGCGCGCAGCGTGTTCACGGTGCACAACCTCGCGTATCAGGGGGTTTTTCCGGCGCATCAGTTCGGCCAGCTCGGGCTGCCGGACGATTTTTTCAGCATGTACGGCATCGAGTTCTACGGGCAGTTGTCGTTTCTGAAGGCGGGGCTCTTCTACAGCGACCGCATCACGACCGTCAGCCCGACCTATGCGCGCGAAATCCAGACGCTCGCCCAGGGCGGCGGGCTCGACGCACTGCTGCGCCATCGCTCGCACGATCTGAGCGGCATTCTCAACGGCGTGGACTACGCAGTCTGGAACCCCGCCGACGATGCGCTGCTCGACACCCACTACAGCGCCACGCGCCTCGCCGGCAAACTCGCGTGCAAGGAGGCCTTGCAAAAGCGCTTCGGCCTCGCGCAGAAAAGCGATGCGCTGCTGTTCGGCGTGGTGAGCCGTCTGACCGAACAGAAGGGCCTCGATCTGCTGCTCGGCGCGGTGCCCGAGATCGTCAAGCGCGGCGGGCAGCTGGTGGTATTCGGCACCGGCGACCCGGCGCTGGAGAACGGCCTGAAGCGGGTCGCGCAGGCGCATCCGGAGTCGGTCGCCGTGGAACTCGGTTTTGACGAAACGCTTGCGCATACGATCGTCGCGGGCAGCGACGTGATCGCCGTGCCGTCGCGTTTCGAGCCGTGCGGGCTCACGCAGCTCTATGCGCTCGCGTATGGCTCGCTGCCGCTCGTGCATTGCGTCGGCGGCCTCGCGGATACGGTGGCGGACGCGTCGCTCGAAAATCTCGCCGACGATCTCGCCACCGGCTTCGTGTTCGAACGCTTCGAGCCGAAGGGGCTCGCCGCCGCGATTCGCCGCGCGTTCGCGCTGTATGGCCGACGCACCGAATGGAAGGCGGCGCAGCGGCGCGCGATGCGGCAGGACTTCGGCTGGGGGGCGTCGGCGGAGCGCTATCTGGCGCTGTATCGGGAACTGGTTTGATCTGCTTTGATCTGGCGAGGGGTCGGGGCAGCGGCTGACAGATGCCGAGCGTTTGCCCCGTTTTGTTCAACTTGCCCCCGCACCGCCGCATCCCCGTGCGCCCCTTCCCACGCGTCCCAAGCCGTTGCCCCGCCATTCTGATGGTTCGGCGCAACAACACGGGGACGGATCGACTCGCGCGCGGCAAACTCATGTATTGTTTCCTGACAATGCAGACTGCGCATTTTTCTTGCACCATCTAAAGCAGTCCTGCCGCACGCGGCGACCGGCCAACCTCGGTCACGCCGGTGCGGCGCATCGTTCCAGAGACCCTTGAAACGCGCAACACCGCTTGCGCGCGGCCATACCATGACGAAAAACGTTCTGAGCATCCAGTCACATGTCGTCTTCGGGCACACCGGCAACAGCGCGGCCGTGTTTCCGATGCGTCGGCTCGGCGTCAATGTCTGGCCGCTGAACACCGTGCAGTTCTCGAACCACACGCAGTACGGCCATTGGACCGGCAGCGCGATCGGTGCACCGCAGATGGAAGATCTGGTGGAAGGCATTGGCGCAATCGGCATGCTGCCGCGCTGCGACGCCGTGCTTTCCGGGTATCTCGGCACGCCCGAGCAGGCGCAGTCGGTGCTGGAGATCGTCAAGGCCGTGAAGGCCGCCAATCCGCGCGCATGGTTCTTCTGCGACCCGGTCATGGGCGCCGCGAGCGGCTACAAGGTCGAGCCGGGCATCCAGGAATTCCTGGTGCGCACCATGCCGGAAGCGGCCGACGCGATGGCGCCGAACCACACCGAACTACAGCGGCTCGTGGGCCGCGAGATCGAGACGCTCGAAGAAGCAGTGGCCGCTTGCCGCGAAGTCATCGCGCGCGGGCCGAAGCTCATGCTGGTCAAGCATCTGCTCGACCGCAACAGTCCCGCCGACCGCTTCAACATGCTGGTCGTCACCGAGCGCGAGGCGTGGATGGGGCAACGCCCGCTCTATCCGTTCGCACGGCAACCGGTCGGGGTCGGCGATTTGACTAGCGCGGTGTTCGTCGCGCGTACGCTGCTTGGCGATTCGATTCGCGCGGCCTTCGAGCACACGCTGGCCGCCGTGAACGCAGTGGTCAAGACGACCTGGCAGGCCGGACGTTACGAGCTGGAACTGGTCGCCGCGCAGAACGATATCGCGCAGCCGCGCGAGTGGTTCGATGCGTGGGTGGCGGAGACGGCTTAGGGGCGTGCTTAGGGGCGTGCTTAGGGGTGTGCTAGGGGCGTCCCTCAGGGCGTCTGTCAGCCGGCCGTCCTATAATGCGTGCCGCGTGGACGAGGCACCCTCCCGTCCACATGGCATTTCACACGCATCCGGCATTCAGCAGACGAGGCATCGATGGACGGTTATATCCGCAGCGAGCGGGAAGAATTTTTTGAGCAGTTGTGCATGAGCGTCGACGCCGACGAAGCGCACGAGCAGGAAGCGATCGAGTACTTCGAGAACCAGTTCGATCAGGCCGATTTCGATCCGGCGCAGTGGCTCGACATCGCCCTTTACTACTCGCCGGCCGTCGCGCGCGGCATCGTCGACATGGTCACGCCCGACGACAAGGCGCGCAGCAACATCGCCGAAATAATCGCCGACAACCTCGACATCTCGTACGGCGAGGACGAGTGCGAGCAGTTTGCGCAAACCATCGAGTTCGCGCTGAACAACGGCGTGCCGGTGGACCTCGACCTCGTGCTCGACGGCTGCCAGCGCGCGATCGACGATCTCGACACCTGGGCCGACGAAGAAACCAGGGCGCCGCTGCTGCGTCTGCGTGAAGAGTTGCTGCGCCAGCAAGGCGAGCGTTAAACGTCGATCCGGCCTGGCGCCGACGCTGGCGGGTTCGCCCATCACGCAGCGCCACGCATCATTGCCGTTCCCCATCCGAAGCAATCATCGAGCAGCACAGCCGGCGCGCTCGCGCCGGCTTCTTAAGCATGTGCCGCAATCCGCACCTCACAAGCCGGCACGCACGGCTTGCCGCCGACACGCCGCGCGGCCTGTGCCGAAATGCTCATTCAAAACGCCTCGAACTGCCAAGACGGCGGCAAATTGGCTTTCTATATTCGCGCCAGATTGACACGCATCAACACGGCTGAGCGCCACTGCGCGTATTCCAGCATTGTTTATGGCGTTCGATCATTCGTAGTCTGTCGATACGCGCGATGCCAGGCTTCAACTCGCGTGTCGATCCAGCGTTACTTGCCTTGCCGCTTTCATAACCTGAACCGTCGACGGAAGGAGAGACCATGAGTCTTCGCAACACGCTGAAACCGCTTGCCCTGTTCGCGGGCGCCCTCTTCGCAGTCGCACCGCTGAGCAGCTTTGCCGACGACCTGCCGGTGAAGATCGGCTTCGCCGCGCCGCTGACCGGCGCCAACGCCGGCTACGGCAAGGATCTGGAAAACGGCGTCCGGCTCGCGATCGAGGAAGCCAATGCGCAGAAGCTCAAGATCGGCGACAAGGTGGCGCAATTCCAGCTCATCTCGCAGGACGACCAGGCCGACCCGCGCATCGGCGTGCAGGCCGCGCAGAAGCTCGTGGATTCGGGCGTGTCGGTGGTGGTGGGCCACTTCAATTCGGGCACGACGATTCCCGCCTCGCAGGTGTACGAACAGGCCGGCATTCCGGTGATCGACCCCGCCGCCACCAATCCGATCATCACCGGGCGCGGCTTTGCGAACACCTTCATGGTGATTTCCACCGACGGTCAGAACGCCGGCAACGCGGGCGCGTACGCGGTGGCTGTGACCAAGGCCAAACGCATCGCGATCATCGACGACCGGACCGCGTTCGGCCAGGGCGAAGCCGACGAGTTCGAGAAGGCGGTGAAGGCGCACGGCGGCACGATCGTCGCACGCGAGTACACCGACAATCACGCGGTGGACTTCAGCACGCAGATCACCAAGATCAAGGGGACCAATGCGGACCTGGTGTTCTTCGGCGGACTGGACAACCAGGCGGCCGGTTTCGCGCGGCGCATGAAGCAACTGGGCCTGAACGCGCAACTGGTGGGCGGCGGCGGCGTGATGGACCCGGACTTCATCAAGCTCGCGGGCGATTCGGCGGACGGCGTGATGGCCTGGGAATACGGCCGCCCGCTTGCGCAGCTGCCCGGCGGCAAGGATTTCTCCGCGAAGTTCAAGAAGCGCTTCGGCGAAGACATCCTGTCCTATGCGCCGTTCGGCTATGACGGCGCGTGGGCCGCGATCAAGGCGATGCAGCAGGCCAAATCGAGTTCGCCGGCGGATTATCGTCCGGTGCTGAAGGCGATCGATTTCGAAGGCGTGACCGGCAAGATTTCGTTCGATAACACCGGCGCGCTGAAGAGCGGCGCGTCCACGCTGTATCAGGTCAAGAACGGCGGCTGGGTGCCGATCGTGACGAAGAGCGGGACCTGAGGGGGTCACCGGTAACATCGATCGCAGCACGGTCAAGCGTGTGCGGCCCTGGGCCCCGAACGGCCAGGGCCGCTACGTCGGATTCATCACCTTCACCACCAGTTCGGCATCGAGATCGCGCTCGATCCGCACGAGGTCGTCTTTCATTGCCGCGAATTCGTCAGCGGAACACATCTGATGGCCGAACGCGGCGCGCAGATGCCGGCTGACCTGCAACGTCCGCGTCGCGGGATCGAATACGTAGCGCGATGAAAACGTGAGAAAGCGGTCCTGCACTGCCGTATCGGCGGGTAGATCCGTTACGTGCACGAAGCGCGGCAGCGTCATCTCCAGCGTCTCGTCGAACTCTCCACCGATGCACGCCCACGGCTGGGTCCGCGCCGGCTCCGCGAGCCAGCTCTGCACCTGCGAGCCCATCCCGCCGGACAGACTCGTCAGCGCAGGCACCGCCGTCGTGCCGTCCTGCCACACGAAATGCGCGACAGTCCCCTGCATCGCCGTGGCGAACGGCCCATTGGTCGCGGCCACGTCGTCCGCGCGCAACTGCGCCGTGCCATGCAAGCCCGTCTGCAACAGACGGTTCGCCGCGATCTGCTGCGTGCGCTGCCGCGTCGCGCGCCGGAACGTATTGCGCTCGACTTCCGCGGTGAAGCCTGTGTCCTCGACACGGTACGCGTAATTCGCCGTGCCGCTTTCGTCGACATCGATCTGCAGGCGCGCGCTGCGCCCGCGCACTTGTGTGGCCGGCGTGCGTGACAACACGCCTTCACCGACCAGCAGCACGGGCCGGTCCATCACGCCCGACGGCAGATAGCCAAAGGCCGTGCCGCCCGCCGTCGTATCGGCGAACAGCGACAGCTCAGGAATCCAGATGATCGCGTGATTGATCGCGCTCGCACCGTAGCCGGGCACGTCCGGCAAGCTGTAGTACGGCCCGAGGTTGAGCAGCACCGCCTCGCTGCGAATGCCCACCGCGGCCAGCAGCGCGCCGTACAACGCGACGTGATCCTTGCAATCGCCATAGCGGTTGCGCAGGATGTCGCTCGCCTTGTGCGGGATTGCCGCCGTCTCGCCGAGAAACAACGCGACGTAGCGGATGTTCAGACGCATCCAGTCGTACAGCGCCTGCGCCTTCGCGCGCGGATCGGCGGCGTTGGCGGTCAGGCTCTGCGCGAGCCGCACGATGGCGGGATCGTCGATGGTCGCATCGGTGGCGGGTCCGCGATAACGCGCGGCGAAGCTCGCGAAGTCCGGCACCGTCGACACCATCAGCCGGTCGCCCCAGTTCGCGTAGCCGACGGCGCCCGCTTCGAGCCGCGCATACGGGCCGTGCCGGTAGTCGAACTCATAGCGCGTGCGGCCGTTGGCCGTCACCGGCGGCACGGCCGTATAGCCGCGCGCGTCGGCGTAGAGCGGTACGTCGGCGGGCAGATCGAAGATCAGCCGTTGCAGTTCGACCGGCTCGCGCGTCGGTTCGACGAGGTACGCGAAGGTGCCCGCCTGCAACGGCTTCGCGCGCGTCTTGCGAAACGCCAGATGCACGCGCGCGCCGGGTTCGACGCCGGGGAAGATCACCGTGCGCAGCACGCCGTCCTCGAAACTCGGTGCACCGGCCGAGCGCGGCTCCTGCACGTCTCGAATCGCCTCGGGACCGACCGGATGCGCGACGCCGTCGCGGTCGACGGTTTCCGCCACCAGCAGTTGCACCTGTTCGATGTCCTTGTTGAACCACACATAGCGTTGCGCGATGTCGTCGACACCGCTCGTCGTGTTGGCGCGCAGGATGGTGTCATCGTGTTCTTCGATCGAACCGTCTTTCTGGATCGTGAACACGTGGACGTCGCTTTCCATCGTGGAGGGCGCGCGGTCGTCGAAGGCGGCGGTCGATGGGTTGTCGTCGGCGTGAACGGGCGCAGAGAACGTGAAGGCGGCAAACCAAACAAGGACGGTGAAGGCGGCATACGCACCCAGCGTCGAAGCAGCAGCCTGCCCCGGCAGCGCGACGTGGTCCGTCATGAACGGTGCGCCCTGCCCCGCGCGCGCCACGCACTCGGACTCGCGGCGAACTCCGCGCGAAACGCGTGATTGAAATTCGACAGGTCGTTGAAGCCGCAATCGAGTGCGATGTCGACGATCTTCGCGCCGCCGTCCTGAAGACGCAGCGCCGCCGCTCGCAAACGCGCCCGCAACAGGTATTGATGCGGCGTCACGCCGCTCACGCGCCTGAACGTGCGCAGGAAGTGGAACTCGCTCAGGCCCGCGGCGTCGGCAAGGCTCGTGAGCGTGTGCGGTGCACCTGGGGTGTCGTCGATCAGGCGCACGATCTGCGCGACGCGCGACTTCGCCATGCTGCTGGCCGCGCCCTTCGCGCACGCGTCGGCGCGCGTCACGGCGCCGGCCGCTTGCAGCGTCGCGGCTGCGAGCTCGATGGCCAGCTCGGCCCAGAGGCCTTCGTTGGCGTCGTCCGAGTCCACGCGAGCGCCGCCGCAAGCCCGCGCGAGCAGCGGCGAGAACGCACGCTGCGACGGAATGCGCGCACGCCTGAAATTCAACTGGCCGCTCGCGACGCCCGCATCGGCCGCGAGCCGCTCGAAGTACGAGGGCGCATAGTGGAACGCGATGCAGCGGTCGCCGGCTCCATGCCGATGCCCGCACTCGAAGCATTCGCCCGTGTTGCCGAGCAGCAGTGCGCCGGGCGTGAGCAATTCCCGGCCCGGCGCGGCGCGGTAGTCGAACGAGCCGGCCACCACCATCGCGATGCACACGCCGGCGTGCCGCTCCTCGAAGGGCCTGTCGCGCGGGCCGTACGTGCACAGCAGGTCCGCGGCCTCCCAGCCCGCGCCCCGGGCGAGCGCACGCGCGGCCACGGCGCCGCGTACGCCGTCCCGCTCGCGCTGAGCCAACGCCTGCTGCAACGTGACGGCAATTTTCCCCAAGATGCACCCCGGCAGAGTCCGTATCGTGGTTTTAGCACATCGGCGGGCGGCGCGGTTCGGCCCGCCCGCCGATGTCCATCCGACTCTCGACCCATGGAGTACACAGCATGAATCGACTGGAGAACCCCTTCGAAGGCGGCTTCGTCGCCGCATTGAACGCACCGGCGCGCGCCGCCGATATCGACGCCGCCGACGACCTCTACGGCTGGCTGATCGGCAGTTGGGAGATGGACGTGGTGCACTACCGCGTCGACCTGCGCGACGCGCCGCGGCGCGGCGAGATTCATTTCGGCTGGGTGCTGGAAGGCCGCGCCGTGCAGGACGTGTGGATCATGCCGCCGCGCGGCGCACGCGAACTCGCGATCGCCGCGAGGAATGATACGGACGCGACGAATCCGGCAACCGATGCGATGTACGGCACCACGCTGCGCATCTGGGACCCGGCGCTGCGCGCGTGGCGCGTCACCTACTTCAACCCGCGGACCGGCCAGCGCGACGAGTTGACCGGCCGGCGCATCGGCGACGATCTCGTGCAGATCGGCACGCACGCCGATGGCACGCCGATTCGCTGGAATTTCACCGACATCACGCGCGATGCCTTCCGTTGGACCGGCGTGGCGCTCGCCGCGGACGGCGTGACGTGGACGCTCGAAGCCGAGTTTCACGCGCGGAGCAAAGCTTGGTCCACAACCGGATCGGTGTGATCGAAGTGCTGCGGCTCGCGCGTCTCACTCCCCGTCGCCCAGATGCGCGAGCAGCGCCTGCAGCCTCTCCACATGCCTGAGCAGCAAATGGCGATGCTTCTCGATCTGTTCGAGCCGGCCCGCGAGATCGGCCTGAATCGGGTCGTCGAGCTCGGCGGCGGCGATCACCTCCTCCACCTTCGCACGCATCACCGACAACTCCACCGGCGCATGACTCAGATGCCGCTCCAAACGCCGCACGTCCTGAATCGCCAGATCACGGACCTTGCGAAAATGCGCGTGACGCCGATGCGCCTCGACGTCGAGCGTTTCTTCCTCGACACGCTTGGCCGGCGCCGGCTGGCCGAAGATCGGCTCGGGCGGCCGCAACACGGTTTTCTTTCGCACCGGATGCGCCGTGCCGCGAAAACGCGCGAGCGGCTGTTCGTTGTCGATCGCCTCGCGCGCGTTCGGCGGTATCTCGTGCTCGGTGTGCGGCACGTTCATCCAGCCGCCTGGCAAACCGGTGACCGCTTCGATGCCACGCACGAATTCCTCGCTGAATTCGCGCTGCCCGGACAGCATCAATTTCAGGTAGCTCGCGGAAAAGGTCATCATGCGCGCGAGCCGGGTCGCCGCGCCGACCTCGCGGGTCAGCAGCACCAGGTTTGCTCGCCAGACCGGGAGCAGCAATTCGCCGGAATCTTCCATCGCTGGGTCTTCCACCTTGTTGCCCGATGTAGTGACGACACGCTCGCGCACGTCATCGTTTTGAAAGGGTAGCCGCTTCACCGCGCGACACGCAATCCCGGCGTGCGCACCCGTGTATTCATTGCCCCACACCTGCGCCGTTGTGTCGAAAATACACGGTACCGCGCGCTCCGCCTTGTTGCATGCGCCTCGCGACGGGCCGCGTGTTGCATTGACACACGCATTCGCACGGTGTTCCTACGTGCGACGCCCGCAATGTGGCATGCTTGCGTGCCGATGCGGCACGTCCGGTGCTGCATCGGTAGCTCCACAACATTGACTTAAGGGTTTTGTAATGAAGAAAATCGTTCTCGCCATGGCCGCGGCCGTCGTTACCCTGAGCGCGATCGCTCCCGCACAAGCGTATGAGCATCATCGCGAATGCCACAAGGTGCGTGTTCACCATCACTGGGAAAAGCGCTGCCACTAATGGTGGCGATGCCGCGCCCGACAGGCACGGCACGCGTCGCAAGCCCCGCAAAAAGCGGGGCTTTTTTATTGCAGACGGGTTTGATGCGGCACAGCGCGAACGGACGTGTTCGACGCGTCCTACATTCCGCGCGAAAGCGCCGCCGCGCAATCACGGACACATGCTGTTACACCTTTGCGGTGCGAGCCGACACGGGCGAGACCTCGCGTGGACAGCGCGGCGGCGTGACCCGTGTGATGAAGCGTTGAGTTGACGGCAGCGGCGATGCTGCCATCAGGCGCTCACACGTCGCCTTTCAAGCCGCTGCGACGCGCTGCAACGCCGTCGTCACCAGCGCTTCGAGCAAGGGCTCGACCTTCGCCGCCAGGGTTTCGTCATACGCGTAGGGAAGCTGTTCTTCCATATACGTGATCTGCGACAACTCGAGTTGGACCGCATGCACGCCTTGCGCCGGTTGCCCGTATTGCCGCGTGATATAGCCACCCTTGAAGCGGCCGTTGGCGACCGCCGTATAGCCGCCATGCCGCTCGACGACAGCAGCCAGGGCCTCGCCCATGCCCGCCACCGCGCTCGCGCCGTTCGACGTGCCGAAGTTGAAATCCGGCAGACGTCCCGCGAAGAAGCGCGGCACCCGCGAGCGGATCGAATGCGCTTCCCACAGCAGCACCTTGCCGTGCTTCGCCTTGAGCGCTGCGAGCTCACCGCTCAACGCTTCGTGATAGGGCTTCCAGTACGCGTCGCGGCGGCGCGCGACTTCGGCGTCGTCCGGCAGATGCCCGTCGCGATACAAGGGTTCCTTGTCGAACGTGTCGACCGGCAACAGCCCCGTCGTGTCCTGCCCCGGATAGAGGTTCGCGCCATCGGGCGGCCGGTTCAGATCGATCACGTAGCGCGCGTACGTAGGCGCGAGAATCGAGGCGCCCATGCGTTTGGCGAAAGCATAGAGGCGGTCCAGATGCCAGTCGCAATCGTCGGTGCGTTGCGCGGCCGGGGTCATCGTCGCGGCGATGTCGGCGGGAATCTGCGTGCCCAGATGCGGGATCGAGATCAGCAGCGGCAGGCTTCCCTGATGCAGCGAGAAAACCGGCGGTGTGTTCAATGCAGTCATGTCAATCCGGAAGAATCAGTTAGATCGAAAGCATCGGTTCGGCAAGTCATCGACTTCAGCTCTTCACGTCAGCAATTCGGCGAGCGCTGCGCGATAGCGCGCGTAAGCGCCCTCTTCGTCGCGATGCCTGCGGTTCTCGACGACCTTGTCGCCACCCGCGTAGACGTCGCGAATCGGCGTCTCGCCATGTTCGCAGAATACAACGCCCGAGAGCCACGCAGCGGGCGCATGCTCGGCGATGCTCGCGTGATCGGCGTCGAGCACCAGCCAGTCCGCCCGGCGGCCCGCCTGCAACGCGCCGACCGCGCGGCCGGTCGCCTGCGCGCCGCCATCGAGCGCGGCGTTGAACAGGCGGTCCGCGACATGCGGGGCCGCTGCCGACGCCAGCACGTTGCGCTGCCGGCGCGTCAGACGCTGGCCGTATTCGAGCAGCCGTAATTCGGCGCGCCAATCGACGCCGATATGGCTATCCGAGCCCACGCCGATGCGCCCTTGCGCGTCGAGATATTCCTGCGCCGGGAAAATGCCGTCGCCGAGATTGGCTTCGGTGGTCAGGCACAAGCCGGCCACCGCGCCACGCTTCGCGAGCGCGAGCGTTTCGTTTGCGTCGACGTGAGTCGCATGCACGAGACACCAGCGGCTGTCGACTTCGAAACGATCCAGTAGCCATTGCACCGGCCGCGCGCCTTCGGTCTCGACGCACGCGTCGACTTCGGCGGTCTGTTCGGCGATATGGATATGCACCGGCGCATCGGCGTCGATGCCGCCGAGCAGCGCACGCAACGAATCCGCCGACACCGCACGCAGCGAGTGCGGCGCCACGCCGTAACGCAACGCAGCGCTCTCGGGACGCGCCGCGCGCAGCGTGCCGAGCAGATCGAGCAGGCTCTCAGGCGTGTTGATGAAACGCCGTTGATCGTCGCGCGGCGCGCGCGAGCCAAAGCCGCTGTACTGATACAGCACCGGCAGCATCGTCATGCCGATCCCACTCGCCGACGCGGCATCCACCACGCGTTGCGCCAGCTCCGCCTGATTCGTGTAGCGGTTGCCGTCCTGCGCGTGATGCACGTAGTGAAACTCGCACACCGAGGTATAGCCCGCCTTCAGCATTTCGATGTACAGCCATTGCGCGACGCTTGCAAGGCCCTCGGGCGTGATGCGCGCGGCGAAGCGATACATCAGGTCGCGCCAGCTCCAGAAGTTGTCGGTGGCGCCGCTTGCGGAAGCGGCGCGATATTCGGTGAGACCGGCCATCGCGCGCTGGAATGCGTGCGAATGAAGGTTCGGCATGCCAGGCAATACTGGGCCGGCGGCATGGCTCACACCAGCGGGCGCGGTGCTATCCGGCGTGACCGCCGTCAGCGTGCCGTGCGCGTCCCACTCCAGCAGTACGTTGCGACGCCAGCCATCCGGCAGATAGGCGTACCCGGCGAACAGCGTTCGATTCGATTGTGTCATCGCTTAAGTCGTCTCTCAGGTCCTGGCTCGGGGTCTTAGCTCAGGTCACGTCGTGTATAAACGGTCTCGCCCGCGCGCACGACCTTCGCGCACAACGGACGCCCGATCCAGTACGCCAGCTCCGCGAGCGAATCGACCGACCAGACTGCGAAATCGGCCATACGTCCGGCTTCGAGCACGCCGTGCGTGTCCGCTTTGCCGAGCGCGCGCGCCGCATGCGTGCTCACGCCTTGCAGCACTTCGGGTACGGTCATGCGAAACAGCGTGCTCGCCATGTTCATCATCAGCAGCAGCGACGTGGCAGGCGACGTGCCGGGGTTGCTGTCGGTCGAAATCGCGATCGGCACCTCGTAGCGGCGCAGCAATTCGAGCGGCGGCAATTGCGTTTCGCGGATGAAGTAGTACGCGCCCGGCAACAGCACCGCCACCGTGCCCGCTGCTTTCATCGCGGCGACGCCGGCTTCGTCGAGGAATTCGAGGTGGTCGGCGGACAGCGCGCGATGGCGCGCGGCAAGTGCGGTGCCGCCACCGTTCGACAGCTGCTCGGCGTGCATCTTCACCGGCAGTTCGTAGCGCTCTGCCGCGTTGAACACGCGCTCGCTTTGTGCGAGCGAAAAACCAATGCGCTCGCAAAACACATCGACTGCATCGACGAGGCCTTCATCGACGAGCGCGGGCAACATCGTATTGCAGACTTCGTCGATATACGCGTCCGCCCGGCCGGCGAATTCGGGCGGCAACGCGTGCGCGCCGAGAAATGTCGTGTAGACCGTCACCGGATAGCGCTCGCCCAACTGCCGCGCGACGCGCAGCATCTTGCGCTCGCTGGCGAGATCGAGGCCGTAGCCGGATTTGATTTCGATGGCCGTCACGCCTTCGGCGAGCAGCGGCTTGAGCCGCGCGGCTGCTTGCCGGAACAGCGAGGCTTCGTCCGCGGCGCGCGTGGCGCGCACCGTCGAAACGATCCCGCCACCCTGCCGCGCGATCTCTTCATAGCTGACGCCCGCGAGGCGCTGCGCGAACTCGTCCGCGCGCTGCCCGCCGTACACGAGATGCGTATGACAGTCGACGAGGCCCGGCGTCACCCATGCGCCGTGCAAATCTTCGCGCGGCCACGCGGCGTAGTGAGCGGGTAATTCGGGGGCTGCGCCGAGCCATGCGATGCGGCCGTCTTCGACGGCGATCGCGGCATCGGCGCGCGTGTGTCGGGGGTCGCCCTGCGGGCAGAGTTTCAGGTGATGCCAGACGGTTTGCTTCATCGCGTGCCCGTTGCAGCTCGTTGGGTGTCCGTGTTGGTTCGCGTGCGCGCGCTTTTCTGCTGCGTCGAGGCGCACACGCGAAGCGTCGTCATCGTTGCGTGTAGCGGATGCTGATCGCGAGCACCGCGCCCGCGCCTTCGAGTGTGCATGACAGCGCGTTCGACGGATCCTGCATGTCGATGCGCAGGGTATCGCCTGTGTCGAGCGACAGCGCTTCGGCGTCGCCGGCAGCGAGCGTAACCTGGCCGCTTGCGCAGTACAGCAGCGCGACATCCGCCGACACGCTGTGTTGCGTGCGTGGTGGCGATTGTCCACGCCACACGTCGAGTTCGCCCCGCGCCGCGTCACGCCGCACCATCAGGTTGAAGTCGCGCGTCGCGCCGTCAACCAGACGCGCGTCGATCTGCGCTTCGCCATCGAAACGCGCAATATCGAGTGCCCGCGTCAGCGCGTGCGACTTCGCCGCGCGCGCGCCGGTTTCGTCGAGCACCATCCCCGCGCCGGACAGCAACACCAGCGTACGGTCGATGCCCTCGAAACGCGAGAACGGCCCGGCCTGCGCGACATCGGCGATGCTCACGCGCCACACGAAATCGTTCATGCCGGCGCGCTCGGGAAACACCGCCACTTCACGCGTGACGCCGCCGCCGTTTTTCCACGGCGCCGCCACGAGCCCGGCGCCGCGAATCAGCGTGAGCGTCGCCATGCTGCCCACGTCCGTCACGATCAGCGGCCCAGCATCGGCAGATTGAGGCCCGCCTCGCGCGCGGTTTCCTGCGCGAGTTCGTAGCCTGCATCCGCGTGACGCATCACGCCGGTGGCCGGGTCGTTGAACAGCACGCGGCCGAGGCGTTCGCGCGCAGCCTCCGTGCCGTCCGCGACGATCACGACGCCGGAGTGCTGGCTAAAGCCCATGCCGACCCCGCCGCCATGATGCAGCGACACCCACGACGCGCCGCCCGCCGTATTCAGCAGCGCGTTGAGCAGCGGCCAGTCGCTGACCGCGTCCGAGCCGTCCTTCATCGATTCGGTTTCGCGATTCGGGCTCGCCACCGAACCGGTGTCGAGGTGATCGCGGCCAATCACGATCGGCGCCTTCAGCTCGCCGTTCTTCACCATCTCGTTGAACGCCTGGCCGAGACGATAGCGATCCTTCACGCCGACCCAGCAGATCCGCGCCGGCAGCCCCTGGAACGCGATGCGTTCGCGCGCCATGTCGAGCCAGTTATGCAGATGCGGATCGTCGGGGATCAGTTCCTTGACCTTCGCATCGGTCTTGTAGATATCCTCAGGATCGCCCGACAGCGCGACCCAGCGGAACGGGCCCTTGCCTTCGCAGAACAGCGGGCGGATATACGCGGGCACGAAGCCCGGGAAATCGAAAGCGTTCTCGACGCCCATTTCCAGCGCCATCTGACGGATGTTGTTGCCATAGTCGAGCGTGGCCGCGCCGCGCTCCTGCAGCGTGAGCATCGCCTGCACCTGTTTGGCCATCGATTGCTTGGCCGGCATGACGATGCTGTCCGGCGCGGTCTTCATGCGCTCGCGCCAGTCTTCCACGCTCCAGCCTTGCGGCAGGTAGCCGTGAATCGGATCGTGCGCGCTGGTCTGGTCGGTCACGCAGTCCGGCGTGATGCCGCGCGCCACGCACTCGGCGAACACGTCGGCGGCATTGCCGAGCAGACCGATCGAGACCGGCTTGCCGGCCTGCTTCGCCGCGTCGAGCATCGCAAGCGCTTCATCGAGCGTCTTTGCTTTCTCGTCCACGTAGCGCGTTTTCAGACGGAAGTCGATGCGCGTCTCGTCGCATTCGACCGCGATCATCGAGAAGCCCGCCATGGTCCCTGCGAGCGGCTGCGCGCCGCCCATGCCACCGAGACCGCCGGTCAGAATCCAGCGACCCGTCGGATCGCCGTTGAAGTGCTGGTTCGCCACCGAGAAGAACGTCTCGTAGGTGCCCTGCACGATGCCCTGGCTGCCGATGTAGATCCAGCTGCCCGCGGTCATCTGACCGTACATCATCAAACCCTTGCGATCGAGTTCGTGAAAGTGTTCCCACGTCGCCCAATGCGGCACCAGGTTCGAATTGGCGAGCAGCACGCGCGGTGCGTCCGCATGCGTGCGGAACACGCCGACCGGCTTGCCCGATTGAATCAGCAGCGTCTCGTCTTCGTTCAGGTCTTTCAGCGACGCGAGAATCTGATCGAAGCAATCCCAGTTGCGCGCGGCGCGGCCAATGCCACCGTACACGACGAGCGCGTGCGGATGCTCGGCGACTTCGGGATCCAGATTGTTCTGGATCATCCGGTACGCGGCTTCTGCGATCCACGTCTTGCAGGTCTTTTCCGCACCGCGCGGCGCGCGGATCGTACGGGTCGGGTCGAGTCGCGGATCGATGTGTTTCGGGTTGTTCATGGTGGCCCTCGGAAGGCTTGAAGATGTTCGGGAGAGATTCGAAAAAAACGAAATCAGAAATGCCCGGTGAAGCGGTAACGGCTGCCGGGGTGCCACAGATTGGCAATCGAGGCGACCTGGCTTTGCGACCACGTGCGCCGATGCAGCACGAGACACGGCTCCAGTTCGTCCATCGTCAACAGTTCGCGCGTGTCGGCATCCGCCGCCAGCGCCTCGATCCGGTACTCGACCCGCTGCAACGGCGCGACGCGCACGAGATACTGGTTCGGCGTAGTGTTCGTGAAGTCCTGCAACGCGTAGTCAGGCGCGACGGCCGGGTTGACCCAGCGCTCTTCGAGCTGCACCGGCTCGTCGTTTTCGAAATGCAGCACGCGCGAGTGAAACACGGGGCTGCCCGCGCTCACCTGCATCTCCCCGGCGAGCGCCGCGTCGGCGATGCTCGCGCCGATGTGCAGCACCTTCGCCTGATAGCGATGGCCGCGCGCGACGATTTCATCGGAAATGCTGCGGATCGCCACCAGCGTCGATTCGTACTTCGGACGCGCCACGAACGTGCCCGAGCCCTGCACACGGGTGAGCACCTGCTCCGAGGTCAGCTCGCGCAACGCGCGGTTGACCGTCATGCGCGCGACATTGAATTCGCGTGCGAGCTCGTTTTCGGAGGGCACCTGGTCGCCTTCACCCCACTCGCCCGCATGGATGCGCGCGAGAATGAAGTCCTTGATGCCCTGATAAGCCGGTGCGTTCATTGGCCTCGTCCGCGTATTCACAACTTACTGCTCGGACACGAACGAGAACGGGCTCAGCTTCGCCACCGTGCCGTCCTGCACGAGCTTCGTGACCGCCGCGATGTCCGGCGCGAAGTAGTGATCGAGCTCGTAGTGCGCGACGTCGTGGCGCACCGCGTCCATCACCTTCTGCAGGCTCGGGCTGGTCTTGTGCGGCGCGCGCAGATCGACGCCTTGCGCGGCGGCGAGCAGTTCGATCGACAGGATGTTCGCGGTGTTCTCCGCGATGTCGCCGAGCTTGCGCGCGGCGAACGTCGCCATCGACACGTGGTCTTCCTGGTTCGCGGAGGTCGGCAGCGAATCGACCGAGGCCGGATGCGCGAGCGTCTTGTTTTCCGAGGCGAGCGCGGCGGCCGTCACGTGAGCGATCATGAAGCCGGAGTTGACCCCGCCATCGCGCACGAGGAACGGCGGCAGGCCCGAGAGCGTCGCGTCGATCAGCAGCGCGATGCGGCGCTCGGCCAGCGCGCCGATTTCGGCGGCGGCCAAGGCGAGATTGTCCGCGGCGAACGCGACCGGCTCGGCGTGGAAGTTGCCGCCCGACAGCACTTCGCCGGTGTCCGGGAAAATCAGCGGATTGTCGGAAACCGCGTTGGCTTCCAGCAGCAGCACGTCGGCCGCGTGGCGCATCTGGTCGAGACACGCGCCCATGACTTGCGGCTGGCAGCGCAGGCTGTACGGGTCCTGCACCTTGTCGCAGTCGGCGTGCGAGACGTTGATGCCCGAGCCTTGCAGCAGCGAGCGGTAAGCCGCCGCCGCGTCGATCTGGCCTCGATGGCCGCGCAGTTCGTGAATGCGTGCGTCGAACGGCTTGACCGAACCCATTGCCGCGTCCACCGACAACGCTCCCGCCACCAGCGCGGTACGGTACAGGTCTTCGATCGCGAACATGTTGTAGAGCGCGAGCGCGGTCGATGCCTGCGTGCCGTTGAGCAGCGCGAGACCTTCCTTCGCCTGCAGCGTGAGCGGCTTCAGGCCGACGAGCGCGAGGCCTTCGGTGGCCGGCATGCGCTCGCCCTTCGCGAACACTTCGCCGACGCCGAGCAGCGTCGCCGACATATGCGCGAGCGGCGCGAGGTCGCCCGATGCGCCGACCGAACCCTTGACCGGGATCACCGGCAGCACGTCGGCGTTATACAGCGTGATCAGCGCTTCCATCACTTCGCGGCGGATGCCCGAGTGGCCGCGGCCGAGGCTCGACAGCTTCAGCGCGATCAACAGACGCACGACCGGACGCGACATCGGCTCACCCACGCCGACCGCGTGCGACAGCACCAGATTGCGTTGCAGCAGTTCGAGCTGGTCGCGCGGGATATGCGTGCTCGCGAGGCGCCCGAAGCCCGTGTTGATGCCGTAGGCCGGCTCGCCCTTCGCGGCGATGTCGGCGACGGCTTGCGCACAGGCGTCGATGGCGGCGTGGCTGGCGGGATCGAGTTGCAACGCGACGTGCTCACGCGCGATCTGGCGCAGTTGCGGGAGAGTCAGGTGGCCGGGTGTCAGAATCATGGTGTCGTTGTCCTGTCTATACAATTTCAGAGAAGTCTAGCGGCGGCGCCTTGTATATACAACTTCTTTTTCAGGGATTCGCCCTGGGGATTTCCATTAAGGGCCGATCGAGCGGGGCTGCCTGACGTTGGAAGCGATTTTCCAGCGCGGATTCGTTCGACGGGCTCGCCGCTCCCCGGCGATCAACTTGTATATACACGTCCATAATAAGCCGCGCCATCCGGACAAAAAGGCGTTGGCGACGGCCATGCCCCACGCATCGCCGGCTGGACCGATAAGAGAGTTATAGGAGACCCGGCCCCGCGAACCCCAGTTACTCGCCCGCTGTGTGTTCATTGTTGATTTCAAATCAAGATTGATTTGAGACCAACACGCTTTTTGCGAAAATCAGGACGGCGGATACTGCACGCCTGTCATCGTGTTTCCACCAGGGAGAACGTCTTGAAAATTTTCATCACGGGCGCAAGCGGGTTTATCGGCGGTTCGATCGCGGCGTATCTCGTACGAACCGGCCATCAGGTGCGCGGTCTGATCCGCCAACCCGAACACAGTGCCGAGTTGCAACGTCTCGGCATCGAACCGGTCATCGGCACGCTCGACGACCGCGCGTTGCTGATCGCCGAAGCGCAGGCCGTCGACGCCGTCATCAACGCCGCGAGCAGCGACCATGAAGGCGCGGTGAAGGCGCTGATCGAAGGGCTCGCCGGTTCCGGCAAGCCGTTTCTGCATACGAGCGGTTCGAGCATCGTCGGCGATGCGTCGGGCGGCGAAGCCGGCGAGGCGCGCATCTATCACGAAGACGCGCTGCCCACACCGACCGCCGATAAAGCGGCGCGCGTCGCAATCGATCAACGGGTGCTCGCCGCCGCGCAGCAGAACATCCGCTCGGCCGTGCTGTGCAACACGCTGATCTACGGTCACGGCGCAGTAGCCGGCAGCGCGAGCGTGCAGTTGCCGCGCCTGCAGCGCCAGGCGCAAAAGAGCGGCGTGGTGCGTCACGTCGGCAGCGGCGGCAACGTCTGGTCGAACGTGCATATCGACGACGTCGCTGAACTCTATCGCCTCGCGTTGGAGAAGACGCCGGCGGGCACGTTCTATTTCGTCGAAAGCGGCGAAGCGTCGTTCCGCGACATGAGCGCCGCGATCGCACGCGTAATGAAGCTCGGCGAACCGCAAGACTGGCCGCTCGATGAAGCGCAAAAGGAATGGGGCTATGAGATGGCTTCGTACGGCCTCGGCTCGAACAGCCGCGTGCGCGGCGAGCGCGCGCGCACGCTGCTCGGCTGGCAACCGAAGCGCACGTCGGTGATCGAGTGGATCGAGCACGACATGCTGGCCGCCGACAAGACATCGTAAGCCGTGTAAGCACGGCCGTTGCGAATCCGTAAGCTCGTCCCGATAAAATCGCGCTCACCTGACCGTGCGATTCGACCATCAGGGTCGCACACGAGCCCGGATTTTATCGATGAACCTCGCGTTGAACTTCGACTGGCTGACCAACCTGCTGGCGATTCTGTTCGTCGTAGCGTGCCTGTACGACGCACGCTACGACGAATACGGCGTCTTGACGCTGAGCGCGGCCGCGATGGGGCTCGTCGTGATGGCGATCGAGTTTTTCCTCAAGCCCGCCTTCGACATGGCGCTTTGATGGGCGAACAATGCGGCAAGACATGCAAGCCGCTTCGCCTGCGCCCTTCACTCCAAACGGGTATTGCACCGTTCAGCAACCGCACGCGTCACCACCGCCGCGCGTTTCGTCTTCGTAACGATCGTGATGTTTGACCCAGTCGGTCAGACTGTTGGCTTCGTTGCGCCCTTTCGGCGTGACGTCCAGATGTGCGTACGTGTTGATGAAGCGTTCGTCGCCGCGTCCGTAGCACGAATACGTGTGATACACGACGCCGTCGCCGTCCTTATAGAACACGCTATGGCCGTGCTGCTCGTCGATGCCGACGTCCTGCTCGGTGAAGTTGTAGCAGGCCTTCCTGCTGGCTAGCTGCTCGGGGGTGAACGATACGTGATAGTCGAAATTGAAATCGCTGCCGCTCGACGACACCCACGGAAACGTCCATCCCATCCGCTTTCTGAACGCCTCGATCTTCGCGAGCGGTGCGTGCGATACCGTCACGTACGACACGTCGTGATGCTCCAGGTGCGTAACGATCCCCGTCATGTGGTCCGACAGGAACGAGCAGCCGACACAGCCCTCTTCCCAATCCGGGCCCATCATGAAGTGATAGACGATCAACTGACTGCGGCCGCCGAACAGTTCGGCCAGCGTCTTGCGGCCCTGCGGCGTATCGAACCAGTAGGTCTTGTCGACTTCGACCCATGGCAACGCGCGACGCTTGCGGGCGAGTTCGTCGCCGGCGCGCATATGCGCTTTTTCTTCTACCAGTAGCGCGCGGCTCGCGGCGAACCACTCCTCTCTCGTGCCAATGCGGTGTTGCGGTTCCATTTGCGTCTCCTTCCCTGCTGCATGCAGGTGGGTCAGGTACGCTCGAACGATTCCATCACGCGTCCCTGGCAGTTCGGATTATCCTGCGCGCCGCATCGAAAACGGACACCGGGATATCAATGACAGAGTACGCGCATTCGCCACGCGCGCAAGCAGCGACGCAGCCGCGCCGCTCAGGCATGCGGCCAAAAAATACGCGGTGCGCCGCAGATCGGTCACTGCGACGCACCGCGTCAAGGTGGAGAACAACCGACTACCTGTTCAACGTGAAGCGGCCCCGCCTCACACCCGTCTTTCTCCTGCGTTCCCTGCCACGAAAAGATCCGGCGAACGTCGTGCACGACCCTGCCTGTCTTTGCGCTCAGATCGCCCAGCCGCCAAGATAAAATCCGGCCAGCACGAGCGCGATCACCACCGTCCCCACGTTCAGCTTGCGATACTCGCCGCTCACCACGCGGCCGATCACGAGTGTCGCGAAGCCGAGCATGATGCCGGTCACGATGTACGCAGTCAGCACGATGAACACCGCGCACATCAGCCCCGACATCGCGTCGACCATGTCGTCCATATGCAGCTTGCTGACGTTGGACAGCATCAGCAGCCCCACATACATCAGCGCCGGCGCTGTCGCATACGAAGGCACCAGACCGGCCAGCGGCGAGAAGAACATCACGCCGAGAAACAGCAGGCCGACCACCGCCGCCGCCATCCCGGTCTTCGCGCCGGCCGCGACGCCGACCGTCGATTCGATATACGCCGCCGCCGGCGCGCCGCCCAGCAGACCCGAGAAAACCGAGCTCAGCGAATCGGCGGTCA
This sequence comes from Paraburkholderia sp. RAU2J, assembly GCF_003634845.1. NCBI lineage: Bacteria > Pseudomonadati > Pseudomonadota > Betaproteobacteria > Burkholderiales > Burkholderiaceae > Paraburkholderia > Paraburkholderia sp. RAU2J. The sequence continues at coordinate 3,768,134 of NZ_RBXG01000001.1, forward strand.
ACGCGCGCCCGCCGTTGATGATGCGGCCGTTCGCATCGAGCTGGCCCGCCTGTCCCGCCACCGCGCGGATCGTGCCGGTCGCATCGAACACGGCGGTCATCACGAGCGCGAGCACGCTCGGCAGCACGGCCATCGACAGCGCGCCCTTGATGTCCATCGCACCGATCAGCGACGCATGGCCCGGCGCGCTCAACGACGGCACCGCGAATACGCCGTGAAACGCGACGGCCGGATCGACCGCAAGCCCGATCGCGGAAATCGCGACGATCACGATCAGGATCGAGCCCGGCACGCGGCGGCGCACGAGCCCGAAGATCGCCGCGAGCCCCGCCACCGACATCAGCGCCGGCAACGCCGTGATCTGTCCGAGCGCGACCGGCAGGCCGGCGCCCGGATTCTTCACGACCAGCCCGACGTCATTGGCGGCGATCAGCAACAGGAAGAGGCCGATGCCGATGCCCGTGCCGTGCGCGATGCCGGTCGGCAGATTGCGCAGAATCCACGAGCGCACGCCGGTCACCGAGATCGCGGTGAACACCACGCCCATCAGGAACACCGCGCCGAGCGCGACGTTCGGCTGCAGCCCCTTGCCGAGCACGAGGCCGAACGCGGTGAACGCAGTCAGCGAAATCGCGCAGCCGATCGCGATCGGCAGACGCGCCCACACGCCCATCAGCAGCGAGCCGAACGCGGTGGTCAGGCACACGGCGACGAACACCGCGCTGGTGTCGAAGCCCGCCTTGCCGAACATGCCCGGCACGACGAACACGGAATAGACCATTGCGAGAAAGGTCGTGATGCCCGCGACGATCTCCTGACGCTGCGAGCTGCCGCGCGACGAGATTTCGAAATAGCGGTCGAGTAAGCCCTTTCCGTCGAACGACTCGGTCGCGACTTCGGAAATCGCCTGGGCGTGGGGTTCCATCATGATGAGTGCCTCCTTTATCAGCATGCTGAAACAGCCGTCGATACGGCCGTCGTCAGGGTTCGTCTCGTTGAATTGATTGATGTGTGGGTGCTTCGCTCAGCCTGCTTCGCTTTTGCTGCCTTTGGTTTGTTGCATCGAAATGTAGGCCAACACAAATATGTCTCCAATCGCATGGATGGCATGCCGGACATGTCGCGACGCTTATATCGTTCAGCAGACGCCACGGCCGCCGGCGCGCCGCGCGTTTACACCTACGGCTTGTCATGAGGAGGTGAAAGGCTTCTGGCGGCTTTGCGGCGCTTTCGCGCCCCGCCAGCCCCTGGCGAACGCGCGGCGCACGGCACGAAGCATGCTTGCGACCACGCTCGCGGATGCCTGCAAAATCGGGGCCGCCCGGGCTCGCGGGTTACACTCTCGCCCGTACCTGTGATAACCGCGGCGGCCTCTCGCGCCCGTCCGCACCGGCCCATGGAGTTTGCCCCGATGACTGGCGGTTTTTCGCGTCCTGCCTGGCGCGTGCTGATTCTCGCTGTCGCGCTTTTCGCGCTGTCCGGCTGCAGCCTGTTGTGGGGCCCGCAGCAGGCGCCGATCGTCGAAGCGACGATCATGCCCGTCGAACCCGCCAGCGCGCCGGCGGCGGCCTCCGCGCCCGAGCCCGTCGAAACCGAGGCGAACGAACCCGAGCAGCCGAAAAAGCCGAAGAAGCCGGTCGTCAAGCCGCACAAGGTCGAGCCTGCGCCGCCGGTCGCGGCGCCCGCGCCTGCGCCGCCGCCTCCCGCGCCGCTGATCGTGCTGCGCACGATCGAGCGCAACGAGGCGCACGGGCTGCTCGACAGCGAAGTGCAGAAGCCTGACGGCAAAGTGGTCGGCCGCGCCGTCGACATGACCGCCGATGCGCTCGGCAAGCCGCGCGAGATGGTCGTCAATCTGCAAGGCTTCCTCGGCGTGGGCGACCGCAAGGTGAACTTCCCGTGGGGCGCGTTCCGCTTCACGCCCACCGCCAAATCCGCGCCGATCACGCTCAACGCCGCGGCGGTGCCCACCGGGCCGGCCAAATCCAATGTCGTTCAGTTGCCGCTGATCGACGCCACCGTCGAGCGTGCGAACGGCGCCAAGGTCGGCCGCGTGATCGACGTGCTGATCGACGGCAATGCGCAGCCGCAGGCCGTCGTGCTCGACGTCAACGGCATAATCAGCACCGAGCGGCGCACGATTGCCGCGAACTGGTCGGCGCTGCACTTCGTCACGCGCGATAAAGAACTGCGTCCGCTCATCGATCTGAGCGACGCGCAGATCAACGCGACGCCGCCCTACGCCAACGACAAGCCGATTCGCGCGGTGTCTCCGCCGCCGCCGCCCGCGCCCGCAGCAACGCCTGCGCCAGCCGCCGCGTCGGCGCCCGCCGCGTCGACGGCCGTCGCGGTATCCAACGCACGGGCGGCCCGATGATCGGCCGCACGATGGTCACGGCGCGCAGTCTGCGCGCGCTCGATTGGCTTAATTTTTTCGTCGCCAACGTGCAGACGGGCTTCGGGCCGTTCATCGCGTCGTATCTCGCGTCGCATAAGTGGACCCAGGGCGAGATCGGCATGGCGCTCTCGGTCGGCACCATCAGCGCAATGGTGAGCCAGGTGCCGGGCGGCGCCGCGGTCGACGCGCTGCGCAACAAGAAAGGCGCGGCCGCGTGGGCGATCATCGCGATCATCCTGAGCGCGGTGCTGCTGGCCGCCAGTCCGACGGTGCTGCCGGTCATCGCCGCCGAGGTCTTCCACGGCTTCGCCAGCTGCATGCTGACGCCGGCGCTCGCCGCGATTTCGTTCGCGCTGGTGGGCCGCGCGAATCTCGGCGACCGGCTCGGGCGCAATGCTCGCTGGGCGTCGATCGGCAGTGCGGTGGCGGCCGGCCTGATGGGCGTGTTCGGCGAATACTATTCGCCACGCGCGGTGTTCTGGCTGACCGCCGGGCTCGCGGTGCCCGCGCTGATCGCGTTGTCGATGATCCAGCGCACCGATACCGTCGAGTTGCCGAAGGCCGCGCCCACGCCGCAGCAGCTCGAACGGCGCGAGAGCCTGCGCGAGTTGCTGCGCGATAAGCGCATGCTGCTGTTCGCAGCGTGCATCGTGCTGTTCCATCTGTCGAACGCGGCGATGCTGAATCTGGCCGCGGGCGAAGTGACGGCCGGCATGGGCGACAACGTGCAGCTCGTGATCGCGGCGTGCATCATCGTGCCGCAGGCGATCGTCGCGATGATGTCGCCGTGGGTCGGGCGTTCCGCCGAACGCTGGGGACGCAGGCCGATCCTGCTGCTCGGCTTTTCGGCGCTGCCGATCCGCGCGTTGCTGTTCGCCGGAATCAGCAGCCCGTATCTGCTGGTGCCGGTGCAGATGCTGGACGGTCTGAGCGCCGCGGTGTTCGGCGTGATGCTGCCGCTGATTGCCGCCGACGTCGCCGGCGACAAGGGCCGCTACAACCTGTGTATCGGACTCTTCGGGCTGGCGGCGGGGATCGGGGCGACGTTGAGCACGACGGCTGCGGGCTTCGTCGCGGATCATTTCGGCAACGCGGTCAGCTTCTTCGGTCTCGCCGCGGCGGGTGCGCTTGCCGTACTGCTCGTGTGGGCGGCCATGCCCGAAACGCGTGATGCGGCGGCGGCCGGTGATGCGCCGCTGGCTGACGGAGAAAAATCAGCGGCGAGGTGATGGCGGGCGGGTGGCCGGCGCACGCGAATGCGGGGCCGGGCCGCTTGGGTTGCTCGTTGGGGATGGCAGCCCCAGCTTTCGAGCGCCTCGGTGGACAGCCACGCCGCCAGCGCGACGCCGAGCAGCGAGCCGGACACCGTGTTCAAGCCCTGGCTCACGAACTGCCAGCTGCGTAGAACCCGCGCGTTTTGTCGCTGCCGTATTCGAGCAGCAGCGAGGTCGACGCGCCGATCTCGCCGCCCAGCGCAAAACCCTGAATCAGCCGCGCGAGGATCACCAGCAGCGGCGCGGCCAGGCCGATCGCCGCATAGGTCGGCGCGAACGCGATCAGCGCGGAGCCGAGCGTCATGAGCCACAGCGTCAGACTCATTGCCGCCTTGCGGCCCGCGCGATCGGCGTAGGCACCGAGCACGACGCCGCCTACCGGCCGCAGGATGAAACCGACGCCGAACGTGCCGACCGCCAGCATCAATTGCGCGAGCTGCCCTTCCACCGGGAAATACAGCTTGCCGATGATCGTCGCGAAGAAGCTGTAGATCGTGAAGTCGAAAAACTCGAGACCGTTGCCGAGCGTGATCGCGGCAATCGCTTTCGCGTGATGCATGCGGTCGGCCGGCGCTGCGGCCTGTGCTGCGGCCTGTGCTGCGGCCTGTGCTGCGGCCGACGTTCTATCTGCCGAGCGCGTCGGCGCGCGCGGGTTGCGGTGTAGCAGAATAGTCCATCTGTCTCTCCGTGATGTGCTTCCTGCTGACGCCGCGCACTCGCGCCAGCGACCGCATGGCCTGCTATGACATGCCGTGGCCCGCGTCAAACCAGAAACGTCTGCGCGAGTCGCACCCAGTAGGCTGCGCCGGTGGCAAGGCAATCGTCGTTGAAGTCATAGCCCGGGTTGTGGACCATGCAGCCGCCTTCACCATCGCCATTGCCGATGATCAGGTAGCTGCCCGCACAACGCTCGAGCAGGAATGCGAAATCTTCGCTGCCGGTGAGCGGCTGCATGTCGGTGATCAATCCGTCTTCGCCGAGCCAGTCGAGCGCGACCTGGCGCGCGAAACCGGTCATCTGCACGTCGTTGACGAGCACCGGATAGCGGCGCTGATAGTCCACCTCGGCACGCGCGCCGAACACGACGGCCTGCGCGGTGGCCACCGCCGTGATGCGCTCCTGCAGGTAGTCGCGCACCTCGGGTTTGAGCGCGCGCACCGACAGGCGCATCTCGGCGGTCTCCGGAATCACGTTGGGCGCTTCGCCCGCGTGAATCGCGCCGACGGTGATGATCGCCATGTCGAGCGGCGCGATGTTGCGCGAGACGATCGACTGCAGCGCCAGCACGATTTGCGCGCACACCACGACCGGATCGACGGCCTTGTGCGGCACCGCGCCGTGGCCGCCCCGCCCCGTCACCGTGATGGTCACCGTGTCCGCCGAGGCCATGAACGAGCCCGGCAGGAAGCCGAATTTGCCGGTGGGAAAGCCCGGCATGTTGTGCATCGCGAACACTGCGTCGCAGGGAAACTGCTCGAACAGGCCGTCTTCGAGCATCTTTTTCGCGCCGGCCAGGCCTTCTTCGGCCGGCTGGAAAATCAGGTTCAAGGTGCCGTCGAAGCCCTTTGCCTGCGCGAGATGTTTGGCGGCGGCCAGCAGCATCGCGGTGTGTCCGTCGTGGCCGCACGCGTGCATCTTGCCGGGCACCGTGCTCGCGTACGGCAAGCCGGTGGTCTCGTGAATCGGCAGCGCGTCCATGTCGGCGCGCAGACCCAGCCTGCGCGTGCCGTTGCCGACCTTCAGCTGCCCGACCACGCCCGTCTGACCCAACCCGCGATGCACCGTGTAGCCCCACTCCCGCAGGCGTTCGGCCACGAGGCCGCCGGTGGCGAATTCCTCGTAGGCCAGCTCCGGCTGCGCGTGAATCCGGCGCCGCAGCGCGATCATTTCGTCTTCGAGTTCGGCGATGCCCGCCGGGATGGCCATGGTGTTCACGTGTCGTCTCCGTTGATGAAAGCGTGAACCCAGCATAGCGACGCCGATTGTCCGGCGGCAGGCGTAGAATCGTTGCGCCAGCAACTCCTGGTTGCCACCCTCGGCGCCCCTTCTCCAGATGAAACTGCATCAGCTCAGTACCTTGGCCGCCATTGCGGATACCGGAAGTATCCGGGCTGCGGCACGCACGCTGGGGCTTTCGCCGGCCGCGGTGACCAAGGCGATGCGCGAACTGGAAGCCGATCTGCACGCGCCGCTGCTGGTGCGCAGCGCGAGCGGTGTCGCCTTCACCGAGTTCGGCCGCGCGCTGGTCGTGCATGCGCGCCTCGTGCTCGGGCAGTTGCAGCGCGCCCAAGCGGAGATCCAAGCGTTGCGCGGCGCGGCGGCCGGCAAGCTGTCGATCGGCATCACGCCATGGGTCGCGCTGACCTTTCTGCCGCCCGCCGTGCAGCGGTTCCGGCAACGCATGCCGGAAGTTCAGCTGGAGTTTTTCGAAGGCCTGCTCGCGGTGGTGCAGCCGCGCCTGCGCGACGGCAGCCTCGATTTTTCGATCGGCCGGCTGCCGCCCGCGTCGCCGCAATCGGAGTTTCACCACGTGCCGCTCTTTTCGACGCATTCGGCGGTGGTCGCGCGGCGTGATCATCCGCTCGCCGGTTGCCGCACGCTGCTCGAACTCGAAGACGCGGAGTGGGTGCTGAACTGGGACCCCGCGAGCCGAGAGTCGATCTCGGACAACCTGTTCCGCCAGCGCGGCATGCGCGTGCCGCACACCATTCACCTCGCGCATTCGCTGTCGATCGTGCTGGGGCTGCTTGCGCACACGGACATGCTCAGCATCTTTCCATGGCCGCTCGTCGAAGTGACGCTCGCGAAAGAGAACCTGTGGGCGCTGCCCTTGCGCGAGACGGTCGATGAAACCATCATCAGCATCACGTCACGGCGCGGCGCGCCGACCAGTCCGGCGGCTCAGTGCTTTCTCGACTGCCTGCGCGAAGTGATCGACGAAGGGGCGAGCTCGCAGGACCCGGAGCAGCGCCGGCTGTTTCATTCGATCGAGTTGCTGCTTTGAGTGGGGCATGCGCGGTTCGGCGCGACGCGCCCCGTACGCGATGATTCAATCGAGAAACTCCGCGGCCCGCTTGCGCAACACCACGCCGAAGTCGTCGAGCCAGCCGATCGACAGGCGCCAGCTCTGCCAGTACAGATCGACGTCGATGTGCTTGCCCGGCGCCATCTCCACGAGTTCGCCGCTCGCCAGATGCGCGGCGATCATCCGCTCCGGACACGTGCCCCAGCCGAGACCCGTCACGCAGGCCCGCAAAAAACCGGCGACGTGGGGAATCCAGTGCAGCGGCGGATCGAGTTCCGCGCGCGTGATGCGGCGCATGAAGCGCTTTTGCAACTGGTCCTTCGGATTGAAATCGACGCAGGGCGTGCCCCGCAAACTGTCACGCGTGACGCCGTCGGCGAAATAGCGTGCGAAAAACGCAGGCGAACAGACCGCCATATAACGCATCCGCCCGAGCCGCGTGGAGCGGCAGCCTTGCACCGGTTCGGCCTGGGTCGTGACCGCGCCTTGCACGCTGCCGTCGCGAATCCGCTCGGCCGTGTGGTCCTGATCGTCGATCACGAGATCGAGCAGCATCTCGCGCTCCGAGCAGAACGGCGCCACGGCGTCGATGAACCAGGTGCCGACGCTGTCGTCGTTGACCGCCACGCGCAATGCCGGCCACGGTTCGACCAGCGCGCCGGGCAGCGCCGGCAGGCGGCCATTCAACTCTGCTTCGAGCAATTGCACGCGCTCGGTGTGCCGGCACAACAGCGCGCCCGAGGTGGTCGCGACGCACGGCTGGCCGCGCTTGACCAGTACGCTGCCGACCCGCTCCTCCAGCAGCTTGACCCGCTGCGACACCGCCGACGGCGTGACATTCAGTTCGCCGGCCGCGCGGTCGAACGAACCGTGGCGCACCACGGCGGCCAGCGCGTCGAGCAATGCATAGTCGAGCATTAGCGTTCCTTAATCGGCATTAAGCAAATTAGCTTCTCTTATGAGCAGCAAATCCGCAGACTAGCCCCGTTCGCTTCTTCCGTCTACTGGATTCGTTTTATGAACTGGCTATCCTTTTCTCACGGCGCCGCCCTGTGCGCATCGCTGATCGTGACGATCGGCGCGCAAAACGCGTTCGTGCTGCGTCAGGGCATCATGCGCTCGCATGTCGGCAAGATCGTCGTGCTGTGCGCGCTGTCGGATTTCATTCTGATTGGCGCGGGCGTCGGCGGCGCCTCGGTGCTGGTGGAACGCTACCCGGTGTTCGTCCACACGATGCTCTACATCGGGCTCGCCTATCTCGCGTGGTTCGGCATCAACGCGCTGCGCCGCGCGGTGCGCCCCGGGCATGCGGTGCTCGACGCCCAGGCGAACGGCGCGCCGCCCACGCAACGCGCCATGCCGATCATCCTGATGACGCTCGCGCTCACCTGGCTCAACCCGCACGTGTATCTCGACACGTTCCTGCTGATCGGCACAGCCGGCGCGCGCGAGCCGCAAGACGCACGGCTCGCGTTCGCGCTCGGCGCGATGGCGGTGAGCGGGATCTGGTTCATCGGTCTCGGCTACGGAGCGCGGGCGCTGGCGCCGCTGTTTCGCCGGGCGACCGCATGGCGCGTGCTGGATGGCGCGATCGGCGGCATGGTGTTGCTGCTTGCAGTGACCCAGTTGCGCTAATCACGACCCGCGGCAGGAAAGGCGCGGTTCAAAGCGCCGCCGTGCGCTGCATTCGACAACTTCCAGGAACCGCCGTTACTCCACTTCCGCTTTCTGCGCCGGGTCGTGCCCGGCGAGCGTATCGGCTTGCCCGGCCGGCACGAGCTTCATGAGCCGCGCGAGCAGCGGCCACCTGATCAAAGACTGCTGAAACGCCTCCTTCGCCTGCCCGTCGAAGTAACGCGCCGGATCGACTTCGGGCAGACGGCGCGCGAGTCCGGTGATGTCATCCACCGGCCAGCCGCCGGCATCTGCCGCGACACTCCCGACGGCCTTCCCTGCTGTCTTCACTGCTGTCTTCACTGCCGCCTTCGAAGCAGCCATGCCGCCATCCTTCGTCGTCGCCGCCGTCATTTGCCATCCACCCATACGCCGTCCGGCGTCTTCACGACATAGCCCGATGCCGTCTTCATCGTCACGGTCCCTTCGTTTTCGCCGACCATCTGCGTTTGCGGCAGATTCATCGCGTACTGCGACAAGGTCACGCCCGGCTTGAACGGGCTATTCGACACGAGGTTCGACAGCAGTTGCGCGAGCGCGAGAAAGCTCGACGGATTGTCGATCACCGTAGTCGGCCCATGGTTGCCCTGGAAGCCGACCAGCCGCACACCCGCCGGACCATGGATGACGCGCGGCGTCGGAATTTCGCGCAGGCCGGCCACCTGGTTCGCGTCGCCGCGCAAGGCCGCGCCGTGTTCGGGTACGAACACGATCACCGCGCGCCGGCCCGATGCCGCGATCAGATCCGCGAACCGGTCGAAGTCGCTCATCAGCCTGTTCACCCGCTGCGGGTACGAATCGAGGCTCGACAGACTGCTGTTCGGCAAACGATTACCGTCGTGCAAACTGATCGTGTTGTAGTACAGCGCGACCGGTCCCGGCGTGCTAGCGCGCTGCGCGTACCAGTTGGCGAGCGTCGCGTAATCGTCGCGAATCGCCGAACCGTCGAACGCGTGCATCGCGACCGGCACGCTGGTATTCGAAATCATCGGCACGTTCGGCACGCCGGCGTTGTCGTGCACCAGTTGCAGGAAGTTGTCGAAGTGGCCGTCGTGGTTCAGCATCGTCTGCGGGGTGTAACCCGCCTGGGCGAGATCGGCGAGCAGATGGCACTGTTGCGGCGCGTCCTTGTAAAGGTCCGCGTGCGCCTCCTGCCCGCAACTCGCGCGCAGCACGCGAATCGCGGCCGGTCCGCTATAGCTCGCCGCCGTGCTGAAGTTCGTGAACAGATAGTCGAAATGGCTCAGCATCGGATGATTGCGCGCCTTCACCGCATCGAGGTCGTCCCACGACAGCGAGCAGATGTGCAGCACGATCACGTCGAACTGCGTGTTCGGATCGGCGCCGAGATGGCCGAACGTGACCTGCCGCTGCGACTCCTGCGTGCGGAATGCGGCGAGCGCCGCGTTGTGGTCGAGCGGCTGCGCGGCGAGCGCATTGCCCGATGCCGCCACCACGGGTGCGCTGCGCAATTGCGCGAGTACCGTGCTGCCCTCCTGCCACACCGGAATCGCGACCAGCGCGATCAGCACGAAGGTCGCGACGCGCAGCCAGCGGTTCACGATCAGGTACGCGATCAGACCACCGAGCGCGCCGAGCAGCAGCATCGGCGGCAGAAAACGCTGCGCGAGCTCCAGCCAGTAGCCGAAGCTGAAGGTGGTGAGGTTGCCGAATTCTTCCGTGAGACGCGCGAACGGCGGCACGTTCGCTTCGTGGTACATCAGCGGTATGCCGATCGCGAGTCCGAGCAGGTTGCGCAACACGCGAAGACCGCGATGCCTGAGCGTCGCGCTCGCGGCGAGCAGCAACGCGAAGCCGAGGTTGACGAGCCACAGCGGTTGAAGATGGCCGCCCGCGAACAGGTACAGCTTGACGATGAAGTACAGGTTCCACAAAGTCATGAACAGAGTTCTCACATGGGCCCGGCGCGCACGCCGCGGCATTAATAGCGTGTACGGTCCAGCGCGAGCAGCGACTGGCCTACGCGCAGCACGCCGGTCAGCAGCCTCGAATAACCTTCGATGCCCATCGTCAGCACGTCCTTCAGGCCGCGCAGCGGGGTGTCCTCGACGGTTTGCTCGCCCCAGTCGAGCCATGCGTCGGCGCGGCCGAACGTGCATTGCACCATCTGCCGTTCCTGCTCGAGCGTCAGGCCGTCGAAGCGCACGCCCAGATGCTTGCCGACGAAACGGCTCACATAAACGGGAAAATGAAACTGCCGGTCGCCTCGGCTCAGGCATACGCCGAGGCTGTCGCCGGGCGCGAGCTTCAACTCCGGATCGACTTCGAGACCGAGTCCGCCGGTCGAATAGTCGCTGGTGGTGCACGCGAGCGTCGTGCCGTCCGCGAGCAGCAGCGTGGCCGCCGCGCGCATCGCGATACGGTGGGTCACGCGCACCTGCTTCGCCTCACGCGCCACGCTTGCCGCCGCGCCGAGCATCACGAGGTTGTAGAGCGTCCAGAACACATTCATGAGGATCGTCGCAGTCTCGCCGCTCTGGCCGAACATCAACCGGTACGCGCCCGCCAGCAACGCGCACGCGTTCAGTCCGAGCAACACCAGATACGGCTTCGACACGGCCCAGTCGAAGTAACCTTCGTCGATGCTTCCGCCCTTGTCGGTCACGTTGAACTGGCCGTGCTTCGGACTGAAGAAGGCGATGGTGGTCGGCAGCGCGATATACCAGGCGAGCACCGATTCGTACACTTCGGCCCAGAACGAGTGGCGGAATTTGCCCTGCATCCGCGAGTTCGCGATGTTGGCGAGCACGATGTACGGCAGCACGAACCCGGCGATGGTGGTCGCCGACGCGTTGATGAAATACATCTGGAAAAACAGATACGCCATCGGCATGGTCAGGAAAATCAGCCGCGGGATGCCGTAGAAAAAATGCAGCATCGCGTTGCCGTAACAGAGCCGCTGGAAAAAGCTCAGGCCGCGGCCGAGAAACGGATTATCGATGCGGAAAATCTGCGCCATGCCGCGCGCCCAGCGCGTGCGTTGCTTGATATGGCTCGCGAGGCTTTCGGTGGCGAGACCGGCGGCCTGTACGGTCGGCAGATAAGCGGTCGTATAGCCGCGCCGATGCAGTTTGAGCGCGGTATGCGCATCTTCCGTGACCGTCTCCACCGCGACGCCGCCCACTTCTTCGAGCGCCGTGCGCTTGATCACCGCGCACGAACCGCAGAAGAACGACGCGTTCCACAGATCGTTGCCGGATTGCACGAGCCCGTAAAACAGGTTGCCTTCGTTCGGCACGCGGCGGAACGTGCCGAGGTTGCGCTCGAACGGATCGGGCGAGAAGAAGTGATGCGGCGTCTGCACCATCGCGCAGCGGGCGTCGCGCAGAAACGTGCCCATCGTGGTTTGCAGAAACGAGCGCGTCGGCACGTGATCGCAATCGAAGATCGCGATGTACTCGCCGTGGGTCTTTTCCAGGGCGCGGTTGATGTTGCCGGCTTTCGCGTGCCGGTTGTCGTCGCGAGTCAGGTAGCCGATGCCGCTGTCGTGCGCGAACTGTCTGAATTCTTCGCGATGGCCGTCGTCGAGCAGATAGACGCGCAGCCTGTGCGCCGGCCAGTCGATGCCCTGGGCGGCGAACACGGTCGGCCGCACCACCGACAGCGGCTCGTTATAGGTCGGAATATAAATGTCGACGCTCGGCCAGTTCGCGGTGTCGGCGGGCAGTTCGGCGACCGCGCGGTTCAGCGGCCACGCGGTCTGCACGAAGCCGAGCAGCAGAATGACCCATGTATACGCTTCGGCGCCGAACAGCAGATAGCCGAGAATCGCCTCGCCCGGCGTCTGGAACGACAGCGTCTGCGTGACGCGCCACCAGACATAGCGCGCCATCGCGAGCAACGCGAGCGTCGTGAGGATCAGCACCGGCATGCGGCCAGGGAAGCGGCGCAAGATCAACGCGACGACCACCAGCACTGCGAAGAATTCGAACTGACCATCCGACGACAACGGCGAGGTACCGATCACCGTCCACAGGACTGCGCCCGCCAGCACGATGAGCGGCAGCAACCAGCGAATGTGGCCGACGCGCTGGGTGCCGCTTTCGAGTTGCGCGCCCCAGCGCTGCCACGGCAGGCGCGGCAGCATCCCTTCGACACGGCGGTGCAGGCGGCGCCAGCGCAATAGCACCGGCACCAGCCAGCGGTCGATCCACGCGAGCACGGCGCGCACCTGCGCGGCGGCGCTTCGCCCGGACAGGCGCGGCGCGCGGACGAAGGCGCGCCACAGCCAGGCGCGCAGGCGGTGCGGTTCGAGCACGCCCCATTGCAGCGCGAGATGCAGCACGGCGGCTCTGATCCAGCGGCGCGGGTAGTCGGGCTTGCCCGCTGAAGGCGGTTGGAAGAACAGGCGTACGAACCAGTCGAGTGGCGTGCGATCGACGGGGACGCCCAGGTTGCGGGCAAGCCAGTCGAGGGTGCGCTGGCGTGGAGTGCGGGGGGTGGCGCCAGTGGCGTCAGTGGCGGCGGGGGCGGTTTGGGGCGCCTTGCCGGGCGCCTCGCCACGCTCACCCGCGCCCCCGTTGATCGGCCTGTTCATGCCGCGTCACCTTCGCGGCGCGCGCCGATCGCCGATATCCCGCCGACCCACGCGTCGAGCCAGTTGGCTAGCCCATGCAGATCGTGCGATGCCTGCGAACGCGGCGCATCGTCGAACAGCCACGTACCGCGCGCGAACGACTCCGGCATCGCTACATCGAGATGCACGCGCTGCGCGAGCGGCAGGCCATCGCCGAGCGCCGCCGCGAGCATCGCGAGCACGTCGCGCTGCATGTCGCGCGCCGGATTCAGGCGGTTCACGATGATCCTCAGATTCGCGCCGCCGCGCCGCAAGTCATCGAGCCGCGCGAGGAGCGTCGCGCAGGCGGCCGGCTCGGGCGGCGTCACGCAGAGCACCAGGTCGGCGCAACGCAGGGCTTGGGCGGCCTGCTGCGAGGGATAGCGGGCGGTGTCGATCAGCACGACGCCATCGCGCGGCAGATCGAGTTGCGCGAGCGCGCCCGCGAGCCACCGCGGCTCGGCGGCAAGCCGTGCATCGCAGCGCGCGCCATGCGCGAGCGAGACCTCGCCGTACGGCACGAACAGCACGCCCTCGGCATTGCGCCACGTATGCGCATGCCAGGCGCAAGTCTCATCGAGCAGCGCTTGCGCGAGCCCGGTGGGCGCGAGGCCGTCGATTCCGAGATGCGCGCCGAGCATGTTCTGCGGATCGAAGTCGAGCGCGACCACCTGACGGCCGCGCCGCGCGAGCAATACCGCGAGCGCGGCGCTCAGCGTCGTGCGGCCCGTGCCGCCGGCGGTGGAAACGACGGCGATCGTTTTCATCGTGCGGCCTCGTCGACGCGCTGCGCCTCGGGCAGCAGCCGGGCACGCAGCGCGACCGGTTCGATGTCGCAGCGCACCGCGTCGCGCGGATCGAAGCCGCGCATCGCCGTGAGCCCGCGACGCGCGCCGCCGCGCTGCCAGACGATCCATACCGGTACCGCGATGACCACACCCGCGGCGAAACAGGTCAGTAGAAATTCCATCACTCGTGCTCCTTGTTTCGCAACGGCATCGCGTAAGGTTCGGCGTGGCGGCGCGGCGGCGTTGCGCGGGGCGAGGCCTGGCTTTTCTGTGGCGACGCCCCTGGGTGCGCTGCGTTGCGTTTCGTCGCTGCGGTCGTCTGCGCGACCTCGGCGTTCGTGGTGTTCGCAGTGTTCGCGGAATCCGCGGCGCCGTTGTCAGCAAACGCAGCGGCACCCTCCTGCGCCTCACTGCGTGCCCGCTTCAGCGCCTCTTCCACCGTCGCGAGTTGCTCCGCTGCCGCCAGCTCAGCCGCTCCCAACGGCCTGCGTTCGACCCGCAAGCTCTGCCTCAGTCCCTCGGCACCACTGGCACGCACCGGCGCCGCAAACAGATCGCTGTAGTCGGCAATCCGCGCGCGCCGGTTCGCCGCTTCCAGCGCAGCCAGTTCATCGCCGATGCTCTGCTCCGCCAGATGCACGAGCGCATCCGCAATCCGCTCGACCGGCACATCGAAGATGCGCGCCAGCGCGGCATCCGCATCGGCCAGCCGGCACGCGAACAGGAACACGTACAGATGCGACGCGTCGGCGGTAAACACGTCGCCCTCGCGACGCGGCACGCAGTGCCTCAACGCGTCGACATGCGCGCACTGCGGCAGCACCGACAACTTGACGAGCACATGCGGCAACTGCAGCACGGCACTGCGTTCGAGCACGGTGTGCACGCGCTCGCAGAACGCGCCGGCAGGCAAATAGCCGAGCACGGCGTCGCTCAACGCAGCGCTGAGCGCGGCGCGATAGTCGGCGGCGACCGGCCGCGCATGAAGCTGCCCTTGCAACGATTGCAGCAGCGACTGCATGCGCGAAAACGGCAGATCGCGGCCCAGCACGAGGTTGGCGCCGAGCGTCAGCACCAGCAGCTCGTATTGATGACGCAGCACCTCCCCGCGTTCGACAATCACGATTTTCAGCGCGCGTCCCGCCTGCCGGCGCAGCGCATGGACCGCCGCGCACAGCGCGTCGAGCTGCGCGCTGCCCGCGTAGTCGAGCACCACGGTTGCCGCCTGGGCATCGGCGCAGGCGGCCAGCACCGCCGCCTGATCGGCCAGCACTTCCCAGTGCGGCGGCACCCACGCCTCCTGGCCGCGCACGACCGCGCGGCTCACCACGACCCGCTGTTCGTCGCGCGCCAGCAACCCGTCGCCGCGTGCGATCAGGCCGCCTGGCGCATCGGCCGCGACGCCCAGGCGGCCGCTCTCGGCGAACCGCAGCGCACGAAGCTCGCCGGTCACGAGCGTGCGGTCGGAGCGCCAGAAGTCGACGTGCCACAACAACTCGCCGTGCGTGTGCTCCATGCGCGCGACGCCGGCGCACGCGGCGTGAAATTCGTTGCGGTCGTGCTGCGCGGCCGGGTTGTCCGCGGACGTGCGCGTAACGAGCCAAGCGCTGTCGTCGAGTTCTGCCTCGCCGGACGGCGCACCGAGCAGCAGCACCAGCGTGACGTTGCGCGCCGCGCACCAGTTCGCCAGCATCCGGCCCTCGCGTGCGAGCGCGCGGGCGTCGTCCCAGCTGAACCAGCGCTCGGCGCCTTCAATGAAATACAGCGAACGCGAGCGCAATCCGAAGCGCTTGAGCGCGCGCAGACCGCCGAACACCCTCGCGAGTTCGACGGGTGCGGCGCGCGGCACGGTGGCTTGCGTGGCATCGATCGCATCGGCTGCATCGGCCGCCTCGCCGACGGTCCGCGGCATCGCCAGCACGCTCAGATTGCGCGGCCAGCCCGAGGCCGGTGCGTTCGCGCTGAAGCCGAGTTCGCGCAGACGCTGCGCCACCTCGGCGCGCTCCCGTGCGAGCACGACCGTGACATCGCGCGTTTGCGCCGCGCGCGCGCTCTGCCAGATCAGCGCATCGGCGCCGGAGGTGCGCGGCGCGGCATAGAGCGCGTAGAGCTTGCCGGCTTCGAGCGAGGCCCATTCGTCGGGCAACGCGTCGAGCGCGAGCCGTCCGAGCTTGCGCGCGGCCGCCCGCGAGCCCGCGCGGCCGAAGGCTTGCAGCCAGCGGCGCAAGAAGGCGCCGGGCGCCGCAGGCTTGAGTGGATTCGAAACGGTGCTCACGCGTGGATTCCCTGATCTGATTGCATCGCCGGTCAATAGCTGGAGTAAAGACGCACGGGGCGCGGCGACAGACTGTTGTCCTGCTTGCGCGCGTCGAACGTATAGCGCAGATAGACCAGCGCGGAACTCGGTGCGTAGTCGTGCGAACGATCGATGCTCAGTTGCGCGCCCGCCAGCAGATGCGGGTTGAAGCGGTATTGCACGATGCCTGCGAGCCCATACGAAAACGCGACGCCGCGCGTCGAGCTCGCGGTGTTCACCAGCGTGCCGAGCCCGGGCGCCGCACCGAGCCCGGCAGGCAAACCGTTCGGGTAGTACGGCGAATTCTTCTCATACGAGTTGGACACACCGAGCGTCGCGGTCAGATCCCAGTTCAGCGCGTCATGCCGCCCGGCCCATTCGATCGGCACGCCGAGCGACAGATAGCGCTGCGGACTGTAGTAGCCGCCCTGGCCGAACGAATAGAAGCGCAGGTTGTTCGTGTAGTGCCACACGTTGCCGATCAGACCGGTGCTCACGAGCGTGTCGACGCGCCGATAGACCGGCACCGTGAAGCCCGTGCGCAACGTCACCGCCTGATTGCTCGCGACGTTGCGGCCAGTCAGCATGCCCACGCCGAGATCGGCGAAGAGACTCGTCATGCCGACATCGACCGCCGAATGCAGATCGATGCCGTCGCGGCGCACGCCGCCCCACACGGTGCCAGTCACCGGATCGTGCATGCCGGCGTACGAAAGCTGGCTGCCTGTTTCGGGACGCCGCGAGCCGCTGACGGAGAAGCTCGCCGGTCCGGCGTCGAATTCATAGCGCGCGCCGCCGACGAGGTAATGCACCGGGAACCCGAGCGGCGTCGTGCCGATGTCGAAGCGCCACGCGTCGGACGTATAGCCCGCGCCGAGCGCCACGCCGGTCACCGATTGATGCAGATACGGCGAGCTCGCGAGCAGCGCGGCGCGGGTCTGCGCCGGAATGCCGAGCGAGGCCGCGAGATTGTCGGCCGCGCCGATGGTGCCGAACGTATCGCGCGTGAACGCGTTGCCTTCGCTCGGGTCGAGCGTGCCGGCATCCAGATGCACGGTGTCGATGTGAGCGAAAAAGTGGCCGTCGTAGCGATACGGAATCTGCAGGTACACCGGCGCCTGCCACGCGCGCAGCTGCGAGATGCCGGCATCGCCCGATTTATACGCGGGCAGCCAGCCGGTCTCGATCTCCGGATTACGGCGCTGCTCGAGATCGGCGAGCGCCGCTTGCGCGGGGGTGCCGTCGGGACCGGCGCTCACGCCCGCCGCGCGCTCCTGCGCGAACGACAGACGGTACAGCGAAGCGGCCTCCTCGTATTGCCCGAGATCCTGCGCGACGCGCCCGCTTTGCACCGTCACGTCCGGGCGAGCCGGATACGCGACGCGCAACGCCGAGGTGACCCGCTGCGCTTCCTGCGGCTGACGCAGCGCGGCGAGCCGGCGCGCCGCCGAGAGCCGTGTGTCGACATCGTCGGGCGCGGCGTCGTCGAGCACGCTGCGCACCAGGTCGAGCGCGCTGCGCCGCTCGCCGCTCTGCTCCAGCACGCGGGCGAGCGCCAGTTGCGCATCCGGATCGTTGGGCGTGGCGGCCAGTACCGGACCTAGTGCGGCGCGCGCGGCCGCATAGTGCCCTTGCAGGCGTTCGAGATCCGCGACTTCGAGTGCGTAGCGTTTGTCGCGCCGGCCCGCCGGGCTCACGTGGGCGAGCAACTGCCGCGCACGTTGGCCATCCTGACGATCGAGCGCCTCGTCGGTTTCGCGCAGCACGAGACGCAGCGCCTGGTCTTCGAGACGCGCGCTTTGCGCGGCGCTGAGCTTGACTTGCGGATCGGCGCGCAAGCGGGTCAGCCACGCGTCGAGTCCGGCGTTGCCGATCTTCGCGCTGGCGCTGCCGAGCAGATCGCCATAGCGCAGGCGCACGTCGGCATCGGTCTGCTGCGGGTGGGTGTCCATCCAGTTTCGCAGCAGCGCGAGACCGCGCTGCGCTTCGCCCTGCTCGATCCACATCGCGCCGACCGCCGCGAGCAGATTCGGGTCGTCGGCGGCCAGCGTGCGCGCTTCGTCGAGCGCCTGGCTTGCGCCCGCGCGATCGTCGAGCGCAAACGCGGCGCGCGCCTTGACGAGCCACTGCTGCGCCTGGAGGTTGCGCGCGAGCGCGCGCATGCCGTCGGTGCGGTCCCGCTCGGCGATCGGCGCGAGCACGGCTTGCGCGCCGCCGATGTCGTCGAGCGAGTTGCGGTACAGCGCGCTCGCGTAGCGCATTTCGGGCGAGGCGGAGATCGCGAGGCCGTCGTCCATCACGACGCGGCCGAGTTGCGGCAAGCCCAGATCGCGATACAGACGCGCAAGCGCAAAGCGCGTCCATGGCGCGTCGGGCGCGGCCCGCAAGGACGCTTCGTAGCGCTGCGCCGCAGGCCCCCGCTGACCCGCGGCCAGCAGCCTGTCGGCCTGGCTCGCGAGCAGATCGGCGCGCAGTTGCGCGAGGCTCTGGCGATCGTCGGCGGCGCTGAAGCGGCTTTGCAAGGCGTCGAGCAAAGGCTCGACCTGGGCCGCGCGGCCGGTGTTCTCGAATAGCGTCTGCGTGCTGCGCAGCGCCGCGATGCTCGGCTCGCGCGCGGTGAGCAGTTCGCGCAGCAGGGGTTCGGCCGCGCTCCAGTCGTGCTGCGCGAGCAGCGCATCGGCCAGCATCAGCGTCGCGTCCGGGTTGCCGGGCTCCATCGCGAGCGCGGCGCGCGCGAACCGCTCCGCGTCGCGCGGCTGGCCTGCCGCCGCCGCGTCGCGGCTATGCGCGAGCGTGCCCCAGAACTGCGCGGCGCGCGCGAGGCTCTCCCATTTCGCGCGATTGTCTGGCGCGAGTGCGGCCGCACGCAGAAACAGCGCGTGCGCTTCGTCACGCCGCCCGGCCCGCATGCGTGCGAGACCCAGGCCGCCGACCGCCTCGGCGTCGTCCGGACGCGCCTGCGCGGCGCGCGCGAGCAGCGCTTGCGCGCTCGTCAGATCGTTGCGCGCGAGCGCCTGCAAACCGCGTTGCTGCGCGATGTAGTCGGGGTTGCGTTCGAGTTGCCGCTGCGCGTCGAGTCGCGCTTCGATCGCGGCGACCCGCTCCCTGAATTCGGTGTCGTCCGGCACGAGCTGCAGATAGGCGCGCAGCGCGTCGACATACGCCGGGTCCGCGCCCGCCGATTGCAGCACGTGACGCCACGCGTCGAGCGAGGCCGAGCGATCCGAGTCGGGCCGCGTCGCCAGATTCCACGCGATGCGGTTGGCCTCGGCACGCGTCTCACCACGCGCGTTCAGCAGGTTCGCGAGCACCAGCGCCGAATCGACGTCGGACGGGTCGGCGGCAAGCCGCTGACGCAACGCGCCGATGGCCTGCGTGCGGCCCTCGGGCGTGCCGGCGATGATCTGGTAGTACTCGGCGCCGAGCGAGCCCGACGGCGCGCCGTGCGGAAACAGCGCGAGCAGGCGGCGCGTCGCTTCGGCGGACTGGCCGCTGCGCGCGAGCAGACGCACGGTCGCGAGTTCCTGGCGGCCGTTGGTGGCGACGCGGAACTCGTCTTCGATCTGCTGCGTCGCGGCTGTACCCGGCGCGACGGACCGCAGCCGCGCGAGCGTGGCCTGCGCGGCTTGCGCGTGGCCGAGACGCAACTGGATGCGCACCTGCTCGGCGAGCAACGACGGATCGTCGGGGGCGATCAGCAGCGCTTTCTGGATCGCCTGCGACGCGAGGTCGTCGCGATGTTTGGTCGACCACATGCGGGCCGTGGCGAAGAGGCGTTGGGTGGCGGCGTACTGCTGGGCCGACGCGCCGGGCCTCGCATTGATCACGGCGGCGGAAGCCGCGTCGGAAGCCGCATGCGCTGTCACGGCGCGCGCCATCGCCGCTTGCGCCGCTTGCGCGGCTTGCGCCCACACGCTGCCCGCGACGCCCATCCACGCGAGCGCGGCCAGCCGCGCCGCGCGCTTCACTGAGCCGAGGCGCGACATGGCGAACTCCATGGTGGCTCGAGGGTGCCGTCGGCGGCGAACCGGTAACGGCCGTCGCGCCAGCCCAGCGCGAACAGGCTCAGTACGCTGCTGTAATAACCGGTGGGCGTCTCGCGGTCGAGTTGCGCCACGCGCGCGATCTGCGCATCGGCGAGCGTGTGCTCGCCGCGCGCGTCGAGAAATGGCGCGGCGGCCGCCGAGAAGCCGGCATTGCCCATGTTCGCGCCGACGGCGCCGGTCGTCGTATCGACTCTTTCCGGCGGCGCGCCATGCGCGGCGATGAAGTCCGCGAACGGCGCGAAGTGCGCAAGCAGCGTCGAAGCAAGCGGATCGCGCGGGTCGAGCGTGCCGGCCCACAGGTACACGCGGATCGCGTTATACGCGCTCTCGGCCTGGGTCTGCGGGTCCGGCGCGAAACCCTGCTTCGTGCGATACAGCGCCCAGTCCGGTGCGAAGCCGCGCGGCGCGGTATCGGTCAACACACGGCGGCTGCTCGCGAGAAGACGCTCCCAGCGCGCGTCGTCCGGCAGCCGCGTGGCGATGCCGCGAAGCACTTGTGGCGGCGAATAGCTCGGATTGACGCGCCACACGTCAGCCGCCGGATGAAAGCCGACCGGCCCGGGCAGCAGCGTCAGGCCGAGCCCCGCCATGCTGGCGGTCTCCTCGTCGAGCACGCGCTTCGCGAGCACCGCGCCGCGCGCCGTATAACTGCGTTCGTGCCACGCGTGACCGGCTTCGAGCAACGCATACGCGATCCACAGGTCCGCATCCGACGATGCGTTCGCGTCGAGCACCTTCCACTGCCCATCGTCCGCGCGGCCCCACAGCCAGGCCGGCAGATGCGCGGTCAGGTCGCCTTGCGCGAGATGCTGTTCGGTCCATTGCAGGATCGCGTCGAAGGCCGCGCGATCGTTCGCGACCAGCGCAAAGAAAAGCGCGTACGACTGGCCTTCGGAGACGGTACGCGAATCGGTTGAGCCGACGTCGATCACGCGACCGTCGGCGGACATGAAATCGCGCTTGAATTGTTGCCAGCGCGGCCAAGGGGAGAGTGCGCAGTTTGCGGGCGGCGTGGTAGTCGCGTTCGACGGGTTGGCTGTGCTGGTTGCGTCGGTTGCGCTAGTCGCAAGAACGGCGTGAGCGGCGTTAGCACTCGATGCAATAACCGCATTCGCCCCGCCGCCCCGTTGCGTCACCTCTTGCGCAACCGCCTCTTGCACGCCTATCCCCATCCCCATCGCCATCGACGCACCCGCCAAGGCCATCGCCACGCCAACCGCCCGCACGACAGCCCCCGCCACCTTCAGGCCCAAACCCCAACCCGCATCGCCCCGTGCGTCAGCCCGCCCCCACCCCGGCGGCGCCTTGCCCATCACCCGCGTCATCGATCAGACTCCCCGGCGGCGCGCGGCCAGTTCCTGCAACGCGGTGAACGCGCCGATCGCCAGCAGCAGCCCGGCCAGCGCGCCGAGCACGCCGAGCAGGACAGGGTGCTGGATCGCACGGCTCCACAACTGCGCATACCACGGCACATAGCCGACCAGATACGCGTCGCCGACGCGCATGCTGTCCACTTCGCCGCCACGCAGCAACGCGACGTCGCCCTGCACCTGCGCGACGCGGCCGGGCTTCTCGAGCATGTCGAGCAACTGCGATAACTGCTGCTGATCGGTGGCCATCAGCGCGACCACGCTGCGTCCCTTGCTGCCCGGCAGTTCGAAACCCATCAGCGCGGCAAGCGCGCCGTCTCGATCGATACGCGCGCTGCCGTCGGGCAGATGCGCGCCGTTGCGCCACTGCTCCTTCACCGAAAACGACGCGCGCATAATCGGACCGTCGGAAGCGCCCTCGTTCGATGCCGCGCCGATGCTCAGCGGCAGCGCGTCGCGCCAACGCGCCAGCAGCGGCGCCGAGCCGCTGCCGCCGATCACGAGCAGATCCTTGCCGGTCAGGAGCGCCAGCTCGCGAGGCCGCGCGATCTGCACGCGTAGCGCCGGATAGCCGGTCCACTGCCCCATGTGGCCGAGCATCGTCAGCATGCTTTCGATTTCCTGCGGCGCCGGGTGCTCGGGAATCACCACGACTGTCTGCGAGAGATCGGCGTAGCGGGTGAACGGAAAGCCGCTATTCGCGAAGTACGCGAGGTTCGGCATCTGCGCATAGTGGACAAAGCCGGAGAAGTCGATCGTCGAATCGGGGTCGACCGCGGCCTGCACCGGATTCGAGGCCACCGACTGGCACAGCCCGGTCTTCTGCGAATCCAGATTGAAGCGCAACTGCAACTGGTTGGAGCTGCCGACGCGGAAGGCGGGAATGTCGAGCGCGCTGCTCGACCGGTTGCCGCCGTTCGACAGCACCGGCAGTTGCAGACGGCCTTGCGCGTCGTCGGCGCTGGCCGGCGCGAGCCGGTACGATTTGACGAGCTGGTCGTTGATTTGCACCGCGAGCGCCGAGTTGTTCTGCACCGTCGGCGCGGTATAGCGGTATTTCAGGTTCAGCGGTACGCCCGCGCCGTTCCACGAGAACAGATCGGCGGGCACGCGCAGATTCAGCCGGATTGCGTCCGGCGCGCTGCCCTGCACCTGCAACTGGTTCGGCGTGTCGATCAGTTCCTTGAACGCGACCGGGCGATCCACCGGCACCCAGCGCGGCGCATCGTACGGTTTGCGCGGCGCGCCGATGTCGATCTGGCCGATGCGCACGGCGGGCCCCGCCATTGCCGTCTTGCCGAGTACGAGCGCGGCGCTGGCCTGGTCGACTTCCAGCGCGGTGCGGCCCGTCACGATCAGCAGCTTCTTGCCCGGCGCGACGGGATTGTCGGCGACGAGCAGCATCGGCCCGTTGACCGTCGGCAGCTTCAGACCGGCGGGCAACTGCGCGCTGCGCGCGACCACCACCGCGTGCGCATCGGACGGCAACGCGGACAAGGACGGAAAGCGCGCCTGCCGGTAATCGGCCTGCGCGCCGAACCACGAGGCGAGCACGCCGGCGCTGCGCAGCGTCGCGTTGTCGGCGGAGGCCGGCAGCACGAACGGCAGCGTCAGCCGGCTCACGTCGCGCCGGTCGAAAAACGGCGCGGGCAAGAGCGCGAGATCGTTGGGCAAGCGGATCGGCGAGCTGTCGAGAATCAGCTCGCTAGTCGGACTGACGTCGGCCCACAGCGCCGAGTTGTCCGGGTCCTCGCAATGGTCGAGCGTGTAATGCGCGATCAGGCGCAGGTCGAGCTGGTTGTAGTCGGTAAGAAAGCGCGGATCGAGCGCGATTTCCTGCGTCACGATCTGTCCGGCGTGCTCCCGATCGAACGGCACGGTCGCGACCACTTCGTTGTTGATCGACACCTTCAGATGCGAGAGCGGAAAGACCAGCGCCGGCGAATACGTATATCGCAGGCGCAGCCGTGCCGCGGTGACCACCCGATCGAGCCGCACGCCGACATTGACGGTGCGTGCGTCGTCGAGTCCGCGCAGGTTCAGCGGCTGATAGGCGCCTAGTGCGGCGAATGACAGGTGGATGGTGGTGGACTTGGCTGCGCTCGCGGTGGCGTTGGCCGTGTCAGCGGCACTGGCGTTGGCGGATGCAGTCGCGGCGTTAGCCGCATGCGTTCCGTTCGCCGCGTTGGCAGCGGCGAGGCCCGCTATCGCGGCGTTCGACGCCGACGCCGACATCGACCCGAGCGCGACCGATGACGCCGGGCGTGCAGCCGATGCAATCGATCCAGCTGGCACGGACGGCGCAGCGGCCGATACCGCGGCATAGAGAGCGCCGAACGCAGCGGTCAGCGAAAGGCAAAACGATACGACAGGTTTCATGACAGATCAGCTTGTTGGACCTCGGCCGTCCGCCCTTGACTACATTGGGCGCTGTGCGATTTCGGTCTGCCGCACGAGCGCGCGGGAATGGAAACGGATTGCGACTCGACCGCGATGCGGTCCTTTGCCCTTGTATTACGGAAAATCTGGCGAAACCTTGAATGAACAAGCGAGGCGACGGGCGTGGTCACACATGGGAGCGGTCCGGCATGGCATGCAGGAAGCTCGGTTTTGTATTCCGTCGTCTGTCGGCTGCGGCATCCCCGCGCCGAAGGGCGGCGCAAAGATAGCACAAAGCTGTGACAATTTGTGACATTTAAGGCATGCTGCCGCCTTTCCAACGCAGTGCCGATCATGAGTAATCCGACCGAATCACCCGCGCCCCGTGCGCCCGTAAAACGTAGCGGTCCTCTGCGTGCGCTATTCGCGCTGCGGCACTCGTGCGATGGCATCGTCGCGGCCTTGCGTGAGGAGAGCGCGTTCCGTCAGGAGGCCGCGCTCGCGGCGATTCTGGTGCCGGCGGCGTTGCTGATGCCGGTGAGCGCGATCGAGCGCGTGCTGCTGATCGTGTCGGTGTTGCTGGTGCTGCTCGTGGAGTTGCTCAATTCGAGCATCGAGGCTGCGATCGACCGGATTTCGCTCGAACGCCACGAGTTATCGAAGCGCGCGAAAGATTGCGGCAGTGCGGCCGTGACGATCGCGCTGCTGATTTGCGCGGTGACGTGGGGTGTATTGTGCGGGCCGATTGTTTATCACTGGATGCGTGGATAGCGCGGCGCGGTTTTCACGCTAGCCGTTCCATTTCGTGCTTTGCGTGAGCGATTCGCCTGCTCGCAAACGTTAGCGGGTGAATCAACCGCGCCGCTTTGCTTGGTGTGATTCGGCTGCGGCGGATCGGTCGTTCGGGTCGTGCGCAATCAGCGCGGCCAGTTCGGCAATCTGCGATTGCGCGAAAACGCGAATGCCATGCTGTCGCAACAGCGTCGCGGTGACGCCTGCGGCGGCGTGCGTGGCACCGCTGAATTCGCCGTCGTAGATGAAGGTGCTGCCGCACGAGGGACTGCCGTCGGCCAGCAACGCGTAGCGGCAGTTTTCCGCTTGCGCGCAGCGCAACGCATGCTCGGCGCCGGCAATGAATAGCGCGGTAACGTTTGCGCCGGTGTCGTCGAGGATCGACGCTGCGTGCTTCAGCACGTCGGCGCCGCTGCGGTGCAACTGGATTTCCGCGGGCGGCCGCGGAGTCGGCAATCCCGCGGCCACTTCCGGGCACACGATCACCAGACGGCCTTCGTCGCGCCAGCGCGCGAACCAGGCATGGTGTGCGGTTTTGGCGGCGCCGTCATAGCGGACCGGGTGGCCGGCCAGACACGCGCTGACCAGAATCTTCAACATGACGATGAATGCGCCTTCGCGGGCGGGCGGCTTTGGGCAGAAGATTGTAATGTGAATGGCCCGCTGCGCCGCGATCAATCTCGACCAGGCGGCCACGCACTCCTCGCCTCACCGCCCTTTCATCGCGCGAAACCGCTCCGCTTCGATGATTCGCTGCGCCCCACGCGCGCGGGCGCGTCCGTGGGCACACCCATTGCTCCATTCCGCTCACCGGCAAATAACCCGTCGAAGCTTGTCATGCCCGCGACGGGTCGCCGTTCGTTACTTCAATCCAGCAATCCATCGATGGGAGGCCCCATGCTTCGATACGCTGCAATTTTCTTCATCATCGCCATCATCGCCGCTGTGTTCGGCTTTGGCGGCATCGCCGCCGGCGCAACGGAAATCGCCAAAGTCCTGTTCTTCATCTTCGTGGTGATCTTCCTCGTCACCTTGCTGATGGGCGTGATGCGACGCTGACAGCCGCTTCGGCAGACAGCCGGAAACAGACCCTGCCCCGATGCGAGCAGCCAGGCGTCGATGCAATACTTGCCACACGGTATTGCAATAGTTGCCGCCCGCGTCGGGCTTCATTCGTTCGACATGCGCCGTCCTCGCGCGCGGCGATGCTGAGCAAGCCGCTGGTCGCGACGCGCACGCTTGCCAACTGGTCGCATCGTCTGAGCGTAGAGCGTCATCGTGCCGACCATGCCTCCTTCGCAGACCGCCACGTGGCAATCGCCGCGCGTCGCGCGCAAGCGCGTGATCTCGACGCTCTGATCCACACACGTGCAGTTCAGCCCCGTTGCGCCGAACGGCGCGAAGGCCCGATGCAGCATGGCCGTCAACGCGACGAACGAATCGCGCGCCGCATCAAGGCGGCGCAATTCGACGTGGCCGATGCCATGACACACGTAGTCGATACGAACGGCTTGCCGGGTTACACGTCGCTTCACGTCGAGCACCTCGAACATTCACGATGCTCGAAGTGTGGAGTTCGCCTCGGCGCGTCTCAAGAAAAAATGTCGTAAAAACTCACAGGGGAGTCAGGCGATGTTTTCCGCTTCATAAAGTCGCCGGCCCGCCGCATCCTTCGCGCCGAGGATCGGCTCGAAGTCGATCGGCCACTCGATGCCGATGTCGGGATCGCACCACAGGAGGCAGCGCTCGAGTTCCGGAAACCAGTACTCGGTGGTCTTCCAAACGCACTCGGCGACGTCGGACAGCACCACGAAGCCATGCGCGAAGCCCGGTGGCACCCAGATTTGCCGTTGATTGGCCGCGCTCACGTATACACCGCTCCATTTGCCGAAGTGCGGCGAATTGAGCCGCACGTCCACGACGACGTCGAACACCTCGCCCTGCACGACGCGTATCAAGCGGCCCTGCGGACGTTGGACCTGATAGTGCAGCCCGCGCAGCACGCCGCGCACCGCGCGCAAATGCCGGTCCTGCACGAAATTGAAACCTTGCGCGACGTCATTGGCAAACTCGTCCGCGCTAAAGCTCTCGAAGCAGAAGCCGAGGTCGTCCCAAAACACCTCGGGCTCGATGAGCTTCACATCCGGCAATGCCGTCGCCGTTACCTTGTTGCCCATTGCCACTATGCTCGTAAGAAGGCTGGCCGGCGAGAATACGGCCGCCGCTGTGGCCGTGTTCAACAGTGATGAGGCGCACCCGTCGGCACGGGCGCCTTCCTGACATGCTACGCCTCGTTCGCCACCCTGCTTCGCGCGCGATATTCCGTGGGCGAAAGCGCCATGCGCTTGCGGAAGATCTTCGCGAGACGATCGCCATTGCCGGTGCCGCTGCGCCGCGCAATCTTGTCGACCGGCAATTCGGTTTCGGTGAGGAAGTTGCACGCAATGCGCAGCCGCACCTGCAGCAGATAGTCCGATGGTGTGACCTGCATTTCGTGCTTGAAGCGGCGCAGGAAATTGCGCTCGCTCATCGCCGCGACCTGCGCCGCATCGGCCACGGACACCGGACGATCGCAGTTCGCCTCCATCCAGCGCGCCGCGGCGCGGATTTTTTCAGCGACGCTCAGCGTGCCCCCTTCGGCGGGCAGCGGCACCCACGTCGCCGCCATCCCCGGCATCACGCGGTCGGCGACGCTGCGCGCGAGTTCGGCGCCCAGGTCGCGCTTGATGAACATCAGCGCGGCGCGCGCGCAGTCGTGACGGTCGTTCGAGGCGCTGAGCGCGGCTTCGCTCGACGCACCGCCGGGATAGCGGTTCATCTGCAGGCCGTCATGGTCGGTGGGACCGGCGGCCTCAAGCACGAGCCGGCCCTCGCCGATCGTTTCGATCGCCCGCGTACGCGCCTGCACCGCGCGCAGCCAGATGAGCAGCCGCTCGTCGCGTGCGGCCGCCAGCGCGCCGTAGCCGCCCGCGATGAACAGCACGTCGAATCCGCTGCCGAAGCGCGTGTCGATGCGATCGGTCCAGATGCGTGCCGACGAGGAGCTGGCGACGCTGCCGCCCTCCATCGACAGAAACTGCACTTCATAAGGCGGCTCTTCGCCGGCTCGCGAACCGGATAGTTCGTTGGCGCTCTGGAACATCTCGACCACCGTACCGGGCCCTAGCAGCCAGAAGCCGTCGAACAGCAATATGCCGATTCGCCGCGCTGCGGTACGGACGTTCAAAGTCGGCGTGTGAAGCCACGTAATTCTCGCGGTATCAAGATGCATTTGCGGCATGATCTTTCCCCAAACGGTCATACGGTGTGAACCCCGATGCCCCGTCAGACGGCCGGCACGAGCGAATGATTTATTAGGACTGGAATAGCCGGGAACGCCGCTTAACGGATTAAGCGTGATGTTAGCGGAATGAATCGCCCGAGTAAATTTGAAAATCAAATCTACATCAGAAAATAGAATGTATGAAGAAAACGATTATCCGCCGTTTCATATGACAACCCGGCGAGCCGCGGCCGGACAGCGTGCGCATCTCGCCCACCGGCACCCGCAGGCCGCCGGACCATATCCGGCCTCACTTTGCGACTGCTCTCCACCGCACTTTCCGATTCTGCGAAGAAGCGATTTGCGAACCTATCCGTCATCGCGCGAGTTCAAAGTGTTTCAAACGTGAAAATCGAAATCGCCCGGATAATGGCCACTCAATACCTGATTTATTCGCAAATCGGGAATTTATCGACTGGAACTCCAGCCTGATCACCGATATCCTTAATTCAACGTAATTAATATTCACAAGCATGTTTTTGCAGGTGTCCAGAAATGTTTCTATATTGAAACATTGGGTTCCTTGCGCATGGTCTGATACGTCCCTTCAATGCGCGGACCATTTATACGTCAGATGATTTAACGCGTTGCAGCAATCGGGCACATGTTTTTTTAAACAAAAGTTTCATCCGCGGATCGTGATCTTTAAGGACAGGCCCGCCGGCCCCGCCCGACAATTTGCGCAATGTGATTGTGGTAAGGAGCTGAACCATGTCGCGCCTGATGAGCATCGAGAGAGTCAACGAGTATGGACGCAACGCGGTCCGTATCGACATCGACGGCAGCGCGGCGCTGCTCGAAGCGGCCGATGTGGACGCGCTGATCGAGCACCTCGCCGTGTTGCGCGCCACGATGCGCCCGGAAGTGCCTGCGGCGCCGTTGCGCTCGCATCGGTATGTGATCGAGGTCGATCCTTGCTGGCACACGGAAAAACCTGCGCTGAACGACGGTGCGGTCATGTTCTTGAGACATTCCGGTCTAGGCTGGGCGGGCTTCGCGCTGCCAACGGAAAGTCTCGCCAAACTGCATCACGCGCTCACGCAGCATCTGGAAGCTTCGCTCGAAGTACACGGCATGATCAACTGAAACGCCGCAGGGCGATGACCGTTGCATGTCGCGCATGCATTGCGATTCTGCGATTCTGCGATTCAGGTCGAGCGCAACGCGTGATGCTAGCCGACGGCAATTCAAGCGCCAAAAGGACAGCGCACGTCTGAACCTGCGCGTGCTGAATCGCACCGTACGCAATTTTTCGCCGGCCGACATGGGCCCAAGTATCTCGATGAGTGCGGCTTGATCATGATGGGCCATGAGTCGCGCATGATCGCGCTTTGACCGCACAACGTGGCACGCTGATCAGCAAGCTTCGCGTGAACAAACACTGCGAAGTGTGGCGCAAACACGGTTTGCGCCACTTCCGCTCGTCACCCGTTCGTTCCCTCGCCCGCCACCACGGCCGCCGTACCCTGCTGCGTTCGCGCGAGCACAGTCCGCAACGCCGCCCCCGTGTGGCTGGCCGCGACACGCGCCAGGCCTTCGGGGTCCGTCGCCGCGACAATCGCCCCGCCGCCCACGCCGCCTTCCGGACCGAGATCGATGATCCAGTCCGCCTCGGCAATCACGTCGAGATCGTGCTCGATGACGACGACGCTATGGCCGCCATCCGCAAGACGATGCAGCACGCGAATCAGCTTCGCGACGTCCGCCATATGCAGCCCGACAGTCGGCTCGTCCAGCACGTACAGCGTGTGAGGCGGCTTCTGACCGCGCCGCGTGATGTCGTCGCGCACCTTGCTCAATTCGGTGACGAGCTTGATCCGCTGCGCTTCGCCGCCCGACAACGTAGGTGACGGCTGGCCGAGCGTGAGATAGCCGAGCCCGACGTCCTTCATCAATTGCAACGGATGCCCGATGTTCGTGATGGACGCGAAAAACTCGACAGCCTCGTCGATTTCCATGGTCAGCACGTCGCCGATATTCTTGCCGCGCCATGTGACCGCCAGCGTCTCGGGATTGAAGCGCTGCCCGTGGCACACATCGCAAGGCACTTTCACGTCCGGCAGGAAGCTCATGCCGATGGTGCGCACGCCCTGCCCCTCGCACGCCGGGCAGCGGCCGTCTCCGGTGTTGAACGAGAACCGCGAGGCCGTATAGCCCCGCGCACGCGCTTCGAGCGTGCCCGCGAACAGCTTGCGGATCGCATCCCACACGCCGATGTAAGTGGCGGGGCATGAACGCGGCGTCTTGCCGATCGGCGTCTGATCGACTTCGAGCACGCGGTCGATGCTCTCCCAGCCGGTGATCGACTCGCACCCTTGCCACGCATGCGTGACGTTCAGCGGCGCGCGCGGCGCCGTGCGCGCCAGCACGCTGGAACGCCGGTTCGCGGCCGGCTTCTCCTCGGCCGCGGCGCGCGCCCGCCGCGTGGCCGGCGACGACAGCACCGAGCGCCCGACCGCATCCAGCAGATTGGTCATGAGCACGTCGCGCGCGAGCGTGGACTTGCCGGAACCGCTGACGCCGGTCACCGCGACCAGCCGCGACAGCGGAATGCCCACCGTGACGTTGCGCAGGTTGTGCAGCTTGCCGCCATGCACGGTCAGCCAGTTTTCCGGCACCGTGGCCGCGCGCTTGCCCGGTGCGACCACTGCACGGCGCGGCTGCAACGGATGCACGATCGGATTCGCGAGAAACTGCCCGGTGAGCGAATCGGGCTGCGACGACAGATCGGCCACACTGCCCTGCGCGATCAACGTGCCGCCGCGCTTGCCCGCACCCGGCCCGATGTCGATGATGTGATCCGCGCGCCGGATCGTGTCCTCGTCATGCTCGACGACCACCAGCGTATTGCCCTTCTCGCCGAGCTTGCGCAACGCGTTAAGCAAAATCTGGTTGTCGCGCGGATGCAGCCCGATGGTGGGCTCGTCGAGCACGTAGCACACGCCTTGCAGATTGCTACCGAGCTGCGCGGCGAGCCGGATGCGCTGCGCTTCACCGCCCGACAGGCTCGGCGCCGCCCGATCGAGGCTCAGATAGCCGAGCCCGACCTCTTCCAGAAACTGCAGGCGGCTGCCGATTTCGCTGATCACGTCGCGCGCGATTTCCGCGTCGCGGCCGCTCATCTCGACGCTGTCGATCCACGCGCGCGTATCGGACACGGTCCACTGCGCGACGTCGACGATCGCCTGCGCGTCGAACGTGACCGCGCGCGCGGTCGGGTTCAGACGCGTGCCCGAACAATCCGGACAGGGTTCGTCGACGAGGCCTTCGGGTTCCTGCTCCTCGGACGGCAAGCTCTGCTCGCGGCCGCGATTGTCGTCGACGACGATCGTGTCGTCGTACGCGGCGCGTTGTTCGCGCGTGAGCGACAGGCCCGTGCCCACGCAGGTCGTGCACCAGCCATGCTTGCTGTTGTACGAGAACATGCGCGGATCGAGTTCGGGATAGCTGGTGCCGCACACCGGGCACGCGCGCTTCGTGGACAACACCTTCACCGTGCCGAGCGGCGCGGTGGGATGGCCGCCGTTGAGCGCGTCGTGCAGACCGTCGAGCGGCGCGAGCAGATGCATCACGCCCTTGCCGACTTCGAGCGTGCGCTCGAGCGCCTCGCGCAATTCGGCTTCATGGTCCGCCGACACGACGAGGTCGGCGACCGGCAATTCGATCGTATGTTCGCGGAAGCGATCGAGCTTCGGCCACGGGTCCACCGGCACGAACTCGCCATCGACGCGCAGATGCGTATTGCCGCGCGCCTTCGCCCATTTCGCGAGGTCCGTGTAGACGCCCTTGCGGTTCACGACGAGCGGCGCAAGGAAGCCGACATGCTGCCCCTTGTGATCGCGCAGCAACTGTGCCGCGATCGATTCGACGCTTTGCGACGTGACCGGCGTGCCGTCGTGAATGCAGTGCTGCAAACCGAGCTTCACATACAGCAGCCGCAGGAAGTGCCACACCTCCGAGGTGGTCGCCACGGTGCTCTTGCGGCCGCCGCGCGAGAGGCGCTGCTCGATCGCGACGGTCGGCGGAATGCCGTACACCGCGTCGACCTCGGGGCGCCCGGCGGGCTGCACGATGGAGCGCGCGTACGCGTTCAGCGATTCGAGATAACGGCGCTGCCCTTCGTGGAACAGAATGTCGAACGCGAGCGTGGACTTGCCCGAACCGGACACGCCGGTAATCACGTTGAACTTGCCGTGTGGAATGTCCACGTCGAGCGCTTTCAGGTTGTGCTCGCGCGCATTGACGATGCGTACCACGTCCTCGCCTTCGATCGCCCGGCGCGCGCGCGCCGCGCTCAGCGCCTTCTGCAGCGGCATGCCTTGCGACTCCGGCTCGGCCGCCGCGCTCATTGCGCGGTCGTACTGCAGCAGCGCCTCGCCGGTATGCGACTCCGCGCATTGCTTGACGTCTTCCGGCGTGCCCGCGCACAGCACCCGGCCGCCGCCGTCGCCGCCTTCGGGACCGAGGTCGATCAGCCAGTCGGCCGCGCGAATCACGTCGAGATTGTGTTCGATCACGATCAGCGAATGCCCGCTCGCGAGCAGTTTGCCGAACGCCTGCATCAGCTTGGCGATGTCGTCGAAATGCAGGCCGGTGGTCGGCTCGTCGAACATGAAGAGGCGCTTTGCGACCGGCTGCTTCGCGCTGCGGGCACCGCGCGCCTGCGCCGATTCCGCGAGGAAGCCCGCGAGCTTGAGGCGCTGCGCTTCGCCGCCGGACAGCGTGGGCACCGGCTGGCCGAGCTTTACGTATTCCAGACCGACGTCGACGATCGGCTGCAACACGCGCAATACTTCGGCATCCTTTGCGAAATAGGCGGTGGCTTCGCTGACAGTCAGCTCCAGCACGTCCGCAATGCTCAACGCACGCGCCGGCTCACTGCGCTCGATCTTCACTTCGAGCAGTTCCGCGCGATAACGGCGCCCGTCGCAATCCGGACAACGCAGATACACGTCGCTCAGGAACTGCATCTCGATGTGCTCGAACCCCGAGCCGCCGCAAGTCGGGCAGCGGCCGTCCCCCGAGTTGAAGCTGAACATGCCGGGGCCGTAGCCGCGCTGCTGCGCGAGCGGTGCCCTGGCGAACAGCTTGCGGATTTCGTCGAACGCGCCGACGTAGCTGGCCGGATTCGAACGCGCGGTCTTGCCGATCGGCGACTGGTCGACGAATACGACGTCGGTAACCTGATCGGCGCCGGTGAGGCTTTTGAACGCGCCCGGCGATTCCGTGGCGAGCCCGAAGTGCCGCGCCATCGCCGGATACAGCACGTCCTGCAGCAGCGTGGATTTGCCGGAGCCCGACACGCCCGTCACGCAGACGAGCCGCTGCAGCGGAATCTCGACCGTCACGTCACGCAGGTTGTGTTGCGTCGCGCCTTGGAGCACGATGCGCGGCGTGCTTGCATCGACGGCGCGCTGCGACCAGTGCGCCGCGTCGGCGACATGGCGGCGGCCGCCGAGGTACTCGCCGGTCAGCGTGCCGGACGAGCGGATCGCCTCGGGCGCGCCGTCGAAAATGATCGAGCCGCCGCGCTCGCCCGGCCCCGGCCCCATGTCGATCAGGCGATCCGCCGCGAGCATCACCGACGGGTCGTGTTCGACCACCACCAGCGTATTGCCCGCGTCGCGCAGCCGATGCATCGCCTCGACGATCCGGTTCAGGTCGCGCGGATGCAAGCCGATGCTCGGCTCGTCGAGCACGAACAGCGTCTTGGTGAGCGACGTGCCGAGCGCCGTGGTCAGGTTGATCCGCTGCACCTCGCCGCCCGACAGCGTGCGGCTTTGCCGGTCCAGCGTCAGATAGCCGAGGCCGACGTCGCACAAATATTTAAGGCGCGTGCGCACTTCGGCGAGCAGCAGTTTCAGCGCGTCGTCGAGCAATGCGCTCGGCAGGCTGATCTCGTCGAAGAAACGGCGGATGCGCTCGATCGGCATCAGCATCAGGTCGTGAACGGTCAGACCCGGCAGCCTTTCGAGCTGCGCGCGGGTCCACTGCACGCCGCGCGGCATGAAGCGCCGAGCGGCCGGCAGCACGTCGTCTGCATTCGCCTTGCTGCCCAGACGCCATAGCAGCGATTCCGTTTTCAGACGCGCGCCGCCGCAGGTTTCGCACGGCGTATAGCTGCGGTACTTCGACAGCAGCACGCGAATATGCATCTTGTACGCTTTGGACTCGAGGTACTCGAAAAAGCGTTTGACGCCGTACCAATGGCTCTGCCACTTGCCGTTCCAGTCCGGCGAACCGTTGATGACCCAGTCGCGCTCGGCCTCCGTCAGTTCGCCCCACGGCGTGCCGCGGCGGATGTCGGCCTTCGCCGCGTAACGCATCAGGTCGTCCTGGCACTCCTTCCACGCAGGCGTCTGCATCGGCTTGATCGCGCCCTCGCGCAGCGTCTTGCGCGCGTCGGGAATCACGAGGCCCAGATCGACGCCGATCACGCGGCCGAAACCGCGGCAGACTTCGCACGCGCCGTAGGCCGAGTTGAACGAGAACAGCGCGGGTTGCGGGTCGGCGTAGCGCAGATCGCTTTCCGGGCTGTGCAAACCGGTGGAGAAACGCCAGATTTGCGGTTCGGCGTCCTGACTCTGCGGCCCCTCCGACCCGGCGGGCAACACGTAGATATTGACGCGCCCGCCGCCGCGTTTGAGCGACGCCTCGATCGCCTCGACCACCCGCTGCTTGTCGACCGAGCGCAGCCGGAAACGGTCGGCCACCACGTCGAGCAGCTTGCGCTTGCCGGTGGGCGAATCGACTTCGCGCTGCGCCTGCACGCGCGTGTAGCCGCTCGCCGACAGCCACTGCTCGACTTCCTGCTCGGAGGCCGATTCCGGCAGTTCGACCGGGAACGTGACGACCAGCCGCGGCTCGTGCTGCGCGGTGCGCTCGAGCAGCTCGGCGTAGATCGTTTCGGGCGTGTCGTGACGCACCTGCTGCGCGGTCTGGCGGTCGAACAGTTCGGCCGCGCGCGCGTAGAGCAGCTTCAGATGGTCGTTGAGTTCCGTCATGGTGCCGACGGTGGAGCGCGAACTGCGCACCGGGTTGGTCTGGTCGATCGCGATGGCGGGCGGCACACCGTCCACCCGGTCGACTTGCGGCCGGTCCATGCGATCCAGAAACTGCCGGGCATATGCGCTGAAGGTTTCGACATAGCGCCGCTGGCCTTCCGCGTACAGCGTGTCGAACACGAGACTCGACTTGCCGGAGCCTGACGGCCCGGTGACGACCGTCATTTCGCCGGTTCGCACGTCGAGGTCGACGTTCTTGAGGTTGTGCTGGCGCGCGCCGCGAATCTTGATAGTGCCGTTAGATGACAATTTTTCCGACCGTCTGAATGTCTGAATGAGTGGGCCACCTCTCACGGACGCCTCGCGACCGCGCAAGTTCGGTGCAGCCGGGAACGGCGGCACGCACGCGCGACGAACGCCGCGCGTGCATTGAAGCCCTCAGGTTGCAGCGGGATACTATACTGTATATCTATACAGTTTTCCATGACACACGCCAAGATGCGCGGTCAAGCCGCGTCCTGACGTGAAGGGCGGCGAAGCACGCGCGCTGCTGGACCCGACAGCAAGCGTTGTGCCGATCTGGGAACGAGGATTCGAGCGCGCGAGGAGCGGCAACCAGGGTTGGGGCGTGCCTCGCCTCCCTACCCGTACGCGCTTTCTACGCGAACCGTCCCCGCCGCCGGTGCCGCGGCTTGCGTTCGCGCACCACCCTCGCCAAGCGCATACGCCACGCACCGTCTCGCCAGTACCTCGGTCGGATCGACGAGCCGCACGACCCGTCCGCCGGGACACGCCAGCACCGCGTCGCGCAGCAGCAGCGGCAACTCAGTGCAGGCCAGCACGATTACCTGCACGTCTTGCGCGACGAGGTCGTCGACCGCAGCCGCGAGGTCGTCGCTGCACTCGCCCGACGTGTAGCCCGCCTTGGCGCCGCGCGGTCCGTAGATGGCGTTCATCAGCCGCGCCTGCGCGGGCGCGGCCGGCGCAATCTGCGTGAAGCCGCGCGTCTCGAGCGCCTGTTCGTAGACACGGCTCGCCAGCGTGCCCGACGTCGCCAGCACGCCGACTTCGCGCAGGCCCGGAAAGGTCTCGCGCAGATAATCGGCGGTACAGGTCAGCATATTCACGATCGGCACACCCAGCGCCGGCTGGATCTGCTCGACGAACGCGTGCGCGGTATTGCACGGAATCGCGATCAGATCCGCGCCGCCTTCTTCGAGCGTCTTGCAGGCGGCATACAACGCGAGCGTCGGATCGTCGCCGCCGTCGAGCAGGGCCTCGGTGCGGTCCGGAATCTGCGGATTCTGTTCGACCATCACCTTGATGTGATCCTGGTCGCGCTCGGCCGGCGTGTTGCGCACCAGCTTGGCCATGAAGTCCACGGTCGCCGCGGGGCCGATACCGCCCACCACGCCCAGCTTGAAGCGCCGCGCCGCTCGCGCATAGCGGGCCGCCGCGACATGGCGCGCGTAGACCTGATTGGTGTCGACGAGCGGCACGCCGAGCGGCCCGAGCGCGCGCAGGACGAGGCCGATTTCCGCCAGCCCCGGCAGGATGATCTGGGCGCCCTGCGCGAGCAGATCGGCGCAAGCCGCGCGCAGCAATTCCACCGGCCGGCCATGCAGACGGCCGGTGCGGATGCCCTCGTCGCCATACACGGCGTTCGTCACGCAGTCGACACCCGCGCCGTGACGCGGATGCAGCACGTCGAACCGCGCGGCATCGAAATGGCGTTCAAAAAGGCCGTTTTCGCGGATCACCCCGCTGGTGAGCACGCCGATCCGTCGCGCCGACGGAAACGTCCGCCGCACGTGCGCGGTAAGCGCCGTCATGATGTTGGCGACCGGCACGGCGAGATTCGACGAGAGTTCGTCGATGAAGGTATGACTGAGAAAGCACGGCAGCACGATCGCATCGACGCCGCGCTTTTCCAGCTCGCGCATCGTGTCGAACATGTGGATCTTGAACTGGACGTTCGCTGTGTCCGGCGCGCTCGCGCCCTGCCAGCAGCGCGGCTCGAACACGAGATCGACGGCCCCCGCCGCGCCGGGCCGGCGTGCGGCGGTGCTGATTCTGCTCAGGATGTCGGCGCCGGCGAACTGGGCCGCGCCCGCCGCCACGCCCAGCGATCGAAAGCGATGCATGATGACTTCCCCCGTCATGGTCTATCCGCCTTGATGGCAGGCGGCTTTTGCGCTTGAGGATGACATTATGTCGGCCGCGCATGACGTGGGGTTAACCACGAAAATCCGATTTCTTTGCCTTGGTTCGCGGCCCGCCTGCCGGGCCGTGTGCCGGAAAACCGCCTAGGCCGCTTCGGCGACGCCATGCGCCGCGCCCCGCTTGCGGCGTTCGAGCGTGCCGATGCTGACCAGCGACACGCCCGCGAGACAGCTATAAAACACCGCCAGCGGCCACCACGCGCCCGGATAGTGATGCGCGAGCACGGTGCCGATCAAGGGCGTCAGGCCGCCGGCCAGCGCGGCGCACATCTGGTACGAGAGCGAAATGGCCGAATAGCGCACGCGCACCGGGAACGCGGTCGACATGAAGCCTGCCATCACCGCATACGAGCTCGACATGCACATCACCGCCAGCGCGATGCCGATCACGATCGCCACCGGCCGCCCGGTCGAGACCAGCGCGAACATCGGATACGGCGACAGCATTGCCAGCGCCGCCGCGCCCTTCAGGAAGCGTCCGGTGCCGATGCGTTGCGCGAACCAGCCCGAACCCAGCTGCGTGAACAACTGGATGAACGCGACCACGAACAGGGCATCGAGAATCAGCGAACGATCGAGCCCGAGCGTCTGCGTCGTGTAGTTGAGCATGAACGTGTTGACGAACCACGCGCCCGCCACACCGATCACGTTGGCACCCAGACACAGCAGCACGGTGCGCCACGCGTCGCGCAGTACTTCGGCGACGGGCAGTGCGGCGACGCGACGCTGCGCCTTGAGCGCGTCGAATTCCGGCGATTCGCCGACACCCGAGCGGATCAGCAGCCCGACCACCAGCAGCACCGCGCTGGCGAGAAACGGCAGGCGCCAGCCCCAGGCGAGAAACGCGTCCTTGTCCATCGACGCCACCGCGCGAAACGCCAGCAGCGACAGGATCAGACCGGCCGGACTGCCAAGTTGCGCGAACGACGCGAAGAACGTGCGCTTGCCTTGGGGGGCATGCTCGCTCGCCATCAGCACCGCGCCGCCCCACTCGCCGCCGATCGCGATGCCCTGCGCGACGCGCAGCAGCACCAGCAGCACCGGCGCCCAGGTGCCAGCGCTCGCGTAAGTGGGCAGGAAGCCGATGCCGACGGTGCCCACGCCCATGATCGCGAGCGTCGCGACCAGTGCCTTCTTGCGTCCGATGCGGTCGCCCAGATGGCCGAACACCAGCCCGCCGAACGGCCGCGCGAAGAAACCCACCGCGAAGGTGCCGAACGACGCGAGCGTCGCGAAGAACGGATCGCTGCCGGGAAAGAACAGCTTGCCGAATATCAGCGCGGACGCGGTGGCGTAGATGTAAAAGTCGTACCACTCGATGGTGGTGCCGACGAACGCGGCGGCCGCCGCGCGCCTGGGTTGCCGGGTTGCTGCGTGATCGTCTGGCTCGCGATGCATGTCTGTGTCTCCGAGATCGTTCTTGTGTGAGAAGCGCGGCTTCTGCGTGCCGTCGCCGGAAAAACGCGCGCGTCAGCTTTGGACCATGTCGGCCTTGAGTACGCCCGCTTCGAACAGACGCTGCTGGGTCGCCGCGTCGATACCCAACGCGTCGAGCACGTCGCGCGTATCGGCGCCGAGCGACGGCGGCGCATTGCGATAGGTCGCCGGTGTGCGCGAGAGCTTGATCGGTGACGCGGTGCCGCGGTACTCGCCCATTTCGATCACCATGCCGCGATGCAACGTATGCGGATGCCTGGCGACGACATCGACGCTTTGCACCGGGCCGCACGGCACGCCTGCGTTGATCAGCGCCTGCGCGAGCGGTTCGCAGTCGTGCGTGGCGAGCAGGCTTTCGAGCGCGGCCTTCAATGGCTCGCGATGCGCGCAGCGGCTGCGGTTGTCGGCGTAGCACGGATCGTCGGCGAGTTCGGGCGCGCCGAGATGCGCGCACAGCTTCGCGAACTGCCGGTCGTTGCCGACTGCGAGAAAAATCGGCGCGCTCGCGGTGCGGTAGCTGTCGTAGGGCGTGATGTTCGGATGCGCGTTGCCGCTTCTCTGCGGCGTGCGGCCCGAGCCGAAATAATTCGGCAGATGGGGATGCAGCAGCGACACGCCGCAGTCGTACAGCGCGATGTCGATCGACTGGCCGCGCCCGCTTTTCGCACGCTCGGCGAGCGCGAGCAGAATGCCGGCGAGCGCGTTCAGACCCGTCACCATGTCGACGACCGGCAGGCCGACACGCGTGGCCGGGCCGTCACGCTCGCCGTTCATGCTCATCAGGCCGGTCATCGCCTGGATCGCGGCGTCGTAGCCGGGCAAGCCGCCGAGCGGACCGTCCGGACCGAAGCCCGATACGGCGCAGTGAATCAGTGTCGGAAAGCGTTCGCGCAAGTCGCGCTCGTAGTCCATGCCCCAGCGCGCGAGCGTGCCGGGCTTGAAGTTTTCGACCAGCACGTCGGCGTCTTCGAGCAGCCGCCACAGGATCGCGCGTCCTTCGTCGCGCGACAGATCGACCGCGATGCCCTGCTTGTTGCGGTTCACGCCCGCGAAGTACCACGCGGTGTCGCCGTAGAACGGCGGGCCCCAGCCGCGCGTTTCGTCGCCGTCGGGCGGTTCGAGCTTGATCACCTGGGCGCCGTGATCGGCGAGCGCCTGTGTGCAGTAAGGACCGCCGAGCACGCGGCTCAGGTCGATGACCTTGATGCCTTGTAGTGCGCCTTGGGTGGTTTGGGTGGCTTGCTTGTCTTGCGTTGCATGGTTCACGAATGCGGTCATTGCGCGCCTCCGGCCGGCAGCAGTTGCAGCGCCTCGTCGAGCGTCACGTCGCGGCCGTCGACCAGCGCGCCGATCACTTCGCTGTCGTCCGTCGCACTGCGAGCGTCGAGCGGATCGGACGGCAACAGCTTGTGCCGCACCACCAGATGCGCGAGCGCGAGACGCCGGTAATCGGGCGCGAGGCGCGCGCCTTCGCAGGCCATCAGCACCGCCGTGCTCGCGTGATACAGCGCCGAGCCGGCCTGGCGAACCCATTCGTCGCGACCCGACTCGGCGACGCTCGCCAGCGCGTCGCAAGCGCGCGTCAGGGTCGAGCGCAGCAGCGCAAGGCTGGTCGCAGGCAAAGCAGCCGCACCGAGCAGGTCTTGCAAGTAGGCACGCAACGGTTCAAGCGCACCGTCGCGCTTCGCAGCCCGCGCGATGTCGAGCGCGACGATGTTGCTGGTGCCTTCCCAGATCGAGCCGAGATGCGCATCGCGCACGAGCCGCGCGTCGCTCCATTCCTCGATATAGCCGGTGCCGCCGCGCACCTCCATCGCGTCGCCGGTGACGCGGCGCGCGTCGCGGCAGGCGCGGAACTTGATCAGCGGCGTGAGGATGCGCACGCACTTCGCCGCCTCGCGATCGCCCGCGTCGGCCCGCGG
This sequence comes from Paraburkholderia sp. RAU2J, assembly GCF_003634845.1. NCBI lineage: Bacteria > Pseudomonadati > Pseudomonadota > Betaproteobacteria > Burkholderiales > Burkholderiaceae > Paraburkholderia > Paraburkholderia sp. RAU2J. Next base: position 3,808,659 of record NZ_RBXG01000001.1, read on the forward strand.
CAGCAGCAGCGCGATGCGTATGAACATCGAGCGCGCCTGCTCGGCGGGCAGCATCATCTTCATTAGTTGCCGCTGCATCAACGGCATGTCGATCAGCTTGCGGCCGAACGCTTCGCGATGGCGCGCGATGTGCAGCGCCTCGGTCAGCGCACGACGCATCAGCCCCGCCGCGCGCACGCCATTCGACAGGCGCGACATGTTGATCATGTCGGCCATCTGATGAAAGCCGCGCCCCACTTCGCCGATCAGATACGCGAGCGCGCCTTCCAGCACGATCTCGCCGCTCGCCATCGAACGGCTGCCGAGCTTGTCTTTCAGACGCACGATCCGGTAGCGGTTGCGCGAGCCGTCGGGCAGCGTCTTCGGCAGCAGGAACAGGCCGAGGCCGTTGATGCCGGGCGGCGCATTGTCGGGACGCGCGAGCACCATCGCCAGATCGGCGTCGGCATTCGAACAGAACCATTTGTCGCCGTACAGGCGCCACGCCGCGTCGCCGTTCGCATCGGTTTCGAGCGCCGCACGCGTGGCGATGCGCGCGACGTCGGAGCCGGCCGCCTGTTCGGTCATGAACATCGCGCCTTGAAACAGCGTGTCGAAATCGCGCGAGGCCAGCATCGGCAGAAAGCGCGCGACCAGTTCGGGCGCGCCGAATTTGCGCAGCGTGCGCGTGAGCGAATCGGTCATGCTGACGGGGCAGCACAGGCCGAATTCCGCCTGCACGAACAGGAAGGTCAGCGCGTATTTGACGAGCGGCGGTGGCGGTGTCCTGCCGTCGCGGGTGTCGTGGCTCAGCGACGCGAGCCCCAGCTCGGAATACGCGACGCGTTCCAGCGCGACGTAATCGGGGTGCTTGTCGATGCTCTGCAGCGCTTCGCCACGGCGCGTGCGATGACGCAATTGCGGCGGGTTCCGGTCGGCGGATAGCGCCCATATGTCGAGTTCGCCGGATGCGCGCTGGCCTAGCTCAACGAGCTGGCTTTCGAGTTCGTGGTACAGCTCGTCGCCGAGATGCAGCCTGATGAGGCGCGCGAAATCCGGGTCGCTCGTGAAGAAGTTGATGCCGCGGCTATCGGGAATGTTGGACGAGCCGTGCGCCGGCTGCGCGATGATTTCGCTCATGCTTGTCTCCTGTCTTGTGGGAGGAGCATAGAAGCGGCTTCGATAATCGTCTAATACAACTTATATCCGGTACGATAGACGCCGCTTATCGATAACGACGGAGACTGCCGTGGACCTGAAGCAATTGCGCTATTTCGTGGCGGTCGCCGAGGAACTGCATTTCGGCCGCGCGGCCAAGCGGCTGTTCATCTCGCAACCGGCCTTGAGCTTCGACATCCGCAAGTTCGAAGAACAGCTCGGCGTGCAACTGCTCGCGCGCACCAACAAGTCGGTCGCGCTGACCAACGCCGGTCAGGTGCTGCTCGGCGAAGCGCGCCGCCTGCTATTGCAGGCAGGCGAAGCCGAACGCATCACGATGCGCTCAGCGCACGGCCTCGCTGGCCGCCTGCGGATCGGCTTCGTGAATTCGATGCTGTACCGCGGCATGCCGCACGCGGTGAGCCGTTTCGAGGCCGACTATCCGGGCGTCGAAATCGAATTGAAGGAGATGAACACCAGCGAGCAGGTGCATGCGCTCCAGCGAATGCAGATCGACATGGGTTGCGCGCATTGGGGCAACTTCCCGTCCGACGTCACGTCCACGCCGGTGTTTGCCGAGCCGTTCCTGTGCTGCCTGCCGGCCGATCACCCGCTCGCGCGCAAGCGCCGGGTCGATCTGCGCGCGCTCGCACAGGAGCCGTTCATTCTGTTTCCGCGCACCGTGTCACCGCATTATCACGATCTGATCATCGCGCAGTGCGTGAGCGCGGGGTTCAGTCCGTTGATTCGCCATGAGGCGCGCCTGTGGCAGACCGTCGTCACGATGGTCGGCTTCGGCATGGGGGTCGCGCTGGTGCCGTACACCTTGCGGCAGGTGCAGGACCCGCGCGTGTGCTTTTTGCCGCTGCGCGGCGAGACGCTGCTATCGCAAGTGCTGCTGTTGCGCAGGAGCGGCGATGCGGAGCCGGTCGCCGACCGCTTCGTCGAGTACCTCGACGACGCCGCCGGCAAGTCCGCCAAAGCGCCTCATTCGCCGCCGTCGAGGCGCCCGTCGTAAGCGCTCAACAGCTTGTGGGCGATCATGTCGATGGCCGGTTTGACGAGGCCGTTCTTGTCGGTCCAGACCTTGGGCGTCAAGGTGCCGCTCAGGGCGACGCTGTCGGCGTCGCCCAAGGCGAGCAGCGCGGTTTGCACGTCGTCATCGAATGCAATCACGTTGACGAAGATCGTGTCGCCGTCGTTGGTGGCCGCGCGCACCTTGCAGGTGACGAAGCGCCTGCCGTTCTGCCCCGTGCGGATCTGAGCCTCGCCGTATAAACGTCCTCCCACCAGTCCTTCTATCATTGTGTCGCTCCAGTTATTGCGTGTTCCGAGGGAGTTTTTCTTTGGGCGTGTTCCGAGGATACTGCTGTCGGGCGCACCTCAAGGGCCATTCCTTCGGGTGTATCGTGCGAAAGGGTTGTCGCCTGACGCGGTGCGTATGATCCCATGAGAAGCCGCGCGGCCCACGCAGAAAAACAGGTGTCGGCAGATTGCCGCAGGGATGGCGCCTCGCTGACGCGCTCGCCATGGACCTGTTGCTGGCCTGTCAGCGATTTGCCGCTTTCGGTCAGCGGTTCATCATGCGCCGTCGCGCATCAATCGCCAACCATCATGCGCCGACTTGTCGAGACACGCTGGACGTTGACCTCTGCTGATGACACGCACTGAAGGCCGCAAGGTGGATTGATCGCGGGCAGTCACTTCGCGCGCCTCACCATCGCATCGCGGTAAATCTGCCAGTCCGACTGCCCGCCGCAAAACCTCAGGCCGTTGGCGATAGTACAAACGACACGAGCGCGTCGACGAATTCCCGCGCGGAAACTCAACGTTCGGCAGATGTACCGCGGGCAGCATCAGCAACGTCGCGCCTGGAATAGTCTTCGCCATCTGCACTCTGTCACTCGCTGCCGTCACCGGATCGTGCTTTGCCCCAGTCGCAAGGGAATACGGCCCGGCAGGAACGCTCGACGCAACGTCAAGCGAACCAGATCGCAGACAGCTCGCAACTCAAACGGAATACCGGCTCAACGTTAAACGACCAACGCGGCCAAGGAGCCCCCGCAACGGCAACACCCCCACACCCACTTCAACGCTGAACGCCTCCCAACCCAAGCGTCATATCCACCCCGCGCACGAGCCGCTTCGCCAGCCGCGGTTGCCGCAACTGTTCGAGCCACCATTGCAACGCGCGCCCCTCATGATCGCCACGCCACGCGACGTACAACACGTTCGGCTCGCGCGGATCGGCGGTCGTCTTCTCGACCAGCTCGCCCTGCTTCAATAGCGACGCCACCCGCTGACGGGGCAGCCACCCCACCCCCAAGCCGTCGCGCTGCGCGAGAATCTTTGCCCGCATGCTCGGCACCGCCAGCGACGCCTGCCCGCCCATCACGCCATAGGCCCGCCCCGCCGTCGTGCGCGACGAATCGGCCACCACCACCGCGCGATGTTCGAGGATCCGCTCGCGGCCGAGCGGCCCTTCGACAGCCGCCAGCGGATGACGCGGCGACACCGCGAACACCCAGTCCATCACCCCGAGTTCGAACCAGCGCAGGCCGGGAATCGCCGGCGGCTCATTGGTCGCGCCGACGATCAGATCCGCGCGGCCGTCGCGCAACGCTTCCCATGTGCCGCTCAGCACTTCGTGCGTGAAGCGCAACTTGACGCCCGAGTTGAGCGCATCGAATGCGCGCACCACCGGCATCAGCAGCTCGAACTCGAGGATCTCATCGGTGACCACCCACAGCCGGTCCTCCCAGCCGCTCGCGATCTGCTTCACGCGCTGCGTCATGCGCGCCATGTCGAGCATCAGGCGCGCGGCTTCGTCGGCGAGAAGCTGGCCGGCGGGCGTCAGTTGCAGCCGGTAGCGACGCCTGTCGAACAGCAGCGCATCAAAGCGGGTTTCGAGTTGCCGCGCGGCATGCGACACCGTGGACGGCGCCTTGCCGAGGCGCGCCGCCGCGCGCGACAGGCTGCCGGTCTCGCGAATCGCGTCGAGCAAAGCCAGTTCGTCTTCGGACAACATGTCCCATTCCTTCGAACAAGTTTGACGAAAAGATGGTACGGCAACGCGCTGCTGGGCGTCCACTATAGCGATATGGCGGCCGGCAAAGGGCCGAATAGATCGCGCGATGTGCCTTCGGAAAAATCGCATGAACAACGCCGCCCCGCTTTAACCCGACGGCGGTACAGGAAGGTGGAACATTCATTGCGCGGCGCCGATCCTCGCTACAGCGGCCGCGTCACAACTGCAGTTGGTGAAGACGTGACGCTCATGCAAACAGATTCCGTCGCTCCTTCGTCCGTGGCTGGTCTGCGCGTCGATAATGTGGCGCTCGCATCGCCTCACCATAAGGCATCCATGCGAGCCACCGACTGACGGCCTCGCGCCTACGCTCCCCGTATCGCCACCAAGCCGTCCGCGCAGCCTCATTCACACGCCGCCCCGCGCCGCCCCGCCGGCCGCCTCGAAAATATCCCGCAGCCACTGCGCAAACACCCGCACACGCGACGACAACTGGCGATTCTGCGGATACAGCACCGAAACCGGCATCGGCGGCGGCGGAAAATCCGCGAGGATGACCTTCAGCCGCCCCGCCGCCAGTTCCCCCGCGACCCGGTATTGCGGCACCTGCACGATCCCCAGTCCGGCGAGCGCCGACCCGGCATAAAGCTCGGCGCCCGTCACCGACACCGCCGACGGCAGCACCATCGCGCTATCCCGCCCGTCGATGCGAAATTCGAGCGGCACCGGCTTGCCGGTCGCGCTCGATACGTAATTTACTGCGCGGTGCATGGACAGCGCCGCCGGATCGGCCGGCTCGCCATATTTCGCGAGATACGCCGGACTCGCCACCGTCACCTGCGGCAGTTGCGCGACGCGCCGCCCCACCATCGACGAATCCTGCAGATTGCCCGCGCGCAGCACGCAGTCGATCCCCTCGCGCACCAGATCGACGAGGCGATCGTCCTCACCGATTGTCAGTTCGATCTCGGGATAGCGCGCGAGAAACGCCGGCAGCGCCGGCACGACGAAGTGCCGCGCCAGCGTGCCCTGCAGATTCACCCGCAACAGCCCCTTCGGCGCGAGATTCGAGAACGAACCCTCGGCCTCTTCCATGTCGGCGATCAACCGTACGCAGCGGCGGTAATACGCCTCGCCGTCATGCGTGAGCCGCACCGTGCGCGTGGTGCGCTCCAGCAGCCGCGCGCCGAGCCGCTGCTCCATGCGCTTCATCAGATTGGTGACGGTCGCGCGCGGAATCTGCAGGTCGTCCGACGCGCGCGTGAAGCTCTGCCGCTCGGCGATCCGCACGAAAACCCGCATTTCCTCGAAGCGATCCATGGTTGGCATCCCGGGCGGTTAGATGCCGCCGATTATTAAAGTAAATGGAATGATTATGCCCAGTCTAACCCGATTATCTACGCCGCAAAAGCGTCCATGATTCACCTCGCTAACTCACCACCTCGAAGGAAACGAATCATGAACACGCTCAACAACGCTCAAGTCGCCATCGTGACCGGCGCATCCCGTGGTATCGGCGCGGCGGTCGCGCAACGTCTCGCGAAGGACGGTTTCGCGGTTGCCATCAACTACGCATCCAGCGCGGCCGAAGCCGATGCATTGGTCACCGAACTCACCGCCGCAGGCGCAAAGGCGATCGCGGTGCAAGCGGACGTATCGAACGCCGACGACGTGCGCCGCATGTTCGAAGTCACCGAACAGCAGCTCGGCAAGGTGGACGTGCTGGTCAACAACGCCGGGGTGCTCAAGACGGTGCCGCTCGCCGACACCAGCGACGCGCTGTACGACCAGACCTTCGACATCAACGTACGCGGCACCTTCAATACGCTGCGCGAAGCGGCCGCGCGGATGAACGACGGCGGGCGCATCGTCAACTTCTCGAGCACCACGCTCGCGCTGAACATGCCGGGCTACGCGATCTACAACGCGACCAAGGCGGCCGTCGAAGCCTTCACGCACGTGTTCGCGAAAGAACTGCGCGGCCGCAACATCACCGTCAACGCGGTGGCGCCGGGCCCGGTCGCGACGTCGCTGTTCCTCGACGGCAAGACCGAAGAACAGATCCAGAACTTCGCGAAGATGCCGCCGCTGCAACGCCTCGGCCAGCCGGACGATATCGCCTCGGTGGTGGCGTTCCTCGCAAGCGCGGATGCGAGCTGGGTCAATGGTCAGATCCTGCGCGCGAACGGCGGCCTCGCTTGAGGCGACCGACTCGCTGCGGGCGCCCGCGACGCATGCGGCAAGCGCGTCGCGAGCGCGCCTCGCGCGGCCTTCACGGGCATCGCATTTTCAATTGAACTGAATCGAATCGGAGGAAAAAATGGGCAAGAACATCGTCCTGGTCACGGGCGCCGGTACGGGCATCGGCGCGCTCACACCGCCTTCGGATTGCGCTCCTCGAACCCTTCCTGGTGCCAATAGGGATAAGCGGGGCGCACGGCGCTCGCCGCGTCGAGTTTCGCAACCTGTTCGGGCGTCAGGTTCCAGCCGACCGCGCCGAGGTTCTGCCGCAATTGCTCCTCGTTGCGCGCGCCGATCAGGACCGTCGACACCGTCGGCCGTTGCAGCAGCCAGTTCAACGCGATCTGCGGCACCGTCTTGCCGGTTTCGGCGGCGACCTCGTCGATGGCATCGAGCACGCGGAATAGATATTCGTCCGGCACCGGCGGGCCCATGTCGGCGGTCTTGTGCAGCCGGCTCGAATCGGGCAGCGGCTGGCCACGCTTGATCTTGCCGGTCAGACGCCCCCAGCCGAGCGGGCTCCACACCACCGCGCCCACGCCCTGGTCGATGCCGAGCGGCATCAGCTCCCACTCGTAGTCGCGGCCGACCAGCGAGTAGTAGGTCTGATTCGCGACATAGCGCGGATAGCCGTAGCGGTCCGCGACATCCTGCGACTTCATCAGATGCCAGCCGGAGAAATTCGACACGCCGGTGTAGCGGATCTTGCCGGCGCGCACGAGATCGTCGAGCGTCGACAGGACTTCGGCGACCGGCGTTCTGGCGTCGAAGCCGTGCAACTGGAACAGGTCGATGTAATCGGTTTGCAAGCGTTTGAGCGCGGCGTCGACCGCCTGGATCAAATGGAAGCGTGACGAGCCGACGCCGTTCGGGTCGTCGTCGAAACGGAAGGTCGCCTTGGTCGAGATGATCGCCTTGTCGCGCTTGCCCTTGAGCGCTTCACCGAGCACCGACTCAGATGCGCCCTTCGAATAGATGTCCGCGGTGTCGAACATCGTGACGCCCGCGTCGAAGCAGATGTCGATCAGGCGGCGCGCTTCGGCGACGTCGGTGGCGCCCCACGCCTCGAAAAGTTCGCCCTTGCCGCCAAACGTGCCCGTGCCGAAACTCAGAACCGGCACCTTGAAACCGGATGCACCCAGATGTCTGTATTCCATTGTTGACTCTCCCGTGGCCTAGCCGTCGATAAAACGGACGTTCAGTCTACGCGTGTCTGAATAAATGCGTCGATGGGATGGCTGGCGATTGGCGGCAACGCGATGCACGACGAGCGAATCAACCTCACCGTCCACGAACAGGCGCAACCGGCTTCCCTACTCTCTCCCTCCCGCCGACGCGCTCAACGCTTCCCGCGTGGCCCGCATCACACTGTCCCAATCCCCCAACGCAGGCTGCCTGAACAGCCGCGCGCCCGGATACCACGGCGTATCGCTGCGCTCCAGCAACCAGCGCCAGCAGGTGTCGAAGCGGTTCAGAATCCAGACCGGCTTGCCCAATGCGCCGGCCAGATGCGCGGTCGACGTATCCACCGAAATCACCAGATCGAGGTTGGCAACGAGTGCGGCGGTATCCGCGAAATCGTGCAAGTCTTCCGTGTAATCCACGACGCGCCCGCTCAGCGCGCTAACCCGCAACTGAGACGCCGCTGCGCCTTTCTGCAGGCTGAAAAAGCACACGTCCGGCACCTCGAAGATGGGGGCGAAGCGTTCGAGCGCGATCGAGCGGCGCTCGTCGATCCTGCGCAACTCCGCGACGTGCGAGCGGTTTTCGCCCGCCCACACGAGGCCCACTTTCAGACGGCGACCGGCCTGGGTGTCGATACGCTCGCGCCATGCGCGCGCGGCCTCGGCATCCGCGAACAGATAAGGCGTGAACGCCGGAATGCTCGCCTCGTCGGTCCTGAATGCGAGCGGCAAACTCAGCAGCGGACAGTGGCAATCGAACGTCGGCAACGGCCGCCCCGCTTCGACCAGTTGGCCGACACCGTCGAGCGTGGTCATCAGGCGCATCAGCGAGGACGGCACTTCGAGCACGACCTTAGCGCCGAGCTTCGACACCAGCGCGGCATAGCGGCAAAACTGCAGCGTGTCGCCAAGCCCCTGCTCCGCGTGCAACAGAATCGTCTTGCCGTCGAGCGGAAAATCACCGAGCCACAGCGGCTGCGCGAAACCGCGCCTCGCCGCCTTGATACGACTGCGCTCCCAGCGCGATTCGTATTGCCGCCAGCCGGCTTCGAACCGCCCCATTCGCAGCAGACACAGCGACTGGTTCCAGCGCGTTTCCACCGATTCAGGATCGAGCGCGAGCGCGCGCTCATAACTCGATAGGGCCTGCGCATGCTGATCGAGATCGGTCTGTGCAAGGCCGAGATTGTTCCATGCGTCGACGAATGCCGGCGCCAGTTCCAACGCGCGCCGGTAGCTGTGCTCCGCTTCCTGCGGCCGGTTCATGTCGGTGAGCACGTTGCCGCGATTGCTCCACGCCGCGGCATAGTCGGGGCGCAACGCGAGGGCGTGATCGAGGTCTGCGAGCGCGTCGCCGGCGCGGCCCATGTCGCGCAACAGGCACGCGCGATTGTTCCAGAACGGCGCGGCCTGCGGCATCGACGCGATGGCGCGATCGAAAGCGGCAAGCGCATCGAGCGGCCGGTTCAGACCGGCCAGCGCGTTGCCGCGATTGTTCAATGCGTCGGGGAAATTCGCCTGCAATGCGAGCGCGCGATCGGCGCTGGCAAGGGCTTCGGTGTAGCGCTGCAATGCATTCAGCGCGTAGGCCAGGTTCGAATGAACCGGCGCCTGTTTCGCGTTGACGGCCAGCGCCTTTTTGAGCAGATCGCTGCCCTCTTGCGGACGGCCCGTTTGCAGCGCGAGTTCGCCGAGCCATGTCAATGCATCGAAATGGCGCGGCTTGAGTTCGAGAATCTCGCGATAGAGTTCTTCGGCCTCGACGATCGCGCCGTTCCGCTGCAGCGCGACGGCTTGCCGAAGCATGTACTCCAACTGTTGCGGCAGATTGCCGGGCTTGTTCATACGGTCAGCTTCGATGGGATGCGCGAGAAATCGCCGGTGCGGTGCCGATGCGCAAGGCGTCGGGCGAGACGCTGCGCGTAGCACGCAAGAAAAGAGCGATTATCGTCGAAAGCACCGCTTCGAACCACTGCTGGCCTGCCACGCGAAGCGCGGCGTGCGGCGTGCATGCGTGGCACGCCGGTTTTGCGCCGGGCCGGACATTCCCGCCGTCCGGCCCGCGCCGCGCGCATTACGTTTTACGCGTCACGCACCGGCGACGAGACATGACGCAACACGCGTCAAACCCCTTACTGCGCCGTGCCCGACAGATGCTTGCGCTTCGCGAGATCCTGCGCCATCGCGTAGTGCTGCTGAATGGTCGGCAACGCCTTCTTCGCCGCGTCCTTCAACTGCTCGTCGCGACCCGAGGCGATTTCCGCCTGGAACGCCGACAACGTTTTCTGTTCGCCGGCAAGCGCGACCTGTTCGATATACGTCTTGTCGAACTCCGCGCCGCGCAGATTGTTGATGCTCGCGAGCACCGCCGCGTCGGGATCGTTCTTCGGCACGTCGACGCCGCGCGGGCTCGCTGCGCGCAGCGCGTCCGAGATCTTCGCGTTATCGGTCGAGACGCGTTCGGCAAATGCCTCCACGTCGCGGTCGGTGGAACGCGACGTGGCGATGCGCGCGGCGTCGCGCTGCGTCGCGATGGCCTGGGTGCCGTCCGCGATGAAGGTCTGGTCGGCGGCATGCAGACGGCCCGTGTCCGCCGCTGCCGGTGCGGCTGTTGTGGTCTGAGCGCTGGCCGCGGTGGCGACAGCCAGAAGGCCGGTCATGCAGGCGCTGGCGAGGGTGGCGAGAGGCAAGCGGATCATATGTTCTCCTTGAGGTGGAAGCGAAACAACAGCGATGCGTGTGCGCGTCGAACAACACACTGCGGGCAAAATTGCAGCCCCACCTGGGGCCGCCGACGGCGTCACGCTTTTATCGCTGTCGATTCTAGGAGGCGCGCGAAAGACCATGTGAAACGGTGCTGTCGCTTCTGTAACCTTAGGTAACCTTCATAACAATGCCTTGACATGCAGGTATCGCACGCATTTCACGCGTTCGGCCCGACGCGTGCGTGTTAACCGGACGATGCGATTAAAACAGCGCGGAACCCCTGAATTTTTCTCAGACCGCGCCGATAACCCGAAGGTAAGCCACGCGCCAGGGGCCGACGCAACACTGCATGGCGCACGACACACGGCGCAATCCTGGAGAGATTCGATGGCGGAAGAACAGCGAGCCAATCACGAACGCAGCAACCTGACCAGTTCCAACAAATTCGAGTTGTTGCTGTATCGCCTCGGCAGCGTGCCGGGCAGCGACGCACACGAGCTGTATGGAATCAACGTCTTCAAAGTGCGGGAAATCTCGACCATGCCGCCGGTCACGCCGATCGCCGGTTCGTCGCCGTTCGTGATGGGCGCGGTGGATATTCGCGGGCAGATCATCCCGGTGATCGACTTGCCGCGTCTGATGGGCTGCGAGCCGACCCGCGGTCTGAACATCCTGCTGGTCACGGAATTCGCGCGTTCGACGCAGGCGTTCGCGGTCGAGGAAGTGGACGATATCGTGCGGCTGGAGTGGAACCAGGTGCTGTCCGCCGACGGCACCGCGGGCGGCAATCTCGTCACCAGCATCGCGCGCATCGACGGCAATACGGGCGATTCGCGGCTCGCGCAGGTGATCGACGTGGAGCAGGTGTTGCGCGACGTGTTTCCGTCACAGCACCCGAGCGTCGATCCCACCTCGGTCGGTGAGGCGCTGGGCATCCGCCCTGGCGCGAAGATTCTCGCCGCCGACGATTCCGGTTTCGCGCGCAAGCTGATCGAGCAGGCCTTGAGCGCGATCGGTGCGGACTACGTGATGACCAAGACCGGCGAAGAAGCGTGGAATACCTTGCAGCAGGTCGCGTGCGCAGCGCAATCGAGCGGCGCGCGGGCCAAGGACCATATCGCGCTCGTGCTGACCGACCTCGAAATGCCGGAGATGGACGGCTTCATGCTGACGCGCCAGATCAAAGCCGACGAACGGACCCGCGATATTCCGGTGATCATCCATTCATCGTTGACGGGCGCGGCGAACGAAGCGCACGTGAAGAATGCCGGCGCGAATGGGTACGTGGCGAAGTTCGCCGCGGCTGAACTGGCCGATGCGATTCGGCATGCGCTGGGGGCGGTGCCGGCGGCCGCCTGAGGTTGTAAGAGGTGGCGCGAGGTCGATTACGCTCGTGCGCCCGGTGCGTCAGTTTGCATCGAGGCGCTCGCGCAGATGCTCGACCAGGTAATCGATCAATGCCCTCACCTTCGGCGGCAAAAAAACGGTTCGGCGGATACAGCAGCCACACCGTGCCCTCGTAGGCGCGCGCTTCGAGACGCCAGTCCGGCAGCACCTGCACCAGTTCGCCGCTCTGCAACGCGCGCACGGCGGCAAACTCCGGCACGCTCGCGATGCCGAAGTCCTGCTGCGCGGCTTCGAGCCGCGCGAGCGCATGGTTGGCGATGTAACGCCCCTTCACATCGACGCTTTGCGTTTCCGTGCCGCGGCGAAAGCGCCAGCGGTTGTCGTCGGCGGTTTCGCCGAGATAGATGCAGTCGTGCTTCTGCAGATCGCGCGGCTGCGCAGGCGCGCCACGCTCGCGCAAATACCCGGGCGACGCCACCAGCAACCAGCGCACCGCGCCCAACCGCCGGCCCGCCAGACCTTGCGGCGGATGCTCGGTCAGACGGATCACCAGATCGACGTCGTCGGCGAGCGGATCGACGTCGTGGTCGGTGAAGAGCAGTTGCAGATCCACTTCGTCATACGCACGCAGGAAGCCGGCGATCAGCGGATGAATCACCGCCTTCGCGAACTGGGTCGGCGCGCTCACGCTCACCTTGCCTTGCGGCCGTCCAGCCAGTTGCCCGGCGGCGTCGACCGCACCCGACGCGGCGCTCACCATGTCGCGGCAGAACCGCACCACCTGCGCCCCCGATTCCGTGACCCGGACCGTGCGCGTGGACCGTTCGAGCAGACGGGTCGCGAGCGCGTCCTCGAGCCGCTTGATCTGCCGGCTGACCGTGGACGGCGTGCTGCCCAACTGACGCGCGGCCACCGAGAAATTGCCGGCATCGACGACGCGTGCAAACACTGCCATGTCCGGCAGCAGCGCGAAAAGCTCGGTGGTGGTCATTGGGGAGGCTCTCTCGGCGGGGCATCGATTAATGCGTTTGCGACATATAAGATGTGCGTGACGACCTGATTATCGCCTTACGCGCAAAGCTCGACAATACGCGCTCCGTAGTTCGCGGTCGAGGTCTTTCAATGTCGAAACAAGAACGTCTGCTCCTGCAGTCCGATCTGATGCTGCTCGCGGTCGCAGTGGTATGGGGGACCAGTTACGGTGTCGTGAAGAGCGCGCTGGTGTTTTATCCGGTGCTGGGCCTGCTGGCATTGCGCTTCGGCATCACGTTCGTGATCCTGTCGCCCGCGTTGCGCCACCTGCGCGCCGCCGACGCCCGCACGCTGCGCGGCGTGCTGATCGCCGGCATGCTGCTGCTCGGCATCTTCCTGTGCGAAACCTTCGGCATCCTGATGACGCGTGCGGCCAACGCCGCGTTTCTGATCAGCCTGTGCGTGGTGTTGACGCCGCTCGTCGAATGGTGGCTGCTCAAGCGCCGGCCGAGCCGCATCGAATGGGCCGCGGTGGCGCTGTCGCTGCTCGGCGCGTGGCTGCTGGCCGGCGATGGCGCGCTGAGCTTCAATCCGGGCGACGCACTGATCCTGCTCGCCGCGTTGCTGCGCGCATTGACTGTGTGCGTGACCAAACGCGTGATGCGCGATTCGGCGCTGCCGCCCTTGTCGGTGACTGCCGTTCAGTCGGGTGTGGTGGCGTTCGGCAGCGCGGCGGCGGCGTGGCTGTTTGCGCCGCATCAGCAATGGCAAGCGGTGCCGACGCTGAACGGCCACGCGACGTTCTGGGCCTACGTCGCGTATCTGGTGCTGGCCTGCACGTTGTTTGCGTTCTTCGCGCAGAACTTCGCGATCAAGCGCAGCAGTCCGACGCGCGTGTCGCTGCTGATGGGCAGCGAGCCCGCGTTCGGCGCGCTGTTCGCGAGCATCTGGTTAGGTGAACGGATTTCGGCGACCGCGTGGATCGGTGGCGCGCTGATCGTCGCCGCGTCGATTCTGGCGACGGTGCGCTGGAGCGCCTGGCGCACGAGCGTCGCGCGGGCGTGACGGGAACTGTCCCGGCGCGATGCTGGCGACGGCACTCTGGCCGGTCTGGCGCATCTCGCACGTCTGGCACGAACGCCCGCTTGGGCGTGGAGAAACTGACGCTGCGTGCCCGCAGCGTCACCGTGCTGGGAAAGCGCCGGTGCCATGACAGCCGGGCGCAGCTTGCGCGAAGCGGCGCCCGATGGCGAATCAGTGCGACGCGACGACGCCCCGCTCGCTCACCACTTCGCCTCGCTGCAACACATACGCGAGACGCTCGCCCTGCCCGGTCAGCACGCCGATATCCTTCAGCGGATCGCCGTCGACCACCAGCACGTCCGCAATCGCGCCCGCCTCGATGATGCCGAGTTTGCCCTTCAACTCGACGATGTCCGCAGCGATCGTCGTGGCCGAACGCAGCGCTTCCAGATTACCGAGCACCTCGGCGCGAATGCGCAACTCGTCGCTCTGGAACGTGTGCATCTCGCCAAGCAGGTCCGAACCGAAACCCATTGGCACGCCCGCATTCGCATAGATCTGCAGCGAATCACGCCCTGCCTGGCGCACGGTTTCGAGCTTCGCGATCGAATCGGCCGGCAAGCCGTAGTCGGCGCCGTGTTTGGCCAGCGCGTCGTAGGTGACGAGCGTGGGCACGACGAACGCGCCATGCTCGCGCATCAGTTGCGCGGCGGCTGCGTCGACGAGGTTGCCGTGTTCGATCGTTCGGACACCGCAGCGAATCGCCCGCGAGATGGCGCGGCCCGTGTACGCGTGCGCCATCACGTAGGTGTTGGCCGCTTGGGCTTCGGCGACGATCGCGCGGATTTCGTCCTCCGAATACTGCGTGTTGCTGATCGGATCGGTCGGCGACGCGACGCCGCCCGACGCCATGATCTTGATCTGCGTGGCGCCCTTCTGGATCTCTTCACGCACGGCGAGCCGCACCGCGTCCACGCCGTCGACCACACGCGCAATCGCGCCCGCGCGAAACGCGCATGAGCACGGTTCGAGCACGTCGCCGCGCGGCCGGAAATCGCCATGACCGCCGGTCTGCGACAACGCCTTGCCCGACGGGAAAATTCGCGGCCCCGGAATCAGGCCGCTTTCGAGTGCCTGCGTCAGCGCCCAATCTGCGCCGCCCGCATCGCGCACGCTCGTGAAGCCGCGCCCGAGCATCGCCTTCAGAATCGGCAACGCGCGAATCGCGGTGAGGATGTTCGGCTGCGCCGCGTTTACGCCGAGGTTCGCGCGTGAAGCCAGCACGTGCACGTGACAGTCGATCAGGCCAGGCATCACCGTCTTGCCGCGCGCGTCGATCACGCGCGCGTTCGGCAGGTCGACGGGACGATCGGTGACTTCGACGATATGGCCGTTTTCGATCACGACATGATGATGTTCGAGCAACACGCCCTGTGCGAGATCGAGTACGCTGCCGCCACTGATTACCGTAATGCTCATTGATATCTTCCTGACTGGATGAAGGAAACCGTCCGGCCCTCGGCGGGCCGCACGCGCCGCTTCAGGCGCGGCGTCGGCGCGAATCGCGCACGAAGAAGGTACCGGTGAGGCTGATGGCCGCGGCGATCATCACGTAGATCGCGGGCGCCATGTTGCTGCCCGTCGAGGCGATCAGCCACGTGATGAAGAACGGTGCGAAGCCGCCGAAAATCGTCACGGCGAAGTTGTAGGCGACGGACAAGCCGGTCGACAGCACCTTGGTCGGAAACAGTTCGGAGAACGCAGCGAGAATCGGGCCGGTGTACGCCGCGATCAGCAAGCCGAACACGCCCTGGAACACCATCAGCGACGCGAGGCCCGGCGTGTGATTGATGTAGGCGAACATCGGCCATGCGAGCAGCAGGATCGAGACGGCCGCGCCGGACAGGAACACGCGGCGGCCGAAGCGGTCGGCCAGCTTGCCGACCACCGGCGAGAAGCACATGATCATCAGGCCGCCGAACATGCCCGCGAAAAAGCCGGTGGATTGCGGCAGATGCAAGGTGCGCACCGAGTAGGTCGGCATATAGAACAGCAGCACGTAGGTGCAGACGGTCCACAGAATCACCATCGAAAAGCTCGCGAACGTCTCGCGCGGAAAGCGTTGGAACACTTCGGCGAGCGGCGAATCGTTCTTCGCTTCGTCGGCCACCGCGCTGAACGCCGGCGTTTCATCCATGCGGCTGCGGATGAAATAGCCGACCGGTCCGATCAGAATGCCGATCAGGAACGGCATTCTCCAACCCCACGAGTGCAACGCGTCCGCGCTCAGGTTGGTGGTCACGAAGGTGCCGACCGCCGCGCCGAGCAGCACGGCGAAGCCGATGCTCGACTGAATCCAGCTCGAATAGAAAGCGCGCTGATTCGACGGCGCGTATTCCGTGAGGAAGGCGGTGGCGGTGCCCATTTCGCCGCCCGCCGAGAAGCCTTGCAGCAAACGCGCGATCACGATCAGCACCGGCGCCCACAGGCCGATCTGGTCGTAGGTCGGGGCGAGGCCGATCAACGCGGTGCCGCCCGCCATCAGCAGAATGGTCAGCGAGAGCGCCGCCTTTCTGCCGACCTTGTCCGCATACACGCCGAGCACGATGCCGCCCACCGGCCGCATGAAAAAGCCCACGCCGAAGGTCGCGACCGCGAGCAGCAGCGAACTCAGTTCATTGCCGGTCGGAAAGAACAGCTTCGCGATGATGACCGCGAAAAAGCTGTACACGGTGAAGTCGAACCACTCGAGCCCGTTGCCGAGCACGGTGGCGATGATGGCGCGGCGCCGTTGCCGCGCGAGCGAGTCGACGCAGAGTGCGACGTTGGATGAAAGCGTTCCCTGCATGGTCTCTTTCCTCATCTGGCTGCCCTGTCAGGCGAAAGTGTCGGCAACGCGCCGCGCCATGAGCGAGCGGCGCCTTCGCAGGCATAACACCGATCCTAGAGACACCTGATTTGTTTTCGAAACGAAAGATTCGCATGCACGCATGCGCGTAGCGCATGCGAAGCGGGATTCAGGGAATTAAAAGGCCGTCCTGCCCATCTGCGCTTCGGCCTGCTCGAACAGCCAGCGCGTGAAGAGGCGCGCCGCCTGGTTCTGCGAGCGATCGTTCGGCGACACCACGTAATAGCCGCCGCCGTGACTCGCCGACGCCTGCGTCGCGCGCACCAGCAGCCCCTCGCTCAGGCACGCGTCGATCATATGCCGCCAGCCGAGCACCACGCCCTGGCCGAGAATCGCCATCTGCACGAGCTGCGGATAGTGATTGACGACGACCGACTGCGGCGCGGTCGGCATCTGCACACCATTCAGACGAAACCATTCGGGCCAGGACATCCATTGGCGCTGGCCGTCCTCCTGCATCAGCAGGGTTTCGTGCGCGAGGTCCGCGGGTCCGAGCACACGCCCGGCGAGATATCCGGGCGAACATACCGGGTACACCTCTTCGTCGAAGATACGGCGTGCGGTGAAATGCGGTTCGGCACGCTGACGGCTGTAGTACAGACCCACGTCGAATTCCGCGGGCGACAGCGACGCGAGACCGTCACGCACGATCATTCTGATCTTCACGTTCGGATGCGCCGCACGAAACGCGCCAAGCCGGGGCGTGAGCCACAATACCGCGACGCCGGACGAGCACGCAATCGTCAGTTCGAGATCGCCGTAGCGCTTCATCACGTCGAGCGTGGCTTCGGAGCAGGTGGCGAGCAGCCACTGCACGTGCTTTGCGTAGCCTTCGCCGGCGATCGTCAGACGCAACGCCCGATGCTCGCGCACGAATAGCGAGCGGCCAAGAAAGTCTTCGAGCTGGGCGATCTGCCGGCTCACCGCGCTTTGCGTCAAATGCAGTTCGGCGGCGGCCTTGGTGAAGCTCGCATGCCGCACGGCCGATTCGAACGCGACCAGACACTGGAGCGGAGGTAAAGGGGCGATGCGCATGATGATGATGGCCGAGTGACGATCGCACCATCATAGCGGGTGCCGGCATCGGCTCCAGGGTCGTCGTTGTGTGACGATGGGCAGATGGGGTATGCGCGTCACACCGGCTCTGGTTGCCCTTCGTGGCGCTCCAGCGGAGCATGCAGGTGTCACGCGCACGGATGCCTCGCGAAATCGTCGCGCGTCATGCGGCCCTGGCGCGGACTCGAGGTGGCCTCAATCGCGCGAGGCGCGCATTTGCATGCCACGCGGCCGATCCTGGTGAACGCTGTCACGACTCTCGATCAACTGCTTGGCGCCAGTTCCTCTCCACGCTCCAGCGAGCGGGTGTCGCGCAGTGCCGGAAACAGCTTCATCCACAGCAAGGCGACCGTGATCGTCGCGATGCCGCCGACCAGCACCGCCGTCCGCGCACCCCACCAGCCCGCCGTCACGCCCGATTCGAATTCGCCGAGTTGATTCGAGGTGCCAATGAAAAGCGAATTGACCGCGCTCACACGGCCGAGCATTTCGTCGGGCGTGCGCAATTGCACGAGCGAGAGGCGCACCACCACGCTGATGGTGTCCGACGCACCCAACGCCATCAGCGCAAACAGCGACACGAAGAATTGATGCGACAGACCGAACACCACCGTGGCCAGGCCGAACGCGATCACGCCGCCGAACATCGCCGCGCCGGGCCGGTTGCGTAACGGGAAATGCGCAAGCCAGATGGTGCCCGCGAGCGCGCCGATCGCGGTGCCCGAGCGCAGCAGACCGAGACCGAGCGGCCCAGTGTGCAGCACGTCGCGCGCGAAGATCGGCAACAGCGCGGTCGCGCCGCCAAACAGCACGGCGAACAGATCGAGCGAGAGTGCGCCGAGAATCACTGGCTCCTTGCGGATAAACGCGATGCCCGAAAAGATCGACTCGAGCGTCACGGGCGCGCGGCTCGCGGGTTTCGTTTGCAGCGGGATGCTCCACACGGATGCGGCGGCGGCCGCGAACGACAGCGTGCACGCGAGGTAGGCAGCGCCCGGACCGATGCCATACAGCAGACCACCCAGCGCGGGACCGGCGATCTGCGCCGTCTGATTCGCGGAGGTAGCCCATGCGGTCGCTTTCGGCAAATAGCCGCGCGGCACGACGGCGGGCAATAGCGAGGCGACCGCGGGCGATTCGAACGCGCGCGCCGCGCCGACGCAGGCGGCCAGCACATAGATGACCGGCGCACTGATCCAGCCGCCGAAGGTGCCGAAAGCGAACAGCAACGCAGCGACGCTTTCGAGGCTTTGGCAGATGGCTGCGATGCGGCGGCGGTCGTAGCGGTCGGCGACGTGGCCGACCACCAGCGTCAGCAGGAACATCGGCAGAAATTGTGCGAGGCCGACGAGACCCAGCGCGAAGGCGCTATGCGTGAGCGCATAGATGTGCCAGCCCATCGCCACGGCGAGCATCTGGAATGACAGCGACGACAGGATGCGCGTGCACCAGAAGCGCTGGAATGGGGGGTGTTTCGGGAGGCTGAAGGTCGGGGAATCGGCGGGGTCGGCGGGAGACGGGGGCATCGGTGGGTTGCTCTTTACGTAGCGGGCTTGGGCGGGCGCTAGTTTAGTGCAAGATGCGCATCACTACGATGTCGAACCGCCTGCGGCTATCTCGTGAACCTTGCCGGCCGACTCGACGACGACGTCGCGGCGGCTCATCGCAAGGGGCATCGTGGTGTAGAAAAGGCCCGCGATCACGCCGGCTGCGGCCATTCTGCGCATACTCCTGAACTGTAGATATTTGCCGTGCGTTACACTTTCGGCTCGAACCGGAGACCGCCGCCAGTGCACAGAATTAAATCCACAAATCGTACAACAGAATTGCTATCGTTCCTCGTCTTTCTCGCGGGGATAGCGGCGGCAACTATCACCCTGGCGGTAATCGCCCGGACGTATCTCCCCCTCTTCTCCAGCGATTACGAGCAGGTTTTTTTTCGCGCCGCTCAATTGAAGCACGGAGAGATCAGCGTCGCGGACTTCGTGTTTCGCCGACAGGTTGACCACCCACATTTCATTGTCTTCAGCTTGGCGTATCTGGATGTCATGTTCTTCGGGGGGCGCGCATGGTTGCTGTACGCGGCCAGCTTTGCATTTTGTTTGGCGACCATCGCAACAATCTCAGTGTCCATCTTTGAATCTGAACGGGATCGCGCGACACGCTTCGCGCTGATTGGTCTTGCAACCTTCCTTCTGCTTGGCCCTCAAAACATAGGCATCCTTGAGTGGCCGTTTCAGGTCACATTGATCGGCACCGCGTCTCTGATAACAGTAGCCTCGTATTTACTCACGCGCGATCAAACTGTGTCGAAGTCATTCGTCGCCGGGCTGCTCTTCGCTGTCGCGATCATCAGTCATGGGGCTGGCGTTCTGGCGATTCCTGTTCTGATCGCATTCGCTTTAATAATGCGCAGAAAGAGCTTCGCCGTTATTGCGGTTTTGCTGACGGTGGAATTTTCGGTGTACGCGGCTCACTATCCGACGACACCTCATATCCACCTGGCGGCGATATTAGCGAAAATGATCCACGCGCCGTCTGCCTGGCTCGGGATCCCGGCATACGTCTCGTATCTGCTCGGACACGGAGTGGCGTTCGGAGCGCTGAGCACTGCCGCCGATGCGATCCTGGGTGCTGTTGGACTCTGCGCCTATTTCTTTTCGATCGTCCGGTTTGTACGCTTCAAACAGGGCAGTGCGCACCTCGTGTTTATTTCGACCCTCGGCCTGCTCGCCTGTTTGACGAGTGTCACACTCAACATCGCCTACGAGGACTTGCGCAATGCGAATGTGAACTTCAGCTATTTTTTCGCGGTTCGGTATCTGCCGTGGACTGCCCTCTTCTGGATCGGAACATTTGCGAATTCAATTAGTGCCGCCCGCTCGGTGTGCGTTGTGGCGCCTGCGATCTCCGCGGTGGCGGCCGTCTTTCTCGTCATTGGCTCAATTCCCGCGATTCAACGGACTAACGCGGACTTCTCCGCGCGAGTCGCCGTCCTCGACAATTTCGGTTGTCTGGAGAAAGTTTCCGCATGTGTGCTTTCGCGCGCCGTGAGCCTGCCGGTCGATTCAGTTCGTCCATGGAGCGCGAGGGTATTCGGGTGGCAGCGGGAAGTCGGCGTATCGAATCTTCCCAGCGAAAACGCCTGTGTTGGAGGAGCGCAAACCAAGTTTTCGCGGGACTCGATACTGGAACACGTCATCAGCGTGCAACCCGCCGACTTCTCCGACGTGAATTGGAGCCGGGGCATATCGAGAACGCGAGCGGGCTTCTTCGTCAGCAATGCTTCGGTAGTGGCGGATTTGAAGCCGTGCGACGTCGTCAAGCTGGCCGACGGCACGGTCCGCGGAATCGTCGAGATCGATGGTCGTAACGTCTATGTTGAAGGTGGACTGTTACCAGCCAGTGCAGGCTACCCCGCCATGATCGAAGTAATTCAGCACTAGCATGCGAGCCGCATTGCGCGGTCGTCTCATTTGCTGCGAGTGAAAGGCTGCCTCGGATTTAGTTGAACAGTAAGCGTGTTGCGGACCTTGCAATTACCCACAACTCTGTTGCGAAACCTGGTAACCTGGCCTTCGTCATATTTCGTGTGCGAGCGAGATGGCCGGCAACCGACAGGCGGACGAACGAGCGGGGTTCGACAAGGAGGTCCAGGCGAGCGAATTTCAGGATGCGAGACTACGCAAGCGGTTTAGCATGGTGCTGGCGAGGTTGTGGTCGGGCATGGGCCGGCCGATTCCCTTCGCGTGTCAGGATTGGCCCTCGACGAAAGCCTACTTTTATGGCGCAGCTCTGATTTTGAATCGGCCGCAAAGCCTTATGGGAAGGGTGGCGGAGAGACGGGGATTCGAACCCCGGATAGGTTATTAACCTATACACGCTTTCCAGGCGTGCGACTTAAACCGCTCATCCATCTCTCCGGCGGGGAGCCGAATTATAGCAAACTTCACGCCGTGCGCCACACCCATGCGAAAACCCGCTCAAGGATGCCGGATATAATCCACCAGCGCGATCGTATAAGCATCCGGTTTGCGGTCGATCAGACTCACGCCGATCGCCACCAGGAACCCCGCCGGCACGCCGAACACGCCCGAACTGATCGGCTCGATGCCGAACCAGCGCGCGCCCGTGAAGCCCGTCATCTGCGTGAAGAACGGATAGGTCGAGACGATGTAATAGATGCACACCATGAGCCCCGCCACCATGCCGGCCACCGCGCCGAGCCGCGTCGTGCGCTTCCAGAACACGCCGAGCACCAGCACCGGAAACAGACTCGACGCCGCCAGCGAAAACGCCGCACCCACCAGAAACAGAATATTCCCCGTGTTCAGCGACGCCACATACGACGCGAACAGCGCCACCCCCAACAGCAGAATCTTCGAGATCGTCACACGCCGCTGGCTCGACGCGCCGGGATCGACCATGTGGTAGTACACGTCGTGCGACAACGCGTTGGCGATCGTCAGCAGCAATCCGTCCGCGGTCGACAGCGCCGCGGCCAGCGCGCCGGCCGCGATCAAACCCGACATCACATACGGTAGCCCCGCGATCTCCGGCGCGGCGAGCACCACCATGTCCGGCTGCATCTGGATCTCGCTCCACCGCACAATGCCGTCGCCGTTCGTATCGGCGAGGCTGATCAGGCTCGGCTCGACCTTGCGCCATTGCATCAGCCATTGCGGCAGATCGGCAAAGTGATGGCCGACCAGGTTGCTCAGCATCTCGTACTTGATCAGCACCGCGAGCACCGGCACCGTCAGATAGAACAGCGCGACGAAAAACAGCGTCCAGCCGACCGAGCGGCGCGCGGAGCCCACCGAAGTCGTCGTGTTATAGCGCGTCAGGATATGCGGCAGGCTCGCCGTGCCGAGCGACAGACACAGCAGCAACGAAAGAAAATTGCGCTCGTGGATGCGCCGATCCTCGTCGTTGACCGCGGGAAACGGCTCGTGCATCGGCACCGGCGCGGCCGCGCGCATCAGCATTTCGTCGCGATGCTGGGTCCAGACGATCTGCGCGGCGGCGGCGTCGCGGGGGAACTGTTCGAGCGCCCTTTCGCGCTCCTTGATGTCGCGCAGCGGACCATTGTGGCGGCGCAGATCGGCGACTTCCTGCGTGAGCCGCTGCTTCTCGTCGACGAACGATTGCGGCAACGCGTCGAGGCGCATCTGCATCAGCGTCGCGCGGCGTCGATAGTCGTCGCGCACGGTCTGTTCGAGCGGCTCGTCGCGCACCTGCTGCTCGAGGCGTTCCATGCGCTCCATCAAACGGCCATAACTGACTTGCGGCGCCCAGCCGAGGCCGTCCTTATGCGCGATCATCGACACGGGAATCAGGATCGCCGCGATCAGAATGATGTACTGCGCGACCTGCGTCCACGTGACGGCACGCATGCCGCCAAGAAACGAGCACACGAGAATGCCCGCGAGTCCGCAGAAAATGCCGATCGCGAAATCCACGCCGATAAAACGCGTCGCGATCAGTCCGACGCCCTGGATCTGCGCGACCAGATAGACGAACGAGCACAGGATCGCGGCCAGCGCGGCGAGCCCGCGCACCGCGTTGCTCGAAAAGCGCGTGCCGAGAAAATCGGGAATCGTGTAGCGCGCGAGCTTGCGCACGTAGGGCGCAAGGAGGAACGCGACAAGGCAATAGCCGCCGGTCCAGCCCATCAGATACGCGAGACCGTCGTATCCGGTTGCATAGATCGACCCGGCCAGTCCGATGAACGACGCGGCCGACAACCAGTCGGCCGCGGTCGCCATGCCGTTGAACGCGGACGGCACGCGCCGCCCCGCCACGTAGTATTCGACCAGATCGGACGTACGCGACAGCACGCCGATCACCGCGTACACCGCGATCGGCACGAACAGGAACACATAGCCGATCCATACACCCGGGCCGGTGTTGCGCTCGATACGCCACATCACGTAGATAAACAGCAGGAAGCCAAGCGTATATAGCGCGTAGGAGCGGATCAGCCGATGCGTGAGTTTCATCGGCTCAGCGTCCGCGCCCGGTCGACGCGTTGGCATCGGCATTCGTGCTTGCGCTGGCTGCGGCGCTCGCGCTCGCATTCGCATCGGCATCGGCATCGAACGCACGTTGCAGGCGCCGGTCGGCA
This sequence comes from Paraburkholderia sp. RAU2J, assembly GCF_003634845.1. NCBI lineage: Bacteria > Pseudomonadati > Pseudomonadota > Betaproteobacteria > Burkholderiales > Burkholderiaceae > Paraburkholderia > Paraburkholderia sp. RAU2J. The sequence continues at coordinate 3,832,388 of NZ_RBXG01000001.1, forward strand.
CGCTGCATCAGCACGATATACACGACGATTAGCGCGAGGTAGACGAGGATCGCGCCCTGTGCGCCGAAATAGAACGGCAGACTGAAACCGCCGATGCGCACGTGCGCCAACCTGAGGGCGATCAGAGGCAGCACGAACGACACGACGAAGCCAATGGTCATGAGCGTCGCGATCAGCGCGAGATTGAAGCGCCAGTACGTTTGATGCGCACGCGCCATCGCCGCCGAGACCGCGGGCGGTTCGGGCGCGGGATGAAGCGTAGCGTGAGAGGAGTGGTGCGGCGCGGCCATGCGCCTATTTAACAAAAAGCCACCGGGCAGGCAATCGGGATTGTCCGCGCGGTGGCATCGACGGTGTGGTCTAAGTGGTCCAAGCAGACGACAAGTGATCGCCCTTTGCGTCAGGTCAAGCACGTATCGTTCGACACGCGCTTGTCACGACCCGGACCAACCACCGCTCAGAGCGACTCGCCGAGCTGATCGAGAATCGCCGGGTTTTCCAGGGTGGACACGTCCTGAGTGATGGCCTCGCCCTTCGCGAGCGAGCGCAACAGGCGGCGCATGATCTTGCCCGAACGCGTCTTCGGCAGGTTTTCGCCGAAGCGGATGTCCTTCGGCTTCGCGATCGGACCGATCTCCTTGCCCACCCAGTTGCGCAGTTCGATGGCGAGCTTCACGGCCGCCTCGCCTTGCGGACGCGCGCCCTTGAGCACGACGAACGCGCACACGGCCTCACCCGTGGTCGCATCGGGCCGGCCCACCACCGCGGCCTCGGCCACGAGCGGATTCGACACCAGCGCTGACTCGATCTCCATCGTCCCTAGCCGGTGACCCGACACGTTGAGCACGTCGTCGATGCGGCCCATGATCGTGAAGTAGCCGGTCTCCTTGTCGCGCACCGCGCCGTCGCCGGCGAGATACAGCGTACCGCCGAGTTCTTCGGGAAGTAGCTCTTCTTATAGCGGTCCGGGTCGCCCCATACGTTGCGCAGCATCGACGGCCACGGACGCTTCACCACCAGAATGCCGCCCTGCCCGTTCGGCACGTCCTGGCCGGTTTCGTCGACAACCGCCGCCATGATGCCCGGCAGCGGCAGCGTGCACGAACCCGGCACGAGCGGCGTGGCGCCCGGCAGCGGCGTGATCATGTGCCCGCCGGTTTCGGTTTGCCACCACGTATCGACGATCGGGCAACGGCCGCCGCCGACATTCTCGTGATACCACACCCACGCTTCCGGATTGATCGGCTCGCCGACCGTGCCGATGATGCGCAGCGTCGACAGGTCATAGCTCTTCGGATGCACTTTCGCGTCGGCCTCGGCGGCCTTGATCAGCGAGCGGATCGCGGTCGGCGCGGTGTAGAAAAGCGTGACTTTGTGCTTCGCGATCATGTCCCAGAAGCGCCCGGCGTTCGGATAGGTCGGCACGCCTTCGAACACGACCTGGGTGCCGCCGAGCGTCAGCGGACCATATGCGATGTAGCTATGGCCGGTGATCCAGCCGATGTCGGCGGTACACCAGAACACGTCGGTGGGCTTCCAGTCGAAGGTCCACTTCAGGGTCAGCGCGGCCCACAGCAGATAGCCGCCCGTGCTGTGCTGCACGCCCTTGGGCTTGCCGGTCGAGCCGGACGTGTAGAGGATGAAGAGAGGGTGCTCGGCGCCGACCCACTCGGGCGCGCATTGATCCGACTCGGCTTGCGCGAGTTCATGCATCCACAGGTCGCGGCCTTCGTTCCACGCGACCTTGCCGCCGGTGCGCTGATACACGATCACGCTCGTGACCGCTTCGCAGCCGCCCATCGCGAGGGCTTCGTCGGCGATGTTCTTCAGCGGCAAGGCCTTGCCGCCGCGCATCTGTTCGTCGGACGTGACGAGCGCGACCGCGCCCACGTCCACCAGCCGCTCATTGAGCGACTTCGACGAGAAGCCGCCGAACACCACTGAATGCGTCGCACCGATCCGCGCGCAAGCCTGCATCGCGACGATGCCTTCGATCGACATCGGCATGTAGATCACCACGCGGTCGCCCTTCTTCACGCCGCGCTTCTTCAGCGCGTTCGCAAAGCGCGACACGCGTTGCAGCAGATCCTGATAGGTGACGTTGGTGACGGTGCCGTCGTCGGCCTCGAAGACGATCGCGACGCGCCCGCCATTGCCGGCTTCGACATGACGGTCGATGCTGTTATACGACGCGTTCAGCTGACCGTCTTCGAACCACGTGTAGAACGGTGCCTTCGATTCGTCGAGCACCTTGGTGAAGGGGGTGTTCCAGCTCAGCGTCTCGCGAGCGAGGCGCCCCCAGAAGCCTTCGTAATCGCGTTCCGCTTCGGCGGCCAGCGCCTGGTACGCGTCCATGCCGGAGATGGTCGCGCCTGCCGCTGCTTCAGCGGAGGGCGGGAAAACACGGCGTTCCTGAAGAACCGATTCAATCGCAGACATCGACAACCCCTTGGTGAAGATGAAACGTAAAACCTGTGCCGGCGCGCCCGTGGCGCACCCTGTCCTGTCGGCGCGGACCTCGATGATCGACGCGCGCTGTCTCCAACCCTCGCGCAGCGAAACGCCGGGCGCCGCGCCGCAGCCTGTCGGTACTATCTATCCATGCGGCGCTGCAGCATGGATGCGTGCGACGAGCTCGCTGCTCTCATGGTCAAACATAAGCGTTGCAACTTACCAGCCACTTACGCGAGCCGCATCGGCGTGCCCGCGAAAACCCTTAGCCGAGCAGACATGCGACGTACCGCGTAGGCCTCAAGTGTGACGCACATGAGGTACAAGCGGCGCACTCGACACTACGCAAGTCCAAGCGCGCATGCTACGCGTTACACCACGTTTATGTATTCGAACTCGCATACCGTGTTGCACATCGTACGCGTTGCGACGTCGGGCATCCGCCCTTGTGTCCGCCCGGGTGCCCTTACGCTGGTTCGCACGGCCTCTTACAATGCTAACTGAACTAGTCGCCCGGACTCCAGCTTGAATCGTTACGCCCTTCTTCTCATCACCTCGATGCTGTTGGTCGGCAGCAATGTCGGCATCGGTAAATCGATTGTCGAGTTCGTCCCCGTCCCCCTGTTCGCGCTGCTGCGCTTCGTGATCGCGATGGCGGTGCTCTGGCCGCTCCTGCGTGTGGCGAAGCTGCGCCGCGTCAAACGCGACGAATGGGTCAACCTGTTTCTGCAGGCGCTGTTCGGCACCTTCGGGTTCACGTTGCTGATGCTCAATGGCGTGCAGCGCACCAGCGCGGTGGCGGCCGGCGTCATCACCAGCACGATCCCCGCGGTCGTCGCGTTGCTGTCCTGGCTGATCCTCAAGGAGCGGCCGAACGGCCGGGCGCTCGCGTCGATCGCGCTGGCGATCGTCGGCGTCGTCGTGATCAATCTCGCGCACGTTGGCGAGAACGCGGCCGGCGAGACCTCGTTCGTCGGCAATCTGATGGTGCTCGGCGCGGTGTGCTGCGAATCGCTCTACATCATCCTGTCACGCCGCCTCACGCAAACGCTCGCGCCGATCGACATCTGCGCGTACACGCACCTGTTCGGCCTGCTGCTGATGCTGCCGCTCGGCGCCGGCGCGCTCGTGCACTTCGACTATCAGGCGGTGCCAGTCGGCCTCTGGACACTGGTGCTGTGGTACGGGCTGTCGGCCAGCATCTTCTCGTTCTGGCTATGGATGAAGGGCATCCGCCATGTGCCGGGCAGTCTCGCGGGCGTGTTCAGCGCGGTGTTGCCGGTGGCCGCCGCGATCTATGGCATCACGTTTCTCGGCGAACGGCCCACCCTCGCGCACGGTTTCGCGCTCACTTGCGTGGTCGCGGGCATCGGGCTCGCGAGCCTGAAGACGAGGCGGGTGCCGCCGGTGGCGTCCTGAGCACGCCGCCCGGCCAGGACGTGGCTCATGTGGCTCATGTGGCCAATGCGGCTCATGCGGCCCATGCGGCCCATGCGGCCCATGCGGCCCATGCGGCCCATGCGGCCCATGCGGCCCATGCGGTTCACCGGGCCCACCCTGCCCGCCGCGCCGCAGCAAATTCACCCGACGCTGTACAATAGCGCGCCTGATG